>NZ_JAKNQH010000001.1 GCF_022662305.1 Sphingomonas sp. BAUL-RG-20F-R05-02
TTCCAACGCGTTCGGGCGGGAGCCGCTCGTCATCCTTGGTGCGGGCGTGGCGCGTTCCGCCGACAACCACAGCGATCGCATCGTCGCCGCATCGCGGCGAACGCTGACATTCTCAGGCATGAACAGCATCACCATCCCGGCCGGCGGCGACTGGCTGTCGGACCCTGTGTCGCTCGATCTTGCCGCGTTCGACGATCTCGCCATCTCCCTGCGCGTCAACGGCGATGTGGCGAGCCAGACGACCCACCCGGGGTCGCGCGCGACCTCGTATCTCGCGCCCGGCGACAGTGTCGGGGCGGAAAGCCTGCCCCGCGCGACCAAGTTCGACCACTGGTACATGCTATCCGGCGTGGAGGTGCAGCGGTGCGCGGCACCGAATGGCGTCGTCGCGCTGGGCGACTCGATTACGGACGGCCACGGCGCCACCACGAACGGCAACGATCGCTGGACGGACGTGCTGGCGCGGCGGCTCGGCGGGCAAACGGCGGTGCTGAATGAAGGGATCGGTGGCAACCGCGTTTTGCTCGACGGGCTCGGACCGAACGCGGTGTCGCGGCTCGACCGCGACGTGCTGGCGCTGCCGGGTGTGCGCTCCGTCATCCTGCTGGAAGGGATCAATGATCTCGGTACCTTCACCCGACTCGAGGCGAAGACACCCGAACAGCGCCGCGCCTTCGTCGCGCAACTGACGGCGGGGTACGCGCAAATCGTCGAGCGGGCGCATGCGCGTGGGATCAAGGTCTATGGTGCGACGCTCACGCCATATATGGGCAGCGACTACTACCACCCCGACGCAGGCAGCGAGGCCGACCGCCAAGCGATCAATAGCTGGATCCGTGCGCCCGGCCACTTCGACGGCGTGGTCGATTTCGACAAGGTGACGCGCGATCCCGCAAATCCGTCGCGCCTCGCGGCAGCGTTCGATTCAGGCGATCACCTGCATCCCGGCCCCGCCGGCTACAAGGCGATGGGTGATGCAGTGCCGCTGGCGCTGCTACGGTAACGTTCGCGGAGAGCAAGCGTTCAGCTCGGCCCGTTCGCCGCGGGCAACACCCTGCACCAAATGAAAGCAGGCCCGGAACCACACGGTTCCGGGCCTGCTGTTGTGGAGAGGACGGGGAGGGGCAACCCTCCCCACCCGATCACACGAAGCGGTTGACGAGGTTCTCCAGTCGCTCCTGCTGGCCCGACCGCGGCTTGGGATCAAGCTGCTTCTCGACTGCGAGGTCGGCGATGCCAGCAAGGTCCAATCCACCGATCTGCGTGCCGAGGTCGCCCGTCCAGCCGGCGTAGCGTTCGGTCTTGATCTGGTCGACGCGACCGTCCTCGATCAGTGCGGCCGCCGCGAGCAGGCCGCGCGCCACCGTGTCGACGCCGCCAATATGGCCGTAGAACAGGTCGACCGGGTCCATCGACTGGCGCCGCACCTTCGAATCGAAGTTAAAGCCGCCATCGGTGAAGCCACCGGCGCGGATGATCTCGACCATCGCCAGCGTCAGCTCTTCCGCCGAGTTGGGGAATTGGTCGGTATCCCAGCCGTTCTGATGATCGCCCCGGTTGGCGTCGATCGAGCCGAACAGGCCGAGCGCGTTGGCGGTGGCGATCTCATGCTCGAACGTGTGACCGGCGAGGGTCGCGTGGTTCGCCTCGATGTTGACGCGCACTTCGTTCTCGAGGCCATAGCGCTTGAGGAAGCCGTACACCGTTGCGGTGTCGAAGTCGTACTGGTGCTTGGTCGGCTCGTGCGGCTTCGGTTCGATCAGGATCGTGCCCTTGAAGCCGATCTTGTGCTTGTGCTCGACGACGAGGCTCAAGAAACGCCCGAAATTGTCGAGTTCGCGCTTAAGATCGGTGTTGAGCAGCGTCTCGTAACCCTCGCGACCACCCCACAAAACGTAGTTCGAGCCGCCGAGCCGATGCGTCGCCTCAAGTGCGTCACGCACCTGCATCGCGCCGAATGCATAGACCTCGGGGTCGGGATTGGTCGCGCCGCCGGCGGCGAAGCGCGGGTGGCTGAACAGGTTGGCGGTACCCCACAGCAACTTGCGGCCCGATGAAGCCTGCAATTTCTCGAGGTGGTCGACCGCTTCGGCGAAGAACTGGCGATGCTCGGTGACGTTCTTGGCATCGGCCATCACGTCGACGTCGTGAAAGCAGTAGAACGGCAGGTCGAGCTTCTGGAAGAAGTCGAACGCGACCTCACGCTTCATCGTGGCGGCGGCGCTGTCGTTGGCGCCGGCATGCCACGGGCGGTTGAAGGTGCCGCCGCCGAACACGTCGCTGCCCGGCCAGCAGAAGGTATGCCAGAAGCATGCGGCGAAGCGGAGGTGATCCTCCATGCGCTTGCCGAGGACCATCTTGTCCTTGTCGTAGAACCGATAGGCCAGCTCGTTAGTGCTGTCCGGGCCTTCGTACGTGATCTTCGGGATATTGGCGAAATAGTCGATGGCCATCAGGCACTCCTGGATGCGTTGAGAGGGGAGATTTTGGAATAGGCTTGGCGGAACGCGTCGAGCTTCGGAGCGAGCCGGTCAACCAGCGATGCGTCGGGTTCGATAATATGCGCGACCGGTGGTGCGACGCAGACCTCCGCCGGGCTGCCGCCATCGACGGCAAGCTGCGCGAGCCGGGCGGCACCGAGCGCGGGACCGACCTCGCCGCCCTGCAGATAGACCAGCGGCGTGTTGAGTGCGGCGGCCAGCGTCTGCCCCCAGTAGCGCGAGCGCGCGCCGCCGCCGATTACCGACAATTGCTTCACCTCGGTGCCGGCACCGCGCAGCGCGTCGAGCCCGTCAGCGAGCGCGAACGCCACGCCTTCCAGCACCGCCTGCGCAAGCCGCTCCGGCCCGGTATCGTTGTCGAGGCGGAGGAACGCGCCGCGCACCTCGGCATCGTTATGCGGGGTACGTTCGCCCGACAGATAGGGGAGGAACAGCTCCGGGCCGCTCGCCGGTCCGACGGTTTCGGCGCGCGCGAACAGGTCGGCGGCGCCGGCCGCACCGGTCAGCCGCGCCACCCAGTCGATGCAGGATGCAGCGGAGAGGTGCACCGCCATCTGGTGCCACATCTTAGGCAGGCAGTGACAGAAGGCATGCACCGCGCTGGCAGGATTGGGCCTGAACCGGTCGTTCGCGACGAAGATCACGCCCGACGTGCCGAGCGACAGCAACGCATCGCCATCCTTGACCACACCGACGCCAGCCGCGCCCGCCGCATTGTCGCCGCCGCCGCCCGCGACCGGCACCTGCGGCACGCCCCACAGTTCGGAAACCGCCGCGCTCAGCCGTCTGGTTGCGTCCGGACCTTCGACCAGCGCGGGCATCTGGCTGACGTCCAGCCCGCACGCGGCGAGCAGTTCGTCGCTCCACGTGCGGCCAGCCACGTCCAGCCACAGCGTGCCGGCGGCATCGGACATGTCCGATGCCTTTTCGCCGGTCATCAACAGCCGCACATAATCCTTGGGCAGCAACACCAGCCGGGTCTTGGCGAACACCTCCGGCTCATGCTTGCGCACCCACGCCAGCTTCGGCGCGGTGAAGCCGGGCATGACGATGTTGCCGCCGATCGTGCGGAACGCCGGCGTCGCCGCCTCCAGCTCGGCACATTCGGCGGCGCTGCGGCCGTCGTTCCACAGGATCGCGGGCCGCAGCGGCTTGTCGTCCGCGCCGAGCAGGGTCGCGCCGTGCATATGCCCGGCGAGGCCGATGCCGCGCACGCCGCGCCGCACGTCCGCGTCGATCGCCTGCACGGCGGCGGTGGTCGCCGTCCACCAGCTATCCGGGTCCTGCTCCGACCACAAAGGCTGCGGACGCTGCACAGTGAGCGGGGCGGTGCCTTGCCCGATCACCGTGCCATGTACGTCTATCACGACGGCCTTTACGCCCGACGTGCCAATATCGATGCCGAGGAACATGCGGGTTTATTTCACCATCGGATCGATGGTCTTGATTGAACCATCGGGATTGAAGAACAGCTCGGTCACCTTGACGTTGCGCAGGTGGTTCTTGTTGCTGAGCTGCGTGTCCGCATAGAACAGCCACCACTTGCCGGCGTCCTGGATGATCGAATGATGCGTCGTCCAGCCCTGCACCGGCAGCAGGAAATGCCCGCGATATTTGAACGGACCATAAGGGCTGGTGCCGGTCGCATAGGCGAGGAAGTGCGTGTCGCCGGTCGAATACGTGTAATAATAGGTGCCGCCGCGCTTGAACATCCACGAGCCTTCGAAGAAGCGCTTGTCATGCTCGCCGCCCTTCACCGGCTGGCCATCGGCACCGAGGATCACCGCATTGCGCGGCTTCTCGGCAAAGCTCTTCATGTCCGCGTTCATCCGCACGACCTGACCCGACAGCGCGGGCTGGTCGTCCTTCAGCAGATCGGTATCGCTGCCGTTGGGATCATACACGCCGTTCTTCCAGCGCTGGAGCTGGCCACCCCAGATACCGCCGAAATACATGTAGGTCTTGCCGTCGTTATCGGTGAACACCGCCGGGTCCATCGAGAAGCTGCCGGCGATCGGCTTGGGATCGGCCTTGAACGGGCCCATCGGGTTCTTCGAGGTGGCGACGCCGATCTTGAATGCGCCGAGACCGTTCTTGTCCTTGGATTTGTCGCGGGCGGGGAAGTACAGATAGTAGGTGCCGTTCTTGTAGGCGGCATCGGGCGCCCACATCTGCTTGGACACCCACGGCACGTCCTTGGCGTCGAGCGCGACCGGGCCGATCGTGACTGGACCGCCGATCTTGTCCATGCGCAACACGCGATAGTCATGCATGGCATATTCGTTGCCGAGATCGTCGTCGGGCGTATCGGTCGGCACGTCGTGCGACGGATAGACGTAGATCTTGCCGTTGAAGACGTGCGCCGAAGGGTCGGCGGTATAGATAGACGTGACCAGCGGCTGCGACAGGAACTTGGATTTATCCGCGCCACCGTTTTGAGCGGTTGCGGCGGTCGCGCCCGCGCACAGCAGCGCGGCGACCATCAGGCTTTTGCGAAATGTCATGCCGTTCATCACCCTCTTTAGCCTTCTCGTGAGGCTCGCATTGAATAGATAGCGCTACCATATCCGCGAAAATCGGCTGTGGCAACGCCGTGTGGGCAGGCTTTTCTGCCCCCATAGCAATGCCGCCGCCCGTGGAATGAAGCGGCAGCGCGGCGATGCACGCCGATCTTTTCATACTTCTCGACGAGCGCGGCTTCGCGGTGTCTCCGGGGGTCGGGGAGCTTGGCGACCATGTGATCGCGCGCGCCTTTGCGGAGAAGTACGCCACCCAGCCTGTTGCGATGGGTTCGCGAAAAGGCAGGCAGGGGCGGTTGACGTTGCCGGGCGGGTCTGTAGAGCGCTGCGGGTTACGCTCGCGGCGACGCAGCGCCGCCAGCGCGGCCGGTCGTTCAGCCGTGAGCCCTGATTAGACGAAACGGAACCTGCCTCATGAACGCGCCTGCCCAAACGCCGCGCCTGCTGCCCGAACATACCAGCTTCCACGCCGTCGCGGTGAATTGGGTGCGCCATTGGAACGAGCATCTGTTCAGCTTTGCGATCGAACGGCCGGCGTCGCTGCGCTTCCGCTCGGGCGAGTTCGTGATGATTGGCCTCGATGACGGCGCCAAGCCGCTGATGCGCGCCTATTCAATCGCAAGCCCGGCCTATGCCGAGGAGCTCGAATTTCTATCGATCAAGGTCCAGGACGGTCCGCTCACCTCGCGGTTGCAGGCGATCCAACCGGGCGATCAACTTTACCTGGCGCGCAAACCCGTCGGCACTTTGGTGTGTGATGCGCTGCTGCCCGGAAGCCGGCTGTTCCTGCTCTCGACCGGAACCGGCCTTGCGCCATTCCTCAGCCTGATCCGCGATCCCGACGTGTATGATCGCTTCTCGCAGATCATCGTCGTCCACAGCGTGCGCCGAGTCAGCGATCTCGCCTATCACGACGAACTCGCCGGCCGTCTCGCCGATGATCCGCTCGTCGCGGATCAGGCTGCCGAGCAGTTTCACTATATCCCGACCGTCACGCGCGAGCCGTTCCACACGTCGAAGCGCATCAACGGCCTGATCGAGGACGGCACGCTGTTCAAGGACCTCGTCGGCGCCAACAAGCTCGATCCGGAAACCGACCGGGTCATGCTGTGTGGCAGCAATGCGATGATCCACGAATTCGCCACGATGCTGGAATCGGAAGGCTTCAGCGAAGGCTCGAACGCCAACCCGGGCCATTTTGTAATCGAACGCGCCTTCGTCGGCTGAGGCGCCTGCGCCGCAGCTCCGATCGTGACTTGTGCGTATCGTGAGATAGACGACCTCAACCGAGCCTGGCAGTGTCGGAGGCGCTGCCGCTGACAAGGCGGTGGCGCGGCGTTGTGATGTTAGCTGAGGTCGAGAGAGGTGCCGCGCGAGGCCGTCGCGAAGTGTTGAGGCGCGATGGCCCCCTGAGGTGGTGCGGACGGCGGGACTCGAACCCGCACTCCGAAGAGGGAGATTTTAAGTCTCCTGCGTCTACCGATTTCGCCACGTCCGCATGTGCGACCCGCCAAACCGCAGGATGCGCCAGTCGTCAAGACGATGATGTCTCAGACGTTAAGTCGCAGGCGCATTTCTTTGCCCGGTTTGAAATACGGCACCCGTTTGGCAGTGACGTCGACCACTTCGCCCGTGCGTGGATTGCGACCCGTGCGAGCGTCGCGGGCGCGCGTTGAAAAGGCACCAAAGCCGCGCAGTTCGACTCGGCCCCCGGCAGCAAGCCGCTTGCAGATCTCGTCGAAAAACGTGGTGACGATCGCCTCGATGTCACGCAGCGCAAGATCGGGATTTTCGTCGGCCAGCATCTGGACCAGTTCCGATCGAATCATTGCGCTCTAAGCTCCCGAGAGGCGAATCGAAGCAGAATGCCGCGTCGATCATCCCCTTTCGGCGCGCATCTCCTGCATACACTTAGATCAATCCACCCGAATGTAAACGCAAAATGGGACCGAACGCGTCTTACTTTCGCGTCCGGTCCCATTCAGGATTATTTCGGTGGCCGATTTTGTCGGCCACCTTTCACATCAAGTTCAGCGCTTCTCGTCGCGCGCCTTGAGCGCGAGGCCGAGAATGTCGCCCAGCGACGCGCCCGAGTCGGACGAACCGTACTGCGCCACGGCCTGCTTCTCTTCGGAGATCTGCATTGCCTTGACCGAGAAGGTCGGCTTCTTCGAACGATCGAAGCCGGTTACCATCGCATCGAACTTCTGGCCGACCTGGAACCGCTCCGGACGCTGCTCGTCGCGGTCACGGCCAAGATCGGTGCGCTTGATGAAGCCAGTCGCGCCATCGTCGCCGACCTGAACCTCGAGGCCCGCATCGCGAACTTCGAGAACCGTCACGGTGACGACCGCGTTCTTGTTCAGGCCCGAACCCGAACCACCGCCCGATGCCGGGGCACCCGACGGCGCGCCACGCTCAAGCTGCTTCATGCCAAGCGAGATACGCTCCTTCTCGGCATCGATGTCGAGCACGACCGCCTGAACGACCTCGCCCTTGCGGTGCAGGTTAAGTGCGTCCTCGCCCGAAACGCCCCAGGCGATGTCCGACATGTGGACCATGCCGTCGACGTCGTTGTCCAGACCGATGAACAGGCCGAACTCGGTTGCGTTCTTGACTTCGCCCTCGACGGTCGAACCGATCGGATGCGCCTCCAGGAAGGCCTCCCACGGATTGGCCTGGGCCTGCTTGAGGCCGAGCGAGATGCGGCGCTTGTCGGGATCGACCTCGAGCACGACGACATCGACTTCTTGGCTGGTCGAGACGATCTTGCCGGGATGGACGTTCTTCTTGGTCCACGACATTTCGGACACGTGGACGAGACCCTCGATGCCCGCTTCCAGCTCGACGAACGCACCATATTCGGTGATGTTCGTGACGCGGCCGGTGAGCTTCGCGCCGACCGGATACTTGGCCGATGCACCATCCCACGGATCGCTCTCGAGCTGCTTCATGCCGAGCGAGATGCGCTGCGTGTCCTTGTTGATGCGGATGATCTGAACCTTGACGGTATCGCCAATGTTGAGAACTTCCGAAGGATGGCCGACGCGCTTGTAGCTGAGATCGGTGACGTGCAGCAGGCCATCGATACCGCCCAGGTCGACGAACGCACCGTAATCGGTGATGTTCTTGACGACGCCGTCGATGATCTGACCCTCGGCGAGGCTGAGGATCAGGCCCGAACGCTGCTCGGCGCGGGTTTCCTCGAGGATCGCGCGACGCGACACGACGATGTTGCCGCGCTTGCGGTCCATCTTGAGGATCTGGAAGGGCTGGGGGATGTCCATCAGCGGCGTGACGTCGCGCACCGGACGGATATCGACCTGCGAACCGGGCAGGAACGCCACGGCGCCGTTGAGGTCGACGGTGAAGCCGCCCTTGACGCGGCCGAAGATGACGCCCTCGACGCGTGCGGTCTTGGCGAATTCGGTCTCGAGCGTGTCCCATGCGGCTTCGCGGCGGGCGCGATCGCGCGACAGCATCGCTTCGCCGTGCACGTTCTCGACGCGATCGACATAGACTTCGACTTCGTCGCCAACCTTGAGATCGGCCTTCTGGCCCGGCGCTGCGAATTCGCGCAGCGGCACGCGGCCCTCGGACTTGAGGCCGACGTCGATCACGGCGAGATCGTTCTCGATGCCGGTGACGGTGCCCTTGACGACGCGGCCTTCAAAGCTGTCGGCGCCGCCGAGCGTCTGTTCGAGGAGAGCCGCGAAATCGTCGCGGGAGGGGGATGCGAGAGTCGCCATAAAGGAGAGGGTTCCTAGTCTTCTGTTCCGGCCGGCCGGTTGTATCCGGCGGTCTTCTAGCCGATCCGCCGCGAAAGCCTCATGCCGTCGCGGCATCCTGGCAAACCAATGAAGCGGAGGATGACCCTTTCAAAGCGAAAAGGGCGCAGGAGGACAAACCTCCGCGCCTTCCTCCGCGAGCACCTGCCCGCCGGACCCAATGCTCATAGCGGGTAGCGCGAACGATAGCAAGGTGGCGTCCTTTATCGTTACACCTCCGCTTAAGTACAGCGTTGACTGCCGGGGGGGCAGAAGCGGAGCCTGTGCCGTCGGTGATAACCGGCTAAGAAAACGGGCTGTGGAGAGGGTGCGTAATGATGCTGCGATGCAGGCGGGGAACTGTGGTTGCGCTTGAGGTTCGCGTGAGCGGGGTGTTGCTGGAACGGGCGCGGCGCGACGCGGAGTTGGACCGGTTGATCGGCCCGGCGCTGGCGGCGATCTGAACGCGACCGGAAGCGGCGGCAAACAACGCCGCTTCCCTTACCAGAAGCACTCGACCGGCAGTCTATTGCGCGCGTTCCGCTTTCAGTTTGACTTGTCGATCGACGAGTTCGACCGCGCGTTTGACGGCAGCCTCGATCGAAAGGAAACTGGTATCGAGCAGTGCGGCGTCGTTCGCCGCCACCAGCGGTGCGCTCGACCGCATCGAGTCCCGCTGGTCACGTGCGCGGATGTCGGCCAGCACCTTGTCCATGCTGACCTGACCGCCACGCTCGCGCAGTTCGGCATGGCGGCGGCGCGCTCGGATCGTCGGGGTCGCCTTGACGAACAGCTTGGCGTCTGCGTCTGGCGCGATCACCGTGCCGATGTCGCGCCCGTCCAGCACCGCGCCACCCGGCTGGTTGGCGAAGCGGCGCTGCCGGTGCAGCAACGCCGCGCGCACCAGCGGGTGCGCCGACACGACCGACGCACATTTGCCCATTTCGTCGTCGCGCAGCACCGGATCGGCCAGCAGGCTCTCATCGAAATCGCAGGCCGCGACCGCATCGGCCTCAATGGCGGGATCGAGCTCGTGCCGCGTCACATTTGCCGCGACTGCGCGGTACAACAGGCCGGTGTCTAGATAAGGCAGGCGATAATGCGTGGCGAGCGCGCGTGCGATCGTGCCTTTGCCGGAGGCGGCGGGTCCATCGACAGCGATAATCATGCGGCAGGCACCAAGGTTTCGCCGCGCAACAGATCGAGCGACTGGAAAAAGACGGGATAGCTCGTCGCGATCGGCGATGCGTCGTCAAGCGTGATCGAGGCGCGGGCGTTGAGCGCGGCGATCGCCATGCTCATCGCGATACGGTGATCGAGGTGAGTCTCCACCGTCCCGCCACCCGCGATCGCGCCGCCGCCATTGCCCTGTACGCAGAGCCCGTCTTGATACTCCTCCGTCCGCACGCCGCACGCGCCGAGCGCGGCCGCCATCGCGGCGATCCGGTCGGACTCCTTAACCCGCAATTCGTGCGCGCCGCGCGCAACCGTGCGGCCCTCGGCAAACGCTGCGGCCACAAACAGGATCGGATATTCGTCGATCATGCTCGGCGCGAGTTCTGCCGGCACCTCGATCGCGCGCAAATGCGCATGGCGGACGCGCAGGTCCGCGACCGGTTCGCCGCCGACCTCGCGCGGGTTCAGTTCGGTGATATCGGCGCCCATCATGCGCAGCGCGGTCAAGATGCCCGCCCGCGTCGGATTGAGGCCGACGTTCTCGACCACCACGTCTGATCCCGGCACGATCGTCGCCGCGACGACGAGGAACGCGGCGGACGATGGATCACCCGGTACGACGATCCGTTGTGGGCGCAGCTCGGCCTCACCCGTGATCGCGATGATCTTGCCCGCGGCATCATCCTCCACGGTCACGGTAGCGCCGAACCCGCGCAGCATCCGCTCGCTGTGATCGCGCGTCGCGATCGGCTCGATCACGCGCGTGATCCCGGGCGTGTTGAGGCCGGCGAGCAGTACGGCCGACTTCACCTGTGCCGACGCGACCGGCAACGTATAGTCGATCGGAACCGCCGGATTGATACCGCGCAGGATCAGCGGCAGGCGACCGCCGGGATATGCGGTAAACTCGGCACCCATCCGCGACAGCGGCTCGATCACCCGGCCCATCGGTCGTTTGGTGAGCGAGGCGTCGCCGGTGAATGCGGCAGTGATGGCATGGCTCGCGACCAGCCCCATCAGCAGCCGGGTCGAGGTGCCGGAATTGCCCATCTCCAGCGCGCCCTGCGGTTGGAGCAGCCCGCCCACGCCGACGCCGTGAATGCGCCAGATGCCGTCCGCGCCACGTTCTATCTGCGCGCCCATCGCACGCAGCGCGGCGGCGGTGGCGAGCACGTCCTCCCCCTCCAGCAGCCCTTCAACGCGGCTCTCGCCGACCGCCAGCGCAGAGAACATCAGCGCGCGGTGGCTGATCGACTTGTCGCCGGGTACGGCAACGTGGCCGGTCAGTGGGCCGGAGGCGAAGATCTCACGCGGCGAGGGAGTAGGGTGGGGCATGTGTTTCCGAGTATCTGCGGGTCCGGGCTTTTGACAGCGCCCTTGCGCTATGGCAAGGCGCGCGCCACTTTGACGACGACACCCGCAGGGTATTATCAGATTGAAAGGTCCACTCGGCACATGATTAAGCCGGAATGGGGCACGAAGCGCTCGTGCCCGAAATGCGCAACGCGTTTCTATGATCTCGGCAAGGACGATCCCGTCACCTGCATCGAATGCGGGTCGACTTGGCAGCCCGAGCCGATCCTCAAGTCGAAGCAGCCGCTGCCGTTCGATGCGCCGAAGCCCGACGCGAAGAAGGACGAGGATCTGAGCGGTGACGACGAGACGCTGGACATCGGCGAGGACGAGGAGCCGTCGCCCGATGACGAGGTCGATCTCGGCGGCGACGACGATCTCGGGGTCGAGGCACCGACCGAAGACGAAGAGCATTGATCTGAAAAAATGCTGGCAAGCGGCGATTTCGCCGCTTGCCAAGCCAGCGACGCCCGGCTAGGGCGTCGCCTCCCAAGGCCGGAAGGCCTGGACGAATGGGGCCGTAGCTCAGCTGGGAGAGCGTTCGCATGGCATGCGAAAGGTCAGGGGTTCGATCCCCCTCGGCTCCACCATTCCTCCGTTGCGGTTGCAAGGTTTTGGCTCGCCGCACGTAGCATAAACCGTTATCTTAAAAGCCCGATCGCGCTGCGCCTTATCAAAAGCGCGGCGGTAGTTGGCTGATCAATCGCGTCCTTGTGGCGGAATTTGGCTTTCGCTGAAGTGCCGTCGCTTGCGTTCGCCGCTTTGCAGACGATGCATTCTGTCGCTTGCGTCACTTGCGGCGGACCTTGCCGTGTCTCCCGCATCCGGCTACGCGGTTGGCGAGCCTGGCGGGTCAATCCGCCGGTCTTATGATCGCGCTGGTGCCTGTAACGGGCTTAAAACGGGAACGCGGTGAGGGAGGCCTCCTCCTGAAGCCGAGGCTGTCCCTGCAACTGTAAGCGGCGAGTGTGATGCACATCGCTCCGTCCGATTTCGGATGGGGCAGCCACTGGGCCGAACACGATATCGTGTAAGCGCCTGGGAAGGCCGTGTAGCGTGCGACGACCCGTGAGCCAGGAGACCTGCCAGCGTCCGGTCGCTCTCGCCCTGGCCCAGGGGATGGCCGTGGCACGGACCTGTCCGTTCGAGCGACGTCACCAGCGGCGGGGGCCGCATCGGTGTCGTGGGTCCGGCGCAGGGCGTCCGGCGGGTCCGCTGCGTCGACCGTCGTTGACGGTACGCCCCTGTCCGACGTTGCTCGGCGCCCGGGGGATATGGTCGATGCGGCCAATCGATACGACACCTTTCCGTCACCGGATCGGCGGCCTTTACGCGTTCCTGATCGCGGCCAACGTCGCGGCGTGGCTATGGGCGTTCGCGCTGTTCCATGCCCAACCGCTGATGCTGGGTACCGCGCTGCTGGCGTGGGGGCTTGGGCTGCGCCATGCGGTCGATGCCGACCATATCGCCGCGATCGACAACGTCACGCGCAAGCTGATGCAGGACGGAAAGCGGCCCGCTACCGTTGGTTTCTGGTTCGCCATCGGCCACAGTACAATCATCCTGCTGGCATCCGTCGGCATCGCCTTCACCGCCTCCGCTCTCGCGCGGTTCGAGGCGCTGAAAGCCACCGGCGGCGTGGTAGCGACGATCGTGTCCGCCGGGTTCCTGTTCACGATCGCGGCGATGAACCTCGTCATCCTGCGGGCGGTCTGGCGCACGTTCCAGCATGTCCGCGCAGGCGGCATCTATGTCGACGAGGATCTCGACATCCTGCTCGGCGGACGTGGGTTGCTTGCGCGGCTGTTCCGGCCGTTGTTCCGGCTCGTGTCGACAAGCTGGCACATGGCCCCGCTAGGCTTCCTGTTCGGGCTCGGCTTCGACACCGCGACCGAGGTGGCGATCCTCGGCCTGTCGGCGGCGCAGGCGAGCCATGCATTCGCGATCGGGCCGGTGCTGGTGCTGCCGGCGTTGTTCGCAGCCGGTATGGCGCTGGTCGACACCACCGACGGCATCCTCATGCTGGGCGCGTACGAGTGGGCGTTCGTGAAGCCGATCCGCAAACTCTACTACAACATTACCATCACGGCGGTCTCCGCGCTGGTCGCGATCGTGATCGGGGGCATCGAAACGCTGTCGCTGCTGGGCGACAAGCTGGGCCTGCACGGCGGCATTTGGTCGGCGGCGGCTGATCTCGGTGCGCGGTTCAACCTGCTCGGCTTCGGCATTATCGGTCTGTTCCTGCTGTGCTGGGCGGCGAGCTGGGCGATTTTCCGCTGGCAGCGCTTCGACGAGATCGAGGTGCGGCAGGGCGCGTGATCGCGCATTCCCGTCAGCGCTCGATCACGCGGTCCGCGATCGGCTCGCGCGCCTGCCAGCCGCGTCGCTCGAGTTCGGGGACTGTCGCGGGTTCTGCCGGGTAGCCGATGCAGAGCAGGCCGATCAGCGTCCAATCCCCCGGCACGTCCAGCATTGCCGTGACGACGCTCGGGTCGAGGATCGACACCCAGCCGAGACCGATGCCGCGCGCGGCTGCGGCGAGCCACATCGTGTGTATCGCCATCACGGTCGAATAGCGCAACGCCTCGGGCATGGTGGCGATGCCGAGGCGTTTTCCTGCACTTGGCGCTTCGTCCGAGAACACGGCCATGATCTCGGGCGCCTCCCGGAGGCCGTGCAGCTTCAGCCTGCGGTAGCGTTGCCGGATATCCTCGTCCGCCAGCGAAGCCGCCGCAGCCGCGCTACAGGTGTCGACGTGGTCCGCCAGGGCTTCCCGCAGATCGGGCGAGCGGACGCGCACGAAGCGCCAGGGCTGCGCATTGCCGACCGATGGCGCGAGCGCGGCGCTGTGCAGGAGGTGCTGCATGTCCGCTTCTGCGACCGGCTCGGCTCGGAAATGGCGCACGTCGCGGCGCCATTGCAGTACATCGGTCAGGCCTGTCTCGAACCGACGAGGTGCCTCGTTCTGCACGAGGCTCCGGCGCAGCAGATAGATGTCCATGATCCAGCCATGTTCGCGCCGCAGTGCCGCGCGCCGCAGCACAATCTCCTGACCGACCGCGCGCAAAGGGCCGGCGATGAGCGTCTGCTGCGCCATGCCTAGATAAGCGCCCCACCAGATCTCAATGCCCTCGGTATCCAGCGTCTCGAACGCGCCGCCGCCGTCGAGCATCACGGCAAGCGTGTCGACGCCCGCCGGCCAGCCGCCGTCCCGCAGCCGCCGTCCGGTCGTGATGAGAACCGGCGCGGCAAGGTCGTTGAGCGGGATAGCGTGCGCGGCGGTCAGCGCCTGGAGCGCGGTGATACCCGGCACAACGCGCACCCGCATGTCCATACCGCCCGCCCGCAGTCGTTCGGCAATGCGCAGCGTGCTGTCGTACAGCGAAGGGTCACCCCACACCAGCAACGCCAGCCTGCCGCCATCCGGCAGGTGCGTGCTGATCTGGGTCCGCCACGCGGCCGCGATGCCGTCGTGCCATGCTTCAACCGCGGCGTGGTAGGGCGCCGCAGCGTCTCGTTCGGGCAGATCGAACGCGACGACCCGCGTCGGACCCGTGAGCACCGCCGCGCAGATTGCCCGCCGCAGCGCCATCAGATCCGAGGCGCGCTCGCCCTTGCGCGGCAACAGGATGAGGTCGGCCGCGTTCATCGCCGTGCGCGCCGCGTCCGTCAGCTGTGCGGGGTCGCCGGTACCGATGCCGATCAGGTGGAGATCGATCACGATATCCGCGCCCCGAAGTTTGCCGTTGCCGCTCAACGTTGCTGCGCGATCATGTGGAAGAACGTGCCGGTGATGGCGCCGCGATACGACCCGCTCTCCGTCACCTGGGTTCCCTCCGCGTCGACGACGCTGGCGAGTTCCGCATCGGGCTGTTCGGCTATGGTCGAATAATGAAACTCATGACCGGTCAGGATCGCGCCGGTGGGGAGCGCACCGACCGGCGCGTTCAGGGTGGCCCGTCGGTAGCCGAGGTGCATCCTGCGCTGCGCGAAGCTCGTGACCAGGCCGAGCAGACCCGTCATGCGATGCCGCACGCCAGCCGCGTCGACCAGTCCTTCGCCGAGCACCATGTACCCGCCGCACTCGCCATGAACAGGCCGTGTGAGGGCATGGTCGTGCAGGCCGGCGTGGAAGTTCCGCGCCGCAGCCAGCCTGCCCGCGTGCAGTTCCGGATAGCCGCCGGGCAACCAGACCAGATCGGCATGTGCGGCCGGGCGTTCGTCGGCAAGCGGCGAGAACGGCAGGATCTCTGCCCCAAAACGTCTCCATTCATCGAGCATATGCGGATAGGTGAAGGAGAAGGCGGCATCCTGCGCCAGTGCAATCCGCTGCGCGGGCGGTGTCCCCGTCGTGGCGGCGGCAGCACGACCGTTGCCGGCGCGAGCGACCGCCCGGAGCGCCGCGATGTCGATATGCGCGCGCACGAACGCCGAATAGCCTTCGATGCGCTCATCCAGATCGGCGTGTTCCGCCGCCTGCACCAGCCCCAGATGCCGTTCCGGCAGCTTGAGGTCGCCTCGACGCGGCAATGCGCCAAACACCCGGATCCCCGCCGCCGCCATGCCGGTGCGCGCGAGCCGCTCGTGGCGCGGACTTGCGACACGGTTCAGGATAACGCCGGCCACGTCGATGCTATGGTCGAAGCGCGCAAAGCCGAGCGCGGTTGCCGCCGCCGACTGCGCCTGGCCGGACACGTCGATCACCAGCACGACCGGCCAGCCCATGTGTCTGGCGATGTCCGCGCTCGCGCCGTTGCCCGTCGCGCCGGCGCGCGCCACACCGTCGAACAGCCCCATCGACCCTTCCGCCAGTACCAGTTCCGCGTCGCGCGCATGGCCGGCGATCCCGTCGAGCATCGCGGCCGGCATTGCCCAACTGTCGAGGTTGAACGATGCACGACCGCTGGCGGCGCGGTGAAAGGCGGGGTCGATGTAGTCGGGGCCGCTCTTGAAGGGCTGGACTACCACGCCATCATTGCGGAGCGCGCGCAGCAGGCCGAGCATCACCGTCGTCTTGCCAGTGCCCGATGCCGGTGCCGCGATCAGCAGCCCCGGCGTCATGCCACGCCCCCGGCAAAGCGGGAGTCCACACTCTGCGGGCGGAAGCGACGGTCGTAGCCTTCGGCATACAGGCTGCTTTCGACGAACCCGGTGTCGTCGAGCACCTTTCCGACGAAGATCAGCGCCGTACGCTCCGGTTTGCCTGCAACCGCCTGCGATAGGGTGGCGAGTGTCGCGTGGACGATCTGTTGATCGGGCCAGCTTGCCCGCCACACGACCGCAACGGGGCAATCCCCGCCATAGACGGGCGTGAGTTCGGCAACGACATGGGGCAGATTGTGGATCGACAGATGGATGGCCAGCGTTGTCCCCGACCGGGCGAACGTGGCCAGCGTCTCGGACGGCGGCATCGCGCTCGCCCGGCCGGGCGTCCGGGTCAGCACCACCGACTGCGCCACGCCGGGCAGCGTCAGTTCGACCTCCAGCACGGCGGCCGCGGCGGCGAAGGCGGGTACGCCCGGCGTGATCGTGAAGGGAATATCCATCGCACGCAGCCGACGAAGCTGTTCGCCCATCGCGGACCAGATCGACATATCGCCCGAGTGCAGCCGTGCGATGTCATGGCCGCAATCGTGCGCGGCGCGAACTTCCGTCATGATTTCATCGAGGGTCAGCGGTGCGGTGTTGACGATATGCGCGCCCGGCGGACAGTGGTCGAGAAGCGCCTCCGGCACCAGGGAGCCCGCATACAGGCACACCGCCGAACCGGCGATGCGATCACGGCCGCGCAGCGTCAGCAGGTCGGGTGCGCCGGGGCCGGCGCCGATGAAGTGGACGGTCATTGGTCGAATCCTTGCGCGATGGCACAGCTCGCCATTCGGTCTGGGGAGATATGGCGGCTGGCGAGCAGGCGTGCCCCCCGACCGGCAGCGGCGAGCGCGGCGGCTTCGGCGACGCTGCCGGTGCCCCGGTAGCGCAGGCTTGCCGATGCGCGGGTTAGTGTCGGCGCAGCCGTCAGCGCGCCGGCGGCGACCGCAATGACGGGCAGGCCGAGCGCGTCGCCCAGACGTTTAACAAGCATGATCTTGTCGGTGGGTGCTGCGAGTGCGGTGACGCGGGGATGACCCGTTTGCGCGATGTCCAGTGCCGCATGCAACGCGCCGAGATCGGCGGTCGCGCGGAAGCCGAAGCCGGCGACGATCATGCCGTTACCGTCCATTGCACGACCGGGTAGCTCGCCCGCCAGCCACGCCGTGAACCGAGCGCGGCGGCTTCGGACAGTTCGATCCGCAGCAGGCTACCGCCCCGCTGCGCATGCCAACGCGACAGCAAAGCCTCCGACTCCAGCGTCACCGCATTGGCGACCAGCCGCGTCTTCGGAGCCATCAGCGGCCAGAGGGCGACCAGTAGATCGTCAGACAGGCCGCCACCGACGAACACGGCTTGCGGCGGGGGGTGTCCAACCAGAACGGCCGGCGCACGTCCTTCGACGGCGCGCAGCCGGTCGACGCCCAACGCTGCGGCGTTGGCGCGAACGCGGGCGGCGCGAACCGGATCGACCTCGAACGCGGTGGCTTGCGTAGAGGGGTGGGCGAGCAGCCACTCGATGCCGATCGACCCCGACCCGGCGCCGATATCCCACAGCGTCTCATGCGCGCGGGGGGCAAGCGCGGAGAGAGTTAGCGCGCGGACCGGGCGCTTGCTCAACTGCCCGTCGTGATCGAACCAAGCGTCGGCTAGGCCACTGGTGTGGGGCAGGGTTTCGCCGTCGCCCGCGCACACTACCCCGACCGCAACCGGGTGACCGATGTCCGCGAACGCAAGGTCCGCTGCGGTCGTCGTGCGGATGCGTTCGCGCGGGCCGCCGAGCGACTCCAGTATCGAAAGCACCGATGCGCCGAAGCTGCGGCTGACGAGGTATTTGGCAAGCGTCGCCACCGCCGCCCCGTCGCGCAGCAGCACAATGGCGCGGCGGCCGGGCGCGAGGTGCGGTCGCAGCCGGGTCAGTGGCGCGGCGTGCAGGCCGAGGCAGGCGGTATCCTCCAGCGGCCAGCCAAGCCGCGCGGCGGCGAGGCTGAAGGTGCCGGGCACCGGATGCGCCACCCACTCACCGGCGGCGAGGTGGCGCGCCAGCACCGTACCGGCGCCGAACCAGAACGGATCGCCCGACGCGAGCATCACCACCCGGCGGCCACGCTGGCCGAGCAGCCACGGCAGCCCCGCCTCGAACGGGACTGGCCACGGCCGCACCGGAACCGTAGAGCCGGGCAGCAGCGCGAGGTGGCGGGTCGCGCCGGTGACGATCTCCGCCGCAGTCAGCGCGGCGTGGGCGGGGGCAGACAGGCCGTCCACGCCATCCTCGCCGATGCCGATGATGGTCAGCCAGGGAGCGTCAGCCATGCCCAGTATCCTCGTGCTCGGCGGGACGACCGAGGCCAGTGCGCTCGCCGTGCGGCTGGCCGCGCGAGGCGATGCGGCGGTGCTGAGCTATGCCGGGCGGGTGGCGACGCCCAAGGCGCAGCCGCTGCCGGTGCGCGTCGGCGGGTTCGGCGGGGTGGATGGGCTGACCGCCTATCTGCGCACCCACCGCGTCAGCCATGTCGTCGATGCGACGCACCCGTTCGCGGCGCGGATCAGCGCCAACGCGGTCGCCGCCTGCGCGACGGTCGGCGTGCCGCTCGTCACGCTGACCCGACCCGCGTGGCAGGCGGTGGCGGGCGATCGCTGGACGCATGTCGCGGATATCGACGCGGCGGTGGCGGCGCTCGCCGGGCCACCGCGCCGGGTAATGCTCGCGCTCGGGCGCATGCATGTCGATGCGTTCCTCGCGCAACCGCAACATCACTATCTGCTGCGCTTCGTCGATGCCCCCGACGCGCCGCCGGCGCTGCCGCAGCACGATCTGGTGGTGGATCGCGGGCCGTTCACCGCCGAGGGCGACCGGCGGCTGATGGTGGCGCACGGGATCGATCTGGTGGTGTGCAAGAATGCCGGTGGCAGCGGTGCCGAGGCCAAGCTGATCGCCGCGCGCGCGCTTGGCCTGCCGGTGCTGTTGATCGACCGTCCCGTGCTGCCGGTGCGGACCGAGTACAGCCGCGTCGAGGAGGTGCTGGACTGGATAGATCATGTCGCGGACCGGGGCGTGTAGAGGATCGGGCCGCGCGGCCGTGCGATAACGCGCGTCAGGCTGGAGCCGATGATCACCATCGTGCGCATGTCGGCCATCTCCGCCGTCGCATCGGGCAGCGCGACGATGTGCAAGCGCTCCTCCGGCGTGGCGACGGCGCGCGCGAACAGCACAGGGCGATCGTCTCCGTAGGTGTCGCGCAGCACCTCCAGCGCGCGGCCGAACCCGTCCGGCCGCGCCTTCGAGCGTGGATTATAGAAGGCGATCGCGAAATCCGCCTCGGCGGCGAGGCGGACGCGGCGTTCGATCAGATCCCAGGGCTTGAGATTGTCCGACAGGTTGATCGCGCAGAAATCATGGCCGAGCGGGGCGCCCGCGCGCGCGCTCGCCGCCAGCATCGCGGTGATGCCGGGCAGCACGCGGATATCGAGATCGCGCCATGCGGATGGCCCGGTTTCGACCGCCTCGAACACCGCCGCCGCCATCGCGAACACGCCGGGATCGCCCGACGACACCACCACCACGCGTGCCCCAGCCGCCGCAAGGGTCAGCGCGTGGCCGGCACGGTCGAGCTCGACGCGGTTGTCGGTGGCGTGCAGCCGTAATCCCGCGCGCGGGGCGATGCGGGCGACATAGGGGATGTAGCCGATCACGTCGGTCGCCTGCGCCAGCGCCCCGGTCACTTCGGGGGTGACCAGCGCCGCGTCGCCCGGACCGAGGCCGGCGATGACGAGCCAGCCGGTGGTGCCCGTCGTCATGGCCGCCGCCCCTGGCCGTGGATCAGCAGGATCGAGAAATACGGCGCGACCGCAGCGGCATCGCACAGCCGCGTCACGCGTTGTTCGGGCATGGCGGCATATTCGACCAGCCATGCCGCATCCGTGCGACCGGCGGCGGCGACCGCGCGGCGCAGCTTGTCGAGGTGGCGGCCGATCTTCATCACCACCAGCGCATCGGTATCGCGGATGCGGCGGGTGAGGTCGTCCTCGGGCATCGTCCCCATCAGCACGGTCAGCACGTCGTCGCCCCAGGTGATCGGCGCGCCGCTCGCCGTCCACGCGCCGGACATGCCGGTGATGCCTGGAACAATTTGCACCTCAGCCTGCGCTTGCAGGCGGGTGTAGAGGTGCATGAACGAGCCGTAGAAGAACGGATCGCCCTCGCACAGCACCACCACGTCCTCGCCGTTTCGGGTGAGGGCGCGCAGGTGATCGACACAGCGCGCGTAGAAGGCGGCAAGCTGTTGATTGTAGCGCGGGTCGCTCACCGGGATTTCGGTGGTGACGGGATATTCCATGGCGTGTTCGCACACGTCGGCGCGCAGCATCCCCTCGACGATCTTGCGCGCCTGTCCGGCGCGCCCGGCCTTGCGGAAATAGGCGATGTGGCGCGCCTGCCGCACCAGCCGGTCCGCGCGCACGCTCATCAGATCGGTGGCGCCGGGGCCGAGGCCGACGCCGTGGATGGTGCCAGGGGTCATTCCTGTGTGCTCGCCAGCGCGTTGACGGCGGCGACGGTGATCGCGCTGCCCCCCATGCGGCCGTGCACGATCCCGCACGGCACCGGTTGCGCCGCCCACAGCGCGTCCTTCGACTCGACCGCGCCCACGAAGCCGACCGGGCAACCGATGATCGCGGCGGGGCGCGGGCAGTCCGGGTCCTCCAGCATGTTGAGCAGGTGGAACAGCGCGGTCGGGGCGTTGCCGATCGCCACCACAGCACCGGCGAGCTGCGGGCGCCACAGTTCCAGCGCGGCGGCGGAGCGGGTGTTGGCCATTTCGCGGGCAAGCTCGGCCACGCGTGGGTCGCGCAGCGTGCAGATCACCGGGTTGGTGGCGGGCAGGCGCGCGCGGGTGATGCCCTCGCTCACCATATGCGCATCGCACAGGATCGGCGCGCCCGCCTGCAGCGCGCGGCGGGCGGCGGCGGCGAAGCCGGCGGAGAAGCGGATGTGCGCGGCAAGGTCGACGATGCCGGCGGCGTGGATCATGCGCACGGCGACCGCTTCCTCATCCTCGGCGAAGCATGCGAGATTGGCCTCGGCGCGGATCATCGCAAAGGACTGGCGGTAGATTGCCGCGCCGTCGGTCTGGTAGGTGTACGGCATCAGACGGCTCCGGGTTCGGCGAATATGTGGTCGGGGATGGTATCGGGGTGGAGCCCGGTGCGGACCGGGGAATCACCGGCGCGTCCGTGGCGGACCAGGTCGAAGCGGCCGTCGCGCCCGACCAGCACCACGTCGGCCGGCTGCGCGCGCGCGCAGCCCTTGGCGCAGCCCGAGACGTGGAGTGTGCCGGCGACGTGTGGCGCGAGGCGCTGGGCGAGCGCGCGGGTGGCGACGCTGGCCTGCGGGCAGGCGGGTGCGCCGACACAGGCATCGGCGCGGATCGCTGCTTCATCGGCGGGGAACAGCGGGGGTGTGCCCGGAGCGATGCCCTCGAAGATCAGCGCGCGCCACGGCGTCACCCGCACCGTGCGCACCGCATGGGCGGTCAGGTAGCGTGCCAGCGTGTTGGCGTGGATGCGACCGAACGGGAGTGGCGTGACCGGCCCGCGCGGTGCGGCGGCGGCGGGGCGGGCATCGCCGCTCGCCCAGGCGGGGAGCGCGGCGGTATGGCGTGCCATACGCCCCGCCGCCGTGCCGCCGCTCGTGACGAACCAGTGCGCCAGCGCGATCAGCGTGGCGATCTCCGCGCCGGGTTCGAGCGGCACGCCGGTGGCGCGGCCATCGGCACGCAGCATCAGCGCGCCCGCTGCGCTGCGTTCGATGCGTAGGTCGCCGGGATCGCCCAGCAGCACCGGTGCCGTGCCCGCGTCGATGACGAAGCCGAACTTGCCCGGTAGCACCGGCAGATCGTCCAGCCGGGCAAGCAACTCGTTGGCGAGGCGGTGGGTGTCGTCGCCGTCGAGCCAATCGGGGGCGACGAGGATGTTGGCGCGGGCCTGGCGGTCGGCATCGGCATCGATCAGGTCGAGCGCGACCAGCCGTTCGAGCAGCGACCGCCAGCCCGCATCGGTGACGCCACGAAGCTGGAGGTTCGCGCGCTGCGTCACGTCGATCTCGCCGCTGCCGTAGGCGATCGCGGCGGCACACAGGCCGATTGTTTGTTCGCGCGTCAACCGGGCGAGGCGCGGGCGCACGCGCACCAGCAAACCGTCGCCGGCTGCCATCGGGCGGTATGCATCCGGGCACCAGCCCTTTACCACGAACCCGCTCACGATGCCGCGTCCAGTTGCGCAAGGATCGAGTTGCGCCGGGTCGGCCACAGCCCGCTGGCTTGGAGTGCCGCGAAGCGCGCCTCCATCTCCGCCAGCGCCTGTGGATTGTCGCGGGCGAGGAAGGCGCGCACGTCGTCGCAGCCGAGCGTGGCGTCGTAGTAGGCGTCGATCAGTTCCGGGCCGACCACGCGGGCGAGATGCGCGAACGCGCCGAGGTGGTCGAGCGTGGCGGCGATCTCCGCACCGCCGCGAAAGCCGTGGCGCATCATGCCCTCGATCCATCCGGGGTGCGCGGCGCGGGCGTGGACGACGCGGGCGATTTCCTCGCGGAGTGGCCGCGCGGTGGGGCGGGCGGGGTCGCGCGCGTCGAGGTGGTAGAGCGCCGCCGCGCCGCCGGTGATCGCCTGTGCCGCCGCGAAACCCGCCTCGTGCGCTGCATAGTCGGCGGCGAGCAGCAGGTCGGTCTCGGGCAGATCCTGGAGGTGGACGAAGGCATCGGCGGCAGCGACGCGTGCGGCGATGCCGGCGGGATCGGCGCGACCCTCGCCACCGTCGAGCGCGTGGGCGGAAGCGGCCAGCCAGGCCGCGCCGGCGGCGAGGCGGGCAGCGTCGGTATAGGTCTCGCCCGCGTCGCCCATGCCGATGCCATAGCCGCCGGGGGCGGGGCCATAGACGCGCGCGCCGGGGGCCGTGCCGATGAACGGGTTCCAGTTGGCGGCTTCGTCGCGGCGGGCGAGCGCGTCCACCGCCTGACCGAACATCGCGCACAGGCCGGGGAAAGCATCGCGGAACAGGCCGGACACGCGCAGCGTCACGTCGATACGCGGGCGGTCGAGCCGGGCGAGTGGGAGGATCTCGACGCCGGTCACGCGGTCGGACGCCATGTCCCACACCGGCTCCGCGCCGAGCAGGTGGAGCGCCATTGCGAATTCCTCGCCGGCGGTGCGCATCGTCGCCGATGCCCATAGATCGATGACGAGGCCGCGCGGATAATCGCCCTCGTCCTGGAGATGGCGGCGTATCAGTTCGTCCGCGAGCATCATGCCTTGCGCATGCGCGGATCGCGAGGGCACCGCGCGTGGATCGGTGGTGTAGAGGTTGCGTCCGGTCGGTAGCACGTCGGCGCGGCCACGGTAGGGCGAGCCGGACGGGCCGGGGGCGACGCGCCGCCCGCCCACCGCCGCGAGCAGCCCGACGCGTTCGGCATCGCCATGCGGACCGCGCCCGAAGACGTGCAGGCCATCGCCGAACTGGCTGGCCTTCACGTCGCACACGAAGGTGTCGATGCGGGTGATCGCCGCCGCATCGTCGGGCGCGGTGGCGAGGGCGAGCGTGTCTTCGAGACCGGCGGCGCGCGCCTCGTCGCGGATGTCGGCTTGCAGGCGGGTGCGGCGTGCCGGGTCGAGCCCGTCGGCGTTGGAGAACTCGTCCAGCAAGGCTTCGAGACGGCCGATGCCAGCGCCGGTGGTGGTGGTCGCCAGCGGCGGGGGTACGTGGCCGAGCGTGACCGCGCCGATGCGGCGTTTCGCTTGCGCCGCCTCACCCGGGTCGTTGACGATGAACGGGTAGATCACCGGCATCGCGCCGGTCAGCGCCTCCGGCCAGCAGGCGTCGGACAATGCGACCGATTTGCCCGGCAGCCATTCGAGCGTGCCGTGCGCGCCGATGTGGATCAGCGCGTCCGCTTGGGCGCGCAGCCACAAGTAGAAGGCGACATAACCGTGGCGCGGGGTGCGCGACAGGTCGTGATATTGGGCGGTCCGGTCAGTCAGGTCTCCGCGCTCGGGCTGCAACGCGACGATCGCCGCGCCACGGCGGACGGCGGCGAAGTGGAACGCGTCGGCGTGTACGGCGGGATCGGCCTCCGGCGTGCCCCAGGTGGCGGTCAGATCGGCGCGCAGTGTTTCCGGCAGGGTCGCCAGCGCGGCGCGATAGTCCGACAGCGGCCACGCGATTTCCCCGGTGGTGAGGCCACCCGCGAGCGTGTCACCCGCCGTGACCGCATAGCCCGCGCGGGCCAGATCGGCGAGGATCGCTTCGGCCGAGGCGAGCGCGTCGAGGCCAACCGCGTGCGCCATCTGATAGGCCTTGCCGGGATAGGTCGACAGCACCAGCGCGAGCCGTTGCGCCGCGCGCGGTTTGGCGGCGAGCGCGACCCACGCCGTCACCCGGTCGACGATGGCGGCAATGCGGGCGGGATCGGCGCGATGTTCGCGGCGTGCGAACTGGAGATCGTCGTCGCGCGGGGAGGCTTCCTTGAAGCTGGCGACACCGGCGAAGAGGCGCCCGTCGACCTCCGGCAGCACGACATGCATGGCGAGATCGGCCGGCGATAGCCCGCGCGTCGCGCTCGCCCACGCGGCGCGATCCGAGGTAGCGAGCGCGAGCTGGAAGACGGGTACATCCGCCGCATCGAGCGGGGTGTCGTCGCCTTGCCCCCGCGCGGAAAAGGCGGTGGCGTTGAGGATCGCCACCGGTGCCAGTGCCGCCACCCAGCGCCGCAGCCAGCCGCCCGCGCCGGGTGCCTTGAGCGATGGCGCGAACAGGCCGAGCACGTCGAACCCATGCGCATCCAGTGCAGCGTGCAGTGTCTCGATCGGGTGCAGATCGGCGGCGGTGAGGTAGGAGCGGTAGAAGACCACCAGCAGCACCGGCCGCCGCGCGGTCAGCGCGAACGCGGCGGGGCAGGTTACGCCGGCTTGCCGCCGCCACCCACCGACCTCGGCGATCGGCCCGGCCTCCGCAACCGGCGCGCTCTCGAACCCCGCCGCCGTCGCGAGCAGCGCCAGTGCCGCCTGCGCCGCCACCGCGCCACCGGCATCGCACAGCTCGGCGAGCCGCCGCAGCAGGTCGGTCGGCAGGGTGGAGGCGGCATCGAGCTGCGCATCGACGCGGCCATCGGCGGCGAGCACCGCCAGCGCGATTCCGCGCTGGCGCGCCAGCAGCGCGAGCTGTTGCAGGCCGTAGGGCCAGTAGGATTGCCCGCCGATCAGCCGGACGAGGATGCCGCGCGCGCCGCTCAGCGTCTGCGCGACGTAGGTGTCGACCGACAGCGGGTGCGCGAGCCCGGCGAGATTGGCGAGGCGCAACCCCGGCAGCGGCGCGCCCGCGTCCCGCGCACGTCGCCACCCGCCCGCGAACGCGCCGAGATCGCTGTCGGAGAAGGACAGCATCACCAGATCGGCGGGGCTTTGCCCGAGATCCTGCGGCGATGCGGTCTCCTCCAGCCCGTGGTGCTCGCGGAAGACGACGTGCATCGTCGCTCAGCCCGCCAGCGCCGCCGTGATCGCCGGGGTGTCGATATGACCGCGCTCGGCGATCACCACCAGTTGCGTTACGCGGCGCTCGTCGCCACGCCACGGCCGATCGTATTGCGTGCGCACCCGCGCGCCGACCGCCTGCACCAGCAGCCGCATCGGCTTGCCCGCCACCGCCGCATAGCCTTTGACGCGCAGGATGGCGTATTCGGTGGCGAGCCGCTCGATCCGCGTGGTGAGATCGGCGGGGGTGGAGACGTCGTCCAGCTCGACCACGATGCTGTTGAAATCGTCATGCTCATGATCGTCCTCGCCATCGTGATGCGAGGGGCGGGCGGCGATATCGTTCTCCGCCGCCGCGCCGAGGCCGAGGATCACGCGCGGATCGACCACGCCGTCAACCAGCTCGACCACCGGCAGCGGGCGTGCCGATTCGGCGGCGATCACCGCCCGCGCCGCCGCGACGCCGTCCGGCCCGGCGAGATCGACCTTGGTGAGCAGTACCATGTCGGCGCAGGCGAGCTGATCCTCGAACACTTCGGACAAAGGCGTCTCATGGTCGACGCTCGGATCGGCGGCGCGTTGCGCGTCGACGGCGGCGAGATCGGGCGCGAACCGCCCGGCGGCGACCGCTTCCGCATCCGCCAGCGCGATCACGCCGTCGACGGTGATGCGCGAGCGGATCGCCGGCCAGTCGAACGCCTTGAGCAGAGGCTTGGGCAGCGCGAGGCCGGAGGTTTCGATGAGGATATGGTCGGGCCGGGGATCGAGCGCGAGCAACGTCTCGACAGTGGGGATGAAGTCATCCGCCACGGTGCAGCAGATGCAGCCGTTGGCGAGTTCGATCACGTTCTCCGCCGGGCAATCCGGGATCGCGCAGCCTTTCAGGATATCGCCATCGACGCCGAGCGTGCCGAATTCGTTGACGATCACCGCGAGGCGTTTGCCGCCTGCGTTGCGGATCAGGTGGCTGATGAGCGTCGTCTTGCCGGCGCCAAGGAAGCCGGTAACGATGGTAACGGGGATCTTCAAAAGATCGGTCATGGTGTTCTCCGCACGCGCCTGAGCAGAGACGGACGGGGCGCCTTGTGGCACGGCCAAGCGGCGGCAGGCGGGCGCGTCCATGCGCCTGTCGCAACAGACCGATGCGACCCCGGCCGCACGGATTCGTCGCTCAGACGGAGAACCGTGCCGCGGTCATCCCCTGGACCAAGGCAAGAGCGACCAGACGCCGGCAGGTCTCCTGGCTCACGGGTCAAAGCTCGATCGCGCGGCCTTCCCAGGCCGATCGGCCCAGTGGCTGCCCCGTGCGTGACGGGGCGTTGCGCATCTCGCTCACCGCTTACAGTTGCAGGGACAGCCGTGGCATTGGAGGCGAACCTCCGCACCACATTCCCATTGAAGCCCTTTCGGGGCACCGGCGCGATCAGTGAGGAGCGGTGAAACCGGCCCTCATCGCGCGGCTTAGACCGAAAAGCGGGTCATGCCAATTCGCTTCCCAATTCGCTTCGTCTTGCCGCCTGCCAGCGGCGGTAGCCGATAGCTGCCAGAATCGTCATCGCGAGGTACAGCCCGGCGGTCGGCCACAGCCCCTTGGCGACAAACATCGCGACGTAGAGCGTATCCACCACGATCCACAGCAGCCAGTTGGCGGCGTGGCGGCGCGCCACCCAATATTGCGCGACGAGGCTGAAGCTGCTCAGCGTCGCATCCGCCCAGGGCAGCGCGGCGTTGGTGTAGCGGCTGGTGAACCACCCGATCGCCACCGCGCCGACCGCACCGGCGGCGAGCGCGGCGATGGCGTGGCGCGGGGCGAGCGACGCGACCACCACCGCGCCGCTGTCGTCGGTGCGGCGCGACCATGCCACCCAGCCGTACAGGATCGCGGCGCCGAACACCGCCTGCAACGCCATGTCGGCATAGAGGCGCACGTCGAGGAACAGCTTGAAATACAGCGCGCAGGCCAGCAGGTTGACCGGCCAGCACAGCATCCGCCGCTTGGCGGTGAGCCATACGCCGAGGATGCTCGCGATGACGGCGGCGATCTCCAGCGGCGACATCAGGATGCGCGCAGATCGTGGAGGAAGGCGCGCCCGGCCGGGCTGCCGAACCAGTCGGCATGGGCGATCAGATAGCCGTCCCACGCCAGCGCGGCATCGGCGGGCGCGGCGACGATGCCGGCGAAATAATCGACCTCGGACAGCGCGAACTCGACGTGGACGAGCGGGAGCAGCGCGGCGATGGTCTCGCGGTTGTCACGGCTGAGGGTGCGGACTGTCGTGTAACCGGCGAGCAACGCCCGCGCCGCGCCAACGTCGGCAAAGTCCGCCGCCTGCCAGGCCTGGTGCAGCCACTGGAAGGCGGTGCGCTCGATCGCGGTGGCGAGGTCGTGCAGCGCGCAGGTGCGATCGGCGAGGCCGAAGTCGAAGACGGTCGCGACCTTGCCGGTGTTGGTCCACAGCAGGTTGGAGGGGTGCCAGTCGTTATGCGTCCACAGTGGCGGTTGCGCGGCGAGGCGATCGGCCAGCCCGGTGCCGAAGGTGGCGAACAGCCGCGCCAGTTGGGCGCGGTACGGTTGGCGAGCGAGGTATGTGGCCAGCGCCGGACGCGCGGCGAGATAAACGTCGGCGGCGGCGAGCGGATCGGCGGCGGGGAGGATGGTGAGGCTCGTCACCAGCGGCTGCGCGCGGCGGGCGGGTGCGTCATAGCCCTCCGCCGCATCGTGCAGCCGCGCCAGCGCGGCGCCGGCAGCGTGCGCGTGGATGTGCGACAGGAACGGCGTCCACGAATGACGATCGCGGTAGAGGTCCGCGCCGGGGGACTGGCGGTGGAGTTCGTAGCTGCCGGCGTGGGTGGCGACCACGCTGGTGCGGTCTCCCGTGTGCATCACCTCGGGCACCGTTATGCCGGCAGTGCGGAGGTGGGCGATGAACCCGTGTTCCTCCGCCAGTCCCTCGGCGGAGCGCACGCGCGCGTCATGCCGTTTGAGCAGGAAGGTGCCGCCCTCCGACTCGACCAGCGTCGCGGCGGAGAACGGGCGCGGCGAGTGCCAGCGCAAAGCGCGCATCCGCCCGGCATCGGGGAAGCGCGCGAGCACTGCCGCCGCCTCGTCCACCGTGATCGGTGCCCAGGTCGGCGCGACCGCCTCGGTGCCCATGCCGTGGACCTGATGGCTGGCGGTCGCCACGCCTCAGAACGCGCGCGACAGCGTGGCGCTCACCGCGCGCCCGCTGCCGATGTAATAGGCAGGTGCTGCGCCCGCGATGATGGTGCCGCCGCGCCCCACCGTGTCCTGCGCGTTGGGGGTGACCGCCTCGACCCCGGAGAGGACATGCGGATCGGTGACGTTGATCGCGTTGAGCCGCAGATCGGTGCGCTTGCCGTCGATCAGGTCGGCAAGGTGCACGCCGATCGACAGGTCGAGCGTGGCGTACCCCTTGATGCTCTCGTCGTTCATGAAGGTGGCGTACTGGCGATCGACGTATTTCAGCGCGAAGCTGCCGAACAACCGCCCGTCGTCATAGGTGCCGCCGAAGCCAATCTGGTAGGTCGGGCTGGAGACGGCGTGCTTGCCCCTGGTCGGCAGGAGATCGTCGCCGATCGGGATGTCGTCATCGAGCCGGGCGTGGAGATATTCGCCCGACAGGTAGAAGCTGACGCCCTTGGCCGGGCGATAGTCGATCTCGGCATCGACGCCGTAGCTGTTCTGGCTGCCGGCGTTCAGCGTCGAGTTGATCTGCGCGCCGCCGAGATCGACCACGGTGCCAAGTTGGCGGTTGCGGAAATGGTAGTGGAAGCCGGTTACAGAGCCGGACAGGCTGGGGCCGATGTAGCGGTAGCCGATTTCCTCCGACACCGAATATTCGTTCTTGAGCGCGGTGGTGCCTTGGCCGACGAGTTCACCGGAATCGTAGCTGTTGTAGAGCGTGTATTCGTCGGGCGCGCGGAAGTTGGTGGTGATGTTGGCGAACAGCTGCTGCTGGTCGTCGAGCTGATAATGCACCGCCGCGCGGGGGAGCGCGGCGAAACTGTCGAACCGCACGCGGTCCTGCGGGCCGGGCAAATAGTTGCGGCCGTTGTGCAGTACGTCGACGCCCTTGAAGCCGATATCGACACGCAGGCGCGGAGTGAGCGCGATACTGTCCGCCACGAAGAAACTCTTTGTGACGGTGACGGTGCGTTCGTTCTCATAGGCGAGCAGGCGGCCATCGGCGATGCGGATCGCCTTGTCCTGATAGCCCCACGGATCGACCGGGCGGCCATCGTCGCGGATCGACGTATAGGTCTGGAGCACGCGATCGGTGCCATAGTCGAACCACAGCCCGGCGGTGAGGGTGTGTGCGCCCGCCTCCAGCGTCAGCTTGCCGACGCCGCCACCACGGAACTGGTCGCCGGTGAAATTGCCGAGCACCGTCGCGGTGCCGTCCACCGCGCCGGGCAGCGCGATCGGTGAGCTGAGTTCCTCGGTGCCGAGGAAGTTGCCGGTGGTGCCGAGCTGCGTGCCGTAAGGCGAGTTGCCGTAGCCGAATTGCAGGTAACCCGTGGTGTCGAGCGTCAGCCGGTCCGACAGTTTCAGGTGCGCTGGTGCGGACACGTAGATGTTGCGGAACGGCGCGCGGTACAGCCGCCAGTAGTTGGTGTCGCCGTCGCTATAGCGCTTGTCATAGTTGAAGCCGCGCCCTTCCGCCTGCCAGTCGGCGAGGGTGGGGCTGGGATAGGTCGAGGAGTTGGCGTCGTTGAACGACACCGACAGGCTGGCGCGGTTGCCGTCGCCCCATTCGTTGAGCAGCTTGGCATCGACATGCTGGCGCAGATCATAGCCCGCGCCGCGCCAGTTGTCCGCGCGCGTGTTCGAATAGGACAGGAACGCCTTGAGGCCGGTGTCGCCGATCGTGCCAGTATCGAACCGCGCGAAGGCGCGCCGCATGTTGTATTCGCCGATGGTCAGATCGACCAGCCCGCCGCGCTCCGCCTTGGGGTTGTCGAGCGACAGCGACAGCAGCCCGCCCGCGCCGCCGACGGTGGGGGAATCGATATCGACCGCGCCTTGCGCCAGCGTGATCTGGCGGAGGTTCTCGGCATCGGCGAACTGCGCGGGGTAGGCATAATAATAGCCGATGTCGTTCTGCGGTGCGCCCTCCATCAGCACGCCGATCTCGTCCTGCCCCAGCCCGCGCAGCGTCAGGCTGGAGGTGGTCGACAGGCCGTACGGGTCGCTCGACGAGACATTGGCGCCGGGTAGCAGGTTGACGAGCTGGAACGCGTTGAGCGTCGGCGCCTGTTTGGTGATGAAGTCGGCGGAAATCGCGCTGCGCGCTTGCGGCGCGCTCTGGTCGGGCAGCAGCCCTTCGGGATCGGGATTGCCGACGACGCGGATGTCGGCGGGCGGCGTATCGTCCGGGCCGGGCGCTGCGGCGGCGGGCGCGGCGAGCAGCAGCCCGGGCAGCACGGCGGCGATCAACCCGGTGGTGGATAGGGAGAATCGGGTACAGGTATGTGCAGTCATCGTCTCGCGTCCGCTCCATCGGAGGGACAACGGGAGACCGCCAGCCCTCCCTACGCCGGTATCAACCGGATCAGGTTCAGCGGGTCGTGGGCTGCTGCCCACCTCTCAGCCACACGATAGCGGCCCCCCGGGGATGGGGTCGCTTAGGCGGTCGGCAGCGATGTGGAAAGTCGTAATGTGTCGGTGGTGTTCGACGGGAGCGACGGCCCAATCCCGGAGGATCGGGCCGTCGCCGTCGTGCCGTCAGCCGATGCCGCGCTCCAGTAGGCGCATCAACCGGCCCGAGAACGCGCGCGGATCGACCGGGAGTTCGCCATCGGCGATGCGCGCCTCGTCGAACAGCAGGTGCGCCGCGTCGGCACGCGCGGCCTGATCGCCGTCGTCTACCGCGCTCAGTTTCTCGACGAGCGCGTGGCGCGGGTTGATTTCCAGCACTGGCTTTGCCGCCGCGTCGAGCCGGCCGGCGTTGGCGAGCAGCTTTTCAAGCTGGCGATCCATGCCGTGTTCCGGCGCAACCAGGCACACCGCGCTTTCGGTGAGGCGATCGGACACGCGCACGTCCGACACCGCATCGCCAAGTGTTTCCTTCACGAAGGCGATGAAGCCGTTGACCGCATCCGACGCGGCGGCGGCGGGCTCGGCGCCGTCCGGCAGCGGGATCAGGCTGAGATCGGCAAGACCCTGCGTGACCGACTTGAACGGCTTGCCGTCATAATCCACCCCGGCGGTGATCCAGAAGCTGTCGACGTGATCGGCAAGCAGCAGCACTTCGATACCACGCGAGCGGAACCCTTCGAGCTGCGGCGAGGTGGCGAGCCGCTCGAGATCCGTGCCGGTCGCGTAATAGATCGCGGTCTGATTGTCCTTCAGGCCGGCGGCATAGTCCTTCAGCGAGCGCCATTCGCCGTTCGACGTGGTGGTCTTGAAGCGGGCAAGGCCGAGCAATGTCTCGCGCCGGCCGAAATCCTCGTACAAACCCTCTTTCAGAACCGCGCCGAAATTGTCCCACAGTTTGAGGTAGCGTTCGGTGTCATTCGCAGCGAGTTTATCGAGTTCTGACAGAACGCGGTTGGCGACCGCCTTCTGGATCGCGGCGAGCACCGGGCTCTCCTGGATCATCTCGCGCGAGACGTTGAGCGGCAGATCGTTGGAATCCACCAACCCGCGCACGAAGCGCAGGTAGCGCGGCAGGATCTCCGCATCGTCGGTGATGAACACGCGGCGGACGTAGAGCTTCATGCGGCCGGCGCGGTCCGGATCGAACAGGTCGAACGGCTTGGTTTCCGGCACGAACGCCAGCACGGTATATTCGTGCAGGCCCTCCGCGCGGTAGTGGAGCGTCAGCGCAGGCTCGTCGAACTGACCGGCGGCGCTGCGGTAGAAGTCCTTGTACTCCTCGGGCGTGATTTCGGATTTCGGCTTGGTCCACAGCGCAGCGCCGTCGGCGATCTGCTTCGGCTCGGCGTCGGGCTTTTCCTTCAGGAAGATCGGCACCGGCACGTGGCCCGACTGCGTCTTGATCGTGCGTTCGACCGCGAAGGAGTCGGTGTAGGTGGCGGCCTCTTCTTTCAGGTGGAGCAGCACGCGCGTACCCCGCGCCGGCGCTTCGGCCGTATCGACCAGCTGGATCGTATAGGTGCCGAGCCCGTCCGAAGACCAGGACGCCGCCGTGTCGCCACCAGCCCGGCGCGAGAAAACCTCGACCCGATCCGCCACCATGAACGCCGAATAGAAACCGACGCCGAACTGGCCGATCAGGTGGCTGTCCCCGGCATCCTTGGCGCCGGCGATCTTGTCCATGAACGCCTTGGTGCCTGAGCGCGCGATCGTGCCCAGCGCCTCGCCAAGCTCGGCCTCGGTCATGCCGATGCCGTTGTCCTCGATGGTCAGGCGCCGCGCCTCGGCGTCGAGCGTGACCGTGATGAGCGGCTGGCCGTCGTCGCCGAGCAGGCTGGCATCGCTCAACCCCTCGTAGCGCAGCTTCTCGCAAGCATCGGCTGCGTTCGAGATCAACTCGCGCAGGAACACGTCCTTGTCCGAATAGACCGAGTGCACCATCAGGTGCAGTAGCTTGGCGACATCGGCCTCGAAAGAACGGGTTTCGGGCGTGGTTTCGATCGTCGTCGTCATGCTGGTTCCCCATGATCTTTCAGGTTGAACGCCGCAGATGGCCGAGCGGTCGGGGGCTTTCAAGATGCTGCGCGTCATCTTCCTGTCGATGATGTACGAAGCAGCGGAGCCGTCGCGATGCTGGGGAGTTGTTGCGGAATGGAAATGAAGCCGCTGCCGCGCGACGCCGTGCTGATCGTCAACACGCATTCGCGTAAAGGGCAGGATCTCTATGAAGAGGCGCGCACCAAGCTGGCGGCGGCCGGCATCACGCTGCTGGCGACCCACGCGGTCGATGATCCCAAGGATCTTGCCACCGTCGCCCGCAAGGCGATCGCGGAAGGGGCGCCGATGGTGATCGTCGGCGGTGGCGACGGCACGTTGGCGGGCGTAGTCGACGAACTGGTCGGCAAGGTCTGCGTGTTCGGCGTGCTTCCGCTCGGCACCGCCAACAGCTTCGCTCGGTCGCTTGGCCTCCCGCTCGATCTCGACGCCGCGATCGCGGCCATCGCGCACGGGCGACGCAGGCGCGTGGATCTCGGCATGATCGATGACGACCACTTCGTGAACGGCGCGTCGATCGGCCTGTCGACGATGATCGGCGAAACCGTGCCGCACAAGCTCAAGCGGTATGCCGGGCGCGTCGGCTATCTCGCGTGGGCGTTGAAATGCGCGGTGCGGTTCTGCGCTTTCCGCCTCGAACTGGATGACGGCACGCAGGTCCACCGCCTCTGGGCGACCGAGGTCCGCATCCTCAACGGGACGCACCACGGCGGCGTCGAGCTGTCGGAGGAAGGTGGCGTGGCGTCGCGCGACCTGCTGATCCAGGCGGTGGTCGGCACCAGCAAGCTGGCGCTCGCCAAGGACTGGACGGCGAAGTTCTTCAAGCTGCGAGACCGCAATGCCGGGAGCAGGGATTTTCGCGGCGAGACGTTCCGCATCGTTACCGACCCACCACAGCGCATCTCGATCGACGGGGAGGTGCTGGCGTGCACCCCGGTCACCGCAAGCGTCGCGCCCGCCGCGATCGAGGTGGCGGTGACGGCGTAACCGCTATTTGGCGCCGCCGCCCGCGCGCGGGTAATCCCGCCACAGCCACTCCAGTGCGCCCGGCAGCGTCTGGGCGACGACATCCCCGTCGACGTGAACCGCGTCTGCCGCTTTGACGTAGCGGTAGTCGTACCCTTTTGCATCGAGCGCGGCTGCCATGCGGTCGTTCGCAAGCGGCCAGTTGTGGTAGCTCACCTCCGGGTCCTGCCAGTGAAGATCATGCTCGCCGACTTCCATCCAGATGCGGATGGGCCTACGGGGCGCCGCCGGGATCAGCCGGGCGGCATAGTCCCAAGCCCCGTGCGGCGTGGCCGGGTCGGCAGGGGATGCCTGATTCACGAAGGTGCCCGAGTAAGACAGCACCTTGCCGTACCATTCCGGGTGGAACCAGGCCATGGTGAAGGCGGCCGCCGCGCCCGAACTGCCGCCCATCGTAGCGCGCCCGTTGGGATCGCTGGTGAACCGCACACCGTACAGCGCCTGTACGCGCGGCAGGACTTCTTGCTCGACAAACCGCGCATAGCGGTCGGACACGGTGTCGTACTCGAGACCGCGCTGCGACCCTTGCGCGTCGCCGCCGCCCGACTGGATCATCACCGCCACCATCGGCGGCACGCGGTGCTGCGCGATAAGACTGTCGAGCGCGGCGGCGACACGGGCCGCATAGTCCCGCCCGTCCTGCACCACCAGCAACGGCACTGCCGTTCCCGCTCGGTAGCCGTTGGGAATGTAAACGAACACCTCCCGGCGGTACGGCGCGGGTGCGGATTGCTGCTCCGCCGGGGCGGCGAGCCGGTTGCCATACGCGTCGCGGCGGCGCGTGGAGTCGGTATCGATCTGGCGGATGCCAGGGTAGATGCCGCTCTCGGTCGAGCGCATGATGAAGCTGTGCAATGTTCCGCTGACCCGACCCGGAAGCGCTGTCATCTCCGTCGCGTCGCGGTACGGTGGCGCGATACGAACCTCGTCGGCGGACGCTGCCGTCGCGGCAAGGGCCGCCGCGATCATTGCCAAAGCTTTCGGTGCCATCGTGCCGCTCCATTGATTGGCCCGCGAGAGGCAGGCGTTTGGCCGAATGTGCGTCAAGAGGCTGCTGGTGCCAAGCGTAGCGATGCATCGCCGTGCGCGTTGGCACCGCCTGTCGCTTCTTCAGAAGTATCGCGCGTCATGACCACCGAACCACTCTCGGCGATGCAACGGCTTTCGGCCGGATCGGCGGGAAAACCGCTGGCGATTTCCACCTCGACCACAGCGACTTAGAAAATCGGGCGGAACGTGTTCGATAGGCGAGGGGTTATCACATCGCCAGCCAGACCGGAGATCCTGCTTGCCGTCATCCCTGTCCTGCATCCTTTCCGTCGGCGACGTGTCGGCGGACCAAGACCGAATAAATGATCGCGTCCTGACCGCAGCGGCGAAGGCCGGCTATCAGGCAGTATTGTGGCAAGTGCCCGCAGGCTCGGGCGGGTCCACCGACAGCTTGATCGGCGCCGCGCAATCCGTCTGCGCGGCGGCAGGGCTGGCATTGCTGCTCGACATCAACATCAGCGATTTCCCGGTTGCGCATCCGCTCGTCGCGCAGGAACCTGCGTTGTTCGCCATGCGACGTGCGGCCGATCCCGAACGACCGGTCGATCCACGCACGCCAACGGCCATGTCTGGCGAGGCACTGGCACGGCTCCGGTCGGACGACGCGACACGTGTCCTGCTGGCACCGATTGCCGAGCAGTTGCTGGGGTTCGTCGCCGCTGGCGTGCGCGGCTTCCGCTTGCTTCATGCCGAGCGGATTGCCCCCGAGTTCCTTGCCGCCCTCATCGCGCGGTTGCGCGCGCAGGACGAAGCGGTGGTGGTGATCGCCGGACCGGGCCTGTCGCGAGAGGCAGCGCGTGCGTTGCGCGGGCTGCCTCTCGACGGGATCATGTCATCGTTCGGCTGGTGGGACATGCGCGCGGCCTGGCTTGTCGAGGAACGGGAAGACCTCCGCTCGGTCGCGCCGCTGTTGGCCGAGCCGCGTGGTGCGCAGCTTTCGCAAGCGAATGCCGCGCGTAGCCTGTTGGCGGCGGCGGTGAGCGCCGATGGCATCATCGTCCCGCTCGACGTGTTCGAGCGCGATCCGGCAATCGCCGGCCGAGCAGTCGCGGCAGTGCAAGCGGTCGCGGCGTTTGGTGGCGAGATGCGGCGGGTCGGCGGCTCCGGAGGTGCGGTGACCGCATGGCTGCGCGCCGACTGTCGCGACGTCCGCCGGGCGGAGGCGGCGCTGCTCACGTTCGTCAACACGAGTTCAGAAGGGCGGCCCGCGCCCGACCCGGCGATCGTGCTCCAGACGATCGGGGCTGCCTTCGAATCCTTCGGGGCCGACGCGTTCGAACCGCTCGATGCCGGCGAGGTGCGGATGCTTACGGCTAAGCGCGGCGCGGCGATCGCGTTGGATGTCATGCCCGACCTTGCCGCAGCGGCACAGGCGCCACGCCTGGTGGTCGAGGACGTGATCCCGCATGTCGACGGTGGCTTCCCGGTCAAGCGCGTAACCGGCGAGGCGGTGATGGTCGAAGCGACGATCTTCGCCGACGGGCATGAGCAACTCGCCGCCGAGTTGCTGTGGCGGTGCGCCGACGAGGCGGACTGGACCATCGTCCCGCTGGAGGAGCGACCGAACTATCGCTGGCATGCCCAGTTCGTGCCGTTGCGGCTTGGCCGGCATGAGTTCGCGGTTGAGGCTTGGCTGGACCGGTTCGGCGGGTTCACGCGGGATTTCCGCAAGAAGCTGGACGCGGGCGTCGCACAAACGGTCGATCATGCCGAGGGGCGTCTGCTGGTCGAACAAGCACGCGACCGCACCACCGGCGCGTTGCAGGTGGAGCTGACCCGTCTCGCGGACGCGCTGGCGCGGGACGACGATGCGCTGCTTCTCCTGTCGGACGATCTCGCCGCCGTCATGCAGCAGGCAGACGATCGCCCGCACCGGCTGCGATCCGCCGTCCAGCCGCTCGATGCCGAACGATTGGCGGCGCGCTATTCTAGCTGGTACGAACTGTTCCCGCGCTCGCAGGCGGCTGGTCGTCACGGCACGTTTGCCGACGTGATCGAGCGACTGCCGGCGGTGCGCGACATGGGGTTCGACACGTTGTATTTCCCGCCGATCCACCCGATCGGCACGACCAACCGCAAGGGGCCGAACAACACGCTGACTCCGGCGCCGGGTGATCCCGGTAGCCCCTATGCGATCGGCGCGGCTGCGGGCGGACATGACGCGATCCACCCGGAACTGGGCAGTCTCGACGATTTCCTCGCGCTGATCGACGCCGCGCACGAGCATGGGCTGGAGATCGCGCTCGACTTCGCGATCCAGTGCTCGCCGGATCATCCGTGGCTCAAGGAGCATCCCGGCTGGTTCGCGTGGCGACCCGACGGATCGATGAAATATGCCGAGAACCCGCCGAAGAAGTACCAGGATATCGTCAACGTCGACTTCTATGGTCCGGATGCGGTGCCGGGGCTGTGGACTGAACTGCGCGACATCATCCTGCTATGGGTGGAACGCGGTGTAAAAACCTTCCGGGTCGATAATCCGCACACCAAGACGCTGCCGTTCTGGGAGTGGATGATCGGCGATGTACGCGGTCGTCACCCCGAGGTGATCTTCCTGGCGGAGGCATTCACCAAGCCGGCGATGATGTACCGGCTCGCCAAGGTCGGTTTCTCGCAGAGCTACACCTATTTCACCTGGCGCGATCGCAAGGCGGAGCTGATCGAGTATATCACCGAACTCACCACCACCGCGCCGAAGGAGTTCTATCGCCCGCACTTCTTCGTCAACACGCCCGACATCAACCCGATATTCCTGCAAACCTCCGGGCGGCCGGGTTTCCGCATCCGTGCGGTGCTCGCGGCGACGTTATCGGGGCTGTTCGGCGTCTATTCGGGGTTCGAATTGTGCGAGGCCGCGCCGATCCCGGGCAAGGAGGAATATCTCGATTCCGAAAAGTTCGAACTGCGCCCGCGCGACTGGAACACACCCGGCAACATCATCGCCGACATCACCATGCTCAATCGGCTGCGTCGCGCACATCCGGCGCTGCAGACGCATCTGAACACACGCTTCTACGCGGCGTATAACGACAACATCCTCTATTATGCCAAGCCATCGCTCGACGGCGCGGACATGATCCTCGTCATGGTCAGTCTTGACCCGCACAACCCGCAGGAGGCCGATTTCGAGGTGCCGCTGTGGGAGTTCGGCCTGTCCGATACCGCCGGCATCGCGGTCGAGGATCTCGCCGAGGGCTATCGCTTCGACTGGCACGGCAAGACCCAGCACATCCGGCTCACGCCGGACCAACCCTATCGCTTATGGCGCATCGCACCGGGAGACAAAGCATGACAGCGCTCGACCAGGACCCGCTCTGGTACAAAGACGCCGTCATCTATCAGGTGCACGTCAAATCGTTCTTTGATTCGAACAATGACGGCATCGGCGACTTCGCCGGATTGATGGCCAAGCTCGATTACATCGCCGAACTCGGCGTCACCGCGATCTGGCTGCTGCCGTTCTATCCGAGCCCGCGCCGCGACGACGGCTATGACATCGGCGAATATCGCGATGTCAGCCCGGATTACGGGACGATGGAGGACGTGCGCGCCTTCGTTACTGCCGCGCACGATCGCGGTATGCGCGTCATCACCGAACTCGTCATCAACCACACGTCGGATCAGCATCCGTGGTTTCAGGCCGCGCGCAAGGCGCCCGCCGGCAGCCCGGAACGCGACTTTTACGTGTGGTCGGACACGGACAAGCTCTATTCCGGAACGCGCATCATCTTCTGCGACACCGAAAAGTCGAATTGGACGTGGGACGATGAGGCGCAGGCGTACTTTTGGCATCGCTTCTATTCGCACCAGCCCGATCTCAACTTCGACAATCCGAAGGTGCTTGAGGAAGTGCTGTCGGTGATGCACTTCTGGCTGGACGCTGGCGTGGACGGGCTGCGGCTCGACGCGATCCCGTATCTGGTCGAGCGGGACGGCACCTCGAACGAGAACCTCCCCGAGACGCATGCGGTGCTGAAGAAGATCCGCGCCGACCTCGACGCGCATTATCCGGACCGGATGCTGCTCGCCGAAGCGAACATGTGGCCCGAGGATACCCAGCAATATTTCGGCGAGGTCGATGAGAACGGCTGGGGCGACGAGTGCCACATGTCGTTCCATTTCCCGCTGATGCCGCGCATGTACATGGCGGTCGCGCAGGAGGACCGTTTCCCGATCACCGACATCATGCGACAGACGCCGGAAATCCCGGTTAACTGCCAGTGGGCAATTTTCTTACGCAACCACGACGAGCTGACGCTCGAAATGGTGACCGACGCCGAGCGCGATTACCTGTGGAACACCTACGCCGCCGATAAGCGCGCACGCATCAACCTCGGCATTCGGCGTCGTCTTGCGCCGCTGATGGAGCGCGACCGTCGGCGCATCGAGCTGATGAACGCACTGCTGCTGACCATGCCCGGCACGCCGGTGCTGTATTATGGCGACGAGATCGGCATGGGCGACAACGTCTATCTCGGCGATCGCGACGGGGTGCGTACGCCGATGCAATGGTCGTCGGATCGCAACGGCGGTTTCAGCCGCGCCGATCCGGCCAGCCTGACGCTCCCGCCGATCATGGACCCGCTCTACGGCTTTCAGGCGATCAACGTCGAGGCGCAGGAGCGCGATCAACATTCGCTGCTCAACTGGGTCAAGCGGATGCTGGCGGTGCGACGCGAGCATCAGGCGTTCGGGCGCGGCACGCAGCGCTTCCTGCGCCCCGCCAACCGCAAGATCCTCGCGTACCTGCGCGAGCATGACGGCAATGCGGTGCTGTGCGTCGCCAACCTCAGCCGCACCGCGCAGGCGGTGGAACTCGACCTGCATGATTATGCAGGCAGCACGCCGGTCGAGCTGTCGGGTGGTGCGTCGTTCCCGGCGGTGGGGCAGTTGCCGTATCTGCTGACGCTGCCGCCCTACGGCTTCTTGTGGTTCTGCCTGTCGAGCAACGTCGCGGCGCCGGAATGGTCGAGCGCGGCACCGGGCGGCGATGTCGAGCGCTACACCTTCGTGCTGCGTCCCGAGCTTGCCGGGGTGACGCGCGGGCGCAATGCGCAGGTGCTGGAAAGCGAAATCCTTCCGTCATACGTCGCGCAGCGCCGCTGGTTCGGGGAGAAGGACGAGACGATCCGGGGCGTCCGCGTTGCGCGCACGGTTGCGCTGCCCGAAGTCGAAGACCTCGTGCTGACGCTGATCGAGGTGACCACCGACGCGGGCACGCAGACCTACACGTTGCCGCTTGGCATCGCGTGGGAGGGCGAGTTGCAGGGACCGTTCGCCTCCAATCTCGCGATCGGGCGGGTGCGGCGCGAACGCCGCGTCGGGCTGCTGACCGACGGCTTCACCGTGTCGAGCTTCGCGGCGGCGGTGATCGGCGCGATCGGGCGCGGTGACGAGGTTGCGGTCGACGGCGGCGCACTGCGCTTCGTCGGCACCGAAGACCTCGACATCGGCACCGATGCAGCGCCGGAATGGATCGGCGCGGAACAATCGAACAGCACCATGATCCTTGGCGAGCGCGCGGTGCTGAAGCTGTTGCGCAAGGTGCAGGCGGGCATCCACCCCGACGCCGAGATGGTGCGCTATCTCGTTTCCGGCGGGTTCGAGAACGTGCCGGCGATCCTCGGCGAGGTGTGGCTCGACGAGCGCGAAACGTCGAGTCTCGTCATGCTGGTCCAGCGCTTCGTCTACAATCAGGGTGATGGTTGGGGGTGGACGCTTGGCCTGCTCGATCGGCTCGCTACCGATGCGCACTGGAGCTCCTCCAACTACGAAAACTTCGCGCAGAATGTCGGGCGGCGGCTGGCCGAAATGCACGCGGTGCTGGCCCGCCCGAGCGATGACGCGGCGTTTGCGCCGGAAGCGCTGTCGCTGGGTGATGCCGACCGTTTGTCGGAGCGGATCGAGGGGCAGGTCGACAAGGCGCTCGGTATCCTGAGCGGTGCGACGCTGAGCGAGGCGGATGCGACGGCGGCGGCATATTTGCGTGACCATCGCGGCGATCTGATGGCGCGCATCCGCAGCGTGGCGCGCGCGGCGGAAGGTCGCACCCGCACGCGTATTCACGGCGACCTGCATCTCGGCCAGATGCTGGTGACCGGGAGTGATGTGATGCTGATCGATTTCGAGGGCGAGCCGGTGAAATCACTTGACGATCGGCGAGCGAAGGACCTGCCCGAGCGGGACGTGGCGGGTATGCTACGATCGTTCGACTATGCCGCCGCAGTTGCCGAGCGTGCCCGCCCGGCGTTGGCTGATGCCGATGAGACGCGGGCCGACATGCGTTACGACGAGTTCCGGCGCAGCGCGGTCGACGCGTTCCTGGGCGGCTATAGCGAGGTGACGGCAATGCACGAGCCGCTGCTCGACCTGTTCGTTCTGGAAAAAGCAGCCTACGAAATCGCCTATGAGGCGGCGAACCGTCCCGACTGGATCGGCGTGCCTATCGCTGGCCTCGCCCGCGCCGCCGAACGACTGTTGCAGGAGAACGCGGCATGAGCGTTCATGACGATACCGCCGCCGCGATCCTCGAAGCGCGGTTGAACGATCCCTTCGCGGTGCTGGGCGCGCATGACGGCGCGGTGCTGACCTTCCAGCCCGGTGCGCGGTCGGTAACCCTGATCGCGCGCGACAATGCACGCCCGCTCGGCACGCTGGAGGAGAGTGCGCCCGGTCTGTTCTCGGGTGCGCTCGCCGAACCTGTGCCGTATGCGCTGCGGATCGCATGGCCGGACGGTGCGGTGCAGGAGACCGAGGACGCTTACAGCTTCGGCCTCGTCCTCAGCGACCTCGATCTCTATCTGTTCAACGAGGGTCGGCATTGGGAACTCGCGCGCGCGATGGGCGCGCATCCGCGCACGATGGACGGAGTGGAAGGCGTTGCCTTCTCGGTCTGGGCACCCAACGCGCGCCGCGTGTCGGTGGTGGGCGATTTCAACAGTTGGGATGGCCGGCGGCACCCGATGCGCTCGCGCCAGGGCGCAGGCGTTTGGGAGTTGTTCGTGCCGCGCATCGGCGTGGGTGCGCATTACAAGTTCGAGATCGCCGGCGCTGACGGCAGCGTGGTGCAGAAGGCCGATCCGCTCGCCCGCCAGACCGAAGTGCCGCCCAGGACCGGATCGATCGTCGCGCCCGCGCCGGATTTCGCCTGGTCGGACGCCGACTGGCTGGCCGAGCGCGCCAAGCGTCATGCGCCCGACGCGCCGTTGTCGGTGTACGAAATCCATGCCGGTTCATGGCTGCGGCCGGATGGCGATGCCGAGGGGACGCTCGACTGGCAGGGGCTGGCCGAACGGCTGATCCCGTATGTCGCGGACATGGGCTTTACCCATGTCGAACTGATGCCGATCATGGAGCATCCGTTCGGCGGGTCATGGGGCTATCAGCCGCTGTCGCAGTTCGCGCCCTCCGCGCGGTTCGGCACGCCCGATCAGTTCGCGGCGTTCGTCGATGCCTGCCATCGCTACGGCATCGGCGTGATCCTCGATTGGGTGCCGGCACACTTCCCGACCGACGCGCATGGCCTTGCGCGGTTCGACGGCACGCCGCTGTACGAACATGCCGATCCGCGCGAGGGGTTCCATCAGGATTGGAACACCTTAATCTACAATCTCGGGCGACGTGAGGTGTCGGGCTTCCTGCTCGCCTCGGCGTTCTGGTGGCTCGAGGCGTTCCATGTCGACGGTCTGCGCGTCGATGCGGTCGCCTCGATGCTGTACCGTGACTACAGCCGCAACGCCGGCGAGTGGGTGCCCAACATCTACGGCGGCCGTGAGAACCTCGAATCGGTCGCGTTCCTGAAGCGTATGAACGAAGTCGTTGCCGAACGTGTGCCCGGCGCGATCACGATCGCGGAGGAATCGACCGCTTGGCCGGGCGTGTCCGCGCCGGTGTCGGAGGGTGGCCTCGGCTTTTCGTACAAGTGGAACATGGGCTGGATGAACGACACGCTCCGCTATGTGGAGCGTGACCCGCTGTATCGTGGCTGGCACCATAATGAGGTGACGTTCGGTCTCGTTTATGCCTTCTCCGAGCGGTTCGTGCTGCCGATCAGCCACGACGAAGTGGTGCACGGCAAGGGGTCGCTGATCGGCAAGATGCCGGGCGATCCGTGGCAACGCTTCGCCAATCTACGCGCGTATTTCAGCCTGATGTGGACGCATCCCGGCAAGAAGCTGCTCTTCATGGGTTGCGAGATCGCGCAGGAGCGGGAATGGAACCACGATGCGCAGGTGGCGTGGGATCTGCTCGATCAGCCGCAACATGCCGCGATGCAGCGGCTCGTGCGGGATCTCAATCACCTCTATACGGCCGAGCCGGCGCTGCATGCGCGCGACACCGATCCTGCGGGTTTCCAGTGGATCGTCGGGGGCGATACCGAACGCAACGTGTTCGTCTATGCCCGCTACGGTGCGCCGGGCGACGCGCCCGTGGTGGTCGTGCTGAACATGAGCGCCAACCCACATTATGGCTACCGTGTCGGCCTGCCGCGCGCGGGTGTGTGGCGGGAGGTGCTCAACAGCGATGCCGGTATCTATGGCGGTGCGAACATCGGCAACGGTGGTGCAATCCATTCCGTCGCAGGCGATCTCGACGGGCAGCCCGCGAGCGCGGACATCACGGTGCCGCCGTTGGCGGGACTGATCCTCCGCTTCGAGGATGCCGCCGCATGACGGGCGTCCTGGGAACGAAAGGCAACGACAGCGCACTGCACCGATTGGCCGAAGCGGCAGGGCTTCAGATCGTATGGGAGGACGCGCTTGGCGAGGCGCACCGCGTCTCCGACGACTCGCTGGTCGCGATTCTTGCCGCGCTGGGCTTTCCTGCGGATGGTGATGCTGCGATCGCCTGCAGTGCGGCGCAGCTGGCCGACGATAGCGAGGCTCCTTGCGCCTTCGTGTCGGGCGTGGCCGGAGAACCGATCGTGCTGTCGCCTGCTTGCGGTACGGCCGGAGCGGCGGAACTGGTCCTGGAGGACGGCACCCGTCAGGCGATCATGCTGGAGGCAACGAACGAGGGGCTGCGGCTGCCGGCGATTACCACGCTCGGCTACCACCGGTTGATGATCGGCGATCTTGAAATCAGCGTCGCAGTCACCCCTCCGCATTGCTTCACCGTCGATGATGCCGCTGGCGGTCGCCGTCTGTGGGGGCCAGCGGTGCAGATCGCGGCGCTGCGTGACGACCGCGCCACCGCGTTCGGCGATTTCGGGACGCTCGCCGATACCGCACGAGCCTTTGCCGCGCGCGGTGCGGATGCGCTCGCGATCAGCCCGGTGCATGCGCTGTTTCCCGCCGACAGCAGCCGCTACAGCCCCTATGCGCCATCGAGCCGACTGTTCCTCAACGTCCTCTACGCCGATCCCGCGCTGGTCGGCGCCGCGTCGGACGCGCCCGTCACCGACCTGATCGACTGGGAGCAGGCGATTCCGGCGCGGCTGCGGTCGCTGCGGCAGGCGTATGACGCGCGCTCCGATGCGGTGCGCGCTTCGGTCGCGGCGTTCGCGGCTGAAGGCGGCGGTGAACTTGAGCGGCACGCCCGTTTCGATGCGCTGCACGCCTACTTCTTCTCGCAGTCGGGCGCGCGTGGCTGGCAGGAGTGGCCGGCCGCGTACCATGATCCCGCCGGCGCTGCGGTCGCGCTGTTCGCGGCGGAACAGCAGGACGATGTCGGCTTCTATCTGTTCCTGCAATGGCTCGCCAAGCGTAGTCTTGACGCTGCGCAGCAGGCGGCGACCGACGCGGGTATGGCGCTGGGGCTGATCGCCGATCTGGCGGTCGGCATGGACCCGGGCGGGAGCCACGCCTGGAGCCGGCCGGACGATCTGCTCACCGGCCTTTCGATCGGTGCGCCGCCTGATCTGCTCGGGCCCGACGGGCAGAATTGGGGCATCACCGGCTTCTCGCCGCACGCCCTGCAGCGCACCGGCTTCGCGCCGTTCATCGCGACCCTGCGCGCGACGCTCGGCCATGCCGGCGGCATTCGTATCGACCATGCGTTGGGGCTGCGGCGGCTGTGGGTAGTGCCGGACGGCGCTTCTGCCAAGCAGGGGGCGTATCTGACCATCCCGATGGACGACATGCTTCGCCTGCTTGCCCTGGAATCGCATCGCGCCCGCGCGGTGGTTATTGGTGAGGATCTCGGCACCGTTCCTGATGGCTTCCGACCGGCAATGGACGAGAAGGCAATGCTCGGCATGCGCGTTCTGTGGTTCGAGCGTGATGAGAATGGCGATTTCCTGCCACCGGAGCGCTACGACCGGGACGCTGCGGCGATGACCGGCACGCACGATCTCGCGACCGTCGCCGGCTGGTGGCGTGGGCGTGATATCGAGTGGAACTGGAACCTCGGGCGGACGTCTCGTGCCGCCGATCAGGCCGAGGATCAAGCCGCGCGGGGCAAGGATCGCACCAAGCTGTGGAGCGCGTTCGTCGAGGCTGGCGTGGCAGCCGAGCCGCAGCCCGCGCCGCATGATGGCGATCGCGCGGTGGACGCGGCACTCGCCTTCGTGGCGCGCGCGCCGTCGAGCCTGGCGGTCATGCCGCTGGAAGATATCATCGGTGCGGTCGAGCAGCCCAATCTACCTGGCACGATCGACGAACACCCCAACTGGCGACGCAGGATGCCGGACACGACCGAAACGCTGCTGGAACGGCCGGAAGTCAGGGCCAGGCTGGCGGCGATCAACGCAGCACGAGCAACCTGACGTCGAGATCGTGCTCGCTGTGGCCGATCACGATACATTCATGGCGCGGATCTGTCGATGACGCTTTCGGCAGGATCCGTGCTGGCATGGGGCAGGATACAGATCGACCGGCGCGCGGGCACCGTTCTGCGCCGGGAGCAGTGCCGATATGTATGGTTCGATGCTATTAGGAGATTGGCGCGATCATCGCCGGCCGGGACATAAAACCGGGCCGTTACTGCTCACCACTCGAACGTGCGAGCTGATCGCCGATCGACTTGGATGGCGAACGACTCTGATCGGCGACTCGTTTAGTCGAAACCCTTACCATCGGCCGGCTGTTCACCGCCGCCGTAGACCTGATCCAGATAATATCCCGCCAGCACGTAATGTGCCTTTACCGCTGCCGGGTGCGCGGCCCGTTGTGCCTGTTCCAGTTCCTGCTCGGCGCGCCGATAAAGGTAGTCGTTCTTATCGGGAACAGGGCAGGAGGCCATTGCCTTTACCTCGGCTGGGGTGTGGTCGACCGATCGACTATACACATTACGCGCGGACATTCCTTTATGTAAATCAGCACCCGCCTTCCCGGAGTTGAACGATGCCGGCTCCTAAAAGGGCCGGTCGCTGCTGCCCGATTCAGCCGGAACGAGCAGCGTGCATGCGAATGAGATGCGCCGTTCGTGCCGTAGGTGTTTGCTTGTCCGGTTCCGCAACTCCGGTCCGCATCAGCCTACCAAATTTTAATCACGTTCGTGCAATACAGATGGCTTAGCGACGAAAGCCGTAGATGCCACGCCGTATCCGATCCCTGCTCAGCTCCCTCAGCGACGAGGTTACCGCCCACGCGCAACAAGCCGAAGATATTGCGGGGCGAACCAATTTGCTTGCGCTGAACGCGACGATCGAGGCGGCGCGCGCGGGCGACGCCGGTCGTGGATTTTCGGTGGTGGCGCAGGAGGTCAAGACACTTGCCGGGCTGGCGCGCACCGCCGCCGCGAGCTTCCGGGACGAGGTGCTTGGCTACCTGCACCACGGCAGCGCGATCGCCGACGAACTGGCGCGCGAAATCGAAGGCGGACGTCTCGCCGATCTGGCGCAGTCGGTCGCCGATACGCTGGCGCGCACGATCTACGATCGGTCGATCGATATCCGCATGCTCGCGACCGACCATTCGGTTGCCGAGGCTTTGCTGCTCGACCACGCCGCGCCGCGTACCGAGGCACGCGCGCTGGAACGCCTGCGCACGTTGCTGGGGTGTTCGCCCTATTTTATCAATGCCTTCATGGTCGATGCGGAGGGACGGGTGGCGGTCTGCGCGCATGAGAATGCGGCCGTTCGCCGGGTCAATTTCAAGGGCTATTCGCAATTCGAAAAGGCGATGGCGGCACCGGCCAATGTCGGGTGGATGACCGACGAAGTCTGGCAAAATCCATGGTCCGCCGATCGCAAGGTTCTGATCTTCGTCGCGCCGGTGCGGTACGAGGGGGCGACGATCGGTGTCTGCTACCTCGAATTCGATTTCGAGGGGCAGGCAGGGTCGATCATGAACGTCATCAACAAGACCGCGACCAATGCCGTCGCCTCGATCGTCGATCCGAACGACTGCGTGGTCGCGACCACCGGCACCTATGCATGGCACGCCCAGCACCCGCACGCCTTTGTTGCGGCGGGCACGTCGGTACGATCCTCCGATGGCCTCAACGTCGCCCAGGCGCATGTCATGTCCGATCACGGCATCAGCGATCTTGGCCTGCGCTGCATCATCGAGGAGCATGTCGCGACCGAGCAGGAGATCGTCAGCGCGCTGGCTCAACGACATCGCTGAGGGGTTTAGGCGACGTGAATGGCGTAGCGGCGAAAACAGCGTATGACCTGCCCGACGCGTTCCGCAGCGGGGCAGGAGTTTCTCGATGAAACATGTATCAGCGTGGCTGGCGTTGCTCCTGCTCGCCGGGTGCGGCCCGCAGCCAAAGCCACCGCCCCGATTGATGTTCGAAGGGCTGCCCGTCACCGGCAGTCTCGCCGATGCGCGGCGCGCCGGCTTTACGGATTGCGTACAGCCCGATTACATCAGCATGCGCTGCCGCAAGCATGGTGTAATGCTGGAAGGCGGTGGCCCCTATGAGGCAGCGGTCGACCTGATCGGCGGCGATGGCGGCGGCGGTTTTTACGAGGTGGTGCTTTGGCACGACACCGATCAATATGCCGTCTACAAGATCACCGAGGGGCTGGAACACGCCGGGTGGCAGAATTGCAGCACCGCCACGCCTGACGAAAAGGGTGATCAGCTGATCTACACCCGCGCCGGCGCCAAGGTCAGGATTTCGATGGATCTGAGTTATTGGGCAAAGCGCCGGCTGCGCATATTGCCGCAGACCAACACGCGCGATCGGCGCTGTTGACGCGTTTCAGAAGGAGTCTTGCAATCGGCAGGTTGCGGATCGCCACTCCGAGCGTGTAACGGGTCGTTCCGCCGCAGTGGCGTTTGGAGCACGCAACATTCGCCAGATCGCTGCCTTGCCGTACCGTGTGATGGGACAAGGTATCGACGCGCCCATCAACATTCTGCTGGTGACGTCGCGACAGACCAAGCGCTGGGTGATCCCAAAGGGGAACATCATGACCGGCCTGCCGCTGCACCGCGCGGCCGCAGTCGAGGCGGAGGAGGAGGCGGGGGTGTTAGGTCTGGTCTGCCCGACCCCGCTCGGATCGTACCGGTATCGCAAGCGGCGTGGCAACGGCGCTTCGCTGATGATCGACGTGGATGTGTTCTGCCTGGCGGTAAACACCGAGCTTGGCGCGTGGAAGGAACAGCCCGAGCGCGAACGCCGCTGGTTCAGTTTGGCCGACGCGGCGCAAGCTGTCGACGAGCCCGATCTTCGCGACCTGATCCGATCGTTCGGGCCAACCGATTTCAAAGCCGCGACGCGCCGGGGGGGAATCCTGAGCGCGGTCGCCAGCACATCAAGGGTGGGAAGCATGTTCGCCTGGTTTCAACGGCTGCTGCCCAAAAGCGGCAATTTCTTCGATATGTTCGAGGCGCATGTCGTCACGGTCGTCGCGGCCGCCGACGCGCTGGCGCGGCTGTTGCAGGACGGCAACCGCGACCATATCCGCGAGGTTATCGAGCGCGAGAGCGACGCGGACGAGATCAACCGCGAGGTGCTGCGCACGGTGCGCGAGACGTTCCTGACGCCGTTCGACCGTGGCGCGATCACCAGCCTGATCAGCTCGCTGGATGATGCGATCGACGAGATGCAGGCTGCGGTTCAGGCGATCGACCTGTACGAACTGCGCGGGTTCGAGCAGGAAATGAAGGACATCGGTGCCATCATCGTCGATGCCGCGCGGCTTACGGCGGAAGCGATGCCGCTGCTGCGCGATGTCGCCGCCAACGGCGTGCGGCTGCACGAACTGACCGAGCGGTTGGTGCGGATGGAAAGCCAGTCCGACGACATCTACCGGATCGGCGTGAAACGCGCGTTTGCCGAACTGAAGGCGGACGACGTACAGGGCTTCATCGTCGCGCGTGAGGTGTACGATCACCTCGAACGCATTGTCGACGCGTTCAAGGCGGTCGCGAACGAGATCGACGGCATCGTCATCGATCACAGCTGATCCACCATGTACGAACTTTCCCTGCCGCTGCTGATCGGCCTGATCGCCGTCGCGCTGGCCTTCGATTTCCTCAACGGCCTGCATGACGCGGCCAATTCGATCGCGACCGTGGTTGCGACGCGACTGCTCAAACCCGTCCACGCGGTCGGCATGGCGGCATTCTGTAACTTCGCCGCCTATTTCTTGACGATCACGTTTCCCAGCCTGCACAAGGTGGCGGATACGATCGGTCAGGGGTTGATTGAAAAGAACCTGATCACACCGGGCGTCGTATTCGGCGCGCTGGCCGGTGCGATGGTATGGAACGTGGTGACCTGGCTGAAGGGCATTCCTTCCTCGTCCAGCCACGCGCTTGTCGGTGGGATGATCGGCGCGGGGGTGGCGCATGCGGGCATCGGCACGATCAAGTGGGTCGGCCTCAACAAGACGCTGATCGCGATCGTATTGTCGCCGACGCTCGGCATGATCCTGGCGATGCTCATCATGCTGGCGACCAGTTGGGCGCTACACCGTGTGAGTGCGCACCGCGCGGAAAAGACGTTCCGCAATCTGCACCTGTGCTCTTCCGCCGCCTACTCGCTCAGCCACGGCCTGAACGACGCGCAGAAGACGATGGGGATCATCACGGTGCTGCTCTACTCGACCGGCTATCTGCACGGGACGTTCGCGGTGCCGCACTGGGTCGCGATTGCCTGCTACGTCGCAATTGCGATGGGCACGATGACCGGCGGGTGGAAGATCATCGAGACGATGGGCTCGCGCATCACCAAGCTGTCACAGCATCAGGGGTTCAGCGCATCGCTCAGCGGGTCGATCATCCTGTTCTCCGCCTCGTGGCTCGGCATACCGGTGTCGACCACGCACACCATCACCGGCGCGGTGATCGGCGCAGGCACGGCGCGGCGCGCGTCGGCGGTGCGTTGGGGCGTGGCCGGCAATGTTGTGATCGCGTGGATCATCACCATTCCGGCTTCGGCGGCGGTGGGCGCGCTGTTCTACAGCCTGACGCTGCTGTTCTAAACCGCGCGGGACGGGGAGCGGAATGGTGTGGCAATCGTTGCTACCCGCGACCCCGCCTGAAAAGGCGACAGTAACGAACGCCTTGTCCGGAGATTGCCCATGCCGTTCCCCGCGCCCTATGTTGCCGACGCCGCCCGCTACGACGATCGCATGCCGTATCGTCGCACCGGCCGCAGCGGGCTGAAACTGCCGGCGATCAGCCTTGGCCTGTGGCAGAACTTCGGCGGCACCGACGTGTTCGAGACCGGCCGTTCGATCCTGCGCCGCGCATTCGACCGGGGCGTCACGCACTTCGATCTCGCCAATAATTACGGTCCGCCCTACGGCTCGGCGGAAGAGAATTTTGGCCTGGTCCTCGCCGCCGATTTCGCCGCGCATCGTGACGAACTGATCCTCTCGACCAAGGCGGGGTGGGACATGTGGCCGGGGCCATATGGCGATATCGGCTCTTCCAAAAAGTATCTCATCGCCAGTTGCGAGCAGAGCCTGAAGCGGATGGGGGTCGATTACGTCGACATCTTCTACTCGCACAGGGTTGACCCGAATACGCCGCTTGAGGAGACGATGGGCGCACTGGTCCAGCTCCATCGGCAGGGCAAGGCGCTGTACGTCGGCATCTCGTCCTACGAACCGGGGTTGACCCGTCAGGCCGCCGCGATTCTGGCGGAGGAGAAGGTACCGCTGTTCATCCACCAGCCGAGCTATTCGATCCTCAACCGCTGGATCGAGCGGGACCTGCTCGACACGCTGGAGGATCTCGGCACCGGCTGCATCGCGTTCTCGCCGCTTGCGCAAGGGATGCTCACCGCCAAATACCTTGGCGGCGTGCCGGAGGATGCGCGCGCCAGTCGTGGCGGCTCATTCGCGCAGACGCTGCTGTCCGATCAGAACCTCGCCGCGATCCGTACGCTCGACGGTATCGCCAAAGCGCGCGGCCAGACGCTGGCGCAGATGGCGATCGCGTGGGTGCTGCGCGACGCCCGTGTGACGTCGGCGTTGATCGGCGCGCGTACCCTCGAACAACTCGACGACTCGCTCGACGCGGTAAAGCGGCTTGATTTTTCGCCGGAAGACCTTGCGGCGATCGACAAGGCGGCAGAAGATGGTGGGATCAACATCTGGTCTTCATCGTCGGATATCGTCGATCTGCCTGCGGCGCAGGGTGTGCCGGCGCGGTGAAGACGATGGGAACGTGGTGAAGATCGGGCCGATACCGCGCCTTTCTGAGTGTTCCGAGCAACGAACGGGGTTGCGCAGCGTATATGTGCGGCACACTGTAATTCGACGACCAGGAATTTGAGGGAGAGCAATCATGGCACGATCAGCGGAAAAGCGCGGCAAGGACGAAACGGCAGCCGCGGAAAAGAAGGTCAAGGCGACCGGCAAGCCGGCCGCAGGCGCACGTGGCGGCATCACCGCCCCGGTCACGCCGTCGGAGGATCTGGCCGAGATCGTCGGCAAGGATGATCTCCCGCGCAGCGAGGTCGTGAAAAAGGTGTGGGAATACATCAAGAAGCACGATCTTCAGGACGCCAAGGATCGCCGCCAGATCAACGGCGATGACAAGTTGCAGAAGATCTTCGGCAAGAAGTCGGTCAGCATGTTCGAGATGAACAAGCACCTGAGCGCACATTTGACTGCGAAGAAGGATTGATCGTGGCGCGTTCCCGATGCGGGAACGTGTGATATTGCGGAGCGGGGCGGAAGCAGATGATGCTTCCGCCCCGTTTTTTGTGCGCTCGACTCAGGTCACAACCGGCGTCGGCATGGCGCTCCACGTCCGGTACGCGCTCACTGCATGATGCACATCAAGTCGAGGAACGCGCCTCGACCGTGTGCATTGTAAAGTCGAGGCCCAAAGCGGGCTTGAGCAAGCTGGAGCAGCCACCATGTCCGTTATCGATAAAGCCATCGCCGCCATCACCCCGCCCGAGAGCGAGGAAGCTCGCGTGGAAGCGCGCGCCAAGGCCGAAGCCGCCGCCACGCCCGGCGACTGGTTGTCACTGATCCTCGATCATCACCGCCAGATCGAACGCGCGTTCGATGCGGTTGAGGCTGCCGCCGCCCCAGCCGAGCGGATCGCCGCGCAGAAGGCGCTGGGCGTCATTCTGACCGGCCACGCGGTCGCGGAGGAGGCGGCGATCTATCCCGCAATGGCCGAGGAACACCAGGTCGGCCATGCGGAGCTCGCCTATCAGGAACAGTCCGCCGCGAAGATGGAACTCGGTCTGCTCGAACGGCTTGATCCGATGAGCCAAGATTACCTCGACAAGCTTGGCCACATCCGCGGTGCGGTGACGCACCACATCTATTCCGAGGAAGGCACATGGTTCCTCCAGTTGAAGCAGGAAGCCTCCGCCGATGAACAGTCGATGATCTCGCAGCGGTATAAGGAAGAGTTCAGCCGGTACATGGGATCGGACGCGGTTTGACCCCGGCGCATCGCCCGCCACCACCGGGTGGCGGGCGAGCACATCAGTCGATACGATACTCGATGGGTTTGAAGGTGCCACCGTTCGAGTCCGGCGCCGAACATGCCGTCAGGCCGATAATCAGGTCCATGTCAGCACGAAACACGACGTGATCGCCCGCCTTGCTGACCGGTGGCAGAACCTTCAGCTTGCCGGTTTCACTGTCGATCGGCACGTTCATGAAACAGTTGAACGCGATCGGAATGCGATCCGGCGTTACGCCATACGGCGCCAGTGCCTCCGCGAGGTTGCCGAAACAGCCACGATGCACCGGTAGCGTTGGATAGAAGTGCAGAAACGTATCGGTCGAACACGGGGTCAGCAGGAAATCGTGGATCCCGACAGTATCGGCGATGATCTCGAGCATCACCCGACTACGGTTCGAATAGAGTTTGTGGCCGGTGGTGAGCCGAATCGTTTCCGCATAATCCAGCGTTCGCCCCGAGGAGATCACCTCGTCGAGATCATCGGCGTTAAACGCGAGCAGATCGGCAACCTGCTCACCGCGCGGGTCGATCACGGTCAACGTTGCCCCGCGCGGTAGCGCGAAGGCGGTGCCGCTGCGTTCGGGGATGACGACGGCGGGGGCGCTCATTGCTCGCCCTTGTACTGGAACGGGCAGCGCCATTCGGTATCGACCGCGCGGCCCGAATATTGCCGCGCCTCGCTCATGTCACCATGCCGGGCCAGCATCGGGTTGCGCGATCCGGCCAGCGCCTCGTCACGAACCATGATCTTTTCGCGCATCCCTTCATATTTGCCCATCGCGCGCAGCGCCTCGAACTGGTCATGCAGGTTGAAGATCATCGTCGGCCGCGAGAAGCGACGGGCGGGACGACTGGCCTGCGGGTGCAACCCGACGACGAAGAACGCTTCGCCGCCGAAGCTCAGCGAAAAATGCGGATCGCCGGGATCGGCGCTGACCCGGGTATCGTAGCGCTGGCCACGCCAGATATCCTTGTCGGACAGCGACTGGATGCGCGTCCAAAGCGCTCCCTCGAATTCCGTCTCGGTGAAGTCCGTCGGGCCTTCGAAGATCACCGCAAAGCTGCGGAACAGGCCGGGGTCGTCCCGATACCGTTCCGCCCAGGTCATCAGCCCGTCGTGGATGCGCAGATCGTCCCACGCGCTGTCGATCGCATTGCACGCCAGGACTTCCAGCGTACCGTGCGCCAGCGCGGACTTCGCGCCGACGCACGGGAAGTCGGCCGCACCGACATGATCTTTCATCAGGAGTTCGAGTTCCCCCTGGGCAGGATGCTGCCAGGGAAAGAGCGGCGAGGTCGCGGATTTCATCCCACGACTACGCCCGGTCCGGAGCGATGTTCCGCAGATTCGCCCTGATCGAAAGCAAGTCAGGTTAATACGGTCACTCGTTATTCGAGGTCGTTTTCGCTTATGACGATCAGATCGGCCGAGTCGTCGCGGCGCAGCGCTACCAGCCCCGCTTCGCCGATCGTGTCGCTGAAACGGGTGAACATCTCGATCGCGTCGTCTTCGGGAACGTCGCCGCTCAATGCCTCCAGCACGGCATATTGCACGCCGAACTGATATTCATCGCCGTCTACCTCGGCGGTGAACTCGACCATCCGCTCGTCGATATTGTCAAGAGCGGTTGCCAGGTCGATGTCCATCTTGTCTGCAGCCATGATCGTTCCTTCAGGTATAAAGCGGTTGGTGGATCGCCTTCGATCAGGCAACCGCGAGGGTCAAGACGCGGTGACGCGGTGCCGGTTCAATTCGACACTGTCCGCCATGTCTCACCGGAACCTGTCGACGGGCACGACATTAACACGGAGACGTGTACGTATCGGATTAGCAGGGGGTGAATTCACGTGACGCGATCAAGCACCGAGACGGCGCTCGCGCTCTACCTTCGGCGGCTGTCGGGCCGTTCACCGCTCGGCGATGAGGAACGCGCCGCGCTGCTCGCGACGCCGGGGATCGCGACCTTGGTCGACGTGGAGCGGGATTTTGTGCGGGTCGGCGAACCGGTGCATCACGCTTGCCTCATCATTCATGGACTGGTGGCGCGGTTCGCCCAGACCCGCAATGGCGATCGCGGGATCGTGGCGATCCATATTCCCGGCGACATGGCTGATCTGCATTCGGTGGTGGCGCCGCAGGTCACCTGGGCGCTGCACGCGCTGACCCCGACCCGCATCCTGCGCATCCCGCACGAGGCATTGCGGGGGCTCGCCACACGCTATCCGAGCATCGCCACCGCTTTTTGGCGTGACTGCGCCGTCGATGCCAGCATTCTCGCGCACTGGAACGCCAACCTCGGCCGCAAGAACGCGTTGGCGCGTATCGCGCATCTGTTTGCCGAACTGCACGTGCGCTATCAATTGATCGGGGAACGGAGCGGTGGATTCCCTTTTCCTATCACGCAGGTCGATCTAGCCGACGCCGTGGGCCTGACGCCGGTTCACCTCAATCGCATGCTGAAGCGGCTGGCGGACGACGGCGTCGCTGTGAAGAACCCGGATTCCGTGCGCATCCTAGACGAGCAGCGCCTGATCCGATTGGGCCAGTTCGACCCGGCCTATATCCAGCCTGGTCGGCGCTGACGGCGTCCACGCGCCTTACTTATGCGAGCGCGGTTCCGTACCAAGATCGTGCGGGCCTTGCGGCTTCGCGTCCTGCGCGTTGGTGTCGGGTGGGACCTGGCCCTGCTCTTCACTCTGCGCGGAATTGTGGTGCGCTATGTTAAATCCGAAGAACACGACAGCCCAGACCGCCGCCACGATCGCGATGATGACAATGGCTGCCTTGCCGGCATTCCTTGGCGGCTTGGTGTTTGGCAAAAACGTAGCTCCAGTCAGTTATGCAGGGGAAATGCTCCGCGTTGCGCGAGGTTCCACAGCCAGGGTCACAGGCTTTGCGCGATCAGCCATACATTGGCGGTGACAATGCCGGCGAACACGCACCAGGAGGCGATCCGCACCACCAAGCCATTTGCGTGAACGCCCATGATGCGCCGGCTACTGGTGAAGCGGATCAGTGGATAGATGGCGAACGGCAGTTGCAGCGACAGCACCACCTGCGTCAACACCAGCAACTTGCCGACGGCGTGATCGCCCAGCCACAGTACGCCGACCAACGCCGGCAGCAAAGCGAGGCCGCGCGTGATGACACGACGCAACCAGCACGGGATCTTGAGGTCGAGGAACCCCTCCAGGATCACCTGACCCGCGATCGTGCCGGTGAAGGTCGCGCTCTGGCCGGAGGCGAACAGCGCGATGCCGAACAGGATCGCCGCCGCCGTCGCGCCGGTGATCGGTGCGAGCAGACGGTACGCATCCTCGATCTCCGCGACATCGCCGTGCCCGCTGGCGTGGAACGTCGCGGCGGCCAGCGTCAGGATCGCACCGTTGACAAGCGTGGCGAGCAGCAGCGCTACGACGATATCGACCGTGGCGAACCGCAGCGATTCACGCACACCGGCCGGGTCGCTGTTGGTCACGCGCGTCTGCACGATCGAGGAGTGAAGGTAGAGGTTGTGCGGCATCACCGTCGCGCCGAGGATGCCGACCGCGAGGTAGATCGCCTGATGGTCCGCGAAGATCGACAGCTTCGGCACCATGCCATGCAGAATGCCGCCCACGCTCGGCCCGGCGATGACGAGCTGCGCGATGAAGCAGGTGGCGATCGTGAGCACCAGCCCCAGCACGATCGCCTCGATCTGTCGGAAACCATTGCCCTTCAATCCGAGCACGACGATCGTGTCGAGCCCGGTCAGCAGTACGCCCGCCCACAGCGGCACGCCGAGCAGCAGGTTAAAGGCGAGGGCGCTGCCCAGAACTTCGGCGATATCGGTAGCGATGATCGCGATCTCGGCGAGCAGCCACAGGCCATACGTCGCCGCCGGACGATACTCGGTGCGCGCCATCCGTGCGAGATCCTCGCCCGCCACGACGCCTAGCCGCATCGCCAGCGATTGCAGCAGGATCGCGGCGATGCTCGACATCAGGACGACGAACAGCAGGTCGTAGCCGAAACGCGACCCCGCGGCGATATCGGTCGCCCAATTGCCCGGGTCCATATAGCCGACCGCCACGAGCAGCCCAGGTCCCGTCGCGCGCAGCAGCTTGCGCCACAACGGTGCGGCGTCGGCGATCGCGACCGAACCGCGCACCTCGGACGGGCAGAAGGGCGCGGTCGCAACGCGCGGCAGTTGGACAGACATGCCCAGGCTGTATCAACAGGGACGCGGCGGTGCCACCATCATCGATCGATGTCGTTGATCGCAATCGGCGATCAGTCCGCCTCGAACACCGACCAGCCGGTACGCTGCACCAGCCGCTCCAGCGCAAGCGTGCCGAGTTGCGAGTTGCCGCGCGCATTCAGCCCGGGCGACCATACCGCGATGCTCGCCTTGCCCGGCGCGATCGCCAGGATCCCGCCGCCGACCCCGGATTTCGCGGGCAGGCCGACACGGAAGGCGAACTCCCCCGAACCATCGTAATGGCCACAGGTCAGCATCAGCGCATTGATGCGCAGCGCGCGGCGCGGCGACACCACGGAATGGCCGGTCGACGGATTACGCCCGCCGTTCATCAGATAGCGCCCGGCCAGCGCCAGTTGCCGGCAACTCATCGCCAGCGCGCATTGGTGAAAGTACACGCCGAGCACGCGGTCGACCTCGTGGTGCAGATTGCCGAACGCGCGCATATAATTGGCGAGCGCTTTGTTGCGGTAGCCTGTCGTTGCCTCCGCATCGGCGACCGTAGCATCGATGAAAATGTCGTCTTCACCCGCCAGTGCGCGCACGAACCGCAGGATCTCCGCGATCGCTTCGGCCGGCTCGCGGCGGCCGAGCAGGATGTCCGACACGACGATTGCGCCCGCGTTGATAAAGGGATTGCGCGGGATGCCGAGCTCCGCCTCCAGTTGCACGATCGAGTTGAACGCTGTCCCGGAGGGTTCGCGACCGACCCGCTGCCATACCGCATCACCCGCCGCGCCAAGCGCCAGCGTCAGCCCGAATACCTTGGCGACGCTCTGCACCGAGAATGGCTGCTCGGCATCCCCGGCGAGGTGGCAGGTGCCGTCGGCGGCGATCACGGCCATGCCGAACCGGCGCGGATCGACCGCGCCGAGCGGGGCGATATAATCGGCCACGGTGCCGCGATCAGGCGCGTCGGCCATCTCGGCGGCGATGTCTGCAACGATTGCGGAAAGGTCGGTCATGCGCCGGCTTAACGGGTAGCGCGCCGCGCCGCCATCTGTCACACGGCCGGAATGAAGCGATCGTCGGTAGCGGGGCTGGGCCAGCACATCACCAACTGGATGCGTTTGCGCAAGGACGGGCTGGTGCTGCCGCTCGGCGTGTTCCGGCGACGCATCGCCACCGGGATCGGCGCGGTTCTGCTCGGAATTGTCGCCTTGCTGTTCGCGAAGGCGGGCGATTGGGCGCAGCATGTGTTCGCGGCCGACGTGGCGCGCTGGCCTTACGCGCCGCTGCTGGCGAGCCCGGCAATCTTCGCGGTGATAACCTGGGCGACACTGCGCTGGGTCCCGCAGGCGCGCGGCTCGGGCATCCCGCAGGTCATCGCCGCGAGCCGCACGCCCGAACGCTCATCGCAGGGGCCGCTCGTGTCGCTGCGCACCGCCTTCGCCAAGATCGCGATGACGGTGGTCATGCTGTTCGCCGGCGCGAGCGTTGGGCGAGAGGGCCCGACCGTCCAGGTCAGCGCCGCGATCATGATCGCGGTGCACAAGGTGCTGCGCGTGCCGATCACCGCCGGCGTGCTGATCGCGGGCGGCGCGGCGGGCGTGGCGGCGGCGTTCAACACGCCGCTTGCCGGTGTTGCCTTTGCGATCGAGGAGCTGGCCTCCGCCTACGAACAGCGCGTGGCCGTGCTCGTGATGGCGGCGGTGATGATCTCCGGCCTCGTCAGCCTCGGTATCGCGGGTGATTACGTCTATTTCGGGTCGATGCGGCAGACGCTGTCGCTGGCATCGGTTGTGCTGATCTGCCCCGTGGCGGGGGTGGTGGGCGGTGCCAGCGGTGGGCTGTTCAGTCGCGCCGTGCTGGCCTTCACGTCGCCGTCTCACCCGCTGCTGAAGCGTATGCGCTCACGCCCGGTTCTGTTTTCCGCCGGCTGCGGTCTGGTGGTGGCGGTCCTCGGCATCGCCACGCGCGGCGAGGTGTGGGGTACCGGCTACGACGCGACCAAGCAGTTGGTAGAGGGCGGCACAGGAACCCTGTGGTTTGGGCCGGCCAAGCTCATCACCACGCTGGCGACGACACTGAGCGGTACGCCCGGCGGCATCTTCGCGCCGTCGCTGGCGGTGGGGGCCGGCATCGGTCATTTGATCGCGGCGGCGTTTCCGAGTGATCCTGGCGGCGCGGTGGTGACGCTCGGCATGGTGGCATATTTCGTCGGCGTGGTGCGCGCGCCGCTCACCGCCGTCATCATCATCAGCGAGGCGACCGCGAGCCGTGGCATGATCCTGCCGCTGTTCGCGACCGCGCTGATCGCGGATGGCGTGAGTTCGGTCATCTCGCGCGAGCGCCTGTATCATGGCCTGTCGCGCGGATTTCTCGAACCCGCAGCGCCAAAAGACCCTGAACGTGACGAAGCTCCAAGCGGCAGCGCAGGTCCGGCCAGGTAATGCTCTCCAACTTGCGGCGGGAGCGGCCGGCATGTCGATTGCAGCTGTCAGCGCGACCATGAGAGCGGCTGACGAAGCAAAGCGTAGCCCGTACCCCCGCACGACACACCACATCGGTTAGAATGTAGCGGTTGCCATCTCCCCCGCACATGCCCGATGATCGCGCCATGAGCACGCTCGACACGCGCACCGATCAGATGTTCCCGACGCTCGACTCGATGCAGATCGAGGTCGCGCGACGCTTCGCCAGTGCGCCTGCGCGCGACTTCGCGGCCGGTGAACTGGTCTACGGTATCGGCGATCTCGCCGCGCCGGCATGGCTGGTTCTGGCCGGCAGCATCGACGTCACTCGCCGCGCCGGGCTTCGCGATGAGGCGGTCATCACCGTCCATATGCCCGGCCAGTTCAGCGGTGAGGTGGCGCAGTTGTCCGGCCGTCCCACCATCGCTGCGGGCCATGCCGGTAAGGATGGCTGTATAGCGTTGCCGTTCGATGCCGCGCATCTGCGCGCGCTGATGGTCGGATCGGCCGATCTTGGCGAAATCGTGATGCGGGCGCTGATCCTGCGCCGCGTCGGCCTGATCGAGGAAGGGGGCGCAGGCTCGATCCTGATCGGCACGCCCGGCAGCGCCGATGTCGTGCGGCTGCAAGGCTTCATGACGCGCAACGGTTACCCGAATCTGGTACTCGACGCCGCTGCGGACGACGAGGGGCGCGCGCTGATCGAGCGTAGTGGTATCCTGCCCGAGGAACTGCCGTTGATGGTCTGTCCGAACGGGGCGATCCTCAAGCGACCGAGCGATGCCGAGGCCGCCGCCTGCCTCGGCATGACGCCCGATCTCGATCCTGCGGAACTCTACGATGTCGCGATCGTCGGCGCCGGGCCGGCGGGGCTGGCGGCATCGGTCTATGCAGCATCCGAAGGGCTGTCGGTCGTTGTGCTGGACGAACGCGCGACGGGCGGACAGGCGGGCGCATCCGCGCGGATCGAGAACTATCTTGGCTTTCCGACCGGCATCTCCGGCCGCGCGCTCGCCGGCCGCGCGCTGACGCAGGCGCTGAAGTTCGGGGTAGAGGTGGCGGTGCCGCTCGCTGTCGAGCGGCTCGATTGTGGCGAGACGCACCGGGCCGGCGATCCGCATACGCTGGTGCTGACCAACGGCGGTACGGTGAGGGCGCGCGCCGTCATCGTGGCGAGCGGTGCCCGCTATCGGCGGCCCGCGATCGACAATCTCGCCACATTCGACGGCGATGGTGTGTCATATTGGGCGTCGCCGATCGAGGCGAAGCTGTGCGAAGGCGAGTGTATCGCGCTGGTCGGCGGCGGCAACTCGGCCGGGCAGGCGGTGGTATTCCTCGCCGCCAAGGTCAAGCACCTCGATCTGGTGGTACGCCGCGATCTCCGCGAGACGATGTCGCGGTATCTGATCGACCGCATTGCCGCGTTGCCCAATGTGACGATTCACGTCGGCTCCGAAGTTGTCGGGCTGGAGGGCGATCGCGCGACCGGGCTGACTGCGGCGATCTTCAAGGATAGGGCGACCGGCGCGACTAGACGCTGTGCCTTGCGGCACCTCTTCCTGTTCATCGGTGCGGACCCCAATGCGGGTTGGCTGGACGGTTGCGTCGACACCGATGCGAAGGGCTTCATCGTGACCGGCGGATCGGCGCTTCCGCTTCAGACCAGCCTGCCTGGCGTGTTCGCGATCGGCGACGTGCGCGCCGGATCGACCAAGCGCGTCGCGGCGGCGGTCGGTGAGGGCGCGGCGGTGGTGGCGCAGATCCACATGATGTTAGCCGAATGAGTGATCCCTACGATCTCGGTCGCTTCGTCGCGGCGCAGGCCGACAGCTATGCCACAGCGCTTGCCGAGGTGCGGCGGGGCGCCAAGCGCAGCCACTGGATGTGGTTTATCTTCCCGCAGATCGCCGGCCTTGGATCAAGCGCAATGGCGCGCCACTATGCAATTCGGTCGCTCGACGAGGCGCGGGCATATCTCGCGCACCCGCTGCTGGGCGCGCGGCTGCGCGAGATCGTCGGCGCGCTGGCGGATCTGCCGAGCGCGTCGCCGGAGGCGGTGTTCGGCGGGATCGATGCGGTGAAGCTACGCTCGTCGCTGACCTTGTTTGAGGCGGCAGGCGGTGGCGCGATGTTCGGCGCGGCGCTCGACCGCTGGTTCGGGGGTCAGCGCGACCCAGCGACCGTCGCGCGATTGGCCGATGGCAGGGCATCGCAAACGCCGCATTAACCGCATCTTTGTTCGTCGCACTTTACATGGCCACGATGCGGGCACTTCATCGATCACCGTTGGAACTGGGTCTGATCCTAGTGTTCGCCGGCATCCTGTTCGTGTGTTTCCACAATATCGCGATGCTCGATCCGGGCAATAACGGCTGGCTCCTGCGCGGCACGGACAACGGCGAAAACGCGCTCGGGCTTCACGCCTGGCTCAACGATCCCGACGCGCGCGGCTTCTGGACGTACCTGCTGAATGCGCCGGAGGGCGTCAGCCTGCTGTTCACCGACAGCAATCCCCTGACCGCACTGCTGGTAAAGCCGTTCGCGCCACGGGGTGACTTTCAGATCATCGGGCTTTGGTTCCTGCTGTGCCTTGTCCTGCACCTCGGTTTCGCGCGGGCGCTGCTGGCGCCGTATGCGGCCACATCGCTGGGGCTGTGGTGCGGCGTGCTGTTGCTCACGCTGCTGCCGACGCTGTTCGTGCGGCAGTTGCATGCCAATCTGTGTGCGCATTGGCTGATCCTGTGGGCGCTGTGGATCCATGTGTCGCCGCACCGCGCCGGAAACTGGCGCTGGTGGCTGCCGGTGATGGCGGTGGCGGCGATGATCCACGCCTATCTGTTGGTGATGGTCGCGTGCATCTGGGGATCGGCAATGCTCGAGCGCTTCGTGCAGGATGCGCCCGCCCGGCTCCGACTGGTGACGGGCGCGGTCGCGACGTTCGGCGTTACGGTCGGCATCGTGTTGCTGCTGGTCGGCGGCGGCGCGTTGGTGTCGACGGGATCGTTCGGACGATACGGCATGCCGCTCGACGCGCCGTGGAATCCCGCCTTGGCCGGCATGTCGCCGTTCCTGCCTGCGCATCCGCAGGCGGTGGACCGCCAGGTCGAGGCGTTTCAGTACCTTGGCGCGGGCATCCTGCTGCTGGTGGTGATGGCGCCGTTCCTGTCACGCCGCACTGTGCCAGCGATTTCCATGCTGCACCGGCGACTGCTGTGGCTGCTCCCCGCACTGGTGGTGCTGACGCTGCTCGCGATATCGCGACGGGTGGACTGGGCGGGCGAGACGTTGCTGACCGTGCCGATGTCGGCGCACGCCGTCGCGCTGCTCGATCCGGTGCGCGCATCGGCACGGCTGTTCTGGCCGGTCGCCTATGTGCTGGTGCTATGGGCGGTGACGAGCGCCTATCGGTTGCCGCCGCAAGCGGCGCAACTGCTGCTCGCGCTGGTGCTGGCGGTTCAGATGGTCGATCTGGTCCCGCTCGCCACCTTGATGCGGCACGACGCCAGCATTGCCGAGGATCGCACCAGATGGCTGCGCACGCGCGACCCGCGCTGGGCAGCGGTGATCGCGCGCGCACGCGACATCACGTTCGTGCCGGCGGATGCGGTCACTCATCTCGACCTGTTCCAGGAGGTTGCGTGGCGCGCGATCGATGCCGGCAAACCGATGCGGCTGGTGTACGCAGCGCGCGACAATGCCATCACGATCGCGCGGCAGGAAAGGGAAACGCGCGATTTCACCAGCGGAAGGCTGGTACCCGGCCGGCTATACGTGGTGCTTCCCGGCATGGGTGCGCCGCCGGGGCGACCCGTCTTGGTGCTCGATGGCGTGCGGCTGGTTCAGGCCGGCCCGACGTCTCGCCGCCCCTGACCCCTTGCCATGCCGCGTGGGGTTCCGCTGCGCGCCGGCTATGCTATCTGCCGCCGATCAAAAGAATACGGAGCAGGATGATGAGCCTTCAACTCGATTTCGCGCTGGGCGAAACGGCGGATATGATCCGCGACACGACCGAACGCTTTGCCGCCGAACGGATCGCGCCGCTCGCCGCGCGCATCGACGCGGAGGACTGGTTCCCGCAAGCGCTGTGGCCGGAGATGGGCGCGCTCGGTCTGCACGGCATCACCGTGGCGGAGGCGGACGGCGGGCTAGGTCTCGGCTATCTTGAGCATGTCGTCGCGATCGAGGAGATCGCGCGGGCTTCCGCGTCGGTCGGCCTCAGCTACGGCGCGCATTCCAACCTGTGCATCAACCAGATCGCGCGCTGGGCCAATCCGGAGCAGAAGGCGAAGTATCTCCCCAAGCTGATTTCGGGCGAGCATGTCGGCAGCCTCGCCATGTCGGAGGTCGGCGCCGGATCGGATGTGGTGGGCATGAAGCTGCGCGCGGTGAAGACCGATGCTGGCTATGTGCTCAACGGCACCAAATTCTGGATCACCAACGCACCCTATGCCGATGTGCTGGTGGTCTATGCCAAAACGGGCGAGGGGTCGCGCGGCATCACCACCTTCCTGATCGAGAAGGACATGCCGGGCTTCGCGATTGGCCAGAAGATCGACAAGATGGGGATGCGCGGCTCGCCCACCGCCGAACTGGTGTTCACCGATTGCGAGGTGCCGGAGGCGAACGTCATGGCGACGGTGGGCGGCGGCGTCGGCGTGCTGATGTCCGGCCTCGACTACGAGCGCACCGTGCTGGCCGGTATCCAGACCGGCATCATGCAGGCATGCCTCGACGTGGTGCTGCCCTATGTGCGGGAGCGTAAGCAGTTCGGCCAGTCGGTCGGCGGATTTCAGCTGATGCAGGCCAAGATCGCCGACATGTACGTCGCGCTCAATTCGGCGCGGGCGTATATCTACACCGTTGCGCGCAACTGCGATGCAGGCCGCACGACGCGGTTCGATGCGGCAGGTGCGATCCTGCTCGCGTCCGAAAACGCGGTGCGGGTCAGTCTTGAGGCGATCCAGGCGCTTGGCGGGGCGGGCTATACCAAGGACTGGCCGGTCGAACGCTTCGCGCGTGACGCCAAGCTGCTCGATATTGGGGCGGGTACCAACGAGATTCGCCGCATGCTGATCGGTCGCGAGTTGATTGGCGCGGCATGAACCGGCTGCGGGTGCGCGCCGCGACACGGGACGACCTGCCCGAAATCGTCGCGATGCTGGCCGACGATATCAAGGGCGCGGCGCGCGAGGATGTCAGCCTGCCGCTCGATCCGGGCTACGTTGCCGCGTTCGAGGCGCTCGCGGCTGATCCCAAGCTGCTGCTCGCGGTGGCGGAGCTGGACGGGCGCGTGGTCGGCACGGTGCAGCTTGCGGCGCTGCCCGGTCTGTCGCGCAAGGGAATGGCGCGCGGTTATATCGAGGCGGTGCGCATCGCGAGCGACCTGCGCGGGCAGGGGCTGGGCGCCGAGCTGATCGGCTGGGCGGTCGACTGGTGCCGCGCCGCCGGTTGCGGGATGGTGCAACTCACCACCCAGCGCGACCGGGTCGACGCGCACCGCTTCTACGACCGGCTCGGCTGGGAGCGCAGCCACCTCGGCTACAAACTTACCCTGGACGGCCGCGCATGATCGCCGCGACGAAAGCCGATGCTGCCGAGACGGTGGAGCTGTGGCACGCTTGCGGCCTGACGCGGCCGTGGAACGATCCGCATGCCGATTTCGCGCTGGCGCTTGCCACTTCGACCTCGACAATACTCTTGGCGCGGGACGGAGATACGCTGATCGGCAGCGTGATGGTCGGTTTCGACGGACATCGCGGCTGGATCTACTACCTCGCGGTTGCCCCGAACCGTCGGCGTGGCGGTATCGGCCGTGCGCTGATGGCGGCGGCGGAAGCGTGGCTGGCGGAGCTTGACGCGCCCAAGGTGCAGTTGATGGTGCGCGACACCAACGATGCGGCGCTCGGCTTCTACGCGCGGCTCGGTTATGCGCCGCAGGCGGTGGTGACGCTCGGCCGCTTTCTCAACGGAATGGTGAAGCCATGACCATACTCTATGGCATCCGCAACTGCGACACGATGAAGAAGGCATGGACGTGGCTGGACGCGCATGACGTCGCCTACACGGTGCACGACTACAAAAAGATGGGGATAGATCGCGCCACGCTGGAGCGCTGGAGCGATGCGCTTGGCTGGGAGGTGCTGCTCAACCGCGCCGGCACGACCTTCCGCAAGCTGCCGGACAGCGCCAAGGCCGACCTCACCCGCGACACCGCCATCGACCTGATGATTGCGCAGCCGCCGATGATCAAACGCCCGGTGCTGGAAAGCGGCGCGACGCTGCTGGTGGGCTTCAGGCCTGAAGCCTATGCTGCGGCCGGCTTGAACGTTTAGGAGGACATAACCATGCCGACCGCCAGTTGGAACGGCGCCGTCATCGCGCAATCGGATGACACTGTAGTGGTCGAGGGCAACCACTATTTCCCGGCCGAATCGGTCGATCCCGCGGTACTGGAAGACAGCGCCACGCAGACGATCTGCCCGTGGAAGGGTACGGCCAGCTACAAGACGCTGGTGGTGGATGGCGCACGCAACCCGGATGCGGCGTGGTTCTACCCCGATCCGAAATCGGCTGCCGCCGAGATCAAGGGCCGCTTCGCGTTCTGGAAGGGCGTGACCGTCGCCTGACCACATCGAAGCGCCGCCGCGCGATCCTATCGCGGCGGCGGCGCTTCCTTATCGGTTCCTAGAGCCGATCAGTTGGCGCTCGACGCGAGCGCCTTCGCCGAGGATGCCGGCACGTCGAACGACACTTCGCGGCGGCCCGAGAAGCCGGTCACGCGGTTGCCGCGAACGCTGAGACGGAACGTGTCGCCGGTGTTGAGCACGCGACCGGAAATGACGGTGTGGTTAGCGACCTGTTGCGTCGTGTAGACATAGGTATCGCCATCGCGGGTGAAGGTGTGCTGCGGCGCCGTGTCAGCGAGCGCCGGGGTCGAAACGGCCGCGAAAAGCGAGGCGGCGAGGAGGAGGGTCTTGTTCATGATCTTTCCTTTCGGTTGGGTCGAAAGCCAGATCAGCATCCTGTATGTTCTCGTTGGCGAAGCCCGGATTATTGCAGTGCAGCAATTCCGCCAAACGCAAAGAACGCGCGCCCGGATGCACGAAACGAACGCCAATCCGCGCAGCTGACACACTTTCGCGACGTTGCGGGGCTATGACGAGGATCCGGGGGCAGGAGACAGATGTCGATGAGCGCTGCCAGTATCGCCCTCAACCGATTCGGCCTCGGCGGCCGCCCGGACCAGCCGATCCCCGCTGATCCCAAGGCGTGGCTGATCGCGCAATTCACGCGTTACGATGCGAAGCCGGACGCGATCCTCGCCGCACCGACCAGCGCGGGTGTTTCCGCCGAACTCGCCAGCTATTATCGCGAACGCCGGGCGCTGCGCCAGCAAGCGCAGATGACCGCTGCCGCACGCGGGCCCTCGCCGGCGATGGGCGTCAGCCCTGCGGCTGCGACCATGGTGCCCGCTCTGGGCAAGTCGAAACCTGGTCAGGTGGAGCGGACCCCCGAGATGCGTCAGGCCGCGCAGTTCGCCCGTCGCGCCGGGCGACAGGATTATGCCGGTGCGGTCGGCGCCCGCGCGCAGTCGGCGCTGATGACCGATACGCCTTTCGTCGAGCGGCTGGTGCAGTTCTGGTCGAATCACTTCGCTGTCTCCGCCGACAAGCTGGAACTCACCGGTCTGGCCGGAACGCTGGAGTTCGAGGCAGTCCGCCCGCATGTGCTCGGCCGGTTCGGCGATATGCTCGGCGCGGTCGAGCGGCATCCGGCGATGCTGCTTTATCTCGACCAGGCCGTGTCGATCGGCCCGGACAGCGCGATCGGCCTGCGCAACGCCGCGCGCGGCAAGGGCAAGGTTGGCCTGAACGAGAACCTCGCGCGGGAGATTTTAGAACTCCACACCTTGGGTGTGCGCAGCGGTTACGGGCAGGCCGACGTGACCGAGTTCGCACGGGCGCTGACGGGGTGGACCGTCGCCGGCATCGGCCAGGCGCCCGGCGCGCGCATGGCGGGGACGGACGGCCTGCCTGGCGATTTCCTGTTCGTCGGTGCGATGCACCAACCGGGCGACCGCACCATCATCGGCAAGACGTACCCGGCCGGCGGTGTCGAGCAGGCGCAGGCGGTGCTCGACGATGTGGCGCTGAACCCGGCGACCGCGACCCACCTCGCCACCAAGCTCGCCCGGCATTTCGCGGGCGACACGCCGCCGCCGGCGATGGTGAAGCGGTTGCAGGGTGCATACCTGCAATCGCGCGGCGACCTGCCGACGGTATACCGCGCGATCATCGATTCGCCCGAGGCTTGGGTGGAGGCGCCGCGCAAATTCCGCGATCCGTGGGAATGGGGAATCGCGACGATGCGCGCGCTCGGCCAGAAGACGGTCGACCCGCAGGGGGTGACCGGATTGATGAATCAACTCGGCCAGCCGGTGTGGAAGCCGGGTCAGCCGGTCGGCTACGACGATCTCGCCGCGACCTGGGCGGGGCCGGACGCGGTGATGCGCCGCGTCGAGGCCGCGGAACGCTTCGCGCAGCGCGCACCCACCACGATCGACGCGCGCGCGCTCGCGCCGAAGCTGTTCCCGGCGGCGGTCAGCGATGCCACCACGCAGGCGCTCGCCCGCGCGGAAAGCCCGGGACAGGCGCTCGCGCTGCTGCTTGTCGCACCCGAATTCCTGCGGAGATAGAACATGCTCGATCGTCGCTCCTTCATCGGTACTGGTGCGCTGGGTCTCGCCGGCGTGCTTGCGCCGCGCATGGCGTTCGCCAAGGCGGCGACCGACCGCCGCTTTGTCTTTATCATCCAACGTGGCGCGGCGGACGGGCTGCATATCGTCGCGCCTGTGGGTGATCCGGCGTATGCGGCTGCGCGGGGCGCGTTTGCCGAGGATTTCGCGACCGCGCCGAAGCTCGACGCGACCTTCGCGCTGCATCCGGCGCTCGGCGCAGTGAACCGGCTGTACGGCCAGAAACAAGCGTTGTTCGCGCATGCGATCGCCTCGCCGTACCGGGATCGCTCGCACTTCGACGGACAGAACGTGCTCGAGACTGGCGGTGCGAGCGCCTATCAGGTGCGCGACGGCTGGCTCAACCGCATGCTCGGCCTAGTATCGCCTGATGAGGCCAAGGCGATCGCGATCTCCGCGACGATGCCGATGGCCTTGCGTGGCCCGCATGAGGTGTCGTCCTACGCTAGCGCGGCGCTGCCGCAAGCGTCGGACGATCTGATGCAACGGGTGTCGATGCTCTATGCGGGGGACAGCCAGTTGCATGCGCTGTGGAGCGATGCGCTCGCTACGCGCAGCCTGACCGGCGACATGGCGGCCGACAACGGCAAGAACGCTGCGGCGACCGGCGCGCTGGCAGCCAAGTTGCTCGCTCCCGCCAACGGCGCACGCATCGCCATGATCGAGACCGGCGGCTGGGATACGCACACCGGCCAGCGCGGGCGACTGGCGGCACAGCTGAAGGGGCTCGATGGCATGATCGGCGCGCTCCAGAGCGGTCTCGGGCCGGTATGGGCGGACACGATGGTGCTGGTCGCCACCGAGTTCGGTCGGACGGTTGCGGTGAACGGTACCGGTGGCACCGATCATGGCACCGGCACGGCGGTGATGCTGCTCGGTGGTGCGGTGAAGGGTGGTCGCGTGCTGGCCGACTGGCCCGGTTTGGCGACGAGCGCCTTGTACGAGAACCGCGACCTGAAGCCGACCATGCAGCTCGACGCGCTGATCGCCGGTGCGACCGCGTCGCACTTCGGGATCGAGGGTGACCGCGCGATGGCGGCGTTGTTCCCGGGCGGGCGTGGCGGCAAGGCGGTGACCGGGCTGGCGTAGACCGCGCCGTTTGAACCCGGACGCGCATTCCGCTAAGGCCCGCGCTCGCCAGACACGACCGGACCAGACATGACCCTTTACGCCCGTTTCGCCGCGCATCTCGATGCGGCGCTCGATACGCTTGTTGCTGCCGGAGACCTGCCCGCCGGGCTGAACCGCGCGGCCGTCACGGTCGAGCCGCCGCGCGACGCGAGCCACGGCGACCTCGCCACCAATGCGGCAATGGTGCTCGCAAAGCCCGCCGCCACCAACCCGCGCGCGCTGGCCGAGAAGATCGCGGGAGAGTTGCGTAAGCTCGATGAGGTCGAGGACGTGGCGATCGCCGGGCCGGGCTTTATCAACATGAAGCTTAACGATGATAGCTGGCGCGCCGAGCTGTCCGCTATCCGTGATGCGGCGGGTGATTATGGCCGCTCCACCACGGGCCGTGGCACGACCGTCAACATCGAATATGTCTCGGCCAACCCGACCGGGCCGATGCACATGGGCCATTGCCGTGGCGCGGTGGTGGGCGATGCGCTCGCCGCCCTGCTGGAGTTCGCCGGGCACACCGTAATCCGCGAATATTACGTCAACGATGCCGGCGGACAGGTCGATACGCTCGCCCGCTCCGTGCACCTGCGCTACCGCGAGGCGCTGGGCGAAGATGTTGGCGCGATCCCGGAGGGTCTGTATCCGGGCGACTATCTTGTCCCGGTCGGTCAACAGCTTGCAGCCGAATATGGCGACCGCTTCGTAACGGCCGATGAGAGCGAGTGGCTGGTGCTGTTCCGCAAAACCGCGGTGGCGGCGATGCTGGTGATGATCCGCGCCGATCTCGCGCTGCTCGGCATCCACCATGATCTGTTCTCGTCCGAGGCCGAGTTGCAGGCCGAGGGCAAGCCGGAGGCGGCCGAGGCGGAGCTACGGGCGCGTGGTCTGATCTATGACGGCGTGCTGGAAGCGCCCAAGGGGCAGGAGCTCGAGGATTGGGAGCCGGTGGTGTTGCCGCTGTTCCGCTCGACACAGTTCGGCGACGATCAGGATCGACCGATTCGCAAGTCGAACGGGCAGTGGACGTATTTCGGCGCCGACCTCGCCTACCATTTCCAGAAGGCGCAAGCCGCCGACGCGCTCATCGACATCTGGGGCGCCGACCATGCCGGCACCGTCAAGCGCATAACCGCCGCGGTGCAGGCGCTGACCGGCGGCACGACTCGCTTCGACGTCAAGCTGGTGCAGATGGTGCGACTGCTGCGTGCTGGCGAGCCGGTGAAAATGTCTAAGCGTTCCGGGAACTTCGTGACGCTTGCTGATGTCGTGCGCGAGGTGGGCAAGGACGTGGTGCGCTTCACCATGCTGACCCGCAAGGCCGATGCGCAGATGGACTTTGACTTCGCGAAAGTGGTCGAGGCATCGAAGGACAACCCCGTCTTCTACGTCCAATATGCACATGCGCGGATCGCTTCGCTGCATCGCCGGGCGGCCGACGCGAATATCGTGTGTGACGGCGTCGACCTGTCTCAACTTGATACGGAAGATCTCGCGCTCGTGAAGCTGGCGGCGCAGTTCCCCCGCATCGTCGAGACGGCTGCGGCGGCACGTGAGCCACACCGAATTGCGTTTTATCTCTATGACTTGGCTGCTTCGCTTCACGCGTTGTGGAATGTCGGCAACGATCGGCCGGAACGGCGCTTCCTTTTGATCGACAATCCCGCCGTCACATGCGCGCGGCTTTTCCTCGCCGACGCGATCGGGCAGATCATTCGCAACGGTCTCTCCATCATGGGGGTTGAGGCTGTCGAGGAGATGAAGTGATGACGTCGCCCAAGCTGGATTCCCACGACGACGATCGCCTGCCGTGGCTGGAAACCGCAGAGGATGATTATCACGAAGGACCGTCAGCACTGCATATCGCGCTGGTCGTGGCGGCGTTGCTCGCGGTGATCGCCGCGGCGATCCTCGGCTATCAGCTCATCCGCAATGCGCGCGATGCCGGCGGCAACGGCGCGATGATCGCCGCGCAGGAGGGCGATTACAAGGTTAAGCCGGATGAGCCGGGCGGCCTCAAGGTCGAAGGCGAGGGCGATAGCGCCATTGCGACCAGCAACGGCGCAGGCAGCGGCAATGCGTCTATCAACGTGAAGGCGGTGCCGGAGGCGCCGATCATCGGCAAGAAGGTCGCTCCGGCGGTCAAGGAAGGCGCCGGCACCAGCAAGGCGGTGGTGGCGTTACCGCCTTCGCACGGCAAGCTGGAGGCGAAAACGACGACGCCTGCCATCGCGCACGGCCCGTCCGGCGGTGCACTCGTGCAGCTCGGCGCGTTCCCGTCCGAAGCGGCGGCCAATGCGGCATGGAGCAAGCTGTCCGCGCGGATTACTTATCTCGCGCCCCTCGGCAAGTCGGTGCAGGTTGCCGACGTAAACGGTCGCACCACCTACCGGCTGCGCGTCAACGCCGGAAGTGCCAGCCAAGCCGGCGAGCTTTGCGGTAAGCTGAAGGTTGCCGGCGAGGCGTGTTTCGTCGCCAAGGATTGAGAGGTAAGCGAACGTGCGTCGCGTTGGCGGTGACTGCCGCGCCGATGGTGCTCCAAATCCCAGGCGCTGGTTGAACCCGGTTGGACGGTCCGCCCAAGGCTGATATGTTGCCGGAATGAAGCCTGTCATCTTTGGCCTGTCGGGCCTTACCGTTACCGCCGATGAGCGCCGGTTTTTCGTTGAAGCCGAACCTCTCGGCTTCATCCTGTTCAAACGAAACATCGAGAACCGCGCGCAACTCCTTGCCCTGACGGATCAACTACGCGGCATGACGGGTCGTGATGATCTGCCGATCCTGATCGATCAAGAGGGCGGGCGCGTCGCGAGGATGGGGCCACCGGAATGGCCGGCATTTCCTGCCGGCCCGGCGTTCGAAGCCCTGTATGATGTGGCGCCGATCTCCGCCATCGAGGCGGTGCGCGTGCATGCCGAGGCAACCGGCGTGATGCTGGCCGAAGTCGGCATCAACGTCGATTGCTGGCCGATGCTCGACATCGCGCAACCGAATACCGCCGAGATCATCACCATCCGCGCGCTTGGTCGCGAGCCGATGCGTGTCGCGGCGATGGGCCGCGCGATCCTTGACGGCCTCGCGCGGGCCGGTGTGGTCGGTGTGGTCAAGCACATGCCGGGCCATGGCCGCGCGCTTGTCGACAGCCATCTCGAACTGCCGCGCGTAACTGCCGATGAAGCCGCGCTTGAGGTTGACCTCGAACCGTTCCGCAGGCTTGCAGATGCACCGATGGGGATGACGACCCATATCGTATTCGACGTGTGGGATGCAGCGCGCCCCGCGACGCTATCGCCGATCGTCGTCGAGCAGGTAATCCGCGGCAAGATCGGCTTCGACGGGCTGTTGATGACGGACGACATCGACATGAAGGCGTTGTCCGGCACCGCGGGCGAAAAGGCTGCGGCGGCGATTGCTGCAGGCTGTGATGTGGTGCTCGACTGCTGGGGGCGCATGGACGAGATGGTCGAAATCGTCGAGCGGCTTGACGATATCGCTGCGGTGTCACGCGCGCGGCTCGACCGTGCGATGGCGGGTGTAACGGCACGCAGGAGTGATGTTGCATTCGCGGAACTGGTCGCCAAGCGCGACGCGTTGCTGGCGCTGGTTTGATCCTACGCACCCGGCAGGTCGTGCGAACAAGTGACCTCGGTTGTCGCACACGTGTCGGATCTGATTACCCCGCACCATGACCGAACCCGAAACCCTCACGCTCGACCTGGATGGCTGGGAGGGGCCGCTCGATCTGCTGCTGGCGCTCGCGCGTAATCAGAAGGTCAATTTGCGGGAGATTTCGATCCTCGCGCTGGTCGATCAGTATCTCGCCTTTATCGAGCAAGCCCGCGAGATCAGGCTGGAGCTCGCCGCCGATTACCTGGTGATGGCTGCGTGGCTGGCATATCTCAAATCCGGTTTACTGCTGCCGCGCGATCCGGAGGTCGAGCCTTCCCCTGAGGATCTCGCCCTGCGGCTGCAACTGCGCCTGGAGCGGCTGAACGCGATGCGCGACGTCGGCGCTCGGCTGATGGCGCGCGACCGGATCGGTCGCGACGTCTTCGCGCGGGGTTCGCCCGAAGGCTTGAGAACCATGCGCAAAACATTGTGGCAGGCCGAAATCTTCGACCTTATTGCGGCGTATGGGCGGATCAGCGCGCGGACCCGTCCGGTCATGCACATCGTTGCCGATCGCCCGGTTATGACGCTGGAAGCTGCACTCGATCGTGTCGCCCGTCTGGTCGGCAGTACGGTGGACTGGGCGGTGATCGAAAGCTTTTTGCCCGACGGCGCAAGCGACCTGTTCCGCAAGTCCGCGCTCGCATCTTCGTTCCTCGCGGCGCTGGAACTTGCGCGGCAGGGGAGGGTGGAACTGCAACAGGCGTCCCCGTTCGCACCGCTGTACCTGCGCGCACTGCGATGACAGCGCCCGATCCTCTCGTCCGCGCGGTCGAGGCCATTCTGTTTGCCGCCACCGAGCCGCTGACGGCCGACGCAATTCGCGCACATGTCGGCGAGGGCGCGAATGTGCGGGCTGCGCTCGATCGGCTCGCCGCCGATTACGCCGGGCGCGGTGTCGAACTGGTCCGGCGTGGCGACCGCTGGCACTTCCAGACTGCCGCTGACATGGCGCACCTGCTGAGACGGGATCGCGAGGAACCGCGCAGGTTGAGCCGCGCCGGAACCGAGACTCTGGCGATCGTCGCCTATCATGAACCTGTCACCCGCGCGGAGATCGAGGCGATTCGCGGCGTACAGATTTCCAAGGGAACCATCGACGTGCTGATGGAAGCCGGTTGGGTGCGCCCCGCCGGACGACGCGAGGTTCCGGGTCGGCCGCTGCTCTATGCGACCACGCCGGCGTTTCTCGCGCACTTCGGTCTGGCGAGCCGCCGCGACTTGCCGGGGCTTGAGGATTTGCGTGCTGCCGGACTGCTCGATCCCCTCGATCTTGCGCTAGAAATGCAAGCGGACACGAACGAGGTGGTCAAGCGTTCGGAACAGGACTAGAAAGGTCTTGTACTAGGAGAAGTGTGATGGGTTTCGGTAGTCCGATTCATTGGCTCATTTTCGGCGTTTTGGCGATCCTCGTTCTGGGTGGTGGCCGCTTTTCGAGCATGATGGGCGATGTCGCGAAGGGCATCAAATCGTTCAAGAAGGGCATGGCCGAGGAAGACGAGCCTGCGCGCCCGGCAAGCCGCATCGAGGCGAAGGCCGCAGCGGAACCGGCGTTCGACGTGAACGGCGAAAAGGTTCGCGAAGACCGTTGAGGCCGCAACTCCCTTAACGTCCTCGCTGAAGGTTCTGCCCGTACATGTTCGATATTGCGCCTATGGAACTGCTGATCCTCGGGACGGTGGCGCTTGTCGTCATCCCGCCGAAGGATCTGCCCAAGGCAATGCGCGTCGCCGGCTATTGGGTCGGCCGGATGCGCGGCGTCGCCAACCAGTTTCGCAGTGGTTTCGACACGATGGTGCGCGAAGCCGAGTTGCAGGACATGGAAAAGAAGTGGGCAGCGGAGAACGAGCGCATCATGCGTGAGCATCCGCCGACACCAGCGATCGAGGCGCCGCCTGTGGCTGCGATCGAGCATGTGCCTGCTACCACGCAGCCGGATATGCCAGCGCTTCCCGATAGTGAGCGGCAGTATAGCGAGGATGGCCCTCCGGTGTACGTGGAGCATCCCACTGTCACCCCCGCCGCCGAAGCTGTTTCGGACGTCGCGGCCGACCGCGACAAGGCGCCGTCATGAACGCACCGGCCGACGAACTCGACGCCTCGCGCGCACCGTTGCTGGATCACCTCGTCGAACTGCGGCGTCGGCTGCTTTACAGCATTGCCGCGCTGGCGGTTGCGTTCGGCGTCTGCATGTATTTTGCCGAACCGATCTTTGGTATTCTGGTCCATCCGCTCATCCAGGCGGGCCAGAAGCGAATCTACTATACCGGTCTGTTCGAGGCTTTCTTCGTGCAGCTCAAGGTTGGACTGTTCGCTGGATTGATGGTCGCGTTTCCGGTGATCGCTAACCAGCTTTGGCAGTTCGTCTCACCGGGTCTGTACCGGAAAGAGAAGCGCGCGCTCCTACCGTTCCTGATCGCGACTCCGTTCCTGTTCGCGAGCGGTGCAGCGATGGCGTATTTCGTTGCGGTGCCGACGGCGCTGCATTTCCTGCTGAGTTATCAGGGCAACGTCGGGGGCATCGAGCAGACCGCTCTGCCGGCGGTCGACAAATATCTCGATTTCGTGATGCAGTTCCTGCTGGCCTTTGGCATCGCATTCCTGCTGCCGGTCGTGCTGATGTTGCTGGAACGGGCGGGAATTGTGACCCGCAAACAGTTGGTCGGCGCGCGCCGCTACGCGATCGTCGGCTGCTTTGGCGTTGCGCTGGTGCTTGCGCCGCCTGACGCGGGTTCGATGATCATGCTCGCGGTGCCGCTGATCCTGCTGTACGAACTCGCGTTGATCGCGATCTGGTTTACCGAGCGGCGGCGGCCTCCGGTTGAGATCGAAGCCGAACCCGCTGAATAAAAAAACCAGGGTCACGGCGGTGCCGGTGACCCTGATTTGTTCAAAACGGAATGACGAAGATTACTTGGCGTCGTGAGCAGTCTTGGCAACGGTGTTGCCCGCCGACTTAACATCCTTGCCGGCGCCTTCGATCGTGTTGCACGCGCTTACCAGCAATGCACCAGCGACGAGCGCCAATCCTACGAACTTCCGCATTTGAAATCTCCTGACCTTCCGAAGGAAACGCCTTCGTGCCCGAACAATGTTCGAGGTCGCGCTACGTTCCGCGTGCATAACGCTGCGACGTTTAAAATGTCTTGGGAGCCGGAGTTTGCACGGAAAAGAATTTGGGTCCGGCGCACTACCGGGGGGGGGGGAGGGTAGTGCGTCCGGACCCATGTCTTGGATAGCGAGAGCGGGGGGGCATAAAGTCGCTATCCGAGGTGTAGAACGTGGCGGGTCAAATCGGGTTCCGGGCGCCTGGAAAAAAGTGTGACATGCGTAGCGGCCGGTCGGGTCGTTTGTCAGCGGACGCGAGCCGCTGGCGCGGTCGGCCTCGTGCCGCTAGAGAAACGATATGTCCACGACCTTCACGATCGATACCGCGACCAGCCGCGCCAATCCCACGCCCACCCCGATGAAACGGCTGACCGTGCCCGCGATTCGCAAGCGCAAAGGTGCCGATGGGGGCGGCGAACCGCTGGTTATGCTGACCGCCTACACCGTGCGAATGGCGCAATTGCTCGATCCGCATTGCGATCTCCTACTGGTCGGCGACAGTCTGGGCCAGGTTATCTACGGTCTGCCGTCCACGCTGCCGGTAACGCTCGATATGATGTGCGCGCACGGCGCGGCGGTGGTGCGCGGCAGCTATCACGCTGTCGTCGTCATCGACATGCCGTTCGGCAGTTACGAAGCGAGCCCGCAGCTGGCGTTCACCTCGGCGGCGCGGATCATGGCGGAGACCGGCGCGGCCGCGGTCAAGCTCGAAGGCGGGGCGGCGATGGCGTCGACGGTCGCGTTCCTGTCCGAACGCGGCATTCCGGTGATGGGACATATCGGCCTCACGCCCCAGGCGGTGAATGCACTCGGCGGGTACGGTGCGCGGGGTCGCAGCGAAGCGGAGCAGGCCAAGATCCTCGCCGATGCGCACGCCATCGCCAACGCCGGCGCGTTTGCGATCGTGGCGGAAGGTGTGCTGGAGCCGCTGGCGCGCACCATCACGGAACAGGTCGCCTGTCCGGTCATCGGCATCGGCGCATCGGCGCAGTGCGACGGGCAGGTGCTGGTGACCGAGGATATGCTCGGCCTGTTCGAGCGCACGGCGCGGTTCGTCAAGAAGTTCGACGATATGGCCGGCCGCATTTCCGCCGCGGTTGAGACCTATGCGCGCGATGTACGATCCCGGGAATTCCCGGGCGCGGACCAGACGTATCTGCCGAAGGACTGACCACTTCCCCTTGTTGCCGCGGACCGCTAAGGTCGGCGTCTTCCCAGCCTGATGGAGCTTTGCGTTGGCCGTTACGCCGAATACCGATGCCGCATTCCTGCGCGAAGTCGATGAAGAGCTGCGCCGCGACCAGTTGGCGGGTGCGTGGGAGCGTTACGGACGGCTCGCCATCATCGCGCTGGTAGTCGCGCTGGCGCTGTTCGGCGGATACCTGTTGTGGCGCAATCACGAACAGTCGGTATCGGGTGCAAAGGCCGAGACGTTGCAGAAGGTATATGACGGCATCGCCGCCAAGACGCCGGGCGCGGATAAGCCGCTCGCCGATCTCGCAACCGCTGGTGAGCCGGGCTACCGTGCGCTGGCGAAGTTCACGCAGGCCGATCTGCTGCTCCAGAAGAACGATCTGGCGGGTGCGGCCAAGATTTTCGCAGCGATTGCAGCCGATACCGGCGTGGGCCAGCCCTTCCGCGATCTCGCGCTGATCCGTCAGACCAGTGCGGAATTCGACGGGCTCAAGCCGGATGTCGTCGTGGCACGGCTGCGCGATCTCGCCCGGCCGGAGAACCCCTGGTTCGGCAGCGCCGGCGAGCTGGTGGCGATGGCCTATCTGCGGATGAACAAGCCCGACCTAGCTGGCCCGCTGTTCGCTCAGATCGCGCGCAATAATGATGTACCCGACACGATCCGCCAGCGTGCCGTCCAGATGACGGGTATGCTCGGCATCGACGCTGTCGATCAGGTTGAGGACAAGAAGGCCAAATGAACAAGCGTACCGCAATCCTGGCCGCGGCGGCTTCTGCCTCGCTCGCGCTGAGCGGCTGTGCCGCGCTAAAAGGCGGCGGGCGTCACAAGACCCCGACGTTAGGCGAGCGCATCCCGATCCTCGCCTCCGAAAGCGCGGCGGACGCGGACAAGACCATCGCCGATGTGCAGGTCACGCTGCCGGAGCCGACCGTCAACGACAGTTGGGCGCAGCCCGGCGGCAGCGCGGCCAAGTCGCTAGGTCAGCTTGCGCTTGGCACCGCGCTCACCCGGCAGTGGACCGCGCAGATCGACGGCGGATCGAACCGGCAGCGCTTCGGCTCCGCGCCGATCGTGGCGGATGGCAAGTTGTTCGCGGTCGATGTCGACGCCACCATTCACGCGTTCGACGCCACGACTGGCGCCAAGATGTGGACTGCCGATATCGCGGCGGGTTCGAAGAAGAAGAACCGCGCGGCTCGCTTCGGCGGCGGCGCGAGCTTCGATGACGGCAAGATCTTTGCGACCGATGGCCTTGGTGACGTCGTCGCGTTCAACGCCAAGGACGGCAAGGAGTTGTGGCGGGTCCGCCCGGGCGGACCGCTGCGCAACGCGCCGGCGGTGGCACTCGGCCAATTGTATGTGCTGACGCAGGATAATCAGCTTTACGCGCTGTCGCAGGCGGATGGCTCGGTGGTGTGGACCGGTTCGGGCTCCCTCGAAACGCAGGGTGTGTTCGGCGTGGCCGCACCGGCGGTGGCGCAAGGTACGGTGATCGCCGGCTTCTCGTCCGGCGAGTTGACTGCCTATCGTTACGAGAACGGTCGCACGCTGTGGCAGGATGCGCTGTCGCGCTCCAGCATCTCGACCTCGGTATCGTCGCTTGCCGATATTGATGCCGATCCGGTGATCGATCGTGGCACGGTGTTCGCGGTCGGGCAGGGCGGCCGCACCGTCGCGCTGGAGATCAACTCCGGCCAGCGTCAGTGGGAGCAGAACTTCGCCGGTATTTCAACGCCGTGGGTTGCGGGTGAGTGGCTGTTCCTGGTGACCGACGACGCGCGTCTGGTCTGCTTGGCGCGTTCGACCGGCAAGGTGCGGTGGATCAGCCAGCTCCAGCATTACAAGAGCGACAAGGTCGTTGCGGACGATGTCGCTCCGACTGACAAGAAGAAGAAAAAGAAGAAGGAAAAGCACAAGAACCCGATCACGTGGTTCGGCCCGGTGCTGGCTGGCGGACGGCTGGTGCTGACCAACTCGCTCGGCCAGATCGTGTCCGCCGCGCCGGAGACGGGGAAAGTGGTGTCGTCGATCAACGCAAAACAGAGCTTCACGCTGCCGCCGATCGTGGCGAATCAGACGCTCTATGTGCTCGATCAGAAAGGCCATGTGGTCGCCTATAAGTGACGGCGGGGCGATGCTGTTCGCGACCGGAAGCCGCTGGCTGCTGAGCGGGCGGGTGTAGATCGACGCGAGCACCGAGCAGATGCTCCGCCGCATCGCTGGTGCGGACGGGTCGTCCCGCGCGGATTCAGGCAACGTCGGGCGGCACGAAGCGCCTCGGGGGTGACGAAGCCGTGCGCGTGCCGTAAGGGAGCGCGATGCCTAACCTCCCCGTGGTCGCGATTATCGGCCGGCCGAATGTCGGTAAATCGACCCTGTTCAACCGCCTCGTCGGCAAGAAGCTCGCGCTGGTCGACGATCGTCCCGGTGTGACCCGTGATCGCCGCGAGGGCGATGCCTCATTGATCGGGCTCGACTTCCGCGTGATCGACACCGCCGGCTATGAGGATCAGGACGCCGCCTCGCTCCCTGGTCGGATGCGGCAGCAGACCGAGGCCGCCGTCGCGCAGGCCGACGTCGCGTTGTTCTTGATCGACGCGCGTGCCGGCATCGTTCCGCTCGATGAGGAGATCGCGCGGTGGCTTCGAGGTTCGACCACGCCGATCGTGCTGGTCGCCAACAAAGCCGAAGGCCGTGCAGGTGAGGCCGGCATCATCGAGGCGCTCGCGCTCGGTTTCGGCGATCCGGTCGAACTTTCCGCCGAACACGGCGAAGGCCTCAGCGAATTGTTCGAGGCGCTGCTGCCGCATGTCGAACGCGACGCGGATGCGCCGATCGAGGAAGAGCCCGAGGACGACGAGTTCTACGAACATGGGCCGCTGAAGCTTGCCATCATCGGTCGCCCGAATGCGGGCAAGTCGACACTCATCAACAAGATCCTCGGCGAGGATCGCCTCATCACCGGTCCGGAGGCCGGGATCACGCGCGATTCCATCGCGATCGATTGGTCCTGGCAAGGGCGCCCGGTTCGCCTGATCGACACGGCCGGCATGCGTAAAAAGGCGCTCGTACAAGATAAGCTCGAGAAGCTTTCGGTTGCCGACGCGCTGCACGCGATCGATTTCGCTGAAGTTGTCGTCCTGTTGCTCGACGCAACACGCGGGCTGGAGGCGCAGGATCTGCGTATCGCCGACGCCGCACTTCAGGAAGGTCGCGCGCTGATCGTCGCGATCAACAAGTGGGACGTGGCCGAGAATGGCTCCAGCCTGTTCAACGGCATCCGGGGTGCACTTGAAGACGGGCTTAGCCAGGTCAAGGGTCTGCCCGTGCTGACCGTCTCGGCGGCGACCGGCAAGGGCATCGATACGATGATCCAGGTGGCGTTCGAAACGCGTGAGGCATGGTCGCGCCGCGTCGGCACTGGCGAACTCAACCGCTGGTTTGAAAAAGCGGTCGACGCCAATCCGCCGCCGGCGCCCGGTGGCAAGCGCATCAAGCTCCGGTATCTTACCCAGGCCAAGACGCGCCCGCCCGGTTTCGTGTTGTTCGGCACGCGCGTCGACCAACTGCCGATGAGCTACCAGCGCTATCTTATCAATGGCATACGGCGCGATCTCGGCTTTGGTGCGGTTCCGGTACGGTTGACGTTGCGGGCTCCAAAAAACCCGTTCGATCGCTAGGATGCCATAGTTGACGCGGCAGTAAGCGTGTCTCGTCAATACCTCGTTTACCGGGACCGCGTAGAAGCTTCCTATAACTATCTCGGTCACTCATGGTCGTGATGGAGGAGGTTTACAGTGGCGCTCGACGATCGGGATCTTGTCGACTGGACGGCGTTCGCAAGCGCGCGCAACGAGTTGGGTGCGGGCTTCGTACGTATCCTTGGCTATTTCCGCGAAGATGGCGTGAAATCCGTTGCGGCGATCGAAGCGGCGATGCGCGCGCAGAGCGCCGCCGGTCTCGTGTTGCCGGCGCACACGCTGAAGGGCGAGTCTCGGCAGTTCGGCGCCGAACCGCTCGGCATGCTGGCGGAGCGGATCGAAACGATCGCACGGGATTGTGTCGAAAACCGTGATACGCCCGAAGAGGCGCTTGCACTGGTGGCAAGCTTACGTCCGCTGTTCGAACGCACGCTATCGGTGCTGGAGCACGAGGCGAACCCCATCGTGGCGCGGCGCGGTGGCTTCGGACGGCGTGTCGCCTAGCCTTTTCCCGCACTCGCGGGAACGAAGCAGAAGCGCCGCTTTAACTCCGTAGCCGCTCGATCGCTTGCGCCAGCGCGACGTAGAGTTTGCCCATATCGGAAGACAGCAACGTCACGCCCATCGGCGAGCCGTCGCGCTGCGCGAGGATCGCGCGCAGCATCGCCTCGAAATCGTGGATGTAGCGGTTGACGTGATCGCGAAAGCGGTTGTCGCTGTCATACAGATGCGCGATATCTCGCGCTTCGGCTGCATCCAGCAACCGCACGGCGCGCCGGGTGAACACCCCGCGATCGCCGCGCAGATAGGCGGCCCATGCGCTGTCGGCGACTTCGGTCGAGAAGCTTTTGGCGATGTCGATCGAAGCGGAGTTGAGTGCCTCGATCAGCAGCGACACCCGGCGTGCGAAGCTGTCCTCGTCGGCCTTCTCGCGCTCGGTCCGTGCCTGGTCGATGCGGTTCTCGACGATCGTGCTGGCCTGAGAGATCGTCGCGATCTGATCGGTCAGCCGCGCCGAAATCCGGTCCGCCACGTCCGCCGCCGCCTCGGCCGCTTCGCCGATCGCGGTGAGGTGCAACTCCACCGTCGCCGATGCTGCGCGCTGCATTGCGTCGGAGGTCGCGGCCTCCAACGCCGCCGCCGCTTCGGGGATGACATCGGCGAGCGTCTCGCGCGCGCTCGCAGCGGCAGAATTCGCAGTGTCGCGCACCCGCAACAGCGCCTCCAGCAGCCGGGGCGCGGCATCCTCGGCAAACCGGTGCGCCTGTGCGACGGTGTCGTCGACCGACGTGCCGAGTGCGGCTGCCTGTTCGGTGCTGACCGCCAGCGTGTCCTGCAACGTGCCGGCCAGCTTCTCGACCTGGTCGCGCTGGCTGGACACCACGGCGGCGATCGCCTCGATCGCGTCGTGCGTGCTCTCGGCGGCGGTGACGAGCGCGAGCAGCTCGGGCTTGGCATCGCCGACGATGCCGCGACTGGCGATGATCCGTGCATCGAGTCGCGACAGCGCAGTCGGGATCGTCTCGTCGATCTCGCGCGTCGCCGAATCGAGCGCGATGAGCAGCCGCTCCGTCGTCGCGATCGTGGTCGAGGCGATCTGCTCGCCGGTGCGGATCGTGTCGGTCATGCCCTCGGCAGATACCCGCAGCGCCTCCATCGATACCGCCAGTTCCTGCGTGTGCGCGGCATGACGATTGTGGAAGGCGTCGAACTCGCCCGACAGATGGTGGACGCCGGTGCCGAGCATCTCGACCACTTCGCTGGTGGCGTCGCCCTGCGTGGCGAGCCGGTCGGAAATGCGGTCGATCATCGTTTCGATCACGGCGATACGTGCCGCAAGCGCCTCGGCGCTGTCGCGCGCGGCATGGTCGAGCGCGGCCTGGTTGGTGCCGAGCATCGCCAGCATCGCCTCGCCCTGCGCGGCGATCCCCTTGCGTGCTTCATCAACCGCGCCTGCCGTCCGGTCGAGCAGCGCGTCGACGGAGATCGACATATCCGCGCTGACTTGTTCCAGCCGCGCCGCCGCCGATTCGCTGGTCGCCTTCATCCGCATCAGATTGGCGGCGAGCTTCTGTGCGGCGCCACCGGCAACCTGATCCGCCTCACGTCCGCGTTCGGTCAGCGCGGAAAGCTGCACGTCCAGCGCAGTCGCGCTTTCACTCGCGACGATCGCGGTCTGCTTGATCTGCTCGGTCAGGGTGGCGGTATCCTCCCCCGCGCCGGGCAGCATGGCGATCAGCGTCTCGAGTTCCGCGCGCGCGCTGCCGGACAGGGCGGCGAGCGCCTGCGCGTTGATCTCCGCGCGCTGGATTTCGGCGCCGATGTCGCTGCCGATACCGGCGAGTCGCAAGGTCGCGGTCTCGCCGATCGCCGCCATCGCCGCTGCCTGTTCGGAGAGTTGCTGGCGGTTATCCTCGATTTTGCGCGACAGCACCGCGATCGTGCGTTCGAGATACGCCGCTTCGGCCCGCATCGCCTGTGCGGTGCCGGCAAAGCGCGTTGCCTCGGCGCGGCTGGTGCGAAGCGCGAGCAGAAGCAGGATGCCGATCAGCGCGGGCGGCACGCACAACGCCGCAATGAAAACCGTAAGGCCCATCGGCGGCGTTGCGGCGAGATGCGGCCAACTCAGCGCGAGCATGCCGACGACCCAGCCGAACGAAACCACCGCGCCAAGCGCGGGAAATACCCGGGCCAAGCTACGCGTGGGCGGCTCTTCGGGATCAGCAAACGTCAGCAAGTCGTCGGTAAATTCGGGAACCGCTTCGCCATTATGCTCCGTGATGTCCGCGCTGCCGCTGCTGGACGAATCTTCCGCGCCGGGGCGAAGATCAATGATGCGAGAACCCCCGTTCATACGCTTCGTTTACCATGATTTGCGTGCCGGCAAAGCGAATTGCGAAACTTTGCCTTAACACGGGTCGGGCTATTCACCTCCTATGGCTTATGATCCCGGTGCAATCGATGCAACGCTCGCGGCTGCGGTAGGTGACGAACCCGCGCTGATCGCGGAGTTGCGTGGCGCGTTCCTCGACAGTGCGAACCGCGCGCTGGGTCTGCTGGAGGCGGCGCGCCGTCCCGAAGAATGGCGCCTCGCGGCCAGCAGGTTGAAAGGCCTTGCGGCGAGTTTCGGTGCGATTCGTCTGATGGCGATTGCCGGAGAGGCTGCGGAAGCGCAGCCGATGGACGCGGCGATGGTGCGCCGGTTGCGCCGCGCGGTGGAGCGGCTCTGAGGCGGATCGCCGCAATCCGGCTAAGGACTGCTACCGCTTTGCCTTTGCGCGAGACTGCGCTTAAGGCCCCCCGATGCTGGCAGGCCTGATTTTTGCGACTGAAGATGCTGACGATCGTGCGGGAACGCTCGGCGAGACGTTGCCGTTCGGCGGCCTGACGCTGATCGAGTTCCAGGCGCGGCTGCTGATCGCGGCCGGTGCGACCCAGATCATCCTTGCGGTGGCCCGCATGACGCCGGGTCTGCTCGGCGCGATCAGCCGGATCGGGCGGCGCGGCGTGTCGGTCGATGCTGTGCGTACCGCGGTCGAGGCGGTCGAGCAGCTTCACCCGCTCGCGCGCGTGCTGGTGGTGGCTGACGGGCTGGTCACGACCGGCGATACCGTCGCGCTGCTTGCGGCGGAGCGTGGCGACGCGCTGCTGGTGACCGGCGACGCGGACCCGCAGTTCGAGCGGATCGGCGTATCGACCAACTGGGCCGGGCTCGCGCTGATCGATGTCGCGCGGATCAAGGATGTCGCGGTGATGCCGCGCGACTACGATTTCCAGTCCACCTTGTTGCGAATCGTCGCGCAGGCCGGGGCCAAGCAGATCCGCTTGCCCAAGGCGGCTGAAGCCGCGCACGGGATCGAACGCGATTCGCAGGCGCTGGCACGCTGGGGCAACGCCATTGTCGTGACGCTGATGGCGCAGCCGGATCGCTGGGCGGACCGCTACGCCGCCGCGCTGCCGGCGGGACTCGCGCTGCCGCCGCTGCTCGCACGTGGTGCGCCGAGTTGGGCGTTCAGCCTTGGCGCGGGCGTGGTGGGGCTGGCCGGGATCGGCGCGATCCTGTCGGCATGGCTGACGGTCGGGCTGGTCCTCATCATCCTCGGGGTGCTGCTTGCCACCACCGCACACATGCTGGCCTGGTTACGGGACGAGGCCTTGCCGGCGCGCATCCTCGCCGTTGTCGGCCCGGTGCTCGGCGCGGGCAGCGTAATGGCAGTGGGTGATGCCACGCACAGCGCGCTCGGCTGGGCGCTCGCGGTGGCGGCGGTCGTCGCGGGCGTGCTCGTGGAGCGAGTCGCGCTCGCGGCGTGGCCGCGCCGCTGGTGGTCGAGCCTGACCGCTGCGCCGATCGTGATGCTGCCGTTCGCGATCGTGAGCGCGCCGCTCGCCGCGCTCGGCTGCGTCGGTCTGTATGCCGCCGCCACCCTTGCCGTGGCGATTGAGACGCTTGTCGAAAAGCCTTAGGCGCGTTTTAACGATACCGCGCTAAGCATGCCGGCATGTCGATCCACGCTCGCGATCCCGATACAGGCGGCACTGCGACCGCCAGCGCGCTGCTCGCCCGGGCGGCGGACGCGGAACTGCGCGCGGATCATCGGCTCGCAACGTCGATCGACGACTTCTTTCTTGCTGGCGACGGTCGGCTCGACGACCGCGTTCGCGCGCGTCTCGCCGCAACGCTGGAGGCGCTGGTCGGCGCGATCGAGGCGGCGATTCGCGCACATGCCGCACGCCTGCTCGCGGCGCGCGGGCTCACCGCGCTTGCGGTCGACGTCGGCAGCGGGGCTCCGGTGGCGCTCGACCGGCTGCTTGGCGCCGGGCTGATGCGCGATCCGGCGGTGATGCACGAATTGATCGGCCGGGTACGCCAGACCCTGATCGCGGAGGCGCTGCCGGTCGAGGCCGCGCCGCTCGGGAGCAGCGGCAAGGCGGATCAGCCGAGCCTGCTCGCGCGGTTGTCGCGTCATGCCGATCATGTCGTCGCGACCGGCGCGGTCGCGCTGCTCGCTACCGAAAGCCGCCGCAGGGCGCCGCTGGTGGCTGGGGCCACGACCCGGACCGATCTGCCTGCCGCAATCCAGCAGCGCCTGATCTGGTGGGTCGCCGCGACCGTGCGCGAGGCGACCACGTCCGAGGGTGCCGGCACGACCGAGCCGCTTGACCGCGCGCTCGCCGAGTCGGCGCAGCGCAGCCTCGCCGCGCATAACGAAAGCGATCGGCTGGAGGCTGCCGCTACCCGGCTCGCGATCGCACTCGATCCGCGCGCGGAGGAACTTGCCGCCCTGCTCGCCGAAGCGCTGGCGGACCAGCGTTTGTCGCTGTTCATCGCGCTGCTCGGCCATGCGCTCGGGCTGCATTATGCCGACATGCGCGACATCGTCCTCGATCCTGATGCCGAACGGTTATGGCTGGTGCTCCGCGCGCTCAAACTCGATCGTCCCGCCATCGCCCGCATCGGTCTGGCGCTGTGCGAGGCCGATCCGCGCCGCGACGTCGAGCAGTTCGCCGACCTGCTCGATACTATCGTCGCGGTCGATCCGGCGCAGGCGCGGGCGGCCATCGCGCCGTTGCTGCTGCATCCCGAATATCGCGCCGCCGTGCTGGCGATCGCGCGTGGAGCCAAGGCATGACCGCGGGCGAGCCGATCCTGCCGCTGGTGCGCGGCCTGATCGATCGCGACGGGCGGCTGGTCGAGGCCGATCCGCGGCTGCACGATCTCAACGCGCGGGCAGGCGGCGCGCTTGGCGAAACCGTCGCGGTGCCGCAACTCGCCAGGCTGGCGCACCTTACGCAGCGGCTCGGCATCCTCGTCTCACGCGGCATCGTCGCTGCCGATGGTCCGGGCGACCTTGAATTGTGGGTGCGGGCCGAGCCGGTCGCGGCGGGCGTGTCGCTCACCATCACCGGCTGGGCGGACCGCCCGGCGTGGACCGCGTCTGATGCGATCGGCGACACCGATCACGCCGCGCTCGCCGCGGATGCCGACTGGCATTGGGAAACCGATTCGGCGCTGCGGCTGACCTTCCTCACGCCGGATGTCGGCGTGCGGCATGGCTTTGATGCCGACATGCTGCTCGGCGCGCCGCTAACCGGGCTGTTCGCGCTGGCCGAGGACAAGAGCGGCAGCTTCCCGATCCTCGGCGGTCTCGCGCTGCGCGAAAGGTTTGAGGATCAGCCCGCTACCTTGCGCGCGACCGGGGAGGCGGTGCGCCTCGCCGCGCGGCCGCGTCGCGACGCGCGTGGTGATTTTGCCGGCTTCATCGGCGCGGTGACACTCGAACGCGCGCCGCCCAGATCCGAACCACAGACGATCGACGATGCCAGCGGCACGTTCGCGGTGCGGCTCGATTCGGCGTTGCGCTCGCCGCTCGGCCGGATCATCGCCAATGCCGACAGCATCAACGCACAGACCGAAGGCCCGCTGCGGCAGGATTACGCCGATTACGCCGCCGATATCGCCAGCGCCGCGCGCCACCTGATGGGGCTGGTCGACGATCTCGTCGATCTCCAAGCGATCGAGCGTACCGATTTCCACGTCGCGACCGAACATATCGATCTCGCCGATCTCGCCCGCCGCGCCGCCGGGCTGCTTGCGGTGCGCGCGTCCGACATGAAGGTACGGATCGATAAGCCCACGCTTGGCGAGACGCTGCCGGCGATCGGGGAATTCCGTCGCGTGTTGCAGATCCTCGTCAACCTGATCGGCAATGCGGTGCGCTATTCGCCCGAGGGCGGCGTGATCTGGGTCCGGGCCGAGCGTGAGGGCGATCTCGCCGCGATCATCGTTGCGGATCAGGGCAAGGGTATCGCGCTGGACGATCAGGCGCGCATCTTTGAAAAGTTCGAACGCGTCGACCCGCGCGAACCCGGCGGAAGCGGTCTCGGCCTCTACATCGCGCGGCGACTGGCGCGGGCAATGGGCGGCGAGATCACCGTCGACAGCGCGCCGGGGCAGGGCGCCCGCTTCGTGCTGACGCTCCCGGCACAAGCCACCGGCGCCGCTTGATCCGGCGCGCGTGGCTGGCATAGCCGCGTGCATGAAGATTTTCTTCGACGGTGGCTGTCGTCCCAATCCCGGCCGTATCGAACTTGCCGTCGTCGCGCGCGGCGTTGCTTATGTCGACCGCGATGCCGGCCATGGGTCCAGCCACGACGCCGAGTGGCTGGCGTTGCTGCGCGCGGTTGCCCAGGTCCGCGCGCTGGGCGTGCGGGACGCGGTGCTGCTCGGCGATTCGGCGGCGATCGTCACGCAGGCCAACGCCGCGCTGGCCGGCCGAGCCGCGCCGGGTCACGCGTCCGACTTCGCCGCCGCTGTCGCCGGGCTTCGCTTGCGCGTCCGCCACATCAAACGGACGCAGAATCTCGCCGGCATCGCGCTTGCCCGGCTGCACCGATGACGCTGCCGATCCTCTACAGCTTCCGCCGTTGTCCGTACGCGATGCGCGCACGAATGGGTCTGCTCGTTTCCGAAACCTTGTGCGAGATCCGCGAAGTGGCGTTGCGCGCGAAGCCGAACGACCTGATCGCCGTGTCGCCGAAGGCGACCGTCCCGGTGCTGGTGCTGTCGGATGGCCGGGTGATCGATCAAAGTCTCGATATCCTGCGCTGGGCGCTCGCGCGGCATGATCCGGAGGACTGGCTGGCGGGAGACGACACCGCGCTGATCGCCGGCAACGACGGTACGTTTAAACATCATCTCGATCGCTACAAATATCCCGATCGCCACGGCAGCGACCCGCTAGACCATCGCGACGCCGCCGTGGCGTGGCTGATGACGCTGGAACACCGGCTCGCCAGTCGTGCCAATCTGTGTGGCGAGCGACGGCAGTTGGCCGATATCGCGATCTTCCCTTTCGTTCGGCAATTCGCCGCGGTCGAGCCGGACTGGTTTGCCGCGCAACCCCTTCCGGGTGTGCGGGCATGGCTCGATCGCCATCTTGCCGCGCCGCTGTTCTCGCGCGCGATGACGAAGCTCGCACCGTGGCGGGCAGGGACGTACGTCGTTCTGGGTGACAACACCTCGTCGTGAAATCGGCGCGTGTCGCCTCTTGAAGAATCGCCATGCCGATGTAATTAGCATCCTAATGATGTCCACGCGAACAACTTCCGAGGCGCAGATCGCGGGTCGCCTGCTGCCGCTCGCACGGGTGTGGCGCAAATTGGCGGACGACGCGCTCGAGGCGCAGGGCTTGTCCGCGGCGACCGCATGGGTACTGACCCAGCTTGGCCGGCTTGGTGACGAAGCGCGCCTGACCGACCTCGCCGAGGCCACGGAGATGACCGCGCCATCGCTGGTGCGACTGCTCGATCATCTCGTCGAACAAGGGCTCGTCACGCGCACCCCCGACGATCAGGATCGCCGTGCCAAGCGGCTCGCGCTGACCGAGCACGCCAGGCCGATCGTCGCGGAAAGCGAACGGTCGCTCGCGGCGTTGCGGCACCGCATCCTCGGTGACTTCGACGCGGAGACGCTTGCCGCCACTGCCGCCGTGCTCGAACGGATCAGCGCCGCCGCCGCTGCCGAGAGCGAGCGATGAACGACCGTTACGGCCTCGATATCGCGCTGTTCTCGATCAAATGCTTCGTCGCGGCCATGTTGGCCTATTACATCGCGCTCAAGATCGGGCTGACGCGTCCGTACTGGGCGGTCAGTACGTCCTACATCGTCGCGCAGCCGCTCGCCGGCGCGGTAATCTCCAAGGCGGTGTTCCGGCTGCTCGGCACCGCGCTCGGCGCGACGGCGGCGGTCGTATTGGTCCCCAACCTCGTCAACGCGCCCGAACTTCTGTCGCTCGCGCTCGCGCTGTGGCTGGGGTTGTGCCTGTTCATTTCGCTTCAGGACCGCACGCCGCGCAGCTACGTGTTCCTGCTGGCGGGGTATACCGCCTCGATCATCGGCTTCCCGAGCGTTGCCGCGCCGGGACAGATCTTCCAGACCTCGATCCTGCGTGTCGAGGAAATCTCGCTCGGCATCCTGTGCGGCAGCCTGATCCACGCGCTGGTCCTGCCGCGTTCGGTGACCGGGCTGCTGTTCACCCGTGTCGATGCGATCATCGCCGATGTCGAACGCTGGTCGCGTGACGCGTTGAGCGGCGCGCCGGACGAGACGGTGCTGCGCGAACGTCGGCGGCTAGCGCTCGACGTCAACGAACTGCACCAGCTTTCCACCCATCTGCCCTTCGACACGGCCCGCTTCCTGCCGCGCGTGCGGACGGTGCGCGCGCTTCAGGACCAACTTTCGCTGTTGCTGCCGCTGGGCAGCGCGGTGGAGGATCGCATCGCCGAACTGAATGCGAACGGCGGCGTACCGGTACGCCTTGCGGCGTTGATCGTGCGGACGTGTGAGTGGCTCGCCACGCCTGCCGTATCGATCGCCGAACGCGGCGCGCTGGTGGAGACTCTGGTTGCGGACATTCGCGCCGAGGAGCCGCCGGTCGCGGCGCCGCTGCAATGGCGGGATGCGCTGATCCTCAGCCTGACGTCGCGTCTCGCCGACCTGGTCCGATCGCACAGCGCGGTGCGTGACCTGCGCGATCAGATGCGCTCGCCGACCCGCGCCGCCGTCACGCCAGCGGTCGCCGCGGCGCTGCGCACCGCCTCCAACCGCACCTTCCACCGCGACCGCTTCGTGGCGTTGCGCGCGGCGTGGGGAACGATCGCGACGATGGTGCTCGGCTGCGCGTTCTGGATCGGCACCGGCTGGCCGGAGGGCGCGGGCGCGGTGCTGATCGCGGGCGTGTGCTGTGCCTTGTTCGGCAATAGCGATGATCCCGCGCCGGCGATCCGCACGTTTTTGTGGGGATCGATCATCGGCGTGTGCATCGCCGGCTTCTACGTCTTCGCGGTCTTGCCACGCGCGACCGATTACGTGACCGTCGCCGCCGTGCTCGCGCCGATGTTCCTGCTGCTCGGCGCGCTGCTGGCAATCCCCAAGTACAACCTCATCACGCTGGGCGCGTTGCTCGGTCTCGCCAATCTGATTGGCCTGAACGCGTCGTACGAAGGTGATTTTGCAAGCTTTGCCAACGGCGCGATCGCGCAACTCGTCGGCACCGGCTTCGCGGTGGTGACGGTCGGACTGTTCCAGACGGTCGGCGCCGAACAGAGCAGCGCCCGCCTGATCCGCGCCGGGTGGCGCGACCTTGCGCGCCGCAGCATCCTGCCGGGTGAACCGGACGAGATCGGCTGGGTCAGCAAGATGCTCGACCGGATCGGCCTGCTCGCCCCGCGCCTGGTCGCGCGCGGGCAGGACCCGGGCCGCCCGCTGTTCGACGTGCTGGTCGATCTGCGCGTCGGCGTATCGGTGGCAGGGCTGCGCCGCGTGAAGCTGGCGGCGGGCGAGTTCGGGCGCGGCATCATCAACCCGGTGCTGTCGCGGGTAAGCGCGCATTACCGGGCGCGCACGCTCGACGAGCCGACGGTTGACGATCCCGACCTGCTCGCCGCGATCGACACCGCGATGACCGCCTTCGCGGCCGATCCGGCACCGGGCGAGCGCCGCGACGCATTGTTAGCGCTGACCAGTTTGCGCCGGAACCTGTTCCCGGCTGCACCCGGCTATCATGCGGAGGTGGCGGCATGACCGGAGAAGTGAGCTTGTTCGGCGTCTACGTGCCCGGGTTGCTGCTGCTGGCGATCGCAGCCGCGATCCTGACGGCGGTAGCCTCGCGTTTGTTCGCGCTTGTCGGCCTGTACCGCGCGTTTGCCTATCGTCCGCTGGTCGATGTGGCGATCTATATCCTCATCCTCGGCGGGCTGGTGCTCGCCTTTGCGCCCCCTGGAGTTGCGCTGTGAACTGGAGTCGTTATCTCGCCCCCGCCGGTCGCCTCACCGCGACTTTGGTCCTCGTCATCGTCGCCGTCCTCGTCGCGCTGTGGCTGTGGCACCGCTACGAGGTCGATCCGTGGACCCGCGATGGTCGCGTCCGCGCCGACGTGGTGCGCGTGACGCCGGACGTTGGCGGACTGGTCACGAGCGTGGCCGTGCGCGACAATCAGCTCGTCCACGCCGGTGACCTGCTGTTCGTGGTCGATCGCCCGCGCTACGCGCTTGCGCTGGAGCAGGCACAAGCGGCGATCGCTAGCGCCCGCGCCACGCTTGCGCAGAATCGGCGCGAGGCCGCGCGCGATCTCGCACTCGGCGATCTCGTCGCGGCGGAGGCGCACGAACAGAACGTCGCCCGCGTCGCCACCGCGCAAGCGGCACTCGCCCAGGCCGAGGCGCAGGCGGGCACCGCCCGGCTCAATCTAGAACGCACGCAGGTGCACGCCAGCGTCAACGGCACGATCACCAACCTCGATCTCCACCCGGGCGATTACGTCGCCGCCGGCCAGCAGGCGCTGGCCCTGATCGACGCGGATTCGCTGCGGGTCGAGGCGTATTTCGAGGAGACCAAGCTCGGCGGCGTGCATCCCGGCGCGGTCGCGCGTGTGCGGCTGATGGGTGATCCGCGCGTGTTCACCGGTCACGTCGAAAGCATCGCCGCCGGCATCAGCGACAGCGAGCGCACCGACACCGGCAACCTGCTACCCAGCGTCAACGCGACCTTTTCCTGGGTCCGCCTCGCCCAGCGCATTCCAGTGCGCGTCAAGATCGACCGCGTACCCGCCGATCTGCGGTTGATCTCCGGACGAACGGCTACCGTGACGATCACGCCGACCGCCGTGGGCGCTGCCACCGTGCAACCGCGTCGGGCAGCGACGCCGGGGATCGCGCGATGATCCGGCGTGCCGTCACGGCGGCGATGCTCGCGGCGAGCGTGTCCGCATGTACCGCCGGGCTGGACTACCACCTCCCCGACGGCGCCGTCGCGCGCGCGCCCGCTGCCAATGGCGCTTTTCTGGGAGGCAAGGACAAAGCGTTCACCGCCGCCCCGCTGCCCGACCATTGGTGGCGGCTGTACGACGATGCGCTGCTCGACGGCCTTGTTACCGAAGGGCTGGCTGCGAACACCGACCTGCGCGCCGCCGACGCCAATCTGCGCGCGGCGAGTGCGGTTGTGCGCGAAGCGGAGGCCGGCCGTACGATCCAGACCACACTTTCTGGCGGGGCGACGCTGGCGCGGCCCTATGGCACCGGCGCACGGTTGCCGGGGCAGGTCGGGTACGATCTCGGTGGTGGTCTGTCCTACCCGCTCGATCTCGCCGGGCGCATCCGCCGCCAGATCGAAGCGGCGCGCGCCGATGCCGAGGCCATCGAAGCGGCGCGCGACGAGGTCCGCGTCACCGTCGCGGCGGCGGTGACGCGCAGTTACGCCGCCACCTGCACGGCCAACGTGCGGATCGCGGCGGCCAACCGCGTCATCGGCATCCAGCAACAGACGCTTACCGCCACGCAACGCCTGCAGCGCGGCGGCCGTGACACCGCCTTCGACGTCACGCGCGCACAGGCCGCCGTCGAGCAAAGCCGCGCGCAGCTTCCCGCGCTGATCGCGGCGCGGCAGGCATCGTTGTTCGAACTGGCGGCGTTGCTCGGGCGGGCGCCGGCGGACTATCCGCGTGCGGTGGAGACTTGCCGTAAGCTGCCTTTGGTGCGCAGCGTCGTACCGATCGGCGACGGCGCCGCGCTGATCCGTCGCCGCCCCGATATCCGTCAGGCGGAACGCAACCTTGCTTCCGCTACCACGCAGATCGGCGTGGCTACGGCGAGCCTGTATCCGCAGGTCAGCCTCGGCGGGTCGGCGGGGTTCACCGGGCCGCTGTCGCCGCTTAACGTTGGAACGGCGTTCAACCTCTCACTCGGGCCGCTGATAAGCTGGAGCTTCCCCAACCGCATCGCCGTACGCGCGCAGATTGCAGCCGCGGGCGCCAACGCCGACGCCGCGCTCGCCCGCTTCGACGGTACTGTGCTGGAAGGGCTGCGCCAGACCGAAACCGCCTTGTCCGCCTATGCGCGCACCCGCGACCAGGTGACCGACCTGACCCGCGCGCGCGACAGCGCAGCCAAGGCGGTGGCGCAGGCGGACCGCCTGACGCGCTTCGGCCGCGGCACCTTCCTCGACACGCTGAGTGCGCAGGCCACGCTTGCCAGCGCGGAAGCATCACTGGCAAGTGCGCAGGCTGCGCTGGTGGATGCGGAGGTCGATCTGTTCCTGGCACTGGGCGGCGGCTGGACACCGGACACAGCGGAGCCCGTGCCGAGTGGGAAGTGACGGCTGCAGTTATCCAGATTCAGCCGTTGCGGACCGAACATTCCCATCCTGAAACCCGCCACTCGTGACACAAGCAGCAAAAATCTACGCCATGAGCGGCGATGCTTTCAGCTAAAGACCTTGTCGGCCTGTGAGTTTTGGTCCCAACCGATTAACGACGATGCTACAAAGCGCACCCACCAGACCAGCACGCCATAGGGAGTTCTCCCCGAAGTGCAGCGCATCTAAACCAAGTAGAACTAGAAAAACGAGAACGCCAACCGCTATGGGATAAAGAAGTGTTGGCTTCATCACATCTGCTCCACGTCACCCGCAACGGTATGCTTTGCCGCTAGAACTGGCAAGCCGCTCGCATCATCCTGTGCTTGTGATGTCCAGATCACAAGTTCTGCATCACGTCGGAACCCGCAGACATACAGGCACCTCTATAATGGTATCCAAAGCACCGCGCTGTGGACCATCCAGCCAACACGTTCCGACGCTCACATAGCCTGAAAGCCGACCGGCAGTTACCGGGCGGAAAGCTGCCCGGTCAAGCTCGCCCGACTTCGGATGTTCGGCGAACTTACGAGGAGCTACATGCCGGTGCTGCAAATGTAATACGCGATGTCATAAGGCGGAGATTTGCGTTGGAGGTCGCGTCTACGACAGTCCTGTAAGGAACGGTCGCGCGCGCCTGAAGCCTCAGCGACCGGGAAGCTGCGGACGGCGTATCTTCGACAATGCGCCAAGCGCTACCGGGCGGAGCAACATCTCTAATGAAGGAAGCGACTTGATCAGGCTTGCCGCTGACCCGGAGGATGACGTCTTGCGATGGCGCGGCACACTGCTCAACGGCAGGGGGTGCGTCGAAGATCATCTTGCATCTCCTGTGGCCGCCACCGCACTTAGGGGCATCTTAGGCCGAGGCTATCACTCTCTACGGCGACAGGGAAGCGAACGGATCGCTAGCCACCCCTATCGGCTACTCCGAGATCCTGGAGGAAAAAGCTTCCGCTAGGCTGCCTTTGCGACCTGACCGAGCGTGTTCAGTTCGAACGGCGTGGTCTGGTAGATCTCGTTGATCCAGTTGCCGAACAACAGGTGGGCGTGGCTGCGCCACTGGTTCGCGGGCGGGCGTGTCGGATCGTCGTTCGGGAAATAGTTGGACGGCACCGGCCCGCCGTCGCGCGCATATTCGTCGGCGAGCGTGGTGGTGTCGTATTCGAGGTGGTTGAACATATACAGCCGGCGATACGCCGGATCTTCGAGCAGGCACGGCCCGGTCTCGTCGTTGTCGGCGAGGATGCGCAATGCGGGCGTGCGCAGCACGTCCTCGCGCCGCAGCTCGGTCCATCGCGACACCGGCACCGCGAAATCGTCGGAGAAGCCACGCAGATAAGGCGACGAGGGGATCAGGTTGCGGTGCGGGAACACGCCGGTTGCCTTCGCCGGCAGCGCATGCTTGCCGATGTTGTGGAAATGGTAAGCGGCGGCCTGCGCCGCCCAGCAGATCGTCAGACAGGAGTGCACATGCGTCTGCGTCCAGTCGAACACCTGCCGCATTTCGTCCCAGTAGCGGACCTGTTCGAACGGCAGCTTCTCCACCGGCGCGCCGGTGATGATGAAGCCATCGAACCGCTCGTCGCGGACGTCTGACCACGGCCGGTAGAATGCCGCCATATGATCGGCCGGGGTGTTGCGCGCGACGTGATCGGTCATCCGCACCAGCGTCAAGTCGATCTGGAGCGGGGAGGCGCCGATCAGGCGCGCAAGCTGCGTCTCGGTGCTGATCTTGTTGGGCATCAGGTTGAGCAGCCCGATCCGCAAGGGGCGGATGTCCTGCCGGGCGGCATCGGCCTCGCGCATCACGGTGATTCCTTCCGCTTCCAGCGTGCGGGTGGCGGGCAGGTCGTCGGGGATTTTGATCGGCACGGGCGTTTGGTCCTATGACGGGGCGGACGCTTGCGTGGCTCTGGTCCGTTTGGTTGCCGGATCGGCCACATCCTCTCTGGCGAGAGTGCCACCTTGCCCGGACGGCAGGTTGGCGTTGGGCGTCGTCCCAACTCTTGATGTTGCGATACTCTTACGAAATCGCGGGGTGCTTGGCAATGCCACCAAGCACGCTACATCGGCTTGCATGAGCGACAGCAATATCGTGATCTGCCCTGCCTGCGCGACCGCCAATCGCGTGCCAATAGAGAGACGTGGCGCAGGCGGCACCTGCGGGCGCTGCCATGCGCCGTTGTTCTCCGGTGCGCCGATCGTGCTGACCGCTGCCAACTTCGATGCCCATGCCGGGCGTGGCGACCTGCCGCTGCTGGTGGATTTCTGGGCGGAATGGTGCGGGCCATGCCGCCAGATGGCGCCGGCGTTCGCCGCTGCCGCACAGCAGCTCGAACCGGCAATGCGGCTCGGCAAGCTCGATACCGAGGCGGAGGCCGCGATCGCGGCGCGCTATGCAATCCGCTCGATCCCAACGATGATCCTGTTCCGCGGCGGCCGGGAAGTGGCGCGCCAGTCCGGCGCAATGCCCGCGAGCGCGATCGTCGGGTGGGCACGCGGGGTGATGTGAGGGCAGTTATCCGCGCACGAACACGACCGACAGATTGTTGGCCGGCATCTCGATCACCCGATCCAGATTGAGCCCGAGCGGGGTCGCCGCCGCCGCGACGGTGTCGAGGTCGCGGATACCCCATGACGGGTCACGCGCCTTGAGATCGGCATCGAAGGCAGCGTTGCTCGCCACCAGCGGAACGTCGGCGCATCGGAACGGACCGTAAAGGTACAGGTGACCGCCCGCCGGCAACAGCCGCGCCGCGCCGCCGAGCAGCCCCAGCGTCGCCCGCCACGGGCTGATGTGCACCATGTTGATTGCCAACACCGCGTCGGCGTCCACCATCGGCCACGGCTCGGCTGCGGCATCGATGTCGAGCGGCGCACGTACGTTCGCCAGCGGTGTGTCGTGCAGCCATGCCGCAATCGAGGTCCGCGCCGCGAGCGAAGGGTCGCTGGGCTGCCAGATCAGCGACGGCACGGCGGCGGCGAAGTGCGTGATATGCTCACCGGAACCGCTCGCGATCTCCAGCACTGTCCCGCGCTCCGGCAGCACCGTGCGCAAAACGTCCAGGATCGGTTCGCGATTGCGAAGGGCTGCCGGGCTGCTCAGGCGGTAGTCTGTGTCCATGGTGCGCCTTGCGACAGGGCGCGCCTAAAGCCAAGTCAAACCGGCGTATGCGCCGCCTGTACCGAGGTGCGGGCGATCACGCGCAGATACGTGTCGAGCACGGTCTGGTTGATCCGCTCCCAACGATAGCCGGCCGCCTCCGCCACGCCGGCGCGGCCTGCGCCGACGCGGAAGCTGGCGTCTTCGCAGAAGCGTTGCAGCGCGTCGGCATAGCCCTCGATATCGGTCGGATCGACGATCAGCCCGGTCAAGCCGTCTTCCAGCAGCCCGACCGCACCCGACGCCCGCGCCGCCACCACCGGCACACCCGCCGCCATCGCCTCCAGCGTCACGTTGCCGAACGTCTCGGTCACGCTCGGGTTGAAGAACACGTCCATCGATGCGACCGCGCGGCCGAGATCGTCCCCCGTCACGAAGCCTGCGAATACCGCATCGGGAATTTCCTTGGCGAACCAGTCGCGTGCCGGGCCTTCACCGACGACCAGCGTCCGGTGCCGCACGCCACGGACGTCGAGCGCGTGCATCGCCTTGGCGAACACATCGAGACCTTTTTCCTTGACCAGCCGGCCGAGGAAACCGATCGCGATCTCGTCATCGCCGATGCCGAGCGAACGCCGCCATTCGAGGCTGCGCCGGGCCGGGCTGAAGCGATCGTGGTTCACGCCGCGCGACCAGCGCGTGACCGGCGTCGTCACGCCCCATTCGCGCAGGATCTCGCCCATCATCTGGCTGGGGGCGAGCACCTCATCGACGCTCTGGTAGAATTTGCGCTGCATGCGCACGATCAGCGGCGCGACGAAACCGATGCCGTAATATTGCACATAGGTCTCGAAGCGCGTGTGGTAAGACGCGACCACCGGAATGTCCTTTTCCCGTGCATAGCGTACCGCCGAGTGGTTAAGGAAATCCGGCGCCGAGACGTGGACGAGGTTGGGCGCGAACGCATCCAGATCGGCGCGAACGCGCGCATCAATCGCAAGCCCAAGCTTATACTCGGCACGGCCGCCCGGCATCTTGACCGAGCGCGTGCCGACGAGGTCGCCGGTCGGCGCGAACGCTGGCTTGCGGCTCACCGGCGAATAGACGCGCACCGCCGCACCCTGCTTGAGCAGATAGCCGACCAGCAGGTTTAGCGTCTGGTTGGCACCGTCGCGGGTGTAATTGTAATTGCCGCTGAAGAGCGCAACGCGGAGGTTTGTCGCCTGCATCGCCGCGCCATAGCGTCGAGTCGGCGGATTGGGAACAGAACGTTTCGGCGGCGGTGGAGCGGCGGGTCTCTTTGGCTTGCTACCGGTCGGTTTGTGTGCGGCAGTCCGCTGTTTTCGCTGCAGCCGCCGCAAGACCGGTCCGCCTGTTCAGAAGCGTGGCGACCTGATCGGCAAAGCCCCGCATCGTTATCGGCAGATCGCTCGCGCTGAGACATCGCCGTGCTGGCTTCGACGCGCACACCGTCCCGAAGAACTGCCATCGGCCAGCACGATCGGGATCGAGACGTGACGCTCGAACCGCAGGGAATCGGAGTGTGATGTATCCGCCAGCTCGGTTCGGCGGAGACAAGACCGATCGCCATTGCCCGGCCGCTGTCGCGTATTTCGCAGCAGATTCGTCGTCTTGCGTTCGCGTTCTTCCCCGGTTCGAGTCCGAAGTCGATACTGTCGAGTATCTGACAGGCGATCCAAACCGTGTCGGTGACGCAAGCGACGGCGGCGAAGCCCATGTCCGTGAGGTTGCACACCGAACGAGCATGTCACGAATTCGGCAGAGTCTGTCTGGGAGACTGCCTGACGTACTAAATCGCCCATGATCATTCCGTCCATTCAACCGATCGTAGCATTCCGTCCCAATTAGCCGGGCAACATTGTTCCCGAGAGCAGCAGACTTCCCGCCCGCACGCCTCGGACCGCGCACTTCGGGCAAGATTTCTGTTCTCTAATCGTTCCGGTTCGGGTATCGGACACACCATGGCGAAACCACAGAAGCGCTACGTCTGCCAATCTTGCGGCTCGGTCTCCCATCGCTGGGCCGGGCAATGCGGGGATTGTTCGGAATGGAACACAATGGTCGAGGAGGCGGGTGCCGTCGTCACGCCGTTCCAGGCCAAGCATAACCTGCAAGGTGGCGGGCGTTTTATCACGCTGTCCGGCCTCGATACCGACGTCGAACTCCCCGAGCGTATGGCGAGCGGCATCGCCGAGTTCGACCGCGCGCTCGGTGGTGGTTTCGTGGAAGGATCGGCGACGTTGATCGGCGGCGATCCGGGGATCGGCAAGTCGACGCTGCTGTTGCAGGCGGCCGCGAAGATGGCGCTTGCCGGCAAGAGCGTCGCCTATGTTTCTGGCGAGGAGGCAGCCGATCAGGTGCGGCTTCGCGCGCGGCGGCTGGGGCTGGGCAACGCGCCGGTGCAACTCGCCTCCGCCACCTCCACGCGCGACATCCTGACGACGCTCTCCCAAGGGACGCCGCCCGACCTGCTGGTGATCGATTCGATCCAGACGATGCACTCCGATCTGATCGAGGGCGCACCGGGTACGGTCAGCCAGGTCCGCGCCTCTGCGCAGGAACTGATCCGTTTCGCCAAGGAACGTGGCACGGCGGTGGTGCTGGTCGGCCATGTCACCAAGGACGGCAGCATCGCCGGCCCGCGCGTGCTGGAACATATGGTCGACACCGTGCTGAGCTTCGAGGGCGAGCGCAGCCACCAGTATCGCATCCTGCGCGCGATCAAGAACCGCTTCGGCGGCACCGACGAGATTGGCGTGTTCGCGATGGTTGCGGAAGGCCTGACGGAGATTTCCAACCCTTCCGCACTGTTCCTGACGCAGCGCGACGAAGGCGTGACCGGCACCACCGTTTTCCCCGCGCTGGAGGGGACGCGGCCGGTGCTGGTCGAAATTCAGGCGCTGGTGGTGCGGCTGGCGAGCGGCGCGACGCCCAGGCGAGCGGTGGTCGGCTGGGACAGCGGGCGGCTGGCGATGATCCTTGCGGTGCTGGAGGCGCGCTGCGGCCTGAGTTTCTCGGCGTGCGAAGTCTATCTGAACATCGCCGGAGGGTACCGTGTGCAGGACCCGGCCGCAGATCTCGCGGTGGCGGCGGCACTGATCTCCGGCCTGTCCGAGCGGCCGGTCCCCGCCGACGCGGTCGCGTTCGGCGAGATCGCGCTGTCCGGCGAGGTGCGCCCGGTCGCGCACGGACCGCTTCGCATGAAGGAAGCCGCCAAACTTGGCTTCGAACGCGCGCTGGTGCCGGCGACCACCGCCGCCGATCCAGCGCCGCTTGCGCTGACCGGCTTTCGCACGCTCGGCGCTTTGGTCGAGCATATGCTGGGCAAGTAGCGGGTCGGCGACCTAGCCGCCTGACACGCTCGACTCGCACCCGCGCCCATCGTAAGCGCAGGCGCATCATGGGACTAAGCGCGCTCGACATCATCGTTTTGCTGGCCGTGGGTGGCGCGGCGATCCTCGGCGTGATGCGCGGGTTCGTGACGGAGGTGCTTTCGCTGTTCGCATGGGTAGCGATCGTGTTCGCGGTGAAGCTGTTCCATACACCCCTCGCGGCGGCGCTGACCGGCATGGTCGGCACGGTGACCGGCGCGGCGGTGCTGGCGTTCGCGATTCTGGCCGGTGTCACCTACTTCGGTGGCCGGCTGGTAGCCCGCGCGATCGGCGGTCGTATCCGCGATTCGGCGGTCGGACCGATCGATCGCGCGCTTGGCTTCGGGTTCGGCGCGGTGAAGGGCTTGATCCTGGCGAGCCTCGGCTTCCTGGTCGTCGTACTGATGACCGATACCGTACATGGTGGCCCCGCACACCGACCGGAGTGGCTGACCGCCTCGAAAACCTACCCGCTGCTCAATGCAACCAGCGCGAGCATCGCCGATTTCGTTGATCGCCGCCGCAAGGGCTTGCCGGTCTTCGGCCACACCATGGCACCGGCCGTCCCGACGGGGAACCGGACCGACTGACGCGACGGGCCGAGCGGGCGCCAACTTCGTTTCGCACCCGCCATCGTGTGGGGTGACGCGCCGCCGCATCGGCCCTACATCCACGGCATGACCGCGACGCTCTACAACACCGAAATCCTGCGCCTCGCCGCAACCATCCCCTATCAGGAGCGGCTCGCCGATCCGATGGCCTCTTCGGAGAAGCGATCGCCAATCTGCGGGAGCCGGGTCACGGTCGACGTGAACATGGGTGAGGACGGGCGTGTCGCCGAGGTGGGCATGTTGGTGCGCGCCTGTGCGCTCGGGCAGGCATCGTCCTCGCTGCTGGCGGCGCAGGTTGTAGGGCGGTCGCCGGCCGAGATCGCCGCCGCGCGCGACGCGTTGGCAGCCTGGCTGGCGGGCGAGGGCGACGTGCCCGACTGGCCCGGTCTCGACATCTTCACGCCGGCTTTGCCGCACAGTGCGCGACACCCCTCGATCCGGCTCGCGTTCGAGGCCGCGGCGGAAGCGGCTGCGGCCGCGGCGCTCAGCCGCGCGGCATGACGGAAAGTCTGCTGATCGACGGTGCAGCGCTCGGCGGGTTCGGGCTGCTGTTCGTGCTGATCTTCCGCCGGCTGGGGCTCGGCGCGACGCTGGGCTATCTCGTTGCCGGTGCCGTCGTCGGGCCGCAGGTGCTGGGGCTGGTCGGCGATGCCGATCAGAAGATCGGCGTCGCGGAACTCGGCATCACGTTGTTGCTGTTCATCGTCGGGCTGGAGCTCAACCCGTCGCGGCTGTGGAGCCTGCGCAAGGAGATTTTCGGGCTTGGCCTGATGCAGGTCATCACCTGCGGTATCGCAGTGACGGGCGTGGTGTGGCTGATCGCGCGGTTCTCGCTCGCCGCGTCGCTCGCGCTCGGCCTGCCGCTGGCGCTGTCGTCGACCGCGCAGGTGCTGCCGATGCTGCAATCCGCCGGTCGGTTGCGTACGCCGTTCGGGGAGCGCGCGTTCTCAATCCTGCTGTTCCAGGATCTGTCGATCGTGCCGCTCATCACCATCGTCACGGTGCTGTCGCGCAATCCCGCCGATGCGAACGGCCCGCCCGGCTGGCAGTTGTTCCTCTATACCGTGCTGGCGATTACCGGGCTGGTGCTGGCCGGGCGGTATCTGCTGCGGCCGATGTTCCGTGCGATCGGCAATCTCGGCGAGCGCGAGATGTTCGTCTTCGCGGCGCTGTTCACCGTCGTGGCGGCGGCGGCGATCATGGAGTCGCTCGGCCTCTCCACCGCGCTCGGCGCGTTCGTCGCGGGCGTGATGCTCGCCGATAGCCCGTACCGGCACGAGATCGAAACCGATGTCGAGCCGTTCCGCTCGATCCTGCTCGGCCTGTTCTTCCTGGCAATCGGGATGATGCTCGATCTGCATGCGATCGCCGCGCGCCCGTTGTTCGTGGTCGGCATGGCGCTCGCGCTGATCGTCACAAAGGCGGCGATCATGATGGGGATCGGCCTGCTGTTCCGCATGAGATGGCGCGAGGCGTTCGCGCTCGGCCTGCTGCTGAGCCAGGGCGGCGAGTTCGGTTTCGTGCTGTTCGCGCAGGCGCAGCACGCCTATCTGATCGCCCCGGAGGCGGCGAGCCTGTTCGGCGCGGTGGTCACGCTGTCGATGGCGACGACGCCGTTCCTGATGGCGATCACCAAGCGGCTGCGGACCGAACCGGTCGTGGATGGCGGCGACCGCGAGGGGCCGCGTTCCGATGGCGCCAACGCGCTAATCGTCGGCTACGGGCGCTTCGGCCAGACGGTCGCGCAGATGCTGATCGCGCAAGGGATTCCCGTCACGCTGATCGACACCGACATCGAGATGATCGACGTGGCGGGTGAGTTCGGCGCGAAGGTCTATTACGGCGATGGCACCCGGCTCGACCTGCTGCGACAGGCGGGGGCGGGCGAGGCGGAACTGATCCTGTTCTGCATCGACCAGGATCAGGTGACGACCGACCTGGTCGAGGCGGTGCATACCGCATTTCCGAACGCGAAGGTGTTCGTGCGCGCCTATGATCGCCGCTCGCTCATCAAGCTGAAGGGCAGCCCGGCGACGGCGGTGGTGCGCGAGGTGCTCGAGTCGGCGGTGAAGATGGCGCGCCTGGCGATGGCGAGCATCGAGATCGACGAGGAGGAGATCAACCGCAGCGAGGCGCATTACCGTGCTCGCGACAAGGAGCGGCTGCGCGTGCAACTCGACACCGGCAACTTCCGCGACGAGGCGGCGCGCATGATGGTGCAGGACACGCGTGAAGAATTGCGGGAGGGTGGCTGATGAACTGGCTAGTGGTGGCGGCGGCGCTTTCGGGAGCGTTGGCGGTCGGTGCAGGGGCATTCGGTGCACACGGCGCTAGTGGTGTAGCGGCGGCTTGGCTAAAGACCGGCGGCGAGTATCAGCTCATCCATGCGGTCGCGGCGCTGGTCGCGGCGCAGCTGGGTGCGCGCGGAGCGGGGTGGTTGTTCGTCGGCGGGGCGTTGGTGTTCTCCGGGACGCTGTATCTGATGGCGCTCGGCTTGCCGAATTGGCTCGGCGCAGTGACCCCGATCGGCGGGTTGTTGCTGATCGCGGGCTGGCTGTGGCTGGCATGGGCCGCCGCGCGCTGAGGATCAGCGTTCGTTGCCGCGCTGTTCGATGCGGCCGAGGAGTTCGCGCAGCAACACGCCGAGATCCTCACGACTGATGTCGAGCGGCTCGCCATAATCCGCAAGCACCGCGTCGATGTCATCTTCGCCAAGGGCGAGCGGCGCTTTCGGCGGGTGCGGGTGGGCAGGTGGATGCGCGTGGTGCGGATATGAGCGTCGCGTCGCGTTGTTGTAGACCAAAGCGACCGCCAGCAGCAGCGCCGAATTCAGCCCGACCGGAACCAGCGCGAAGCCGTAGCCGAGCGCGATGATATACGGGCCGCCGAGTACGGCCGTGAGCGCGACCGCGCCGCTTGGCGGATGGACGCAACGCAGCAGCGACGTGGCGAGCATGGTGCCGCCCACCGCCACCGACGCGGCGAGCAGCGGCGAGCCGATCCACCGCGCCGCCGTAACTCCGATCAACGCGGCGACGAGATTACCGCCGAGGATCGACCAGGGCTGCGCGAGCGGGCTTGCCGGCACGCCGAACAGCAGCACCGCCGATGCTCCCATCGGCGCGATCAGCAGTAGTGGTGCGGCGCCGGTACCGAACCACAAGGTCGACGCCAGCGCGGTGACGAGAATGCCGAGGAACGCACCAAAGCCGGCGCGAAGGCGCTCCGCAGGGCTGGTGGCGAGCACTGGTGGCATCAGACGGGACAGCAGATCCATGCAATAGCGGCCGCGCAGGCCCTTCCTTTTACGATCGCGAAGGCGCGGATCAGCGCTCTGGGGTTGGATCCGGGACCTTCAGCGCCGTCGTCAAATTTGCCCAGGCGGTTCCTGCCACCATGCGCGTTCGGCCAAGCTCGAACAGCGCCTGCATCGCGGGCTGCCGGAAGTCGAGCGAGGAAGACGTTTCCGTCGGCGGCACCGCCGCGACATACGTACCGACGTTGTTTTGCTGGCCGAAGGCTGCAACCGTAGCCAGTGACGTGCGCTGCGTTGCCTTGCTTGCAGTATCGAAACTGCGCGTCAGCAGCGAGATCAGCGAGCGTTTGGTCACAGCGAACTCGTCATCCGCCTTGCCGTTGATCAGCACGTAGATGCGGCCGCCGCTGCCGCGCCCGGTGGGGGCGATCAGCGCGGTGTCGGGCAGCGCGAAGAACGCGCCGATCGTGCTGCCGTCGACGTGCAGTTCCTGCGCGACGTGGTTGCCCATCTGCGCCGAGATCATCACCGGCGGAAACACGCCGGGGATCGCGGCGGAGGCGGTGAGGACGGTCGCGAACAGCGCGCGCGCGGCTGTGCCGCCGTGTGCGGCGATCGCGCCCATGTCCCACACGACAAGATCCTGGCTGTCGAGATCGGTGGTGGCGATCAGCAGTTTGCGCCCGCGTGCGTTCTCGGCGGCGACGGCGGCGAGCAGCCGCGGCGTCACAAAACTGTCGACCAAAGCACGCAACCGCTTGCCCGTGTAGATACTGTCGCGGAACAATGGATTCACGAAGGGGAAAGGCAGCAGATGCGAGGCGCGGCCGTCGGTGAAGCCGGTCTTCATCTCGGCATCCCATTTGGGCCCTAGGAACGCGAAGGGCGCGATCAGGGCGCCGGTGCTCACGCCGGTGACAACGCTGAACTCGGGGCGGGTGCCTGCCTGTGTCCAGCCATACAGTACGCCCGCGCCGAACGCTCCGTTCGCGCCACCGCCCGACAGCGCCAGCATGATCGGGGGAGTGCCGGCGGCATCGGCGTGAAACATCGCGCGTACGGCCGGATCATCGGGACCGTAACGCACATGCGGGAACCCGACCGGGTAGGCGATGGCGTGTTCGGCTTGCGTGAACGGCTCACGCGGGATGGTGACGCAGCCGCTGGTCGCGAGCAGCAGCGCCGCCAGTCCGGCACGGTACCACGAGCGTATCATCGTGGATCCCGGTTGAGAAAGGCTGCAACCGCATCGAGATCCACCGACGTGTCGACGAAACTTTGCCCGATGCCGCGTGCGAGCAGAAAGGGGAGGGTGCCGGCGTCCATCTTCTTGTCGTGCAGCATGTGCGCGACGAGCACCTCGCCGCTGGCCACGATGCCGGCAGCCGCAAGGCCGTCCGGCAGGCCGACGCTGCGCAGATGCGCGGCAACCCGCGCCGCCTCCGCCTGTGGCGCAAGACCCTTCGCGGCCGAGAACCCATAGGCCAGCGCCATGCCGGCGGCGACCGCCTCGCCATGCAGCAGCCGGTCGGAAAAGCCCGCCTCCGCCTCAAGCGCATGCCCGAACGTGTGGCCTAGGTTCAGTAGCGCCCGGCGTCCCCTGGTTTCGCGTTCGTCCTCCGCGACGATGCGCGCCTTGGCGGCGACGGAGTATGCAATGGCATGTTCGCGCAAGGCAAGATCGCCCGCGAGCAAGGCTGCGCCGTTCGCCTCGCACCAAGCGAAGAAGTCGGCATCGTCGATCAGGCCGTATTTCACCACCTCGGCATAACCCGCGCGTACCTGCCGCAGCGGCAGCGTTTCCAGGACGACAGGGTCGATCAGTACCAACGCCGGCTGATGGAATGCGCCGATCAGGTTCTTGCCGGCCTGCGTGTTGATCGCGGTCTTCCCGCCGACCGACGAATCGACCTGCGCGAGCAGCGTGGTCGGCACCTGCACGAAGCCGCAGCCGCGTTTGAGGATGCTGCACGCAAACCCGACCAGATCGCCGATCACACCGCCGCCGAGGGCGATGACATGATCGCCACGTTCGATGCCGAGATCGAGCAGCCGATCCGTCAGATGCTCCAGCATGGCCCAGCTTTTGGTCGATTCGCCCGGCGGCAGCACGATCGCCTCGCTCTCGACCCCCGCGTCGGAGAGTGCGCCGCGCAGCACGTCGAGATGCGGCCGCACGTTCTCGTCGGTGACGATCGCCATCACCCGCCCGCGGGCGAGCGGCTTCAAGTGTTCGGCGGCGCGGGCGAGCAGCCCGGCTTCGATCACCACGTCATAGCTGCGCGTGCCGAGCCCGACACGGACGATCGTCATAATCCGATAGCCTTGAGAATGGCGTTGACGGTCAGATCATGCGGGGCATGCTGGCTGACGACGCGGAGGTGGGATTGGGCATAGATCGGGTTGCGCACCCGCGCGAGATTTTCGAGAATGTGGCGCGGATCGCCGTCGCGCAGCAGCGGCCGGGTATCGCGCCTTGCCACGCGGCTGACCAGTACCTCGGGGCTGGCGTCGAGCCATATCGCCAGCGCGCTCGCGAGGATCAGCGCACGCGTATCGTCCTGGATGAACGCACCGCCGCCGGTGGCGATCACACGCGGTTCGCCGTTCATCAGCCGCGCGATCACCCGGCGCTCGCCATCGCGAAAGTGCGCCTCACCGAAGCGGGAGAAGATGTCCGACACCGTCATGCCTGCCGCCGTTTCGATCTCCGTATCGGCATCGACGAAGGGCAAACGCAGGCGCTGGGCGAGCCGACGGCCGACGGTCGACTTGCCGGCGCCCATCAGTCCGACGAGGACGATCGGCTGGCCATGCCAGACAGGATTGGGGGCGGGGCTTTGCAACATCGGAAACGGGCTATACAGCGCACCCGCCGCTCGGGCAAAAGGGCCTGCCGGGCCGGTTCCGCCCAATTGTTACAAGGTTTGCCAATGTCCCGCTCGCTGCTTTCGCTTCTGGTCGTGGTCGTCGTGCTCGTCGGCGGAATGTTTCTGCTTGCCGGCCGCGCGCACGAGAAGCCCCTGACCCATGTCGAGAAGGTTGTCACGCTTGCGAATCTCCAGGGCTGATCTCCCGCTACTCGCATTGGTGACGGCGATCGCGCTGGGTGTGGGGATTCCTGCACTCGGCCAGAGTTCGCCGCAGTCGATCCTTCCGCCCGGCTTTGGCGATCCCGCCGCCACGCCGACCCCGTCCGCACGCCCGTCGCCCGCGGGCAACGCGGTCGTGCGCAGCGTGCCTGCGCCCGTGGCAGCACCGCTGCCCGCCAGCAACGGCGCACCGCCGCCGGTCACGCTCCCCAGCAGCACGCCGACGCCGCTGCCGAGCGGCATGCCCACTCCGGGCGCCATCGCGCTGCCGGTGCGGTACGACATGCCTGCTTATGCGCGGCGCTCGCTGGCCCAGGTCGGGCCGGTCGGCCGGGCTGACGGTGGACTGCCGGCGCAGGCGTTCGGCAATGCGTCCGGCCGCTATGTAGAGGGGCTGATGCGCGGGCTAAACCTGCCGATCGCGTCGCGCTGGGTAGCGATCGCGCTGCGCCGTGCGCTCGTGTCCAAAGTCGATACGCCCGCCGGGGTCAACGGCGCGGACTTCGCGGCGGAGCGGGCCTGGCTGCTGCTGCGCATGGGCGACTCGGTTGCGGCGCGCGGTGTGGTGCAGAGCGTCGACAATCAGGATTACACGCCCAAGCTCTACGAGATCGCGATGCAGTCGGCGCTTGCCAACGGCGACCCGGCCGAACTGTGTCCGCTTGCCGAGGGCGGCTACGCACTTGGTTTCGAGCGTGGCTGGGTGCTGGCGCGCGCGATGTGCGCCGGGCTGGCGGGCAACCCGAGCAAGGTCGCGCCGCTGATCGCCGCTGCCAAGAAAAGCCACGTGGCGACCGGCATCGATCTGTTGCTCGCGCAGAAGATCGCCGGTGCCGGCGCGCGGGGCCGTCAGGCGGTGACGATCGAGTGGGATGACGTCGATCACCTCACCGCCTGGCGCTACGGTCTCGCGATGGCCTCGGCGACAGAGATTCCTCAGCCGCTGCTCGACGCGACCGGCCGCAACGTGATGGCATGGCGCGCGCTGTCGCCCATGCTCGCCGCCCACGTCCGCGCGCCGGGCGCGGAACTGGCGGCAGCGCGCGGTGTGTTCTCGAGCGCGGCGCTGGTCGACCTCTACGGTATGGTCACCGAGGAAGGGGACGAGGCGTTGCCGGAGGCGGCGATCGCGCGGGATTTGCAGACCGCGTATAGCGGCGGCGATATCTCCGCACGGCTGAACGCGATCAAATCGCTGTGGGACGCACCGAAATCCGACGCAGGCCGGTATGCCCGGCTGGTGTTGACCGCAGGGGCGGCCGCGCGCATGCCGGCCGGCACGCAAGGTGCGGATGCCGACCGGCTCGTCGCTGCGATGCTTGCGGCAGGCCATGACGTTACCGCGCAGAAGTGGCGCGCTGCCGTAGCCACGTCGAGCGACGCGTGGGCGATGCTTGCGCTCGCCGATCCTGGAATGCCGCGCTATCGCTTTGCGGCGGTCAGCAACTATGCCGGTGCAGGCAACAATGCGACGTTGAAGCGACGCATGTTCTTTGCCGGGCTGGCCGGGCTGGGGCGCATGTCGGCGAGCGATGTCGAGCAGGGCGCGCAATCGCTCGACATCCGCATCGGGCAGGAAAACGCCTGGACGCGCGCGATCGGTCGGGCGGCAATGTCGAACCAGCCGGGAACGGTGGTGCTGCTCGCGGCCGTCGGCATGCAGACGCCGACGTGGGGCGGCGTTTCGCCGGAAGCGCTGTACCATATCGTCGTGGCGCTACGCACGGTCGGCCTCGAAGGCGAGGCACGGATGATCGCGGCGGAGGCGCTCGCCCGGCTTTGATCGAGGTGCCGCCTCCCGGCGCCGACCGCGCGCTGATCGAGCGGTTCCTCGAGATGATGGCGGCGGAACGGGGGGCTGCGAAGAACACGCTGGCCGCCTATCGCAGCGATCTCGCGCTCGCGTCGGATTTTCTGGCAGGCAGGTTGGCAGCCGCCAGCGCCGACGATCTGATGCGGCTCGCCGGCATGTGGGCGGACCTGTCGCACGCGACGGTTGCGCGCAAGTCCGCGGCGTTGCGGCGGTTCTTCGCGTTTCTCGCGGATGAGGGGCACCGCACGGACGATCCCCGTGCTGCGCTGCCCCGGCCCGGCACCCGCCGTCCGCTCCCCAAAGTGCTGAGCCATGCCGATGTCGATCGCCTGTTCGCGGTCATCGCCGAACGGCTGGCGGCGGAACCGCTCGATCCGCGCGACCTGCGGCTCTCCGCGCTGGTGGAGTTGTTGTACGGATCAGGCCTGCGTGCGACCGAACTGGTGTCGCTGCCGCGCGGCGCGGTCGCACCCGACCGGCCTTACTGCATCCTGCGCGGTAAGGGCGGGCGCGAGCGGCTTGTACCGATTTCGGACCGGGCACGCGCGGCGGTCGCCGCCTGGCGCGTGCATGTGCCGGCGGATCAGCCGTGGCTGTTCCCGTCCGGCAAAAGCTTCTTGTCGCGCGTGCGATTGTTCCAGGTGTTGCGCGATCTTGGTGGGGCGGCGGGGATCCCGCACGATCGGATTTCCCCGCATGTGCTGCGCCATGCCTTCGCCACGCATCTGCTCGCCGGCGGCGCGGACCTGCGCGCGCTCCAGACCATGCTCGGCCATGCCGATATCGCGACAACGGAAATCTATACGCATGTCGACGCGAGCCGGCTGGTGGCGCTGGTCAACGAACGGCACCCCCTTGCGGAAGCGCAGGCGCGCCGCAATCGGGGCATGCTAGCGTCAGAGCGCATCGTGTAGCGCGGAAAGCGCGGTGTGTGCGTCGCGTTCTGCGTATGTCGTAACGTTGCGTCGCTGGAACATTCTCGACGGGGATTGGTTTCTGTGCCGTTACGACAAGGGAGATATGTAATGGCTGAGTATCGCAATCCGGACGGCACCACGACCTATGTGGAGAAGCGCAGCAACACCGGTAAGGTTATCGGGCTTATCCTGCTCGCGATCGTGATCGTCGTCGGTATCTTGTTCGCGACCGGCTTCTGGAGCGCGGACGTGAAGGGTGGATCGCTTCCCAAGGTCAATGTCAGCGCCAAGGGTGGTGACATGCCAGACGTCGACATGCACTCCAAGGAAGTCGTCGTCGGCACCAGCAAGCAGACCGTGACGGTGCCGAAGGTTGAGACGAAGAAGACGACCGTCGACGTACCGACCGTTGGCGTCAAGGACGGCAACTAAGCCCGATTGAAGCTATTGGGCGTCGCGTCGCGAAGGCGGCGCGGCGCCCATCGCATTTTGGAGTGGGGCTCGCGATGGCGAGACGGGGTTGCAGCGATGCGCACCATTGCCAACTCCGCCCTCAGCCCGTAACCGACGCGGCCTGATGGCAAGCTTTCTAGACTTTGAAAAACCGATCGCGGAGCTGCAGGCTCGCATCGATGAACTCCGTGAAACCGGCGCGGGCGGCACCGTCGACATTTCCGCCGATGTCGCGAGGCTCCAGGCCAAATCCGACAAATTGCTGCGCGATACCTACGCGAAGCTGACGCCGTGGCAGAAGACGCTGGTGGCACGGCACGGTGAGCGGCCGCACTTCAAGGATTATGTCGCCGGATTGTTCGAGGGGTTCGTTCCCCTCGCCGGTGATCGCGCTTTTGGTGACGATCAGGCGATCCTCGGGGGTTTCGCGCGCTTTCGCGGCCAGCGCGTGATGGTGATCGGCCACGAAAAGGGCAACGACACCGCCTCGCGCATCCGCCACAATTTCGGGTCCGGCAAGCCGGAGGGCTATCGCAAGGCAATCCGCCTGATGCAGCTTGCCGATCGCTTCGGTTTGCCGGTGCTGACGCTGGTCGACACCTCCGGCGCGTTCCCGGGCGTGCAGGCGGAGGAGCGCGGCCAGGCCGAGGCGATCGCGCGGTCTACAGAGCAATGTCTCGCGCTCGGCGTGCCGATGATCGCGGCGATCGTAGGTGAGGGCGGATCCGGCGGCGCGATCGCGCTGGCGGCGGCAAGTCGCGTCCTGATGTTCGAGAATGCGGTCTATTCGGTAATCTCGCCCGAGGGTTGCGCCGCGATCCTGTGGCGCACCAACGAGCGCGCGCCCGATGCTGCCGAGGCGATGAAAGTCACCGCGCAGGATCTTAAGGGCCTGGGTGTGATCGATACGATCGTGCCCGAGCCGCTTGGTGGCGCGCATCGTGATCCGACTGCGGCGATCAGCGCGCTCGGCAATGCCATCGCCGAGTCGCTTGGCGAATTAAGCGGGCTCGATGCGGACGGGCTCCGCCGCGCTCGGCGTGAGAAGTTTCTGGCGATGGGTCGCCTCTGAACCGACGGCGTGCAACTCGCCTCGATAAAGTGGTGACGTTGCTGAACCTCTCTGTGCGCTGATTGCCGGGTCGCTGGATCGCGGTGCGTCACGCGTAGCCGAGTACCGCGAGCAAATACGCACTCATTACGTCCCGTAACAGAAAAGGGCGGCAGAACCTTGGTTCCGCCGCCCTTTCCTATGTAAGCTTTAGGCGCTTACGAAGCCTTCATGTTGCTCGACACGTTGCCGAAGGTGGTCTTGAGCTGATTGCCCAGGCCCTGCATGGCGGCGATCGCGGCAACGGCGATCAGAGCAGCGATCAGGCCGTATTCGATTGCGGTGGCGCCCTTGCTGTTCTTGATGAACTTGCGGATGGTCTGCATGTGTCCGGTCTCCAGTGATTCAGTAGCTTCAGTTACCCGGCTGAACCGGGAGTGCCGGGCCAGCGATGCCGGTTTAGGCGGTCACTCTTGATAAAACTTTAAGGCGGGGCAGAACTTCTACGTAGCCTGCGGCTCAGCCGGTCTTGCTGGCATGCTGAACCTGGGAGCTGACGTTGTTCCAGATGCCGGTCGTCGTTCCTGCCATTTCAACCAGTGCGGTAATCATCGTGATGACGACCAGCGCGGCAATCAGGCCATATTCGATGGCGGTGCCGCCCCGCCGATCCTGCAGAACCGTTTTGATCAGCTTGGCGAACATGCTTCTTGCCCCGGAGCGGAAAATCCCGTCGTGGGGATAGCAAGGCAATCTTAAGGAAAGGCGAAGGGCGTGGTTGATGTGGACGAAGCCGGCGTTCTTCTGGTGGTCGCGGCAGCGCTGATCGAGGCGGACGGGCGTGTCCTGATGCAGCGTCGTCCGCCCGGTAAAGCTCATGCGGGGCTATGGGAGTTTCCCGGCGGAAAGGTCGAACTCGGCGAAGCCCCCGAAGCGGCCTTGGCGCGCGAACTGCGGGAAGAACTGGGCATCACGGTCGCGGCAGCAGATCTCGCGCCGCTGGCCTTTGCCAGCGTGCCGGCGGGTGCGCGAAACCTGGTGCTTTTGCTATACGGCTGCAAACGCTGGGTAGGCGTACCGGCGGCGCTGGAGGCGGACGCGCTGGTCTGGCGCCGTCCCGCCAGTTTGCGTGACTTGCCGATGCCGCCCGCCGACCTGCCGCTCGTCGCGGCGCTGGAAGCGCGCGAGTCGCGAAATGCAGGTCGTTGAGAGTGGAGGCCCGACCGGGAATCGAACCCGGGTGCAAGGATTTGCAGTCCTCTGCGTCACCACTCCGCCATCGGGCCGAGAGGCGGCCAGATGCGCGGAGCCGGCGGGCAAGTCAACCGCTGTTACGAAAAATGCGTGCGCCGCTTGGCGAGGTCGCATGTGCGCGATACAAGCGGCAGTCAGATTAAGTGTATTGCACGATCAACACAGTCGTGCCACAGGGGTGACTATGACTTCGACCGCATCTCAGCCCATTCTTTCCAATCCCAGTTCGGGCCATACGGATCTGGAGGCGATGCGTCACGCGATGGTCGCGAGCCAGTTGCGGCCCAACGCGGTCAACGATCCGCGCGTGGTGGCGGCAATGGATCGGGTGCTGCGTGAAGCATATCTGCCCGCTGGCGCTGCCGAGCTGGCCTATCGCGATACCGCCGTGCCGCTTGGTCACGGCCGCTTTCAGAACGTGCCGATCGCGACGGGCCGCCTGCTGACAGAAGCGTATCTGCAACCGACCGACCGGGTGCTGCTGATCGGTGCGGCGGGTGGCTACACCGCGGCAGTGCTGGCGCAGTTGGTCGCATCGGTGGTCGCGGTCGAGAGTGACGCCGGCCTCGCGTCGATGGCGCGGGCGGCGCTTGCGGGTATGGCATCGGTGACGCTGGTGGAGGGGCCTTTAGAAGCGGGGCATGCCGCCGGGGCACCTTACGACGTGCTGATCATCGACGGTTCGGTAGAGCAGGTGCCTGAGGCGCTGGTTTCGCAGGTTCATCCAGGTGGCCGTGCGGTGGCAGGCATCATCGATCGTGGCGTGACGCGGCTCAGCTCGGGTCGTCGCACCGCCGGTGGTTTCGGCTTGGTCGGATTCGCCGATATCGAGTGCGTGGCGCTGCCGGGGTTCTCGAAGCCTAAAACCTTCTCTTTCTAAAAGGGCGCTGCGCCGGCAATGCGATATGGATTGTATCTTGCCGGCGCGAGCGTGCTGCTCGCCGCCGCTCCCGCGAGCGCGAAGACGCTGCGCGAGGCGCTCGTCGAGGCGTATAACACGAACCCGACACTGACGGCCGATCGCGCCAACGTCCGCGCGATCGACGAGAACGTGCCGATCGCACGCGCGCAGGGGCTGCCATCGGCGAGCATCAACGCGCAGTATAACGAGAACGTCTACAACAACGCGAATACCCTCTCCAATCCGGCGCGACAGCTCAATGTGCAGCCGCAGGTGTCGGTGCCGATCTATGCCGGCGGGGCGGTGCGCAACTCGATCAAGGCGGCCAAGACGCGAGTCGATGCCGGCCGGCTGAGCCTGCGCGACACTGAAGCGAGTGTTTTCAGCTCCGTCGTCGGGGCGTTCATGGACGTGCTGCGCGACGAGGCTATCGTGGCGCTCAACGCGCAGAACGTGCACGTTCTCGACGTCAACCTTCAGGCGAGTCGTGATCGGTTCCAGGTTGGGGACCTGACCCGCACCGATGTCGCGCAGTCGGAGGCGCGACTGGCGCTCGCACGCAGCCAGTTGCAGAGCGCACAGGCGCAGCTGATCTCCAGCCGCGAGAATTACATCCGCTACGTCGGCACCGCCCCGGTCGGGCTTGAGCAGCCACCGGTGCTTCCCAACTTGCCGACCGACCCTGAAGCGGCGGTCGACGTCGCGCTTAAGGACAATCCGGCCTTGCTGTCGGCGCAGAAAAGCCGTGACGCCAGCGTCTATGACGTCGGTACCGCTGCTGCGCAGCGCCTGCCACGCCTGAACGCGGTGGCGAGCGGGACGTATTACGATTATTTCGGATCGCTCGGCTCCGCGACGCAATTCGGTATCTCGCAGAGTGGCAAGTCTGCTGCGCTCGGGCTGCAACTCAGCCTCCCATTGTATCAGGGCGGCGGCCCGACCGCGCAGATCCGTCAGGCGCAGGCGCGCCGCGGGCAGGCGATCGAGCAAGTTACCGAAGTCGAGCGTAACGTGATCGCTCAGACCCGGTCGGCCTATGCCGTGTGGAAATCCTCGCTAGAGGTGATCGCGTCCAGCGAGACGGCGGTGGACGCCAACAAGCTGTCGCTGGAGGGTGTGCGCGCTGAAAACAGCGTGGGCAGCCGGACCATTCTCGACATCCTCAATGCCGAGCAGGAACTGCTGAACTCGCAAATCACGCTCGTCTCGGCGCAACGTGATGCGTACGTTGCCGGTTTCTCGTTGCTGGCGGCAATGGGCAAGGCCGAATCGCGCGACCTCGGGCTAGACGGTGGGACGCTGTACGACCCGACGCTGAACTACAAGCGCGTCAGCCACACCATCTGGGATTGGGCGCCCGCGCCGGCGCCGAAGCCGGTTGCGACCTCGACCGCCGCGACCCTCCCGCAAACCGCGATTGTGACGAAGCCACTTGACCCGTTTCTCGATACACCAGTTGACAGCACTGCTACAAATCAGGGAAACAGCACGGTCAGAAAACGTTAACCATAGTGCGGGGGCAAAAAGGTTGATCGCGATGGGTGATATCAGCGCAGAACCGTCGATGGAGGACATTCTGTCTTCGATCAAGCGTATCATCGCTGAAGAGGGAGATGTGAGCGCCGGGCGGTTGCGCCGGCCGAACCGCGCCGCCGGTGGACGCCCATTGCCGCTCACTCAGCCGCGTGAAGTGCTCGAACTCAGCGATCCCGTCGATTATGACGATCAAGACGAAGCGGAGGAAGCAATGCCCGCCACTCGGCCCAAGATGAACACGCCCGAACCCGAGCCGGTGCAGTTCGCCGATGCACTTGCCCAGGCGAGATCGGAATCACCCGCTCAGGAAATGCCAAAGCAAGCACCTCAGCCGACATCGGCGGAACCTTTGTTGTCGCGCGGTGCCGAAACCGCGACGCGCGGACCGCTCGACGCGCTGTCACGCCTTGTCGTCAAGCCGGAGGTGTCCGGGTCGGACACGCTCGAAGGCATGGTACGCGAGATGCTGAAACCGATGTTGCGTGAGTGGCTCGATTCGCATCTCCCCGCCATGGTCGAGCAGATGGTCGCAAAGGAAATCGCGCGGATCACCAGCCAAGGGCGGTGATCGTGCGGTTCTCGCCTGCCGGTGTCGTTCACACGGGCAGCGCGGGCCTTACTGTTGAGGCATTGCGGTCATCAAGAAACGGGTAGCGTTGCGACCGGCTAATGCAGGCCATTTACCGGTCGCGTATTGCTGACACGACGTCAGCCAAGTCGCCGTGCGAGTTCCGATATCCCGGCTTAAGTCGGCGCCTATACTACCCGGCCGTCAGAGCGTCGCAATCAACAGCGACCACAGCATCATCAGAATACCGGCTAGGCTGACGAGGAACACGAGCGAGCGCACATAGGTAATGCCGGCCGCGTAGATCGGCAGATACGCTACCCGCGCGACCAGCCACACCGTCGCCCCGGCTGCGGTCCAGCGCGTGTGGATGCCGGCAAGGCCGAGCAGCGCCACCGCCGCGATCACCAGTGGAAACGTCTCGAAGAAATTGCCCTGCGCGCGCATCAGCCGGCCGACCAGCGGGGTCGGCGTGCCCGGGTCCGACTCACGGTTGCCGGCGTTCCAGGCGGTGCCGTATTGCGCTGTGCGCACGGTCGATGCGGCGAAGATGTGAACCAGCGCCAACACGCAGCCCCAAGCCAGAACGGCATATTCTGTGTGCATCCGGTGATCCTTGCATGCGGGTGTGATCGCCTCAATGCACGGGCAGAGGAGAGGTTGCTTTCATCTGCGGTTCAGCTTGGCCGGATACATTCGCCATCGTTGTTCAACATGCTGAGGAGACAGCCATGAACCTGTTCTCGAAAATCGCGCTGGCCGGAGTCGGCACGGTGGCGCTCGCGGGCAGCGCGTTTGCCGCCGAGCGATCGATGCACGTGATGAACGTCGACCTGCCCGACGGTTCGGTCGCGCATGTCCGCTATTTTGGCGATGTGGCACCCAAAGTGGAACTGGTGCCCATATCTCAAGCGGTGCCGGTCGCGCTGATCGATCCGCGCGTGGCGTTCGCCGGCTTCGACCAGATGTTCGCCGATTTCGACCGCCAGCAGGCCGAGATGCTGCAGCACGTCGCGGCAATGCAGACTGCGGCGGTGCCGACTAACGGCAAGCTCGATCAGTCGGCGGTGAAGACGCTGCCGAACGGCGGCGGGGTCAGCTATTCGTACACCTCGTACAGTAGCGGCGGTGACGGCAAGAGTGGCGGCTGTACGCAGAGCTACCAGCTGACCTCCTACGGCAACGCGCAGCCGAAGGTCGTTTCGCAAAGCACCGGCGATTGCGCCCATGCAGCGAAATTCAGCACCGCACCCACCCCGGTGAAGGCGCCTGCGCCCGCGCCGCAGCCCAAGACGGTGCCGCACGATGCGGTCTGATCGGGACTGACAAAGCGATAGCAAGGGCGGTGCGGCAACGCGCCGCCCTTTTCATTTGCTCGTGCGGCGGTAAACGCGGGGCATGAGCGAACTTCCCAAAACCTTCGACCCCGCCGAAATCGAGCAGCGCTGGTATGCGCATTGGGAGGCGAACGGCCTGTTCCGCCCCGATCGCCCCGGTGCCGAGCCGTGGACGATCGTCAACCCGCCGCCCAACGTGACCGGCTCGCTCCACATCGGCCATGCGCTCGACAACACGTTGCAGGATATTCTCGCGCGGCACGCCCGGTTGAAGGGCAAGGATGCTTTGTGGGTGGTCGGCACCGACCACGCCGGCATCGCCACGCAGATGGTGGTCGAGCGGCAGATGGCACAGCACGGCCAGAAGCGCACCGATTTTGCTCGCGAGGATTTCGTCGCCAAGGTGTGGGACTGGAAGGCAGAGAGCGGCGGCGAGATCACGCAGCAGTTGCGGCGGCTCGGCTGTTCGATGGACTGGAAGAATGAGCGCTTCACCATGGACGAGGGCTTTTCCAAGGCCGTCCTCAAGGTGTTCGTCGATCTTCACAAGGAGGGCTTGCTGTACCGCGACAAGCGGCTGGTGAACTGGGACCCCGGCCTCGGCACCGCGATCTCCGATCTTGAGGTCGAGACGCGCGAGATCAAGGGCGGGTTCTGGCATTTTCGCTATCCGCTCGCCGATGGCGTTCGCCTCGCGGATGGGCGCGACCATATCGTCGTCGCGACGACCCGGCCCGAGACGATGCTCGCCGATATGGCGGTGGCGGTGAACGCGTCGGACGAACGTTATGCCAGCGTGATCGGCAAGTTCATCGAGCAGCCGATCACCGGGCGGCGCATTCCGATCGTCGCGGACGATCATGCCGATCCCGAACTGGGGTCCGGCGCGGTCAAGATCACGCCGGGGCATGATTTCAACGATTTCGAGGTCGGCAAGCGCGCCGGCATCGAGGCGCGCGACATGCTCAACATGCTCGATGCCGCCGCCAACGTGGTGCAGACCGCGGATGGCCTTGTGCCGGCGGAGTTCATCGGGCTGCACCGCTTCCGCAAGGACAAGGTCGACGGCGCGCGTGAACTGGTGGTGGCGCGGATGAAGGCGCTCGGCCTGCTCGTCACGCACCTCGACAAGGAGGATGCCGAGCACGATTTCGAACCGCGTACGATCCAGACGCCGTATGGCGACCGCTCGGGCGTGGTGATCGAGCCGTGGCTGACCGACCAATGGTATGTCGATGCTGCGACGCTGGCGAAGCCCGCGATCGAGGCGGTGCGCTCGGGCGCGATCAGGATCGTGCCGAAGAGTTGGGAAAAGACGTTCTTCAACTGGATGGAGAATATTCAGCCGTGGTGTGTGTCTCGTCAATTGTGGTGGGGGCACCGCATCCCGGCTTGGTTCGGCGATGACGGCAAGGTCTATGTTGCGCTAACCGAAGCGGAAGCACGCGCTCGGGCGCCGGAGGGCGTTACACTAACGCAAGATTCCGATGTTCTCGACACATGGTTTTCTTCAGCGCTGTGGCCGTTCGCGACGATGGGCTGGCCGGACGACACGAACCCGACGCTCCACGGTCGCTACCCTAATGACGTGCTGATCTCCGGCTTCGACATTCTGTTCTTCTGGAACGCCCGCATGATGATGCAAGGGCTGCACTTCATGAAGGATGTGCCGTTCAAGACACTCTACCTGCACGGCCTGGTCCGGGCGGCGGACGGGCAGAAGATGTCGAAATCGAAGGGCAATGTCGTCAATCCGCTCGGGCTGATCGACCGCTACGGCGCGGATGCGCTGCGCTTCTTCATGGCGGCGATGGAAAGCCAGGGCCGCGACATCAAGATGGATGAGAAGCGCGTCGAGGGCTATCGCAACTTCGCGACCAAGCTGTGGAACGCCGCACGCTTCTGCCAGGCGAACGGGATCGTTGCGAGCACCGCGCTGGAGGCCCCCGCCGCTGTCCTCGCAGTCAACAAATGGATCATCGCCGAGACGATCGAAACGGTACAGGCGGTCGATCTCGCGCTTGCGGACTATCGCTTCGACGGCGCGGCCAACGCGATTTATCAGTTCGCATGGAGCCGGTTCTGCGACTGGTACATCGAACTCATCAAGCCGCTGCTCGGCCAGATGGACGCGCCCGCGAGCGGTGCGGAGGCGGATGAAACGCGCGCGGTGGCGGGCTGGGTGCTCGATCAGATCCTCGTGCTGCTTCACCCGTTTATGCCGTTCATCACTGAGGAGTTGTGGTCGAAGACCGGCGCCCGTGAGAGCGAACTGATCGTCGCGCACTGGCCGATGGCGGATGCGCGCGCGATCGATCCGGAGGCGCGGCGCGAGATCGACTGGCTGATCCGGCTGGTGAGCGAAGTGCGCGCGGCGCGGACCGAACTCAACATCCCGCCGGGTACGCGGATGCCGTTCCACGTCCGCGATGCGGGCGCGGAGACACAGGCGCGGATCGCGCGGCAGCAGGCGGTGATTGCCCGGCTCGCACGGATTGACGTGGCCGAGGGTGAAGCGCCCGCCGGTGGTGCGGCACAGGTGGTGATCGACGAAGCGACCTTTGTCCTGCCGCTTGCCGGCGTGATCGACCTTGATGCCGAACGCGCGCGGCTCACCAAGGGCATTGCGGCGGCGGAGAAGGAGCGGGATGCGCTGGCCGGACGGCTTGGCAATGCGAGCTTCGTCGAGCGTGCCAAGCCAGAGGCGGTCGAGAAGGCGCGCGCGGACCATGCCGAGAAAGCGGCCGACGCGGAGCGGCTCGGCGCGGCGCTGGCGCGGCTCGGGTAAGTCGCGCCCACCGCTACCACCCGTTCCGGTCGAGCGATGTCTAGACGCTTTGCGGCGCATGTGCGGCTTGTCGCTCGAAACGAACGGAGCGGGCGGCAGGACGCATGCCACGGGCCGGACTTTTCGCCGCGCCCTCTATCCCCGGTCCCCGCGCCCGCCTATCCACGAGCTTGAAGAACGAGGGGATGCACGCTTGGCACAACCACCGAACGGACGGGGCCGGGACCTGACGACCGGGCCGATCGGCTGGACGCTGCTCGCCTTCGCGTTGCCGACACTCGCATCGAACATCCTGCAAACGCTGAATGGGTCGATCAACTCGATCTGGGTCGGGCGCTTCCTCGGTGAAAGCGCGCTGGCGGCGACGTCCAACGCGACGATCGTGATGTTCCTCACCTTCGGCGCGGTGTTCGGCTTCGGCATGGCCGCGTCGATCCTGGTCGGGCAGTCGATGGGGCGGCACGACGTCGAGGCGGCGCGGCGGGCGTTCGGGTCGGCGGTGGGGCTGGTCGTGATCGCGGCCTTTGTGGTTGCCACGCTCGGCTACGTGTTCGCGCCCGAAATTCTGCACGTGATGGCGACGCCGGGCGATGCGCAGGCGATGGCGCTGATCTACCTGCGCGTGATCTTCTTGGGGCTACCGCTGTCGATGCTCGGCCTGCTGATCCAGATGGGGTTGCGCGGCACAGGCGACGCGATCACGCCGATGTGGTTCATGGTGCTGAGCGCCTGCATCGACGCGGGGCTCAACCCGCTGCTGATTCGCGGTATCGGGCCGTTCCCGCAGATGGGCATCGCCGGCGCGGCGACCGCAACACTGATTGCGTCGGCGGTGTCGGCGGTTGGCCTCGTCGTCTACGTCTACGCGCGGGATCTGCCGATCCGGCTGCGAGGTGCCGAGTTGCGCTATCTCATCCCCGACCTCGCGCTGGTGCGGATCATCGTGACCAAGGGCGTGCCGATGGCGGCGCAGATGCTGGTGATGTCGGTGTCGGGTCTCACCATGATTGGGCTGGTCAACCGGCAGGGGGTGGAGACGGCGGCCGCCTATGCGGTCTCGCAACAGCTGTGGAACTACATTCAGATGCCGGCAATGGCGATCGGCGCGGCGGTGAGCAGCATGGTCGCGCAGAACATCGGCGCGGGGTTGTGGGATCGGGTGAGCCGGATCACGCGGTCCGGCATCGTCTACAATTCGATCATCACTTTGGTGGTGATCGCCGCGATCATCCTGTTTGACCGGCCGGTGATGAGCCTGTTCGTCGCCAGTACCAGCCCGGCGATCCCGATCGCGCGGCATATTCAGCTGATCGCGAGCTGGACGTTCCTGCTGTTCGGCGCGACGATGGTACTGTTCGCTACGGTGCGGGCGAATGGCGCGACGCTGGCGCCGCTGCTGATCCTGATCGTCTCGCTGATCCCGTTCCGTATCGGCATCGCCTCGCTGGGACGGCCGTTGCTCGGCGCGGATGCTTTGTGGTGGGCGTTTCCGCTCAGTTCGGTGGTGTCGCTGGCTCTGGCCGCCTGGTACTTCCTGCGTGGCGGCTGGCGGTCGCAGATGATGGCGGTGCCCGAGCATGGCGAAACCGCGAAGGAAAGCGTCCGTGCGACCTCCGAACCGGCCGGGCGGTTGCACCCGAGCGGCTGAGGGCGCATCTGGGCGGGCATGAGCCACTATCCTGCACTTCGCCTCCGCCGCACCCGCTCGACCGCGTGGAGCCGCCGCCTCCATGCCGAGACGGTGCTGACCCCCGCCGACCTGATATGGCCGCTGTTCATCGCCGAAGGGGAGGGCGTCGAGGAGCCGATCGCGACGCTGCCGGGTGTATCGCGCTGGTCGATCGACGGCATCGTCGCGCGCGCGAAAGAGGCCCGGGACGCGGGGATCGCCTGCATTGCGCTCTTTCCCAACACGCCGCCGCATCTGCGCAGCGAGGATGGCCGCGAGGCGCTCAACCCCGACAATCTGATGTGCCGCGCAACCCGCGCGCTGAAGGATGCGGTGCCCGAGGTCGGCGTGCTGACCGATGTTGCACTCGACCCCTATACCGCGCACGGCCATGACGGGCTGGTCGATGATGCCGGCTATGTGGTTAACGACACCACCGCCGAGATGCTGGTCGCGCAGGCGCTCAACCAGGCGGCGGCGGGGGCGGACATCATCGCGCCGTCCGACATGATGGACGGTCGCATCGGCCAGATCCGCGATGCGCTGGAGGGCGAGGGGCGCGTCAACGTGCAGATCATGTCGTATGCCGCGAAATACGCGAGCGGCTTTTACGGGCCGTTCCGCGATGCGGTCGGCTCGCGCGGGCTGCTGAAAGGTGACAAGAAGACCTATCAGATGGACTCGGCCAATGCCGAGGAGGCGTTGCGCGAGGTCGCGCTCGATCTCGCCGAGGGTGCGGACAGCGTGATGGTCAAGCCCGGCCTGCCGTATCTCGACATCATCATGCGCGTGAAAACCGAGTTTCAGGTTCCGGTGTTCGCCTATCAGGTATCCGGCGAGTATGCGATGATCGAGGCGGCGGTCGCGGCGGGCGTGGCGGAGCGCGATGCGGTGGTGCTGGAGACGCTCATGGCGTTCAAGCGTGCCGGTTGTTCGGGCGTGCTGACCTATCACGCGCTGCACGCGGCGCGGCTGCTTGGCGGATGATCGAAACCGCCCGCCTGATCCTGCGCCCGCCGCAACCGGGCGATACGGCGGCTCTGCACGCGATGTGGAGCGATCCCCGCGTCATGGCGGATCTTGCCCCGGTCAAGTCGCCGGCGGAGAGCGCAGAGACCATCGCTCGGCACGAAGCGTACCGTGCCACCCACGGCGTTGGCTTCTGGACGACGCTACGCAAGGAAGATGGCGCGGTAATCGGCTTTTGCGGGCTGAAGCCCGGTGCCGAAGACACGCCTATCGCGGGCGAACTCGAAGTCGGCTGGATGCTGGCAGCCGATCACTGGCGGCGCGGTTTCGGGCACGAAGCGGCGGCGGCGAGCCTCGCTTGGGGGTGGGCCAACCACGACGCACCGCGCATCGTCGCGATCACCGCCGCGCAGAATGCCGCCAGCCGTGCTTTGATGGTCCGGCTTGGCATGACCCACACCGCAGCGCTCGACTTCGAGCATCCCAAGTTTGCCGCGGATGACCCGCGCCGCGCGACGGTCACTTACGCATTCGAGCGGCCCTGACCGCACCGCACCGGTGCGTTACTTGCCGGGCAGCATCGCCTGGATTGCTGCGATCCGGTTGACCTCTGCGGTAAGCTGCGCCTCGCCGCGGGCGTGCAGGGCTTCGAGCGCGGGGTAGGGCGGCTTTGCGTCACGCGCGCGGCCGATCGCCAGTTCATCGAGGTCGGTTACAGCGCTCGACGTCGCCGCGCGAAAGCTGTCAAGCTTGGCGAGCGCGGTCTGCGCCGTGATCCAGCGCTCGCCACCCGGCGTATCGCCGCGCGCCGCGCGCACCGCCCGTTCCGCCGCGTCGGCGGCGGGCGTAAAGCCGGTGTCGGTGGTGGCGAGTGTCTTGGCATAGGTAACGAGCGTCGCATCGAGGCTCGGGTCCGGTACCGCCGAAGCCGACGCCGCGGCGACCGGCTCGGCATTGCTGCGCCGTTCGATCGGGCGCGGTTGCAGCGAGGGATAGCGCGATACGCGCTGCTCGACGCAACCGGTCGACAGTAGGGCGGCCGACAGCATCGAAGCGGAGAGCACGAGACGATTTTTCATGGCGCTTGCTGTATTCTCCACAAAAGAATCGCGCAACGCACTTGCGCGACCCAAAAAGCGGTCGTAAAGGCGACCTCCCAGCGCACCCGTAGCTCAGCTGGATAGAGCATCAGACTACGAATCTGAGGGTCGGGCGTTCGAATCGCTCCGGGTGCACCACTTCTTTCTTGATGATTTCGGCGGCGCGTCACGCGCCGCCGAGTGTCCATGCCGCCGGTCAGCGCGGCCTGCCCGCGCAAGTCATCGTCGACCATCTTCAGCACGCACTTGTGCTCGGCGTCATCATCGATGACGGAAGTAGGACGACAGCGCCCTCGGCTTCGATCCGTACGCGGAACTGCAACGGCTTGATCTCGCAATCCTCGAAGCTGTGCCGTCGCGGATCCTTGGCATCATCTGACCAAGCTCTGGTGGGGAGTGCAAGGAGGGTCAGTGCGACGATGCCGAGCGGTCAGGCATAACGAGACAGCACCTCAGCACCGATCGGCAGCAGTTACCGCCAGTCGTTACGCTCGACCGAGTCGAGGATGCGTGCGCCTGCCATGAACACCGCCACCGGGCAGACCGCGAACAGCATCCAGCCGCCGACGCTGCCGTGATATTGCTCGACGTAGTGCACGCCGCGCTCGACCGAACCAAGGCCAAGGCCGTAGATGACCATGAAAGCCTCGAACTTGTTCTTGATGACGAACAGGCGGGAGATTTTGTGCAACATGCCATGATCTTAAGCAAAGCCCGGGCCAGTCGCAGATTCGCGTGGCTTGGGCTTAACGAACATGGTTACGTGTCAATTAACTCGACAAGGTCGAGCCCCTCCAGCAACGCGCGCCGCGCAGCTTCGATCGCCGCCATCAGCGTCGGGTCGCCGATCGCATCGTGGCCGATCTCCTCGGGCCAATGCTGCGTGACGATGCGCTCAATCAGATCGAGCCGCGCGGTGTCGACCAGAAAGCGCGGGTCCACCGTCGCCGGATCAGCGACCACGCGCAGCCGTAGGCAGGCCGGTCCGCCGCCGTTCGCCATCGACTGCCGCACATCCACCACCGCAACACGCCGGATCGGGCCGTTGCCCGCCAGCATCGCGCGCAGGTACGCGCGCACCGTCAGGTTGCTGACCGCCTCACGCGGGACGATCAGCGTCATGCCCCCTTCCGGTGGCGTTACAAGTTGCGCGTTGAACAGGTAGGATGAGATCGCATCGGCAAGGCTCACCTCGGCGGCAGGCACTTCGACGATCTCGACCTCCGGCAGACGTGCGCGCAAATTCGCGTAGAAGCCGGCGCGGTCGGCGAAGGCATGTTCGTGGGTGAAGAGCACGCGCTCGTTCGCGACCGCCACCACGTCATTGTGGAAGGCGCCGGCCGCGATCGCCTCGTCGGATTGCTGTACGAACAGCGTTCGCTCGGGCGTGAGCCCATGCGCGCGCGCCACCGCCGCGCTCGCTTCCGGATGCTGGCGCGCGGGGTATGGGCCGCCGGGCACGCCGTAGACGAACACTTCGACACCGGGTGCGCCGTGGTGCGCGCACAGACGCATGTGATTGGCGGCACCCTCGTCCCCGAACGGAGCGGGCACCGGCCCGTGCACCACGAAGGCAGGGTCTGCGAAAGCGAGGCGCAACTGTGCGAGCGTGCCCGGCCATTCGTGGCTGCGATGCGGCATCGTCACCAGATTGGCGGCGGAGAGGTGACACTTGCCGTCCGCCGTGTCGGGGGCGGGAGAAACGGTCGCGGCATTGGCCGCCCACATCGCCGAGGCGGACAGCGCCTGCGCCTGTAGATGCGGCGCAGCGGTTGTAAAATCGACCGACAAACTCGCCAGCCAGCGATGATCCGGGCGCGCAAGCGGCACGAACACGCCTTGCGTCAGCCCGAGTGCGAGGTTCGCGCGCATTTTCGCGATCCCCTCCAGCGCGGCCTTGCGCGGGTGAGACGGCGTACCGGCGCTTGCCGTCGCGGCAAGGTTGCCGGGACTGAGCCCAGCGAAATTGTGGCTCGGGCCGATCAGCCCGTCGAAGTTGATTTCCGTCAGCATCAGTAGCGCGCCACCCAGGCGAGATCGTCACCGTCGATCGCACCGAGACCCGTCGCACAGTCCCGATCGATCACCACCCCGTCGCCGGCGGCACGCACCTTGCCGTAAGCGCAGCAGAAGTCACCCAAGCGCCCGCACGCGACCAGCGCGGCCTGGCCGCCATCGTCGTCGACCGTGAGCAGGCGGGCGGGGCGGGCGTTGGCGATCGTCTTCACCTTGTCGGTCGGCGCGGTCATGGTTGGGCCGCCGTCGAAGATGTCGACGTATTTGTCGAAGGCGAAGCCCTCCATCTCGAGCATCCGCATCGCCGCGCGGCCGGAGGGATGGGGCAGGCCAATCGCCGCGCGGGCCTGTTCGGGCAGCATTGCGACGTAGATCGGGTGTTTGGGAAACAGGTCGGCAATGAACTGGTGGCCGTGGATCGCATTGAACTGGTCGGCATCCTGAAAATTCATGCCGAAGAACCGCCCCGCCAGCCCGTCCCAGAATGGCGAGCCGCCCGCCTCATCGATCACGCCGCGCAACTCGGCGAGGATGCGATCGGCAAAGCGCGCGCGGTGCTGCGCAATGAACATGTAGCGGCTGCGGGCGAGCAGCATACCCAGACCACCGGCGCGCTCGCCTGGGTGCAGGAACAGCCCGCCGACCTCGCTACACCCCTCCAGATCGGTGGTGAGGCTCAACTGGTCGGCGCGGAAGGTGCGGCCAAGCTCCTTGCTGTGCTGGGTCAGCGTGCCCATCCGGTAGCTGTAGAACGGGTAATGCTGGCCGACATGCGTGAAGATCTGGCAGGTGCCGCGCACCTCGCCGGTGGCGGTGTTTTCCAGCACCAGCACGAACAGTTCGTCGGCCAGGGTGCCGCCGTTGCTGGCGAAGGCGGCGTGACTCTTGTCGAGCTTCGCCTTGAGCGAGCGTCGGTCGGGCGGCAGGTTGGTAAAGCCGCCGCCGGTCAGCTTCGCCATCTCGTAGAGCGGTTGAAGATCCTCGTCGCGCGCGGCGCGGATGCGAAAACTCACAGGCTTCCTTTCTCGACAATGCGCAAGATGGTGAGCGCCGACAGCGCGGCGCGCTCGGGCAGGCTGTCGGGAATGAGGAATTCCCGGTCGGAATGGATCGCGCCGCCGCGCACGCCCATCGTATCCACGACAGGTACGCCGCATGCAGCGATATTGTTGCCGTCGCACACGCCGCCGGTGTCGCGCCAGGTGATGTCGAGGCCAAGGTCGGCACCGGCCTGCTTGACGACACCGAACAGCCGCGCCGCGCTCGCGTCGATCGGCTTGGGCGGGCGATTGAAGCCGCCGTGTACGCTGATCGTGACCTCGTGCGCCGCTGCGGTGGCGCTGACGGTGGCCTCGATATGGACCCGCGCGCGGTCGATCTCGCCAAGATCGGCCGGACGAAAGTTGACGCGCAGGATGGCAAGATCAGGCACCACGTTGTTCGGGCCGCCGCCTTCGATCCGCGCCGGGTTCACCGACAGGCGCGGTGAGCGTGCCTCCGCCAGCCTGAGCGCCACTGCGGCAGCGGCGAGGATGGCGTTTCGACCATCGTCGGGGTTGCGCCCCGCATGTGCGCTGCGTCCGCGTACCACGATCGAGAAATTGCCGGTGCCGCCGCGCGCACCCGCCAGCGTACCGTCGGGCAGCGCCGGTTCGTAGGTCAGCGCCGCCACTTTGCCGCGTGCGGCGCGTGCGATCAGCGGCGCGGAGGAAAACGAGCCGGTTTCCTCATCTGATCCGATCACCACCTCGTAGCCGATCCGCGCGGCCAGCGGGGTAGTCTCGATCGCGGACAGCGCTGCCAGCATCACCGCAAGGCCGCCCTTCATGTCGGCCACGCCGGGGCCGTTGAGGCTGCCATCGTCCTGCCAGCGCAAGGTCTGGAACGGGTGATCGGCCGGAAACACCGTGTCCATATGCCCGGTCAGCAGCATCTGCACCGGTGCGTCGGGCCGCACCGCCAGATGCAGGTGCCTCCCGTGATCGAGCGCCGCGACGCTGCCGTCCGCCAGCACTGTCTCGGCAGGCGCGGGGTCGGCAAGCACCAGCGTGCCCGGCAGCACGGCGAACGCATCGGCGAGTTCACCCGCCACCGCTGCGAGGCCAGTGAGATTGCGCGTGCCGGAGTTGATCGCCGCCCAACGCTCGGTCAATGCAAGCATCGGCGTCTCGCCGATCCGGGCGATTGCCGCTTGCTCCGGGGTGGAAAGGGTGTTCATCGCGCCAGCCTAGCGCGGGTTCAGGCGTTACTCCACCCGCTCCAGATCGGAGAAGGCAGGCGGAGCAACTACCGCGATCAGAAACTGTACACGATCGACGCGGTGCTCGACGTATCCGTATTCACGCGACCTTCCGGTGGCGTGCTTTCATACTGTACCGCGTAAGAGAGTTTCGCCGACAACGGCCCGAACAGCTTGGCGTTGATTGCGGTCGTGCTGCTCACCGTGCTGTTGATCCGCTGGAGATAGGCCGATGCCGCCTGCGTGATCGAAATCGCGCGGTTGAGCTTCAGGTTGAAATCCATCGATCCGCGCGCGGCGAAGCTGTTCTCCTCCGTTTCATCGGTGAACGACGTGCGCCGATATGCTGGCCCGACTTCGAGATCGAGTTTGACGTTGGACGCGCGCACGACGCCATAGCCGGCACCGACCGACGTCGCATAGCGGTCGTAATAGCCGAGGAACCGGTCGCTCTCGTAACTGCCGGTGCCGTAGATATAGCCGCGCTCCGAAAACTTGTAGTTCGGCTCGTACGACGCGAGATAGTGCTCGCGGCTGATGACGCCGCTGCTCTGCTTGTAGTCGACCGCGACGTTTACGGTGTGCTTCCACCGCAACGTCTCGCGGCTGAGCTTCACCGCCGCGCTCACGCCGAGGTCGTTGGTGTTACCCGTGGTCGCGTAGCCGCCAAGCTGCACGCTGCCTTTCCACAGGTCGAGCGGCCCGGCCTCGACGATCGTCTCGACCCGCTTCGCCTCACGCGCCTTGCGCCAGCCATCTACGGAGGCCTTGATCGTTTTCGCCGCCTCGGGTGCCGCGTTCGACGCGTATTTCGAAATGATGGTGATGTCGTTCTCGTTGCCCGACGCGATAGCCGCATCGAGCATCGCCTTCAACTGCGGCGGGATAGGCTGCTCGTTTTTCGCCGTCGAGGGAGAGGCAGTGGACGGGGCAGTCGCCGGGGCTGGCGACGGCTCCGGAACGGGCGCCGCGATGAGGATCACCGGAGGAAGCATCGGCGCGCTTTAGCATCCGCCACGCTGTGGCGAAAATCAGGCCGTCGTAGCGTCGGGTCCGCTTGCCGCATCAGCCGAGATGCCCGGCGAACATCTCCAGAATCTCTTCGTACAACGCCTTCTTAAACGGCACGATCAGCACCGGCAGATCGGCAGGGTCGATCCAGCGCCAGGCGATGAACTCTTCATGTTCGGTGGCGATGTTCACGTCGCTGTCCTCACCGTGGAACCGGTACAGGAACCAGCGTTGCCGCTGCCCGCGCCATTTGCCCTTCCAAACCTTGCCGACGAGATCGGGTGGGAGGTCGTAGCTTAGTTCGCGAGGGCCGATCGCGATCAGCGAAACCTTGTCGGGGGTGATGCCGGTTTCCTCGCCCAGTTCGCGTAAAGCGGCGGTTTCGGCATCCTCACCGGGATCGATCCCGCCCTGCGGCATCTGCCATGCCTCAATGCTGGCGTCCTTGCGTTGGCCGACGAACACCTTGCCGTCGCGGTTGAGGATCATCAGCCCGGCGCAGGGGCGATAGGGCAGCGAATAGATATCGGTCGTGTCGGTCATGGTGCGCCCGCTGTCGTGGAAAAGTCAGCCGTCTTTATGCTCGGGGGCTTGTGTGTTCCGCAATCATTGTCTTTGCCGCCGCGAATGCGCCGGCGCAGTCCGCTACCGCAGAGGGAAGCGCCTGGCGTAGCGTGACGAAGCCGTGTACCATCCCGGCCGCCTCGCGGAACGTCACCGGCACGCCCGCTTGTGGCAGCGCGGCGGCATAGGCGCGGCCTTGGTCACGGATCGGATCGAGCCCGGCGGTGAGAATAACCGCCGGCGGCATGCCGCCAGACACGCCGGCGAGCGGGGAGGCGCGCAGGTCATGCTGGTCGGCGCGGTAGGCGTCCCGGAACCATGCGAGACTTGCCCGGTCGAGCAGATAGCCGCTTTCGAAGTCGATCAGGCTGGGATAATCGCGCGTGCCGTCCGTCGCCGGGTAGAATAGCAAGTGGCCAATCACAGGCACGGCAGCAGGCGTATCGCGCAGCGCCATGGCGGTGACGATGGCAAGATTGCCGCCCGCGCTGTCGCCGCACAGCACGAGGCTGGTGACGGTTCGCGGCAGACCCTGCGGAGCGCTTGCCGCCCAATGCGCCGCCGCGACGCAATCTTGCGGAGCGGAGGGCCACGGGTGCTCGGGCGCGAGCCGGTAATCGACGGCAAGCACCGGCAGGTCGAGCGCCCGCGCCATCTCCGCGCAAAAACTGGCGTGCGTGTCGAGATCACCGATCACGAACCCGCCGCCGTGGAAGAACACCACCATCGGCCCGGCATCTCGCGCTGCCCGCGCGTCGAACAGCCGCGCCGGCAGATCGCCGGCCGGGCCGGGTATGGAGACGTCGATGATCGCGCCGAGCGGTCCCAGCGGCAGATCGGCGATATCCTTGATCGCGCGCAGCGATTGCCGCGCCTGCGCGGTGTCCATTTGGTGCATGCGCGGACCGGGTGCCGCGTTCAGGAAGGCGAGGAAGGCACGCACATCGGGTCGGACGAACACTTCCACGGCATAGCCTCATCAGCCGGTGCTTTGCGGTCGGGCCGCCGCGACCTTACCTAGGCCGAGTGATCCATATCGTCCATCATTCCGCCTACGTTTCGGCCGCGCATGTGCGCAGCCCCAGTCAGCTCAGCAAGAACGGCCTCGTCCGCGATTTGCTGCGTGCCGAGGGGGAGGAGATCGTCTGGCACGAACCCGACCGCATCCCGCGCGTCTGGCTGGAGGCGGTGCATGACGCGGATTACGTCGCCGAGGTACTGGAGGCACGTGTGCCGCCCGACAAGGAGCGCCGCATTGGCTTCGCGGTAAGCGAGGGTGTCGCCGAACGCTCGCAACGGGTCGTCGGGGGTACGTGGCTCGCAGGCCAGCTCGCGCTTGAGCACGGCTTCGCCGCCAACACCGCCGGCGGCAGCCACCACGCGTTGGCCGGCACTGGTGCCGGCTATTGCGTGCTTAATGACCTCGCGGTGGCGGCGGTGCGACTGGTGGAGGAGGGCACTGTCGAGCGGGTGATCGTGGTCGATTGCGACGTGCATCAGGGCGACGGCACCGCCTCACTGTGCGCGGGACGGCCCGAGATCGCCACCTATTCGATCCATGCGGAGAAGAACTTTCCCGTCCGCAAGGCGCGGTCAACGCTCGACGTGCCGCTCGCCGATGGCACCGGCGACGACGCGTATCTCACCGCGCTGGCGGACAGCCTTGCGCCCATGCTCGACAGCGTGCGGCCTGGGTTGATCCTCTATCAGGCCGGGGTCGATCCGTTTGGCGGCGATCGGTTGGGCCGCCTCGCGCTGACCGAACCTGGACTGATCGCGCGCGACCGTTTGGTTGCGGATCTCGCGATCGCACGCGGCATCCCGCTCGCCAGCACGGTCGGTGGCGGCTACGGCGCGGATACCGCCGCGATCGCCGCGCGCCATGTCGCGGCGATCCTCACGCTGGGACGCGCGTTTGCGAGTACTTGATCCGTTCCGGCACATCCCCACATGTTGGATTGCGAGGGCATTGGCGCCATGCTAGTGGCCTGCCGCTGTGGATCACAGGGGCGCATTCGGTCTGCATATGACATACATCGTTGATTTCCGGGCAAGAATAGCCCTCCCGTGAGCACAAACCTGATCAGCGCGGCCGATCCCGCGCCTGCTGGAGTCGATTCCACGACGTCCGGCCACGCCGCGCATGGTGGTGAGGGGCTTCCAAAGCTCGCGCTCGGCGCGATCGGGGTTGTGTTCGGCGACATCGGCACAAGTCCGCTCTACGCGTTTCGAGAGACGTTCGCCGGACACCACAAGCTCGACGTGGACGCGTTCCACATCATGGGTGTTTGCAGCCTGATTTTCTGGTCGATGCTGCTGGTCGTAACGATCCAGTACGTCACCATCATCATGCGCGCCGACAACAAGGGCGAAGGCGGCAGTCTCGCCCTGCTCGCGCTGATCTCGGGCCGCGTAAAGCAGATCCGCTGGTCACGCGGTATCGTGCTGCTCGGCGTGTTCGCGACCGCGCTGTTCTACGGCGACAGCATGATAACGCCGGCCGTTACCGTGCTCGGCGCGGTCGAGGGGCTCGCCGTCGCGCAGCCGAGCCTGTCGCATCTGGTGCTGCCGCTGTCCGGGCTCATCATCATCGCGCTGTTCGTCATCCAATCCAAGGGCACTGCCAAGATCGGCCTGTTCTTCGGACCCGTGATGCTGCTGTATTTCGTGGTGATCGCCGCGCTCGGCATCGCCAGCATCGTCAAGACGCCGGGCGTGCTTTGGGCATTGTCGCCGCATTACGCTGCCTTGTTCTTCGTTCACGATCCGCTGCGTGCGTTTCTCGCGCTGGGTTCGGTCGTGCTGGCGGTGACGGGCGCGGAGGCGCTCTATGCCGACATGGGGCATTTCGGGCGCAACCCGATCCGCGTGTCGTGGATGTTCTTCGTGCTGCCGGCGCTGATGCTCAACTATATGGGGCAGGGTGCGCTGCTGTTCCGTGACGCGGGCGCGTTGGAGAGCCCATTCTACAAACTCGCCCCGGCCGGCTGGGAACTCCCGCTCGTGCTGATCGCGACGGCGGCGGCGATGATCGCCAGCCAGGCGGTAATCTCCGGCGCGTTCTCCGTCACCCAGCAGGCGATCCAGCTCGGTTTCATGCCGCGCCTGCGCATCGAACACACCAATGCGCAGACGGCGGGGCAGATCTACATCCCGCTCATCAACTGGCTGCTGCTGACCATGGTACTGCTGCTGGTTGCGTTCTTCCGCAGTTCGTCGAACCTCACCGCCGCCTACGGTATCGCGGTTACGGGTGCGATGCTGATCGACACCTGCCTGCTGGTGGTGGTGTTGAGGCGGTTGTGGAACTGGTCGGTCTGGGCGGCGGCGCCACTGCTGGCGGTGTTCTTCCTGGTGGATGGCGCGTACTTCACGGCCAACCTCACCAAGATCGTGTCGGGCGGCTGGTTCCCGCTGCTCGCCGGCTTCATCATCTTTACGATCCTGACGACCTGGTCGAAGGGCCGTCAGTTGATGATCGCGCGGATGCGGGAGGGGGCGATGCCGATCAAGGTGTTCATCCAGTCCGCCGCCAGTGCCGCCACGCGCGTGCCCGGCACGGCCGTGTTCATGACCTCCACGCCGGAAGGTGTGCCGCACGCGCTGCTCCATAACCTCAAGCACAACAAGGTGCTGCACGAGCGTATCGTGCTGCTGACGGTGAAGATCGTCGATGAGCCGTATGTGGCGGAAGGGCAGCGCTGCTACCTCGAGGATCTCGACCACGGCTTTCACCGCATGGTGCTGAAGTATGGCTTTATCGAGGAGCCGGACGTGCCGGTCGCGCTGGCCAACGTGCATCGCTGCGGCGCTGAGTTCCGCATGATGGACACGAGCTTCTTCCTCGCCCGGCAGACACTGCTGCCATCGTCACGCCCGGGCATGATGATCTGGCGCGAGAAGTTGTTCGCGTGGCTGTTACGTAATGCCGAAAGCGCGATGGAGTTCTTTCGTCTGCCGACCAACCGCGTCGTCGAACTCGGCAGTCAGCTGGAGATTTGACCGAGCCTGCGCCAATCATCGTCACGGCGCTGTTCGGCAAGACCGATGCGGCGTTCTTCGACGACCTGCGCCGGCAGCACTTCCCGCCCGAGCGCAACCAACTTGCCGCGCATCTGACGATGTTCCACCATCTGCCGCCTGCTATCGCGGCGGAGCTGAAGCAGCGTCTATCGGCCGAAACGCGCGGCGTGCCGGCGCCGGACGCGCGAGTCGGTGGCTTGATGTCGCTCGGCGGCGGCGTCGCGTTCCGCATCGAGAGCCCGGCGCTGACGGCGATTCGCGCCGGTCTTGCCGATGCGTTCGCAGCCCTGCTGATGCCGCAGGACAAGGCCGGCTGGCGTCCGCACGTCACCATCCAGAACAAGGTGCCGCCCGCACAGGCGAAGGCGCTGCTGCACACGCTGGAGGCGGATTTCCGCCCGCGCACCGTGGCGATCGCCGGTCTGGCGAGCTGGTATTACCGTGGCGGGCCATGGGAACCGCTATCTCGTCACATGTTCACTTGACCGCGCGGTTTCCGGCACATATAGGCGCGCCTCCGAATGGCAGGGCGAAGTAGCTCAGCTGGTTAGAGCACGGGAATCATAATCCTGGGGTCGGGGGTTCAAGTCCCTCCTTCGCTACCATTCGGACCTACATCCGCGCCGCGAAGGCCCGATGCGGATCGTTCAGCACCAGCATCGTATCCCGCCGCGCCAGCGCGATGAGGCTGAGCCCGTGCGCTCGCGCACGATCCACCGCCAGCGCGGTCGGCGCGGAGATGCCGACCAGCAGCGCCGCGCCCGCCACCAGCGCCTTGTCGACCATCTCGAAGCTGATCCGCGAGGTGACGAGCAGGAACCCCGCGGCGATATCCTCCCCCGCACACGCACCGATCAGCTTGTCGAGCGCGTTGTGCCGCCCGACATCCTCGCGTGCCACCCGCACCATGCCCGCGTCGTCGCACCAGGCGGCGGCGTGCAGCGCGCCGGTGCGGGCGGTGAGCGGTTGATGCGCGCGGATCGCCTCTAGCGCGGCGAATAACGCGGCGACGGCGGTATGCGGGGCGGGAGCGGGCCGCGCGACCGGACGGACCACCTGTTCCAGCCCCGACACGCCGCACAGCCCGCACGCCGTCTCGCTGGTGCGATGCCGCACGCGGTCGTGGATGCGGCCCGCGCACCGCTCGGCGAGGGTAGCGCGGACGATCCAGCCGGAGGGTGTCTCGAACAGATCGAGATCGAGCAGGTCGGCGATCGAATCGATCAGCCGTTCGGTGAGCAGGAAGCCGGTGGCGAGATCGGCGAGCGCGTCCGGCGTCGCCATCAGCACCGCATAGCCGATGCCGTTGATCTCGATCGCGATCGGGGTCTCCACCGCAATCTCCCGGCTTGCCGTGTGGGCGCCGTTGCGGCTGAGCACGAGCACGGTTTCGGTGCGCGCGGTCATGCCGGCAGGTCCGCCGGCGTATTGACGTTGCGTAAAGGGCCGGGCGCGGGCACCGCCGTCGCCGCGATCGATTCGGCCCAGCGGCGGATCGACAGCGCGCCGTCCTTCACACCGGTCGTGTATCCGCCCAACCGCGCCGCCAGCCCATCCGCCGCCGCAACCGGCCAGCAGCCCAGGATCGGCGCATCCGCGCAATAGGCCGGCGCGGCGGCGATCAGGGTGTCGAGTAGCGCATCCGGCACCTCCGGCATGTCGCACCCGATCGTCAGCACATGGTCGAAGCCCTCGGCGCGGGCATGGCCGAGCGCGGCGGCGATCCCGCCGAGCGGGCCAAGCCCCGCCACCGGCACATCGGCGAGCATCGGCAATCCGCCCCAGGGCCGCCCGCACACCACCATCGCGCCGACGAACGGCTCTAGCGCCGCCTGCGCATGTGCGATCAACGCTTGCCCGCCGAGCAGCGCCAGCGCCTTGTCGCTGCCGAAGCGGCTCGACGCGCCACCGGCGATGATCGCGCCGAGAAGGGTGGGATATGTCATCAATGCTGGCCCTTGCTGTGCCCGTACGTTGTAGCGATCGTGGCGCGCTTGTCGTCAACCAAGCCCGGCGGCAACGTATCCCTTTCTCGGCAAAGGCCGGGTTGAGTTATGGTATGCGGGTAAACGGGCGCGGTGCTGAACGCCGAAGCTCAGCCTCATTTCCACAAACCCAATCCTCGCCCGCCCCGGTTTGCGCTGGCGCCCCACGACACCCATGTTGCAATCCCCGGCGCTTGCCTCAATAGCATCGCCCGCAAAGCCCAAGCTGGAAGCCGTTCATGACCACCCATACCACCCGCATGTTGATCCTCGGCTCCGGCCCGGCCGGCCTCACCGCCGCCATCTACGGCGCGCGTGCCGGCATGAAACCGATCCTCGTTCAGGGCATCCAGCCCGGTGGCCAGTTGATGACCACCACCGATGTCGAGAACTACCCCGGCTTCGCGGACGTCATCCAGGGCCCGTGGCTGATGGAGCAGATGCAGAAGCAGGCCGAGCATGTCGGCACCCGGCTGATGTACGATACCGTGGTCGAAGTCGACGTGTCGCAGCGCCCGTTCCGCCTGATCGGTGACGGCGGCGATGTGTACGAGGGCGACACGCTCGTCATCGCCACCGGCGCGCAGGCCAAGTGGCTCGGCCTCGACAGCGAGGAGGCGCTGAAGGGTAAGGGCGTCAGCGCCTGCGCGACCTGCGACGGCTTCTTCTACCGCGGCAAGAAGGTCGCGGTGATCGGCGGCGGCAACACCGCGGTCGAAGAGGCGTTGTACCTCACCAACCACTCGCCCGACGTGACGATCATCCACCGCCGTGACCACTTCCGCGCGGAGAAGATCCTTCAGGAGCGGCTGTTCGCGCACAAGGGCGTGACCGTGTTGTGGAACAAGGAAGTCGCCGAGTTCGTCGACGGCGGCGGCACGGCGGGACTCGTCGCACTCCAGTTGCGCGATACGGTGACGGGCGAGCTGTCGCGGCTCGATACCGATGGCGGCTTCGTCGCGATCGGCCATCACCCGGCGACCGAGCTGTTCCGTGGCCACATCGCGCTCGACGAGGATCATTACATCACGGTCGAGACTGGCACGACCAAGACCAACGTCCCCGGCGTGTTCGCCTGCGGCGACGTGATGGACAAGCATTACCGCCAGGCGGTGACGGCGGCGGGCAGCGGCTGCATGGCCGCGCTCGACGCCGAGCGCTTCCTGGCGGAGCAGGATTTCAAGCTGGCCGAAGCGGCAGAGTAAAGCGCCGCTTCGCTGCCGCGCATAGGGTGGCGGCAAACATCACAATGCCGCGAGGATCTGCTCCAGCAGCCAATCATCGTCGCCCGGCAGAGCGAAGCTGTGCGACACGCTGTCCAGTAACGCGACCGGCGCGATCAGCCCGGCATCCTTGATCGCGTGCCTGTACGCGATCGCGGTCGCATCGCCGTGTGCCAGCAGGATGGTGCTGCGCGTCCCCCAGCCATGCAGCGCGGTGATCAGTCGAACAGCCAAAGCCCCTTCTTCGGGCGCGGGGGCTTGCGCAACTTTGCGCAAGCCTTTCGCGACTTTGCCTAGGCTTACCCCTCCGGTAGCGAGCCGTAGCCACTCCTTCGGCGTACGTAGCGCGGCCGCGTAACGTGCCCGAATCGCGGCGGCGGGCGGCAGATCGCCACCGCCTTCTATCACCCAGGGATTGGCGAGGATAAGCCGGTCGATGCCCGCACACTCGCCGAACAGCGCCAGCGCGGTCGCTGCATCGCAGTTGCCGAATGCCACCAGCCGGCGCAGGCCGGTCTCCGCCGTAAAGGTTGCCGCCGCCGCTGCGATGTCGGGCGCGGCACTCAGAAAGCCGCTGTTCTCGCCACTGGAATCGCCTACGCCGCGCCGGTCAAATCGGAAAACCGGCACCCCCGCCTTCGCCAAACGCTGGGCTAGCATAGCCATACCCCGATGCGCGCCACTGCGCACCTCATTGCCGCCGGAGACGATCAGCAGGCCGGTTTCGCCGCTGGCCTCATCCAGCGTGCCGAGCAATCGCTCGCCCGCACAGGCAAAGGCGATCAGCCGCCGCATCGCGTGATCCATTCGGCAATGTCGTCTGCGAGTAGCGCGGCAAGCGCCAGGTCGTTGCCCGGTTCCGCCCGCCGCCACAACGGCGCGCCTTCAACCTTGCGATCCGCAGGCAGCGGGTCGCTCGCCAGCCGGAGCGTGCGCAGCGGCACGCCGATGGTCGCCGCCACCGCATCATCGTCCGCAAGCGCACCGAACAGCGGCAGCGCAATGCGGTTGCCGGCGAGGAGCATCGGCGCGTCGGTGTCTGCGTCGATCTTCACCGCGACTGTCTCGCCCCGCGCCCGCGCGCCGTTTGTCGTCGCGCGCCGCAGCTCGGCCAACACCGCCGCGCCTGCGATCGGCGCAAGTCGCCAGCGGCTCACCAGCGCCGCCTCGACATCCACGGCCGCGCCGCTGCGCAGCGCTATGCCGTGCCCGCTGCGACCCACGTGTACGACGACGGCGGCGAAGGCGGCGCGCCAATCTTCGAACCGGGCCGCTTCGGTGGGCAACAGGCTTTCACCTTGGCCCGGCAGGTCGGGCAGCGCACTGGCAATCCCGCGCGCGGCAAGCGCCCGGCACAGGCTGACCGCGAATGCGCGCAGGCGGTTGGCCTCCTCGAACAGCGGCATTGCGATGATCGCCAGCGGACCCGTATCGGGGCCGAAGCGCAGCATCGCCTCGCGGCCGCCGCGCCATTCGTAGTGGTCGATCACCGGGCGCGCGTGCGCGGGAGTGGGCGGGAGACCACGGCCACCGCCGCTAGCGCGCCCGCGTCCGCGCCACCGTCACTGCGGCACCTTGTCCGTCGCAAAGCGCACCAGCGCACCGAACGTCTCGAGCATCTCGCCATCGACCTCGTCGTCGTCGATCAGGATGCCGAGCCGCTCCTCCATTTCCGTCAGCACGCCCGCCACCGCCATCGAATCCAGTTCCGGCATCGCGCCGAACAGCGGCGTCTCGCTGCGCAGTTCGGCGGCGCGCGCTTCGCTCAGTCCCAACACATCCCGCAACACGCCGCGCACGGTGGTTTCGACAATGTAAGTATCATTTGGCAGCACTGTACGCCCCGTCATCCTGCTTTTGCAGGCGGGTTAGAGAAAGCCAGGCCGTCTGCCAAGGGTCGCGCGAGCCGCAACCTCTTCACAGCGCAGCAGGCTCGGCTATCAGGGGTGGATGATCGCGCTCGATCCCGTGCCACGTCCGATCGATACTTTGCCTGCGCTTGGAAGTGCGGGGGCGGTGGCGCTCGCCTTACGGGATGAGACGCTTCGCTATGCCGACTTGGAAGCGCGCACCGGCGCAATCGCCGCGTGGCTCGCCAAGGCGGTGGACAAGGGAAGCCGGGTGGCGAGTTGGCTGCCCAAGACCGTGACCGCGTGCGTGCTGCCGCTCGCGGTGCCGCGTGGCGGATTGGTGCACGTGCCGGTCAATCCCGTGCTGAAACGCGGGCAGGTCTCGCACATCCTCGCCGATAGCGGCGCATCGGTGCTGGTTACGCAAGCGGCGCGGGCCGCCACGCTGGAGCCGGGTGACGTGCCGCCGGGCTGCCGGATCGTACTGGAGGAGGAGATCGTCGGCGATGACGTCCTGCCGCCATCGCAATCCGATCCGAGTACGCTGGCGGCGATCCTCTATACCTCCGGGTCTACCGGCAAGCCCAAGGGGGTGATGCTGTCCCACGCCAACCTGTGGCTGGGCGCGATCAGCGTGGCGCATTATCTGAAGATCTCGCCGGAGGATCGCGTGCTCGCCGTGCTGCCGCTGAGCTTCGATTACGGTCAGAACCAGTTGCTTTCGACCTGGGCGGCGGGGGCGAGCGTCGCCCCGCTCGATTACCTCACCGCGCGCGATGTGGTGAAGGCGGTCGAGCGGACGGGGGCGACGACGCTGGCGGGGGTACCGCCGCTGTGGGTACAGTTGCTCGACGCCGAGTGGCCGGCGGAGACGGCGGCGCGGCTGCGACGGATGACCAATTCGGGCGGTGCGCTGACCCGCCCGATCATCGCGGGGCTTCGCGCGCGCTTCCCCAAAGCAGATTTGTATCCGATGTACGGACTGACCGAGGCGTTCCGATCGACCTATCTTGCGGCCGATCTGGTCGACGCGCACCCGGACGCGATCGGTCGGGCGATCCCGTTTGCAGAGGTGATGGCGGTAGCCGCCGACGGGTCGCGCGCCGCGCCGGATGCCCCGGGCGAGCTGGTTCATGCCGGGCCGCTCGTCGCGCAGGGATATTGGCAGGACCCGGAGCGCACCGCTGCACGCTTCCGCCCCGCGCCGGATTGGACGGCGAGCGGCGGGATGGCGGTGTGGTCGGGCGATACCGTGTTCGAGGGCGCGGACGGGCTGTTCCGCTTCGTTGGGCGTGACGACGAGATGATAAAAAGCGCGGGCAACCGCATCAGCCCGACCGAGATCGAGGATGCTGTGCTGCGCGGTGGTGAGGCAGGCGAGGCGGTGGCGATCGGCGTGCCCGATGCCCGGCTCGGGCAGGTGATCGTTGTGGTGGCACGGGCGGTCGGCGATGCCGGCAGCGCGGAGGCAGCGTTGCGCGAGCGGCTGCGGCGGGAGTTGCCGAGCTTCATGCAACCGGCGCGCTATGAATGGCGCGCGGCGCTCCCGCTCAACGCCAACGGCAAACTTGACCGCGCGACGCTGCGCCGCGAGGTGACGGCATGAAGCCGATGGGAACGATACCTGCCGACTATGCCGGCATGCCGCTGACGATTGCAGGACGCAGCGCGGAAGCGTGGGCGGAGGCGGCTGGCGATACGCCGCTGTTCGTCTATGATTTTGCCGCGATCGCGCGACGGATCGGGCGGTTTCGCGCGGCGTTTCCGCACGTCGATCTGCATTACGCGATCAAGGCCAATCCGTTTGCGCCGCTGCTTGAGGCAATGGCGCCGCTGGTCGATGGCTTCGATGTTGCTTCGGCTGGGGAACTGGCGCGGATCGCCGGGCTGAAATGGGGCGCGGCGGTGAGCTTCGCCGGGCCGGGCAAGCGGCGCGACGAGATCGAGGCGGCGATCCGCGCGGGCGTGACGATCAACCTCGAATCCGAAGGCGAGGCGGCGCGGGCGATCGCGATCGGTGATATGCTTGGCGTCGTGCCGCGTCTTGCCGTGCGGGTGAACCCGGAGATCGAGCTGCGCGGATCGGGGATGCGGATGGGCGGGCGCGCGTCGCCGTTTGGGATCGACGCCGATCGCGCCGCTGCCGTTGCGAGCGAGGTGATCGAGGCGGGGGCGGATTGGCGCGGGTGGCATATCTTCGCCGGCTCGCAGGCGCTCGACGAGGGTGCGATCATCGAAACGCAGGCGGAGACGCTGGCGCTGGCGGGCCGGCTTAGCGAGCAGGTCGGCGTTACGCCGCCGCTGGTCAATCTGGGCGGCGGGTTCGGCATCCCGTACTTCCCGGGCGAGGTGCCGCTCGATATCGAGAGCGTCGGCGCGGCGCTATGCGCGCGGCTGGCGGACCTGCCGGCGGTGCTGGCGGGCGCGCGTTTCGCGATCGAACTCGGGCGCTGGCTGGTCGGAGAGGCGGGCGTGTATCTGACGCGCGTGGTCGATCGCAAGGTGAGCCGGGGCGAGACCTTCATCGTTACCGATGGCGGCATGAACCACCAGCTTGCCGCTACCGGCAACCTCGGCACGGTGGTGCGCCGCAACTATCCGGTCGGCGTGGCGACTGCCGCCGCCGATACGTCACGGGAGGTTGCGAGCGTGGTGGGCCCGCTGTGCACGCCGCTCGACCGGCTGGCCGACCGGGTGGGGATCGCGCGGGCTGGGCCGGGCGATCTCATCGCGGTGTTCATGGCGGGGGCGTACGGGCTGTCGGCCAGCCCCGCCGGGTTCCTCGGCCATGCGGCCCCGCGCGAAATCCTGGCGGGCGTCCCGGACGTTCCTAACGCAATCTTCACCTCTCCACAGGCATAGCCAGACCATCGCCGCGAGCCTGCACGCAAGACACACGCGTACAGGATGTAGCAGCAGGGAGTTTGGTGAATGCGTAACTCGGGGCTTCTCAAGGGCTTGATGACGACCAGCGGGATCGCGCTGGCGCTGAATGGCTGCGCGACTGGCGGTGGCACGCAGTTGCCGCCAGCCGCTTTCGTCGCCACGCAGGAGCAGCCGGGCGAGGAATATGTCATCGGCCCGCTCGACCAGCTCAACATCTTCGTGTGGCGTAACCCCGAACTGTCGGCGAAGGTGCAGGTGCGCCCCGATGGCCGGATCACCACGCCACTCATCAACGACATGCCCGCCGTCGGCAAGACGCCGGCGATGCTCGCGGACGACATGAAGATCGCGCTCGGCGAATACATCAAGGACCCGATCGTCTCCGTCATCGTAGAGAATTTCTCTGGCACGTTCAGCCAACAGGTCCGCATCGTCGGTGCGACCGCGAAGCCCGCATCGATCCCGTACCGCGCGAACATGACGCTGCTCGACGCGATGATCGCGGTGGGGGGACTAAGCGAATATGCGGCGGGCAACCGTGCCAAGCTCGTCCGCTACGACCGCACCACCGGCAAGCAGGTCGAGTATAACGTCAAGCTGTCCAACCTGCTGAAGAACGGTGATTCGAAGGCGAACGTCCGGCTGGAGCCGGGCGACGTCATCATTATCCCCGAGAGCATGTTCTGAGGGGGCGCGCCGAGTGAACGGTCTCTTTGACGAACTGCGGATCGCGATCCATTCTATCTGGATGCGGCGCTGGCTTGCGCTTGGCGTGGCATGGGGCGTGGCGGTGGTCGGCTGGCTGTTCGTGGCGCAGATCCCAAGCAGCTACGAATCAACCGCGCGCGTGTTCGCGCAGATGCAGACGATCCTGCCGGCGGCGGTGGGCATCACGCCCGCCGACCAGCAGAAGGATCTCGACACGGTTCGCCAGACGCTGACCTCTGCCGACAATCTCGAGAAGGTCGTGCGCGGCACCGATCTCGCCAATACGGTCGCGACCGACAAGGATGTGGCGGACCGGGTGGCGGCGCTCCAGCAGGCGGTGAAGATCACCTCTGAGCAGGACAATACCTTTACCATTTCGGTCGCGCAGCGCAGCCCCAGGATCGCACGGCAGGTGGTGCAGAAGCTGCTCGACCTGTTCGTCGAACAGAACCTTTCCGGTGACAAGGCCGAGACCACCTCGACCCTGCAATTCCTCGACCAGCAGCTCGCGCAGAAGCAGAAGCAGCTTCAGGATGCCGAGACCAAGCGCGAGGCGTTCCAGAACCAGTTCCTCGGTTCGCTGCCCGGTACCGGATCGATCGCGGACCGGCTGGCGGCGGCGCGTGCGCAGATGTCGCAGGTCGACAGCGATCTGGCGGCGGCGCAGTCGAGCCTCGCGGTGGTGAACGGCCAGATGGCGGGCACGCCGGCGAGCGTGCCTGGCGCGGCGGCGAGCGCGGGTAGCGCCGGGCCGGCGCGCGCCCGACTGGCGGCGATCCAGGGCCAACTCGCCGATGCGCGGGCGCGGGGTTATACCGAACAGCACCCGGACGTGGTCGCGCTGAAAAGCCAGTTGGCGGCGGCGCAGGCGGCGGCGCGCAACGAGCCGCTGGTCGGCGGCACGGGCGCGGGCGCACGTGCATCCAACCCGCTATACCTTCAGTTGAAGTCCAATCAGGCTGACAAGCAGGCGCAGGTCGCCGCTGCGCTCAGCCGCAAGCGGCAGTTGCAGGGTGATATCGACGCGATCAGCGCGAAGCTGACCGGGGATTCCTCGCAGATGCAGGAACAGTCGCAAATCGAGCGCGACTATCAGGTGCTGAAGGACAGCTACGACAAGCTGCTCTCCGACCGCGAGGACGTACGCCTGCGCGGGCAGGCGCAATCGCAAACCGACCAGATCAAGTTCAGCGTGCTCGACCAGCCGAGTGCCCCGCGCGTACCGACCTCGCCCAATCGTCCGCTGCTGCTGACCGGTGTGCTGATCGCGGCGCTGGCGGTGGGTGGTGGTGCGGCGTTCGCGATGACGCAGGTGCAGACCACCTTCCCGACCGCGAAGCGGTTGGAGGCGGCTACGGGCCTCAGCGTGATCGGTTCGATCGGCGAAGCGGTAACCAAGGCGCAGATCGCGCAGCGGCGGCGACAGCTTGGCTATTTTGGCGGCGGCGCGGCGGCCCTGGTGGTCGCCTGGGTGGCGTTGCTCGGCGTCGAGATGCTCCAGCGAGGACTTGCGGCATGAACGACCTTACGCCTCGCAAGAAGGGCGGTTCGCTGATCGAGCGTGCCGCCAAGGTGTACGACTTCAACGCCGAACTGCGCGCACGAAACCCGCTGCCGCCGGTGGACGACGCGCCCGCGCCGTTGCCGCTGAAGGTGGTCGAGCCGGTCGTGGCGGAAATACCGGTGTTCACGCCCGCGCCCGTCAGCGGCGCTGTCGCGGTGATCGACCGCGCTATGCTTGCCGCCAACGGGCTGCTGGTGCCGGACGCGCCGGTCGGCGCGCTCGCTGAGGAGTTCCGGCTGGTCAAGCGGCAGTTGATGGTCACCGCGCGCAGCCTTCGCGCTGCCGATGCGGACAAATCGCGCACGATCCTCGTCTGTTCGGCAAAGCCGAACGACGGCAAGACCTATTGCGCGGTCAACCTCGCGATTTCGATGGCGGCGGAGCGTGAGGTCGAGGTGATCCTCGTTGATGCGGACTTCGCCAAGCCCGACGTGATGGCGCGGCTCGGCATTGCCGAGAGCATGGGTCTACTCGACGCGCTTGCCGATCCGGCAGTAGATATTGAGGACTGCGTGGTGCGCACCGATATCGCACAGTTCAGCGTGCTGCCCGCCGGCACCAAGTCGCACAACGACACCGAACTGCTCGGTAGCGCGCGCACCGCCAAGCTGATCGCCCGGCTGCTCGCCGCCGATCCGCGCCGCGTGCTGATCTTCGATTCGCCGCCGGTGCTGGCGGCGTCGCCCGCCGCCGTGCTGGCGCATCACGTCGGGCAGACCGTGATCGTGGTGCGCGCCGACAGGACGGTGGAAAGCGACTTGCGTGAGGCGGTCGCGCTGCTCGACGGGTGCGAGGAAATTCAGCTGTTGCTCAACGCAGTCAGCTATGCGCCCGGCGGCCGCCGTTTCGGCAGCTATTACGGGCAGGAGGAAAGCAAATGAAGGCTCTGCTGCTGAGCGGCGCGGCCTGCGCCGCGCTCATCGCGATCCCTGCACAGGCGCAGCGGTCGAAATCTATCACGCCGTATATCGAGCTTGCGCAGACGGTCGACGCCGATCTCACCAACAACGACGTGCTGACCTATTCCACGATCGCGGCCGGGGTGGATGCCAACATCCACACCACGCGCACCGACGTGCAGGTGAGCTACCGCTACGAACGGCGCATCGCCTGGAACAAGGACATCGGCGATAACGACGTGCACAGCGGCCTTGCTCGCGCCAACGTGCGCGTGGCGCCGGGCGTGAGCATCGAGGGCGGCGCGCTGGCGGTGCGGACGCGGAACGACATCCGTGGTGCCGCGCCGATCAACCTCGCTGCCGATAACGACAACATCAGCCAGGTCTATTCGGTTTATGCCGGGCCGACCGTGGCCACCAATGCCGGCCCGGTGCAGCTCAACGCGGCCTATCGCTACGGCTATACCAAGGTGGAGACGCCGGGTGCGACGTTGGTCGCGCCGGGTGCGCCGAAGCTCGATACCTTCGATATCGAACAGAGCCATGTCGTCACCGCCTCCGCCGGCGTCAAGGCGGGTGAGGTCCTGCCGGTCGGCGTCACTGTCAGCGGCGCATACGAACGCGACACGCAGAACCAGCTTCGTCAGCGTTACGAGGGCAAATACGCGCGCGGTGACGTGGTTCTGCCGGTCACGCGGACGCTCGCGGTACGCGCCGGCGCAGGGTACGAAAACATCAAGGTCACGCAGAAGGATGCGTTGCTGGACGCGGCGGGCAACGTCGTGACCGATCGCAACGGGCGGTTCGTCACCAACGAGGCTTCGCCGCGCCGGATCGCGTACGAGACGGATGGGCTGATCTATGACGCCGGCGTGATCTGGCGGCCGTCGCCGCGCACCTTGCTGACCGCCAACGTCGGCCGACGCTATGGCGGCACGATCTACACCGGATCGTTCTCCTACGCACCGACCCGCTCGGTGAGCCTGCAGATCGGGGTGTACGACGGCGTGACCACGTTTGGCCGTCAGCTTCAGGACGGTATCGGTCGCCTGCCGACCACCTTCATCACGCAGCGCGATGCGTTCGGCCAGCAGTTCGGCGGCTGTACCTTCAGCACCGGCAACTCGGCAGGTGGCTGCCTGAACGGTGCGCTCCAGTCGATTTCGACCTCTGCGTATCGCGCACGCGGCGTCGATGCGATCCTGTCGGCCAGCCGCGGCCCGATCAGCTACGGCGTCGGCGCGGGCTATGCCAACCGCCGTTTCTACGCCCCCGAGGGTGAGGGCTTCACCGTCGACGGCGTCGAGGACGACAGCTATTACGCGCAAGCCTATGTCGGCCTGACGCTCGATCCGGTGTCGAGCATCAACGCGGATATCATCGCGAACTATTATAAGTCGGGGATCGTCGGCTCGCGCGGCATCTACAGCGAGGGCGCAACCGTAAGTTACTACCGCAGCTTCGGACGGTTGGGCGCGAGCGCGACCGCCGGGCTCTACAACTTCAGCCAGCAGGGCCTTCGCGACCAGACCTCCGCGCAGGGTCAGGTCGGCATGCGGTACAGTTTCTGAGGACGAGTGGCATGTACGACGACCATTACGGACTGAACGGGCGGCCGTTCCAGCTCACGCCCGATCCGCGCTTCTGGTACGAGACCGCCACGCACCGCAAGGCGATGGCGTATCTTGGCTATGGCCTCAGCCAGGGCGAGGGCTTCATCGTCATCACCGGCGATGTCGGCGCGGGCAAGACGACTTTGGTCGGCCACCTGATGGCGACTGTCGATCGCGACCGCTTGCAGGCGATCAAGATTGTCTCCACCCAGATCGAGGCGGACGATCTGCTCCGCATGGTCGGCAACGGACTCGATCTGCAGACCGACGGCATGACCAAGGCGCAATTGCTCACCGCGATTGAACGCGGCCTGCACGCCACCGCGCGCAGTGGACGGCGCACGCTGCTGATCGTCGACGAAGCGCAGGCGCTGCCGGTGTCCGCGCTTGAAGAATTGCGGATGCTGTCGAACTTCCAGGCGGGAGGGCATGCGCTGCTGCAGATCTTCCTGCTCGGACAGCCCGAGTTCCGTGAACGGCTGCATGGCTCGGACCGGCTCGAGCAGCTCCGCCAACGCGTGATCGCGACGCATCACCTCGACCCGATGGAGCGCGAGGAAGTCGCACCGTACATGATCCACCGGCTCGGCGTGGTGGGGTGGACCGGGCGCCCGCATTTCACCGATGATGCGTTCGCCGCGCTGTACTCCGGCTCGGACGGCGTGCCGCGCCGGCTCAACCAGCTTGCTGGCCGAGTGCTAATGTTCGGCGCGATCGAGCAGCTCGACACGATTGACGCAGAGGTGGTGAATACGGTGCTGGCCGATATTTCCAACGACACGCCGGCCGAAACGCCTGCGCCGGCGCCAGTCGCCCAGAAAGCATCTGCGCAGCCGCAATCGGCCGTGGTGCGCCCGATCCGACCGGTGGACGCGCTACCCGATCCAGCCTTGCTGGCGCGGATCGAATCGCTTGAATCGCGTGCCGACGAGCCCGGTGCGGACCAGTCGCTGATGCAGGCGATCGCCTCGATCGAGTCGCGGCTGGAGAACGTGTCGGCCGGGCCGCGTGGCGATCGTGGCATCCTCGCACGGTTGACCTCGCTGGAGGCGCGAGTCGAGCAGGTACCGAAGCTGGATCCGGCCTTGCCTGAGCGAATTGCCTCGGTTGAGGCGCGGACCGATCAGATCGCCGGCGTGGTTGCGGATGTCGACCAGATGTTCCGCGAGGATCTCATCACGCTGGGCACGGCGATCGAGCAGACCGCCGCCCGCATCCCGGAGGCTGACGCCGCCGCCCGCGAGCGGCTGGGAGTGCTGGAAGCTCGGTTTGAACAGCTTGCCGCCGATATGGCGATCCCGGCGATCGAGGCGCAGCTTGGGTCGTTGGAGGAACGGTTCGAGGCGCTTGCCGCGCGTCGGCCGGAGGTCGATCCGGCAACCGAGGCACAGCTTGCCGCGCTGGAGGCGCGGCTTGACGAGGTGGCGGGCCGGCCGGTGCAAACCGATCCCGCGGTGACGGATCATCTCGGATCGCTTGAAGCGGCGATGGCGCAACTCTCCGCGCGCCCAAGCGACCTTCCGCCTGCGACAAAGGCGCGGCTTGCCGTCCTGGAGACGCAGGTCGAGGAGGCGCTGGAGGCTTCATCGGCGGGCGACCCCGCCAGCCGCGCGCGCATCGCATCGCTGGAGGCGCGCGTGGAGGAGCAGGACGCGGCGTTGCGGCGCGTCCTGACGCTGCTGGTCGATTGGGTGGAAGGCGAGGGGTCGCACGACATGGCCGGCCTCCGCCGCGATTTGCGCTGACGTCATGCGGCACGCGCTGTCGGTCGATATCGAGGAGTGGTTCCAGGTCGGCGCGTTCGAGCGGGTCATCGCGCCCGCCGACTGGGACCGGCTGGAATCGCGGGTGGAATACAATACCGATGCGGTGCTGGCGCTGTTCGCCGAAAGCGGGGTGAAGGCCACCTTCTTCACGCTCGGCTGGGTGGCGGAGCGGCACCCCGCGTTGATCCGCCGGATCGTCGCGGGCGGGCATGAACTCGCCAGCCACGGCTGGGCGCACACCCGCGTGTTCACGATGACCGCCGATCAGTTCCGCGCCGATATCGTGCGCGCACGAAAGACGCTGGAGGATGCCGGGGGTGTCGCCATCACCGGCTACCGCGCGCCGAGCTTCTCGATCGACAAGCGCACGCCCTGGGCGCACCCGATCCTTGCCGAGGAAGGCTATGCTTACTCGTCGAGCGTTGCGCCGCTGAGGCACGATCATTACGGCTGGCCCGAGGCGCCGCGCTACGCGTTCCGGCCGGTCGCGGACGCGGGGTTGGTCGAGGTGCCGGTGACGGTGGCCGAGTTCGGCCAGCGGCGGATGGCGACCGGCGGTGGCTTCTTCCGGTTGTTCCCGGCGGCGCTGACCAACCATGCAGTGCGGCAGGTATCGGCCGACGGCCAGCCGGCGGTGTTCTACTTCCACCCGTGGGAGATCGACACCGGCCAGCCGCGCGTCGCGGCGGCCCCGCTCAAGTCTCGGTTGCGGCATTACAGCCGGCTCGGCGCGATGGCGGGCAAGCTGCGCGGGCTGATCCGTGCGCATCGCTGGGACCGGATGGACCGTATCGTGGCGGATCTGACGGTGCCTGCGTGACCGTGCCGTTGTTGTCGCCCCCGCTCGGGCTGCGCGCCGCCGATCTGAGCAACGCCGCCGACTGTGAGCGGATCAGCGAATTCGTGCGCGGGCAGGCGGGCGGTACGCCTTTCCACCTGCCGGCGTGGAGCCTTGCGGTGGCGCGAGGGTGCGGGCAGCGCAGCCACACGCTGATCGTCGAACGTGCCGACGGCGGGATCGAGGGCGTGCTGCCGATGACCGAAATCCGTTCGCGTCTGTTCGGGCGGGCGTTGGTCTCGAACGGCTTCGCTGTGGGTGGCGGCATCCTCGCCAGCAACGATGCGGCGGCGGGTGTGCTGGCGGAAGCCGGCTGGGCGCTGGCGCTGAAGCTTGGCGTTTCGAGCCTCGAATTGCGCGGCGGCCTTGTGCCGGGCGGCGATTGGATTGCGGAGGAAGGCGCGTATCTCGGCTTCACTCGCCCGCTCGCGGTGTCGGACGAGGCCGAACTGATGGCCATCCCGCGCAAACAGCGGGCCGAAGTGCGCAAGGCGCGTGCGCTCGATCTCGACGTGTCGGTCGGGAGCGGCAAGGCCGACCGCGAGGCGCATTATACCGTCTACGCCGAATCGGTCCGCAATCTAGGCACGCCGGTGTTCCCGGCAAAGCTGTTCGCGTACGTGCTGGATGCGTTCGGCGATGATGCGGATATCCTGACGATCCGCTCCGCCGGTAAGCCGGTGGCGAGCGTGCTGTCGCTATATCATCGGGGTATCGTCTATCCTTATTGGGGCGGCGGCACGGTCGAAGCCCGCGCGCTGCGGGCCAACGACCGGATGTACTTCGCGCTGATGAGCCATGCCCGCGCACGCGGCTGCTCGACGTTCGACTTCGGGCGATCGAAGGTCGGTACCGGGCCGGCGGCGTTCAAGAAAAATTGGGGTTTCGAGGGTGTGCCGCTGCGCTATGCCAAGCGTGTGAAACCTGGCGAGACTCCGCGCGAGATCAACCCGCTCAGCCCGAAATACCGGCTGCAAGTCGACCTTTGGAAGAAGCTGCCCTTGCGACTTGCGAACATGATCGGTCCGCATATCGCCAAGGGGCTTGGCTGAGCGGTGGACTGACGTATGAGCGACATCCTGTTTTTAGCGCACCGCGTGCCCTATCCGCCGGATCGTGGTGACAAGATCCGGGGTTTCCACGTCCTCCAGCATCTGTGCGGCCATACGCGCGTCCACCTCGTCGCGTTCGCGGACGACGCGCGTGACCTGGAGGCGGGGCCGCCCGCGTGGCTGACGGGGGAACGCAAGGTGCTATGGCGCGGCAAACCCCGCTGGCGCGCGGTGGGCGAAGCGCTGCTCCAGCATCGTCCGGTGTCGCTGACTGCGTTCGACGATGCTGGCGTACGCGATGCGGTGGCAGACATTATGGCGCGGCATGCGATTGACACGATCTACGTGTTCTCGGGTCAGATGGCGCAGTATCTGCCGCCGACGTTGCCCCAGCGCGTGGTGATGGATTTCGTCGATATGGATTCGGCGAAGTTTGCCGATTACGCTGCCGCCGCGCGTGGCCCGTCACGTTGGATGATGGCGCGTGAAGCCAAGATGCTGCAGGCGTTCGAGCGCAGCATCGCGGAGCGCGTGGATGCCAGCCTGTTCGTCAGCACCGCCGAAGCCGCGCTGTTCCGGACTGAAACCGGAGCGGACCGCGTGATGGCGATCGAGAACGGCATCAACACGCAGGTATTCGATCCGGCAGCCGATTTCGCGCGGGCGGACGCTCCGGACGAGGTGATCGTCTTCACCGGCCAGATGGATTACCGCCCGAATATCGAGGCGGTCACGTGGTTCGCCCAGGCGATCCTGCCGCAGATCCGCGCCCGGCGCCCGCAGGCACATTTCGCGATCGTTGGTCGTGCGCCGGCTCAGGCTGTGAAGGCGCTTGCCAAACTCCCAGGCGTGATCGTGACGGGCGAAGTGGCGGACGTGCGCGGCTGGCTTGCCGCCGCGAGCGTGGTGGTCGCGCCGCTGAGATTGGCGCGCGGCATCCAGAACAAGGTGCTGGAGGCGATGGCGATGGCACGGCCCGTGGTCGCCTCCGTGCCCGCCGCGGAGGGTATCGCGCATGCCGGCACGATCCGGGTCGGCGCGGACGCGGCCGAGATAGCCGGAGCGGTGAGCGCGCTGCTTGCCGATCGCGACGCCGCCGCGGCGCTGGGCCAGTCGGCGCGTGCGCAGGTTCAGCGACGCTATAGCTGGGCGGCATGCCTCGCTCCGCTCGACACCGTCGTCGCGGGTGGGGCGCGGCAGGCGGCGTGACATACGCGGTTCCCTCGACCGGCTTTGCGCCGGCCGCCAGCCCGGTGGAGGCGGCGTGGCGCCGTCACCTCGCGGGGCTGGCCGGCGTGGCGGTGGTGATCGTCGCGGCGTTCTGGCACGATGTGATGACGCTGGTGCATCTGTGGTGGACCAGCACGACGTTCGGCCATTGCCTGTTCATCGCACCCGTACTCGCATGGCTCGTCTGGGCGCGGCGCGGCGATCTTGCGAAGCTGACTCCGGTCGGCTGGGTGCCGGGGCTGGTGATCGTCGCATGTGGCGGGATGGGCTGGTTGCTCGGCGATGCCGGCGGCGTCGCACTGGCGCGGCAGCTTGGGCTGGTGATGATGTTGCAAGGGTCGGTGGTGACGCTGCTCGGGCCGAATGTGGCGCGCGGGCTACTGTTTCCGCTGTGCTATGCGGTCTTCCTCGTGCCGTTCGGCGAGGGAATGGAGGGGCCGCTCCAGACCGTGACGGTCGCGATGACGATGCCGATGCTGCACCTGTTCGGTGTGCCGGCGCAGGTCGATGGCGTGCTCATCACCATCCCGAACGGGTATTTCGAAGTGGCGGAGGCGTGCTCGGGCGCGAAGTTCGTGATCGCGATGATCGCTTACGGTACGCTGGTCGCCAACGTCTGCTTCGTATCGTGGAGCAGGCGCGCGGTGTTCATGGTCGTCGCGCTCATCGTGCCGGTGATCGCCAACGGCCTCCGCGCGTTCGGGACGATCTACGCCGCGTACTTGACGTCGGTCGAACGCGCGACGGGGTTCGATCATATCATGTACGGCTGGATCTTCTTCGGGTTAGTAATGGCGGCGGTGATCGCGATCGGCTGGCGCTGGTTCGATCGTGCGCCCGATGCGCCCGTGTTCGATGCGAGCACGCTGCAAGCGGTGCCACGCTTCCGGTTGGATGCTTGGCTTGCGGCGGCGTTGGTGCTGGTGTCGATCGCGGTGTTCCCGGCGTGGAGCGCGGCCATCGCCAATCGTGCGCAAGTCCTGCCCGCGCGGATCGCGCTGCCGGACGTGCCGGGCTGGCACCGCGTGTCGATGAGCGTGCGAGCGCCCTGGGCACCGAACTATCCGGGTGCGGACCATTATCTGATCGGGCGTTACGCCGATGCGAACGGCGACGCTGTCGATCTTGCGATAGCCGTGTATGGGTCGCAGCATGAGGGCAAGGAAATCGTCTCGTTCGGCGTCGGCGCGTTGCGCGAGGATGACGTTTGGGTGCGGATCGAGAACCTGCCCGATCTGGATGGTGGCTCGGTGATCCACGTAACGGCGCCCGGCCCGGTCGAGCGGTTGATCGCGACCTGGTACCTGGTCGGTGATATCGTCACGCACAGCGGCGCGCGGCAAAAGCTGGCGACGCTGCAGGCCAAACTGCTCGGCGGGCCGCAGCGCGCGGTGGCGGTGCATGTCTCGGCCGAAGTGCTGCCGGGGCGAGACGCGCGGGCGGCGATGACGCGGTTCCTGGCCGCGCTTGGTCCGATCGACGCGGTGGCGGATCGCGCCGCCGGGATGCCACGCTAGATGTGCGGGATCGCCGGCCTGTTCTACCCCAATATGCCCAAGCCGGTCGATCCGGCGCGGGTGCGCACGATGACCGACGTGCAGGCGCATCGCGGGCCGGACGGCGGCGAGGTGTGGACTGCGCCCGGGGTCGGACTTGGTCATCGCCGGCTCTCGATCATCGATATTGCCGGCAGTCCGCAGCCGATGCGCAGCGCGGACGGCGCGCTCACCGTCACCTATAACGGCGAAATCTACAACTTCGCCGAACTGCGCGCAGAGTTGCAGGCAAAGGGCGCGCGGTTCCTCACCTCCGGCGATACCGAGGTGCTGCTGCACGGCTGGGCAGCGTGGGGCCCGGCGATGCTGGACCGGCTGAACGGCATGTTTGCGTTCGCGATCCACGATGCCGCGCGCCAGACCCTGTTCATGGCGCGCGACCGCATGGGCGTTAAGCCGCTCCATTATGTTGAGCTGCCCGACGGCGCGGTGGCGTTCGCATCCGAGCTGAAGGGGCTGCTTGCGCATCCGCTGCTGCGACGCGTGCCGCAGATTACCGCGATCGACGATTATCTCGCGTTCGGCTACGTGCCGGACGACACCTGTCTGGTCGCGGGCGTGAAGAAGCTGCCGGCCGGTCATTTCCTGTTGCTCGAACGTGGTAAGCCGGTGCCAGCGCCGTCGCGCTGGTGGGACGTGGACTTCTCGCGCCGCGCCACCGGCAGCCGTAAGGCGCTGGAGGAGGAATTGGTCGAGCGGATGCGTGCCGCCGTGACGATGCGGATGGTCGCCGACGTGCCGCTCGGCGCGTTCCTGTCGGGGGGAGTAGACAGTTCGGCGGTGGTCGCGTTGATGGCGGAAGCCTCGCCGCGTGCGGTGAAAACCTGCACGATCGGCTTTGACGAGGCGGGCGTGGACGAGCGGTCTTACGCGGATGTGATCGCCAGGCGGTTCGCCACCGAACATCGCGAACGGATCGTGTCGCCGCAGGACTTCTCGCTGATCGATACGCTGGTTGCCTCGTTCGACGAGCCGTTTGCGGATGCTTCCGCGCTCGCCACTTACCGGGTGTGCGAACTGGCGCGGGAGACGGTGACGGTGGCGTTATCGGGTGACGGCGCGGATGAGGCGTTTGCGGGCTATCGACGCTACAAGTTCCAGACGGCGGAGGAACGCGTGCGCGCGCTGTTGCCGGCGTCGCTGCGGTCGCGTGTGTTCGGGACGCTCGGGCGGCATTACCCCAAGGCGGACTGGGCGCCGCGCCAGTTGCGCGCCAAGACGACGCTGCTCGCACTCGCCGAGGATGGCGCGGAAGGCTATGCTCGGTCGGTCGGCGTGACAACGCCGGCACTGCGCGCGGCGCTGCTGACCAACGCGGCTCGCCTTGCGCTGGGTGGGCATCGCGCGGAGGATCGTTACGTCCGCTCGATGCGTGACGCACCGGCGCGCGACGCGTTGGATCGGGCGCAATATGCCGATTTCCAACATTGGTTGCCGGGTGACATCCTGACGAAGGCGGACCGCACCAGTATGGCGGTCAGCCTGGAGGCGCGCGAACCGCTGCTCGACTACAAACTGGTTGAGTTCGCCGCAACCTTGCCGGCGGACATGCGGCTGCGCGGCGGGCAGGGCAAATGGCTGATGAAAAAGGCGATGGAACGTTATCTGCCGAAAGATACGTTGTACCGGCCGAAGATGGGGTTTGTCACGCCGATCAGCGCGTGGTTCAGGGGTGCGCTGGCGGATGAAGCGGCGGCGTTGTCACGCTCGCGCACGTTGATCGGTAGTGGATGGTTTGACGCGCGGGCGATCGAGAAGATCGCGACGGATCATCGCGCGGGTCGGGCGGAACACGGTCGGACGTTATGGCAGTTGGTGATGCTCGAACGCAGCATGGCTCGGCTGTTCGGGTAGAAGGCCGCTAGTCCGACATCATGGGCAAAGCCCATGATGTCGGACGCCGACGATGTTTTGCGCCGGCCAGTCCGCTGGACTCAGCAGCCGTTGCGGCGGTTCTGCGCGGCGTCATGCTTCTTGTCGAGGTGACGGCCGAGCAGCGCACCGCCGACACCGCCCGCAACCGTGCCAAGCACGCCGCCGCCGAGTACGTTGCCCAGCACTGCGCCGCCAGCACCGCCAGCGAGCGCGCCGGTGGTGCCCGACGAACGGCGGCAATCCTGATAATAGGTACGGCGGTGATGATACCGGCGCGCGTCGGCTGCGGTCGGCACGATGGCGGCCGACGCCAGGATCGATGCGGTGGTCAGCGAGAGGACGATCTTACGCATGTTTACTGCTCCCTAGAAACTAATGACGGCTGCGAAACGTCCGCAGCCGTCTTAGGTTTCATGGAGCAATGCAGATTAACCGAACATGGCATTCCTGTTAATCGAAGGATGCGCCCCAGCGCCGCTTTACGCGATCCTTCCACAGCCCGCGATGATAAGCGTCCGACGCCAGCAGCGGCATCACCGAACCGGCTTCGGCGAACACCATCTGCTCGATTGCGGTGTTAACCTTGCCCCACGAGGCGGCTTCCTGAAGCGTCGAGGAAGAACACGCACCGTCACGCACGTCCGCCACGGTGATCTGCACCGCATACTTATGCACCTGCACGTCGTCATGGCCGAGGATCTCCGCGCACACCACCGTGTCCTGGATGAAGTTCTTGGGCACACCGCCGCCGATCATCAGCAGGCCGGTGACACCCGCCTTGATCTTGATCTCGGTCAGCTCGCGGAAGTCGGCGATCGCGTCGAGCACCATGTACGGCTTGCCGGCTTTCACCGAGTCGACCTGATGCTTGACGAGACCAAAGCCAGCCGAAGAGTCGACGAAGGCCGGGCAGAAGATCGGCACGTCATGCTCATAGGCGAGCTTGACGAGGCTGTTGTCCTTCTTGCCGTGCTCGACGAGGTACTTGCCCATCTCGCGGATGAACTCGCGGCTGGAATACGGGCGCGGCTCCAGCGTCTCGGCGATCTCGAAGATCGTGTGGTCGACGTGCTGGAGCTGTTCCTCGTCGATGTACGTGTCGTAGATCCGGTCGATCAGCAGCGAACGCAGCGTGTCGTCGTCCGGCACTTCCAGCGCCTGGTAATGCTTGTGACCGAGGCCCTCGAAGAAATCCATGTCAACGATCGACGCGCCGGTCGCGACGATGCCGTCGATCATGTTGTTGCGCAGCAGTTCTGCGTAGAGGTCCATGCAGCCGCCCGCCGACGTAGAACCGGCGATGACGAGGAAGATCGAGCAATCCGGATCGGCGAGCATCTGGTTGTAGATGTCGGTCGCGCGGCCGAGGTCGCGGCTGGTGAAGCTCATCTTCTTCATCGCATCGACGATCGGACGCGCGTCGAACTTTGTGATGTCGATATGCTCTACCGTGGTCGAAAGCAGTTCGGCCTTGCGGTTGGTATTGAGGGGTTCGGTCATGGGGACTCCCAATCGTCTCATGCACCGCCGTCGTTGTAAGGGGACGCGGAAACCCATGTGGAGGCGGCACGCCGAAGCGCGCCGCCCCTAACCGATTAAGTCTATGAAAAGCCTGTTACAGCTTCACGACGTTCGAAGCGACCTCTGCTTCGTCCTCGCCGTACAGCGACACCATCGGTTCATCCCCGACGATCACCGTCTCGTCCGATCCGAACCCGTTGAACGCGGTCCGCATCGCCGAGCCATACGCGCCGAGCATGCCGATCTCGAAGTAATCGCCCGCCTTGGTATCGGCGGGCAAGTAGAACGGCCCCGCCATGTAATCCATGTCGTCGCAGGTCGGCCCGTAGAAGCTGAACGGCATCAGCTTGGCATGGCTGTCCGGCTCGCGCAGGAGCTGGGTCGGGAAACGCCAGTCGATGTGCGCCGCATCGAACAGCGCGCCGTACGCGCCGTCGTTGATGTACAGCTCGTCGCCACGGCGCTTTTCGACGCGCACCAGGATCGAGCTGTACTCCGCGCACAATGCCCGTCCCGGCTCAGCCCACAGTTCGGCCGAATAGCTGACCGGCAGCGATTCGAACGCACGGTGGATCGTCTCGAAATAGCGTTCGAGCGGGGGTGGCTCCATGCCCGGATAGGACGAGGGGAAACCACCGCCGACGTCGATCACGTCGACCGTCACCGCCGCCTCGACGATTGCCGCGCGCACGCGCTCCATTGCGTTCGTATAGGCTTCCGGTGTCATCGCCTGGCTGCCGACGTGGAAGCAGATGCCGAGCGCGTCGGCAACCTGACGGGTGCGGAACAGCAGTTCCTTCGTCTCGCCGGGAGCGGCTCCGAATTTGGATGCGAGGCTGAGCTTCGAATGTTCCGAGGACACGCGCAACCGGACGCACAACGTGAGGTCTTCCGCTCCTCGTGTCGCGCGGACGATCTTGTCCAGTTCCTCGGTCGAATCGAGCGAGAAGGTGCGGACGCCGTGCGTGAAATACGCCTCGGCGATCGCTTCCTCGGCCTTGACCGGATGCATGAAGCACAGGGTCGCTTCCGGAAGCGTACGCGCGACGAGCCTGACCTCGGCGATCGAGGCGACGTCGTACTGCGTGATGCCACTGTCCCACAGAATCTGCAGGAGTGCGGGCGACGGGTTCGCCTTCACCGCATACATCGAGCGACCCGGAAACTTCTCGACGAAGAAACGAGCGGCACGCGATGCGGCGTGCGGACGAACGAGCGTGACCGGCTGAACCGGTCCGTGCTTAGCGATATCGACACCGGTGACGGTGGTCGAAATGGTGGTCGCTAACCCCAGCGCGCGATGATGCTTGTGCAACTCAAGGGACCTCCAATGTCGTGAGACAAGACGAAAAAAGCTGCCTTGCGGTTGGAAGTCCCATGGGGCAGCGGAAGCGCGAGATAGGATCGACGTTTTCGGATGTAAAGCGGTTTTGATTGGTCGGAGACAGAGTGTGACGATTTTACGACAACCGACCCGCGCAGGGGTGCGAGATGCCGCAGCGAAGATGGCGGCAATCGTGCCGCCGACGCCCCTTTTTATAGCGGATTTTCAGGGTGTTCCGATCGCCTTCAAAGCCGAATCGCTGCAGCCGGTGGGTGCGTTCAAAGTGCGCGGCGCATGGCACCGACTGACCGCGATCGATGCGGATCAGCGTCTGCGCGGGGTGGTGGCGTTTTCCTCGGGCAACCATGCGCAGGGCGTGGCGTGGGCGGCGAAACGGCTCGGCATGCCGGCGACGATCGTGATGCCCGCCGATGCACCCAGGTCTAAGCGCGAGGGTACGCTCGCGCTCGGGGCGGAGATTGTCAGCTACGACCGCGCGAGCGAGAGTCGCGAGACGATCGCGGCACGACTCGCCGAAGCACGAGGGGCGGTACTGGTGCCGAGTTTCGACGATCCGTGGATTATCGAAGGGCAGGGCAGCGCGGGTATCGAGGCTGCGGCGCAGATGGCGGAACATGGGCTCGGAGCGGTAACACAGGCGGTCGTGCCGTGCGGCGGCGGCGGGCTGGCGGCGGGCATCACGCTCGCGCTGCCCGATGCCGAGATCACCGTTGTCGAGCCGGAGGGCTGGGACGATATGCGGCGCAGTCTGGAGGCGGGGTGGATCGAGCCGGTCGGCAAAGCGCCGCCGCCGACCGCGTGCGATTCGCTTCAGACGCTGCGCGTGTCGCCGCTCACGTTCGACGTCCTGTCCGGGCGCGGCGTCGAGGGGCTGGCGGTGAGTGAGGCGGAGATCCGGGTCGCGCAACGCTGGGCAGCGGAGCGGCTGCGGCTGGTGGTGGAGCCGGGCGGTGCGGTGGCGCTGGCGGCGCTGCTTGCCGGCAAGGTGACGCCGGTGGCGGGGATGCTGGTGGTACTGTCCGGCGGGAACGTGGATCTGGCGGCATATGGCCGCGTGCTGGCAGGGCGCGATTGACCAGAGTGGCGCGGCATGGGCAAAGCCCATGCCGTCGGTCGGCGCTGGAGCGCCGCCGGCCGGCTCGACGGCGCGGGCGCGGATCAGCTTCGCTAATCCGCTGCTCCTGACTCACCTTATGGGTGAGTTAGGGTCGAGCCGCATATCGAGATATTTGTCCACGCTGCCCATCAGGTCGGGCATCTCATGTTCGAAGAAGTGGTTCGCCTTCGGGATGGTGTCGTGGTGGATGGTGATGTGCTTCTGCGTGCGCAGCTTGTCGACCAGCTTCTGCGTGGCGGCCGGCGGCGAGACCTCGTCGTTCTCGCCCTGAATGATGATGCCACTGGCCGGGCACGGCGCCAGGAACGTGAAGTCATACATGTTGGCCGGCGGTGCCACCGAAATGAAGCCGCGGATCTCTGGACGGCGCATCAGCAATTGCATGCCGATCCACGCGCCGAAGCTAAAACCCGCGATCCAGGTGGTCGAGGCTTCGGGGTGGAAGCTCTGCACCCAATCGAGCGCGCTCGCCGCGTCGGACAGTTCGCCGACGCCGTTGTCGAACGTCCCCTGGCTCTTCCCGACGCCGCGAAAATTGAACCGCAGTGTCGCAAAGCCGCGCCGCTGGAACGTCTTGTACAGTTCCTGCACGATGCGATTGTTCATCGTGCCGCCCGCTGTCGGATGCGGATGCAGGATCATCGCGACCGGCGCGCGCGGACGCGGTGCGGGGGAGAAACGGCCTTCGAGACGGCCATCGGGGCCGGGGAAAATGACTTCGGGCATCGAACCTGCTGACAAATAATTGGGGCGCGTAAGGACACGCGGAAGTTGCGCGCTATATAGGCACAGCGCGCGCAGGCGCAATCATTGTGAACCGGAGCCCGATTGGCCGACCGTCTCTATCTCGATCATGCCGCCACTACGCCGATGCTGCCGGAGGCGCGGGACGCTGTCGTCGCCGGCCTGGCGCATTGGGCGAACCCGTCGTCTCCGCATGCCGAGGGGCGCGCGGCGCGAGCGGCGCTAGAGCGGGCACGACGTGGGATCGCCGCCGCCTATGCCTGGCGCGGCGAGGTGCTGTTGACCAGCGGTGCAAGCGAATCATTGGCGATCGCGCTCGGCCGATCGGTGATCGAGCGACGGGTGATCGGCGCGACCGAGCATGACGCAGCGATCCGCGCCGCGCCGTGTGCGGAAATCGTGCCGGTCGGACCCGATGGCGTCATCGACTGCGCCGCGCTGGCGATGTCGCTGGCGACGCCGGGGCTGGTGGCGGTGCAATGGGCCAACAGCGAAACCGGCGTGCGCCAGCCCCTCGCCGAGATCGCCTCAATCGTTCATGCAGCGGGCGGGCTGCTGCTGGTCGACGCGACGCAAATGCCTGCGGGCGCCGATCCGGACCTCGCGGGCTTGGCCGACTTCATCGCGATCTCGGCGCACAAGCGTGGCGGTCCGCCGGGGATCGGCGCGTTGCTGGTTCGCGACTTGGCCACACTGTCCCCGGTCGGCGGGCAGGAGCGGGGCTATCGCGCCGGGACGGAGAACCTGCCGGGCGCGCTTGGCTATGCGGCGGCGCTGGCAGTGCCGGAACCGGTCGGGCGGCTTGCTGCCCTGCGCGCCCGGCTAGACGATGCGATCGCGCGCTCCGGTGGCGAAATCGTCGCGGCTGGCGCGGCCAGAAATCCCGCGATCGGATCGTACCGGATGCATGGCGCGGCGGCGGCGACCCAGTTGATCCGCTTCGACATGGTCGGCATCGCGGTGTCGGCGGGGAGCGCGTGCTCGTCGGGCAGCATGAAGCCAAGCCACGTTCTGACCGCGATGGGCTGGGATACGGATGCGAGCCGTGAGGTGATCCGCGTCAGCTTCGGTCGGGCAACGACGGAGGCGGATGTCGACCGCTTCGTTGCGGAGTGGCGCAGCATCTCGCGCGGCATGGGCAGGTTCGCGGCGTGATCTACCTCGATTATCAGGCGACCACAGCGCTTGCGCCCGAAGCGTTCGAAGCGATGGTGCCGTGGCTGCGTGACGACTTCGCCAATCCGCACTCCGCGCACGCGGGCGGACGCAGGGCCAAGGCGGCGGTGGAAGTCGCGCGCGCGCAGGTGGCCGCGCTGCTGCCGCCGGGCGGCCGCGTCGTCTTCACCAGCGGTGCGACCGAGGCGCTGAATTGGGCGATCAAGGGCACATGCGGCGGCATCGTCACGCTGGCGAGCGAACATGCGGCGGTGCTGGATACGGTGGAGGCGGTACGCTGCGGCGGACGCGAGGCGTTGGTGTTGCCGGTGAACCGCGACGGGCGGGTGGAACCTGATCATGTGGCCGCATCTGGAACCGGACTGGTAGCGGCGATGCTGGTCAACAATGAGATTGGCACCATCCAGCCGATCGCCGCTCTTGCCGCGCGGGCAAAGGCGGCGGGTGCGGTCATGCTGTGCGATGCGGTGCAGGGCTTCGGGCGTGTTCCGTTACCCCATGGCTGCGATCTGATCGCCATATCGGCGCACAAGATACATGGTCCGAAAGGGGTCGGTGCCTTGTGGATTCGCGATGGCATCGTGTTGACGCCGCTGCTGCACGGCGGCGGGCAGGAGGAAGGCGGGCGATCCGGTACTCTTTCCCCGGCGTTATGTGTCGGCTTTGGCGTCGCCGCGCTGCTTGCGCAGGACCGATATGCGCCGGACGCCGCCCATGCCGATCGGCTGTTCGACGCCTCACTCGATCGGTTCGCCGCCCGGGGGTGGATGCTAAATGGCTCGGCTGAGCATCGCTACAAGGGCAATCTGAACGTGCGACGAGACGGGCTGGACGTGGCGCGGCTGATGTCTCAACTGCGTGACATCGCCTTTTCCGCCGGCTCGGCCTGCGCGAGCGGATCGGGCCGGCCAAGCCACGTGCTGCGCGCGATCGGCCTTACGGACACGCAGGCTCGTACCAGTATCCGCATCGGCTTCGGCCGCTATACCAAGGAGGCCGACCTGATCGACGCCACCGATCGCATCATCGCCGCCGCCGACGCGCAACGTGTCGCGGCATGATCTGCGTCACGTTTATCGCCGCCGACGGTACGCGCAGCATGGCGCAGGCGCAGCCGGGCGATCGGTTGCTCGAAGTCGCGCAAAATGCCGGTCAGCCGCTCGAAGGGACGTGCGAGGGGCAGATGGCGTGCTCGACTTGCCACGTCATCGTCGACGGCGCCGATTTCGCCAACTTACCACCGGCGAGTGAGAATGAAGAGGATTTGCTGGACCTGGCCAGTGGCGCCACGCGCTACAGTCGGCTCGCCTGCCAGATCCGGCTCGAACGTGCCATCACGATCAGAATTCCGGCGCAATCGCGGAACATGCATGGTCGGTGATCATTACGCTCCCGTGCCCTCAAGGTAACAAAAGGAGCGAACCCTGTGAAAATGAAGCTGATCCTCTCGGCATGCCTCGCCGCCGCCGCGACGCTCGCCCCGGTCGCTGCGTCCGCGCAGCATCACGACCGCGTCGTGACGCGTACCGTCGTGCGCCACAGCGAACGCCATCACGGTTGGAACCGACATCATACCCGCCGCGTGTGCAACTGGAAGTGGCGTGGTCACCACAAGGTCCGCGTCTGCCGCACGGTTCGCTGGTAACACAGCGGCGCCCGGCTTGGATCGTCTGAGCGCAAGCTCGGCGATCCAGGCGTGCTCCGCTGCACGGCTCGAAAATAAGGAACCGATATGAAGATCACTGCCCTCGCTGCCGCCGTGTGCGTCGCGGCTGCCTCGCTCGCCCCACTGCCCGCGCTTGCCGCTCCCCACGGCTGGCATTCCAAAAAGGTCTGCAAAACGGTTCGTCAGGGCCACCACGTCAAGCGCGTCTGCAAGATGGTGCGCGTCCGCCGCTGACGCGGGCTTGATCTCTCCGCCCGACCCCGGCATATGCGCCGCGGGAGTCGGGCGGACGTGGTCGTCGCCAACTTGGTCAGGGCCGGAAGGCAGCAGCCACAACGATTTCGCTACGGGTCGTTCCGGCTCCCACCTCGCACTGCACAAGTCGCAGTAAAGCTGCGCCGCACAGATCGCAGCGCGCCCGGTCGGCGGCGCTAAAGTGCGACCGACGACAGTGGCTTTGCCCGCTAACAGATCCTTTCCACTGTCTTCCGGCTTCGAGGCTTCCCAGGCTCATGCTCGCGAGCGGCCGATGTTCTCAGTTCGCCGGGTCTCGCTCAGCACGGCGCACCAGTGAACCATTCCTTCGACAACACGCGCGGCCGCTCCTAAATAGAGCCGATGTCCGACTCCTTCGATCTCGGTGAACCGCCGCAGCCGCAAGCCACGCCCAAGCCCGAGGCATACCGAGTCCTCGCGCGTAAATACCGGCCGCAGACGTTCGCCGAGCTGATCGGCCAGGACGCGATGGTGCAGACGCTCGGCAACGCGATCAAGCGTGACCGGCTCGCACACGCCTTCCTGATGACTGGTGTGCGCGGAGTGGGCAAGACCTCGACCGCGCGGCTGATCGCCAAGGCACTCAATTGCATCGGCCCGGACGGGCAGGGCGGCCCGACCATCGACCCCTGCGGAGTGTGCGAGCCGTGCCGCGCGATCGCGGAGGGGCGCCACATCGACGTGATCGAGATGGACGCCGCCAGCCACACTGGCGTGGACGACGTGCGCGAGATTATCGACGCGGCGCGCTATGCGGCGGTGTCGGCGCGGTTCAAGATCTACATCGTCGACGAAGTGCACATGCTGTCCAAGAACGCCTTCAACGCGCTGTTGAAGACGCTGGAGGAGCCGCCCGCGCATGTGAAGTTCCTGTTCGCCACCACCGAGGTGAACAAGGTGCCGGTGACGGTGCTGTCGCGGTGCCAGCGTTTCGACCTGCGTCGTATCCCCGCCGAGAAGCTTGCCGAGCACTTCGCCTATGTCACGCAGGCTGAAGGGTTCGAGGCGGAGCCGGAGGCGCTCGGGCTGATCGCGCGCGCGGCGGAGGGGTCGGCGCGCGACGGTTTGTCGATTCTCGATCAGGCGATCGCGCATGCCGGGCAGGAGGGCGGCGGTGTCCGCGCCGATGCGGTGCGCGACATGCTCGGCCTGTCCGATCGTGGTGCCACCCGCAGCCTGTTCGCGCTGCTGCTGGCGAGCGACGGGGCAGGCGCGCTGTCCGCCTTGCGCCGCCAGTACGATCTTGGCGTCGACCCGCTCAGCGTGCTGCGCGCACTGCTCGAGACGGTGCACGGCACGACGTTGGTGAAGCTCGGCGCGGCGGTGGACGCCGGGCAGTCGGTTGAAGAACGCGCCGCACTTGCGGACTGGGCGAGCAGGCTTTCGTTCGCGGCGCTGCACCGGCTGTGGCAATTGCTGCTCAAGGCGCATGAGGAGGTCGGTCGCGCCGCGCTGCCGATCGAGGCGTGCGAAATGGCGTTGCTGCGACTCGTCCATGCCTCCACGCTGCCCGATCCGGGCGAACTAGCGAAGATGCTGGCAGAGGGCCGCGTTTCGGCGACGCCTCTACCGGCGCCAGCACCCGCTGCTATCGCGGCCCCGGTGGCGGAAGACGCACTGCCGGCGACGATCGCCGCGCTACGCCATTATCTCGACGACAACGGGCAGCAGGCGCTCGGCTACGGCGTCTATGCGCACGCCAGCGTGGTACTGTATGCCGCGCCGGAGGTGGTGCTGAGTTCCGCCCGCCCGATCTCGGCCGATTTTGTGCGCGACCTCAATGTCGAATTGAAGCGGCTGACCGGCAAGGTATGGAAGATCACCACCGACAACGTGCCCGGCGCGCCGACGTTGAAGGAGCGGGACCTCGCAGCCAAGGAAGCGCGTCGCGCCGCGATCCTCGCAACCCCGGTCGTGGCCGCCGCGTTTGAAGCCTTCCCCGGTGCCGAGTTTCCCGAAGAGGAGCTCGACCGCATCATATCCCTGCAACGGAGCGAAGCATGAACAATCTCGAAGACATCATGGCCATGGCGCAAAACGTTCAGGCCGAACTCGAAAAAGCCCAGGCTGGCCTCGACCAGGTCGAGGTGGAAGGTGCCGCCGGCGGCGGTCTGGTCAAGGTGCGTGCCTCCGCCAAGGGCCGCATCATCGGCTTGTCGATCGATGATTCGCTGCTCGTGCCGGCGGAAAAGCAGATGCTTGAGGATCTCGTCGTCGCCGCCTTCAACGATGCGCGCGCGAAGGCCGACGCCGCCTCCGGCGAAGCGATGTCGAAGATGACAAGCGGCATTCCGCTGCCGCCGGGCTTCAAGCTGCCGTTCTGATCGCTACGATCAACACTTGCCCTTGCCGAAGCGCATCCCTAAGGACGCGCTTCGCGTCGGGGAGTGGCGCAGTCTGGTAGCGCGCCTGCTTTGGGAGCAGGATGTCGCAGGTTCGAATCCTGTCTCCCCGACCACTTTATCGCGAAAGCGACGGATTTCCGCCACTTTGAGTGTGTTTTATTCCGGTCTGTGCACAGAGCTGTAGCACACACCGGTGACACACGCCGAAAAGGCGAAGACCCCCTGTGTGCAACATCCCCCATGCCCATCGACGTGCCGGCCGCTACACCTTCCGGCGCCGCGTCCATTTTCGAAATCTTATCTCGACCCCGCTATCGATCGCGCTGGGCACCGCCGACCCGAAGGTCGCGCGCACCCGCGCGTCGATCCTGTCGGCGCGGTTCGTGCGGGTGAAATCGGGCGTGGATGCGATGTTGGAAGACGGACGACGGCTGAGCGGACCCGAGATCGAAGCGCTCTTTCGCGCCGAGCTCGAAGCCGAACTCACTTCATACGTCCACAGCGCCTATGAAAACGCCTCATGGTCATCCTCTGTCCCCGAGGTGGCAGCTCAGGAAGCCGAAGCCTACAAGATCATCCGCCGCCCGGACCGTGAGCTGGGTTTGACCGACCAGGACCGGGCCGAGCTGGTCAGGCGCGGGCTTGATGCTGACATCGGGCCGATCGAGGAATACGCGCAGCAGATTCGCGATCTGCTGAGGGACGATGTGGTTGCAAAGCGACTGGAGGCGGTTGGCGCACCAGTCCATGCTGGCACCATTGCCGTTGCACGGACGCACCTGATTCGCGCCGCGGCAAGCGCCTGCGTACGTGTCCAGCGTGTCTTTGACGACGACATCATGGACGCCGCTGATCCGATCGCCGCTCTGATGGCGGACCTTGGGCCGCCGGCCGAAGTGCGAAGGCTCACGGCTCCCACCGAGCCGACGGTCGTTCCGGTTGTGCAGTCGGTCGACAGCCAGTTTCAGATCTACGACCCGCGCCTCTTCAGCGCGGCTATCCCCGACGTGCTGGCCTCCTTGAAAGCCGACGGCATTTGGAAGGGCGACCTCAAGCAGCAGCGTCGCATCATGGAAACGTTCGCTTGGATCACCGGCGACAAGCCGCTCGGCGCTTATACGCACCTCGATGCGGCCATGTTCAAGAAAAGAATCCAGCAACTGCCGGCCCGCTTCTACTACGGCACCTCAACCAAAGGCGCCATGTCACGCCCTTGGTCAGAAGTGATTGCCGAGCTGCCGCCCGTCGCCGCTGCTGAGCGGCGCAATCCCAAGACGACCAACCGCGACCTGTCGACAATGGCGACTGTCGCCAAGCATCTAGCGACAACGTCGTGGAAACCTCGCATGCCAGGTGCGATCGTGATGGACTTCGGTGCCGGGCGCATCGCGATCAAGGACGATCCCAATGTCGACACCCGCCCGCCCTGGACGACGGCGCATCTGGAGCATCTGTTCCGCTCTCCGATCTACACAGGCGGCGGTGGCGCGCTAAAACGCCTGCGCGCCGATGGACTCCGCTGCCAAGTCTGGCACGACGCCGCTTACTTTCTGCCACTGCTCTGGTTCTACCATCACAGCTGTCGCGAAGAAACGGGCGGGCTTGAGGTCGCCGACGTCATTACGAACCACGCTGTCCCGCATTTGCACATTCGCGACAACCTCACTCGCGGGCGTGATGGCGAAATGGCAGGCGAGAAGCGCGGAGCGCGAAATCGCAAGCTGCCGATCCATGCCGAGCTGAGGCGGTTGGGGTTCCTGGACTATGTCGAGGCGATACGCGCCGAAGGGCATGTCGCGCTCTTCCCCGAGCTTTATGTGAACGAGGAGAAGCGCGGCGGCGCGCACTTCTACGAGCGCGCCTGGCAGCACATGGTTGATTACATCGCGGAGCGACTACCGCTACCCATCAACCCTCTCGGCAAAGGTCCGGACATACATTCGATTCGGGCGCTAGGATCGAGCTTCTACGAGGTCGATGGCGTCAACGCTCTGATGCGCGCGGACGTTATGGGCCACGCAAGAGAAGGAACCAACGGCAAGCATTATTCAAAGCGCATGGCGACAGAAGGGCTTGATGTCGTGCTACCCGAGCGGCGCGAATTCATCGAGCGCTACGTCCCGACGATTACCGGTGACATCGATCCTCAACCCATACGGCTGTTGCCGCTGGAAAGTCGGTCACGGGTCGGCGCCGGCGTCACCCGCAAGCGCCGGAGTGATGCGGGCACATCGCGGGCAGGCGATCTGTCACAAGACTGACTTTACCTACTCGCCGAACAGGTCGGTGTGCGTTCAGCCCTGACGAAGACGACGGTGCCGCCCTTACGGGTGGCATCCTCACCCTTGTAGATCAGCAGAAAAATCGCCGCGGACATGACATTCGCGGTGGCTCGACCACTCGCCTTTGAGCGGATGATCCTTCCATTCCGGCCCGAGCGGCGCGTCGTTCGCGATCAGCATGAGCATCACCCGTTGAGCCGATTCATGTCGTAGTGACCGAACCCGACAGGCGCGCAATCACCGCGCGCCCCAGCGTCGCGGCTCGAACGGCAAATCGACGCGATCACTCAGCTTCCCAAGGCCCGGCAGCGATTCGTTATGCAGATCCTTGATACCGTGCTCACCCAAAACGGGGCAGCGCGCGGCGCAGAACAGGAGGCAGTCGCGACGGCCTGATCCTATCAGCCGCATCTTCTTGCGGCACAACTATAGCGGAACGAACGAAGGGAGAGGCAACCAGGCTGCAGCCGGTGGCGGAGCCGTTTCAGCCACGCTATACTTCTACTTAGGCAGCGGGATCATGCCGTGCATGAACGGGCTGACCTCACCTGGATGCGGCAGAACGGTGTCACCCAACTGCCGCAGACCATCCTGAATAAGCTGGTCAACCTTGATGAAGGAACTGCCACGGAGGCCATAGCCCCGCGCGTCCAAGTCGGCATGCGCTTCCTCTGTCGTCATGGTGTCGATACGATCGTCCGAGTCCAAGCTGTAGGGCCGGTCGGGCCGCGCCATGTGACGCAGCGCCTCGACCGGCACCCGCCAGTAAATTGGGTCCACATAGCTTTTCGCAGGCTTGCCGTCCCGGTTGGAGGCCTCGACCGACAGCCACACCCGCAGGACATCCCCCCGAAGTCGGGGCCACGCCTCCGTCACTAGTGCGACCGCGCGGGCGGGCGAGACGCCATGCTGCCATAGCTGGGTCACCACCAGCATCTGGAACAGCATGTCGGCATCAAACCGCACCGCGACGCCGGGGCCGACCGAAACACCCGGGGGGAATCCACCACGGGTGAGATGCTTCAAACGGCCCGCATAGGCGCTGCGATGGGCGTCGGCGATGTCGTGGAAGCCAGCGAGGAAGCGGTCCACCTCGCGCGTGCCGAGGGTTTTGAAGAGGATATCAACCATGGGGATACATATATCCCCTTGATCTGGCCGCGTCCAGAGCCTACATCGGGATAATTCTATCCCAGTCCGAGGCCCGCCATTCATGACCGCCTGCGATCACCCGTCAGCACATACCCCAACTCACCGCGCAGCTCAAGCCGGACGGGTCAGTCGCAGCCATTCGGCCGGGCCACGAGGCTTCGCCTCATGCAAGGTTTCAGTATTACACCGGATGCACGGCTGTGCGGCCCAGAGCGTCACGGTCCCCAAGAGCACATCCGTATCGTTGCGCATACATAACAACCCGTCCCGTGGCCGAAGCCGCTGGGAACAGGCCGTTTTCATCGAGATGCCGCGATGAGCACCATCGTCATCCAGACCAGGGTCGACGAAGCCATCGCCAAGCTCATCGACGAGCGTGTGACGGCGACCGGCAGCGACCGCGCGAAGGTCGTGCGCAGCTTGGTGGAGGCAGCGCTCGCCGCGCCCGAACCGGCGTCTGTCTCCGCGACCGACTCGCTGCTCGCTCGTGTCGCCGACGAGGTTGGGGCGCTCGCCGCCAGGATCGACGCGGTCATGGATGCCAGCCGTGCGGCCGAGCGCCATGCGTTCGCAGCCTACGCGGCCTCTCGCCTCCACGCGCTGATGGCGTTGCCGCAACACCAGCAGGAACCGTTCGTCCAGAAGCTCGCCGGAAGGCCCCAGACATGACCGCGATCGAGATCAGCCGGGGCCGTGCGATCGAGGCCAGGCGTAGCCAGGCCATCCTTACGCTGGTGCGCGTCGCGGCCGTGGGCGCGTTGCTCGGATTGGTGATCGGCGCGGCGCTTGCCTGGTTCGCATCCAGTCCCGACGATCGCCAACTCGCCACGGTATGGACCCGCGCGCAGATCGTCCGTCACTTCGACCCAGCAACGCTCCTGCGTCCCGCCCCCACGCCCGAAGCAACTGGATTCGGCGAGCCGGTGACGCCCGAGCACGTCGCCGCGATGAAGCTGCTGACCCGCATAGCAAGTGCCGGCGTTGTCGCCGCGATCCTGCTCGGGGCGGGGATGACCACGCTCCTGCGCCACCAATGGATCGCGACCGCACGCAAGGCGAACATGGACCAAGTGCTGCGGGGCAGCCGCACCGCGACCGCCCAGCAAGTGGCATCGCTGGTCGCGCTGGCGAAGAAGAAGGGCCGATCTATCGTGATCGGGGGCGTTCCCATTCCGCCCGGCGATGAGAACCGCCACCTGTTGCTCTCGGGCAAGACAGGCTCCGGCAAGACCACGGCGCTACGCGCGATCGTGCGCCAGATCGCCGAACGCGGAGAGGCCGCGCTGATCTTCGACCCGGACGGCAGCTACATTTCTGCATTCTACCAACCCGAACGCGGCGATGTGATTCTCAACCCATGGGATGCCCGCACCGCGCGATGGAACCCGCTCGCCGATGTCACCGACCTCGCCGATGCCAAGCGGCTGGCAACGATACTGATCCCCAAGCCCAAGGGCCTCACCGAGAACGCGATCTGGTATGATCAGGCCCGCACCGTCGTCGCGCAGCTCGTGCATCATCTTGTGCGCACCGGTCGCGCCGACCTCGACGTGCTGGCCACCATGCTCGCCAGCGCCGACAAGGACGAGCTGAGCGCTATCGTCGCGGGCACCCCGGCTGCCCGCGTGTTCGAGGCAGGCGCAGACAAGGCCACCAGCAGCGTGTTGTTCATGCTGAGCGCCGCAGCGGATATCGTCGCCCTGCTTGCCGCCATCCCCACATCGGCAGCACCGTTCAGTTTCGATGGTTTCTATTCCCGCCTCGACGACCAGGACGGACCAGCGCCCTTCATCTTTCTGGCCGCACCTCGGCGCTACCGCGCATCGGCCGATCCCGCGATCGTCGCCTGGATCGATGCAGCCGCATCCGCCATTCTTCAGCGCCCGCCCGATTGCCGCGTCAACGCCTGGATGATCCTCGACGAGCTGCCATCGCTGCCCCGCGTCGAGTCGCTGCTGACGCTGCTACCCGAAGGCCGCAAGCACCGCGCCGCCATCACGATCGCCTTCCAATCGATCGCCCAGGTCGTCGAGAGCTACGGCGAGCAGGGCAGCCAGATATTGACGGGCCAAGCCGGCACTCAGATCATCATGGCAGCGGGCGATCACGCGACCGCAAAGTGGGCCTCCGACCTCGCCGGCACGACCGAGACCGAGGGGCAGCGGCCCAGCGAGACGCTCGACATCGACGCCAAGACCGAGCGCGGATCGCTCACCACCACGCGTGATCGCTGCGCCCTGATATTCGATTCCGAGGTGATGGGACTCGCCATCGGCGAGGCGTTCGTTCGCCTGTCCGGCTACCCCGTAGCGTGCGTCACCATCGCGCCGCCCCTGGACGAACCTGCCATCGCCCCCGCGTTCATCCCCGCGCCCGTCGTGAACACGCCCGCCACGCCCGCAGCTATGCCCACGCCCGCGACGCGGATCGAGGACCGCGACGATTGGCTCACCATGGAAGGCCCCGAGTGATGGTCGCGACGATCGCCAAGCTCACCGACCCGGCCGCAGCCGCCAGCTATTACGAACCCGGCGCGGACGATTACTATACCGGCGACGACCGCACCCCCAGCCGCTGGCACGGTCGCGCCGCCCGCAAGCTCCGCCTGGACGGCGAGGTCGATCCCCAAACCTTCCGGGCGCTGCTCGAAGGCAAGATGACCGACGGCACCGTGCTCGGCACCGTCCGCGATGGCGCGCGCGAGCATACCTTGGGATGGGATGTCACCTTCTCCGCGCCCAAGAGCGTATCGACGATGGCGCTGGTCGCAGGGGACCGCCGCTTGCTCGACGCCCATGACCGCGCCGTCGTCATCGCGCTCGACTATGCCGAACGCCACGCGGCCGTGACGCGCATCCGAGAAGGCGGCAGCAAGCCCGAGCCGACCGCGACCGGCAACATCGCGGCCGCACTGTTTCCGCACTACACGGCCCGGCCAGTCCCGGACCAACCGCCAGACCCGCAGGTCCACACCCACGCCGTTGTCCTCAACGCGACCCAGCACGATGGCGAGTGGCGCAGCCTCGACAGCCGCCCCCTCTACAGGCTCAAGATGGATATGGGCGCGGTCTACCGCCAGGCGCTCGCGATCGAAGCACAGCAGCTCGGCTACGCCGTCACGATCACGAAGAAGGCGCATTTCGAGATCGATGGTGTGCCGGACGCGGTGACCGCTGCATTCTCCAAGCGGTCCGAACAGATCGTCGCCAGGCTCACCGAGGAGGGCATGACTCGCGCGACCGCCAGCGCCGCCCACAAGAACGTGATCGCGATCGACACCCGCGCGACCAAGGAGGCCGTCGATCACCGCGAACTCGCGCAGGCATGGCGTGACCGCGCGACCGCGCTCGGGTTCGACAGCCCCATACGTCGTCGCATGGTCTCCGATGCCGAGGCCCGCACCGTCGCACAACCCGGCCTCAGCACCCGCCAGCGCATGCCAGCAGCCGACCGCGCCGTCGCGCTCGCCACAGCCGCGATCAGCGAGCGGCAGGCGACCTTCTCAGCCGCAAGTGTCGAACGCGAGGCAGGAGACGCCGCCCTGGGCCGCGCTACCCATGCCGACATCCTTGCCGCCATCGCCCGCGCCAAACGCCGTCAGGCGCTGGTCGTGCGCGCTGCCCCCCGCGCCGCGCGTGGCGTGGTCGGCTTCGCGACCCGCGAAGGTGTCGAGGCCGAGCGCACCATGTTGCGCATTGAGGCCGAAGGACGCTACCAGTTCAAGGGCAAGCCAGTGCTCGACCGCGTTGCCGCCAGCAATATCGTCACCAGGATCAAGCTGGCACCGAAAGACCAGGGTCACGCCTGGAACGAGGGACAGCTCGAAGCGACGCGGGCGCTGCTGGTATCCGAGGCGGCCGTGACCGGCATCCAGGGTAGCGCGGGCACCGCGAAGACCACGACGGTTTTAAAGACCTTCGCCGACGCCGCCCGCGCCAAAGGATTCAAGATCCGCGCCCTCGCACCGACCGCCACGGCCGCAGACGTACTTGCGCGCGCGATCAACGCCAAGCCGATGACCGTCGCAATGATGCTCGACCGCGCCGACGACGAAGAACCGGCCAAGCGGATCGACATCATCGACGAGGCAAGCATGCTGTCCGCGCGCGACGCCGCCCGCGTGCTCGCCCACGCACAACGCACCGGCACGCGACTCGTGCTGGTCGGTGACGTCGCCCAGCTCGGCTCGGTCGAAGCCGGGCGCAGTTTTGGGCAGCTCCAGCAGGCGGGCATGCCGACGTTCAAGCTGGAGAAGATCGTCCGCCAGACCAACATCAAGACCCGCGAAGCGGTCGAGGCGATGCTCGCAGGGGACGCGAAGGCGGCATTCGCCGCCCTCGACGCCGGGGGCGGTGCCATCATCGAGCAGCGCGACGACCAGACCCGCATCGCCTCCCTCGCGCGGGATTTTGCGAAGCTGTCACCCCAGGAACGCGCGGGCACGCTCGTCCTCGACCCGACCCGCGAAGGACGCCGGAACCTCACCGATGCGATTCGGCTCGCGCTGCTACACGAGGGCCAACTCGGCGACGAGGCGCTGGTCGCAACCGTCCTCGAACCGCATGGCCTCACCCGCGCCGAGGCGGCCCAGGCGCGCAGCTACACCCCCGGCGATGTCGTCACATTTCGCAAGAGCACCAAGGGCAAGCCGCGCCCCGGCGTCGGATACCGCGTCGATGCCGTGGATGCACAGGCCGGGACCGTCCGGCTCGTGCCTCCGAACCCCAAGGCCAAGACCCACGATTGGAAGCCCGCGCGCTGGGGCAGCGCACACGCCGAGGCGTTCGCCGAGGTCGAGCAGGAGTTCCGCACCGGCGACAAGCTCCAGTTCACCCGCAACAACTACTTCGCCGAGCGCCTCAACGGCACGAGCGCGATGGTCGTCGCGGTCGATGCCCAGGGATCAAGCGTTTTGGTTGAGAAGGACGATGGCGAGCGGCAGATGCTCGACCTTCGTCATCTTGCCGACCGCCATATCCGACCGGGATGGGTCCGCACGATCCACAGCAGCCAGGGCGCAACGTGCGATCGGGTTATGGCGAATCTAGAAAGTTATCGCGTCAACACCGTCGATACCCGCGCCGCCTATGTCGCCATCTCACGCGCCCGCAAAGGGGCCTCGATCTATACCGATAGCCGCGCCAAGCTCACCGAGGCCCTCGGTTTGCGCGACGGGGCGCAGGTCGGCGCACTCGACGAGATCATGATGCGCGAGGGGGCGGGGTTCGGGATTACATAGTCCCGCGGCCGGGGTCGGTAAAGCGGGTGCAACCGCCCATTGATTTAATTAAGTCACCGGGGGGTCTACTACCGACGAAAAACGGTTTGCCGAGGTGTTAACGGATTGCCGTTAGCAGGGTGGTATGTGGCGATCCTCCATGACCCCGGGCGTTGCTCAATTGCCCAAGAGAACGTGCCTGCGACCGGAAAGCGCTCGATCGCTGCTGCATGCTGAGCGGTTCGCGCGCAAGGCCCTATCGCCAATGGATACGGCGATCACCATCGAGTTCAGCTCTGCTTTGGCCGGCAGCATACAGCCGTATGATCTGTTCCGGAAAATATGGGAGAATACGCGACGCGCCTGGAATTATCGGGTGGGTCAGGGCACGGCGCAAGGGAGCTTCGATGCGATCGCCGTGTGGGAGAGGCCGCCGAACGGGCCGATTCACGTTCACTGGCTGCTGCGTTGGTCGCCGCTCGACCAAAACAATCTCGAAAAGCGCATCCGCCGCGCAATGAAGAAGCTCGCCCCCAATATGCCCCACCGCTGCCTGATGGTGCAGCCCGCGACGACCACGAGCAAGCTCGCCAAATATATGGCGAAGGGTATCGACGCCCCTTACGCCGCCCACTTCTATCTTAAGCACTCGCCCCAGGGTCCGATCCATCATCGTCGAATTATCATCTCCCGGTCCCTTGGGCCAACGGCGCGCGAGCTATATCGACAGACGAGCGGGCGGTCGCCGATCTGACATCGGAGCGCGGCGACCCATCCGACCCCGCGCCGATGAGACGTCCGACGATCCCCAACACTTGCGCCCGCAAAAACGCACGAATCGAAGCCCTCGCGCCGAAAGCGGATTGCCTACTCCCATCGCGGGGAGGCAAAGCTGGCGGCATGAACGCAGTCGAAATCGAAGAAGCCGTATCTCAGCTGGTCGCCGAGCCCTTCGATCCGGCCGAATTTCCATATCAGTTCATCACCGCGTTCGGCGCCAAGAAGACCACCGTCGATCGCCTGCGCAAGGGTGACAGCAACCAGTCCGATGTGGGCGGCGTACTCCAGCGCAACAACATCCACATCGCCGTCGCGCCACCGGGCGGCGTGCATGATGTGCTGGCGGCCCTGCGCGCGAGTCCCAAGACGGCGTCGATCAAGGCCAAGTTTCTTTTCGCCACCGACGGTGAAACGGTCGAGGCGGAGGATCTGGTCGGCGGGGATGTGATCGCCTGCGCCTACGCCGACCTGCCACGCTATTTCGCAACATTCCTGCCGCTCGCGGGCATTTCCACTGTCAAGGAAATCAAGAATAACCCGGTCGACATCAAGGCGACCGGGCGGCTCAACAGGCTGTACGTCACGCTGCTGAACGACAATCCGGAATGGGCGACCGAGGAGCGGCGGCACGCGCTAAACCAGTTCATGGCGCGGCTGATCTTTTGTTATTTCGCCGAGGATACCGGCATCTTTAACGGCGAGGGGCTATTCACCGCTGCCGTCGCCAGGATGTCAGAGGCCGGGCATGGCAGCGGCGAGGCGCAATGGGGCAACACTCACGAAGTGCTTCAGCATCTGTTTCTAGCGATGGAAACGCCGGTCAAGCATGAGGGCAATTTCGACGACCGCTATCGCCGTGCCGCGGGCATCCGCCCCTATGCGGACGTCTTTCCCTATGTAAACGGCGGGCTATTTACCGCGGCTGGCGAATGTCCGCGGTTCAGCCGCACTGCGCGTGCCTATCTGCTTAGCGCAGGCGAGCTCGACTGGAAAGAGATCAACCCGGACATCTTCGGATCGATGATCCAGGCGGTCGCCGACGATGGCGAGCGCGGCGAGTTGGGTATGCACTATACCAGCGTACCCAACATCCTGAAGGTGCTGAACCCGCTGTTCCTCGACGACCTGCGCGAGCAACTGGAGGCGGCGGGCCACAGCAAGCAGAAGTTGCGCAACCTGCGCAAGCGGCTGGCGAACATCCGCGTCTTTGATCCGGCGTGTGGATCAGGCAATTTCCTGGTCATCGCTTACAAGAGGATGCGCGAGATCGAGGCGACGATCGTTGAACGGCTAGGCGGCGAGGCCAGCTTAAGGCTGGACGAGCGTCGCAGCGTCATCCCGCTCTCCAATTTCTACGGCATAGAGATCAAAGGCTTCGCCGCCGAGATCGCCCGCCTCGCGCTGCTGATCGCCGAATTTCAGGCGGACTGCCTGTACTTGAGCCAGCAGGAAGCGCGGGCGATGGTGCTGCCGCTGCACAAGACGGGGCAGATCACTGTTGGCAATGCGCTGCGGCTGGATTGGCTGGAGGTGTGCCCGGCGGTGCGGCGGGCGGACAACTCTGAGCGCGTTCTGGCCGGCCCGACGGGGCGGCCGGCTTTGGAAGAAAATGGGCTGGAAAGCGGAGCTGAGCCGGAAACCTATATTTGTGGAAACCCTCCTTACTATGGCGGTAAGCTGCAGACGCTTCAGCAGAAGGAGGATCTGGAAGCCGTTTTTACCGCGCGCAGCGAAAAATGGGCTTCGCTCGATTACGTAGCGGGATGGTTTTTAAAGGCGTCAGACTATCTGGGACGCACCGGAAACGCCGGCGCGCTGGTCAGCACCAACTCGATCTGCCAAGGGCAACAGGTCCCCATCCTCTGGCCGCTAATCCTCCAGATGGGCATCTCGATCGCTTTCGCCCACACGTCTTTTCGATGGTCGAATCTTGCCAGCGGAAAAGCGGTCGTCACCGTCGTCATTGTAGGCCTGACGCAGCAACGCCGAAAGCAGGCCGTGCGACTCTACGAGACCACCGATGACAACGAGACGGTCGTTCGCCGAGCCGATAATATAAATCCTTACCTGATCTCCGGCCCTGACATCATCGTTCAGCCTGTGTCGAAACCTGAAAATGGTCTCCATGAGATGATGTTCGGGAATATGCCGCGGGATAATGGCCATCTTCTCCTTTCCCCTGAGGAAATGGCTGCACTCGCAACGTCGCATCCCAGCGCGCGTCCTTTCCTTAAGCGCTTCCAGGGTTCCGAGGATTTTATCGAAGGGAAGTATAGGGGATGCATCTGGATCAGAGAAAAAGACCAGGAAGAGGCATCTCGCATCGCCCCGCTTGCCCGTCGGATGGAGGCCGTCGCTTCCGCACGCCGTGGGATGAAGGCGGCATCAACTAAGAAATTTGCGGATAAACCCTACCGTTTTGTCCAAATACAGGGCGTCGCGAGCCGTCAGTCCATTATCATCCCGCGGCATTCGTCCGAGGCGCGACCTTACCTTCCTGTAGGACTGGTAGATGTTGATGTTATAGTAGCAGACAGCGCATTGGCGATCTACGATGCGCCTTTATGGAATCTAGCAATCATCGCCTCGAGGCTGCATCTGGTTTGGATTTCGGCCGTCTGCGGCAAGATCAAGACTGATTTCAGATACTCCAACACATTGGGTTGGAATACGTTTCCTGTGCCTGATATTACCCAACAGGACAAAATCGATCTTATCGGGTCTGCAGAGCGAATAATACTGGTCCGTGAGGCACACTTTCCGGCTAGCGTTGCAGACCTTTACGACCCCAGCACGATGCCGAAGGACCTTTACACGGCGCATGAAGAAAATGACAATATTCTCGAGCGCGCTTATCTAGGACGTCGTTTTCGTAACGACACTGAAAGGCTGGAGATATTGTTTAAGTTGTATGATCAACGCACGAAACATTCTAGCGCTTTATTGTCCTGCGGCCTTTCACCAATGCTCAAACTATGAGGCTGAACTTGTGATCGTAAAGGCAATTACACAACCGACGACTGGATCCGTGATCAACTCGGTTTCTTGGATTTTAGACCAATGCGAAGTGTCGCAGATCGACATCGCAGTTGCCTACATCACCACGCAAGGAATTGAAAAGTTGATCTCTACGTTTAGCGTAGGGCTAGGCAACCGGTGGCCTGACGTGAAGAAGCGCTGGTTGACATCATTCGACTATCTGCGAACCACGCCGCTCGCTTTAAGCACGATCAATGACTTGCCAATGTCAAAACTAAGGATTCACAACAGCGCTGTGCTGGATCGTAGCGGCTGCGTCCCCGGCATACCATTTCATCCTAAATCGATGATTTTTACCGGATCGGACGCGCGTTTCGTTCTTGCGGGTTCCGGAAACATTTCGAAATCAGGGCTTACACGAGGCCACGAGGCTGGCATCGTCGTCGGGGTGCCGGATCCGGTTCCAGAAAACGCTGCTCAATCGGCGGCCTGTATTGATACCTTTGAGACTTGGTTTGACGGGCTTTGGGGGCCGGCGACAAAGTTAAATCCCGCTTTGCTGAGCCGCTATCGCGACATTTACGAAAGCCAGCCCAATTTAAAGAACCCTACACCGACCGAAGACGATACGACGCCCGAACATACGAAGCGCGGACAGCTCACGCCAGTTGACCTGCGCAAGTTGCGCGTTTGTGCAAATCTTTGGATTGAGGCCGATCGGCACATTACTCGTAATCGGGGTGCCGGTCTTCCAGGTAATCAGCTAATGATGAAGCGGCTAACACGCGTTTTCTTTGGATTCGCTCCGGATGATGTTCCACGAGATTCGCAACTTGGTCACTTGAAAATCGTATATGGCAATCATAACCCGCATGATTGCTCGCTGACATTCAGCAACAACCTGATGGACAAGCTGACGCTTCCGGTCCCCGGCGTTGACGGGCCGGCAAAATACGACAACGAGAATTTGCTGTTTCAACGGGTCGGCCCCAGCATGTTTAGACTTACAGTGGGTAGCAACTCGGCAAAGGCACAGTGGCGTCGCCGCAGTCAGGAGATCGATGCCGCCTTCAAGATGGGTGGCGGACGTGCTTGGGGGGTGTTCTAGTGCTCACCACCCAGTTCGTCAGAAATCGACGGCATATGAAATCGAGTGCCAGCATTCCGCAGCTTCCCGCGAAATGTGGTGCTGCAGAACAAGCGCTTGTCCCCACACTCGCAGGCCTACAGGTTCATAACCTTCCGCGTCTTGAACTGGGTGCGTTGGCGGAGAGAAGTAATGACTGAGACCCGCCCAATTCCCGCTGTCCGTCTGGTCAAGGCAAATACCGGCGTATCTTCCAAGCCAAACGAACTCGGCATGCGCGAAATGCAGCGCGAGGCCTATGCCTATCGCGGCGAGCAATATTTGCTGATCAAGTCGCCGCCCGCGTCGGGTAAGTCGCGCGCGCTGATGTTCATCGCGCTCGACAAGCTGCACAATCAGGGCGTCACCCAGGCGATTGTCGTCGTGCCGGAACGCTCGATCGGCGGCAGCTTCGCCGACGAGCCGCTCACCAAGCACGGCTTCTACTGGGACTGGACCGTCAAGCCCCACTGGAACCTGTGCAACGTTCCCGGCGCTGACGATGTGAAGGTCGCGAAGTCGAAGGTGAAGGCGGTGGCCGAATTCCTCGCCAGCGGTGATCCGGTGCTGGTATGCACCCACGCCACCTTTCGCTTCGCGCTCGCCGAGCTAGGAATTGAGGCGTTCGATGGGCGGCTGATCGCGGTGGACGAATTCCATCACGTTTCGGCCGACCCGGAGAACCGGCTGGGCATGCTGCTTGGCCAGCTGATCGCGCGCGACCAGGTGCATCTGATCGCGATGACGGGCAGCTATTTCCGCGGTGACGCGGTCGCGGTGCTCAGCCCGGAGGACGAGGCGAAGTTCGTCCCAGTCACCTATACCTATTATCAGCAGCTCAACGGTTACGAATATCTGAAGACGCTCGACATCGCCTACAGCTTCTACACCGGGCGCTATATCGACAAGATCAACAACCTTCTTGATCCGGCCGTGAAGACGATCGTCCACATCCCGAGCGTCAATTCGCGGGAGAGCACCAAGGACAAGCATCGCGAAGTAGAGGAGATCATGGATCACCTTGGCACCTGGCGCGGCACCGACGAGGCCACCGGCTTCCACCTGATCGAAACGGCGGCGGGCAATACGATCAAGATCGCCGATCTGGTCGATGACGATCCGTCGAAGCGCGACCGCGTGTCTTCGGCTCTGAAAAGCCCGGAAGCGCGTAGCAACCGCGACTATGTCGATATCATCATCGCGCTCGGCATGGCGAAGGAAGGGTTCGACTGGATCTGGTGCGAACATGCGCTGACCGTCGGCTACCGCTCGAGCCTGACCGAGATCATCCAGATTATCGGCCGCGCCACCCGCGATGCGCCGGGCAAGACGGTGGCACGCTTCACCAATCTGATCGCCGAACCAGCCGCTGCTGACGACCTAGTCGCCGACGCTGTCAACGACACGCTCAAAGCAATCGCCGCCAGCTTGCTGATGGAACAGGTGCTGGCGCCGCGCTTTGAATTCACGTCCAAGGATGTCGGGCCAAAGAAAGACTTCGACTATGGCCCCGGCGGCTACCGTGAAGGTGAGGCCAATGTCGGCGTGAACGAGGAGCGGGGCCAGTTTCACTTCGAGCTGAAGGGGCTGATCGAGCCGACCACGACTGAGGCGAAGCGCATTTGCCAAGAGGATCTGAACGAGGTCATCACCAGCTTCATCCAAGACAAACAGGCGATATCGCGCGGCCTGTTCGATCCAGAGCTGGTGCCCGAGGAGCTGACCGTGGTGCGCATGGGCAAGATCGTCCGCGATCGTTATCCCGAGCTGAGCGAGACCGATCAGGAAGCGGTGCGCCAGCATGCCATCGCCGCGCTCAACATCACCCAGCAGGCGGCGAAGGTGATCACCGAAACTGCCAGCGACGACGGCACCGGTGAGCTCAAGGCCAACACGTCCTTCGTCGATGGCGTGCGCAAGTTCATGAACGTTCGCGAGCTCGATATCGATCTGATCGACCACATCAATCCGTTCGACGCGGCCGTCGCGATCCTCGCCAAGGCGATGAATGCGGGTCTTCTGCGCCAGGTGCAGGCCGCGATTACCGCGCGCAAGAACACACTGACCGAGGAGGAGGCGCGCGCCTATGCGATCCGCGCCGTGCAGTGGAAGCGAGAGCGCGGCCGTGCGCCCGAGGCCACGTCGCAGGATCCGTGGGAGCGCCAGCTTGCCGTGGGCGTCGCCGCCTTCGCCCGTTATCGCGCCCAGGCCACGGCCAATGGCTGAAATGACCGACGACGACATCCTTGCCGAACTGGGCGTCGATCTGACGCCCAAGAAGGTGCGCGCGCGCACCACGCGCGAGGAGCGGATAATCGCGGGGTTCGAGGATATCGTGAAGTTCCGCGAAGAGCATAGCCGTGCCCCGCAGCACGGTGAGGACCGCGATATCTTCGAACGGCTCTACGCCGTCCGCCTCGACCGCTTGCGCGTGCAGGCTGATTGCCGCGCGTTGCTGGCGGACATAGACATGCATGGGCTGCTCGACGGCGTGACGGCCGTCGCGCCGGTCGATGATCTCGACGACAGTGCGCTGTTGGCTGAACTGGGCGTCGAAGCCCCGGCAGCCGACGACATCACTCAGTTGCGCAACGTCCGATCGAACGCCGAGCGATCCGCCGCCGAGGAGGTCGCCGCCGCGACCCGCTGCGACGACTTCGACGCTTTCAAGCCGCGCTTCGAACAGGTCCAGGTCGACCTCGACGCCGGCACCCGGACGACACGCCCCTTCGTCCGCGACCTCGGGATGTCGAAGGCCGACATTAAGCAGGGCGAGTTCTTCATCCTCGGAGGCCAGATCGCGTACGTGGCGAGCGTCGGCGATCCGATCGCGGCACCCAATGGCGAGGTCGACGCCCGCCTGCGCGTCGTCTATTCGAACGGCACGGAAAGCAATCTTTTACTCCGCTCGCTTCAGCGTGCTTTGTATAAGGACGAGGGCGGCCGCCGCGTCAGCGAACCGACCGCCGGTCCACTGTTCGGCGACCGCGGCGGCGCTGAGGACGAACCCGACCGCTTGCCGACCGGCACTCTCTACGTCCTGCGTAGCCGTTCCACCCATCCCACTATCGCCGCCCATCGCGAGCTCATTCACAAAATCGGTATCACGGGCGGCAAGGTGGAATCCCGGATTGCCCGTGCCGCGGACGACGCGACCTACCTCCTCGCTGACGTCGATGTGATCGCAACCTACACGCTGCACGACGTGCATCGCACGCGGCTGGAGGCTCTCATTCATCGCGTCCTTAATCGCGTCCGGTACGATGTCGAAATCCCCGATCGTTTCGGCAAGCCCGTCCGCCCACGCGAATGGTTTCTTGTGCCGCTGGCGATTATCGACGAGATCGTCGACCGGATCGGCGACGGGACGCTGGCGGGCACGACCTACGATCCAAAGACGGCAAGGCTGCTGCCGGAAGCGTCGATCTGACCTCTGTTGTTGGACGACCGTAACGTCCTGCGTCCCCTCCGATACCGGCAGATGCGCGATAGGTGGGAGGCCGGCACCCTCGCATCATGGTCGCCCGCCAACGTGCGTCCATCTTCCGTCGCTAGACGCTCGTCTAGCAGCGCGACAAAATAAGGTGCAACGTTGCGTGGTCAGAATCTGATACCTTTTAAGCACACATTATGATCGTTTGACTCCGACCGGCTGGACCCACAATCGGTCGTTCACGGCAGCTCGGCGGTTACCGCGGAAGCGGACGGTTGTTCAGGCAGGGCGGTTTGGCTGAAGATGGGCCGGTTGCGGACGGTCCGATTTGGAACCGATCATCGCTAAGCTGCGATTCTCAGCCCCATCGTGCAACTCCTCGTCAATTCACCCGGACCAAGGCCATTACCCGATCGACCAGCATCGACGAAGTTGGAATTCGGCGTTCGCTGTTGCGCATTTTCCTGTCGTCTGCGACAAGTAATCATGTCGCTGCAAACGATCCATTTCACTCAAGAACAAGCGCGCGATCTTGCGGGCGTCTCACCTGGTGAGGTGCGTGCGTGGCGCAAGGCAGTGAGGTATCTCGCCGCCAAGCCCGGCAAAGCGGCGCGCTTTACCTTCGCAGACATTCTCGGCTTAGCGATCACACGGCGGATTACCGGCGATTTTCACGTACGTATTAGCGATATCGGTGGCAGTATGGACGCGCTTTTTCGCGCCCTTTCAGAGAGTCGTCCCTTTGATCTCGAGGGCTCGGTCGCTCTGATTGACGCGCAGACAGCCCGCTTGGTGCCCGGCGCTGACCTTGGGGCCAAGCCACTTAAGGATCCAACCTTCGTCGTCCCCTGCGCGCAGCTCATCCACGATTTGAGCCAACGAGTAATGCCGCTCGCGCCCGCGTCGCTTCAAGCGGCATTACCCTTCGCGCCCCAGATGGTGAAGGCGGGCCGATGACTAACGCGGCGCTTCGTCAAATCCTGTCAGCGACCGGCTACATGGCCGACGGCGAAGCTGCGCCGGGCGTTCTGCTGGGCGAGGAAGCTCGCTTGGGTCGGCGAGGCCGATCTTTCACGCCCGACGCTCTGTGGCGCGGTCAGTCCTCTCTGACGGTCTATTTCAAGTTCACTTCGAGCCCGCCGGCCGATTTGGATTTGGCCGCTTGGCGTCACGAGATCTGGAATGAGGGTTTCGCGCCCCTACTCTGGATCGTGTCGCCGGATCGCATCGATCTCTATAACGGCTTCGGTCGCCCCCGGCCGGAGGCCGATCCGGCCCAGAACCGGCTCGCAACCTTCCTTACGATCGCATCCGGACTGGAGGAACTCGACGCGCTTGCTGGCCGGTTCGCCATGGAAACCGGGCAATTCTGGACCAAAACCAAGCAAGTAGATCGCAAAACCGCCGTCGATCAGCAACTGCTGTCGGACCTTGCGGCGCTCGAAAAGGACCTAGTCTCGGCGAACCTCGTGCGGGACGAGGCGCAGGCGCTGATAGGCCGGGCGATCTTCACTCAGTATCTGCTTGATCGCGACATCATCACCGCAGAACGGATGAGCAGTCTTTGTGGAACGACACGTCTGTCAGCCGCGCTGCGCGACCGGCATGCAACCAACCAGCTGTTCCAGTGGCTTTCCAAGACCTTCAACGGCGACATGTTCCCGCCGTCCTCGGCGGCCCCGCCCGCTCCAGAGCATCTTTCCCGGGTCGCCAACTTTCTGGATGCCGTTGATCCGGTCAGCGGGCAGACCACCTTCTTTCCGTATCAGTTCGACGTCATCCCGGTAGAGCTAATCAGTTCGATCTACGAACAGTTCGCACACTCCGGCGCCGCGCCCATCGCCGGACGTGCCCGATCCACGGAGGCCACCCGCGCAGGCGTCTATTATACCCGCCTGCCTGTGGTCGCCTTGATCCTTGACGAGGTCATGGACGGCCTCGACGGCGAACAGACCGTGCTCGACCTGACCTGCGGATCGGGCGTCTTCCTTGTCGAGGGGTTTCGGCGGTTGGTCCACCTGCAGGGCTTGAAAACGCCGCTGACGAGGGGGGGCATCCGCAAGGCGCTCTATACCCAGGTCTACGGCGTCGACATCAGCGAAGCTGCGATCCGGGTCGCGGCTTTCAGCCTCTATCTGGCAGCTCTTGAACTCGACCCCGATCCCCAGCCTCCGGAAGGCCTGACGTTCGAGCCTCTGATCGGCCGAACGCTATTCGTTGGCGACGCTCGAACCATCGATCAGACAGATGCCGGGATTGAACATCTCGTCGAAGATAACGGTCTAAAGTTGTTCGACGTCATCGTCGGCAACCCGCCTTGGAGCTTCAAAGGTAAAGCCGGCACGGCCGATCGCCGCAAGGGCGGACAGACCCTTCCCGCCCAGCCACGGGGCGTGGGCCTAGACTTCCTAATGCGGGCTGCCGAATTCGCGAACCCGCAAACGCGGTTTGGCATGGTCCTCAGCGCCACCCCATTCTTCAGCGCCAGTAAAACCGGCGCGTCAGCGGCACGCCACGTGGTCCGAGCGCTGGGCCCGGTGACGCTCGTCAATTTCTCGAACCTGCGATCCTGGCTGTTCGAAGGCGCAGCGATGCCGGCCATGGTCTTGTTCGCTCGGCATCGGCCCCAGCCAACCGAAACCGTGACCATCGTTCAGGTCCCGTGGTCGCCCGCGGGGCCGCGCTCCCATACCTTCGAAATCGCACCCAGCGATATCGTCCGTCTTTCGCTGGACGACTGGGAAGCACGGCCGACCCGCCTCAAGACGGCGGCTTTCGGCCGGCGCCGGGACCTGCGCCTCGTTGACGATCTGACCGACCGGCATCAGCCGCTTGGCGAGCGGCTTCGTGACCTGAAAACTGTGCTAGGCGATGGCCTTATTCTTGGCAAAGCCGAGAACCGGAACCGCGACGCGGCTTACCTGACTGCGCTCGACTATCTGCAGAAGGACGACCTCCAACCCTTCGCCGTGCCCGACGACCTACCCTCGTTCGGACTAACGGCCGCGCAGTGGCCGCGTGACCGGGCACTCTACAAAGCGCCCCTGCTGCTGGTGAAGGAATTTTTGCCCGGGGAGCCGAGGCCCTTGACCGCGGTCTCCGATCGCGACCTCGTCTTCGCCGAAGCCTTCTTTGGCGCACCTTTCCCCGCGTCCCATCGCGAAGCAGCCCATATCCTCGCCGGTGTCTTGGGCTCAGCCTTGGCGTCTTGGTTTTTCCTAATGACCGCCGGAGAATTCGGCCTCTACAAACGTCGTCTCTTCCGACAGGACGTGGCGCTACTGCCCACGCCCGATCTCAACCTGATCGCGAGTTCAGATGCCGGTCGAAAGATTTATCAGCTTGAGCAGCAATTCCAAACTCGGGCTCCGAATGTAGAAGATTGGATCGCGCTCGACGAGGCTGTCTTCGATCTCTACGGCCTCGACGCCGACGACCGGATAGTGGTGCGAGACGGGCTCCTCAAAGCAGGATGGCAATGGAGCGCGGGGCTTTCCGACTCGATGACCCCGGCGGACCCGCGCGAGGGTGTCGCGGCCTATGCACAGACCTTCTCGGCTGTGCTGGATCGATGGCTTTCGGCGCGTCGCCAACGAAGCGTTCGAGCGGAAGTGTTCGACCTGCGTGGTACGGATGCGATGCGGATTGTCCGATTCGTCCTGGAGGACGGCGCCAAGCCCCCGGAGGTCGAAATCGTCTCGCCGAACGGGAGTCTCACGGCGGTCTTCGGACGGCTCGGAGACCGAATGAGGGTGCCTCTTGCCAGCGCACTCACCGGTCAGCGTGAACTGCGGGTCCATGGCCGCAACGAGGTCGTGATCGTCAAGCCTGCGGCTCGTCGCCACTGGCTGGAAAGCGTTGCGCTTGAAGACGCAGACGCGGTGATCGCCGAGAGCTTTGCGGGGCGCCGACATTGAGGATCCCCGATGAGTTCCAAGGGGTGGTCGGGCGGGAATATATCGCTCTAGCCGATGAGGTGGTCGCCGCGATCCTGGTGACGGTGCGGAAGGGCTGGGCTTTGGCGGCCATAGATAGGGAAACAGTCTTAAAAGGCGAGGTCGTAATGACCGAGCGGCTGCGAGACGGCATGCGCCAGGCTCTCACGTCCGGAACGCTGGCGTGGGGCAAGTCCTTCATCGTGGCGCTCGGCATGGAGTCGCGCTCTACCCCCGATGTTATGACACCCGACGGTCGGACAGACATTCCCTTGTATGTCGTGGAAGTTTTCCTGCGCCACGCGGAGCACGATCCTCACGCGATCATCGAGTGCAAGCGCCTGGATGGAAGCGACACCTACCTTTGCCGCGAGTATGTGGTCGAGGGCGTCGATCGGTTCCGTTCGGGCAAATACGCCGAAAACCACGCCTCCGGCTTCATGGCGGGGTATCTGCTTGCCGGCGATGCGCAGTCGGCAGCGGCGGGCGTAAACGCTTATTTGGGACGCGTGAAACGCGCCGACGAACAGATCGTGCTTTCTAAAGTAGTCGACCATTCGGCATTTTGGCTGTCCGAACATGCCAGAACCGTTGATCGACCAGCCATCGCGATCCACCACGCTTTTCTCGGGCTGACGTCCAGCCTCTAAGAGATAACCTTGATGGCCAAGAAGCCCGAAATCCCCAGGTTTTTCGTAGCGCAGGCGGGTCAGCAAAGGCACGGGTAGAGCCGCCGCAGATCCGTCGCGACTATCAGCCAGATATTCAGATCAAATATATGCTTGTGGTGCCCAATGCGCCGCTCGATGACCGCTCGTACTTCCAAGACTTCACTCGCAAATCTTCCTTTTCATCCCTCTTCGGCCCGGCCTAATCACCTTGGAGCCGAATCTTCACAATCCAAGCCTTCCGCGCCCTATCCGGCTAGCATGATACGGCGACCAACGATGATAACGATACGGTCGCAATGCGGGCAGCGTCGCTAGCCCCTATCGCCCATGTTCATAGACTTAATTTGGTGCAGAATATAGCGCCGGGAGGTATCAAATACTGGTCAAAGAAATACGGAATGCCCGTCGATCATCTGGCTTGTCACAACGCGCTCTGGCGGATCGGATTGCTGTGGACGTTCAAACCGTCAGGAGGCTGGAAGCGGGCGTAGGCTCGGTCGCAACGCTGATGGCGATTATGACGGCGTTGGATTTCCGTCTGACTGGTCTTGGTTCGGGCACATGCTTGTCCGAACAACTGCGCTCCAGGCGACGCACCCGATCCTTGTCGCTGGATCAAGTGGCGGCAAAGGCGGGTCTGTCGCGGACGACTGTGGCCAGTTTGGAACGCGGTGGCGGATCGGTCGCGAGCCTGGTGAAGGTGCTGACGGTGCTCGCACCAAGCGCTCGCCGCCGAGCGCCCGAGAGGTCATTTTGGGGACAGGGCGACAAGGCAGATCGGGACAGCCGCTTCACACCGCCTGACTTCATGGATAGTGTTTACGCTGCCTTCGGGCCTATCGACCTGGATCCTTGCGCCGATCTTCGTAGCCCCGTGGTGGCGCGTCGTCGGATCCTTCTGAGCGAGGGTGGCGACGGTCTCGTTGACGATTGGTCCGGTCAACTTGCGTACGTCAATCCGCCTTTTTCTAATATGCTCGCCTGGCTTCGACGGGCCCACGACCAATGGCGCGCCGGCAAAGTCGCGACCGTTGTGTGCCTCGTTCCAGTGCGGACCGACTCGACCTTTTTCCATGACACTCTGAGCGCCGACGCCGACATCTTCCTGCTGCGAGGACGAGTTAAGTTCCTGAGCGCACGAGGCAAGCCGCAGTACACGCCCTTCTCACTCATGGTCGCCACTTTGGGAGCGACAACGAAGCAGAAGCGGCGATTTTCGGAGCTGGTCCCGGGCCACTGGCTCGCGCGAACCCAATTGATCACAGCCGAAAATCAACCGGTTCACTCTCCATCGCCAGCACACCCAAAACACATTGGTGCACGCGCCAGCGGTGGATGATCGATGAAGTGGTGCAGCGCTTCCAGTCCGAGTGCAGTTTCGCGGATCGTTATCTGCCGCTTCAGCGAGCCGTCATGCCCGATGGCGCGATATGCGTTGGTGAGGACGACGGCAAGGCGAAGCGTGGATCTTCAAGTTTCGCGCGCTGATCGATCCGGGCGACATTGGCCCGATCGAAGTGGCCTATGCGGTGATGGCGTGGGTGGCGGAGGTGGCATGCGTAACGCAATCGCGCCTACCAATCGACGAGCGGGTGAAGGCGCGGGCTTGGAGATTTCGGCTAGTTCAGCTCAAAGCCTCGAAATTGCGACATTAGCGCTCGCGAACAATACACTGGACAGTACCACACAACCGATTCACAAGGGTGGGGCAATCCTGCAAACCCGCGAATTTCCGTGGGTCTGGGTGATGGATATTCCGGGTTCGAATCCTGTCTCCCCGACCATTTGCCGCAAGTGGCTCTGCTGCGAGCGAAAAGTGTGGTTCCGCCGCAGTTCCTTCATCCTTCCTCCACTTCCCCGGCGCTACGGTCGCATCGTTACGCATGCGAGCCTTAAGCCGATGAATTCTATGTCCGAGATAACGGTGGAAAAGAGCTTCGCGACGCAGATCGTGCAGGCGATAGCCTGGCGGTCGGGCAGTCAGGTGATCGCGCAGCTTATCATGTGGGCGGCGACGTTCTTCGTCATCCGCATCCTCGATCCGCGCGATTACGGCCTGTTCGCCATGACGCAGAGCGTGCTGGTGTTCCTCAGTCTACTCAATGGGCAGGAATTCACCGCCTCGCTGATCCGCACGCCTGAACTCACCAAAACACTGATCCGGCAGGTGTTCGGCATCCTGGTGCTGCTGAACGGCGGCATCGCACTGGCGCAGGTGCTGATCGCGCCGCTGGCTGCACAATATTTCCACACCCCCATGGTGGCGCATCTGCTGACCGCGCAGGCCGCGCTGTACCTCGCCACGCCGTTCGTGGCGTTGCCGAGTGCGCTGCTGAGCCGGCAGCTCAACTACAAGGTGCAGGCGAAGGTGAACCTCGTCTCGGCGTTGATCGGCGCGGGCACATCATTGGGGTGCGCGCTGGCGGGGTTCGGGGTGTGGACGCTGGTGATCGCGCCGATGTGCGTGATCTGGTCGCGCGCGCTCGGCATGACGCTGGCGGCGCGGCTGGGGGTGCTGCCGACGTTCCGGCTGAAGGGCGCGGGCGGCGTGGTGTGGTTTGGCGGCGCGATGCTGCTGAGCTCGCTTTTATGGCTGTTCCAGACGCAGAGCGACATCGTGATTGGCGGTCGTTCGCTGGATGCGCGCCACCTCGGGCTCTACGCGGAGGCGCTGTTCCTCGCGCAGATCGTCACGAGCAAGTTCGTGCCGCCGCTTAACGACGTGGCGTTCTCGGCCTATGCGCGACTCCAAGGGGATCGCGAGACGACCGGTCACGCGTTCGCGAAGTCGGTGCGGCTCATCATGTTCGGTGCGCTGCCGTTCTACGTCGGGCTGGCGCTGGTGGCGGGGCCGTTTGTCGATGTCGTGCTCGGGCCGAAGTGGGATGATGCCACGCCGATCGTGCGGTTGCTGGCGGTAGCGATGCCGTTCCTGACGGTGCAGGTGCTGTTCGCGCCGGCGACCACCGCGCTTGGCCATCCGCGCCTGCAGGTGTGGGGTGCTGCGGTGGGGGCGCTCATCATGCCGATCGGTTTCGCCATCGGCGTGCGCTACGGCGCGGTCGGCATGGCGTGGAGCTGGGTAATCGGTGCCCCCATCCACATGATGTTGACGGCGGCGTTTTCGATGCCGGTGATCGGGACGTCGGCGCGGGCGCTGCTGCGTGCGGTGATGCCGGCGGCGATCGCCTCGGCCGGCATGGCGGCGGCGGTGCTGGCGGTATCGGAACTGATCGCGGGAATGGCGCCGCTGCAGACACTCGCGATTCTGGTGACCGTCGGCGTCGCGGTCTACGGTGGGCTGGTGCTGGTGGTGGCACGTCCGATCATTGGGGAGTTCGCCAAACTGATCGCGCGACGCGGGGCAGTGGCATGACGGCACCCGCGTTTACGGCAGACCTGCCGTCAAGCGTGGATCGTGACGTTCACGGTTAACTCGCCTGCGACCACAAGCGCCGCTGAATAGCCTTCCGCCAGCGTCAGGTCCGCGACGCTCCATCCCTCCGCCCCCGACAGCAACCGCGCCTCGCGCGTGACCGAGACGGCGAACGTATCGAGCGGGTAGGAGAGGCCCTTGCCGATCGCCTTCACAAAGGCTTCCTTGCGCGACCAGCAGTCGAAGAAGCCGCGCAGTCGGTCGCCTGGCGCGAGCGCGTCGAGCGCGGCGCGTTCGTCGACGCGGAACAGCCCGGCGGCGAGATCGCGCCAATCGAGACCGGGTTGATGACGTTCCAGATCAACGCCGAGGTCTTGCCCCGACACGGCAACAGCCCATAGCTCGTGCGAATGTGAGGTGCTGAAGTAGGGGCCGCCGCCGGGTAGCGCCGGCTTGCCATAGCCGTTCTCGATGTACCTGATCCGCTCCGCCGCGACGCCGGTCTCGCGCGCCAGCGTCTGCCGCAGGCGCGCGCGGCGCACCACGAAGCGCCGCCGGTCTCGCGCGAAGGCGAAGCGGGCGGCGCGGGCGCGCTCTTCGGGTGAGAGCAACAGCGTAAGCTGCTCGACCTCCGTGTCTGGCAGGTCGAGGCTGCCGACGTAGACCTCTGCCGCCGTCACCCGCGTCAGGCGCTGCGCTGACGTGCTGCCTCTGCATTGGCGCGGGCAAGGCGGGCGCGCAGCAGATCGGCGAACACGTCGACGTTGGTGCCCTCCAACATGGTGCGGTGCCCGCCGGGCACGATGTGCGCGTCGAACTGGCCACGCACCTGCGCGCGCCAGTCCTCGACAAAATCGAGCACGCCGGGGTGATCGTCGGGCTGGAACAGGATCACGTCGCCGTTGTACGCCGGCGGCGTGTAATGGCTGGCGGAGTGATCGAGCGCGGACTGGATCTTCGGCTGCAACACCGCCTCGCGCCCGCCCGCCAGCGCCGCCGCGTCGGACAGGCCGCGTAGGCGATCGACGAAATAGTGCCAGCGCTCGCCCTTCGGCTGCGCGAAGGTCTTGTCGAGGTGGTATTTGAACTTGCTGAGAAAGAACCGTGTCGCGCCCAGTTGCCGCGCACGTACCGGGTGGAACGGGTGGGCGAGCATCAGCAGCCGCACCTCGTCACCCGCCGCCTCGAGCTGCGTCGCCACCGCATAGGCGAGAATGCCCGAGGTGCACCAGCCGCCGATCCGGTACGGTCCGCTCGGCTGGATCTGGCGCAGCGCCGCGATGATGAGATCGGCGGTCTTGCGGAAATCCTTCTCGGGGGTGCCGCCGGCCGCCTCGATCACCGCCGCCGTCGACACGCCGTAGAACGGCTGGTCAGGCCCGAGCCGCTCGGCGAGTAAACGGAAGGTCGAGCCGCCGTCCAGCCACAGGATCGGCGGTTGCGTGCCGTTCGGCTGAATCGGTGCGACGGCCGGATTGTCGACACCTTTACCGCTCGCGATGATCTCCGCCATGTCGGCAAGGCGCGGTGCCTGGAACAGCGCCGCCATCGGCAGCTTGACGCCATAATCCTTTTCGATGCGACGGATCAGCCGCGCGATCAGCAGCGAATGGCCGCCGAGATCGAAGAAGTCCGCATTGCGCGAGGTGACCTCGGCCTTGAGTACGTCGCTCCAGATCGCGGCGAGCTTCTCCTGCGCGGGCGTCTCCAGCGGGGCATGATCGGTCACCGATGCCTTGCCCGGTTCGGGCAGCGCGTGACGGTCGACTTTGCCGTTCGGGGTCTGCGGCAGCTCCGGCAACACCATGAAGCGAGTCGGGATCATATAATCGGGCAGGGTGGCGGATAGCTGCTCGCGCCAATCCGCAACCTCGCCGGTGCCGACCAGGTAACCGCACAAAGCCCGCTCGCCGCTCGGATCTGGCCATGCCTTCACCACCGCCGCCGCGACGCCGGGCAGCGCCGCGAGCGCACCCTCGACCTCCTCGATGGCGATGCGGAAGCCGCGGATTTTTTCCTCGTTATCGGTGCGGCCGAGACATTCCAGCGCGCCGTCCGGGCGCCAGCGCGCAAGGTCGCCAGTCTTGTAGAGCCGTTCGCCGTCATGATCGATAAACTTGGACGCGGTGAGGTCAGGCCGGCCGCGATAGCCGATCGCGACACCGCGCCCGCCGACGCAGAGTTCGCCGACCGCGCCGAGCGGACGATCGTTGCCGTTCTGATCGAGGATGCGGATCGTGGTGTTGGCGATTGGTCGGCCGATCGTGATCGGACCGGCACGCGCGACCTCGGCCACGGTCGACCAGATCGTCGTCTCGGTCGGACCGTACATGTTCCACAATGCGCCGACGCGCGGCAGCAGTTGGTCGGCGAGCGCACGGGGCAGCTTCTCGCCGCCGCACAGTGCGGTTAGCGTGGGCGACCCTCGCCAGCCCGCCTCGATCAACCCGCGCCAGGTGGCGGGGGTGGCCTGAAGAATGTCGGGGTTCAAACGCGCGACGTCCTCGGCGAGTGCGATCATGTCGCTGGCGGTTTCGCGCGTGGCGAGATGGACCTTGCCACCGGTGACGAGCGGCAGCCAGATTTCCAGCTCGGCGATGTCGAACGACAAGGTGGTGATCGCGAGGATCGACTGGCGCGACGGCAGGCCGAGGCTGTCCTCCATGCCGACGAGGAAGTTGACCAGCGCGGCGTGCGGGATCTCGACCCCCTTGGGCTTGCCGGTCGATCCCGAAGTGTACAGCACATAGGCAGGCGCCTCCGCGTCGATCGCGGGGGCGGTGTAAGCGCGGTGTGGCCAGTGGCGATCGAGGCGGACCAGCGGCATCGTACCCTGCGGCAACGCGTGTTCGGTGCTGGGCTCGACCAGGATCAGCACCGGTTCGGCACTCTCCACGATCATCGCGAGACGTGCCTGCGGGAAGCCGGGATCGAGCGGCAAATACGCCGCGCCCGCTTTCAGCACGCCGAGCATCGCCGCGATCATGTACGGCGTGCGTTCGAGCGACAGCCCGACCAGCGCACCCGGCTTCACGCCGCGCGAGATCAGCTCTGCCGCGATCGCGTCGGAACGCGCGGCGAGTTCGGCGTAGGTCCAGCCTTCGCCAGACTGTTCGATCACCACCGTTTCGGGTTCGGCGGCGGCCCTGGCCGCGACCCAATCCACCACGCTCGCGTACGGCAGATCGCGCGTCGTCTGGTTCCAGTCTGCGGCGAGGCGGTCCTGCTCGTCCGCCGCCAGCATCGGCAGCCTCGCGAGCGGCGTCTCCGGATCGGCAGCGACACCTTCGAGCAGGCGGATCCAATGATCGGCCATGCGGCGGATCGTGGCGGGTTCGAACAGTTCGCTCGAATAGAGGAAGCGCCCGGCCATGCCCCCTTCGGGTCGCTCGTCGAGTTCGAGGTACAGGTCGTACTTCGCCGCGCCGACGGTCACGTCCATCTGGGTGAGATCCCAGCCGGTCGGGAACGGATCGACCGGCGGTTCGATCGAAAACAAGGTGTTGAACAGCGGATGCGTACCGGTGCCACGCTTGATGTCGAGTGCGCGGACCAGTTTGTCGAACGGGATGTCGCTCGCGCCGAGCGCGCCGATCACGCTGCGCTTCACTTCGGCGAGGTAGGCGCGGAACGGCGTGGACCCGAGCGGGTGGCTGCGGATCGCCATGGTGTTGAGGAAATAGCCCATCAACGGCTGCAATTCGGGCCGCCGCCGCGTATCGGTCACGCCGCCGACGATGATATCCTCGTCGCCCGTATAGCGGAACAGCATCGCCTTGTAGCCGGCGAGCAGCACTGAATAGAGCGTCGCGTTCTCGGCTCTCGCGATCTCCTTAAGCCGGTCGACCAGCCACGTGTCCAGTTCGAACACCTCCATCGAACCGGCGTGTGTCGGCAGCGCCGCGCGGGGACGATCGCCGACGACTTCGAGGCGCGGGATCGGTGCGGCAAGTTGCGTGCGCCAGAAATCAAGCTGGCGTTTGTAGTCCTCGCCCTGCTCGCGATCCGCCTGCCACACCGCATAGTCGGCATACTGCAACGTCGGTTCTGCTAGCGGTGAGGGGAGGCCAGCCTCATATGCGTCGACCAGCGCGGCGAGTTCGGGCACCAGGGTCTTGTAGATCGATACGCCATCGAAGATGACGTGGTGCAGCGTCAGGTACAGCCGGTGTTCGGCCTCGCTCAGCTTCACCACGCGGGCGCGGAACAAAGGCGCCCGGTCGGGCGCGATTGGCGCGCGCGCGTCTTCCGTCGCAAGGCGTACGGCCTCCCCTTCGCGTTCAGCTTCGGGGAAATGGCTGATGTCGAGGATGGCGAGGCTGATATGCTCCGATGGAGCCACCTGCATCACGTAATCCCCGTCGATCTCGACGATCGCCGAGCGCCAGATCGCATGGCGCCGGACCACCTCGGTCAGCGCGCGTTCCATCGCGGTGTGATCGTACCGCCCAAACCGATGAATCGTGATCGACTCGTTGTAGAGCGGCATCTCCGGCGCCATCTGCGCGTGAAGCCACAGCTGGTTCTGCTCGGCGGTGAGCGGAATGGTACGGGCCGGATCACGCGGGCGGATCGGCATGGGCGCGTGCGACTGCGCGGCGCGTCCCGCCAGCATCTGCGCGAGCAGGTCGCGGCGCGCCTGGGCGGCATCGAGTTTGACGAGCATGTTCATCCGAATGTCACTCCCAGTGACTTTAGGCCGCGCAGGCCAAGGTTCTCGCGCCAGGCGAGCTTTTGCTCGGGCAACGACAGGTTGGTCAGGCGGTCGAGCAGCAGGCGAAATGCAATCCGCCCCTCCATTCGCGCGAGCGGCGCGCCGAAGCAGAAGTGCGCCGCCCAACCGAACGCCATGTGGCGATTGTCCTTACGCTCGAAATCCAGCGCGTCGGGATCGGCGAAGCGTTCGGGATCGCGGTTGGCGGCGGCCATCACCGCCATCACCGGCTGGCCCTTGCGAAGGAGCTTGCCACCCATCAGCGTGTCCTCGGTAACGATGCGTGAGGTGTGCTGCGACGGGCTTTCATAGCGCAGCAGTTCCTCGACCGCGCTGTCCATGATCTCGGGCCGGTCGCGCAGTTCGGCAAGCTTCCCTGGCTGGCGCAACAGCGTCAGCAGCCCGCAGCCGATCAGGTTGGTGGTGGTTTCCTGCCCCCCCACCATCGTGACGATGGCGTTGGCGATCACCTCTTCCTCGGTCAGCTTCTGACCGTCGATCTCTGCCTCGACCAGCGATTTGACGAGACCGTCGTTGAGGCTGCCCGAATGGATCGCGTGCTGGAAATAGGCGATCATGTCAGCGGTGCTTTTCAGCACCTGCGCGATGCCGTCGGGATTGTGCGAGAAATTGCCGAGCATCTGCGCGTAGTCTGCCGACCAGCGTTTCAGTTGAAGGTGATCCTCCTCCGGCACGCCCATCAGATGCGCGAAAACGATTGAGGGAAACGGCTCGGCGAAATCGGCCATCACGTCCATCTCGCCCTTCGCCAGCGCGGCGTCGATCAGGCGGTTTGCGACCGACAGCACGCGTTCCTCCAGCGCTTCCACCCGGCGCGGCGTGAACGCGGTCGAGCACAATTTGCGCAGGATGGTGTGGTTGGGCGGATCGAGGAACAGCATCTGCTTGACCATCACCGCCGCGATCGGCTCGATCGAGCCGAGCCCAAGCGCGCGCATCATGTCGGGCGAGGGCATGCGATCCGCCGAAAACGTATGCAGCACCGCGTGCACGTCGCTGTAGCGCGTCACCACCCAGCTATGCAGATACGGATCCCAATAGACCGGGTCCTCGGTCCGCAACCGCGCGTACAGCGGATAGGGATCGGCCAGCACGGCCGGATCGAGCAGCCGGAACAGGCTGAGCGACGGATCGGAGACGGGGCGCGTCGCCATCAGGCCGACAGCCTCTGGATTTCGTCGTCGCTCATCGCTTCGATCTTGGCGAAGATCAGCGTCTCGACCACGTGCGACAGCTTGGCGACGGTCGCGGCCTCGAAGAGGTGGAACAGCGACAGATCGATGCCGAACGCGTCGCGCGCGCGGATGATGACCTGCGTGCCGAGCAACGAATGGCCGCCGAGCAGGAAGAAATCGTCGTCCACGCCGAAGTCGCGGTGGCCGAGCACGATGCTGACGATCTCGAACAGGCGCAGTTCGGTCGGCGTCTCGGGAGCGCGGCCACCTGCGCTTTCCGCCAGACCGACGGTGCTGGGATCGGGCAGGGCGCGTACGTCGATCTTGCCGTTTGGCGTGAGCGGCATCGCGTCGAGCCGGGCGAAGTGTGCGGGCACCATGTAATCCGGCAAGGTTTCGCCCAGTGCGGCGCGCAGGGCGCCGCCCGTGGTGTCACCATCAAGCGTGACGTAGGCGACCAGTTCGCCCTCGCGCACCACCACGTGAGCGGCGGCGACCTCGGGCAAGCGATGCAGCGCGGCGGCGACTTCGGCGGGTTCGATGCGGTGACCGCGCACCTTCACCTGACCGTCGACCCGGCCGAGGAAGGCATATTCGCCGTTCTCAAGCTGAAGCGCGAGATCGCCGGTGCGGTAGAGCCGACCATAATGCGAATGTTCGACGAAGCGTGCCTCGGTCATCGCCACGTCGCCGCGATAACCGCGCGCGACCTGCGCGCCGCCGATGCAGACTTCGCCCGGTGAACCCGGCATCACATCCTCACCGCCTGGATCGAGCAGGTGGATGGTGGTGCCGGCGATCGCCTTGCCGATCGACGGCAGGCCTTCGCCGTCTGGCAAGACCACGCCCGAAGTGGCCACGACGGTGCACTCGGTCGGACCATAGTTGTTGACGAACGTGAACGGCTGGCCCGGCTTCGGCCGCACCGTCAGCTTGTCCGCGCCGGTCAGCAGCATGCGCAAGCGCGTGTCGGCGGGCCAATCCATGCCGACCAGCGGCTCGGCAAGCGCGGTCGGCGCGAACGCGACCTCAACCCGCTCGCGCACCAGCCAATCGCGCAGAGCATGGGGATCGAGCCGCACCGCATCGTCCGCAAGACAGAGCGTGCCGCCCGCCGCCAGCGTCGGCCACACCTCCCAGGCCGCTGCATCGAAGCCGAGGCCGGCGAGGTGCGCAGTGCGCGTCCCCGCGCGGACCGCGAAGGCATCGTGGTGCCAGTCGACCAGGGCGGCAAGGTTGTCGTGTCCGACCTCGACCGCTTTCGGTTCGCCGGTCGAGCCGGAGGTGAAGATCACATAGGCGAGGTCGCCCGCCGGCAGCGGCGAGAAGTCGGCCGCCGCATCCGGCGCGATCGTACCGATTGCCGAGCCGATCACCGCCGCGCAGCCGGCACGCTCGACGAAGCTGGTAAGCCGTGCCTCGGGCCACGCTGGATCGAGCGGGAGATACGCCGCCCCGGCATACCATGCCGCCAGCAGCGCGATGATCTGATCCGCCGATCGCGGCAGGCACACCGCGACCGTATCGCCCGCAACCACGCCGTGCGCCGCAAGCGCGCCGGCCAGTCCGGTCGCGCGCGCATCGAGTTCGGCGTAGCTGAGCGCGCCAGCCATCGATTCAATTGCGATTGCCGCACCGATGTCGCGTGCGAAGTCGTGGACTCGCAGACCGATAGGGTGGGACATGATCGTGGTCGCTGGCAGGTCGCGCATCGGTATCTCCCCAAGTTGCGCGCACCAAACCAAAAAAAGGTGAGTTAACGGTTAAGGTCTCATCAGGCAGAGCGCTGAACATCCGCAGGATCGCGCACGAAACAGAGGTTTTCCGTGCGCCTGCGCCAGATTGGTCGAAATTGCTGGACCGCTGGGCTCGCGACGATACACGACCCGTTCATCGCGGATGCGCCAGGCGCGAGCGCTTTGACATACAGGTGGAACAGGATTGAACGTGACCCCGGTTTTGGCAAGCGCGCCGCTGCGTATCGCGGCGGTGATGATGATGGCGGCACTGGCAAGCGCCCCGGTCTTGGCGCGTGGTGGCGCGACCGCGACCACAACGGGCACGCTCCGCGTCGAGGTCGGCAACGTCCGCACCGCGCAAGGTCGCGTGCACATCTACGTCTGCACCGAGGCGCAGTTCCTGAAGACCTGCCCGCTTAAAGCCGAAGCGCCGGCCCGGCCCGGCATGACGGTGGTGACGGTCAACGGCCTGCCCGCTGGTCGCTATGCGGTTCAGGCATTCCTCGACGAGAACGGCAACGGCAAGCTCGACCGTGCGCTGTTCGGCGTGCCCAAGGAAGGCGTCGGTTTTTCCAACGATGCGCGGATCAAGCTTGCTCCACCGAAATGGAGCGACGCGGTGTTCGATGCGACCGGCGCTGACCAGACTATCAAGTTCAATCTGCGGTACTTCATCGGCGGCGACGCACGGCGTTGATCGCGGCGTTCATCCTGCGGCTGGTTTCGGTCAGCGTGCGGCGGCCGATCGTCGCCGCTTTGGCATGTCTGGTGCTGACCGCCGTTGCGCTTGCCTATGCGGCGGGCGGGTTCTCAATGACGACCGACACGGCGGCGTTGATCTCGCCCAAGGTGCAATGGCGGCAGAACGAAAAGGCGGTCGACGCCGCCTTCCCGAACCTGACCGACGTGCTGCTGGTGATCGTCGACGGCAAGACCCCCGAACTTGCCGAAGCGGGCGCGGCGAAGCTGTCGGATGCGCTGGCGGCGGACAACACCCATTTCCGCCGTGTACAGCGCCCGGACGGCGGCCCCTATTTCGCCAAGGAAGGGCTGATGTTCGGCTCGGTCGCCGAGGTGAAGGGCACGACCGACTCACTCATCAAGGCGCAACCGCTGCTCGGCCCGCTCGCGCGCGATCCCTCACTGCGCGGCATCGCGGGTGCGTTCTCGACAGCACTGCTAGGCGTGGAGCAGGGTAGCGCCAAGCTTGCGGACTTCGACACGCCGATGCGGACGCTGGCCGACGCCTTGGACAAAACGCTCGCCGGCAAACCCGCGTATTTCTCCTGGCAGGACATGATGGGCGGCACGGCGGCCCCGCGTCGTCGCCTGATCCTCGCACAACCGAAGCTCGATTACGGCGCGCTTCAGCCGGGCGAGGATGCGGTCGCCGCGATTGAGCAGCAGGCGGCAAAGCTCGGCCTCGACGCCGCGCACGGTGTTTCGGTGCGCACCACCGGCGAGGTGCCGCTCGCGGACGAGGAGTTCGCCACGCTGGAGGAGAATATCGGCTTCGTCGGCCTCGTCATGGCCGTCGCGATGCTGCTGACGCTGTGGCTGGCGACGCGATCGGTGAAGATCGTCGCGGCGATCGTGGTGACGATCATCGCCGGGCTGGTCATCACCACCGCCGCCGCTTTGCTCGCGGTCGGCACGCTGAACCTGATCTCGGTCGCGTTCATCCCGCTGTTCGTCGGGCTGGGGGTGGATTTCGGCATCCAGATCAGCGTGCGCTTCAATGCCGAACGGCTCGACGGGCATGACACGCCCGAGGCGCTGCGCCGCGCCGCCACCGCGCTCGCCGCGCCGCTCGCACTGGCGGCGGGGGCGGTGTTCCTCGGTTTTGGGGCGTTCCTGCCGACCGATTACATCGGCATTTCCGAACTCGGTATCATTGCCGGGATCGGCATGATCATCGCGCTGGTGCTGGCGATTACCCTGCTGCCGGCGTTGCTCACGTTGATGAAGCCCGGTGCACCGCGCCGCGAGGTCGGTTTCCGCGAGGCAGCACCGCTGGACCGCTGGCTCCACACGCATCGCAGGGCGGTGTTGTGGGCGTTTGCAGTGTCGATGCTGGTCAGCATCGCGCTGCTGCCGTTCGTCCGGTTCGACTTCAACCCGCTCCACCTGCGCGACCCCAACGGCCCCGCGATGCGCGCGCTCGCGGATCTGATGCACGATCCGCTGCGTACGCCCAACACGATCAACCTGCTCGCGGCCAACGCCGATGCGGCGAAGGTGATGACGGCGAAGCTATCCAGGCTGCCGGAGGTGGCGGAGGCCGTGACGATCGACGGCTTCGTGCCGGACGATCAGCCGCAGAAGCTCGCCGCAATTCAGGATACGTCGCTGTTGCTCGATCCGACGATCAACCCGTTTGATATGGCGCCGGCGCCGTCCGATACGGAGAACGTCGCCGCGCTGACCGCGACCGCCGCACAACTCCGCAAGGCTGCGGGTACGGCAACCGATCGACCGGCGCAGGACGCGCGCCACCTCGCCAATGCCTTCGCGCGGCTCGCAAGTGCCGCTGCGCCGGCCCGCGCGCGTGCGCGCGAGGTGCTGGTGACGCCGCTCAACGTCATGCTCGATCAGGTGCGTGCGCTGCTTCAGGCGGAACCCGTCACCCGCGCAACGCTGCCGCCGGAGATCGCCGGCAACTGGATCGCCAAGGATGGCCGTGCGCTGATCCAGGTGTTCCCGCGCGGGGACAGCAACGACAATGCCGTGCTGCGTCGGTTCACCAAGGCGGTGCGTGCGGTCGCCCCGTCCGCCTCGGGCCTGCCGGTCGCGACGCAAGAGGCGGCGGGCACGGTGGCATGGGCATTCGTGGAGGCGGGAATTCTCGCGCTGGTGCTGGTCAGCGGTCTGTTGTTCGTCGTACTGCGCGATGTGCGCGAGGTGGCGTTCACGCTGGCGCCGGTGGTGCTGTCCGGCTTTCTCACGCTCGGCAGTTGCGTGCTGATCGGTCAGCCGATCAACTTCGCCAACATCATCGCCTTTCCTCTGCTGTTCGGCGTCGGCGTCGCGTTTCACATCTATTTCGTGATGGCGTGGCGGGCAGGCGCGACCGACCTGCTGCAATCGAGCCTGGCGCGGGCGGTGCTGTTCAGCGCGCTCGCCACCGGCAGCGCGTTCGGCAGCCTGTGGCTGTCGCACCATCCCGGCACCGCAAGCATGGGCAAGATCCTGATGATCTCGCTCGCGTGGACCTTGGTGTGCGCGCTGATCTTCGAGCCGGCCTTGCTGGGACCGCCCCGCAAGGTGGTGCGGCAGCGGATGTAGCACGCCACCCATGCCGGTCGGCGCGCCGCTATGGCTTTGCCGAAGCCGCCGCCGGATCAGTTAATGGGTCGTCCAGCGCGGTCGCCGGGGCCGCTTTAGGCTCGGGATTGGTGGTCGGCGCGGGTGCGGCTGCCGGATCGGCGAGCGGATCGCTCAACTGCGACGCGGTGGATGATTGCGTCTCGCCAACCGGGGCCGGGGCGGCGGGGTCAGTCAGCGGGTCGCTCATCGCCGCGGAAGGTTGCGCGGCCGCGCCGGCGGGATCGGCCAGCGGATCTTCCAGCGGTGTCGCGCCTGCGCCGTCGCCATGCCGAATCGCATACACCTCCGCGGCACGCGTCTGAAGGAATGCGGACCGCAGCGTCGCATAGGGGTCGACCGCACCGCCGAGCAGCGCCTTCAGGTCGCCGTCCGCCTCTGCGCGCATATCAAGCCCGACCACTACGCCGGCCGGGATCTGATATTCCGCCCGATCGAACGGGAAGCCGATCGCCAGCGGCAGTACGGCGCCGTCCACCGGCGCGCTGCCGATGTCGCGAAAATCGCTCGGCCCGATGAAGGGCAGGAACAGGTACGGGCCCGGACCGACCCCATAGCGGCCCAGCGTGTTGCCGAAGCCGTTGGAATGGTGTGGCAGGTCGAAGCCTTTGGTCTTGGCGACGTCGACCAGCCCGCCGACACCGATCGTAGAGTTGATCGCGAACCGACCCAGCGTCCGCACCGCGCGCTTGGGCTTTAATTGCAGCACGTCGTTCACGAACACCACCGGCTCGCCGATGTTCGAGAAGACGTGACGGATGCCGCTGCGCATGATCTTGGGGATGATCGTCTTGTACGCCATGGCGAGCGGGCGAAACAGCAAATGGTCGAAAAACTGATGCACCGAGAAAAGCTTGCGGTTGAGCTTCTCGAGCGGATCGCCCTTGAAATGCCCGCTACCGGCGGGCTTGACCACTGCGGATGCCGCCGCCGGCGCCAGCGGCGTCGGCGCGATCATCCGCGCGACCGGTGCCGCCGCCTGCTGTTGTGCCATCGCCATCGTCGGCATCATCAACGATGCCGCGAGCGCGAACGCGCTCGCCCCCCCGAAACCCCGCATGCGGATCAGCGTGCCGCTTTGGCGGAAAGCTGGTCGAGGTGCGCAACCAACGCCTTTGCGCCGCCACGGGCGAGCACGCTGGCGAAATCGGATCGGCGGGTGGCGAGCTGACTTACCGAGTTCTGGTAATACACGTCGATGATCTTCCATTGGCCGCCGCTCTGGCGCAAGCGGTAGGCGATCGCGGTCGGACTGCCCGTCTTCGGCTCCAAGGTGGTGCGCACCAACTTGTCGCTGCCGCGCGTCTCGACGGCCGGTGCGATCTTGAAGCTTTCGCCCGACCAGCCGTCGAAATTGCCGGCATATTGCGCGATCGTCAGCTTGCGGATCGCCGCGACCAGCGCCGCCTGATCGGCAGGTGCGGTCGTCGTCCATGCCGAACCGATCGACAGCCGTGTCATCAGCGGGATATCGAACGCGCGGTCCACCACCGGGCCGATCTTTGCCGCACGGCCGGCGAACCCCATCGCCTTGCCGCCTTTCATGATCGCGAGCAGCCCGTCATCGAGCGCCTGGATCGGTGCGCCGGCCGGATCGGCGGTCTGCGCAGCCGCGGGCGCGGCAAGCGGGGCTACGGCGAGCAGCGCCGCCAGGCCAAGGAGGCGGGTCGTGGCAAGCATCGGAAACTCCATCACGTTCGGGGAATTAGATAGGGCCGCGGTGGCCGATCGTAAGGGCCGCCGTTATCAGCGACAGGCCATTAGCACAAACCGCTGACGCGTGGCTGAACGGCCACACGGCGCCCGGTCGTTACGGGCCTGCCCTTTTTCCGCTTCAATTTTCGACCACACGTACACATATGCAATCACTAACGGCGGCAACGACACCGGGTCACAGTTTGGGCACGGCCTTGTCGGAACCGATCGATACGGAAAGGACGGCGCCTTGCGCGTAATCTTGGCGAACCCGCGCGGATTTTGTGCGGGCGTAGTACGGGCGATCGAGATCGTCGAACGGGCGATCGACCGGTTCGGCGCACCGATCTACGTGCGTCACGAAATCGTGCACAACAAGCATGTCGTCGACACGTTGCGCCGCAAGGGCGCGGTGTTCGTCGAGGAACTGTCGGAGGTTCCCGCCGGCGCGATGACGGTGTTCAGCGCGCACGGCGTCGCGCGAACGGTCGAGGAGGAGGCAGCCGCGCGCGGTTTGCCGGTGCTTGATGCGACGTGCCCGCTCGTCACCAAAGTTCACATGCAGGGCAGGCGCTATGCCAAATCCGGCCGCACGCTCGTCCTTATCGGGCACGAGGGCCATGCCGAGGTGGTCGGCACCGTCGGGCAGGTCGATGCGCCGGTGCACCTCGTATCCTCGGCGGCGGCGGTAGCGGATCTGGATCTGCCCGACGATGCCGAGATCGCCTATATCACCCAGACGACGCTGAGCGTGGACGACACCCGCTCGATAATCGCGGCGTTGAAGGCGCGCTTCCGCAACCTGATCGGCCCCGATGTGTCGGAGATCTGCTACGCCACGCAGAATCGGCAGACTGCGGTGCGCGATCTGTGCCGTGTGGTCGATCTGCTGCTGGTGGTGGGGGCGGAGAACAGCTCTAACTCCAGCCGGCTGCGCGATCTCGGCATGGATGAAGGCCTGCCGAGTTATCTCGTCGCGGATGGCAGCGCGATTGACCCGGCGTGGTTCGATGGCGTGCAGACGATCGGCCTCACCGCCGGTGCGTCCGCGCCCGACGAACTGGTCGACGATGTGATCGCCGCGCTGCGCCGGATCGGTCCGGTCGAGGTCAGCCAGCTCGACGGAATCGAAGAGACACTGGAATTTGCCCTGCCGCGTGAGCTAAGAGGGCCGAAGACTACCGCCAGCCGCCCCGCGATGGCGAACTAGGACACGATATATGAGCCTTCCGCTTCCCGCGCTCGCCCGCATCGGCAGCTATACGCTGCGCAAGCATATTGGCGGGGGTAAATATCCGCTCGTGCTGATGCTGGAGCCGCTGCTGCGCTGCAACCTTGCCTGCCCCGGCTGCGGCAAGATCGACTATCCTGACGCGATCCTCAACCAGCGCCTGAGCTACGAGCAGTGCATGGAGGCGATCGACGACTGCGGTGCGCCAGCCGTCTCGATCGCCGGTGGTGAGCCGCTGCTGCATCGCGACATGCCGCGCATCGTCGAAGGCTATATCGCGAAGAAAAAGTTCGTGATCCTGTGCACTAACGCACTGCTGCTCAAGAAGAAGATCAACGACTACAAGCCGTCAAACTTCTTTACCTGGTCGATCCATCTCGATGGCGACAAGGGCATGCACGATCACGCGGTCGATCAGGACGGCACCTACGAGGTCGCGGTCGAGGCGATCGAACTGGCGAAGTCGAAGGGCTTCCGCGTGCAGGTCAACTGCACGGTGTTCGACGGCGCCGACCCGGCACGACTCGCGTCATTCTTCGACGAGATGGAAAAGCGTGGTATCGAAATCACGCTCTCGCCTGGATATTCCTACGAGCGCGCTGCGGACCAGGAGCACTTCCTGACCCGCGAACGCACCAAGACCTTCTTCCGTGACGTGTTCCGGCGCGGTGACGGCGGCAAGGCGTGGACCTTCACCAACTCGCCGCTCTTCCTCGATTTCCTCGCCGGCAACCGCTCGTACGAATGCACGCCGTGGTCGATGCCGCTGCGCACCGTGTTCGGCTGGCAGAAGCCCTGCTACCTCGTCGGCGAAGGCTATGTGCCGACCTTCTCGGAACTGATGGAAGGTACCGACTGGGATCAGTACGGCGTCGGCAAGTACGAGAAATGCTCGAACTGCATGGTGCATTGCGGATTCGAGGGTACTGCGGCAAGCGAGTCGATCCGCAATCCGCTCGCGATGTTCAACGTCGGCCGCAAGGGCATCCGCACCGAAGGGCCGATGGCGCCCGACATCGATCTGTCGCGTGCCCGTCCTGCCGAGGACGTCCACTCGACCCATGTCGAGCGTGAGTTGGCGAAGATCCAGGCGGCGGACCCGACCGGCTTCAAGCGGGTGCAGAAGGTCGCCTGATAGCGACGGCCCGCCCCTTCGAGGTCGGGCCGCCGTCTTGCCGGTCGGTTGGGATTGGCCGGTTCCCAAAAGTCCCGAACGATGACGGGGCGGCGCTAAGCCCGATCCCGCTCTTCTCCTCCGACATCACCCAGCGCCGCCCAGCTCCGCGATAGCGCGCTGAACGCCCGCCCGGCATCTCGTCCGGTACGGACCAGCGCGCGCATCTGCGTGGGGCGCCGCGCGAGCGATGCCAGCACCTTGCCAAGCGCCATGCCGCCATCTGGCTTCATGCCCACCAGCGCGGCGGGCGGCAGGACATGGTCGGCACCGTCGGAGATCGCGCGGATGATCGCGAACGGCAGCGCATGACGCGCCGCCACGCGCGCGGCGATGTGCGATTCCATATCGACAGCGATCGCCCCGGTGCTGCTACGAAGCGCATGCTTCTGGTCGAGCGTGGCGGCGATCGTGTCGCTACCCGCAATCGTGCCGACATGCGCCCCGGGCAGACGCGCGCGTAGTGCTTCCACCAACGTGCTCTCCCGGCCACTGCTTGACCCGGAGGCGGCGAGCGTACCGATTACCACGTCCCCCGGCCGCAACGCCGGGTCGAGCCCGCCCGCGACCCCGCTCGACACCACACCTGAGAACGGTCCGAAGGTGGCGATCGCATCTTCGAGCAGCGCCTCAAGCCGCGCGGGATCGCCGCCACCTGCGAGCGGGATCACACCCACCCGTCGGATGATCCCCGCCTCGCGCGTCAGCCCGCAGGCGACGAGCAGCGTCACATCCCCACCGACACGCGCCGTTGGTTGGAGCGCTTCAGATTGCGGTACCGCGCCAGCGCCCACAGCGGGAAATACTTGGGGTAGCCGTGGTATCGCAGGTAAAACACGCGCGGGAAACCACCGCCGGTATACATCTCCTGTCCCCACAGACCGTCCGCATCCTGCGTCTCCGCGAGGTAGCGCACGCCGCGATCCACCGCCGCACCGTCGACCTCACCCGCCGCCATCAGCGCGAGCAATGCCCAGCCGGTCTGCGATGCGGTGGAGGGGGCGGGGGTGTGGCCCCGGTAGGCAAGATCGTAACTGTCGCAATCCTCGCCCCAGCCGCCATCCGCGTTCTGGATCGTGACCAGCCACGCCACCGCCTTGCGCACCATCGCCGATTGCGGGTCGACGCCGGCGGCGTTCAGCGCGCACAGCACCGACCATGTACCGTAGATGTAGTTCACCCCCCAGCGCCCGAACCAGCTCCCTTCCGGCATCTGTTCGCGCTCCAGAAAGTCGAGCGCCTCGGCCATGCGAGGCGTGTCGAGCGGTTCGCCCAATTGGCCGAGCATCGACACCACCCGCGCCGACACGTCGCTGGTCGGCGGATCGAGCAGCGCGCCGTGATCTGCGAAGGGGATGTTGTTGAGATAATGATGGTGGTTGTCGGCATCGAACGCGCCCCAGCCGCCGCCCTTGCTCTGCAAGCCGACCGTCCACTCGACGGCGCGGTCCACCGCCATGCGGTAATCCGCGCCGGACCGCGCAGCGGCCCGGTCCATCGCCATCACCACCACGGCGGTATCGTCGAGATCGGGGTAATGCGCGTTGTTATACTGGAACGCCCAGCCGCCCGGACGGACGTCCGGCCGCACATCCGCCCAATCGCCCTTCACATCGAGCACCTGTAACGGCCGCAGCCATTCCAGCGCCGCATCGGCACGCGCCTCGTTCTCCGCGCCGCCCGCCTCCAGCATCGCGTGCGCGGCAAGTGCCGTATCCCACACCGGGGAGACGCACGGCTGGCAATACGCCTCGTCGTCCTTGACGACGAGCAGCTTCTCGACCGACTGTCGCGCGATCGCACGGTGCGGATGATCCTCCGGATAGCCGAGGCAATCGAACATCATCAGACTGTTCGCCATTGCCGGGTAGATCGCGCCGAGACCATCCTCACCGTTCAGCCGCTCGACGGTAAAGTCGACACAGGCCTGGATGGCGCGTTCGCGTGTGCGCTTCGGCCAGAGCCGGTCGACACCCTTCAGCACCACGTCAAGCCCGTTGAAGAACGCCGTCCATACCCGCTTGGTCTCGGCGGCCTTGCTCTCCGGGGGCTTTGGCGTGCCGGTGTAGAGTTCGTCGACCTTGATACCGCGCGGGTTGCGCGCCAGCGGCCGCTTTACCGACAGGACCAGCAGGGGAACAATAACGGTGCGCGCCCAGTACGACATCTTTGACAGATGCACTGGAAACCAGCGCGGCAGCAGGATCAGTTCGACGGGCAGGGTAGGAACCGCCGACCACGGTCCGGCCCCGAACAACGCAAGCTGAATGCGCGTGAATACGTTGGCCGCCTCCGCACCGCCTGCCGCCAGGATCGCGGCCCGCGCCGACGCCATATGTGGCGCGTCAATGTCGTCGCCGATCATCTTCAGCGCGTAATAGGCCTTGATGGTCGCGCTGACGTCGAACGCGCCGCCGTGGAACAGCGGCCAGCCGTGATGCGCCCCCTGGATGCGGCGTAGGTAACGGCCGATCTTCGCCTCGAGATCGACCGCGCGCGGCTCGCCGAGATAGTGGCGCAGCAGCACATATTCGGCCGGGATCGTCGCGTCGGCCTCGAGCTCGAACACCCAATGCCCGTCCGCCTTCTGCGCGGCGGCAAGTGCCTCCGCCGCGCGGCTGGTGGCGCGGTCCGCAAGCGTGACGAGGTCGGGCGTTTCTAAAACGGTAGCCATGATGCGCGCCTATATCAGCCGCGCGGCCTGCGCCAAGCGCGCGGCAGTCACGCCGGATTGCAGCGCGCCCTCGATGGTGGAGGGCAGGCCGGTCTGCGTCCAGTCGCCGGCGAGGAACAGGTTACGCCAGCGGGTCGCCGCAGGTGGGCGGCGGCGTTCCTGATGCGGTGTCGCGGCGAAGGTGGCGCGTTTTTCCTTCACGATCTGCCACCGGGGCAGCTCGGGCGGAAGGTTATGGATCGCGGCGATGTCTGCCCAGAACGCGGCGGCGAGTTCGGCGCGATCGGTGTCGATCATGTGATCGGCCGCACTCACCGTCACCGACAGGCGGTCCGAAAAGGCGAAAATCCACTCCGCTGTGCCACCGATCACGCCGATCATCGGCGTCGCACCGGCGGGCGGCACATAGGCGAAGTGGGCGTTGACGATCGCGCGGTAATCGTTGGGCACGGTCAGGTCCGGCACGAGCGTTTCCGCGATCCACGGCGGCACCGCTAGGATGACCGTCTCGTCCGATGCGACCGCTTCCTCGCCGCCGCCGAAATCGAGTGCGACCACGCGATCGTTCTCGAAACGGAGCGTACGCAGGCGCTGCTTCAGCGTGACGCTGGTGTGGTTACGCGCGAGCCAATCGAGCGCGGGATCGACGAAGGCGGCGGTAAGCGTCGGCTCGGCGATCCGCGGGCGCATTGCGTGGCCACCGCGCCCGAGCGTCTGGTTGATGATCGCGGCGGTCAGCGTCGCGTCGCCCTCCGCGGGCGCGGTGTTGAGCGCGGCAAGCAGCACCGGTTCGAGCAGCCGATCCCATAGCACGCCATGCGTATCGGTACGGTCGGCGACGGTCTGGCCCGGTGCTGCCCGGGTCAGCGCGGCGAGTCGCAAATAGTCGGTCGCGCGCGTGCCGGGCACACGCCGTGCCTTTGAAAAGATCCACCACGGCAGCCGCCCTTTGCTTGGACGGAAGCGCCATCGCTCGCCGGTGCGGCGGTCGGCAAAGGTGAATTCGGCCTGGTCCGGTCCGGCGAGGCGCTCGCTCGCGCCGATCGTGGCGAGGTAACCCGCCACCGCCGCGTTGCCCGACAGGACGAGGTGGTTACCGTTGTCGATCACCCGGTCGAGTTGCGGGTCGTGGTAGCTGCGGCAACGCCCGCCCGCCTGCGCCGCGCCGTCCGAAACCGTCACGCTGAACCCGGCGCGCGTCAGCTCGACCGCCGCCGACAGCCCCGCCATGCCGGCGCCGATTACGCGCGCGCGGCGGCTCACCGGAACATCCAAAGCCGCAACGCGGTGAGGATCAGCGTGGGCTTGTTGGTGCGGATGCGCGTGCGCGGCGGCGTCCAACCGGTCTGCTCCATCCGCGTCAGCATCGGGGCGTAGACCGCCGCCATCAGGCGCGGTGCGATCAGGTGTCCGCGCGGGCGCTTGGCGAGGATTGCGTTCGCCTCCGCATAATGGCCGTGCGCGAGCGTCGCCAGCGGCCGGCATGCGGCGTCGATGCGAGGATGGTTCACCACCTGCAGCGGGGTGGTGAACGGGATGTCGGCGGCGGTGAGATGCTCGCCCGCCAGATAGACGCGGCCGATCGCGGCATCCTCGTCGATATCACGCAGTATGTTGGTGAATTGCAGCGCCCGGCCGAGATGGTGCGACAGCTTTACGCCGGTTTCCCGCTCCATCCCGAAGATGTTGACCGACAGCCGCCCCACCGCCGAGGCCACCCGGTCGCAATACAGATCGAGCGTCTCGAACGGTACCCAGCGCACGTCCGCCTCGACGTCCATCGCCATGCCGTCGATCACCGCGAGGAAATCATCCTGTTGCAGGTCGAACCGGCGCACCGCCTCCGCCACGATCACCGCCTGGCCGGGCTCACGTCCGGCATAAAGCGCGGCGATATCGCTGCGCCATTGCTCCAGAGCGACGGCGCGGCTGGCGCGGTCGCCCTGCTGGTCGTCAGCGATATCGTCGACCGCGCGGCAGAAGGCATAGACCGCGTACATCGCCTCGCGCTCGGGCCTGGGCAGCACGCGCATGCCGGCGTAGAAGCTGCTGCCGGACACTTGCGATTGCAGCGAAGCGGGGGTGTTCTTGGCGTTCATGCGCGCTTGATCCAATAGCCGATCGCCGCGCCGGCGGCGAGCCGCGCCGCCTCGCTTTTGGTGTGATGTACGCGTTCGGCAAGCGGATCGCGCGTCTTCACACGCCGTGTGAGGTCCTCGGCCAAACGCTGGATGATCGCCACCTCCATGCCGAGCCGCCGGTCGCGGATGCCGCGCGCAAACCGGGCCGATCGCGCCAGCAGGTCCAGCGTCCTGTCGCCGAGATCGACGATCGTGTCGTGCAGGGCAGGGGTGGAGGCGTCCCGCCCGAGATCGGTCACATCGCCGCCGCGCTCGGATAACGCGGCGAGCGGTACGTACACCCGGCCGATCGTGCGATAATCCTTCCCGCAATCCTGCAGGTGATTGATGATCTGCAAGGCTGCACACAGCGCATCGTTCGCTGGCCACAGGCTGCGATCCTCGCCATGCACGTCGAGCACGTAGCGACCGACCGGCATCGCCGAATAGCGGCAATAGTCGATCAGATCGTCCCACGTCTGGTAGCGGTCGATCGTACAGTCGCGCTCGAACGCGGTGAGCAGATCGAGCGCATGAACCGGATCGAGTCCGCGGGCCGCCATGACGTCACGCAGGGCTGCCGACGGCGCATCGGCATCGCTCGTCCCCGTCACGGTCTCCCGCATCGCGGCGAGCAGCGTCAGCTTCTCGTCGGCACTCGCGCCAGGATTGTCGGCCACGTCGTCGGCGGCGCGGGCGAAACGGTAGAACGCCATGATCGGCGCGCGATGTTCCTTCTTGAGCAGCACGGAGGCGACGGGGAAGTTCTCGTCCTTATGCCCCTTGCCCGAGGCGAGTTCGGCGGCCCCGGTCATGCGTGGAGATCCGCCTGTGCGCGGCCCTTCCACATGCCGCCACGTCCGCGTGCGTGCTGCCACGCCGACAGCAGGGTGCAGGCGGCGTAGAAGCTCGCGATCGCCGGCAGCGCCACGCCCCATGCGGGCGAACGGCGGTAGAAACGCAGCATCGGTTGAAACAGGATCGCCATCGAAATCCAAGCCGTTAACCCAAGCGCCTGCGCATAGCCGCGTGCGAACACCGCAAGCAATGGCGGCGCGAGGTAGGTGAGCGCGAGGCCAAGCGTGGTGCCGACGAGCAGCACCGGCGAGTAGCGCAATTGCGCATAGGCCGATCGCGAGATCATCGCCGCGACCGATGCGGTCGTGTCGTACACCCGCACGCTGCGCGAGCGGCTGGTCAGCCCGAGCCAGATGTCGCCATGCCGCTTCATCAGCGCACCGAATGCGCAATCGTCGATCAGCGCGCCCCGCACCGCCGCGATCCCGCCGGCGGCCTCCAGCGCGGCACGCTCGACCAGCATCACGCCGCCCGCCGCCCCGCCGAGACCACGGCCACGCCGGTTCACCGTGCCGAACGGGTACAGCATCTGGAAGAACCACACGAACGCCGGGATCAGCGCGCGTTCGGCCAGACTGACGCAGCGCAACCGCGCCATCAGCGACACCAGCACGCGACGATCGCCGGTCGCGCGCGCGACGAGGCTGCGCAGCGTGTCCGCGTCATGCGCGATGTCTGCGTCGGTGAGCAGCAGGTAATCGGCATCGCCCGCCGCCGCGATGCCTTGCGACACCGCCCACAGCTTTCCCGTCCAGCCGCGTGCGAGCGGCGCACCGGGCAGGATCGTCAGTCGCCCCGGCCGCGTCGCGGCGGCGCGCGCGATGTTGGCGGTGTTGTCGCTGCTGCCGTCATCGACCAGGATGATACGGAAGTCGCCGGGATAGTCCTGCGTAACGAGGCTGCCGATCGACTGCGCGATCACCTCCGCCTCGTCGCGCGCCGGCACCACCGCCACCACCGAGGGCCAGCGCGCCGGCTCGGCAAGCGGCAGCGTGTCCCGCTCGCGCGCCAGCCAGAACCCGTCGCGGCCGAGCGCTATGCCCAACCAGATCGCTACGGTCAGCAACCCCAGCCAGATCACCGGATCATCCCGGCATGACGGAACCAGTCGATCGCGTCGCGCAGCGCTTCGACGTGCGGCCGTGCGCGGTAGCCGAGTTCGGCTTCGGCCTTCGCGCTGGAATAATACATCGCATGGCCGGCCATCTTGAGCGAGTCGATCGTCAGGAACGGTTCCTTGCCGGTCACCCGCGCAAGCTGTTCGTTCACCCACGCCAGCGGGTACAGCGGCGCGCGCGGCAATGCTACGGTCGGGGCCTTGCGCCCGACCAGCGCGGCGATCTCGCCCATCATCGTGCCGAGCGATACGTCCTGCCCGCCGAGGATGTAGCGCTCGGCCGTGCGGCCCTTCGCCATCGCGCGCAGATGCCCGTCCGCCACGTCATCGACATGGACGAGGTTGAGCCCGCTATCGACATAGGCCGGCATCTTGCCCGATGCCGCCTCGACGATGATCCGCCCGGTCGGTGTCGGCCGCACGTCGCGCGGACCGATTGGCGTGGAAGGATTGACGATCACCACCGGCAGCCCCTCCGCGGCCATCGCCTCGACCAGCCGTTCCGCCACCACCTTGCTGCGCTTGTACGCGCCGACCGCCTGATCCGGTCTGGCCGGGCGCGTCTCGTCGGATGGGCGCGCCGGGTCGGGCAGGAGGGTGGCGACGCTGCTGGTGTAGACGATCCGCTCCACCCCGGCATCCCGTGCCGCCGCCATCACGTTGCGTGTGCTGGCGAGGTTGTTGCGGACGATCTCCTCCGGGTCCGGCGCCCAGATGCGATAGTCGGCGGCGACGTGGAACAGGTGGCGCACGCCTGTCATTGCGCGGCGCATTGCCGCGAGGTCGCGCGCGTCACCCTCGACCAACTCGCCCGGAAAATCGACGAGATTGGCGCGCGGGCTGCTCGCGCGCACCAGCCCGCGCACGTGACGTCCCTCGGCCGCGAGCCGCCGCGCGACGGCCGAGCCGACGAACCCCGACACGCCCGTGACGAGAACCAGATCGCTGCTGTCCATCCGCGCCCCTTTACCGAAAGTCGTGGCGGAAGGAAGGCAGGTCTGGCGACGGCCCGGGCGGTGAAGCGTGCCTGACGGAGAGATGACGTTTTCGACACGTCCGCTCCGCGCTGTTTCAACCGATCCGAAACGGCTCTATGGGCGCAGGCATGGCGATGCTCGCGGAACTGGTCGGATCGGTGGCGCTCACGCTGGCGGGGGTCAGCATCGTCTGGACGTTCGCCGCGACGATCGTGCTCCGCCGCTATTTCGCGCGTCCCGCACCGCTTGCCGCGACGCGGGGCGGCGTCACGATCCTCAAACCGCTCCACGGCGCTGAGCCGCGTCTGTTCGACAATCTCGCCAGCTTCCTGATGCAATCGCATGGCGGGCCGGTGCAGATGGTGTGCGGCGTGCAACGCGCCGACGATCCGGCGATCGCGGTGGTCGAGGCGCTGCGCCGCCGCTTCCCGAACGCGACGATCGACCTGATTCTGGATGGCACTCGCCACGGATCGAGTGGCAAGATCTCCAACCTCGTCAACATGGAGCCGCACATCCGTCACCCGGTGGTGATGCTCAGCGACAGCGACATCGCGGTCGGGCGGGATTATGTCGCGCAACTGCTTGCCGCGCTCGATGCGCCCGGAGTCGGGATCGCCACCTGTGCCTATCACGGGCGAGGGGATGCCGGTTTCTGGTCGCGCCTTGGCGCTGCCGGTACCGACTGGCAGTTCCTCCCGGGGCTGACCTTCGGTGTCGTCAACCAATTGGCCAGCCCGTGTATGGGTTCGACCATCGCGATGCGTCGCGACACGCTGGCGCGGATCGGTGGCTTCGCCCGTTTCGCCGACGTCCTGGCGGACGATTATGCGATCGGCGCGGCGGTGCGCGGCCTCGGCTTGTCCGTAGTGATGCCGCCGCTGTTGGTCAGCCACGCATTCGACGAACGCTCGGCACGCGCGCTGTGGCGGCACGAGTTGCGCTGGGGGGTGACGGTGCGTGATCTGGCGTTTTGCTCCTATCTCGGCATGATCGTCGGATTTCCCCTACCGGTGGCGCTGTTTGCCGCATTGTGGTGGCCGGCAGCCGGCATCATTTTCGCGATAGCCGCGCTCGCCGTCCGCCTTTTCGCCGCAATTTCGGCCGAACGGGTTGCCGGTGCGCGGCCCGCGCCGCTCTGGGTGTTGCCGTTGCGCGACATCTTCGGATTCGCGGTGTTTTGCGCCAGCTTCTTCGTCCGCTCGGTTGATTGGCGCGGCGCGACGCTTAGAATAAGACCAAACGGCCACATCGCTGCGGCCCCGGAGACTTCACCATGATGCGTTCGCTTTTCCTGCAAGGCCCCTCGTTCGACGGTTACGACGGCGGCGCCGGTGCGCGCTATCAGATGAAGCGCGAGGTCAAGTCGTTCTGGTATCCGACCTGGCTCGCGCAGCCCGCCGCCATGGTGCCCGGCTCGAAGCTGATCGACGCGCCCGCGCACGACCAGTCGTGGGACGACATCAAGCACGAGGTCGACGGCATGGAGCTGATCGTGCTCCACACCTCGACGCCCAGCTTCGCGCAGGACGTGAAGTGCGCCGAGTTGATCCGCGCACGCAACCCGCAGGCGCTGATCGGGCTGGTCGGAGCGAAGGTCGCGGTCGAGCCGGACAAGAGCCTTGCCGCAACCGCTGCCGTGGATTTCGTTGCGCGCGAGGAATACGATTTCACGATCCTCGAAATCGCGCAGGGCAAGCCGCTCGCCGAGGTCGACGGGATCACCTGGCGCGCGCCGGACGGTTCGTTCGTCCACAACAAGAACCGCGCGATGATCGAGGATATGGATGTCCTGCCGATGGTTTCGCCGATCTACAAGCGCGACCTTCAGATCGAGAAATATTTCGGCGGCTATCTCAAGCATCCGTACGTCAGCTTCTACACCGGCCGTGGCTGCAAGAGCCGCTGCACCTTCTGCCTTTGGCCGCAGACCATCGGTGGTCACAACTACCGTGGCCGGTCGGTCGCCAAGGTGGTCGAGGAAGTGAAGTACATCATGGAGAACATCCCCGAGACCAAGGAGATCTTCTTCGACGATGACACGCTGACCGACATTCACTCGCGCGTCGAGGAAATCGCCATTGCGCTCGGGGAGCTCGGCTTCGGCAAGCCCGGCTTCCCAATGACGTGGAGCTGCAACGCCAAGGCAAACGTGCCGCGTAAGACCTTGGAAATCCTAAAGGCCAACGGCCTGCGGCTGCTACTGGTCGGTTACGAGAGCGGCAACCAGCAGATCCTCCATAACATCAAGAAGGGCCTGCGCGTCGACGTCGCCAAGCAGTTCACCAAGGATTGCCACGAACTCGGTATCGTCATCCACGGCACCTTCATCCTCGGCCTGCCCGGCGAAACGGAGGAAACGATCGAGGAGACGATCAACTACGCCAAGGAGATCAACCCGCACACCATCCAGGTATCGCTGGCGGCGCCCTATCCCGGCACCTTCCTCTACAAGCAGGCGACCGAGAACGGGTGGTTCGACAACAGCAACAGCCTGTTGACCGACGACGGCAACCAGATCGCGCAATTGTCCTACCCGCACCTGCATGCGAAGGTGATCTTCGAGAAGGTGGAGGAGTTCTACAAGCGGTTCTACTTCCGCCCGTCCAAGATCGGCTCGATCGTGTGGGAAATGCTGCGCGACTGGGATATGATGAAGCGTCGCCTGCGTGAAGGTGTCGAGTTCTTCGACTTCCTGCGCCGTCGCAAAGAGGCCGCGTAAGGGTCTGGTATCGCTATGAGTGCTGCGGAAATGACGGTGAACGAACGGCTCGCGGCACGCGGGCTTTTCGAGGATTGGGAACGCGCGGTGCGCGGGAAAGACCGCGCGACCATGACGTTGCTGTTGCGGCGGATCGGCATACCAAATGCGCCGCGCGTAGCCGATGTCGTTCTCGCCGACCCGGCATTCTACGGCTTCGATCCGGTCTGAGGCGCGAACGTGCGCACGGTCATCATCAACGCCGACGATTTCGGCGTGTCGATCCCGGTCAACGAAGCGGTCGAGCAGGCGCATCGTAACGGCATCCTCACCACGACCAGCCTGATGGTGACGGGCGAGGCGTGCGCCGACGCGGTCGCGCGGGCGCGCACGATGCCGACGCTGGGCGTGGGGTTGCACATCGCGCTTGCAGAGGTGCCGCCGGCGCTACCGCCCGAGCGTATCCCCGATCTTGTCGATGCGGACGGCAAGTTCCGTATCGAAGCGCTCGGCACCAGCATCGCGATTCTGCTGCGGCCGGCGGTGCGACGCCAACTCACCGCCGAGATCGAGGCGCAGTTCGGTTTGTTCCATGCAACCGGCCTGCCGCTCGATCACGTCGATTCGCACAAGCATATGCACATGCATCCGGTGATCGCCTCCACCGTGATCGCGGTGGGTAAACGCTTCGGCATGCGCGCGGGCCGCGCGCCGACCGAGCCGCGCGCGGTGATCCGCAAGGTCGAGACGGTGAAAGGCGTCGACATCGCAGCCCCGTTCGCGCGCAGCGTCCGCGCCAAGCTGCGCCGCGCCGGCATGGCCGCGCCAGATCATGTGTTCGGCCTCGCCTGGTCTGGCGCCATGACGCGTACGCGCGTGCGTGGCATCCTCGAACATCTACCCGAGGGCACCAGCGAGATCTATCTGCACCCGGCCACCGGCGATTATGCGCTGGCAGCACCGGGCTATAAGTATCAGGATGAATTGGCGGCTTTGCTCGATCCAGTCGCGCGCGAGATCATCGTGCGGGACCGGATCAAACTGGCGCGGTTCGCCGAGCTGTGAAACGGAACAAACTTCGATGAATTACATCCCCGGCAAAATCGAAGCCGCCGGCCCGCCTCCGGGCATGCGCGTGCCGCTCGGCAGCGAGGCGCACAAGATCCTGCTGTGCCGCGCGCTGCTCGACACGCACGACCCGTACACGCCCGCGCTGATCGACTGGCCCGACTTGGAGGAGGAAACCCGCCAGAAGATTGTCTCCCTGCCGATCTGGGACATGGCGGTGCAAACGGAGGGCCGCACCGGCCTGTTCGTGCAGACCTTCGCCGATTTCGTAACCGATCACGAATTGAAGACCGCGCTCGAGATGGACGCGTTCGAGGAGAAGCGGCACAAGATCGTGCTTGCGGACATGGTCCAGCATTACGGCATCGTGCTCGAACCCGAACCGCCGTACATCAAGCCCAAGGATGCCGAATGGGCCTTCATGCGCTCGGGTTTCTCGGAATGTATCGACAGTTTCTTCGGCTTCGGGTTGTTCAAGATCGCCAAGGACACTGGCTTCTTCCCGCCCGAACTGATCGACACGTTTGAACCGGTGATGCGCGAGGAGGGGCGGCACATCCTGTTCTTCGTCAACTGGGTGGCGTGGTGGCGGCGCAACATGCCGTGGTGGCGGCGACCCTATTTCGAACTGAAGGTCTGGGCGGTGTGGGTGTTCCTGTTCTGGGAGCGGATCGACATGGCCAAGGGCATGGGCGACAGCACCAAGGCGCAGGAGAACAACTTCACGCTCAACGGCTCTAAGGACCTGGGCGTGGAGGTCAGCTTCCCCGAGCTGGCTGCGATCTGCTTGTCCGAGAACGACCGTCGGCTGGCACCTTATGACGCGCGGCTGATCCGTCCCAAGTTCGTGCCCGGAATGATCCGGCTGGTGTTGCGCTTCATGCGGAAGACCCCGGCGGCGGCATGAACCGCTTTGCCCGCGCCGGGCTGCTGGCGGCGACCCTGGCGGGTATCGGCGTCGCGGCCTGGACGGTCGATGCGGTCGGCGCGCGGCACGTATTCGCCGCGATGACGGCGATCGGCTGGGTAGGCATGGCGGCGTTTCTGCTGTGCTCGTTCGGCGTTTTGTTGCTCCTTGGGGGCGCGTGGCTGGCCTGTGCGCCGGGCGAGCCGCTGCGCCGGCTGCCGCTGTTCATCTGGGCGCGCACCGCGCGCGAGGCGGCGACCGACGTGCTGCCGTTCTCGCAACTCGGCGGGCTGGTCGTCGGCGCACGCACGCTCGGCGCGCGCGGAGTGCGGGATTCGGTGGTCTATGCGTCGATGGTCGCCGACATGACGACGGAGATGGCCGCGCAACTGCTGTTTACGATCGGCGGCGTCGCAACCTTGCTGGCGATGCTCACGGCGGGGCCGGAAACGGCGCGGATCGCGCCGCTTGCGATCGGCGGGCTGGGTGTGATGGCGCTGCTGATGATCGTGTTCGTCGCCGGGCAGCGGCCGGTGTTGCGGCTGGTCGGTGCGATCGCGGCCCGCATGATTCCCGGTTCTGCCGAGGCGGTCGGCGCGGTGCGGGTGCAGCTTGACGCGGTGTATCGCCAGCCCCGTCGCATTCTGATCGCGTTCCTGCTCAATCTCGCCGCCTGGCTTGCCAGCGCGGCAAGTGCGTGGGTGGCGCTGTGGTTCATGGGCTCGCACCTGCCGCTGTGGGCGGTGCTGGCGATCGAGGCGCTGATCTTCACCTTGCGCAGCGTCGCTTTCGCGGTGCCCGGTGCAATCGGCATCCAGGAGGCGGCCTACGCGCTGATCGGTCCGATATTCGGTCTTCCGCCGACCACCGCACTGGCATTGTCGCTGCTCAAGCGCGCGCGCGACTTGATGATCGGGGTGCCGGCGATCGTTCTGTGGCAGGCAGGCGAGGTCGGTGCTCTCGTCGCGAAACGCCGCACCGCATGACGGCGGACGGACCCCGCCGCAGTGGCGTGACGCTTGCCGCCGTGCTGCTGTTGGTGGCCGCGCTTCAGCTTGCCGCCTACTGGCCGGGCATCATGTATTGGGATGCCGTGCGTCAATACGGTCAGGCGGTGAGTGGGCAATTCGATGACTGGCATCCGCCCGCGATGGAGTGGGTGTGGAGGCGTCTGATCGTGCTTCAGCCCGGCCCCGCGCCGATGCTGCTGCTTCAGACCGGGTTGTACTGGTTGGGTTTCGCGCTGCTCGCGGGCTCGGCGTGGCGCGCAGGTCGGCGGCGGCTCGCGGTGCTGATCGTCTTGCCCGCGCTGTTGCCGTTCGCGCTGGCGACGCTTGGGTCCGTTCTCAAGGACAGCCTGATGGCAGGTGCGCTGCTCGCCGCCGCCGGCCTGACGGCATGGGCCGGTGAGGAGCGGCGCTGGGGGCTGCGCAGCGCTGCGATCGCGCTGCTGTTGTTTGCCGCGACGCTGCGTTTCAACGCGCTGCTCGCCGCGCTGCCGCTGCTGGTGGCGGTGCTGCCGGGTACGTGGCGGCGAACGCCGACGCGGCTGATTACGTGCATCGTCGTGTCTGCGCTGGCGCTGGCGGTGGCGATGCCGCTCGCCAACCGAGCAACCGGCGCGCGCCCGAGCGGCGTCGCGTTATCGCTGGTCATTTTCGACCTCGGCGGGATCACCGAGCAAAGCGGTGTCGATGCGTTTCCACAGCTTGCGGTGGCCGACCCGGTTGCGATCAACCACCGCTGTTATGATCCGGTGCGGTGGGACAGCTACGCTTGGTGGGTGGCCGAGCCGTGCCCGATCGGCTTTGCCGGCGTTCGCGACGCCTTCGCCGCGCACCGCCAGAGCCCCTATCTGTTCTGGCTGAAGGCGATCGCCGCGCATCCACTCGCCTATGCCGAACATCGCCTTCGGCACGCCAACAACAACCTGCGCTTCATCATCGGCCATGATGTCGAACGTCCGGTGCAGCCGCAGTCCGCGCCGAACGATTGGGGCTATCGCATCGCGCGGAACCCGGCCCAACGCTGGATCGACTGGCTGGCGGTGCAGACATGCCGGACGCCGCTCGGTTGGCCGATCTGCTGGATCACGCTCGCGCTTGGGCTGGTGTGGGCCGGACGGCGCGTGGCCGGGGCGATGCCGCTTGCGTTGTCGGCGGCGATATATGGTGGCGGCTATCTCCTGCTGAGCGTCGCGTCGGATCTGCGCTATCATCTCTGGACGATGCTTGCGGCCGGGCTCGCCTTTGCCGTCGTCGCCGATGCGCTGCCACGCCGCCGATTGTTGCTGGCAAGTGCACCGGCGATCGCCGTCGCGATTGTCGGAACCGCTGCCCGGCTAGTCTGGTGATCCCGGGTGCAAGTTGACGCGTGGCCCATGAAAGCGCGTACGGACTGACCCGCCTTCCAGAGACCCGCGCGGTGCCCGCGTTATACCGTCCGAGCTTGCAGCGACGGTTCCACCGAAATCTAGGTCGAGGTCGCGGACCGCTACACGAGGATCCGGCACGTTATCGCAGGTTTGAGGCGCCTTCCTCTAAAACATCGATCCGGTCGCCAACGCTGATCGTGCCGCTGTTCTCGGCTATGGCATTCTGGCCGAACATCACGCCACCTTTGCCCATGCGTCCGATGCGCATCAGCGTCGATAATGGTTCATTGCCATTTTCGCGCGCGCCGCTGAGCGGGTCTTGCGTGATGACGATACAGCGCGAGCATGGCTTAGGGAGGCGCAGGGTTACGTTGCCGATGCGGATGCGCCGCCAGTGATCCTCCCGCCACGCAGTCGTACCGTCGATAACGATGTTGGGCCGGAACCGCGCCATCGCCACCGGCTCCGCCAGGTCTGCGTTGAGCGCGGCGAGTGATGCGGTTGTAACCAGCAGCACGGGAAACCGTCCGACAGCGCGATCTGATCGCCCGGCACCGCAAAGCCGGGATCGATCGGGCGGACGCCATCGTCACCCTGATACACCAGCCGCACCGACCGTCCGAGTGCGCGCGACAAATACCTCGTGCTGGCGTCTCCCGTGGTTCTTACACGCACGGTATCGCCCCAGATCCGAACCTCGATCGTAGGAGCGTCGTCATCAGGCTGAGGAACGCGACAGCAGCCGTGGACCAAGTGCCGGATCACCAACGCACGCCCGTCCGAAACAGTGTCGAACAGCGCCAGCTCCGGCACCTCACGTCGGGTGACGAAGCGGCCGTTATCGTCGACCAGCATCCAGCGCCGATCGCCACTGATCCCGCGCGGCCCGATCTTTGCGCATTCGAGGGCTTGGCCGCGCAGGCTCTTCACCGGAAAGCGGAACAAGTCGGTGACGGTGGGCGGAGGCACGTTCCGCCCCTATAGAGGATGACGGATAGACAAAAGTGCTTTGGTTCGCTGGGTCTCGCATCCGCGCGCAGGACCTCCAAGCCAGTCCGCACGACGAAGCGGCGAACGCGGGCCTTCATGCTGCGAGGCACCGCACCCGGATCTGTACGGGCAGCGCGGCCGTCGCCGACCGCGCTCCTTCGCTATGCTTTCAGAACGGTATCGAGGGCGCTGCGGAATTTGGCCATGTCTTCCGCCGAGCCCACCGTGACGCGGCTCATCGTCGGGTAAGCGTCCCATGAACGGCCGATCTGCACGCCCTGCGCGATCAGCGCCGACTGCATTGCCTTGGGATCCTTGCCGGCACCCCAGTCGACCATGAACATGTTTGCCTGCGAAGGAATGTACTTCAACCCGCGTTTCTTGACGTGGGCGAGTGTCTCCTCTCGCACCGCGATCATTTCGGCGCGCCGCGCGGCGATCTTGTCGGCGAGTGGCAGGACGGCGGTGCCACACGCCACCGCGGTCATCGGCAGCATGTTGGTGACCTGGCCACCGTCATAGCGCATCATCCGCTTGTAAAGATCGGGATGCGCGATGGTGAGGCCGAGCCGCATCCCGGCCATGCCGAACAGTTTGGAAAACGTGCGCATCACGATCACGTCGTTGCGCGTGCAGGCAAGCTTGGCGGCACTCTGGGTACCGGCAAAGTGAATGTACGCCTCGTCGACGAGCACCACCGAGTCCTTCGGCTTATTGGCGAGCAGCCACTCGATGTCGGCGATCGGCGTCAGCGTGCCGGTCGGATTGTTGGGCGAGCAGATGTAGTAGAGGCCGGCGTTGGGATCGGCGGCCAGCATCGCCTTCACGTCATGGCGGTAGTCAGGCGTCAGCGGCACGCGTGTCGGCTTGATCTGAAGCCACTGGGCGGTGCGCCAGCTCTGCTCGTACGTCGGGTTCGCCGTCACCAGCCCCTTTTGCGGCGAACAGAAGGTGACGACCGAACGGTTCAGCGGATCGCTCGATCCTGGCCAGGCGAGGACGCATTCGGGTGTGACGCCTTCGACCTGCGCAACGGCGGCGACGAGTTTGGCGTGTTCGTTGTCTGGCTCGTAACGGTTGCCACGCTCCGCCATCGCGCCGGAGGCCTGTACACCTTCCGTGAACGGTCCGGTCCAGCATTCGTTGGAGCCGATCCGCACTGCACCGACAAGCGCCTTGGCGGATTGCTGCGCGCGCGCGCCGCTCGACAATTGCGTTACTGCGGCGCCGGCGCCGAGCAGCATGGCGATGCGGCCGAGCTGGCGGCGTGAGTATCCGCGATCCTGAAGTTCCTCGCGTGCTTCGCGGTCGAGTAGGTCGATCGTCATCACTATGCTCCCCTGTCGGTATCAAGACATCGGGCCGCATCACGCCCACGTGGCGGCCGTACGAGATGGCGACCGCGACCCCTGCGTTACGTGCGCGGGCGATTGCGACCGGACAGGAACCTCTCCCCTGTTCCCTCGAGTCGGAACACACCACAACAGTCTTCGTCTGTCTAGTGTTGAGAAGAAAAATCTCTCCGGAAGAAATCAGTTCAGACGAGTGAGGCTGCGTGCAAAACGTCGAGCCTTGTCGACATAACCTTCCGCGGAAGCGACCAGCTTCTCCGTCTCGGCCGGGCTGAGTTCGCGTATGGCACGGGCCGGGCTGCCGATGATCAGGCTGCCGCTCGGAAAGCTCTTGCCTTCAGTGACGAGCGCGCCCGCGCCGACCAGCGATCCCGGGCCGATCGTCGCCCCATTAAGGATCACCGCACCCATCCCGACCAGCACGTCGGGCCCAATCGTGCAGCCGTGCAGGATCGCACGGTGCCCGATCGTGCAATCCGCCCCGATCGTGAGCGGCGCACCCGGATCGGAATGAAGCATCGCACCATCCTGCACGTTACTGCGTGCGCCGATGGTGATGGCGGTGTTGTCCGCGCGGATCACTGCGCCAAACCAGATGCTTACGTCCGGTGCGAGATGGACGGCGCCGATCAGGTCCGCACTGGGGGCGACCCAGACGTTTTCGGCAAGCGTGGGCTGGTGGCCCTCAAAGGCGTAGAGCGGCATGAGCGATCCTTCCGCGGATCGACTACCCGTATACGGCACCGATGTGAATTCGAGAGGAGCTCGGGTGAACGGCTTGTCGAAGCTGATCACGACCTCAAGCCGGCGGAGGGGAGAGAGACCGCTGCGACAAGCCTGAAAGATGATGCTGGCGAACGCGCGGTTGCGGAACCGGAGCGGCAAGACGTTGACCGCGACACGGACATGTTCGGGCCGTTCACAAGCCTGGCGGCAGGCTTCCTGCGTGACCAGGTCACCGATCGCGACGATACGGTCGTTTCTTGGGCAACCGGCACGACGCGCACAAGAACATGGGGCTGTATGTCGCCGATATGCTTGTGAAGAACCGTCTTCTCGCAAAACTCGCGCCGATGAAGCGCGTGGTGGTCGAGTGCTAGGTATCGCGTCGCCCCGGCGTTGCCAGGGCGACGCGGTGGCTCAGGCTTTCACGCAGGCGATCACCGCCGTGATCGCGACGGCGGTGTCCGCCATGTCCCGCACCTTGATCGAATCGATACCCGCCGCGCGGACCGGATCGTCGTTGCCGCCCGGATAGATCGCGTCACCCATGAACAGGATGTTGTCGAACTCAATACCGGCGTGCTCGCACAGGCGGCGCATGCCGTACGCCTTGTCGATGCCCTTGCGGGTGATGTCGACCGAAGTGGCGCCACCGATATTGATCGAATGTTCGGGCAGCATGCCGCGCAGGATGCCCTGCAACTTGCGGCGCTTCTCCTGATCGGGATCCCAGCCTTCCTTGGCATGGAGCGGGGCCTGCTGGCCAAGCGCGGACAAGGTGATCTGGCTGCCGCGATCCTCAATCCGCTCACCCCAGGTCTGCTCGCCGCCAAAGCCCGCCTCGTCCCACGCCTTGTTGAGCGCGGCGAGAATCTGGTCGCGCTCCTCGGACGTAAAGGCGTCGTTGTAGATCGTCTGCCAGGTCGTGCCGTCGTAACGGAACAGCTTGGTGCCGGTGGTGGGCATGATGAACAGGCGTTCGAGCTTCGCGTCGCCCTGCATGCGACCGACGACCTGTTTCTCGAACTGCGGCCAATCGCCGCCCGAGATTACCGCCACCTGTGCAACGTCGAGCAGGTGCTTGAGCAACAGGGACATCTCGTCGCCGATCGGCTGCTTGCTCTCGGCCAGCGTCCCGTCGAGATCGAACGCGATCATGGTCTTCATGGTACAAATTCTCCTGGACGGCAGCGCCGAACCGTAAAAAAGGGCGCCCCCGAGGGGACGCCCTTCATCAATCCGCGACCGATCGAAACCGGCCAGCGGAAAACATCACTTGGTGACGTTGTCAGCCTTGGCGTCGCCGTCCGCGCGGACGTTGTCAGCCATGTCATGCGCGTTGTCAGCGGCGTTCGACAGAACGTCCGATGCCGTGGCGTTCGACGTGTTGTCGGCCATGGCGTCCATGTTGTCGGCAGCCGAATCGATGTTGTCCGCGACCATGTCGGCGTTGTTCTCGATAGCGGCGGCCTCGGGGTTCTTGTTGCAGGCGGCGAGCGACATCAGGCCGGCGGCGACGAGAACAAGGGCGATTTTCTTCATGCGATTGCTCCCAAAGCAGTCTGTATTCTTCGCGGCCGGCCTGAGTGCCGTCGCGAACGTGGATGAACTTGCGCCCATCCGTGACGTTCCATTCGCAAATCCAGTCACCGGTTGTAAATCCGGTTTTTGCCTCGGTTCGGCTTATTTTTGCGGATTTACGTCCAGCAAAGGCTCCGGGGCGTCGGCGACGACCGCGAGCATCGCCGTCCAGGCAGCCACATTCTGCCGCAATTGTACGGGATCGATCCGGTCCAGCGTGTCCTCCGGCGTATGGTGCCAGTCGAAATAGCGCAGCGCAGACTGGTTGAGATCAATGCCACTCGCACCGAGTGCCAGCGTCGGCTCGACATCGGTGCCGCCATGAACCGTTTCATGCCCGCGCACCACGCCGATCGGCGCGAGCGCGACGGCGAGGCGATCCGCCACCGGCTTCGCGGCATCCGGAAAATGGGTGTTGAAGCGCCACACATTGTCTGCGCCCGAGTCTGATTCGGCGGCGAGCGCGTGGCGTTCGCCGGCATGCGCCTTGGCATAGGCGATGCCGCCGAACCCGCCGGTTTCCTCATCGCCGAACCACACGACGCGGATCGTGCGACGGTGTTTGCCGGCTTCCATCAGCCGCTTGGCCGCCGCCGTGGTGATCGCGAAACCCGCACCATCGTCGATAGCGCCGGTGCCGAGATCCCAGCTGTCGAGGTGCCCGCCGATGGTGATGATCCCTGCTGATGGATCGGTGCCCTGTACCTCCGCTACGACATTGCCCGATGGGCGAGTGCCGATGAAGTGGGGAGTCAGTGTAAGGTGCAGCGTGACAGGTTTGTCGCGCTTGAGCATGCGCTCGAGGTTTTCGGCATCCGCCACCGACAGCGCGGCGGCGGGGATCGGCGCGACGCCGGCTTCGAAATTGGTCGTGCCGGTGTGCGGCCCGCGTCCGTGATCGGTGCCGATCGAGCGGATCACCAGCGCGACCGCACCCTTCTTGGCGGCAAGGTTCGGCCCGAGAAAGCGCGCAAGTCCGTTGGTACCATAGCCCGAGCCGTCCTGCGTCGGCTGCATCGCGTTGGACACGAAGGCGATCTTGCCGGCAAGGCTGCCCGCTGGCGCGAGCATGAGATCGTTGATCGTCTCGAAATACACCACCGGCGCGGTCAACCCCGCCGCCGGCGTCGCACCGGAATTTCCGAGCGCGGTAAGGCGCAGTTTCTGGGGGTAGGGCGCCACCACCTCCGCCGTCTCCGCGCCGCGCTCCCACACGTTGTGGAGATCATAGGGTTCGATCCGCACGTTCCTGAAGCCAAGGCTTTTCAGCTTCGCCACGGCCCAAGTCCGCGCGCGCACCTCTGCGTCGGACCCGTCCGGACGGGGGCCGATCTCGGTGGTGATGCCCTCGACGATATCCCACGCGACGTCGTCGTTCAGCGCCGCGTCGCGCAGCGCCGCCACCTTCGCGTCGGGCGCAACGGCGGCGGGCATCACGCGCTGCGCGATTGCGGCCGAGCCGAGCAGGGTAGGGAGGGTGAGGGCGCAGGACAGCAGGGCGAGGCGCGAAGGGTTCATGAGGTCTTCCGAAGTGGCGGTTTGACGGGTGAACGCGCCGTCACGAACTGCCGACGGACGGGGTTGAGTAGGGGAAGGTCGCAGAGTTCCGCAATGGCGATATGGAGGCGGCGACCACGTTCCCGCGATCACGTTGCCAATTGGTCGCGATCCTCTTAAATGCACTGGTAATTCCACCAATCCGCAGTCCTGGAGCACGACCCCGCATGGCCGTCCAATATTCCTATGTGATGAAGGGCCTGACCAAGACCTTCCCGGGCGCGCCCAAGCCCGTACTCAACAACATCCATCTCCAGTTCCTGCCCGACGCCAAGATCGCGATCATCGGCCCCAACGGCTCGGGCAAGTCGACGCTGATGAAGATCATGGGCGGCATCGACCAGGATTACACCGGCGAAGCCTGGGCGGCGGACGGCATCAAGGTCGGCTACCTGCCGCAGGAGCCGCAACTCGATCCCACCAAGGACGTGATCGGCAACGTACGCGACGGCGCTGGCCCGATTGCCGACATGCTGGCGCGCTTCAACGCGATCTCGGCGGAGATGGGCGATCCCAAGGACGATACCGATTTCGACGCGCTGATGGAGGAAATGGGCGACCTTCAGGCCAAGATCGACGCCGCCGACGGTTGGAGCCTCGACAGCCAGCTCGAACAGGCGATGGAGGCTTTGCGCTGCCCGCCTGGCGACAGCCCGGTCACCAACCTGTCGGGCGGTGAGAAGCGCCGCGTGGCGTTGTGCAAGCTGCTGCTCGAGAAGCCTGACATCCTGCTGCTCGACGAGCCGACCAACCACCTCGATGCCGAGAGCGTGCAGTGGCTGGAAAACTTCCTCAAGGAATATACCGGCAACGTCATCCTCGTCACCCATGATCGCTACTTCCTTGATAACGTGGTGAACTGGGTGCTCGAGCTCGATCGCGGGCGCTATTACACCTACGAGAGCAACTATTCGGGCTATCTCGAGAAGAAGTCGCAGCGGCTTTCGCAGGAAGAGCGCGAAGAGCAGGGCAAGCAGAAGGCGATCGCCGACGAGCTGGCCTGGATGCGTCAGACCCCGAAGGCACGCCAGACCAAGTCCAAGGCGCGTATCCGCGCGTTCGACGAGCTGATGGCGGCGCAGGAAAACCGTTCGATCGGCAAGGCGCAGATCCTCATCCAGATCCCCGAGCGGCTTGGCGGCAAGGTGATCGAGGCGAAGGGCCTGACCAAGTCGTACGGCGACAAGCTGTTGTTCGAAAACCTCGAATTCACGCTGCCGCCCGGCGGCATCGTCGGCGTGATCGGGCCGAACGGCGCGGGCAAATCGACGCTGTTCAAGCTCATCACCGGGCAGGAACAGCCCGACGAGGGGACGCTGGAAGTCGGCTCGACGGTGCGGCTCGGCTATGTCGACCAGTCGCGCGACGATCTCGACCCCAACAAGAACGTCTGGCAGGAAATTTCCGACGAACTCGACGTGTTCCGCTTCGGCAAGCAGGAGCTTGGCACGCGCGCGTATGTCGGCGCGTTCAACTTCAAGGGTCAGGACCAGCAAAAGAAGGTCGGCCAGCTTTCCGGTGGTGAGCGCAATCGCGTCCACATGGCGAAGATGTTGAAGGAGGGCGGCAACGTCCTGCTGCTCGACGAGCCGACCAACGATCTCGACGTCGAAACCTTGCGCGCGCTGGAAGAGGCATTGGAGAGTTTCGCGGGTTGCGCGGTGGTGATCAGCCACGATCGTTTCTTCCTCGATCGCCTCGCCACGCACATCCTCGCGTTCGAGGGCAACAGCCATGTCGAATGGTTCGAGGGCAATTTCGAAAGCTACGAGGAAGACAAGCGCCGTCGCCTTGGCGATGCCGCCGATCGCCCGACCCGGCTGGCGTACAAGAAGCTGACCCGCTGATAGTCGCGGGGCTGATGGTCGGAGCGTTGCCATCTCGGCCGTCAGCCCCGCGATCGTCGCGGCGCCATAGCGGGGTGGTTGGGCGACACGGTGTACGGCTGATCGCATCTGGCGGCGGCTGTGCCCGGCTCAACCGCCCACCGCAGTTTTCGCGTTTGAGACGAGACAGGTTAGCGTGTTTCGCTTATAAGTCGCGAATGGTTCCAAGTGTCGTTAAAATCGCTTTGCTGGCCGCCGGTGCATCCGGCGCGCTGGCGGTTGCCGGGAGTGCGCAGGAGCAGCTCGGCTGGGGTCGCGCCACACAGGCGCTGACGCAGCAGCAATATCCGGCCCAGAGCGCGGCGTTATCAGCGGCGATCGCGCAGTGGAAGTCGCTCCAGCAGACCAGCGGTTATCCGTTTGAAACCTACGCCAATTTCCTCATCGCACATCCTGGCTGGCCCGCCGAGATGGCGCTGCGCCGCGCTGCCGAACGCACGCTTGACGGCACGACGCCGGTTTCGCCAAGCACCACGGTGGCGTTCTTCCGCCGCTTTCCGCCGCTGACCGCTGCCGGCAAGGTGCGGTTCGCGCAGAGCCTTGCCGCTGCCGGCTACCGTGACGAGGCCAACGTTGCGGCGCGCAATGCCTGGGTGTCGGGCAACTTGTCCGTAAACGACGAGACGGCGATCATTTCCGGCTTCTCGGGTGCGCTGACGCCGGCGGATCACGATGCGCGTATGGATGCGCTCTTGTGGCAGGGCGCGACGTCGGCGGCGCAGCGCCAGCTTGCGCTGACCAGCTATGCGCGTCGCCCGGTGTTCACGGCGCGGCTCGCGTTTCGTACCAACGCGGCCGATGCGCCGTCCCAGGCGATCGCGACGCAGGCCTATGGCGCGGCCGATCCGGGCTGGCTGGCGGATCGCGCGACGTGGTTGCGCAACAACGGCGGCTTCGGCGCGCGCGAATTGCTCGCGCGGCGCCCGGCGCTGGCGACACGACCGGGCAATGTCGAGGAGTGGTACGAAGTACTGCTCGCCAACGCCAAGGGCGCGGCGGCGGACGCGCAATATGCCACCGCCTACGACATCGCGCGGCAGGTGGATGACGCCTACCCGCTCGGCACCGACGTCAGCGCGCAGCCGTATGGCGAGCGGGACGATTATACCAGTCTCGTCTGGCTGGCCGGCTACACCGCGCTGAAGCAGCTTGGCCGCCCGGCGGATGCAGTGGCGCTGTTCGCCCGGTATGCCCACGCCTCGAAGACGCCGACCACGCAGTCCAAGGGTTTGTACTGGGCGGGTCGCGCTGCGGAGGCGGCGGGGCAGCGCGATGTCGCGACAAGCTATTACACGCAGGCTGCGGGCTTCCCTGATCTGTTTTACGGGCAGCTTGCCACCGAGCGGCTGGGCCGCGCGCTGACCGCACCCGGTGCACCGGTGATGCGTCCGGTCGATGCGAGCGCGCGCGATGCTTTCTACGGCCGCGAAGTGGTGCGCGCCGCGCAATATCTCGGCACCGCCGGCGATTGGGAGGATCAAAGCGCGTTCGTCCGCCAGATCGCGATCGACGCGAAGAGCGACAGCGATCACGTACTCGCCACCGAACTGTCGCGCATGCTGGGTCGCCCCGATCTCGGCGTGATGGTCGGGCGCAGCGCGCTTCAGAACGGTCTCAGCGATTATTCGACAGTCGGTTTCCCGACCGTGCGCGTGCCGGCCAGCGCCAACGACAACTGGGTGATGATCCATGCCATCGCGCGGCAGGAAAGTCAGTTCGACCGCGCCGCGATCAGCCATGCCGGCGCGCGCGGGCTGATGCAGCTGATGCCGGGCACCGCGCGCGAAACCGCGACGAAGCTCGGCCTCGGCTACAATGCCGGCAGCCTGATCACCGACACCGATTACAACATCATGGTGGGGTCGAGCTATTTTGCGCGCATCTTCAATCTGTATGGCAGCTACCCGTTGGCGGTCGCCGCGTACAATGCCGGACCGGGCAACGTGAACAAGTGGTTGCGCGCCAACGGCGACCCACGCACCGGCAGCGTCGACATCGTCGACTGGATCGAGGCGATCCCGATCTACGAGACCAAGAACTACGTTCAGCGCGTGCTGGAAAACGCGGTGGTGTACGATCTGATGAACCCGCAACACGCGCGCTCGACCGGCGCAAACCGGATCAGCTGGTATCTTGGCAAGGGCCGGCCGGGCTGAGCCTCCGCACGCGCGATGAACGACCGCCCCAATTACATCACGCCCGCAGGGTACGCGGTGCTGCGCGCCGAGTATGACGCGCTGTTAGGGGACGAGCGGCCCAAGCTGGTTGACGTGATCTCCTGGGCGGCGGGCAACGGCGACCGGTCTGAGAACGGCGATTACATTTACGGCCGCAAACGACTGCGCGAGATCGACCGCCGGCTGGGCTTCCTCGCGCGGCGGATGAAGGCGGCGAAGATCGTCGACCCCTCGGCACAGGGCGATCGCAGCCGAGTGTGGTTCGGCGCGACCGTCACCATTGCCGATGAAGATGATAACGAGCGCGACCTGACGCTGGTCGGCGACGATGAGACCGATGCCGGCGCCGGCAAGATCGGCTGGAACGCACCGCTCGCGCGCGCCTTGCGGGGGAGCACGGTGGGCGATCTGCGCCGCGTGACGTTGCCGGCGGGCGAGCGAGAGTATGAAGTGATCGCCATTGACTACCCCGAGGCGCGCGCCTGACGCGTCAGTCCGCAGTGGCCCACCTTTCGCAGCATCTGGTAATAGCCTAGTGCGCCGCTCGGTGCATCGCGTTCGCAGCCGATCCGTTCACCGAGCGCCCCGCGCACCACGCCGTACCTTTCTCCGATGATCGGCAGCATCACCCGCAGCCGCTCATCCACGCCGACCGCGTGGTCGCAGCGCGCCACGACCAGCAGCCACAGTCTGCGCTCGCGCGTGTGCGTGATGTTTCAGCGCGTCGCGCTGCTGCCTGCGTGCTTGCTAGCCAGCCCGTGCTGCTTGCCCCATCATCGCCGCCTCGTCTCCTGATCCGGATCGACGCTAGACGGCGATACTGAAGCTCGCGGAAAAAGGAAGCTGTTCAACCGTGCTTCACGCCGATGGCGTGGAGGCGACGAGCAACCCGTGGTGCTTCTTGCCGGCAGCGATCCGCACCGGCGCGGCGCCGACCGTCACGATCAGCGCCTCGTCGCTCACCTTGTCGTCGCCGACGCGTGCGCCGCCGCCCTTGATGAGCCGCTTGGCCTCACCCTTCGATGCGACCAGACCGAGGGCGACGAGCGCATCGAGAATGGCGATGCTGCCGCCTTCGACCGTAAACGTCGGCAGCGCGTCGCCAGCCGCGCCTTCCTCAAAGGTGCGGCGCGCGGTTTCGCGAGCCTCGGCGGCGGCGGCTTCGCCACGGCACAGCGCGGTGGCGGCGTCGGCGAGGATCTTCTTGGCGTCGTTGATCTCCGCGCCCTGCAGTGCCTCCAGCCGGGCGATCTCGTCGAGCGGCAGGTCGGTGAACAGCCGCAGAAACCGGCCGACATCGGCGTCCTGCGTGTTGCGCCAGAACTGCCAGTAATCATACGCGGGCAGTGCATCCGCGTTGAGCCACACCGCGCCCGACATGGTCTTGCCCATCTTGGCGCCGTCCGCCGTTGTGATGAGCGGGGTGGTCAGGCCGTACACCGTCTCGCCGGCGACGCGGCGGGTGAGTTCGATACCGTTGACGATATTACCCCACTGGTCCGATCCGCCCATCTGCAACCGCACACCCGAACGGCGCGACAGTTCGAGGAAGTCATAACCTTGCAAAATCATATAGTTGAATTCGAGAAAGCTCAACGACTGTTCGCGGTCGAGCCGCAGCTTGACCGAATCGAAACTGAGCATCCGGTTGATCGAGAAATGCTGGCCGATCTCGCGCAGGAACGGGATATATTCGAGCTTGTCGAGCCAGTCGGCGTTATCGACCATCACCGCATCCGAAGGCCCGTCGCCGAAGGTGAGGAACCGTTCGAACACGCGTTTGATCGAGGCGACGTTGCTGGTGATCGTATCGTCGGTGAGCAGCTTGCGCGCCTCATCCTTGAACGAGGGATCGCCGATCTTGCCCGTGCCGCCGCCCATCAGCACGACGGGCTTGTGCCCGGCCTGTTGAAGGCGGCGCAGCATCATGATCTGGACGAGGCTGCCGACGTGGAGCGACGGCGCAGTGGGATCGAAGCCGATATAGCCGGGCACGATCTGCTTGGCGGCGAGCGCGTCGAGGCCGTGCGCGTCGGTTACCTGGTGGATGTAGCCGCGCGCGGACAGCAGGCGGAGCAGATCGGAGCTGTATTCGGTCATGATGCGCGCCGCTTACAGGGTCTCGTGGCTCCTGAGTAGAGGGGACGCGCGCACTTCTCGCCGCAGCAGCTTGCCGAGATCGTTATAGGGCAGGGTATCGAGCACCGCGATCCGTTCCGGCACGCGAGAGGAGCGCAGCCGCGTGCGGACATGCGCGCGGATCGCATCGTCGGCTGGGGCGGCGTGGCCGGGGTGCAGCACCAGCGCCACGCCGATCGTCTCGCCCCATTCGGGCGACGGCAGGCCGACCGCGCAGGCGTCGGCGATGGCGGGATGGGCGAGCAAGGCGTCCTCTATCTCGCCCGGTGAGATGTTCTCGCCGCCACGCACGATCACGTCGTCGGCGCGGCCTTCGAGGAACAGGTATCCATCGCCGTCGCGCCAGCCGAGATCGCGCGTGGCGAACCAGCCGTCCGCATCGCGTGCATCTCGATCGTGGTACAGGCCCGATACCTGCGCGCCGCGTGCGTAGACTTCGCCGCGCTGGCCGGCGGGCAGGGGAGCGCCGGCGGCGTCGCGGATGGCGATGTCGATGCCGGGCAGCGGTCGCCCAGCCGATCGCAGGCGTGCGCGGATCGCCGGATCGGTTGCGGCATGGGCGGTGCGGTGGTCTTCGGGGGAGAGCGAGCAGATCGTCGCGCTGGTTTCGGTCAGGCCATAGGCGTTGGTGAAGCGTGCGAGCGGGAAACGGGTGAGCGTACGGTCGAGCAACTCCGCCGGCATCCGCCCCGCGCCGTACGAGATCGCGGTGAGCGAGGCGAGTGGTGCGGTATCATCGATCCGGTCGAGGATACGCGCAAGCATGGTCGGCACGAGGAAGGCGTAGGTCGGCGCTTCGGCCACGGCGAGGGCCAGCCACGCCTCGGTGTCGAAGGCGGGGAGCAGGATCAGCCGCCGCCGCGCGTTGATCGCGGTAAGTAGCGCGACGATGTTGGCGACGTGATAGGGCGGCACGCTGACCAGCGAGCCTTCGTGCGCGGTCGCCGGCAGCGGCGCAGCAGTGGCGGCGACATAGGCGAGCAGATGCGCGTGGTGGAGCAATGCCGCCTTGGGCGCGCCGGTGGTACCGCTGGTGAAGATCTGCACCGCCACGCCGTCGCCGGTGTGGGTGTGCAACGGGGTGGCTTGCCGCGCGGCGGCCACGAAGGTGGTGCTATCGATTACGGTCGCGCCCGGCGGGGCGGTGTGGCCGTCGCCGACGATCAGGTACGCCGGCGCGATGCGGGCGAGCAGCGCGCGCAGATCAGCGTCGCTGCGGCGGTAGTTAAGCGGTGCGTACGGCAATCCGGCGATCGCCGCGCCGAACAGCGCGATCACGCCCGCCGCGCCGTTGCCGTCGAGCAGCGCGACGTATTGCGCGCCACTGTCGCGGAACAGCGTCGCCGCACCACCTGCCGCCGCCCACAGTTCGGCGTAGCTCCAGCGTTCGCCGTCGCAGACCAGCGCGGCGCGATCGCCCGCCGCAGCGGCGGCGGCGTGGAGCAGGTCGGCGATGTTGGTCATGTCCGCGCGATCACGTCGGCCAGCGCGAGCAGCCGTTCGGCGGCGTCGAAATGGAGCTGCTCCACCATCGCGCCGTCGATCCGTGTCACGCCCAAGCCCTGCGCACGCGCCTCCGCCCAGCCGGCGACGATGCGGCGGGCCTGCGCGATCTCGTCTGGCGCGGGGCCGAAGATACGGTTGGCGATGTCGATCGAATTGGGGTGGACGAGCGACTTGCCGTCGAAGCCGAGCTCCACGCCCTGCCGGCACGCCGCCTCGAACCCGGCGAGATCGTCGAGATCGAGATGCACGCCGTCGATCACCGCCAGACGGTAAGCCCGCGCCGCCAGCACCATCAGCGACAGCGCGGTGAGCAGCGGCGCGCGATCCGGGGTGTGGCGTGCACGCAGATCCTTGGTGAGGTCGTTGGTTCCAGCGACGAACCCGGCGAGCCGATCGGACGCGGCGGCGATTTCGCCTGCGCGCAGAACGCCGAGTGGCGTCTCGATCATGCACCAGATGGGATGCGGGCAGGTACGCGCGACGGTCGTGACGGTGGCGGGCGCCTCGACCTTGGGCAACAGCACGCCGTGGATCGGCAGCGCCGCCGCCAGTACGAGATCGTCGGCATTGTCGGGCGCGCTTACCCGCAGGATCAGTTCACGGGTGGCGTAGCCGCCGGCGCGCACCGCCTCGGCGATCGCCGCGCGCGCGCGCGACTTGTTCTCCGGCCCGACCGCGTCCTCCAGATCGAAGATGATCGCGTCGCACGCCAGCGTCTTGGCCTTCTCCAGCGCACGCGGTTTGTCGCCGGGGACGTAGAGCATCGAGCGGCGCGGGCGGATCGGCTGGGTCATTCCGCCCGATTGGCCCCGGCCGCCCCGCTTGGCAAGCTCAGCCGCGCAGCAGCGCCAGCACCGTGGCGGCATGGTCGGGCCGCGCGATCAGCAGGTCGGGCAGGTACACGTCCGCCTGATTGTAGACGAGCGGGCTGCCGTCGATGCGCGAGCAGTGCAGGCCGTGCGCCGCCGCCACCGCCGCCGGTGCGGCATTGTCCCATTCATACTGGCCGCCGGAATGGAGGTAGATGTCGGCTTGCCCACGCACCACCGCCATCGCCTTGGCGCCAGCCGAGCCCATCGGCACCAGCTCCGCACCGAGCCGTTCCGCCACCATCACCGCTTCCGGCGCGGGACGACTGCGGCTGACCACCATCCGCAATACTGGCGGGGCGGGCGGCACCGGCGCGGGGCGGTCGCTGCGCAACACCACGCCGAGCCCGGGCAGCGCCACCGCGCCGACGCTCGCCACGCCGTCGATCGCCAGCGCGACGTGCACCGCCCAGTCGGCGCGTGCCTCGCCATATTCGCGCGTGCCGTCGACCGGATCGATGATCCACACGCGCGACTGGCCGATGCGGGTGCCGTCGCACTGCATTTCCTCGGAGAGCAGCGCGTCATCGGGCCGCGCGCTGCGGATCGCGTGGACGAGGAACTGGTTGGCGGTATGATCGCCCGCCACGCCAAGCGCCTTGCCGGTCAGTACGCCGCTCGCGCGCACTTCGAGCAGGATACGCCCGGCGGTCTCGGCGAGGTGCGCGGCGAGTTCGGCGTCGTTCACAGGTCATGGCTCCAGATGCCGACGATCTGTTCGACGATCAGGTCGGCGGCAGCTTCTGCGCTCATGCTGGTGGTGTCGATGCGGATCTCGGGGTGTTCGGGTGGCTCGTACGGGCTGTCGATGCCGGTGAAGTTGCGCAATTCACCGGCGCGCGCCTTCTTGTACAGGCCCTTGACGTCGCGCGCCTCGGCTTCGGCGAGCGGGGTGTCGATATGTACCTCTATGAACTCGCCCGCCGGCAGCATCGCGCGCACCATGTCGCGTTCGGAGCGGAATGGCGAAATGAACGCGGTGATGACGATCAGCCCGGCATCGGTCATCAGCTTGGCGACCTCGCCCACGCGGCGGATATTCTCTACCCGGTCGGCATCGGTGAAGCCGAGATCCTTGTTGAGGCCATGCCGCACATTGTCGCCGTCGAGCAGGAAACTGTGCTTGCCGAACGCGTACAGCTTCTTCTCGACGATATTGGCGATGGTTGATTTGCCCGATCCCGACAGGCCGGTCAGCCAGACGAGGCGGGGCTGCTGCCACTTCTGCTTGGCATGCGCGGCGCGGCTGACGTCGACCGCCTGCCAGTGGATGTTGTCGGCGCGGCGCAGGCTGAAGTGGATCATCCCGCCCGCGACGGTCGCGTTGGTCATCTTGTCGATCAGGATGAAGCCGCCCAAATCGCGATTGGCCGCGTACGGCTCGAACGGGATCGGTCGGTCGGTGGTGAGATTGGCGACGCCGATCGCGTTCAACTCGAGCGTCTTGGCGGCGAGTTGCTCCATGGTGTTGACGTTGACCTGGTATTTCGGCTGCTGCACCGTCGCGGAGACGGTCTGGCTGCCGATCTTGAGCCAATAGGCACGGCCGGGCAGCAGCGGCGCCTCGTCCATCCATACGATCGTCGCCTCGAACTGGTCGGCAACCTGCGGCGGCGCATCGGCGGCGGCGATCACGTCGCCGCGCGAGCAATCCACCTCGTCGGCAAGCGTCAGCGTCACCGACTGGCCCGCCACCGCTTCGTCGAGATCGCCGTCGGCGGTGACGATGCGCTTGACGGTTGAGGTCTTGCCGGAGGGCAACACGCGGATCGCATCCCCGGGCCGCACCCGCCCGCTCGCGATCAGCCCGGCGAACCCGCGGAAATCGAGGTTGGGGCGGTTGACCCATTGCACCAGCATGCGGAACGGCTTGACGGCATCGACCGTCGCATCGACCGCAACGGTTTCGAGATGCTCCATCAACGACGGCCCGGTGTACCACGGCGTGTTAGCGCTGGCGGCTGTGATGTTGTCGCCCTTGAAGCCCGAGATCGGCATCGCGACGAACGCATCGATGCCAATCGACTTGGCGAAGGCGGTGTATTCCGCGACGATCGCGTCGAACGTCGCCTGGTCGTAGCCGACCAGATCCATCTTGTTCACCGCCAGCACGATGTTGCGGATGCCGATCAGGTGGGCGAGGTACGAATGCCGCCGCGTCTGGGTCAGCACGCCCTTGCGCGCGTCGATCAGGATCACGGCGAGGTCGGCGGTGGAGGCGCCGGTCACCATGTTACGCGTATACTGTTCGTGCCCGGGCGTATCCGCGACGATGAACTTGCGCTTTTCGGTCGCGAAGAAGCGATAGGCCACGTCGATGGTGATGCCCTGCTCGCGCTCGGCAGCGAGGCCATCGACCAGCAGCGCGAAGTCGATCTCGCCACCCTGCGTGCCGACACGCTTGCTGTCCGCCTCCAGCGTGGCGAGCTGGTCCTCGAAGATCATCTTGGCGTCGTACAGCAACCGCCCGATCAGCGTGGATTTGCCGTCATCGACCGAGCCGCAGGTGATGAACCGCAGCATCGTCTTGTGCTGATGCACGTCGAGATACGCATCGATGTCGGCGGCGATGAGATCATCGGTCCGGTAGATCGTTTCGGCGGGTGTCATCAGAAATACCCCTCCTGCTTCTTCTTCTCCATGCTGGCGTCGCCACCGTCCTTGTCGATCGCGCGGCCCTGGCGTTCGCTGGTGGTGGTGAGCAGCATCTCCTGGATCACCTGCGGCAGCGTCGTCGCTTCGCTCTCCACCGCGCCGGTGAGCGGATAGCAGCCGAGCGTGCGGAACCGGATCGAGCGCGTCACCGGCTCCTCACCCGGCGCAAGGCGGAAGCGGTCATCGTCCACCATCAGCAGCATGCCGTCCCGCTCCACCGTCGGGCGCGGCGCGGAGAAGTACAGCGGCACGATCTCGATGCCTTCGAGGTGGATGTACTGCCAGATGTCGAGCTCGGTCCAGTTCGAGATCGGGAACACCCGCATGCTCTCGCCCTTGGCCTTGCGGACGTTGTAGAGGTGCCACAGTTCGGGGCGCTGCGCCTTCGGGTCCCAGCGGTGCGAGGCGGTGCGGAACGAGATGATCCGTTCCTTGGCGCGACTCTTCTCCTCGTCACGTCGCGCGCCGCCGAATGCCGCGTCGAAGCCGTACAGGTCGAGCGCCTGCTTCAACCCTTCGGTCTTCCACATGTCGGTGTGGAGCGGGCCGTGATCGAAGGGGTTGATGCCCCGCGCCTTGGCCTCGGGATTCTGATACACTAGCAGCTCCATTCCCGCTTCGGCGGCGGCACGGTCGCGTAGGCGGTACATCTCCTGGAACTTCCAGGTGGTGTCGACATGAAGCAGCGGGAACGGCGGTGGCGCGGGGTAGAACGCCTTCTTCGCAAGGTGCAGCATCACCGCCGAATCCTTGCCGACGCTGTACAGCATCACCGGCTTCTCCGCCTCGGCGACGACTTCGCGCAGGATGTGGATGGCTTCCGATTCAAGCCGTTGCAAATGGGTGAGGGTGGTCACACGGGGTTCCGATTGCGCGAAGAGGATAGAGTAAGCCTAAGTCGGTCCGCGACGGATTTCGGCAAGCGAGCGTTTCTAGGGGCCGCCCAACCGCAGCTAGGTTGGAGCTACAAAATCATGGCCTCACGATATGTGATGATCGCTGGCGCGGCTATCGCATTGTATGCCCTCGGCGCGGACCGTACATGCGCGTCGACACTTCGCCTGTCCGCCGCGACCGAACGCGGCGCGGGCCGAGGGGAAGGACGTCTGCCATGTTCGCCATGATCCGCCGGGTTGACCGGTACCTGTTGTTGCTGATCGCCACCGTCGTACTTGCCGCCGTGCTGCCCGCGCGCGGCGATGCGGCGATCTGGGTCGATCGCGGCGTGAACGTCGCGGTGGCGGCGCTGTTCCTGTTCTACGGCGCGCGACTGAAGCCCGAGGCGATCTGGGGCGGGCTGTCGCACTGGCGGTTGCAGGCGCTGATTTTTGCCAGCACCTATCTGCTATTCCCGCTTGTCGGCCTCGCCGTTACATTCGCACTCCGCGGCGTGTTGTCGAGCGAGGTGCGCGCGGGGCTGCTGTTCCTGTGTCTGCTGCCCTCCACCGTACAGTCCTCGATCGCGTTCACGTCGATCGCACGCGGTAACGTGGCCGGTGCGCTATGCGCCGCGTCGCTTTCCAACATGCTCGGCGTCATCATCACGCCGATCCTCGTGTCGCAGCTGTTGCCGGTGGCAAGCGGTGGCTTCTCGCTTGGCGCGCTGGAGGATATCGCCATGCAGATCCTGCTGCCTTTCGTTGTCGGGCAGGCGCTGCGCCCGTTGATCGGTGCGTGGCTGATGCGTCACCCGCTGCTGACGATGGTGGTAGACCGCGGATCGGTGCTGGTGGTGGTGTACGCCGCATTCAGCGCGGGCATGGTCGCTGGCATCTGGTATCAGCTTTCACCGGCGAGCATCGTTGCGGTGCTGGCTGTCGATCTTGCCATCCTCGCGTTCGTACTGGCCGCGACCACCGTCGTCAGCCGCCGCCTCGGCTTCTCGACACAGGACGAGATCGCCATCGTGTTCTGCGGCTCCAAGAAGAGCATGGCGGGCGGAATCCCGATGGCGGCGATCCTGTTCCCCGGCCACGCGGTTGGCCTGATCGTCCTGCCGCTGATGCTGTTCCATCAGGCGCAGTTGTTCGTCTGCGCGACGCTAGCCCGGCGTTACGGCGCGCGCGCAGACGCGGTTATGACGGGCAGCGATGAACCCGAGGGCCGCAGCGGCGTTGCACCGGCATGAACATGAAGCTTGGCCGAAGACCCGCCCACCACCGTGCCAACGTCTCACTGGCGCTTGGTCGACACGCGGGGCTGAGTGCAACCGTGAAAGTGACGAGCGGCGGGCTGCTCTCGATCGCGGGGCTGGTGTCGACCGTGCTGCTTTCGACCGCTGTGCTGGTCCATGTCGCGGTCCGGAGCAGCGCGCGATCGCTTGATCCCTGAGGAGGGGGGTGCATCGTCGGGCGACGATCCCGAACGGCGCTTGTATCCGGGTGTAGCGACCGATACGGCGCATCACCGCTCTCAAAGTCGCGAGGCAAGTCGATGTTTCTGTTGTTGATTTCTGCCGGAGCGACTGCTGCGCTTGCCGTGCCATCGGCATCGGAGGCGAACGGCGTCACGCCGGGCACCTTCACGATCGAGCCTGCCGGCGCCGCCACACCCGCGCAGAGCGAGCCCGCGTTTGTCGATGCGGTTCAAGCTGCGATCATGCGCGCAGGCTTTACCCCGCTGCCGAAGCCCAGCCACAGCCGGTACATCGCGACGGTCGTCGTCACTCACACCATGCGTGGCGCGGTAACGTCCGGCACCAAGTCGCGCCCCGCCTTCGGAGTGTCGAACTGGGGTACGGGGCTGGCAGTGGGTCTGCCGAAGAAAGACGATCAGCTCCACGGGTTGATCGTCACCGAACTCAAGGTCACGTTTCTCGTGCGCAGCGACAATCATCCGGTCTGGAGCGGCAGCGCGGTGACGGCGCAGGTAGACGGCACCCGCGCAGGTACGCCCGAAGCGGTCGCCGGAAAACTGGCGGATGCGCTGTTCGCGCAATTTCCGAGGCAGTTCCCCGCGCCAGTGTCGGTGCCCTGATAAAGACTGAGCGACTAGGTCGGATTGCTGCACGCAATCGGCGCATCCGTTCTGCCGGCTGCATGGTTTCGGCGCGCTCGGTCAGCGGGCGGCGTTCACCGGGTTCGACGCCTAGTCACTGACGGCGTCGAACAGCGGCAGCGTATTGTCCTCAGCTGCCTCGAAATTCGAGACCGTCACGCCGACCAGCCGGATACCCTTGTCGGTCGGCAACACCGATCGCACCAGCGCAAGCGCGGCGGCATGGAGATCGTCGCGGCTGCGCACCGGGCGGGTGGCGCTGCGGCTGCGGGTGATCTGCTGGAAGTCGTTATATTTCACCTTCACCGTCACGGTGCGGCCGAACGCCTGAGCGGCCTCGCACCATTCCCAAACGTCGTCCGCCATCTCCAGCACGCCCGCCTCGACCTCGGCAGGTTCGGTGCGGTCGCTGCGAAAGGTGGTTTCCGAGCCGGAGGATTTACGCACCCGGTCGGGGTTGACCGGGCGGTGGTCCACGCCGCGCGCGATCGCGTGATACCAGTCCGCCGAGCTCCCGAAATGGCGGCTCAGGAAGGCGTGCGACTTGGCGCGCAGGTCCGCCCCCGTCTCGATGCCGAGCGATGCCATTTTCCGCGCGGTGACCGGGCCGACGCCGTGGAAGCGTGACACCGGCAGCGTTTCGACCCACGCCGCGCCCATGTCCGGCGTCACCGCGAACTGGCCGTTTGGCTTGCGGTGGTCCGAGGCGAGCTTGGCAAGGAACTTGTTGTACGAGATGCCGGCGGAGGCGGTGAGGCCGGTTTCCTCCAGAATACGCGCGCGGATCGCCTTGGCGGTCGCCCATGCGGTCGGCAGGTTGCGCGGATTAGCGGTCACGTCGAGGTACGCCTCGTCCAGCGACAGCGGCTGGATTACGGGCGTGAACTCGGCGAAGATCGCGTGGATCTGCCGCGACACCGATTTGTAGACGTCGAAGCGCGGCCGCACGAACACCAGATCGGGGCAACGCCTGAGCGCCGTAACCGAAGGCAGCGCGGATTTCACGCCGAACACACGCGCCTCGTAACTCGCCGCCGCCACCACCCCGCGCGCCGAGGCGGAGCCGACCGCGACCGGCAGGCCGCGCAACGCCGGATTATCGCGCTGCTCTACGGACGCGAAAAACGCGTCCATGTCGATGTGGATGATTTTCCGGACGGCGGGCGAGTCCATGCGGGCGGTATAGCGGACGCCGAACGAAAAGGGAACGCTTGCAAGCGTTAGCGCGTCCCCGGCGCTCAGATGGAAACTCTGTCGCGCGGGAATGCTACCGCCAGTTTACCCGCGTTCCGTACCTGAACCCAGGCCTGCGCCGGGGGAGCTTAACGGGGGCAGATCAGCCGGCCACCGGCAACGCCACGCTGCCGTCGTCATGGCGGGTCAGCGGACCATAGGCGACCACCGTTTCCAGCAGCAGTGGGCCACCATACAGGTGCGGGAACAGCGCGCCACCGCGCGATGCCTCCCACTTCACCGCATCGCCCAGCGCTTCAAGGTCGACTGCGGCGATGTGGAGATCGTGCTGATCGGCGAAATGCTTGTCGACCGTTTCGGTCACTTGCGCGGCCGTCGACAAGTGGATGTAGCCATCCTCCAGATCAATCGGCGCGCCGGCGAAGCTGCCCGTTTCCAGCTCCGCCATCTGCGCGGCGGTCAGCACTTTATAAGCGGTCATCGGCTGTTCGCTCATTCGCCATCCTCCGGCCCGGCGATCGAATCCTCGCCCACGATTGCGCCATCGTCCGGCGCGACTTCCAGCGGGGCGAGCGGATCGCGCACGTCGGCCTCGGCCTCGCCTTCGGTTTCCTCGATCCGCGCGGCCGAAACGACATGCTCGTTGTTGGCCACATCGAACAACCGCACGCCCGCCGAGTTGCGGCTGATGACGCGCAGCGAACCGAGCGACATGCGGATCAGCTTGGCCTGATCGGTCACCAGCATCAACTGATGGCCCTTCGATGCCGGGAAGCTCGCCACCACCGGACCGTTGCGGCCGATATTGTCGATGTTGGTGATGCCTTGCCCGCCACGGCCCGAACGCCGGTAATCATAGGCGCTCGACAGCTTGCCATAGCCGTTCGCGCAGACGGTGAGGATGAACTGTTCGCGCGACACCAGTTCGTCGTAGCGCGCCTGTTCCAGGCTCGGTTCGCCTTCCTTCTCGCCCTTCCACGGTGCGAAGCGCAAATAGGTCTCCCGCTCCTCTGGAGTCGCGCCGACGCGGTGCAGCGTGGACAAGGAAATCACCTCGTCGCCAGCGGCGAGGCGCATTCCGCGAACGCCGGTCGAGTTGCGGCTCTGGAACTCCCGCACATCATCGGCGGCGAAGCGGATCGCCTTGCCCTGCCGTGTCGCGAGCAGCACGTCATCGCTCTCGTCAAGCAGCGCAACGCCGATCAGCCGGTCGTCCTCGTCCTCGCCCTCGAACTTCATGGCGATCTTGCCGGCGGTCGGCACGTTGGTGAACAGGTCCATCGAATTGCGACGGACGTTGCCCTTGGCAGTGGCGAACATGACGTGGAGCGCGCTCCACTCGGTCTCGTCCTCCGGCAGCGGCAGCACGGTCGAAATGACCTCACCCTCGGCTAGCGGCAACAGGTTGATCATCGGCCGTCCGCGCGTGGCGGCGCCGCCCTCGGGCAGCTTCCAAACCTTCATGCGGTAGACCTTGCCGAGGGTCGAGAAGAACAGCACCGGCGTGTGCGTCGAGGTGACGAACAGGTTGGTGACGACATCCTCGTCCTTGGTCGCCATGCCCGCGCGACCCTTGCCGCCGCGTGCCTGCGAGCGGAACGTGTCTAGCGTGGTGCGCTTGATATAGCCCTGCATCGTCACGGTGACGACCATGTCCTCGCGCTCGATCAGGTCTTCGTCGTCGATCCCGTCGGCGGCGGCGGCAATCTCGGTACGGCGCGGCGTGGCGAACTCGTCGCGCACCGCGACCAGCTCCTCGCGCATCACCTCGTAGAGGCGCACGCGATTGCCGAGGATCTCGAGCAGCTCGGCAATCGAGTCCGCCAACCCCTTCAGCTCGTCACCGATCTCGTCGCGGCCGAGCGCGGTGAGGCGGTGCAGACGCAGATCGAGGATCGCGCGGACCTGGATCTCGGACAGGCGGTAGCTGTCGCCGGTCGCCTCGACGTCGAACGCCTCGACCAGCTTGAGGTACGGCAGGATCTCGCTCGACGGCCAATCGCGCGCGATCAGCTTGGCGCGTGCTTCCGCAGGCGAGGCCGATCCCCGGATGATCCGCACCACCTCGTCGAGGTTGGTCACCGCGATGACGAGGCCGAGCAAGATATGCGCCCGCTCGCGCGCCTTGTTCAGCTCGAACTTCGAGCGGCGGGTGATGACCTGTTCGCGGAACTGGATGAACGCCTGGATAAAGTCGCGCAGGTTGAGCAGTTCGGGGCGGCCACCCCGGATCGCCAGCATGTTGGCCGGGAACGACCCTTGCGCCGGCGTATGCCGCCACAACTGGTTGAGCACCACGTCGGCGGTGGCATCGCGCTTGAGATCGATGACGACGCGCACGCCATGACGGCTCGATTCGTCGCGAATATCGCTGACGCCTTCGATGCGCTTGTCCTTGGCGGCCTCGGCGATCTTCTCGACCAGCGCGTTCTTGCCCTGCTGGAACGGGATCTCGGTCAGCACAATCGAGCGGCGGTCGCCGCGCGCTTCCTCGATCGTGTAGCGCGACCGCACGATCACCGAGCCACGCCCGGTCTCGTACGCCGAGCGGCAGCCCGCGCGGCCAAGGATGATCGCCCCGGTCGGGAAGTCCGGCCCCGGCACGATCTCCATCAACTGCTCGGTCGTGATCGCGCCGTCGTCCATATAGGCGAGGCAGGCGGTGATGACTTCGCCGAGATTGTGCGGCGGAATGTTGGTCGCCATGCCGACCGCAATGCCGCCCGCGCCGTTAACGAGCAGGTTGGGGAAGCGGGCAGGGAGCACCGACGGTTCGCTTTCCGAACCGTCGTAGTTCGGCACGAAATCGACGGTATCCTTGTCGAGATCCTGCATGAGGAAGCTCGCCGCCTTGGCGAGACGCGCCTCGGTATAGCGCATCGCGGCGGGCGGATCGGGGTCCATCGAGCCGAAATTGCCCTGGCCGTCGATCAGCGGCAGCCGCATCGCCCAGTCCTGCGTCATCCGCGCCAGCGCTTCGTAAATCGAGCTGTCGCCGTGCGGATGGTATTTACCGATCACGTCACCGACGATGCGCGCCGATTTGCGATAGGGCCGGTTGTAGTGAAAGCCGCTTTCCTGCGCCGAATACAGAATGCGGCGATGCACCGGCTTCAGGCCGTCGCGCACGTCGGGCAGCGCGCGCGCGACGATCACGCTCATCGCGTAATCGAGGTACGAGGTCTTCATTTCCTCGACGATCGAGATCGGGGAAATGTCCGATGGGTCGGCGAGCATCGTCTCGTCGGTCAAGATTGGTCTTCCGGGATTGTTTCGTTTGGATGACGAACCCTAGCCGAGCCGGCCACCCCTGTCACGCGCGACCTGCACGCGCGCCCGCGCACGCGAGGGGGCGGGGTGTAGCGGCACTCTCCCCAGATGCTCTTTTGCCGGTGAAGGGCAGGGTCCAGTTGCGGCGGGTAACGTCACGGAACGCGACGTCTCGGGACGCGCGCTCCGTGACTGGATCCAGCGCTGTGCCGGGTACGTCAGGAAAAAAGTACGGCGCTTACTTGCACGCCTTCTTGCTGGCGTTGCCGGCCTTCGAGCAATCGTAGGTGATAGTCTTGCCGCTTGCCGTCTTGGTGGTGACCATGCGGCCGCCAGTGGTCTTGGTGGCCTTGGTCATCTTCGTGGTCTTGGCCACGGTGGTCTTGTTCGTCGTCGCCATCGGCTTGGCGGTGGTGACGGTGGTCTTCGTGGCGGTCATCTGGCCGGTGGGTGCGGCGATGGCGGCCTGGCTGCCGACCAGCGCGGCGACGGCGAACAGCGGGGTGAGAATCTTCATATCAGGTCTCCTCCGACGCGGGTCGACGTGGATGCACGCCTCAGGCCCGGTCTGGGCCTATTCTGCTCCGGATATGCCGAACCGCAAATGACGTTTGTGTCATGGAGCGATTTCGGCGCCGTCCCAGGCGAAGTGCTTGCCCGTATCGGGCACCTTGATGCCGTCGATCACGTCGAGCAACTGCACCGCCGCGCGATCCGTGTCGAACAGATGCCCGGCTGCCACGTTACCCTGAAACGGCTTGGACAGCGCGGTGTCGACCGTGCCGGGGTGCAACGCCACCACGATCGCGCGGGGATTGCGACGCTTCTCCTCGATGGCGATGGTGCGCACCAGCATGTTGAGCGCCGCCTTGGACGCGCGATAGCCGTACCATCCGCCGAGCCGGTTGTCGGTGATGCTCCCCACTCGAGCCGACAACACGCCGAACAGCGCGCGCCCTCCCTGCGGCAGCAGCGGCAGGAAATGTTTGGCGACGATCGCCGGGCCGATCGCGTTGATCGCGAAGTTGCGCGCCAGCCATGCCGGGTCGAGATCGCCCAGCGCCTTTTCCGGGCCATGCGTATCGTCGTGCAGCAGGCCCGTGGCGACGAGGATCAGCGTCGGCGCCGGCCCCTTCGCGACGGTGGCGGCAGCGGCGGCGATGCTCGCCTCGTCTTCCAGATCGAGATGATACGCGCCCTCGAAGGCACGCGCAAAGCCGTGCACCACGTCGAACGTGCCCTCGTCCTCCAGCGCGCGCACCAGCGCCGCGCCGATCCCGCCCGAGGCACCGATGACGACCGCGCTGCTCACGACCGCAAGAACCGCCAGCGGTTGTCGTCGCTCTCGTCAGGATCGAACCGGTACCCGTCGCTGTCGAAGCCCTTCATGTCTTCCACCTTGGTGATGCGATGCTCGCACAGCCAGCGCGCGACCAGGCCGCGCGCGCGTTTGGCGTGAAAGCTGACGAAACGCGGGCCATCCGGGCCGGGCTCACGAAAATCCACGTCGATCACGCGGATGTCGCCGAGCCGCCCGTCGACGGCTGCGTAATATTCCTGGCTGGCGAGGTTGAGCACCACGCCCGATCCTTCCGCCGCGACATCCGCGCGGACCAGCGCCGCGACGCGGTCGCCCCACCAATCGACCAGGCTCTTGCGACGCGGTGCCCAGCGCGTGCCCATCTCGAGGCGGTACGGCTTCATCAGGTCGAGCGGGCGCAGCAGCCCGTACAGGCCGGACAGCATTCGAACATGATCCTGCGCGAAGTGGATCGCCGGTTCGTCGAGCGTCTTCGCCTCCAGCCCAGTATAAACGTCGCCGGCGAAGGCGAACAGCGCCGGCCGCTCCGGGTTGCTCTCGAACGCGGCGAAACGATCGGCGTTCAGCTTGGCGAGTTTGGGAGAGATGTGCATCAGCTCCGCCAGCTTCTTCTGGCTAAGCCGTGACGCGGCGGCGGCGAGCATGCCGGCCTCCTCCGCGAAGCGCGGACGTGTCGGCTTGAGGTCGGGAATCACGCTGTCGTAATCGAGCGTCTTGGCGGGGGAGAGCAGGGCGATCATGGCTCGAGCGGGTAGCGGTGCACGCGCGAAGCGTCAAAGGGAGCCGCGCGCGAGTTCAACCGTTGTTCAGCCCGCACCGGCCAGATGCCGGGATACGCGCGGTCGCTTGAACGCGACGAAGGCTATGGTAGAGCGGCGCGGCGATCGGCTTATGCCGCACTTTAGGAGAATTTTAGATGCAGGGTGTTTCGAGGATTGCGATTGCCGGGGCGCTCATGCTCGGCCTTGGCAGCACGGTGATCGCGCTTCCCGCCGGTGCGAAGAAGAAAGAGCCCGTGGAACCCGCGCCGGCCGAAGGCTTCAACCCAAAGAACCTGTCGAACGAGGCGCGTCCGTCGCTGATGGCGGTGCAGACCGCGCTCGCCGCAACGCCGCCCGATCTCGCGACCGCCGAAGCGAAGCTGACCGAGGCCGATGCCGCCGCGAAGAACGAATCGGACCGTTATATTATCGCCAAGATGCGCCTGCAGGTGCTCAACAACAAGATGCAGGCGATGCCGGAGAACCAGCGTAACGACATGGTGCTCGCCGATCCGCTCAACGCGCTGATCGCCAACTCGATCACGCCGCAGGCGGAAAAGGCGCAGTTCACCTACATTCGCGGCACGATCGCCTACAACAACAAGGACTATGCCAAGGCCGCGACGCTCTTCGCCTCGGCACGCAGCCTCGGCTACAACAAGGACGATCTGGCACTGAACCTCGCGCGCGCGAAGGTCGAAGCGGGTGACGTCGCCGGCGGTATCGCCGAACTCGGCACGGCTGTGAAGGCCGAGCAGGCGGCTGGCCGCAAGCCGCCGCAGGATTGGTACAAATATGCCGTGTCGCACGCGATCAAGGCCAATCTGCCGGAGCAGACCAACACCTGGACGCAGATGTGGCTTGCCGACTACGGCACCAAGGAAAACTGGCGGACGGTGATCTACACGTTCGGCTTCTCGGGCCCAGGTGCCACCCGCATGAACGATCGTAACCGGATCGATCTATACCGCCTGATGCGCGTGACCAACTCGCTTGCCGGCGCGAAGGAATATATCGACTACGCCGACGCGTCGAACAAGATCGGTCTGCCGACCGAAGCCAAGGCGGTCATCAAGGAAGGCTTCGATTCGAAGATCATCCCAGCCGGTAATGCAACCGCGACGGACATCGCCAAGCAGGCCAGCGAGTCGATCGCCTCGGACAAGCCGCTCGCCGCGCAGGAAAAGGCTGCCGCCGCGGCTGCCAAGGGCGATCTCGCCTCGCAGGCTGGTGACGCATACCTTGGTGAGCGCAACTACGCGAAGGCCGCGCAGCTCTACACGCTTGCCGCGACGAAGGGTGTGGCGGACATGGATCGCCTGAACCTGCACCTCGGCATCGCGCAGGCGCTGGGTGGTGACAAGGAAAATGCCAAGGCGACGCTGATGAAGGTGACGACGTCACCCAACTCCGACATTGCGAAGCTGTGGGTCACATGGCTCGCCTCGCCGCCCGTCGCGGCATAAGCAATCGCTGAGCGAGAGGCCGGGTGGCAGGCGTGCCGCCCGGCCTTTCTTTTGCCCGACGCGGCAGGGCGCCAGTCACCAGCTACGCCGCGGGCCAGTTATTCTACACGCACGGGTATGCCCGGCAGTGACTTTGCGGTGCGGATCGTCAGCGACGTTTTGACGCTGGCGACGTTCGGCGCGGGCGTCAGCTGCGTCATCAGGATGTCCTGAAAGCCCTTCAGATCACTTGCGACAATTTTCAGAATGAAGTCGATCTCGCCGTTCAGCATGTGGCACTCGCGCACTTCCGGAATCGTCGCGACATGCGCTTCGAACGCGGCAAGATCCTGCTCGGCCTGGCTGCGCAGGCTGACCATCGCAAACACGGTGATGGGATAGCCGAGCGTTGCCGCATCCAGATCCGCGTGATAGCCTTTGATCGCGCCAGCTTCCTCCAGCGCCCGCACGCGGCGCAGGCAGGGCGGGGCAGTCAGACCGACACGTTCGGCAAGTTCAACGTTGGTCATCCGGCCGTCACGCTGTAGCAACTCGAGAATGCGCCGGTCGATTACGTCAAACGCCATTACAGACCGCTCCAAAAGGGTAGATTTATTTCCATAGTCGAAGAGGTCTTTAGCATAAGATAATTGCGAGGGAACGCAATTGTCCCACAATGTTACGCCCGAAAATCGGCTATTCCGCCAACGCGCGTATCAGGTTAAGAATTGGTTACGGTGCGGCGGTTCGCGCGGCCAGGGGCTCGAGGATGGTTGCTTTGCGGTTCGACGACAGTCTCGAAACGGTGCTTTCGGCCGACGTGTCGACTCCTTTCGGCGCGCAGTCGACATGGCGGCAATTGGTCGATCTTCTCGGACGGCGCCGGGCAAAGGCGGACCCCGCGACCATCGCGCGCTTGCGGGCGCTTCGCCCGCACGTGCCGCTTGCCGTCAGGGCCGCCAGCGCCCGTGCGCTCGCTTACGCCGATCCGCCGGTCGAAGTGGTTAGGCTGTTCGCAGAAGACGACTCGGTCATCGCGGCCCCCGTGTTGCGCAGCGCGCGGATCGCCGAACGCGACTGGATCGCTCTGCTCCCAAACCTGTCGGCGGTCGGTCGATCCGTCCTGCGTCACCGTCGCGATTTGCCGACCGGCGTGGAGCGCGCGCTGGAGGCGTTCGGCAGCGTCGACTTCGTACTCCAGGCGTCGCCTGAGGCGGTACGCAAGGCAGCATCAGTACGCTTCCTGCGACCGGTCGCGCCGGCGCCTGTCGAGACGGTCGTCGCGCCGGAATCGTCTTTCGCTTCGATCGCCAGCATCGCCAATGGCTTGCCGGTCGTGGCGGAAGCGCTGCGGCAAAGCACAACCGACCCGGCAACGCCGCCACCGGCAGATGGCAGCTTCCAGATCGCTGAAATTGTCGCACGGCTCGACGCCTTTCATCGCGAGCGGGACGAACAGGGGCCGCAGCTTCAGGCGGAACTGCTTCCGGCCGAACCGCAGGAGTCGCGCGGCTTCCAGTTCGAAACCGATGCCCGCGGCCTGATCCGCTGGGTCGAGGGTGCATCCCGTGCGGCACTGATCGGGCTGTCGCTGGCTGCCGCGGGTGAGGATGCGGCCGTGGACGGCGTCGCCTCCGGTGCGTTCCGGCGCCGGTCCGGCTTCGCTAACGCACGTCTCGTTATCGTGGGAACGTCCGACGCGGCCGGCCATTGGCGGATTGGCGGCGCCCCGATGTTCGACCGGGCAAGCGGCCGCTTCACCGGCTATCGCGGCACCGGCCGCCGCCCGCGCGCGGAGGAAAGCGCGGAGATCGCGCGCGATCGCCGTAGTGCCGGGTCGGATGCTTTGCGCCAGCTCGTCCACGAACTGCGCACGCCCGCCAACGCAATTGCGGGCTTTGCCGAGATGATCGAATCCGAAATGCTCGGTCCGGTTCCGCAAACCTATCGCGGGCGGGCCGGGATGATCCGTGAGCAGGTTCACGCGCTGCTCGGCGCGATAGATGATATCGACATGGCTGCGCGGATTGATTCGCGCGCGCTTGATCTACGTCCGGACGTGGTGGTGCTTGCGCCCTTGCTGGCGCGCATCGCCGGTGATCTCGGCCCACTTGCAGGGCTGCGCTCGGCGGTGATCGAGTGTCGGGCGGCCCCCGACGCGGTGGTCTCCGGTGATGATCGCGCGGTCGAACGGCTGATCGGACGCTTGCTCGCCACGCTGGTTGCTTCGGCACAGGCGGGCGAGCGGATCGTCGTTGCAGCCGTGCGCGAGGATGCGCAGGTGGTGATCATGTTCGATCGGCCACAGTCGCTCGCCGCTTATACCGCCGAGGCGCTGCTCCAGATCGACGCGGAACATGCGGCAGAGCAGGCCGGTGCGCCGTTGCTTGGCACCGGGTTCGCCCTGCGCCTTGCGCGCAATCTGGCAAGTGAACTCGGCGGTGCGCTTATGCTTGGCGACACGGCCTTGACTTTGCGGCTGCCTGCCGCCGTTACTGCGGGGATGGGACAGGCTTCTTTCAACTAATCCGTGGCGCCTGCTCGCTCGCCATCAGGGTTCAGGCCGGAACCGCCACAATCCGCCGACCTGATCGATTGGCCTGCCGACTTCGGCATGCGCTTCACCGTCTTCATCGATACCGAGGAAGAGTTCGACTGGGCTGCACCGCTCGCGCGTGAAGGTCATACCCTCGCCTCGGTCGCGGCGATCCCGGAGGCGCACCGCCGGTTCGCTGACCACGGCGTCCCGCTTACCTACATGGTCGACTATCCGATCGCGACCGACGGGCGGGCACGTGATATCCTGCGCGAACTGCTTGGCGATGGCGTGTCGGCGATCGGGACGCAGTTGCACGCCTGGGTTAACCCACCCTTCAATGAAGTGCTTAGCGCTGCGAACAGCTATGCCGGCAATCTGCAGCAGTCTGTCGAGGCGGCAAAGCTCGACCTCCTGACCGATGCGATCACATCGGCGTTCGGGCAGCGTCCGATCGCCTATCGGGCGGGTCGTTACGGCATTGGGCCTGGGACGCTCGGGCTGCTGGCGGCGCGTGGGTATCGCCTCGACACTTCGATGCGCTCGCGTTACCGCTACACGGCGGATGGCGGGCCGGACTTCAGTGCGATCGGCAACGCCGCGTTCCGCTGCGGACCCGACCGCACGATCATCGAGCTGCCGCTTACGACGGTGTTCACCGGTGTTCTGCGAAGCGGCGGCGCCCGTTTGTACGGGCCGCTCGGCCGGGTGCCGAGGGCGCGCGGCTTGTTCGCGCGTGCCGGGCTGTTGTCTCGAGTCGCGCTCACGCCCGAAGATATGCCTCTGGCGGAAGCGCTGGAGGCGATAGCCGTCGCGGTCGGCGAGGGGGTGCGGGTGCTCAACTTCGCGTTCCACTCGCCCTCGCTCGCGCCCGGTCATACGCCGTACGTGCGCGACGCGGCCGATCTCGCGCGCTTTCATGGGTGGTGGCATGCGGTGCTGACCGACTTGGCCCGACGTGGCGTCCGCCCGGCGTCGCTCGATGCTCTGATCGCCAACGCACGCTGAACCTTGCCACCGCGCCTCCGCTTCCGCTAACGGTGCCGCGCAGGTGGGGCCTGTAGCTCAATGGTTAGAGCTGGCCGCTCATAACGGCTAGGTTGCGGGTTCGAGTCCTGCCGGGCCCACCAACGCCTCTTCTCACCGCCGCAAAGTGGCGTGGCGCGACCGCTCTCTATCGCGCACGTCAGCTCTATACCGCCCCAAGATACGTTTCAGGCTCGGCGACCGTCGCCAGCACCAGCTTCTGCAGCACGACGTTGTCGTCCAGACGCCACACCGAGACGGTGTGACGACCTGTACCGATCGCACCCAGTTGCGCGGGCAACCGCACCACGTTGTCGCACACCGCGTCGGCCCAGCGCTTCGTCGCCGCAGAACTATGCTCGCCACCGGTCGGCTCCAGCGACACCTGTAGAACCTGAACCGGCCCGTTATCGATCGATACGCCGATGCGCGATGTGCCGCGACCTGTCGTGTCTAGGGTCGGGGCCAGATACAGCGTCAGCGTGGCCGGGCCTGCTTTCTGGATCACCATGTCATAGTCGAGGTGAACGGCATCGTCCTGCGTCGTAGCGGCCCGCCCCTGCGGCAGCGCGATCATGCCGCCGCCGGTGCGTCCGAGATCTGCAATCGGGGTCCACCTGAGCCCCTTGCCATCGTGCGCGCGGCTGAACGCTGTGGCCTCGCGTGCGACGACCCCCGGGGGGGCGCCCACGCGATCGACAAATTTCGGTTGAAGCCTACGGCGATCGTTTGGCGTGTCGGCGCCAACACGCATGATGCTTGGCATAGTCTGCTGCGTCGGATCGTTCCAGATGACGTAGCTCATGTGGACCTGCGCCATCATGCCATCCCACTTGCCGCCGTTGATGCTGTGGTAGCGCTGCACCAGTTCGCCGTCGCGGCGGAACGCCGTCTCCACCATGTCGGCGAAGTAGTTGGCGCGAGCATCGTTTTTGGACGCGAGCAGCCGGTTCCAGGCGGTGCCGTAGTACAGCCGGTACAGGTTCGCCATCGCCGCGATGGGGTATTCGATCAGCTGGTAATAGGCGTCCCGCTGATCCGCCGACAGCCGCGCGCGCACGGCGATCATGCGTGCCTCCAGCGCATCCCATTCGGCGACCATCATGCCGAACTCGCCGCCATCCAGCCCCGCCGGGGTTACGCCGCCAAGTGGGAAGCTGGACTGGTCGATCAGCTCCGGTTTGCGTCGCGCGGTATATTGGCTGTACGCGGTGATCATCTCCCCGATCGCGCCGGCCTGTTCCGGGCCGAACGTCGCGGCTGCCCAGGCGCGCGGGTAATCAGCGAGTGCCTGTGGCGTCATCGCCTCCGGGTCCCATGCCTGCGCGAGGAAGAAGCCGAGCGGATATTCCATCGGCTTGATATCGCCGACATTGACGATCCAGATCGTGCGCACGTTATGCTGATACGCAAGGTCCATCTGCTGCCAGACCTTCTCGATCTGGTTGGTGTTGATCCATTTGTAGTTGCGCGGGCCGCCGACGTAATCAAAGTGATAATAGATGCCGTAGCCGCCCTTGCGCGGCGGCGCTGCAGGGTCTGGCAAGCGGCGAAGCTGGCCCCAATTGTCGTCGGAGAACAGCAGCGTCACGTCGTCCGGCACCTTCATGCCGTGATCGTAATAGTCCTGCACTTCCTTGTAGAGCGCCCACACCTGCGGCGTTTCGCTGGCGGGCTTGCCGGTGACGTCCGCGATGATCCTGCGCTGATCGGTCACGACCTGCTCGAGCAGCCCGGTGGCCGTGCCTTCGGCCATTGCCTGATCGCCATCCCCGCGCATGCCGACCGTCACGACGGACTCATACGCTTTGCCGTCGCCCTTCGACATCATCCGTTCGATCCCGCCGCGCCAGAAGGCGCGAAGATGATCGCCGTTCTTCGTATAGTCCCAGGCGCCGCCCGTGATCCCCTGATCCTGGTGGCGGTGCCACTCCTCCTGCGCGCGCAGCATCGGTTCGTGGTGGGAATTGCCCATCACCACGCCCATCGCGTCGGCCAGCACCATGCTGGCGGGATCGTCATCCGCGAACGCCTTGCCCCACATCGCGGGCCATAGATAGTTGCCCTTCATGCGCAGCAGCAGTTCGAACACATGCGCATACATGGCGGAATTCACCCCGCCGAATTTCTTGATCGCCCAGCCGGAGAGGCACGGATCCTCGTCGTTGATGAAGAAGCCGCGATACTTCACCTTCGGCTGATCGCGCCGGCTACCCGCCGGGATCAGGATGTCGCGCTGGCGGCGCACCGGCACGTCGGCGAACCAGTGCCACGGGGAAACGCCGATACGCTGTGACAGATCATAGGTACCGAATACAGCGCCGCGCCGGTCGGCGCCGACGATGACCAACGCCCGCGCTACGCCGGGCAGGGGATTGTCGACGACGATCTGGCGAAACGCTTCCCATTCTCCGTGCAGGTCGGCCGCCTGGATGCGGCCGGCGCGGACGAACTGGTCGATCATCGCGCTTTGGCCAAGCACGCCGATCACCACCACCGGACCGCGTACGTCCGCGATATGCCCTTCGATAAGCGTCGGGCGGGTTCCACACACACGGCCGAGATCGTCGGCGAAGCTCGCCGCGACCCGCCGCACGGCGCTGTCCGCACCAGCATCGACGAAGACGGTCGCGGCCGTTCCGTCGCCGATCAGGTGAAACGCAGTGCGCGGGTCGACGGCACTCTTTGAAGCGGGCGTTGCGAGCGCTGGGGTGGCTAGCGCACCGATGGCCGCTCCCAATCCCGCGCTTGCTAGCAAAGTGCGGCGTGACACAGCCGGTATCGAATATGCCCGCATCCCACTCTCCGACGTCGTTCGCTTGGCGCGGCTTTGCCCGCCAGCGTGTGTTTCATGAACCCGCCCGACCGCACTGCCGCGCGGTCAAGAACAGTAGCGATCGCACCCGCTAACGATAAAAAAGGGGCGCTGCAAAGCAACGCCCCTGAGGATCCCAACCGGGGAGGGGGGCCGGGCCTAGAACGTTCCGCGCAGACCAATGAGCAACTGGCGCCCGGGCTTGTACTGCGTGAACGTGTCGTTGGTGAACTGGAAGTAGGACTTCAACGTCGCGTTGGTGAAGTTCGACAGATTGATGGTCAACTGCGGCGCGTGTGGAATGTTGAAGATCTTGTCCAGATCGAATGCGGACGAGAAGTCGTAGCTCGTGTAGTCGAAGTTGTAGAGGCCAGCCGCCGGGATGCCGTTCTGCGCCAGACCGCTGCTCTGCGAGCCGCGACGCGACGTGGTGGAAACGCGCAGCATGACGCCGTGCTTCTCGTAATAGCCGGTGATGTTGTAGGTGAACGGCGCGACGCCGAACGCCACCGCTGCGCCCTTGCTGGTCTGGTCGACGATCGTGGCGTTGGCGTTGAAGCCGAAGCCGGTCACACCGATCAGCTTGGTCACGAAATCAAGCGGCTGAACCCACTGGAATTCGAGGCCGTTGATGGTCAGCTTGTCGGGCACGTTGATCTGCGAGGTGATCTGCACCTGCGCCGCGGTCGGACCGCCACGCGAGTTCAGCGCGATCTGCTGCGTCGGGTTCAGCGTATCGTAGGTGATGCCGTACTGTGCGAGATCGGTGAACGGCACCGTCGTGATGTTGGTGGTGGTGAACCCGTTGATCGACTTGCGGAACGCGTTGACGCTGATCACGCCCTCGCGGCCGGTGTAATATTCGAAACCGAGATCGAGGTTGGTCGACAAATACGGTTTCAACGCCGGGTTGCCGATTGACGCCTGATCCGCCGATGGTGCGGGGAACGACACGCCGGGCAGCTGCGCCGAAGGGTCGGGCCGCGTCATGGTGCGCGATCCTGCGACGCGCACCACCGCATGCTCGCCCAGATCATAGGCGAACGTCGCAGCCGGCAGCCAGTTGGTGTAGTGATTGCGGGTGGTCACCGATCCGGTCAGGTTGGGATACCGGCTGCCATCGGGCAACATCACACCGGCGGCGTTGGTGTTGCGTGGGTCGGGCAGCGAGGTCGTGCCGGTGATGAGCTGGATCGTGTCGACGTAGCGTAGGCCGACGTTGAACCGTACCGTGCCTTCGCCGAGTTCCTGCGCGCCGTTCAGGGTGGCGAATGCCGACTTCACGACTTCGCGGATCTGGCCACTCATCGCGCTGGTGTTCGATGCGCCGTTGGCTGGCGCCGTGTCGTGGAACGACTTGTAATTGGTCGCATTGGCAAACGCCGGGAAGTTAACCGTCACGAAGCCGGCCGGACCGGGCGACAGATAGCTCGGGAAGGCGGAATTTGGCACCAGCGAACCGCCGTAGGTCACCGGACCGGTCATGCCTGCGGTCGAACCGGTTCCGTACCCCGGATAGGCTGGATAGCCGGCCGGGGCGGCGCCGGGTGCATTCAGCCCTGCACACGGCGGCTGCGTGTTCGGCGAGGGTACGAAGACGCTGGGATTGTTGCCGCACGCCGCGTTCTGCCAGGCCTGGCTGTTGTCATAGCCCTGGATCATCCGCGAGACGTCGTCGAAAGCGCCGCCGACCTTCAGGTTCAGCTTGGTGCCGCCCCAGGTCAAATCGCCCCGGAAGCCCTTGGTCTTGTTGACGCGGCGCTCATCCTGAAGATTGAGCCGGCTGCCGGCGTACCACCCGAAGTTGTTCGGATCGTTGAGGTCCAGCCCGCTCTGAATCGTCGGTGCGCCGTCACCCGTGTTGGCATAAGTGACGGTGTTGCCGACGCCGAGCGGGGTGGTGGCACCAACGGTCGGGCTCTCGCGGTGGAACGTGGAGCGCGAATAGTTGCCCTGCAGGTTCAGCTTCAGCGTGTCCGAAATTTCCCATGCGCCGCCAGGGTTGACGCTGACTAGCTTCGTGGTTTCGATGTAGGGGCGGAATTCGTCGAAGAATTGTGCGTTGGCAAAGGTGCCGCCGGTCACGCTGCATCCGGCGCTGCAGTCGGTCTTGTCGAACGTCAGGTTGGTGGGGATGATCGCGCTGTTACGGACGATCCACGCCATATCCTCGCGGATCAGGTTGTTGTGCTTATAGCCGTACAGGCCATCGACATAGAAACGCAACGTGTCGGTCGGCCGCCACTCGGCGCTGACAATTGCGTTGATGCGATCGCGCGATCCGCGCTCGTCCGAGGTGCGGCCGAGACGCGGCAGCAGCGCGTTGTCGATCTGCTGGATCGTAGCGCCCGGATTGTGCGCGAGCAGGAATGCCTGGTCGATCGGCGTGCCTGCGACTAAGCCGGCGCCCGCACCGACCGGAACCACCGCCGGGATCGTCCAGTTGCCGCCCCCCGTAGTGTTGCAGCCCGTCGCCGCACCGCATTGCGCCGCAGTAAGCGCGGGGTTGGTATAGCCGATCGTTTCAAAGCCACGCGTGTCGGTGAGCAAGCGCTGGCCCGACACGCCGGCGAGGATGCCGATCGTGTCGTTGTGCCAGCTTCCAATCATCGAGCCGCGCACGCCGATACGATCATCCGGGCTCTGGTTCGAACCTTGAATATTGTAGGCGACATAGGATTTGGAATTGTCGAACGGGCGCGCTGACCGCAGATCGACGTTACCGGCAGCGCCACCTTCGAGAAGGTCGGCGGTGTAGCTCTTGTTGACGGTCAACTTGGTGAACAAGTCGGTCGGGAAGAAGCTCAGATCGACCGAGCGATCGGTGCCCTGCGCGTCGGTCGCACCGGAGGAGGCGACAGCGATGGGCGCGCCGTTCAGCGTGACGTTGGTGAAGTTCGAGCCGAGGCCACGGATGGCGACGTTCACGCCCTCGCCGGTGATGTCACGCGTGATGGTGATGCCGGGGATGCGGTTGAATGATTCCGCGATGTTGGTGTCGGGAAACTTGCCGATATCTTCGGCAAAGATCGAATCGGTAAAGCCGGTCGACTCGCGCTTTGCATTCGTCGATTTCGCAAGGCTCGAGCGATAGCCGGTCACGACGATATCGGGGGCAGTCGCGTCAGCAGCCTGATCCGCTACGGTAGGCAGGTTCGTGGTCTGCGGATCGGTGACCTGCGTCTGCGGAGTAGCGCTTTGAGCGTACACGGCTGAGCTATACAGTCCGGCAAAAGCGGTCGCGCAGCATAGAGCGATACGCTTCTTGTTCTGCCGTGACGAATGCGAGGTCATTCTTCTCTCCCTGGGTCGCCGACGTATTGTCGATCAGTGCGCTGGATACTTGGTACTAAGGTGCGTCTTCGGATAGCGAGCGGGTGAATGCGCCCCCCATGGGAAGGCATTCACCGTGACGCTTTCAATAACTGAGACGGTCAGCCGCTCTGTCTGCTCCGCACGCCCGTTCTGCCCTTTAGTCTGTTAGCGCTACCTACCTAAATCAATCTCGGATTGTCAACCGGCCGGTCAGGCCGATTGCGGTAAAATGCCTTGCCAATAGCCGGATGGTTGTTGGACGTGTTGTCGACACCGTTGATCTGCTCGAGCGGCAAATGAATGGCTTGTGCGCCAAAGCAGCAAACGGAAGCTGGCGCGATCGGGCAAATGTCGTTGTTGAATTGGTAATGCCGGCGGCGAGAAGAACTCAGGTCTCAGGGCGTCTCAAAGGACGTCAGGATCGGACAGGGACCGGCCGAACTGCTGGCGCATTCCGAAGCGAGACGCTTCAGTGAAGCACGGGATTTCTCCAGTTCGTCGATCCTGGCGTCGAGAGCGGCGATCCGTTCGCGGGCAAGCTCGCGCGCTCGCGCCCGGTCATCGGTGGCATCGAGCGCCATCAACTCGCCGATCTGTTCCAGTGTAAACCCCGCAGCCTGTGCTGCGCGGATAAAACGCAAGCGGCGTACGTCCTCGTCGCCGTACCGGCGTATACCCCCGCCAAGCCCCGCAACACCGGAGCGCTCGGGCGTTTGCAGGAGACCGCGCCGCTGATAGTAGCGCACCGTTTCCACGCCGACATCGCCCCGGCGCGCCAGACCGGAAATGGTGAGCGCCTGCACGTCGTGATGCTGTACCATGCGCACACTCTATGATCGGGAGGTTTGCAGTGCCAGTCGAAAGGCGGCCACGTACAGGCGTGCGAACGAACGGCGCCGCGCATCGCTGGCGCGAACGGTTCAGTACGCACGCGGGATCGCGCATGACGTAACTGATGAGAGTGACGCACAGGCGGATCGTTCGGCCCGGTCGTGCGATGTAGCCAGATGGCCAAAATTCGATACATTCTCGCGCCGATCATGTTCGGCCTCGCGCCGTTGCCAGCCACCGCGCAGACACAGCCGCTTGGCGCTGACCTTCAACGTTTCGACTATCCCTATCCGGTGAAATGGTTCGAGAGCCGCTCGCCCGATGTGCCGGTTCGTATGGCGTATCTCGACATTGCACCAACCACCACCGCAAACGGGCGCGTGGCCGTGCTGCTGCACGGCAAGAACTTCTGCGCAGCCACATGGGGCGATACCGCACGCGCCTTGGCAGCGCGGGGCTACCGCGTGATCGCGCCCGATCAGGTGGGCTTCTGCAAGTCATCCAAGCCGGGCGGGTTCCAGTACACCATCGCCGGGCTGGCAACGCTGACAAGGGACCTGCTCGACAGTATCGGTGTGGTACGACCGGTTCTGGTCGGGCATAGCACGGGCGGGTTGATCGCGATGCGCTATGCTCTGCTGTATCCGAAAGAGGTCGCGTCGCTGGTGTTGGTCAATCCCCTCGGGCTTAACGATACGCTGACCGAAGGCGTGCCATATGCACCACTCGGCGCGCTGTTGGCGGAGGAAGCAAAGACGGATGCGGCCTCGATCAAGGCGTATCAGATGCGCAATTACTATCACGGGACATGGCAGACGCGGTACGATCGCTGGGTGATGATGCTCGCCGGCCAATATGCGAGCCCGCATGGCGATACGGTGCGGACCGCGCAGGCACGCCTGTCCGAAATGATCGAGACCCAGCCGGTTGCTGCCGAAATCCCGCGCATTACCGTGCCAACGACACTCATCATCGGTCAGGCAGACAAGACCGCGTTCCGCGCGTCCAGCGCACCTGCGGACAGGCGCGACCAGATCCTTACGGTTCCTCAAGCCGCTGAGATGGCGGTGAAGCGCTTTCCGAATGCCCGATTGATCCGGCTGGCGGGGCTCGGTCATGCGCCACAGGTCGAGGCGCCCGCCCGCTTTCAGGACACTGTGCTGCAGGTCTTGGACACGCGATGAGATTGGGCGGCAGACTACGACCGCACAGCGCGATCGCGTATGCAGCCGGGCAAATTGTCACTGTCACTTACGTGCCGCGCGATGCGATCGGGGCGGCCCGCCGCGCACGGTCCTAAGCCGCCAGGGGCAGCGTACCGCTTTTGGTTGCCGGCTCTTTGATCTCGTCGGTGTGGACGTGAAAGCCAGTCAGCCACGCCGGACCGAACGCGGTGGTGAGCGCCACATCGGCCGCGTCTCGCCCACACGCCATCAGGATGCGCCCGATACGGGGGACCCGGTGCCGGGCGTCGAAACTGTGCCATGCGCCATCAAGATACACCTCGAACCATGCGTGGAAATCCATCGCGATGTCGACTGGTGGGATGCCGATGTCACCAAGGTAGCCGCTGCAATAGCGTGCCGGGATGTTCATGCACCGGCACAGCGCCACCGCAAGATGAGCGAAGTCGCGACACACGCCGACGCGCTCGCCATTGGCTTCCCAGGCGGTGCGGGTCGCACGCGCATATTGATACCCGTAGGTAAGCTGGGCATGGGTATAGTCGACGATCGCCTGCACGCGCGCCCAGCCGGGTTCGATCCCGCCGAACAGGTACCAGGCGGTATCCGAGAGCCGGTCGGTATCGCAATAGCGGCTACCGAGAAGGAATGGCAGCACTTCGGGAGGCAGCAAGTCGGGTGTATGCTGATCGGCCTGTGGCGACTGGCGGTCGGGTTCTCCGCAATCCTCGATGACGAAATCACACGACAGGGTGATCCCGCCGACCGGTACGACCAGCCTCGTGCAGACGTTGCCAAAGCCGTCGATGAAATCCTCCATCGCCACCGGGCGATCAGCAACGATGCGGTGTTCGGTCCTGAGGTCTGCGCGGCGCGAGGGGTGGAGGTTGAGCATCGCGACCATCGGCGTCGGCATGTCGGCAGCGAACGTCAGGTCATATCCGGCTCGGATCAACATCGACTGGGCTCCAGCATCTCGGGCGTTGACGGCGCGGCTCTCTAGCCTGACACACGATACTGTAAAGCATGATAAGCACATTGGTTGCGTTGTACGGAACATTCCGGTCCGAAGTGCGCCCGCGCGCGATCCGTGCGGCAGCGCAAGCGAGGGAGGTGCTTTGATGCGGATGAGCAGACGCGAGATAATGGCGGGGTCGATCGCCGCGAGCGGCATGGTAGCATGCGGCGCGGCGCGCGGCGCGGATGCGATCGACTGGCAAGCGCTGGCGCAGGACGTGAAGGCGCAGATGGCGTGGGCATGGGATCAGTACAAAGCGCACGCCTGGGGTAAGGACGAGATCAAGCCGGTCAGCGGCACGTTCTCCAGCTTTCCGCTCAAGACGCATCATCTCGGGCTCAGCCTGGTCGAGGCGCTCGATACCTTGTGGGTGATGGGGCTCGATAGCCGGTTCGAGGATGGGGTCGCGTGGGTCAAGGCCGATCTCGACTTTGCGGTAGACGGCGAGGTGTCGGTGTTCGAAACCTCGATCCGGCTGATCGGTGGCCTGTTGTCGGCGCATCACGCTTGCGGCGATGCGGTGCTGCTCGCCAAGGCGCGCGATCTCGCCGATCGGCTGCTGCCGGCGTTCGCCACGCCGACCGGTATGCCGTATCGCTTCGTCAACCTGAAGACCGGGGCCGTGCGCGAGCCTGTCACCAGCCCCGCCGATATCGCCACCTATCTGCCCGAATGGGGCACGCTCAGCCGCCTGACCGGCGATCCGCGTTACGCCGCCACGGCCAGGAAAGCGGCGACCGCAGTGTTCGACCGCCGTTCCAGGCTCGACCTTGTCGCGACCCAGATCAACGTCCTCGATGGCGTGTGGCAGTCGCGGCGTGCGACGGTCGGCTCCTATTGCGATAGCTTCTTCGAATATCTGTGGGACGGCTGGCAGCTGTTCGGCGATGCCGAGTGCAAGCGCATGTACGATGTCTGCACCGCCGCCATTCTGAAGCACCAGCAGGTTTGGCGTGACGGCAGCCTGTGGTTCGCCGACGTCGATTTCGAGACGGGGCAGGTCGTCAGCGCGGAACAGGACGAGCTTGCCGCCTTTTACGGCGGCCTGCTCGCACAGGGCGGATCGGCGAGGATCGGCGCCGCTTACGTGGAAAGCTGGGCCAAGGTGCAGGACCGCTACGGTGTCCTGCCGGAAGGGTACGACTATGCGGCGGCACAGCCAACGCAACGCGGCAACGCGCTGCGGCCGGAGCTGGCGGACGCCGCTTTCAATCTGTGGATGCTCGACCGCAACCCGCGCTGGCGCGAGATCGGCCGCACGCACTTCCTCGCCATGAAGCGGTGGAACAGGGCGGCCTATGGCTATACCGATATCGCCGATGTGACTGCGCGACCGATGCTTCAGGCGGATCATTGCCCCGGCTACTGGTGGTCCGAACAGATGAAATATTACTATCTGCTGTTCTCCGACACGCCGCGGTTCGATTACGCAAACAACTATCTGTCGACCGAAGGCAACGTTCTGTTGGGCTTCAGACGGTGACCTGCCATGTCGGCTGATCGTCGTGGTGGCAGGGGTGGCCGCCCGTGCTGAGCCAGTCGCAGCACGCTGCCGCGAATATCGAGGAAGCGCGCAGGTTACGTGCGGACGGCCTGTCGTATCGGCAGATCGGCCGCCGCTTGCAGCTTTCTTCCGCACAGCTCGGCCTTGTCCGCCGATCGTTAAAGCGCGAGAAGGCCGGGCGGACGCGGGTGCGGGCGACGATGCCGCACGCGACTGACCGAGACCTATTGGTCAGCCGTTCGGTACTGCCGGCGGGGCTGCGCCGGTGCCTTATTAACGCAGGCTACCGGACACTCGGCGATCTGGCGGATCGGCTGGACGACGCCGACCTGCCGGGGCTCGAGACCCTGCCGGGTATCGGTCCGCACCGGGCGCGGCTGGTGAAGGCGCTGCTGGACCACTACGAACTGCTCCACGGTACGAGCGATCTTCAGGGTGAAGTCGAGCGGCTGTTTCCCGAGTTGCGCGATGGGCCGGCGGGCTGATGGGCCCCGCTGACAAACTCGTCGCACAATCATCCGGTAAAGTCTGGGCTCCGCTGCGCGCCCGCACCCCGGCTAGCTCCACCGCGAGGGCTGTTTTTGACAGCGGTCAACAATGACCGATACGAGCGATGCCGCACCCGGTCGAGCGGGCGAGACGAGGACCACGGACATGATCGATTTCTCGGCGCTTCAGCACGCCAGCACCGTCGGCGATGCTTGGAAATACCCGCAGCGGCCGGCGAACCGCAGCGGGTATCTTCAGGTCGATCGGGCACCCGACCACCGGCTCTATTGGGAGGAATACGGCAACCCGGCGGGCGAACCGGTGATGTTCCTCCATGGCGGCCCGGGGGGTGCGTGTTCGCCGGTGATGTCGCGCTTTTTCGATCCGCAGCGGTACCGCGTGATCCTGTTCGATCAGCGCGGCTGCGGCAGGAGCGAGCCGACCGTCGCGCAGGCCGGGCCGGACGTCGCGCTGGTTCGCAACACCACCGATCATCTCGTCGACGATATCGACGCGCTTCGCGACGCGCTCGGCATCGCCGGGCCGATGCATGTATTCGGCGGAAGCTGGGGCAGCACGCTCGCGCTGGTCTATGCGATCCGGCATCCGCACAACGTCGCATCGCTGGTGCTGCGCGGCATCTTCATCGGCGCTCGGCAGGACCTCGAGTACATGTACCAGGGCAACGCCGCGACCTTTGCCGAGGCGCCGTTCGCGATGACCGCACCGGGCAGCTATGTCGCCTATCCCGATGAATGGCGCGCGTTCGTCGAGGTCATCCCGCTGCATGCGCGCACCGACATGATGCACGCGTACAAGGCGATCTTCGACGCCGTGCCGACCAGCGACGAGGACCGTGCGCGCCAGCTTCGCGCGGCGCTGGCCTGGTCAGTGTGGGAGGGGACAATCTCGAACATGATCCCGCAGGACGATGATCCCGGCAAATACGGCTATGCCGAATTCGCACTCTCGTTCGCGCAGATCGAGGCGCATTTCTTCGCCAACCACCTGTTCCTCGAACCCGATTACATCCTCGGCAACGTCGGCCGCATCGCGCACCTGCCGATCCACATCGTCCACGGGCGCTTCGATCAGGTCTGTCCGCTGACGCAGGCCTCGCGTCTGATCGAGGCGCTGGCGGATGTGGGGGCGACGCCGGTGACATATGTCAGGACCAACGCCGGTCACAGCGCGATGGAACTGCAAACCGCGCTGGCGCTCACCGCGATCATGGACGGGCTCGCGCCGATCGCGTGACTGGCTCCGTCGCGAGTGGCGCCACCGGGATACCGGGACGCCGCTCGCGAGTCGGGTGATCGTCCGCTTATCCCGCCATCAGCGCGGTGGTCAGCTCGCTGCCACGGGCCTGCTTCAGCACGCCGCAGTCGTGGACTTGCTCGACCGTGCGATCCAGCGACAGGCCGCCGCGCTTGTACTGGTCGACCTTGGGCCGCATCGCCGTCTCAATCATCGCCGCCTTTTCGACCGAGCAAAAGCCGGTGCCCATCGCCGGCAGCGAGGACGCGGTGAAGATGCCGTTGCCCTTCACGAACATGTCGTAATTGCTGACGAGCCAGTCGAACGCGCGATCGCGCGTCGCCGGCTCACTGGTCATGCCGCGCAGCAGGCTGAGCCGGTCGCTCGGGCGCAAGCGCGCATCGTCGAGGTGCGCGATCAGCCAAGTGCCGGTCGCGACATCGCCGGTGCCGCCGAGCGCGCGGATCGCGGCGTCGCGGAACAATGTGTCGTCGCTGGTCGCCGCCTGTGCGAACAGCTTGGCAAGCGCGGTTTCGCCGCCGCTGTCGAGGTACGCGCCGAACGCCGGCTCGTACAAAGACTGATCGAGTGCGGTCTTGTCGCCGCCGAGGTAGCCGGTCGCGGCAGCGGAAAGCTGGCTACGCACGGCCGGGTCCATCGCTTCGCCGCTGAGCAGCGCGACCGTCTCCGTCCGCAATCTCTGCTGGTCCGGGTCTTCGCTCAGATAGGCGCCGGCCTTCGGGCTGAAGCCGAGCCGCGCGAGCGTCGGCGCATAGAGGCTCGCCATCAGCTTGCGATACGCGGGCAGCGCGGCGTCCGGCACCATGCCGTGCGCGCGCAGCTCGGCAAGGCGGTGGCCGCCTGCGGTCGCCGCGCCGGAATACGGGTTCGCCATCATCGCCTTGGCAGCGGCGACGAGCAGCGTCGGAGACACCTCACCCGCGCGATAGCCCGCCCACAGGCTGTCGATCGTCGCCAGCGCCTCGCCCGGCGCGAGCGTCGGCGACGTCGCGATCAGCGCGCGCCAGTCCGGGTCGGCCATCGAGAAGCGATAATAGCCGGTGCCGCCGGCGTTGGGCATGATCGCGCCTGGCCCGGCCGCCGGGATGGTCGCGGATGCGCCGGTCAGCAGCGTGCAATTGCGCGCAGTACCGATCCGGTAGCAGAACGGGATCGACCAGCGCTCGGGCGCAAGCGTGCTGCCGAGCATCGCGTAGCGCGACTGTTGCAGCGTGAGCGCGCCGTCGGCACCGCGTGCGACATGAACGACAGGTACGCCCTGCTGGTCGACGAAGCTTTTCATCGCGGTCAGCACGCGCGGATCGTGCGCGGCTTCCGCCAGCGAAGCGAAGAACTGTTCGGTCGAGGCGTTGCCGTAGGCGTGGCGGTTCAGGTGCAACCGCACGCCCGCCTTGAACTTCTCGTCGCCAAGATAGGAGGCGATCATCCCGACGACCTGGCCACCCTTGCCATAGGTCACCGCGTCAAACGCGCTGTCGATCTCGCCACTGTTGACGATCGGCTGATGGATCGGACGGCCGGCCTTCAGCGCGTCGATGGTCATTGCGCGGAACGCTTCGTCGATCGCGCCGACGCCGATCTTGAGATCGGGCCGCCATTCGTTGCCGATGCGGTAGCCCATCCAGTTGGCGAAGCTTTCGTTCAGCCAGATGTCGTCCCACCAGGCGGGGGTGACGAGATCGCCGAACCACTGATGCGCGAGTTCGTGCGCGACGACCATGCCGAACGCCTGCTTCTGGCGGGTCGAAGCGCCCTTGTTCAGGAACAAGAGGCTGTCGCCGTAGGTGTCGGCGCCGGCGTTCTCCATCGCGCCGGGCATCACCGGCGAGCCGATCTGGTCGAGCTTGGGGAACGGGAAGGGGCGCCCGAAATACCGTTCCAGCAGGCCGACGATCGGCCCGGTGTTCTGGAGCGCGAAGTCCATCTGGTCCTTGTTGGGCTGCGTGCCGATCACGCGCACGGCCATGGGCGTGGCGCGCTCCGGCGTCGGCGCGGCGGTTCCGCTCACGCTCGCGAACGGGCCGACGCCGAACGCGACGAGGTACGTCGGCAGCGGCTTGGTCGGGGCGAAGCGATGCGTCACCATCGCGGCAGTTCCCCCGGCGGCAGACGGCGTGCTGCCGGTTTCCGGCGCGTTGCTGTAGACGGTCAGGCCGGGGCGGGTGGTCAGCGACACGGTGAACGGCGTCTTGTAGCCGGGCTGGTCGAAGCTTGGATAGGCGGCGCGCGCATCGGTCGACTCGAACTGGGTCCAGGCATACCATTGGTCGCCGACCTTGACGTGATACAGGCCGGCGGGACCGGCACCGAACGGTGCGTCATAATCGAACACCAACGTCGCCTTGCCGGCCGGAAGCGGCTTGGCGAAGTCCACCCGCGCCACGCCGAGCGGATCGACCTGTGTGTACGTGGCGGTCGTCTGCACCGCGCCGCCGCGCGCCTTGACGCTGGCGACGTGAAGCTCGCGGCCATGCAGGTACAGGCTGCTGGTCGGCGCCTTCAGCGTCACGTCGATCTCGACATGGCCTGAGAAGCGATCCTGGTCGGGCTGCACCACTAGGTCGAGCCGATAGGCGCTCGGCGTGGCGGCATCGGGCAGGATGCCCTCCGGCACCGCTTGCGTCGGTGCGGCGAGCGCGATGGCCGACGGCATGGACAGGGAGATCGCCGCAAGCGCGACGGTTCGCATCAAGGTTTTTGCAAGGTGGTTCATCGGCCACTGGATATGAGCGCGCCGGGTGCCGCGCAAGTCATGTCGGCTAAGGAATCGCGTGCCTCGGGCGCCTCGTCCGGCGGCTTGGAACGCCCGACGGCACGCAGGGTTGTAGTGGCAGCGCCCGGTACCTGAGACCGGCCAGCCTTCCACCACCGTCCAAATTGCAGCACGCCAGGAAAACCACATGACCGAGATGACCAGCGACTTCTTCGTGCAACGGCTGAAGGATTGGGGCGTGACCCGGATCTTCGGCTATTCCGGCGACGGCATCAACGGTGTGCTGGGCGCGCTCCAACGCGCCGAGAAGGCGGGTGAGGGGATCGACTTCATCCAGGTCCGGCACGAGGAGATGGCGGCGTTCATGGCCACCGCGCATGCCAAGTTCACCGGCGAACTCGGCGTCTGCCTGTCGACCGGCGGCCCCGGCGCGACCCACCTCATCACCGGGCTGTACGACGCCAAGAGCGATCACGTGCCGGTCCTCGCGATCGCCGGCCAGGCGGAAGCTTCGGTGCGCGGCGCGAGCTACCAGCAGGAACTGAACCTCGATCGCATGTTCGCCGATGTCGCCAACTTCGTGCAGGAGGCGAGCGTCCCCGCGCAGGTCCGCCACATGGTCGACCGGGGCTTGCGGATCGCGAAGGCGCGCAATGGCGTGACCGTGCTGATCCTGCCCAAGGATGTGCAGGACCTGCCATGGGAAGAGCCGAAGCAGGCGCACGGCTTCACCCGCTCGGGCACCGGCTACACCGCGCCGCGCGTCGTGCCGTATCCCGCCGACCTGCAACGCGCCGCCGATATCCTCAACGCCGGCAAGAAGGTGGCGATCCTGATCGGCGCGGGCGCGCGCGAGGCGGCGGATGCGGTGGTGCAGGTGGCGGAAACGCTCGGCGCGGGCGTGGCGAAGGCGCTGCTCGGCAAGGACGTGCTGCCCGACGATCTGCCGTTCGTGACCGGTGCGATCGGGCTGCTCGGCACCAAGCCGTCGTCCGACATGATGGCGGATTGCGACACATTGCTGATGATCGGCACCGGCTTCCCGTGGTCGGAGTTCCTGCCCAAGGACGGCGCGGTGCAGGCGGTGCAGATCGATATCGACCCCGCGATGCTCGGCCTGCGCTACCCGGTCGACGTCAACCTCCACGGCGATGCTCTGGAAACGCTGGAGGCGCTGCTGCCGTTGCTGGAGCGTAAGACGGATCGCGACTGGCAGGACGGCATCGCCGCCGGCGTGCGCGACTGGTGGAAGACGCTGGAGGCGCGGGCGATGGCGGACGCCAATCCGGTCAACCCGCAGCGCGTCGTCTGGGAAATGTCGCCGCTGCTGCCTGCCGACGCGATCGTCACGTCGGATTCGGGTTCGTGCGCCAACTGGTATGCGCGGGATTATGCGGTCAAGAAGGGCCAGCGCGGCTCGCTGTCCGGCGGGCTCGCCTCGATGGGGGCGGCGGTGCCCTACGCGATCGCCGCCAAGTTCGCGCATTCGACGCGCCCGGTCGTCGCGCTGGTCGGCGATGGCGCGATGCAGATGAACAACATGGCCGAACTCATCACCGTGCAGAAATACTGGCAGCGCTGGGCCGATCCGCGCTTCGTCGTGTGCGTGTTCAACAATCAGGACCTCAACGAGGTGACGTGGGAACAGCGCGTGATGGAGGGCAACCCGCGCTTCGCGACCACGCAGGATCTGCCCGACGTGCCTTATGCGAAGTTCGCGGAATCGATCGGGCTGCGGGGTATCTACGTCGACACGCCCGAGGCGCTTGCGGACGCATGGGCGCAGGCGCTGGCGTCCGATCGGCCGGTCGTGCTCGAGGTGAAGACCGATCCGGAGGTCGCGCCGTTCCCGCCGCATCTCACATTCGAGCAGGCCAAGACCTTCATGTCCTCGATCATGAAGGGCGACGAGGGCGCGGTGCACGTAATGGCGGAAACCGCACGGCAACTCGTGCGCGAGGTGCTGCCCGGCAAAGGACGGTGAGGGCTAACAGGGGGGGGGGGGCACGGCGGACGGCTCATCCGACGGATCGGCACCGCGTCATCGATCGGGTGCCGCCCGTATCCCTAGCCATTTGGCCCCTGCCAAAATGCTATAGGCCGCTGACGTTCAGCGCGTCGCGGAAGTACACTTCGGCGACCTGATGACCGTCTTTATCCAGCACGACGATCTTGCAGGACAGGCACAACGCGCCGCTCTTTACCTCGCCGGCCATCACGTCGCGTGCGGCGATCATCGCGTTCGCCGCAGCGGCGCTGGCGTCCGGAAGATCGACGCCCTCGAGGTCTTCCGTCACCACCCCGCATTCGTGGAGATTCATGTAATAGCGAGCCATTCTCATCTCTCAGCCGATTATGCCGTGTCTACGGACGTGAAATTTAGCCCCGGCCTTGCGCCGGGAACGCTTTCCTCGAGAAGACCCGTTCAAGCTGCGATGTGCAGATAAGCAGGTGAAAAGTCGGCGATCCGCTTCATTCTCGGCCAATCGGCGATCCGGATCTGCCGGCCCTCGCGCTCGATCACGCCTTCCTCGCGTAATTCACGCAACATGCGGTTGACGTGCACGGCCGTCAGCCCGGTTGCGTCGGCGATATCCTCCTGCGTCATCGGCAACGAGAAATGTGCGGGTGATCCGATGCCGGCGGCCTCCGCCCGCGCGGCGAACTCGCACAGCATGTGGGCGATGCGGGTCTTCGCGCTGCGCCGCCCGACGTTGAGCACCCACTCGCGGAACACCGATGCTTCGACCAGACAGTCCCTCCACAAGGCACGGGCGATTTCCGGCCGATGGTCGGTCAATTGGCGCATCGCGTCCATCGGCACGAACGCCAGCGTCGCGTCGGTGATCGTCTGCACGTTGTGGTCGGCACGATTGAACAGCAGGTGCTGAACATCGAGGATATCGCCGGGGATATGGAACGAGACGATCTGCCGGCCACCGTCGTTTGCCAATTTGTGACGGCAGGCAAACCCTTCGACCAGGACACAGCATTCCGAGATTATCTGACCCTCTGTCACGATCGAGGTCCGCGCCCGGACCAACTGCAAACGAAGCGGTAGCGCCTGTATCGCAGCGACCTCCTCTGCTGTCAGCATATTGAGCGCATTCAGTTTCGAAACGAACTTGTCCAGATGTGCCGCAGAGTTCGACATCCGCATCTCCCAGGGGTCCGCGTTCAAACGGACATACCGCCGGATGGTTTCGCGGTCTGATCTGTATCGATATGCTGGTGCTTCCGGGTCTATGCCGCAGCGAGATCAGTCGCGCGGCGTGTCGTGCTCCAACCCGTCCAGGACCGCTTCGGGCGAAACGTCCTGCTTTATCTCGTCGACTTCCGCATCGGGCAGCACGTTGACTTCCATCTTGCGCGCGATCGCATCGACCAGCGTGACGAGACGGGTCAGCTCATGTTCGGCAAGCAGGTTGATCTGAAGGTCCAGATCGGCCTGCTTGGCGGCTGCGCCCATCATGCGGTTCTGGCTGATGAGGACGAAGGTGGAAAGGAAGATCGCCTCGACGCTGGCCTCCATCGCCAGCACCACGAAACTTGGGTCGAACGGCCGCACCCCCGGTACCGTGCCGAGGTTGACCGCGATCCATGCGCCATAGGCAAGCGCATGGATGATGACGAACGTCATGCTGCCCGCGAACCGCGTGATCGCATCCGAAACCCGCTCGGACACCGTGGCGTGGCGCTCCTCGTTCGCGCGCCGTTCTTCCATGCGATGCATGTTGCGTTCCAGCACGGAGGTGAGGCCTGCTGGCGCCGGTGGTGAATGGGTGAGCGACGCGTCTGACACGGGCTGAAGTCCTTGCGAATGGCGGCGCAGGCGCCGTCCTGGGCTTTAACCCATCTCGCAAGGCAACGTTGCCATGGCGTCGCAATAGCCGTGAAGATCGTTGCCGCCCGCCCGCATGGGGATGCGCGGGCGGGCGGGGCTGGGGAGGGGCAGACGGATCAGAGGCGCGCGCGCACGCCGAAGAAGAACGCGCGACCGGTGTATTCGTAGAAGGCCGGTACGTTATTATAGGTCGAATAGCGTTGCGTCGCGCTGTCGAGCAGGTTGGAGCCCTGCACGTACACGGTCAGCTGCGGCAGGATGTCGTACGAAATGCTGCCCGCCAGTTCGTGATACGGCCGCTGCTTGATCGCCAGCGTGTTGATGTAGCTGTATTGCGACGAAGTGAAGCTCGACTGATACTGGTACGACACCGATGCGTTGATGCCGTGCTTTTCGTAGAAGATCTTGGCGTTGGCCGAGAAGGGCACCGCATCCTGCAAGTCGGTGGTCGGGAACCCCTCGCTCTTGGCGCGTGACCGGTTGTAGGTGGCGTTGGCCTGGAAGCCCAATCCGTTCTCCAGGAAATACTGGGCGCCCGCCTCGATACCGTACACGGTCGCGCTGTCGCCGTTGACATAGGTCAGCTCGGTGAACGGGAAGTTCGCCGGGGCACCCGCCACCTGGTTGGTCGGCGTCAGCGTGAACGGCACCGCGCGCGTCGTCACGAAATTGGTGAGGTGCTTGTAGAAGCCGGCCAGCGTCAGCGCGATGCTGCGGTTCGGATAATATTCGAGCGAGATGTCCGCCTGATCCGCCGATACCGGCTTCAGGTTCGGGTTGCCCGCATCGGTGACCACCGGCGTATTAGACTGCGCCGCCGAATAATCCTTGGCGGAGGACAACTGCCCGAAGGTCGGCCGCGAGATCGCCTGCGACGCGGCGAGACGGACGCGGAAGCCATGCGCGATATCGTAGGAGAAGTTCGCCGAAGGGAGCAGCCGCTGGTAGCTGCCGCCGCCGGTGATCGGCGCGATCGGGTTGAACACCACGTTGGCGGTGCCGACGCCGACCACCTGATAGCTGCGCACGGTGGTGCCGTAGCCCAGCGAGTTCACCGTGGTGTTGACGTAGCGCAGGCCGAAGTCGCCCTTCCACCGGTCACCGCCGACGTTGATCTGCGCATAGGCGTTCCACGTCTTTTCGGTGATCGCATAGGATGCGAGCTGATCCGGCACGACCTGCTGCGTGGCATAGCCGGTCGGATAGGGCTGGCCGGTGTTGGGATTGATGACGTTCGGGTTGTTCTCCGCCTTCTGTAGCGACGACAGATAGGTGTTGATGTCGAACGCCGGGATCGACCGTGGGAAATTACCCGTCACGTTGGGCAGGATGTTGGTGAACTCGGGCGGCTGCACCACGTTCGCGCCGATCTGCGAGAAGGCGAACGGATAGCCGCCGAAATTGTTGGCGGTGGTGTACTGGTTGTCGATCACATCGACGGTCTTCTTGCGGTCGCTATACGCGCCACCGAATGCGATCGAGCGGAGCAGGCCGTTGTCCGCGTCGTACAGCAGGTCGAGTTTGGCGGCGGCGCTACGGTCGGCGATGTTCTGGCCCTGGATGCCGATATAATGCGCGCGCAGGTCGTCGTTGCCGGCCTGGTCGAGCGTGCGGTTGGTGACGGTGCCATCGGCATTGGGAATGGTGAGGATCAGATCGGGCAGGCCGTTGCTGCGCGTCGCCACCTGAGCGCGCGATCCCGGAATGCCCGCAACAACGAAGCGATCCTGCCCGCCGGTGTTGTTGGTGGCCTTGCCATACGCGACGTCGGCGTTGACGGTCAGGCGGTCGGTCGCCTTCCAGTCGATATGGCCGCCAAGCTGATAGGTGATCGAGTTGCGCGGCTCGTCGGTGGACAGCACGTCGATCGTCGCATCGTTGACGGTGTAGTTGGTGAGGACCTTGTTCTTGTCGATCTGCACGTTGTTGAGATCGTAGCGGACGTTGCCGTCGTTATCGAACGGGGTTAGCCCGACTGAGACGCGGTGGTTATGCTCGGTATCGGTATAGTTGCTGTAGATGCCGTCGACACGCAGCTCGAAGCGGTCGGATGGCTTCCACTGATATGCGCTCGATCCGCCCCAGCGCTGGCGCTCGCCCAGCACATAGCCGACGCTGTAGAAATACGGCTCGATCACGCCGCCCGCGCCGCCCGGCGCATTGATGACGCTGCGCTGGCCGCCAGGGCTGGTGACGATGTCGTACACGTCGTTGCTGGAATATTCGCCGAGGTTGTCTGTGCGGAACTTGTACTTGTTGTACGTGCCCGAGATCAGGAAGCCCATCGTATCGTTGGCGAAGGTGGTGCTGACCACGCCCGACGCCTTGATGCCACCCTTCTCCGCGAACTGGTTGTACTGGCCCTCCAGCGAACCGGCGGCGTGGAAACCCTTGTGATCGAACGGCCGCGCGGTGCGCAGGTCGATATTGCCGCCGACGCTGCCTTCGAGCTGCGACGCCTGCGCCGCCTTCTGGATCTCCGCGCCGGAAATGACTTCGGAAGGGAGCACGTCGAACGCGAACGAACGGTCGGGGCCGTCGGTCGGCAGCACGCGGCCGTTAAGGGTGGTGAGCGCGAAGTTCTCGCCAAGCCCGCGCACCGTCACGCTGCGGCCCTCGCCGCGCCCGTCACGACCCACCGTCACGCCGGGAATGTTGGAGAGCGCTTCCGCCACGTTGCGGTTGGGGAACTTGCCGAGTTCTTCGGCGGAGATCGCGTCGACGATGGTGGAGGCATCACGCTTGGTATCGATCGAGCGCAGCAAGCTGCCGCGCACGCCGCGTACCACGATGTCGGGTCCGCCCGCGCCTGCCTGCGTTGCGGTGGCGTCGCCGTTGGTGGCGTCGCTCGTGCCACCGGGGCCGGACTGGATGGTGGAGCCGAGGTTGACCTGATCGGTCGGCGCGCCCGCCACCGGGCCTTGCTGCTCGGTCGTCGGCGCAGTCTGCGCGATCGCCTGCGATCCTGCGATCAGCGCCGTGAAGCTGATACCCGTGCAAACCACATTCCGCCACGTTTTCGCGTTGCCCATGTTCCGTCCTCCCATTTCACGATACAACCGCCGGAACTCTAATTCAGACGATCGCTTTGTTGCGCTTTGCTAACGCGCACGAAACAAAGTTGTCAAACGCTTTAAAACGAAACTTGCAAGTTGTTGCTGAACGGTTACAGTGCTGCGTTAACCCGCTTGGTATCGTCGGCGGGGAGCTCGATAAGCGCCTATAGCTTCGTTATGTAGCGCTACCACAAAATCGCTGATAGCATCGTCAACATCGATTCGCGTTCGCGTGCCATCCGTAGCGGGCGCTAGATCGCCGGTCGCCTCCGCACGTAATGCGTTTGCCTTCCAAAATAGCTTCGTAGCCGACAGGAACATCGTGAATATGGCGCATACATTGCCGAGGACGCGACATATTCGCGCCGCGATCACGCTTTCGGTCGCCACCATCACGGCACAACCGGCGCTGGCGCAGGTGGCCCCGCTCGAACCATCGGGCCGCTTCTCCGTCTACCCGAGCAGAGCCGCGCAAACCCCGCCGATGGGCTGGAACCCGTGGAATGCGTTTCGAACCGATGTCGATGAGGCAAAGGTCCGCGCATCGGCGCAGGCGCTGGTCACCACCGGGCTCGCCGCCAAGGGTTACACCTACGTCAACATCGACGACGGCTGGGCGCTGAAGCGCCTGCCGGACGGCCGCCTGCGCATTCGCGACAGCATGTTCCCGTCGAGCAAGACGGGCAGCGATACCGGCTCTTTCCTGCCGTTCACCGGCTTCCTGCACGGCCTCGGTCTGAAGGCAGGTCTATACACCGACATCGGCCGCGACACCTGTGCGCAGCGATGGGACGCCGACAGCTCGAATCTACCGGAAGGAACCGTCGCCGAACGGCAGGTCGGCAGCTTCGGCCATGCCGAGCAGGACATGCGCACCATGTTCGCCGACTGGAAATTCGACTATGTGAAGATCGATGCCTGCGGGGTGGCGGATTACACGCCCGTCGATCCTCCGGTCACGTCCGGCAACTATCAGGCGTTCGCACCGATGATCGTGCGCGGCGACATTCCCAAATCGGATCCGCGCGCGGTCGAGGCGCTCTACGCGACGCTGGGCGAGGCGGCGCACCGCTTCGGCGGGGACGCAGCCACGCTGTCGATCTGCGCCTGGGGCGAGGCGCTGTCGCCGATCTGGGGGCATGTGCGGGGCAATCTGTGGCGCACCAGTCCCGATGTCGAGTTCACGTGGAAAAGCATGCTCGGCAATTTCGACAGCGTGGTCGACGGCGCGCTCTATGCTGGCCCGGGCCATTGGAACGATCCCGATATGCTCGCGGTCGGTCACGGCGATTTCGACGTGCATCACCTGACCGAGGCCCGCAGCCACGTCACGATGTGGGCGATCGCTGCGGCGCCGCTGCTGCTCGGGTTCGATCTGCGGAATGCCCCGCCCGCGCTGCTCGATCTGGTCGGCAATACCGAGATGATCGCGATCGATCAGGACGCCGCTGGCAATCAGGGCGTGCCGTACCGCGACGGTGATGCGATGACGGTGGTGCGGACGCTCTCCGGTACTGGCCAGCGCGCGGTTGCGTTGCTCAATCGCGGCGCGCAGCCGGTGACGGCGCGCGTCACCTGGGCGCAACTCGGCTTCGCGCCCGGCAGCAGCGCCACCGTGCGGGATGTGTGGGCAAAGGCGGACCGCGAGCCTGCCACCGATACGATCACCGCGACGCTGCCCGCGCACGGCTCCGTGCTGTTGCGCGTCGCCGGCAGGCCTGCCGATCCATCCACGACGTTCCTCGACGAGATGCCGGCGCGCGTGAACATCGCCGCCGACGGTCTCACGCCTGAGACTGCGTTGGCGATGGGGAAGTTCCCCGCCCGCATCGCCAATGCGCCGGACGGAACGCCGCTTGTGGCTGCGGGGAAGGCGTTCACGCATGGCATCGGCCTTTTCGCGAACTCCCGGATCGAGCTGCGCGCCGGTGGCGACTTCCGCCGCTTCGTCGCCATTCCGGTGGTGCTCGGGAGCAAGCGGTCGGTACGCTTCCGCGTCTATGCGGATCGCAAGCTGGTGCGGGAGGTTTCGGTCACGCCGGCACAAGCGCCGCAGCCGATTGATGCGAACGTGGCGGGTGCGAACATCGTCGAACTCGTCGCGGTCGCCGCAAGTGGCGGTACGGGCCGGCCGCCGATGATCGGTTGGGGCAATGCAGCCTTGCGCCGCTGAAAGCATTTGCAGCAACGAAGCCGCTTCCCCCGGGAACGACGGCGCGACATAGAGGGACAAGCGGCGCGATGCCGATGGGCGGAAAGACGGACGTGACCAAGGAAGACGGCGGCATGGTCCGCGATACCAGTGAACGGCGGCTGCGCATCAGCACGATGGTGCGCGAACGCGGCAGCGTGCAGGTCGCGCCGCTCGCGCAGCGCTTCGGCGTATCGATGCAGACGATCCGCAAGGACCTGCGATATCTGGAAACGCGCGGCGTGATGGAGCGCTCCTATGGTGGCGCGATCAGCGCCGACGCGGTCAATGTCACTGCCGAGCCGGCGGTCGAGGTCAAGCGCTCCAGCCACGCCGACGAGAAGATGCGGATCGGCAAACTCGCGGCGGCAATGGTGCGTCCCGGCGAATCGATCGTGCTCGATTCCGGCACCACCGCGCTGCAGATCGCGCACTTCCTGCCCGATGACGAGGATATTACCGTCCTCACCAACGATCTCGACATCCTGTCGGTGCTGGCCACGAAGGAGCGGCTCAACATCGTCATGCTGGGCGGTATGTTACGCCGCAAGAACCGGGCGTTCTACGGCGCGCAGACGGTGGCGGCGCTGGAGAACCTGCGCGTCGACAAGCTGTTCCTGGGTGTCGACGGGTTCGACATCGAATGCGGCATCACCACGCATTACGAACCGGAGGCGCTGCTCAACCGCAAGATGGTCGAGGCCGCGCGTGAGGTGATTGCGGTGACGGACGTGTCGAAGTTCGGCCGCGTCTGCCTGCACCGCATCGTCAAGATCGACGATATCCACCACCTCATCGCCGACAAGAATGTCCCGGCGGAGATCCACGCCGCGTCGCAGCGGCTCGGCTTCAAGGTCCACGAGGCGTAAGGGGTCAGCGGCCCTGACCCTGCCGGGCGCGTACGCCCGGCAGGATCGCGCGCTCACCCCTTGAGGTGAAAGAACCGGCGCGCGTTGGTGTAATAGATCTTGTCGATCACCGCGCGCGGCAGCGCGAGCCCCGGCGCGTCGGCCTTGATCGCGGCGATCGGCTGCGACAGCGGCGTGGCGAGATAGCGCCAGTCCGAACGCCACATATCGTCCGCTTCCTTGCTGAAATTGCCGGTGGTCGGCGGGTTCTGCGCGCGCGCCTTGGGGTCGGGCGGGCTGTCGGTCAGGTCGGTGCCATACATCAGCCGGTCCTGATACTTGATGAAGAAGTCGCGCACCTTGGCATGGTTCTGGTTGGACTGGACCTGCACCTGGCTCATCCGCGCGGCGAGATCGACAACCGCATTGGGATAGCTGTCGAGGAACTTGGCGATCCGGTCGACGCTCCACTCCAGGCTCGCCAGATGCGCGCCGTCGAAGGCAAGCTTCGGGTGGCGCGTTACAAACCGGTCGCGCACCGCCATCAACTGCTCGTAGCCCGGCTCCTCGGGGTGCTTGTACATGTAATATTCGGGGTGTTCGCTGAAGTAGGTGCGATCATTGTCGGTGGTCATCTCGTCGAGCGGCAGCCAGCAGTTCTTCGGCTCGGCCTGATGCGCGATCAGCGGCACGCCCTTGGCCTGGATATGCGCCATGATCGGATCGAAGCGCGGATCGTCGAGGAACACGCGCTTGCCCGCGGTATCCTTGGCGATCATGCCGATGTTCTTCCACACCTTCACCGCCACCGCGCCGTGCGCGAAGCCATCGTCGATCTGACGGGTCGCCTGCGCGGTCCAGCCCTTGCCGCCGAACCCGTCCATCGAGAAGGTGGTGGCGAAGTGGAAACGCTTCGGATCGGCGGCGTGCATCTTGTACGCAATCCGCGCCTGCACCGGCAGCGGCGGGAAATCGGGATAGTCGACATTGATCGACAGCAGTTCGAACCCATCTTTACGGGCGATAGCGAGGAAGTCGGGCGCGTCGCGATTGGCGTGGACATGCGCATCAAGCTTGGCGACGTGCGTGAAATCAGCCTCGCTATAGGTGGTCTGCGCCGGCGCGGCGCCGGCAAGCATGATCGCCGCCAGCGGCGTCAACATCGTTGATACACGCATAATTCTCTCCAAACGAAACGTAACGAAATGCATCCTATGTTGCGTTTTGATTTGCGCAAGCCATAACCTTCGGGCACATCCCGTGTACGAAGTCGCTCGCCAGAGATGAAGCGGCGTTCCTGAGAGGTTAGTCCGTGTCATACCCTCATCTGTCCCGGCGAAGCGCGCTCGCCAAATTGTCGGGCGCCGCGGCCGCCTTGGTCGCCGCCCCCGCCGTCGCGCGCGTCGCCATCAAACAGGCGCCGGTCGTCTCGCTGTCGGACGGCGTGCTGACGATCGAATTCGACTCGGGCATGCACTCGCGCATTTCGAAAGCGGGCAAGGCGCTGACCGCGATGGAGCCGGGAGAGGCGATCCGCCTCGGCGACCAGCGCATCGTCGATCGTTTCCTGCTGGTCGAACAGACGCAGGAAACGGTGCCCGGTGGCCAGGCCCATCACCTGCGCGGTACCGCCGGGGGCGGCATCGAGAAGCGCGTGTCGGTGACGTTTCTCAAGGCCTATCCTGGCCTTGCGCTGCTCGACATCCGCTATCGCAATACCGGTACGGCGCCGCTCGCCGTCGATGGCTGGCAGACCGCGACGCACGATCTCCTCGCACATCCTGACGGCGCATGGAGCTTTTCCGGCGCGTCCTACCCCGATCGCCGAGACTGGGTGCAGCCGATCCGCCCGGGTACCGGGCAGCGTAACTTCATGGGCATGAACGCGTCGGATTACGGCGGCGGCACGCCGGTCGCGGTGGTGTGGCGGCGCGATGCCGGCATCGCCGTCGGCCACGTCGATGTCGTGCCGCGCCTCGTCTCGCTGCCGGTCGCCGGCCAGCCGACCGGAACGCGCATCGCCATCGCGGGTGACGAGGCGACGGTGCTGCCGCCCGGCGGCACGCTGACCCTGCCGCCGGTGTTCCTCATGGTGCACGACGGCGATCATTTCCGTGCCCTCGATGCCTATCGCCGGTTGATGGCGACCCGTGGCATCGCCGCGCCCGCCATCCCCGAGCCGAGCTATGCACCGGTGTGGTGCGCCTGGGGCTATGGCCGCGACTTCAAGATCGCCGAAGTGCTGACGGCGATGGGCAAGGCCAAGGAGATCGGTCTGGAATGGGCGGTGCTAGACGACGGCTGGCAGACCTCCGAAGGCGACTGGAAGCTCAACCCGGCCAAGTTCCCGCACGGCGAGGCCGACATGAAAGCCTTCGCGTCCGCGATCAAGGCGGGCGGCATGCGCCCGCGCCTGTGGCTGGCGCCACTCGCCGCCGATCCCGGCACCGATCTGCTCCGCGATCACGCTGACATGCTGCTGCTCGACAAGGACGGCGCGGCGCAGAACGTCAGCTTCTGGGACGCGTTTACGCTGTGCCCGGCCTATCCGCCGGTGGTCGACTATTTCCGCGGGCAAATCCGCCGCATCCTCGGGTGGGGTTTCGAGGGGTTGAAGCTCGACGGCCAGCATCTCAACGGTGTTGCGCCCTGCTACAACCCCGCGCACAACCACAAGCGGCCGGAGGAATCGTACGAGAAGCTCCAGGATTTCTGGAAGGCGCTTTACGACGAGGCGATCTCGATCAACCCGAACGCGGTGATGGAAATCTGCCCGTGCGGCGATTCCTTCGCGTTCCACAATATCCCCGGCATGAACCACACGCCCGCGTCCGATCCGACGTCGTCATGGCAAATCCGCCTCAAGGGCAAGACGTTCAAGGCGATGATGGGGCCGTCCGCGCCGTTTGCGGGCGATCATGTCGAACTGAGCGATCGCCACAACGACTTCGCCTCGCATTACGGCATCGGCGCGATCCCCTCGACCAAGTTCACCTGGCCGCATGATCCGGTCAACACCACCGATCCGCTGCCGCCGGGCGGCATCGTGCTGAACCCGGCGAAAGAGGCACTGTGGCGCAAGTGGATCGCTTTGTACCGTGTCAACATGCTCTCCAAGGGCGAATATCTCGGCGGACTGTACGACATCGGCTTCGACAAGCCCGAGGGCCACGCGATCCGCAAAGACGGGCGCATGCATTACGCCTTTTACGCGGATCGCTGGGCCGGCGCGGTTACCCTGCGCGGTCTGCCGCCCGGCCGCCACCGCGTGAAGGACAGTTTCACCGGGCAACCGCTCGGCACCGTCTCAGGCCCGGAGGCGACCTTGCCCGCCACGTTCGAGCATTTCCTCGTGCTCGACACCACGCCCCTCGACGGAAAGACCACCGCATGACCGCAACCTCTCCCGGCGGCCGCGCGTGGCTGCTCAACGCGATGGCGACGGTGGTGCTGTGGGGCATCTGGGGCGCGATTTCCGGTCTGTCGCCGCAGCACGGCTTCCCCGAAACTTTGGTCTATTGCGTGTGGGCGCTGACGATGATCCCGCCCGCGCTGGTGGTGCTGGCGCTCGCCAAGTGGAAGCTCGACCTGAACCCACGCGCCATCGCCTATGGTGTCGCGGTCGGTGCGCTTGGGGCAGGGGGGCAGATGGTGTTGTTCTACGCGGTGACGCGCGGGCCGGCCTATCTAATCTTCCCGGTCATCTCGCTGTCGCCGGTCGTCACCATCGCGCTGTCGTTCCTGTTCATGGGGGAGCGTACCGGCCGGCTTGGAGCGGTCGGCATCCTGCTCGCGCTGCTCGCGCTGCCGACGTTCGATTTCGCGCCCGGCGGCGATGCGCAGGGCGGCGGCTGGATTATCCTCGCGCTGATCGTGATGCTGTGCTGGGGCTTGCAGGCCTATTTCATGAAGGCCGCCAACACGATCATGTCGGGCGAGAGCATCTTTTTCTACATGACGGCGACGGGGCTGGCGCTGGTGCCGGTGGCGCTGTCGCTCACCGATTTTAGCCGCCCGATCAACTACGGCGCGGATGGACCCGGCCTCGCGGCGGTGATCCAGGTGTTGAACGCGATCGGTGCGCTGACGCTGGTGTTCGCCTTCCGCTACGGCAAGGCGATCATCGTCGCGCCACTCACCAACGCGGGCGCACCGCTCGCCACCGCGATCATCTCGCTGGTTGCGCTGGGTGTCATGCCCGGCCCGGTGAAACTGGTCGGCATCGTGCTTGCCGTGATCGCTTCGCTGTTGCTCGCGGTCGAATCGGACACGAAAGACGATACGGCTGTCACTGCGGTCGTGTAGGTTTCGTTTTGCATCATTACATTGCGTTAAAGCGCGATAGCTTGTAGTAAGCCGTCAAAGGAGAATGCCGGTGGAGACGATTCGAAACCTCGTCGCCGATCACAAACGTGGCAGGACGGTGGGCATCACCTCGGTGTGCTCGGCGCATCCGCTTGTGATCGAGGCGACCTTTGTTCACGCGCTGCGACGCGATGCGCGCTTCGTGCTGATCGAGGCGACATCCAATCAGGTCAATCAGGATGGCGGCTATACCGGCATGGTTCCGGCCGACTTCCGCGCGTTCGTGGAGGGCATCGCAGACCGGATCGGCTACCCTCGAGACCGTCTCGTGCTTGGCGGTGACCATCTCGGTCCCAACGCCTGGACCAGCCTGCCGGCAGATGCCGCGATGGCCAAGGCGGAGATCATGATCGGTGATTACGTGCGTGCCGGTTTCGCGAAGATTCACCTCGACTGTTCGATGTCCTGTGAAGGTGACCCGACGCCGCTGCCGGAACGCACCGTCGCCGAACGCGCCGCGCGCCTGTGCCGCGTGGCGGAGGATGCCTATTCGGGCGATCCCGCCGATGCACCGGTCTACGTCATCGGCACAGAAGTCCCCGTACCTGGCGGCGCCGCGGAAGACCTCGACACGCTCGCCGTGACGACACCGGAGGCTGCGCTCGCCACGCTCGACATGCACCGCAGCCTGTTCGCCGAAGCCGGTTTGAAGGACGCGTGGGAACGCGTGATCGCCACCGTCGTCCAGCCCGGCGTCGAGTTCGATCACATGAAGGTGGTCGATTATGATCCCGCCGCCGCCACCGCGCTCAGCGAGGCTATCGTCCCGGTCGATCATATCGTCTTTGAGGCGCACTCGACCGATTACCAGACTGCCGACGCACTCGCCGCGTTGGTGCGCGACCATTTCGCCATCCTGAAGGTCGGTCCCGGCGTGACCTTCGCGCTGCGTGAGGCGCTGTGGGCGCTCGATGCAATCGAACGCGAGACCGTGCCGGCGGAGCAGCGCGCCAACCTGCGTGCCACCGCTATTGCCCGGATGCAGGCGGAGCCGGGCAACTGGCGGAAATATTATCACGAGAGCGGCGACGCCCTCGAACTGCAACTGCAATACTCGCTCAGCGACCGCATCCGCTATTATTGGCCGGACGCGGAGATCAGTGAAGCGCAGGCTCGGCTGTTCGACAATTTGCGCGCGCATACTCCGCCATTGCCGCTGCTCAGCCAGTATTTGCCTGTCGCTTACGCAGCGGTTCGCGCTGGTATCGCCACGCTCGATCCCATCGACCTGATCGTCGCGCACATCGGTGCGACGCTCGACGCCTATTACGGAGCCTGCAATCCCAATGCTTGATACCAACCTCGCGCTCGACCACTCGGCTACGAGCGACGATAGCTGGACGCGGCGCGAAATCCTCCAGCAGCCCGCTACGCTACGCGCGACGCAAGCAATCCTCGACGCCTCTCATGCCGAGATCGACGGCTTCGTAGGTCCGCTGCTCGCACGGCCCGACCTCCGCATCATGCTGTGTGGTGCGGGCACGTCCGCCTTTATCGGCGAGTGCCTCGCACCGTGGCTGTCGGCGACGCTCGGCCGGCCGGTCGAGGCGGTGGCGACCACCGACATCGTCAGCGCGCCGCACCTGTACCTTGCGGCCGATCGCCCGACCCTGATGGTGTCGTTCGGCCGTTCCGGCAACAGCCCGGAAAGTGTCGCCGCCGTGGAACTCGCCGACGCGCGGGTGGCGTCGGTCCACCACCTTATCATCACCTGCAACGCGGATGGCGCGCTGTCGCGCCGCGTCACCGGTAACAACCACGTCGTGCTGCTGCCGGAGGAGACGCACGACCGCGCCTTCGCGATGACGTCCAGCTTCAGCGCGATGATGCTGTCGGCCTTGTCGATCTTCACCGGGCGGGGAACGATGCCCGCTCACGTCGAGGCGATCGCCAGCGCCGTCGAGGCGATGCTCGACCGGTCCGATGTCGAGGCGGCAACACTTGCCGGCGCGGATTTCGAGCGTGTCGTGTATTTGGGCAGCGGTGTGTTCCAGGGTCTCGCCCGCGAAGCCGCGCTGAAGCTGCTTGAACTCACCGACGGCGCGATTCCGACCGCGTTCGACTCCTCGCTCGGCTTCCGCCACGGTCCCAAGACGATCGTGACGCCGCGCACGCTGGTGGTGGTGTTCGTGTCGAACGATCCGCTGACCCGCCTCTACGACCTCGACATCATCGAGGAACTGCGTGCCGATGGCCGCTGCGGTGCAGTGGTGGTGATCGCCGCGCAAGACACCAGCGGCGCGACGCTGCTGGTCGAGAACGCGGCTGATCTGGCCGATGCCGACCTGCTGTTCCCGTACATCACGTTTGCACAGCTTTACGGCCTGCATTGCTCGTTGCGGCTCGGTCGTACGCCGGATCAGCCCAACGCCAGCGGCACCGTCAACCGCGTCGTACAAGGCGTGCGCATCCATACGCCAACCGCATGACGTTCTACCTTGGTGTGGATGGCGGCGGTACCAAGACTGAGTTCGTCGCCATCGACGATAGCGGGCAGGTGGTGGCGCGGGCGCTGACCGGCACCACCTATCACTTGCAAGTCGGGCTGGATGGAGCGGTGGCGCGGCTGTCCCAAGGTATCGGTACGGTGTGCGCGCAACTAGCGGTGTCCTGCAGCGATCTTGGCTATGCGTTCTTCGGCTTGCCGGCGTTCGGCGAAGACGCGCGGATCGATCCGCTGCTCGACGCCGCGTGCGGGCGTTTGTTGGGGCATGACCGCTACGGATGCGACAACGATATGGTATGCGGTTGGGCAGGGTCGCTGGCGTGTGCGGACGGAATCAATCTGGTCGCGGGAACCGGGTCGATCGGCTACGGCGAGCGGCAGGGCCGCAAGGCGCGCGCTGGCGGATGGGGAGAGGTCTTCAGCGACGAGGGATCGGCCTATTGGATCGCGCTGCGGGGGCTTAACGTCTTCACGCGGATGAGCGACGGGCGACTGCCGATCGGGCCGCTTAGGCAAGGGTTTATCGATGCGCTCGATCTGAGTACGGATCTCGACATTTGCGCACGCGTGATGGGTGAGCGCGGTATGGCCCGCGACGAGATCGCCGCACTCGCGCCGATCGTATCGCGGGCGGCGGAGCAGGGCGATTGGGAAGCGACCGCCATCCTTGAGCGGGCGGCTACGGAACTTGCGGGCATCGCGCAGGCTCTGCGGCGGCAACTGGCGTTCGGGCAGGATGAGACGGTGCTGCTGTCGTGGTCCGGCAGCATCCTGACCAAACTGGATGCGGTGCGAGAGCCGTTCCTGCGTACCTTGCAGAAACTCGCCCCGTATGAGCTGGTCGCGCCGCGTCATGATCCTGGGATGGGGGCGGCGTTGTATGCGGCGCTGCTCGGGCGTTCTGCCACGCCCTGAAGCGGTGCTGGGTAGCGGCTCAGAGTGGATCGATAAATTCGGCCCAGAAGGGCGATTGGCGGCTCTGGGTCGGATCCTTTCCGAGGAACAGGTCCGCGACCTCCTTTCGCAGCCACGCCACGGCCGGATCCGTATGCGCGCGGCGATGCCAGAACTGCTTCAACTCCACCGCCGGAACATCGAATGGAACGGGCAGCGTGCGCAAGCCGAGCAGCCGCGCGTAGATCTGGCCCACCGCAAGCGGCACGACCGTTAACATGTCCGATCGCGCCACCAGCAGTGGTACGCTCATGAAGTGAGGCGAGAGCAACGTGATCCGACGTTCCAGCCCGAGTTCCCGAACGCGGTGTTCGTAGCGTTCTTGGCTTCTGCCCTCCTGCGTCACGACGACATGCTCGGCCGCGAGATACTGGTCGAGGGAGAGTTCGTCGCCGATGGTCGGATGGTCAGGCCGGACCAGACAGACGAAGGGTTGCTCAAACAGCGTCTGTTCGTAATGCCCCGCCGTGTTGGGGTCGATGAGGTGGCCGATCGCAAGGTCGATCGTGCCATCCGCAAGCCCGCGCAAAAGATCGACCGGCTCGGCTGCGACCGAACGGATCGTGATGCCGGGCGCCTTCACTCGCAGCACCGCGATCAGGTCGGGCAGGAACACCAGATCGCCCAGATCGGACAAGCCGATCGCGATCCGGCGCTTGGCGCGGGCGGGATCGAACACGGCCACCGACACGATGTCCGAGCGGATGGTCGCGACGGTGCGCGTCACCGGCTCCCGCAGCTGTTCGGCAAAGGCGGTCGGCGCCATCACACCGCCCTGCCGCACGAAAAGCTCGTCACCGAAATGCTGCCGAAGGCGACGTAGTGCGAGGCTAACCCCCGGCTGCGTTAGGCCAAGCGCACGCCCCGCCGCCGAAACGTTGGCATGAGCGTACAGCGCGTCGAGCACGCGCAACAGGTTGAGATCGAGCGGCGCCATTTCCGCAGCTTATACCAGCTATTTGGCAAATATGCAGCGGTGATGATTTTCGCTGTGATATCATTGGGGCGAAAACAAGAGCGGCCCCGAGCCGTTGGAGATGGATTATGGAAGCGTCTCAGCATCAGCGCCACGATGGAAGCACGGTCACGCCGGGCTGGCCACGGAATAGCTGGTATGTCGCGGCAAGCTCGGACGAGATCGGCACGACACCGTTTGCGCGTCAGATCTGCGGCGTCCGCATGGTATTCTACCGCCCGTCGGGGCGCGCACCCGTCGCGTTCGAGGATTTTTGCCCGCATCGCGGCGCGCCACTGTCGTTGGGGTTCGTTCGCGGGGAGACGCTGGTTTGCGGCTACCACGGCCTGGCGGTCGATTGTCGCGGCGCGGTCGAAAGCATGCCGGGGCAGCGCGTCAAGAACTTCCCCCCGGTCAGCGCCTTTGCCGTGATCGAGCGCTATGGCTTCGTGTGGGTGTGGCCGGGCGATCAGGCGCAAGCCAGCCCGAGTGCGCTACCGGATCTTGCTTGGGGGGAGAGCGACGCATGGGCTTACGGGGGCGGCCGCTACCACATCGCATGCGATTATCGGCTGATGATCGACAATCTGATGGACCTCACCCACGAGACCTATGTCCATGCGAGCAGCATCGGCCAGAAGGAAATCGACGAGGCGCCGGTAAAGACACACACCGAGGGCGACGAGGTCATCACCAGCCGTTTCATGGAGAAGGTCAGCGCGCCACCGTTCTGGCGGATGGCGTTGCGGGGCGCGGGCTTGCCGGAAGACGCGGTGGTCGATCGGTGGCAGATCTGCCGCTTCAATCTGCCGAGCCACGTCATGATCGAGGTTGGCGTGGCGCTGACCGGAGAAGGTGGCTACCACGCCGATCCTTCCAAGAAAGCATCAAGCATCGTCGTCGACTTCATCACGCCGGAAACCGAGACGTCGCATTGGTATTTCTGGGGGATGGCACGTCAGTTCGCGGTGACGGACGCAGCACTCACCGACACGATCCGGACGGGACAGGGCAAGATCTTCAGCGAAGACCTCGACATGCTCGAGCAGCAGCAGCGTAACCTGACGCGCTATCCCGATCGGCGCCTGCTGAAGCTGAACATCGATGCCGGTGGTGCGCGCTCGAGATTGGCGATCGAGCGTGCCATCGCGCGCGAACAGGGCATCCCAGTCGTGGAGACAGCAACGGCGGCCTGACGGACTGGCAACGGTCGAGCGGCAACACGTCAGATAACGTTTATTATCGCGGCGTGGCCTGGACGCGGTTGATTGTGCAGTGCAGCATGACGATGTCTGTTGTCATGCCGGGCCAGTGCCGGCGCTGGAGACTGCATGATGCGCGGCATTTCTGATACGATCGCGCGGTTCAACGCCGCTGCGGCCCGCGCCCGTGTTGTTGGGCAGCCTGTGACCAGCAACTTGCGCCCACTGACGGGGCTCGGCTCGAACCCCGGTGGACTTGCCGGCTATTTGCATCTTCCGGACGATCTGCCCGCCGCAGCGCCGTTGGTCGTCGTCCTTCATGGCTGCACGCAAACGGCGGCGGGCTACGACGCAGCATCGGGTTGGTCGCGACTGGCCGACAAGCAGGGCTTTGCCGTGCTGTATCCCGAGCAGCAGCGCGGCAACAATCCGAACACGTGCTTCAACTGGTTCGAGGCGGGCGATACGCGGCGTGGGTCGGGGGAAGTCGAGTCGATCCACCAGATGATCCGGGCGGTGACACGCCAGCACGCGATCGATCCACGCCGGATCTACATCACCGGCCTGTCCGCTGGTGGCGCGATGACGGCGGCTATGCTGGCGTGCTACCCCGAACTGTTCGCTGGTGGCGCGATCATCGCGGGCCTGCCCTACGGAGTCGCGCGCGATATGGTGCAGGCGTTTGATCGCATGCGTGGCCATGGCCTACCGAGCGGGGACACGCTGTCGGCAGCGGTAACGGATGCTTCCTCGCATCGCGGCCCGTGGCCGAAGCTTTCCGTTTGGCATGGCGACAAGGACGCGACCGTCAGCGCGGCCAACGCCGATGCGATCGTAGCCCAGTGGCGCGGCGTGCATGGCTTGCCAGCTCAGCCTACGCGGGCCGATCGGGTCGATCAGATGCCGCATCGGGTGTGGTGCGGTGCGGACGGGCAAGTGCTTGTCGAGGAGTATATCATTCCTGGCATGGGCCACGGTACGCCGCTCAAGACCAAGGGCGCAGGTGCTTATGGTGCGGCCGCCCCGTTCATGCTGGACGTCGGCATTTCGTCTACGCTGCGGATCGCGGAGTTCTGGGGAATTGCGCCCGCGGGAGAGTCCGTTGCGTCGCAGCCGCGCTCCGAAGCGCGCGATGCCGCCACGCTGCCAATGCGCGCGGAGCCGCGCCGGCCGCAGGGGCGAAAGGTCGAGCCTGATGCGGCGCGTGGCGCAGCCGGGATCGGCAAGGTGATCGAGGATGCGCTTCGGGCCGCAGGGCTGATGCGCTAGCGGGTAGCGATGTGCCGGATCCGAGACGGCGGCAGTTTCAGAGGCATAGGCTCGAAAAAAAGGGCGGCGATTACGCCGCCCTTTCGCTGTCAGGCGCCGGTGGGCGCGACCGTTGGACCCTTGGCCACAGGGGCCGTGCCAGCGGCCGGGGGCGGGGGCGGCGGGGCTGCGTCGCGAGCGCCCGGGGGCGGCGGCGGGCCGTCGGGACCATCGGGACCATGCGGACCGCGCGGCGGCCCATGGGGATGATCGAGCGGCCCGAGCGCGAGCACCTTCTTGTCCGGGCCGACCAGGAACGCGGCGTGAACCAGTCCGCGTTCAAAGCGACCCTGCACCATCACCGGCTCACCGGCCGTAACCAGCGTGCGATCGTCCCCCTCCGGGCCGGCATCGACCAGCGCGCGCCCGCTTGCATCCGCCACGATGAACTTGTTGCCGTAGATTTCGGCGACCTGGCCGCGAATGGTGACGATGTTGCCGGAGGTGAGCGAACGGATCGCCACCGGCGTCGTTGGTGCCATCGTGACGGCGGGTCGGGTTTCCGACACCACCGCCGCACCGGCCGCACCGCCGAGCACGAGAAGTGCGGCGCCGATCACGGCAAGCTTGCTCTGGCGTTTCTTGCGGGCGCCATGCTGCGGGTGATCGTGCGATTCGAGTAGATCAGTCATTTGCAGGGTCCTTCTTGGTTGGTGGAGCCCTTTTACGACTCGGCGCCCGCACACCGCTGAACCACGCCGTTCAGATTGCGTTTAGTTTGCAGCCATAGGGGTTGAGGGGGAGGAACGGTCGCTTGCGCATTCTGCTCGTCGAAGACGATGATGTATTGGCCGAGGGGATCGCGCGGGCGCTCCGTGCGGAGAACTTCGCGGTCGACCACGCTGGCAACGGCCTAGACGGCGGCCATCTCGGCGCGACCGAACTGTACGACGCGGTGGTGCTGGACCTTGGCCTTCCGATCAAGGATGGCGTGACGGTGCTACGCGAATGGCGCGCGGAACGGCGCGACATGCCGGTCCTCGTCCTCACCGCGCGTGATGGATGGTCGGAGAAGGTCGCCGCGTTCAAGGCCGGCGCCGATGATTACCTCACCAAGCCGTTTCGCACAGAGGAGGTGGTGTTGCGGCTGCGTGCGCTCGTCCGGCGGGCTGCTGGCCATGCTGGCGCGATCCTGACCTGCGGCAAGCTCGTTTTCGACGCACAGCTCGGTACGTTCGAGTTGGAAGGGTTGCCGCTCAAGCTCACCGCGTTCGAATGGCGCGTCCTGTCCGCGCTGATGCTGCGCAAGGAAGTGGTCGTCGACCGCGCCGATCTGATCGAGCGTGTGTACGAGGGCGATGCGGATGTGGACTCCAACTCGATCGAAGTCATCATTGGACGGTTGCGCAAGAAGATCGGGCCGACGATGATCGAAACCGTGCGCGGGCGCGGCTACCGCGTGACGGCGACCGGTACATGAGACTGGTGCCGCGCTCGCTCGCCGGGCGTCTGCTTGGCATCGCCACGTTGACGACACTAGCGGCGCTGGTGTTCGCTGCGTTCAGCATCGGGCATGTGCTGGAGCGTTTCGTGGTTCAGGGCCTCGATCAACAACTCGATGCCGAGGTGACGATGCTGGCCAGGGCGGTGCGCGGCGATGGTACGCTGGACCATGCCCGTGTGGTCGACCTGCCGGTGTTCGATACGCCGGGCGCAGGCTGGGGCTGGCGTGTCGAGAGTGCACGCGGACGCTGGACCGGTGGCGATCCGACCGAAGGTGATGTGCCGATCGCTGGACCTGACCGTGCGCTCCTCCCTGGTAGTGGCGAGCGTTCCGGCGTGCACCCCGGCGAAGGCGTCGCGCGTTCCGGAGAGCGGGTGCATGTGCGCCAGAGCACGATTGATACCACTGCAGGACCGGCGGTCGTGACGGTGAGCGGACCACGACACCTTGCGCTTGCGCCGCTTCGCGATGCGCTGGTGCCGCTGCTCGGCTCGTTGGCTCTGCTGGGTGTCGCTCTGGTGGTCGCGACCGTCCTGCAACTTCGTTTCGGGTTGAGGCCGCTGCGTACGCTGCGCGCTTCGCTCGCCGACGTGCGCGCCGGGCGGGCGGGGCGGTTGCCCGCCGACCAGCCGGATGAGCTTGCCCCACTGGCGGCGGAACTCAACGCGTTGATCGACCAGAACGAAGCCGGGCTGGAACACGCGCGGCGCCATGTCGCCAATCTGGCGCATGGCCTGAAGACACCGCTTGCCGCGCTGAGCCTCAAGCTGGCGGAAAGCGGACGGGACCCGGACGGAAGCCTTGGTGCGATGGTGGCGGATATCGACAGCCGCATCCGCCACCACCTCGGCCGGGCAAGGGCGGCAGCTCCTGGCGGTGCCAGACGCGTGCGTACTGCGTTGAGACTGACGATCGACGATCTCGTCGCCGTGCTGCGACGGGTCCACGCCGACAAACCTGTCACGCTCTCGATTGACGTTGCGTCCACGCTGGTGGTGGTGGCCGATGCGCAGGATCTGAGCGAAATGCTCGGCAACCTTCTCGACAATGCGTGGCGACACACCGCTACGGCGATCACGATCAACGCTACACGCGTCGGCGCCAGCGTCGAGGTTCGGATCGAGGACGATGGTCCCGGAATTGCAGAGCAGGCGCTTGCCGACGCGCTCTCGCGTGGGCGGCGGCTGGACGAACGTGGCGATGGCCACGGCTTTGGCCTGCCGATCGCCGAGGAACTCGCGGAGTTGAACGGGGGGCGGCTGGCGCTTTCCACAGCGCGATCCGGTGGTCTGTGCGCGACCCTGACACTGCCGGCAGTCCCGACGGAGTTGGCCGGGTAGCGCTGCGGTCCGAAACAGAGGCGGCCTGACCGCAGGCATTGCCATTGGCGGGATGCTCGGCGATGAGAGGGTATGTCGATGCCCCAAGAACACGACCGCGAGCGCGTTGCGCGGATTGCCGCCGATCCCCGCTACATCGCGCTGGTGCGGGATCGACAACGGTTTTCCTGGGTGCTTACCGCGATCACGGTGGTCGTCTACAGCAGCTTCATCTCCTTCATCGCGTTCGACAAACCCTTGATGGCAAGCGCGATCGCCGGTGGCACGATCAGCATAGCGGTGGTGGCGGGTGTGGCGATGCTGATCGGGACCGTCGCGATTTGCGCGATCTACGTCTGGCGCGCCAACGGCAGCTATGATGCGCGGCTGGCAGAAGTGCTTGCGGATGCGCGGTCGTGAGGCGGCTGGCATTGCGCGCGACGGCGATAGCGATAGCGCTGCTCGGCTGGTCGAGCGTCGCGGGAGCGGCGATGGGCGGTGCGGTGCAACGCCAGCCGACCAACTGGACCGCGATTCTGATGTTCGCGGGCTTCGTCGGCATCACGTTGTGGATCACCGGTGTCGCGGCGCGGCGGACGCGCACCGTGTCCGACTTCTACACCGGCGGCGGCATCACCGGCTTTCAGAACGGACTGGCGATGGCGGGCGATTATTGCTCGGCCGCGTCGTTCCTCGGTATCACGTCGCAGATCTTCAACGATGGCTATGATGGGCTGATCTACGCGATCGGCTTCCTCGTCGGCTGGCCGATCGTGCTGTTTCTTGTTGCGGAAAAGCTGCGCAATCTCGGCCGCTTCACCTTCGCCGACGTTGCGTCGTACCGCTTCATGCAGGGGCCGGTCAGGACGTTCTCGGCCGTGAGCACGCTTTTTGTCGTCGCCTTCTACCTGATCGCGCAGATGGTCGGCGCCGGGCAACTCATCCAGTTGCTGTTCGGGCTGCCCTACCTCTACGCCATCGTCGTCGTCGGCGGGCTGATGATGGTGTACGTGCTGTTTGGCGGCATGCGCGCGACATCGTGGGTGCAGATCATCAAGGCGGTGATGTTGCTGTGTGGCGCGACGTTCCTCGTGCTGGGCGTCATGGCGCATGTGGGGTTCTCGTTCGAAACGCTGTTCGCGCAGGCCGTCGCTGTGAAAACGAAGCTGGCAGCGGAAAGTGGCCTGTCGCCGACGGACGCGGCGGTGAAGGGCCGCGCGATCATGGGCCCGGGCGGGTTCATCAAGGATCCGATTTCCGCACTGTCGTTCGGCTTCGCGCTGATGCTTGGGACGGCGGGCCTCCCGCATATCCTGATGCGCTTCTTTACGGTTCCCGATGCCCGCGAGGCGCGCAAATCGATCCTGTGGGCAACGGTGTGGATCGGTTATTTCTACGCGCTGACGTTCATACTCGGCTTCGGCGCGATCGTGATGATCTCCTTCAACCACGCCTATGTCGATGCCGGTGGCGCGCTGATCGGTGGCGGCAACATGGCGGTGATGCATCTGGCACATGCTATCGGCGGCAATCTGTTTCTCGGCTTCATCTCTGCCGTGGCGTTCGCGACGATTCTGGCGGTGGTGGCGGGGCTTACGCTGTCGGCCGCCTCGGCGATCTCGCACGACATCTACGCCAGCGTCATCCGCAAGGGGAAGGCCGATCCGGTAAAGGAACTGCGGGTGTCGCGGGTCACCACCGTCCTGCTCGGCATCGCGGCGATCATCCTTGGCATCGTCTTTCAGAAGCAGAACGTCGCCTTCATGGTCAGCCTCGCGTTCGCGCTCGCCGCATCGGGCAACTTCCCGGTGCTGGTCATGTCCCTGTTGTGGTCCGGTTGCACGACCAGGGGCGCAGCGTGGGGTGGCGCGATCGGACTGGTGACCGCGTTCGGATTAACCGTGCTGTCACCGGTGATCTGGGTGGCGGTGTTCGGGTTTGGCCATGCGATCTTCCCGTACAGTTCCCCCGCTTTGTTCTCGGTGCCGGCCGGGTTCATCGCGATCTGGCTGATTTCGCTGATCGACCGCTCACCGCGCGCCGCTATCGACAAGGCGGGTTATGCCGAGCAGCGCTTGCGTTCGGAAACCGGGCTTGGGGTCCACACGGCTGCGGTGCACTGACGGCAGTTCGCGTGGGCTGAACGGCGTCGAGGTGTAGGGTACGAACCATGTTAGACCTGTTCGATACGCCGCCTATCCCAGGGTTCGCCGCCGAACCGGCGTTGCTGAGTGCCCCGGAGGAGAGAACGCTGATCGGCCGGATCGACGCGCTTGATCTGACGCCTTTCCAGTTTCAGCAATGGCAAGGGAAGCGACTGACACACAGCTTCGGCTGGCATTACGATTTTCAGACCGGGGCCATCAGCACGGCAGATCCGATCCCCGATTGGCTGATGGAGGTGCGTGCAGCTGCGGCCGCCTTTGCCGGTCTCACACCGGCAGACCTCGTGCAGGTGCTGCTGACCCGTTACGATCCGGGTGCCGGCATTGGCTGGCACCGCGATCGACTGATTTACGAGCATGTCGTTGGCATCTCGCTCGGCGCGCCGGCGGACATGCGCTTTCGCAAACGAACCGATCGCGGCTGGCGCAGGGTGACCGTGCCGCTCGCACCGCGCGGGTCGTACCGGTTATCGGGGGAGGCACGGCATGCGTGGGAGCACAGCATCCTGCCGATGCAGGAGCGACGGTATTCGATTACAATGCGTAGCTTCGCGGATCGGGCTCCACCCCCTTGCGCGTAACTGCCTTGGCGCGCTCACCGCTCGCAAAGCGAATCTCGTGTCAGCGCTGGCACTGGTGTGCGTCCCGCGCGTTACGCCTTCCGCACCACCCCGAACATGAGGACATTTCACATGGCCGATACGAAGACCGACACCACGCCCTCCAACGGCAAGACCAGTCTCTCCGATGCGTTTCGCGAGCATTTTTCGGGCGACGCACCGCTGACCGAAAAGGCGAAGAGCTTTGCAAAGGCCCGCCCGGTCACGGCTGCCGCCTTCCTGGGCGTCGCGGCGATCGCTGTGCTGAATTCCCTGCGTGGCGTCCGAAGCTGATTACAACCGTGCCGCCTGCCTGCGGGCGGGCGGCACGACACCTTACAGGTGGACCAGCGTCCGCCCGATCAGCGCCAGCAGCGCGGCCACCGCAATCGCCATCTGCGGTGGTCGCAAGCGCGCGAAATGCTTGGGCACGTCGTGTTTGGCGGCACCGTCATGATCCAGCACGATCACCAGCGCGAAGCCGATCGACAGCAGCGCTAGCGCCACCAGCCAGGATCCAATCGCCCCGCATACCAGCGCCAGCCCAGCCGGTACGAAATAGACGATCATAACCACGATTTCTCGCAGTGTGGACGCCTCGGCATTGCCAAAGCCGTAGCCGCGTCGAACCCCCGCGACGAACGTCATTATCAGTCCGCCCCAGATGATCGCCAGCCCAGTCGCATGCGTGGGCCACGGCTGCGGCAGGGTCCACGCGCCAAGTGCTGCGGCGACGAGCGGAACCATCGGACCATAGCCGAAGATGATGCTGTCGAGTGGTATGGCTGATTTGTTCGCGTGCATCGCCCATTACCTGTGAAGCAGCCGTTCGCTGCGGTAGCTGATGTCCGTTGCTGTGCAGGACGGCGCGCTTAGTCGCGCTTCAGCGCATCCGGCTTGTGAGCGGCCTGCTTACCGTCCTCGGTTTCGACGATATATTGTGGATCGTCCTTGGTCGCAGCGACCTTGTGGCCCTTAATATGGGTTTCGCTGGTCTGCTGCTTCACAACTTTGCCATGCGCGGTGCCGCCGTGGCTCTTCCACGAAACCTTGTCGCCTTTTTTCAGGTGAATTGCCATCTGATCTGTCTCCCGGTCAGTCTTGGCTAAGACCCGGCAACTGCCGCTTCGGTTCCCACCCGCTGCATCCTCCGTGGAAAGATGAACGAACGTCATTTCGGTAGTGTCATTTTTTGGCGTCGCGCGTTGGGGCGGTTCTGCCAGGGAGATTGCAATGAAGCACGGCACCGACATCATGAACCACTCGGACCTGATCCTGCGCCCTGATCCGGCGCGTACGGTGCTGCGGCCGTTTGATGTCAGCGATCCCGCCGGCTTCGACACGCAGCAGCACAGCCGCCCGCAGCGCATCGTCGCACGCATACTCAGTCTCGATGCGGACATGGTGAAAAGCGAACTGGCGCGCGTGATGGATGGCCTCGTGCAGCGCCACCGCGACGTCGATGCCGCTATCCTGCGGCGGTACGAAGACGTGAAGGTGGCGGCGGGTTGCGTCGATGTCGAGCCTGACCAGGCGCGGTTGATCGGTGCGTATTTCCTTGAGGAATACGCTTTCGAAGCGGCGGCGCTGTTCAATCCCAGCATGATCCGGTTGGAAGATCAGTCCGACGCACCCGAAGGGGGCGTGCGCTTTGTCATGGCGTTACGCGGGATCGGGGAGGGGCATCTCTCGTCTGTTACGTTCCGCGTCGGCAGTTGGGATCCGGAGGGTGGTTTCCGCGTCGATCCACCGAGCGAATTCGCCGTTGCGCCGCGGATCGAAGCCGACGAAGGCGATGGTGCGGTCCGCATCCTGTGCGAAGGCAGCCAGAACCCGTCGGAGACGATCCTGTTTCCGGTTACCGAGGCGCAGCAGCGTGGCATCGAGGACATGCGGCTGGTCCAGTTTGTCGAGGACGACGGTACCGTGCGGCATCTGGGCACGTACACCGCATTCAGCGGCATGGATGCCCGCTGTGAGCTGGTCGAGGCGTTCGACTTTCGTCGCCTGACGATGTGCAAGATGACCGGCGAGGCTGCCTCGCGCAAGGGCATGGCGCTGTTCCCACGTCGGGTTGACGGCCAATTCGCCATGCTCGGGCGGCAGGATAACGAAAACCTGTGGCTGTTGCGCTCGGATAGCCTGACCCACTGGGAGGGCGGCGAACGCATCCTGATGCCGAAGTACTTCTGGGAGTTCGTGCAGATCGGCAACTGCGGATCGCCAATCGAGATCGATGAAGGCTGGCTGGTGCTGACCCATGGCGTGGGATCGGTGCGGAACTATTGTATCGGTGCCGCGCTGCTCGACCGAGACGATCCGCGCAAGGTACTTGGCCGTATGGCGCTCCCGCTCGTCCACCCCAGCCCCAAGGAGCGCGACGGTTACGTTCCCAACGTCGTCTATAGTTGTGGCGGGATCGTTCACAATCGCCGGTTGCTATTACCCTACGGCGTGGCGGATAACTTCGCGGCATTCGCGGATGTCGCACTCGACGATCTGATTGCGGAGCTGCGCTGACCGAGGCTGCGGCGGAACGACCCCGTTGCTCGACGGTTTGAAAACGCGACAGAAGCGGTGCGGCCCTTGGCGGCACGACAAGTAACGGGGCATTGTTTTGGACGAACAGGGACGCAACGCCGCGACGCCGTGGCAGATGCCGCGTGCGGCGTGGATCGCGGTGTTGAAGCGTGCGTATGCGGAAACGACGGACGATAACATCGGTCTGATCGCCGCCGGGGTGGCGTTCTACGGGTTCCTTGCGTTGGTGCCGCTGCTCGGCGCTGTGGTGCTCGTGTATGGCATCGCAGCGAGCCCGAAGACCGTCATTCATGACATGACCCAGCTAGCTGCGATCATGCCGAAGGATGTCGCGCATCTGATCGGCGAGCAGTTGATGAACGTCGTCAAGACTTCAGACGACAAGAAGGGGTTCGGTCTTCTGCTTGCGCTTGCGCTGGCTTTGTTCGGCGCGCGCAACGGCGCGGGCGCCGTCGTGACCGCGCTCAATATCGCATACGAAGAGCATGAGACGCGCAGCTTCCTGCGGGTGAACGCGCTGTCGCTGCTGATCACGGCGGCCGGCGTCGTGGTCGCGATGATCGCTCTGGTCGCGGTGGCGGCGCTCGGTCATCTTGAGAGCCTGTTGCCAGATGCGCCAGAAGCGGTCGTCGCCGCCGGGAAGGTCGTGACCTATCTGTTGTTTACCGCCGCAGGCGCGGCCGCGGCGGCTACGCTGTACCGTTATGGTCCGGCGCGGACCCACGCGCGATGGGCATGGCTGACGCCCGGTTCGCTGTTCGCGGCGCTGATGTGGCTGCTGTTGACGTTTGGCTTCGGCGTCTACGTGGCCAATTTCGGTAATTACAACGCGACCTATGGTTCGCTTGGCGCGGTAGTGGTGACGCTGACGTGGTTGTACCTGTCGAGCTATATCCTGCTGTTCGGTGCCGAATTGAACGCCGAACTAGAGCACCAGACTGCAAAAGACACGACCAATGCCGATGCACCATTGGGGGAGCGTGGCGCCTGGGTGGCCGATCATGTCGCCCTGGATGCGAAGTCTGGACACGACGCTAAATCGCCTGCCGCGCCCGCCGCCAGTGCCCGGCGACCCGATCCAGCGCCCTCCGCCCTTTCAGATTTCGTCACCAGCAGGATTACGACACGCGTTGGCGCCGTGGCGGGACTGCCGCGCATCGGCTGGGCACCCTCGGCGGCGGCGACGCTCGGCCTGTCGCTGATGCGCCGCGGTCGCGGTGTGCAAGGTGCCGCGCTGCTCGGCGGGACAGCGGCTGCGATGTGGCTGGCGAGGGACCGCGCCGCAGACCGGAAGGTCAAGGCCATCTTCTTTGACGTGGATGGCACCTTGGTCGATAGTAACGATTACCATGTCGATGCCTGGGATCAGGCGTTTCGCGAGCAAGGTCTTGCGGTGGAGCGGGACGCGATCAGGGGGCAGATCGGCAAAGGCGGCGATCTGCTCGTACCGACGCTTCTTCCGGGTATATCCGACGACATGCTTGGAACGTTGAGCGACCGCCACGGTGCAATCTTCAAGACGCTTTATCTCGACGCGGTGCGCCCGTTCGAGGGCGCTACAGCGCTGCTCCAGCATGTTCACGCTTGCGGCCAACGGGTGATTCTCGCCTCGTCGGCGGACGCCAAGGAGGTGAAGCACTACGTCGGCTTGCTGCGCGTCGGTAACGCTGTCGACGACACGACCAGTATCGATGATGTCGAAACCTCCAAACCCGCCGGCGATATCTTCGAGTCCGCACTTGCGAAGGTGAAGCCGCTTGCATCGCACGAGGTCATCGTGGTTGGTGACACGCCCTACGACGTTGAGGCAGCGGCCCGCTGCGGCATACGCGCAGTGGGATTGCGTTCCGGCGGATTCGACGATGCAGTGTTGCGTAAGGCTGGCGCCGTCGCGCTGTATGACGATGCGGCGGATTTGCTGGCGCATTATGAAGAGTCGCCGCTTAGCGGGCGGTGACGGAAGAGTGTCCGGGTCACTACGCTGGGCGGCGTTTAAGATACGCAAGAAACGCGGCAGATCAGCTATTGGGGGGGGGGGGAGCGCGGCGTGAACCTCGGATGACATGCTCGGTTGCAACAACGCTGCGACACGCTGTGTCACCGTGCGATATTGCGTCTGGGCAGAGTAGTGACGCCGTTCGCTCACGGTAGTGTGCAGCAGCAGGCTTGGCGTCTGGCGGGCTCACAGGGGGGGGATACAAATCTGGGCAAGAGAAGGCCCGGTGTCAGCCGCTGAAGATCAGAAAAACTTTCTTCGGCACATCGCGTGCGCTGGGCAAACGTTGCTAGTGATTGGTCTAGCGGGCCGAAAGCGGGAACACCTTTGTAGCGATGCTTGCTTAAGCGTTCGCGCCATATGAAGGCCCCAGGCGAAGGTTCGCCAACCGGCTTGCAGACTGGCCGAGTCATCAAGCGGGTCGGACCGATGTTCCCATCGCTCCGACCCGGCAGGCGTATTTACATCTTGTCGCCGAGTGCGCCCTTGACGCTGCCCTTGACGTCCTGCGCGGTGCCCTTGACCTGCTGCGCATCGCCTTCGGCTTCGAGCTGCTCGTTGCCGGTTGCCGAACCAATCACTTCCTTGACCTTGCCCGCGATCTTGTTGCCGGCTGCGTCCAGCTTGTCGGTGAATTCACCCATGAGAAATTCCTCTTGCGATCCCGAAAACGAATACCGCCCCGGCTCTCTCGCACGCAGATACAACCGCTTGGCCGGGTTTTCGGTTCCGAAACGATCAGGGAGGCCGCTTACCCGGTCGACGGATCAGCCCACACCATCACCGAAGCTGAGCCGCAGCCCCGCGCAGGGGGAACCGGCCCGGCGCAAGCGGCAGCACGTGAGTGGCAGTCGTGGCGGATCAGCATATCCGTTGCCCCAGCGAGCTTCGCGCCAACCGACTGCTGGGCAAACGCATTATTGCGGATGCTCGGTTGCGGTCGGCTCACCGAGGTAGAAACTGGTATGCGGCGGCTGGTTATACGCGGTATTCTGCCATGCGACCCCGAGGCGGTATACGGGATCCTGCATCAACGTGACGTAACGGTGCGTCGTCGGGAAGGGCGTTTCGTAAATGCGCAATTCGCGATTATCGGCAGAACGCAGCACGACCTCCTCGCGCCAATCGCCGAACAGATCCGCCTGCAGCGCCGGGTTGGCTTTCGTGCCGTTGTTCGACGCCGTACCGGTCGTTTCCAGCAGCGGCACCGCGCGACCCGCTCGCCAATCCCATTTGTAGATGGTAGTCCCGTCGAGCAACTCGCGCAGGCGGTCGCCGTCCCACCAGATCGCGAAGTTGGTCTGGCGCGGGGCGGTGCCGATCGCCTGACCATGTACGTCAAACAAGTCACGCGAATTGGAACCCCAGAACTCCGCACCGACGTGGCGTGGGTCTATGTCGGCGGCGAGACCGCGGCCGGTGTCGTGCTGGGCTGGCTTCTGCCACAGGATTTCGCCGGTGCGCGCATCCAGCAACGCGGAGCCGATGCCACCGTTGCGGTCCATCTCCTCATGCACGCCAAACTTCTCGAGGCCGGGGCGGGCCGGGTCTAGATCGCCGACGTGCATTGCGTCGCCGTGGAACAGCGGGTCTGTCCACAGCCCCTTGCCATCATCGTCGATCGCCATCGAACCGTAAATCACCTCGTCGCGGCCATCGCCATCGACATCGGCAATGCTCAACTGGTGATTGCCACGGCCTTCGTACTTCTCGTTGCCCGGAGCGTTGGAATCGAACAGCCAACGCTCGGTGAGTTTGCCGTCGCGGTAATCCCATGACGCGACAGTGGTCCGCCCGTAATAGCCGCGCCCGAACACCATGCTCGGCCGCGCCCCGTCGAAATAAGCGACACCTGCGAGGAAGCGATCAACGCGGTTGCCATAGCCGTCACCCCAGGTGTCGCGTAGCTGTTCGAAAGTCGGGTTGCCGCCGGGGTAGCGCGGTGGATCATAGGGCTTGCTGGCGAGCGCGCGGCCGGTGCGGCCGTCGAATACGGTGAGATATTCCGGGCCGTTCAGAATGCGCCCAGCCAGTTTGGCGACCCGTTTGCCATCAGCGGTATAGGCGGCACCGGTGCGGTCGGCCTGCGGCACCTCGCCATCCTTCTCGCGCCAGTCGGCATGGGCATCACCGATCGGTTGGCCGGTCCCGTCGATGGTGGCATCGGCCGTCTTCATCGCGATCTCGGCGCGGCCGTCACCGTCGAAATCGTAGACGAGGAATTGCGTATAGTGCGCGCCTGCCCGGATGTTCGGCCCTAGGTTGATCCGCCACAGCCGCTTGCCCTCCAGCGTATAGGCTTCGATCAACACAGGGCCGGTATACCCCCCCTGACTGTTATCGTGGCTGTTGGTCGGATCCCATTTGAGCACGATCTCATACCGACCATCTCCGTCGAGATCGCCCACGCTCGCGTCGTTGGCGGTGTAGGTATAGGCGAGGCCGTCCGGGGTGGTGCCGCCCGGCGGCACGTCGAGCGGGATACGCCAGAAACCGTCCGGCAAGGCGAGCGCGGGCGAGGGCGGTTCACGTCCGCCGATCATTCGAACTGCATAACCTTGGCGCGGGGTCCCGTGCTGGTCGACGATGCTGGTCGCGCCGGTCGCAGTGGTCGTCGCGATCCGCTTGCCGTCGCGCAAGACCTCGAAGCGGGCGGTGCGGGGATCGGTCGCAAGGAGCCGCCAACTGACGATCGCACCGCCGCCCGTGGCCGGTGACACCACTGCACCACGGTCGAGCTGCTCGATCTGACGTATCGGGCCTGCGAACAAAGGCGTGGTTGCGGCGCAGGCGAGAAGTACCGCCACAGACCTGGTAAAAGCGTCGCGCATCATGACCTCTCCCGCACCTGAACTTCTTCTTTTCCGTCCCACATAATGTTTTGAAGTTTTGCATATTGTCAATGGTATTGAAGGTGTGCGATGTGATTCGGGACGCCGTGATCGGCAGGTAGAAGGGGGCAACAACCTTCCAGCCGTCGACATCAAAGGCGTAGGAACGGCCGCAAAGGCCGAACAGGGGAGAGGAATATGACTACGCTTCGGCATCTATCCGCCACCAGATTTGCGGTGTCCTCGCTTGCGCTCGCAACTGGTTTGATGCTCGCCGCGTCGCCTGCCGCCGCACAGAGCGCCAGCAACGCGGCCTCCGAAACGCCACCCGCCGCCGGTCAAACCACGCCTAAGAATGACACCGCTAGCAACTCCACCGCCGGTGCTGACAAGGCGGTTAACGCTGAGGATGTGATCGTCGTCGGAACGCGCGCGTCGTTGCAATCGGGCATCGCCCGCAAGCGCAACGCGGGCACCATCGTCGATTCGATCGTCGCGGACGATATCGCCAGTTTTCCGGACAAGAACGTGGGCGACTCGCTCGCGCGCATTACCGGCGTGCAGCTCAACCGGGATTTCGGCGAGGGCGTGAACGTCTCGATCCGTGGCGTCGAACCCGACCTCAACCGTGTCGAGATCAATGGCGTCAGCCAGGCATCGACACAGGGCGGCCGTTCAGGCGATTTCCGCGAACTCGCCACCGAGCTGGTCAAGTCGATCGACGTCTACAAGGGCTATTCAGTCGACCTCACCGAGGGTGGTCTTGGCGGCACCGTCAGCATCGAAACGCGCCGGCCGCTCGAGCTGAAGAAGGCGCTGGCGAGCGTGGTGTTCTCCGAGCAACGGCTCGACACGACACAGGACTGGAAGCCGCGCATCACGCTTGTCGCCGGCACCCCCAAGCTGTTCCTTGACGGGCTGGGCGCGCTCATCAACGTGACCTACGATAACGTCACGACGCGGCAGGATTACATCAGCAACACCAATTGGTCGCGGCTCGCAGATTTCGACCATTCCGATCAGAAGACTGTCGCCGATCCGAATTATGCCGCTTACAACACGTATGCGAGCTGCGCGGGAGTCGGTGGTGCCAACGCCGCCAACGCCACCACGCGGCGCAAGGCATGCGAGACGCAGTTCTTTGACTGGGCGCCAACCGTGCCGCGCTATCGCAACTGGGTCCGCCACGACAAGCGCATCTCCGGCGACGCGCAGCTCCAGTATGAGTTCGCCCCCAACTTCCGCGCCTATGTCGAGGCGACGATCAACCATCGCGACCAGACCCTGCAAGACGCGAACTACTCGCTCGATATGGGCCGCTACCAGCGCTATCAGCTCGACCCGACGCTGCCGGTCGGCTTGAACGGTGGCGTGTCGCAGGCGCAGATTAAAGCCGGAAGCGCGACGGTAGACGACAATCACGTCGTCACCAGCTACACGACGGCGCTGAAGCCGAACGTGTTAAGCAGCACGGTCACCAGCGGCGATGCCAACATCCTTGGCATCCAGCGCCGCGACTATGCTGACGAACAATATTCCTATTATTACCAGGGCGGCTTCACCTGGGATCTGAACCGGCTGCACGTGAAGGCGCTCGGGTCGCACTCGCTGGCACGAGACATCGGCAATAATGCGCTGATCTCGATCACCACGTCGGTGCCGGGCGTCACGGTCGACCGGCGCAATTCACTCGGCATTCCGGCTTTCATCTTCCCGAGCACGGTGAACCCGGCGGACTACACGATCTACACCAACAATGCCGCGACCGATCCATATCAGGCCGGTCCGAGCATCCAGTGGCGCCCCAACGACTACGGCAACACCGAAAACGAGGGCAAGGTCGATGCGACCTACGATACCGATCTCCCGCTGCTGAAGAGCATCCAGTTCGGCGGGCAGGCGCGCTGGCAGAGCTACTTCCAATATCTCGGCGGTGGCTCGCGGCTGCTGGACAACGGCCAGTACCAGACGGCCTCTTATTACAGCTACACGACCAACCTCGTGAAGAACGTGACCGCACGCCAGACGATCGGCGCCACGGGTAGCGGCAACAACACCGCGACCTATCAACTCACCCCGGCGGAATATATCGGCATCCTGCAATCCGCCAACGGGCTCGTTCCCGGCGGAGCGCCGTTGTTCGCGGGCCTGCAAAACGCGCCGGGCGGTATCCCCGGACAGTTCGCGGTGCCGCTGTTCGATCGAGGCGTGCTCGGCCAATATTATGATCTGTCGAACTTCAATCAGGGCCAGATCCGGTCTGCCAACGGCCTCCCGCAGATCCCGAACGCGCAAATCGATGAGCGTGTCGCTTCGGCCTATCTGCGGCTGAACCTGGATACCGAGGTGTTCGGCATGCATCTCAGCGGCAACGGCGGCGTGCGCTATACCAACACGCGCGATGTCGGCACCGGCACCAACGTCGCGCGGGTCACGGCTCTGAACGCGGCGGGTACGGCGGTGACGACGGTGATTGCATCGCAGCAGATCAGCATTCGCAACAATTATGCGGACTTCCTGCCGGCGTTCAACCTTGCGCTGGATATCACGCCCAACCTGACTCTACGCGGCAACTGGGCCAAGAACCTCGCACGGCCCAAGCCGCTTGATCTGGTGCCGAACATCAATTGCGTGGACGACCAGACCACCGGCATCTTCGGGCAGGATGCCTGCAAGGCCGGCAACCCGGCCCTGAAGCCATACCGCGCAACCCAGTGGGAAGCGAACCTCGCCTGGTACGCAAATCGTGATACGCTGGTGAGCCTCGGCTATTACAAAAAGTTCGAGTCGAGCTTCGTCATCGGCGGTGTCACCCGCGACGACGTCAACCTGTTCGGCGATGGCATCCTCTACACGGTCAACCAGCCGGTCAACGGGTTCGGTGCGTTGCTCGATGGGTTCGAGGCGTCCGCGCAGACGGTGTTCACCTTCTTGCCTCGTCCGCTCGACGGGTTCGGGGCTAGCGGCAATTTCACCTATGCCCGCGCGCTGACCACCAATCTCACAAACCTCGCCACCAACCAGCCGCTTAACGATTATCCTGGTTTGTCCAAGTACACTTGGAACGCCAGCGTGTTTTACGACAAGGATTGGCTGAACGTCCGCGTAAACTACAACTTCCGTTCAAGCTGGCTGCAAATGACTTCCGACTCGAACAACGGCAACAACCCGATCTATCGCAAGTCGGAAGGATACCTGGACGGGAAGATCACCGTACGCGTGCCGAAGTACCATTTCAGCGTGTTCGTCGAGATGCAGAACATCAACAAGGAATATCAGCAGACTTACATCAAGAACCTCGGGCCGATTGACCTTTACTATCCGGGCCGCCGGTTCTTCACCGGCATCCAGGCAAAGTTCTGAACGGGGCAGGGAGACACGCCGAGGTTGCGCTTCCTTGATAGCCTAGCGCGGGATGCTGCGCCAGGCTGTGGGGAACGCTCAACATTCCACTACGTTCACCGCCAGCCCGCCGAGGCTTGTCTCCTTATATTTCGACTTCATGTCCTCGCCCGTCTGGCGCATCGTCTCGATCACCTGATCGAGGCTGACGATGTGGCGGCCATCGCCGTGCAGCGCGAGATAAGCCGCATTGACCGCCTTGATCGCACCCATCGTGTTGCGTTCGATGCAGGGGATCTGCACCAGACCGCCAATTGGATCGCAGGTCAGGCCGAGGTTGTGCTCCATGCCGATCTCGGCGGCGTTTTCGATCTGCGCGTTGGTCGCGCCTAGCGCCGCCGCGAGGCCACCCGCCGCCATCGAGCACGCTACGCCGACCTCGCCCTGACACCCCATCTCCGCGGCCGAGATCGATGCGCGTTGCTTGTACAGGAACCCCACTGCCGACGCGGTGTAGAGCAGCCTCCGCGAACCGTCCGCGGTGGCGCCGTGAACGAACGTCTCGTAATATTTTAGCACCGCCGGGATAACGCCGGCCGCACCATTGGTCGGCGCAGTCACGACGCGACCGCCGGCGGCATTTTCCTCGTTGACCGCGAGCGCCCACAGGCTGACCCACTCGAATACCAGGCTTGGGTCGGCGCGCGGACCGCGCTCGATCAGTTTTTCACGCATTGCCCGCGCCCGCCGTGTGACGCGAAGACCACCCGGCAGTACGCCTTCGCCATGGCAGCCGCGTTCGATCGAAGCGAACATCGCGGCGCGGACCGACGCCAGGAACGCGTCGGTCTCCTCCGGGTCGCGCCACGCCGCTTCGTTGGCGCGTACGATGTCGGCAATCGATAGGCCGGTCGCGGTGCCGATCTCCAGCAGTTCGTCACCGGAGGAAAAGGGGTGCGGCGGTGCCACGTTGACGCGCGCCGCTGCCTCGCCCTCCATGCGGATCGCGCCGCCGCCGATCGAGTAATACCGCCGCACGATCTCGCTCCCGTCCGACAGCGTCGCGGTGAAGGCCATGCCGTTGGGGTGGCCGGGCAGGAAGCTTGCGCGGAAGATCAGGTCGTTAGGCTCGTCAAAGCGGATCGGCGCATCGCCACCAAGCGGCAGTTCGCCACGCGCACGAATATCGGCGAGGATCGCCGGCACCCGGTCAGGATCGACGCCCTCCGGTGTGTGGCCAGCAAGGCCGAGCAGTACCGCGCCGTCGGTGCCGTGTCCGCGCCCGGTCAGCGCGAGCGAGCCGTACAGGTCGCACGTCACCCGGACCGGGTTCGCCTGCTCCTCGACCAGCATCCGTGCGAACGCAAAGGCCGCACGCATCGGCCCGACCGTGTGCGAACTGGACGGCCCAATGCCGATTGTGAACAGATCGACGACGCTGAGCGGAGCACTATTCTTATCAAGCACGGACGGCCTTTCGGATGGAGCGTCCGCTTACGCCATTTCCGCAAGGCTTTGCACGCCTAGATCGCCGCCAGGATCAGTCCGAACGGCACCGCCACTAGCGCAGCGGCGGCACCGGCCCTTGCGAACTCCGGCCGGTAGCTGCGCGCCGCCACGAGCGGCAGACCGACCGCAGGCCAAGCGCCGATCCACCACAGCGTCGCGTAGACCGGTTGCGCCGTGACAAGCACGATCGCCAGGGATGCAGCGAGCAGCACCCAACCGAAGAAGCGCGCCTGCTGTTGTCGCGCGACCGCCAGCCGCCGTCCGGTCAGCACATCGCCATGTTGCGGTTGCGCGACCGCGAGCGCGAACAGCGCTAGATACAGCAAAGCGGCCGATGCGATCAGCACCGTGCGCTCCGCCACGCCAGCCACGCGCACAGCGCACCAGCGGCAAGCAGCAGGAGATTGCCTGCGACCAGCACCGCATCACCGTCACCGATCCACCCGCCGAGGAACGGCAGCACGATCAGCCCAGCCGCCAGTCCTGCAAACGGCAGCGGCCAGCGCAATCGCTCCGGCAACGCGCTCGTGACCACCAGCACAACGCCGGCGGTTGCCAGTGCCGCCGTCACCTCCGCTCCGGCGCGCCCGCCACTGCCGAGCGGCAGCAGGCGATTGGCCCAAAGCAACGCCAGCGCACCCGCCGGCACGCCGACGATCACGCCGGCGTTTACACGCGCGAGCAGGCGGTTGGCGTGGTCGGGCAGACGGTCGCGCCGCTTGACCGTCCACAGGATCAGCCCGGTGGCGATCGCCAGCGTCAGCATGGCGCCGCCAAAAAAATACAGCCATCGTAGCGGCAGCGGTGCAAACCGTGCGACGTGCAGACCATACAGCCAGCTATAGGCGGTGATCGCCGGGCGATGTTCAATCCAGGCGTTGAGCAGCCGCCCGCTCACTGCGTCGTAGCTGGCGACACCGGCGTTGGTGGCGATCTGCGCCGCATCCGCGCAGGTGAAGCTCGCCACGGCGGCGGCGTCGCCAGGATTGAGGATCGTCACGCGGCCGACCGCGCCGCCGCAACGAACCTGCGCGTCGCGCATCATGTCCGCGACCGCGCCGAGCCGCGCGTGCCGACCGGCAGCAGGGCGATCGACCCCGCCCGGCGCAAGTTCGTGGAACATTGCTGGCATATCGGCGCCGTAACCGGAGACCCCGGGCCACGGCATACTGAGCGACAGCAGGGTCAATATGCCGGTCAGCGTAATCATCAGGTGGAACGGCAGCGCGAACACGCCGAGCACGTTGTGCGCGTCCAGCCACGATCGCTGCCCCTTGTCAGCCCGGAAGGTGAAGAAGTCGCGGAAGAAACGGCGGTGCGCGACGATGCCGGAGATCAGCGCGATCAGCATGGTCGCCGCCGCGAGCGACGCCAGCGTCCGGCCCCATGGGTACGGCAGTTCAAGCTCGAAATGCAGACGGTAGAAGAATTCACCGCCCAGCGTCTCGCGTAACACTGGCGCGCCGGTGGTGGGGTCCAGCGCGCGCAGCACGATCTTGCCGCCTTGCGTAAAATAGGCGTCGATCGTGTTGGTGCGCGCGTCGGGGGCGGTGAGATACCAGGCCGGCGCGTCGGCGGCGTTGTGCGACAGCCAGTCCGTCGCCGCAGTGATCGCGCGTACAGAATCTACCTGCGCGGTATTCTCGGGCCGCATCCAGCGGCTGATCTCGGGTTTGAACATGCTGAGCGTGCCGGCGAATGCCATCAGGTACAGCACATGGCCGAGCAACAGCCCGGTCCAGCCGTGGAGCCACGCCATTGTCTGGCGCGCCCCATCGTGGAGGCGGTTCATGCCGGGAGCGGGAGTGTCAGCGCCAGAGTGGCAAGCGCGAACGCAGCGGTCGCGATGCCGCCAAGCGCGCGCGCGGGGCTGCGTGCCAGAAACGCCCAAATCGTCACCGCCGGAAAAACCAGCAGCGCGGCAAGCATTCCGGTCATTACCGCCTCCGGCCGCGCCATCGGCAGCAGTCGTGCGAGCAGGGCACCAAGCGCAGCCACGACGGCATAGGCGCCGAAGCTGCCCGCGATCGTTCGGGCGGCGATATTGATCCGGTATGCCGAGCAGTGTCGATCGCGCACGACGCCGCGGACCGGTGCGGGAAACGCGGTGACGGTGTGCCGTACCGTTCCAACCCGACGCAAAGCCGAGCCGGGCAGATCGGCAGGCGCGCGTTCGCGGCGAGCGATCGTTGCGGGACTAGCGAGCGTGAGGGTGAAATGCCGGTTCATCGCGTTCCTTCTCCGGCCCCAAATACGAAGTTCACTTTTGCGAGTCAATCGCATTATCACGAACGCCTGCGGTTGCGTAAAGCAACGGCGACGTGACACTTTGCGCGAACAGCGCGTCGACATCATTGCGTTTTGCGTTGTGAGATGATGAGGTTCGCCATCGATGCCGATTAAGGCTGTTTGGGAGGGGCAGGGTATTCGCATCATCGGAACACACGCCTCCGGTGTGAGGGCGTCGCTAGCCGGGACGAGCGTGCTTATCGCCGTGCTGCTGGCGAGTGGATGCAGCCACAAGGTTCATTCCCCCGCGCCGCCACGGATCACCAGCGAACCGCATTTTCCGCTTGGAACATCCTCGATCGTGGTGCCGATCTCGGGCTCGCTCGATGATCTTGCCCGCGCACTTGAACGGCAGACGCCAAAGCGGTTGTGGGGAATTGACAAGCAACTCGACGCCTGTGTCGCCGCCAAGCGCGTCGATCTCGGCATCGCCCATGTGCGGGTGCTTCCCAAGCTTGGCTGCCGCATCGTTGGCGAGGTCACGCGTGGCCATCTGAAACTCGGCGGCAGCGGCAATCGACTGACCATCGACATCCCGGTCCACGCGACCATCGCCGCGCAGAAGGTTGGCGGCGTGGTATCCAAGACGGCGACCGGCGACGCGATCGTGCATGCCGTTGCGCAGCTTTCGATCACGGGCAATTGGTCGCCGAGCGCGAAGGTGCGGATTGCGTATGACTGGACGACGCCGCCCGGCATCGACTTCCTCGGTCAGCGCATCGAATTCGCGAGCAAGGCAGACGCACGGCTGAAACCGGTCATCGCGGGATTGGAATGCAGCCTGCCACGTGAACTCAACAAGCTCGATCTGCGCGCGAAACTCGCCTCGGCGTGGCGGCAGGGCTTTACCTCGATCATGCTCAACCGCGAGCGCCCACCGGCGTGGATGCGGGTCACGCCCAAGCGGCTCGGCTTCGGCGGCTACACGGTCGATCGGCGCACGCTGGTGCTGACGCTCTCCGCCGATGCGCTGACCGAGACGTTCGTCGGCGCTCGGCCTGCCGATCCTGCCGCAACGCCTTTGCCGCCGCCCGCAGCCTCGGTCGGCAAGCAGGGCCTTAACTTCTTCATACCCGTGCTGGCGGATTATGCCCAGCTCGAGCCGGTGGTGCACCGCGTGCTGGTGAAGCGCGCGAACAAGGGCATCACGCTCGCCGGGATCGGCCCGGTGGACGTCGCGTTCGGCAACGTGACGATCTATGCCACCAGCGGCGGGCGGCTTGCGATCGGCGTGCAGGCAAAGGCCAAGGCGCGGAACACCTCCCTCCTCGCCACGAAGGGCGAGGTGTGGCTGACGGCGGTGCCGTACAACGTGCCCAATTCGCAACTGATCCGCGCGCGCGATGTCGCCATTACAACTGACACCGACAGCGAGACGGTCAACCTGCTGGTCTCGCTGTTCAAGGACACGTCGGTTCGCGACACGATCGCCGAGGGCCTAGCGCACGAGTTCGCACCCGATTACCAGAAGGTTCTGCGGTCCGCGCGCAAGGCGATCGGCGCGCGGCGCGAGGGTGATTTCCTGCTCTCCGCAGACGTGACGCGCGTTGAGAACGGCACGCTGGCGGTAACCGGCAAGGGGCTGTTCCTGCCGGTGCGCGCAGCGGGGCAGGCGACGATCACCTACGCGCCGCTGCGGCGATAGCGTCAAAGGCGATTGGCGGCGACCGAGATGTGGCATATGGGCCGTCACGAACGCGGCGGGCAACCGCTGTCGTTCAGGATCGCGTCGGTGCCCCGCAAGGGGCTTAAACGGGAATGCGGTGCGGGCGCTTCGCCCTAATCCGCAGCTGTCCCTGCAACTGTAAGCGGCGAGCGCGATGCACGGGCCCGAAAGGGCAGCCACTGAAGCCGAGGTTTCGGGAAGGTGTGCATCAAGCCCTGACCCGTGAGCCAGGAGACCTGCCGACGTCATGGTCGCTCTTGTCGTGGTCCAGGAACAGGCCAGGGCACGGTTCTCCGTCTGAGCGACGAACCAAAGCGGTGGGGGCCGCAAGGGTTGCGCTTGGACCGGGTGCCGACTGGCGTCCGCCCGCCCGTGCGCGACCGGTCGTCGAAGGACGGTTTGCTCCCGCCGACCTGTCGCGACGCCCGGGGGAACATGTATGAAGACTGCCATTTCACTGTTTGCGCTGATCGCCGCCACGCCGGCGCTCGCGCAGACCGCGCCCGATGACGGCACCCCCACCGACACCGTGGTCGTCACCGCCGCCCGGGCGCCCGGCGGCATATCCACCGCGACGCTCGGCTCGTCGGCGACGGTGGTGACCGCGCAGGACCTGTCTGATCGCCAGACGGTGATCGTCTCGGACGTGCTGCGCGACGTACCCGGCATCTCGGTCAACCGTACCGGTGCGGTCGGCGGCATGACGCAGGTCCGCATCCGTGGCGCGGAGAGCAACCATACGCTGGTGCTGATCGACGGCATCGAGGCGGCTGACCCCTACTACGGCGAGTACGACTTCGCCTCGCTCACCGCCGATCCCGGCGCGCGGGTGGAGGTGCTGCGCGGTGAGCAGAGCGCGCTGTACGGATCGGATGCGATCGGCGGCGTCATCAACTACATCACCCCGACCGGGCGTGAGATGCCGGGCTTCGCGGGCCGGATCGAGGCCGGATCGTTCAACACGGTCGACGGCGCGGTGCGCGGGGCAGGGACTGCGGGCGACTTCGATTATGCGGTCGGCGGATCTTATTCCGGCATCGGCGGCTATGTCGTCGCGCCGGCAGGCGACCGGCGGATCGGGTCGAAGATCGGCACCGTCAACGGCAAGTTCGGCTATCAGTCGGGGGACTTCGGTTTGCGTGGCGTGGTGCGCTACACGCATATCGACGCGGACGTGAACGATCAGGATTACGCCGTCACCGGCAACGCGATCGACAGCGGCGGCAGCTACCTGAACGATGCGGTCTATGCGCTGGTCGGCGCGCACTACGACGCGCTGGAGGGGCGCTGGAGCAACGACCTCAGCGCACAGTTGCAGGATTCGCAGCGTCGGTTCCTCGACGACAATGGTGCCGAGACGAGCGGCGATACCGGGCGGCGCAAGAAGGTATCGTTCGTCTCCGCGCTGAAGCTTGGCGACGATGCGGTCAGCCACGTCATCACCGGTGCGGTCGATTACGAGCATGAATCCTATCAGGGCACGTCGGCGTTCATCACCGGCAGCAATCCGTTTCGCGATACCAACAACTGGGGTCTGGTCGGTCAGTATCAGGTAACGGTGGGCAGCCGGCTCGGCCTTGGTGGAGCGGTGCGGCATGATGCGAACCAGCGGTTCCGCGATGCGACCACCTGGCATCTGCAGGCGAGTTACCGGTTTGACACCGGCACGCGTGTTCACGCGGCGGGCGGCACCGGGGTCAAGGCGCCGGTGTTCTCCGAACTGTTCGGCTATTCCCCGACCAGCGGCTTCGTCGGCAACCCCAACCTCAAGCCCGAGGAATCGACCGGCTGGGAGGCCGGTGTCGAACAGAGCTTCCTCGCCGGGCACGGCCGCATCGACGTGACGTATTTCAACGCGGTGCTGCGCCACAAGATCGTCAGCACGTTTGATCCGGTATATACGGTGGTGAACGCGACCGGATCGTCGCCGCATCAGGGGGTCGAGGTGGCGCTCAATTTCGACCTGCCCGCCGGCTTCCGCTTCGATGGCAGCTACACCTATCTCGACGCACACGACGAGGCCGACGTGACGCTGATCCGCCGTCCGGCGCATATCGGCAGCGCCAATCTGGCGTGGCGGTCAAGGGACGACCGGTTCGGCGCCAACGTGACCGTGCGCTACAACGGTGATGCGCTCGACACCAACTTCGCGACGTATCAGACCGAGACGCTGAAGGCTTACACGCTGGTGAATTTCGGCGCGGATGTGGCGGTGGCACGCGGCATTTCGGTGTTCGGGCGGGTCGAAAATCTGCTCGACACTGACTTCCGCGAGAACGTCGGTTTCCGGGGTTCGCCGCGCGCGGGCTACGGCGGCATAAAGGCGCGGATCTGATGGCGGATCGCACCGAGGCCGAGCACGCCGAGAAGATGCGCAAGCGGCAAGCTGCGCAGGAACGCATCGTCGCCGCCAAGACGATCGAGAAGGGGCTGGTGATCGTCCACACCGGCGCGGGCAAGGGCAAGACCACCGCCGCGCTTGGGATGGCGGTGCGCGCGGTCGGCCACGGCATGAAGGTCGGGATCGTCCAGTTCGTCAAAGGCGCGATGACGACCGGCGAGAAGGCGGTGTTCGATCGGCTCGGCGATCTGGTCGAGTTCAAGCCGATGGGGGAGGGCTTTACCTGGGATACGCAGGACCGCGCGCGCGACATCGCGGTCACCCGCACCGCCTGGGAGGAGGTGAAGCGGATGGTGGACGATTCGTCCTACGGCATGGTCATCGCGGACGAACTCAACATTGTGCTGCGCTACGATTACCTGCCGCTGGACGAGGTATTGACGGCGCTTGCCGCAAAACCCGAGATGACGCACGTCGTCATCACCGGCCGCAATGCTCCGGCCGGGTTGATCGAGGCGGCCGATCTGGTGACGGAGATGACGCTGGTGAAGCACCCGTTCCGCGAACAGGGCGTGAAGGCTCAAGCGGGGGTGGAGTTTTGACCCACGGTGCGTGCGTGCCGGATTACGCCGAAGGATGCGCGATTCGGGTGCATCCCTCGACGTTGCCCGGCGCCAACGGTGTTCTAGCGTGCTCGCGAAGCCGTGACTTGCCGCACCAGGCTCTGCGCTGCCTGCACGTAAGCGGGGCTGCCGCACACCGTCCACGCTTCGGGCAGGTGCAGGCGTGGAATACGGTCCAGCGCAGGATGGTGCAGCATTTCCGTGCCCTGGTCGACGATATGATCGCTCGCCGTCTCGACGATCAGGTAATCCGGCCGCGCGGCGATCATCTCCTCGAGCGAGACCTGCGACAGCACCGGCTTGCCGAGCTTGGCGGCGAGGTTGATCAGGCCGATGCGGGTCATCAGTTCGTCCACGAGCGTACCCGTACCGGTGAGGAAGCCACGGCGTTGGTAGTAGGCCGCGACCGGATGACCCGGCACGCGCGGCAAGGTGGCAAGCGCGTGATCCATGCGGGCAATCAGCGCTTCGCCGCGCGCCGGGTGACCGACAGCGATGGCGACCTGACGGATCTGCGCGACGATATCGGCGTAACCGTTGGCCCAACCGAGATCGACGGTGCGGTAATGATGTGGCGCCAGTGCCGCCAGCATCCCGTTGCTGCGCGGCGGTGTGCCGACGATCAGATCGGGGGCGATCGCGACGATCTCCTCGGCGGACTGGCCGAGGATGTGCAGGCCGCCGATGCGCTTCGCCACCGCGGACATCTCCATATCCGGCGCGTTGCGCGTCAGTCCGGCAATCTGCGACCGGTCGGCGAGATCGACGAGAAGCTGGTCCGCGCAGAGGTTGAGCGAGACGATCCGGCGCGGCGCTTGCACGTGCGGGGGCGCCGGCGCTGCAGCGCCGCACGCGAGCAACAGCAGCGGAAGGAAGCGACGATGCGACATGCCGCGACCCATACGCGAGCGGTGCCGCGACACAAGCGCGCGGCGGCCGCATGACGCTGCCCCGCCCGGCATTGATCGGCGGATTGATCGCGCTCATCATCCTGTCGGCGCTCGCCTCGCTGGCGGTCGGGGCAGTGTCGATGGCACCGGCGCGCGTGGTGGCCGCGCTGGCCGGGCACGGCGATGCCGTCGCCTCCGCGATCGTCGTAGAACTGCGGTTGCCACGCACCATCATCGGGCTCGCGGTCGGCGCGATGCTCGGGCTCGCCGGTGCGGCGCTGCAGGGCTATCTGCGCAATCCGCTCGCGGAACCATCGGTGCTGGGTGCGTCGAACGCGGCGGCGCTCGGCGCGGTCGGCGCGATCTATTTCGGGTTGGCGGAACTGCACCCGGCGGTGCTGCCGGCGCTGGCGGTGCTCGGCGCGTTGGTGGCGTTGGCGTTGCTGTTCACGCTTGCCGGCCGATCCGAAAGCCCGCTCACCCTGATCCTCGCCGGTATCGCCGTGTCGACGCTCGGCGGTGCGGCGATCAGCCTCGCGCTCAACCTGTCGCCCAACCCTTTCGCAGCGATGGAGATCATGACGTGGCTGCTCGGCTCGATCGAGAACCGGTCGTTCGCGCATGTCTGGATCGCGCTGCCGTGTATCGCGGTCGGGGCGGCGCTGCTTGTGTTCGATGGCCGCGCGCTCGACGCGCTGACGCTGGGGGAGGACGGCGCACGCGCGCTGGGCGTTGACCTGCGCGCGGTGCGGCTGCGCTTGCTGCTCGGCGTGGCGATCGGGGTGGGTGGCGCGGTGGCGGTGTCCGGCGCGATCGGCTTCGTCGGGCTGATTGTGCCGCATCTGGTGCGTCCGCTGACCGACCGCAGCCCGTCGGCGATCCTCGTGCCGTCCGCCCTGGCCGGGGCGGTGCTGCTGACGCTGGCGGATATCGGCGTGCGGCTGATCCCCTCGACCACTGAGCTGAAGCTCGGCGTGGTGACGGCGTTCCTCGGCGTGCCGCTGTTCCTGACCTATCTGCTGCGGGAGCGACGGATATGGTGACGATCACGCTTGAGGACGTGGGCGTCACGCTAGGTCGGCGCGCGGTGTTGCAGGGCATCGGCACGATACTGGCGCCGGGGCGGCTGGTCGGCATCATCGGCCCGAACGGCGCGGGCAAATCGACCCTGCTGCGCGCAATGCTCGGCCTGCTTCCGTTCACCGGCACGATCCGCATCGACGGTGCGCCGCTCGGCGGCATGGCGCGTGGGGCGCTGGCGCGTAAAGTCGCCTATCTGCCGCAGGGGCAGACGTTGCACTGGCCGCTGAGCGTCGAACGGCTCGTCGCGCTCGGCCGGTTGCCGCACCTTGCGCCGATGTCGGGGCTATCGCCGGGCGATACCGCCGCAATCGAGACGGCGATGGAGCGCGCCGACGTGGCGGACCTGCGGAGCCGGATCGCAACCGAACTCTCCGGTGGCGAGCGTGCACGCGTGCTGCTCGCCCGCACGCTTGCGGTCGGGGCGCCGGCCCTCCTCGCGGACGAGCCGCTCGCCGCGCTCGACCCCGGCCATCAGCTCGACGTGATGGAGCTGCTCCGCGCCGAGGCGCGCGCCGGCGCGCTGGTGGTAACGGTGCTGCACGATCTGACGATAGCGGCGCGGTATTGCGACCGGCTGCTGCTGGTCGACAACGGCGCGCTCGTCGCCGACGATACGCCGCTTGCGGTGCTGACCCCGGCGCGGCTGCGCGAGGTGTACGGCATCACCGCCGCGATCGAACGGCACGGCGATGTCTTGACGATCGTGCCGACCGCGCGCGCGGCGAATTGACGCGGCACCGCGCCAAAGCTAACGCTGCGGCTGCGAAAGGTTCTCCGGAGACGGGGATGAAAAGGGAACGGGGTTCGATACCCCGGCTGCCCCTGCAACTGTAAGCGGTGAGCCATCGGGCCACACGCCATTGGGATCGCAAGATCCTGAGAAGGCGGTCCGAACCGGCGTTGACCCGTGAGCCAGGAGACCTGCCCGTCGCAGTCGTCCATCGCGCGGACAGGGTGTTCCGGGCGGGCGGGGTGTGAACCCGAGTGGCGACATGGTTGGACCGCGTGGACGCGGCGTGTCGCAAGACATGCCCGACGCGGCCCGTGTCGCAGGGTGCCCGTTCGATGCCACAGTTCCGTTCTCGCTTCATCCGCGTGGTCGCGGCGCGATGCTGACCCGTGTCGAGGATGGGCCGGCCGTGGTCGCCTGCAACACCTGCCGCCATTCGGCGGACGCGCGCGAACAGGATGGCGTGCGTGGCGGCGCGCTGCTGGTCGAGGCGCTGAACGCGGTAAAGGCGTCCGATCCCAAATACGCCGATGTCGCCGTGCAGGAGATGGCATGCCTGTTCGCCTGCACCGAGCATTGCACCGTGCATTTGCGCGCACCTGATAAGGTCGGATATGTGCTGGGCCGGTTCACGCCGGATGAGGCATCGGCACGCGCAATCCTCGATTATGCGGTGCATTATGCGGCAAGCGAATATGGCCGCGTGCCATTCGCGCAGTGGCCGCAGGGCGTGAAGGGACATTTCATCACGCGCACGCCGCCGCCGGGTTTCGTCGCGCAATGATGTTCCCGACCCCGGCGGCGTTCGCGGCGGCGCTGGCCGAGTCCATCGTTCCCGATAAGGCTGCGATCGCGGACGCGCGCGCACGGCAGGCGAGCCTGACCAAGCCGCCCGGCTCGCTTGGCCGGCTTGAGGATCTGGCGGTGTTCTTCTCCGGCTGGCAGGCGCAAGCGCGGCCGCAGATTCGGCGGGCGCGCGCGGTGGTGTTCGCCGGCAATCACGGCGTCACGGCGCACGGCGTCAGCGCGTTCCCGACGGCCGTAACCGCGCAGATGGTGGCCAATTTCAATGCGGGCGGCGCGGCGATCAACGCGCTCGCCGCCGCGGCGGGGCTGGAGTTGAAGGTCGTCGCGCTCGATCTCGATCGACCGACCGCAGACTTCACGCAAGCCCCGGCGATGACCGAAGCGGAGTGTCTGGCCGCAATGTCGGCGGGTGCGGACAGTGTGAGCGACGATCTCGATCTGCTCGTCGTCGGCGAGATGGGGATTGGCAATTCGACTGCGGCCGCCGCCATCGCCGCGCGCAGCATCGGTGGCAACGGTGCCGACTGGGTCGGACCGGGCACAGGCGTCGACCGTTTCGGCATTGCGCGCAAGGTCGCGGTGGTCGATCGTGCGCTGGCGTACCACGCGGGCGCGCCTGCCACCGCGTTCGAGACGCTGCGAAGGCTGGGCGGGCGGGAGATCGCCGCGATCGCTGGCGCTGTGGTGCGGGCGCGGCAGTTGCGGGTGCCGGTGATGCTTGACGGGTTCATCACCTGTGCGGCGGTCGCTCCGCTGGCGGCGGTGCCGGGCGCGATCGGGCATTGCCTCGCCGGGCACTGTTCGGCGGAACCCGGTCATGCCCGGCTGCTTTCGGCGCTGAAGCTTGAGCCGTTGCTGCGGCTGGATATGCGGCTGGGCGAGGCGAGCGGCGCTGCCGTCGCGGTCAATATCGTACGCGCAGCGCTGGCCGCGCATGACGACATGGCGACCTTCGCCGAAGCGGGCGTTTCGGCGGGCTGATGGCTGCGTTCGCGCTCCATCTGCTCCGCCATGGTGCGCCCGAAGGTACCGGCCGCTTGATCGGCCGCACCGATGCGTCGCCGACAACCGAGGGCATCGCCGCCTGCATGGCACAGGTCGAGAACCTTCGTGTCGAAGCGGTGATCTGTTCCGATCTCGCGCGGGCGCAACGTCCTGCCGAGACGATCGCGGCACGGCTCGCGCTGCCCGTCGCGGTCGATCGGCGCTGGAGCGAGCTCGATTTCGGCGCTTGGGAGGGGTTGTCGACCGACGTGATCGACCCGGCTGCCCTGGGTCGGTTCTGGGCCGATCCCGACGCCGCGCCGCCGCCGCAGGGTGAACGCTGGTCCGCGTTGGTGGCGCGTGTCGCGGCGGCGATTGCGGCGTTGCCGGCGCGGGATACGCTGGTTGTTACACATGGCGGCGCGATGCGCGCCGCCCTCGCGCACCTGTGCGGCTTCGGGCAACGGGAACTGTGGGCGTTCGACCTGCCCTATGCCGCGCTGCTCAGCCTCCGGGTGTGGCCGGGGGACCCACCGTCGGCGCAGATCGTGGCGCTATGTCCATGAGGAGCCTGCTGCTCGCCGTTCAGTTCCTTACGCGGCTGCCGCTGCCGCACGTCGTGGCGAGCGATGCCGAGTTCGCCGCGTCGATGCGCTGGTTCCCCTTGGTCGGGCTTCTGATAGGCGGGCTGGTTTCGGGTGCGGCGGTGCTGGGTAGTCGGGGCGACGCGTGGGTGGGAGCGCTTGCGGCGCTGGTGGTCTGGGTCGGTGTGAGCGGGGCGCTCCACCTCGATGGACTGGCCGACCTTGCCGATGCGCGCGGCGCGGCGCACGGCGATCCGGCGCGTCTGCTCGCGGTCTTGGCCGATCCGCACGTCGGCAGTTTCGGCGTGGTCGCGATTGGCCTGCAGCTGATCGCCAAGCTGGTGCTGCTGCACGCGGCGATCGCGCAGGCGGCATGGTGGCCGCTGCTGCTGATTCCGTCCGCCGCGCGGATCGGGCCGCTGGTGTGGACGCGCTGGTTACAGCCGTTGCACGCCGGGCTGGCCGCGCGGTTCCGCGACGCGGTGCGTCCGATAGATCTGGTGCTGTGGGCGCTCGCGTTGAGCGTCGCCGCGTTGCGATGGCCGATGGTCCTCATCACGCCGCTGCTGCTAGCGGGATGGGGGCTGTACGTCCGCCGCGCGATCGGCGGGATTTCAGGTGATGGACATGGTGCCGGCATCGAACTGGTCGAGACGCTGCTGCTCGCTGCGGTATTGCTGTGAACGGCTGGACCCATCACGGCGGGCGCTTGAGCGAGGCGCGCGCGGCGTTCGGTGACGCGGCGGCGCCGTGGCTCGACCTGTCGACGGGGATCAACCCGCATTGCTGGCCGACGGAAACCGTCACGATCGACTGGCGCAGCCTGCCGGACGAGCGCGCGCTGACCGCACTGGAGACCGTGGCTGCCGATTATTTCGGCGTCGATCGCGCGTATGTCGCGGCAGTGCCCGGCAGCGAGATCGGCCTGCGGATGCTCGGTGCGCTGTTGCCCGGGCCGGCGCGGTTTGTCCCACCGACATATCGCACCCATGCGGAAATGTTCCCGACCAGTACGCGACTTGAGGTCGATGCGCTCGCGGGCGTGGCGGCGGGAACGGTCGTGGTCGCCAATCCAAACAACCCCGATGGACGCACCGTTGCCGCCCAAGACCTGCTCGCGCTGCATGAACGGCTGCGGAGCGGTGACGGCTGGCTGGTCGTGGACGAGGCGTTCGTCGATGCCGATCCGATCATCAGCGTCGGCGCACAGGTGCATGATGCCGCGCGTTTGATCGTGGTGCGATCGTTCGGCAAGTTCTTCGGTCTGGCTGGGGTTCGGCTCGGTTTCGTGGTCGCGCCGCAGCCGATCGTCGCACGATTGCGGTCGTTGCTCGGCGCGTGGCCGGTCTCCGCGCCGGCAATCGCGATCGGAACCGCTGCTTATGGCGATGCCGGGTGGATCGTGGCGATGCGCGCGCAACTCGTGGCGGAGGCAGCGGCGCTCGATGCGGCGCTGATCGGGTGCGGCCTGACGCCGATAGGCAAATGCCCGCTGTTTCGGATGATCGCGGTCGGTGATGCCGCCGGCGTGTTCACACGTCTTGCCCACGCGGGAATCCTGACCCGTCCTTTCGACGACGATCCGCACCGTCTGCGCGTCGGCTTGCCAGCCGATGCGACCGCACTGGCGCGCCTTGAACGCGCATTGACGCATGGCTGAGCCGGTTGCCCTGGCAGCACTTGCGATCGAGGCGGCGTTCGGCTGGCCGGACGCGCTGTATCGCCGCATCGGCCATCCGGTCGGCGCGTTCGCGCGGATCATCGCCTCCTGCGAGGCGCGGTGGAATGGATCGCACCACACGTTTGCAAGGCGACGTCTCGCCGGTGTCGGTTTGGTGGTAGGGCTAAGTTTAGTGGCGGGCGGCGGGGCGGCCGGGTCGACAGCCATCGTGTCGGCGGCGATGGGGCAGTGGGCCTGGCTCGGCTGCGCGCTACTGGCAGTTCCCGGCCTGGCGCAACGCAGCCTGTTCGATCATGTTCGCGCGGTGCAGATAGCCTTGGCGAGCGGCGATCTCGCAGCCGCTCGCACCGCCGTCGCGCGGATCGTCGGTCGCGATGTGGCGAGGCTCGATGCGGCGGGGGTCGCACGCGCGGCGATCGAGAGTCTGGCGGAAAGCTTCTGCGATGGTATCGTCGCGCCGCTGTTCTGGCTGCTGCTGCTCGGCTTGCCGGGACTGTGGATCTACAAGGCGGTCAACACCGCCGACAGCCTGATCGGTCACCGCGAGCCACGCTGGCGCGCCTTCGGATGGGCGGCGGCCCGCAGCGATGATGTGCTTAATCTGGTACCAGCCCGGCTGGCGGGGCCGCTGCTGTGCCTGTGCGGTGGTGGCGGCTGGCGCGTTTTGTGGCGCGACGCGCGCCGTCATGCCTCCCCCAACGCCGGCTGGAGCGAGGCGGCCATGGCGGGCGCGCTCCACCTGCGCCTCGCCGGCCCGATCGTCTACGACGGCGCCCGCACCGACAAGCCGTGGATCGGCGATGGTCGTACTGCTGCCGATGCGGAGGATATTACCCGCGCGCTCCGCTTGTACGTGCGCGCGTGCCTCGCCTTGTGGTTGATCGCGGGAGGTGTGGCATGGCTGCGGTGATGTTTCAGGGTACCGGCTCGGACGTGGGCAAATCGGTGCTGGTCGCGGGGATCTGCCGTGCGCTCGTCAATCGCGGCCTGAGCGTGCGGCCGTTCAAGCCGCAGAACATGTCGAACAACGCCGCCGTCACCAGCGACGGTGGCGAGATCGGCCGCGCGCAGGCGTTGCAGGCGATCGCCTGCCGCGTGGCGCCGCATACCGATATGAACCCGGTGCTGCTCAAGCCACAGGCGGATCACAGCTCGCAACTGATCGTCCACGGTCGCGTGCGCGGAACACTTGGCGGGGGCAATTACCGCGCGGGCCGGGCTGCGCTGCTCGGCGACGTGCTGGCGAGCTATCACCGGCTGCGCGCCGGCTGCGACGTGGTGGTGGTCGAGGGCGCCGGCTCGCCTGCCGAGATCAATCTGCGTGGCGGCGATATCGCCAACATGGGTTTCGCCAGAGCTGCGGGCGTACCGGTGATCCTGATCGGCGACATCGATCGCGGCGGCGTGATCGCAGCGATCGTCGGTACACGAGCGGTTATCGATCCCGCCGATGCCGCGATGATCCGCGGCTTCATCATCAACAAGTTTCGTGGCGATCCGGCGCTGTTCGAGGATGGCTATCGGCAGATCGAGGCACTGGCCGGCTGGCGCGGGTTCGGCGTGGTGCCCTGGCTGGCGGCGACCGCGCGGCTGCCGAGCGAGGATGCCGTGGTGCTGGAGCGAGCGTCCTCAGTCACGTCCGGGCGAGTGCTGGTGGCGTGTCCGATCCTGCCGCGCATCGCCAACTTCGACGATCTCGATCCGCTCAAACTCGAACCCGCCGTCGATCTGGTGATGGTGCCACCCGGTCGGCCGATCCCCGCCGAGACGGCGCTGATCGTGCTGCCGGGATCCAAGGCGACGCTCGCCGATCTCGCTGCGCTGCGGGCTGAGGGTTGGGACGTAGACGTACGTGCGCACCATCGGCGCGGTGGCGCGATCCTGGGGCTGTGCGGCGGCTATCAGATGCTCGGTCGCCGCGTGATCGATAGCGCCGGCATCGAGGGACCAGCCGGAGAAGCGGCCGGGCTTGGCCTGCTCGACGTCGAGACGACGCTGACGCCGGGCAAAGCCTTGCGGCCGGTGCGCGGGCATGCCCAGAACGCATCGTTTTACGGATATGAGATGCACATCGGCGACACGTTCGGGCCGGATGCGTCGCGCCCGTTCGCACGCTTCGACGACGGGCGGTTCGATGGCGCGGTCAGCACGGATGGTCGCGTGATCGGCACCTATGTTCACGGGCTGCTTGCCGATGCGGCGCAACGGACCGCCCTGCTCGGGCGGATCGGGGCGCAGGGGGGCGGGGCCGACTATGACGCATCGGTCGACGCCGCGCTCGACGAGATCGCCGACGCGCTGGAACGGTATCTCGACATCGACGCCATCGTGGCGATTGCTTCGGAGGCGGCGCGATGACGTGTCTGTTTGTGCTTGGGGGCGCGCGTTCCGGCAAGAGCCGTTATGCGCAGGATCGTGCCGAGGCTCTGGGTGGTGTGTCGGTGTTCGTCGCCACCGCCCAAGCGTATGACGCGGAGATGGCCGAACGGATCGCCCACCATCAGGCGGACCGGGACGCGCGGTGGATGACGGTCGACGCACCACTCGCGCTGCCGGACGCGATCGCCGCGCATGCCGGCGCCGGGCGCGTGCTGCTGATCGACTGCCTGACATTGTGGACGTCGAACGTGATGCTGGCGGAACAGGGCATGGACGTCGCGACCGAGGCGCTTGTCGCCGCCATCCACGCCGCGCCCGGTACGCTGGTGATCGTCGCCAATGAAGTCGGGTTGGGGATCGTACCGGACAACGCGCTCGCCCGGCGCTTTCGCGATTACGCGGGTCGGTTGAACCAGCGCGTCGCCGCCGCTGCCGATGAAGTGGTGCTGATCACGGCGGGCTTGCCGATCAAGCTCAAGGGATGATTGGTCTGGCCGCGCGCGTGCTAGACCGATTGCGTCGCGGAGAAGCGCCGGCGCGTCGTCAGCGCCGCGATGCGTGCCTGCTCCACTGCGGCTTCTTCCGTCGCGAACAGCAAATGATCGAGCACCGCCGCCATGTGCGCGCGCATCGCGTTACGCGCCCGTGCGGGATCGCGCGACCGTAGCGCCTCGGCGATGGCGCGATGCTCCGCCACGACCGGTTTGACCTTGGCGGCCCGCGCCTTCGCCAGCAGCAGAGCCGTATCGGGCTCGCTTGCCCGCAGCGCCCAGAATTGTTCGACGGTATGCGACAGCGCGGCATTGCGCGTCGCCCGGCCGATCAGGAAGTGAAACTCGCGATCGGCATCCTCAAGCCACTCTTCCGGTTCGGCCTCGACCGCGATGCGATCGACCAGCGCATCCAGCGCGTCGAGTTCGGCATCGCTGATATGTACCGCCGCCAGCGCGGCAACCTCGCCTTCGATCGCGGCGCGCGCCTCGATCAACTCGAACGCGGTGACGCTGAAGCCCATCGCCTCGCTGCGGCCGGGAATGTTGCGCACATACGCGCCTGAGCCGATCTTGACCTCGACCAATCCCTGAACTTCGAGCGCGATGATCGCCTCACGCACCGTCGGGCGGCTGACGTTGTGTTCGATGGCGAGTTCGCGCTCTGCCGGCAAACGGTCTCCGATGGCATATTGCCCACCCGCGATTTGGTCGAACAAGCGACGGGCAAGCTGCTGGTACAGCCGGTCTTCACCCTGCTCGGCAGAGGACGCCTTCGGCTTGGACTTTCCCATGACGTTCATGATCGCACCAATCCAGCCACCCCCGTTGACGAAGCTTGATACGCTGCAAGCGGCCAAGCCAATTCCAGCCAAATGCTAGACCGTCCACCTGTGCGTCGCAAGCGTCGATCATGGTGTGGGCATCCGCTTGCTACGGGCGGTATGCGACGGGCGAACCGTTTTCCACTCCATCCGGATGCGCCACGCGGTGTCGTCGTGATGGCGGAAGCTGCGGCATGCGCCTTGTTCGAACAGGTGGGTGTAGCTGAGGCCGCGAACCGGGCGCGCACGGCTCTCCCGCTGGCGCGCGTCGTCGAGCGCGTGCACGCAGGCGTCGAAAGTTGGGAAGGTCGTATCCAGCAATGCGGCGGCGCTGTGCGGGGTCCAGTCCCGCCCGTGCGCCGGAATGGCGAGGCTGCTCGCGGCGAGAAATACAGGCCACACAGTCATCCGAATCACTGCGCAATCGGCGGCAGCGCGCCGTTGGAGGGCTGAGCGTCGGCGCAGGCCCGCAACATCGCAGAGCCGCCGATCGCGGCAAGCCGGGTCTGTGCCTCACGTGCAAGTGCCGCGGTGTCGATCGGCCAGCCGATCGCTGCCGTCTTGCCGCTGCCAGGAAACACCACATAGGCGACCCGACCATCGGGAAGGCCGTTACCGTTGCGCGGGTTGGGCGCTTCGGTGCCGAGCGCCCGCCAGAAGGCAACCGACGCTTCGCCGAACTGTTCGATCGGTCCTTCATCTGCGATCACGAACGGGGTGGTGCGCCCGTTGTCGAGATTGATCGCCCAGCCGATGTCCCCCATCTCGCCCATGCCATCGGTGCGGTAGATTGGCGCTGGCAGCACCAGATACGGGATACGCACGGCATCCACATAGCTGGTCGGACTGGCTGGGCCAGCGAAGGCGGTGTTGCGCAGCGACGTCATCGAGACGAAATAGCCCTTGTACGGTCCGTCCTGCTGCAGCGCCGGCTGGTCCGGGGCGAGCGGGTCGGCGGCCAGCACCGTCTGCCACCAGGATCCGTTCGGATAGCCGGCGGAGGCGAGACAATCGATGCCGCGACCGGCGTCGGGGCAGGAGTCGGGCACATCGTCGGGGTGGTAGGCGTTCGGCGCGCCATCGGCGTCGACGAGCTTGTCCTCGCTAGCGAAATAATACGCCGAGCGGTCGGCAAGCATGGAAACCGGCACGCCCATATAGTCGAACGTACTGCCAGCGGGGCAGACGGACTCGGCAGAGGCGGCCGCAGGGGCGATGGTCGGTGCAAGGCAGCACGACAAAGCGGTGGCGCACACCCACCGGAACGCAGACACGGGAAACGGCTTCCTCGGATTGTTGACGGGTCCGCTTCCGAACGTGGCGCGCGCGCGACTGTTCCCCGTGGCGGTACGGACGCCCGCGCTACAGCGCCCCACGCTTCTGCAATGCGGCTCGCCGCTGTGAGCGCCCGGTCACGACAACTGCGGCAAGACTGATCGCCGCCGCCGCCGTCAACCACAAACCCGGCACGGCCCGGTTGCCCGTCACGCTGATAAGCCAGGTGACGATGAACGGCGTAAAGCCGCCCACGGCGGTCGCAAGGCTGTAGGCAAGGCTGAAACCGGAGGCGCGAACCGCCGGCGGTACGATTTCGGTCAGGTAAACAACCATTGCGGAATTGTAGCTGGCGTATAGCGCCGACAACCACAGTTCGACCGCGATCAGCCGCAGCACGCTGGGGTGTCCGGTCAGCCATGCCATCGCCGGATAGGCGGTCAGCATCATCAGCACGGTGCAGGCGATCAGGATCGGCTTGCGCCCGATCCGGTCGGACAGCGCGCCCATCATCGGCAGCCACAGCAGGTTTGACGCGCCGACGCCGGCGGTGACGAGCAGGTTCGCCTGTTCGGGCAGATGCAGGATCTTGCCGAAGGTCGGCGTGTAGGCGGTGATCATGTAGAAGCTCACCGTCGTCATCAGCACCAGCCCAAGCCCGGCCAACACAATGCCGCGCGCCGCCCAGAGATGCCGCGCGATGGTGGCGATGCTATCGGGCGCGGCACGCGTCTCGAACGCGTCGCTCTCGCGCAGGTGGCGGCGCAGCACGAAGAGTAACGGCACGAGCAGGCAGCCGAGCCCGAGCGGCAGCCGCCAGCCCCAATCGGCAAGCTGCGCCGGCCCCAGTACGAACGACAACGCCACGCCGACGAGAGCGGCGACGATGACCGCAACCTGTTGCGAAGCGGACTGCCACGAAACGTAAAAGCCGGTGCGTCCCGGCGGTGCGATCTCAGCCAGGTACACGGACACGTTGCCCAGTTCTGCGCCCGCCGAAAAGCCCTGGATCAGCCGCCCGCCCAGCACGAGGGTTGGGGCCAGCACGCCGATCGTGGCGTAGCCCGGCGTGACGGTCAGCGTGACGATGCCGACGCTCATCAACGCCAGCGTCAGCAGCAGCCCGGCACGACGCCCGTGCCGATCGGTAAAGGCGCCCAGCACCAGAGCGCCGAGTGGCCGCATCAGGAAGCCGGCGCCGAAGGTTGCCAGAGATTTGAGCAGCCCGCTCGCCGCGTCGCCGGCTGGGAAATACGCCTGACCAATGGCGGCGGCGAAATAGCCGAATACCATGAAATCGTACATTTCAAGAAAGTTGCCGCTGGCGATGCGGAACACGTCGCCCGCACTCGTCGCGCGGCCGGGGGAGGTCTCGGCTGCCATGCGCGGTCCATGCGCGTTGCCGCCGGACGTGTCGAGACGAGATTGAACGAACCGGCGGCTCGTGCGCTTTGAAGAGAGGAGGTCTCAAGATGCTTGAACATGTTCCCGCCTGGCTCGGCAATCTGTTGCGCGGCCGTCGCGCTGGCCACGAGAAGCTCGTCGCGGCCGACCTGGCGCTGACGGTCGGCGCCGATGCGATCGATCTGACCAGTCCGGCGTTTGCGTCCGGCGGCCGTCTGCCGATGCGCTTCACCGCCGATGGTGAGGGCGTGTCGCCGCCGCTCGTCTGGACGGGCGTGCCGGAAGCTGCCGTCAGTCTCGCGCTGATCGTTGAGGATCCCGACGCACCGACCACCGCTCCGCTTGTACACGCGCTGATCTGGAATCTGCCGGCCGAAACCGGACGTCTCGCGGAGGGCGCGATCGGCGCGACGGATGCCGGCGAAACCGGCCGCAACAGCTACCTGCGCGAGGGTTGGCTACCGCCCGATCCACCGACCGGCCACGGCGATCACGATTACGTATTCCAGATGTTCGCATTGTCATCCGTGCCCGAACTCGATGAGGGCGCGGGGCGGGGCGCTTTCGTCGAGGCGATCGCCGGACGGGTGCTGGCGACGGGCGTGTTGATTGGCACGTATTCGCGCGGCGAGCCGGACGCGGTTGCTCCGCAGGGCGCGGTGGTGGCATGACGGCAGCGGCTCGCCCGCTGCGGCTCGGCTTCCCGGTAAAGGTGATGGGCCAGCCCGGCCTGAAATCGCAGGATACCCGGCGCTGGCAGAAGAACCCGCACCTGAAATGCTCGCTGGAACTGCTCGACCCGGTGCTGGACTATCTCAAGTCGAAGAAGCTCGACATGTACCGGCTGTCGTCGGACATTGCACCTTACGCCACGCATCCGGACATGCCGCAGTTCCACAACATGGTGGCGGAGAGCGACGCGGAACTGCGGGCGTTCGGCGCGAAGGCGCGGGCGTATGACATTCGCCTGTCATTCCACCCTTCGCAGTATGTGCTGCTCAACGCGCCGGATCCCGAGCTGACGCGCAAGAGCATCTGGGATCTCGCCAGCCAGGCCGAGATGCTCGACCGCATGGAACTGAATGACGAAGCGGTGATGATTACTCACGTCGGTGGCGTCTATGGCGACCACGAGGCGAGCCGGGCGCGCTGGATCGCCGGTTGGGAGCAGTGCCCGGAGCATGTCCGTCGGCGGCTGGTGCTGGAGAATGACGACATCCGCTTTTCGGCGGCGGATGCGTTGTGGATCCATGAACGCACCGGTGTGCGACTGATCTTCGACTATCAGCATTTCTGGTGCCTGAACCCGGAATGGCTCGATATGCGGAACACGCTCGAACGTTTCCTTGCCACATGGCCGGCAGGCGTGCGGCCGAAGATCCACTTCTCATCGCCGCGCACCGAACTTCGCGAGATCAAGCAGAAGATCAGCGCCACCGAGCGCGCCGCGGCCAAGGCGGGTTCGCCGAAGCGCAAATCGGGCGAACTGCTGAAAGCGCCGGTAAAGGCAACGGCCCGCGTGAAGACGGTGCTCCGCCCGCCGGTGTGGACCGGCCACGCCGACTTTACCAATCCGTTCGAGTTCGCCACCTTCATTCGCATCGCTGAAGGGCTGGAGTTCGACGTGATGCTTGAGGGCAAATCGAAGGATCTGAGCCTGTTGCGGCTACGTCCGGATCTGCTCCGGTTCGCGCCCGACGTTGCGGCCCGGTTCGGCATCACCGAACAGGATGCGTCCGAACTTGCGGCGGACGAAGCAAGGCTTGATCGAGGTGTGGATGCCGAAGGCGAGCCCGATGTCGACGAGGGGTACGCGCAAGCGGCCGAATAACGGAGGTGCCGCCTGCGGGCGGCACCTCCTCGTTGCGGATCAGCCGCGCAGGCTGTCCGGCACGACGCCGCCGTTTTCGGCGAGCTTTGCCATCACCGCCTTGTGGAGCGCGATATTCTCCTCCGCGCTACCGTCCGCGCCGACATGGACGTTGAGTTCGTCGGCCAGTCCCTTGCGTGCGGCAAGACTGGAGTCCAGATCGAGCAACTTGAGCAGATCGACGATCGACGTCTGGTAGTTGCCGCCGCCATCTTTCATCGACGCCATTTCCGACAGCACCGCGCCGACATCGACCGCCTGCGCGGGAGCCGCATTCGGTGTAGCGGTCGGGGCCGGCGATGCGGCGGGCGTAGCGGCTGGAGCGGCTGCCGGGGCGGCGTTGCCGGCCGTGCTTGCAGTCTTGTGGCCGAAAATCTTACCCATGATGTTGCCGAAGATGCTCATCGCGTAATGTCTCCTTACCAGCCGCCACCATGCGGCTTCGATCATGACAAACGACATGATGGACGCAAAAGGTCCGTCGCAAAGTGGTTGCGACGCAGCGGGGAACGCTGAGCAAGGGAAATCGTTGGTGCGCCTGTGCACTTTGCGATCAACAGGAGGATGCAATGAAAATCAGAACCTTGACCCTGCTTTCAGCGGCAACATTGTCACTGGCTGCGTGTGGCCATAAAACGGACACCGCCGATACGTCGAGCAATACCACTATCGTCGATAACGAGACGAATGACTCGATGATGGCGAACGGCGCGATGACCGATAACGGCATGACGATGACCGACAACGCGATGGCGCCGGCCACCGGCGGTCAAGCATTTGCCAACACCGCGGCTGCAAGCGACGCATTCGAGATCGCCTCGTCAAAGGCAGCGCTGGACATGTCGAAATCGGCTGCGGTCAAGAAGTTCGCGCAGAAGATGATCGACGCACACACCACGTCGACCGCCAAGCTGAAGACAATCACTGCTGGCCTGAGCCCGGCGATCACGCCCGATCCGACGCTGACGCCGGATCAGCAAACGCAGCTTGATGCGATGAAGAAGATGTCTGGTGCCGACTTCGACAAGGCGTACATCGATGCGCAGGTCGCCGGTCATCAGCAGACGCTCGACGCTTTGAAAAGCTATGCGGCAAGCGGCGACGTACCTGCGCTGAAGACGTTCGCAACCAACATGGTGCCGATCGTCGCGGCGCACCTCAACATGGCAAAGGGCTTGAACGCCTGATGTCGGGCGGGCCTGCCCGCTACAGGCGGGCAGGCCACGTCTATTGTATCCTGGTTTGCAACAAGGTGATCTTGCCGAGCAGACCGGCGGGTCGGACCAGCACCTTATCCTGATCCTGATCTTGGAACCGTTCGCCGTAGCGTGCGGTCAGCAATCGTCGGTCCGCCTTCGGCCGCGTAGAAAGCGCGTTGATCGCGCTGTTCATAACCCGCAGTTCGACTACATTCGGGCCAGGTCGTAGCAAATCTGTCACGTCGATACGCCATGGCGGCGCCCACACTGCTCCTGCCGGCTTGCCGTTCACGGTGACCAGCACCGCATCGCGCACCGGCGCGGCAATCGCGGCGGCAGGGCGTGCGTTGATGGGTAAATCGAGTGGCTGATCTTTACCGAAGTCGAGAAAGATGTGGCCCGACAAGGGTAGGGCATTTTTACGCAAACGAACCGTGCGACGGTAGGTAATGCTGCCAGAGAAGGTGGCATAAGCCGGATCATCAGTCCACGATGTGCCTGGTTTCGGTGGTGTCGGCAGGCCGGCCGCTGCCAAGCCGACCCATCCCGTCGACAGATCGGCCACCTGATCTATTCGTGTTTCCAGCGGTTTTTCTGGTGGCGACTGCGTGAAGATCAGGAAGCGGCTCTGATATGGCGCAAGGTCGATTGCGATCAGCCCATGTCCAGCGCTGAAGCGACTGCCGCTCGCGGCATCCCACCATTGTCCATGTTCGGTGTCGGCGGCGAAGGTAGCGTATGTATGCAGCTGCCGCGGACCAGAATTGACAATGAGATACACGTCCCCCTCCGGCAGGTGCCGATGAACGAAACCGACGTCTCGATCGGGACGCGCCAGTGCCATGTCCGGGTGCAGCATAGCGCGCAACGCGGTTTCGAGCTTCGCTGTCGGGACGACCGACACCTGCTCACGTATGTCCGGCGCTGCCAATCGTGCGCCGGTTTCACGCACACTGCGGCTGGCGCTGTCCCCGTCGATCAGCCCGCCGCCTCGTTCGGGCAGGTGTTCGGTCGCAATCACCTTGCCGCCGGCCGCCACCCATGCGGCAACGATGCGGTATGCGGCAGGGTCGATGCGGGTCAGAGCCGGCAGCACCAACACCTTGTACTTCAGCGCGCCGGCGCGGATTGCCGCCGCGTCGATGGAGTCGAAGGTCTGTCCGGCATCCAGCACGCCGTCGATCACCGTCTGACCCAGCCGGGCGCGCATACCGTCGTTTAACGACGCTCGGCCGGGGCGCATCGCCGCCAGACCGTCCTCGCTTGGAAGGTAGATGGCAACATCGGTGGCAGGCACGCCCATGCGCAGCATCGCGCTGGTTCGCTGCAGATACCGCGTCACCGCCGACATCGCCGGACTCCATGGATTATGATCATTGAGCGCGGCCGCTGCGTAGAACGCCCAACCCGGTTCGGGCACATCCGGCGGCGAATAGGGCCAGCCGTGGCCGATGATCTGGTTCACGCCCTGGAGGAACATGCGATCCGCCTCCATCTTCATGTCGAGTGGCGTCGCTGCCCATGCGGGCGAATGCAGCCACGTCCAAGTCTCCGCCGACACGACCGGGCGACCGTAAAGATGCGCGGCAGAGGTTGCCCAGCGCGTCGAGGTGAAGGCACGCCAGTCAGAACCCTCGCCCTCGGGCAGATCGACGAGCGCGTTGCTCGACAACATCGGGGGCGGCGTGCCGTAAGCCTGCGTCCGAAAGCGCGTTCCGTGAGCGTGCGCCCAGGCAGTAATCGTCGTGAAATACCGTTCGTTGAGCAATTCCGTCAGCGTGCGCGCCCAATCGAACCGCACCGCTGCACCCGCGTCCGTTTCGTCGAACAGTGCCGGCAGGTGGTCGAGCAGGTCATAGCCACGCCGCCGCCGGAACTCGGCAGGTAGATCGTCCGTCCAGGCCGCGCCATAGGCTTCGAGGCTGTCGGAGAACATCGCATAGGGCGGCGGTGCGCTTTGGAAGGCGGAAAGCAACGGCTGTCCGACATGGTCGAGGTAGTCGATGATTGCCGCTTTGTTGAGATGATCGATAACATAGCCTTCGGCGCCGACGCCGGCACGCTTGACCTGTTGTCCAGTCCGCCCGGCGATGAACACCGTGACAGGTCGAGCCTGAGATACCGGTGTCAGAGACACAGAGACACCGTTGATCGCCGCGACCCGCCGACCCTCGACAAACGCTGCCAGAACGCTTTCACCTGGGCCGAGGGCTGGTAGCGCGACCCTGCTCACATTTGCCGGCGCGGTAATCGTGAATAGGCGTACGCCGGCGGACGCTTGCGTAATTGGTACCGATGGCCCGCCATACGGCCAACCGCTGCCGAGCGTCACGTCGATCCGCATGCCGCTCGCGCGTGCGGTCTCGCCGGCATGACGGAGCGCCGCCAGGAACGGTGGTGACAGGAAGGGTACGTTGTGGATGCCGCGGGTCGGATCGTCAGGCGATAAAGGATACGTGGCCTGCACCTCGAATCCGCCGAAGCCCTCCGCGCGCATTGCCGCAATCTCGCGATCGATTTCGACCGGTGTCGCGCTGGGGCCGAACCACCACCAGCGCACCATCGGCCGCGCATCCTCCGGCGGGTGCGTGAACGTCTGCCACAACGTCGATGCAGCAGGGGCGGCGTCTGCGGACGGAGACGCAAGCGCAACCAAGACGAGCGGCGCGATCGCGAACGCTTTCCAGATCCTCTCCATGGAACGAGACATGCCCCAAAGCGGTGCGGCCGGGCAAGCGCCTCATGCCGCCGTGTTTGTGGGGATCGTCTCGGCGTGTGAACCGTTCGGGGGCGGACGCTTATCAGGAGATGACCATGCTGGAACTGAGCAGCCCATCCTTTGCCGACGGCGATATGCTTCCCGATCGTTTTGCAAAGAACCACGGCAATATCATGCCTGCTCTCCAATGGACCGGCGCACCCGATGGTACCGCCAGCTTTGCGTTGATCGTCCAGGATCCGGATGCGCCCCACGGTACCGTCTGCCACCTTGCGGTGGGCGGGATAGGCGTCGACCGCAGCGGACTTGAGGAAGGCGAACCGCTCCATGGCCTGCTGGTCTGTCGCAACGTCTTCGGCGATGCCGGCTGGGGTGGTCCGCGTCCGCCGGCTGGGGATGGTGCGCATCGATACCACTTTCGATTGCTGGCGCTCGATACGGCCATCCTCGCGATCGAAACAGGTGCCGCGCCCGAGGAACTGATCCGCGCGGTCGAAGGTCATGTCATCGCGGACGCCGAACTGGTCGGCCGGTACGAGACGAAAGCCTTTGGCCCGATCAACCGCGCGGTGCGGTTGCGCCGGTTTGGCGAGACGGACGTGCTGGAACTCGGCCAGGTACCGGTTCCGCAGGCGCAGGACGACGAGGTGTTGGTGAAGGTCGTCGCGGCCAGCGTCAACCCAGTCGACTACAAGACGATGCAAGGCGAGTTTCCTCCGGTCGGTGAGGGCGATTTGCCGATCGTGCTGGGCCGCGATCTCGCCGGTACGATCGAGGCAGTCGGTACGCGCGCACATTATATGCTCAGCAAGGGCGATCGCGTGTTTGCGCACATCGGCTTCGATCGCGGCGCGCAGAGCAACTATGTGGTCGTCAAGGCAGTCGAACTGGTTGCCGCCCCTGCGTCGATCGATCTGGTACAGGCCGGTGGTATCGGACTTGCGGCGATGACCGCGTGGCAGGGGCTGTTCGATCATGGTGGATTGGGAGCTGGGCAGCGCGTGCTGATCCACGGCGGCGCGGGCGGAGTGGGGCACCTTGCGGTGCAGTTCGCACGCGCGCGCGGCGCAGAGGTGTTCGCCACCGCCGGCCCGGACGATCTCGATTTCGTGGCAAGCCTCGGCGCGGACACGGTGATCGATTACAAGAACCAGCGGTTCGAGGATATCGCGCGCGGCGTGGATGTGGTGTTCGATCTTGTCGGCGGCGATACGACCGAACGCTCTTGGGCCGTGCTGCGGGAGGGCGGTATCCTTGTCTCGACGCTCGCCGAACCCGATCAGGCGCAGGCCAAGGCCCACAACGTCCGCGCCGCTCCACGTTGGTTGGCGGAGCCCAATGCCGCGCAACTGGGTGAGGTCGCCAGACTGATCGATGCTGGTGAGGTTCGTATCTCTGTAGCCGAAACCTTCCCGATCGAACGAGTTCGTGACGCCTATGATCGCGCACAGCAGGGACACGTCCGGGGCAAGATCGTGCTGACCTTTGGCGATGATCCATCTGACTGAGCGGCATTAGCGGCAGGCGTCGTTCGCCTGCCGCATCACCAAGCCACCTCATGCCGGGAACGGCAAATTACTCGCTGTGGCCGGACGATCACTTGACCATGCGTCTTGGCGGCCGGGCCGAGCACACGAAGCTGGCTTTGTTGATCGCCGCCGCTGAAACCGTTCAGGTTTGCGGCGTTTCCGCTTCAACGTAGGTGGCGAAAGCCTGCTCCCAGTCGGGATGCCACCGTGACAAGGCAGGGCGGTTCTCGGTCATGTCACCTGCGCTCCACCGGATGCGGGCCGCATCGACTTGCGGTGCGACCGCGTTGTCGGGGCACAGGATGTAGAAGTCACCTGCCTGAACTCGCGCGATCATCAGATCGACGACCTGCTTTGCTGTCCATGCGCCGTCAGGCTTCGGTCCTCGCGGGTCACGGCTCATGCCCGTGAACGTCCAGCCCGGCACCAGAAGGTGAGCCGATACCTGATCGCCCTCAGCGCGCAGCCCATGCGCGAGTTGTTCGGTCAGAGTGCGGATGCCCGCCTTCGACACTGCATATGCCGGGTGACCCGGAGGATTGATGATGCCCTGCTTCGATCCTGTGTTGATGATCGCTGAAGGACCACCTTGCCCAAGCATCAGCGGTGCGAATGCGTGGACGCCGTGGATCACACCCCACAAATTGACGTCGAGAATCTGCCGCCACGCATCCAGGCCGCTCCAGTTGTCGTCGTCGCTGCCGCCGATGCCGGCGTTGTTCATCAACACGTCCACCCGCCCGAATGCCGACACAGCCAGGTCGCGCAACCGTTCAACATCGGCGAGCTTCGCAACGTCGCCCGCAAGCACGCGAACCTCTCCCGGCAGGGTCGCGGCCAGCGCCTTCAGCGCGTCTTGATCGCGATCGAACATCACGATCTTCATGCCCATCTCGCTGAACCGGCGTGCCGCCGCCGCGCCGATGCCGCTGGCCCCGCCCGTAATGACGGCAACGCCGCCCTGCTGGAACACGTCAGTCATGGCTTTACTCCTCCGGTCGCGGCGACAATTTGCAATTCCGATCAGCGGATCACGAACACGCCTTTGTAATCGTCGTCCGCATCAGCGAGCGTGGTGCTGCTGAACTCATACGTGCCGCCCCGGCGGGTGGCGGGCGCCTGCAAATGAACGGTGGCGCGCCGGCCCGAGTCGAGGACGATCTGACCATCACGAACCCACCCGCGATCCTGCCGCGCGATCCGCGCGTTGGCGAAGAAGGCCTTCTGCGTCAGATTGTGGCCCTTGCCCGACCGATTAGTGACGCGGAGAACATAAAGCCCGTTCTGCTGCACCGCGATCCGGCGCGGGATGAAGCCATGATCGGTCATCGTGATCGAGATCGGCTGCGCCTTTGTCCAGTTGGGGGCTTGCGCGGCGGCGGGGGCTGCCAACACGGCAAGTGCGAGAACCAAGGTCTTCATTCGATATCTCCGGATCGTCGTCATGCAGGGCAAATGTGCGAGCCGATGCTTCGTTCCCCGCCAAGGCTGTCGGACCCACGTCGGTGGCATCGGCGTTGGTGCGACACTTGCACGGTAGATACGAGAGGCGACGATGGCCGAAAAACATTTCACACCGACCCAGCGCATGGCTGCGGCAGCACGACGCGGATTGCGCTTGCGAGAGACTTTCAATCGTGGTGGCACTCAGGTCGGCGTCGACCGCGCGCATCAGCTTGCCAACCGCGCCGACGTGTCGGCGGCGGACATCAAGGCGATGCACAGCTATTTCGCCCGTCACGCGGTCGATAAGGAGACCAAGACCCACCAATGGGATTCGGACGATGACCCTTCGGCCGGCTTCATCGCATGGCTTCTATGGGGCGGCGACGACGGCAAGGCGTGGGCGGATCGCAACGTGAAGACCCTGGACGATTGAGCTCACGGGGCGTCGCTTCCCCGGTAAACCCTGCCCGCACGAGGAATCGAACCCCGGACATCCACTTTACAAGGGTGGCGCTCTACCAACTGAGCTATACGGGCAGGCGTTCGCCCATAACCGCTGTCGGCGCGCTCGCCAAGACCGGCATGACGCCGCCGATGCGATTTGTCGCAGGTCAGGTAACGCCAAAGGTCCAGCCTTCCGTGCCGGCGATGGTCGGCGTTAACGGTTCCGGCCGCCATAACGTCGCTCGACCAGCGTTGACGCGCAGCCACGCCGCCGTCAGCAGCGCATCGGTAGCATGATCGCTGTAGCGGGCGAGCGGCACGTGTGGTCGTGAACCCATCGTCGCCAGCGCGCTGTCGAGTGCTGCGGCATCGCGCAACTTGCTCAATCCTTTGCGGAGGCCAGCGGCACGCGCCGCGATGGTGGTATAGATCTCGACCACCACTGCGCCTGCGTGTGGCACCGGATCGAACGGCCACACGGGTATCGCTGTCCCGAGGTGATGGAGCAGGCGCATGCCGGCGAAGCTGGCCTTGGCGACCTGCGCCGCGCCGATCGCATCGTAGACGGTGGACGGTTTGCCGCCGCCATTGGCGTTGTACCGCGCCTCGCAACGGCGGAAGTGCAGGAAACCGGCCTTGGCCCCATCCGCTGCGCCAAGGTAAAAATGCGTGCCCCGTCGCTGTTCGAGAAACGACGCCGCACCAAGATCGACATCGGCGCTGTGCGCATCGACATACCCCCAGAACGCGCGGGCGGTGGCAGGGGTGTCCTCGCCCGGCAGGTACGCGCCGCGCTCCACAAAAGGCGGCGCGAAACTGAAGTCGAAGCCGACCAGCAGCGGTTCATCCCGCTGCGCCTTCAGCCACGCGAGGATCGCACTGCGGGACCATAGCCCACCGGGTGGTGCGACCAGCACGGGTGCGGCGTCGCCCGCGTCACACACCGCGAGTGCGATGCCCGGGTGACGCGCACCTTTCGCGCCCGACCAGTCGATCGCGGCGAACCGGGTGAAGCGATCAGGTGCGATCGTCGGCCGCCTTCAGGTCCGCCCACCAAGCCATCCGCTCGGCGATGCGCTTTTCAAGGCCACGATCGGTGGGGACGTAGAAGGTCTGCGGCGCCATCTCTTCGGGCCAGTAATTGGCGCCGGAATAGCCCGTGTCGGTATCGTGATCGTAAGCGTAACCCTTGCCGTAGCCGATGTCCTTCATCAGCTTCGTCGGCGCGTTGAGGATGTTCTGCGGCGGCATCAACGAGCCGGTTTCCTTCGCCACACGCCAAGCCGCCTTTTGCGCGGTGTAGGCGGCGTTGGATTTGGGCGCGGTGGCGCAATACAGACACGCCTGCGCGATGGCGAGTTCGCCTTCGGGGCTGCCGAGGAACTCATAGGCATCCTTGGCGGCGAGGCATACCGCGAGCGCGTTAGAATCCGCCAGGCCGATGTCCTCGCTCGCGAATCTGACGATCCGGCGGAGCACGTACAGCGGCTCCTCGCCCGCCGTCAGCATCCGCGCAAGATAGTAAAGCGCCGCCTGCGGGTCCGACCCGCGCAGCGATTTGTGGAGCGCGGAAATGAGGTTGTAATGCCCCTCGCGGTCCTTGTCATAGACCGCGACGCGGCGTTGCAGGAATGCGGATAATTCCGCTGCATCAAGCGGTTGCGGCAGATCGACCGAGAACAATGTCTCCGCCTGATTGAGCAGGAAACGTCCGTCCCCGTCGGCGCTTGCAACGATCGCCTCGCGCGCTTCGGGCGTGAGCGGCAGGGGCCGTTCCTCCAGCGCCTCGCCGCGCGAGAGCAGCAGTTCGAGCGCGGCGGCATCCAGGCGGCGCAGGATCAGCACCTGCGCGCGGCTGAGCAGTGCGGCGTTGAGTTCGAATGAAGGGTTTTCGGTCGTCGCACCGATCAGGGTGACGGTGCCATCCTCGACATAGGGCAGGAAACCATCCTGCTGGGCGCGGTTGAAACGGTGGATCTCATCCACAAACAACAATGTGCGCTTGCCAAGTTTTGCATGCTCTTTGGCGTCGGCAAACGCCCGTTTCAAATCGGCTACGCCGGAAAACACCGCCGAGATTGCCACGAAACGCAAGGCTACCGCATCTGCCAGCAGCCTGGCGATGGTGGTTTTACCCGTACCGGGCGGTCCCCACAGGATCATGGAAGACAGTCGCCCCGCCGCGACCATTCGGCCGATAGCGCCTTCGGGACCGGTGAGGTGATCCTGCCCAACGACCTCGGCAAGACGCTGCGGGCGCAAGCGGTCGGCGAGCGGCGCAGTGTCGGGCAGCGCATCTGGGGCGGGGGGATCAAACGCGGCGAAGAGGTCGGCCATCCCCGCCAAATAGGGCCGCGCAGAAAAATTGCACGAGGGGACTTGCGTCGACACTATCAAGATATATCCTCGCTGCATCGTATAATAGAAGGAAACGAAATGTTTGGATTGAATAAACGCGGTGGGGGGCATGGCCATCACCACCATCATCATCACGGCATCGGCGGCGGCTTCGGCGGTCGCGGTTTTGAGGGCGGCTGGGGCGAGGGTCGCGGTGGGCCGGGCGGCGGGCGTGCGCGCCGGATGTTCGACGGCGGCGAGTTGAAGCTGGTGCTGCTCAAGCTGATCGCCGACGAACCGCGCCATGGTTACGACTTGATCCGCCAAGTCGAGGAACTGACCGGCGGCGCCTACGCGCCCAGCCCGGGCGTGGTGTACCCCACGCTGACGCTGCTCGACGACATGGGCCTGATCGAAGCGGGCAAGAGCGAGGGCGCCAAGAGACTGTTTACCGTCACTGAAGCGGGCACGGCGAACCTCGCCGAAAACGCGGAACTGGTCGAGGCGCTGTTCGCGCGGCTGGCGGAAGTCGGCAAGCACAGCGCGCGGAGCGATGGCGGTCCGGTCCGGCGGGCGGTCGGCAACCTGCGCGCGGCGCTTCAGAACCGTGTGATGCAGGACGATACCGACCCTGAGACGCTGCACCAGATCGCCGCGCTGCTCGACGAAGTGACGCAGAAGATCGAGCGCCTCTGACATGACCCGGTTGCAGCTGCTGCGGAAGCGGCTTTCGATCGATACGCCGGCGCCGCATGCGCCGGCGGGAAAGGACAAAGACATGACCATCAGTGCAACCGCGACGGTGCCGACCGACAGCGCGAGCAAATACCTCCAGCAGGTGTGCAAACATTGGCAGCACAATCTTGCGGTGGAGTTCACGCCCGATCACGGCACGATCGTCTTCCCCAAGGATGCGCGCGGCGCGGACTGGCCGGCCGACGGGCTGGTGACGTTCGACGCCGGCGCGTCCGCGCTGGAGGTGCGGATCGACGCCAGTTCGGACGGTCAGCTCGAAGGGCTGAAGGGGGCGGTCGCACGCCATATCGATCGCTTCGCCTTCCGCGAGGCGCCGCTGGCGTTCGACTGGAAGGCCGCATAGCCGCGGCCGGGGTGACTGGCAGCCGGCCTGACGCCTCCCTATATCCGGCGGCGAAAGGATCTCTCCCATGGCCTATGCGAAGACCGACGCCGCCATCGCGGCGCTCACCCCCGAACAGTTCCGCGTGACGCAGCAGTCCGGCACCGAACGCCCCGGCACCGGCCCGCTGCTCTATAACAAGGAGCCGGGGATTTATGTCGACATCGTGTCGGGCGAGCCGCTGTTTGCTTCGTCCGATAAGTTCGAATCCGGGTGTGGCTGGCCGAGCTTCACCAAGCCGATCGAGCCGGCGAATGTCGCGGAACTGCGCGACGTGACGCATGGCATGGTTCGTACCGAAGTAAGGTCGCAGCATGGCGACAGCCATCTTGGTCACGTGTTCGACGACGGCCCGCGCGATCGCGGTGGGCTGCGCTACTGCATCAACTCGGCGTCGCTGCGCTTCGTCCACCGCGATGACATGGAGGCAGAGGGCTACGGCGACTATCTGCCGCAGGTCGAAGAGGTGGCGTGAGCCGTTTGCCGATCTGATACGAAGGGCCGCGTTTCGCGGCCCTTTTTGTGTGCAGAGCCGTGGTCCGCCAACGGCCAAGGTTGGGGCCAGGGACCGGGCTGTTAGTCCGTCGCCTTGCCATTCTGTTCCAGCAGCAGCTTGGCGATGCCCGACCAGTCCTGCTCACCCATGCCGGCATCGATCGCCTCGCCCATCCGGCCGCGTACGGTGTCCAGCATCGGCAGGCGCTTGCCCGCCTTTTCCGCCGCTTCGGTGGCGAGCCGCAGATCCTTCAGGCCGAGCTTCATGCGGAAGCCCGGCTCGTAGTCGCCGCTTGCGATCTTGGCGCTGTAGGTCTGATAGATGCGGCCGGGGAACAGCGTGCCGAGCATCAGTTCGAAGAATGCGTCCGGCGTGACACCATTGTCGCCTGTCAGCACCAGCGCCTCGGCCATCGCCTCGATCGCGAAGGTAATCATCATGTTGCCGGCGATCTTGGCGGCGTTGGCCTGATGCGGTTCGTTGCCGAGCGTCCAGATCTTCTGCGTCATCGCCTCGAACGCCGGGCGCGCCGTCTCGATCGCGGCGGCGTCACCCGCCACCACCATGTTGAGCGCGCCCGCTGCCGCCGCATCGGGTCGCCCGAACACGGGCGCGGAGAGATAGCCCAGGTCCGCCGCCGCATGCGCCGCCGCCAGTTCATCCGCAAACGCGACCGATATCGTCGCGGTGACCGCATGGATCAGCCCGGCGCGGGCATGGTCGAGCAGGCCGGCATCGAGGATCACGCTGCGGATCGCGGCATCGTCGGCCAACATGGTCAGCACCAGTTCGGCCTGGAAGATTTCGGCTGGCGTATCGACCATGCGCGCGCCGGCGATCGGTCTGCCACCGTCGCCCGAGCGGTTCCAGATCGTCACGTCATGGCCGGCGTGTACGAGATTGTCCGCCATGCCGCGCCCCATCGCGCCCAGTCCGATCAAACCTACCTGCATCGTCATATCCTCGTCAGTAGCGGTCGAGCGAGAGATCGCCCGTTTCGATTTCAGGGGTGCGGCCGGAGATGAGATCGGCGATGACCTGCCCCGATCCGCACGCCATCGTCCACCCAAGCGTGCCGTGCCCGGTGTTGAGGAACAGGTTGTGCAGGCGCGTCTTGCCGATCACCGGGACGCTATCCGGCGTCATCGGGCGAAGGCCCGACCAGTAGCTCGCCCGCGCCAGATCGCCTGCACCGGGGAACAGCCCGCCGACCGAATGTTCGAGCGTGGCGCGGCGCGCTTCGGGCAGGTGATTGTTGAAACCCGAAATCTCCGCCATCCCGCCGACGCGGATGCGGTCGCCGAGCCGGGTGATCGCCACCTTGTAGCTTTCGTCCAGCAAGGTCGAGACCGGGGCGCGGTTCGCCTGTGTGATCGGCACGGTAATCGAATAGCCCTTCACCGGGTACACCGGCAGCCGCAGCCCGAGCGGCTGAACCAGCCGCGGCGAATAGCTGCCCATCGCGACCAGATACGCATCGCCGGTAACGCGACCGCGATCGGTGAGGACACCGGTGATGCGCCCACCCTCGACATCAAGCCGCTCGATCGTGCGACCGTAGTCGAACGTCACCCCCGCCGCCGCCGCCAGGTCGGCAAGCGCGTTGGTGAACTTGAAACAGTCGCCAGTCTCGTCGTGCGGCAGGCGCAGGCCGCCCGCGATCGGCACGTCACTGTTGGCGAGGCCGGGTTCGGCGGCGATGCAACCGGCACGGTCGAGCAGCTCGAACGGCACGCCGCCTTCCTGCAAGACCGCGATATCCTTGGCGGTGCCGTCGAGTTGTTTGGCCTCGCGAAACAGTTGCAGCGTACCCTGCATCCGCTCGTCGTAGTGGATGCCGGTGAATTGTCGCAGCGCATCTAGCCGGTCGCGGCTGTATTCCGCCACCCGCACCATTCGCGCCTTGTTGATAGCATAGCGTTCTGCGGTGCAGTTACGCAGCATCGCATACAGCCATCGCAGCATTGCGACATCCGGCTGCGGCCGCAGGATGAGCGGCGCGTGCCGCATCATCAGCCACTTCACCGCCTTTTGCGGGATGCCGGGCGCCGCCCAGGGCGAGGCATAGCCCGGCGAAATCTCGCCCGCATTGGCGAAGCTCGTCTCCAGCGCCGGCCCCGCCTGCCGGTCGATGACCACCACCTCATGCCCGGCCTGCGCCAGATACCAAGCGGAGGTGACGCCGATCACACCGCTGCCGAGGACGACCACTTTCATTCTTCACTCTCCAGGTGCGCGGCCGTTCCATCGTGCAGCAAACGAGCGGCGCGCGCGGTCAGATCGCCGAGCGCTGCCGGTTTGGTCAACACTTTCACCGTCATAGCCGACATCTTGATGGTTCAACACGGCATTCTCGCGGTTCAAGTGTTCCTCATGACATATCTGGCGAGCGGGGCTTGGCCGTGCATGTCGCCGCAATATCAACGACGCGCCACCGCGTGAACGGGCCGCCCATCCTCCGGATGACCACGTCCGTTCCAAAGCGTCGATGCGGAAGCATTCATGCTGCCCCATCAAACATGGGTCGCAGCCGTTTTCAGATCATCGACGAAGCGCGCATATTCCTCCGCCTTGGCAGCCGGATCGGGCAGACGCAGCAGGAAGCTCGGGTGGACGGTGATCCAGCCAGCACCGCCGCCGGGCAGGTCGATCAGGCGGCTACGCTCACGGCTGATCGTCACCGCTTTGCCGAGCAGCGAGCGGGCGGCGGTGGCGCCGAGTGCGACGGTCAGCTTCGGGCGGACGATCGCGCGTTCCTGCTCGATCCACCAGCGGCACGCGGTAATCTCGCCGGTGTCGGGCTTGGCGTGGATGCGGCGTTTGCCGCGCTGCTCGAACTTGAAATGCTTGACCGCGTTGGTGACGTAGACGGTGCTGCGCTCCACCCCGGCTTCCGCCATCGCTCGGTCGAACAATTGCCCGGCGGGGCCGACGAACGGGTGGCCGGCAAGATCCTCCTGATCGCCGGGTTGTTCGCCGACGAACATCATCGCCGCGTCGATCGGGCCTTCGCCGAAAACGGTCTGCGTGGCTTGTTCGTGCAGGGAACACCGCGTGCAGCTCATCGCCTCCTCCCGCAAAGCAGCCCAGGCCGCGTCGATATTGCCGCCCGGTTTCGCCTGTGCTGTCGCCACCATACCCGCCTCCCTCGCCTGCGCGCCCGCGATCATCTGCGGCACCAGTGCCGTCTCGGGCATGTTCTTCCAGTATTTGCGCGGCATCTCCTTCAGCATCGCGCCGACCTTGAGCCGCGCGGGATTGAAGATCGCGGCGTAATAGCTGTGCCACATCTGTTCGACCGGATCGCCGTCGGGCGCATCCGCCTGAGTCGCGCCCGGACCTTCGGTGAGCACCGTGCCGTCCCAGTGGATCGACACTTCGGGGGTGAGGATCGACCAATGCATCGCCGCGAACCGGTCCATGAAGAACCCGGCATTGGCGCGCACGATGTGGAACTCCGGCTCGAACCACGCGACGAACCGCGGCGTGCCCTCGTCATCCATTTCGCGGAAGCGCAGGAACGCGCGCATCTTGTGGATATCGCGGCGCACCGTGCGGGCGAGCCCCTCAATACGCCGCACCAGCGGATCGGCGGCGTCGTCGATCAGGCTCGGCCGCTCACGCATCCGCACCAGCAACGTGTGGAGCAGCGCGAATCGCTCACGGTCGGTGTGGAGGATCGCCTTTTTGGCGAGATCTACGAACGCGCGCGGCACGCTGAACCCGGCGGCGGGGGCCGGGGGCGGGGGTGTGCTGCCGAACAACTCGCCCGGGTCCGCGCCGACCCGCCAGACGATGCGATCGGGCGGGATGCCATCCAGCACCGCCGCGCGCACGCCATCGCGCCAGCCGTCGAAATCATCCTCGCTGTCGAGCGTAACGGTGCGCATCGCGTCCGTCACGCGAACAATTCCATCTGCTTGGCCGCCGGTTTGGGGAGCGGCAGATCGGCCTGGTCGGACAACGCGATCGGCCGCCAGTCGCTCGCCACCAGAAACGGGCGAACCTTGCTGATCGAGGAGGTCAGCCGCCCAATATCCGCGAGCGACAGCGTGCGCCCGCGTCGCGCGGCGAGGATCTTGTCGACCGCGCGCGTGCCGAGGCCGGGCACGCGCAGCAGCATTTCGCGCGGTGCCTTGTTGACGTCGACCGGGAAGCAGCCGCGAAACTTGAGCGCCCACGCAAGCTTCGGATCGATATCGAGCCGCATCATGCCGTTGTCGTCCGCCGCCGCCGCGACCTCGCCGGGCTGGTATTCGTAAAATCGCATTAACCAGTCGGATTGATACAGCCGATGTTCGCGCATCAGTGGGGGGCGTTGCAGCGGCAGCACCGCGCTGGCGTCCGGGATCGGCGAGAAGGCGGAGTAATATACCCGCTTGAGATTGAACGACCCGTAGAGATTGGCCGCACGCGAGACGATGTCGCGATCGGTCGCGGCATCCGCGCCGACGATCATCTGCGTGGACTGCCCGGCGGGAGCGAAGCGCGGCGCGGACTTGTAATGCTTCTTCGCATCGGCGGTATCGATAATGGCATCCGACATGCCCGCCATCGCGCCTTCGATACTCTCCTGCGTCTTTTCGGGGGCGAGCCGCTTGAGACCACTCGCGGTCGGCAGTTCGACGTTGATCGAGATACGGTCGGCAAACATACCCGCCTGATGGATCAGCTCGGGATCGGCATCCGGGATCGTCTTGAGGTGGATATAGCCCCGAAAGTCGTGATCTTCCCGCAGGCTCCGCGCGACCTCGACGATCTGCTCCATCGTATAATTTGATGAGCCGATAATGCCGGAGGATAGGAACAGCCCCTCGATATAATTGCGCCGGTAGAAGGAGAGGGTGAGGCGCACCACCTCCTCGGCGGTGAAGCGCGCGCGGCGGACGTTGCTGCTCTTGCGGTTGATGCAATAATGGCAGTCGAAGATGCAGCTGTTGGTCAGCAGGATCTTGAGCAGGCTGATGCAGCGTCCGTCCGGCGCATAGGCGTGGCAAATGCCCATGCCGGCATCGGTCGAGCCGATCCCCTTGCCATCGCGCGACGAGCGTTTGACCGTGCCGGAAGAGGCGCAGCTCGCATCATATTTTGCAGCGTCGGCAAGAATCTCGAGCTTCGCGCGGGTATCGAGCTGGGCCATACGTTCGATATATGTTCTTTATTGTTGGATGTCGAGCGATCAACGCATCAACATCAACAATGGCTACCACACGATCAGCGCAAGCAAGCGTCCAGCCCGTCGTTACGGACCACGCCGACCCGGCGCGACAGCACGTTGCCATGCCGCCGCACGAAACCATGCGGATCGATCGCTGCGCGCTTCTTCGGCTGCGGCAGCACGGCGGCGATGCGTCCGGCCTCCGAGGGGCTGAGCGAGGAGGCGTCATGGCGGAAGTAGCGCATCGCGCCGGCGTTGACGCCGTAGGTGCCGATGCCGGTTTCCGCGACGTTGAGGTACACCTCCATGATGCGGCGCTTGCCCCACAGGTTCTCGATCAGCACGGTGAAATACGCTTCCAGCGCTTTGCGCGCATAGCCGCCGCCCTGAAACAGGAAGACGTTCTTGGCGGTCTGCTGGCTTATCGTCGAGCCGCCGCGGATGCGGCCGCCCTGCGCGTTGCGGCGATAGGCATTCTCGATCGCGGCGATATCAAAACCGTGGTGCGAGCAGAACCGCGAGTCTTCTCCCGCGATCGCCGCGCGTGGCATATCGGGATCGATCTGCGACAACGGCATCCACGATTTCGATATGCTATGGCCGCTCGCCATATCGCCCAGCATGGTCAGCGTAACGGGTGGGGGCACGAAACGGTACACGAGCACCATCGCCACTGACAGCATCAGGAAACCGATGACGATCTTGAAGACCCAGCCGATCAGGCGAAGGATCATCGAACGGCGCCGGGGCGGGGTGGTATCATACAGCGGGTTCCTGCGCCGTGGCGCTCCGACGGGTGGCATGCACTGCCATCACCCGCCGGACGCCACTTCGCAAGCCCGATCAGGCGGCGACCAGCATCCGCTTGTCACCGGCCAACCGCATCATCGCCTTTTGCAGCTTCTCGAACGCCCGCACCTCGATCTGGCGAACCCGCTCGCGCGAGACGCCGTATACCTGGCTCAGTTCCTCAAGCGTCTTGGGCTCGTCGGTGAGGCGCCGTTCGGTGAGGATGTGCTGCTCGCGCTCGTTCAGGTCGGTCATCGCGTTTTCGAGCATGGTGTGGCGGACGTCCGCCTCCTGCGCATCGGCGACGATCGTGTCCTGCAGGGGCGAATCGTCCTGCAACCAATCCTGCCACTGGCCGTCGCCATCTTCGCGCATCGGCACGTTGAGCGAGGTATCCCCGCCCATCGACATGCGGCGATTCATGCTGGTGACTTCAGCCTCGGTCACGCCGAGGTCGTGCGCGATCTTGGCGAGATGCTCGGGCGAGAGATCGCCATCCTCGAACGCGTCGAGCTTGGACTTCATGCGGCGCAGGTTGAAAAACAGCTTCTTCTGCGCGGCGGTGGTGCCCATCTTGACGAGGCTCCACGACCGCAGGATGAACTCCTGGATCGACGCGCGAATCCACCACATCGCATAAGTGGCGAGGCGGAAGCCGCGATCAGCCTCGAACTTCTTCACGCCCTGCATCAGGCCGATATTGCCCTCGGAGATCAGCTCCGACACGGGCAGGCCATAGCCACGATACCCCATCGCGATCTTCGCGACGAGGCGGAGATGCGAGGTGACGAGCTGCGCCGCCGCATCGGTATCGCCATGCTCCTCGAAACGCTTGGCGAGCATATATTCCTGCTCGGGCGCGAGGATTGGAAACTTTTTGATCTCAGACAGATAGCGGTTGAGGCTTGCCTCACCGCCAAGAGCGGGGATCGTCGCCGGTAAATTGCCGGAGGCCATGATCAATCTCCCATAAAATCGCGCGTCCCGGGTACCGTGGCGACGCGCATACGAAACCTATACGTTAAGACTATCGAACAGTTCCTGCATGTCCGACGGCATTTCGCTATCAAATGCCAAAGCGTTGCTTTCTAGCGGGTGAATGAACCCGAGCCTTGCGGCGTGCAACGCCTGCCGGCGGAAATCCAACGTTTCCAGAACAGGCCGGTGAACCGGTTTTGTTCTACCATAGACCGGGTCGCCCAACAAGGGATGTCCGATCGAAGCCATGTGCACGCGCACCTGATGGGTGCGACCCGTTTCCAGCCGACATTCGACCAGCGCGGCATCCCGCAGCCGGGTGAGCGTGCTGAAATGCGTGACGGCGCGCTTGCCGCCAGCCACGATCGCGACCTTCTTACGATTCTGCGGGCTCCGCGCGAGCGGGGCGTCGACCTTGCCCTCGCTCGGGGTTGGGCGGCCACCGACGATTGCCTTGTAGCGCCGGTCGATACTGTGCGCGGCGAACTGCTTGGCGAGACCTTCGTGCGCGCGGTCGGTCTTGGCGGCGACCATCAGGCCGGACGTGTCCTTGTCGATCCGGTGGACGATGCCCGGCCGCGCGACGCCACCGATCCCCGACAGTCGCCCCGCGCAATAGTGGAGCAGCGCGTTGACCAGCGTGCCGTCGAGATTGCCCGCCGCCGGATGCACCACCAGCCCGGCCTGCTTGTCGATGACGATGAGGTGATCGTCCTCGAACACGATATTGAGCGCGATGTCCTGCGGCTCATTGTGCGCGGGGCGCGGGGCGGGGACGTTGACGCGGTAGAGGCCGCCCGGCACCGCCTTGCTGGCCGGATCGCGGCGCAGCACGCCGGCCTCGTCGGTCACCTCGCCGGTCGAGATCAAGGCTTTCAGTCGCTCGCGCGAGATCGTCGGCAACGCATCAGCCAGCGCCCGGTCGAGCCGTAGCCCTTCGGCGTCGGCGACGCGCGCTTCGATAGTGGAAACCCCCCGGTCCATAGCGTAAGAATTTGGGCGTTATGTTGGAGATTTCAAGCGCTGCACTGCAACGGATTGTCGCCGACGCGGCTGTCGACCCCACGCGAGAGCGATGCGGGATTTTGTTCGGGGGCGACGATCGGATCGTCGACGCTTCGCTCTGCGCCAACGTCGCGGCCGATCCGACGCGCACGTTCGAGATCGATCCCGTCGCACTGTTCGCGGCATTGCGGGCCGAACGGGCGGGCGGTGCGACGATCGTCGGCTATTGGCATTCGCATCCCAGCGGCGACGTGCGGCCGTCCGCTACCGATGCGGCGATGGCGGTGCCGGACGGCAAGATCTGGCTAATCGTCAGCGGCGTTACAGTCGGCATGTGGCGGGCGGGAAACCAGCCGGGCGCGGTGCGTTTCGATGCGATACCGTACCAAGTGGGAGAGGTCATGTGATGCGTTCGAAGATGATCGCGCTGATGATGGTGGTGCCCTTCGTGGTCCTTTCCGGCAGCGCTGCCATCGGACAACACGCGCCGTCCGCTGCCGCCAACTGCGCGCGCGCTACGAGCGCCTCGGAGAAGATGATCTGCGGCAATGCGCGGCTAGTGGAGGGCGATGCAGGGCTCGCGACTGTCTATAGCCGCTTGATCCAGCACAGCGCGCCATCCCAGCAAGCCGTGGTCCGTAACGGGCAACGCGCCTGGCTGGCGCGACGCGACCGGTGTCGCGACACGACATGCCTGCGGAACCTGTACGATGCGCGCACCACCGCCCTGTATGCCCAACTCGAAGCGCGCGATGCGGTCCTACGGCGCGGGGTCGCGAAGATCGGACAATGCGCCGTCGCCAAGATCGATCAGATTGGCCCACGTCTGGCCGATGGCAGCGACTTGAACAGTCGCCCCGACGATACCGGCACCAGCGTCAGCTTCACCAATGGCGTGCATCAGGTGTCGTACGATCTTGAAAAGCCGGTTGCACGCTCGCGGATCGGCGATCCGGCGAAGGTGTGCCTGGTGTCGATCCCGCGCAACTGCCCGCCCGGTGACGATCGCGGGCGGCAGTATGCCGTCACCAACCTGCGCACCGGCGAACACTGGCAGATGTACGATTCGCAGCATATGTGCGGCGGCGCCTGATACGCGCACACGACTTGCGGCAACGCCGCCGCTACGCCAAAGAGGCCCGACACGCGGGAGCCTTGTCCTTTGACTATCAACGCCGTCGACTTCGCCAGCCTGCTGTGCTCGCGCCTTTGCCATGATCTGCTTAGCCCGGTGGGCGCGCTCAACAACGGGCTCGAACTGCTCGCGGACGAGCATGATCCCGACATGCGTGCGCGCTGTCTGGAACTGCTTAGTGAGAGCGCGAAAGCATCCGCCAACAAGCTAAAGTTCTTCCGACTGGCGTTCGGTGCGGCGGGCGGTTTCGGCGAGACGATCGATTCGCGTGAGGCGCGCGCGGCGATCGAGGGGCTGTTCGGCGATACCCACCGGGTGAAGCTCGGCTGGTTGGTCGAAGACCCGAGCCTTCCAAAATCCGGCATCAAGGTGCTGCTCAACCTCGCACTGATCGCGGGCGACGCGTTGATCCGCGGCGGCCAGCTCGACGTCGGCGCGGAATGCGTCGGCAAGCAGATGGAGATCGTGGTGCGTGCCGATGGCCCGCGCATCGTGCTCGACAACGAACTGCGCACCGCGTTGACCGGCGTTGGCGCGGTCGCCGCGATTACACCGCGTGCGGCGGCGGCGTATCTGGTCCAGTCGATCGTTGCCGAGGGCAAGGGCTCTATTCAGGTGTCCGACCCCGAAGATCCGGTGCTGCTGTTCGGCGCCACCCTGACGGTAGCGTAAACCCGGCTTTAACGGCTCGTCCTGCAAAGAGGCCCTCGCGCACGCCGAGGGCACATGGACGATCTTCTTCAGGAATTCATCGCAGAAACGCGCGAGACGCTGGAAGCGCTTTCCGGTGAGATCGTCGCGTGGGAATCGGCTCCGGCCGATCGCGAACGGCTCGATGCGATCTTTCGCTTCGTCCACACCGTCAAAGGGAGCTGTGGCTTCCTCGATCTGCCACGCCTCAGCCGGCTTAGCCATGCCGCCGAGGATGTGCTGGCGGCGGTCCGGTCCGGCGAACGCACGCCCGACACAAGGCTGGTCAACGCCGTGCTCGCGATCGTCGATCGTATCGGTGAGATCGTGGAAGCGATCGACGGTGGGATCGCGCTCGACGACGGCGGCGAGGAACTGCTGATCGCCGCCCTCGACAAGGGCGCCCAAGCGGCGGCGCCCGCCGCGATCGCGCCGGTGCCCCGCACCGCGCCGACCCGCAGTGTACGCCTCAACGTCGACCTGCTCGATCGCATGATGAGCGGCATGTCCGACATGGTGCTGGCGCGTAATGAACTTGCGCGGCGTTTGCGCGACGAGGGTGCCGATCCGGCGATCGAAGCGGCGCTCGAACGGCTTTCCGCCACCGTTGCCGAAATGCGCGACACGGTGACGCGCACGCGCATGCAGAAGATCGATGCATTGTTTTCCGCACTGCCGCGCATGGTGCGCGATACCGCCGCCGAACTTGGCAAGTCGGTGACGCTGCATGTCGAAGGAAGCGACGTCGAACTCGATCGCGAGATGATCGAGATGATGCGCGACCCGCTCGTCCATATCGTCCGTAACGCGATTGATCACGGGATCGAGGCGCCTGCCGCGCGCCGTGCCGCAGGTAAGCGCGAAAACGGCAGGCTGACCGTGTCCGCGCGCCAGTCGGGCAACCAGATCATCGTCGTGATCGAGGATGACGGCGCCGGCATCGACACCGCCGCGCTGGTCGAAAAAGCCGCTCGCAGCGGTAGCCGCACGGATGCGGAACTGCGCGAGATGAGCGACCGTGCGAAGCTCGATCTCGTGTTCGAGGCAGGCGTCTCCACCAAGGACACCGTCACGTCAGTGTCGGGGCGTGGCGTCGGCATGGACGTGGTGCGCGCCAACGTCGAACAGATCGGCGGGCGCATCGATCTCACCAACGTACCCGGCAAGGGTCTTTCAATCGCGATCCACGTGCCGCTCACGCTGTCGATCATCGCGGCGATCGGCGTCAGCGCCGGCGATCAGCGTTTCGCGATCTCACGGCAAGCGATCGAGGAGATCGTTTCTGTGCAAGGCGAGTCGATCCGCATCGATCTGCTCGGCAGCACGCAGGTCGCCACGGTCCGCGACCGACGGATGCCGCTGGTCGATCTCGCTGGCTTGCTAGGTGTCGTACGGGAACGTGAGGCGGGTAAGCTCGCGATCCTCAGCATCCCCGGCGGCAGTTTCGCGTTGGCGGTGGACGACGTGCTCGATCACGAGGAACTGGTCATCAAGCCGGCCGCGCCTGCGGTGATGGCGACCGGGGTCTACGCCGGCCAAACCCTTCCCGATACCGGCGTGCCGATGCTGCTGCTGGATTGCGCGGGCATTGCGGCGCACGCGGGTATCCGCTTCTGGCGCGAAACCGTGACGGAAGACGCCGAAGCGCAGACCGAGACGACCGCCGCATCCGCGTTGTTGTTCGACGACTTGGACGGGGCACGCCGCTTGGTGGCGCTCGCCGCGATCGACCGGATCGAACCGGTATCGACGCATGCGATCCGCTATTCGGCCGGGCGTTTGCGCCTGTCGCTGGACGACCGCATCATCCCGCTTGTCGCGCACGATAATTGGGCTGACCGTGCACAGGTCCACATCCTGCGCCTGCGCGACGGCGACAGCGAGGTTGGCTATGCGATTGGGGATGCAATCGACATCGTCGATTTGCCCGAGGTGGTGATGCCCGCGAGCGTGCCTGGCCCAATCGCAGGCGTGGCCGCGATCGACGGCCAGCAAATCGAGGTTCTCGACCTGTTCTGGCTGTTTAGTGAGCATGGCACCCTGCCGCAGCATGCCGCACCGCCGCTATGCCTGCTCGACGGCAGTGAAACGGCGTGGATGACGAGCTTTCTCAAGCCGGTGCTGGAGAGTGCCGGCTACCGGGTAGCCACCACGTTGAAGGGCACGGACCAGCCCGATGTGGTGCTGACGATGGACGCGACCGTGCTTGCGGTCGGTACATCGGTGCCGGTCGTCCGGCTACGCCGCGAGCCCGATGGTGCGGCTTCGGGCACCGTTTACCGATATGACCGCGAGGGATTGCTTGCGGCGCTCAACCTTTCCAGCGGAGCCCGGTGATGAGTGGCCTGTTCCTGATCGCCCACCTCGCCGGGCGTGCCGTCGCGATCGACTCGGCGCAGGTCGATTCGGTCGTCGATATTGGCACGATCGTGCCGGTGCCGCGCGCCGACGCGCAAGTACGCGGGCTTGCCGCGCTGCGCAGCCGGGTGGTTACCGTGATCGATCCGCGCGCGGCGATCGGCGTCGGCGAAAGCGTCGGCAATCGCGCGGTCATCACCCGGATCGACGGGCATCATTACGCCATTCTGGTCGACACGCTGGAAGACGTGGCACCGTTCGACTTCCGCCCGCTCGCATCCGGCGTCGTGCTGGACGGCGCGTGGAGCAGCATCGGCTACGGCACCGTGGAAATGGATGGAGAGCCGATCCTGGCCGTCGACCTGCGTGCCTTGGTACCGTGCGCAACTCCGGTCGCTGCCTGAGGGCGCAATTAACCGGACTCGAAGGTTTTTGCGCCAAAACGGAGCTGTAAAGCGTAAAACGGGGTCAATAATGAAAACCTGCCTGGTCGTCGATGATTCGAAGGTGATCCGCAAGGTCGCGCGGCACATCCTGGAAACCCTCAATTTCAGGGTCACCGAGGCTGGTGATGGCCGTCAGGCGCTCGACAGTTGCCTGGAGTCGGTGCCCGACGTGGTGCTGCTCGATTGGAACATGCCGGTAATGAGCGGGATGGACTTCCTGCGCGCGCTGCGCGATTCGAGCGTCGCACGTCGCCCTAAGGTGGTGTTCTGCACGACCGAGAATGGGATGGCTCATATCCGTGCCGCAATCGAGGCGGGGGCCGACGAATATGTCATGAAGCCGTTCGACCGCGAGACGTTGGAAAGTAAGCTGCAGATCGTCGGTATGGCCTGAGCGGAGTTTCATCCGTGCCACCCGTCAGCGCCATCGCGCGGCCGAGCGTTGCCGATGCGGCTCCTACGCGGATCCTGATCGTCGATGATTCCGCGGTCGCGCGGGCGGTAATCGGCCGTGCCATCGAAGCCGACCCGCGTTTCAAGGTGGTCGGCTCGGTACCGCACACGGCCGCTGCGCTGGGGTTTCTGAAAACCAATCGCGCCGACGCGCTGGTCCTCGATATCGAGATGCCCGGGGTTAGTGGCCTGGCGGCACTGCCGTCGTTGATTGCAGAAGGGCAGGGCGCCAAGGTGCTGATCGTGTCTTCCTCCGCCGGTGATGGCGCGTCGACAACCATCGAGGCGCTGGCGTTGGGTGCAGCCGACACTTTGGTCAAGCCGGCAGTCGGTGGCTTTGCGGGTCGATTCTCCGTCGATCTGGTCGAAAAACTGGGGCGGCTCTGCACCGGCGAGCGAGCCGTCGGCCCGGTTCGCGCCGCGCCACCGCGTTTGGCAGCTGGCGGTTTCGACATCGTTGGGATCGGTGCTTCGACCGGGGGCATCCACGCGCTCAAACTCATTCTCACCGAACTGCCGGCGAGCTTTACCGTACCGATCCTCATTACCCAGCACCTGCCGGAATCGTTCATGCCCTATTTTGCAGCGCAGGTCGCCGTGCTCGCGAACCGGCCATGCGTCGTCGCCGAGAACAGGATGCGCGTTCGCGCCGGCCACGTATACGTGGCGCCCGGTGATGCCCACATGCGTATCGTGAGTGCAGGGGATGGCGCGGCGGTTCGGCTGATAGACAAAGCCGCGCCGAGCGGATGCATGCCTTCGGTTGATCCGATGCTGGAGTCGCTCGCCGAAGTGTATGGCCCCCGCGCGCTTGCCATCGTGCTCAGCGGCATGGGCCGCGACGGCAGCGCTGGCGCTTGTCAGATCGCGCATGCCGGCGGTGCGGTGGTCGTGCAGGATCGTGAAAGCTCGGTGGTCTGGGGTATGCCCGGCGCGGTCGCGCGGGCGGGATCTGCGCACGCTATCCTGCCACCCGCAGAGATCGCGAAGCTTATCGTCACCGGACGGAGACCGTCATGATGCCGCCAAAGGCCGCCTCGCCGGCACGTGGGGCGTTGAACCTTCTGGCGGCTTTGCTGGAAGCGCGTACCGGTCAGCAGATCGGCCACGATCGCGCGTGGCGGATCGAAAGTGCGTTGAAACCGCTGATGCGCGAGCGGGGTTACGAGACGATCGAGGCGCTGGCGGCTGCGACCGCCGGAGCCAGCGAACTCGCCACGGCTGCCGTAAATGCGATGCTGAACCACGAAAGCTCGTTCTTCCGCGATGGTCAGGTCTTCGACGTGGTCGCGGAGGCGGCGCGCGACTATCGCGCTAACGCGACCGATCACCGTCGCCGGCTGCGCGTCTGGTCGGCCGGCTGCTCGACCGGCCAGGAGCCGGTTTCACTGGCGATTACCCTCGCCGAAACCGCGACGGGTTTCGACGAGGACGCAGCGGAAATCATCGCGACTGACGTGTCCGACGTGGCGCTCGCGCGGGCACGATCTGGCATCTACTCGCAATTCGAGATCCAACGCGGGCTGTCCATTCGCCGCATGATCGGCTGGTTTGAGCCACATGGTAACGAATGGGCGGTCAAGCGCGATCTGCTGCGCCACCTTCAGTATCGCCGTATGAACCTCGTCGCTGACCCGCTGCCCGGCGGACGCTTCGATATCGTGCTGTGCCGCAACGTTCTGCTGTATCTATCACCGGATTCGCGCCGTCTGGTGCTCGATCGGATTGCGTCGACGCTGCGGGCGGACGGACTGCTCGTGCTCGGCGCGGGCGAGACAGTGATAGGGCAGAGCGACTGCTTCCGGCCAAGCGCGCGCTACCGGGGCCTGTATGAGTTGGCGAACGCCGCCAGACCGGGTATCGCTGCTGCCTGATCCGCCTGCGCCGTACCCGCGTGGGGGGCGTGTGCAGGAGACAGCATGACGATCATCGAGACGGCGTCCCCCAATTTCGACGAGCGCACGCTGCCGGTCACCATGATCGTTCTCCACTATACTGGCATGGTCGATGCGGTGTCCGCGCTGGAGCGGCTGTGCGATCCCGCCGCCAAGGTGTCGGCACATTATCTGATCGACGAGGATGGCACGGTTTATCGCCTTGTCGCCGAGGACAAGCGCGCCTGGCACGCCGGCGCATCGTGCTGGCGGCGGATCGAGGACGTCAACAGCGCATCCGTCGGCATCGAACTGGTCAACCCGGGGCACGAGCATGGCTACCGTGACTTTGCCGAGCCGCAGGTCGATGCGCTGGTCGGGTTGGTGGCGGAGATCAAGGAACGCCATGGCATCACACGTGGTAACGTCGTCGGCCACTCCGACATTGCGCCGACGCGCAAGCAGGATCCGGGCGAGTTGTTCCCCTGGCACCGCCTTGCCCGGCTGCGGCTTGCGCTGCCGCGCCCGACCCGCAACCTGCTGGACCCGATGTGGACCGACGCCGGCTTCCTGATCGCACTGGAACGCTTTGGTTATGACGTGAAAGACAAGCTCGCGGCGGTGGTTGCCTTCCAGCGCCGCTACCGCCCGGAGCTGATCGACGGCGAGATCGACGGCGAATGTCGCAGCATCCTGCTCGCTTTGTTGTTGCCGAAACCGCAGGGCGACGACTAAGGCAGCTCCACCAGAGGGTCGGGCGGCCGCGTCATGTGCTTGTTGCATGCCGAGGAAAGTCCGGGCTCCGCGAAACGACGGTGCCGGGTAACGCCCGGCGGGGGCGACCCCAGGGACAGTGCCACAGAGAGCAAACCGCCGATGGGCCGCGCGCAAGCGGGGCGACAGGCAAGGGTGAAAGGGTGCGGTAAAAGCGCACCGCGCCGCCGGTAACGGCAGGCGGCAAGGCAAACCCCACCGGGAGCAAGACCGAATAGGGACGGCATATGGGCATCGTTTCTGCTCGTCGTCCGGGTTGGTTGCTTGAGGCGGCGTGCAAACGTCGCCCTAGAGGAATGGTCGCCTATCCCTTGCAAGAGGGTGGACAGAACCCGGCTTACAGACCCTCTGGTACTTTCCCGCGCGTAAGCTCAAAATCTACGGCTCGGCCATTCGGTCATGGCATTGCCGTGCCCGTGTGCCTAAATGGACGGCTATGGCGCGTGCGACAAGACAAGACGATTGGGGCTTCCCCCGCTGGCGGGCCTATGGCGAATCCAGCCGTGAGACGGCCAAGGTGCGCCTGTGCGACCGGCATGGCTGTACCGAACCCGGCAACTGCCCGGCGCCCAAATCGCCCAACAGCCCGGATCGCTGGTATTTCTGCCAGGAACATGCCGGCGAATACAATCGCGGCTGGAATTACTTCGAGGGGTTGAGCGCGGAGGAGGCGGCCGATCGCGAGGCGGCGGAAACGCGCACGGCGGACGGCTACACGACCTCCCGCCATCAGCAATGGGCCGGCTCGGGCGACGGCACGCGTTCGCGCGACGAACTGCGCGCGCTGGAGGTGCTCGGCCTCGAGGTCGATGCCGAGTTCGAGGCGGTCCGGCTGGCGTGGCGGAGACTCGCCAAGCAGAACCACCCAGACGTACGCCCCGGCGACAAGGATGCTGCCACGCGGTTTCAGGCGATTCAAGCAGCTTACGACGTGATCCGTGTTGCCGAGGAACATCGCCAATGGAAACCCGAGGCATGAAGACGGTTCACTCGGACTGGTCGCACACGCTGATGATCTGCGCGAAATGCACCAAGAAGATTGGCGGTGGGTTCGGAGCCAAAGGAAAGCATCCACTCGCCAAGGTCTTGCGCAAGGAACTTGGGGTAAAATCCGGTCGCAAGGCAGCGATGGGAATCGTCGAGGTCAAATGCCTCAAGGTTTGCCCCAAGAACGCAGTGACGGTGGTGGACAGTCGCGACGTCCATGAATGGAAGATCGTCGCGGCTGGTGTATCGACCGCGGCGGTCATCGAGGGATTGGAACTGAACGCGTCAGCGCCCGTTTAGAATAACTGGGCTAACGTGCCGGAATCCTTCGAGGAATAGTCGAGATGCGTGCAAACCAGTGTCTTACCGTCTTCGCCGCGATCGCCGCGATCGGCTCTACCGCCCCGCTACAGGCGCGCGATCGGCTTAGCGGAGAGGCCAGGCTCGCCAAGATGATCGAGGGACGTACCGCCGGCAAACCCGTCGATTGTGTTCCGATCACGCAGATCCGCTCCACCGAGATTATCGATCACACCGCAATCGCCTACACCGCCAGCAACGGCACGATCTATGTGAACCGGCCGAGCGGTGCCAATTTCCTCGACGATGACGACATCCTCGTCAGTGAGCCATATAACGGTCAGGCGTGTCGCATCGACATCGTGCGCCTGATTGATCGCGGTTCGCGGATGCCGAGCGGCTCGGTCGGACTAAACGACTTCGTACCTTACCCGAAGCCGCCCAAGCCGCCGAAGGCGGGCTGATCGTTTAGGCGCCCGCGTAGCGTTCGGCGGTTTCACGGATCAGCGCGATCATGTTCGGGATGCCTTGCGTACGGTTGGAGCTTAGCTGGTTCTTGAGATCGAACGGCGCGAGCGCAGCAGTGATGTCGGTTTCGTTTATCGCTGTCGCGGGCTGATCCTGCACCGTCAGCAGTACGAGTGCGATGATGCCCTTGGTAATCGCGGCGTTAGAATCGGCAAGGAAGTGGAGCGTGCCGTCGTCGCGCCGCATCGGATAGACCCACACTGACGCGGAACAGCCGCGCACCAGCGTCGCATCGGTCTTGAGCGGATCGGGCATCGGCTCAAGCGTCTTGCCGAGGTCGATCAGCAGGCGATAGCGGTCGTCCTGATCGAGGAAGCTGTATTCGTCTTGCAGGTCAGCGAGGGTGGTCATGGCGTAGCGCGGTAACGGTCTTAAAGCTACGCGTCCACTGATCCCGTCCGCCCCCACGGCAAAGGCCGGTGCCGAGTTCTAGCAGCCGCGTAAAGCGGCTTTGCGCTTCCAGACCGTGCCCGTTCGAATTCAGCCTTCGCCTGGGGGAAGGGCGCGGCGTGGCAACGCACAGTCACAGGTCCACTCCGGCGGCGATCGCCTCGAGTTTGCGAATGCGCTCCTTGAGATCGGCGATCTCGATGCGCGCGCTCGCGTTGGGCAGCGTCGGCACGGCGCGATCCCCGAAATGCTGTTGCAACTCCTGCTGCTTCAGCGCCAGCCAGCCGCGCCAGCCGTTGAGCGTCGCGTAGGTCAGCATCGCCAGACCGGCGAGCGCCGTGACGGCCATCGTGATGGCTAGGGTCGGGTCGGTCATGATCCCTGCTCCTGCGCTCATGAGGGTCACTTGGGGTCACGCAGGCGTTCGATCTCGCGATCGAGGCGGGCGGTGCTCGTGTCACTGTCGGTGGCGAGGCGTTCGAGGACGGCAAGCCGTTCCTTCATACCGCGCAGCTCGTCACGCAGCCGCTCGTTCTCGGCGCGGGTGGCGGTGTCGTCGCGGAAGGCGACGCTTTCGCCGGGCTTGGAGTGGACCACACCGAAGCGGGCCATCGCGACGCGGCCGACGGTGATGACGACGATGATGGCGACAACCATCTCAAACGGATTCATGTGAAAACTCCCCTCAGCTTTTTGCGATGTTACTGTGCGATCGACTGCCCGGCGAGCCGTTCCTTGCGGCGGCGCGGGCGGTCGATGCTTTCGGTGGCGAACACGCCGATCGCGGTGAACGCGGCGAGGATGAGAAGAAAACCGGTGACGATCATGAGGCAGACCTTTCCTGTCGGCGCGGCCGGTGGCCGCACACGGGTGGATTTTCGGTAATGTGAGAGTGGTCGGGCGGGCCGCTCAGGGGAGCGCGCGCAACGCCTCGATTTCGCGGGAGGTGCGCTCGGCGGGGTCGGTGGCGATGCGTTCGAGTACGGCGATCCGCTCCTCCAGCCGGCTGATCTGCCCGGCCTGCCGGTCGTTGTCCTGCGACAGCAGATCGATGGTGCGCTGGGTTTGCGCGTCGATGCGGGAGACGGTGTTGCCCTTCTTATCGGCGATTGGGTAGCCGTGCCTGGCGCGTACCCAGGTTGTGAAGGCCCAACTGATCGGGCCGATAGTGATCGCCGCAACCGGCACGATCAAACCCCATTCCATCGTTCTAATCCCTTGTTCTGAATGGACCGATCAGCGCAGTGCGTCGATTTCGTGCAACAGCCGTTGCGGCCGATCGGTGACGATCTGTTCGACGACCGCCAGCCGGCGGCGCATCTCGGCGGCTTCACGCTGTTGGAACAGCACCTCCTCGTCAGGCTTGGTGGAAACCGCTTGCAGGCTGTGCATCGCTTTCCTGACCTTGCGGTTCGCGAACCACTGGATGGCTAGCGTGGCGCAACTTCCAAACAATGTGCCCATGATGAAAAACGGCGTGGCGTCCATGATCTTCCCCTTATCCCGGCGACGGAGCGATCAACGCAAGCTGTCGATCTCGTCAGCGAGGCGGCTGTGGCGGCTGGTGTACATCGTCTCGATGTCGGCGAGGCGACGGTCGATATCGCGGAACTTCGAGCGGACCTCGGCGGTCGATCGCGTCGGGTTGGTGCGGACGCCCTGCCAGAACTTCTCGTCCTCGGGGCTGTCGTACAGGCCGTAGGGCTTGGCATCGGCCATCCACGCGACCAGCCCATAGGCGAGCAGGGTCCAGGGGAAGCCGCCGACCACGGTCAGCACGACCAGGCCGACACGGACGAGGGTGACGTCCATCCCCGTGTAATCCGCGATCCCGGCACAAACGCCGAGCCATTTGCCGTTCGGTTTGTCGACGTAGAATTTGGTGCGGCTGGCGGTCATCGCTCAGTTCCTTTTGGCGAGGTCATAGGAAGGGCGCGGCTCAGCAGGGCTCATGCCGGGGCGCCAGTCGGGATTATCGGCGGCGATGATCCGCTCCACCGTCTGCAACCGGTCTTCCAACCGGCGCGCGAGCAGGTGGAGCTCATCGAGCAACTTCTCGTCCTCGTTGGTGATCTTGGGTGCCTGCTTCCACTTGGTGACGTAGTGCAGGATCACCCACGGCGCGCCGACGAACAGCATGCCGCAGATCACGATGGGGAGGAAAACGTCCTCCATATCAGCCCTCCTTGCCCATGCGCGCCTTCAGCGCGGCGAGTTCGGCATCGACCTTATCGGCGGACTTCAGCTCGGCGATTTCCTCCTCCAGCGTCTTCGGCGCGGCGCCGAAGCCGGCGGCATCAGCGCGGCCCTCGGCCATGTCGACGCGGCGGTCGAGCATGTCGAAGCGCGAGAACGCCTCTTGCATCCGGGGTCCGTTGACCATCTCGCGCAGCTTGAAGCGGTTCTGCGCGCTCTCCAGCCGGGTGACGATCTGGTTCTGGCGGGTGCGGGCCTCGCGCAGCTTGGTCTGCAGCTTGTTGATGTCCTCCTCCGAAGCGCGCAGCGTCTCGTCGAGCAAGGTGATCTCGTCGCCAAGCTGGCCGGCCATGTCGGCGGCCTTTTGCTTCTCGACGAGCGCTGCCTTGGCGAGGTCCTCGCGGCCCTTCGACAGCGCCAGTTCGGCCTTCTCGGTCCAGCTATCCTGCAACTTGCCAAGCTTGTCGATGTGGCGGCGCATCTCCTTCTGGTCGGCGATGGTGCGCGCGGCGGAGGCGCGGACCTCGACCAGGGTTTCCTCCATCTCGAGGATAATCATGCGGATCATCTTCGCCGGATCTTCCGCCTTGTCGAGCAGGTCGGTAAAGTTGGCGGCGACGATGTCGCGGGTGCGGGAAAAGATACCCATCCAAAAAACTCCTTGGCTAAACGCGATACTCGGTGCGTACCCGAACAGCTTTGCAGGGTGCGTGCCGTTTTTTGAAAATGGCGGATTTCCGGCGTTTTTGTCATCGGTGTAGCAGCATGACAAAACAGCACACTTGCCAAGCCTTGGGATTTTACGCCAAGCCTTGGCAATGGAGCGAACTACCCAGGTCATCGGCCAGTCCGGCCCGTTTCTCGATGCGCTGGAACGCGCCAGCCGCGCCGCCGCGCTTGATCGCCCGGTGCTGGTGATCGGCGAACGCGGCACCGGCAAGGAACTCGTCGCGGAACGGCTGCATCGGCTCAGCCCGCGCTGGGACCAGCCGCTGGTGGTGATGAACTGCGCGGCGCTACCGGAAACGCTGATCGAGGCCGAACTGTTCGGACACGAGGCGGGCGCGTTCACCGGCGCGACCAAGGCACGGGTCGGGCGGTTCGAGGAGGCGCATGGCGGCACCTTGTTCCTCGACGAACTCGGCACGCTGTCGATGGCGGCGCAGGATCGACTGCTGCGCGCGGTCGAGTACGGCGAGGTGACGCGGATCGGCTCGTCGCGTCCGCTGCGGGTGAACGTGCGCATCGTCGCCGCCACCAACGAGCATCTGCCCGACAAGGTGGCACGGCACCAGTTTCGCGCCGATCTGCTCGACCGGCTGTCGTTCGAGGTGGTGACGTTGCCGCCGCTGCGCGCGCGCACCGGCGACGTGCCGGTGCTGGCGGAACATTACGGGCGGCGCATGGCGTCGGAAATGGGGCGGCTCGACTGGCCCGGCTTCTCGCGCGAGGCGATGGCGGAGCTGATCGCGTACGACTGGCCCGGCAACGTCCGCGAGTTGCGCAACGTGGTGGAACGCGCGGTGTACCGCTGGGAACGCGACACACCGATCGACGCGATCGAGTTCGATCCGTTCCAATCGCCGCATCGCCCGCGGTCGGTCGCGGGTGGGGCGCCCGCATCGGTGGAAACCACCGCCACCGCTCCCGCCGAGACGACGGACGAACCCGGCGACTTCAAAAGCCGCACCGCCCGGTTCGAGCGCGACCTGCTCAAGAAGGCGATGGCGGAGCACCGTTTCAACCAGCGCGCCACCGCCGACGAGCTCGGCCTCAGCTACGACCAGTTGCGCCATGCACTGAAACGACACGGGTTGATCTCGGCGGGCAGCTGACACGCGCCGCCGCAGGGAATCGGTTGCGTAACGAGTTCGGCGGACCCATTTGACCAGCCTGACGTTTGCCTATTCGAGTTTCCAAAGGAGAAGACCATGGCTTTCGAACTCCCCCCGCTCCCCTACGCCTATGACGCGCTGGAGCCGACGATCTCGAAAGAGACGATGACCTTCCACCACGACAAGCATCACGCGGCGTACACCAACAAGCTCAACGAGGGCGTCGCCGCCGACCCGAAGCTTGAGGGCAAGACGATCGAGGAGATTCTCGGCATGATCTCGTCGCTGCCGCCGCTGGTGCGCAACAATGGCGGCGGTTTTTGGAACCACGACTTCTTCTGGAAGATCATGGGTCCGGAAGGCACCACGCAGCCATCGGGCAAGCTCGCCGAGGCGATCGACGCATACGGTGGTCTCGACAAGCTGAAGGAAGACTTCAATACCAAAGGCGCGGGCCAGTTCGGTTCGGGGTGGGCGTGGGTGATCGCCGATCAGAGCGGCGCGCTCAAGGTCGTCTCGACCCCCAACCAGGACAATCCGTTGATGGACGACGCCAAGGACAAGGGCGCGCCGATTCTCGGTAACGACGTGTGGGAACACGCCTATTACCTGACCTACATGAACGACCGCCCAGGCTACCTGAAGGCGTGGTGGAACGTCGTGAACTGGGACGCCGCCGGCAAGCTGTACGACGCCGCCGTCGCGTAAGTGTTGTGAGCCTCCCCTGCTTTCTGGGGGAGGCTCTTTCCTTTGTTTTCGGAAGTAGAGGCTGGAAAAAGTACGGCGACAGATTTACATCGTCACCATCGTCAGGAGAGTGGCTATGTTTCGCTATGGACTGTTCGCACTTGCGATGACCGGTTGCGCTGTTCCGGTCGCCGCGCAGCAACGCACCGACGCCGATGAAGCGTTTCGCGCTGGCGAAGCGCAGCGGGTAGAGGCTGCCACCTTTCCTGCGCTATCCTCGTCAATGAACACGCGGTCGTCGCGCGGGATCGCGATTGCGGTTGGTGGCACCGGCGATGGCGATTGCTGGGCGGCGCGCAAGGGCAAGCGAGTGTCCGCCGATCAGGCCGGAGCGCTAGGCCCGATCGGACGTAGCCAGTCGTTCCTCGTTGTGGCGGAACGCGGCGCGCCTGCGGCTTGCCTTGGTCAGGCGGTCGCCGCGCTTCATGGCAAGGGCTATGCGAAGTTCCTGCCGCTTATTGCGCGAGATTAACGCAGCGAAGGTTAACCCTCGGGCGGCACCGGCGGCTTGTCATCGCTCAGCGTCAGGCCGTGCTTCATCAGCATCGGCACGTTGGCGACCGCGAACAGCAGCGTGATGATGACGCAGCCAGGCATCTTGTACCAAACCCACGCGTTCCAGCCGGCGTCCTTGCCCCAGGCGGCGAGCGTACCGCGCCACACCGCTTCGTTGGCGATCGCCATCAGGATGAAGAACACCGCCCAGTTACGCGTCAGCTTGCGCCAGCCTGCCGCATCCAGCCCGGGGTAGGCGGTTTCGAGCAACTGCTGGAGCAGCGGTCGCCCGGTCATCCAGCCGAACAGCAGGATGCCGCCGAACAGCGCGTAGACGAACGTCGGCTTCATCTGGATGAACTGCTGATCGTGGAAATAGATCGTCAGCCCGCCGAACACGAGCACCAGCGCGCCGGTAATCCACAGCATCGGCGAGATCGAGCCGAGTTTAATCTGCGAGAATATCAGCGCGATCACCTCGGCGATCATAAAGGCGATCGTCGCCGCGATCGCCTTGGCGACCACCGGGCCGGGCGCGAGGAAATTGACCGCGAAGAACACCGCGAGCGGGCCGTAGTCCACCGCCATGCGCAGCATCGGCGCGTTGACCGGCTTGTTATCCGTAGATCCGTTAGCCACGGGGCCGCACTCCATCGACACCGGCGATGATCCGCGACACTTCGTTGGGGTCGAATGGGCGCAGATCGCCCATACCTTCGCCGACGCCGATCGCATGGATGGGCAGGCCGTATTTCTCTGCCGCCGCCACCAGGATGCCGCCGCGTGCCGAGCCGTCGAGCTTGGTCATGACGAGGCCGGTGACGCCCGCCATCTCCTTGAACACCTCGATCTGGCTGAGCGCATTCTGGCCGGTGGTCGCATCCAGCACCAGCACCACGTCATGTGGCGCGGCGGGGTTGAGGCGGCCGAGCACGCGGCGGATCTTGGACAGTTCATCCATCAGTTCACGCTTGTTCTGGAGCCGCCCGGCAGTGTCGACGATCAGCACGTCGGTGCCGATCTCGGTCGCCTGCTTCACCGCCTCGTAGACGATGCCGGCGGCGTCGCCGCCTTCCTTGCCGCGCACCAGCGGTACACCGGCGCGCTCGGCCCAGGTGGCAAGCTGACCGATCGCGGCGGCGCGAAACGTGTCGCCCGCCGCCAGCATCACCGCGTAATCCTGTTCCTTTAGCCAGTGCGCGAGCTTGGCGATGGTTGTGGTCTTGCCCGAGCCGTTGACGCCGATGACGAGGATCACCTGCGGACGGGGGAACGCCTCGATTTCCAATGGCTTCGCGACCGTTTCAAGCACCTTCTCGATTTCCTCGGCGACGGTCAGGCGGATGCCGAGATCCTCCATGTCGCGTTCGTAAATGCCGGCGGACAGCCGGTCGCGGATGCGCGCGGCGGTCTGCGGGCCAAGGTCCGAGGCGATCAGCGCCTCCTCGATCTCGTCGAGCGTCTCGTTGTCGAGCGGCGCGGTGCCGAGGCCGACGAGATTGCCGATCAACCGATCAGAGGTGCGTTTGAAGCCGCCGAGCAGGCGCTCGTGCCAGCCGGGAGTGGTGCTCATGCGAAAACGTCTTTCTGTACCGTCCCCGGCGCAGACCGGGATACAGTTGCGGAGGTGGAGGTAACCGAGCGCGGCGCTTGGTCAGGGGCGTCCCCCGACCGGACCCCGGCCTGCGCCGGGGATGCGATAAGGGTGGAGCCGTCTACACGGTCGATCGTCACGCGTGCGATGCTGCCGACGTCCGTCGGGGGTATCCACACCTCGGCGAAGTTGCCGGCGTGGCCACGATCGCCCGGCCGCTCGACCAGCACGTCCTGCGTCGTGCCGATCAAACCGCGCAGCCACGTTGCCTTGCGGGCTGCCGCCGCAGCGCGAAGCTCCGCCGCGCGTGCCTTGGCGATCGCGACCGGCACCTGCGGCATCCGCGCCGCCGGGGTGCCGGTGCGCGGGGAATAGGGGAAGATGTGCGCATGGACGATATTGCAATCCTCGATCAGCGCACGCGTATTGGCGAACATCGCATCGTCCTCGGTCGGGAAGCCGGCGATCAGGTCGGCGCCGATCGCGATCTCCGGACGTGCCGTCTTCAATCGCGCGACCAGCGCCACCGCCTGCGCGCGGCTATGACGGCGCTTCATGCGCTTGAGGATCATGTCGTCGCCAGCCTGAAACGACAGATGGACATGCGGCATCACGCGCGGCTCATAGGCGATCAACTCGAACAGCAGATCGTCTATCTCCACTGAATCGAGCGACGACAGCCGCAGTCGCGCCAGCCCCGGCACGTATGCGAGGATCCGCTCGACCAGCATGCCCAGCGACGGCGCACCCGGCAGATCCGGGCCATAACTGGTGAGATCGACCCCGGTCAGCACCACTTCGCGATAGCCGGCATCGACCAGCGCGGCGATCCGGTCGATCACGCCGCCTGCCGGCACCGAGCGGCTGTTGCCGCGCCCGAACGGGATCGCGCAGAAGGTGCAGCGGTGGTCGCAGCCGTTCTGCACCTCGACAAAGGCGCGGGCGTGCGCGGCGAAGGCGCTGGCGAGATGCGGCGCCGTCTCGCGCACCTGCATGATGTCGCCGACGAGGACGGGTGCGGCGGCTGCCCAGGCTGACGAGGTCAGCTTCTCGGCGTTGCCGATCACCCGGTCCACTTCCGCCATCGCGGCAAATCCGGCCGGGTCGATCTGCGCTGCACACCCGGTCACGACGATCTCCGCACCCGGCCGCTCGCGGCGCGCGCGGCGGATCGCGGCGCGCGTTTCCGCGACGGCGGTGTTGGTGACGGCGCAACTATTGACCACCACCGTGTCCTGCCCGGCCAGCAGCGTACGAATCGTCTCGCTCTCGGCGATGTTGAGCCGACAGCCGAGACTGATGACATGGGGATCAGCCATCAGCGTGGCCGGGGCGGTCGTTCATGCGGGTGATCTAGGGATCACGGGCACGCATGTCCATCTAGCCAAGACTACGCCGGTGGTGTCCGATCGGCTGGGCGGGCTGACGCAACAGTCCGCGCTGCGCAAGGAGGCGGCGCGTGTTCGCAGTGTTCGCCGGTTGGGCATAGTGATACCCCTGACCGCGCGCGCAGCCGAGCAGGCGCAGCCGCTCCTCAGCGGCAGCATTTTCGATGCCGACGGCGGTGATCGGCAGATTGAAACATTCTCCAAGCCTAGCGACGGCGTTGACCGTGACCGCACGGTCCGGATCGTCGGCCATGGCACCGATGAAGTCGTGGTTGATCTTGATCCGGTCAAAAGTGGCGGCCCGCAGATGCGCAAGGCTGGAGAAGCCGCTGCCGAACTCGTCGAGCACCAGCCCCACGCCCTGATTGTTCAGGCTGGTGAGGATAGACTGCACCAGCGGCAGATTGTCGAACAGCGCAGCCTCCGTTACCTCCACCTCAAGCCGATTGGCCGGAAAGGCCGTCTCCGTCAGTACCTTGATGATCTTCTGTGCGAGCCATGCATCCTTGAGCTGGCGCGGCCCGAGATTTATCGAAAGCGTCAGCGTCGGGTCCCAATCGCGCGCGGCGAGGAATGCCTGCCGCATTACCGACAGCGAAAGATCGGCGATCATGCCGGTGCGTTCCGCGATCGGCACGAACATCGCCGGAACGATGATCGCGCCGTTGGGCTGCTCCCAGCGCGCGAGCACCTCGAAGCCGCACAACTTTCCAGTCAGCAGATCGATCTGCTGCTCGAAATACGGTGCGATCTCCTGCCGCTGGATCGCGTCGCGCAAGCTCGTTTCCAGCGCGATGCGCGCCTCCTGCTCGCGCTCCATCGAGCGATCGAACCAGGCGAAGCGGTTTCTGCCGGCGTTCTTCGCGGCATAGAGCGCGCTGTCGGCATTGCGGAGCAACGCATCGATGCTCACGCAACCATGATCGGACCGCGCGATCCCTACCGAAGCACTGATGTTGAGCAGCAGTTCCTCGCATCTGAAAGGCTGGGCGAGTTTGCTGATGATACGATCGGCCACGCGCTCGACAGGCCCGGGGTGGGTTGAGTCGAACAGGAAAGTGCAGGCGAATTCATCCCCGCCGATCCGCGCCGACAATGCGCCTGTCGGGAGGACCTCGGCGATCGCGGCAGCGACCTGTCGCAGCAGCGCATCGCCGACGGCGTGTCCGTGCAGGTCGTTGATCTCCTTGAAATGATCGAGATCGATTATCACGAGCGCCACCGCCTTGTAGCGGCGGGCGGCGTTGACAAGCATCGTACCGCCGTCCTCGGCCAAACTGCGACGGTTCAGAAATCCGGTCAGCGGATCGCGCGCGGCGAGCAGGTGGGCACGTTGCTCGGCCGCAGTGTGGACGGCGACTTCGGTGGACAAGTCTCGCTGGCGTCGCCAGCCGAACAGGATCAGTGCGACATTCAGCAACAGCGCGATGACAAGCGTTCGATCGATCTGCGACCCGCCCGACACATAAGCGCTAAGCACCTTCGAGAGCACCGCACTGCCGATACCGACGAACAGTATGATCGCGGACACGGTGATCGCGTCGATCCAAAGCTTTTGACGAGGCATCGCCTTGTGGCCTGCGCCTTCCTCGCCGTGTTCCAATCCCATTACTTTTTCCTGAAATCTCCGCCACCGGTTCATGCCAGCGAGCAGTGTATTTCAGGTTAAGCGCTAGCGGCTTGCCGGAGGGACGCGGAGCCGTTAAGAGAACGGCTGTTCGTTTCCTTGCGGGGATTCGTAAAAGGCTCGCCCCATGGGGTAACGCCGGCCGACGAGGTTTCGTCCGCCGGCGTCTTTTGCGTTTTCCAGCGGGTAGGCGTTCAAAGCGGAAGGTTTATCGATGTTCGACAGTCTCAGCGATCGTCTTGGCGGTGTGTTCGATCGGTTGCGCGGCCGTGGTGCGCTGACCGAGGCGGACGTGCGTGCGGCGATGCGTGAAGTGCGCGTCGCACTGCTCGAAGCCGACGTCGCGCTGCCGGTGGCGCGCGAGTTCGTCGACAAGGCGACCGAGCTTGCGGTCGGCCAGAACGTGTTGCGCTCGGTCACGCCGGGACAGCAGGTCGTCAAGATCGTCAATGACGCGCTGGTCGAGATGCTCGGCGGCGCGGAGGGCGGCAACGCCGCCGAACTCGAGATCAACGTCTCGCCGCCTGCCGTCATCATGATGGTCGGCCTGCAAGGCTCCGGCAAGACCACCACCACCGCCAAGATCGCGCGGCGCCTGTCTAACGGGCAGGCCGGTCGCGAGCGCAAGAAGGTGTTGATGGCGTCGCTCGACGTCAACCGCCCGAACGCGCAGGAACAGCTCGCCACGCTGGGCACGCAGACCGAGGTGGCGACGCTGCCGATCGTGCCGGGCCAGCAGCCGGTCGATATCGCGCGCCGCGCCATGCAGGCCGCCAAGCTGCAAGGCTATGACGTGCTGATGCTCGATACGGCGGGCCGTCTCCACGTCGATCAGGCGCTGATGGACGAAATGCGCGCCGTCGCCGATGTGGCGAAGCCGGCGGAGATCCTGCTCGTCGTCGATGCGCTGACGGGGCAAGACGCGGTCAACGTCGCCACCAGTTTCTCGAGCCAAGTTCCGCTCACCGGCGTGGTGCTGACCCGTATGGACGGCGATGCGCGCGGCGGTGCGGCGCTGTCGATGCGCGCCGTCACCGGCAAGCCGATCAAGTTCGCCGGCACGGGCGAGAAGATGGACGCGCTCGAGCCGTTCCACCCAAGCCGTGTCGCCGGCCGCATCCTCGGCATGGGCGACGTTGTCAGCCTGGTCGAGCGCGCCGCCGAGACGATCCAGCAGGAAGATGCCGAGAAGATCGCCGCGCGGCTCGCCAAGGGCCAGTTCGATCTCAACGATCTGCGCGCGCAGCTTCAGCAGATGCGCAAGATGGGCGGCCTCGGCGCGCTCGCGGGGATGCTGCCCGGCCTCAAGAAGGCGCAGGGGGCGGTCGAGCAGGTCGGCGGCGACAAGGTGCTGATCCAGATGGATGCGATGATCGGCTCGATGACCGCCAAGGAGCGCGCCAAGCCCGAACTGCTCAACGCCAAGCGCAAGATTCGCGTCGCCAAAGGGTCTGGCACGACCGTGCAGGACGTCAACAAGCTGCTGAAAATGCATCAGGAGATGGCGAACGCCATGAAGAAGATTCGCAAGATGGGCGGATTGAAGGGCATGGCGGCAATGTTCGGCAAGGGTGGATTGGGCGGCGGCGGCATGGGCGGCCTCGGCGGTGCCGGCGCGCCGGATATCGGCAGCCTGATCGGCGGCAACAGCGGTGGTCTGCCGGGCCTGGGCGGCGGTCAGGCGAAGCTGCCGCCGGGGTTCGAGAACCTCATGAATCGCAAGAAATAATCACAGAATATCACCTCATCCGATTGAAGAAGAAGGAAATACCCTAATGGCAATCAGCATTCGTCTGTCGCGTGGCGGCTCCAAGAAGCGTCCGTACTACCGCATCGTCGTCGCCGATGCGCGCAGCCCGCGCGACGGCAAGTTCATCGAGAAGATCGGCACCTACAACCCGCTGCTCGCCAAGGACGACGAGAAGCGCATCATCCTCGACACCGAGCGTGCGAAGTACTGGCTTGGCAACGGCGCGCAGCCGACCGACCGCGTCGCCCGCTTCCTCGACGTGACCGGCGTCAAGGAGCGTCCGGCACGCAACAACCCGAACAAGGGCAAGCCTGGCGAGAAGGCCACCGAACGCGCCGAGGAGCGTGCCACCAAGCTCGCCGAGGCCGAGGAAGCCGCCAAGGCAGCAGCAGCCGCACCGGCTGAAGAAGCGCCTGCCGCTGAAGAGGCTTCGGCCGAAGCATAATGGTGCAAGATCGCCCGGTCACGCTGGCCGTCATCATTGGCGCGCATGGCGTGACGGGCGAAGTGCGGCTCAAGGTCTTCACCGAGGACCTTGGCCGCTACAAGACGCTCGGCGCCAGCACCGGGATCGCGTTGACACTCAAGTCGGCGCGCCCCGGCAGTAACGGCACGATCGCGCGCTTCGCTGAAGTCACCGATCGCAACGCGGCGGAAGCGCTGCGCGGCACGGAGTTGACCGTGCCGCGTTCCGCCTTGCCGCCGCTTGAGCCGGGCGAATATTACCACGCCGATCTGGTCGGCCTGCCGGCGGTATCCACCACCGGCGAACCGCTCGGCCATGTCGTCAGCGTCGAAGACTTTGGCGCAGGCGACGTGATCGAGGTTGAGCGCCCTGCGGTGGACGACAAACCCGGCGCCCGTTTCATGGTGCCGATGAACGCCGACGCCGTGCCCGAATGGGACGCGGAGCGGCTGGTGATTGATGCCGCATTCGTGGTCTGAGCCACTGGCATGACCTTCCCCGCGACCATCCTCACCTTATACCCGGACATGTTCCCCGGTCCGCTCGGGCTTTCGCTCGCCGGGCGCGCGCTGGCGGAGGGCCGGTGGAGCCTTGATGCGCGCAACATCCGCGACTTCGCGACCGACCGGCATCGCACTGTTGATGATACGCCGGCCGGGGGCGGGGCGGGGATGGTGCTGCGCGCCGATGTTCTTGCCGCCGCGATCGACAGCGTCGCCACCGATGCGCCGCTGATCGCGATGACTCCGCGCGGGAAGCCGCTCGGCCAACCGCGTGTACGCGAGCTTGCCGCCGGCCCCGGCGTGACCATCCTGTGCGGCCGGTTCGAGGGGTTCGACGAGCGCATCTTCGCCGCCCGTCAGATCGAGGAGGTCTCGATCGGCGACTATGTCCTGTCGGGCGGCGAGATGGGCGCGCTGGTGCTGCTCGACGCTTGCATTCGGCTGCTCCCCGGCGTAATGGGCGCGGCTTCCAGCGGGGATGACGAGAGCTTCGAAAGCGGCCTGCTCGAATACCCGCAATATACCCGACCTCAGCAATGGGAAGGGCGCACGATCCCCGAAGTGCTGCGATCGGGGGATCATGCGAGGATCGCGGCCTGGCGAAAGCACATGGCCGAGACCGAGACACGGCTACGGAGGCCGGACCTTTGGGAACGCTACGACGGCGTTCGGGTCCAGTCTCCCTCTGGCGCGCGGCGACTGATGAAGGACGAATGAGATGAATCTCATCCAGACGATCGAAGCCGAGAACATCGCGAAGTTCCTCGAAGCCAAGAAGATCCCTGAATTCCGCCCGGGCGACACGCTCAAGGTCGGCGTGAAGGTGGTCGAAGGCGACCGTACCCGCGTCCAGAACTACGAAGGCGTGTGCATCGCGCGTTCGAACAAGGGCATGGGCTCGAACTTCACCGTGCGGAAAATCAGCTTCGGTGAGGGCGTGGAGCGCGTGTTCCCGCTGTATTCGCCGAACATCGATAGCATCGAAGTCGTCCGCAAGGGTGCGGTGCGTCGTGCGAAGCTTTATTACCTGCGTGGTCGTACCGGCAAGTCGGCGCGTATCGCCGAGCGCCGCGACAACCGTCCGGCGAAGGGCACCGTCGCGGCCGAATAAGCCGCGAACGCCCGCGAGGCGTTACGAAAAGGGCGCTGGGACGAAGGTTCCGGCGCCCTTTTTTGTTGTTACGGAGGCGGCGCGCTGATACCCCGCGCCGCAGTTGGGGAGTAGCATCCGGCCGCCCACGCCGGGGACGTGTCAACATACTTGCGCCTGCGTGGCGCATGGCACGGCCAGCGGAGCATACCGCCTTGCGAGACCAGCACGCTCCACACCGCACCGGCCGGTATGGGGCGTGCTGTCGCGCGTCCGGTGAGTTTCGCTATGAGCCCCGTCTCGATCGCCATCCTGTCGTTAAGCATGTCCGCCGATGCGTTCGCCGCCGCGATCGGGCGCGGTGCCGCGCGCCGCCCGAGCATTGCGGGCGCGCTGCGCAGCGGCATGGTGTTCGGCATGATCGAGGGAGTGACGCCGCTGGTCGGCTGGGCCGTGGGTGTCGCCGCCAGTGCCTATGTCGCCTCGATCGATCACTGGATCGCGTTCGTGCTGCTGGCCGCAGTGGGCGGCAAGATGATCTGGGAGGCGATCCGCCGCGACGGCGAGCGGAACGAGACCGGGACCGAGGGCAATGGCATCTGGTCGCTGATCTTCACCGCAGTCGGCACCAGCATCGATGCAGCAGCGGTGGGGGTGTCGCTGGCGTTGCTCGACGTGCCGATCCTGGTCGTCTCCGCCTCGATCGGACTGTCGACGTTCGCGATGGCCACGATCGGCCTGCTGATCGGCCGGGCGGTGGGTGGGCGCTTCGGCGCGATCGCGGAGCTGCTCGGTGGGATCGCTCTGGTGCTGATCGGCACCGGCATTCTTGCCGAACACCTCGGCTATCTGCCGGGCTGACTTAACTATGCGTATTATGTTTGCAACACACATGTGGCCGGTCTACGGCACCGCCTGCGGAGGGTAGGGGCCGGATGAGCGACATAGCGATGACGAGCGCCGTCGAGCCGGACGGCGCGCCCCGCATCGCGGTGCTGGACATCCTGCGCGGTGTCGCGATCCTCGGCATCCTGTTCATGAACATCAACGACATGGGCCAGTCGGTATTCGCCTCGTACAACGATATCCGACACCTCGGCTGGAGCGCGGCAGACCAGATCGCATGGACGGTCCGTGAGGTGTTCGCCAACGGCACCACCCGCTGCCTGCTGGAGATGATGTTCGGAGCGGGTATGGTGATCCTCACCAGTCGTGCGGCCGAAGCAGCGGGGCAGTATCAGGTGCTTGGCCGCTATTACTTGCGCAACCTGATCTTGCTGGTGTTCGGCCTGCTCCATGTATTCATGCTGTTATGGCCGGGCGATATCCTCCACACGTACGGAATTGCCGCGCTGATCGCGTTTCTGTTCGTCCAACTGCCGGGCAAGTGGCTGGTAGTGGTAGGACTGAACATGGCGGTGTTCACCTTCATCAGCGGCGTATCGGACATCACTGTCGCCACGCAACGCAGCGCGGCGCTTGCCGGGATCACGGTCGAACAGCGTGCCGGCCTGCCCCTGAGCGGCGGCGACCAGCAGGCAATCGCCGATGCGGCGAGGGCGCGCGCGCGCAAGACTGCCATCACGCGGGAGATGGCGGCGCTCGTCACGAGGGAGGATCGGGACCGGCGTGGTACCCCTATCACATGGGTACAGGCGCAATGGCGCACCTTCATGGTGATCGAGGGCTATGGTCTTGAGGTCCTCTATGTGTGGGAAGCCGCCTCGACGATGCTGATCGGCGCGGGGCTGTTCAAGCTCGGCGTGTTGCAGGGCGGTCGATCGCGCGCCTTTTACCTGGGCATGGCGGTGATCGGCTATGCAGTCGGCATCGCGTTGCGCGGGGTCGCGGCGTGGCAGGTCATGCAGTTTGATACGGCGCCACAAATCGACTGGGCGACGGCCGAGGCCGGGCGGCTGGCGATGACGCTCGGCCATCTCGGCGCGATCAACGCACTGACGATGACGGTGATCGGCGCGCGTTTGCTGCGCCCGTTCGTCGCGGCGGGGCGGACTGCGTTGACGCTCTACATCGCGCAGACGATCATCTGTCTCTGGGTGCTGTTTCCGCCGTTCGCGCTGAACCTGTACGGGCAGCTGAGTTGGGCGCCGCTGATGCTGGTTGCGGTTGCCGTCGATGCGATGTTGCTATGCGCGGCGAATATCTATCTGCGCCACCTGGACATCGCGCCAGTGGAATGGGCGTGGCGTTCGCTGCTGGAGGGGCGGCGGCTACCTTGGCGGCATCCCAAGCCTGCCCCCGCCGAAGGCCGGGACCCAGTTGCGCAACGCGGATAGACTGGCGTTGCGCTTGGTAGCCCGCGACCTTTAAGCTGGACCCCGACCTTCGCCGAAGAAGGCGATCGTAGAACAGGCCACCCCTTTACGTGCACCGCGCCGCCCGCGATAAGGCCGCATCCGCCTGCCGTTCGCGCGGGCGACGATCACCTGAGAGTTGCGGAGATGTGGTTTGCGGAAAAGCGCTTTGATCGCTGGGCTGTTGTTGATGACGGCAGCGGCGCCCCTCATGGCTGCTGAGGCGACCCCGCCCGCGCCAGGCCAGCCACAGGGGCAGCAGCCGCTCACCCTGTCGCGCGTGTTCGGCAGCCCCGATCTCGCCGGTCCGCAGCCGCGCGCGTTGCAACTGTCGCCGGATGGCACGTTGCTGACGTCGCTGCGTCCGCGTGCTGACGAGAAGGAACGGCTCGATCTGTGGGCGCGCGACACCCGCACCGGCGCGGAGCGGATGCTGGTCGATTCGCGCAAGGTCGGCAGCGGCGCGGAATTGTCCGAGACTGAGAAGATGCAGCGCGAACGCGCCCGCATCGCCGGCAGCAAGGGCATCGTCGCCTATGATTGGGCGCCCGACGGCAAGTCGATCCTCGTGCCGCTCGACGGCGATCTCTACCTCGCCACGCTCGACGGCACGGTGCGCAAGCTGACCAACCAGCCCGGCGGCCAGCTCAACCCCACCGTATCGCCGAACAGCGGCTTTATCGGTTTCGTGCGGGATCAGAACCTGTACGTCCAGCCGCTCGCCGGCGGGGCGCCCCGGGCGCTGACGCAGGATGGCGGCAAGACCGTGCACTGGGGCGAGGCCGAGTTCGTCGCGCAGGAGGAAATGCACCGATTCACCGGCTATTGGTGGTCGCCCGACGACAAGCGCATTGCGGTCGAGCGGTTCGACGAGGCTCCGGTCGGCGTCGTCACCCGGGCGGCGATCGGCGCGAATGGCACCAAGGTCTACGATCAGCGCTATCCGGCGGCGAGCACGCCCAACGCGCTGGTCGATCTTTACGTCGTCAGTCTCGATGGCGCGCAGGTGAAGGTCGATCTCGGCAGCAACCGCGACATCTACCTCGCCCGCGTCTACTGGACGCCGGATGGCTCCGCCTTGCTGGTTCAGCGCGAGAGCCGCGACCAGAAGACGCTCGACATGCTCAGTGTCGATCCCGCCACCGGCGCATCGAAGGTGCTGTTCACTGAAAAGTCGGGCGTGCGCAGCTGGCTCAACCTCAGCGATGCCTACCGGATGCTAGATGATGGCAGCCTGATCTGGTCGTCCGAGCGCACCGGCTACCGCCAGCTCTACCGCTACGTACACGGCAAGTGGACCGCGCTGACGCATGGCGACTGGGTGGTGGAATCGCTGATCGGGGTCGATCAGGCGGCGGGCAAGGTGTATCTCGTCGCCAACAAGGACGGCCCGCTCGAACAGCATGTCTACGCGCTCGACATGAAGCACGGTAACGCCGTCACCCGGCTGACCGAGGCGGGGTATTGGAACACTGCGACGATGGACGCTGCGGCCAGCCGCATCATCGTCACGCGCTCCAGCCCGAACCAGCCGCCGCAGACCTACCTCGCCGATACCGCCGGCAAGCGCGTGGCTTGGATCAACGAAAATGCGGTGGTACCGGGTCACCCCTATTACCCGTACCTCGCCGCGCACCGCGATACCCAGTTCGGCACGATCAAGGCCGATGACGGCAGCACGCTGTATTACGAGATGATTACCCCCAAGCTGGAGCCAGGCAAGAAATACCCTGTGTTCTTCCAGCATTACGGCGGCCCCGGCACCGGCCAGCAGGTCATGCGCAATTGGTTGGGGGCGCTGCCGCAGTACCTCGTCCAGCACGGCTATATTTTCTTCCAGATCGACAATCGCGGTTCATACAATCGTGGCAAGGCGTTCGAGGACCAGATCTATCGCGCAATGGGTACGGTCGAGGTGGCGGATCAGCTCGCCGGCGCGAAGTTCATCAAGAGCCAACCATTCGTCGATCCGAACAAGGTGGCGATCTACGGCTGGTCCTATGGTGGTTACATGACGCTGAAGATGCTGGAGGCGAACCAGGGCGTCTATGCGGCAGGTGTGTCCGGCGCGCCGGTGACGAAGTGGGAGCTCTACGACACCCATTACACCGAACGCTACATGGGCAGCCCGACCAAAGACGCAGCCGCTTACGCCAGGTCCGACGCTTTGGGTGACGCCACGAAGATCGCCGATCCGCTGTTGCTGATCCACGGCATGGCCGACGATAACGTCGTGTTCGAGAACTCGACCGCGTTCGCCGCCGAGATGCAGAAGAACGATCGTCCGTTCGAGATGATGTTCTACCCCGGCTATACCCACCGCGTCGGGGGGCCGGGAATCAGCGAGCATCTCTGGCATACGATCCTGAGCTTTCTCGATCGCAACGTGAAGAACAAGCCGTAAGCCCATGCGATTCCTGACGACCTTCCACCTGTGGCCGTTCCTGGACACGGTCGTCAGTTATCTCACCGCCTTCGTGCTCGGCACCCTGATCGGTGCCGAGCGCCAATACCGCCAGCGCACGGCGGGACTGCGGACCAACGCGCTGGTCGCGCTCGGCTCGGCGGCGTTCGTCGATCTGGGCCAGCGGCTGGGCGGCGATGTCGAGTCGATCCGCATTATCGCCTATGTCGTGTCGGGGATCGGCTTCCTCGGCGCGGGCGTCATCATGAAGGAGGGGATGAACGTCCGCGGCCTCAACACCGCGGCGACCCTGTGGTGTTCGGCTGCGGTCGGTTCGATCGCGGGCAGCGACATGATCGCGGAAGCCGTCCTGCTCACCGTCTGCGTCATCCTCGTCAACACCGTGCTGCGGCCGCTGGTCGACGCGATCAACCGCATCCCGATCGAGGGTCGCAGCGTCGAGGCGACGTACAGCGTCACCATCACCACCGTGCCCGAGGCGGCCGGGCCGATGGGCGACCTCCTCACCGAACATCTCGATACCGCGCAACTGCCGGTCGCCGAACTCGATATCGTCCCGCGCGGGGAGGACCGCGTCGAGATCGTCGCCAAGCTGGTCAGCACCAATGTCGATGCCGCCGAACTCGACGCGCTGACCGATCATCTCGGCAAGGTGCACGGCATCACCCATGCGACATGGCAGGCGCGCACGCACGATTAGGAAAGCGGGTGGACGCAGCCGCGCAATCTCGCTACGCGCAGCGCCCGAATTGGAGAACATCATGGGTTATCGGATCGTCGTCGCAGGGGCCACCGGCAATGTCGGGCGCGAAATGCTGAACATTCTGGCGGAGCGCGAGTTTCCGGCGGACGAGATCGCCGTCGTCGCATCCTCGCGCAGCCAGGGCGACGAGGTCGATTTCGGCGAGACCGGCAAGAAGCTCAAGATCCAGAACATCGAACATTTCGATCCGACCGGGTGGGACATGGCGCTGTTCGCGATCGGTTCGGACGCGACCAAGATCCACGCGCCGCGCTTCGCCGCCGCCGGTTGCACGGTGATCGACAATTCGTCGCTGTACCGGATGGACCCGGACGTGCCGCTGATCGTGCCGGAGGTGAACCCGGAGGCGATCGAGGGCTATCGCGCCAAGAACATCATCGCCAACCCGAACTGCTCGACCGCGCAGATGGTCGTCGCCTTGAAGCCGCTGCATGACGCCGCGAAGATCAAGCGCGTCGTCGTCGCGACCTATCAATCGGTGTCGGGCGCGGGCAAGGCCGGCATGGACGAACTGTTCGAACAGAGCCGCAACATCTTCGTCGGCGACAGCGCCGAGGCGAAGAAGTTCACCAAGCAGATCGCCTTCAACGTGATCCCGCACATCGACAGCTTCCTCGACGACGGCTCCACCAAGGAAGAGTGGAAGATGGTGGTCGAAACCAAAAAGATCCTCGATCCCAAGATCAAGGTTCATGCCACCTGCGTGCGCGTCCCGGTGTTCGTCGGTCATTCGGAAGCGATCAACATCGAATTCGAGAACGAGCTCTCCGCCGAGGACGCGCAAAAAATTCTGCGCGAGGCCCCCGGCGTGATGCTGGTGGATAAGCGCGAGGACGGTGGATACGTCACACCGGTCGAATGCGTCGGCGAATATGCCACCTTCATCAGCCGCGTGCGCGAAGACCCTACGGTGGAGAACGGCCTGTCGCTGTGGTGTGTGTCGGATAACCTGCGCAAGGGTGCGGCGCTTAACGCAGTGCAGATCGCCGAGTTGCTCGGGCGCCGCCACCTGCAAAAGGACTGATGTCATGGCGACCGCCGGTCCTCCTGAAATGATGACCGGCGGTTGCCAGTGCGGTCGCATCCGTTATGCGGTGCGGATCGATAGCGACGACGCGTATCTGTGCCACTGTCGGATGTGCCAGCGCGCCACCGGCGGCGTGTCGATCGCCTTCAAGGGCGTGGCGATCGCCGATCTCACCTGGACGACGCAAGCGCCCGACCGCTACCGATCCTCGCCGATCGCGCAGCGCGGGTTTTGCCGGGAATGCGGAACCCCGCTGACCTTCGAGTTTGTGTCGCCCGACGAAACGATGGACGTTACGGTGGGCAGCTTCGACCACCCCGGTCGCTTCGTGCCGCGCCACCATTTCGCGACGGAAAGCCTGCACGAAGCATGGATCGACACGCACACCCTGCCGCGGATAAGGAGCGAGGATAATCCCTCGACCTCGAACCGCTGGATGGACGCCGTTGGCAAGCTCTCCGACTGACCGACCCGAACCGCAATATTTCGACAGCTTCGACGGCAAGCGAATTGCCTGGTACGAGATGGGCGAGGGCAAGCCGCTGGTCCTGATCCACGGCTATTTCTCGGACGCGTTCACCAACTGGATCCGCTACGGCCACGCCGCGGTGATCGCCGCGCGCGGATTCCGCGTCATCATGCCCGATCTGCGCGCGCACGGCAGCAGCGCCAAACCGCACGATGCCGCCAGCTACCCGCCCGACGTGCTGATGCGCGATGCTTTCGCGCTGGTCGAACATTTGGCGCTAAGCAATTACGATCTCGCCGGATATTCTCTGGGCGGGCGCACCGTGATGCGGATGCTGGCAAACGGCGCGACACCGCGCCGCGCGGTTTTGTCGGGCATGGGCTATCAGGGGATCATCGATACCCACGGGCGGGGGCGATATTTCCGCAACGTCCTTACCAATCTTGGCAGTTTCGAACGCGGCACCACCGAGTGGATGACGGAGGCGTTCCTAAAGACCACCAAAGGCGACCCGCAGGCGCTGCTCCGCATTCTCGACACGTTCGTCGACACGCCGCCCGCTACCATCGCCGGTATCGCCACGCCGACGCTGGTGCTGACTGGTGTTGAGGATCACGACAACGGTTCCGGCGCGGAACTGGCGATGGCACTGCCGAACGGCAGCTTCCGCGAGATCCCCGGCAACCACATGAACGCGGTGATGAAGCCCGAGCTCGGCACGGAAATCGCCAACTTCCTCGCCGCTTGACCGCGAGGGGCGGGCGGCACAGTCTGCCGCAATCAGAACGATAAAAAAGGGACATTGATGATCCGCACCGGCATTTCCACCGCCGCGCTGGCGCTTGCGCTCGCGGTTACCCCCGCGTTCGCGCAGACCACCGCACCAAAACCCACCGTCGCGCAGGCCGATGGCTTCGTCGCTGACGCCGAGAAAAATCTCGCCGATTTTTCCACGCCGACGCAGCAGGCGACGTGGATCAACGAAACCTACATAACCGATGACAGCGATGCGATCGCTGCACGGTTCGGCGCGGAAAGCACCGAAATGCAGGTGAAGTATGCGCTCGGCGCGGCACCCTTCGCGACGCTTCCCGGCCTCTCGTTCGATACCAAGCGCAAGCTCGATCTGCTGCGCGGCGGGCTGACGCTGCCTGCGCCGACCACGCCGGGCGCGGCCACCGAACTTTCCACCATCGTGACACGCATGTCCTCCGCTTACGGCAAGGGCATGGGCACGCTCAACGGCAAGCCGATCAATGGCAGCGATATCGAAGCGGCGATGGGTACCACGCGCGATCCCGCCAGGCTGAAGGAAATGTGGGTCAGCTGGCACGATCAAGTCGGCGCGCCGATGCGCAAGGACTATGCGCGGCAGGTGGTGATCGCCAATCAGGGCGCGAAGCAGCTCGGCTATGCCGACACCGGCGCGTTGTGGCGCGCCGGCTACGACATGACACCCGACCAATTTGCCGCACTCACTGACAAGCTGTGGCATCAGGTCGAGCCGCTCTATCTCGCGCTGCACACCTATGTCCGTTGGAAGCTGAACGAGAAGTACGGCGACGCGGTGCAGGCCAAGACTGGCCCGATCCGCGCCGATCTGCTCGGCAACATGTGGGCGCAGGAATGGGGCAACATCTACGATGTGGTGGCGCCGAAGGGAGCGGGCGATCTCGGCTATGATGTCGGCGATCTGCTCAAGGCCAAGGGCTACGATCCGGTCCGAATGTTCAAAACGGGTGAGGGTTTCTACACCTCGCTCGGCTTCAAACCGCTGCCCGACACGTTCTGGAAGCGGTCGCAGATCGTCAAGCCGGCCGATCGTGACGTGTTGTGCCATGCCTCGGCGTGGGACGTCGACAATGTCGATGATCTGCGCATCAAGATGTGCGCCAAGGTGAACTCGGACGATTTCACCACCATCCATCACGAGATGGGCCACAATTTCTACCAGCGGGCGTACAACACCCAGCCGTTCCTCTATAAGAACGGTGCCAACGATGGCTTCCACGAGGCGATCGGCGATTTCATCGCGCTGTCGATCACGCCCGATTACCTGGTGAAGATCGGCCTGCTCGATCCTGCCAAGGTGCCGAGCGCGGACAAGGATATTGGTCTGTTGCTGCGTCAGGCAATGGACAAGGTGGCGTTCCTGCCGTTCGGCCTGTTGATCGACAAGTGGCGCTGGGGCGTCTTCTCGGGCGCGATCCCGGAGAGCCAGTATGAGAAAGGCTGGAACGACCTGCGCCTGAAGTATCAGGGCGTAGTACCCCCGGTTGCCCGCGACGAGAGCAAGTTCGATCTGGCCGCCAAGATGCACGTGGCCGCTGGCGTGCCGTACACCCGCTACTTCCTCGCGCGCCTGCTTCAGTTCCAATTCTACCAGGCAGCGTGCAAGCAAGCCGGCTGGACCGGGCCGCTGCATCGTTGCTCGTTCTACGGCAACAAGGAGGTGGGAGCACGGCTCAATACGATGCTGGCGATGGGCCAGTCGAAGCCGTGGCCAGATGCGCTACAGGCGTTCACCGGCAGCCGCGAGATGTCGGGTCAGGCGATGGTCGACTATTTCGCGCCGCTTAAAAGCTGGCTAGATCAGCAGAACAAGGGTCATCCGACCGGTTGGTGATTTTGGCGCGCTGCCGGTGTCGTTTGGGGCGGCACCGGCAGCGTACGATCAGACGTTGGTCGACGTTGCCGCGTTGGTACCGGTGACGACCGCGTCCGGCTTTTTCTCTCCCTCGGCACCAACCGCATCCTCGATCTTGCCGACGATGGCTTCGACGGACTTCGGTTTGCGCAACGCGAATACCGCGGCACCCGCCGCCGCCACGGCAGCAACCGCGCCACCGGCAAGCGCCGGCCAACGCGTCGCCGGCTTTTTGGGCGGGCTCGCTTTAGCCTTGGTCGCGCGCTTGGCTGCGGTTGCGGGCTTTTTGGCGGGCGTTGCTGGCTTCTTCGCAGGCGGCGCCTTTGCCGGCGTTAAGGGCTTGCCTGCTGCGGCCTTTGCGGCCGATGCCTTCGCGGCGGCGGCTTTCGGCGCAGCCGCTTTCGTCGAAGTCGATTTGCTGGCGACGGTCTTGCGACCGGCGTTCTTGGCGGTGGTATCGGACTTGGAGGTGTCTTCGTCAGCCATCACGCGATCCTAATCGTTGAGGTGGCGTAACGCATGGAACTCTTCGCGGTTGCGTGTTCGATCAGCGGAACGGCGGTTCGTTGAAGGCCCGCAGTTTGCGTGAGTGAAGCTTCGCACCTTCCCGCCGCAATTCCTCGCATGCCTCGATACCGATCTTGAGATGCTCGGCGATGGCACGTTCGTAGAAGCGGTTGGCTTGCCCCGGCAACTTCAACTCGCCGTGCAGCGGCTTGTCCGACACGCACAGAAGCGTCCCGTATGGCACGCGAAATCGATAGCCCTGCGCAGCGATCGTTGCCGATTCCATGTCGATGCCGACTGCGCGGCTCAGTGAGAAGCGCAGCGCTGACTTGGAGTAACGCAGCTCCCAGTTTCGGTCGTCCGTGGTGACGATGGTGCCGGTGCGCAGGCGCCTTTTAAGCTCTTCGCCCGATTGCCCGGAGATCGTCTCGGCCGCGCGCGCCATTGCGAGTTGCACCTCGGCAATCGCCGGCACTGGGATCTCCGGCGGCAGCACGTCGTCAAGGACGTGGTCGTCGCGTAAATATGCATGCGCGAGCACATAGTCGCCGATCCGCTGGCTAGGGCGAAGACCGCCGCAATGGCCGATCATCAGCCACGCCTCAGGGCGTAGCACGGCGAGGTGGTCGCAGATCGTCTTCGCGTTGGCGGGACCGACGCCGATGTTGACAAGGGTGATGCCGGTGCCGTCCGCCGCCATGAGGTGGTAGGCCGGCATCTGGTGCCGGCGCCACGCGCTGGTATCAGCCATGAACGCCTCCACGTCGTCGCCGACATGCAGCATCCGCCCGCCTGCGCCCGACAGCGCTGAAAAGCGCGAGCCTTCGCCAAGCTGATCGAACGCCCACCGGATGAATTCATCAACATAACGATGATAATTGGTGAACAGCACAAAACGCTGAACATGCTCGGGCGGCGTGCCAGTGTAGTGCCGCAGCCGTGCGAGGGAAAAGTCGGTGCGCAATCCGTCGAACAACGCAAGCGGACGAATATCATCGGCTATGGTGTAAAGGCCATCGGCAATCTCGTCGCCGATATGGGCGAGTTCGGTGGCCGGAAAATGCCGGGACAGTTCCGCAGTGGATACAGTATCGAGCCGAAGCGCATGACCAGCGTCGATCACGTACGGGAAGGGGATCTCCTGTCGTCCCGCGACGGCGACGACTTCGACGTCGTAATCCTCAATCAGCAACGTCAGCTGTTCGATCAGATAATCCGCGAAGATCGCTGGTTTGGTGACGCTGATGCGGTATTCGCCTGCCGATACCAGCCGCCCAAAAGACCGTGGCGGGACGGTCGTGGCGCCACCGCTGTAGCGGACGTGGATCTCAGGATATGCAAAGCTGCCGTCGCGACGGCTGGCAGGGTCGGGTACGACACCGCCATCAAGATAGGCGGTCAACGCAGCCTGCAACCGTTCAACTGATGCGGAGTAGAGCCGATCGAGTTCGGCAACGATAGCGGCGGCGGGGGTGGCGATTGTCGTCATCCACCGGGGCTATAACAGCACCGTTACGCTGGCAAGGCAGCGTAACGGTGCTGGCAATGGGTTCAGGCTTTCGACTTCGCCTTGCCGGCCTGCGCAGGCTCGTCGTCTTCGAGCAGCTTCGATACGCCGAACGCTGCACCGGCGACGGTAGCGGCAACGCCGGCGCCGATCGCTGCTGCGGCAACAGGATGTTCCTTCACCGCTTCGATCGTGGTCTCGACCGCCTGGCCGATCGCGTCCTTCGCCTGAGCGTATAAGGACGAGGAGGTTTCAGTCACGGTCTTGGCCGCATCCTGAGCAGCGGCGGTTGCTGTCTTTGCGGCTTCCTGCGCGCTCGTGGTCGCTGAGTGCAGGATCGAATCGGTCTTGGCCGCGGATCCGTTGGTGGCTTCGCTGGTAGTGTCGGTCATGGAACAGCCCTCCTTGCTTCACCGAAACAAACGGCTTGCGGGCGAGAGCGTTCCATGACCGCAACGGCTTATCAGATCTCGCTCAGCAGATATTCCGCAGCAGAAACCTTGAACTCGCCCGGCGCTTCGACATTGAGCTGTTCGACCACACCGTCGTTGACGAGCATCGAGAAGCGCTGACCACGCGTGCCCATGCCGAACTTCGCGGCATCCATGGTCAGGCCAAGCGCGGTGACGAGATCTGCGCTGCCGTCGGCAAGCATGGTGATGCCGTCCGCGCCCGCATCCTTGCTCCACGCAGCGAGCACGAACGGATCGTTGACGGCAGTGCAGGCGATCTCATCCACCCCCTTCGCCTTCAGGTCGGCTGCCTTGTCGATATAGCCGGGCAGGTGGCGAGCCGAGCAGGTTGGCGTGTAGGCGCCGGGTACCGAAAACACCGCGACCTTGCGGCCCGCGAAATACGTGTCCGAGCTGACCTGATCGGGGCCGTCTGCGGTGACCTTGGTGAGAGTGACGCTTGGGATGCGGTCGCCGACGCTGATCGTCATGAAATTCTCCGATTGAGGATGGGGCACCGATTAGGTCGGCGTATCGGACAACGAATTCAAGCGTGACGCGCACGGAACGGCGGCTATTATCCGAGTATGGAATCGGCCGCTTTTCTCACGGGGCAGCTATTGCTCGCGCTTCCCGGCATCGGCGATCCGCGCTTCGAACGCGCGGCGATCGCGATGTGTGCACATGACGAGAATGGCGCGATCGGGATCGGCACCGGGGCGTTAATCGCCGATCTGGGCCTGCACGAACTGCTCGCGCAGTTCGAGATCGAGCCCGGTCTTGCACCCGATGCGCCGGTGCATTTCGGTGGTCCGGTGGAGCCGCAGCGCGGCTTTGTTCTGCATAGCTCGGATTGGGCGGGGCAGGACACGATCGACGTCGCCGGCCGCTGGTCGCTGTCGGGTACGATCGATGTGTTGCGCGCGATTGCCGAAGGCAAGGGGCCAAGCCGCTGGCTGGTCGCGCTCGGCTACGCCGGCTGGGGCGCGGGGCAACTGGAGGGAGAACTCACGCGCCACGGATGGTTCAATGCACCAGCCGATGCAGACCTGCTGTTCGGAAGCGCTCCGGCTAAGCGCTGGGAGAGCGGCTTCAAGCGCATCGGCATCGATCCGCGCATGCTCGGCAGCGAAACCGGGAGGGCTTAGGCGGCTGCGTCGCTTTCTTGCGCAGAGAGGTGCAGTTCGCCCTCGCGCGAGCCGTGCGGTCGCGACATGGCTGCGCAGGATTTCGGCGACATGGGGGAAATTGCAGCCACCTGCGTCTGTCGCCGCCGTCGGGGTAGATCGTCGAATCGTTAGTAGATGCGGACAGCGCCGCGAGATGGGACGTAGCGACGACCTTTGCACACGAAATCCTGATATAAAGATATCTTTATGTTTGATCCTCTAGCGAACCCGCGCTACGGGGCTGCGCATCCAACCGCGTTATTCGGAGACTCCCACGTGGCCACCGTACTCGACCGCAAGAACGACTATGTCGTCGCCGACATCAGCCTCGCCGATTATGGCCGCGCCGAAATCAACATCGCCGAAACCGAAATGCCGGGCCTCATGGCGCTGCGCAGCGAGTTTGGCGCGTCCGCTCCGCTGAAGGGTGCGCGCATTACCGGATCGCTGCACATGACGATCCAGACCGCCGTGCTGATCGAGACGCTGACCGCGCTCGGCGCCGATGTCCGTTGGGCGACCTGCAACATCTACTCGACGCAGGACCATGCCGCCGCCGCGATTGCCGCGACTGGCGTGCCGGTGTTCGCGATCAAGGGCGAGAGCCTGGCGGATTACTGGGATTACGTCGGCTCGATCTTCGATTGGGACGATGGCACCGGGCAGACCTGCAACATGATCCTCGACGATGGCGGCGACGCGACGATGTTCGCGCTGTGGGGCGCCAAGCTCGAGGCCGGCCACACCATGCCGGAGCCCGAGAACGAGGAAGAGGTGGAGATGCAGCGCGCGCTCAAGGCGTTCATCGCCAAGAAGCCGGGTTACCTCACCGAGACGGTCAAGAACATCAAGGGCGTGTCGGAAGAGACCACCACCGGCGTTCACCGCCTGTACGCGATCTCGAAGAAGGGCGAGCTGCCGTTCCCGGCGATCAACGTCAACGACAGCGTTACCAAGTCGAAGTTCGACAACCTGTACGGTTGCAAGGAATCGCTGGTCGACGCGATCCGTCGCGGCACCGACGTGATGCTCGCTGGCAAGGTCGCCACCGTCGCCGGCTTCGGTGACGTCGGCAAGGGTTCGGCCCAGTCGCTCCGCAACGGCGGCGCGCGCGTCCTCGTCACCGAGATCGACCCGATCTGCGCGTTGCAGGCGGCAATGGAGGGCTTCGAGGTCGTGACGATGGAAGAGGCGGTCACCCGCTCGGACATCTTCGTCACCGCCACCGGCAACGCCGACGTCATCACCGCCGATCACATGAAGGCGATGAAGAACATGGCGATCGTCTGCAACATCGGCCACTTCGACAGCGAGATCCAGATCTCCGCGCTGTCGAACTACAAGTGGACCGAGGTCAAGCCGCAGGTCGACCTGGTCGAGTTCCCAGACGGCAAGCAGATCATCGTCCTGTCGAAGGGCCGTCTCGTCAACCTCGGCAATGCGACCGGCCACCCGTCGTTCGTGATGTCGGCGAGCTTCACCAACCAGACGCTGGCGCAGATCGAGCTGTTCACCAAGGCCGAGAACTACGGCAACGACGTGTACGTCCTGCCGAAGCATCTCGACGAGAAGGTGGCGGCACTGCACCTCGAAAAGCTCGGCGTGAAGATGACGACGCTTTCGCAGAAGCAGGCCGACTACATCGGCGTGCCGGTCGAAGGCCCGTTCAAGCCCGACCATTACCGCTACTGATCTCGCGCTCGCGAGATAGCGGAAGGGGCCGTGGAGCGATCTACGGCCCCTTTTTCGTTGCCGTAGTTTGCGTTAGCCCGGCGTCACGCTAGGGCTTGCGATCAGCAAGGGAGCCGCGACGACGTGCCGATGATCAGGGGCCTGCAATGAACGGCACATCGACGCTTGAGCTGGTGCTGTCGGGCGTGGTGCTGGCCGCGCTGATCGTCGCGACCACATGGGCGCTTTTCGTCGGTCTGCGTGCGAGGCGCGATGCCGCGGAAGCGCTGGACCAAAACGTCCGACTGGCGGCCCTGCTGAAATCCTCGCCGGCGCTCGTAGTGGTGGTACGTGCGGACGGGCGGCTCGACGCGTCGGAGCGGCTTGGCGAGTGGCTCGGGCTGGCGACAACGCCGCGCTACGTCGCCGATCTGGCGGGGGACGGCACAGCGGGTTTCGGCCCTGCCGACGCGCGCGGCCTCGCCGACGACATCGCCGCCGCGCAAAAATCCGGCCGAGGCTTTACCAGATCGGTGCAGGCACAAGGTGCCGCCCGTGCGCTGCTGATCCGTGGGGCCAAAGCCGCGGGCGATCTTCGCGCGCCCGGCGGCGTGGTGCTGTGGTTGTTCGACGCAACCGACAGCCTGTCAGAAATCGCGCGATTGAACGACGAGGTTGCCGCCGCGCACCGCGCGTTCGACGTACTGACCGGCCTCATCCAGGCCGCGCCGATGCCGATGTGGTATCGTGGGAGCGACATGCGGCTGGCGATGGTCAACAGCCATTACGCGGACGCGGTCGATGCCGCCGATCCCGAGGACGCGGTTGTGCGGGGGCTGGAACTGGTCGAGAGTGGGGGGCTCGGCGGCCCGCTCGCCGGGGCGATCGCCGCGCGGGAGAGCAGCCGGTTGCAGGTCAAGGCGATGCCCGCGACGATCAAGGGCGAGCGGCGGATGTTGCGCGTGTACGACGTGCCGATGCCGGATGGCGGCGTTGCCGGCTTTGCCGTCGACGTCGAGGATCTCGAACAGGCGCGCGCCACGATCAAACGGCTTGGGGACACCGAGCGCGCGACGCTTGACCGACTTTCGGCCGGGGTCGCGCAGTTCGGGTCGGACCGGGCGCTGATCTTCTTCAATCAGCCATTCCAGCGGATTTTCGGGATCGGTAGCGACTGGCTGGCGGACTCGCCGGAATTTGATCGCGTGCTGGAACGCATGCGCGAGGCGAACCGGCTGCCGGAGGTGCGTGACTTCCCCGGCTGGAAGGCCGAGCGGCGTGCTTGGTTCGTTGCGACCGGCGGCGCGATCGAGGAGCAATGGCACCTGCCCGGTGGCGTTCATCTGCGCGTCGTCGCGCAGCCGCTGCCGGATGGAGGGTTGCTGCTGATCTTCGAGGACCGCACCGAGCAGGTCCAGCTTGCCAGCGGAATGGATACCCTGTTGCGGGTGCGGGCGGCGACGTTCGAGAACCTGTTCGAGGCGCTCGGCGTGTTCGCCGCCGATGGCAAGCTGCAACTGTGGAACAACAAGTTTCGGACCTTGTGGAATTTCGATGAGGCGTTCCTCGCGACGCACCCGCGCGTCGATGCGCTCGCGGAAGTAGCGGCCTCGCAACTCGCCAATCCGGATCGGGCGGCGCTGATCGGCGAATTGGTTCGCGCCGCCACGGTCGAGCGGCAGCAGCGCGGCGGACAGGTGCGTTTTGCCGATGGGCGCTATTTCGAGTTCGCGGCCGTGCCGCTGCCCGACGGCAACGGGCTTTTCACGATGCTCGACACCACGGATCGACGCCGTATCGAGACTGCGTTGCGCGATCGCAACGAAGCGCTGGAAGCGGCGGATCGCGTCAAGACGTCGTTTGTCGCCAACATGAGCTACGAATTGCGTACGCCGCTCACGTCAATCAGCGGGTTCGCGGAAATGCTGAGTGCGGGTTACGGTGGTAAGCTCGGCGACGACGCGACGACCTATGTCGAGGCAATCATGGATTCGGTGCAGCGTCTCGGCGCCTTGATCGATGATGTTCTGGATCTCACGCAGAGCGACACCGCCGATCCCGTGGTGGTGCGCGACGAGGTCAATCTGGTGCCGCTCGCACGCGGCGCCGCGCAGACGATCCAGTCGATGGTCGAGAGGCGCGGGTTGGAGTTCGCGGTCGAGGTCATGCCGTCCGCCGGCGTCGTGCGTGGCGACGGCAAACGCATCCGGCAGGTAATCGAGCATCTGCTCCGTCATGCCGTTGCAGGCACGGCGACGGGGGGACGCATCCTGCTCCGCGTCGACGGCAATTCGAGCGGCGCCCGGATCGTCGTGTCGGACGATGGCGCTGGCATGAGCCGGCAGGCGGTCGCTCGCGCGTTCGATCGCTTTGCCCAACCGGAGGTGACGCGCGATGGCGAGCGGGCGCTCGGCCTTGGCCTGCCGCTCGCCAAGCAGTTCGTCGAAACGCACGGCGGCACGATCGAGCTTATGTCGGAGCCGGGCGAGGGGACAGCCATCACCGTGCTGCTGCCGCGTAACCGATGAGGATGGAGTTGCCCGATGAAGCGGCGAGCGCCGCGTTCGGCGCGCGTCTTGCCGGATTGGTGCAGCCGGGCGACGTCATCACGCTGACCGGAACGCTTGGCGCGGGCAAGACCAGCATCGCGCGCGGTTTGCTCGCCGCACTGGGTCTGGAGGGTGAGGCACCGTCGCCCAGCTTCGCGATCGTGCAGCCTTACGAACCGCCTGAAACCAGGATGCCGGTGCTGCACGTCGACCTCTATCGGATCGAAGAACCGCAGGAGATCGCGGAACTGGGCTTGGACGAAGCGCTGGCGGACTCGGTGCTGATCGTCGAATGGCCGGACCGCGCGCCCGGCGCATGGCCGCATGCGCTGGCGCTCACCCTGGATTTCGCCCCCGGTGGCGGCCGCCGCTTGACAGCGCAGGTGCCGGCGGCATGGAAGGCGCGATGGCCCTTTCCCCTGTATCCAACATGATCCCGCCGCCGCAAGCGCGCGACTTCCTGCGCGCGCTAGGCTGGGGTGACGCCGAGATCCTGCCGCTTGCCGGTGATGCGTCGTTCCGGCGATACTTTCGTGTCGTCGAACCCGCGCGCCGCGCAGTGCTGATGGATGCGCCGCCGCCTCACGAGGATCCGCGCCCATTCATTGCCATTGCCGGCTGGTTGGCCGAGCGCGGCTTCCACGCACCTGCGATACTCGGCCGCGATCTCGCCAACGGTCTGGTGCTGATCGAGGACTTTGGTGACGAACGGCTGTGCGAAACCGCGGATGCAGAACCGGAGCGGCAGCGTGATCTGTACGGCGCGGCGGTCGACATCCTCGTCGGTCTGCATCGCCACCATGCCGGTGACGTACCGCCGTACGATGGTGCCGTGCTGCACCGTGAAGCCGATCTGTTGGTCGAATGGTATTGTCCCGCCGTTGGGATCGAGCCGGATCGTGCCGGCTATACGGCTGCCTGGGACGCGGTGTTCGACCTTGCCCGCGCCAGCCGGCCGGTGATGGTGCTGCGGGATTACCATGCCGAGAATCTGATGCTGACCGAGCAAGGCTTTGGCCTGCTCGATTTTCAGGACGCACTGGCCGGACATCCGGCTTATGATCTCGTGTCGCTGCTTCAGGATGCGCGGCGGGACGTACCGGAGGCGATCGAGACAGAAATGCTGGAACGCTACCGCGTGGCTACGGGGGCCGACGCGGCATTCGACGCTGCCTACCGCGTGCTGGGCGCGCAGCGGAATGCGAAGATCATCGGCATCTTCACGCGGCTTTGGAAGCGAGACGGCAAGCCGCGCTACCCTGCGCTGTGCCCGCGCGTTTGGGCGTATCTCGAGCGCGATCTCGCGCACCCCGATCTCGCGCCGGTGAAAGCTTGGTTCGACGCGCATATCCCGCCTGAATTGCGCGGCGATCCGATGGTGGTCGCACAGGCATGACCGCGAAGAAGACGCTCGCGCTGCGCCCGGTGCCGGACGCGATCGTGCCTGAAACGGCGATGGTGATGGCGGCGGGGCTCGGCAAGCGCATGCGCCCACTGACCGCCACGCGGCCCAAGCCGCTGGTCGAGGTGGCGGGCAAGCCGCTGATCGACCATGTGCTCGACCGGCTACGATCGGCAGGGGTGAAGCGCGCGGTCGTCAACGTGCATTATCTCGCCGACCCGCTGGAGGCGCATCTGCGCAACCGGGTGAAGGGGATCGATATCGTCGTTTCGGACGAACGCACTGAGTTGATGGAGACCGGTGGCGGCCTCGTGCAGGCGCGCGACCTGATCGGCGACAAGCCGTTCGTGGTGGCGAACAGCGACAATCTCTGGATCGACGGGCCGAGCGACGCGATCCGCTTGCTCGCGCGACAGTGGGACGACGAGCGGATGGACGCGCTGCTGCTGATGGTGCCGCTGGCGCGTGCGCATAATCATAGCGGACAGGGCGACTTCCGCCTGGCACCGGACGGACGGATCACCGGCTGGCGGATCCCCGGCAAGCCTGCGCCGTTCGTCTTCACCGGCGTGCAGATCCTGTCGCCGCGCGTGATCCGTGATTGGCCGGCGGGGCCGTTCTCGACCCGGTTGTTCTGGGAGCGCGCGATCGAAGCGGGACGTGCCTTTGGCATGGTGCACCAGGGATTATGGTTCGACGTCGGCTCGCCCGCCGCGATCGGCAGGACCGAGGCGATCCTTGCCGATGGCTGAGCGGGGCCAACCGCAACTCTATACGATCCCGGCCCACCGCGCGTTCGCTGATGCGCTGGCGGCGGGCTTGATCCGGCAGTTCGGGGCAGATCCGCTCGGGCTGGCGCGGGGTTTGGTGCTGCTGCCCAACAACCGCGCCAAGCGTGCCGTAACTGACGCGTTCGTACGGGCGAGCGGCGGCGGGCTGCTGCTGCCGCGCATGGTGGCGATCGGCGATCCCGCGCTGGACGAGGCGGTAGGCGCGGCGCTCGACCCTGCCGACGCCGTTGATCCCGTGCCGCCGGCAGTCGCGCCGATGCAGCGCCGGCTAATCCTCGCGCGGCTCGTTGTCGAGGAGCGCGCACGGACCCGCCAGCCCGTCGACGCGGCCGAGGCGGTGCGATTGGCTGGCGATCTCGCCCACACGCTTGATCAGTTGCTGGTGGAGGAGGTGGCGCCACGGGCGCTTCGCGAGATCGACCTGGGCGAGGAACTTTCGGCGCACTGGCGGCGCGCGCTCGACCTGTTCGAGATCGTGCTGGACCGCTGGCCGGGCGAACTGGCGCGGCTTGGCTGTATCGATCTGGCGGATCGGCGCGCGCGGCTGCTCCGTCGGCTCGCGCTGCGCTGGAAGGATACGCCGCCCCCAGGTTTCGTGTGCGCGGCCGGTGTCACTGACACTGCGCCGGCGGTGGCCATGCTGCTACGGCGGGTCGCGACGATGCCGCGCGGAATGGTGGTCATCTCCGATCTTGCGACCAGTATGGAGGACCAAGAGTGGCAGGCGCTCGGCCCCCACGCGCCCGACCCGGGGACCGGCACACGCAAGCGCTCGATCGAAACGCATCCGCAGTTTCACCTCAAGCTGCTGCTCGAACGGATGGGGTTCAATCGCGCGGAGGTGATGCGCTGGCGCGACGCGAGCGAGTTCGACGCGACGCCGGCGCGCGGCACAGCCATCGCCAACGCACTCGCCCCCGCTGATTTCACCGGCAAGTGGACGGATTTGCCCGCTGCCGAACGCCGCCTCACCGGGATCGCCGCCGCCGAACTCGCCACCCCGGCGGAGGAGGCGCAGGCGATCGCGCTGGCGTTGCGGGAGGCGCTGGAAACGCCCGAGCGTACCGCAGCGCTCGTCACGCCGGATCGGGCATTGGCGCGGCGGGTGGCGGCGCATTGCGGGCGTTGGGGGATCGAGATCGACGATAGCGCCGGGCGGCCGCTATCGATCCTACCGTCGGGTACGTTGCTGCTCGCGCTCGCCGATGCCGCCGCGCAACGCTTCGCGCCGCTCGCGTTGTTGACCTTGCTCAAACATCCCTTGGTGTGTGCCGGCGAGGGGCGGCGGCCTTGGCTTGACGGCGCGCGCAAGCTCGACCGGGTGTTGCGTGGCCCGCGTCCGGCGGCTGGACTCGACGGGATCGACGCGCACCTCGCTGATGCACCCAGGCGCGAGGTAGCACGGCGTGCTTCTGCGGCGGCATGGTGGCCGCATGCGCGTGCGCTGCTCGCGCCGATGGAGCGGGTGTTCGCGGGCGGGGAGCAGCCGCTCGCCGCTCTGGTGGCGGCGTTGCGCGAAACGGCACAGGCGCTGTGCGGGGACTTCCTCTGGAGTGGTCCGGCCGGGCGCGCAGCATCCGACTTTCTCGCCGGTCTCGAAGTGCGCGCCGCTGAGGGGCCTGCGCTGGTCGACCCCGATTCGCTCGCGGCGTTGCTGCGCACCTTGATGGATGAGATCGCGGTTAGGCCGCCGCAGGGTGGTCATCCGCGTCTGGCGATCTACGGCCTGATCGAGGCGCGGCTGCAGCCGGCCGACCTGATGATCCTCGGCGGGCTCAACGAAGGTGTATGGCCGGGGCAGAGCGCGCCTGACCCGTGGCTCGCGCCGCGCATCCGGGTTGCGCTCGGGCTGCCGGGGCAGGAGCGTGGTATCGGCATGGCGGCGCACGATCTGGCCGGAGCGCTCGGTGCACCGCGGGCACTGCTAACACGCGCCCGGCGCGATGCAACGCAGCCTGCGATCGCCTCGCGCTTCTGGCTGCGGTTGCAGGCTTTGGCGGGCGAGACTTGGGCGCGGGGCCGCGCACTACCGCTGGAACGGTGGACGCGCGATCTCGACGATCCGGCCATCCATGAACCCGCCGACCAGCCCGCGCCAGTGCCGCCTGCGCTGCTGCGCCCCAAGAAGATCGCAGTCACCGACGTCGATCGCCTCAAGGCCGATCCCTATGCTTTCTACGCGCGTGCGATCCTGCGGCTGAGCGCGCTCGATCCGGTCGATGCCGACCCAAGTGCGGCGTGGCGCGGCACCGCCGTCCACGCGATCCTGGAGGAATGGGCGCGTGAGGATGCGTGCCACCCGGACAAGCTGCACGATCGCGCCCGCGCAATGCTCAACGACGAGCGCACGCACCCGATGATGCGCGCTTTGTGGCAGCCGCGGCTTATGCAGGCGATCGACTGGATCGCGCTTACGATCGCCGAACAGGGCGAGGCGGGTCGCAGCGTGATCGCGGTGGAGCGGCGCGGCAGCATCGACATTGCCGGCGTGACGCTGAACGGCACGTTCGACCGGCTCGACCGGATGCCGGACGGCACGCTGGCCGTAATTGATTACAAGACCGGCACGCCGCCCTCGCCGGCCGCGGTACGCGCCGGGTTCAGCCTGCAACTGGGGTTGCTCGGGCTGATCGCCGAACGCGGCGGCTTTGAAGGCATTAGCGGGGTTACGCGCGGCTTTGAGTATTGGTCGCTCGGCAAACGCAGCGATCAGTTCGGCTACGTCACCTCGCCGGTCGACCCGGCGGGCAAGAACGATAAGATTCTTCCTGAACAGTTCACCGCCATCGCCGCCGAGAATTTCGCGGGCGTGGCCGGCCGCTGGCTGACCGGCAGCGAGGCGTTCACCGCCAAGCTCCACCCCGAGTTCGCCCCTTACAGCGAGTACGACCAGTTGATGCGCCGCGACGAATGGTATGGCCGTGAGCGATAGCGGCAGCTTTTCCGCGCTGCCGCCGTTGAAGGACGATCAGGCACGGGCGAGTGCGCCGGACGGGCACGTCTGGCTGTCCGCGTCGGCGGGCACGGGGAAGACGCAGGTGCTGACCGCGCGGGTGTACCGCTTGCTGTTGCGCGGCGTCGATCCGTCGGCGATCCTGTGTCTGACCTTCACCAAGGCGGGCGCGGCGGAGATGGCCGGGCGGATCGGCGCACGACTGGCGGCGTGGGTGCGGATGCCGGAGGCGCAGCTTGGCAGCGACCTGATCGCGCTGGGCGAAGATCCAACCCCGGAGCTGCGGGCGCGGGCACGGACGCTGTTCGCCAAGGTGCTGGATGCGCCGGGCGGCGGCATTCGCATCCAGACGATCCACGGCTTCTGTCAGAGCCTGCTCGCGGCCTTTCCGGTCGAAGCTGGACTGACGCCCGGCTTCCGGCCGATCGAAGCGCGTGAGGAAGCGGTGCTGGCGCGCGAGGCTTTGGCGGAACTGCTGGTCGAGGCGGATGGGCAGGGCCGGACCCGTCCGATCGAAGCGGTCGGTGCGCTCAGCGTGCGGCTGGGCGAGGGCGAGGCGGAGAAGTTCCTGATCGCCTGCGCGCGTGCGCCCAAGGCGATGGCGGCGCTGCCGGGGACGTATGAAGGGGTGGCGGCGTTCGTGCGTCGGCAGCTCGATTTGCCGGCAGGTGATGTCGAGGCGGCGATCGTCGCGGGGTGCGGCGACGATGCGTTCGATTGCGACGCCGTCGCGCGCCTCGCCGCCGCCAACCGGGCGTGGGGGACCGCGACCGGCGGCAACCACGCCGACGTTGCCGAATGTTGGGTCGAGGCGAGTGCGGAAATGCGGGCGCGCATGCTGATCGACCTTGTGGGCGTGCCGTTCACCGCCAAAGGCGAGCCGCGCAAATATTCCAAGAAGCTGCTCGATGCCGATCCGGACTATGCTGAACTCGCGCAGGCGGTCGGCGAGGCGGCGACCGCTCTGCTGTCCCTACGGCATCGGGCCGTTTATGCCGGCCTGCTCGCCGATGCGCTCGATGTCGGACGCGATTATGCCGCTGCCTATACGCGCGCCAAGCGGCGGCTGGGGGCGGTCGATTTCGACGATCTCATCGCTGCGACGATCGACCTGCTCGGCCAGCCCGGTATCGGCGAGTGGGTGCGCTTCAAGCTTGATCGCGAGACCTCGCACATCCTGATCGACGAGGCGCAGGACACCAATCCGGAGCAATGGGCGATCATCGGCGCGCTCGCCGACGAATTCTTCGTGGGCGAGGGCGCGCATGGCGGCGCGGTGCGCACGTTGTTCACGGTGGGCGACTTCAAGCAGGCGATCTTCGGTTTTCAGGGTACCGATCCGCGCTTTTTCGGGGCGGCGGAGGAGCGTTTTGGGCGTCTTGCGCGTGGCGCATGGGCGGCGGCGGAGGAAACGCGCCGGCGCGGTGGCGAGACGTTCGCGGGGGCGTGGAACCGGCTGTCGCTGACCCAATCGTTCCGCTCGACCCGACCGGTGCTGGAGTTCGTCGATGCCGCAATGGCGGGACTGCCCGAACCCGGCCTCGGCGCGGTCGCGCAACTGGAGCGCCACGCGAGCGAGGTGCCGGGGCCGGGCACGGTGACACTGTGGCCGCTGGTCGTCGCGGGTGGCAGCGACGAGGATGAGGAAGGTTGGATCGCCGATTCCACCCGCGAACTCGCCAAGCGGATCGCGCGCACGATCAAGGGCTGGATCGGCACGCTGATGCTGGAAAGCAAAGGCCGCCTGCTGGAGCCGCAGGACGTGATGATCCTGGTGAAACGGCGCGGCGACCTTGCCTCGCTGATCGTCGCGCGGCTCTATGCGGAAGGGGTGCCGGTGGCGGGCGTCGACCGGCTGCGGCTGAACGCGCCGCTGAGCGTGCGGGATTTGCTCGCCGCGATCCGTTTCGTGTTGCAGCCGGAAGACGATCTGTCGCTGGCGTCACTGCTCGTCTCGCCGCTGATCGGGTGGTCGCAGGAGCTGTTGCTGGAGGCGGCGCCGCGTGAGTCCGAAAGCCTGTGGCGGCATCTCGATCGTGAACGGCCGGATGACCTCGGGCCCCTTCGGGCAATGCTCGACCGGGCCGACATCGCCACGCCGTACCAGTTTCTCGAGGAACTCCTGTCGGGGCACCTTGGCGGGCGACGGGCGCTGCTGCGGCGGCTGGGGCAGGAGGCGCGTGATCCGATCGAGGAACTGCTCACCGCCGCGCTGCAGTTCGAAACGCAGGGCACGCCGTCACTGCAACGTTTCCTCGACTGGTTCGATCGCGGCGAGGTCGAGATCAAGCGCGACCCGTCCGCGCCGCTCGACGCCGTGCGGGTGATGACCGCTCACGGCGCCAAGGGGCTGCAGGCACCGCTGGTGATCCTGGCGGACGCGGCGGTCGATCCCACCAAATCGCCGCGCAACACGCTGAAATGGCCGGTTGACGACATCGACGCCGCACTGCCGATCTTCCGCCCGCGCAAGGAGGAAGCGGGGCCGCTTGCCGAGCTGATCGAGCAGACCGCGCAGCGCGAGCTGGAGGAGCATTGGCGGCTGTTCTACGTCGCGGCAACGCGCGCGGAGGAACGGCTGGTGATCGCCGGGTCGCTCGGTCCGCTCGCCAAGGGCGAGCCGCCGCCCGCAAGCTGGTACGCTGCCGCCGCGCAGGCGATGGCGGATCTCGGCATCGCGGCGGCAGAGGATGGCGCACGCGATTACCTCGGCTGCGGTGACCTGAAGCCGGTCAAGCGGCGCGAGCGCAATGTGGGGATGGCTGATCCCCACGCACCTGTGCCGGATTGGGCGTATCAGGCCGCGCCAATCGAAGCGCGGCCGCCGCGTCCGCTCGCGCCATCGTCGCTGGGCGACGATGCGGTGGCCGATCCGCCACCGACGCCCGCGATGCGCGATGCGGCCGAGCGTGGGCGGCTGATCCATGCGCTGTTCGAACGGTTGCCGGCGGTGCCGCCGGAGGGCCGCGCAGATGCTGCCGAGCGGTGGCTGGCGGGTGGGGGCGGTGTCGCCGACGCCGGGGTGCGGGCCGAGATCGCGACGACGGTGCTGACGATCCTTGCCGAGCCGGCATTTGCCGCCTTGTTCGGCCCCGATGCCCTGTCGGAGGCGCCGATCGCGGCGGTCGTGGGGGACGGTGTGGTGGTGTCGGGCACGGTCGACCGTCTGCTCGTCACGCCGGAGCGGATCACCATCGTCGATTTCAAGACCGGGCGACGCGCGCCGCTGTCGCTGGCGGAGGTGCCGCCCTACCATGTCCGGCAGATGGCGGCCTATGTCGAGGCGCTCGGCGTGATCTTTCCTGGTCGATCCGTGGAGGCGGCGTTGCTGTATACCGGAGCGCCGATCCTGCTGGTACTGCCGCCGGCGCTGCTGGCGGAGCACAAGCCGCGCTTTGCTGTCACGCAGCAAAGCTAGCTGCAAAGAGTGACCGTAACGGGTTGAGCCGGGCGGATGGGCGTCTTACGTTGGTGCAAACAAGGAGACTTCATCATGGCCACCAAGCAGATTACGGATTCCAGCTTCGACACCGACGTGCTCAACGCCGACGGCCCCGTGCTGGTCGATTTCTGGGCGGAGTGGTGCGGGCCGTGCAAGATGATCGGGCCGAGCCTGGAGGAGATCTCCGAGGAGTTGGGCGAGCAGGTGACGATCACCAAGCTCAACATCGACGAGAACCCCGATGCGCCGGGCAAGTACGGCGTGCGCGGTATCCCGACGATGATCCTGTTCAAGAACGGCGTGCCCGCTGCAACCAAGGTCGGCGCCGAGCCGAAGGGCCGACTGAAGGCCTGGCTGGAAGGCGAACTCGCCTGATCATCCGACAGCGCGCCTGAGTTGTCGACCAGCGCGCGCTTCGCTCTATGTTGCGGACGGCACACTCTTGAAAGTGCCGTCCGTTGCGCGCTTAGCTCCGATAGTCGGCGTTAATCGAAATGTAGCCGTGGGTCAGGTCGCAGGTCCAAACGGTGGCGCGCCCTTCGCCGAGGCCGAGATCGACACCGATCTCGATCTCGTGACCCTTGAGGTGCGCGGCGACGGGCGCCTCATCATACCCCTCGCTTGCCAGGCCGCCGCTCGCGACCTGCGTGTTGCCGAACCGGATCGAAAGCAGGTCGCGCTCCGCCGGCTCGCCCGCCTTGCCGACCGCCATGACGACCCGTCCCCAATTGGCATCCTCGCCGGCAATTGCGGTTTTCACCAGCGGTGAATTGGCGATCGACAGCGCGACGCGGTGCGCGCTGCGGTCGCTCTCCGCGCCGGTCACCTGGATCTCGATAAACTTGGTCGCGCCTTCACCATCGCGGACCACCAGATGGGCGAGTTGCAGGCACAGGTCGGATAGCGCCGCGCGGAACGCATCCGCGCCGGCATCTTCCGAACTGGCGATCGGGGCATTGCCGGCCTTGCCGGTCGCGAACGCCAGCACCGTGTCGCTGGTCGAAGTGTCGCTGTCGACGGTGATGCACGAGAAACTGGTGCGGTTGGCCTCCGCCAGGGCGGCCTGCAGGAAAGCTGCATCCACTGCCGCGTCGGTGAAGATGAAGCCGAGCATCGTCGCCATGTCGGGCGCGATCATGCCCGAACCCTTGACGATGCCGACCAGCGTCACCGTGCGGCCATCCACAACCGCCGTGGTGACGGCACCCTTGGTGAAGGTGTCGGTCGTGCTGATCGCCTGCGCCGCATCTTCCCAACCGCAGGCAGGTGCAGCCAGTGCGGCGTCGATCCCGGCTTCGGCCTTGTCGATCGGCAGCGGCACGCCGATGACCCCGGTCGAGGCGACGAACACGTCCGATGGCTGGCAATCGAGTGACCCGGCCGCGCGTGCTGCGATCGCCTCTACGGCGGCACGGCCGCGCCCGCCTGTGAATGCGTTCGCATTACCGGCGTTCACCACCAATGCGCGCGCAGCACCGAGCGTCAACGCTTTGCGACACCATTCCACCTCGGGGGAGGGGCAGCGGCTCTGCGTCGTCACGCCCGCGACTGTGGTGCCGGGATCGAGCCTGACAAAGGTCAGGTCGCAGCGATCCCATGCCTTGTACCCCGCGCGAGCGACATGCGCGGTCACTCCGGCGATTGGCGGCAAGGCAGGGAACGCGGCGGGCGCGAGTGGCGAGCGGGCATAGGTCATGTGCCGTTCCTTAGATCGTGATCGGCTGGACACAAGACCTATGGCGACGGTGCCGGAAGATGATCGCGGTCGCGCTCGATCCGTCACGCACATCGCTCGGCTGGACGCGTGCGTCGAACCGCTTTAAAGCCCACCCCGACTATGGAGTTCCTGCTCTTCCTCTGTGCCGCGCTGTCGGCGCTGACCGGTGCGATCACCGGCAGCCGCTCGCCGGATCTCGACGTTCAGATCGAGCGCGTTTCACAAGGCGCCGGTACCGTTGCGACGGCGGCGGTGCGGACGGTGGCCGCGATCGTTTGGGCCCAACGCGCCCCCGCGCTTCTTGCGCTGCGGAACACCGCGACACCACGTTCTTTCTCGTTCGACGACGGCATTTCCGCGCGGGGCGAGCGTCGGCGCGAGTAACCGCTCGGCGGCGCGGTTCTCGACGTTTCAACCTCGCGCACGACATCCCTTTCGACAGCATTGCAGCCGGGCTCGCCCCGTGCGCGACCACTCTTGAATATATTGGACACACCCCATGCTCGGCGGCCTTGCCAAAACCCTGTTCGGTTCCTCGAACGAACGCTACGTCAAATCGCTCGGTACGATCGTGAACAAGATCAACGGCTTCGAGCCCACGATCTCCGCGATGTCGGACGAACAGCTCTCCGCGCAGACGATCGCCTTCCGTGAGCGGCTGGGGAACGGCGAAACGCTCGACAGCATCCTGCCGGAAGCGTTCGCGACCGTTCGCGAGGCCGCCAAGCGTACGCTCGGCCAGCGGCATTACGACGTGCAGATGGTCGGCGGCATCGTCCTCCACCGCGGCGAGATCGCCGAAATGCGCACCGGCGAGGGCAAGACGCTGGTGGCGACGCTCGCGACCTATCTCAACGCGCTGCCCGGCACGGGCGTTCACGTCATCACCGTCAACGACTATCTCGCCGCGCGCGATGCCGGCTGGATGTCGCAGGTGTACAGCTTCCTCGGGCTGACGACGGGCGTGATCGTGCCGAACCTCAGCGACGAACAGCGCCGCGCCGCCTATGCGTCCGACATCACGTACGGCACCAACAACGAGTTCGGCTTCGATTACCTGCGCGACAACATGAAGTACGATCGCGGCTCGATGGTGCAGCGCGCGTTCAACATGGCGATCGTCGACGAGGTCGATTCGGTGCTGATCGACGAGGCGCGCACGCCGCTCATCATCTCCGGGCCAACCGACGACAAGACCGATCTGTACCGCAGCGTCGATCTGGTGGTGAAGCAGCTCGCGCCTGAGGATTACGAGAAGGACGAGAAGCAGAAGTCGATCATGCTCACCGAGGATGGCACCGAGAAGGTCGAGCGGATGCTCGAGGCGGCGGAGCTGCTGGAAGGCGCGAACCTTTACGATTTCGAGAACACGCAGGTCGTTCACCACGTCAATCAGGCGCTGCGGGCGAACATGATGTTCAAGGCGGACACGGATTACATCGTCAAGGACGGCAAGGTCGTCATCATCGATGAGTTCACCGGCCGCATGATGGACGGCCGCCGCTGGTCCGACGGCCTGCATCAGGCGGTCGAGGCAAAGGAAGGCGTCACGATTGAGCCTGAGAACCAGACGATGGCCTCGGTCACTTTCCAGAACTATTTCCGCATGTATCCGAAGCTTGCCGGCATGACCGGCACGGCGGCCACGGAAGCGGCCGAGTTCTACGATATCTACAAGATGAACGTCGTGACGATCCCGACCAACGTGCCGGTCAAGCGCGTCGACGAGGAAGACGAGTTCTACAAGGATACGCAGGACAAATTCCAGGCGATCGCCAAGAAGATCCGCGTCCATGCAGAGCTGGGTCAGCCGGTGCTGGTCGGCACCGTGTCGATCGAAAAATCCGAACTGCTGAGCGAGTTCCTCGTGCAGGAGCAGGTGCCGCACAAGGTGCTGAACGCGCGCTTCCACGAGATGGAGGCGCACATCGTCGCGCAGGCGGGACGCAAGTCGGCGGTGACGATCGCCACCAACATGGCTGGACGCGGCACCGACATCCAGCTCGGCGGCAACCTAGAGTTCCGTATGCTCGACGAGCATCCCGATCTGGCCGAGGGAACGCCCGAGTACGAGGCGCGCGCCGCCGAGATCAAGCAGGAGATCGCCGCCGAGAAGAAGGCGGTGCTCGACGCCGGTGGTCTGTTCGTGCTTGGCACCGAGCGGCACGAAAGCCGCCGTATCGACAATCAGTTGCGCGGCCGTTCGGGGCGCCAGGGCGATCCGGGCCTGTCGCGCTTCTATCTCAGCCTCGATGACGATCTGCTCCGCATCTTTGGACCGGACACGCTGTTCGCGCGGATGATGCGCTCGAACATCGGCGACGGCGAAGCGATCGGGTCGAAGTGGCTGTCGAAAGCGATCGAGACCGCGCAGAAGAAGGTCGAGGCGCGCAACTACGATATCCGCAAGCAGGTCGTCGAATATGACGACGTGATGAACGATCAGCGCAAGGTAATCTACGACCAGCGCTCCGATATCATGGACGCCGACACCGTCGGCGACGTTGTCGAGGACATGCGCGCCGAGACGGTCAACGCGATCGTCGGTGAAGCCTGCCCGCCGGGAACCTACCCCGAGCAATGGGACATCGCGGGCATGAAGGAGAAGCTTCAGACCCAACTCAACATCGCGCCGCCGATCGACGACTGGTTGGCCGAAGAGGCGATCGATCCCGAGATCGTCGAGGAGCGCGTTCGCGCCGCCGCCGATGCGCAGGTGGCGGAGAAGGCCGGAGCACTCGCCCCCGAGACGTGGGTGCAGATTGAAAAGTCGATCCTGCTCCAGAACCTCGACCACCACTGGAAGGAGCATCTCGCCACGATCGAGGCGCTGCGTCAGGTCGTTCACTTGCGCGCCTATGCGCAGAAGACGCCGATCAACGAGTATAAGCAGGAGGCCTTCCAGCTATTCCAGCGGATGCTCGACATGATCCGGGAGGAAGTAACCCGCACGATCGCCTATGCCGAGTTCCAGCTCGAGCCGGTACCTGACCTGCCGCAACTGCCGGATTTCATCACCACGCACTTCGATCCGTTCACCGGTGAGGACGACAGCTACACCTTCGACGGTGGCCATGTGACAAGCGCTTTACCGACGCTGTCGATCCCGCGGCCGGACGGTCACGAAATCGGTCAGGATCCAGCGGAGTGGGCTGGCAACGTCAGCCGCAACGCACCGTGCCCATGCGGGTCGGGGCTCAAGTACAAGCACTGCCACGGGCAGGTCTGAACCGAATTCGGCGGAGTCCGGTTCGGGCTCCGCCACTGGCCGGCGTTATCGTTTGCCGGGTGTCGGCAACACGATTGTCGGACCGAGATGTTGAAGGACATCGCGCGCATCGAATGCGTGAATGTTGCGCTCCGGTTTCGGTCCGAGGCCCATCACGATTTCGGCATGCGCTTCGAACTGCTCGATCGTCTGGACGTCGAGGCCCTGATCCCAGAACGGACCGCCCCAGAACGGATCCCAGCTACGCCATCCAAAACCACGACCACGATACCGCCAGCTTGGACCCCAGCCGCCATACAGGCCGCCGGCAAAGGGCTCGGGTGTCGCGAAGGTGTGGGTGCTCTTGTCGGTGCCGCGATCGGCCAACACAAAATAGTCAAAGCCGTGCTGCACCGTCAGTTCGGCGGCCCGGTACAGCAGATATCGCTCGACGGTGTCCCGCGGCGTGTACCCGTTGCCGGCAAAGCTTACCATGAAGCGGTTCGCCTCGATCTGCCGATCGCTGTAGCCGGTGCGTTGGGAGGCGGTGGCCGGGCGGTAGGTGGTCTGCGTCGCACAGCCCCCGGCAAGCAGTGTCGCCGCCAGTAGCGCGCCCGTTGCCGCGCGGCGCAAGGTTCGAGTTTTCAACATGGGGAGCCTCCAGTTCCACGCGCTCGCGTCGAACGACGGCCGCCGCCGTCGGAGGACAGAACGCGTCGGTCAGCATACGACTGAGAGGCGTAAAGTCTCGTGACAAATGCGACAGCTACGCCTGCGCTCCGGCGCAACGGTGCGGCTCAGTCCTCGCCGAAACGCCCCTCGACGAGTTCAACCAGGGCGCTGACCGATTGCTCGGCACCTTCGCCTTCGGCATGAATGACGATCGTGTCGCCCATCGCCGCGCCAAGCATCATCAATCCCATGATCGACGTGCCCGTCACCGATCCCGACCCATCCTTTTCAACCGCAACCTCGCACGGTTGAGTTGATGCCAGCGTCACGAACTTGGCGCTTGCGCGCGCGTGCAACCCACGTTTGTTGGTTATCAGGACGGTTCGGGTAACCTGGCTCACGCCGCCGCTTCTCCCAGCACTTCGGATGCAACCGATATGTACTTGCGGCCAGCTTCGCGCGCTGCGGCGACCGCGTCCACTACTTTCATGGCTTTGCGAGCAGATTCCAGCCGGATCAGCATCGGCAGGTTGATGCCGGCGATCACCTCGATGCGGCCGCGCTCCATCAGCGAGATCGCGAGATTGGAGGGCGTGCCACCGAACAAGTCGGTCAGCACGATGACGCCACGCCCGACATCAACGGTCTTGATGGCTTCCGCAATGTCGTTGCGACGCGCTTCCATGTCGTCATCCGGCCCGATCGCAACTGTAGCGACGTGATCCTGCTTTCCAACGACATGCTCCATCGCGGTCACGAATTCGTCGGCAAGCCGGCCATGTGTCACCAGTACGAGCCCGATCATCGCGCAAACCCGATCATCAATCCTGTTTCCCGTCCCCGTCGGCTGCCGCATGGGCCCCTTCAAGCGAGTCTTGCGGCGCTGCGGCAAGATCGCGATGCAGGACCGTGGGGGAAAAACCGGCGTCACGCAACCTTGACGCCACCCGTTCCGTGACGTGAACGGAGCGGTGTCTCCCCCCAGTACACCCGAATGCGACGGTGACGTAGGATTTCCCCTCCGCCCTGTAGCGTGGCAGCAACAGCAAGAGCAGCGATTCGATCTGCCCGACCGCGGCCGCGTAGGCTGGATCGTCGGCGACATAAGCGCTCACGTCGGCATCCAGCCCGGTGCCGGGGCGGAGTTCCGGCACCCAGTGCGGATTACGCAGAAAACGCATATCGAACACGAGATCGGCCCCGCGCGGAATACCGCGTGCGAAGCCGAACGACATCACCTGCAATGTCGGCTCGCCCAGCCGCTCGCCTGAAAACGTGGCGCGGACCTGCTGGGCCAGTTCGTTGGCGGCAAGATCGGTGGTGTCGATCAGCCGGTTCGCCCAGCTTCTGAGCGGTGCGAGCAACTCTCGTTCGCGTGCAATGCCGTCCGATGCCGGCCGGTCGAGCGCAAGCGGATGGCGACGCCGCGTTTCCGAATAGCGCCGCGCGAGTTCACCGCCCGCGCAATCGAGGAACAGCGTGCCGATATCAAGATCATGATCCTCACGCAGCGACTTGATCCGCGCGACGATCTTGGCGGGGTCGAAATCGCGGGTGCGTGCATCGATACCGATCGCAAGCGGCTGCGACGAACCGTCCGCGCCCTCCGGCAGCGGAGCGCTCAGCAACCGGTCGAGCAGCACCAACGGCAAATTGTCGACGATCTCCCAGCCGAGATCCTCCAGTGTGCGCAGCACGGTCGATTTGCCCGCGCCCGACATTCCGGTGACGAGTAGGATATCCTTGCGCTCGTGTGTCATGCCGCCTCGTGTGTCGCGCTCTTCAACGCCAGTTCAATCTTGATCGTTGCCGACGCCTCACGAGAATCGCCCCGCAACAGCGGAATAGCAAGTCCGGTAAGTTCCTCGATCAGCCCGGCCTCCGGCATGCGTTCCACCGGTTCGCCAAGCCGCACTGCGAGTGCGACCTGTGCCTGCGCCACGAACGGCAGGGTGACGATGCCAATACCGCGCACCTCGATGAGGCCGGCGATGGTTGCGGGTGCAGACGCGAACAGGAGACCGTGTGCGGTACTCAGTTCAGTCTGATCGTCGCTCACCAGCACCGCGCCGCGATCGATCAGCCGTAGCGCAAGGTCGGATTTCCCGCTGCCCGAGGCGCCGAGCAGCAGAACCCCGCGCCCGTCAATCGCCACGCAGGTGCCATGCACGCGCGTCACGTCTGCGAGCCGAGTGGCAGACGCACCACGAACCGCGCCCCGTGCAGCCGATCGTCTCGCGCCTCGACGTGGATCGTGCCGTGGTGCGCCTCCACGATGGTACGGGCGATGGCGAGGCCCAGTCCGGAATGCTTGCCGAACGACTCGTCAGCCGGCCGGAACGAGTTGAACCGGTGGAAGATCGTCTCGCGCGATTCCTCTGGCACGCCCGGACCTTCATCCTCGACGCGGATCACCACCTCGCCCGCTTCGACCATCGCCGAGAGAACGATCAGACCGTGCTCGGGCGAGAAGGATACCGCGTTGGTAATCAGGTTCTCGAACACCCGCTCCAGCCGCGCGCCCTCGCCGGCGATGATCAGCGGTGTCGCCGGCGGACGATCGAACCGCAGCGCCACGTCTCGCTCCAGCCCGCGCTCCTCATGCTGCGCGATCAGCGCGGCGATCAGCGCGCCGAGATCGACGCTTTCGAACTTCGCGCGGCTGAGCTGCGCGTCGAGGCGCGAGGCCTCGGCTATGTCGGTGATGAGCCGGTCGAGCCGGTGCACGTCGTCACGGACGATCGCGAGCAGCCGCTGTTGAAGCTCCGGATCGTGTATGCGCGACAGCCCGTCCACCGCGGACCGCAAAGATGCGAGCGGATTTTTCATTTCGTGCGTCACGTCCGCCGCGAACGCCTCGATCGCGTCGATCCGCGCACGCAGTGCAAGGCTCATGTCGGAAAGCGCGCGGGCGAGCATGCCGATCTCGTCACGGCGCGAGGGGAGGCGCGGCACCACCACTTCCCGCGCCCGCCCGAGCCGTACCCGCACGGCGGCGCGCGCCAAACGTCGCAGCGGGCGGACGATAGTGCGTGCGAGGAACAGCGAGAGCAGCACCGACACGATCGACACGATCGCCAACACCACGCCAAGCCGGAAACGCTCGACCCGCACCGTCTTGGTGATGTCGCGCGCGTTGATCGTCGTCATCACGACGCCGACGCCGGGTACCCGCGCGGCAGCGGTGATGACCGGGGTGCGATCGGGCGCTCGCCATACGTTGGCGGGGGCGGTGCCGGTGGTGCGCGCGATGCGGACGACCGGCCATTCGTTACCGCTGCGAAGCTCGCGGTACAGGGGCGGCCGAGGCGCCGCCACGACCGTATCGATCACCGCATCGAGGAAACGCGCCGCTGTCAAACCCCAGCCTTGCTTGTCCGGATCGGCCAGCACGAAATTGCGGAGCCCGAGCGCCTGTGTATCCAGCACCGGACGCGCTGCGTTGTCGTACAGGCGTATCCGCGTGCCGGTATCGCGCCCGAGCCGGACCGCCACCGCCGCCCGTTCAGGGAGGTCGACCGCACCCATCGCCTCCGCAATCAGTCGCGCCTCCCGTTGCGCCTGGGCGACCCGGCTGTCGACGATGCGACTGCGATAGGAATCGAGATAGAAGAAGCCGCCCGCCAGCAGCGCCAGCGCGAAGACGTTGACGAACAGGATGCGCGGCGTGAGCGAGACCCGCGCGGACCAGCGTAACGTCAGTTCGCGGTCTTCACTCCTCGGAGAAGCGATAACCGGCACCATAAAGCGTTTCAATCGCGTCGAAATCGGGATCGGTCTGGCGGAACTTGCGCCGTACGCGTTTGATGTGGCTGTCGATCGTGCGATCGTCGACGTAGATGTCATCCTGATAGGCGGCATCCATCAACTGATTGCGCGTCTTCACCACGCCCGGCCGCTGCGCCAGCGCTTCCAGGATGAGGAATTCGGTCACGGTTAGCGTCACGTCGCCGCCGTTCCATGTGACCTTGTGCCGCGACGTATCCATGGAAAGCCGGCCGCGAACCAGCACCGTCTCGGCCGGATCGGCGCTCTCTGACGCACCGGGATGCGAGGCTTCGCTACGCCGCAGGATCGCGCGGATGCGGGCGATCAGCAGCCGCTGCGAGAACGGCTTGGCGATATAGTCGTCCGCCCCCATCGCCAGGCCGAGCGCCTCGTCCAGCTCATCGTCCTTCGAGGTGAGGAAGATCACCGGCACCATACTCTTCTCGCGCATCCGCCGCAGCAGTTCGAGACCGTCCATGCGCGGCATCTTGATGTCGAAAATCGCGAGGTCGGGTGGGTTCTCGATCAGCGCCTTCAGCGCCGTCTCTCCATCCGAATACACCCGCGTCAAAAATCCCTCCGCCTGAAGCGCGATGGAGACGGAGGTGAGGATGTTGCGATCATCATCGACGAGCGCGATCGTAGCCGTCATCGGCGGAAACCTTCATTGCTGGGCGTCTGCGTTAATGCAAAGCGGAGCAGTGCTCAACCACCGCGCGAACTGGGCGTGGAGGATCGCGGCGACGTGGCAGACGCACGGGCCGGGTCGAAGCTGTGCGGTGGCGCGGGCGGCCTGCGTGAACAAACCTCGACGCCACACCCCTAGCGCTGGCGAGGGCCGTTGTTTACATGGACCGCCACGACTCGCTTTTCCCCTTCGCGCAGGACACGGCACTCCATGGACATTCGCCTCGGCCTCACTTTCGACGATGTCCTGCTGTATCCGGCCGAGAGCGATATCGTTCCGTCGCAGACGAACACCGCGACGCGACTGACGCGCGGCATCGCGCTCGACATTCCCATCCTTTCCTCGGCGATGGACACCGTGACCGAGGCCGACATGGCGATCGTGATGGCGCAGCTTGGCGGCATCGGCGTGCTTCACCGCAACCTCACCGTCGAGGATCAGGTCGCCGCGGTCCGCGCGGTCAAGCGGTTCGAGAGCGGCATGGTGGTCAATCCGATCACCATCGCGCCGTCCGCCACGCTCGCGGAGGCGCAGGCGATCATGAAGCGCCACAAGATCAGCGGTATCCCGGTGGTCGAGGCGAACGGCCGGCTGGTCGGCATCCTCACCAACCGTGACGTGCGCTTCGCCGAAAATCCCGCGCAGCCGGTCGCCGAGTTGATGACGCACGACAATCTCGCCACGGTTTCCCCCGGCGTCACCTCCGAGGAAGCGCGCCGGTTGCTGCACCAGCGCCGTATCGAGAAGCTGATCGTCGTCGACGACGCCTATCGCTGCATCGGCCTCATCACCGTCAAGGATATTGAGAAAGCGGTCACCTACCCGAACGCCACCAAGGACGGCACCGGGCGCCTGCGGGTCGCCGCCGCGACGACCGTCGGCGACAAGGGGTTCGACCGGACTGCCGCGTTGATCGACGCGGAACTCGATCTCGTCGTGATCGACACCGCGCATGGCCATAATCGCGACGTCGCGCGCGCGGTTGAGCGGGTCAAGAAGCTTTCCAATTCCGTGCAGGTCATCGCCGGGAACGTCGCCACGGGTGAGGCGACACGTGCGCTGATCGACGCGGGCGCGGACGGCATCAAGGTCGGCATCGGGCCGGGTTCGATCTGCACCACCCGCGTCGTGGCCGGCGTGGGTGTGCCGCAGCTGACGGCAGTGATGGATTGCGCCGAGGTTGGCCAGAAACTCGGCGTGCCAGTAATCGCCGACGGCGGCGTTCGTACGTCGGGCGATATCGCCAAGGCGCTCGCGGCGGGCGCATCGTCGGTGATGATCGGTTCGCTGCTGGCCGGCACGGAGGAGGCACCGGGCGAGACGTTCCTGTATCAGGGCCGCGCCTACAAGAGCTATCGCGGCATGGGTTCGGTCGGCGCAATGGGACGCGGGTCGGCGGATCGGTACTTCCAGGGCGACATCAAGGATCAACTCAAGCTGGTACCTGAGGGGATCGAGGGGCAGGTCGCCTATAAGGGGCCGGCACGTGACGTCATCCATCAACTGGTCGGCGGCATCCGCGCGGCGATGGGCTATACCGGATCGGCGACGATCGAGGATCTGCAGCAGCGCGCCCGGTTCGTGCAGATCACCGGGGCAGGTCTTCGCGAGAGCCATGTTCACGACGTCACGATCACACGTGAGGCGCCCAACTATCCGACGCGGTAGGGCAGGCTGGTCCGATTGTACCTTCCTGCCGCGTCAAGCGGTAGCAAGCTCAGGGCGGCCAGACCGTTGATGTGCATGGTGCGCAATTTACGCCGACTGTGGTGGCGCGGTTGCGGCAGGACGAGCGTGGCAATCGCCCAACCCTCTTCAATCGTCTGGACGAACCGATGACACCCGCCGCTCGTACGCAAGCCGCCATCGACTTGCTCGACCAAATCATCACCGCCGCACGCGCAGGTGGTGCCGCAGCCGATACGCTGATCGCGCGCTACTTCGCCAGCCGGCGCTACGCCGGCTCGAAAGACCGGCGTGCGGTGCGCGAACTTGCTTATGCCGCGATCCGGCTATGCGGCGAGATCCCGGCGAGCGGCCGTGCCGCAATGCTGGCGCTCGCCAACACTCAGGTCGAGATCGCCGGACACTTCTCCGGGGAGGGGCATGGCCCAGCGCCTGTCAGCGCGGGTGAGATTCCCGCAGCCATCGGCACCACTCCGGCCTGGCTTGGCGAGGCGTTGAACGCGTCCGGTATCGATGAAGCGGAACGTGCTGCGCTGATAGCGCGGGCACCGCTCAATGTTCGGATTAACCGATTGCGGGTTAAAAGCGTTTCGATAGAAGGCGCGGGCGTCGTGCCGGGCCTCCCCGATGCGTTGCGGCTTCCGAGCGGCACCAACGTCGAGACCCTCGAAGCATGGCAGACCGGCGCGATTGAAGTGCAGGATGCGGGCAGTCAGATTGTCACATCGGCGGCGCAGGCCTTGCCCGGACAACACGTCGTCGATCTTTGCGCGGGCGCAGGCGGCAAGACGCTCGCCCTCGCAGCGGCAATGGCGAACACCGGTGAGATCCTCGCCACGGACAGCGACCGTGTGCGGCTCTCGCGACTTGCGCCGCGCGCTCAGCGTGCCGGTGTGTCGATCGTCACCACCCGGTTGCTCGACCCGAACCGCGAGGCGGAGGCGTTGACCGATTGGGCGGAGCGGGCCGATTGCGTGCTGATCGACGCGCCCTGTTCGGGTACCGGCACATGGCGGCGCAACCCCGAAGCACGCTGGCGGCTCACGCCCGACCGGCTCGCGCGGCTGGTCGAGACGCAGGCGCGGCTGATCGACGTCGGTGCCGCGCTGGTGAAGCCGGGCGGTGCGTTAGTCTATATCGTATGTTCGCTGCTCGATGGGGAAGGGGCCGCGCAGGCGGCGCGCTTCCTCGCCGCCAATCCAGACTGGAGGGCCGAGCCGCTCAAGCTGCCAGCCGGTCGCACGCACGGCGCAGGCACGCGGTTGACGCCTGCGCACGATGATACCGACGGCTTTTTTGTCGCACGTTTTGTTCGCATGGCCGCACATCGCGTGCTACCCTAACGCATTGTGCCGAAGCTGGAGCTGATCATGCGCTATCTGCCCGTCGCCGCTGCTGCCGCGATGACGCTGCTGACGATATCGACTGCGGTACAGGGTCAGCGGCCCGACAGTGTAATCGACGCGCGCTCGTCGGCTTGGGTCGCAAAGGGCAAGGCTGCGCAGGCATCCGGTGATCTGGGCGGCGCCACTGACGCGTTTGAGAGTGCGCTCGCGATCGACCCGCGCAATCGCGAAGGTTTCATCGGGCTTGGCGAGATCGCTCGAGTGCACGATCTGCCTGGCAAGGCGATCCGCTACTACCGCGAGGCGCTCGAGTTGCAGCCGGATGACGTGGCGGCGTTGACGGAACAAGGTGAAGCGCTGGTCCAGCAGGGCGCCGTCGACCGCGCCAAGGGGAACCTCACCAAACTGCGCGCGATTTGCAGCAAGAAAGCCTGTCCGGAGGTTGCTCAGCTGACCGCCGCGATCGCTAAGGGGCCGCCTGTGGTAACAGCCTCCGTGACGTCGGCGGCCAGCGCCACGAAGAACTAGCGCCTGTTCGTTACGCGGGCAGGCAAGGCTACGGTGTTCACGACCCGACCTTGGCTGCCAAGGAGGCAAACTCCGCAACCGAAATGGTTTCCGCACGTCGGGCCGCGTCTATGCCGAGCGACTCCAACGCGGCCAGTGCGCCGGCGACCGGCTTCAGACTCTGACGCAGCATCTTGCGACGCTGACCGAACGCAGCCGCTGTCAGCCGCTCGAGCACGCCGAGGTCAACACCGTGCGGCGCATCGGCGGGCACGATGTGGACGACCGCCGACATGACTTTGGGTGGCGGCGTGAAGGCCGAACGGTGCACCGGCATCGCCAGTTTGGCGGTACTGCGCCACTGCGACAGGATCGCGAGGCGGCCGTAGGCATCATCGCCGACGCCGGCGACGATCCGCTCCGCGACTTCACGCTGGAACATCAACGTCAGGCTCTGCCACCAAGGCGCCCAATTCGTGCTGAGCCACCGTACCAGCAGCGCAGTACCGATGTTGTACGGCAGGTTCGAGGCAATGTGCGGCTTGCCTTCGAACAGCGATGCCGCGTCTATCTCCAGCGCGTCACCCTCGATCACGCGTAGCCGGTCGGGGTAGGCTTCGCCCAGTTCGGCAAGCGCCGGAATGCAGCGATGGTCCCGTTCAATCGCGGTCACCCGCGCACCCGCCGCAAGCAGCGCCCGCGTAAGGCCACCGGGGCCGGGGCCGATCTCCAGCACTTCGGCGTCGGTCAGGTCGCCGGGAACGCGCGCGATGCGAGCGAGCAACTGCGCGTCGAGCAAGAAGTTCTGGCCAAGCGCCTTGCTCGCGGCAAGGCCGTGGCGCGCGATGACATCGCGCAGGGGCGGCAGATCGGGGGTCACGCCGTCGCTGCCGCGCGCCGTGTCGCCGCATCTGCCGCCATTGCGATGGCGGCGATCATTGCGCCTGGCTCTGCGATGTTCTGGCCGGCGATGCCGAAGGCGGTGCCGTGATCGGGCGAGGTCCGCACGATCGGCAGGCCAAGCGTGATGTTCACGCCCTCATCGAAGTGCAGCGTCTTGATCGGGATCAACGCCTGATCGTGATAACAGCACATCGCGGCATCGTAGCCGGCACGGGCGCGCGCGTGGAACATCGTGTCGGCGGCGAACGGGCCGGTCGCATCGATCCCCTCGCTACGCAGCAACTCTACCGCGGGGATCAGGATATCGATTTCCTCGCGGCCGATCTTACCGCTCTCCCCGGCATGCGGGTTGACCCCCGCGAAAGCGAGACGCGGGTTGAGAATGCCGAAATTGCGCATCAGGCCGCGCGCGGTCGCACGACCCTTGGCGGCGATCAGCTCGATCGTAAGCTGCCCGGGCACCGCGCTCAGCGGGATGTGGGTGGTGATCGGTACGACGCGAAGGTCCGGCCCGGCCAGCATCATCACGGCGTTCTCGCCGGCGATACCGCACCGCTCCGCCACGAATTCGGTTTGGCCGGGGTGGGTAAAGCCGATCTGGTACAGTTGAGCCTTCGAAACAGGCGCAGTCACCAACGCGCCCGCTGCGCCGGACCGCACCAGCCCTTGCGCGAGTTCAAGCGCGTGCAGCGCACATCGTGCGCCATCGACATCTGGGTGCCCCGGCACAATCTCGCCGCCATCGGCGACGCCCAGCACCGGAAGTCCGCGGTCGAACGCAGCCGCGGCTTCGGCTGGTTCGCGAATGTGACAGATCGGTCCGGGCCATACCGCCTGCACCGCGCGCGCGTCCCCGACCGCGAAAAACGGCGGCAGCGCACGCCTCGTCCGCTCGTCCCATGCCTTGGCGATGATTTCCGGACCGATACCGGCCGGATCGCCCATCGACACGGCGAGCGGCTGGATCATCGGCGTAGCTCTCAATTCAACGATATTCGATGATGGCGTCACGGCGCAGATCGCGCAACATCTGCTGCGCGCGGCGGTTGACGCGCTGCTGCTCCATCTGGTCGCGGATCTGGTCGACACCCGGCAAAGCGGTATTCATCTTGGGATCGTCACGCCCGCAAAGTACCAGCGCGCGCACGCCGTCCTTCTGCGATCCGAACGGGGGGGTAGCCTCACCGACCTGCAGTTTCAGAAGAATGTCCTGAAGCTGGGTCGGCAGATCGCGGATCTTCACCGCGTCGTTGTCAACCACGTCCGCACCGATCGCGCTGGCGACCTTGGCGACGCCGCCACAGCCGTGGATGCTGCCAAGTTCCTTGGCGAACTGCGCGACCCGCGCGTTAGCGTCGGCCTGGGTAAGGCCCGCGGCGAACTTCACGCTCACCTGCTTGAGCGAGAGGCGGGCATCACGTGGGTCGGCTTCCAGCACCTTGCGCTTGTCCACCAGATACAGGATCGAAAATCCGCCTGGAACCTCGATCGGTCCGGCAATCTGACCGACCTGCATCTGCTTCGCGGCTTCGACGAGGCTTTGCGGCAGGGCGCTGAGCTGGCTTTGCGACAGCCAGTCGAGATCGCCGCCAGTGCTACGCGTCGAGGATTCCGAAAATTGCGCGTAATATTCAAACGGCTTCGTGCCCTTTTGAATATCCGCGATCATCTGCTTTTCCTGCTCGAAAACCTGCTGCTGGCGTTCTGGCGAAGCGGAAAGATAGATTTCCTTGAGATGATATTCTTCGCTGCCCTTGTTCTCTTCCATCCGCTTGAGGATCAGCTTGATCTCCTCATCGCCCACGTTGACCATCGGCTCGACGCGACGGCGCAGATAGCCGCTCCACGCCAGTTCCGCCTCGATCTGGCGGCGCAGCGAACGGTCCGACGAACCCGACTGGCGCAGGAACGCGCGGAACTCGGCGGTGGTCTTGCCGAAATTGGCGGCGACGCGGTTGAACGCCTGATCGATCTGTTCCTTGGAGATCGTCACCTCGTTCGCCTTGGCGTCTTGAATCTGGAGCGTCTCGTCGATCAGCGAGCGCAGCACCTGGAGCTTCAGCCGCTCCTTGTCCTCGTCGCTGAGCTTCAACTGGTTCGCGGCCATGATGAGCGCCACGCGCTGGTCGACATCGGTGCCGGTGATGACACTGTCGTTGACGATCGCGGTCGCCTTGCGGACGTTTGGATCGACCTTGCCGAAAATCTGCAGATTGCTCGGGATATTGAGCGAGGTTTGTGGTGTGCTGTCGTCAGCGACGGTCTGCGCGATCGACGACGCCGTCATCGACATCGCCGCGAGCGCGACACCGGTATATCCCATGATGCGGCTTAAACGGGCCGCCTTGATCGACGCATGCTTCACTTGATCACTGTCCCATCCCCGCGCGGAATCGCGCCCGCGGCACCGCGCGGCACTCGTAAAATCGTCGATCGCACCTGAACCATCGCTTAGCGGCCAAGGTTCTTGAACGCCAGCGTCAACAGGAAGCTGTTGCCTGCTTGCGCATCGCCGGTGTTCCGATAATCGCGCTTCCACGTCAATCCGAGGCGGAGGCAATCGTCCTCATACTGGAAACCGAGCCGGTGGCGGACCGGGCTGAAGCCGTCGGCGATCGATAGCGGATCCTCCTTCCGGTCCGTCAAGTCGACCACAGTCGAGCCGAACACCGACCAGAACCGTGTGACCTGCACACGACCGCCGACCCGGGCCTCCTCACGGTCCTGAAGATCCTCGATGATCGGCCTGATGTTGCGGTTGAGGCGCAGGTAGCCAAGTAGCAAATACGTACTGCGCGAGCCGATCGTCGCATCCACCTCGTTGCGGCGTAGCGCGAACGTGTCCTTGTCGAGCCGGTAGCGGAAGGCCAGCGAGAAGATGTCATGGAAGCGCACGTCGGTCCGTCCGACGATATCCGAGAAACGGTCGGTCAGCCCGGTGCCATCGAGAAACAGGCTCGGCCGTTGGTCCAGCCGGTAGCTTTGGCCGATGTTAGCGGCGATCGACAGGCCGGGCAGATCTACCGCCCAGTCCGCGCCATAGGTGATGCGGCTCGAATCCTCGAAGCGATCGTAGCCGGGGAAACGGTTGAGCGCGAACAGATTGGAATCCTCGAGATCGATCGCGCGTGCGTCCTCGTTCGGGATATTGATGTTCGCGATCTGCGGCGAAGCGACGATCTGGACCCGCGGAGTCAATCGCTGCGTACCGCTGAGGAAGGTGCCAATGAAGGGCCACTTCACGTCCACGGCAAGCGCACCGATCGCGCGTGTCTGCCAACCGTCGAGCCCGCGATAGCTGGCGATATCGGTCGAGCCGACGTCACTGGCGTGATAGACGTCGCCGCGACCAAAGGCCGTGAACGTGACCTCTTGACCCCAAGGCGTCAGCTTGCGCAGATCCCATTGAAAGCTGGCGAAAGCGCGCTGCGTATCCTGCCCTTCGGTCCGCGATATGGCGAGGCTGTTCGCCTGCAACGATACCTTGCCGCCGAGGATGCCGTCGTTGAAGCGATAGCGCCAATCGATCTCAGGCAGCGCGATCGGTTGCTGACCCTGACTGTCGTTGGCGCGCAGCGTCTGCACGTACCAGCCGGTGATCGCAAAATACGCATTGGGGCTGATCCGCTCCAGGCTGGCGGTCGAACGCAGTCTGTCGTCGCGCGATATGTCGTAGCGCCGCAGGAACGTCTTGTCGCTGGCGTAGCGCAGCGATCCCGACAGGCTCCAGTTTTCGCTAAGCTGAAAGTTCGCGACACCGTCGACATAGCCACGCAGCGCGCTTTCGGTGGAAAGCGGCGCGGTGGTTTGCAGGTCGTCGCTGCGCCGGCTGACAGTCACATAGCCGCCGATCCGGTATGCACCGTGATCGGTCAATGCGCTGAAGTCGGTGTGCAACATCGGCGCGGTGGCAGTGAACAGCATCGGCGTCACGACGAGACTGCGGCTCGGGCCAAGCGCGACGTTATAGGGTTGCGCGATCTCGAACCCGTTGACCCGGTCGTACCGCGCATCGGGCGCTAGCAGGCCGCTCTGGTTGCCGCCACCCACCGCGTTCGAGAACGCCGGTAGCGGCAACGTAGGCAAGCCGAACAGGTTTATACGCGCGCCCTTGTAATAGATGCGCTGCCGGTCCGGCCGATACGTGACGCGTACCGCGGTAATCTTCCACGACGGCTCCTTCGGGCAGCCGCTCGACGTAGCGACCGCGCACGGCGTGTAGGCCGCGTCTTCCATCGTAACCGTTTCGTCGGGTGCGCGTGTTCCCTTGCGCGCGGCAAGACGGCCGCCATGTTCGAGAACGATCAGCATGTTGTCGACCACGCCGTCCTTCAGCGAATCAGTCAATTCGATCGAATCGCCATAAGCGGTGTCGCCGCCGGGATTGGTAACGACGACGTTGCCGTTGGCCATGACCTTGCCGGTTGTGTGGTTCCAGACCACCTTGTCCGCGCGTAGCCGGTCGCCCGTGCGGTACATGCGGACATCGCCGGTGGCGGTGACGGTGTCGTCGCTACCTTCGTAATCAAGCGAATCCGCACTGAACTGAACCTGATCGGCGCTCGCGCTCGGCGTCGCGGATGGCGGCGGCGGGGCGATGGCGCGTGTTTGCAGATCCTGCGCGTGCGCTCCGGCGATCGGGACGGCAAACGGCAGCGCGCAGGTGGCAAGAAAGAAGGAACGCTTCACGTCGGCACTGAACCCCGGTGTCCGCGCGAATGGCGGTGAATGATGCTGCCCTATCGCACCGGCGCGGCGATGCTGCAACGGCACTGCTCACGAACGGCAGACGGGTCATCGTTTCGCTTTGCGCCGGCTGCGTTTGCATGCTTGCGCCAGCACGCGTGTTGCCGCGCCCGGCCACCCTCCCTAGATACGATGGTAGATACAATGAACATATTTGAGGCTTCGTCCGCATGAAGATCGCGTTTTCCGCCGCAACTCCCGATGCCAACACGCCGCTTGCCCTGACGATCGAGAAGGACGGTCTTGCGCGCCTCGCCTCGTCCACGCTGGACGTCGCCACGATCGCTCTGGCGCAATCTGCGGCGCGGGCGAGTCGTTTCGAGGGGGAAGCGGGCGGCGTGGTCGAGCTGTTCGTCGCGAACGGCGGGGAGGCACGTCGCTTGCTGCTGCTCGGCGTGGGGGCGGGAAGTGAGGTTGATTACGAACGTGCAGGCGGTGCTTTGACGGCGAAACTGCTTACCTCAGGCGAGACGGCGGTGGCGTTGGACCTCGGCAATTCGGCGCCGACGCCAGCGGCGGCCGCCCGCCTGGCTGCTGCCGCCACGCAGCGGGCGTGGCGGCATGACGCCTATCGCACGACCCTGCCGGCCAAGAACAAGCCGACGCTGAGCAGCATCACGCTGCACCGAGCGCCCGGTGGGGCCGACGCTGCGTGGGCGCGACAGGATGCGATAACGCAAGGTTTGGAACTGACCCGGACGCTGGTCGCGGAGCCTGCCAACATCCTCTATCCGCAAAGCTTCGTCGATCGTGTGCTCGCCTCCGTCGAGGGATTGGGGCTGGAGGCGACGGTACTCGGCGAAGCGGAGATGCGCGAGCTTGGCATGGGGGCGCTGCTGGGCGTCAGCCAGGGTTCGCCACGCGAAGCGAAGATCCTCGCGCTGAAGTGGAACGGCGCAGGTGCTGGTGACCCTGAACTGGCGCTGGTCGGCAAGGGGGTTACGTTCGACACTGGCGGCATCTCGATCAAGCCCGCAGCCGGCATGGAAGACATGAAGTGGGACATGGGCGGCGCGGGCGCGGTGGTCGGCGCGATGAAGGCGCTCGCTTCGCGCAAGGCCAAGGCCAACGTCATCGGCGTTTGCGGTCTGGTCGAAAACATGCCCGACGGTAACGCGCAGCGTCCGGGAGACGTGGTGACGTCGATGTCGGGTCAGACGATCGAGGTCATCAACACGGATGCAGAGGGCCGGCTGGTGCTGTGCGACGTATTGACCTGGGTACAGCGTACGCACCGCCCGAAAACGATTGTCGATCTCGCCACGCTGACCGGCGCGATGATCGTCGCGCTCGGCACCGAACACGGCGGCTGCTTCGCCAACGACGATGCACTTGCCGATCAATTGCTCGCCGCAGGCAAGGCGACCGGCGACCTGCTGTGGCGCTTCCCGCTGGCCGACGCGTACAACAAGCTGATCGATTCGCCGATTGCCGACATGAAGAACGTCGGCCCACGCGGCGCCGGCTCGATCACAGCCGCGCAGTTCCTCCAGCGTTTCGTCGAGCCGGGAGTGCGGTGGTCCCACCTCGACATCGCCGGCATGGTCTGGTCCGACAAGGCGGGCGCTACCTATGACAAGGGCGCGACCGGATACGGCGTGCGGCTGCTCGATCGATTCGTCTCGGATCATTTCGAGGGCTGAACGACGGGGAAGGGGCGGCGTGAAGGTCGATTTTTACCACCTGACCGTCACACCGCTCGACCGCGCCTTGCCGCAAATCGCGGAGAAGGTGCTGTCGAGCGGTGGCCGGCTGCTGATCGTTGCAGGAAGTGAAACGCAGCGCGGTGTGCTCGATCGTTTGCTATGGACGTACAGTCCGGAGAGCTTCCTGCCACATGGCCAGGCGGGTGAAGTAAACGACGCGGATCAGCCGGTGCTGATCACGGCCGTCGCCGATGCGGGTAACGGCGCGCGCAATATCGCGCTGGTGGACGGCATGTGGCGCGATGCCGCGCTTGAATTCGAGCGGGCGTTCCATTTTTTCGACGATGATCGCATTGTCGAGGCGCGTGCCGCCTGGCGCGCGCTTGGCGACAAAGCGGATGTGGAGCGGCGTTACTGGAAACAGAGCGACAGTGGTCGGTGGGAGCAGGCAGCTTAGCCGTGTAACCGAACAGCGGCGGGCGGGTCGCGCTCCTGCGGAACTGGCACGTCCCGCCGCTTGCATCGCCAAGCGCGCACGACTAGGGAGCCGCGACTTCCCGCATTTCAACCACAGGAGCTTCACGGTCATGGCCGCGAACCGCACTTTCTCGATCATCAAGCCCGACGCAACCCGCCGCAACATCACCGGCGCGGTCACCAAGATGCTGGAGGAAGCCGGCCTGCGCGTCGTCGCCTCCAAGCGCATCCACATGAGTCGCGAGCAGGCCGAGGAGTTCTACGGCGTTCACCGCGAGCGCCCGTTCTTCAACGATCTGGTCACGTTCATGATCTCCGGCCCAGTCGTCGTGCAGGTGCTGGAAGGCGAGAACGCCGTGCAGCGCAACCGTGACATCATGGGCGCGACCAACCCGGCCAACGCCGATGTCGGCACGATCCGCAAGGAACTCGCCGAATCGATCGAGGCGAACTCGGTGCACGGTTCGGACAGCGACGAGAATGCCGCGACCGAGATCGCGTTCTTCTTCAAGCCGGAAGAGATCGTCGGCTGATCTGAGTATTTGCGATCCCCGGCCTATGCCGGGGATCGTTGTTACGAAGCGACGGGCTTCGGCTTTTCCTTCGACCATACCGCATCGAGCCGCGCCGCCGAGGCGGTCCGCTCGCGCAGCAGCATGCCTTTCAGCTTGAGCGTATGACCGCCGAGCAGCTTGCCCTCGATACTCCACACCACATCGTAGATCGCCGTATCGGTACGCTGCTGGTCGCCATCCCAATAGGTTGCGCTCACCAGCACCGGCAGGCGACCGTCGCGCTTGTCCGATCCATCCTTGGTGGCGTCCACCAGCGCATCCTTGATCCATGCCGCTTCGATATGCGGCGTGAGGATGCTGGTCTGCGCCGCGACGCCGAGTGCCCTAGGGAAACGAATGTCTACGCTTTGCACGTCGTGCTCGGCATCTTTGAGCGCGAGACTTTCACCGCCATGCTCGGGCGTTGCGGACAAGCGGACGAGGGAGCGGGTGCGCGCCTCGGTAACTTTCTCGACCTGCTTCTCGTGATCGTCGTTGCGGCGTTCCGAATAGGTCAGCCACAGGCCGGTCGCCGAGATCAGCAGTCCGGCCACGGCCACGATCTCCGCCAGCGTTACCCAGCGCTTACGGATCGCCCGCGCCTCCGCACGTTCGTTGGCGTTCGGCCCTGGTCCGGTACCGCTCACCGGCCGCCCGCCTCGAGCAGATCGCGCGGGGCCGCCAGTTCCCAACTCACCGCGACGCGATCGCCCACGCGGTCCCAATCGGTGGCGGCGCCGCTCAACCGTATCGCTATCCAGCCAAAGGCGGCGAGTTCGCCGGGTAGGCTATAAAGCTCCGGCTCGCTGTCGATTAGCATGCGCTGTTCCTCGGCGCCGGTGGTGCGGACCACCGCAACCGTCTCGCCATCGCCGTGATGATCGTGCCAGAAATAGGCGAACATCTTGTCTTCCGCGACGACGAACACGGGTGCGCGATGCGACACGCGCTCAGCGGTACCCGGCATCGCGAGGCAAAGATCGCGAAGGCGGGCTAGGGCGGTTTCGGCGTCTTGGGTCATCGCGATACAAACTCGGCCAGAGTGCGGGGATACAGACGGTGTTCCTGTTCGAGCACGCGCGCGGCAAGCGCTTCGGGCGTGTCGCCGGGCAGGATCGGCACCTCGGCTTGCCCCAGCACATCGCCACCGTCGAGTTCTTCGGTGACGATGTGGACCGAGCAGCCGCCGTGCGCGTCCCCCGCCGCGATGGCGCGGGCGTGCGTGTCGAGGCCCTTGTACTTGGGCAGCAGCGAGGGGTGGATGTTGACGATACGACCGCGCCAGCGCGCGACGAAATCATCTGAAAGGAGGCGCATGTAGCCCGCCAGTGCGATCGTCTCGACCTGCGCCTCGCGCAAAGCGCTGTCGAGGGCTGCTTCGTATGCAGGCTTGCCGACATTCTTGGGGGCAAGCGCCCAGGTGGCGAGACCCTGCGCTTGCGCCCATGCGATTCCCGCAGCGTCCGGCTTGTCGCTTGCGATCAGCGCGACGTCGTAGGGGGCGTTAGGATCGCGTGCGGCCTCGACCAGCGACATCATGTTCGAGCCGCGCCCGGACAGGAGGATGCCGACCCGCCGCTTCATAGGGCCGGCGCCACCGGGACTCTTCCCCTCAGGCATTGTGCGTCGCCGACCACGCTTCCCGCGCGCTCCACGTTTCGATCCGGCCGCTGACCGTGCAGCCCCGTTCGCCAGCGACGATCTCACCAATGCGCAGCACGGTTTCGCCCGCGCCTTCCAGCATCGCGGTCACGTCGGCCACCGCATCGGCGGCGACCACCACCGCCATGCCGACGCCGCAGTTGAAGGTGCGTGCCATTTCGCCGGGTTCAATGCCACCTTGTGCTTGCAGGAACGCCATCAATCGCGACTGTTCCCAATCGTCGGCATGGATCATCGCGTGCGTCCCATCGGGCAGCACGCGCGGAATGTTTTCGAGCAGGCCGCCACCGGTAATGTGCGCCAGCCCCTTGATGCGCCCGACGCGGAGTGCGGGCAGCAGGCTCTTCACGTAGATGCGGGTCGGCGCCATCAGCGCGTCGATCAGCAGCGTATCCATGTCGAACAGCGCGGGACGGTCCAGCTTCCAGCCTTTGTCGGCGGCGAGGCGGCGCACCAGCGAGAAGCCGTTGGAGTGTACACCCGAGGAGGCGAGGCCGAGCACCACGTCTCCAGCCGAGATCTCGCGCCCGGTCAGCACCCGATCGCGCTCGACCGCACCCACGCAGAAGCCGGCGAGATCGTAATCGCCGGCTGCGTACATGCCCGGCATCTCGGCGGTTTCACCACCGATCAACGCGCAGCCGGCCTGTAGGCATCCGTCCGCGATCGATGCGACGACGCGTTCGGCGACGCCGGCCTCAAGTTTGCCAGTCGCATAATAGTCGAGGAAGAACAGCGGCTCCGCGCCCTGAACGATCAGGTCGTTGGCGCACATCGCGACGAGGTCGATGCCAACGCCGTCGTGGCGGTCATGCTCGATCGCCAGTTTCAGCTTGGTGCCGACGCCGTCGTTGGCGGCGACCAGCAGCGGATCGACGAAGCCCGCCGCCTTCAAATCGAAGAAACCGCCGAAGCCGCCAAGGTCCGCATCCGCGCCCGGACGACGGGTGGCTTTCGCCAGTGGCGCGATCGCGCGGACGAGCGCATTTCCGGCCTCGATCGAGACGCCGGCCTGCGCATAGGTGTAAGGTTTGTCGCTCATGAACGCCGAGTAGACATATCCTGCTTGGATTTCCACGCCTGCTTCGCCAAAAGGGCGCCGACATGCCCTCGCGCCTTTCCCGCCCGTTCCAGTTGCTCATCGCCGCGACCTGTGTCGCCAGCGGTGGGCTGCTGCTTGCCCAGGATGCCTCGGCGCCCGTGCCCGCCTCCTCCGGTGCGATCGGCGACGGGTCGGGCAGTTACGAGGTCGGCGGCATCCGTGTCGACGTGAGCGCGGGCAACGCCGAGGCCGCGCGTTATGCCGGCTGGCGGCTGGCGCAGCGCAAGGGCTGGCAGATGCTGGCACAGCGGCTCGGCGCGAGTGTGGGCAGCGTGTCCGACGGGACGCTCGATTCGATGGTGTCCGGCATCATCATCGAGAAGGAGGAGATCGGGCCGAACCGTTATATCGGCCGCCTCGGTGTGCTGTTCAGTCGCGCGCGGGCGGGCGCGCTGCTCGGCGTGGCGGATCAGGAGCAACGCTCCACCTCGATGCTGACGATCCCGATCGCCTATTCGGGCGGCGCTGCGATCGCGTTCGAGCAGGATAACCCGTGGGTGCAGGCATGGGGCCGGTTCCGCACCGGCAACAGCGCGATCGATTACGTGCGGCCAAGCGGCACCGGCAGTGATTCGCTGCTGCTCAACCTCGGCCAGACGACGCGGCCGGGGCGGGCGTGGTGGCGCACCGTGCTCGACCAATATGGCTCGAACGACGTGCTGGTGCCGATCGTGCGGCTGTCGCGGCAATGGCCGGGCGGGCCGATCATCGGTGCGTTCCAGGCGCGTCATGGGCCGGACAATCACCTTATTACGCATTTCACGTTGCGGGTCGGCAATGCCGATGCCTTGCCGCTGCTGCTCGACGAGGGCGTGAAGCGGATCGACGCGGCCTACCAGGCGGAATTGCGCAGCGGCGGCCTGCAACCCGATTCGAGCCTTGCTTACGTGCCGCCGGTCCGCGCGACGCCGACTCCCACGCCTACGCCGACCGAGACGCCGACCGATCTGCCGGTCGTCTCCGGTACCGCGCCGATCACGATCGCGCCGAGCGATACCGCCACCGTCACGATCACCGTACAGGTCGATACGCCGGGCGCCGCCGCCGTTACCGCAACCGAGGCATCGCTGCGGAGCCTTGCCGGCGTGCGCAGCGCAGTCACTACCAGCCTCGCGCTCGGCGGCGTTTCGGTGATGCGTGTCGCGTTCGATGCGGACCCTGCGCTGTTTCGCGCCGAGCTTGAAGCAAAGGGCTGGACGGTGAGCGGCAGCGGCACGACCGTCCGCATCCGCCGTGCCGGCGCAACCGACGGTAACCCGGGGTGAGCGCACAACTGGCTTTGCCGTTCGAATGGCCGGCGGACCCGCATGACGATGAGTTTCTCGTAACCGAATCGAACCAGCGCGCCGTTCAGCAACTCGAGCAATGGACCAGCTGGCCGGTAGCGGCAGTGGTCATCACTGGCCCGCGCAAATCGGGGCGCAGCCTGCTCGCGCGGATCTTCGCCGCGAAGACGGGCGGACAACTGGTGGACGATGCCGAGCAGCAGGGCGAGGCCGACATCTTCCACGCGTGGAACCGCGCGCAGGAAACCCGCCTGCCGGTGGTGATCGTAGCCTATGCAGCCCCGCCGGAATGGACGATCCGGCTGCCCGATCTGCGCTCGCGACTGGCCGCCAGCCCGACCGTGCGAATCGGTGCGCCCGACGAGGCGCTGATGCGCGCGGTGCTGGAGCGGCAGTTCTTCCGGCGCGGTCTCGACGCGCGGCCTGACCTGATCGAGTGGCTCGCCAAGCGGATCGAACGGACTCACGTGGCGTTGTTGCGCACGGTGGATGTGCTCGATGAAGCGGTGCTGGAAAGCCGCAAGCGCCTGTCGATCCCGCTGGCGCGCGCCACCCTGACCGACGCTGGTCTGATCGACGGTTTGCAACACGAACTGGCAGGATTCTGATGAACAGACCAGCGCATCTCGCCCGTCTCGACAATGACGAGGATCCGTTCGCCCCCACCGAGGGCACCGACCGGCTGTTCAACCGCGAGCTGTCGTGGATGGCATTCAACCGCCGCGTGCTGGAGGAAGCGCGCAACCCGGCGCATCCGCTGCTGGAACGGTTGCGCTTCCTGTCGATCTCGGGATCGAACCTCGATGAGTTCTTCATGGTGCGCGTCGCCGGGCTGAAGGGCCAGCAGTTGCAGGATGTCGACCGGCTCTCCGCCGATGGCCTCAACAGCAGCCAGCAACTTGCAGCGATCGTTGGGGAGGCGGACGAGCTGATCGAACGCCAGCGCACCGTGTGGCGCGAACTGCGCGGTTTGCTGGCCGAGACCGGCATTGAAATTCTCACCTCGCGCACGATCGACGAATCGCTCACAGCCGAGGAACTCCGCTGGCTGGAAACGCAGTTCCGCGAACAGATCTTCCCGATCCTCACCCCGCAGGCGCTCGACCCCGCGCATCCCTTTCCGTTCATCTCCAACCAGGGGCTGGCGGTGATGTTCGATCTGGTGCGCCAGTCGGACGATCAGCCGATTCGCGAGCTGGTGATGCTGCCCGCGCCGATGCCGCGCTTCCTGCGCGTGCCGGGCGAGACGGTGCGCTACGTCGCGGTCGAATCGCTGGTCAAGCGGTTCGCGCCGCTGATCTTCCCGGGCTATCATGTGCTCGGCGGCGCGGAGTTCCGCGTGCTGCGCGACAGCGATATCGAGATCGAGGAGGATGCCGAGGATCTCGTCCGCTACTTCGCCAATGCGATCAAGCGGCGGCGGCGCGGGCGCGTGATCCGGCTCGAGCTGGAAAGCGGTATGCCCGAGGCGCTGGGCGCGGTGCTGCGCGAGGAGCTGGGCGGGACCAATGCCTTTGTCACCGAGAGCGGCGCGTTTCTCGGCGTCGGAGATCTCAGCGCGATTGTCGATGAGGATCGGCCCGATCTCAAGTTCCCGCCATTCTCGCCGCGCTTCCCGGAGCGGATCCGTGAGTTCGGCGGCGATTGCTTTGCGGCGATCAGCAGCAAGGACATCATCGTCCACCATCCGTATGAGACGTTCGAGGTGGTGCTCGCCTTTCTGAAGCAGGCGGCAAACGACCCGGACGTGGTGGCGATCAAACAGACGCTATACCGCGCGGGCAAGCAGCCCGCCGTTATCAATGCGCTCATCACCGCCGCCGAAGCGGGCAAGTCGGTAACCGCTGTGGTCGAGTTGAAGGCGCGCTTTGACGAGGAGCAGAACCTGCTGTGGGCGTCCGCGCTCGAGCGGGCCGGCGTGCAGGTGGTGTACGGCTTCATCGACTGGAAGACGCACGCCAAGGTTTCTATGGTCGTACGCCGCGAGGCCGGGCAATACCGCACCTATTGCCACTTCGGCACCGGCAATTATCACCCGATCACCGCGCGCATCTATACCGACCTGAGCTTTTTCACCGCCGATCCCGAGATCGGCCGCGATGCCGCACAGATGTTCAACTACGTCACCGGGTATATCGAGCCGACCGGCATGGCGAAGATGAGCCTTTCCCCGCGTGACCTGCGCCCGCGCCTGATGGCGCTGATCGATTCGGAGATCGCCAACGCGCTGGGCGGCAAACCCGCCGCGATCTGGGCGAAGATGAACTCGGTAGTCGATCCGCAGGTGATCGAGAAGCTGTACGAGGCCAGTAACGCCGGTGTGATGATCGACCTCATCATCCGCGGCATCTGCTGCCTCAGGCCGGGTGTGCCGGGCATGTCGGAGAATATCCGCGTGAAGTCGGTAGTCGGCCGGTTCCTCGAACACAGCCGGATCTGGTGTTTCGGCAACGGTGCCGAACTGCCGAGCGACACCGCCAAGGTGTTCATCTCCTCCGCCGACTGGATGCAGCGCAATTTCGACCGGCGCGTCGAATATATGCTGCCGATCGAGAATGCGACGGTGCACCGGCAGGTCCTCGACCAGGTGATGGTGGCGAACCTGATCGACAACGAACAGAGCTGGGAATTGCAGAGTGACGGCAGCTATGTGCGCGACGAACCGGGCGACCGGCCGTTCAACCTGCATCGTTACTTCATGACCAATCCGTCGCTGTCCGGACGCGGTACGGCGCTGACCGCGAGCGATGCGGTGCCCAAGCTGTCGCTGCGACGTAACCGCTGAACATGGCGTTGTTCGGTAAAACGCCGGTCGCGCTCGAGCCGCGCACCGCGATCATCGACATCGGTTCGAATTCGATCCGACTTGTCGTCTATCAGGGACCGGCGCGGTTGCCGGCGATCCTGTTTAACGAAAAGGTGATGGCCGGGCTGGGGCGCGGCCTTGCCGATACCGGCGCGATCTCGCCATCGTCGTTGCGCATGGCGGAGGATGCGCTGGACCGCTTCGCCGCCGTCGCCCGCGAGATGGAGGTCGATCAGCTTCGCACCGTCGCGACGGCGGCGGTGCGCGATGCCAGCAACGGCAAGGCGTTGCTGGCGATGGCCAAGGCGGCGGGACTGACGGTGGAGTTGCTGTCGGGCGAGGAGGAGGCGGTCGGCGCGGGCTATGGCGTGCTGTCGGGCATTCCCGATGCCAACGGCATCGTCGGCGATCTTGGCGGAGGCAGCCTCGAACTGATCCGCGTACGCGGTGGTGCGGTGCAGGACCGGGTTTCTTTCCCGCTCGGTGTGTTGCGTGTCGCGGCAATTCGGGGCGAGGGGCCGGGCGCGTTGCAACGGCGCGTCACGAAACTCCTCAAGGATGCCGGCTGGGCCGGGCGTGGCAAGGGGCTGCCGCTGTATTTGGTCGGAGGCTCGTGGCGATCGATGGCGCGGCTCGACATGCACCTTGGCGAATATCCGCTCCCGGTGATCCACCAATATGCCATGCCCCGCGCGTCGATCACGCGGATGGGACGGACTATCGCACAGGTCAACAAGGGCTGGCTGCGCGCCGTGCCGGGGCTGCAATCGGGGCGGGCGGGGTCGCTCGGCAATGCGACGTCGTTATTGGCGATTTTGCTCAAGCAACTGGGCTGCGAGCGTACGATTGTCTCTGCTTATGGCTTGCGCGAGGGGTTGCTCTATCAGGCGCTGGATGCCGAGACACGCGCACTCGATCCGCTGATCGTGGCGGCGCGCGACGAGGGCAGGCGGCATGGGCGTTTCGCCGAACATGGCGATTTGTTGGACCGGTGGATCGCGCCGCTGTTCGTGACCGATGCGCCGGCAATGGCGCGGCTCCGGTTGGCGGCGTCTCTGCTCGCCGATGTCGGCTGGCGCGCCAACCCCGATTTTCGGGCAGAGCGCGGTGTCGAGATCGCGCTGCACGGCAATTGGGTCGGCATTGATGCACGCGGGCGGGCGCTGATGGCGCAGGCGCTGTTCACCAGCCTCGGCGGGGGGATGGAGGCACCGGCACCGGTCGGCGCACTGGCACCCCCCGCCGAGCTGAAGCGCGCGATCGGTTGGGGACTGGCGATGCGGCTCGGCCAGCGGCTGAGCGGCGGGCTGGAGGGGCCGTTGCGGCGCACCCGACTCAGCGATGAGAACGGAGCGGCGGTGCTGACGATGCCCGCCGCGGACCGCGCGCTGTATAGCGAGGCGGTGGAGCGGCGGCATGCCGCACTGGCGACGGCACTCGGTCGCAAGGCGATCTTCTCGACCTGAGGCCCGCCGCCGTTACTCGGTGACGACGGCCTCGGTACGGGTCATCTTGAGCTTGCCGTTCACCACTGCGAACGCGAGCCGGCCCTCGACCAGATCGAGCGCATCGCGGCCGAACTGGTCGAATCGCCAGCCTTCGAGGATCGACAGCCCCTCGCGCTGCCCGGCGGCAAGCGCGTCGAGATCGTCACCGCGCGCGAGCAGCCGCGCCGCGACGTCGATATCGCGCGACCGAATCTTGAGCAGCAACTTGAGCAGGTCCGCCACCAAGGCCCCGTCCTTGCCAAGACCGGGCTTGCGATCGTCGCGCGCGGGCATTTCCTCCGCCGCCATCGGTTCGGCGTTCTCCAGCGCGGCCATCATCCGGCTACCGATGTCGTTGGTCGCCCAGGTCGGCGACAGGCCACGCACCTTGGCGAGATCGGCCTGTTTGCGCGGCGGGTGGCCGGCAATGTCGGCGATCGTCTCGTCCTTGACGATGCGGCCGCGCGGCAGGTTCTTACCCTGCGCTTCCAACTCGCGCCAGCGCGCCAAGGCCTTGAGGCGGCCGAGGATGTCCGCCTTGCGACTCGGCACGCGAATGCGCCGCCATGCAGTATCGGGATCGTTGGCGTAATTGGCGGGATCGCCGATTCGCTCCATCTCGATGTCGAGCCACGCGCCGCGCCCGGTCTTGCGCAGGCGCTGAAGCATCTTGGGGAAGATCTTGGCGAGATGCGTCACGTCGCCGATCGCATATTCGATCTGCCGGGCATCCAGCGGGCGGCGGCTCCAGTCGGTGAAGCGCGCGCCCTTGTCGACGCTGATGCCGAGATACGCGTCGACCAGATTGGAATAGCCGATCTGCTCGCCCTGGCCGAGCGCCATCGCCGCGACCTGGGTGTCGAACAGCGGGTAGGGGGTCTTGCCGGTGAGGTTGTAGACGATCTCGAGATCCTGCCCGCCGGCGTGGAAGACCTTCAGCACATCCTCGTTATTGACCATCAGATCGAGCAGCGGCGTCATGTCGAGACCGGGCGCCAACGGATCGATCGCCGCCGCCTCGTTCTCGTCGGCGATCTGGATCAGGCAGAGTTCCGGCCAGAAGGTGTTCTCGCGCATGAACTCTGTATCTACGCAGACGAAGTCGGCTTCGGCGAGGCGGGTGCAGAGATTGGCGAGCGTGGCGCTGTCGGTAATGAGCGGATGGATATGCATCTTCACCCCTTAGCGAGGGATGCGCGCCTTGACAAAGGCGTGTCGTAAAGGGAGGTGCGCGACCATATTCCCAACGCTCCGCTTGGCCGGGGCGCAGACCGTAGAGACAGCACATGCACGCCTATCGCACGCACACTTGCGCCGAACTTCGCGCCGAACACGTCGGCCAGGAAGTCCGCCTGTCGGGCTGGGTCCACAAGAAGCGCGACCACGGCGATCTCGTCTTCGTCGACTTACGCGACCATTACGGCATCACCCAGATCGTCACCGATGTGAGCGGCGCGGTGTTCGATGTGATCGAAAGCCTGCGTAGCGAGAGCGTGGTGACGATCACCGGCACCGTGGTAGCGCGTGCGGGCGAGGCGGTGAACCCCAACCTGCCGACCGGCGCGATCGAGGTGCGCGCCACCTCCGCGGTGGTGCAGTCGGTCGCGCATGAACTGCCGATGCCGGTGGCGAGCGAGAACGAATATCCCGAGGACATTCGCCTGCGTTATCGCTTCCTCGATCTGCGCCGCGAGCGGCTGCACGCCAACATCCTGCTGCGTTCGCAGGTGATCTCGTCGCTGCGCCAGCGCATGATCGGGCAGGGCTTCACCGAGTTCCAGACGCCGATCCTGACCGCGAGCAGCCCCGAAGGCGCGCGCGACTATCTGGTGCCGAGCCGGGTCCACCCGGGCAAGTTCTACGCGCTGCCGCAGGCGCCGCAGATGTTCAAGCAGTTGCTGATGGTGGCCGGGTTCGACCGCTATTTCCAGATCGCGCCGTGCTTCCGCGACGAGGATGCCCGCGCCGATCGTTCGCCGGGCGAGTTCTACCAGCTCGATTTCGAGATGAGCTTCGTCACGCAGGACGACGTGTTCGCCGCGATCGAGCCGGTGCTGCACGGGGTTTTCGAACAGTTCGCAGACTGGCAGGGCAAGGGGCGCACCGTCTCGCCGCTGCCGTTCAAGCGCATTCCGTACCGCGAATCGATGCTCAAGTACGGCAACGACAAACCCGACCTGCGCAATCCGATCCTGATCTCGGATGTGTCGGCGCAGTTCGTCGGTTCGGGGTTCGGCCGGTTTGCGTCGATTGTGGAAGCGGGTGACGTGGTGCGGGCGATCCCGGCACCGGGCACGGCGGACAAGAGCCGCAAATTCTTCGACGATATGAACAGTTGGGCGCAGGGCGAAGGTTTTGCCGGGCTTGGCTACGCCACCCGAAAGGGCGGCGAATGGGGTGGCCCGATCGCCAAGAACCACGGCGAGGCGAAGATGAGCGAGATGGCCGACGCACTCGGCCTCGGCCCGGATGATGGCATGTTCTTCGCCGCCGGCAAGGAGGCTCAGGCCGCCAAGCTCGCCGGCCTCGCCCGCACCCGCGTGGCGGAGACGCTCGGGCTGATCGACGACAAAAGGTTCGAGTTCTGCTGGATCGTTGATTTCCCGATGTTCGAATATGACGAGGACCTCAAGAAGGTCGACTTCAGCCACAACCCGTTCTCGATGCCTCAGGGCGAGATGGAGGCTTTGGAAACCAAGGACCCGCTCGATATCCTCGCCTACCAGTACGATATCGTCTGCAACGGGGTGGAGCTGTCGTCGGGCGCGATCCGGAACCACAAGCCCGAGATCATGTATAAGGCGTTCGAGATCGCCGGCTATACGCAGGCCGAGGTCGATACGAACTTCGCGGGCATGATCAACGCGTTCAAGTGCGGCGCGCCGCCGCACGGCGGCTCCGCGCCGGGCGTCGATCGCATCGTCATGCTGCTGGCGGACGAGCCGAACATCCGCGAGGTCATCACCTTCCCGATGACGCAGAAGGCGGAGGACCTCATGATGGGTGCGCCGAACTTCGCCAGCCCCAAGCAGTTGAAGGAATTGCACATCAAGCTGGACGGTCCGGGCACGAAGTAACGCTTTGGCCGCCGCGCCGGAACTGTTCCGGCGCGGCGGGATTGAGCGGTGATGACCATCGATCTCAAAGATTACGAATCCGGTGCGGATTTCGCCGGCGATTACGAGCACGCCATCACCAAACTGCAAAAGCGGCTCGCGCACATCCAGGTCGCGCATATCATCCACGGCAAGCGCGCGATCGTGCTGTTCGAGGGCTGGGACGCGGCGGGCAAGGGCGGCATCATTCAGCGGCTGACCGGCGAATGGGACCCGCGCAATTTCGAGGTCTGGCCGATCAAGGCACCGACCGAAGCGGAACGTGACCGGCACTTTCTGTGGCGCTTCTGGCAGCGGCTGCCTGCCAATGGCGACATCGCCGTGTTCGATCGCAGCTGGTATGGTCGCGTGCTGGTCGAACGTGTCGAAGGTTATGCTTCCAAGGACGACTGGAAGCGTGGTTATGACGAAATCAACGCATTCGAGGCGCAGCAGGTCGAATCGGGCACGACGATCGTAAAGCTGTTCGTCCACACCAGCCAGAAAACGCAGGACAAGCGGCTCGCGGCCCGGCTCGACCATCCTTGGAAACGCTGGAAGACCGGGCTGGACGATTATCGCAACCGTGCCAAGCGTGACGCGTATCTCGACGCGATGCACGACATGTTCTGCCGCACCGATACACGCGTGGCGCCTTGGCACGTCGTGGACGGTAATCGCAAGAAATCCGCGCGGATTGTCGCTCTCACGCTGATTGCGGACGCGCTGGAGGCAAACGTGGACATGACCCCGCCGGTGCTCGACCCGGAGGTTGAGAAAGTCGCGCGGGCCGCGCTGAAGGGCGAGTGTCCTTAACCGGAGCCTAAACCTTTCACGCTAAGCGTGTGCCGGATGAACTGGCGCCGCTTTTCCTTGTTGTCGTGTCTGCTGCTGATGCTGCCGGCGATCCTGCTCGCGCCATCCTGCACGCGCGCGCCGCGGATGCAGGTGGTGATGGACATCCCGCCGATCGTCCGAGCGCCCGATCTGCTCAAGCGGCTCGCGCTTAACGTGCCGGGGGATGTGATCCACGCCTCGATGAAGGAGGACGCGACCGCGTTCGAGGATCAGGCCGCGCCTGCGTTCTTCGCGCAGGCACAGACCGCCGACGATGCCACCCGCGCGCTCGATTGCCTGACTGCGGCGGTCTATTACGAGGCGCGATCGGAAGGTGACGAGGGCGAACGCGCCGTTGCGCAGGTCGTGCTCAACCGTGTGCGGGATCGCGCGTTTCCGCGCAGCATCTGCGGCGTCGTATATCAGGGGTCGAGCCGCCGTACCGGTTGCCAGTTCAGCTTCACCTGCGATGGTTCGCTCAACCGGCCGATCGAGTCACGCGCCTGGGCCCGCGCGCGCGCGGTTGCGATGGGCGCACTGGCCGGGTTGGTCTACGCTCCGGTCGGTTCGGCGACGTTCTACCACGCCAATTACGTGTCGCCATGGTGGGCGGGCAGCATGAAACAGGTCGCCTCGGTCGGCGCGCATATCTTCTACCGCTGGCGCGGTGCGATGGAGAATGCGCTGGCGTTCCGCCAGACTTATTCGGGGAGCGAGAGTCTGCCTGGCGACATCACCCCGTTGTTAGCCGCGACCGACACCAGCGGTTTTGCCCCGTCGAGCGCCGTGAATGGCGGAATCCAGGTGGTCGGTTCGGTGACGATCCACCGCAGCATGGGCGATGACACACCCACCCCTGCGATAACAGCGCCCCCGGCCATGGCGGACAGCGGTGTGGGCGGCGTGCGGGTGCATCGCGGCAACGCAGATCTATCCGCGGCGCCGATCCCGGCCATTGCCCAAAGTGAAGGCAAGCCGCGCCACATCACCGTTTCACAAGCGAGCATGGCGCAGGCCGACCCGGCCTGATCATCGGCAATCGGACCCGCTACCCTGCGGCGATCCTCAGGCGGGGGCGAATGTGCCCTCGTCATCCATGACGTGCAACACCCCGTCGGCGATGGCGAAATAGGCGCCGCGCAGCTTTAGCGTGCCCGCCGCCTCGCGCTCGGGGATGAAGGGGAAGGTGCGCAGGTTGGCAAGGCTGACACGGACCGTCTCCAGCTCGAGCGCGCGGATTGCCTCCGGGCCGGTGCCGTGCTGGGCGACGATCCGGTCGCGCGCCTCGTCCAGCATGTCGACCCAGTGTGCGATGAAGCCCCCTTCGCCGGGTTCCTTGCCCTCGAAAGCATGGGTGAGGGCCGCCTTCACGCCACCGCAGGAGCCGTGACCCATCACCACCACATCGGTGACGTTGAGTTGCGTCACCGCGAATTCCAGTGCGGCCGAGACGCCGTGGCGCGAACCGTCGTGTTCGAATGGCGGGACAAGATTGGCAACGTTGCGAACCACGAAAATCTCACCGGGTGAGGTGTCGAAAATCTGCGAAGGATCGACCCGGCTATCCGAACAGGCGATCACCAGCACGCGCGGCGCCTGGCCCTCGCGCAGTTCGGCCCAGCGCGCGCGCTGCCGTGTCCAATCCACCACGCGGAACCGCTGATACCCGTCGATCAGATCGTCGAAACCGCTCATGCTTGCTCTCCAGGCGCAGTGATGGGCGGTTCCTAACGGCAAACCCGCGCTTCCGACAAGCGCAAGCGCGATGATGCGCCCGGCAGTTGTGGGGAGCCGCCTTGATCGCTATTTGACCCACATGAACGACATTACGCCGATCGCCCATCCTGCCCTGACGCCTGCCGAGCCGCGCCCCGAAGGACGACAGCGCAAACCGGACTGGATTCGGGTGAAGGCACCGATGGGTGCGGTGTATAACGAAACCAAGGGGCTGATGCGGCGGCTCGGCCTCAATACGGTGTGTGAGGAAGCGGCTTGCCCGAACATCGGCGAGTGCTGGACCAAGAAGCACGCCACGGTGATGATCTTGGGCGACACCTGCACGCGGGCCTGCGCGTTCTGCAACGTGAAGACCGGCATGCCGCGCGCGGTCGACAAGCTGGAGCCGCAACACACCGCCGATGCCGCCGCCGAACTTGGGCTGGAACATATCGTTATCACCTCCGTCGATCGTGACGATCTGCCGGATGGCGGCGCGTCGCAATTCGTGAAGGTGATCGAGGCGCTACGCCGCACCACGCCGACGACAACGATCGAGATCCTGACACCTGATTTCCGCAATAAGACGCAGGCTGCGGTTGAGTCGATCGTGACCGCGCGGCCGGACGTGTACAACCACAACCTGGAAACGGTGCCGCGCCTTTATCCGACAATCCGCCCCGGTGCGCGCTACTACGCGTCGCTGCGACTGCTGGAGAGCGTGAAGCGGCACGACCCGTCGATCTTTACCAAGTCCGGGGTCATGCTCGGGCTGGGTGAGGAGCGGCTGGAGGTGCATCAGGTGATGGACGACATGCGCTCCGCCGACATCGATTTTCTGACGATGGGGCAGTATCTCCAGCCGACGCCGCGCCATGCCAAGGTGATCGATTTCGTGACCCCCAAGGCGTTCGACGCCTATGCGCAGATCGCACGCGCGAAGGGCTTCCTGCTGGTCGCATCCTCGCCGTTGACGCGGTCGAGCTATCACGCTGGCGATGACTTTGCCCGCCTGCGTGCCGCGCGGGAGGCAAAGCTGGCGATGGTGCGGGTGTGATGGCCGGGGTAGCACACTTTGCCTAAGCATCACGAAACGCGCCGCCTGCCGTATACGCCGGAGCAGATGTTCGACCTCGTCGCCGACGTGGCGCGCTACCCGGAGTTCCTGCCGTGGGTATCCGCGATGCGGGTGCGGTCGAACACCGATACGCAGATGGTTGCCGACATGATCGTCGGCTTCAAGGGCCTGCGCGAGACGTTCACCTCGAAGATCGATAAGGAACGGCCAAACCGGGTGCATGTCGATTATGTCGACGGACCGCTGAAATATCTGCGTAACGATTGGGTTTTCCGCCCGGAGGGCACTGGTTGCGCGGTCGATTTCACGGTCGATTTTGCGTTCAAGAATCGCGTGTTCGAGATGTTGGCTGGGCAGGTGTTCGGTGTTGCGCTCCGCAAGATGATCGGCGCATTCGAGGAACGCGCCGCCCTGCTTTACGGGGCCTCGTCCCGCTCTGTTGCAGACGGCAGCAACAATTCAAGCGCGCATAACGCCGCCTGAAGGCGGATGCCGCCGCGACCGATGTCGCCGAACTGCTTACGATCCGCGACGACGTGCTGGGGGTCTGCCCCTCGCTCGGCGCGCGCGAAGACGACAGTGCCGACCGGTTTCTTCTCGGTGCCGCCATCGGGGCCTGCGACGCCGGTGATCGCCACGGCGATATCCGCGCCGCTTGCCTCGAGCGCACCCTGCGCCATGCTCCACGCAGTCGCGATCGAAACCGCGCCGAACGTATCGAGCACATCCGGGCTGACGTTGAGCGTGTCGACCTTCGCGTCGTTGGAATACGTGATGTAGCCGCGTTCGAACATGGCGGACGAACCCGGGATTTCGGTAATCGCGGCCGCGACGAGGCCACCGGTGCAGCTTTCCGCGACGCAAATCGTGCGGCCGGCCGCCAGGTTGGTATCGACCGCCTTCTGGGCGGCGGCGACGAGTTCGGCAGGCAGGATGGTCAGCATCGTCACTGGGCTCCGAACGGACAAATTGGGATGGCGGCTGGCTTGACGCCGTTCTTGCGGTCGGTTGCCGCGATCTGCATCGCCGCAACGATCGCACCGACCGCGTTCTTGGGCGGCAACGGCGCGATCATGGTGAGAAACCGGTTGGCCGGGCCGCAATCGGCCGGCGTCACCTGCTGCGCAACGATCGGCCCGGCAAGCGAGATCAGCATCAGCCGGGCGAGATCGTTATCGAGCATCGGCGTTGCTTCGGGCGGCAGGATTTTGGCCAACGCCCGTCTGGTATTCGGCCAATTCGCATCGGCAAGCGCGCGGTAATTGTCGCCAAACGCCCGCCCGGGCGAGCGCAACAGCGCGGTAGGGGGCAGCTGCGTCGCACAAGTGCGGCCCACCTCCTCCAGCGCATCGGGGATGACGGTGATGAGCAGCGATTCCGCCTCGGGCGCAGTCACGCAAGCGCGTGCACGAAGCGGCTGGGCCACAGCGTTTGAGGCAAGTGCGCACGCGGCAGCGGCGACCGCGAGAAGACGCCGGGTTCTCATCATGCCGCGATCCTGATCGTCGCCACCGCCTGCGCTGCGATGCCCTCGCCACGACCGGTGAAGCCGAGCCGTTCGGTCGTGGTCGCCTTGACGCTGATCTGACCGGGAGCCACCTGCAGCAGATCGGCGATACGGGCGCGCATACCCTCGCGGTGGGGGCCGATCTTGGGGGCCTCGCAGATGATGGTAAGGTCGATGAAGTCGATGATCCCACCGCGGCGCGCGATCAGCGTGGCGGCATGCTGGAGGAACTGCGCCGAGTTCGCGCCACGCCACTGCGGATCGCTCGGCGGGAAGTGCATGCCGATATCGCCATCCGCGATCGTACCCAGCAACGCGTCGGTGACCGCGTGGAGCGCGACGTCGGCATCGCTATGGCCCGAAAGCCCCTTGTCGTGCGGGATCAACAACCCGCCCAGCCACAGCTCCTCGCCCTCGACGAGGCGATGAACGTCATAGCCGGTGGCGGTACGCACGCGCAGGGTGGCGGCATGGCGCGCTTCGGCGGCGGCGAAATCGGACGGGTGGGTGATCTTCTCGAGCATCGGGTCGCCTTGGACGATGGAGACATTATAGCCGGATCGCGGGACCATCTGCGCGTCGTCGGTCGCTTCCGCATGCTCGGGCCAGTCGCGGTGTGCGGCCAGCACCTCGGCGAAGCGGAACGCTTGCGGCGTCTGCACCCGGTAAAGGTGGTCGCGCGAGACCGTCTCGCCGAGCGTGCCGTCGTGGCGCACCAGCGTGTCGGCGACGGCAAGCGCGGGAATCGCAGCGACATCCGAGTCGAGCGCGGCGAGCAGCCGGTCGATCACGTCCGCCGAGAGGAACGGACGGGCGGCATCATGGATCAGCACGCGATCTGGCGCTTCGGCGGCGAGCGCCTGCAAGCCGTTGCAAACCGAGTCGCGGCGGGTCATGCCCCCAATGACGAACGGCACGTCACCGAGAGTCTCGGCGAGCAAAGCCTCCTGACCGGCACCGATCACCACCAGCACACCCGCGATGGCGGGATGCGCGGCAAACGCGGCGTGGCTGTGCGCGAGCAGCGGTTTGCCGGCGAGCGGGGCGAACTGTTTGGGAAGCGCGCTGCCGCTGCGCAGGCCCTGCCCGGCGGCTACGATGATCGCGTATGTTTTGGGTGACGACATGATGCCAGCGCCTAGCCCAAGCCGCCGCGACTGCCAACCTTGCCGCATCGGCGCCCTTCGCATATAGACTGCCTGTTTTTCAGGCAGACCCACAGTGATCGCGCGTACCCTCGCACCCATCCAGATCGGCCCCGTCACGATTTCGCAGCCGGTGATCCTGGCGCCGATGACGGGCGTGACCGACATGCCGTTCCGCACGATCGTGCGGCGCTACGGCTCCGGGCTCAACGTCACCGAGATGGTGGCGAGCCAAGCGGCGATCCGCGAAACGCGCCAGTCGTTGCAGAAGGCGGCATGGCATCCGATCGAAGACCCGGTGTCGATGCAGCTTGTCGGCTGTACGCCCCATGAGATGGGCGAGGCCGCCAAGCTATCGGAGGACCGTGGCGCCGCGATCATCGACATCAACATGGGCTGCCCGGTGCGCAAGGTGACCAGCGGCGATGCCGGATCGGCGCTGATGCGCGATCTCGTCAGCGCTGCCGCGATCGTCAGAGGCGTGGTCGATGCGGTGAAGGTGCCGGTCACGTTGAAGATGCGGATGGGTTGGGATCATTCCAGTCTCAACGCGCCGGAACTCGCCCATATCGCCGAGGATCTCGGGGTGAAACTGATCACCGTGCACGGCCGCACCCGCAACCAGATGTACAAGGGCAGCGCCGACTGGGCGTTCATCCGCAAGGTCAAGGACGCGGTGCGCGTGCCGGTCATCGCCAATGGCGACATCTGTTCGATCGAGGATGCCGAGGCGGCGCTCGATCAGTCCGGAGCGGATGGCATCATGATCGGGCGTGGAGCGTACGGGCGGCCGTGGCTGCTCGGTCAGGTGATGGAGTGGTTCCGCTCCGGCCGCCGGGTTGCCGATCCTACGCTGGACGAGCAATATAGCCTGATTGCAGCGCATTATGAGTCGATGCTGGAGCATTATGGCAACGAGACCGGCGTCAACATGATGCGCAAGCACATCGGCTGGTACACGCGTGGGCTGCATGGATCGGCCGAGTTCCGCAACAAGACCAACCAGATCGCCGATCCCAATCAGGTCAAGGCGATGCTGGCCGAATTCTATGCGCCGTATCGGAGCCGCGCGGCGGCATGACGTCATGATGATGGAGGCGGGGCCGAGCTTCGCCGAGTTGTTCGCAACGCTTCCCGTTGCGGTGATCGTGGTCGATCCTGAGTTTCGGATCACCTACGCCAACGCTGAATGCGAGACGTTGCTGAACCTGTCCGAACGGCTCATGCGCGGTCAGACGCTGGGTAGTGTGCTTGATGCGCCACGCGCACCCGATAACCGCGATGATCGGTTGTTCGCCGCCTTTGATACCGAAATCGACTTGCGGCGCGGCGGCCGAATCCGTCTCGATTACATCGAAGCTGCGGTAACAGACTGGCCGGGCTGGCGAACCATCACTTTGCATCACGTCGCCGGGTCGCGACGGTTGGGGCATTCGTCGGATCGCGCGTCTGCCGCCCGCGCCGCAATCGGCGCCGCGGCGATGCTCGCGCACGAGATCAAGAATCCCTTGTCGGGCATACGGGGCGCCGCGCAATTGCTGGCGGGGCCAAGAACCGACAATCAGTTGACGACGCTTATCACCACCGAGGTCGATCGCATCGCCGCGCTAATCGATCGGATGCAGGACTTTACCGACACGCGACCGCTTAACATTGAGCCGTCCAACATCTACCCACTGCTCGACCATGCCCGACGCGTGGCGCTCGCGGGGTTCGGTCGCGATGTCACGATCGAGGAACGGTTCGATCCGTCGCTGCCGCCGGTGCTGGTCGATCCCGACGCACTGCTGCAAGTTGTGCTGAACCTCCTCAAGAACGGCTGCGAGGCGCTGACCGCAGTCACAAATCCCCGCATTCTGCTGTCCACCGCCTATCGACATGGAATGGCAGTCAGTCCGTCACCGGGCCGCCCACGCCGGCCGCTACCGATCGAGGTATGCGTGATCGACAATGGCCCGGGCGCGCCGGAGGAAATTGCCGATCACCTTTTCGACCCGTTCATCTCCGGAAAGCCGGAGGGGCAGGGGCTTGGCCTGTCTCTGGTTGACAAGCTGGTGCGCGACATGGGCGGCATCGTCCAATATGCACGCGAGGGGTCGCCGCTCTCCACCGTTTTTCGTATCCTGCTTCCCAGAGGTTCCGCGTGACCAGAGCCGGCAACATCCTCGTCGTCGATGATGACAACGCGATCCGCACGGTTGTCGTCCATGCACTCCAACGCGACGGCCACCGCCTGACCACCGCCGCCACGCTCGCGGAGATGGAGATGCGGATGGCGTCCGGCATGCCCGACGTCCTTATCACGGACGTGGTGCTACCCGACGGCAACGGCCTCGATATGGTAGAGCGCTTGCTGGTCGAACATCCCGGCCTGCCGGTGATCGTGCTGTCCGCGCAGAACACATTGACGACGGCCGTGCGCTCCACCGAGGTTGGTGCGTTCGACTATCTGCCCAAACCGTTCGATATTGATACGCTCGCGGCTGCCGTTCAAAGCGCGCTCGCGCGGGGTTCCGGCGGCGTGATCGAGCCGATCGGTGAGGAAGATCGCGCGTTGCCGCTGATCGGCCGTTCCCCGGCGATGCAGGATGTCTATCGTGTCATCGCCCGCGTGGTCTCCAACGATCTTACCGTCCTGGTGTCAGGAGAGTCCGGCACTGGCAAGGAACTCGTCGCCCGTGCGATCCATGATCTCGGGCCCCGCCGCCGATCGCCGTTCATCGCGATCAACATGGCCGCGATCCCGCGCGAACTGATCGAGGCGGAACTGTTCGGACATGAACGCGGTGCGTTTACTGGTGCACAGGCGCGTTCGGCCGGAAGGTTCGAGCAGGCGGCGGGCGGGACGTTGTTCCTGGATGAGATCGGTGACATGCCGATGGAGGCGCAGACCCGCTTGTTGCGCGTGCTGCAGTCCGGCGAGTTCACCACGGTCGGCGGCGCGCGCACGATCCGCGCCGACGTTCGGATCGTGGCGGCGACCAATCGTGATCTGTCGCAACTCGTGGCGAACGGGCAGTTCCGCGAAGATCTATTCTACCGGCTCAACGTCGTTCCGGTGACTTTGCCCGCGTTGCGTGCCCGGCGGCAGGACATTGCCTTGCTGGCCCGCCACTTCCTCGATCGCGCTGCCGAAAGCGGTTTGCCGCGTAAGCAACTCGACCCGCACGCAGTAGCCGTGCTGGAGAGTCACGATTGGCCCGGCAACGTTCGGGAACTCGAGAACATGATGCGCCGCATGGCAGTGCTGAGCCGTGATGACATGATCGGCTCGGGAGAGGTGCGCGTACTGCTCGGCGGCGCCTATTCGGCGATCACGCCCGAAGAGGTTGATCCCGGTATCGCCGCCGCGATCCGCGCACGACTCGAACGTCTCGCCGTCGAGGAGCCTGCCGCACTCGATGACGGTTCGCTGTACGACCGCATCATCGGTGAAGTGGAACGACCTCTGATTGAGGCGCTGCTGGAACGGCATGGCAACAACCAGTTGCGGGCGGCACGCGCGTTGGGGATCAATCGCAATACTCTGCGCAAGCGGCTTGATACACTTGGCATCGGCTAGTGCAGCGACGGCGAGCCGAGCCGGTGACCGGCTGACATGAACGTTTAGTGTGTTTTCTTTGCAACGGTAACGTTGTACCTTTAACACGATGGTGACGCGCGTCGAACCAAGTTCAAGCCGGCATAGGCTTCGTGTTCCAGGGCCGACTGCCGCGGTTGAGGTTGCCGCGCTGGGCACGACGGTGGCCATCGCGCTGGCGACATATTTGGTCGTCCGCTCACATGCGGTTGCCGAACGCATGGTGCCGCCGGCGCTCAGCGCATTTTTATTGCTCGCGAATCTGCTGCCGCTTGTCGCGGTCATTATCCTGTTCGGACGGCGGATCGCCCGCCATCGCGCGCAACGGTCTGCCGTCGCCGGCGGGGGACAGCTTCACGTCCGGTTGGTCGCGATCTTTTCGCTGCTCGCCAGCATTCCCATCGTTCTGACGGTGATTGCGGCATCCTTCATGTTCCAATCAGGCATAGAATTCTGGGTGTCGGACCGCGCGCGCAGTTCGTTCGAAGCATCCATGAACATGGTCCGAGATTCGCAGCGTCAGATCATCACGCGCTGGTCGGATGAAGGTCGTGCGATGGCGGCCGACATCGCTGGTCAATCGGCACAGATCCCGATCGATTCCCGTAGTTTCCCGACCTTCCTTCTGACCCAGGCATATACGCGCAGCCTCAGTCAGGCAGCGGTATTTCGCGCGATGCCTAATGGGTCCATCGAGCCGATCTCCGTGGTTGCGATACCCGATCTGTCTGTGCTCAGCCGGCGTGCCGACCGCGCGATCCTTGAGATCGTAAAGCGGCAGCACCGCGCCTATGCTGATCTCGCCAAGGACATGGTGTGGGTCATCACACCGCTGCCGGGGTCAGATGACCTGTATCTTTACGTCGGCACGGTAGCCAATGCCGAATTTCTCAACCGGCAGCACGTCGCTGCCGAGGATGTGTTGAAGGACTATCGTGACATTCAGTCACGGGCGCGCAAGCTGCAGCTCCTGTTCAACGCAGCCCTGTTCGCTGTCGCCTTGCTGATCGTGGGCGTCGCGGTGTGGATCGCGCTGGCCGTGGCCGATCGACTGGTGCGCCCGATCGACGAACTGGTCGGCGCCGCCCGCCTGATCGCGGATGGCGACCTTACCGCGCGCGTTCCGGAACGCGAGGAGCGCGATGAAGTCGGCACGCTTTCCAACGCGTTCAACCAGATGACCAGCCGTCTGCAGGAGCAAACCAGCGCGCTTGAAAGCCGCCGCGCGCTGATCGAGGCGGTGCTGTCTGGTGTCACCGCCGGGGTTATTTCGATCGGGCGTGACGGGATGATCCGATTGATCAACCGATCGGCTGCAACTTTGCTGAAGACCGGTGACGGTAACCCGGTCGGTCGGCAGCTTTCGTTGATAGCGCCAGAACTGGGTGCGCTGATCGCCAGCGAGGACCGTGAAGCGATCGTCGAGGTCGACGCCGGCGGTGAGGCCAAGACCCTGGCAGTGAAGATCACCCGCGCCGCCGAAGGCCCGATCCTGACGTTTGATGATATCACCGGGCAATTGCTGGACCAGCGGCGGGCTGCATGGTCGGATGTCGCCCGGCGGATCGCACACGAGATCAAGAACCCGCTGACCCCGATTCAGCTCGCCGCCGAGCGGCTCCAGCGCCGCTATGGTAAGCAGATCGTCGCCGACGACGGTACATTCGCGCGGCTGACCGATACGATCGTTCGCCAGGTCGGTGATCTGCGGCGGATGGTCGATGAGTTTTCGTCGTTCGCGCGCATGCCGAAGCCGATGTTCCGCCGCGAGTCCCTGCTCGACCTCGCGCGACAGACCTTGTTCCTGCACGAAGTCGCACATCCGCAGATCCGCTTCGTGCTTCAGTATGACGAACCCGGTCCGGCGTTGATATGTGACCGGCGCCAGATCAGCCAGGCGCTGACCAATATCGTCAAGAACGCGGTCGAAGCGATCGAAGCGAAGGGAGAATCCACTGAGGGTGCAGTCTCGATGACGCTTTCGAACGATAGCGTGTCGGCCACGATCGTCGTGCGCGACACTGGCGTCGGTCTGCCGGCGAACCGCGACCGCATCGTCGAACCCTATGTCACGACGCGCGCGCGCGGCACCGGCCTTGGGCTCGCGATTGTTACCAAGATCGTCGAGGAGCATTTCGGCACGATCACCTTCACCGACAATCCCGGTGGCGGCACGTGCGTAGCCATTCGCTTCGACACCAGTGCGCTCGCCGCTCTCGATCAGGGGAACGCGCCCGTGACCGACCAGCATGCGCCCGAACTTTCTCAGAACCGGACATAGAACATGGCACTCGATATCCTCATCGTCGACGACGAGCATGACATCCGCGATCTGGTGGCGGGCGTGCTGGAAGACGAGGGCTACGGCACCCGTAGTGCCGCGAACAGCGACGGAGCGCTGGAGGCGATCTCGATGCGTCGTCCCTCGCTGGTGTTGCTCGACGTGTGGTTGCACGGTTCGCGGCTAGACGGGCTGGATCTGCTCGACGAGATCAAGCGTCGCGACTCTACCATCCCGGTGTTGATGATCTCCGGCCATGGCAATCTCGACACTGCGGTCGCTGCGATCCGCCGGGGTGCGGCCGACTTCATCGAGAAACCTTTCGAAGCCGAGCGGCTGTTGCTGATGGTTGCGCGCGCGACCGAAACCGAGCGCTTGCGCCGGGAGGTCGCTTCGCTTCGCGCCGTGGCCGCCCGGGATGCCGACCTTACCGGCAACTCTGCCGCGATCAATGCGGTCCGCGCGACGCTCAAGCGGGTCGCCGCGACCGGCAGCCGCGTGTTGGTGATGGGCGCGGCGGGTGTCGGCAAGGAGATCGCCGCGCGGTTGCTCCACGGCTGGAGCCAGCGTGTCGATGCACCCTTCGTCATCGTCAACGCCGCGCGCATGACGCCCGAGCGGGTCGATGAGGAATTGTTCGGCGTGGAGGAGGGGGGTGATCTCGTCCGTTCCGGCCTGCTGGAACAAGCGCATGGCGGGACGTTGTTCCTCGACGAGATCGCCGACATGCCGATCGCCACACAGGCGCGCATACTCCGCGTGCTGACGGACCAGAGCTTCACGCGCGTCGGCGGCACGCGCATCGTCAAGGTCGATGTCCGGGTCGTGTCGGCAACGGCGCGCGATCTCGCCCATGAGATATCCGAAGGGCGTTTTCGCGAGGATCTCTACTACCGGCTCAACGTCGTGCCGGTACAGATCCCGGCGCTGGCCGAACGCCGCGAGGACATCCCGGCGTTGATCTCCCACTTCGTCGCACATTACGCCGCAGACCGGCGGGTGCCGACGCCGGAGATCGCGCCGGATGCGATGGTCGCGCTGCAATCCTACGAGTGGCCCGGCAACGTCCGGCAACTCCGCAACATCGTCGAACGTGTCATCATCATGGCACCAGGCGATCGGATCGGTCGTATCGATCTCGACATGCTGCCGAGCGAGGTGCTGGGCGACCCCGGCGAATTGGGCAGCGGCGGAACGGCGATCATGGGCTCACCGCTGCGAGAGGCTCGGGAGACGTTCGAGCGTGAGTATCTCCGGGTGCAGATCAAGCGGTTCTCGGGTAACATCTCGCGCACCGCGAACTTCATCGGCATGGAGCGTTCCGCATTGCACCGCAAATTGAAGTTGCTCGGTATCACGGAAGGTCGCGACGAATAGTGGACGAAATCGCCAATCGTACCTAGATTAGCGCCGCGACAATCGCACAACCGACGCCGTAAATGGCGCGCTGCGGGAAAAAACCCGCCAAGAACAAAGGATCGACCGATGGCCGACAAACAAGCTTCCCTCCAGGACCTTTTCCTCAACGCGCTCCGCCGCTCCAAGACGCCGGTGACGATGTTTCTCGTCAAGGGCGTCAAGCTGCAAGGCATCGTGACGTGGTTCGACAATTTCTCCGTGCTGTTGCGTCGTGATGGTCAATCCCAGTTGATCTACAAGCACGCTATCTCCACGATCATGCCGTCGAGCGCGGTCGATATCGCCGCGATCATCAACGCCGTGGGAGAAGCGCAGCGTAAGGCGCCGTTGTTGCAAGAAATCTTCCTGAACGCAGTGCGAAAATCGAACGACAACGTGACCATGTTCCTGGTCAACGGCGTGATGTTGCAGGGACATATCGCGGCGTTCGATCTGTTCTGCATGTTGCTTCAGCGTGATGGCATGTCCCAGCTTGTCTACAAACATGCGGTGTCCACTATCCAGCCGGCGCATCCCTTGAACCTCGCCGACGAACAGGCGGATATTGACGAAGAATGAGAGCAAGACGTTGACGACAGGTTTCGAGCGCGACCGTGATGAATTTGCCCGCGGTGCGCGCGCAATCGTCGTGTATCCGGATCATGGCGCCTCGGCACGGGATGCCGAGGCGCGGCTGGAAGAGACCTCCGGACTTGCCGCCGCAATTGGCGTGACGGTAGTGGAAAAGGTGCCGCTGCGGGTGCGCGCGCCTAAACCGGCGACACTGATTGGTAGCGGGCAGGTCGAACAGCTCGCTGCGTCGGTGCGTATGGAGGAAGCGGGCCTGGTTGTCTTCGATGCCGCGCTCACGCCGGTTCAGCAACGCAACCTGGAAACGGCGCTCGAAGCCAAGGTGATCGACCGCACCGGATTGATCCTGGAGATCTTCGGCGAACGTGCAGCAACGGCCGAGGGTCGGTTGCAGGTTGAACTTGCTCATCTCGATTATCAGGCTGGCCGGCTGGTGCGTAGCTGGACCCACCTGGAGCGGCAACGTGGCGGTTTCGGCTTCCTGGGCGGTCCGGGCGAAACCCAGATCGAAGCGGATCGCCGCCTGATCCGTGACCGTATGGCGCGGCTCCGCAAGGAACTTGAGTCCGTCAGCCGCACCCGCGGTCTACACCGTGAACGGCGCCAGCGCGCCCCGTGGCCCGTGATCGCGCTGGTCGGCTATACCAATGCCGGAAAGTCGACACTGTTCAATCGGCTCACCGGTGCGCATGTCATGGCGGAGGATCTGTTGTTCGCCACCCTTGATCCGACCTTGCGGCAGATTTCCCTGCCCGGGATCGACAAGGCAATCCTGTCGGACACCGTTGGGTTCGTTTCGGAACTGCCCACCCAGCTCGTTGCCGCCTTCAAGGCGACGCTCGAAGAGGTCGTGTCGGCCGATCTGCTCATTCACGTTCGCGACATCGCCCACCCCGACACGCAGGCGCAGCGAGCCGACGTCGAGGAGGTTTTGCGTGATTTAGGTGTAGCGGACACCACGCCGCGGATTGAGGCATGGAACAAGCTCGATCTGCTCGAAAGCGAGGCACATGACGATATGCTTGCGGAGGCTTCGCGGCGTGATGATGTGGTGGCGATTTCCGCGTTAAGCGGGGAAGGGGTCGATACGCTCGTCGCAACGATTGGTGCACTGCTGACGCAGGGCCATCGCCGTTACTCGATCACGCTCGACGCTGCCGATGGCGCTGGCGCGGCGTGGCTGCACGCGCACGGCGAAGTGCTTGGTCAGGATGTGGATAGCGACCACGCGGTGTACGATGTCAGAATGTCACCTAGCGACTACGAACGCTTTCTGACGCGAAGCTGAGACGGAACGGCGTACGTCGATCAAGCTTGGTCTTGCTTTTCAGCGGACTTGGCTTGACGCCACAGTTCCTCCTGCGCGTCGAGATCTCGTGATGCCATCGCGGGGTCGAGTGCTTCCATTGTGCGAAAGCGTCGCTCGAACTTCGCGTTCCCAGCGCGCAGGGCGGCTTCCGCATCGACGCCGAGGTGCTTTGCCCAGTTAACCACTGCAAACAGGAGATCGCCGATCTCTTCCGCGCGTTCGGTGTGCGTTGTTGCGCGGGCCACTTCGGACAGCTCTTCGTCGATCTTTGCACGCGGGCCGCTTGCATCAGGCCAGTCGAAGCCGACCCGCGCCGCGCGCTTTTGCAACTTTTCCGCGCGGAGCAGCGCGGGCAGGCCGATCGCCACGCCATCGAGCGCGCCTGACGACGCCTTGGCAGCGCGCTCGTCAGCCTTGATCTGTTCCCAAAGGTGATCGCCGCCATTCGCCGCATCGCCGAAGATATGAGGGTGACGCCGTTCCATCTTATCGCTGATCGACGTGACGACATCGGCAAATGCGAAATGCCCGGCTTCTTCGGCCATGCGGCTATGGAACACGACCTGGAGCAACAGATCTCCAAGCTCATCGCGCAACTCCGCCATATCGCCGCGCTCACATGCGTCGGCGACTTCGTAAGCTTCCTCGATCGTGTACGGCGCTATCGAGGCGAAGGTCTGCGCGCGGTCCCATTCACAACCGAGCGCAGGGTCGCGCAGGCGAGCCATGATGGTTAGCAGTCGCTCGATCATCATCCAACCTTCCTAGTTCGCCAGTTCGATAATATGTATTATGTTAAATTGCCGGTGTACCGCGGCTGCTCTCTTGCTGCGGTACCCGTGCCTGTCGCTTGCTGCCATGCCGCGATCGCCAGATACAGCAACGCAAAGATCGCCAGCCATGCGAGCGCCATTTTCACCACCTCACCGACCGGTAGTCTTCGCGAGATCAACGCAGCGACCGGCAGCATCAGCATGACCACGTAAAGCAGCACGTCGCCCGTCACAGCGTGATCTCCAGCCCGTCATACCCCGGTTCCACCCCACGCGGCAGCCGCCCGGCGAGCGTCGCATAATCTAACGACTGATCCATATGCGTGAGCACCGCGCGTCGTGGCTTCAGTGTCGCGATCCAGCCCAACGTCGTCGCAAGCTCGGCATGAGACGGGTGAACGCGCTCCCGCAGGGCATCAACGATCCAGACGTCGAGCTTGCTGTAAAGCCGCTCTGCATCTTCCGTCATTGCCTTGATATCGGTCGCATAGCCGAGGCTCCTGGCATCGGCTTCGAAGCGCAATCCGGCGGAGGTAATCGCGCCATGCGGCTGATCGACAACACCGATCGTGATGTCTCCCACGATGAGGGTATCAGCCAGATGTTCCATCGTGGCGGTCGGTGGATAGCCGCCCGCGCCGGCGAAGACATAGGGGAAGCGCGTGGTCAGAGTGGTGGCTGTCCAAGGTCGCGCGAAGCCCCGCACCGGGTGGCCGAGTTCGTGATACACCTGTCGCAAATCGTCGATGCCGTGCGTGTGATCGGCATGGTCGTGCGTCCAGATCACCGCGTCTACCGTGCCGACCCGCGCTGCCAGCAGCTGCGCTCGCATGTCCGGCCCGGTGTCGACAAGGATGCGCGTGGTTTCAGTTTCTACCAAGATTGACGCGCGCGTGCGGGCGTTGCGCGGATCAGCCGGATTGCATGCGCCCCAGTCGTTGCCGATCCGTGGCACACCGGACGACGTGCCCGATCCGAGAACCCGCACCTTCATATGCGTACTTTGTTGAACAACGTGTAAAAATTGCTGGCGGTTGCCGCCGCCAGCGCGGCGAGACTATCCTGCCGCAACCCAGCCAGAAACGCGCCCGTGTCGGCAACGAATGCGGGTTCCCCCACCTTACCCCGATGCGGCACGGGCGCGAGGAACGGCGCGTCGGTCTCAATCAGCAACCGCTCGATCGGCAGGCGCTTCGCTGTCGCCTGCAACGCCTGCGCGTTCTTGAACGTCACGATACCCGAAATCGAAATATAGAAACCGAGGTCCAGCGCAATATCGGCAAAGGCGTCGCTTGCGGTGAAACAGTGGATCACGCCGGGGAACGCCCCCTGCTCCATCTCCTCACGCAGGATCGCCGCAGTATCATCCTCGGCCTCGCGGGTGTGTACGACGATTGGCAACTGCGTTTCCCGCGCCGCGGCGATATGCGCACGAAAACTTGCCTGCTGACGTTCGCGGTCACTCTTGTCGTAATAATAATCGAGGCCGGTTTCGCCGATGCCGACAACCCGTGGATGCTGCGCACGCTCGATCAGGCGCGCTGTGCCGACGTCGGGGTGCTGATCGGCTTCGTGCGGGTGAATGCCGACCGTTGCCCAGACGTCCGGCTCACGCTCGGCGGTGCCGAGTACCTGATCCCATTCGCTTTCCCGCGTTGCGATGTTCAGCATCACCTCGACACCTGTGGCACGGGCGCGGGCAAGCACCTCCTGCTGGCGCTCACCCAATCCCTTGTAATCGAGATGACAATGGCTGTCGGCGAACATCAAGCAGCGCCCTCGCCTACGTCTTCTACCGGGACTTCCAATCGCGGAAACAGTCCGACCGGCTGCTCCAGGCGGAAGCCGCTCTTGGCAAGCTCTGCGTACCAAGGTGTTCCGATTGCGACGAAATCCCGCAGGTTTGCGGCAATACCCATGCGGTCGAGCAAGGTCGCGGCGCTGCGCGGGATGATCGGCTGGATAGCGACTGCAAGCTGCGCGATGCAGATGTAGAGCGTCGCCAGCACCGTCTCCATCCGCGCGGGATCGGTCTTGCGGAGCTTCCAGGGCGCCTGTTCGTCAATATAGGCGTTGCAGGCGTATACCGCCTGCATCCAGTGTTCCGTGGCGTGCGACAACGCAAGATCGCCGAACGCCGCAGGGATCGCCTGTTGCACGGCTTTGCCGACAACCTCCAAGAGCGCCTCGTCCGCGGGATCATCGCCGTGGATTGCCGGCAGCGCGGCATCGCAGTTTTTGAAAATCTGCGACAGGGTGCGCTGGGCGAGATTGCCGAAGCCATTGGCGAGATCGGCGTTGATGCGCGTGACGATCGCATCGGCCGAATAGCTGCCGTCCTGACCGAAGCTGACCTCGCGCAACAGGAAATAGCGCACGGCATCGACCCCGAAGAGGGCGATCAGGTCGGCCGGATCGGTGACGTTGCCGAGCGACTTCGACATCTTCTCACCACGGTTAAGCAGAAAGCCGTGTCCGAATACCATCTTCGGAAGCGCAAGCTTCGCACTCATCAGGAACGCCGGCCAATAAACAGCATGAAATCGCACGATATCCTTGCCGATAAGGTGGAGATCGGCTGGCCAAAATCGCGCAAGTGTCTGCCCGTCATCGGGATAGCCCGCGCCGGTGAGATAGTTGGTCAGCGCATCGACCCAGACATACATGACGTGACCATCGCTGCCCGGCACCTTGACGCCCCAATCGAAGCTGGTGCGGGAAATCGACAGGTCGGCAAGGCCGCCTTCCACGAAGCGCAGCACCTCGTTGCGACGGCTGTCAGGGCGGATGAAGTCTGGATGCGCGGCATAGTGGTCGAGTAAAGGCTGCTGGTACTTTGAAAGGCGAAAAAACCAGCTCTCCTCCGCCGTCCAGGTGACAGGCGTGCCTTGCGGCGACAGCTTCGTGCCCCCGTCCCCGTCGATCAGTTCCTTTTCATCGTAGAATGCCTCGTCGCGAACCGAGTACCAGCCTTCGTAACGGCTTAGGTACAGATCACCGGCGTCCGCCATCGCTTGCCAGATCGCCTGGCTGGCGCGGTGATGGTCCGGTTCAGTCGTGCGAATGAAGCGATCATACGAGATATCAAGGCTGTCGCACATGGACCTGAAAAGGCCGGACATCTCATCTGCAAGCGCGCGTACCTCGACTCCCTTGTCGCGGGCGGTTTGCACCATTTTGAGGCCGTGTTCATCGGTGCCGGTCTGGAAGCGGACGTCACGGCCGGCCTGCCGATGGAAACGCGCGATCGCGTCGGCGGCAATGGCTTCATAGGCGTGGCCGATGTGCGGCTTGCCGTTGGGGTAGCTGATTGCGGTGGTGATGTAATAGGGTTCGGCCATGCCGATCCTCTAGGCCGGCACGGCGAGCTTCGCAACGAGGCCGGCCATTTCATACACCGTGCCCTGTGCGTCTAGCGACAGTGCGCGTGCCGTCGTCGATAAGGCACGTGCCGCGTCGTAGCTGTCGAGCGCGACGCGCAGGCGCTCGCCATGCTGGCCACGCGCCATCTCCGCAATGAAAGCGGGTGCGCGATCTAGAAACGCCTCGTAGCGGGGCTGTGCGGCTTTCGGAGCGAGCGCCTTGGACAACTTCACCCGCCGTGCGTTGCTGCGGTCGCCATCGCGCGCGATCGCGGCGAGCGCATCATCCAGCGCAGCTAAGTCAAGGCCGGCGAACCCAAGCGCTCGCCCCGGCGATCCGGCCCCCGCCCGCACCAACGCCGCGACTTCGGCATCCGTAGCCTGCCCGAGGTTTGCCTGGATGACCGCGCGCATATCCTCGCTCCCGAGCGGATCGAAGCGCAGCGTGCGGCACCGGGAGCGGATCGTCGGCAGCAGGCGGCCTGGCGCATGGCTGATAAGGATAAAGATGGTTCCCGCCGGCGGCTCCTCAAGGCTCTTGAGCAGCGCGTTAGATGCGCCAGGTCGCTCGACATCGTCGATAGCGTCGATCAGGACAACCCGACGGGGTGAGAGCGACGGTTTCATCGCGAACATCGGCAGTAATCCGCGCACCTGCGCGATGGTGATACTGCGTGCCAACTCCTGACCCGTCTTATCGGATTCCTTCGGTAAGCGTTTGATTTCGCGATAGTCAGGATGGGAGCCAGCCTCGATCAGCCGGCGTGTTTGGTTGCTTTCCGGTATGTCGAAGCCGGGGGGCAGCATGCCCGGCGCCGCCGCCTCGGCCAGCAGGCGCAGCGCCGCGGCGCGGGCGAAACGCGCCTTTCCAGTCCCTTCCGGACCGGCGAACAGCCATGCATGATGCAGTGAACCGCTCGCCATCGCGGCCGCGAACACAGCGTGTGCGGAATCGTTGCCGATCGGTAAGGCTGACGTCATGCTAGGGCAGGCAAAAGGTCGGCAAGGCCATCCAGCAACGCTTGTGTGATGCTTTGCGGGCTGGCTACGGCGTCGACAATCCGGAAGCGCTCCGGGTCGTTAGCTGCGAACCGCCGGAAAGCAGCGGCGACATCGGCGTGGAATTTGTCTCCCCGTGCGGCGAAGCGATCAGCCGCGGCACCATCGCGACTTTCCGCACGGGCGCGGCCCTGTTCCACTGGCACCTCAAGGACGAAGGTACGATCAGGCAGCAGTCCGCCGGCGCCGAACGCGTGTAGCGCGAGGATTTCGGCATCGTCGATACCGCCGGCCAGCCCCTGATAGGCGCGGCTGCTGTCGAGATACCGGTCACAGATGACCCACGCGCCGGAGCGGATCGCGGGGGCAATGGTCTTCTCGATATGATCGGCGCGCGCCGCGGCGAAGAGCAAGGCTTCGCTGCGTACGCTCCATCGACCCTGCGCGCCCTGCAGCAGCAGCGCGCGGATAGCCTCCGCGCCCTCGCTGCCGCCGGGTTCACGGGTGACGACCACCTCCAGGCCGCGCGCGCGCAGCTCCTCGGCGATCAATCGTGCCTGCGTTGACTTGCCAGCGCCCTCCCCGCCTTCGAGCGAGATGAAGCGTCCGCATGTGCTCATGGTGTCAGGCGCCGAACAGGCCCATCAGCCCGGCCCAGACCCGACCGAAGAAACCCGCCTCGGCCACGTCGGTTGCGGCGACCAGCGGCAGCTTCTGTGCAGGCATATCGGGCGCGGTGACGATCAGATCGGCGATGTGCTGACCGGCCTTGATCGGCGCCTTGATCGGACCGTCATAGGAAACCTTCAGCGATATTTCCGAGCCGACGCCCGCCGGCAAAGTCGCGGTCAGGTTCGAGCCGGCGACCAGATCGACGTGATTGGTGCTGCCGCCCTGCACCTCGGCGGTCTCGACCTTCTTGCCCTTCGCGACGATCGGTTTGGCCTGCCATGTGCGGAAGCCCCAGTTCATGAACTTGACCGATTCGTCCGCGCGCTGGCCGTAAGTGCCGAGCCCGGCCAATACCATGACGAGACGGCGCCCGTTCTGGATCGCCGAGCCGGTGAAGCCGTAGCCCGCCTCCTCGGTATGACCGGTCTTCAGGCCATCGGCGCCGGCGACGCGGCCGAGCAGCGGATCGCGGTTATCCTGCTTGATCGCGGCGCCCGCGCCCAGCGTCTTGCCCCAGGTGAAATCGGGCCGCGAGTAGAAGCGTTTATAGAGGTCGGGGAAATTGGTGATCGTCGCCTTGGCCAACGTCGCGAGGTCGCGCGCGGTGACGTAGGTCACGCCGCCATCGGGCCAACCGTTCGACGTACCGAAGTGGCTGTTCTTGAGGCCGATCTTCGCCGCCTCACGGTTCATCCGCTCGACGAACGCCGGTTCCGAACCCGAGATGCCCTCCGCCAGCACGACACAGGCATCGTTGCCCGACAGCGTTACGATACCGTACAGCAGATCGGCCACGCTGACCTTTTCGCCCGATGACAGGAACATGGTCGAGCCTTGCGAATGCCATTTGCGCCACGTTTCGGGCTGCATCTCGATCATCTGGTCGAGCTTGAGGTCGCCGCTCTTCACGAGGCTGAACGCGACATAGACCGTCATCATCTTGGCGAGCGACGCCGGCGGCATGCGGCGATCGGCATCCTTCTGGTACAGGATCGAGCCGGACGACATATCTTCCATATACGCAACCGGGGCGGGCGTATCGAACACCGGCGCGGCGGCAAGGACGGGCTGCACCGCGACGAGCGCGATGACGGAAGCGGCGATCAGTTTCTTCATGGGACGGTCCTGTTACGCTGGAAGTCTAGTCGGTGTGCGCGACACGCGCGTCGCGATAGCCGCGCCGCGCCGCGCCGTCACGCGCGCGATTGGCCGATGCGAGATCGCCGTAAGGCCCAAGCTGCACGCGGTACAGCCCACCACCGCCGACGACCCGCCCGCCCAGCGTCCGGGCGAGCTGGTTGGCACGTGCGGCGGCCGAGAGCGCCGCGACCTGCACGATGTAGCCGGAGCGCAGCACCGGGGCCGCCGCACGCGGCGCCGCCCGCGCCGCACGTGTCGACGGTACCGGATCGCGAGGGGTTGGATTGGTTGCACTTGCCCGAAGTGGCGATCGGCCGACGGCGCGCGGTGCCACCGGCGCAGGCGCGACCTCATCCACCTGCGGTTGAGACTGGTCGCGCTTCGGCGGGAGGTGCACGGGTGCAGACGCCATCGCTTGCGGTACGCGCTTGCGCAACGCCTTGAGCAGAACCTCGGGCGCGTCGATGCGCGCCGAAGCCGGAGCGCCAGCGCGAAGCGCGGTCTGGTCCTGCGGGCTCGGCAGGGCGGCGCGTACACGAACGCCCACGCCGGGCGCGATACCGAGCGCGTGGAACGCACCTTCCGACAACAACACGACGCCGCCAGGCGCCTGACTGGCCGCGACCATTGCGAGGACAGTGCGCCCGCCGCCAAGTTCGGTCAGTTCGACGAAGTTGCCCGGGGCCGCGCCCGCCGCCGCGACCGAGATGCCTCGTGCCCCGCCGTCATCCGGCTGCGCCACCGCGACCGTATCGAACACCTGCCCGCCTGAAGTCGCGCGCGGTCCGGCGCCCTGCGGCATGTCCGGCGGCAGCGCATCCTGAACGGGTGGCGCGGGTTGCACCGGCTGTGACCAGCCCGCGCGCGGCGTGTCTGCGGGCGCGGCCGGGGCATGGTGGCGATCCGCACTACCGAGAACGGCCGACACGGCGATCAGCAACAGCATCACTGCGCAACCGCATCGGAGAGCAGCCCGACCGATAACGCGTAGAAGTTCGAGCAATTGTAATCGAGGATCACGCGGTAATTCCCGGTCAGGAGATAAGCGGTGTTGCCGGCGCCGTCGGGTTCGATCAAGGTGGCGAGCACGTTATCCGGCGGCCATGAGCGGCTCTGCGACGTAATGCCAAGCGCGCGCCACTCCGCCATCGTCTTCCAGCCGCTATGCCGCTGGAACACACGTGGGCAACGCGGGCTGACCATGCGATTGACCACTTGCGACCGATCGAACCCCGCCGGCACGTTCACCGCCACGCCCCAGGGCTGACCACGCCGCCAGCCGGCATTGACGAAGTAATTGCCGATCGAGGCGAGCGTGTCGGCATCGCTTGTCCAGATATCCGCCCGCCCGTCACCGTCACCATCGCGCGCGAGCCGATTGTAGACAGACGGCAGGAATTGCGGTCCGCCGGTGGCGCCGGCCCAGCTTCCCACCAGCTTGGAACGCGGCACGCCGTTATCGATCATCTTCAGCGCGCCGATGAACTCTTCCGTGAACAGCGCACGACGGCGCCCTTCAAACGCTAGCGATGCCAGCGCACGTGGCAGATCGAAGCCGCCCATCACCACGCCGTAATTGGTTTCGTTACCCCAAATCGCCACCATGATCGATTCGGGCACGCCCGTCTCATCTTCAATCTTGCGCAGCCGCCACCGCTGCGCCTGATAGGCGGCGCGGCCACGGCTGATCCGCTGCGCATCGACGTGGGCGATCCGGTACGGCGCATAGGGCGGCACCGCCGTACTGGCGGGATTTCCTGGTTGCTGACGATCAAGATCGATCACGCGCTGATTTAACGTCAGACTCGGCAGCACCGCATCGAGCGTCCGCTCCGATACGCCTTCCGAACGTGCCTGCACACGCAACTGCGCGAGAAAGCTCTGAAAGCTGGAGTCGTCCTGGGCGTGTGCCGGCGCCACCGGCATCCCGCAGCCAAGCAGCGCCAACGCCGCGCCCAAGATCGTCAAGGTTTTTGGTAAGCCCCACATGCGGCGACACTGGCACAAGCCCACGCCGACATGAACCCCCAAAGACCGCACCTCTTGCACAAATTGCCGTTCTCGACGTAAGCGGGCGCAGGCGGTTCGCAGTTGATCGGACGACGTTGGGGGCCGCCTCATGCGTGTCTGACCCGGCAGGTCGGCTGTGGTATGGAAGAGTGTCCGAGTGGTTTAAGGAACCGGTCTTGAAAACCGGCGAGCGGGCAACCGTTCCGTGGGTTCGAATCCCACCTCTTCCGCCAGCCGTATGGTATCGCGTCACGGCAGCACCAAAGAGCCACCTAACTCGGTGCCGCACGCACACCTGACCACACGGCGAGAGCTTCCCTATCCGCCAGGATTGTCGCAACAATCCCCACAATGGACCGTTCGCGAATCGACACACTTACATCACGCCAGCGCGAGGCGCTGAGGCTTCTGGCTGCCCCGATGCGGCCCAAGGAAGTGGCCGCCGCCATGGGGCTTTCTCCGCGAACGGTGGAGGATCACCTCGCGGAGGCGACCCGTCGGATCGGCGCCGGCAGCTCGCTGGAAGCTGCGCGGCTGCTCGCGGAGCACGAGCGCGGGACACCGGGAAATCTACGGACGGGTGAAAACCGGATAGAAATACAGGAGGTCGAGCCGGCAGTGTCGCCCTTGCCGGTGAAGTCTGAACCGGCTTCGCAGGGACGGCTGATAACACTGGGCCTATGGCAACGATCGGCGTTGATTTTCGGTCTGACCATAGGACTCATCTTCTCGGTCTTCATTCTGATCGCAGGTGGAGAAAGCGTCGCCCGCGTACTCAGGAGCGAAAGTTCAGCACCGCACCGCTAACGCAGTCGCGCCGGTTTCCAACCGCGCGGCGGGGAGAAACCATGTCCAAGCTTAATGACCGCCTGCATGTCGGGCAAAAGATCGCGCCGCCGCTCCGTGCACTTGAAGGGGACTTCGAGTCCGCTTTCGCCAATGCCGGACGTTTGATGACCGCCATCGGTGAAGGTCGCCTGAAGGCACGGGCGCCGTTCGGCGTCGGTGTAAAGGCGATCGAACAGATCAACCTGTGCCTTAACTCGATGGTCGACGCAGCCAAGTCGATCGACGCACTGCATATCTCGCTTGACGAACTTCGCGCTGACTTCGGTCTGCCGGCAACCGCCTTCGGCGACTACGGGGACAAACCCTCGGCAACGCCAGTTGAAGATTCGCGATCGCTCCGGATCGCCAGTTAACAAACCCAATCTTGCGACAGGTGGATATGCACGCTCTCGAAATGTTCGATCTTTGGGTGATCGTGTGCATCGTGCCGCCGCTCTGGAAGGGCGGCGGACCCGAGCGAATTGCGGCTGTGTCGATCGGTATTGCGGCACTCGCGACAAAAGTGTCGGTCGAAGGCTTCCAGTTGAGCTACCGCACGGCAAGTCCGGTCGTGGTCCTGTTGGACATCGCTTTAGCGGCCGCTCTTATCTGCCTTGCTATGAAAGCAAACCGCATCTGGACCATGCTCCTTGCCTCGCTACAGATGTGTGTCGTGTTGGCGCACATCGCGAAGCTGGCGATCACTCAACTTGATCCGCTCGCGTACTACGTCATCTTGACGAAGTGGGCGTATGTCACCGCCGCTCTGCCAGCTGTTGGGGCGATCCGCCACCAGCTGCGTCTGCGTTCTTTCAAGGTAGATCAATCATGGTCACCGTCACGATGAGTATTCATGAAGCACTTGCGCGCGTTGAGGCGGCGACCCGCGACCTCAGCCTGCAGTTTGCCGACGAGCAGCGGCGACGTGGCGAGCCGATCGTCCCCGAGCTGCCCCGCACGGATGCGGAACGCGCCCTCGCCTCCGCAAAGCGGGTGGCACGCGCGCGGCGGCGACGTGACACCGAACTGGCGGAAGTCGCCGACCTGTTCCGCGACCCAGCGTGGGATCTTCTCCTGGACCTGTTCATAACCGGAGAGGAGCGTGGCGATGTATCAATCACCAGCGTCTGCGTTGGCGCGACGGTACCGGGTTCAACGGGCTTGCGCCATCTTGCGGCGTTACAGCAGCGCGGGTTCGTGAACGTCCGCGCGGATCCCACAGACCGCCGCCGGCGCAACATCCGGCTGGAAGATAGTGTCCGGCAACGGCTGATCCGATATTTCTCCGGACCGGAGTTTCAGGCTCGGCCATTCTCGTGAATAGCACGTAAGGTGCATGCGAGGGTTGCGGCAGCGTCAGTCCTGATTTTCGTAGGCGAGTTGCAGAACGCCCCAATGGCGACTCTCAACCCAGATCGAGGCAATCACCTGCTTCAGCAACACCACGCCTCCCTTGGTAAGCGGGCGCCGGTACGCCTTCAGGCAGAACGGCGTCTCGGTGCGGACCTGGATACGGGTTTCCGGATAGCTGTAGATCAGGCCGGCGCGCGAATATTCCTGGTTCCAGGTCGGATCGTTCGGCCGCTGGGCGAGCGATCGTTCCGGCATCGCGACCGCTCCGAAACAGTTCCGGTCGGTAAAGCTCATGCCGAAGAAGCCCGGCAACTGACGCGCATGCTCCTGATGCGGTCTCGCCAGCCGGGTCAGCAGCGGTTGCGCGGGGTGCGTAAACAACGGTGGGTTGCTGTTCGCTACCGGGGCGTAGCTATCGCTTAGTATCGTTCCAAGCGCGATCTCTCCCGATGTGACGGCTGCGGCAAGCCCCTCTCCGACGGAACGCGCGACATCCAGACCGAAGCGGATGTAGGGAGAATCGGGCATCTCCGACCCGCTCTCCGCCAGCATCTGAAGCAACGCATTGGTATCGTCGCTCACGCCGGAGACCCGCGTGGAAAGCTGCTGGAGTCCGGCCGCGTTCTGCGAGGAGGCGCTGGTCAGCGCAACCAGACCCGCGCGGACGCGGTCGACCGCCTGAACCATCGATTCGACCCGCTCTGCAACGCTGTCGCTATTACGTTCCAGCCCCAGCATCAGCGATCTCAGATGATCGACCAGCGCCTCAATCCCTTGCGCGCTGCGATGTGCGGACTGCGCCTTGGCCACGCCCTGCCCGATCCGCTCCAGCATGCCGCCGGCTTCCTGGGTCAGTTTGGTGATCGACTGCTCAATCCGCTTGGTAGCGGATGCGGTTTCGCCCGCCAGCTTTTTCACCTCGCTCGCGACTACGCCAAAGCCGAGGCCCGCGTCGCCCGCTCGCGCGGCTTCGATCGTCGCGTTGAGGGCAAGAAGATTGGTCTGCTTGGCGATGACGTTGATGCTGGCGCTGATGTAGCCGACTTCGTTCAAGGCATCGTTGAACGAGCCGAGCCCATCGTGAATGCGGCTGACCTGTCCAATCAGATCCACCACGTCGCCGGTTGCGGTGCCGAGTTGCGCTGTCGAATCCTTGATGACAATCTTCGCAGCCGCGGTGTCATTACGCGCCTCGCGGGCGGCTGCCGCGACGTCATCGACGTCCCCGGACAGGATGTTCGCATCCTGTCCGACGTTGTCGATCGTCGCTGCCTGCGCTGTCACCCGTTCGGCAAGCGCCGCGATATCGGCTTGCAAGTCGAGTGTACGGATGCCCAGCTCGCCCGACATGCGCGCGGCCTGCTTGATCGTTGTCTCGGTTACATCGGCACGGATGGTCATGACCCATTGCCTAGCCTCGATCAACTAAGATGACCTTAAGCAGGCGCGCGGATGTCCCGTAGCAAGGGCATCCGCGCGTTTCCGTGTGGCCGTTGCGATCGGGTCAGACGGGCTGACCCTTTTGTTCAAGCTCCATCATCCCGTGAAGGACCTTGTCGAGCGTCAGTGGGTAATCGCGCACCCGCACCCCACACGCGTTGTAGATTGCGTTGGCGATCGACGCGCCCGCACCCGAGATGCCGAGTTCGCCAATGCCCTTGGCATGCAGCGGGTTAGCGTGATGGTCGCGCTCGGACACGAAGTGGACTTCCAGCTGAGGAACGTCCGCATTCACCGGGATATGATATTCGGCAAGGTCGTGGTTGACGAGCTTGCCGTTGCGCGTGTCGTGCAGAACCTCCTCCGTCAGCGCCGCGCCGATGCCGAAGGTCATTCCGCCGAGGCACTGCGACCGGGCGGTCTTCTCGTTGAGGATCCGCCCGGCAGCAAAGACCCCCAGCATTCGGCGAACGCGGGTTTCGCCAGTCACCGCGTTGACGGCGACCTCCGCGAAATGCGCGCCGAACGATGCCTGGGTCACCGCATCCTTCTGCTTGCCCGGACTGATCGAACCCGTCGCTTCCATCCCCTCGCCGACGATCTCCGAGAGCGGGACGGAGCGGTTGCCCGCGATGGCATGACCATCTTTCAGCGTCATCGCATCCGGCTCCACACCGAGTGCCTTTGCGATCTGCCGACGCAGTTCCTCGCACGCGAGATATACGGCCGACCCGGAGCCACACGCGCCCCATGACCCGCCAGACCCGTTAGACGCAGGCAGATCGCTGTCGCCCATCCGGATCTCGATCACGCGCGGATCCAGGCCGAGCAACTCACCGGCCACCTGGGACAGCACAGAATAGGTCCCGGTGCCGATGTCCGTCATTGCTGTTTCGATCATCGCGTGCCCAGAAGCGTCGATCCGCACGCGGGCTTCTTCCTGCTGCAATATGTTGCTGCGAGCCGCGCTGGCGACGCCCATACCGATCAGCCATTCGCCTTCGCGACGTTGACCCGGCCGCGCGTGTCGCGCGTCCCAGCCGAAACGCTCGGCACCCTCGTCAAGACATTGGCGCAGCGACCGGGACGAATACGGAATGTTCTTCTCGGGGTCGACGAGTGGTTCGTTGCGGCGCCGCAGTTCAATGGGATCGAGTTCCATCTTCTCGGCGAGCATGTCCATCGCGACTTCAAGTGCCAGCATACCCGATGCTTCTCCCGGCGCACGCATCGAGCCAGACAGGACGAGGTTCAATCGCACCTGATCATGCGTGATGAGCCGGTTCTCGCCCGGATACAGGAAGTGCGTTCCAATACCCGATGGCTCAAAGAAATCTTCGCCCGGAAGATTGGACGTCAGCGTCTCATGGCCGATGCCGATCAGTCGCCCGTAAGCATCGGCAGCCAGCCTGATGCGCTGCTCGGTGTTCGAGCGGCGTACGGTGGCGTCGAACACCTGCTGGCGCAGCATCACCGCCTTGACCGGCCGGCCGAGCCGCTTGGCAGCGATTGCCGCTGCGGTCGTCTCCGGTGCGATGCCAAGCTTCGAACCAAAGCCGCCACCGATGTAGGGCGCGACGATCCGCACCTTGTCCTTGGACAAGCCAAGCGCATCGGCAAGCTGCATCGCATCTTTGGTCGGGATCTGGTACGCGCCGTACACGATCAGCTTGTCGTCCTCCCACATCGCCACCGATGCGTGCGGCTCCATCGCCGCCGAGTTCTGGCTGGGGGTGGTGAACGTCTCGTCCACGGTGGTGGCCGCTTCTGACATTGCCGCCGCAATGTCGCCCTGCGAGAAGTGGGCGGGCGTGTTGTTCGGTGGCGGCGTATCCGTTTCGCTCTTGTGCGCCGCGAAGTCGAAGCGCCCTTCCCCGTTTTCATAAGCTACGGGAAGCTGGATCGCTGCGTCGCGCGCGGCCTCATAGTTTTCCGCCAGCACGATTGCGATCACCTGACCGAAATACGCGATTTCTTCCACACCCTGCGTCGGCGACTTGGTCTCGCCGCCCTGCCCGGAGTTACGGATGAAAGCTTTGTAGTCCGTGACGACGTCGATCACGCCCGGTAGCGATTTGACCGCATCGGCATCTATCGACACCACGCGGCCCGACGCGATCCGGGCTCCGACCAGCACGCCATACACCATGTCGGGGAAGCTGTACTCGGCCGAATAAGGCGCTTGGCCCGTGACCTTTAGCGGCCCTTCGTAGCGATCTAGCGGTTTGCCGATGACGTTTTGCGCACCGAGGTCGAGCAGGCTGGTGGGCTGCGCTTCGTCCATGCGCAGTTTATTGGTGTGGCCGAACCCGAACATCATTCAACTCCCGTCAGTTCATGGAGCGTCGCCGCGAGAGTCCGCCGGGCGAGCGGGATTTTGAAATCGTTATCGCCGAAGCCACGGGCCTCGGCGACGAGCGCATCCGCCGCCGCATTGAAGACCGACGCGGTCGGCGCTTGCCCGATCAGCGCCGTTTCAACAGCCGTGTCGCGCCACGGCTTGTGCGCCAGCCCTCCGAAAGCAAGCGCAGCCGAGGCGATCCGGCCATCCTGCACGTCGACGACACCGGCGACAGAAACCAGCGCGAAGGCGTAGGAGGCGCGATCTCGCACCTTGCGATACGCCTGCCGGCCGGCTGGTGGAGCGGGCAGCTCGACATGGGTGATGAGTTCGCCCTGCTCCAGCACCGTGTCGATATGGGGTGTGTCGCCTGGCAGGCGATGAAAGTCGCCGATCGCGATACGGTTGCTGCCACCATCCGCCTTCACCGTGACGACCGTCGCATCGAGCGCACGCATCGCCACAGCCATATCACTTGGGTGCGTCGCGATACACTGGTCGCTGGTGCCCAGCACCGCCAGAATGCGATTGACGCCGCCGATCGCGGAGCAGCCGCTGCCGGGATCGCGCTTGTTGCACGGCGTAGCGACGTCATAGAAATAGTAACAACGCGTGCGTTGCAGCAGGTTGCCGCCGGTGCTCGCCTTGTTCCGCAATTGTCCGGTGGCACCAGCCAGCAGCGCCCGGCTCAGTACAGGGTAGCGCGAGATCACGCGCGGGTCGGCGGCAAGATCGCTGTTCGGCACCATCGCCCCGATTGTCAGGCCGCCGTCATCCCGTTCCACGATCTGGGCGAGGTCGAGACGGCTGACGTCGACGAGCCGCGCGGGTGTCTCGACCTGCAACTTCATCAGGTCGAGCAGGTTCGTACCACCGGCAATAAAATGCGTGGTCGGCTCGGTCGCCGCTGCTGCCGCCTGTTCTGGGCTTTCCGCCAACAGATAGTCGAACGTCTTCATGCGGCGACCCCCTCTTTGGCATCAGCGTCACGGAGAGAGACTTCGGTGATCGCATCGACGATGTTCGGGTACGCGGCGCAGCGGCAGAGGTTGCCGCTCATCCGTTCGGATATTTCCGCGTTATCGAGCGTGACGTTCTCCAGATCGGCGGACACATGGCTCGGCCAACCTTTCGCAGCCTCGTCGAGCATACCGACCGCCGAACAGATCTGGCCCGATGTGCAATAGCCGCACTGATAACCATCATGATGCAGGAACGCTTCCTGCATCGGGTGAAGCGCCTCGGGATTGCCCAACCCTTCGATCGTCGTGATCTCATCGTTCTGGTGCATCACCGCGAGCGACAGGCAACTGTTCACACGGCGGCCATTAACGAGCATGGTGCACGCCCCGCACTGGCCGTGATCACACCCCTTTTTCGAACCGGTGAGGGACAGATGCTCCCGACACAGATCGAGGAGGCTGGTTCGGATGTCCACGTCCACTTCGTGAACCTGTCCGTTGATGTTGAAGCGCATCTTTGTTGCTCCCCTATGGCATGTCAGACACGCTGACGCCGACTGCCCGCGGATTCTAGTGGGTCGGATCAGGCGTGGAGCCGCAACCTCCCGGGACGCTGCCCCACGTGCTAATCCGTTGACCAGAGCGTAACTCACGAAGCCGCCGTCGGTTGCTTCCGCCGGTACACAGTGCGACGCTATGCGGCCCAAGCCCGCCGAATGATACGCGGGCTATCGCGCGGCACTGGCGCACGAAAGTGCGAGCATGTGCGGTGACGATGTTTCGCAGCCTATTATTACAATCGTGGCATACCGATGCCGGCACTGTCCGGGAGAATATGGCCGCCCTTCATTACCAATCGGACATGACGAACCGCCCCCACGTTCACGGTTGGATCGCCCTCCACGGCGATGAGATCGGCGAGCAAGCCCGGCTTCACAGCGCCGACCCTGTCGGAGAGATGCAGCCAACGCGCATTGCCCCAGGTTGCCGCGATCAGCGCCTGAGCAGGCTTCATCCCGGCGGCGACCAGCAATTCGATTTCGCGTGCGTTGCTGCCATGCGCGAAGACACCGACGTCGCCGCCCATGCAGATCGGCACGCCTGCCGCCAGCGCCAGCCGAAAGCTCGTTCGGTTCAGTTCGACCGATGGCGGCGCGGGTTCGCTACCGTTCCAGCCGCGATACCGCGCGGTAGCATCGGACGCGGCGAGCGTCGGACATAACGCGATATGCTTGGCAGCCATGCTCGCGAAAATCTCCTGCGTGCCGCCGTACCCATGTTCGATGGTGTCGACGCCCGCAGCCACCGCCCGGCGCATGCCCTCGGCCGTGGCGGCATGAACCGCCACCGGCCGGCCGGCATCATGCCCGGCCGCGACCGCTGCCTGCATTTCTTCGAGACTCAGCGTCGCGTGGCTTTCTTCGCCCGGGCGCCAGCGGTAGTCGGCGTATAGCTTGATCCAGTCCGCGCCGGCCGCGATTTGCCTGCGCACTGCGGCGACGATCTGATCGACGCCCGAAACCTCTTCGGCGCCCTGCGGGATGACGACGCCCGGTTCGAAACCCTTGGGGCCATATGCGCCGAGCGCGACGATAGCGCGCGTCGCAACGGACAGGCGTGGCCCGGGCACGATCCCCTGATCGATCGCAGCCTTCAACCCAACATCCGCAAAGCCTGCTCCTTCCGTGCCGAGATCGCGTTCGCTGGTGAAACCTGCCAGCAGAGTCGCCTTGGCATTCGCCACTGCGCGCGCCGTGCGCAGCGCCAGCGGCTCGTGCAGGACCTGATCGTCCCAAGTCGTTTCGTTGTACGGATGGAGAAACAGATGGCTGTGCCCCTCGATCATCCCGGGCATCAGGGTGTCGCCTGCGAGATCGATGATCTGCGCCCCTGCGGGCACCGGCAGATCGGCTCCCACCGCGACGATCTTGTCTCCGGTGACGATCACTTGCCACCCGGCGTGCACCTTCCCGTCGACGCCGTCGAATATCCCTGCGGGCTTCAAAACGACCGACACAGGGTCGGACGCCCTTGCTACGACCGGAGTTGCCAACATCATCGCCACCATGATCGTCAGCAAACGCATAGACCCCCCCCTGATTTACTTCGCGGAGCAGACGATACGGCGCTTTGCCCGGCACGCAACGCCCGGACGTGCACTAGCGGTAACTATTTAGGAGGGGGACGAAGGTCGCGCGGTGCCTGGCCTCAGCAGACGACGTGACGGCATGGAAAGCATGGCTGTTCCGGCACCATCGCCTCTTAAAAGGCTGCCCAAGTCATTAACGATGACCGCCGAGCGATCAGCCGCGTCCATGCGCTGCGGCAAGACTATCGATGGCGATGTGACCAAGCGGCTGATGAAACTGACAGCCCGCGACGTAATCGTCAGCCCACATGATCGTCGCGCTGATCTGGCCGACCTTGGGAAGCGTAAGCCAGATCATCGATCCCGCCTTCATCGGGGAGTAGGTGTGCAGCCGCGCGCCGTGTAGAGAAAGATCCGTAATTTTGCAAAGTGTGCGATCAAGCCCGCCCCGCCCGATCTTGGCATCCAGCGAAACCGGTGCACGGGGGCTGCGACGGCGACCATCGCGTTGGGCAGGCTCGTATTCGGCGGCGATCATGGCTTCCCCTCCCGTGCAAGCGCTGCGACGGAAGGAGAAGCTAATCCGCGACGGTTAACGTGCCGCTAACGTGATGTAGTGCTTACTTCTTGCCGCTCAGCGAAATACCGCCGAAACGCTTGTTGAAGCGTGCCACCTGACCACCGGCGTCGAGCATCTGGCCCTTGCCGCCCGTCCATGCCGGATGCGCGAGCGGATCGATCTCGAGCTGCATCAGGTCACCTTCCTTGCCCCAGGTCGAGCGCGTCTCGAACGTGGTGCCGTCGGTCATCTGGATCTTGATCATGTGGTAGTCGGGGTGCGTATTGCTCTTCACGTCGTATCTCCGGGAAAATGTCGCTGGTTACCGACCAGCCACGAAGGCGCGGCCCGTATCAGAGCCGCGCGGTATGTGCAACTCAGGCCTGCCGCGCCTTGAGCCAGCGGATCAACGCCGTGACCGACCAGATCGCCTCGACCACGCCAAACGGCCAAGCCCCTTGCAGGAAACCATAGATCGAACCCAGCACGCAGCCAGCCGCGAAGCCCAGTATCCACCAGGTCGATCGCGCTTCAAGGGCATAGCAAAGCAACGTGAAAGACAGCGAGACGAGCCCGAAGCACGTCAATCTATCCATCCGGTGTCCTAAACCTTGGGCGGATCGGCGATCATCGCGGTGAAGTTCGCCTCGGCAGCAAGCTGGCCGTCGATGGTCGCGCGGCCAGCGAACTTGCAGACGCTGGCACGCTTCTGCACGAACTCGACCTCGAGCTTGAGCAGCACGCCCGGCTCAACCGGCTTGCGAAACTTCGCACCGTCGATCGCCATGAAGTAGACGAGCTTGCCCGACCCCGCGAGGCCGAGACTTTCGACCGCGAGGATGCCGGCGGCCTGCGCCATCGCCTCTACGATAAGCACGCCCGGCATGATCGGACGACCCGGGAAATGCCCCTGGAAGAAGTTCTCGTTGATCGTCACCGCCTTGATTGCCGTAATCGACCGGTCGAGGATGATCTCCTCGACACGGTCGACCAGCAGCATCGGGTAACGGTGCGGCAACGCCGCCATGACCCGCCCGATATCGAGCGGTCCAGTGGCGCGCTGTGCTGCGTCGTCGCTCATCGTGACGATCAGCGGCCCTGCGGCGCGTTCTTCGGCGCCGCACCGGCGGGAGCAGCGGCACCGCCCTGCTGACGCTGCATCGCGCTGTAGTAAACGAGCTGCTGATACCGCTGGAACAGCTGCCCGGTCTGCTGGCTCGGCTGCCAGTTGGCGGGCGGCGTGACCGACACAGTCGGCGTTTGACGATCGAGCTCGGCCTTGATTTCGTCAGTCAGGTCGGCGGCGGGCGTGTTATACTGCACCGCGCCGGCCGAGAGCAGCAGGCTGACCTTCTGCGAAGCGACGACTGACTTCATCGCGGTCTCATACTTCATCGAAATCTGCTCGATCGCATAAGCCTGCGCCAGCGTCGCGGGTGCGCGCAGACGGCTGACTTCCTGCTGACCGGCCTTCTGCGCGGCTTCGAGGCGCGCCAGCACTGGGCTCTTGGCAGCCTGCGCTGCCTGAACCTCGGCGTCGGACAACTGCTTGTCCTTGTTCGTGTCGAGCGGCGCCCAGATCGTGGCGAGTTCCGTGTCGAGCGCCTGCTGACGCGTGCGCGCCTGATCAAGCTGTGCCTTGTAGGTCGTCGCGATCGTCTGGTTGGCGGCGTCGAGCGCCTTAGCGCCGAGGATCACCGACTCCGGGTCGGCAAAACCGATGCCGGAAACCTGCGCGTTCGCCTGCGCGGCGATGAACGCTGCCGGCGCGGCGATCGCGCAACCGAGCAATACCTTCTTGAACGTGTTCATCAGAATTGTGTCCCTACGTTGAATGTCACAAGCTTGGTGTCGTCGCCCTTAACCTTCAGGAGCGCGTATGCAACGTCGATCCGCAGCGGCCCGAACGGCGAATTCCAGTTTACCCCGGTGCCGATCGACAAACGCGGCTTCGGCGAGTCACCGAGGAATTCCTCAAGGAAGGGCGAGGTGGGGGTGGTGTAAAGCGTGTTGATCGAAGAGCCGACGCACGTTCCGCCCGCGACCGTGGAATAACCGACCTTACACGTCGTCGTTGCGTTCGGCGCGCCTGCATCGGTCGACGGCACGACGTAAAGTTGCTGGCCGTTCGCGGCGAACCCAGGCGAGTTCAGCGGCAGAACTGTCACGCGACCGGTAACCGGATCGATCGTCGTCGGGAACGTCGCGCTCGGCAGCGGACGCGTAACCCCCCAAAGCGCGCCGGCCTGCACGTAGATCGACGGACGAAGCCCAAGTTCGCGCGCGCCCGAGCCAAGCGGGATCTGCATTTCCAGTCTGGCATTATAGTATTTGGTGCCACCAAGCGCGTCGTCGACGATGCTGTTGCGATCGGTGACGAGCGTCTGGTTGCCGGCTGCGTCCGTGGTGTACGGCGTACGCTTCACACGCGGGCCGATACCGCGAATGTCGAAGCCGGGGAAATCCGGTTCGCCCAGATAGAAGCGATCGGTGATACGGATCGGGTCGACGCCGGCGGGCTTCTTGCCTTCCAGCGAGAAGATATAGCCGCCCTCGACATGCGCGGAGACGATGAATCCGCTGCCGAGGTTCTTGTATTTGGTGCCGTCGACGCGCGTGCGGATGTAGCGCACATCGCCACCCAGGCCGGCGAAATCCTGGCTGACGCTGAACTTCTGGCCTGCGGTCGGTCGAAGCCGGCTGTTGGTGGAATCGAAGATCAGCGAATAGCCGACGGACGAGGTCCAACGGTTGCCAAGCGCACTGCACAGATACGAACCCGCAGTGAGTACGTTACAGGTGCCGTCCGCGTTGAAATACGTCGATGCGAGGCCGACCTCGTCGTAGGTCAAACCATACCGCGCCGCGAGCGACCAATATTCGGTGAGCGGGATGCCGGCGCGAAGCTGGAAGCCGGTCGAGACCTGCGTATAGGTGGTCTGACGCGTATCGCCAGCGAAGTTGAACGCGTTGTAATCGCGCCGGAAGATATCGCCGCCGATCGCGATGTTCTTGTTGAACAGATACGGTTCGGTAAAGCCGAGATCGATCGACTTGGAATAATAAGAATAGTTGACGCTGGCGCGCAGCTCCTGCCCCTTGCCGCGGAAGTTGCGCTGGGTGATCGACGCCTGGATGATGAAGCTCTCCAGACTCGAATAGCCCGCCGACAGCGACAGCTCGCCGGTCGACTTCTCCTCGACGTTCGCGTCGAGCACCACACGATCCGGCGCGGACCCCTGGCTCTGCTTGATCTCGAACTTGTCCTGGAAGAACCCAAGCGAGTTGATCCGGTCCTGCGACCGCTTGACCTGGAAGCTGTTGAACGCGTCACCCTCTGCGAGACGAATTTCGCGGCGGATCACCTTATCCTGCGTCTGCGTGTTTCCGGTGACGTTGATGCGCTCAACATAGGTGCGCTTGGCTTCGGCGATGTGGAAATTGATCCCCATCGTCAGCGCTTCCTTATCGCGCGTGAACTCGGGGTTGGTATCCGCGAACGCATAGCCGACCAGACCGGCCGACTGGTTCAGGCTATCGACGGTGTCCTCGACCTTCTTGGCGTCGTACCAATCGCCCTTCTTGATGGTCAGGCCGGCGGCGACCTTCTTGTTGTCGAAATCGCGAATGTCGCTGTCGACGGTCACGTCGCCGAACTTGTAGCGCTTTCCTTCCTCCACCACGTAGGTGATGATGAAGTCCTTCTTGTCCGGCGTCAGTTCGGCCACGGCGGAGGTCACGCGGAAGTCGGCATAGCCGTTGGTCAGATAGAACTGACGCAGCTTCTGCTGATCGTAGGCGAGACGATCCTGATCGTAGCTCGTGTTCGAACTGAGCAGCGTCGTCAGGCGCGCTTCCTTGGTCGCCATCTGGCCACGCAGCGTCTTGTCGGAGAACACCTCGTTGCCGAGGATGTTGATCTGGCGGACCTTTGACTTCGGCCCCTCGTTGATCTCGAAGATCACGTCGACGCGATTCTGGTCGAGCGTGACCATCTTCGGTTCGATCGCGGCGGCGAAGCGGCCCTGCCGGCGATACAGCTCGACGATGCGCGCGACATCCTGGCGGACTGCGGTACGCGTGAAGATCTGGCGCGGCTTGAGCTTGATCTCCTTGGTGATCTTGTCGTCCTTCAGGCGCTTGTTGCCCTCCAGAATAACGCGGTTGATGATCGGGTTTTCGCGGACGCGCAGCACGATGTTGCCGCTTTCGACACCGCTGATTTCGACGTTGGCGAACAGATCGCTGGCGAGCAGATCCTTGATCGCCTGATCGAGCAGTTCGTTGTTGTAGGGTATGCCGACGCGCAGCTTGGTATACGACAACACCGTCTCGGGCTCGATCCGCTGCGAGCCTTCGACGCGCAGCGTCAGGATCTTCTTGGCGTTCGGATCGCTGACGACGACCGCCGGACCGGTGGACGGCGCTGGCGGCATCGGGATCGGTTCGGCCACGCCGCGCGGTGCCCCGCCACGCTGGCCACCACCGCGATGACCGCCGCCGCGCATCCCGCCCTGGGCATCGGCCGCGCTCGGCATCGTGGAAAGCACCGTACCCGCCAGAAGCGTGACGAGCGCATGCTTTCCGAACGTCGAAACCTTGATCGCTGTCACTTCCCACCCCAAATCGGAGAAATCATACTCGCGGACCGCAACACCGCGGGACCGCCCTGCCTCACCTTCGTCAACCGATCAAGCCGGCGAGGTTCTTCCAGAGCCCAAACGAGCCCAGATCATTGAATGTCACCATCAGCATCAGCGCGAGCATCGCCGCGAGCCCGCCGCGGAACGCCCATTCCTGCACCTGCACGGGGACGGGCCGCCGTCGCACTGCCTCGATCGCGTAGAAGAACAGGTGGCCACCGTCGAGAACCGGCACTGGCAACAGGTTGATGAAGCCCAAATTAATCGAGATCACCGCGATCATCCAGATCAGAGCGGGTACGCCTAGTGACAGTTGCTCGCCGGACACCTTGGCGATGCGCAATGGGCCGCCAAGCTCGTCTACCGACCGGCGGCCAGTCAGGATCTGACCAAGGCCATCGAGCGTCCCACGCAAGATTTCGCCGGTCATTCTGATCCCGATGAACGGTGCCTCGAGCGCGCCGACCGGACGCAGTACCGGCTTGGTCGGGCCGATACCCAGCAGCCCCCGCCGGAACTCATTGCCGAACGCATCGCGCTGAACGAGCGCGCCGATCGTCACATCGCGGCTCATGATATTGTCGGCCCGCACGAAACGCACCGTGACGCGCTCATCGGGACGCAAGGCGGTGAATTGCGCAAGATCGGAAAACGTCGAGACAGCACGTCCGCCGAGACTGGTGAGGCGGTCGCCCGGCTGCAATCCTGCCACCGCCGCCGCGCTTTTGGGTTCGATCGTACCGATTACGGATGGTGTCGCGTCAACGCCGTAAGCGAGCGCGAAACCGGCGAGGATCAGGACGGCGACGATAAAATTGGTCACCGGCCCGGCCGCGACCACGATCGCGCGCTGCCACACCGGTCTTGCCTGCAACGTTCGTGCGCGTTCCTCCGGTGGAAGCATCAGCCACTCTTCGCCAGGCTGGCTTGCGGCATTCATGTCGCCGGCGAATTTCACGTATCCGCCCAGCGGCATCCAAGAGAATTTCCACCGCGTGCCGCGCTTGTCGGTAACGCCAAACACTTCCTGCCCGAAACCAACCGAGAACGCGTCGATCTTTACCCCGAACAGCCGCCCGGCGAGGTAATGCCCCATTTCATGCAGGAAGATCAGCGGGCCGATCACTAGCGCGAACGCCAGCACGGTCAACAGGAAGCCGGGGCTATGGGTCACTGGGCGCAATCCTTCACTCGCTCGGCCGCGACCCTGCGCGCCTCCCCGTCGACGGCAAGCACGTCGGCGAGTGCCCCAGGCGCGGGCGGATCGTAGCGCCCCAGCGTATCTTCGACGATTGCGGCAATTTCGAGGAAGCCGACCTGCCCATCGAGAAACGCCGCCACCGCGATCTCGTTGGCGGCGTTGAGGATAGCCGGGCGCGCACCGCCCGCATCGAGCGCCTCGCGAGCCAGCCTCAGCGCGGGGAACCGCGCGGCATCCGGCGCTTCAAAATCGAGCCGACCGATCTTGACCAAATCGAGCGGTGCCATCGGCGTCGTCATCCGGTCGGGCCAGGCAAGGCAACTCGCGATCGGTACGCGCATGTCGGGTGGTCCAAGCTGCGCTAGCGTGGAGCCATCGACATATTCAACCATCGAATGGATCACCGACTGGCGGTGCAGGATGATCTCGATCGCGTCGTACGGCACCGGGAACAGCCGGGCGGCCTCGATCAGTTCCAGCCCCTTGTTCATCATCGTTGCCGAATCGATCGAGATCTTGGCGCCCATCGACCAGTTCGGGTGCGCGACCGCTTGCGCTACCGTGACCTCACGCATCCGATCGAGCGACCAGTCGCGAAACGGGCCGCCGCTCGCGGTAAGGATGATCCGGCGTACGCGACTCGGTCGCGCCACATCGAAACATTGGAAGATCGCATTGTGTTCGGAATCCGCCGGCAACAGCGTCGCGCCGCTCTTTTCCGCCGCCGCCAACACGATCTCGCCGGCTGAAACCAGCGGCTCCTTGTTGGCGATGATGACCGTGCGACCCTGGTTGATCGCCGCCAGTACCGGTTCCAGCCCAGCACAGCCGACGATCGCACCCATCGTGATATCCGCGCCGAGATCGGCGCTATCGCGGACCGCCTGCGCGCCGCCCGCCGCCACGATATCGGTACCGGCCAGCGCCGCGCGAAGTGCGCCGAGGCACGCCTCGTCCGCGACAACAGCGCGCTTTGCACGAGTGCGGATCGCCGCCTCGGCAAGTTTGTTGACGTCGCGATGCGCGGTGAGCGCAAGCACCTGAAACGCATCGGGTTCGCGCTCGATCAGGTCGAGCGTCGAGGAGCCGACGGAACCCGTCGCGCCCAGAATCGTAACCGTCTTCATCAGAAATAGAATCTCGGCAAAATGACCAGAAACGCGGCCACCGGCGCTACGGGAACCAACCCGTCGAGCCTGTCTAGCACACCTCCGTGGCCGGGGAAGATGTTGCCGCTGTCCTTGACGCCAGCGCGGCGCTTCAACCAGCTTTCATAGAAATCACCGGCCTGAGCGATGACCGCGAGGAACGGCGTCGCCAGCGTCAGCCGTAGCGGCAGGCCATAAGCGTGATGCATCACCGCGCCGAACACGCCTGCGAACGCCATGCCGCCGATCAGCCCGGCCCACGTCTTGTTGGGGCTGATCGCCGGTGCGATCTTTGGCCCACCGATCAACCGGCCTGCGGTGTAGGCACCGATGTCGCACGCCCAGACCGAAGCCAGCACCCATAGCGTGAAGACAATACCCTCTTTTTGTTCGCGGATCGCCAGCAACGCGAGAGTAGGCATGCCGACGTAGATTGCGCCGGCCGCAAGCATCGGGCGCTGCGTGACGATTACGATGAAAAACGCAGCGCCGATTAGCAGGCCAAGGGTAAAGAACCCCGGCCCCGCCATGATCGGTGCCATCACGGACAGGGGCACGAAAAGTGCAAACTGCCCCAGCCGCTTCAGCGATGGCGGGGTCTTCATCAGATCTGACCACTCGGCCATCATCAGCAGACCCAGCGCGACGCACACCACCCAGAAAGCGATGTCACCCGCGACGATCGTCGCCAGCGCGACCGCGATAAGCGCGATGCCGACGACGATCCGGAGCATCAGTTCCGAAGGCCGCTTCGGCGTAGACCGCTCGTTCACAGGCCCCCGAACCGGCGCTGCCGCTGGCCGAAGATTGCGATCGCGTCGGCGAGCGCGTCACCGTCGAAATCGGGCCACAGCGTTTCCGTGAACAGCAGCTCGGCGTAGGCCGCCTGCCACAGCAGGAAGTTCGACAATCGCACCTCCCCCGATGTGCGGATCAGCAGGTCGAGCGGCGGCAGATCATAGGTGTCGAGTTGCGATTCGATTAGCCCGGTATCGATCTCAGCCGGGTCTAGCTCGCCCTGCATCGCGCGCTCGGCAAGGCGCCGCGCCACGTTGGCGAGTTCTGCCTGTGACCCATAATTGAGCGCGACCGCGAGGAGCGGGCCGGTGTTGCCAGCGGTGCGGGCGATCGCGTCGTCCACCATCACCACCAGGTCGGGCGAAAACCGCCGATAGTCACCGATCACCCGCAACCGCACGTTCTCTCGGACCAGTTCGTCTAGATCGGAACGGATGAACACGCGCATCAGCGCCATCAGATCACTGATCTCATCCTCCGGGCGGCGCCAGTTCTCCGAGGAAAAGGCATAGAGTGTCAGCGCGTCGATCCCCATCGCGCGGGCGGCGCGGGTGACGCGGCGTACCGCATCGATGCCAGCCTTGTGCCCGGCGACACGCGGCAGAAAACGCTTCTTCGCCCAACGGCCGTTGCCATCCATTATGATCGCGACGTGGCGCGGAATCGCCACACCGTCGGCCATTTGCGCAGCCGGGGCGGGCCTTGTGCTCACTTGCCCAGGATTTCCTTTTCCTTCGCCGTCGCCGCGGCATCGATGTCGGCGATCGTAGCGTCGGTCAGCTTCTGCACTTCGGTTTCGAGGCGCTTGCGCTCGTCTTCCGAAATCACGCCCTTCTTCTCGTCGGTTTTGAGGCTGTCCATGCCGTCGCGACGCACATTGCGCGCGGCGATACGAGCGCCCTCGGCATATTTGCCGGCGAGCTTGGCAAGCTCCTTGCGGCGCTCTTCGGTGAGATCCGGGATGGGCAGGCGCAGCGTCTGGCCGTCGACGATCGGGTTGAGGCCGAGGCCGGCCGAACGGATCGCCTTGTCGGCCGGGCCGACGTTGGTCTTGTCCCACACCTGCACCGAAATCATGCGCGGCTCCGGCACCGACACCGTAGCGATAGTGTTGAGCGGCATGTGCGCGCCATACACCTCTACCGTAACGGGATCGAGCAGCGAGACCGACGCACGCCCGGTGCGCAGACCGCCGAGATCGCCCTTGAGCGCCTCGACACTGCCGCTCATGCGACGTTCGAGATCAGCCTTGTCATAAGCGGCCATGTTATTCTCCTTGAGCCTGAACGACCGTCGAAACGCCCTCACCGCGTAGCACGGCGGCGAAGTTGCCGTGTTCGCGGATGTTGAAGACGACGATCGGAATGTTGTTGTCGCGGCACAGCGCGATCGCGCTCGCGTCCATCACCTTCAGATCCTGCGCGAGCACGGTGCTGTAACCAACGGTTTCAAAACGCTTCGCGGCCGGCACCTTTTTCGGATCGGCATCATAGACACCATCGACTGAAGTGCCTTTGAACAGCGCATCACACTTCATCTCGGCCGCGCGCAATGCGGCGCCGCTGTCAGTGGTGAAGAACGGGCTGCCGACGCCGGCGGCAAAGATCACCACCCGGCCCTTTTCGAGGTGCCGCTCCGCACGGCGGCGGATGAAGGGTTCGCACACCGATTGCATTGGGATCGCCGATTGCACGCGGGTGTCGACGCCGATCTGCTCAAGCGCGTTCTGTACCGCCAGCGCATTCATCACGGTGGCGAGCATACCCATGTAATCGGCAGTCGCGCGCTCGATGCCCTTGGCAGCGGCAGACAGGCCACGGAAAATATTGCCGCCACCGACCACGACGCACATTTCATATCCGGCAGCGCGGGCATCGGCGATCTCACCGGCAACGCGAGCGGTGACGACGGGATCGATCGACAAGCCCCCCTCGCCCATCAGGACTTCGCCCGATAATTTCAACAAGATGCGTTTGAATCTAGGATCGCTCACGGGATTCCATCGTGTTGAGGGGGCGGGGTGCGGGCCGGACCTTAGTCGCGGCCTTCCGCGATTGGAAGCGCGGAAACCGTGCAGACATTTTCAGCATGTCGTGCAGGCGAAACCGTACGCCCGCTGTCGTCGTACGACAGCGGGCGGACCGGCACTCAGGTGCGGGCTTACGCCTTGGCGGGAACGCCCGAAGCAGCGGCGACTTCCGCCGCGAAGTCGCTGACTTCCTTCTCGATACCTTCGCCGAGCTGGAAGCGGACGTAGTCGGTCAGAGTGATCGGCTTGCCGGCGGCCTTGGCGGCGGCGGCGATTACGTCCTGCACTGGGGTCTTGCCGTCCATCACGAATGCCTGCGTGAGCAGCGCGTTTTCGCGGATGAACTTGTCGACCGGGCCACGGATGATCTTCTCGGCGACTTCCGGCGACTTGCCGGCGATCTTGTCGGCGTTCTTCTCCTTGAAGATCGCAGCTTCGCGCTCGATCACGGCCGGGTCGATGCCTTCGGCGTTGAGCGCGAGCGGGAATGCAGCGGCGATGTGCATCGCGATCTGCTTGCCGAGCGGCTCGAGCACGTCGGCACCCGCCTCGCTCTCCAGCGCGACCAGCACGCCGATCTTGCCGAGGCCCGGCGCCTGCGCGTTGTGGATGTACGGCACGACTGCGCCGGCGGTCACTTCGAGGCGCTTGGCACGGCGGATTGCCTGGTTCTCACCGATCGTGGCGATGTTGGTGACGAGAGTCTCCTCGACGGTCTTCTCGCCGAGCGAGGTCGCCTTGATCGTCTCGACATCGTCGCCCATTTCGAGCGCCACCGAGACGACATCGCGGACGAACGTCTGGAACTGCACGTTCTTTGCTACGAAATCGGTTTCCGAATTGACCTCGACGGCGGCGCCCTTGGTGCCGGACACTTCGACGCCGACCAGACCCTCGGCCGCGGTGCGGCTCGACTTCTTGGCGGCGGCGGCGAGGCCCTTGGCGCGCAGCCAGTCCATCGCGGCATCCATGTCGCCGGCAGCTTCGGTCAGCGCCTTCTTGCAATCCATCATGCCCGCGCCGCTTTTCTCGCGCAGGTCCTTCACCGCAGCGGCTGTAATATCGGCCATGTCTAATTCCTCATCAGGTTTTGCAGATATGAGAATGGACGGAGTAGGGCCACGCCCTACCCCGTCCATATGTCAGTTCAACGACGCTCAGGCGTCGAGCTGGCGCTCGGTCTCGGCAGCCATCTCGGTAGCGACCGGCTCGGCGATTGCCGGCACGTCGCCCGGCTCGGCCGCCGGGGTTTCGACGGTCAGCGCTTCCTCAACCGGGGGCTGCTCCATCGAACCGAAATCGGTGCCACGACGGGTCGCCTGCTCGTGGCCACCACGCGTCGCGGCGATCGCAATCGCTTCGCAGTACAGACGGATCGCGCGGCTGGCGTCATCGTTCGCGGGAACCGGAAAGGCGATGCCGTCCGGCGACACGTTCGAGTCCAGGATCGCAACGACCGGGATGCCGAGCGTGTTAGCTTCCTTGATCGCCAGCTCTTCCTTGTTCGCGTCGATCACGAACATCACGTCGGGGATGCCGCCCATGTCGCGAATGCCGCCGAGCGACAGCTCGAGCTTGTCCTTTTCACGGGTGAGCTGAAGCACTTCCTTCTTGGTAAGGCCGTGCGTGTCGCCCGAAAGCTGCTCTTCGAGTGCCTTCATGCGCTTAATCGAATTCGAGATCGTCTTCCAGTTGGTGAGCATGCCACCCAGCCAGCGGTGGTTGACGAAATGCTGGCCCGAACGACGCGCGGCATCGGCAACCGGCTCTTGCGCCTGGCGCTTGGTGCCGACGAACAGAACCTTGCCGCCAGCGGCGGTCGAGGCGCTGATGAATTCGAGCGCGCGTGCGAGCAGCGGAACGGTCTGCGAAAGATCAAGGATGTGGACGCCGTTACGGTCGCCAAAGATGTAAGGCTTCATCTTCGGGTTCCAGCGGTGCGTCTGGTGGCCGAAGTGCGCGCCCGTTTCGAGCAATTGCTGCATGGAAACGACAGGTGCCGCCATGTGATATTCCTTTCCGGTTATGCCTCTGGGAAGCGTGTGATCCGTGAGGGCTACCCTCTGGACACCGGTATATGTGCTTCCCATGCGGTGTTGAGACGCGGCCGTTAGCGTGCGTCGCCACCAAAATCAAGCTTGACACTAAGTACAAATGCGGAACATAACCGGCTCAACAACGGTACAGGGAACAAACCTGTGGGTAAGTTGCTTTAACCATCAGATTTTTAACGGCGTAATCAAGGATTTGGGCGATGATCGCAGTTATCGACAGCATGACGTTCGCCGTTGCCTTTGCGGCTTCGGTCTGGGTTTTCGCATTCACCTTGGTACCGGCGCTTCCGCGGATCGCAGCGATTTTGCGCGGCGAAGCAGAGTACGAGGCTGCTAACGCGTTCGTGGCGGTCAGTGATCGCCGGGTGCGGACGCGAGCACGCCCGGTGCAACGGGTCCGGTTGGTATCGCTTCGCGAAGCCGCTTGACCCGGCGATAGCTGCGAATGCTGAACGGCAGCGTAGCAAGATACGCTACGCACAGTGCGGACAGCGTATACCATGGCGCCGAGATGAGCGACGCGCCGAGCAGTACCACCACCGCAATCGCCTCGAAACGAATGTGATCGCGAAGCTTCAACGAACTCCAGCTGAACGTCGCGACACTGGAGATCATTAGTATCGCGATCGCGGCGACCCATGGTATTACGACCACTGGCGACCTTAGCCACGTCTGAGCACTCCAGAACGACACATACATTGGCAGCATCGCCAGTGCCGCCCCAGCCGGCGCGGGCGCGCCGGTCAGAAATCCAGCGGATTTATGAGGTTGTTCGCGCACATCGATGTTAGCATTAAAGCGCGCCAATCGCAGGGCGCAGAACACCGCAAAAACCAAGGCACATAACCAGCCAACGCGCGGCACATCCTTGAGCGACCAGAGATACAGAATGATCGCGGGCGAGACACCAAAGGAAATCGCGTCGGACAAAGAGTCGAGTTCTGCCCCGAAGCGACTCTCGCCACGCACCAATCGCGCAACTGTACCGTCAAGACCGTCCAGGACGGCAGCGATCATGATCATCGCCACTGCCGCCTCCCAGTCTGCGGAAATGGCATAACGGATGCCGGTCAGGCCGAAGCACAAGGCCAATGCCGTTACGGCATTTGGAGCAACCGCGCGAAGCGGTAAACCGCGCCGGGATTGACGTAGTGGACGACGCATCTCAGCCGCGCGCCTTGAACGGGCGCGTCACTGCGAAATCCCGACAGCAACGGTACCGCCCAAGCGGCCCAATACCGTTTCGCCCGCAATGCTGCGTTGTCCAAGTGCCACTTGGCAGGCACAATCCTCGGGCAGGAAGACATCTACGCGGCTGCCGAACCGGATCAGGCCGACCCGCTGACCGCGAGCGATGATGTCGCCGGCCTTGACGAACGGCACGATCCGACGCGCGACCAACCCTGCGATTTGCGTAAACCCGACCCGCTGGCCGTTACGGTCCTCGACGACGATATGCTGGCGCTCGTTCTCCTCGCTCGCCTTGTCGAGGTCGGCGTTCAGGAACTTACCCGAGATATAGACCACCTGCCGGATTGTCCCCGCGATCGGCGTGCGGTTGATATGCACGTCGAACACCGACATGAAGATCGACACACGGACCAGCGGGAGTTCCCCCAGTCCGCCCGGTCCGGCGATCTCGCGCGGTACCGGCACCCGCTCGATCATGGTGATGAGGCCGTCGGCCGGCGCAATAACCAGTCCCTCACCCTGCGGCGTAACGCGGATCGGGTCGCGGAAGAACAACGCCACCCATGCTGTGACGGCGATGAGTGGCCACGTCAAAACTGGCACGAACAGCCACGCGACAAAGGTGATGACGGCGGCGATCGCGACGTATTTGCGACCCTCCGGGTGCATGTCGGCAAAACGCCATTTGACGGTCGAAGTCGCGATTTCGGGTTTATCGAGAGAAGGCATAGCGGCTGACCTAGGCGCTCACGCACCTCAACACAATTCCCTGTCGCGTGCGCCCAAGCGGTTGATCCCGCGCCACCATACCCGTAGACGCTGGCCAAACCTCCTCCTGCAAGAGAGACATTAATGGCGAAGATCAAGGTGAAGACGCCCGTCGTGGAGATCGACGGCGACGAGATGACGAGGATCATCTGGCAGTGGATCCGCGAGCGGCTCATCCTTCCCTACCTCGACATCGATCTCGAATATTACGATCTCGGCGTGCAAAAGCGCGACGAGACCAACGACCAGATCACCATCGATTCGGCCAAGGCGATCCAGAAGTACGGCGTCGGCGTAAAGTGCGCGACGATCACTCCGGACGAGCAGCGCGTCGAAGAATTCGGTCTCAAGCAGATGTGGAAGTCGCCAAACGGCACGATCCGCAACATCCTCGGTGGCACGATCTTCCGCGAGCCGATCGTGATCTCGAACGTGCCGCGCCTGATCCCGGGCTGGACCAAGCCGATCGTCGTCGGCCGTCATGCCTTCGGCGACCAGTATCGCGCCACCGACTTCCTCGTCCCCGGCCCCGGCAAGCTGCGCCTCGTGTTCGACGGTGTTGACGGCACCAAGATCGATAAGGAGGTGTTCGACTTCCCGTCGCCGGGCGTCGCGCTGGCGATGTATAACCTCGACGATTCGATCCGCGACTTCGCACGCGCTTCGATGCACTACGGTCTGAACCTGAAATGGCCGGTGTACCTGTCAACCAAGAACACCATCCTCAAGGCCTACGACGGCCGCTTCAAGGACTTGTTCGCGGAAGTGTACGAGACCGAGTTCAAGGACAAGTTCAAGGAAGCCGGCATCACCTACGAGCATCGCCTGATCGACGACATGGTCGCATCGGCGCTGAAGTGGAGCGGCGAATTCGTTTGGGCGTGCAAGAACTACGATGGCGACGTGCAGTCGGATCAGGTCGCGCAAGGCTTCGGATCGCTGGGCCTGATGACCTCGGTGCTGCTCACGCCGGACGGCAAGACCGTCGAGGCCGAAGCCGCACATGGCACCGTTACGCGCCACTTCCGTATGCATGAGCAGGGCAAGGCGACCTCGACCAACCCGATCGCATCCATCTTCGCGTGGACGCGCGGCCTGATCTATCGTGGCAAGTTTGACGGCACGCCCGAGGTTACCAAGTTCGCCGAGACGCTGGAGCGGGTCTGCATCCAGACGGTCGAGAGCGGCAAGATGACCAAGGATCTCGCGCTGCTGATCGGCCCGAACCAGGCGTGGATGACGACCGAGCAGTTCTTCGAGGCCGTTCGCGTGAACCTGGAAGCTGAAATGGGTGCGATCACCGCCTGATTTGCCAATCCCGCGAAGCATTAAAGGAGCCGCTCGCCTTCGGGTCGGGCGGCTTCTTTGTTTGAATATCCACGTAATCGCCACAGTCGCCGGCTGACAAACCGGTCACGATCAGATTACATAGCCTAATGGCACTGGCGCTCGACAATAACGGACTGAGCGACACGCTCGTCATCCTCGGCGCCGCCGGGCTTGTAATCCCCACATTTGCGCGTTTTCGGATCAGCCCGGTTATCGGCTTCATCCTTGTCGGCGTTCTGGTCGGTCCGGCCGGGCTGGGTTCGCTGGTCGGCCGCTATCCGTGGCTTTACTACATCACCATTTCCGACGCGCACGCGATCGAGCCGTTCGCCGAGTTTGGCATTATTCTGCTGCTGTTCTCGATCGGTCTCGAACTGTCCTTCAAGCGATTATGGGCGATGCGGGCGCAGGTGTTCGGCACCGGTGCGGCCGAACTCATCGGTTCGGGAGTCATCATCGGCACGGCGCTGCACCTGCTTGGCCAAGATTGGCCGGGCGCGATCGGACTAGGGTTTGCGCTGACGCTTTCCTCCACTGCGCTGGTCATCCCGATAGCGGGGACGGCCAGCGCCGTCGGGCGATCCGCATTCGCCATGTTGCTGTTCGAAGACCTTGCATTGGTCCCGATTATTTTCGTGTTGGCGGCGTTCTCGCCCAATGCGGCGGGCGATGATTGGGCGTTCGTCGGCGTACTCGGGCGCGGAATCGTGACGGTCGCGGCCATGTTCGTTGGAGGTCGCTTCATTCTGCCACGCCTGTTTGCGCAGGCCGCTAGGACAAAAAGCCCGGAGCTGTTCCTCGCGGCCTCGCTGCTGATCGTGATCGCAGCCAGCCTTGCCACGGCGGCCGCGGGCCTGTCGCCGATCGTTGGCGCACTGCTCGCCGGACTGCTGATCGCAGAGACCGATTATCACAACGAGGTCGAGGTGATGACCGCTCCGTTCAAGGGGCTGGCGCTGGGCGTGTTCCTCATCACGGTCGGCATGAGTCTCGATCTCCGCACCGTGGCGGAGAATTGGGAATCGTTGCTGCTCGGCATTCTGGGCGTGATCGCCGCCAAGACGCTGGTGACGTTTGCCTTGCTGAAGCTGGGCGGCGTCAAGTCGGGGATTGCGGCGGAGACCGGCCTATTGATGGCGAGCCCGTCCGAAACGACGTTGATCGTTCTCGGCACCGCAGCGCAGGCTGCGTTGATCGCACCCTCCACCGCCGCGTTCTGGCAGACGATTACGGCGGTCGGGCTCACGATCACGCCGCTGCTCGCCTGGGCGGGGCGGCGCATGGCGGTACGGATCGAACGTCGCAGCGGCGGCGGTGACGCTCCGGAATTGATGATCCCGCTTGAAGGACCCGGCACAGTCATCATCGGCTTCGGGCGCGTGGGCCGGATGGTAGCGGATATGCTCACCACGCACGGACAGCCCTATGTTGCGGTCGAGGCGGATATCGACACCGTTACGGCGGCGAGACGCGATGGCTACCCCCTCATTTTCGGGGATGTCGCGCGGCCCGAACTGGTCGACCGCCTCAATCTCGGTCGAGCCAAGGCGCTCATCATGACGATGGACGATCCAGTACTGACCGTACAACTCACGCGCCGGGTGCGCGGCTGGGTTCCCGATTTGACGATAATCGCACGCGCGCGAGATGTGGACCATGCCGCTGAACTGTACCGGGCGGGGGTAACCGACGCTGTGCCGGAGACACTGGAAAGCTCGTTACAACTTTCTGAAGCGGTACTGAGCGATCTCGGCGTCGCGGTCGGCCCGGTTATCGCTTCGATCCACGAAAAGCGTGATGAGCTGCGCAAGGGCATCAAGAAAGCCGCGGATCTAGAACGATTGCCGCGCCTCAAACGTGTGCGCGTAAATGAGGGCTGATTCCTTCCGCGCGGCCGACAAGCAGCCCCTCACCGGCAACTCCACGGCAATGTAAAGCAGCAACGAAGACGAACCATCTGGTGCGCGCAAGTTGGCGAGCAATCGTTGATCTTAGTTTTACCGCCGTCCGAACAGCTTTTCGATATCGCCGTGCGCGAGCTTCACCCAAGTCGGCCGGCCGTGGTTGCACTGACCAGAGTGTGGCGTCACCTCCATTTCCCGCAAAAGGGCGTTCATCTCCGCAACCGACAGCACACGTCCTGCACGAACTGATCCGTGACACGCCATCGTGGCCGCGACATGATCGATCCTTTCTTTCAGGCTCAGCGCCTCGTCGAATGCGGCGAGTTCGTCGGCGATGTCGGTAACCAGACCGACAACGTCCCCCTGCCCTAACAGCGCGGGCACCCCGCGCACCAACATCGCGCGCGGTCCGAAGCGGTCGAGATCGAGCCCGAATTCCGCCAACTCCGCCGCCCGCGCTTCGAGCCTGTCGCAGGCCGGTTCGTCAAGTTCGACGACCTCGGCCAACAGCAGCGCCTGCGAGGCGACACCACCGCCCGCCATGGCATTGCGCATTCGCTCTAGCACCAGACGCTCGTGCGCGGCGTGTTGATCGACCAGCACCAGCCCATCTTCCGCCTCGGCGACGATATACGTGCGTGCAACCTGTCCACGCGCCACGCCCAGCGGGTAGCGTTCGATTTGCGGCGGCGGCTGATACGCTGCCTCGGCACGCGCCTGGGGCGGTGGCGCGGTAAAGCTCGGGCGACGATCATGCACCGCGTGGCTGTGTACGAAGTCGGTCTCCGCCGTGTTGCTGCCCTCCTCGCCCCTTCCGGACCCGGCAGCCGCAACCGGTCCGCTTTGCCACAGGTGCGGTTCAGCAGGCGCCACCGGTTCGCTTTGCCACAGTTCGAGCGCGGCGACCTCCGGCCGCTGCGCGCTGCGATGCCCGGCGGCGTCCAGCGCCCGCCGCAAACCGCTTACGATCAGGCCGCGCACCAGTGCAGGATCTCGAAAGCGCACTTCGGTCTTTGCCGGGTGGACATTAATGTCGACAAGATCGCCGGGTACGTCAAGGAACAGCGCGACGACGGCGTGACGATCGCGCGCGAGCAACTCCGCATAGGCACCGCGCACCGCGCCTGCCAGCAGCCGGTCTTTCACCGGCCGACCGTTGACGAACAGATACTGATGATCGGCGATGCCACGGTTGAAGGTGGGCAGACCGGCGACTCCTCCCAGCCTCACACCGTCGCGCTCCAGATCGATACCGATCCCGTTCTCAACCAGACCGCGATCAGTCAGCGCGGCCACGCGGTCAGGCAACATCTCACCGGCAAGTACAGTCAATACGCGGCGCCCGTCATGTTCGAGCGTGAAGCCGATGTCGGGTCGCGCCATCGCCAGCCGCTTTACCACATCAAGGCTGGCGGCATATTCCGACCGAGCCGACCGCAAGAACTTGCGACGCGCCGGCACGCGTTCAAACAACGCCTCCACCCTCACGCGTGTGCCCGGGGGAATCGCGGCCGGACCCTCCCCCGTCAGGTCGCCGTTATCGACGACTCGGCTCCAGCCTTCCGCACCAGAAACGCGACTCTCCAACGAAAGCCTCGCCACGCTCGCAATAGAAGGCAACGCCTCGCCGCGAAAACCCAACGTTGCAACCGCTTCGATTGCTTCGTCTGGCAGCTTCGAAGTGGCGTGCCGTTCCAACGCGAGCGCCATGTCGGCGGGTGCCATGCCACAACCATCGTCCGTCACTTCGACGAGTTCTGTCCCGCCTGCGACGAGCCGAATGGAAATGCGCGATGCGCCCGCATCGATCGCATTTTCGACCAGTTCCTTCAGCGCGCTGGCGGGGCGTTCGACCACCTCGCCCGCTGCAATTCGATTGACCAGATGTTCGGGCAGGCGCCGTATTGACATGAGTCATGCTCTAGCCCAAGCGCAGCCATCCCGCGACCCGCATTCATCATTCGCGATCAGGGCAAATGCTCTGATCGCTTTGACCATGAACACGACGACCGGGGGAGTGCGAATTGCCGCAACCTTGCGCTAGGGGCGGCCCAGAACGGAACGATCAATGGCCTTCTTCTCGCGTTTCTTCAAATTCATGTCGCATGACATGGCGATCGACCTCGGGACCGCGAACACCGTCGTTTATCTGCGCGGACGCGGCATCGTGCTCAACGAGCCATCGGTCGTCGCGGTCGAGACGCTGAACGGTGTTAAGCGCGTGAAGGCGGTTGGCGACGATGCCAAGCTGATGATGGGCAAGACCCCGGACAGCATTCAGGCGATCCGCCCGCTGCGCGATGGCGTGATTGCCGACATCGACGTCGCCGAGCAGATGATCAAGCACTTCATCACCAAGGTGCATGGTGGCCAGCGTCGCTTCATGCGTTGGCCCCAGATCGTCATCTGCGTGCCGTCAGGCTCGACGTCTGTCGAGCGACGCGCAATCCGTGACGCCGCCTCCAATGCGGGCGCATCGCAGGTGTGGCTGATCGAGGAGCCGATGGCAGCCGCGATCGGCGCCGACATGCCCGTTACCGAGCCGATCGGTTCGATGGTGGTCGACATCGGCGGCGGCACGACGGAAGTGGCGGTTTTGTCGCTGCGCGGGCTCGCCTACACCACGTCCGTGCGCGTCGGTGGCGACAAGATGGACGAGGCGATCGTCTCCTACGTGCGGCGCAATCATAATTTGCTGATCGGCGACGCTACGGCGGAGCGGATCAAGCAGGAAGTCGGCGTTGCCAAACCGCCGGCGGATGGCATCGGCCTGACGATACACATCAAGGGTCGCGATCTCGTCAACGGTGTGCCGAAGGAGATCCAGATCAACCAGGGTCAGATCGCCGAAGCGCTCAGCGAGCCGGTCGGCACGATCGTCGAGGGCGTTCGCATCGCGCTTGAGAACACCGCGCCTGAACTGGCCGCCGACATTGTTGATCAAGGTATCGTTCTCACAGGCGGCGGCGCGCTGCTGCAAGGCATCGACGAAGTGCTGCGTGACGAGACCGGCCTTCCCGTTACTGTCGCGGACGATCCGCTGACCTGCGTTGCGCTCGGCACAGGCCGCGCACTCGAAGATCCGATCTTCCGCGGGGTGCTGCACAGCGCCTGACGATGGCGCGGCCGGTCATCGTGGCGAGGCGCGATACCGGCTACGCAAGATCGTCCGCTAAGTGTAAGGGGCGGCATGCTTCTAACTGCCCTTTTGGGCCTTGGACGAGGGTTTGATGGCGCCGTCGAATAATCGGCGTCCGGGGTTTTCGCGCCGGGCGCAATATGGCGTATTTTGGAGTTACGTGTTCGCGGTGGCGGGCATGCTGGTGGGCGTGATCCTGCTTGCCTTGTCGTATTTCGATCCCACCACTTTCGGCGCCGCGCGGACCGCCGTGGCTGAGGTGACTGCGCCGGTTTCTTCGGGATTGTCCTCTGTGGGGCGTACAGTCGGAGCGGTGCCGAACGGGATCGGGAGCTACTTCATGATCCACGATCAGAACATCGCGCTCCGCAAGCAGATCGCCGACGATCATGCGGTGACGATGCGCGCGCGCGCCATCAACTATGAGAATCGGCGATTGAAGGCATTGCTCGGGCTGCGGGAGCGGATCGGCGTACCGGTCGTCTCGGCCAGACTCGTAAGCTCATCACCGACCAGCACGCGACGCTACGCCACCCTCAACGCTGGCTCTTGGCAGGGTGTGGAACGAGGGCAGCCAGTTCTCGGGCCGGACGGTCTGATCGGTCAGGTCGTCGAAGCGGGTCCGAATACGGCGCGCGTACTGCTACTGATCGATCCGGAAAGCTCAGTGCCGGTCCGTCGGACGCGTGATGGCCTGCCCGCTCTTGCGGTTGGCCGAGGTGACGGTCTGATCGACATCCGTTCGGTCAGCAACGCCGCAGCTTCGTTCGCGCCGGCCGAGGTTTTTGTCACCTCCGGCGCCGGGGGGGTTTACCCGCCCAACATACCCGTCGCCAAGATCCTGCGTCACGGCCGCGACATCGTGCTAGCCGAGGCGGTGATGCGACCCAACACGCTTGATTTCGCGTTGGTTCAGCGCGCGTTTCTGCCGGCCCCGCCCCGACCGGTTGCCACGCCCGTAGCGGTAGCAAAGCCATGAGAGCGCGGCATCGCGGCCCGTTCGAGGAAGCGCCCGAGACGCGGCTGTCCCGACTCCTGCCCGCGATTGCGATCATGCTTGGTTCGTGCGTGACGATATGGCCGACGATAGCGGAATTTCCGTTCTTGCCGCCTGTCGGTTTGCTGATGCTGCTGGCCTGGCGCTTGATCCGTGCCGACGCACTGCCGATCTGGGCACCGCTTGCGCTTGGGCTGTTCGATGATCTGGTCAGTGGGCAGCCGCTCGGACTGAGCATTGCGACCTGGACGATGTGTTTCTTCATGATCGACATGATCGACGAGCGGCTGATGTTCCGTGACTTCTGGCAGAACTGGTTGATCGCGGCGGGCGGTACGGCATTCTACCTGGTGGTGGGGCGTCTCACCGCCGTGCGCTTCGGGGCACCTGTCGATACCGTGCTGCTGTTGCAGGTGCTCGCGTCGATCATGCTGTTCCCAGTCATATCGCTGCTTTGCGCGTGGCTCGATCGGGATTACGAACCGGCATGAGCCGACCACGACGGATCATGAACGACGCGACGCAAACCTATAGCTTTTCGCGTCGTGCGATAATGCTTGGCGCCGCGCAAGGTGGTGTGGCGTTGTTGCTGGCGGGACGGATGACGTGGCTCGCGATTGCCGAAAACGCGCATTATAGTTCCCTGTCGGAAAGCAATCGGGTCAACACGACCCCGGTACCGCCACGGCGCGGCTGGATCGTTGATCGCAATGGTGCGCCGATCGCAAACAATCGCACGGATTTTCGTGTCGATCTCATCCCGGATCTGATCGAGGACAAGGACAAGACCCTCGCGGCATTGCAGCGCCTGCTCAGCCTGCCGCCGGAAGAAATGACGCGCATCGTCGCCGACCTAAAACATGCCGCCGGGTTCCAACCCGTGCAGGTCGCCGACGACCTCGACTGGGAACGGTTCGCGGCGGTTAGCGTCCATCTGCCCGAACTTCCTGGCGTCGCGCCGACCCGCGCATTCGCGCGCAGCTATCCGGCTGGTGCTGCCGTTGCGCATCTTACCGGCTATGTGGGCTCCGCATCGGCCGAACAGTATCTCAAGACCAAGGACCCCCTTCTTCTCGTACCGGGTTTCAAAATCGGTAAGGACGGCCTTGAGAAAACACTGGACAAGCAACTGCGCGGCGAGCCCGGTGCCAAGCGGGTCGAGGTGACCGCACGCGGCAAGCTGGTGCGCGAGCTAGCGACTCGTCCCGACACCCCGGGACAGACAACACGGTTGACGATCGACGCTGGCCTTCAAGACTATGCCGCCCGCCGGTTGGGCACGAACTCCGGGTCGGCTGTGGTGATCGACTGCCTCACCGGTGAAATGCTGGCCATGGTTTCGATGCCGGCCTATGATCCCAACAGCTTCTCCGACGGAATCAGCCATCTCGAATGGAAGATGCTTTCCGATAACGACCATGTTCCGCTGATGAACAAGGTGTTGCAAGGGCTCTATCCACCGGGCTCGACGGTTAAGCCGATGAATGGCCTCGCCTTGCTGGCGGCGGGCGTCAGCGCGAGCGACCGGGTCAACTGCACGGGTGCGCTGCGTGTCGGCAACGGGATCTTTCATTGCCACAAGAAACGTGGCCACGGGCCACTCGACCTCAAGAACGCGATCATGCAGAGTTGCGACATCTACTTTTATGAGATGGCGCGGCGAGTCGGTTATGGCGCCATCGCTCCGGTCGCGCGCGCAATGGGTCTTGGCCAGAAGTTCGACTTGCCGTTTGCTTCGCAGCGTTACGGCACCGTGCCAGATCCCGCATGGAAGTTGCGGAAATATAAGGCGCAGTGGACCGTGGCCGACTCGCTGAACGCGTCCATCGGTCAGGGTTATGTGCTCGCGAACCCGCTCCAACTTGCGGTGATGGCGTCGCGACTCGCGTCTGGAAAGGCACTTCACCCCAGCATTCTCGCCGGCCACGCTCCAGCTGCTGCCGATCTGTCGATCTCGCCCGAACATTTCGCGGTTGTGCGCGATGCCATGTTCGGGGTGGTGAACGGGGGCGGCACTGGCGGCGCCGCCCGTATGCAAATCCCCGGCGTCGCCATCGCGGGCAAGACCGGCACGGCTCAGGTCCGCCGCATTTCAATGGCGGAGCGCAGTACCGGCGTCCTTAAAAACGCGTCATTGCCCTTCAAACTGCGTGACCATGCTTTGTTCATCGGCTTCGCACCGGCCGACAAGCCGCGTTACGCCGTCGCCGTTGTGCTGGAGCATGGCGGCCATACCGTGCGGAACCTCGACACGCCCGGCATCGGCCGCGATATCATGACCTATCTATTCGACCGCGACAAAGCGATGGCGACGTTAGCGGAGTACGAGCCAACCTGGGGCGGAGACATCCGCACGCGCATGACAGCGGAGGCGGCGGCATACCGCGCCGCTGCCAATGCGCCGCCGCCGGCGCAGGCGGTGCAGACCGAACTGAATGCGACCGCGCCCACCGACGCGCCGGCTGTCCACGCCGCAACCGCTGCGGACACGTCGACCGCCGAGTCGGTCGCCCACACCACCCCGGCCGGCAACAGCATCGCCGCCGATGGTACCACGGAGCGTGATCCATGAGTGCACGCGATTACGTGCCGAAGCCGATCTCGCAATTGCCGTGGCTGATCATTTTGCTGACACTTGCGATCGGCTGTTTCGATCTGCTCGTGCTGTATTCGGCGGCTGGCGGCAGCGTTCGGCCATGGGCGTTTTCGCAGGGGATCCGGTTCTTCGTGTTCCTCTGCGGTGCGGTGGCGCTGTCGCGTGTGCCGGAGCGGATGTGGAGCAAAGCGGCCTTTCCCGCGTATGGCGCCCTCGTGGTGCTTCTGGTGCTGGTCGAACTGATCGGCGCCGTACGCGGAGGCGGTCAGCGGTGGCTGGACCTCGGCATCATCCGTTTGCAGCCATCAGAACTCATGAAGCTCTCGATCGTTCTCGCGGTCGCGAAGTTCTACGACGGCCTGCCAGCAGGAGAAACACGTCGGTTCAGTGCGGTCTGGCCAGCGGCAGGCCTTATCCTGGCACCCGCTGCGCTGGTCATGAAACAGCCCGACCTTGGCACAGCATTGATGATCATGGCGAGTGGCATCACCGTCATGTTCTTGGCCGGGATACCGCTTCGGTTGTTCATCGGCGGCGCGCTCGCCGTCGGCGCTGCGGTACCCCTTGCCGTCAACTTCGTCCTGCACGGTTACCAGCGCAACCGTATCCTCGTCTTTCTTGATCCCGAGAGCGATCCGCTTGGCATCGGCTATCACATCAGCCAGTCGAAAATCGCGATCGGATCAGGTGGAGTGTTCGGGAAAGGTTTTCTGAACGGCACCCAGAGCCATCTCGACTATTTGCCCGAAGGTCACACCGATTTTGCTCTGGCGACGATGATGGAAGAATGGGGTCTGATCGGCGGCGTGCTGCTGATCGTTACGTTCTTCACGATCATCTACTGGGGCATGAACGTGGCGCAACAGGCCGAGAGCCGCTTTGCCCGGCTTACCGCCGCCGGCCTGGCGACGACCTTGTTTTTCTATGTTTCGATCAACATGGCGATGGTGATGGGGTTGGCGCCCGTTGTCGGTGTGCCGCTGCCGCTCATCAGTTTCGGTGGCTCCGCGCAAATGACGGTGATGCTGTGTCTGGGCGTGCTGATGTCGATCGACCGCCAGAACAAAAAAACCGTCCGCTGGTAATAAAAGGGATTGCATCGTGCGGCGCGGATGGTATCAGCGCGCCTCCCGACGGGGAAGCGCACCAACGCTTTCCACTAAAACGGTACGGACGCATAGCTCAGTTGGTAGAGCAGCTGACTCTTAATCAGCGGGTCCTTGGTTCGAGCCCAAGTGCGTCCACCACCTCCATACTTGCTGATACACTTGCATCGTCCGCCGGGACTCTACCAGGCGTTGCGGTGCAGATGACGCGGGCATGAAATTAACGGGCATTTTGGCGCGGCCCGTGAAGCTGCGAATTACCCACTTTAAATAGCTTGCTGCGCATCCGGGTCCCGCTGTACGTGACAATCAAATGACAGCTCCTCCCACGGACCGGTCGCGGGATCGCCGGATCGAGGATCCGACCAACCTTTGGATCATACACCCGGCAGCACGTGCCATGCTGCCAGGCTTCGTCGCGCGCGGTATTTCAGCCAATTCTGTCTCTCTTGGTGGGCTGGCGCTCGGCGGCCTGGCGGCGCTGTCTTACGCTCAGTGGGAGAGCTGGCCGTTCGCCGTACTCGGCCTCGCGCTGTCGATCGCTTGGCTGGTGGCGGATGGTCTCGACGGGATGGTGGCGCGCGCCACGGGGACTGCAAGCCCACTCGGCCGCGTACTGGATGGTTTATGCGACCATGGCGTGTTTACGTTGATCTACGTCGTACTTGCATCCTCGATCGGCACGGCCGCGTGCTGGGCGCTAACCTTCGCAGCAGGCGCCGCTCACGCGATCCAGTCCAACCTCTACGAGAGTGAGCGTGCGCGCTTCCACCGCAGGTGCAATGGCGTGGCGGTCGCAGCTCGACCAGTATCGAGCGGCAACCCGCTTGTCGGCCTCTACGATCACGTCGCGGGGATGCTGGAGCGTTTCGCCGGTCGCTTCGACGCCGTGCTGGCAGGCCAAGCGGCTCCGGCAGATTTGGCAAACGCTTATGGTGCAGCGGCGGCCGCGCCAATGCGCCTGATGAGCCTGCTCAGTGCCAACGTCCGCGTCTATGCGATCTTTTTCGCCTGTCTTGCCAGTGACCCGCGCTGGTTCTGGTGGTTCGAGCTCATCCCGCTTTCCGTCGTCCTCCTTGTCGGCCTCGTCTGGCATCGCAGGGTCGAGGCACGCCTGATTCGCAGCGCTTCTGCGCGCAGCGTCAATTCTGAAAATCCATTTCACTCGAAGGACATGAACACTCAATGACGAGCATCAACGTCGCCGTGGTCGGCATCGGCAATTGCGCAAGTTCCCTCGTTCAAGGTCTGTCGCATTACCGCGACGGCGCCAACGAGACGATCGGGCTTATGCACCTTGATCTCGGCGGCTACCGCCCCAGCGACATCAAGGTCGTTGCGGCATGGGACGTCGACAAACGGAAGGTCGGCAAGGACGTAGCGGAGGCGATCTTCGCCAAGCCCAACTGCACGACGGTGTTTTGCCCATCGATCGAACCCACTGGTGCCATCGTGCAGATGGGCGCGGTTTTCGACGGCGTGGCCGAGCACATGGCGGACTATGCTGACGACCGCACCTTCATGCTCGCCGATGCACCGCAGCCCAGCAAGCAGGACGTGGTAGCGGCACTTCGCGCGTCCAAGACCGACGTGCTGATGAACTACCTTCCGGTCGGATCGCAGATCGCGAGCGAGTTCTACGCGGAATGTGCGCTCGAGGCCGGCGTGGCATTCGTCAACAACATCCCCGTTTTCATCGCCAGCAACCCCGAATGGGCCGATCGCTTCACCAAGGCCGGCGTCCCGATCATCGGCGACGACATCAAGGCGCAATTGGGCGCGACGATCGTCCACCGCGTGCTGACGGATCTGTTTGCCAAGCGCGGCGTGAAGCTGGAGCGTACCTACCAGCTCAACACCGGCGGCAACACGGACTTCCTCAACATGTCGAACCACCGCCGGCTCGCCTCCAAGAAGATCTCCAAGACCGAGGCCGTACAGTCCGTCGCCGCCGAGCGGCTCGATGACGAGAATGTGCATATCGGACCATCCGATTACGTACCGTGGCAGAACGATAACAAGGTTTGCTTCCTGCGCATGGAAGGGACGATGTTCGGCGGGGTTCCGATGAACCTCGAGCTGCGCCTCTCCGTCGAAGACAGCCCGAACAGCGCGGGCGTTGCGATCGATATGATCCGTTGCGCCAAACTGGCCAAGGATCGCGGTCTGGCGGGGCCGATCGACGGGGCATCCGCCTACTTCTGCAAGCATCCACGTACGCAGATGACCGACGACCTGGCGGCGCAGGCGGTGGAAGACTTCATCACGCAACGGGGATGATCGGCACCGCAATTTTGTTGGCGGCGGGCGAAGGCACCCGCCTCCGCTCCGCAGCCCCGCTCAAACCGCTGTGTCCGGTCGGCGGCCGTCCGTTGATCGACCATGCGATCGATGGCTTGGCCGTTGCCGGACTGGAGCGGGTAGTAGTCGTTCTGGGGCACGGCGCGGAGCAGATCGAGGCGCACCTCGCGTCGTCGGCATGGCCGATCACCGTGCAGACGGTGCGGACTGGCGATCACCTGAAGCCGAATGGCGTGTCGGTTCTCGCGGCGGAAGCATATGTCGCGAGTACCGAGGCGGTGCTCGCCATGTGCGACCATCTCGTCGACCCCGCCCTGTATCGCCGTACCGCCGAAGCCGGGGCTGCCGGCGGTGCACGGTTGGCGATCGACCGCCGCATCGGCAGCGACTTGATCGATCTGGACGATGTCACATGCGTCCAGACGGAAGGCGAGCGCATCGTCGCGATCGGCAAAGGTCTCGCCAGCTACGACTGTTTTGATACAGGTGTGTTCGCGATCGGGCCTGGGCTGTTCGACGCGCTCCACCGCCTGAAAGACCCCTCCCTTACGGAGGGCATGCGCATTTTGGCGGAACAACGAAACGCGTTGATCCTCGACTGCAGCGACGTTGACTGGATCGACGTTGATGATCAGGCTGCATTGGACAAGGCAGAGGCATGGTGGCGCGACCGAAGATAATCTCGGCTTTGTCTGGGGCATGGCTACGTCGGGAGCAGCTCACACCACTACAGCAGTGAAAATACTACGCCTTACGCGCGTGCCGCTCCGTCAATACTGGTGCGGGTGGCGCTGGACCGTACGGGCGTGACCGCGTGGGTGGCCGGCATGCTGACTGGTGCTGCCGGCCATCCGGTAACCGGCGCGGCGACGAGCGAAGCAAAGTCGGTCAGCGTTGCACCCAGACACCATCGGACTGACGCCGAATGAGACGGTGATCAAGTACGGAGTGGCTGGAATGGGCAGGACGTCCAGCACGCCGCGACAGGATCTCGTTGCACAATGCTTTGACACCAACCCTGGCCATGTCGGAAATCGGTTGACGGATGGTCGTCAGTTCCGGCCAGATCGCCGTTGCAAGCGTCGTATCGTCGAATCCGCACACGGTGAGATCGCCGGGAATGCTTAGGGCTTTCCGGTGCGCTACGCTGACAATGGCCGCCGCCATGTCATCGTTGCTGGCGAAAATGGCGGTTGGCCGGTCGGCGAGGTCGAGCAGTGCCTCTGCGGCATCCAGTCCCGATCTATAGGTAAAAAGTCCCTCCGCAATTAGCGTCGCATCGAGCGCGATCCCGGCCTCGGCTAGGGCCGCATGATACCCTTCAAGGCGGCGGATGCTTTCACTGTGTCCGCGGTCGCCTACGACGAAGCCGATCCGACGATGCCCAAGCGAAAGGATGAGCCGCATCATCTCCATGGCGGCTCCAAATTCGTCGATGTTCACCGCCAGAAGGTTGCGCGATGGCATGCCGCTGCCGATCGCCACTGCGGGCACGCTTTCGCTGACGATCATCGCAATCAAGTCTGCCGTATCGCAAAGCGGCGATGGCAGAACCAGCCCATCGACGCCATCCGCGACCATTCTCCTGGCGACGACCACCGCATCCTCGTCCGGCCGGCATTTCTGAACGACCAGTTGGACGTTCAATTGACTCGCGATGTCCAGCCCGCCGATCAGCAGGGCGCTGAGGTAATTCGTGCTAGGGTTGGTGAATAAGAGCCCGATCCGCATTTGTTGCGCACCGGTCAGATTACGCGCGGCGAGATTTGGGGAATATTTCAGCCGCCGGATCGCGTCGAGGATGCGATCGCGCGTTTCCTCCCTGACGCTCCCGTCCTTGTTGACCACACGCGATACGGTCATTGCGGAAACGCCGGCCATTTCTGCGACATCGCGAAGCGTTGCAGCTTTGATCGCGCGCTGGGGTGGTTGAGACGTCATTGGCACCTTCCGCGAGATCGTTACGGTCTCTCACCGACTTGCGCAATGCATCCTGCGCCAGATTTATAGTATGCCCCATAGCATAAATTGGAAGTTCGGCTGTACATCCGCCGAAAGAGCCGGCGCTTGACGGTGCGGCTTCAGGCGCGGAGACTAGCGCTACGGAGAAGTCGGAGAGGTGCGCGCATGCTAGGGTTGACACGACGCGAGGCTGTCCTCGGCGCGCTTGGGGGAATGGTGGCAGCGCCGCTTGCTGGAGAAGGTACATCGAGCCTATCGCTGAACGCAATCGCCACCCGAAAAGGCCTGAGCTTTGGATCCGCAATCGCGTCTGGCGCGCCCGGTGCAGATCGGGGCTCGGTCGCAAACCCCGCCTATGCCAATCTGGTGGCGAGCCAATGCGGGTTGGTTGTCGCCGAGAATGAAATGAAGTGGCAGGCTTTGCGGCCGACGCCGACGACCTTTGCCTTTGAACGGTTCGACACCATTCTGCGTTGGGCCGAGCGGCAGCACCTTGCGGTCCGTGGGCACAACTTGCTGTGGCATCAGCCTAAGTGGTTGCCGGCTTGGTTGAACACATACGACTTCGGGGCAACGCCGCACCGTGAAGCGGAACGGCTGCTGACGACGCATATAAACACCGTGCTGAGGCGCTACGGCCAACGGATCGGCAGCTACGACGTCGTCAACGAAGCGGTCCGCCCTGCTGACGGCGTGTTGTATGACACCTCGCTGTCGCGGGCGCTCGGCGGTGCGGAGCCGACGCTGGATCTGGCCTTCCACACCGCGCGCGTCGCCGCTCCCCATGCGCAGCTGGTCTATAACGACTATATGAGCTGGGAGCCCGGCAATGCCGCACATCGCGCCGGGGTGCTGAGGTTGCTGGAAGGGTTTCGACGGCGCAACGTGCCGATCGACGCTCTTGGCATCCAGTCGCATCTCGTCACACAGGGGCCGGATGTCGCGGCAAGCGTAACGCGGTTGCAACGCGACTGGCGGCAGTTCCTCAATGCGGTGACGCAGATGGGCTATGCTTTGCTGATCACGGAACTGGACGTTCGTGATAATGGCTTGCCAGCGGACATCGCCGTCCGCGACCGAGCGGTGGCGGAGTACACGCGAGGCTATCTCGACGTGACGTTGAGCTATCCCGCGGTGCGTGATGTGCTGAGCTGGGGGCTGTGTGATCGCTACAGCTGGATCGAAGGGTTCGAACCGCGCAAGGATGGCGCCCGTCGCAGGCCCAGTCTTTACGACACGCAGTTCCGGCCGAAGCCGATGCGCGAAGCGGTCGCGGCAGCGTTCGCCACCGCGACCTCGCGCTGAGAAGCGATGCGAGCTGAGGGGCGGGTGAACCGCCCCGACCCCCAACCTCGCGGCCCGGCGCATGCGCCGGGGCCGGGATCTCAGAAGTTGCCGCGCAGGATGAACGAGAAGCGGCGGTCGTTGACGAAGTAGGACCGCGGGGCAAGTACGTTGGGATCACCGCTATACGCCTGCAAGGTCTTCGTTACAGAGTTGGTGAGGTTCACCCCCTGCACGCCGATCTTCACGTATTTGTTGATGTTGATGAACGCCGAGGCATCGAGCTGACCGGACGCATCCTGGAAGATCGACGTGTATGGATAGATGACATCCGCCGCCGTCAGCAGGTAGCTGGAGCGCCAGTTGTAGGCCGCGCGGATGGAGATCGGACCCTTTTCGTAGAACAGCGTGGCGTTCACATTGTGTTTGGACAGCCCTTCCAGCGGCAAGCTGCCGGTCTTGGTCTGCGCCGCGACGTTCGTCACCGGTGATCCGCCGTTCAGGAAGGAGTTCGGCAAGCCGTTGCTCTGAATGAACGTATAGTTGCCGGTGAAGCCGAAACCGCTCAGGAAGCCCGGAAGGAAATTGAAGGTCTGCTGGTAAGCGACCTCCGCTCCCTTCACCTTGCCGTGTCCGCTGTAGTTCGCCGGGCCCCGCGTCAGCAAGTCGAACGTCTGCCCGTTGCTGGTGAGCGGCAGGCTGACCAGCGACTGGTAGAAGAAGCCGGTGATGTCCTTGTAGAACACGTCCGCCGTCAACGACCCGACCCGCGAGAAGTACCACTCCGCCGTGGCGTCGAACTGCCACGCCGTTGCAGGCTTCAGGTAAGGGTTGCCGACCTGGCTCTGGAAGTTGCCGTTTCCATCGATCGAGATCTGCTGGAAATTGCGCACCAGATTGGTGTCCGGCCGCGTCAGCACCTTCGATCCTGCGAAGCGCACCAGAAGTTGCGGTGTCAGACCGACCTTCAAGTTGAAGCTCGGCAGCCAGTAGGTGTATTTGTTGGTTGCCTGGCCGAGAACGATCGTCGGGTTCGGAGCGGCAAACTGCTGCAGGCGCGCATACCCTGCGGCTCCGAGCAGACAGACGCCACCCGGTGCAGCCGGAGCGTAGCCGGCCGGCAGGTTGGTCGCGGCCGCTGGAACGCAGCGGCTCTGGTAGCTGTCGGCGATCCCGAGGGTGGATTGGCTGGGAATGATGCTGCCGCCGAAATTATCCATGTCGGTGTGTACGAAGCGGACACCGATGTTGCCGGCAATGTCCAGACCCTGGACCAGCGTCTTGCTGTTGAACGACGCCATTGCGTAAGCGGCGCTGTCGCGCTGGTGCACACGCGTCACCTCGTTCGGCAGGTAAGGCGAATCCGCGCCGACGCCTGCGCGGAGAGCCGCGGGGGTCCACCGAGTCGACGGATTATCCTGGCTCGCAGCGCCGACCGCCTCAATCTGGTTGATGAACCCGACAGTCTTGTTGTAGCCGTCGATCATGTTGCCGTTGTAGTAATAGGCACCAGCCGGCCCCGGCGTCGCACCCCGGAAGAAATTGCTGAAGTTGTAGAAGCTCGCGTTGCCGCCGTTGACCTGGTTGATCGAAACCGGCGTGCCGGCCCAGACCTCGCTGAGCATGCCCCAATTGTACGCCGAGTACTTCACCGTCTGGTCGCGGTCGGCATATCGTGCGCCGAACCGGATCTTGTCGATGAAATCGCCGTCTACATCGTAGGTGAAGTCACCCTTGAACTGGAACTCCTTGCCACGGCTGTCTTCGAAATGGTCCATGGCTGCGCGCCAGAACTCTACGTTCGGATCGGCGAAATACTGCTGATCGTTTTCGCCGACGAGCGTCGGGTTGGCAGGCCCTGCCCAGCCGGCTGCCAGCGTCGCGGGCTTGTGCGACATGACCGTCGGCAGGTTGCCGGTGAGGTTCAGTTCTTGATCGGCATAGGTTTCGCCGAAAATGTTAAGTTGGCTGACCTGATGGTGCGATTCCGTGTAGTCGGCATCAAGCGCGATGTGCAGCCGCTCGGTCGGATGAAGCAGCGCGTTCAAGCCATAGTCGTTGACCGTGTTCTGCTCGTAGGTCTGGCCGCGTGACAGCGAAATCGGCGCGCCCCCGGTCGGGATGAACGTCTCCATCGGCGTGCCGCTGAGGCTGCTGCGATAGCCGGTACCCGGCGTGGTGATGTACCCGCTCTGGAACAGTCCGTTGCTGTCATACTTGTAGTTGGTGAACTGACCGACCGGACACTGCGCGCGCACGGTCCCTGAATTTACGTCGGCCGGGTTGGTCAGCGGGCCAGCATTGTTCTGCTGGCAGCCGATCGGATAGGTGCTGTACTCGGACAGGTCCGGAGCCGCCTCGAACGTATGCTCGTCCGACAGGTTGGTCGTGTGCGAGCGGATATACTGACCCGTCAGCAGGAAGCGGCCGTCGTTGGTTTCGTATTGAGCAGCCAGCGCGATACCGTCACGCTTGCGGTCGAAATCCTGCGTACGATACTGGCCGCCGAGAGGCGAATAGAGGCCAGCCATCGGATCTGCGAAGCCATCTGCACCCGCCGTCGAGGCGGCACCGCACGCGGAGTTAGCTGCCGGCAACGTCGTCGTATCGCCATTACCCGGCAGCGGATTGCGGCAGATCGTGGTGCCGCCCTGACTCTGGTATGTGACCAGAGTGTTGTCGCGCGCCTGAAAATTGGTGATCTGCAGGCCGTCGGCGCGGCTGCGCACACGCGAATAGGAAACGTCGCCGAGCAGGCCGAACGTGCCGATGCCGGTATTCCAGGTGTCGCTGATCAGGATAGACCCGGTCGGCGCCCACTTCTTCTGCAGGTCACCGTAGCTGCCTTCGGCGTCAACACCGACATGCAGGCCCTTGTTGTCAAAAGGCTTGCGTGTGTTGAGGTTGACGGTGCCGGCAAGACCGCCCTCGATTGAGGCGGCGGTGACGTTCTTGTACACCTCGACGGATCCGAGCAGTTCGGCGGGCACGTCGGAGAAGTTGATCGACTGACCGCCAATACCGGCGGAGAAAGCATCACGGCCGTTGAATTCGGAGCGGACGAAGTTGAGGCCGCGGATCACGACACCCGAGCCTTCGACCGAGAAGTGATCGGGATCGTTGGACGCCGCGAAGCGGCTGATCGACACACCCGGGACGCGCTGAAGCGCCTCGGTCACCGACCGGTCCGGCAGCGCGCCAATGTCCTGCGCGGTGATCGCATCCACGACCGTGTCGGAGTTACGTTTGATATTCTGCGCGTTCGCCAGGCTCTGGCGGATGCCGGTTACGACGATGTCGTCGTCTGACGCTTTGCCGCCACTCGACAGCGGGGCGGCCTGCGGATCGGAACTCGATGCTTCGGTAGAAGACAGCGTCGTGCCGGACGAACCCGCGGTCCCCTGCCCAGCAACCGCCCCCGTAGGAGACGTCTGATTAGCGGGGTCGGCGTTCGTCTGCGCGTGCGCAGTGCCGGCAATGGCGACGCACAGCGCCGTGGCAGACGCACCGTGAAGGAAGCGAACGAAGTGGCGAACAGCAGTTGTAGATGGCGCAATACGGCGCATTGAGAACCCCTCCCTAGAAGTCGACGCTGTTATCGCGCCTGATCATTTGTTACCCGCCGGACCCACCCGATCCGGCCCGATTATGTTTGCGGTAACATTTCTGAGAAATCAAACACAAAGTTTCGACCTTTGTGACAATCCGGCAACGCTGTTGTAACAATCCGCCTGCGGTTGACGTCGCGCCGTGAATAAGGGAGCAGTCGCCCGGAGCGCACGTCTGAGGCGTCTCGTGGAGAGCAGCAATGCCGGTGCCGGCGGAGTCGAAGGTTCAGGTTGTGGTCGTGGGTGGAGGGACTGCCGGCTGGATGACCGCTGCCGCTCTCACCCGCCTGCTACCCCATCATTGCTCGATCAGGCTGGTCGAATCGGAAGCGATTGGCGTGGTCGGCGTCGGTGAAGCGACGTTGCCGCACATCCGCGCGTTCAATGAACGTCTCGGCATCGATGAAGCGGATTTCATGGCGCGCACCCGCGCGACCTTCAAGCTCGGCATTGAGTTCCGTGATTGGGGGCGGATCGGCGACAGCTATATTCATCCATTCGGCACTTTCGGGCGCGGAACCGGCGCAGTCGACTTCCAGCATTACTGGACGCGGTTGTTGCGTGAGGGTGCGGCGCTCCCGTCGCTCGATACAGTGTCCTACGCGTGCGCACTGGCGCGGAGTGGCAAGTTCGATCATCCGACAACAGACCGGGCGTCGCTTTTGAGCACCTTCGGTTACGCTTATCAGTTCGACGCGCTGTTGTTCGCGCCGTATTTGCGCAAGATCGCCGAAGAAGGTGGCGCCGTTCGTACCGAGGGCAGGATTGCCACCGTCGAGCGCGACAGCGAGACTGGCGATATCACCGCAGTCGTCCTCGACGACGGTGATCGGATTGCCGGCGATCTGTTCGTGGACTGCTCGGGTTTTCGCTCGCTGCTGCTCGGCGACACGCTGGAGGAGCCGTTCGTCGACTGGTCGCGGTGGCTGCCAACCGACCGCGCGGTGGCCATGCCGTGCCGCACCCATACCGCCGTGACGCCATATACGAGTGCGATCGCGATGCCGGCGGGCTGGCGGTGGCGGATTCCACTGCAACACCGCACCGGCAACGGCTACGTCTACGCAAGCGCCTTCGTGTCGGACGACGATGCTCGCCGCGCCTTGGAATCCGCTGTGGAGGGCGAGGCGTTGGCTGCGCCACGCATCTTGCGGTTCAAAGCGGGGCGGCGGCGGCGCAGCTGGGTCGGCAATTGTGTTGCGATCGGCCTCGCCAGCGGCTTCCTGGAGCCGCTGGAGTCCACCAGCATCTATTTCGTCCAGCAGGCGATCACCACATTGATCGAGCTATTCCCGCAACGCGCTATTGCCGCCAGCGACCGGGACGAATTCAACCGTATCATCGACCTGGAATATGATCGAATCCGCGACTTTTTGATCCTTCACTATCATGCGACCACCCGCGACGACTCGCCGTTTTGGGATCATGTTCGCACCATGACGGTGCCGGACAGCCTGTCTGAGAAACTCGACCTGTGGCGCACGCGGGGCCGGCTTGTGAAATACCGCGAGGGCGTGTTCCTGGATCCAAGCTGGGTGGCGGTCTATCTTGGGCAAGGCATCGTACCGGAAGGATGGGATCCGCGGGTCGACTCGATGGCTACCGACGTTCTGCTGCGCAATCTGGAGACACTGCGCAACGATATCGGCGGCGATGTCGCCCGCCGCCCTGATCACCGCAGCTTCATCGAGCGGTATTGCGCCATGGCGCAGGCTGCATGATGCCTCAGCAGCGGCTCGGACGCGTGCTGGTGGCGGGAGGCGGCATCACGGGGTGGTGCGCCGCCGCCGCACTGAAACGCCGCGCCCCGTTTCTGGATGTGACTATCCTGTCGTGTGCGCCTTCGCGGCATGCGCTCGCCGACCGGATCGCATGTACCCTGCCCTCGCTCCTCGGCTTCCAGGAGGACCTCGGCATCGGCACGGCGGACGGCGTTGTCCGGGCCGGCAGCGGTTACCGACTTGGAACGCTTTTCACCGGCTGGTCGAGCGGAATGCCGGCTTATGTCCACGCCTACAGTCGGTACGGAGCGTCGCTGGGGGCCACCGCGTTCCACCATCATTGGCTTCGCGCCGCACAGGACGGTTTGGCGGTGGCGTTCGACGACCATTCCGCTGCGGCTGTCATGGCACGAGCCGACCGGTTCGCGCCGCCGACGCCGGGCACGCCCTTTGCCGACCATGAGTTCGGATTGACCTTGGATCTTGCGCGCCATGCGTTGATGCTTCGCGCGTTTGCGCTTCACGTCGGCGTTCATGAAATCACGGGCGAGATCGGTGGCGTTTCGCTGGACGCGGCCGGGGCGATCGCGTCGGTAGCCCTCACCGCCGGCCCTTCGCTCCATGCCGATCTGTTCGTCGATGCCACCGGCCCCGAGGCGACGTTGCGCAATGCGATTGACGATGAACGGGACGATTGGAGCGCTTGGCTGCCATGCGACCGAGTGCTGATCTCCAGAACGCATGACGAACCGATGGTCCTTACCACCATCACCGCGCACGAAGCCGGTTGGCGCTGGGCTAGTGGCGTGCAGGGCGGTTTCGCCTATGCCTCCCGCGCGATCAGCGATGGTAAGGCGGCCCGCGTGCTGCGAAATGCGACCGGAACCACAGCGGACGAACCGATCCACGTGCGCGCGGGCACGCGGCGGCAGCCATGGCGTGCCAACTGTGTCGCGATTGGCGATGCGGCGACGGAGATCGAACCGCTCGAATGGTGCAACCTGCATCTTGCGCTGAGCGCGATAGACCGGTTGATCACGATGCTGCCCGGGCGTGTCGCTGCCCCGGTTGAAATAGCAGAGTTCAATCGCCAGACGCTAGCCGAAGCCGAGCGGGTCCGCGATTTCCTCGTTATGCATTACCGAACCGCCCGGCGCGGCGAGCCGTTGTGGCGCGACATCGCCGCTGTCGAACCTCCCGCCAGTCTTTCCCATACTCTCGCGCAGTTCGCCGAACGGGGCCGCCTTCCCTTTTATGAGGAAGAGACGTTCGCACGGGACAGTTGGGTCGCGGTGCTGATCGGCCAGGGGTTCCTGCCACGCCGAATGGACCCGCTGGTTTCCGGCATCCCTGAAGCGAGCGCGCGGGCCGCGATGTCGCGCCACGCGGCCATGATCGCTGCCGAGGTTCCGAAAGTCCCGACCCACGCCGCCTACCGCGCGGCCGAGATAAGAAACTTGACCCGATGAACGAGCATTCGATCCGCCGTGTTGTCATCGTCGGGGGCGGCACCGCCGGCTGGATGGCCGCCGCCGCCTTCGCCCGCTTTCTCAACAACGGCTATACGCAGGTGACGCTGATCGAGTCGGAGGAGATCGGCACCGTCGGCGTCGGCGAGGCGACGATCCCGCCGCTGATCAATTTCAACCAGATGCTCGGGCTGAATGAAAACGCGTTCCTCGCCGCGACGGCGGGAACGTTCAAGCTGGGGATTGAATTCGTCGACTGGGGAGCAGTCGGGGAACGGTATTTTCACCCCTTCGGGAAATTCGGCCACGACTTGCAGGGAATTCACTTCCACCAACTGTGGCTGCGCGAGAAGGCGCGGCGGCCGATCGAAGATATCTCGGCGTGGTCGATGAGCGCGATGGCGGCGGCGCACGGCACGTTCGGCCGCGCCGCCGAAGACGCGCGGTCCCCGGTACGCGATCTCTTCTACGCCTTCCATTTCGACGCATCGCTCTACGCGCGCGTCCTGCGCGACTATGCCGAAAAAGGCGGCGTAAACCGCGTCGAGGGCAAGATCGCCGCGGTCGATCAACGTCCCGAGGACGGCTATGTAACCGCCGTGGCACTTGAAAACGGGCAACGGATCGAAGGCGATCTGTTCATCGACTGCTCGGGCTTCCGCGGGTTGCTGATCGAAGAAACGCTGCAGACCGGCTACGAAAGCTACGCGCACTGGCTGCCGTGCGACCGCGCCGTAGCGGTCCCGTGCACGCTGCCCAATCCGGCCGAGCCTGACCCGTTCACCCGCTCGACCGCGCATCAGGCGGGCTGGCAGTGGCGTATCCCGCTCCAGCACCGGATGGGCAACGGACTGGTTTATTGCAGCCAATATCTCAACGACAATGCCGCCGAGGCGCAGTTGCTGGCAAACCTCGAAGGCGAGCCGCTCGCCCCGCCGCGCCGGCTGCGTTTCACCGCCGGTCGCCGCCGCCAGTTCTGGAACCGCAACGTAGTGGCGCTTGGCCTGTCGAGCGGGTTTATCGAGCCGCTGGAATCGACAAGCATCCATCTCGTGCAGGCGGCGATTCAACGGCTCCTCGCGCTGTTCCCGGACAAGCGGTTCGACCCGGCGGAACGGGACGAGTTCAACCGGCAGATGCGCGATCTGTACGAGGACATCCGCGACTTCATCATCCTCCATTACAAGGCGACGCGGCGCAATGATTCGCCGTTCTGGGATCAGGTGCGCACGATGGACATACCTGACAGCCTGCAACGCAAGATCGACCTGTTCACGGGCAAGGGCCGGGTGTTCCGGGAAGGTTACGACCTGTTCACCGACCCGAGCTGGATCGCCGTCTTCATGGGTCAGGGTATCGTTCCGCGAAGCTGGGAGCCGGCCGCGGATGCGCTGGACGAGCAGAAGGTCGCGGTCGCGCTCGAACAGATGCGGCGCGGCTATGCGGATACCGCGCAGCGCCTGCCGACGCACGGTGATTTTCTCAGGCGAACCGCCCTGTCGCCGCTGGCGGCACCAGTGCCCGCCTCCACCCCTACTGCGGCGGAAGACGTCCCGTTCTTCGCCTTCACCGCGGAATCGCCTTTCGACGTAAACGGCGGCGGTTCTCCATTGTGAGCGGCCCGCGCGCAGCCGTGAGGGCGCGATGACGAGCACCCCCCGCCCCGCGCCGATCGCGGAGGTGCACGGCATCGACCGCGCCCGGTTCGATGCCGAAGTTCGCGCTTCCGCTCAGCCGGTGATCCTGCGCGGTCTGGCCGACGACTGGCCTGCGGTCCGCGCGGCACGCCGATCGGATGAGGCGCTGGTCAAACACCTCAAGACCTTCAGCCATGCCGAGCCGGTAGGCGCGATCGTCGGCGCACCCGAAATCGACGGGCGGTTTTTCTACGAGCCCGATCTTACCGCACTCAACTTCACGCGTGGCCGCTCGCAACTCGACCCCTTTCTGGATCGGTTGCTGCGCGACCGGAGCGCCGCGCGCCCTTATGCGATGGCGGTCCAGTCGATCCCTGCGCCGGACCTGTTGCCGGGCTTCGTAGCGGAACATCCGATGACGCTGCTGGATGACAGCGTTGTTCCGCGCCTCTGGCTCGGCAACGCGATCCGCGTGGCGACGCATTACGACCTGATGGAGAACATCGCCGTGGTCGTCGCCGGGCGCCGCCGCTTCACGCTGTTCCCGCCCGACCAGGTCGCAAACCTCTACATGGGCCCCTACGAACTGACCCCGGCCGGGACGCCGGTCAGCATGGTCGATCCGGATGCGCCAGACTTGGATCGCTATCCGCGCTTTGCCGAGGCGCTGGCGCATGCGAGCGAGGCAACGCTGGAGCCGGGCGATGCGCTCTACATCCCGTTCCACTGGTGGCATGCGGTTGCCTCGCTCTCCCCGGTCAACGTGCTGTGCAACTATTGGTGGAACCCGGCGCCGCAAGGTCTGCCGAATCCTTATGACGCATTGCTGCTTGGGCTATATGCGCTGCGCACGTTGCCGGACGACCAGCGTCGGGCGTGGCAGGCGATGTTCGACCATTTCGTGTTCCAGTCGCACGGTGATCCGTCCGAACATCTGCCGCCGCAGGTTCGGGGCGTGCTGGGTCAAGCCGACCGGACCGGCCTGGAGCGCATGCGTACGACGCTATTGCAGAGCCTTGGCCGGGCGTGACTGCGCGGCCTCGGGGTGTACGCTACCGTTGCAGCATCCGGATGAGGAACTGGCGGATCTTGCCCGTGCGCTCGGCACTCTGCGCACCAAGGATGCCCCGCGCTGACGCTGGAAGATGATCCCCAGCTCTGGCCGCGTCCGGCGCGAAGACGAGATGATCGTACCAACTGCGCCAGGCCGCCTTTTCCGCGGCCGGAAGATCGCGCACCGCCTCGATGGCGTGGACGAGCGCCACAAACGCGGCGCCGGAGCGATGTTCCCACCAGTAATTGACCAACACGTTGAGGCGGTCGAAGGCGCGAACATGATGCCACCAGGTCGGTGGAATGAAGATCGCGTCGCCCGGATCGAGTTCGGCAACCTGCGCATGCGCCATCGCCTCGGCGAAGCGCGGGTAGCGATCCAGATCCGGCGCATCGGGATCGACCATGCTCGACGGCGGCCCGGCCATCGTGTTGTCGAGCGGTCCGACATACAGGTTGGCGAGCTGCTCTGGCGGGAAAAGCGTGAAGCGGCGCCGGCCTGCGACGACACAGGCGATGTTGATCGACGTGTCGTAGTGCGTCGCGATCCGCGTTGCGTTGCCGATCCACAGTCGCGCCGGCGCACCGATGCCAAGCCCCAGCGGATTCGCATCCTCCCAGCCGGGCAGATGCTCGGGTGCCGTCGCCGCATTCGCATACAGCGTGTGTGGGCGCTCCGCAGCATCCTCGGAGAAGCGCAGCAGTTCGGCGACCAGCGTGCCGATCGGAACTTGCTGGCGATGGAAGTTGAACCCGCTCAGCGTGTCGTCTGCGTAGAAGAAACGCCCGTTCGCTTGCGGTGGCGCGATCAGCACTTCAAGCGGCCTGCCTCCGGAGCCGAACCCTGCGAGGTAACCCGCCATCGCACGATCGCCGTCTCGGCCGCTAGCGACCGCCGGCCAATGATCGACCTGGCCGCGCAGGACGACCGGCTGGAAGGTATTGACCACCTCCCGCGCAAAGGTCGCCGCGTCGACCGCCGAGCGTTCGGAAATCGGTGTAGTCACAGGATGGGCGCCGCGAACATCGTCCGCCACGCTAGCTGGATGTGACGCAAAGCAACAGTGGCTCAGCGCGATCAGCCCGCATTTCGCCGTACCGACGTTTAACGGTGCGGATTGACAGGATGCGCCCGGTACAGTGTGATACCGTTAACATTATCGCTATCGCATCCACGGAAGATAGTCGAAGCAGCAGGAGAGTTTTATGCGCGGGTGGACAATTCCGGTTGTGACGGCGCTGGCGCTTTTGGCTGGATGGGGTGTGGCCGCACCGCTCAGCAATGCCGCACCACGACCATCGATTCAGCATAAGTTACCTGCCCGCCCGCTTATCGCGCTGACGTTCGACGACTTGCCTGCGCATGGCCCATTACCTCAGGGGGGCGACCGGCTCGTAATCGGCAAGACCATCATCGCCGCGCTCGCCGCGCATCATGCGCCGGCGTTCGGCTTTATGAACGCGAGCTTCGGCGCAGGCGATCCCAATGCGCCGAAAGTGCTTGCCGCCTGGCGTGCAGCCGGGCTGCCGATCGGCAATCACACGTTCGGCCATGTCAATCTCGACACAGTAGGAGCAGACGCCTTCCTGGCGGACGTGGCGCGCAACGAACCAGCGCTGTCGGCGGTCGCGGGTGGCGCCGACTGGCACTGGTTCCGCTACCCGTTTCTTGTCGAGGGGCAGTCGGACACGGTGCGCGAGGCTGTGCGCGCTGGGCTGCGCGACCGTGGGTATCGCATTGCCGCCGTCACGATGAGCTTTGGCGATTACGCCTGGAACGATGCCTTCGCGCGCTGCACCGCGCACCATGACGAGCCGGCGATCGCCGCACTGGAAACGAGCTACCTCGCAGCAGCGCGCACCCAGGCACAACGATCCCGCGATCTCGCACAGGCGGCGCTCGGCCATGATATCCCGTACGTCCTGCTGATGCATCTCGGCGCGTTCGACGCCCGGATGCTGCCACGACTGCTGAACCTGTACGAGCAGATGGGCTTCGGCTTCACGACTTTGCCCGCGGCGGAAGCTGACCCCTTCTATCGCGCGGCCCGCGATCTGACGATCCCAGGGCCGACAGCGACCCTGGAAGCAGCGGCGCGTGCAAAGAACTTGCCCATCCCTGCCAACGCGCCGGTTCCGGCTGCCTCCGTGTGCGCATGATGGCGCGCGGCTCATATTCACATCGGGATCGTTGGATCAACGCCAAGAGCGGTCATGCGTAACCCCAGCCATATCAACAACACGTCGCGCGTGAAACGATGCGCCATGTCGAAGCATCGGTAACGCCCGAGGGTGAAACCCTCCGCACATGGTCAGCCGAGTCCGTGCGATCACACGCGGATGTGTCACTTCACTCGGCCGTCGCCTTGCTCCCGATCACTCTTGCGGTGCGCCGAACGACAGTTCTTCCGCTGAGCCGACTTCCTGATCGCCGGCGAACAGTCGGTCCAATCGGCTTCGCACGTCGCGTCGATAGTTTTTCGATGCCATGGCGCGCGTCGCCGACACCGAAACCTGATCGGCGATCGCGTCCTTGATCCGCTCGAGCGCGGCCTCCTCAAGCACGTTCGCGCGGCGCAGTTCGATACACAGCTGCACAAGGCCGATCGCCGTCGCGTGGGCGCGCAGCTCGACGTTGGTAAGCTCCCAGTGCAGCCGTTTCTGCTGGTCGTAAGACGTTGACATACTGTTTCCCTCTCCAGCGCGATCGTAGGCGCTGAAGAGCAGTTTACGCCACCCCTGGCATGCAACTCAAGCGCAGAGGCTTCTTACCGGCAGGCCCGGCTTACCGTCTGAGAGGGTCGCGGGCAGCAGGATCATCCCCTTCGAGTCCACCGCCCAACGAGCGGTACAGTTCGACGAGATTACTCTCTCTGTTCAGCCGTGTGGTGACCAGTTGCTGCTGCGCGGCATAGGCGGTGCGCTGGGAATCGAGCGTGTTGAGGAAGGATTCCACGCCGGCGCGATAGCGCGCATCCGAAATCCGCAGGGCTGCTGTCGCGGCATTTACGCGCGCAGTCTGCGCCGACACCTGCTCATCAATCGTGCCGCGTTGCGCGAGGGCATCAGCAACCTCGCGAAACGCGGTCTGCACTGCCCGCTCGTACGTCGCGACCGCAGCCTGCTGTTGCGCTTCGGCGGATCGTAGATTGCCGCGTCGGCGCCCCCCATCGAAGATCGGCAACGCGATCGACGGGGCACCGGTATATGTGAAGCTGCCACCAGCGAAGAGGCCGCTGAGCGCAGTGCTGATCGTGCCGACCGTCGCGGTAAGCGAGATGGTTGGGAACAACGCTGCGCGCGCCGCGCCGATATTGGCGTTCTGCGCGACCAGCTGGTGCTCGGCCTGCAACACGTCGGGCCGGCGCAACAGCACGTCAGAGGAGATACCGCCCGGAAGCACATTGAGAGCGGAATCACCGCTGCCAAGCCCCTGTGGAAGCAAGTCGGGTCCGATCGGCGCCCCGACCAGAAGGTCAAGCGCGTTCTTGTCCTGTGCCAGCCGCGTCTTCAGCACCGCAATGTCGTTGCGGGCGGTCTGGTAGGTGGTTTCCGCCTGCCGCGCTTCGAGCTCCGAAGCGACACCGATGCGGAACTGCGCACGCGTCAATTCGAGCGACTGCTGGAATGACGTCAGCGATTGCTGCGAGATCCTGAGTTGGTCCTGATCGGACGCGAACGTCATCCACGCCGTCGCAATCTCGGCGATCAGGCTGATGCGCGTGGCGCGTTGCGCGGCCTCGGTCGCGAAATACTGTTCCAGCGCGGCGCGGCTGAGATTGCGCACCCGCCCGAACAAATCCACCTCGTATGCGGACACGCCGGCGTTCAGCGAGTAAAACTGAAGATCGGACGATCCCGACCCAATCGCCGCGCCAGTTCCGACGCCGGCCCCGGTCCCGGTCCCTGCACCGGTCCCGGTACCAACTCCGGTACCGGTGCCCGTGCCCGTGCCCGTGCCCGTGCCAACCCCGGTACCCGTTCCGGTTCCCGCCCCGCCACTCGCGGCCCCGCCCAACGCGCCGGCCGCACCTTGGACGTTGTTGGTGTACGTCGCCGAACCGGACAACGCCACGGTCGGTAACAGATCGGCACGCTGGATCCGATACTGTGCGCGCGCCTGTAGCACGTTCGCCGCTGCGATACGAAGATCGCGGTTATTCTCCAGACCCAGCGCAATCGTGCTGCGAAGGCGATCGTCGGTAAAGAACGCGCGCCAGCCGATCTTGGTGACGTCGGGCGCGTCGGTTTCCGCTGCGGGGTAGACACCCCCGGCCGGCAGTGCCGCGGGTACTTCACCGACAGGGCGGACATATTTCGGCGCCAAGTTACAACCGGCGAGCGCAGTGGCCGCAAGCAGGCCGAGGATGCATTTGCTCTTCATCACAACTCAGGCTCCCTGCGGGGTGGGGGTCGCCCCACGCTCGCCGTCATCATGCCGTCCGTCATCACCGTGCCGGCGGTCCGCTACGTCGTCTTTTGTCTGATCGCCTTTGTGGAACAGGCTCAGCACCACCACAAAGAACATCGGCACGAAGAAGATCGCGAGGATCGTCGCCGACAGCATGCCGCCGACCACCGCGCGACCGATCGCATTCTGTCCGCCCGCACCCGCGCCGTTCGCGATCGCCAGCGGGAACACGCCGAAGATGAACGCGAGACTGGTCATCAGGATCGGCCGCAGCCGCAGCTTCGCCGCCTCGATCGCCGCGTCGAACGGCGCCAACCCCTCACGCATCTTCTCCTCGGCGAATTCAACGATCAGGATCGCGTTCTTCGCCGACACGCCAATCGTGGTGATGAGACCGACCTGAAGGTAGATGTCATTGTTCAGTCCGGTGAGGAACGCCGCCAGCAGCGCGCCAACGACGCCCAGCGGCACCACCAGCATCACCGAGATCGGCACCGACCAGCTTTCGTACAGCGCGGCAAGGCAGAGGAACACGATCAGTAGAGACAGACCGTAGAGCGCCGGCGCCTGACCACCCGAAAGCTGCTCCTCGTAGCTGAGCCCGGTCCAGTCGAGCCGTGTGCCCGGCGGGAGCTTGGCCTGCATGTCCTGCATCGCCTTGAGGGCCGCGCCCGACGAGACGCCGGGTGCCGGCGCGCCGAGGATCTCCATTGAAGGCTGACCGTTGTAGCGAGTCAACTGCATCGGCCCCTGCCGCCAGGAGAGGTTGGAGAAGGCGGTGAACGGCGCCATGGTGCCACTCGATCCGCGCACGAACAGATCGCCAAGATCCTCAGGTGCCATGCGATAGGGCGCATCGGCCTGGATGTAGACCCGCTTGACGCGGCCACGGTCGATGAAGTCGTTGACATAGGCACCGCCCCACGCGGTCGAGATGGTGTTGTTCACCGTTGCGAGATCGAGCCCGAGTGCACCTGCCTTGTCCTGGTCGATATCGACCTTGAGCTGCGGCGCATCGTCCAGCGCGTTCGGACGGACGCCGACCAGCGACTTGTTCTGCGATGCCATGCCGAGCAACTGGTTGCGCGCGGCCAGCAGCTTGGCATGGCCAAGCCCGCCCTCGTCGACCAGCTGGAGGTCGAAGCCGGTCGCATTGCCCAGCTCCTGCACAGCCGGCGGGATGACCGCGAAGATCAGCCCGTCCTTGTAGCTCGAGAACACGCCCATTGCGCGCGCAACCACAGCTTGCGCCTTGTTCTTGGCGCCCGGACGATCCTTCCATTCCTTCATCGGCATGAAAGCGATGCCGGTATTCTGCCCGGTACCCGCAAAGCTGAAGCCATTGATGGTGTACACACCGCGGATCGCGTCGCCGGCATCGCGCAGGAAGTGGTCGCGGACCAGGTCCAGCCCCTTCTGGGTGCGTGCGGTGGTGGATCCTGCCGGCCCCTGCACCAGCGCGATCATCACACCCTGGTCCTCATCGGGCAGGAACCCGGTCGGCAGGCGCGCGAACAGGAGCACCATACCCGCGATGATCAACGCATAGGCGATCAGCGAACGGCCCCAGCGGCGCGTGGTCGAGCGTACACCGGTTTCATAGCGTGCCCGGCCCCGGTCGAATTTATCATTGAACCAGCGGAAGAACTTCGCGAGCGGCCCCGTGCCCGCGTGCTTGTTCGGATCATGCGGTTTCAGGATCGTCGCACACAATGCCGGCGTCAGGATCAACGCGACTGCGATCGACAGCACCATCGCCGAGACGATCGTGATCGAGAACTGACGGTAGATCACGCCGGTCGATCCGCCGAAGAACGCCATCGGCAGGAACACAGCCGACAGCACTAGCGCGATGCCGATCAACGCGCCGGTGATCTCGTCCATCGATTTACGCGCCGCTTCCTTCGGCGACAGATGCTCGGTCGTTATCAATCGCTCGACGTTCTCCACGACGACGATCGCGTCGTCGACGAGCAGACCGATCGCCAGCACCATGCCGAACAGCGTGAGCGTGTTGATCGAATAGCCAAACGCGGCGAGCACCGCGAACGTGCCGGTCAGAACCACCGGCACCGCAATGGTCGGGATCAGCGTCGCGCGAAAATTCTGGAGGAACAGGAACATGACGAGGAAGACGAGGACGACCGCCTCGAACAACGTCTCGATCACCTGTTCGATCGAGAGGCGAACGAACGGCGACGTATCGTACGGGAAGATGACCTTCACGTCGGGCGGAAACTGCTTGGCGAGTTCGGTAACCCGCTCCTTGACCGCGACGACCGTGTTGAGCGCGTTGGCCCCCGGCGCCAGCTTGACCGCGATGCCGGAGGCGGGCTTCCCGTTCCACTCCGCGGAGAAGCCGTAATTCTCGGCGCCGATCGCGACGCGCGCGACATCACCCAGCCGCACAACGGACCCATCGGTGTTCGTCTTCAGTCGGATCTTCGCGAATTCCGCCGGCGAGGTCAGCCGCGACGAGACGGAGACCGTCGCGTTCAGCATCTGCTCCTTGGGGGCGGGCTGCGCGCCGATCTGCCCGGCCGATATCTGCGCGTTCTGCGCCGTCACCGCGTTGGTCACGTCGGTCATGGTAAGCGCGTAATTGTTGAGCTTCAGCGGGTCGACCCAGATGCGCATCGCATATTGCGACCCGAAGATCTGCGTGTCGCCGACGCCGGTCACGCGGGCGAGCGGGTCCTGAATCTTGGAGGCGACGATATCGGCGAGATCGTCGGCGTCGTGCTGGCCATTTTCGGAATACAGGCCGACGAAGAGCAGGATGTTCTGCGTGGCCTTGGCGACGATGATGCCCTGGCGCTGCACTTCCTGCGGCAACAGCGGCGTCGCCGCCTGCAACTTGTTCTGGACCTGGACCTGCGCGATATCAGGATTCGTGCCCTGTTCGAACGTGATCGTGATCGTGACCGTGCCGGCCGACGACGACGATGACGAGAAATAGCGCAGGTGGTCGAGGCCCTTGAGCTGCTGCTCGATGATCTGCGTGGTCGTATTTTCGAGGGTCTGCGCGTCGGCACCTGGATAGGTCGCGGTTATCGATACGGCGGGCGGCGCGATCGCCGGGAATTGTGCGATCGGCAACGTGCGGACCGCCAGCAGACCGGCGATGACGATCATCACCGCCAGCACATAGGCGAAGATCGGGCGATCGATGAAATAGCGTGACATGGCTGTTTATTTCGCCTGCGTCTTGGCCGCACCCGCTGGCGGCTGCACAGCCGCGGGCTTGGCATTGGGATCCCACGGCTTGCCCTGTACGGGCATACCGGGACGCAGCAGCATGCCGCCTTCGACGATGATCTTGTCGCCGGGCTTCAGCCCGCCCGTCACGATCCAGTTGTCGCCGCTGGTGCGGTTGGACTGTATCGAACGCACCTCGACCTTGTTGCCCGCACCGATGACCATGACGGTCGGCTCGCCCTTCTCGTCGCGGCTGACTGCGCGCTGCGGAACGAGCATTGCGTTGGCCCGAGTTCCCTCCGCCAAGGACGCACGGACGAACATGCCCGGCAGAAGCAGGCCGTTGGGATTCGGGAACAACGCGCGGATGATCTGCGACCCAGTCGTCGGGTCGACCGTGACGTCGGCGAAGCGCAGCGTCCCCGTCGACCCATAGTCGCTGCCGTCTTCCAGCTTCAGCGTGACCTTTGCATTGCCGTCGCGGGTCAACTGCCCGCTGATGATCTGTTGGCGCAGCTTCAGCAGGTCGGCACTCGACTCCTGAATGTCGACGTAGACCGGGTCGATCCGCTGGATCGTTGCCAGCGGGTTCGCCTGCGATGCGGATACCAGTGCGCCGGTGGTGAACAGCGAGCGGCCGATCCGGCCGGTGATCGGCGCGCGAATAGTAGTGCGGCCAAGGTCGATCTGCGCTGTCCGAAGCGCCGCCTGCTGCGCGGCTACATCGGCCCGCGCCTGCGCCGCGCTGGTCTGCGCATTCTCATATTCCTGGCGGGCGATCGCGTTGATCTTGACCAGTTCGCCGTACCGGCGGGCAAGCGCCGCGCTGGATGCGATACCCGACTGGGCGCGGGTCAACGCGGCGCGGGCACTGGCGACCTGCGCCTGATACGGCGACGGATCGATCCGGTACAACGGCTGCCCCTTGTGGACCACATCCCCTTCGACGAACAGCCGGTCGAGCACCAGCCCGTTTACCTGCGGCCGCACCTCCGACGTCTCGAACGCGGTCGTGCGGCCGGGCAACTCCGTGGTCAGCGTCACCGGCGCCTCGCGCGCAACGACATAGCCGACGCTGGGTGGGCCTTGCGGAGCCTGCTGCTGCTTGCCACCGCCACACGCCGAAAGGGCGAGCAAAGCGCTGGATGCCAACACACAGCTCATCAGCCGCTTGGAGACCATAGAATTTCCCGCTTGAAAAAAAGAAAGAGAGCGATCACTCACGAATGCAGCCGTTAGTCGCGTCGTGCGCATGCGTCAACAAGCTCCAGAAAGGCCGTGAATTGCCGTTTGCCGAATGCCTCTCGTTAACACGTGCTGAGTTGCGTCGGCAAAACATCAAACAGGTCGCGCGAAGATTGTTCGTGGAACATGGCTTCCATCGGACAGGTATCGCATTGATCGCAAAGACTTCTGGCGTCGCGGTTCAACAATTGTATCGAGACTTCCCCGCCAAAGAAGACATCATTGCTGCGATCGTAGAAGAGGATTGTGGCAGATTTGCGAATCTGGCCGCTCTTGAACTGGCATTAGCGCAAGAGGATCGAGAAGCAGTACGGAACTGGCTGATTTCGGCAGTAACAAGGTGCGATCCTGAAGGAGATCGCCTGTTTCTCGAAATCGCCGCCGAAGCCGCACGTAATGAACGCATTCGATCTATTTTTTCAAATGTTCGAACCGCAATGATTTCGAATATGAGCAGGGCGTTTGCTGGCTTGACAGGCCATTCGGTTGCGCTCGACCATCATCGGATGCTTGCGGAGTCGCTACTTATTGCTTCGATGGGTTCGGTATGTGTCCGGGCCCTGCACGGCTACGAGTCTCCTGACTCAAGCATCAAATTAATATCCTGCCTGATCGACGGAGAAGTGCGGTAAGGCTCACGTCATGCGTGATTGCCGAAAGCCGCTGCCTTCGAAAAACAGCCGATTACGAAAAGAGCGTGCGGCAGATTAAGTTTTGCCAAGCGATCAGCGCCCGCAAAGCTTTACAGACGCAAATGACGCGTATGCGCAATCACCTCAGTTCCTGCCAGCCTCCGTCAAGGCGTTCGTGATCATGGCGGCGATCGTCTCCTCGGCGCGCGCGCGAGTGCTCTGATCCTTGGAGGTGAGGTCGTGCCGCACCCATTCCGGGAGCCGTGCGATAACTGCCATCGTGGTAGCTTGGAGTGTCTCGTTCATCACGCACGCTATGCAATCATATGGCTCGACGCAGCAACTATGAAGACTGTCCTGCGCGGTCATAAAACCTGACTGGTGCACAACGGCAACAATTGCGTGACGCGACGAGGAAGCGCCCCTTCCCACCGGCTGGATCATTACCGGCTTCCCGGTTGTACAAGCGGTTCCTGGCCTGAGCGACCAGCGTGGGGCTGCCGCGCAGTGCCGGCGTGGATGTAAGACAACGTGTCAACTGAAGCTTGCGACCCCTTCACGGTCGCCCTAGGGCATGGCAGCGATAGCGTGTGTTATGACGCACAATGGGGGCAATATGTATGCGCCGAATGATCAATGAGGCGCGGGCCGCTCTTTTGTCGATCTGATGCCCACCTCCAGCATACCACTCCCTGCAGAAACGTCCGCGCAAAGGCTGGCACCGCAAGCGCCCGCCTTGACACACGTATTCTCGATCCGCGCCGAGCTTATGCCGCCGGTCGAGCAAGGCGTCGTTGACGGCATGCGCAAAAGGTTCATCGCGATCAGCGGCGGCCGCGTCGATGGACCGCGTTTGCAGGGCGTCGTTCTGGCGGGTGGCGGCGACTGGCAGACGATTGATCCGACCGGCCGCACCGAAGTCTACGCGCGCTACGCGTTGAAGGCCGGGGACGGGACGGTGATCGATGTCAGCAACCCTGGTGTTCGGACAGCGTCGCCAGAGGTGACGGACCAGCTCGTCCGGGGTGAACCGGTCGAAGAAGGCGCCTATTATTTCCGGACCAGCCCGCGCTTCGATGTTGCGGCGGGCCGACACGAATGGCTTCGACGCAGCGTGTTCGTCGGGCGCGGCATACGCAAACCGAATCACGTCGAGATACATATCTTCGCTGTCGGATGACGGTGCAACGCATCTGTGACGATCGTGTTTTTTGCACCGTCACAGGCAGGCGGCAAAATAGGTCTAACGCTGTTGTCCGCCGCAGCAATGCGGGTCGAGTCGCATGTCTGCGGTGCGATCCATGCGATGCTCTCCTCCTGCCAACCAGGCGCGTGCCACCGCCACCAAAGGCCATTTCCGCTATGGGAAGTCTGTAATCAAATTGGCACGTTCGGGCTCCGCGTCCTGGACGCAAGCCAGCAGTTGCCGCAAATTCGACTGTTACGGGCTCTGCGGTGACGACGGCGCCGAGATCGGCATCGGTCTTGCGCGCTTGCGGCACTGTTGATGCGGCCGGAGCCGATCTCTCGTAGTGCTCCCGTGCGTCACGATCACCCAAGGGCGCGGCGGTAGAGTTCCAGCGTCATGGTCATGGCTTGGAGGAACAACGCGGGATCGTAGCGCGGCCCCTCATCCCGCAGGAAGGCATGCTGCGCGTTGAACTCGTGCCACGTGTAGCGGGCCCCGACCTCTTCAAGCCGCGCGCGGATGCGCTCCCGCCCGGCGAACGGTACGTGCGGATCTTGTCGGCCCCAAACAAACATCGCCTCCGCTCGAAGCTCCGCCATGCGGGCCAGGCTGTCGTCATGGGAGCCCTCACCGAGTGTTCCCGAATGGATGTCGGTTGCGTAGAAGCAGGCGGCGGCCGACACACGTGGGTCAAGCGCCGCGCGGTAAGCGAGATGCCCGCCAAGGCAGACGCCGAAGGTCGCCAGCCGACCATCACAGGCTGGGTGCTCCGCCAGCGCGGTCAGCCCCGCTTTGGCATCGGCATCATAGGCATCGATCGATTTGGAAAATTTGAGCGCATTGCCGCGTTCGGTGCCGGCCGAGTCGTATTGCAACACCGTGCCCGCCGGCTCGTACTCGTGATACACTTCCGGCACGGCGACAACATAGCCGTTACCGGCCAGCATCGCCGCGAGCCGTCGGATGGGGGACGTGACCTGGTAGATTTCCGAAAACAGCAAGACACCGGGGAAACACCCGTCAATCGCCGGCCTGGCGATATGCATCCGCATCGCCTGCCCTTCGCCCATGATTACGTCCTGCGTTTCATCGCTGCGTAGGATCAACTGCCGCTCTCCGCCTTCGAAGTATCGGCAGCGCGTGCTATTTCAGGGAACCACCGTCAAGCGGCAGCGACTATCGGCATCTAATCACCAATGCGTGGGGCGCCAAACCGCACCGGACGCGGCGAAAAGCTCGGTGAGGTAACAGAACAGCGCACCGAAGCCGACCAATCGCTGAACCTGCCACCGCACCGCCAGGAGGATCGGCTTCTTGTAACGCTCCAGCTCTGCTGCCGGTGGACAATATGTCTCTGATTGCTGCTAAGGCGCACGCGGTATGTCCCGGAACGATCGCCGCCCCTTCTTCATCCTTCTTGCGTTGGTCGCGGTGGCGCTGGTCGCGGCCGGACTCTGGCTGATGCTGGCGCTCGGTTGGTTCAGGACGAAGCCGACGCCGTTTGGTTGGCCGGTCTCGCTCACCATCATGGCGGGAGACGGTAACAGCGGCGATGCGGACGGCGTGGGCAAAACGGCACGCTTTGGCGACCCATTCGGAATCGCGATCGACTCCCGCGGCGCACTGTACGTGGCCGATGCGGGAGCAATCGGCCGCATCCGGCGGATTGATCGAGATGGCACGGTTACGACGCTACCGGGCAAATTCGATAGCCCCTCCGGCTTGGCGCTCGATCGTGCAGGCGATATTCTGGTCGCCGATACCGCCGCCAACACCGTGCGCAAGATCAGCCCGGATGGTATCGTGAGCACGCTGGCGGGAGACGGAACCGCCGGGTATCGCGACGGCGCAGCAAGACAGGCACGTTTCAACGGTCCGATCGGGCTCACGACTGACGCCAAGGGGAACGTCTATGTCGCGGATACTTACAACGATCGTATTCGCGTCATCACCACCGATGGCCAGGTGCGGACGCTCGCGGGTCAGGCGGCACCAGGCCTTGCGGATGGACCGGGCGCATCGGCGGCGTTCGATACACCGACCGGCATCGCACTGGACCGCGAAGGCATGCTGCTGGTCGCGGACAGCGGCAATCACGCAATCCGGCGGGTGACGCCGAACGGCGACGTCCTGACGCTCGCTCGCACCGACGCCGATGATGGTGCCGATCTGCTGAATGGTGTGGTCGGTCTGGCACCCACGTGGGACGGCTTCATCTATGCCGCTTCCTACAAACGGGGGCGGATCGTACAGGTATCGCCGTCGGGTGCACTCCGCGTGCTGACCGGGCCAGGAGCATTGCCCGCCGGCAATGCCGCCGTCCGCTTCGTCGGTCCTGCCGGAGTCGCGATCGACAAGGCAGGCACGCTCTACGTTGCCGACGCTTCGGCGCGCCTGGTTGCAAAGCTAGGCCCGCGACGCACCAATGCGGGGCCCGTCGCCACGGCATTTCCGCTCGTCCCGGCACCGACCCTAATTCATGCGCGGGCGGTTCCATGGCCCGTCGCACCGCAGATGAGCTGGCACGAAGTGGTCGGCGATCTCGGCGAAGTACGCGGCAATTATACGGGTGAGAGCCGTGATCACCTTCACGCCGGCCTCGACGTTAGTGCTCCACCGGGACAAATGGTGCTCGCCGCCGCTGCCGAGACGGTGCGAGATCCGCTGCCGACCTCCGATTTCGATGGCTTGACCGAAAGTCTGCGGATCGACGCGATGACGTACATCCACATGCGTGTCGGCCGCTCCGCGAACGGCGGCCCGCTTGACCCCGCGCATTTCGAACTGCTGCGCGATGCGTCGGGGCGCGTCACTCGCGTCCGGGTCAAGCGTGGTACCCGCTTTGAGGTCGGGGATCCGCTCGGCACGATCAATCGTATGGCGCATGTCCATCTTGAACTCGGCGTGCCTCGCGGCAAGGTCAATGCGCTGCTGCTGCACTTCCCCGGCTTCGCCGACCACGTCGCGCCACATATCGACGGTGTACAACTCTTCGACGGCGCGGGCATGCGCCTGACCGCGCGGCAGGACGGCCGCGTTGTCGTGCCCGCGACCGCTGGTCCGATCAGCATCGTCGCCGACGCCTGGGATCAGGTGGACGGCAACGCGGCGCGTCGCCGCCTCGGACTATATGCCGCAGGCTATCAGATCCTCACTGCCGGTGGGACGCCAATGCCCGGTTTCGAGCAGCCTCGCATCACCATCGAATTTGACCGCATGCCCACCGCGCCGGATGCCGCGAAGATCGCCTATGCCCCCGCTAGTGGAGATACCGTGCACAGCGAGCAACGAACACGCTTTTTATACGTCGTATCCAACGTCATCCGGCACGGCCACGCCGAACGGGTCGGCTGGAACCCCGCGACTTTGCCACATGGTCACTACACCATCCGGATCTATGCCGCCGATCATGCCGGCAATGTCGCTGCGACCGGTCGGGATCTTCCCGTCACGATCCAGTGATGCGGATCGCATTTTGGACGCGGCAACGAAACCCTTAGCCAGTCTCAAAGCGCAGCACTGGCTTCCATCATTTCGTCGTGCCGCATCGTTACGCAACCGCATCGTACCAGAAGCCGTTCTCAGGCACCATCGACGTAGCTGGAAAGTCCTCATGCCAAAACCACCTTCCGGCCAGCGCACGCTAGCAGTCGTATTTGGCGCTGCTGTCCGCCCGGATGGCAGCGCGAGCCCCGCATTGGCGCGTCGCGTCGGCTATGCCGCAGCAGTTGCCCAAGCCGATCCAAATGTGGATCTGTTTCTTTCTGGCGGGACTGGTGCATACCCGCCATCCGAGGCGGCGGTGATGGCGGATCTTCTGGCCGGGGCAGTCTCTGCCGAGCGGCTGATCCTGGACGAGGACAGCGTCGACACGCTGGAGACAGTCCGCGCCGCCGCCGCGCATGCCCGTGCCAATGGTTACGCGATGATCCTGACCTGCACCGACGCCTATCATCAACCACGAGTAGGGATGCTGTTCCGGCTGCTCGGACTCGCCAGCCGGCCGGTTCGTCTTGCCGCGCGCGGGCCGCGACAGTTACGCTTGAAGATGTGGCTCCGCGAAGGGGCAGCAATTCCCTACGATCTCGTCGCCGGGATAGGCGCGGCGTGGCGCGGGCGAGCATAGGGTGCATAGCTGACAATCACCAAGGCTGCTGCTGCCTCCGTCCATCTGGCGGCGGTGGCGCCTGTCAGCGTGTTCGCGTGTCTCGCGCTATTCGGTATGGACCGACCCGCGCTGATAGACGCTTTCCTCTCCAGGAAAGGCGTACAAGCCCTTCCGTCACCAACACATCGACCGCAGCGTGGACGACGGGCATCGCGTCCCGCCACGTGGCAATCACGCCCTGCGTATCTCCTGCCGTGATCGCGCGTGCGACCTCGCTTGGGCAGACCGTCGCTTCGGGCGCACGCGCGGCGAGTAGCGCAAGCGTAGCCGCCCGCGCATCCGCCAAGTTCACGGCCGGCGGGACCGGCCACGCGAAGTCCGGCCGGTTGTCATCAGGTCAGGTTTGGGCGGCGGTTGCCAGCCCTGTGGAGGTACAACGCGTTGCTGGCTGGTTCCGAGCCCCATCGACCCCGGTTGCTGGCGTTCCAAACCCGCACCGATGGCCTGTTCGGCTTCGTTCGCGCTCGCGCCGCCGCGCATCAGGCTGATCCGGTCGCGGCACCGCTTCGCCTCCTCGAAATCCAGTGCCTGGGCCGCAGCATCCATGCGCTGTTGCAGATCCTCGATCGTTTCCATCATGACGGCCAAACGCGCGACCGACATCTTTGGCCGCAATGCTCACGCGCCGCTAAGCCGCGGGCGCTTCAACTGTTCAGCTTCCCTGGCGACCTTGGTGCACTGGCGCGGTTTTCGCCACGGGCACGAGGATCAACGTGCGCCCCTCAACACGCCAGGATGCAAGTTGAGACAGGAAATTCATGCCGAGAATGTCGGTATGCCCGAGCGCTGGCGAGATGACGACCTTCAACCCGCGCGCCCTGATGCCACCGAGGCTGAGATGATCGATCGTGCCTGTCTCGGCGCGGATGATCCCGTTTGCGGTCTGCATCATCACTGGCATCAAGCCCATATTTCGCGCAACCGATGCGAGATCAGCCGTTTCGCTCGACAGAGCAGTCACGGTCGCACCGCTGTCGATCAGCATGCGACGTGGCACTCCATTGATGGCCGCCGCAGCCCAGAAGTGGCCGTCCAGCGCCATGGGAACGCGAACCTCGCGGCCCGCGACTGTCTGGGCATCCAGCCCCAACCGCGAACTGATCCGGGCGAGACCAGGTTCGTATGGGGCCTGCTGCAAAACCATAAACAGGCACAGCGCCAGCAACGTCACGGAAAACAGCGCCCGAAGTATGCGGCCTACGTAAGGAACGCGAAACAACAGCGAGAGCAGTACGGCAGCACCCAGAGCATATAGCGCAAGATGCTGCCACTGCGGGTTAATGACAATGCCTCTGGCGGCGACGTTGGAAATCGTGTCGATCTGGCCGGCCCTCACTATCGCTGCATGCCTAGACGCCGCGAAACTTGCTTTGCATCGCCTCCACGTTACGTCGGCTATGCCTGCACATGGAAATCGAAGCGCTGCCGGTTCTCCGCGCGCACCGTAACGGTTGCCAGACCGATACGCTGCTGTGCCTCACTCCAGGCGGTTCGGTTCCGGTCACCATCCTAGCTTAGGCTGTTAACAGACCGCGTCTTCAGCGGTTCCCAAGGTCGCCTGAACGCCGAACCTGGTTTGCCTGATGAATGGGTCCGCCAAGCTGGCGCATCTCGACGAACCATGCGCGTCTCGCAACCACGCAGCATTCATATTTGTCTGCAGCGTCCTTGATTCTCAGGAACATGGCCACATATCTCCCTCACTGTTCAACAACGGAAAGGAGGTGGTCGAATGTCTCATTGTCTCACGCCGCTCGCGGCACATCTGATGGACGCGACCTCCGCTGCGGGGGATATCCGCGCCTGACGATCCCTCGTGATCGGCTGACAATGGAAGGGCCGTCCTGCAAAGGGCGGCCCTTCGATTATCTGACGACGAGGATTGGCGAAATACCGCTGAGTTCGCGAGGCACATACCTCGTAAAGCGGCGCTGCTGATCCGGTCGCCTGTCAGCAGCCAGCCACTCATCCAATCGCCCGTGTTCGCACAGAGCGGCGCGACATATGTGAGCGCTCCAAGGTAGGTAGCGCGACATCCTAACTGCGGCTGCCGCTTTTGGCGTGGTAGAGCATGACGGGTCGCGTGTCGTTGGTTTCCCAGCCACAAAGCCAGACCTGTAGGCTAAAGTCGGCAGCCACGCAGACGCCGCTCCGCCACACGTTCTCTGGCGGTTGATGACGAACGAGCAAATGTTGGTTAATGCTCCGCCATTGCGCCGGAAGGTTTGTGTTGGCTCCTGCCAGTCTATCTCCTGCTGCAGTTTAAGGTGATTTTGGCGTGACGGCGCCACGGTCGCGCCGTACTGGAGCACGATGACCGGCTACCGCCTCGCACTGCACCAACAGCGCACGCTTGCGCTTGTGCTGGTGGTCGTTGCGCTGCTTGCTCGGATGCTGATTCCGACCGGGTACATGCCGGTCGTTCAGGGCAGTAGCTTCGTGATGGTGCTCTGCCCCGGCCAAGGTGCGATGCCGATGGCGCATGCGACGATGCCCGGTATGGATCATGCCGGCGATCACCACGACCCCAAGCCGATGGCGGATGGGATTTGCGGCTTTGCCGGCGTCGCGATGGCTGCGACATCGGTGACCGATCCGATTGTACTCGCGCTCGCCATCCTGTTCATCGTCGCAACCGTGTTCCGGCGGCCACCACCACCGCTGGTTGCACCGATGCGCTTCGGCTGGCCGCCGCGAACCGGACCACCCCTGCCCGCCTGACCGGCCGCGACATCGCGCCGGACCGAGAGTGATCGACCGTCGCACATGCCGCGACGGTTTTCTTCGGCGCGGCCGGCGGTGTTGCACCGCGGCCCGATCAACAGGGTTATCGCATGTCCTACTCCATACTCGCTGCGGGCGTTTCGCTCATAACGTTCACCGCGCCGGCCTTTGCCGAAGACGTCGCTCCGCAGCGTGACATCATCGTGACGGGCCAACCCGACCTGCCCGATCTTGACCAGCCGACCGATACCGGCAGCCGCCTTGGCCTGTCGGTGCGCGAGACGCCCGCCTCGATTGAGGTGCTGACGCAGCAGGACCTCCAGATTCGCGGGCTTCGCACCTCGAAGGACGCGTTTAACGATATCGTCGGTGCGATCGCCGGCAACGTGCCGGGCAACCCGGCGGTCATCAGCCTGCGCGGATTTTCCGGGTCGGCGGTGTCGATTTTGCAGGACGGCGTGCGGGTCTCAACTTCCACCGTCGTCACGCGCGACATAAACACCTGGCATTACGACCGGATCGAGGTGCTGAAAGGCCCGGCATCCGTCCTGTACGGCGAGGGTGCGCTGGCGGGCGTGGTCAACAAGGTGACGCGCAAGCCGGTGTTCGACGGCACGCATATGGATGGACTGCTCAGCTTCGGCAGTTTCGACACGCTGGAGGCGGCGGCGGGCGTGAACTACACCCTGTCGGACACGCTGGCGGTGCGTGCCGACGCCAGTTACCAGCGCAGCGACAGCCTGTACGACGTGAAGGACAACGACACGCGTTCGACTGGGCTGACCGCTTCCGCCCTGTGGAAGCCGAGCGCGGACCTGTCGGTACTGATCGGCGTCGATCATTTCGCGGATCGCTACGATTCGAGTTATCAGGGTGCGCCGTTGGTCGCGCTCGCCACTGCGCGCGCGCCGAGCGATGCGGTGCGCACCACCAACGGGCTGGTGCTCGACCGGGCGATACGGCGCGAGAACTATAATCCGTACGGCGGCTATTCCGGCGCGAACGAGACGACGCTGCGCTCGCGGATCGAATGGACACTGGGCAGCGGCTGGAAACTCGCCAACGATGCGCAATATTATTGGGCGAAGCGCGATTTCGTGCTGAGTGGCGACCAGAACTACACCGCGCCGACGCCCGCCTTCCCGAACGGCAGCGTGGCGCGATCGGTACAGCGCATCTTCCACGATCAGCGGTTCTGGACGGACAGGCTCGCCATCAGCAACGACAGCGTGATCGGCGGCCTGCGCAACCGTTTTACGCTCGGCGGCGAGTATGACCACACCTGGTTCGTCAACCCGCGCCAACAAAGTCCGGTCGGTGCGGTCGCGCCGGTCGATCCCTATGCGCCGGTGGTGGGCGGCTTCCCGATGAGCGGAGTCTATACCACCACCAACGTGGTCTATCGCTCGCGTCTAGACCAGCAATCGGTGTTCGCGGAGAATGCGCTGAACCTCACTCCGCGCTGGCTGATCGTCGGCGGGGCACGTTACGATCATATCGATCTCGATCGTTACATCACTAACCTCAACGCGGGCGGTGCGCTGACGCAGGCGCATCCGAGCTACAATCCGTTCTCGTGGCGGATCGGCACGACATGGGAGGCGATCAAGGGCGTGACGCTATATGGGCAATATACCACCGCCGTGGTGCCGGTGTCCTCGATCCTGCTCCAGTCGATCGCCAATACCGCCTACCGGCTCACCACCGGCCGCAGCGCGGAGGGCGGCTTCAAGGCGTCGCTGTGGGGCGACCGGATCGGCGTGACGGGCGCGGGCTACTGGATCGAGCAGCGCAACATCCTCACCCGTGATCCGAACGACCCCAGCCAGAGCATCCAGGGCGGGCGGCAGTCGTCGCGGGGGGCGGAGCTGACGATCAGCGGCAATGTCACGCCGCAGTTCCAGCTTACGGGCGGCGCATCGTACGTGAAGGCGAAGTACGACGAACTGATCGAGGTGATCGGCACCACCCGCTTCGACCGCGCCGGCGACCGGCCGATCAACGTGCCCTCGACTACACTGAACGCGAGTGCGCTCTACACGATCAAGCCGCTGCCGGTGACGCTCGGCGCGTTCGTGCGGCATGCCTCGGGGTTCTACACCGACACGGCCAACACGATCCTGGTGCGCGGGCATACCACACTGGACGCATCGATCAGCTACCGCGTCGCGCCACAGGCTACGCTGACGGTGCGGGGCCGGAACCTCACCCAGGCGTTCTACGGAGAATATTCCGGCTATCCCGCCACCAACGTCTACATCGCCGCGCCGCGCAGTTTCGACGTCGCGCTCGCCACGCACTTCTGAGAAGGAACCGCCATGGCGACCCTACCCCCTTCGCGGCTGTACCGGACGATCTGGCGCTGGCATTTCTATGCCGGGCTGATCGTCGCGCCGTTCCTGCTGATCCTCGCGGTGACGGGTTCGATTTACCTGTTCAACGACGAGATCAACGACCGGATCTATCCCGAACAGCGCTTCGTCGCACCGCACGCCGCCAGCGTGGCCGTCTCGACGATGCTGCGCGCCGCGCTCGCCGCGCATCCCGGCGGCGCGACGCGAATCGACATGCCGACCGCGCCGAACCGATCCGCAGTGGTGTTCGTGACGCCGACCCAAGGCGCGCCGCTCCGCGTCTCGGTCGATCCCGGCAGCGGGCGGGTGCTGGGCAGCATCGTGTACGAACGCACGCTGGTCGGCTTTGCCGATACGATGCACGGTTCGCTCACCATCGGCACGGTCGGCGACCGTATCGTCGAGCTGGCGGCGTGCTGGGCCCTGCTGCTGATCGCGTCGGGGGTGTATCTGTGGTGGCCGCGCGGGCGCTCCGTCGCCGCGTTCCGGCTGCGACCGCGCACTAACGGGCGGACATTCTGGCGCGATCTGCACGGAGTGGTCGGCATCTGGACCGTTGCGTTCATCGCCTTCATGCTCGTCACCGGCCTGCCCTGGGCGGGGATCGAGGGTGACCTGATCCAGCGGGTCAGCGCGGCGGCGGGGGTCGGCTATCCACCGTCGCACTCCACCCATAATCCGCCCAAAAGCGTGCCGATGAAGCAGGCGCTCGGCGCGGCGCCGTGGACGCTGGAAACGATGCCGATGCCGATCTCCGGCGAACATGCCGGCCACGCCGGGCATGCGATGGGCGCGGGCGCGTCCGACGCTGCGACGATCACCGGAGCCAACCGCGCCGCCGCCGTGTTCCGCGCGCATCACCTCAGCGGCTACCGGCTGTTCCTCCCCGCTGGGCCGACTGGCGTCTACACCGCCTACACCTACCCAGACCAGCCGGAGGGGCAGCGCACGCTCTACGTCGATCGGTGGAGCGGCAGGCTGATCCGCGAGGTCGATTTCGCGGAATACGGCATCGTCGGCCGCGCGGTGGAGCTTGGCGTGCAGCTGCACATGGGCAACTACTTCGGCCTCGCCAACCAGATCGTGATGCTGATCCCCTGCCTCGCCGTCATCACCTTGGTGGTGAGCGGCTTCGCGATGTGGTGGAAACGGCGCCCGGCCGGTCGCCTCGCCGCGCCGCCGCGCGTGGCCAACGCGCCGGTGGCCGGGCTGATCGCGATCATCGTGGTGGCAGGCGTGGTGATGCCGTTGCTCGGCGCATCGTTGATCGTGGTGGTGCTGATCGATCGCGCGGTCGTGCTGTTCGGGCGGAGACGCGCGTTGACCGGCGGCGTGGTTCGGCTAGGCAGGTGACGATGCCGCCCCCGCCCCTCCTCCGCGTGTCAGGTGTCGCCAAGTCGGTGCCGGGTGGCAGGCGGCTGTTCGAGGGGCTCAACCTCGATATCGCGGCCGGCGAGCTGGTCGCGATCCTCGGTGATTCGGGGGTAGGCAAATCGACCTTGCTCAACATGCTCGCCGGGCTGGACGGTGTGGATACGGGCGAGATTGCCGTCGAGGGCACGGTCCTCGGCACGCTCGACGCAGCGGCGCTCACCCGGCTGCGGCGTGAGCGGATCGGCTTCGTGTTCCAGGCCTTTCACATCCTGCCCTATCTCAGCCTGCGCCAAAACATCGCGCTGCCGCTCGCGCTCGTCTCGGCCGATCGCAAGGCGGTGGCGGAACGCGCGCAGGCGATGCTGGAACGGGTTGGCCTGGGTGCGCGCGGAGACAGCTATGCGCGCGATCTGTCCGGCGGCGAGTTGCAGCGCGTGGCGATCGCGCGCGCGCTGATCCATCGCCCGGCGCTGATCCTCGCCGACGAACCGACCGGCAATCTTGACGCCGAGACGGCGACGCGCATCCTCGCGCTGTTTGCAGACAGTGTACGCGCGGGCGGCGCGGCGGCAATCCTCGTCACCCATTCGCACGCCGCCGCCGCCATCGCGGACCGCACGCTCGTCCTCACCCCAGCCGGCCTGATGCCGGCCTGATGCGGGCGGATACCGGCTTCCTGCGGGCGCGGCTCGCGCTCGGCTGGATGATCCTTGGCGAATGGCGTGCCCACCCGGCGCGCTGGCTGCTGACGGCGGTGGCGATCGCGATCGGCGTGGCGCTCGGCTTCGCGGTGCATCTCGTCAACGGCTCGGCGCTGGCCTCGTTCGAGGGCGCGCTCAACAGCGTCAACGGCGCGGCGGACCTACAGGTCAATGCGCGTACCCCGCTCGGCTTCGATGAACGTCTGTATCCGCGGCTGCTCGCTGCGCGCGGCATCGCCGATGCCAGTCCGGTGGTGAAGCTTGATGCGCGCGTGGGCGCGGTGCGGCTGACGCTCCTCGGACTCGATGCGATCCGCGCCGCGCAGGTGACGAAATCGCTGATCGGTATCGGCGCCAGCCCCGGTGACGCGTTCGCGGAGGATGCGCTGTTCCTCTCCGAAACCGCGCGGCGGGCGTTGGGCGTGAAGACCGGAGCGCGCGTGACGATCACCGCCAATGGCCACGCCGTGCCGCTGCGTGTGGCGGGAACGCTGCCCGGTGTGGCGGATGGGCAGAGCATTGCGGTGATCGACATCGCGGCTGCGCAGTGGCGGTTCGGGCGGCTTGGGCGGCTCGACCGCATCGACCTGAAGCGCGCGGACGGAGCGGACGATACGGGTCTCGCCGCGCGCCTGCCCGCCGACGCGGTACTCGGCACCGCGCGTAGCGATGGCAGCCGCACCGATGCGCTGTCGCGTGCGTACCGCGTCAACCTAGACATGCTGGCGCTCGTCGCGCTGCTGACCGGCGGGTTCCTGGTTTTTTCCGCGCAATCGCTATCGGTCGCGCGGCGGCTGCGCGCGTTCGCGCTGGTGCGGACCCTCGGCTTGCCGCGCGCCGGCATCGTCGCGACCGTCGCGGCGGAAGGGCTGGTGATCGGGCTGATCGGCGCGAGCGTGGGGCTGGCGATCGGCTACGCGCTGGCGTGGGCCGCGTTGTCGATGCTCGGTGGCGATCTTGGCGCGGGGTATTTCGCCGGCGGCGGCGCGCATCTGGTGTTCGCGCCATGGGCGGCGGCGGGGTTCTTCGCGCTTGGGCTGGTCGCGGCGATCGGCGGCAGCGTCGTGCCCGCGCGAATCGCCGCGCGCGCCGCTCCGGCGGCGGCGCTGCGCAATACGGGCGACATGATCGATCCGCGCGCGCGGATCGCGTGGGCGCCTGCGCTGGTGCTGATCGTCTGCGGCGGCGTGGCGGCGTTGCTGCCGGCAGTGGGCGGGCTGCCGCTGTTCGGCTTCGCCGCGATGGCGCTGATCCTCGCCGGAGGGATTGCCGGCATGCCGTGGCTCGCGCGGGCGCTGCTCGCGCCGCTCGCGCGGGCGGACGGCCGCAACGTGCCGCTCGGCCTTGCGCTACGCCATCTCCACGGCGCGCCGGGGCAGGCCGCGACCGCGCTGTGCGGGATCGTCGCCAGTACCGCGCTGATGATCGCGATGGCGATGATGGTGTTCAGCTTTCGCGGCGCGGTCGATACATGGCTCGGGCAGGTTCTCTCCGCCGATCTGTACCTCCGCACCGAAGGCGGCGCGCTCGACCCTCAGGCACAGGCGAAGCTTGCGCGGATCCCCGGCATCGCCCGCGTCGCCTTCAGCCGCCAGATCCCGCTGTCGCTCGCCGCCGATCGTCCGCCGGTAGTGCTGATCGCACGGCCCGTTGCGACCGGGGAAGCGGACCCGAGCCTTGTGTTGATCGCCGGCTCCACCACGGCTCAGCCGGGCGCGGTGCCGGTGTGGGTGTCGGAACCAGCGGCGCGGCTATACCGGAGGCAAGTCGGTGATATGGTCGCACTGCCGTTCCACGCGCGCTTTCGCGTCTCGGGCGTGTGGCGTGACTACGCGCGGCAACAAGGCGCGATCGTGATGCGCGACGGCGACTACACGCGACTGACCGGCGACGCGAGCCGTGACGAGGCCGCGATCATGCTGCGACCGGGTACGCGTGGCGACACCGTCACCGCTGCCTTGCGCGCCGCCGCGCCGGGCGTGGCAATCACCGAGCCTGCGACGTTGCGGCGCTTCGCGCTGCAACTGTTCGATCGCAGCTTCGCCGTGACCTATCTGCTGGAGGCGATCGCAATCCTCGTCGGCCTGGCTGGGGTGGCGGCGACCATGTCGGCGCAGACGATCGCCCGCACCCGCGAATTCGGGATGTTGCGCCACATCGGCGTCTCGCGGCGGCAGGTCACCGCGATGCTGGCGAGCGAAGGCGCGCTGCTCGGCGCGATCGGCGGGATCGCCGGGATTGGTCTTGGCGCGGTGCTGGCGCAGGTGCTGATCCAGGTCATCAATCCGCAATCGTTCAATTGGACGATGGCGACGCTGGTGCCGTGGGGGACGATCGGCTGCGTGGCGCTGGCGCTGGTGATCGCGGCATCGGTGACGGCGATCCTTGCCGGTCGGCGTGCCACGGCGATCGATGCGGTTCGCGCCGTGCGGGAGGATTGGTGATCCGCGCCGCCGCCCTGCTGCTCGCCGCCGCCGCGATGGTCGCGGCCAGTCCAGCTGCCGCGCCATACCCGGTGGTGCGCCCCGGCCGGGCCTTCGCCTTTCCGACCGATCACGGCGCGCATCCGGCGTTTCGCACCGAATGGTGGTACGTCACAGGTTGGCTCCGCACCAAGACAGGCAAGAATCTCGGATTTCAGGTGACGTTCTTCCGCACCCGCCCCGGTGCTGGCGAGACGAACCCGAGCCGCTTCGCGCCGCGTCAGATCCTTTTCGCGCACGCCGCGCTATCCGATCCCGCCACCGGCCATCTGCTCCACGGCGAGCGCGCCGCGCGCGCCGGCTTCGGCGTGGCGCAGGCGCGGATCGGCGATACCGACGTGAGCCTGCGCGACTGGCGGATCGTGCGGCGGCCGGACGGGCATTTCGCGACTAAAGTTGCCACGCCCGACTTCACGCTGACCCTCGATCTTGCCCCGCGTCAGGGCGTAATGTTGCAAGGGCAGAACGGTTACAGCCAGAAGGGGCCGAAGCCGGAGCAGGCGAGCTACTATTACTCGCTGCCGCATCTGGCCGCGGCAGGGCGGCTGACCCGCGACGCCCGGGCCGAGCCGGTCACGGGCGAGGCGTGGCTCGATCGGGAATGGTCGTCCGACTATCTCGGCGGCACGGCGACCGGCTGGGACTGGACCGGGCTGAACCTCGATAATGGCGGTGCGCTGATGGCGTTCCGCATCCGGCGCGCAGACAGCGGGACATTGTGGGCGGGCGGATCGCTGCGCCGCAAGGATGGCACCCTCACCCGCTTCGCGCGCGGCGACATCCGGTTCGATCCCGTTGCACGCTGGCGTTCGCCGCGGACCGGCGCGGTTTACCCAGTTGCGCAACGTTTGACGGTGAAACTGCCGGAAGGGGCGCGCAGCTTCACGTTGCGGCCGCTGTTCGCCGATCAGGAACTCGATGCGCGACGCAGCGGCATGCCGGTGTATTGGGAGGGCGCGGTGCGGACCGAGGGCGGGCGCGGCTACCTCGAACTGACCGGCTATGCCGATCGGCTGCGGATGTAGCCGTCAGCGCGTGAGCAGATCGGCGAACGTCAGTACGTAAAGGAAGCTAGCCCATACCAAACCGGCCAAGGCAGCGATCCGCACAATCCCGCTGGCACCCTTCAACTGCATGAACAACAGTGCGATCAGCAGCGCCTTGGCGAGCGCGATGGCCAGCCCCGTCTCGGTCTTGAACGGCAGTCCCGGCACGAACGCATAGACGATCGTCAGCGTCAGCAGCGCCATGAGCGCCGCCCAGATGCGCAGCGGCTTGACAAGGACGTGGTGGCGGTCCTCTCGCGTCATCGCCCAGCCAGATACAACAAAGGGTAGAGGAATACCCACACCACATCGACGAGGTGCCAATACAGCGCGGTACCCTCGGCAGTGGTCCAGCGCGCGGCCAATTGGTCGCGCGGGATCAGCAACATACGCGCCACGATGCCGAGGCCGATGGTCAGATGGATGGCGTGGACGACGGTGACGGTCCAGTAGAACGCCCAGAATTCGCTCGCGCCGGTCTGCGCTATCGGAAAGTCGCGACCGGGCAGCAGATGCTCGCTGACGTCCTGCCAATATTCGAAGCCCTTTACCGTGACGAAGCAGAGACCGAGCGCAATGGTCGCGACATACATCGCGCGCGCCAGCGACACCGCGCCGACACGCACCGCCCGCTCCGCTATCGCCATCGTCAGGCTGCTGGTGAGCAGCACGACCGTGTTGATGCTGCCGAACCACACATCGGTATGGCGCGCGCCGGCGATGAAGCCAATGGGATGTTCGACACGAGAGACGGTGTAGAACAGGAAAATGCCGCCGAAGAACAACGTCTCGGTCGCCAGGAACATCCATACGCCGAACTGCGTCGCGACGCGCTGGCGCTCGGCATCCGCCCACGGTTTTTGCAGCGCGGTGTCGGTCACGGCGTTTGCGCCTGGTCGGTCGGCGCGGCGGAGTGCGGCGCGAACCCTTCCGGGTGATAGCCGTACGGCTTCTCGGTCACGATAGGAGGGCTGGCAAAGTTCTCCGTCGGCGGCGGCGAGCTGGTCTGCCATTCGAGACCGGTCGCATCATGCGGATTGTCGTCGGCGCGTGGCCCTTTGACGAGGCTCCACGTCAGGTAGAACAGCGGCCAGAGATAGGCGAACGCCAGCACCACCGCTCCGGTCGAGCTCATCACCTGCCACGGCTGAAACTCGGGTGGGTATTCGTGATAGCGGCGCGGCATTCCCATGTAGCCGAGGATGAATTGCGGGAAGAACGTGAAGTTGAACCCGAAGAACATGCTCACCGCCGCGAACTTGCCCATCGTTTCCGAATACATCCGTCCGGTGATCTTCGGCCACCAGAAGTGCAGCCCGGCGAAGAACGCCGATACCGATCCGCCGACCATGATGTAATGGAAATGCGCGGTGACGAAATAGGTGTCGGTCAGCTCGACATCGACCGGCAGACTGGCGAGGAACAGCCCGGTCAGCCCGCCCAGCGTGAACAGCCCGACGAAGCCCAACGCGTACAGCATCGGTGTCGAGAACCGGATCTGCCCGCGGTACAAGGTGCCGGTCCAGTTGAACACCTTGATCGCACTCGGCACCGCGATGACGAAGCTCAAAGCGGAGAAGACGAGGCTCGCGAACGGCGACTGCCCGCTGACAAACATGTGGTGGCCCCACACCATGAAACCGATCAGCGCGATCATCAGCATTGCGTAGACCATGAATTCATAGCCGAACACGCGACGCCGCGCCTCGCAGGCGATCACCTCGCTCACCACGCCCATCGCCGGCAAAACCATAATGTAGACGGCGGGGTGGCTGTAGAACCAGAACAGATGCTGGAACAGGATCGGGTCGCCGCCCGATCGCGGATCGAAGATCGGCATGCCGAATGCACGCTCCGCGAACACCAGCAGCAACGCCATCGCCAGCACTGGCGTCGCCAACACCATGACGAGACTGGTGGTGTACATCGACCACGCGAACAGCGGCAGGCGCATCCACGTCATGCCCTTGGCGCGCAGCAGGTGGATGGTGGCGAGGAAATTGATGCCGGTCGCGATCGAAGAAAAGCCCGCCACAAACACCCCCGCCGCCGCCAGCAGAACATGGCTGTTCGAATACAGGGTGGAGAATGGCGTGTAGAAGGTCCAACCGGTATCCACCCCTCCGGCAAGCAACGCGAACAAGGTCAGCAGACCGCCCGACAGCCACAGATACCAGCTGAACAGGTTGAGCCTGGGATAGGCCACTTCGTCCGCGCCAATCATCAGCGGCAGCAGGAAATTGCCGAGCGTGGTCGGTATCGACGGCACCAGGAAGAACCACACCATGATGACGCCGTGCAGCGTGAACACGCGGTTGTAGGTATCCGCGCTGAGCAGATCACCCTTGGGGGTGACGAGTTCGGCCCGGATCAGCGTCGCCGCCGCGCCGCCGAGGAAAAAGAAGAAGGTGATGCCCGCCGCATACAGCAAAGCGATACGCTTGTGATCGGTGGTGAGCAGCCACGAGCGCACAGTGGTACCATTGGTAAGGTAATTGCGCTCACCAGGTTCGCGAGCGAGCAGGCCGACTTCCGGCGTTTCGGTCATGCGACCCGCTCCGGCCGTTCGGCACAGCGGGAGGGCGAAAACAGGTCCATCACTTCACCTTGCCCGACTTCAGATACGCTACCAGCTTGACCACGTCGTCCTCGCTCGCCGTGCCCTCGTAGGCTGGCATGATCGGCGCATAGCCTGCCACGACCTGCTTCTGCGGCATCAGGATCGAGTCGCGTAGGTACCCCTCGTCCGCAGTCACGAAGCCACCGCCCGTGATCGGCACCGGCTTGCCGTACAGTCCGGCGAGGCTCGGCGCACGCACCACCGCCGACCCGCCGTGGCACCCCGAGCACCCCATCTGCACGAACAGCTTGGCACCCTGGTCTGCAAGGCTGTCACCCTGCGGCTGCGCGCTCGACCAGCGCGCGTAGTCGGCGGCGCTTTGCACGATGATGCCGCCGATCATCCGGCTGTGATCGGTCCCACAGTATTCGGTGCAGAACAGATGATAGGTGCCGACCTTCGACGCCTGAAACCACGCTTCGACATAGCGGCCCGGAAGCACGTCCTGCTTGATGCGGAAGGCGGGCACGAAGAAGCTGTGGATCACGTCCTGGCTGGTCATCACCAACCGCACCGGCACGCCCACCGGCGCATGCAGCGCGTTGATCTCCCGCGCGCCATTCGGATGTTCTAGCTTCCACATCCATTGCTTTGCGACGACGTGTATCTCCATCGCGTGCTTGGGCACCTTGAACTGTTCGGTATCAAGAGCAGCGGCGAACCAGAACAGGAAGATGAACACGAACAACGTCGCCGCCGTCCAGCCGATCTCGATCTCCCCAGACAGTCGCTCGGGAACCGGCCCGCGCGGGACGTTGGTGCCGCGCCGGTAGCGGAAGCTGAACAGCAGCACGAGGGTGCCGACGAGCAGCATGATCGCGATCGAAATGCCCGTCAGCATCCAGAAGATGCGGTCCACCTGTGGTGCGAGCGTGGAGGCCTGCTCCATCATATCGGCCGCCTCCGCCTAAACAGGAATATGGCGAGTGCCGCCAGCAGAAGTACGGACAGCGCCTGCATACCGACCACGATCGCCCGCCCGTATGGTCCGTGCGCGGAGGCAAAGCCGTAGCAGAGGTGCGCCACCCGTTCGGTAAAGCTTGGAGCCGTGGTACCAACAAGTGCGGCCTTCATCGTGGCGGCGGTGAGCGCCATTTCGGGCAAGAGCGCGCGTAGCCGGCCGTCCGCGCCAAACACATACACGGACGCGTCGTGCGCGAACTGATCGTTGTCCGCATCATAGACATATCCGTAGCCAAGCGCTTTAGCCGCAGCCGGCGTGGCATCCGCATCGCCGAGCAGCAAGGTGGTGGCGCGGGTGACGCGTGCGTCCACGCTCATCTTCTCACCCATCGCGCGTGCCTGCGCGGCACCGTCCTTCGGATCGAGGCCGACCACCGCGACGCGGTAATCGGTGCCAGCCTGTAGGCCGGTCTGGGAAAGCGCATTCTGCGTCAGCCGCAGCCCCGGCGCGCAAATGTGGGCACAGGTATAATCCGCGAAGATCAGTACGAGCGGATGCCCCGCCGCGACCGCGCCGAGCGTGACCTGCCGGCCCGCCAAATCGGCAAAGCGCAGGTCCACCGGCAGCGCTGCCTTAATCCCCGGTCGCGCCACTGCGCGGGCGAGTTGATCCGGCGTCAGCGCGGCCGACGCCGGTGCGGCGGCGAGCAGCATCACGATGGTCAGCAGCCAAGCGATCATCGTGGCCATCCTGCGGCGACAACAGCTTGTTTGGCGGCATCGACCTGCGCGTCGGTCCGCCGCGGTGGCGCAGGGCGAACGGGGTCCATCGCGCCGTCATGCACATAGCTTTCCACGCCGGGGGCGGGGAACGGCGTGACCGGGTGATGGCGAACCGCGAAATCCCGTTCGTAAAGCCAGCCCGCCGCTGCGACCAGCGCGAGCAACGTCACCGGGATCGCGACCGCAGCGATCATCGCGCGACGCTGCGGCACTTGCCAGCCCTCCGGAGCATCATCAGCCATGCGCACGGCTCCACCATCCGACCCCGGCAGCGATCAACGCGAGCCCGGCCGCAGCCGAGAGCCACACCGCGACCCCACCGCCGACCCACCAGCCGTTAGTGACGAACAGCGCGATCAGCACCGCCACGCCGGCAGCCCGCTCGCCGCTACGCCCCGGCCGCAGCCTCAGCAAGGCGACCGGCGTTGCCAGGCCCGCAATCAGCGCCATCCATACCGCGACCGCACCCCACGGCGAACTGCGCACGACGTAGAAGCCCACCCGCGACGGGAGGTTGCCGAACCAGAGGATCAGATAATCCATGAAGATCAGATAGCCGAGACCGAGCGCGGCCGCGACCATCAGCTTCGCCATGTCCGCGCGAAACCGCGCGTCACCACGCCCCAGCACGAGAACGAGCGCACAGGCGCCCGCGATCTGCTCGACAAACAGCATCATCCCCGCCGACGACACGGTATGGCCCGGCACCTCACCCAGCAGCCAGTCCATCGCCACGGGGGTGACGAACGCCGCATACAGCGCCAGCATCACTGCCGCGAACGTCACCGAGGCCCCGCCCGCCAGCCGCACGCCGGCAAAGGCGAGCATTCCGCACGCGATCACCGCGCGTACGCCGACCAGTCCGGGGTTCATCCACAATGCGAGATGCGGCGGCAGCGGTGTCGCCATCTGCGCGAAGCCAAGTACCGCCGCGCCGACGATCACCAGCCGTGTCGCTGCGGGCGGCGCCAGCGCATCCGTCCACCGCGCGCCTGTCACCCGGCCGATCGCGGCAAGCAGCACGCCACCGATCAGCGGCGCACTCGCGGTCAGGAACAGCACGCGCCACGCGGCGGCAAGGACGGGGGCGATGCTCATTGCGCCCGTTCCGGCAGGCGTTGCAAAGCCTTCACGTAAGCCGCGACCGCCCAACGATCGCGCGGATCAACCCGGTCGGCATAGGAATACATCACGCCGTGGCCATGTGTGATGACGTCAACGATATAGGCCGGCGGCGCGGCGATCAGTCGCGCGGTGTGGAAGGACGGCGGCTGCGGGAAGCCGCGCCGCACGATCATGCCGTCGCCCCTGCCCTTCGCGCCGTGACATTCCGTGCAAAAGATTTCGTAGCGCTCCTGTCCACGGTCCATCAGCGCGGCGGTGAGCGGCGGCGGCGTAGCGAGCGCCGCATCTCGCGCGGCCTGATCCGTCGCTATCGTACCTTCGGGAGGGGCGGCGCGCGGCGGCCCGCCCGGCCACAATGCCTCGCTCGATTGCGGACTGCCTTTCTCCTGCTTCTGCATCGACAGATCACAGGCGCCAAGCAAAGGCAGCACCAGCACGAGGATGAGCATCGCCGCCCTCATGACGTCACCAGCCTGCTGTGCGTGGCGCCGGCTTGCGCCATGATCCCCAATACGGTGGTCGCGTCCTGCGCATCGCAGGCGATGGCGAGCACGAACGCGCCCTGGCTGGCGCGCAGCATCTCGTCGATGTCGAAGGCGTGGTGATGGAGTTTGGTCAGCCCCGCGTTACGGAACAGCATAGCCACGCCGCCAATCGCGCCCGCCAGAGCGCCGACCTCGACCGGTGCGACTAGGAAGGCGGGCCAACTGAACAGCGGCCGGCCGCCTTCATTGAACGGGTAAGCCCAAACGGCGCTCCAAACCTCGAGCGCGAACAGCGCGATCGCGCCAGCCAGGCCCACCCAGATCACCGCCGCCCGCACCCCGGCGCGACCGACGCCCTCGCCGAGCGACTCCGCAGCATATGGCAACCACTCGCCAACCACGCGGCGCCCGTCCGCGACCAGTCGCACGCGTGCGCGCAAATATGGCCCTTCATCTTCGAAACACGCGAGCGCGAGCGCGGTCATGCCCGCTCCTCCGCCACCAGTTTGCGCATCTCGTGCATGGACACGACCGGCAATATGCGCGCGAACATCAGCAACAGCATCACGAACGCAGCCACCGTGCCGCCAAGGATCAGGAAATCGACCAGGGTGGGCGCATAGGTCCGCCAGAAGCTTGGTTCATAGCCGATCGACAACGTGTTGAGGATGATGAGGATACGCTCCAGCCACATCCCGATCAGCACCGCCACCGAAACGCCGACCAGCATCGGCACCGACGTCCGCAGCCGCTTCACCCAGAACAGCTGGGGCGCAAGCACGTTGCCGGCCAGCATCGCCGCGTAATATGGCCAGTAATCGCCCGTGAATTCGTAGCGCACCACGCGCACGTCCGCAGCCTCGCCGCCCCATAGCGCGCCGAACCACTCTGCGGCATAGCTCGCCCCCATCACGATCCCGGCGGCAAGGATGACCCGCGCCATGGCATCGAAATGGGCGGGGACGATCATCGCCTCCAGCCCCATCGCACGGCGAAGCACCAGCGCGATCAAGACTACCATTGCGAAGCCGGAGAACAGCGCGCCGACCACGAAGTACGGCGGAAACACGCTCTCGTTCCAACCCGGCATCAAGCTGGCCGCGAAGTCGAGGCCGACGATCGAATGGACCGAGCACACTAGCGGCACGGCGACCGCAGCCATCGTGCGGTGCAGCCGCTCCTGCGCGCGCCACTGGGCGGGGCTGCCCTGCCACCCCATCGCGAGCAGTCCGTAGAACCGCCGCCAGCCGCGCCGGCCGGGCCGATCACGCAACGTCGCCAGATCCGGTACGAGCCCAACGTAGAAGAACATTACCGAGAACAGCAGGTAGCTGAGGATCGCCCAGAAATCCCACACCAGCGCGGACCGCCATTGCGGCCACAGCGCCATGGTGTTGGGGTAAGGCGCGAGCCAATAGAAATACATCGGCCGGCCCAGGTGGAGGATCGGGAACAACCCGGCCATCGCCACCGCGAACAGCGTCATCGCCTCGGCGAAGCGGTTGATCGAACCGCGCCACTTTTGCCGTGTCAGCAGCAGCAGGGAGGAGATCAGCGTACCGGCGTTGCCGATGCCGATCCACCACACGTAGTTCGCGATCGGGAAGCCCCACACCACAGCGGTGTTGTTGCCCCACAGGCCTGGCCCGTAGACGAAGCTGAAGCCCACCGCGAGCGCACCAACGCCGGTTCCGAGCGCACACACCGCCATGGCAATCCACCAGTAGCGACCGGGCGTACGGTCCATCAGCGGCGCGGCGACCGTCTCGGTCACGTCCTCCAGCGTCCGCAGCGACGGCAGCGTCCAGCGTCGGCCGGAAGGACGCGTATGCGCCTCCATCAGACGTTCTTCCGTTTGGCGAGATAGGTGGTGCGCGGTCGCGTGCCGAGTTCCTCCAGCAGCGCGTAGTGGCGCGGGTCGGCGCGCGCGGTCTGGATGCTCGCGTCGGCAAGCGTGCCAAAGGTGATCGCGCTTGTTGGGCAGGCAGCCTGACAGGCGGTGACCGGCGCGGCGGGTGTACCACCGGCATCTGCCTCATGCGTGGCGGTGGCGATACGCTGCACGCAATAGGTGCATTTCTCCATCACCCCGCGCGCGCGGACGGTCACATCTGGGTTACGCTGCGCCGTCACCGACGCATCCTCGGCATCGCCCCACAGCGACGCGCCGGCGTAATCTAGGAAGTTGAAGCGGCGCACCTTGTACGGGCAGTTCGCCTCGCACGTGCGCGTGCCGACGCAGCGGTTGTAAACCTGCACGTTCAACCCCTGCGCATCATGGACCGATGCCTCGACCGGACAGACCGGCTCGCATGGCGCCGCCTCGCACTGCATGCACGGCACCGGCTGGAAGCCCTCGCCTTCCCCCGTCTGGTAACGGTCCACGCGTAGCCAGTGCATGTCGCGGCCGACGCTCATCTCGTGCGGGCCGATCGCCGGCACGTTGTTCTCGGCCTGACAGGCCACCACGCAGGCGTTGCAGCCGATGCAAACATCCGTATCGATCGCCATCGCCCATTGCGGCGGTGCATTGTCCTTCGCGGGCGGGTTCGGCAGCAGCGAGGGGTGCTTGTCCGGCACCGGCATCGCCGCGCCGGGGGCGAGGACGGGAAACAGCTTTTCGAGTTCACCGGCCAGCGCGAACTGATGTTGCGTGGTGACGACTGCGATGCGGCCTTCCGCCCTGGTGATCTTGAGCGGCGCATGCGCGTCGAGCACGAACGCGTTGGCGCCGATCCCGTCCGCCACAGCACCAGTGCCGTCGCGGCCATAGCCCGCCAGCAGCGTCGTCACGCCGCGGGCCTGCCCGGGGACCGCACGTACCGGCAGCGTGATAACGCCGCCACGCTCGATCCGCACCATGTCGCCATCGATCACACCCAGCGCAGCCATGTCGTCGGGGTGCATACGCGCGCTCGCCCCCCACACTTCCTTGGTGAGCGGTTCCGGGCATTCCTGCGCCCATGCGTTGGCCGAGAGGCGACCGTCATACAGCGTCGGCGAGGGTACGATCGAAAGGCTCGCGGCGGCGGTTGGGATCACCGGCAGCACCAACCTTGCCGCACCCGGTACAACTGGCGCGGCGGCGGTGTCCGGCACGACCCCCGCCGCCACGACCTTGCGCCAACCGTCCGCGCCAAGGCTCGCCCAAGTCTCACGAACACGCGCATAGCTTTTCGGTGCGGCCGCGGGATCGAGGATCAGGTCGACCACATCGCTCGGGCAGCGCGTATCCCACATCGGGCGGATCAGCGGCTGCGCGATGCTGGCGGTACCGTCTGCGGCACGCCAGTCGTGCCAGCCTTCGAGCGGATGCGACAGGGGCACCTGCCATGTCGCGCGCGCGCTGGTCTCATCCGGAATGCGCACCGCCGCGACAGTGAGCGGCACCTTCGCCATCGCGTCGGCGAAGCGCAGCCCGGGCGGCGCGGCGTAGCAGGGGTTGGCGTCGATGATGACGAGCGTGTCGATCCGCCCGGCGTGCATGTCGCGCGCGAGCCCGGCCAACGCCGCGCGGTGCGGCGTCGCATCGGTGTCGACCGGTGCGAGGTAATCGACCGGTGCGCCGACCTGCGCGTTGAGCCACGCGGCGAAGGCATGGACCTCGGCCGGCTGGTGATCCCCCGCCAGCACCAGCGGCTTGCCACCGGCGCGCAGCATCGCGGTGGCGGCGATCAGCGCGCGGGCAAGGTCGGACGGCACCGGCGGGCGCGGCGCATCGGTCAGCGCGGCATGGAGATAGTGACAGGCCAGCGCGATCGCCTGCGGGCCGGCGGGCACGCGCAGGTCCGCCATCGCGCCGCTGATGCTCGGCGATCCCTCAAACGCGATCATGCGCGGCATCGGCGCGGTCCGCCGCCGCTGCGACCATGCGCGGGCGAGCGCGACCTGCTCCGGCCCCGGTCCGAGCGGATCGGCATCGAGCAGCAGGATCGCGTCCGCCTCGGCCAAGCGGGGGCGCGCGGTCAGCCGCCGCCCGAACGTAGCTTGCGTGCCGGCGAGCGCGGCATCGTCATCAAACGGCTCCCACCGCACGTGGCGCGTGCCCGGCAGCGCCGCCTTAAGCGCCGCAATCCGCGCGAGCATCGTCGGCGAGGTCACGCGCCCGGTGAGCAGCGCCAACCCCGAACCGCGACGGTGCGCGACACGGCCATAGAGTGCGCGCGCCGCTGCCGGCCAGTTGGATGGACCAGACGGCCCGTTGACTGCCTGCAGTCGCTGCGGGTCGTAGAGGTCGAGGATTGCGCTTTCGGTGAACACGTCGGTCGCGCCGAGGCTCGCCGGATGCGCGGCAAGCCCCTCCAACTTCACTGGCCGCTCGTTGACGACCAGCCCTGTCACGCCGCGCGCATAGCCGGCAAGCGGCAGCGCACTTGCATAGCGACGCACCTGTCCCGGCAGCGTGCCGTCCGGCTGATCGACGAGCGGGTGGATCGTCTCGTCGGGCTTACTGCATGCCGCCACGCTGGCCGCCGCACCCGCCGCGAGCAGTTTGAGCAGCGCGCGCCGCCCGATCGCATCACCGCCTACCGGTGACATGTCGAACAATCGGTGAGGTTGCGCCCCGAATGGACGATCCGCAGCATCGTCTGACGGGCGGCGCTGCGATCGGCGTCGGTGCGCTTGTCGTAGGGGGCGGACTGGAAGCGGCGATCAGATGCGACGATCCTGTCCTCGGGCGCGCGATGGCAGTCGAGGCACCATTCCATCGTCATTGGCGCGGCCTTCCGGGTGAGCGGCATGCGGCGCAGATCGCCGTGGCACGCCGCACACGGCACGCCATTGTTCACATGCGCGTGATGATCGAAGTAGACGTAGTCCGGCACCTTGTTGACACGCGCCCAGGCGAGCGGCTTGCCGCTGGCGAGGCTCTCGCGCACCGGCGCAAGCAGGGCGGCGTTGGTCCAGAGTTGCGAGTGGCAGGTCATGCAGGTGTGCGTCGGCGGCACGCCGGCGTTCGGGCCTTTTTCAACGCCGGTGTGGCAATACCGACAATCGATGCCGAGTTCCCCTGCATGGTGCTGATGGCTGAACGGCACCGGCTGTTCAACAAACGCGCCCTCGTTCGTGCCCGCATCTGTCCGCGCCACCACCGCTCCAACCAGAAGCAGCAACGCCGGCACGATCATGATCGCGGCAATCGCAATCCGTGCCAGCGTGTTCGCTCCGGGTTGGAACAGCTGCGGCATTATTCCCCTTGTTCATCCAACCCGTCGGCGAAACGACACGCCAGCATTTAAATTGATCCTTTAGCGTGGCTTATAGGCCACCTGCCACTGTAAAATGATACGGCGCGGCGAAAAACAGATCGGCAGCGCGAACCGGTTGCTCGAACTGCACTGTTGTGTCGCCCCACCACTCTGCGTCCGGAGTCGTGCGGCCGGCCTCGACAAGGACACCGGCTGCCTTGACCAGTACCGCGCATTCGAGCCGCGAACTCGCGAACCTTCGGGAGAAGGCGAGGACATGCTCGGCACGCTTGCCGACCACGGGAATGGGCCGGTAATCGCCCTCTGCAAATAGCGCCGGTGTGTCCCGACGCGCGCCCAGCAGGCGGGCAATGAGTTGCAGCTTGGACAGTGGGTCTTCCGCCCCGTCAAGCACCGCCGCGCACTTGGCATAATCGACCGGCCGCCGATTGTCCGGATCGACGAGACTGAGGTCCTCCAATTCCGAGCCTTGGTAGCAATCCGGAATACCGGGCACCGTGTTGCGCAGCATCGCGATAGCGAGGCTGTTGGCGGTCGCGGCTGGCGCGGTCAGCCGCACGAACGCCGACATGTCATCAACAAAGCTCGCATTCCCTAGCAAGGCATCCACCAGCCCGGTACACTGCCCCTCGTAAGCCTCGTCGGGCGCCTCCCACGAAGATCGCAACTTTGCTTCGCGTAGCGCCTTGATCTGCCACGCCTTGATGCGGTCCGCGAAATCATCGCCGACCCCCGACGCGGGCCACGCTCCGAACAGGGTCTGGAACATTACGTACCGGTCGCCCGCGTCGACACCGGGCGCGAGCGGTTCTGCCAATGCGGTCCAGCGCTCGACATGCTCCTTCCACAGGGTGGGGATGCCGCTGATCGCCGCGAGCCGGGCCCGGACATCTTCACCGCGCTTGTGGTCGTGCGTGGCAGTTGCCAGCATGGCATGCGGAAAGTGGGAATGGCGGTCTGCCATCGCGGCATGGAACGCCTCGATGTCGAGCGCGAAGTGCTCCGGAGCAAAACCGACATCGTTGGTGGAAAGCAGCACGCCGTGACGATAAAAGGCGGTGTCCTCCACAGCCTTGGCTGCGATCGGTGCGGAAAGCTGCTGGAAACGACGGACCGCTTCGGCGGCAAGCGAAGCGTCGCCGGGGCCACGTCCCGCCAACCACTCGACGATGTAGCGCGCGATCTCCGCTTCGCCCGGCGGGCAGAACGCCTCGCTGTCGGCAAGCGCGCGATCGAGTACAACGCCGTCGCTGGCGGGGCCGTGTTCACCAAGCCCGTAGCTACGATACACCGGGAACACCCATAGCAATCGCTCAATCGCGCGGCGCAGCATTCCGGAGGTCACCGCCTCGAACGCGGTGTCGGACTGTGCGGCCGAGTTCGCCAACGCCGCGAAGGCCGCCACACACGCATCCGCCTGCGCGGTGAAGCTCCAGCCAAGCAACTGCTGGCGAGCGGTCAACGCTTCCTGCGTAAAATCCGCCGGCCGACCGCTGATCTGCTGCCACAATGTACCGAGCGGCGCCTCGCCTTCCGGTGCATGGAGGACGCCGGTAACCTCCCGCATGAAGTCGTAGCCGCTGGTTCCATCGGTCTGCCAGTCGGTCGCCAACGGCTCGTCTCCGGCGAGGATCTTCTCGATGACGATGTAGCAGCGCCGATCGGCGCCGCCGATCGCGTCGAAGCGTTCGCGCAGACTGCGGCAGTAACCGGCGGGATCGGCGAGCCCGTCGACATGGTCGACACGGACGCCGTCGATCAGACCCTGTTCGTAGAGCGTGAAATACAGCGCATGGGTGGCGTCGAAAACCTCCGGCTCTTCGACGCGGACGCCAGCGAGGTCATTGACGGTAAAGAAGCGGCGCCAGTTAAGTTCGTCGTTGGCGGTACGCCAGGAGGCGAGCCGATAATGCTGCGCTTCGACCAGCGCGCGCAGATCGCCTTCCGCGGCGACGTCTGGGCGCAGCGGTGGTCCCTCGCTGCCGTAGAGTTCGAGGCGTCCGTCGACCAACCGAAGGTCGCCCGCATCGATCACCTCACCCAGCGTGGCGCCGAGGATTGGCAATAGCAGCGGCTGATCCCAATCGACATCGAACCAGCGCGCGTAACGGCTACCGGCACCGTTACGCAGAACGTCGTTCCAATAACCGTTCTCACCGCCAGCAACGCCCATGTGATTGGGAACGATATCGATGATAACGCCCATGCCGCGTGCGTGCAGCGCCTCGACAAGACTGCGGAAGCCATCCTCGCCGCCAAGTTCGGGATTGATCCGGGTAGGATCAATGACGTCATAGCCGTGCGGCGATCCCGACACAGCCGTGGTGATTGGCGATGCGTAGACGTGGCTGATGCCGAGCCGATGAAGATACGGCACGATCGCTTCCGCCGCCGCGAACGTGAAATCGCGGTTGAATTGTATGCGGTACGTCGCGCGGGGTGGGAAAGCAGTCATACGTTTGGCTCCAGCCATGCAGCGAAGCTCGCCGGGGCACCCGGCGTGCCGAGTGAGTACCACGGCGCGGCGGCTCGGACGTCGACCGCCGCGTCGCCGATGTTCAGGGCGACAGTCAGGACGGCACCGTCGCCGAGCGTCCATGCGGCCTCGACGGCCCCCTGCCCCAGCACGCGCGCACCCTGCGCGGTGCTGCCACGCAACCGTGGCACGATCTCGGCGTGGCGAAGCGCCAGCAGGTCACGGTAGAGGCCGCGCCAGTCTTCGGAGTCTTCGCCGGGCACGGGCCGGGAGTTTTCCAGCGTCGTCTCGGCATTGGGGTCTGGGATCTGGGCGCGTGCATCTTCGGACGCGAACGCCGCGAAATGCGCGAACTCCTTGCGCCGCCCTTCCCGCACGATATCGGCGAGTTCATCGTGAAAATCGGTAAAGAAAAAGAACGGCGTGCGTGAGCCGGTTTCGTCGCCCATGAACAACAACGGAATTTGCGGTGAGAGCAGCAACAGCGCGGTTGCCGCGCGTAGCCGCTCCGGCGCGACCAGCGTCGTCAGTCGCTCGCCGAGCGCGCGGTTGCCGATCTGATCATGATTTTGCAGGAACGAGACGAACGCAGTCGGCGGCAGATGCCCGCTCGGCTTACCACGCGGCCGCCCCTCCTGATGCGGCATGCCCTCACCCTGGTAGATGAAACCTTCGCCAAGACAGCGCGCCAGCTTGCCCGTCGAATCCTCCGAGAAAGCAGCGTAATACCCCTCATTCTCGCCGGTGAGCAGGACATGCAGCACATTGTGGAAATCATCGTTCCACTGAGCGTCGTACCTGCCACTGGACAGGCGGTCAGCGTCATTTTCCTCGTTTTCGAGGATCAGATGCACCGGGCGGTCGGGAACGGCGGCGCGGATGTCCGCGGCTAGGGCATCGAGGAACTTGGGATTGTCGATCGCGTGCACCGCGTCAAAGCGCAAGCCGTCGAAGCCGTAGTCTTGGATCCACATCAGCGCATTCTCACGGAAGTACGCCGCCACCTCAGGCCAGTCGACCGCGACCGCGCCGCCCCATGGCGTATCGCGCGCATGGAAGAAGCCGCTGGCATAGGCGCCGAGGAAGTTTCCGTCCGGACCGAAGTGATTGTACACGACGTCGAGCAGGATCATCATGCCGAATTCATGGGCGCGCTTTACCAAAGCGCGCAGTTCCTGCGGCGACCCGTAAGCCTCGGCCGGCGCGAACGGCAGCACGCCGTCATAACCCCAGTTGCGCGTGCCGGCGAAAGCGCCGATCGGCATCAATTCGACGGCGGTGATGCCGAGTTCGGCCATCGCCGGCAATGCGTCCGCCACGCCGGTGAAGCCGCCGAGCGCACCGACATGAACCTCCTGGATCACCGCCTCTTCCCACGGACGACCCCGCCACTCATCAGCCGAACCGGAAAGCGGCGGAGCAACGACGCTCCAGCCATGCACGCCCCCCGCCTGCAAGCGCGACGCGGGATCAGGCACGGCGAGGTCCGCATCGAGCCTGAAGCGATAGCGTGTTCCCGCCGAAGCCGCCGCATGCACGGTGAACCAGCCGCCGGCTTCGGTCATCGCCAGCGTTTCGCCGCCGTCGATTTCCAGCGTCACAGATTTGCGATCGGGTGCCCACAGGCGAAACAGCGTTCTCCCGTCGGTTCCGACTTCAGGGCCCCACATCGTCATTCTCCAATCTGCTCGGTGATCCAGCGGATCAAGACCGCCGCGTGCGGTTGCACCTCGTAATTGTCCCCGACCGCGACCAGTTCGAGATCAGGCTGCGCGCTGTCGATCAACACCTGCCGGTCCGCGGAAGGTGCCGGCAACGTGAAGGTGATCGCGTCGTCGCTCGCGTTCATCAGCATGGTGATCGCCTCGTTCCGGCCATCGTCGAGCCCGATCGCACGACGCATCGCGGGCGCGCGACGATCATCGGCGTACCGAGCGAGGCCATCAAACTGGCCTCGAACACACACAATTCGATCATCTCGGCATGGGCGGAGAAGATCGCGGAATTTACGCCCAAGCCGTCAAAGCTTGTACCCAGAGGATAAGGGGAACCGCCTTTTAAGCGGTCGGAGTATAGGCGCAAAATATACTCCCTAAGAAAACGGGATCAAGATAGACTAAATGATACCCGCAACACGGCGGGCAAGCTTAGCGAACGGGCGTGACCGGCTTTACCTTGCGGCGGGGCTGCTTTTTAGCAGCCGACGGCGCGCGGGCCGTAGCGGGATCGGTAATCGCCTCGACATCAGGTGGCACCGGAGCGGGATCCGGGTTCTGGAACTCAGGCTCGGTTCCAACGGCCGGCGCGGCGGTTTCCGGCTCGGCTGTTTCACTCGCGGGTGCGGGCGCAGCGTTCGAGGCGTCTGCCTCGATTTCCGACTGAGCACGATCCCAGTGAGCCTCGGACTGCCCTTCGGGCATTCCTTCTTCGAGCCAGATCGCGTGCGCGCGTTGGCGGACCTGCGATTCTCGATCCTGTTGCATGTCGCTTCCCCTTACTCAGCTAAAGCGGTTTGATCGTAGCAATGCTTTAGGGCGCATAAGGATGCGTGCCCTAACCTGTGCAAAGCGGATTTTCTCCGATTGCCATAACGCCCATCCCCTTAGATAGAAACGCCTTTACTGCGGGCGGATGAAGCAATGGAATACGACGTTGCAATTGTCGGGGCCGGCGCTGCGGGCATCGCGGCGGCGCGAACGTTGGTTGCGCAGCACAGGTCCGTCATCTTGCTGGAGGCAAGCAGCCGCCTTGGCGGACGCGGCTGCACAATCGGGCTCGCCGGAATGCCTATCGATTTCGGATGCGGTTGGCTGCACTCGGCCGATCGCAATCCACTTGTCGGTATTGGCGAGCAAGCCGGCTTCACGATCGTGCGCGGCACCTCCGCCTGGACAGAGCAATGGCGTGGTCTTGGCTTCGATGCGGAGGAGAAGGCCGCCGCCGGCGACGCCTGGGCCGCTCTCGAGCAGCGGCTGCACGATAGCCCACCCGCCAGCGATCGCGCATCCGATGCGTTGGCGCCCGCCGGTGAATGGAACGCCTTCTGCCGTGCGCTGAGCGGCTACATGAACGGCGCGGATCTAGACCGGCTCTCGGTTGCTGACTTCCTCGCCTATGATGACGCAGCAACCGAGTACAACTGGCGGGTGCGCGAGGGCTACGGCACGTTGCTTTCCGCGAGCCTGCCACAGCTCGACCTCCGCCTCGGCACACCTGTGCGCGGCATTGCGAATGACGGTCGCGGCGTACGGCTAGATACCGGCCGTGGCACCGTCGAGGCGAGAGCCGCGATCGTCACCATCTCCACCAACCTGCTCGCCAGCGGCGCGATCGCGTTGGGTGCATCCGCAAACGAGCATCTTCACGCCGCCACGCAGCTTCCTCTCGGCCTCGCGGACAAGGTGTTTCTGGAGATCCTTGCCCCCGAAGCATTCGAGACAGAAACGCACCTGATCGGCAACCCACGCGACCCCAACACCGGCAGCTACTATATTCGCCCATTCGGCATGCCGGTGATCGAGGCATTTTACGGCGGTCCGGGTGCGGACATGCTAGAGCGCGTCGGGGTTTCCGAGGCGGCACGCTTCGCGATCGATGAACTTGCCGCCTTGCTTGGCAGCGAGGTCCGCGCGAAGCTAAGGCCGCTCGGCGGATCGCAATGGTGCCGAACCGACTGGATTAATGGCTCCTATAGTCACGCTCTACCCGGCCACGCTGGCGCGCGCGCGATCCTCGCGCGACCTATCGAGGAACGCATCTTTTTCGCTGGCGAGGCGACGCATCCGACAGACTTCTCGACCGCGCACGGTGCGTGGCAAAGTGGCATTCGTGCTGCCAACGAGGTGATCGATAGCCGACCGTAACCGGCTTCAGCCTTGCGACAGACCTGCGGCATAGATCGCATCCAGAACGCGTGCGCTGGCCGCAAACGTCTCAGCCGCAGGATCGAACGTGTTTGAGCGCTCCAACGCTTCGACCCATGCGACTGCCGCGCGACCGCCCCAAACGTCTCCCGCCTCTGACAACACAGTACACCCGGTGCCGTCGAAACGCTCGGCGGTGAGGTCATAGAACGATCCATCGACGTTGCGCAGCGCAGCGCCGCCGGCCGTCCCATAGAACGCTGCCTCGATTACAGCGTCCCGCCCGGCATGAAGTCGCCACGAGCATCCGAGGCGTACCGAGACGCCGCCCGCGACGAACGACGCCACCGCATAATCCTCAACCAGCCCGCTTTTCAGGGGGGCGGCGGCGGACAGCAACGTCGCGCTGACATCGGTCACATCGGGAAAGCCAAGTGCCCACAAGGCAAGATCGACCAGATGCACGCCCAGGTCTACGACGCAACCGCCACCCGACTGCGCCGGATCGTAGAACCAGGGTTTGTCCGGGCCATAGGCATTGTGAAACGTGAGATCGACCGCGAACACCTTACCCAGATCGCCGCCTGCCACTAGCGGTGCGATCGCGCGCATAGCGTCCGTATGGCGGTAGGACAGGTCAACGCCCAGAAGCCGATCCGCCTTGCGCGCCGCGTCGATCACGCCTTGCGTTTCAGCCAAGTCGCGACCGAGCGGCTTTTGACAGAACACTGCCACGCCGGCTTCAAGCACCTGCACCGATTGAACGGCATGCAGCGCGCTCGGAGTCGCGATCACGATCCCGTCCAGATCGAGCGCGAGCATCTCGTCGAGCGAGCGCACCCGCACCGCATCCGGGGCGAGCACCGCAGCATCCGCCAGGCAATCAGCCGATGGGTCGCAAATCGCGACTGCGGTGCAGAGCCCAGTGTCCAGCATCGCCGCCATGCGGTGGCGCCCAATCCAGCCGGTACCAAGGAAACCGAGCCTTTTCATAGCAGCACCAGCGCCTTTACGAAGCCTTCCGGCTTGTCGCGGGTTGCATCCAGCGCCTCACCGAGCCGTTCGAGCGGGTAGGTGTGTGAATAGAGCGGGGCCGGATCGAGCCGCCCGTTCGATATGGCATCAACCGCTTCCTCCACGCCACGCCGCTGTACCGCCGGATCGCGCTCGTGCGCGTTGATGACGTCGATGCCCTTCCAGTTCCACATCTGCATGCTGACCTGACGCGGCCCATCCTGATGATAGCCTGCGATCACGAGCCGTCCGCCGAACCCGACCAGTTCGCCCGCCAGGTCGAGCGGCCATTGCTTACCAACGCACTCGATCACGCGTTCGCAACCCTGGCCGTTGGTCAGCGCCTGAACCTGTTCGATGATGCGGTAGTGATCGTCCATGACGATCGTCTCCGCCGCACCATAATGCCGCGCCAGATCAAGCGATTCCGTGCGGCGAGAGATCGCGATGACCCGTGCGCCCGCTTCGCTTACCAGCCGCGTCAGCACCGCCCCAAGAAAACCAACGCCGACGATTGCGACCGTATCGCCCGGGCGAATGTCGCTGCGGCGGAAGATGTTGAACGCGCAACCGAGCGGTTCACCCGGAAACGGCTTACCGGCGAGGCTTTCAGGTAGCTTCACCACCATTTCCGCGCTGGCGATATCGCTCTCCGCAAAGCTGCGGTACGACAATGCGGCAACGCGGTCGCCGGACGCCAAGCCAACGACACCCGGACCCACCGCCTCGACAATGCCCCAGCCCTCGTGGCCGAGGCCACCAGGCTCGCCGGGGTATTGCGTCCACGGGTTGCCGCCCCAGGGCTCAAGGTTCGAAGCGCAAACGCCGCAGCCTTCGATCCGCACACGCACTTCGCCCGCAGCGGGTTCGGGAACCGCAACGTCTTCCACCTGGATCTCGCCCGGTGCCGCCAAAATCGCCGCGCGCATCAGTTTACCACCTCGGTATGCGGCATCGATGCCTTGCCTTTTTGCCCGCCGCCGATCGACGCGATCACGCCGTCGCTCCACGCCGACAAGACGCAGGACGTGTTCGTTTCGCACTTACCGAGGTAGAGGTTCATCCGTCTGCTTGTGTAACTGGATCGCATGCTGTGACTTTCTAGCCCGTGCGCCAGTGGGTCGGAATGGTTGCGCATCTGAGGGGTGAATCGATCAACGCCGCGCTGTTGCGGAGAAAGCGTCATGCGATGCTCCGTTCGGCAGCCAGGCGCTCGTCGCGGTTGAAGTTCAAAGGGGAGAGTTCGGGCCGCTCTAGCGCATGTTCTGCGACGGGCTGCGGCGCGGCTACGGCGGGCGAAGCACTGGCACCTGGGGCATAACGGTCGATCATCCACGCACAGAAATCGGCAAACGCCTGCGGATCCTGCGCGGGACTGGTGTGATGCGGCGCGAGGCCGAGATGCTCGGGCGTGAAGCAGAAGGTCACGGTCACGTCGAAGTCGGCGAGCGCCTCCATCTGCCGGTCGAACCACCCGACCGCATCCGGGCGGAAGCTGTCTGCCCACGACAGGCCAGTACGGATACGCCGCGTGCCGAGCCGCTTCATCCACGCGACCGCCTCGTCGAGCCGGGGGTCGTTGTAATGAAACCACTGCATCAGCCCGATCTCGGCCGCGTGCTTGGCGTAAATGTCGAGCGCCGGTTTGGGCGACCCATCCTCGCGGATCAGCCCAAGGTAGAAATGTCGGTAGTAGGACGAGCCTTCCGCCTCACGGTGGCGTGTTTCCGCGCCCCAGCTGCGTGGCAGGTCGAACAGCGAATACCAGAATACACGCGGCGCGCGGCCTTCCAGGAGTTGCACGGTGCGCTCCAGTCCGAACGCCTGTACTTCTTCCGCACCAAAAGAACTTACGCCGACTTCCGTCACCCACACCGGCTTGTCGGTGACGGCGCGAATCTCGTCGATCTTGTCGGGCCACGCGCTGAGCGGCCACAGATTCCAGTCGAGCGGAAAGCCGTGCACCGCCACCGCATCGACGGCGTCAAGCGCGCCGTATCCCGCGATCCGTCCGAGCCAGTGTGGATCGATGGGCGACATGCCGCCCAGTACGCGCGTGACGGCGGGATTGATCGCTTGGATCGCGTTGCCGGCACGTGAGACATGATCGGCAAAGCGCGACCAATCGGGGTCAAGCGACGGGTCCCAGTGCGATTTGTTGTTGGGCTCGTTCCAGAGCATAGCGGCTTCGATCATGCGGGCTTCCTCGCGGGATATGCCGCCATCGGACCATTCTGCCATTCCTGGAATGGCACCGGCGCGACGCGGCAGATATAGACTTCGGATTCGGGCTGCGCCTCGATCGCGAAACCTGCGGCGCGGAGCATTGCCTGGCTGCATGCGGCGTTGGCCGCCCACCAGTTGGTCCAGTCGCCGGCATATTGACGCTCGATGAAGTGCATTTTGGGATAGCCCGGATCCGTGAAGTAGGCAGGCGCATCGAACGTACCCGGCACGTGGAACGGGTGATCTTCCGGCACGTCATACACCGCATCGCCGCCCTGCTGCATCGTCTGGAACAGCAGAAGGTCGCCCGCGACATGTTCGCGGATCAGGTCAAGCGCGAGCAGCGGGTGGCGGAGGTGGTAGAGCACCCCCATGAAGATCACGAGGTCGAAGCGCTCACCAAGTTCGGCGACGCGGTAGACGTCCAGTTCACGGAACTCGATACCGTTGATGCCTACGGCATCGGCGGCAAGCTGCGCCTGCGCTAGGTAGCGCGGATCACTGTCGATACCGACCACTCGCGACGCCCCGCGCCGTGCCATTTCGATCGCATAGAAGCCAGCGTTGCAACCGATGTCGAGAACGGTCTTGCCGGTCAGATCGGCGGGCAGCGCCGAGGCGAATCGATCAAATTTGAAGCGCGGATAATTGCCGAGGAAATGGTCGGGCGCGGTCCACAGGCCGCCGCCGAGATCCATGTTGTGGAACCACGGCGCAAGCGCCTCTACCCGATCGCGCAAACCCGTATCATCACGCGCGCTCATGCAAACACCTCATTAATGGAAAGAACCCGAGCGCCCCAGTCGCCCACCGCGACGCGGCTGACCGAAGCGGGATCGACATCGAAGTTGAGCGCATTGCCGAGTGGCAGGCCCAACCAGCCGGCGAGTGCCGCGCGGATCACGTCGCAGTGGCTGACCAGCGCCACCGCCTCACCCGGATGCGCGAGCGCGACCTTGCGCGCAAACGTCACCACGCGCATCTGCACCGCCGACATGCTCTCGCCGGCCGGCGTCAGCGCCTCACCGCGCGCACTGTTCCATATGGCCCATTGGCCGTCAACGGCGAGTGTATCGAATGTCTTGCCCGTCCAGTCACCAAAATCAATCTCGTCTAGGGCGTTGTCGACCTGCACGCTCAGCCCCCGCCCGGTCACGATCTCCTGTGCCGTTTCGCGCGCACGCTGAACCGGGCTTGACCATATGCTGGCGAAGCGGCGCGCACTGAGCGCCGCCGAAAGCCGTCGCGCCTGGCGACGTCCGTCGTCGCTGAGCGGGATGCCAGGCGTGCGCCCAGACAGAATAAGGCCGAGGTGATCGTGCGACGCGTGCCGGATCAAGTACAGAGTGGCAGTCACGCAAGCTCCCGCAGGCGCCTACGGATTGCAGGCTGGGTCGTTACGAAGGCGAAACCCATCCCCAGCTTCTAAGTTCCTCATTCGTGTTGTATTTGTGGCAGAAAGATGGAACTTAGAAGAAGAAGAAGCATTATCGTTGTCGTATCGAAACACCTGCGTCTTTGGAGAGCAGCATATGCATGGCAAATCGGATCGAGACCAATATCCTGCTTTGTTGATCTCGATCAATTCTGCCCCTGCTGACGTTTCTGATGTGATTGCCGATGGAGTCCCCGCATGAGCGAGACTGTTCTTGTTACCGGCGGGGCCGGGTTCATTGGTCGCTTTGTTTGCGATGAGCTGCTACGGCGCGGTAACACGGTGCGCGTACTTGATGCATTGATTCCACAGGTTCATGGCGACGGCGGTCGTCCCGAGCAACTCGCCGAAGACGTCGAGCTGATCCACGCCGATGTGCGTGATGGCGACGCGGTGGCGCGTGCGCTGAGCGGCGTCGATAGCGTAATTCATCTCGCCGCCGAAGTCGGCGTCGGTCAGTCGATGTACGAGGTCGAACGCTATACCAGCGTCAACGATGTCGGCACCGCCGTACTGTTCGAGCGGCTGATCGACAATCCCGTGCGCCGCGTTGTCACCGCCTCCTCCATGTCGATCTACGGCGAAGGCCTGTATCGCGATGCGGACGGTGCGATCGTAGAGAATGCCGAGCGCGGCATCGTCCGGGACGGGCAGGCGAACTGGGAGCCGGTCGATGCGCAGGGCCGACCGCTCACGCCCATGGCGACGCCCGAGTGGAAACGCCCCAGCCTCGCCTCGATCTACGCACTCAACAAATATGTGCAGGAGCGTACCACCCACATCATGGGCGCGCCTTACGGGATCGAGAGCGTGTGCCTGCGGTTGTTCAACGTCTACGGACCCGGTCAGGCGCTGTCGAACCCGTACACCGGGGTGCTGGCGATCTTCGCGGCGCGGCTGCTTAACGGCCAGCGCCCGATGATCTTTGAGGATGGCGAGCAGCGTCGCGATTTCGTCCACGTCACCGACGTGGCGCGCGCTTTTGCCGACGCGCTGGTCGATGGTAAGGCGGTCGGCAAGACCTTCAACATCGGCTCGGGCAACGATCGTTCGGTGACGCAAGTGGCCGAGGCGCTGGCGCGCGCGATGGGCAAGAACGATACCGCGCCCGAGATCGTCGGCAAGGCACGGATCGGCGATATCCGCCACTGTTTCTGCGACACCACCCTGGCGGCCGAGGCGCTCGGCTTCACCGCCCAGCAGGACTTCATCGAAGGTCTCGCCGAACTTGCCGAATGGGTTGGCAGGCAAACGGCGCAAGATAACGTCGCGCACGCTCGCGCCGAACTCGAAAAGCGCGGGTTGGTGGCATGAACGACGCGCCGATCCTCGTCACCGGTGGCGCGGGCTTCATCGGATCGAACCTCGCCGACGCGCTTGCCGCTGACGGCCACGCCGTGTTGCTGTACGATGCGCTCAGCCGCCCCGGCGTCGAGCGTAATGCGGCGTGGTTGCAGGAGCGGCATGGCGACCGCGTGACGCTCATCAAGGCTGACATCCGAGACGACGCCGAATTGCGGCGGGCGGTGGCGGAAGCGCAAGCCGTGTTCCACTTTGCCGCGCAGGTCGCGGTAACCACCAGCCTCGACGATCCGCGTGACGATTTCGAGATCAATCTGCTCGGCACGTTCAACCTGCTCGAAGCCGTAAGGGCGAAGCGCGACGCGACGCCGGTGATCTTCGCCTCGACCAACAAGGTCTATGGTGACCTGCTAGACCTCGACTTCGCGCTGGGTGCGGGCGGCTATGCGCCGACCGAGCCACGCATCCGCGATCATGGTATCGGCGAGGATCGCCCGCTTGATTTTCATACACCTTATGGCGTGTCGAAGGGCGCTGCCGACCAGTACATGCTAGACTATGCGCGCAGCTATGGCGTGCCCGCAACGGTGTTGCGGATGAGCTGCATCTACGGCCAGCGCCAGATGGGCACCGAAGATCAGGGCTGGGTCGCGCACTTCCTGATCCGCGCGCTGAAGGGCGAAGCGATCACCTTGTACGGCGACGGCCATCAGGTGCGCGACATTTGCGATGTGTCGGATGCGATCGCGGCATATCTCGCCGCGTGGCGTGCGATCGAGCGGGTGCAAGGCCGCGCCTTCAATCTCGGCGGGGGGACCGCAAACGCGGTGAGCCTGCGCGTGCTGCTCGATTACATCGGCACGCTGATCGGTCGCGAGCCGGACGTGAGCTTCTCCGACTGGCGTGCGGGCGACCAGCGTTATTTCGTTGCCGACACGCGGTTGCTCGACACGACGCTTGGCCTGGCGCAGCGGGTCGGCTGGCGCGACGGCGTGGCCAAGCTCGCCAAGTGGCTAACCGAGCAGCATGCGCCCTCACCGGCCCTGGAACGCGTTTCATGAAGCCATTGCGGTTGCTGATGACCGCGGACGCGATCGGGGGCGTCTGGCAATATGCGACCGACCTTGCCGGGGCGCTCGCGCCGCTCGGGGTGGACACGGTGATCGCGCTGCTCGGGCCCGCGCCGAGTGCCGATCAACGCAGAGCGGCGGATGCGACACCCGGCGTGACGTTGGTCGACACCGGGCTGCCGGTCGACTGGTTGTGCGAAGATGCAGTACCCGTGCGGGCGGCAGGCGCCGCGATCGCCGATCTGGCGCGGGAACACGCGGTCGATCTGATCCAATATAATATGCCCACGCTTGCTGCCGCACCGGCGGGACTACCAACGATCGCGGTCACGCATGGCTGCGTTTCGACGTGGTGGGCGGCTGCCAAGCGATCTCAACTCGACCAATCTTACCTTTGGCACCGCTCCCTCATGCTGGAGGGTCTGCGCGCCGTGGATCGCGTCGTCGCGCCGACACGCGCCTATGGCGAGAGCGTCGCCGCACTTTACGGACTGCCGCTTGCGCCTGTCGCGGTTCACAACGGCCGTACCGCGCCGGCCGAAATCAAGCCGGGTCCGCTCAGCGATGAGGCGATTACGGTCGGGCGGATGTGGGACAGCGTGAAGAACGCATCGTTGCTCGATCGCGTCGCCGCGCGGCTGGCCGTGCCGTTCTATGCGGCGGGCGCCCTGGTCGGTCCACTCAATGAGCGGGTCACGCTCAACCATCTTCAAACGCTGGGCGAAATCGATGACGATGCGGTGCGGCAGCGGCTTGCCCGCCGGCCAGTGTTCGTTTCCGCCGCCAGTTTCGAGCCGTTCGGCCTGGCGGTGTTGGAGGCCGCACAAGCGGGATGTGCGTTGGTGCTCTCCGACATCGCAACGTTCCGCGAATTGTGGGACGGCGCAGCTGTATTCGTCTCGGGCGATGACGCACAGACGTGGACCGCGGCGGTCGAGGCATTGATCGCTGACCCAGTACGCCGGCACACGCTCGGCGAGGCAGCGCGCGTGCGTGCGGCGCGCTACACGCCGGCGGCGGCCGCGCGGGCGATGGCAACGCACTATCGCGCGTTGCTCTCCGGAGACGTCACGAGGGTTGCGGCATGAAAATCACGTACTTCACGCACAGCCTCACGTCATGCTGGAACCACGGCAACGCCCATTTCCTGCGCGGTGTACTGAGCGAATTAATCGCGCGCGGACATGACGTCACCGTGTGGGAGCCGGAAGGCGCATGGAGCCTCGCCAATCTGCTTGGCGATCATGGCGAGGATGGTCTTGCCGCCTACCGGGCTGCTTATCCCGACCTCGCGTCACGCTCCTATAGTGCGGAGATGGAGGCGGCGGCGATGACCGAAGGCGCCGATCTCGTGTTGATGCACGAATGGAACGAACCAGCGCTGGTCAAAGCCGTGGGTGACCTGCGCAAACATGGTGCAGGTTTCACCCTGTTGTTCCACGACACGCACCACCGCGCGGTGAGCGCGCCGGAGGAGATGCGCGCATATGACCTGTCCGGTTATGACGGCGTGCTGGCGTTCGGCGAGACGCTTGCCGAGGTCTATCGCGGCTGGGGTTGGCAGGGCCGCGTATGGACGTGGCACGAAGCCGCCGACACGCGCCGCTTCCATCCACCCCTGACCGAAGGCGAGCGCAGCGGCCTCGTCTGGATCGGCAACTGGGGGGACGGAGAGCGCACCGATGAGCTCGAACGGTTCCTGTTCGCGCCCGCCGCTGCCGCTGGCCTGCCGCTCGACATCTATGGCGTGCGCTACCCGACGGAAGCGCGTGCGATGCTGGCGCGGCACGGCGCAGCTTATCATGGCTGGGCACCCAATGCCGGCGCTCCGGCGATCTTCGCGCGGGCGCTCGCCACCGTGCACGTGCCACGCCGCTATTACGCGACGATTTTGCCCGGCATTCCGACGATCCGCGTGTTCGAGGCGCTCGCGTGCGGCATCCCGCTGGTGTCGGCGCCTTGGGACGATGCCGAGCACCTGTTCCGGCCCGGCACCGACTATCTCGTCGCAGCAGACGGCGCCGAGATGACCCGCCACCTAACCACGCTTCGCGACGATGCGGCGTTGCGCGAGAGCCTCGTCGCGCATGGTCTGGAAACGATCCGTGCTCGCCACACCTGCGCGCACCGCGTCGACGAACTGCTCGCGATCGCCGCATCGCTCGGCGTTACCCAGAAAGAACTCGCATGAAGATCGCCTTTTACGGATCCAGCTTGCTGTCCTCCTACTGGAACGGCGCGGCGACTTACTATCGCGGCGTGCTGAAGGCGCTGGCGAGCCATGGCTACGACATCACCTTCTACGAACCCGACGCGTTCGAGCGGCAGCAGCACCGCGACATCGACCCGCCAGAGTGGGTACGATCGGTCGTATATCCCGCCACGGACGAGGGCCTGCGCAGCGTGTTGGCCGAGGCGGGTGACGCGGACATCGTCGTCAAGGCGAACGGAGTCGGCGTGTATGATGCCGAACTGCTCGACGGCATCATCGCGCGGGCGCGGCCGGATGCGCTCAAGATCTTCTGGGACGTCGATGCCGCCGCCACACTCGATGAGATGCGGGCTGACCTGTCGCATCCAGTCCGCCGCGCCCTGCCCGATATCGATCTGGTGCTGACCTATGGCGGCGGTCCGCCCGTGATCCAAGCCTATCGGGGCTTCGGCGCGGCAGCGTGCGAGCCGATCTACAACGCGCTTGACCCCGAGACGCACTTTCCGGTCGAGCCCGATCCGCGTTTTGCGAGCGATCTCGCCTTCCTCGGCAATCGTCTGCCCGACCGAGAGGCGCGCGTGGAGGAGTTCTTCCTCAAGGCCGCCGCCGCCCTGCCCGACCGCGCGTTCCTGATCGGCGGTAACGGCTGGGACAGCAAGCACATGCCCGGCAACGTGCGCCATCTTGGCCACGTCTACACGCATCAGCACAACGCGTTCAACTGCACGCCGCGCGCAGTGTTGAACGTCGCGCGCGACAGCATGGCGGAGGTCGGCTTCTCGCCCGCGACGCGCGTGTTCGAGGCAGCCGGCGCCGCTGCCTGTCTCATCACCGATGCGTGGGAGGGAATCGAGCAGTTCCTCATACCCGACAAGGAAGTGCTGGTCGCTAGGGACGGGCAGGACGTCGCCGATCATCTCGCCGCGCTCACGCCCGAGCGGGCGAAGGAGATCGGCCAGGCGGCACTCGCCCGCGTGCTGGCGGAACACACCTATGCATTGCGCGGTGCGCAGGTCGACGCGCTGTTTCGCACACAGCGCGCGAACACGACGGTGGCGGCATGAAGCTCGTCGTTCTCGGCCTCAGCCTCGGCTCATCTTGGGGCAACGGTCACGCTACCACGTTTCGCGCGCTGCTGAAGGCGTTCGCGGCGCGCGGGCATGACGTGCTGTTTCTCGAACGGGAAGTGCCGTGGTACGCCGGTGCGCACCGTGATCTGCCCAACCCGTATTTTTGCCGCCTCGAATATTATGCCGACCTGCCCGCGTTGGAGGAATGGCGCGCGGAGATCGCGGAGGCCGATGCGGTCATCGTCGGCTCTTACGTGCCGGACGGCGTCGCGGTCGCGCGGTTCGTCCAGAATCATGCCCGTAGATGCGCGTTCTACGACATCGATACGCCTGTCACCCTGGCCAAGCTGGCGCGTGGGGACTTCGAGTATCTCTCACCAGACGTCATCCCGGGCTACGACGTGTACCTGTCGTTCACCGGCGGGCCGACGCTCGACCGCCTCGAAAGCGACTACGGCGCACAGGCGGCACGCGCGTTATACTGCTCGGTTGACCCGGATAAGTACTACCAGACCGATGTGGCGAAGCGGTGGGACCTGTCGTACCTCGGCACCTACAGCCCCGATCGCCAGCCGACGCTCGAGCGGCTGCTGCTGGCGGTTGCCCGCGCTTGCCCGGACCGGCGTTTTGCCGTGGCGGGCCCGCAATATCCCGCGGATATCGACTGGCCAGCCAACGTCGAGCGGATCGACCACCTGCCGCCCGCAGACCATGCCGCCTTCTACTCGGCGTCGCGCTTCACCCTGAACGTGACGCGCGCCGACATGATCGCGTCGGGCTGGTCGCCGTCGGTGCGGCTGTTCGAGGCAGGCGCGTGCGGTACGCCGATCATCTCGGACCGGTGGGAGGGAATCGATACGCTGTTCATGCCCGGCCACGAGATCCTGCTCGCCGATACGACCGAGGACGTGATCGCCGCGATCGCGCGCGATGCCGATGCGCTCGGCGCTGCCGCGCGGAGCCGCGTACTGGCGCGCCACACGGCAGCGCACCGCGCCGCGGAACTCGAAACCTACCTAAACGCGGTCGCGTCACGCCGAGCGGACGCAAACAGGAGACAGGCCATGCCACCCCAGATCACCCTCGTTGCAGGCGGGGCCGGGTTCATCGGCTCACATCTGTGCGCCGCCCTTCTCGCGCGCGGCGAAACCGTGGTGTGCCTAGACAACCTGCAGACGTCGCGGGAATCAAACCTGCGCGCGCTGATCGATCATCCGCGTTTCGAGTTCGTCGAAGGGGATATCGTCAATCCGCTGCCCGCCAGCATCACCGCGGGCGCCGCCCGGATCAAGCGCATCTACAACCTCGCCTGCGCGGCCTCGCCGCCGCAGTATCAGCTTGATCCCGAACATACGATGTTGACCAACGTCACGGGCACCAACCACCTGTTGCGGCTGGCGGAGACAGCAGGTGCTCGGTTCCTGCTTACATCCACCAGCGAGGTCTATGGCGATCCCGAGATGCACCCGCAGCGCGAGGATTACCGTGGCTTCGTAAGCTGCACCGGCCCGCGCGCCTGCTATGACGAGGGCAAACGCGCTGCCGAGGCGATGACCTTCGATTTCCAGCGCATGCAACGTGCAGAGGTGCGCGTCGCCCGCATCTTCAATACTTATGGACCGCAGATGCACCCGGATGACGGACGGGTCGTGTCCAATCTAATCTGTCAGGCGCTGTCGGGCACCAATATCACCATCTACGGCGATGGCTCGCAGACGCGCAGCTTCTGCTATGTGTCGGATCTGGTCGACGGGCTGATGCGACTGATGGAAAGCGACATCAACGGGCTGGAGCCGATCAACCTCGGCAATCCGAACGAACTGACCATCAACGATCTGTTGGACCGGGTGATCGCGATGACGGGAACGGAGGCCACGGTGACACGCCTGCCGCTGCCGATCGACGACCCCCGCCGGCGCAAGCCCGACATCGGCCGTGCCAAGGCACTGCTTGGTTGGGAACCACGCGTCGATCTCGCTACCGGGCTGGAACGCACCTGTGCGTGGTTTGCGGAGGAAATCGGTTCGGCAGGTATCTCGCCGAAAACGCCGGTATTGGCGGCCGCCGAGTAAATCCGCACGAACTTACGACCAAGCGCGCGTCGCAGCACTCTTGGTCGTCAGACGGCAGACGGACGACAGATAATCCGTGTCGTTTGAGGAAAACTGTACGGTGAGAGCCCTGCCCGAGCGTTCTCGTCGACCACGGTGTCGATCAGGGCTCGGAGAGAACGTTACTGGTTTGGCGGTCGTCAACGTAGATTCCGGCACCTCCGCTGCATCAGGCACCGCGCGCACCCGTACGAGAGGGTGAGCCAACGCAAAAAAATGGCGCCGAGCAAAAACCTCGGCGCCCTAAACGTCTAACGGGTCGATCACGGTGATCAGCAACAATGCAGCATGGCCGGCTGCCGGGGTCACTTTTCGAACACATTCCCCAGCGCTACGTCATTCTTCTTCGTCGACCGTGAGTTCCTCCTCCTCGTCGGCGTTCAACTGCGTGTCGATTTCCTCGGCGATGAGATCGAGTTGATCATATGTGAGGAGAAACTCGGTTTCGTCGCCATCGTCGGAATGCAACGTCAGCAGGTAATGCCCTTCGCTCTGCGCGAGGGTAAAGCTCTTGAGCGTATCAGCCACGTCGTCCTCCTAGGTCTTGCCCGGCAACATCGCTTCAGCCGCCGGTCGGTTCCGCGTCGTGAACACCGCGCTCGGGCAATCGCGCAAACGAACACCAACAATCGTATTGATCGAAATTAATCATGGTTTTCCAGAGCAACTTGATCCCCCGTTGGTGGTTGAGTGCGTGACCGGTGCTGCCCCCCTGCGCCCGGCCGATCAGCATACCGGGAGTTTCGGATGGCCAAGACCACACGCGCGAAAGCATCGACCACCACCAAGGATGCGAAGGCGGGCACACCGACCGCAGAGATCTCGATGAGCTTTGCGGAGCCGGTCGGTAATGGCGGCGAGACGCACCAGATCGCTGGTGGCGATGTTGCGGTGATGACCACTGCACAGGGCATCCCGGTCGCCGACGACCAGAACAGCCTCAAGCAGGGTGCGCGCGGCGCGACCTTGCTGTCGGACTTTCATTTTCGCGAGAAGATGTTCCACTTCGATCACGAGCGGATCCCGGAGCGCGTCGTCCACGCGCGCGGCTATGGTGCGCACGGCTATTTTGAGCTGACCGACAGCCTTGCCGATGTCACCCGTGCGGATCTGTTCCAGCGTGTCGGAGAGAAGACCGAGGCGTTCGTGCGCTTCTCGACGGTCGCCGGCTCGAAGGGATCTGCCGATCTGGCGCGTGACGTACGTGGCTTTGCGGTGAAGCTCTACACGCAGGAAGGCAATTGGGATCTCGTCGGCAACAACATCCCAGTGTTCTTCATCCAGGATGCGATCAAGTTCCCCGATCTGATCCATGCCGCCAAACCGGAGCCGGACCGCGCCTTCCCGCAGGCGCAGACCGCGCACGACAACTTCTGGGACTTCATCAGCCTCAGCCCCGAAAGCATGCACATGATCATGTGGATCATGTCCGATCGCACCATACCGCGCTCGTTCCGCTTCATGGAGGGCTTTGGCGTCCACACGTTCCGACTGGTCGATGCCGAGGGCAAGTCGACCTACGTCAAGTTCCACTGGAAGCCGAAGATGGGCCTTCAGTCGGTCGTCTGGAACGAGGCGGTCAAGGTCAATGGCGCCGATCCCGACTTCCACCGCCGCGACCTGTGGAATGCGATCGAGAGCGGTGACTTCCCCGAGTGGGAGCTCGGCGTTCAGTTGTTCGATCAGGAATTCGCCGACAGCTTCGACTTCGACGTGCTTGACGCAACCAAGCTCATCCCGGAAGAGCAGGTACCGGTTCGTATCGTCGGTCGGCTCGTGCTCGACCGGTTGGTCGATAATTTCTTCGCCGAGACCGAGCAGGTCGCGTTCTGCACACAGAATGTGGTGCCGGGAATCGACTTCACCAACGATCCCCTGCTTCAGGGGCGTAACTTCTCCTATCTCGACACGCAGTTGAAGCGGCTCGGTTCGCCAAACTTCACGCACCTGCCGATCAATGCGCCGCGGTGCCCGTTCGCGCATTTCCAGCAGGACGGTCACATGGCCATGCGCAATCCGGTTGGCCGCGCCAATTACGAGCCGAACAGCTGGGGCGCACAAGGCGGCCCGCGCGAAGATCCGAAGCGTGGTTACGTCAGTTTCCCTGAACCCCCGCAGGGTGACGCGCTGCGTGTTCGACCGGAGAGCTTTGCCGATCATTACAGCCAGGCTCGGCAGTTCTACATGAGCCAGACGGCGATCGAACAGAAGCATATGGGCGATGCGCTGGTGTTCGAACTTTCCAAGGTGGAGCGCCCGGACATTCGGTCGCGCATGGTGTCGCACCTCCTCAACATCGATGCCGATCTTGCGAAGACCGTCGCGAACGGTCTCGCCCTGCCGTTGCCCGAGGCCGCCAAGGCCGCAAAGCCGACGATCATGGATCTGGCTCCATCCGACAAGCTCAGCATCCAGAAGAACGGACCGCAAAGTTTCGCGGGCCGCAAGCTTGGCTTGCTGGTCACGGACGGCGCGGATGCGGCGCTGGTCAATGCGGTGATCGACACGTTTGCGGCGGCGGAAGCCATGGTCGAGATCGTGGCTCCGAAGGTGGGCGGCGCGACCTTGTCCGACGGCACGCTGCTCGTCGCCAAGCAGAAGATCGATGGCGGGCCGTCCGTGTTGTACGATGCGGTCGCCGTGATTGCATCCGACGCAGGCGCCAAGCTGCTGGCAATGGACGCTGCGGCAAAGGATTTCCTGACGGACGCCTTCGCGCACTGCAAGTTCATCGGCCTGTCGGAGGAAACCGCACCGCTGGTGGAGAAGGCAGGCCTTGCGACCGATCTCGACGATGGATGTCTGCCACTCAAGACCAAGGCGGATGCCAAGGCGTTCCTGAGCGCGCTTGCGCCGCTGCGGTATTGGCCGCGCGAAGCGCAGGTCGATCTCGACGCGGTAGCGTAATCGACAGCAGCGCGCGGCCCGATGGTCGCGCGCTGCCCTGCCCCCTCAACGGCGTAAGAAGAAAGGCGGGATCACTCAGGTGATCCCGCCTTTCGCTTTTCCGTCGCTGCGCGGATCCGGCCTAGGCGACGATACGCACCGGCACCCCCTTGCTGGCCGGCGTCTTCGATTCTTCATCATGATACCATAACGGCACCAGTGGGTTCATCTCGGGATAGTAACCACCGATGCACCCGCGCGGCAGCAGGAACGGCGTTACCGTCAGCCCGCCGACATGCCGGTCGACATTGTCCTCCGCATCCGAGGCGAGTCCGACCACCTGCCCGACCGTCAACCCGGCCGCCGCAATGTCTTCCGGGTTCATCAGCAGCACATCGCGCGTGCCTTCGATACCGCGCAGCCGGTCCGAATAGCCGTAGATGGTCGTGTTAAACTGGTCGTTCGACCGCATTGTCATCAACCGGTAGCGGCCCGGCGCATCGCCGACACCCATCGCCGACAAGGATGTCGCCACGGTAAAGTTCGCCTTCCCGCTCTCTGTCTTCCACACCCGCTCGCGCGCGGAGTTACCGCGGTAAAAGCCACCCGGCGTGAACACCCGCTTGTTGAAGTCGTGGAACTGCTCAGGGTAGGTTGCTTCGATCAAGTCACGGATCAAGTCGTAATTGCCGACCCACTCGTCCCAGCGCACCTTGGGGTTTTCCGGCAGTGTGGCCTTTGCCAGCCCAGCGACGATCGCAGGCTCTGACAGCAGATCCTTGCTGGCCGGCGTGTTCTTGCCGAACGAGCCGTGGATGCAGGACAGCGAGTCCTCCATCGTCACCTTCTGCGCGCCGCTCGCCTGCCTGTCCTCCTCCGAGCGGCCAAGGCACGGCAGCAGATACGTCACTTCGCCGTGGACGAGGTGGCTGCGGTTCAGCTTGGTGGCGATCTGTACGGTCAGCCGCAACCGCGACCATGCGTCCTCCATCTTCTCACGCTCGGGAATCGCGCGGATAAAATTGCCGCCGAGGCCAATGAACGCACGGACTTCGCCAGAGATGATGTTCTCGCATGCCTTGACGGTGTTCATCCCCTCCTCTCGCGGCGGCTCGAACCCGAATTGCTCGGCAAGTTTGTCGAGCGGCACCAATTCGGGCTTTTCGGAGATGCCGACGGTGCGCTGGCCCTGAACGTTGGAGTGGCCACGCACCGGTGAAATGCCGGCACCTTCGCGTCCGATATTGCCCTTGAGCAGCCAAAGGTTGGTCAGCGTGGCGAGATTGTGGAAGCCATGGACATGCTGGGTCAGTCCCATGCCGTACATGCAGATCGATCGCTTCGCCTGGGCGTAAATCTCCGCCGCCGCCTCGATGTCGGCGCGCGCGAGACCGCTTTCGCGCTCGATCTCGTCCCAGCTTGTCGCGTCGGCCTGCGCCTTCATCTCGTCGAAGCCGGCGGTGTGCTGCGCAATAAAGTCCACGTCCAGAACGTGCAGCTGCTCCTCCGCCCACGTCTTCTCCTCGGCGGCGAGAACGTATTTGATGAGGCCTATGATCGCGGCGATGTCACCGCCGGTCTTCACCTGGAGGTACAACGTCGAAATCTGCGTCGCCTTGGGGGTGAGCATTTCGAGCGGGCTCTGCGGGTTCTTGAACGACTCCAGCCCCTTTTCCCGCACCGGATTGAAGGTGACGATCTTGCACCCCCGCTTCACCGCTTCCTGCAAGGGGTGCAGCAGGCGCGGCGAATTGGTGCCCGGGTTCTGCCCGAAGAAAAAGATCGCGTCGCACGTCTCGAAATCATCAAGCACGCAGGTGCCCACCGGAGAACCTATCACCTTCTTGAGCGCAACCGAGGTGGTTTCGTGACACATGTTCGAACTGTCGGGCAGGTTATTGTGGCCGTACAGCCGCGCGAACAGAGCATAGAGGTAACTGGTTTCAAGGCTGGCGCGACCGGAGGCGTAGAAGACCGCCGACCCCGGATCGAGCGCCTTCAGCTCCGCTCCGATCGCGCTGAATGCCTCGTCCCAGCCGCAGGGAACATACTTGTCCGTCGCCGCATCGTAGCGCATCGGGTGGGTCAGCCGACCCTGCTGTTCTAGGTCGTAATCCTTCCACGTGCGCAGTTCCGTCAGCGTGTGCCTGCCGAAGAAATCTGGCGTGCAGCGCAAGCTGGTGAGTTCCCACAGGGTCGCCTTGGCGCCGTTCTCGCAGAACTCAAAAGCGTGCGGCTTGGCAGGCTTCCCCCATGCGCACGACACGCACATGAAGCCGCCAGCCTTGTTCTGCCGCCGCAGCGTATCGAGCGCGCCGGGCGAGGTGCGCTCGCGCAGAGCCGTCTCGACGATTCCGCGAACAGAACCCCAGCCGCCTTCGGAGCCCTCGTAATGGACGGTGTCCTTCTCAGCAGTCATCGTCGTCTCCTCTGGCAGAGAGTGTACCCCGGATCCTCGCTAGGCCACGCTAATCCATGATGGGTCAACACTGAGCAGCGACGCACCGGTCGCAAGGAGATGTCGTTTCGTGGCAAATGCCGATCGGCACACCACTGCGGATCGTAAAATCGCGTCAGGCGTGAGACATACCACTGCCCCGCCGCCAACATCAGCCAATGGCCGCTCCATGCGATCAAGATGTTGGAGGATGCGTCGGATTGAAGCGCAACAGTGTGGCTCATGTTGGGGTTAATCACTGCAATGATGATCAAGGTTAAAGCCGCCGTCATAATAAGACCGCCAGTCGATCATATTCTGCGTCAGCCCGAAAACGCCGTTGGAACAGAGCACGTTAGGTGACGGTTATGCCTGTAACCAACACAGGAGGTGGCGATGACCATTAGCCAAGATGACGCCCCGCTCACCACGATGAAGAAAGGTGATACAGAAGAGGCGGTGACACACGTCGGAGTGGAGCCGAAGGGCGATACGCTATTTGCGCGCTCGGTCACGATCAACCGGCCGCATGATGAACTGTTCGCTTACTGGCGAGAGTTCACCAACCTGCCAAACTTCATGGACAACGTCGAACGTATCGACGTGCTGGATGATCGTCGCACGCACTGGGTGGTGAAAGCGCCGGCTGGTCGCACTGTCGAGTGGGACGCGATCATCACCGATGAGACTCCGGGCGAGATGATCGCCTGGGCATCCGCCGAAGGGGCCGAGGTCGCCAATAGCGGCCGGATCGAATTTCGCGATGCAGGCACGCGCGGAACGGTCGTCACCGCGACCATCAACTACGATCCGCCCGGCGGAACGATCGGGAGGATCATCGCCAAGATGTTCCAGCGCGAACCCGCAGTGCAGGCGCGCCGCGACCTGCGCCGGTTCAAGCAGCTGATGGAAACCGGCGAGATCGCCACCTCATCCTGGACGCTCGCGCAACGCGACGCCGAATCCGATCGGGAGCATAACTGATGCGCGCACTCACCTGGCACGGCAAGCATGACGTCCGCGTCGATACGGTCGACGATCCCGAAATCCTCAACCCGCGCGATGCGATCATCAAGATCACTTCGACGGCGATCTGCGGGTCAGACCTCCACCTGTATGACGGCTATATCCCTACCATGAAGGCGGGCGACATCCTGGGCCATGAATTCATGGGTGAGGTCGTCGAGATCGGCTCCGGCTCGACGTTGAAGAAAGGCCAACGCGTGGTGGTGCCGTTCACCATTGCCTGCGGCAGCTGCTACCACTGCGGCAAGCAGCAATTCTCCGCATGCGACAACGGCAACCCGGCGGACAATCAGGATATTGCGCAGGAGGTGTACGGCCACCCGATGGCGGGTCTGTTCGGCTACAGCCACATGACCGGCGGCTATGCCGGTGGTCAGGCGGAATATGTCCGTGTTCCGTTCTCGGACGTCGGCCCGATCGTCATTCCGGATGGCATTGACGATGACAAGGTGCTGTTCCTCTCCGACATCTTGCCGACCGGATGGCAGGCGGCGGAGTTCGCGCAGATCGAACCCGGCGACACCGTCGCGGTATGGGGTTGCGGCCCCGTCGGCCTGTTCGCGGTACAGTCGGCATTCCTGATGGGTGCCGAACGCGTCATCGCCATCGACCACTTCCCGCATCGCCTCGAACTCGCGCGCAAATTCGGTGCGGAGACGATCAATTTCGAGGAATCGCAAACCTACGAAGCGTTGATGGAGATGACCGGCGGCATTGGGCCGGACGCCTGCATCGACTCGGTCGGGCTCGAAGCGCACGGCATGTTCTTCGACAACATCGTCGACCAGATCAAGGCGTCGACCTTCCTCGGCACCGACCGCACCCACTCGATCCGTCAGGCGATCATTGCGTGTCGCAAGGGCGGGCGCGTGTCGATGCCGGCGGTATACGGCGGATTCGTCGACAAATTCCCGCTCGGCGCATTCATGGAAAAGGGTCTGACGCTCAAGACTGGCCAGACGCACGTTCAGCGCTACCTGCCCGGCCTGCTCAACGCGATCATGGAAGACAAGATCGACACCACTTTCCTGATCTCGCACCGCATGGGCCTCGAAGATGCGCCCAAGGGGTATGAGATGTTCAAGAACCACCAGAACGAAGTCACCAAGGTCGTGCTGAAGCCCGGCCAGACTTTCGCCGCATAAGGAGAGAATGACATGAGCAAGGGTTTTGCAATCATCACCGGTGCCTCTACCGGCATCGGCTTCGAGCTTGCCCACCGTGCGGCGGAAAACGGCTATGACATCCTCGTTGTTGCCGACGAGTCGCTGATCGAGGCATCCGCCACCGATTTCGAGCGGCATGGCACGCAGGTCTCCTCGATCGAAGCCGACCTGTCCACGATCGACGGCGTGGATAAACTGCTGGCTGCAGCGGAGGGCCGCACGATCGACCTGCTGTTCGCCAACGCCGGCATCGGCACCGGTGGTCCGTTCCTCGATCAGGACGTGACGATGTGGCGGCATTCGGTCGATACCAACATCACTGGGACCGTCTATCTGCTGCAGAAGGTGCTCAAGCAGATGGTCGCGCGTGGCGAAGGCAAGGTGCTGGTGACGGGATCGATTGCCGGTTATATTCCCGGCGCCTTCAACGCGGTCTACAATGCGACCAAGGCATTCGTGGACAACTTCACCGAGGCGCTTCGCAACGAGATCAAGGAACACGAAGGCGTTACCATCACCACGTTGATGCCCGGTCCGGTTGAGACCGAGTTCTTCGCGCGCGCGGGTCTGCTCGATACGCAGGTGGGTCAGGACGACAGCAAGTCCGATCCCGCCAAGGTAGCAACGGATGGATGGAACGCGCTGATGGCCGGCAAGGGGCACATCGTGTCCGGCGTTAGCAACAAGCTGCAAGTCGCGGCTTCGGGCGTGCTGCCGCAATCGTTCCTTGCCGAACAGCACCGCAAGATGGCCGAGCCCGGCAGCGCGGACTCGTAAACCTAGGTTACTCGCGCGGTGGTTGTGTCCGCCGCGCGGGTCGCTAAGCAGGCGGCATGTCCGCAAAGATCGATCCGTTTCACGCCATTGCCATCAGCCGCGCGGCGTACCGCCTCGCTGCGGAGGGCCGATCCGTGATCCACATGGAATTCGGCCAGCCCTCGACCGGCGCGCCTGCCGCTGCGATCGCCGAAGCGCATCTCGTGCTCGACCGCGACGGTCTCGGCTATTGGGAAAGCGTTCCGCTGAAAGCACGGATCGCCCGCCAATACATCGAGCATTATTCCGTCACCATCGACCCGGAGCAGGTGATCCTGACCTGCGGTGCATCGCCTGCGCTGGTGCTCGCGCTCTCCTGCCTGTTCGCGCCCGGTGACCGCGTCGCTTTTGCCCGGCCGGGCTATGTCGCATATCGCAACACGGTGAAGGCGCTGTATCTAGAACCGGTGGAGATTGGCTGCGGCGAGGCGGAGGGCTTCCAGATCACAGCGGCCGCGATCGAAGCGCTCGATCCTGCGCCAAGCGGGCTGATCCTCGCCAGTCCCGCCAATCCCACCGGTACCATCATCGCGCCGGAAGAATTGTCTGCGATCGTGGCGGTGTGCCGCCGACGCGGCATCCGCATCGTTTCGGACGAGATCTACCATGGCCTCAGCTACACCGGCCCGGCGCGGTCGGTCTTGCAGGATGAGCCGGACGCGCTGATCGTCAACAGCTTTTCGAAATATTTCAGCATGGCGGGGTGGCGGCTCGGCTGGCTGGTGGTGCCGCCCGACCTGATCGATGCGGCGCGGGCACGCATGGGCAATCTGTTCCTCACGCCCCCGTCGCTTGCCCAACATGCCGGGTTGATCGCGTTCGATTGCCACGAAGAACTCGAAGGGCATATCCGTACCTACGCCGCCAACCGTGCAATGCTGCTCGATGCGCTGCCCGCGCTCGGCCTGCGGCGGATCGCGCCGCCGGACGGCGCCTTCTACATCTACGCCGATATCGGCCACCTGACGCAGGACAGCATGGCGTTCTGCATGGAGCTGCTGCTGGATACCGGCGTAGCGACCGCGCCGGGGATCGACTTCGATCCCGTCGACGGCCACCGGTACATGCGGTTCAGCTTCGCGGTCTCCACCAACCGGATCGAAGAGGCGCTGCGCCGGATCACGCCGTGGTTCGCCGCACGCGAACCGCTTACAGGTTCTTGAACATGATCCACACCTTGGGACGTCCGGTCGGCTTCGGCGTCCCGTCCAGACGCACCGCGTGCACGATCGTAACCGGATGGACCAGCATCTGACCCTTCATCTCCTCGTCCCCGCCAGGTGAGGTCGGCATCGCCAGCATCCGCTTCACCACGTCCATCCCGCTCGCGACATGCCCGAACACGGCGTACCCAGGCGAGCCGGGCTTCGCGTCGAGATTGGGGCTTGGCCCCACCAGCAACGAGAAGTTCGCCGAACCAGACGACGGATCGGCATAGCGCGCCATCGAGATCGCACCGCTCACATGGCGCAGCCCGGTTTTGCTGGTCGGCTCAAGTGGCAGCAAGTCGAGCTTGCGGCGTGCGTCGGTGCCGATGCCGCCTTGCACGAAGCCCAAGTCCGGATGCCCAGCCTTGCGCGAGGCGCGGTAGAAATCGGTACCGTCCAGCCGCCCGTCATCGACATAGCGCAGAAAATTGGCCGCTGTCTTGGGCGCATGGCGATAGTCGATCGCCAAGGTGATCGGCCCGGCCGAGGTATCCAGCCGTACCCGCACGATCGGCGGCTCGGCAGGCGCTGCCCCGACGAGCGCCACCGCAGCCAACGCAACACCCAAAACCCGCAACGACCATCTCCAACTGCCAGACCATCGCCCGATGCTGTCGCGCGGGCAACGGTTCTACGCAATCCCCGGCGTTCGGTTGCGCGAATGCCCGCGCGCACCGGTGTTCTACCCGGATCAGCCGGCGCTGAACTTCACCACGCCGAGCAGCAGCCAGTACAGACCGCCTGACAGCAGCATCGCCGCCGGCAGCGTCATCACCCACGCCAGCACCATGTTGATGATGGTGCGCGCCTGCAAACCGCTGCCGTTCGCCACGGAGGCACCGGCCACACCGCTCGACAGAATATGCGTCGTGGAAACCGGCGCGGCGAACAGATCGGCGGTCATGATCGTGAAGGCGGCGACGATCTCGGCCGAGGCGCCCATGCCGTAGGTGAGGTGCGACTTGCCGATCTTCTCGCCGACCGTCACCACGATCCGTTTCCAGCCGACCATCGTGCCGAGCCCGAGCGCGACCGCGACGATGATCTTCACCCACACCGGAATGAAGCGCGTGCCCTGCTCCAGCATCTTCTGATACGCGCCGATCGCCTTCAACTGATCGGGCGAGAAGGTCTTCTCCGAAGCCTTGTCCTTGGTCACCACCTGCGAGATGCCTTGCAGCAGATACATGTCGTTGCGCAGGTTCGGCGTGGCGGCGGCGGGCACCTTGTCGAGCGAGCCGTAGCTGCTGATCCGCAGACTGACATCGTGCGCCAGCGTCTCGATCGCGCCGTATGCCGGCGTGGCGATCGGCTTCTTCGTCTCCAGCGCGCGGGTGAGCACCGCGCGCGCTGCCGCGACATTGCCCCCGGGTTGCCCGCCATGCGCGCGGAACGCAGCGGCGGCGGCGTTAGCGGTGGTGATGAACGCAGGCGTCTGGCTCGCCGGCATGGTGCGATTGAGCGCATAGGCGGTCGGCGCGCAGCCGATCAGGATCAGCATGATGAGGCCCATGCCCTTCTGCCCGTCGTTGCTGCCGTGGAAGAACGAGACGGCGGTGCACGTCGCGATCAACGTCGCGCGGATGCCGCGGGGTGGCGGCGCATCGCTCGCCGGTTGCTTGTAGAAGGTCGGGTTGGGCAGCAGGCGCTTCATCACCAGCAGCAGCACCAGCGAGCCGACGAACCCGACCAGCGGGCTGAACAGCAAGGCCGACAGCACCTTTTGCGCCTGCCCCCAGTCCACGCCCGACGATCCGTCGCCGCCGTGCAGCAGCTGGTTGGCGAGGCCGACGCCGAGCACCGAGCCGATCAGCGCATGGCTGGACGAATTGGGCAGGCCGACGAACCACGTCGCTAGATTCCACATCACCGCCGCCAGCAGCAGCGCGAAGATCATCGCGAACCCCGCGCTCGATCCAACGTGCAGGATGAGATCGACCGGCAGCAACGTCACGATCGCATAGGCGACCGCGCCGCTCGAACACATCACGCCGAGGAAATTGAAGAAGCCGGACCACAGCACCGCGATCGGCGCCGGCAGAGAGTGGGTATAGATCACGGTCGCGACGGCGTTGGCGGTATCATGAAAGCCGTTGACGAACTCGAACCCCAAAGCGATCAGCAGCGCGAGGCCGAGGAACGCGAAGGTCGCCATCGCCATCCCCTCGCCGACCTCGCGCGTGTCGAACAGGATGCTCCCCCCGGCATAGCCGAGCGCGCCGATCAGCACGCCGAGGAAGACCCAGCGCGCGACCGGATGAAGCGGCCGATCGAGATGCGGTCCGCTGGCGGGACGTTCGCTCGCCGGGAGCGAGACGGTTGTGGCTGTGTCCATGGCGGTGCGCGTGGGCTGCTTGTGTTACCATGTGATGACAATCGCGGCAGTGTGAGGCCCGCACCTGCCCATGACGAGCGAACGCTACCGGCCGATCCCCGCCAAGCCGCGCGCGCATCAACGATTGCCCTTCGCGCCCGCGTTCCCTACCTGTTCACGGATGAGTCTCCCCGTCACAAATTCCGCCGAACCGTCCTACATCACCGGCCTCAACGCGCCGCAGCGTGACGCCGTGCTCACCACCGAAGGCCCGGTGTTGGTGCTCGCCGGCGCCGGCACCGGCAAGACCGCAGCGCTGACCGCGCGGCTCGGCCACCTGCTCGCCACCAAGCGCGCGTGGCCGGGCGAGATCCTTTCGGTCACCTTCACCAACAAGGCCGCGCGCGAGATGCGGGAACGCGTCGGCCGGCTGGTCGGCGATGTGGTGGAGGGGATGCCGTGGCTCGGCACGTTTCACGCGATCGGCGCGAAGATGCTGCGCCGCCATGCCGAGCTGGTCGGGCTGCATTCGAACTTCACGATCCTCGATACCGACGATCAGTTGCGGCTGTTGAAACAGCTCGTGATCGCTGCCGACATCGACGAGAAGCGCTTCCCCGCACGCAGCCTCGCCGGGCTGATTGACGAGTGGAAGAACAAGGGGCTGGTGCCCGCCGACATCGACGCGGGCGAAAGCGAGCGCTACGCCAACGGGCGCGGCGGCGAGCTGTACCAGCAGTACCAGACCCGGCTCGCCGCGCTGAACGCGTGCGATTTCGGCGATCTGCTGCTCCACATGCTCACCATTCTCAAGCAGAACCGCGAGGTACTGGCCGACTACCAGCGCCGCTTCAAATACATCATGGTGGACGAGTATCAGGACACCAACAGCGTCCAGTATCTCTGGCTCCGCCTGCTCGCGCAGGAGCGCAAGAACATCTGCTGCGTCGGCGACGACGATCAGTCGATCTATTCGTGGCGCGGCGCGCAAGTCGAGAACATCCTCAAGTTCGAGAAGGACTTTCCCGGCGCGAAGGTGATCCGGCTCGAACAGAATTACCGTTCCACCCCGCACATCCTCGCCGCCGCATCCGGCGTGATCGCCAACAACAGCGGCCGGCTCGGTAAGACGCTGTGGACCGACGAGCCGGACGGCGACAAGGTGAAGGTATTCGGCGTGTGGGACGGCCCGGAGGAGGCCCGCCGCGTCGGTGAGGAGATCGAGGCGGCGCAGCGGGGCGGCCAGTCGCTCGACCGCATCGCCATCCTGGTCCGCGCCCAGCACCAGACCCGCGAGTTCGAGGATCGCTTCATCGCGATCGGCATGAACTACCGCATCATCGGCGGTTTCCGCTTCTACGAACGCGCCGAAATCCGTGATGCGCTCGCCTATCTGCGCGTCGTCAACCAGCCTGCCGACGATCTCGCCTTCGAACGCATCGTCAACGTGCCCAAGCGTGGCCTCGGCGACAAGGCGGTGCAGAAGCTGCACATGCTCGCCCGCGCCGAACGCATTCCGTTGAGTACGGCGGCGGCGCGCATCCTCGATACCGACGAACTGACCGGCGCGGCGCGCAAGTCGCTCGGCAATTTCGTGATCGACATGGCGCGCTGGCGCAAGATGGCGGGCGAACTGCCCCACGCCGAACTCGCCCGTCAGATCCTCGACGAAAGCGGCTATACCGGTGCGCTTCAGGTCGAGAAGTCGGTCGAGGCAGCGGGGCGGCTCGAGAACCTCACCGAACTGGTCCGCGCGATGGAGGAATATGACAGCCTCGGCGCATTCCTCGAACATGTCAGCCTCGTCATGGATAACGAGGCGCAAGCCGACGAGGCCAAGGTGACGATCATGACGATCCACGCCGCCAAGGGGCTCGAATACGAGACCGTGTTCCTGGTCGGCTGGGAGGAAGGCCTGTTCCCATCACAACGCGCGATCGACGAGGGCGGCAACGCGAGCCTCGAGGAAGAACGCCGCCTCGCCTATGTCGCGATCACGCGCGCGCGGCGCAAAGCGGTGATCCTCCACGCCGCGAACCGCCGCATCTACGGCCAGTGGACGTCGAGCATCCCCAGTCGCTTCGTCGCAGAACTGCCCGCCGCGCATATCGAATCCGAAAACAGCATGTCGGGCGGCGAAAGCCTGTGGCGCGCCAACTGGTCGGAACGCGCCGACCCGTTCGCCGATGTCGCGCGCGGCACCGGGCGCGGCCCCGGATGGCAGCGCGCGGCAGGCGTGCAGAACACCGTGCGTGATGGCGGCAGCTTCACCACCCGCACCTTCTCCCGCGAACCCTCCCGCGTGATCGAGGCGAAGGCCAGCGCGGTCAGCCTTGGCAACAAGGGGCGCGGCGACCTGGAGGTCGGGCAGCGCGTGTTCCACCAGAAGTTCGGCTACGGCGCGATCGCGCTGATCGAAGGCAACAAGCTCGAGATCGATTTCGAGGAGGCCGGCCGCAAGCGCGTGATCGATACGTTCGTGACTATGGGGTGATCCGCACCTTCGCTCGCAGCCGCCGGTTCACCCAGAACACAGCGATCGCCCAAACCGTGCCGAAACACCAGCCGGCCACCACGTCGCTCGGCCAGTGCACGCCGAGGTATACCCGGCTGCACCCGATCAGCACCACCACCCCGCTGAAGAACGCGACGATCGCCGAGCGCGCCGCGCGGCGGCGCACTAGCCCGGCGAGCATCAGCGCAATCGTCAGATAGGTGGCGGCGGAGATCAATGCGTGGCCGCTCGGGAAACTGGCGTTGTCCACCCATACGAGGTGCGGCACCAGCGCCGGGCGCGGGCGGTGGATAATGTCCTTCAACCCGGTCGAGATCAATGAGGCGCCGACCAGTGACGCCGCGACCCACGCCGCTTCGGCCCGGCGTCGCAGCATCACCAGCGCGGCGATGCCCGACCCGCCGAACAGCCACATCAACGTGAAGCCGCCCAACGCCGAGATATCGATCGCCGATTGACGCAGCCACACCGGCCCGATCGGCACGTCGAGGTGGCCGGGCACGCGCAGTGCGAGCAGGATCGGCGCGTCGAAGCCGAAGCTTCGGCCCGTCACCAGCACCGCCGCGATATGCGCGCCGAGCAGCGCCACCGAGCCCGCGAACAATACCACCAACGGCCACAGCCACGCTATCGCACGCGGCACGCCAGACCTGTCGCCGTCGACTTCATTCGGGTTCGTCATCGTGCCCGCTTGCCACCCGGCGCCAGGTTCGGCCAGCCCTCACCGTAAAAACTGCCGACCATACGGGGAAGGATGAACTCACGCCCCTGGCACGCGCTCTGAACCCTGCCCTGCTGCGCCGGAGACAAGCCCGTGATACCGCTCGATCCGTCGCCGCGATCACGGCAGTGTCTGCAATCTGAAGAGATCGGAACTGCATCTACCCTGCAGCGCGCACCGGACGGGAAGGCATACGTCGCTACGCGCTCCGGTCTTCCGCGCGGACGTCAGATCGGCGCGCTAGTCTTCGGGGCAAACCGCAAACTTGGGGTATCAGCCCAGCTCGACCGTCATCAGTACGGAGTCGCCGTATTTCGGGTCGCTCGGCGAAAACAGCGGGTTCGCCTTGAAAGCGCGTGGCGTCAGTCTCAGCGCGGTCAGCCCGGCAAGTTTGAAGGTCCCGAGCTTCAGCTCCTTTGGCGGCCGACCGTCACGCTCCAGCACGACCCCGTCGATAAACAGGTCACCATGACGGGTGTAGATCACGTGCGGCGCGAGTGTCACCTCAGTGCGGTTATAGGTCGCGGAGAGACAGCGCTGGCGCACGATGCCTTCAAAAACAATGGGGACGTCGCCTGCGGGAGAGTTGTTCACGGCATTTTCTTCGATGTAGGATTGGCCGCGCCCTTAGCGCGAAGTTCCGCGATGCAGCAAGTGTCGATGGCGCACGAGTCAGCCATCGGCGTGCGCCTGACGCAATCGCAAAGCGCGTATCGCAAGACGTTGGACAATGTGTCTGCCGGCCCATATCGCCGGTTTCTCGCCTCACGTTCCTTAAGCAACGGACCGTCCATGCCGCACCCGCTCGTCGCCAAACTCGGTCTCGCGCCCCACCCGGAGGGCGGCTGGTATCGTGAAACGATGCGCCTGCCCGCACCGGCCGGCGGCCGAGCGTTGACGACGGCCATATTGTTCCTGCTCGACACCGGCGAGCGGTCGCACTGGCACCGGATCGACGCTGCCGAGCTGTGGCTCTGGCATAGCGGATCACCGCTCGCGCTGCTGATCGATGACCGTGAAATACTTCTCGACGGTGAAACCCCGCAGGGGCTGGTGCCACCCCAGGCATGGCAATCCGCGGAGGCGCGACATGGCTGGGCGTTGGTGAGTTGCGTGGTAACGCCAGGTTTCGACTTCGCCGGCTTCGAATTGGCCGCGCCCGGCTGGTCACCGCGATGAGAGCCATGGCAACCCTGTTCGGCCTGATCGCCTTGGCCGGATGCGGACCGCGTGTCGAACATGACCCGCGTCTCGCCAACGCCCCATTGCCCGAACGGTTGGCGGCGGCGGACCCCCGCGCTGGCAGCGCGATCTTCGCGCAATGCGCTGCTTGCCACAGCATCGCACAGGGCGCGGGCGATCGGGCCGGACCTAACCTGTATGCCGTCCCCGGTCGCGCGATCGCGCAGGGTAGCCCGAACTTCAACTACAGCGCTGCGCTGCGTTCGGTCGGTGGCGTCTGGACGTTCGATCGGCTCGACGCATGGCTGACCAGTCCAGCCCATTTCGCGCCCGGCACCAACATGATGTTCGTAGGCCTGCATGACGGAATGGACCGTGCCGACGTGATCCGCTTCCTCAACGACAACGGGTCGAAGCTACCACTGCCGCCGGTGGTCAGCCAGCGCACCCGACCAGACCGGTGACGGGAAGCACTAGGCCGTCTTTGCCGTCGCGGTCGAGGCGTAGCGATCCATCGGAGACGACCCCGCCCTTTACCAGATCGCCGCGCGTTTCGATGGTGAGGTCGAGCGTGGCGCGCGTACCGGCGACCGCATACTGCGCAGACTGGCTCAGCCCGAAGGCGCTGGCGCCGCTTTGACTGACGCGCGGCAAGTCGACGATCGCGCCGTCCAGCGCGATCCGCAGCCGGCGATCGTCGGCCGAAACCATCGCCACCAATGTGCGGGTCTGCGTCGCACTCCATAGATAGGCCGCGCACCCGGTCGCGGGCAGTGACTGGCGCGGCAGTGCGCCGATCGGCAGGCCGTCGATCTGCGCAGGCGGTGGCGGGGGTGGCGCGGGCTTGATCACGTCGCGCGGCATGGCGACGGCCAACAGAAGCAGGAGCATCATAGCGTCGAGCCTAGCAGGAACAGCCACGCGGGGTAAGCCGCCACCGCGAGCAACGCCCCGAATGGCGCCCGGTCGTCTAGCCGTGCGGATCGCCCGCGCACCATGCCGACGAGCACGAGTGCAAGGCCGGTCAGCGCCGCAAGGAACAGCACCACCGGCAGCATCCGCCAGCCAAGCCACAACCCGATCGCGCCAAACAGTTTGGGGTCGCCCCCGCCAAGCCCCGCGCGCCCCCGAACCAGCCGGTAGCCGAGCGCGATCGCCCACAAAGCCGCAAATCCGGCCGCGCCGCCAATCAACCTGTCGGCAAGCGGCGGGTCAACGCCGATCGCGCCGCTCACCAAACCAGAGAGCGCCAGCGCCAGCGTCAAGGCATTAGGAAGCCAGAACTCCGTCACGTCCAAGGCGGCGAGCGCGAGCAGCAGCCAGCCAAACACCGCGCCCGCCAGCCCGGCCGGCCCGGGCACCACCAGCCCGGCGACCAGACCGATCATGAGCGCGAGCGCCTCGATCCGCCAGTGCAGCGGGTCAATCGCGGCACCACAGCGCCGGCACCGGCCGCGCGACAATGCCGCGCTCAGCAAAGGCACGAGATCACCCGGACCCAACACCCGCGCGCACCCATCGCAATGTGAGCGCCCGTGCAAAACCGATCGCCCCTGCGGCCAGCGGATCACCAGGGTTGCAACAAAACTGCCGATCACCGCGCCGAGCAGCCCGAGCAGCAGCGACCATATGACCGCTTCAGCCATTCGGCTTTTTTCGGATCAGGTAGCGATAGGCGCCGAACACGTCGATCACCAGCAACACCACGTTCTGCGTGCCAAGCGCGAAATCCTTGGTCAACGCCGCACCGCCGATCCAGCACAATGCCGACACCGCGAACAGCACCTGACCCCATCCGGTCAATCGCCGTCCGAGGTCCAGCGACACCATTCCCGCCGCGATGATCCCGCCGCCCGAAGCGGTCCACTTCAGTACGTTGGTGAGTGTGTCCATGCCAGCGGCCTACAGGCGCGCGCCATCATGCACCAGCTTGATACAGGGCAAGTCGGAGGGTCGTCGCGCCCGCTCCCGCGCGATCGGCGCACGTGTCAGGGCACCGCCTCGTTGGGTTCGACACCCCATAGGTGGATCGCCTCGACGTAACCGCCCTGCCCGTGCACGTCGAAATAGCACCAGCCGTTCGCGCATTTGCTGAGTTTCCCGACCACGCCTGCCGCAGCGCGCCAACGCACCCGGCTGCCCGCCTCGGGCTGGTCGAGCATGTCGACCGGGGTTCCCATCACGAAGCCGGTGCGCGTTTCCTTCACCAGCGCACCCATCATCCACCCCTGCGTGCCGGCTGGATCTTCCACCTTCACCCAGGTGCCGTGATCGTAGGTGTCGAGCACCTTCACCGGCAGGTTGGCGCGCTGATACAGCCAGATCGCCGGATAGGTGCGCCCGGGACCGCTCCGCATCCGCGCCTTCGCCGCCGCGATCGACCCGTAATAAGGCGTCTGCTTGCCCGCCGCGAAGCCGGGGGCGGCCATCACCGCCGCCGCCATCACCGCCAAAACCGTTCGATCTCGCCAACGCATACACATTCCTCACTGGTCACGTCCGCTTAGCGCGTGCGGCACGGTGGCTTCAACAGCGTTGACGCGGGCACCGCGCTTCGCCAAGCCGCGACTATGCCCGAAACGAGACGCGTCGCTCACCCGAAGGTCACCGTCACGCGCAAGCTCACCGATGCGGTGATGCAGCGGATGGAGCAGTTGTTCGACGCGACGATCAATCACGAAGACCGCCCGCTGACCCGCGAAGACCTCGCCGCCGCAATGGCGACGTGCGAGGTTCTGGTCCCCTCCGTCACCGATGCGATCGATGCGGAGTTGATCGCTGGCGCGGGCGACGACCTCAAGCTCATCGCCAACTTCGGCGCGGGCGTGAACCATATCGACCTCAAGGCCGCACGCGCGCGCCGCATCATCGTCACCAACACGCCGGGCGTGCTGACCGAGGATACCGCCGATCTGACGATGGCGCTGATCGTCTCCGTCCCGCGTCGCCTCGCCGAAGGGGAGAAGCTGGTCCGCTCCGGCCAGTGGACCGGGTGGAGCCCGGGCGGGATGCTTGGCCACCGGATCGGCGGCAAGGCGCTCGGCATCATCGGCATGGGGCGGATCGGGCAAGCGGTGGCGCGGCGCGCACGCTGCTTCGGGCTCGCCATCCACTACCACAACCGCTCGCGCCTGCCGAAGGTGTTGGAGGGCGAGCTCGGTGCCGAGTGGCACAGCAGCCTCGACGCGATGCTTGAGGCGGTCGACATCCTCACCATCCACACGCCGCTCAACGCCGACAGCAAGGGGATGCTCGACGCGCACCGCCTGTCGCTGCTGCGCCCCCACGTCTACCTCATCAACGCCTCGCGCGGCGGCATCGTCGATGAGGACGCGCTGGTGAGCGCGCTCGAAGCCGGGCGGTTGGCGGGCGCGGGCCTCGACGTGTGGCAACACGAACCCGAAATTGACCCGCGCCTGCTCGCGCTGCCGAACGTGGTGATGACGCCGCACATGGGCTCCGCCACGTTCGAGAGCCGCAGCGCGACCGGTGAGAAGGTGATCCGCAACATCCGCGCCTGGGCGGACGGCCACCGCCCGCCCGATCAGGTGCTGGAGGGCTGGGCTTAAGCCCCGCTCGCCCGATAGCCACCGGCGGGCGCGGGTGCGGCAGGACCGGGTACCGGCGTCGGCATAGGCTTGCCGTTCACCACCACATCCTCGAAACGGAGGTCGTGCATGCCGGACACGGCAAGCTGCGGGTCCTTCAGATCGACATGAACGCGCTGGACGAGGATACCGCCGATATCGGTCTGACCAGGGTTCGGCCGAATGATCCCGAACGCGCCGAACCGTCCAGTCACGTCGCTTAACGACACGTTGCGCACAAGCGACTTGGGCGGGGTCATGCCTTGCAAGTTGGCATATTGCGCCCACGGCTCGATCAACAGCAGCCGCCCGCCATCCGCATCAAGCGTGATGTTGCGCAGATGAATGTCCTCGTAATGCTGTGGTGTGTCGGCGCGTAGCTTGAGCATCAGCAGGTTGATCGCACTGGTCAGGCGGCAATTCTCCACCACCACGTCGCGCACCAAGGTGGCCTCGCTGCCGCAGGTGAACGCCTGATGCCCGCGCCGGAAATGGCAGCCCTGCACGCGGATATGCTCGACCGGCGGGCTGTCCTTGTCCTCCAGCGCGTGCGGCCCCTTCGACCCCTTGGCGGCGATACAATCGTCCGTAACGGAGAAGGTGCAGCCGTCGACCAGCACGTTGCGGCACGAATCGAGATCGATCCCGTCGGTGCTTGGCGCCTGCTTGTAATCGTCGGGCACGTGGAAGTGCGCCTGCCGCACCTCCACGCCGTCACAGCGGTAGAGATGCAGGTTCCAGAATTGCGAGTCCTTGAACGTCACGCCCTCGATCGTCACGTCCTTGCTGTTCTCGATCAGCACGAGCCGGGCGCGCGGCAGGCCGACGTTCTTGAAGGCGCTTGGGTCGGGCGCGGCAGCGCGCATCTTCCAGAACAGGTCCCACACCGGCCGCCCCGATCCGTCGAGCGTCCCCTCGCCGGTGATCTTCAACCCGTGGCAACCATCGGCGTTGATGAGCGCAGGCGTGAAGCTCGGCTCGAAATGCCCCTCGATGCGGGTACGGCGCGGCGGGAAGTTTTCCATCGCATTGGTGCATTTCAGCACCGCGCCCGCTTCCAGATGCAGATCGACGCGCGGTTTGAGGAACAGCGCGCCGCTGACAAACACCCCGCGCGGCACCACCACCGTGCCGCCGCCGCGACCGGCGAGATGATCGATCGCCGCCTGGATCGCCGTGGTGTTGATCGTCGCGCCATCCGCTTTCGCGCCGAATGCCGTAATCAACGCCTGCTTTCCGCCGACCGACTGCGCCCACACGGTGGTGGTCAGGAATGGTGTCGAGAGCGCCGACAGCGTGAAGCTGCGGCGGGTGAGGATCGGGACCGGCATACACTCTCCTGCACGTCTTGTTGCAACCGGTGTCATGCCAGATCGCCCGCGCAGTTCAACCCGCCTCAGCCCAGCATCAAAGCCTCAAGTGCGGTGACCGAAACCGCCTCCGAACACAGGAAGCCCTGATACACTTGGCACCCCTCCTTCGCGAGCAGTTCGAGCTGTTCCTGCGTTTCCACCCCTTCCGCGATCACCGTCAGCCCAAGGGAGCGCGCCATGTCGATCACGCCGCGCACCACGATGCGATCACGCGCCGTGCCGGTAATGTCCTGCGCCAGTTTCTTGTCGATCTTGAGGTAATCGAGCGGCAACGCCTTCAGGTATGCGAGGCTCGAATAGCCCGTCCCGAAATCGTCGATCGCGATCCTGCACCCGGCGTTTCGCAGTGCCGACAACAGCCCGGCGGCGATGCCGAGATCCTCGATCAGCCCGCTCTCGGTGATCTCCAGCGTCAGCCGCCCGCGTGGGAAACCGCTGCTGTCCACGCGGTCGAGGAACAGGTCTGCAAACCCCGGTCGCGCGATATCGCCGGCAGTTAGGTTGAGCGACAGCCGCAGCCCACGCAATGCCGCCGGCCACGTCGCGGCGCGCTCCAGCGTGATGCGCTGGATATGGTCGGACAGCGCGATCTCCAGATCGGCACGAGCGGCGGCGGCGAACAGCGTGTCCGCGCCGATCGTGCCGAGGGTGCCATGCTCCCACCGCGCCAGCGCCTCTACACCAATGATCGCGCCGCTCGACACCGAAACCTGCGGTTGGAACAGGATGTCGATCTCACCGCGTTCGATCGCATGGTGCAGCGCGACCGCTAGCGATTCGATCGGCGCCTCCGCCCCGCTCGGCTCGGCGACACGCACGGTCGCGCTGTCCGAATCGCGCGCGTCCGCCAGCGCTTCGCTGGCGCGGCGCAGCAGCACCGCCGCCTCGTCCCCTGCCTGATCCAGCGCCACGCCGATCCGACAGCCCAGTACCGCGATCGTCTCCCCCGCCACGAACGGCCGCGCCAGTTCCCCCGCGATCCGCTCAGCCGCCAGTTCGATCCGGGTGCGCGGCGCGCGCGCGGCGACCAGGAACGACGATCCACTCAGGCGCGAGATCAACGCCTCACGCCCCAGCACGTCGCGCACCGCATCCTCGATCCGCTTGAGCGCGCCACGGAGCAGCGTATCTCCAGCACTGCGACCATATGCCGTGTTGATCATGTCGAACCGGTTGAGCGCCACCAGCATCGCGTACAGCGGCACCTCGCCACCCTCACGCAGCCGCCGCCCGATCCACCGCCGCGCGCTGCCCGCATCCCGCGCGCCGGCCAAAGCCTCGCGCAGCTCCGCGGTCGGCTCTGGCGTGCTGCCGAGCGGTTCGATCAGCGCGTCGATCCGCCGCGTCACCGCATTGTAATGAAGGTGCTGCACCACCCGCCCGATCCCCGCCACGTCATGCGCGAACGCCGTCGTAGGCCGCGCCGGTGATAAGCGCCGCAGCGCCGCAAGCGCCGATCCGCGTTCGGCCGGCTCGACGTGTCGCAGCAACGCGTTTCGGCCTGGCTGCTCCTCAATATCCAGCAAACGGGCAAACGCCGGGGTCAGCAGCACGCTGCGTTCGGCTAGATCGAACCGCCAACCGAGCGGCTCGACGACGCCGGTCGCGCGCCACTCGCCCGCCATGCGGGCGGCGTGGCGCGCCGCATACCGCAGCGCCTGGATGAACTCGGTCTCGCCAAAGGGGCTGGACAGGAAATGCGTCGCCCCCGCCTCGTACAGCGTCCCGATCGCATCATGGTCACCACGCGACACCAGCACCAGCATCGCGCCACCATTCGCTTCGATCGCACCACCAAGCATCCGCGCGCCCGCGAGGCCATCGGTCAGCGCGCCGCGCGCATCGATCACCGCCACCGCCGCTCCGCTGGCGAGGAACCGTCGCTCGACCCCAGCCGCGCGCCGCGCCGCAACCACCTGCCAGCCGGCGCCACCCGCCAGCGCCGCCAACTCATCACGCTGTCTGAACGACAGGATGAACAATGGCGTAGCTCCGCTGCCAGCGCGCACCCCTTCTTCGCCCACGCAAACTCCCCGTTCGGGCCGCCCCAATCGGCCGCGCGCTCCTTACTGCCTTGTCGATCGTTAAAGAAGAAGTGCAATCGCGACGATTGCCGTTCGCAGCGAACGTTCCGTGTTCATTTGCCGCGCATCCAATATGGAGAGCCGCGCGTTCGCCCCTTGTTCGTTACGGGTGGAAGGCTTAGTTCAGCATTATGGAAGTTGCCCCGCCCCTGATCGATCGGCACGGACGGACAATCAGCTACCTGCGCATTTCCGTGACCGACCGCTGCGACTTGCGCTGCCGATATTGCATGTCGGAGACGATGACGTTCCTCCCCAAGGCGGCTTTGCTAAGTCTCGAGGAAATCGCGGTCATCGCCGAACATTGCATTGCGCGCGGCATCCGCAAAATTCGCCTGAGTGGTGGGGAGCCGCTGGTACGCCGGGATGTCGGCCAGCTGGTACAGCGCCTCGGCCGGCATGTCGGCACCGGTCTCGACGAACTCACCATGACGACCAACGGCACCCGCCTCGCCGAACATGCGTCCGCGCTGATGGATGCCGGTGTCCGTCGCCTCAATGTCAGCCTCGACAGTCGCGATCCCGAGGTGTTCCGTTACATCACGCGGCATGGCGACGTTGCGCAGGTGATCGGCGGCATCATGGCCGCGCGCGACGCTGGGCTCGCGATCAAGATTAACATGGTCGCGCTCAAGGGGTTGAATGAGCACGAAATCGCGCCGATGCTGGCGTGGTGTGTCGCCGAAGGGCTAGACCTCACGCTGATCGAAACGATGCCGCTCGGCGCCATTGACGAGGATCGTACCGACCGTTTTCTTCCTCTTACCGTAGTCTTGGACGATCTTGCCGCTCGCTTCGGGCTCGCTCGGGATTCACATCGCAGCGGTGGTCCGGCCCGCTACTGGCGCGTGGGGGACAGCACCACCAAATTGGGGCTGATCTCGCCGTTGACCGGCAATTTCTGCGATACGTGTAATCGCGTGCGGCTTACGACGGAGGGGCTGCTCTACACGTGCCTAGGCCACGATGACTGCGTCGACCTCAAGCAGGTGCTGCGTAGCGAGGGGATCGCCGGCCTCGATGCAGCATTGGACAGCGCGATGGCGAGCAAGCCCGCGCGGCACGATTTCGATATCACAGCCACAACCCCCGCAGTGAGCCGCCACATGAGTGTGACAGGCGGCTGACATGACCTACGCCGCAGCACCGCAGAAGCGCGCGCTCGTCGCCTCGCCTGCTGCCGCTGCGCAGGCTGCGGCCGAGACGCTCGCCGATGCTTACGATTGGGTTGCGCCGGAGGAGGCCGATTTGATCGTCGCGTTGGGCGGTGATGGCTTCATGCTCCAGACGCTGCATGCGATTCTGGAGCGCCGAAAGCCGCCGATTCCGGTGTTTGGCATGAACCTCGGCACGGTAGGGTTCCTGATGAACGAGTGGCGTCACTTCGATCTTGAAGGCAGACTCGCGCGCACCAAGCCGTTCAAGGTCACCGCCCTGTCCATGAGCGCGACCACGATCGACGGTGCTGTTCACACACTGCCCGCGATCAACGAGGTGTCGATGCTCCGCGAGACGCGGCAGACCGCCAACCTGGAGGTGACCGTCAACGATCGTGTCGTCCTGCCCGAATTGGCCTGTGACGGCATATTGGTCGCGACGCCCGCCGGGTCCACCGCCTACAATCTGTCCGCGCAGGGTCCGATCCTGCCGCTCGGCTCAGCTTTGCTGGCCCTCACGCCGATCAGCCCGTTTCGCCCCCGCCGCTGGCGCGGTGCGATCCTGCCGGACAAGGCGCGTATCGTGGTCCGCGTGCTTGACCCCGGTAAACGCCCGGTCAGCGCCGTCGCCGACCAGCGCGAGGTGCGCGACGTCGCGAGTGTAGAGATCGCGGTCGATCGTTCGCGCGAGTTGATCCTGCTGTTCGATCCCGAGCACGCTCTCGATGATCGCATCACCATGGAGCAATTTATCGCGTGACCAAGAAGAGGGGTTGCATCGTCGTTTCAGGCGGTTATAGACGCCCTCCACGATGTTCCCTGATAGCTCAGCGGTAGAGCTCTCGACTGTTAATCGAGCGGCCGTAGGTTCGAATCCTACTCAGGGAGCCACACCTATAGATCAGAGCCGATCACGGCTGCGCACAGTCCTTGCTTCGGCAAGGAAAGTCTGCAGTTTAGTCGATCATGGCAGACCACCAAAGCGTAGGAATTTGTAGGAACCGCGGGCCACCGCAGGGTCTCTCTATGCTGTCCGATCTGTCCTAAAGCAGGTGCTCAAGTGATTCGAGAACAGCGTTTTCCGGTGCTCGGCACGCTGCCAATTCCGCAGACCTCAGTACCGCTGATGCTATTGATCCGGCGGCGGCGTGCGGCAGTCGCTCGAGAAGGTTGTGGAGGGTCTGCGCCCGACCGCGCTCAAGAGTTTGGCCGCGCGGATCGTGTTGCGCCGCCTAGAAAACGAACAATCGTCTCGGTCGACAAAAAGGCCTCGCGACTGCTGGCATTGCCTTTGGCACAGACGGGGATCGTGCAGCTGGCCGAGCCGCACGAGTTTCAACGTCTTGACGGGCCACAAGCGCCGCCAACGCGAGTACATGGAATGTGCTCTGCCCTTCTTCTAGGATCGAACGAACGCGGAATCTTGTCGCTTAGGCGATCCCCTGCTCCAGTTGTTGATCCCCTAACCTAGACGGCTCACACCACTATCTCGATAGCCAAGACCGGTTGTCGGCGCGAAGCGACGGGTAGGATCACGATCCGTGCCGAACAGGTTCGGCCGGTCGCCACGCGGCAACGTTGATCAATCCAGGCTTGAAATCACGATGTCGCTGATCCGATCGCCGTCAGGCGCTGCCATTCCGCGCGCGCTGCCCAGCAATAGCATGCTCATCGCCAGTCGCTCTGGACCGTCATTTGCCAAGGTCATTCCCCAAGTACCGAAAATTCGCCGATCGTCGGTCACGTCAGTAATGATCTGGATATTGGTATGACGCTGGTCTTTCACGATGCGCCTCATAACTGCGTCGACCGCTTCCGCGTCGCCTTCGAGCACCTGGGCGAAGTGAATGCCATTGAACCAAAGCATGCCGGTGATGCCGGACTCATGATTCCGCAGCGAGGACGTGGATACGAGCGTTTCCATGTGGTCGTCGCAAAGACTTGCGGTGACAAGGCTGATGTAAATGAGGCGTCTCATCGACGGTAAATTGCGGCAACGCCTCCGATGTTCCAAGTGCAAAATGTGACTGTCCGAAAGGGTCGGCAACTGCCGTTCATGCCGCTGGGTGATGAGCACTGCCGCCCGCGACTCGAGCACCACACCGCATACCGCACATGAACTATTACACTCTTAAGCCAAACGGTTACGCGCGCGGCGCCGTGGAGGATCCGGATCCGGGAAGGGTCGGTTCAGTCGTCGGTGGAAACAGACACACTGCGCAGTGCTAGAACGCCATTGCCAGCCGTTCGAGCATCAAACGCGCCGGGCTTTCCACGACCAGTTCACGCGCCTGAGCTTCGTCGAGCAAACCGACACGACGGTACAGTTCCGCGCTGGAGTCGATCAGCGTCCGTGCACGCGCCGGCAGTTCTGCCAGCGCTGCGGCATCGCTGCGCGGTGCCGGACCAAGCCGTCGCGACGGGTCGAGGGCGTCGCGCGGCGCGATCTCGCCGGCGCCCACCGCGCGTTGCGTCAGCAGCCACGCGATCACGTGCATCAGGCGGGTGGTGACCTTCAGCGACTCACAGCTGAACGATACACGGGCGAGCGGCGGCAACGCATCGCGATCACTACGGCCGCCCTCGTCGAAATAGCTGCGGGCCTCGTCCGCCAACACCATGGCGTCGACATACAAGACATCGATCAGCCGACGATGAATCCGCGATTCGGTTGGCAGGCCCCTCATGTCGGCGTCATGACACAAGACATGATCGGCGAGAATCGTAAATCAACGGCGCAATCGTCCCGTTCCGGATCGTGGCACATCACGCAATGATGTCGGGGATCAGTTGATCCTCAAGCATGGATATTTCGTCGCGTAGCCGTAGCTTGCGCTTCTTCAAACGCGCCAATTGCATCTGCTCGGGTGTGCCGGAGCCGATCAACGCCGAAATCGCGGCATCAAGATCACGATGTTCGATCTTCAGCACTTCCAGCCGTTTGGCGATCTGCGAACCGTCCATTCGTTCCCCGTTCTGCCCCGACCCGGTCAGCCGGCCCCGCCCTAAGCCACGCCTAGCAAATCGTAGCCGCGACGCGAACGGCAAAAAGCTGATCGTCGCAGATTCCGCTTCGGTACGTCGTATCCACCGCGGCAAGGGGGCAGACAATTAACCTCGCGCATGCTTACTTCCCCTCCCCGCCACAAATGGGAAAGGAACATTCCTCAATGCAGAACGCGCACTATGCGGCCCTGGAGGCCAAGCACGCGGTCCTCGAAGAGAAGATCAGCGACGAGTCACATCGACCGGTGCCTGATACCGCCATGCTCGCCGAGCTCAAGAAGCAAAAGCTTCGCTTGAAGGAAGAGATGCAGGTTCTTTAGCTGTAGCGCGTCCGGGCGGCACCGCCGCTCGGGCCACCATCCAGGTCGTTCACCGCCGTGACGGAACAGCGACGTTAGGAACCATCTTGGGTTTTACCGCAATGCCTACCGGCTTGCGCGCCATCAACGGGTCGATCTGACGATCGAACGCAATGCCCACCCGGCCGGCCGCCGACCATGCGACCTTCCCGTGCACGATGCCGACACCCCGCAATTCGCAGGTGACTTCGGTGTCCTGATCCAGCCCCTGCGGGAACTCCGCCATCAGACCGCCCGCCGACAGGTTGCGGATACGCACTGTCGTTACCTGTTCGTCGACGCGCAATTCCGCCATGAGGAACAGGCTGTCGCGTGACGCACTGCGATCCTGCGCGTCATCGCTCAGTGCCACTTCATACAGGGGTTCGCTGGAGAACTGGTCCATCGCTCTCGCCGAAAATATATGCTCGATTCGGCGTTAGCCTGAATTCGTGTCGAACTTCTTAACCGCCACGCGGCGAATCAATCTTCGCGCGACACCTTTTCGTGACGCTCGTGGCGTTCTTGCGCCTCGACCGTCATCGTGGCGATCGGACGCGCTTCCAGCCGGCCGAGTGAGATGGGTTCGCCCGTAACCTCGCAATAGCCGTATTCGCCGTCCTCGATCCGGCGCAATGCCGCATCGATTTTGGAGATCAGCTTGCGCTGCCGGTCACGCGTGCGCAGTTCGATCGACCAGTCGGTTTCACTCGATGCGCGATCGGTGAGATCCGCTTCACGCAGCGAGTCGATCTGGAGCTGAGACAGCGTACCAGCCGATTCGCGCAGGATCGCCTCTTTCCACGCTTGCAGCTTTTCACGAAAATATGCCTGCTGCCGCGGGTTCATGAACGGTTCGTCAGCGCTGGGCCGATAGCCGTCAAAGGAATCGATTACGCTTGGTGGCGTATCGAGTTTCGCGGATTCTTCTAATCGATTCAAGACAGTGGCTATCCAATCGCTGCCCATGGTGCGGCGCTGCGTGCGCACGTCTCATAGAGGGCCAATCCCGTAATGAGCGGGCCTATAACCATGCCCTTCGTCCACCACAAGCAACCCGAGGTCGGTCACACCGTGATAGACGCGAATTACCAAAATCGCCGCCACCGATCGATCGTGGCGGAGGTGGCATTAGTAATCTGTACCGTCGCGGTACGTTAACCATATTGTCGCTGCCTTCACGAGGTAAAATCGGCTGCACGACGCTGTTAGGATGGTTAACGAGCTTGAACTTAACGCTTTGTTCGGCACTTTGGGGGAAGAGCAGCTAACCCGCTGCGTGGTACATATCCGGTAGCAACCCTGTCGGGAACGAAAGAGCAAGATCATGTCGGTGCGGATGGCCTTGGCTAAATTGTGTGCCTGCGCATGCGGCGGCGCGATTGTTGGTGGAGGCGCCGTGCACGTCGCTGAAGCATCTAAGACACGTCACACGTATGTGCAGAAAACCAAACGCGTCGTGCGACGTACCGTGCACCAGCCCACCAGCCGGATCCGGCGTGTTGTAACGCAGACGCGCGCGGTCTGTCCGCCGGCGGTCGTCACAATGACGACCCAAGGGGCGCCGATCCCGCTTCCGCCGGCTGATGTCCCGGCGATGGGCGGCGGCGGCGGTGGACTCGCCGTGGTCGGTGGCGGTGGCGGCTTCTTTGGCGGCGGCGGGTTTTCCGGCGGGGGCTTCTTCGGCGGTGGCGGCGGCAGTTCGGGCGGCGCTATCGTGATCTCGTCGACTTCCAGTGGAGGGTCGACTTCTACGAGTGGCGGTTCGACGTCGACGGGCGGCTCCTCGACGGGCGGGTCTTCCACTGGTGGATCGTCGACCGGGGGATCGTCTACGTCCACGGGCGGTTCATCCACGGGTGGCTCCTCCACCGGTGGCTCATCCACGTCCACCGGTGGTTCTTCGACCGGCGGCTCCTCCACCTCGACGGGCGGTTCGTCCACGTCGACGGGCGGCTCCTCGACCTCCACCGGCGGGTCGTCGACCTCCACCGGAGGGTCTTCGACTTCGACCAGCACCGGTGGATCGTCATCCTCCACGTCTGGCTCCAGCTCTACCTCGGGATCGTCTTCGACATCGACATCGGGTTCCACTTCCACTTCGACGTCAAGCGCCTCGAGCGGATCGAGTAGCTATGCCTCGAGCAGCCACGGCTTCCCGTCGAGCAGCAGCCACGGCGGCTGGGGTGGCCACGGCGGCTGGGGCGGCCATGGAGGTGATCATCCCGCCCCGGTGCCTGCGCCACCGATGGTGCTGCTGTTCGGTGCGGCAGCGGCCGCGCTGGTCGCACGCAAGCGCTTCGCCAAGCGGCCAATCGCCGAGGATTGACGACTCGTCGAAGCAGTTTTCGCGACCTTCACCTCAGATCGTGGCGCAAGCTCAGATGTTCGGAGCGTTGTTGAGGTCCGACCCCGCCGACCACGCACTGTGGTTCGGATGCGATCTGCCTGACATTTCGCGTTTCGCTAGAGACCGGACGGGCATCGTTGCGGCGTTTTGGAACACGTTAGCCTGAGTCCGCGACGCGCTTGCCCGGCAGTCTCTTTGGGCCACCAGCCAGGTTCGGCACCCGTGCAGGTTTACACCAGCCGGGGTGACTTGCGCGAGCGTGGACGGCTCGGCATAGCCTCGCCATGCATGATATCCGCCTGATCCGCGACGATCCCGCCGCCTTCGACGCCGCACTTGCCCGACGTGGCATTGCTCCCGCCGCCGCCGGCCTGATCGCGCTCGACGAGAAGCGCCGCGCGCTGATCACCGAAGCTCAGGCTGGACAGGCGCGCCGCAACGAAGCGTCGAAGGCGATCGGCGCGGCCAAGGCGCGGCGCGACGATCCGACAGATCTGATGGCAGAGGTCGCCGCGCTGAAAGAGCGGCTGCCCGCAATCGCAGCCGAGGAGAAGGCGGCCGGTGATGCGCTGAACGCAGCGCTTTCCGCAATCCCCAATCTGCCGCTCGCCGACGTGCCATTCGGCCGTGACGAGGAGGACAACGCGCTCTTGGCGACGCACGGCGAGCAGCCGGTATTCGCCTTCCCGCCCAAGGAACACGACGCGATCGGCCCGACGCTGGGCCTCGATTTCGAGACGGGTGCGGCCATGTCGGGCGCACGCTTCACGCTGGTGCGCGGAGCCGCCGCCAAGCTGCACCGCGCACTCGGCCAGTTCATGCTGGACACGCTCAGCGGCGAACACGGCTATGAAGAAGTCGCGCCGCCGCTGCTGGTGCGCGATGAGGCGCTGTTCGGGACCGGCCAGTTGCCGAAGTTCGCCGAGGACCAGTTCAGGACCACCGACGGTCGCTGGCTCATCCCCACCGCCGAGGTGCCGCTCACCAACATCGTTGCCGGCAAGATCCTCGGCGAGGCGGAATTGCCGTTGCGCTTCGCCGCGCTCACCGCGTGCTTCCGGTCCGAAGCGGGCGCGGCCGGACGCGACACGCGTGGTTTCATCCGCCAGCACCAGTTCGAAAAGGTCGAGATGGTCTCGATCGTCGCGCCCGGACGGTCGGAGGAGGAACACGAGCGGATGACCGCCTGTGCCGAGAGCATCCTGACGGCGCTCGGACTGCCGTTCCGTCGCATGAAATTGTGCAGCGGCGACATGGGGTTCACCGCCGCGCGTACTTATGATCTCGAAGTGTGGCTGCCCGGCCAGGCTCGCTACCGAGAGATTTCCAGTTGCTCGACCTGCACCGATTTCCAGGCGCGGCGCATGAATGCGCGCTATCGCCCGGCCGAGGACAAGGGTACGCGGTTCGTCCATACCCTCAACGGTTCGGGCCTCGCCGTCGGGCGGACACTCGTGGCGGTGCTGGAAAACTACCAGCAGGAAGACGGATCGGTTGCCGTTCCCGAGGCTTTGCAGCCCTATCTCAAGGGGCTGAACCGGCTCGAGCCAAAGTGATGCAGCTGGTGGCGCTAGCGCGCTGATGCGCATCCTGCTCACCAATGACGACGGCATCCACGCGCCCGGTCTGGCCGTGCTGGAAAAGCTCGCCCGCACTCTATCTGACGACATCACCGTCGTCGCCCCAATCTCGGAGCAATCCGGCAAGGGCCGCTCGCTGACGCTGACCGAGCCGGTTCGGCTGCGACAGTTCGGCGAAAAACGCTGGGCGGTGACGGGTACGCCAACCGATGCGGTGATGATCGCGCTGGCCGAGATCATGAATGACGCGAAGCCCGATCTGATCCTATCCGGAGTCAATCGTGGCGCCAATCTGGCCGAGGATGTCAGCTATTCGGGCACGGTCGCCGCGGCGATGGAAGGCGCGCACGCCGGCATCCGCTCAATCGCGCTGAGCCAGCGTTATGCCAAGGGCGGTCAGGGCGATGCGGTCACGTTCGATGCCGCCGAGGTCTGGGGCGAGCGCGTGTTGCGCAAGCTGGTGAACGCGCCCCTCGCGGCCAACACGCTCGTAAACGTCAACTTTCCGCCGATCGCGGGCGCTGCGGTTTCGGGCATTCGCGCGGTGGCGCAGGGCATGCGCGATTACGGGCGGTTGCAGCTCGATCGCCGCACCGATCCGCGCGGCTACGATTATTTCTGGCTGCGGCTCGGCCAGATCGCGCACATCCCGGGCGCGGCCACCGATCTAGAGGCTATCGAGCAGGGTTATATCACCGTTACGCCGCTGCATCTCGACCTGACACATCGCGCATCGCTCGGTATGCTTACCGACGTCTTCCGATAAGGGTAGGTGATGGGAGTTCGTAACATCGCGCTGCGCAACATGGCGCCGCTGGTTGTTCTGTTGCCGGCACTTGCCGCGTGCATCCCGCAGGTCGACGCGCCAGCATCATATCCCTCGCGCTACCGTCCGCGTCAGGAAGCACACCAGCGGTACGATAACCCCCCGCCGCCCGACGATCAGCGGTACCAGCCGCACCGCATTGACGAGGGTGTCGCAGCCCTGCCCGCACCGCCGCCCGCATGGCAGGCCCGTCCGGTCACCGCACAGGCCCGCTACGTCGATGCGAGTACCTACGTCGTGCAACCCGGCGATACGCTCCGCGCCGTTGCCGATCGGACCGGTGCGGGATCCGAGGCGATCGCGCGCGCCAACGGCCTGACCGCGCCCTTCGTGATCCGCAGCGGACAGCGGCTGACGATCCCCGGCGGACGCTACCACCCGGTTCGCCCGGGCGAGACCGGCATTGCGATCGCGCGCGCTTACGGTGTGGACTGGTCGCGCATCGTCACCGCCAACGGGCTGAGCGAACCGTACACGTTGCGCGTCGGGATGCGTGTGCTGATCCCTGATCCCGCGCCGGGCAGGAGCAGCGCGGCCGAGCGTGCCGCCGCGTTCCGCCTCGACGTGGACGATATCGTGACCGGCAGCGAGCCGGCGCTGGCGAGCAACCAGCGCACCGCCCCGCCCTCCCGCTCGCCGCGCCGCGTGCTTGCGCCTACCCAGGCGATCACCGAACCGGGGCGCCTGCGTGGCGGGTTCGACTGGCCGTTGCAGATGCATAGCCGGATCGTCGCGAAGTTCGGCCCGAGCGGCGCGAGCGGCGAACGCTACAATGGCATCAAGATCGCGGTGCCGACCGGAACGCCGGTGCTCGCCGCAGCCGACGGCGTGGTCGCTTATGCCGGCAGCGAAGTGCCGACGCTCGGCGGACTCGTCATCATCAAGCACGGCGACGGCTGGACCACGGTCTACGGCTACGCCAGTCGCCTGCTCGTGCAGCGCGGGCAGTCGGTCAAACGCGGCCAGACCATCGCCATGTCGGGCGATACGGGCCTTGCCGATCGCCCCGAATTGCATTTCGAGATGCGTAAGGGCCGCACCCCCGTCGATACAATGGCGCAACTACCGAGGCTCTAGGCAGCTACTCCAGCTGCGAAAAGGCACCGTAACCGCCCTGGAAAAACAGCAATGGCGCACCCGGCCCTTCCACCTCAAGCGCGACGACGCGCCCGAGTACGATGAAGTGATCGCCCGCTTCGTGCACTACGTCGAGGTCACAGTCGATCCACGCCACCACCCCGTCGAGGATGGGCGAGCCGTTTGCCGAGGTGCGGTGCGTTACGCCGGCGAACTTGTCGACGCCGGGTGTGGCGAAACGGCGGCACAGATCCTGCTGATCGGCGGCAAGCACGTTGACGCAGAATTTGCCGACTTTTTGGATGCGCGGCCAGCTTGAGGATTTGCGATCCGGAAAGAAGGCGACCAGCGGCGGATCGAGCGAGACCGACGTGAAGGAGCCGACCACCATCCCCGTCGGCGCGCCCTCCGGATCGGCGGTCGTCACAACGCACACCCCGGTCGGGTAATGGCCGAGTACGCGGCGAAAGGTGGCATTATCGAAACTGGTGCTCACCACGTCGGCTCCCCTGAACGTCATCTCCGCCCGGCCATGCGCATCCGCGCCGCCCCGATCAATCCTTTTCGCGCCATTGCGGGTAATCGTTGCGGACACGGCACCAACTCCGATGGTCGCGCGTTGGCGAACGAGACTATGATAAAGATCGCCAGCTACAACATGCACAAGGGCGTCGGTCTCGACCGGCAGCGCGACCCGCGTCGCATCCTGGATGTGCTGTCCGAAATCGACGCCGATGTCATCGCATTGCAGGAATGTGACCGGCGGTACGGCGCGCGTGCGCGGGTAATCCCGCAACATCTGCTTGAGGAGCATAGCGGCTGGCAGGCGGTACCGTTCGGGCGGAACACCGCCAGCATGGGATGGCATGGCAACGCGATCCTCGTGCGCAAGGCGGCGCAGGTGATCGATCACGAGACCATTCACCTGCCTGCGCTGGAGCCGCGTGGTGCGGTATCGGCGGATCTTCGCATCGACGGCACGCCGATCCGCGTCGTCGGCATGCATCTCGACCTTTCCGGCCTGTGGCGGCGACGGCAGGCGCACGCGATCATCGCGCATGTCGAATCGAGCACCCACGCCATGCCGGCGGTGCTGATGGGCGACCTGAACGAATGGACGCCGAACGGCGGCTGCCTGCGCGATTTCGGCAATTATTATCCGAGCGCGGCGACCGGCGCGAGTTTCCACGCGCGCCGACCGATCGGGCGGCTTGATCGCATCATGGTTTCTCGGGATCTTCGCGTGATGGAGTGCGGCGTGCATTGCAGTGCCACCGCGCGCCGCGCATCCGACCATCTGCCGATCTGGGCCGTGGTGGAGCCGGCCTGAACGCTGACCACTGGCAAAGCGCGGCAAAGCGGTCTAGTCGTTACGGCTATGCAGTTCCTCAAGACGCTGTTCTGGTGCCTCCTCGCGTTTGTCGCGGCGATGTTCACACGCAACAACTGGACGACCGTTCCGGTCAATCTGTGGGGAGGGTTGATCGCGGAGATCAACCTGCCGCTGCTGCTGCTGATCGTGTTCCTGTGCGGTCTGCTGCCGATGCTCGCCTACCACCATGCGGTCCGTTGGCGCCTGCGCAGCCGGTTGGCGACGTCCGAGCGGACCATCGGAACCCTTCGCGACGTGATCGCACCCGCGCCGATGATTGGAACGCCGCTTGCGGCTGACGCGGCACCGGTCGCCATCGCCATCGCCATCGCCGCGGAAACGCCGGAGACGCAAGCATGACCAACCGGATCTTCGTTGCGCTCGACACTCCCGACATGGCGCGCGCCAAGGCCATTGCGCAGCGGGTGCGCCATCATGTCGGCGGTATCAAACTGGGCCTTGAATTCTTCATGGCGAACGGCCGCCACGGCGTCATGGAGATGCATGATCTCGGCCTGCCGATCTTTCTCGATCTGAAGCTGCACGACATCCCCAACACCGTCGCCAAGGCAATACAGGCGTTGCGCGGGCTCGACCCCGCGATCCTGACCGTGCATGCGGCCGGCGGACGCGCGATGCTGGAGGACGCAAAGGCTGCGGCGCCACTCGGTACCAAAGTCGTCGCGGTAACGACGCTGACCAGCCTCGATGCCGGCGATCTGAACGCGATCGGCTGCGCGAACGAACCACGCGCGCAGGTGCTGCGACTGACCGAACTCGCCTGCGAGGCCGGGGTCGACGGGGTGGTGTGTTCGGGCGAAGAAGTCGCGGCCGTGCACAAGCTGTGGCCGAAAGGGTTTGTCGTCGTGCCGGGGGTGCGGCTCGCCAACGGCGAAGCCGGCGACCAGAAGCGCGTCGTTACACCGCGTGCCGCACTTGACGCCGGTGCTTCGATCCTGGTGGTTGGTCGACCGATCACCAATGCGGACGACCCCGACGCCGCCGCCCGCGCGATCGGCGCAACGCTCTGATGCGTAGAATGACATGGTGAACATCGAAATCCGTGCGGGTCGTGCGGACGATCTGACCCGTCTGCACCCTATTATCGAGCGCGCTTATCGTGGTGAAGAGGCGCGCGTCGGCTGGACGCACGAAGCCGATCTGCTCGACGGCCAACGCACCGACCTGCCCACGTTACAGGCGATCGTCGCCGACCGGGCAATGAAGCTACTGATCGCATTTGATGAGGATGCACCGATCGGCTGCGTTCAGGTCAGCGATCATGGCGGCGGCACCGCATATCTGGGCCTGCTGTGCATCGAGCCGCGTTTGCAGGCTGCTGGCCTGGGCAGGCAATTGATCGCAGCCGCCGAAGGCCATGCACGCGACGCCTTCGGTGCGGTTCGGATAGAGATGACCGTTATCGAAAACCGTGCCGAGCTTATCGGCTATTATGAGCGGCGCGGCTATGCGCGGACCGGCGAGCGCCGTGACTTTCCGATTGCGGTGGAGCCGCCGTTGTTCATGGCAGTATTGGCGAAGCCGCTCTGAGCGGCGTTGCTTTTGTATAGCTGGCGATGGTGCCGCTTGGGCGACCGAAATCGTCCTTCCACCGTCGCTTTTGATGCCACTCGAGATAGGCTGTACTCATGCCGGTAACCGCCAAGATTTGCGGCCTTTCGACTGCTGATACGCTGAACGCCGCGATCGCTGGCGGCGCGAGCCATGTCGGTTTCGTATTCTTCGCACCCTCACCGCGCAACCTGATGCGCGAGCGTGCTGCCGAACTGGCAGCGCGTGTGCCACCGCACGTCGCGCGTGTCGGCGTCTTCGTCGATCCCGACGACGCCTTGGTCGAGTCCGCGCTCCACGCCGGACAACTCGACGTGCTGCAACTCCACAAGGTCGCGCCCGCCCGCGCCGCCGCGATCCGGGCGAAAACAGCTCGTGAGGTCTGGGCCGCAGTTGCGGTTCGCACCCGCGCCGATCTCGACAGCGCCGCCAGCTACACAGGGGCAGCGCACCGTATCCTGTATGATGCGAAGACCCCGCCGGGCGCGGCGCTGCCCGGCGGCATGGGGGTGCGTTTCGACTGGACGCTGCTCGACGGCTTCCGTCACCCGTTGCCCTGGGCTCTGTCGGGAGGCCTCGACTCCGCCAACGTTCGCGAGGCGATCACGAGAACGGGCGCGACGTTGGTGGACGTGTCGTCCGGAGTGGAAAATGCGCCCGGGGTCAAAGACCCGGCGAAGATCGCAGCGTTTCTGAAGGCCGTCGGCATACGCTGACCCGGCGATGTGCGATGTTGGTGGCAGTGCTGCTGGCAGCATGCCACGATGAGCCGTTCTGCTCGTCTCAGGTCGTACACGTTGTCCGCGAGGCTGGAACCGACCGATACGCCGTCGTCGAAGTGCGAAACTGTGGAGCGACAACCGATTTCGTCACGACGCTCAGAGTGGGTCACGCACGACAGGCGCAGAGTGCTGCTCAAGAAGTGTTCGTCGCCGACTCGAACCACGGTACCGCTGCCCCCGGGACGGGTGATGCGATCTGGATCAACGTTGCTTGGATAGACCGCGGCCGGCTGAACGTCGCCTATGCATCGGGCGCGCGCGTGTTCAAGATGCGCCGCTCGACCGATGGCGTGGCGGTGTCTTACCGCGCGATCAGTCCGGTGCGGCAGTGGCGACGGCCCGTCGAGGCTTGGCACCCCCGCCCAGCCTGCTAAACACCGCGCATGAACGCCCCCAACTCCTTCCGCACCCAGCCTGACGAGCGTGGGCATTTCGGCGCTTTCGGTGGACGCTACGTCGCCGAAACGCTGATGCCGCTGATCCTGGAACTGGACACCGCCTATCGCGCGGCCAAAGCCGACCCGGCGTTTCAGGCACAGTTCGACGATCTGCTGGAGCATTACGTCGGCCGCCCCTCGCCATTATATTTTGCCGAGCGGCTGACCGAAGCACTACGCGAATCGGCTCCTGACGGTAACGGCGCGCAGGTCTGGTTCAAGCGCGACGAACTCAACCATACCGGCGCGCACAAGATCAACAACTGCATCGGCCAGATCCTGCTGGCGATGCGGATGGGCAAGAGCCGCATCATCGCGGAAACCGGCGCGGGTCAGCACGGCGTCGCCACTGCGACGGTGTGCGCGCGTTTCGGCTTGCCATGCGTGATCTACATGGGCGCCAAGGATATCGAGCGGCAGGCGCCGAACGTGTTCCGCATGAAACTACTCGGTGCGGAGGTGCGCCCCGTCACCAGCGGTTCGGCCTCGCTGAAGGACGCGATGAACGAGGGGCTGCGCGACTGGGTCGCTAACGTCCACGACACGTTCTACATCATCGGCACCGCCGCCGGTCCGCACCCCTATCCAGAACTGGTGCGCGATTTCCAGAGCGTGATCGGCACCGAGGCGCGTGCGCAGATGCTGTCGCGGATCAACCGGCTACCCGATCTGCTCGTCGCGGCGATCGGTGGCGGGTCGAACGCGATCGGATTGTTCCACCCGTTCCTCGATGATGCCGATGTGGCGATGCTTGGCGTCGAGGCGGCCGGGCGTGGCCTCGACAAGGAGCATGCCGCTTCGCTGGCCGGCGGCGCGCCCGGCATCCTGCATGGCAACAAGACCTATCTGTTGCAGGACGAGGACGGCCAGATCACCGAGGCGCATTCGATCTCCGCCGGGCTCGACTATCCCGGCATCGGGCCGGAGCATAGCTGGCTGCATTCGATCGGCCGTGTGGAATACACCTCGATCACCGACACCGAAGCACTCGACGCGTTCCAGTTGCTGTGCCGGACCGAGGGCATCATCCCCGCGCTGGAACCGAGCCACGCGATCGCGGCGGTAGCAAAGCGCGCACGCGAGATGCCGCGCGACAGCATCATCCTCGCCAACCTGTGCGGTCGTGGCGACAAAGACATCTTCACTGTCGCCGAAGCGCTTGGCGTGGCGATCTGACACGAAACCGGGACGAGCCGTTAAACACGCCTGGAGAAGCGCGCTATAAAGCACTGGAAAGCCGTTGGTTCCCATGCCGGACGGATATTCTTCAGAGCTTGAACGCAGGTGACGGTATGAAGGTGTTGGGTTGGATCGTGGTAGCATGTTTCGCGCTGACGGCGGCGGCTGCGGTGATGATGGTGACGCGGTGGCTCGGCGCGCCAGATCAGCTGCGTTCGTTCCTGATTGCCGTGATAGGTGCAGTCGCCACCTGCTATGGCCCGCGTGCACTTGAGAGCATGGCAGCAGCGCCAGGAGCACGCTGAACCGCCTTTGCAACGCCGACGCCGCGCGAGCTCGTTTGACCAACCGTCGGCTTGCACTCGGCTGGCGTTCGTGGTGAAGCGCGCGACATGACTCCGCGTGACACTATCCTCTCCGCCGCCTTCGCCAAAGGACGCGCCGCGCTCGTCGCGTTCGTCACGGCGGGCGATCCGACGCCGGCCGACACGCCCGCTATTCTGGACGCACTGGTCGCTGGCGGTGCGGACGTGATCGAACTCGGCATGCCGTTTACCGATCCGATGGCCGATGGCGCGGCGATCCAGTCGGCCAACATCCGCAGCTTTGCAGCCGGCACCAAGACCGCCGACGTACTCGCCATCGCAACCGGTTTTCGCGCGCGCCACCCGCATGTCCCGCTGGTGCTGATGGGTTATGCCAACCCGATGACGGTGCGCGGCGCAGACTGGTTCGCGCAGGCTGCGAAGGCGGCCGGCGTTAGCGGCGTGATCTGCGTCGACATCCCACCCGAGGAAGATGCCGAACTCGGCCCCGCGCTGCGTGCGGCGGGCATCGATCTGATCCGCCTCGCCACCCCGACCACCGACGCTGCCCGCCTGCCACAGGTGTTGGATGGAGCGTCCGGCTTCCTGTATTATGTTTCCGTCGCCGGCATCACCGGCAAGCAACAGGCCGCGCAGGCTTCCATCGAACAGGCCGTCGCACGGTTGAAGGCGGCAACAGACATACCGGTGGCCGTCGGCTTCGGCGTGCGTACACCCGAACAGGCGGCCGCCATCGCGCGGGTCGCAGATGCGGTCGTGGTCGGCTCCGCGATCGTAGAGATCGTGGCGCAACACGGTGCCCATGCACCCGAATCGGTTCGCGCCTATATCGCCTCCCTCGCCGACGCCATCGCCTCGGCCCGTCAGGAAATCGCAGCATGAGTTGGCTCAGCAACGTTCGTAACGCCCTGTCGCTCGTCGTCACGAAAAAGGAAGATACGAGCACCGACAACCTCTGGCACAAGTGCAAGGGCTGTGGGCAGATGGTATTCGTGAAGGAACTGGAGGAAAATCTCCACGTCTGCCCGCATTGCGATTTCCACGAGCGGATCGGCCCAAACTTGCGGTTCGAGTACACGCTCGACACAGGCTACACGATGCTACCGATGCCCAAGGTGCCGGAGGATCCACTCAAGTTCCGCGATACCAAACGCTATTCGGACCGCATCAAGGCCGCGCGTGCGGCGACCGATGAAACCGACGCGCTTGCCACCGCGCGCGGCAAGATCGAAGGGCTGAAGGTCGTCGTTGGCGTGCAGGATTTTGCCTTCATGGGCGGCTCGATGGGGTTAGCGGTCGGCGAAGCCTTCATCCGCGGTGTGGAGGCGGCGATCGCGGACAAATGCCCGTACATCATCTTCACCGCCGCCGGCGGCGCCCGCATGCAGGAAGGCATCCTCAGCCTTATGCAAATGCCACGTGCGACCGTCGCGATCCAGATGCTGCACGATGCGGGCCTGCCCTATATCGCGGTACTGACCGATCCCACCACCGGCGGCGTGACGGCGAGTTACGCGATGCTCGGCGACGTACAGATCGCGGAACCCGGCGCGTTGATCGGGTTCGCCGGCCAGCGTGTGATCGAACAGACCATCCGCGAGAAGCTGCCCGAGGGGTTCCAGCGGGCGGAGTATCTGCTCGAACATGGCATGATCGACATGGTAAAGCACCGCAAGGACATGCGCGCAACGCTGGCGAGCGTAGTGGATTACCTGGGTGCGAGGGCCGCGGCCTAGCCTGCGCCTGTGCAGGCCAGCGGCGCTCCGACGCGAATCACAGAAACGATCAGGAGTGGATCGATGCCGGATAACGCCACCTCCACTTCGGTCGCCGTTCAGGCGCAACTCGACCGGTTGTGGGCGCTGTCTCCGGGCACGGACATCCTCGGGCTCGAACGCATCACGGCGCTGCTCGCACGGCTCGGCGATCCGCACCTGCGGCTGCCGCCGGTGTTCCACGTCGCGGGCACCAACGGCAAAGGCTCGACCTGTGCATTCCTGCGATCGGCGATCGAGGCGGCTGGCTTTACCGCGCACGTCTATACCAGCCCCCATCTCGTCCGCTTCAACGAACGGATTCGAGTTGCCGGCAGACTGATCGCGGACGACGCGCTTGCCGCCCTGCTCGCCGAAGTGCTCGACGCCGCGGGTGATGGTCCGGACGGCATCGGCGCGAGTTTCTTCGAAGTGACCACCGCGTGCGCGTTCCTTGCCTTTGCACGGACACCGGCCGATGCCTGCATCATCGAGGTTGGGTTGGGCGGGCGGCTCGACGCCACCAACGTGATCCCGGCGCCGGTGGTGACCGGCATCGCGCAACTCGGCATCGATCATCAGGCGTTTCTCGGCGACACCGCCGAGGACATCGCCGCCGAAAAGGCCGGGATCGCCAAACCTGATGTTGCGCTGGTGACGATGGCCTATGCGCCAAGCGTGACAGAAAGAATTGCGAGCGTCGCGGCGGCGGCTCGCGGTACGATCATCGCGCTTGGGCGGGAATGGCGGTACAAGGCGGGCGATCAGATCGTCTACGAAGATGCCGACGGCATCCTCGCGCTGCCATTGCCGAAAATGGCAGGACCGCACCAACCCGGCAATCTCGCGCTCGCCACTGCGATGCTGCGCCACCAGCACGCGCTTGCGGTACCGAGTGAGGCGATCCATGCCGCCGCCACCGGCACGACGTGGCCCGCGCGGATGCAGCGACTCTCGCCCGGTCCGCTCGTCGATCTTTTGCCGCCGGGCAGCCAGGTTTGGCTCGACGGGGGGCACAATCCGGCCGCCGCCGGTGCGATCGCCGCCACGCTGGAGAGGATTGCGCACCCGGGCGCCGGGCGAGGCGATGTCCACCTCATACTAGGGATGCTGTCGAACAAGGATCCGGCCGGATTGCTCGCGCCGTTCGTCGGACTGGCGACAACGCTGCACGCGGTGCCGGTGGCCGATCACGACCACCACGCGCCGATGGCGCTTGCCGGCGTCGCCCGTTCACTCGGCATCCCGGCCCACGCCGTAAGCGACGTTCCGCAGGCGCTGGCCGATATCGCGCAGATCGGCGACCCTGCGGAACCGCCGATCGTGTTGATCCTCGGCTCGCTTTACCTCGCCGGCACGGTGCTCGCCGCCAATCTGGAGCATCTCGACTAATTGCGATTGACTCGCAATAGCTGGTCGGTCAGTCTGCTTCCATTGTAGGAGAGCAGTTGATGACGATCGCCACGACCACCAGCGCGCTGACCCTTCACGACATGCCCGAATGCGATAATGCTCGACTGTTCCTGTTCGTGTTTCGTCGCATGGGCGCGCACGGCCTGAACGATGCGATCGCCGCACATGCGATGCTGCGGGTCTTTGGAAAGGCGTATCGACGCCCACTCATGCTGATGCGCGCGATGATGGCGGATGTGGCGACTCAGACCAACGTCACGATCGCGATTGCGCCGTGCTGCTTCACCCGCATCACCCATGCCGAAGTGGCGATGCTGACGGTAATCGCCCGCGCCGAGCGCCAGCCCGCAGCCGCGGCGCTGTTGCTGTCGGACCTGCTCGGCGTCCGCCACATCGATGGATTGCTGGCCAGCGCAACCGCCGTGGCCGGCGCGTTCGCGGATGCGGGACATCCCGTCGCCGAGGGATGATCGCGCGTGTTAGCCGTTACGAATCACGGTAATCGCCAAGCGGCGGCCGGACCGGCCGCTGTGACAGGACGCTGTCCTGCGCAGCCCGGTGGACACGGCGGCGCCGCAGGATCATCCGGCCAAGCGCAAACGACACCGCGACGGCGACACCGATGAAGTGCTGCCACATCACGCCGGACCCATCCCACTCATCCGCTTGTCGCTAGGCAATCGCCAAGCGACAAGCGGACCAGGAAATACACCCAGTCCATCACGCCGCGTCGCCGGTGCCGCCCAGTTCCGCCGTTGCGCTCACGCGCGACGCACGCCACCATTCCAACAACACGAACACGATCGCCAGCAGCCCCACCGCCGCCACGTAGCGGAACACCGTCGCATAGCCGAGCGTGTCAAACATCTCGCCAGCGACGCCGCGGCCGAGCGATCCGATCAGGAAGGTGAGCGATGACAGCACCGCATATTGCACGGCGGCGAACTGCTTGCTGACGATGCTGGAGAGGTAGGCGACGAATACGGCGAGCGCGAGACCCGTCGAGATATTCTCGTAACAGATCGTCAGCAACAGCCGCGCCATCCGCGCGTCGCTGCCAAGCGCAATGGCGAGATGATCCAGCCGCAGCGTGCCCAGCACCAGATCGATATATGGGGCGCCGTCGGCAAGATCCGCATACAGGAAGTTGCCGAAGATCGGCAGGATCGCACCGATCAACACGGTCGGGAAGCGTCCGATCCTGACGAAGAGATAGCCGCCCAGGCTGACGCCGAGGATCGACATGATGATGCCGAACAGCTTCGACGCGAACGCGACCTCATCCTTGGTATAGTGCATATAGTCTAGGTAGAACGGATAGGCGAACGAGGCCCAGACGTTGTAGCACAAGGCATAGGTGAGGATCAGTCCGATCACGATCAGCACACCCCAGCCGAGCCGCTGCGCCAAGTCGGCAAGCGGTGCGATCAGCGCGCCGTACAGGTGATTCCCCGCAGTCCGCATCGCCGAGGTACCGGTATCCGCGACGGTCTGCACGCCACGTCCGCGCGCCTTCAGCCAATTGATCCAGCCCGCCACGGCCAGGGGCACAAGCACCGTCGCCACGACGATCGCCGGACCATAATATTTGAGGAAGTCGCCGGGTGATGGCCTCGGCGCGCCGGGCGGTGTCTCCGCCAGCATCGACACCATGAACCTGACCAGAGTCACGATCGCCCACGTCCAGCTTGCGCCGACGATTGCTAACGCGACGGCGCGCAGGCCCGGCCGCACTTCACCCGGCGCGGCAAGCGCACTCACCGCGATATCGGGCGGACGCTGCGTGTCGGGTGCGGCGAGTGCGAACAGTATCAACACCGCCATTACCCCTGCCATCACGGCATAGACGGTCGGCCACGACATCCGCGACGCCATGTAGAGCGCAACCGCGCCGCCGACGATGCTCGCCACCCGGTAACCTAGCTGGTTGATCGCTGACAGCAGCTCGACCGGTGTGTCATCATCGGCAACGTCGATCCGCCAGCCGTCGATCGCGATATCCTGCGTCGCGAAACTGACCGCGCCCAAAAACGCGAAGGCGGCAAAGCGGCCGATGTCGAGGGTCGGATCGGTCACCACCAGCCCGATCAACGCGACGACGATCAGCGCCTGACACAGCACGATCCAGCCCTTGCGCCGGCCAAGTCGGCCGAGCAACGGCAAGCGCACGCGGTCAACCAGCGGCGACCACAGGAACTTGAACGCGGTGGCGAGGCCGATCCACGACAGCACGCCGATCGTCGCCAGCGCGATGCCGACCTCGCCCAGCCATGCGTTCAGCGTTCCGATCAGAAGCGCGAACGGCAATCCCGAGGAGAAGCCCAGCGCCAGCATCGACGCCGATTTGCGTGTGCGTAATGCAGCGACGAACAGCCGCATGCCCTTGGGTCGTGTAACCGCCAACCTTCACCCCCTGGCGCGAATGTGCGCCGATGCGGCAGGTCTAGGCGGCAGCGGCGATCAGGGCAACGGGCGACTGGGTGGGGAGCAGAACGCAGCTTTACGCCGGCCGTGCGAACAGCGTGAAACCGGCTGGCGTACGCTTGGGTGGCTTGCCGTCCAGCATTGCCTCGACCACGCTGATCGCGGCAAGCAGATCACGTGGCGAATACGGCTTGGCAAGACAGCCGGCGGCGACTTCGCGCCCGCCGGCGGGGCACTGCCCGGTGACGAACATCGCGGGCACACCCGCATCATGCGCCGCGCGCGCCACGTCGATGCCGCTACCATCGGATAGCCGAACATCGACCAGCACCAGATCGACCCCCTCTGGCCGGCGTAACACTGCCAGAGCGTCAGCGACCCGGTCGACCGTCGCGACGATCTCATATTCCGCCTCGCGCAGGAAATGTTCGGTATCGAACGCGACCAGCGGCTCGTCCTCGACGATGAGCAACCGACAGATCCGCCGCTTCTTCTTTCCGAACAGCATGATCGGTCCACCCGCTTTCCTGGCTGCATCGCCGCCCACGATGCGCGCCCTCGTTACGCATCCGTCTCTTAACGCGCGGCAACAGAAAGGGTCTCACGAAATTTTACGCGCGGATGATGCGAAATTCGCTATGGGGTCGCGGTGCAACGCCCTACCCCCACCTCAGCCGCCGGCGCGCCGCAGCGCATCGCCAAACTGCTCGCCCGCGCCGGCATCGCCTCGCGCCGCGAGATCGAACGCATGATCGCCGATGGTCGGGTCGCGCTCGACGGCACCGTGATCGACACGCCCGCCACCATCCTTGCCTCGCTGGACGGTGTCACCGTCGACGGCGCTCCGGTTGAGGCGGCGGCACCCGCGCGGCTGTTCCTGTATCACAAGCCGCCGGGCCTGCTCGTGACCGAGCGCGATCCTGCCGGGCGGCTGACGATCTACGACCGCCTGCCGCAGAGCCTGCCGCGTGTCATGCCGGTCGGGCGGCTCGATCTCGCCACCGAAGGCCTGCTGCTGCTGACCACTGACGGCGAGCTGAAGCGTCAGCTCGAACTGCCGGCAACCGGCGTACAGCGCGCCTATCGTGCGCGGGCATACGGCCCGATCACGCAACAGCAGCTTGAGGATCTGATCCACGGCGTCGAGATCGAAGGCGTTCGCTACGGCTCGATCGACGCCAATCTGGAGCGGCGCACGGGCGCCAACGTCTGGATCGAGATGATCCTGACTGAAGGCAAGAACCGTGAAGTGCGCCGCGTGCTCGATTATCTTGGCCTGCGTGTCTCGCGGCTGATCCGCACCCGCTACGGTCCGTTCGTGCTGGGCGACCTTGCGCCGGGGGCGGTGGGCGAGGTTCGCGGGCACGACGTCGCGTCGTTCCGCAAAAATCCGACCCGCCTCGATCTGCCGCAGCCGGCACGGGCGCGCGCGTCCGAACCGCTTCGTATCGAACGGGACGACAGCCGCGACACGCCGCGCGTCGTCCGCGATGATCGCCCCGCGCCAGCCAGACCGCGTGCGGCCGCTGCGCCGCGCATCACCCGCGAAACCGCCGCCAAGGCTGACCGTGCTGCCTTTGCCGATGCGCGGCCTTCCCGCGATGCGAGAAAACCTCGGGCCGGGGCCGCATCCGACGTGCCACGCAACGCACATAAACCCGCGCTGCGACGGGCCGCCTCGCCGACGCGTGAAGAGGGCTGGTCGCCGCGGGATAGCCGACCGGCCGAGGATCGCGCCGCGACTGCGGCACCGGTCAAGCCGAAGCGGTTCTACGACGCCAAGCCGAAGGCGGGCGCGGCAGCACCCGCGCGCGGCGAAGGCACGTCGCGTGCACGCCGCACCGCGACCGATCCACGTCCGAAGCGAGACGGTGCACCCGCCGATCGCTCCGACCCACCGCGCGGCCCTGCCCGCCCGTCCAAACCCCGCCCGCCACGGACCCGTAAATAATGCGCATCATCGCTGGAGAATGGCGCGGCCGCGCGCTCATCGCCCCCAAGGGGGAAGCCACCCGCCCCACTGCCGACCGCGTTCGCGAGGCGTTGTTCTCGATGCTGACGAGTCGCCTCGGCAGTTTCGAGGGGCTGGCAGTCGCAGATCTGTTCGCGGGGTCGGGCGCGCTCGGGCTGGAGGCGCTATCGCGTGGCGCGGCCTCGTGCCTGTTCGTCGAGCAGGACAAGCCAGCACTGGACGCGCTGCGCACCAACATCGCGAAACTCGGTGCGAAGGCGGACGTGCGAGCGCAGTCGGTGCTTGCGCTCGGGCCGGCGGCGGTGCCGCTCGACGTGATCCTGATGGACCCGCCTTACGATAGCGGCGCAGGCGCGGTGGCGCTCGACAAGCTCGCGCGGCTCGGCTGGGTCAGCGATGCGACGATCATCAGCGTGGAAACCGCCAAACGCGAGCCGCTTGAGGTTGCCGGTTTTGTCGAGGATGCGGCACGGGTATACGGCAAGGGACGCATCACGCTGCTGCGGCGCGGTCAGGCTTGACGAAGCGCTTGCCGGACAGCCTGCTGTCGCCGCAATTGTGCATAGCAGCCGGCGATGTCTGACATCCGACCGGCAGTCCGAGACCTCGCTTCGCTGTTATCAGAGCACCCGGCGCGACATCGCCAGGCCGATCAGGCTCAGTACTCCGGCCGCGACCAGCAGAATTCCCACGGCCCACAAACCATCTGCCCTCGCCAGCGCAGACGCTCCCATCGGCGTAAGCGCCCCCCCGATGATGCCGCCCATGCTGAACGCAAGGCTTACGCCGGTATAGCGCACCCCGGCGGGAAACAGATCGGGAATGAACCCGCCAAGTGGCCCGTAGGTGAAGCCCATCACGAACAATGATGCGGCCAGCCACAGCCACACGCCAAACAGAGAGGCCGCGCCCAGCCCGGGAGCCATCGTCAATCCGGCGACGATGCAGCCAAGGAAGCCGAAGCCCATCATCCGCCGCACACCGTACCAGTCGGACAGCACGCCCGCCACGATCACGCCGATGGCGAGGAACAGTACCGCCGCCATCTCGATTGCGAGATATTCCTGCCGGCCATGTCCCTGCACACTGGTACCATAGCCAAGCGCGAAGGCGGTGCCGAGATAGAAGAGCGCGTAGCACGCCACCACGCAGAAGGTCGCCGCCAGCACCGGCCAGAGATGATCGCTCAGCAGTTCCGCGAACGGCACCGGCGGTATGGCATCGTGCGCCTCCGCCTCCAGAAACGCGGGCGTCTCGGTCAGCTTGAGGCGGACCCACAGCCCCAGCAGCACCAGCACCGCACTGGTCAGGAACGGAAGGCGCCAACCCCAGGCGAGGAACTGCTCATCGCTCAAGACACTTCCGAGGATCAGGTAAAAGCCGTTCGCAGCCACAAATCCGACCGGCGCGCCCAGCGGCGGGAACATGCCATAGCGCATCTCCCAACCCTTCGGCGCATTCTCCACCGCGAGCAAGGACGCCCCGCCCCATTCGCCCCCAAGCCCGAGCCCCTGCCCGAACCGCAATACGCACAGGATCGCGGGCGCGGTCCAGCCGATCTGTGCATAGGTCGGCAGGAACGCGATCGCCACGGTCGATCCGCCCATCAGCATCAGGCTGGCGACCAGAGTCGACTTGCGCCCGATCCGGTCTCCGAAGTGTCCGAACAGCGCCGCCCCGACCGGTCGTGCGATGAACGCGACCCCGAACACCGCATAGGAGGACAACAATTGAACCGACTTGTCCGCCGCCGGGAAAAACAGCGGCCCGAACACCAGCGAAGCGGCGGTCGCATAGATGTAGAAATCGTAGAACTCGACCGTGGTGCCGGTCAGGCTGGCGAGCAACACGCGGCTGTGCTGGGTCATGGAATGGCGAGGCATGCCACTTGATCGCGCGGGTCCAACCGGCGGTCAAGCGCGCGGCTTTGTCAGATCACGCCGGACGCGCTATCGGCTCCGCATGACACACGACATTCACATCATCGGCGGCGGCCTCGCCGGTTCTGAAGCGGCATGGCAACTCGCCGAGGCAGGCTTCCGGGTCAAGCTTTCGGAAATGCGCGGCACCGGCGAGGCAACGCCTGCCCACCACACCGACGGTCTGGCCGAACTGGTCTGCTCCAACAGCTTCCGTTCGGACGATGCGGAGAGCAATGCCGTCGGGCTGCTCCACGCCGAAATGCGCGGGCTCGGCTCGGTGATCCTGCGGGAGGCGGACGTCCACAAGGTGCCTGCCGGTTCGGCGCTCGCGGTCGATCGCGATCGCTTCTCCGCAGGCGTTACCGCTGCGCTGACGCAACACCCCAACATCACGATCGTGCGCGAACGGGTCGATGCCCTGCCGGCGGATGGCCCCACGATCATTGCAACGGGTCCGCTCACGGCGTCCGGCCTGGCCACCAACATCGCCGGCGCAACGGGCGCGGACGCACTCGCGTTCTTCGACGCGATCGCGCCGATCGTCCACTTCGACAGCGTCGATATGGAGACCGCCTGGTTCCAATCGCGCTGGAACAAAGGTGAGGGCAAGGATTACATCAATTGCGCGATGAACCGCGAGCAGTACGAGGCTTTCCATGCCGGGCTGATCGGTGGCGAAAAAACCGAGTTCAAGGACTGGGAGCGCGACACCCCCTATTTCGAAGGCTGCATGCCAATCGAGGTAATGGCCGAGCGGGGGCTCGACACGTTGCGGTTCGGGCCGATGAAGCCGGTCGGGCTTGACGATCCGCGTACCGGGCGCTGGCCGCATGCGGTGGTGCAGCTTCGACAGGACAATGCGCAGGGCACTTTGTGGAACATCGTCGGCTTTCAGACCAAGCTGAAACATGCCGAGCAGGTGCGGCTGTTCCGCACCATTCCAGGTCTGGAAAATGCCGAGTTCGCGCGGCTGGGCGGGCTGCACCGCAACACCTTCCTGCGCTCGCCCGAACTGCTCGATCCGACGCTGCGGCTGAAAAACCGCCCGAATATCCGCTTCGCCGGGCAGATCACCGGCTGCGAGGGCTATGTCGAGAGCGCGGCGGTCGGGCTGATGGCCGGGCGCTTCGCAATCGCGGAACTCCGTGGAGAAACGCTTGAGGCGCCGCCGATCGAGACCGCACTCGGCGCGCTGCTTCACCACATCACCGGCGCGGCGGTGGCGGAGACCTATCAGCCGATGAACGTCAATTTCGGGCTGATGCCGCCGATCCCCGGTCGAACCAAGAAGGCCGACCGCAAGAAAATGTACACCGACCGTGCGCGTACGGCGATGCAGGGCTGGCTCGCGACGGCCGGTTGAAGCCTGAACGATGAACCCAGGACGGTCCGCCGCCAGCGCACCGTTCCTTAGCTCTCCTCATCCTTGGCGGGCGCGGTCTGCTGGTTTTCCGGGCAACGCGCGCGCACTTTGGACTTGCGCTTCGGTGCGGTGGTGGCGAACTCCGCCGCGTTCATCGCGCCGGACTTGTCGATATCGGCGGCGGCGAACTTGGCTTCGGTCTTCGCCGCCCATTCGTCGAACGACAACTGACCGTCATGGTTCACGTCGAGCTTGGCGAACGCCTTACGCCGCGATGCGAGATACTCCTCGCGCGTGACGCTGCCGTCATGATCCTTGTCGTAGCGCGACAGGCGCTTCTGCTCGCGCGTCTTCTCGCTTGCCTCGGGCACGGTGTCGGGCAGCGGCGCATCGGCCTGGCTTGCCGGTGCCGCCTGAACCGCCGCCAGCGGTAGCCCCGCAACACCGCCGCGCCCGGTGAAATAAATGAACCCCGCCGCCAGCAGTAATAATGCTGCCAGCCCACCCGCCACAGATCTCCACATGTTGCCCGAATCCCCCTCTGCCTTGTCGAAGCGACGCTATCCCGGTCTCAGCCCCGGCGAAAGGCTCAGCGACCAGTCAATCGATGCAACATCAAGCGGGCGACGCGGCGCGGCGCACCGGCGGGGATCGGCATGTTATCCGACACCGCAAGGTTCATCCGCGCGATCAGCGCCAGTGCGCCGAGCGAACGCAGCGTTGCCGGCCACGCTCCCACAAGCGCCTCGTCCAACGCGGCCGCTGCCAGCATTCGGGCCTGCGTTGCCGCCTCGCGTGAGCGGAGATGCCGCGACAGATCGGCCAGCGCCCAACCCCGCCCCGCCGCCGCGACGCGTCCGTCCGACCGGTCAAGCAGCAACGCGGCCGCCGTGAACAATGCCGCCCCACGCCCTTCGGCATGCGCCGACATCGCCGCCGCGTCCACGGCGTCGACCTCGATCAGCGCCTCCCAACCGATGACCAGTTCGGCGAGCGTATGCCCCGCGACGCCGCGCGGCACCACCGCGTCCGCAAGCGCCTGTAGCACCGGCTGCGCGGGTGGCGCGGCAGCGTCCAGCCGTTGCAGCGCATCATGCCACCAGGCCAGGCGCATCTGGCCGATGATCGGCTCGGTGGTGGTGCGGAGAACATGCGCAAACGTGTCGTCAAGCGCGAACAGCGCGTGCAGTCCATCGCGAGCCCCCGTTGGGGCATAGTTCAGCGCGAGCGCGCGCTCCGGGTCGTCCTGCATCTGCAGCGCCCTACCCGGCGGTATGCGGCCCGGTCCATAGGCTATCGGCCCGTTTATGTCGCTCGACGTTATTGGCCTGCCGTTGAACGCTGGCTTTGCCGGTAATGAAGACGGTCGCGGTTACGCGCACTTCCCTTGCGGGCACCTGCCAACCGCGTCACGACGTGGCGGATACAGACGCAATGTTCGTAGTCGATACGGCCGGTCTGCTGGGCTGCCTGCTGTTCGATGATAAGCGGAACAGCGGGCCGCTCGATACTTCGGGTGGGCTGGCGTTATGTACCTGGCGATCAACTATCGCACCAAGCCCTCGGTCGGCGCGTGGCTGAGTACGCCGCAGGACAGCAACTACAGTGCGTGTTTCGTCGTGCGCGACCATGCCTCCCTTGTCCTTCAGGAGTGAAGCGGTCAACGTCCAACCAGCACAAGGTCTGGCAGCGACGTCTACGTCTTGAGGAACGAGGCGGACGTACTGGCAAACGCCACCTTTACCGCACGTTGGCGGCGAAAGGGCGGAGCCTCACGGCCCCGCCCTCTCCCGATCAGCGGTAGGTCACCTTCTTCACCGCAGTGACGATCTTGTCAGCGGTGATGAGCGCGAGCTTTTCGAGATTGGCCGCATAGGGCAGCGGCACGTCTTCGTTGGCGACGCGGATGACGGGAGCGTCGAGATCATCGAAGCCCTGCTCCATCACCACTGCGCTGATTTCCGACGCGATCGAGCAGGTTGCCCAGCCCTCTTCCACCACGACGAGGCGGTTGGTCTTGGCGACGCTCTTCAGCACCGTCTGCGTGTCGAGCGGGCGCAACGTACGCAGATCGATCACTTCGGCATCGATGCCCTCGCCCGCCAACGTCTCGGCGGCTTCGAGCGCGAGGCCCACGCCGATCGAGTAGCTGACGATGGTGACGTCCTTGCCAGGCTTCATGATGCGTGCCTTGCCGATCGGCAGCACGTAATCGTCGAGCTTGGGTACGTCGAACGAACGGCCGTAGAGCAGTTCGTTCTCGAGGAACACGACCGGATCCTCGGTACGGATCGCCGCCTTGAGCAGGCCCTTCGCGTCCGCCGCGTCATACGGCGCGATCACGATCAGGCCGGGGACGCTTGCGTACCACGGGCCATAGTTCTGCGAGTGCTGCGCGCCGACGCGACTGGCCGCACCGTTGGGACCACGGAACACGATCGGGCAGCGCATCTGGCCGCCGGACATGTAGTTGGTTTTCGCCGCCGAGTTGATGATGTGGTCGATCGCCTGCATCGCGAAGTTGAACGTCATGAACTCGACGATCGGCTTCAAACCACCCATCGCCGCGCCGGTGCCGATACCGGCAAAGCCGTATTCGGTGATCGGCGTGTCGATCACGCGACGCTCGCCGAACTCGTCGAGCAGCCCCTGCGTGACCTTGTACGCGCCCTGATATTGCGCGACTTCCTCACCCATCACGAACACGCGGTCGTCGCTGCGCATCTCCTCGGCCATCGCGTCGCGCAAGGCTTCGCGAACGGTGGTGCGGACCATTTCGGTGCCTTCGGGGATCGCCGGATCGGCGACCTGCGCGTCGTTCTTCGCCGCCTCGAACATCTGGCGCGCGCCGGTATCGACCTTGTCCTGGGCCGGGCTGGCGCCGACCTCGGCCTCGCCCTTGGGCGCGTCGGGGGCGGCGCTTTCGGCGGCTTCCTCGGTCTTGGCGGGGGCGGGTTCCGCGCCGGCTTCCTCGCCCTCGGCGAGCAGCGTGGCGATGACGGTGCCGACCTTCACGCCTTCGGACCCTTCCGCGACCACGATCTTGCCGACGGTGCCTTCATCGACCGCCTCGAACTCCATCGTCGCCTTGTCGGTCTCGATCTCGGCCATGATGTCGCCGGACTTGACGGTGTCGCCTTCCTTGATGAGCCACTTGGCGAGCGTGCCTTCCTCCATCGTCGGGGAAAGCGCGGGCATCTTGATCTCGATCGGCATCTCAGTAGCGCTCCACCAGCACGTCGGTGTACAATTCGGCCGGATCCGGCTCGGGCGTCTGTTCGGCGAAGTCGGCGGCTTCGTTGACCGTCTTGCGGATCGCCTGTTCGATCGTCTTCAGCTCGTCCTCGACCACGCCCTGCTCCTCGAGCAGCTTTTTGACGTGCTCGATCGGGTCGGACTTGTCCCGCACCGCCTGCACTTCGTCACGGCTGCGGTATTTGGCCGGATCGGACATTGAGTGGCCACGGTAGCGATAGGTCTTCATCTCGAGGATGATCGGACCCTTGCCAGCGCGGACCCACGCCAGCGCTTCCTCCGCGGCGCCGCGGCAGGCCAGCACGTCCATGCCGTCGACCTGGATGCCGGGGATGCGGAAGCTTTCTCCGCGCTTGTAGAACTGGTCTTCCGACGATGAGCGACCGACGCTGGTGCCCATCGCATACTGATTGTTCTCGATCACGAAGATGATCGGGAGCTTCCACAGCTCGGCCATGTTGAACGATTCGTAGACCTGGCCCTGGTTGGCAGCACCATCGCCGAAGTACGACACCGCCACGCCACCGTCGCCGCTGTACTTGTGCTTGAAGGCGAGGCCCGCGCCGAGCGATACCTGCGCGCCGACGATGCCATGCCCGCCGTAGAACTTCTTCTCGGTCGAGAACATGTGCATCGAGCCGCCCTTGCCCTTCGAGATGCCGGCGGCGCGGCCGGTCAGCTCGGCCATGATGACCTTGGGATCAATACCGTAAGCGAGCATGTGGCCGTGATCGCGATACCCGGTGATGACCGAGTCCTTCTCGCCGTCCAGCGCGGACTGGAGGCCGACCGCGACCGCTTCCTGGCCGATATACAGATGGCAGAAGCCGCCGATGAAACCGAGGCCGTACAACTGCCCCGCCTTTTCCTCGAAGCGGCGAATGAGCAGCATCTGCTTGTAGAAATCGAGCAGTTCTTCCTTCGATGCCGCAAACGGCGTCGGCTCGTTGGGGCGCTCGCGATTGGATGCGGGCGGCTCGGCTGTTCTGGTCGCTGGGGCTTTGGCCACGTGATCGAAACCTCTTTGTCCTCGGGTACGCTGCGGGCCGCTATAGGCGGGTTGCGGGGAAAACATCAACGGTCCCGCGCCCGGTGTCAGCATTCGTTTTCGGTACGATCGCTTGCGCAGGGTGCGTGCGCGGTCTTGTCGGCGTGTTTTCCACGTGGCGGTAAATCGTCGATTGCCCGGAACGGGCGGCCGGGCCTAAAGCCACACCCGATGGCCCAATCGCCCCCCGCAACCGCCCCTTCCATCCACCCGCTGCGCATCGCCAATTTCCGAGCGTACTGGGCGGCACGCTTCTGCATGACGCTAGCGCAGAACGGCATGATCGTGGTGATCGGCTGGCAGACCTATACGATCGCGCGGGCAACCATGACGCCAAGCGCGTCGGCGGCGCAGCTCGGGCTGATCGGGTTGCTGCAGTTCCTGCCGCTGTTCATCTCCACGCCAATCACCGGGCTGGTGGCGGACCGGTTCGACCGGCGGATGATCACCCGCGTCACCTTGTCGCTCCAGGTGCTGTGCGCGGCGATCCTCGCGATCTCGACCGTGGAGGGGTGGATTTCGCTGCCGGTGATCTTCTCGGTCGCGGTGCTGCTCGGCATCGGTCGTGCGTTTGCCGGGCCGGCGTTCGGCGCGCTCGCGCCCAATCTGGTACCACGCGAATCGCTGCCGACCGCCATCGCGCTGTCCTCGACGTCATGGCAGGTCGGTGCGATCATCGGCCCGGCGATCGGTGGGTTCGCCTATTCACTTGCGCCGTCGGGCGCGTACTTCCTTTCGACTGCGCTGTTCGGGCTGGCACTGGTCTGCATGCTGCTGATCGGCAAGGTGCCGCGCACCATCGCGATCAGCAAGGATCATCCGATCAAGCAGATTATCGATGGTTTGGCCTATGTCGGGCAGAACAAGCTCGTGCTCGGCGCGATCACGCTCGACCTGTTCGCGGTGTTCCTCGCCGGCACCAGCGCGCTGATGCCGATCTACGCGCACGATATCCTAAAGGTCGGGCCGCAGGGGCTGAGCATGCTGGTCGGCGCGCCGGCGATCGGCGCAATGGTGGTGGCGGTGTTCTTCTCGTTCCGGCCGATCAAGGCTAACGTCGGCGTCAAGATGCTTGGCGCGGTGTTGGTGTATGGCACCGCGACCGTGATCTTTGGCCTGTCGACCTGGATGCCGCTCAGCCTCGGTGCGCTGGTACTGGCGGGTGCGTCTGACATGTTCTCGGTCTATATCCGCTCCTCGCTCATCCAGCTCTACACGCCGGACGACAAGCGCGGTCGGGTGGGCGCGGTGTCGCAGCTTACCATATCCGCCTCGAACGAACTGGGCGAGGCCGAGTCGGGCTTCCTCGCCGCCGCGCTAGGACCTGTTGGCGCGGTGCTGATCGGCGGCGGCGGTGCGATTGTAGTGACGATCCTGTGGACCTATCTCTTCCCCAGCATTCGCAACGCCAAGACATTCGAACCGCCCAAGTCGCTTCAGGACGCGGCAGACCTTGAGATGGAGGCCAAAGCATGAAAGCCAACACGATCCTCGAAACGATCGGCAACACCCCGCACATCCGGTTGCAGCGGCTGTTTCCGGGGCAGGAAGTATGGATCAAGTCCGAGCGTTCGAACCCCGGCGGATCGATCAAGGACCGGATCGCGCTCGCCATGATCGAGGCGGCCGAGCGAGACGGCCTGCTCACGCCCGGCGGCACCATCGTCGAGCCGACCAGCGGCAACACCGGCGTCGGCCTTGCCATGGTCGCGGCGGTGAAAGGTTACAAACTGATCCTCGTCATGCCGGAAAGCATGTCGATCGAACGCAGACGGCTGATGCTGGCCTACGGCGCGAGCTTCGACCTGACGCCGCGTGAGAAGGGCATGAAGGGTGCGATCGAACGCGCGCTCGAGATCGTGTCGCAGACGCCCGGCGCATGGATGCCGCAGCAGTTCGAGAATGCCGCCAACATCGACGTCCATGTCCGCACGACATCGCAGGAGATTCTCAACGATTTCGCCGATTCGCCGATCGACGTCATCATCACCGGGGTCGGCACCGGTGGCCATATCACCGGCGTGGCGGAAACGCTGAAGAAGGTGTGGCCGAACCTCAAGGTGTTCGCGGTCGAGCCGGATGCGTCACCGGTCATTTCGGGCGGGCAGCCCGGGCCGCACCCGATCCAGGGCATCGGCGCGGGCTTCGTACCGGCCAATCTCCATACGCAGGCGATTGATGGCGCAATCAAGGTCGATGCCGCCGTCGCCAAGGACATGGCACGCCGTTCGGCGACAGAAGAAGGCATGTTGGTCGGCATTTCATCGGGTGCGACATTGGCCGCGATCCTGCAGAAACTGCCTGATCTGCCCGACGACGTGCGCGTGCTCGGCTTCAACTACGACACTGGCGAGCGTTACCTGTCCGTGCCGGACTTCCTTCCCGAATCGTAAACCAACTTAGCTTGCGCAGGCGGCCGACCCGATCGGGACGGTCGCCCGGCCTTCTACGGTTCCCGTCGCGGGGCACGCGAAAGGTTGACCGAAGGCGGTCGGTTGGCGCATCGGGCGCCATGCGCCTCCTCGTTCGCCTCCTGCCCGCTTTTTAATCCGCCGTGCCCCTAAATTTCCTTTTGCGCCCTGTTCGGCGTTTCCTTGGCGGGACGGTATCAGCAGTGCATCGGCCTAACGATCTCGCGTTGCGCATCATCCTGCTCGTCATCGCAATCGTGGCGATTGCCGCGCCGGCTTTGCTGGTTCATTTCGGGCCGCGAGTCGTCGTCGTGCACGGACATATCGTTCGCGCGCCGCACCGCCATGTCGTGCCAAAGGCGGAGCTGCCGCCGGTCGAGCCAGTCACCTTTCAGGATCTCGCCCCAAGCGACGCGCGCGCGTACAACGCGGGGGTTCCGTTCTCGACCGATCCAAACCCTGCGGCTCGACCCTTCCACCTGTCCGGCACGCTCGACGAGCAGGCTCGCGCGACCGACTGCATGGCCGCCGCGATGCTGTACGAAGCGGGTGACGATAACGAAGGCCAGCGCGCGGTCGGTCAGGTCATCATCAACCGCGTTCGTCACCCCGCGTTTCCCAAGACGATCTGCGGCGTGGTGTTCCAAGGCTCGGAGCGGTCCACCGGCTGTCAGTTCACCTTCACCTGTGACGGCGCGCTGACACGCCACGGCTGGCGACCGGAGCAATGGGCGCGCGCCCGCGCGCAGGCGGCGAAGTCCTTGGGCGGTCAGGTGTATGGCGCGGTCGGCTATGCCACGCATTATCACACGGATTGGGTGGTGCCGTACTGGCAATCCAGCCTCGACAAGGTCGCCGCCGTCCACACCCATCTATTCTTTCGGTGGAGCGGATGGTGGGGCACGCCGCCCGCGTTCAACCGCACGGTGTCTCCCGACGAGCCGGTGATCCCCGCGCTGGCGTATTACTCGGACGCCCACAAAGGTGGTGGCGTGTTCGGGCCGCCGTTGACGGTTGAGGCTGTCGTTGCCGCGCTTGCGCCAGAAGCGCTGCCCTCGCCGCTCCCGGGCGATCCGGAGACCTTCCTTGTCACCATCGACCCGCACCTCCCGCCGGATTCCTACCCGCTGTTCGCGACCAGAGCGTGCGGCGACCGGCCACGTTGCAAGGTGATGGCTTGGACCGACAAGGCACGCACGCCGGGCGCAATGCCGCTGGATGCCGGTCAGATTGACACGATGGCGTTCAGCTACATGCGCGATCGAACCTATCATTACGACAAGGCGCTGTGGAATTGCGCAACGTTCAAGCGCCCAGATTCGAGCGAGTGCATGAAGACCCAGGTTTTGCTTCCCCCCAAGGAGGTTGTTAACAAAGCGCCGGCGGCAACCACAATCCCGGCGGCTACGAACAACCTTACCGGCGTCCGCCGCAAGCCTGTGTCAATACCGACGCCAACCGCGCCGGCCACACCCGCCACGCCGGAATCACACCTTCCGCAGGAGAGCCACTGAGCCACGAGCGGCGCGCTATCATTGCGTCGCGGCCGATCCGGCGTCAGCGCGCCGCCAGCCTCACCCGCTCGGGCACAGCAAACGCCCGCGCGCATCGCGCAAGGTCGCGGCTTCGGCGGCGGAGTTGCTCAACTGATCGACCGTCAGCCCGGCGATCGATGCGCGTTGCGAACACAGCTTGCGGCATGGCTCCGGTACCGTGCCCGGAAAAACGACACGGTCACCTTCGAAACGAGCATCGAAGCTGCAACCATCGGCATCGCTAAACCCGACGTGCAGCGTCTCGCCTACCCGCGACACGGTACCAAGGCCGCTGCAATGCTGATCGTCGCCGTAATCGACGAACACGCCGATCTGGTATGCGCTCGCGGATGGCACGATGCAGACCCGGTCGGTATCGCGGGTATAGAGTCCGGTGATATCAGCATTCTGCGGATCGGGGATCACGCCCGCCTCGATCGCAGCCGCCTCAAGCCCGGTCGGCGCGGCAACGTTGCTCGATCTCGGCGTGACCGCGCGTGAGCAACCAGCGGCCAACAACAGCAACAGCGGCAACGCCCGTCTCATTCGACCGGGATCAGCCGATCGCCGTCGATGCGACGATAGAAGCAGCTAGGCGCGCCGGTATGGCAAGCCGGGCCAGCCGGATCGACGATCAGCCACACCGCGTCCTGATCGCAGTCGATGCGGATATCGCGGACGGTGAGGACGTGGCCCGATGTCTCGCCCTTTTTCCAGAGCTTCGCCCGGCTACGCGACCAGAAGTGCGCCTGCCCGCTCCCGATCGTCGCGGCGAGCGCGGCTGCGTTCATATGCGCCACCATCAGCAGCGCCCCGGTGGCACGATCGGTCGCGACTGCGGTGATAAGCCCATTGGCATCATACTTTGGGTCCAGAGCAAGCGTGCTATCGCGAAGATCGGTCATAAGACCGTCCATAGCGGTGTCGCCGGGAGAGCGGAAGCACGGCGAATCAGCGTGGTACAGATGACGCCCACACCTTTCTACTACCGTGCTCAGCAACGCAGCAATCGCTCCTAAGTATATGCGGAAACGAAGCTTTTCCGCCTGTGCGCTCAATGACCTGCGTTTCGATATGACAAAAGCGCGACAAACCCGTCCGATGCCTCTATAGGGCAACGCACACGCACACCCCCTCCGAAGGGCGCCATGCTTACAACCAATCCGTTCGATGTCGTCGATGGCGACAAACTCCGTGAGGAGTGTGGAGTCTTTGGCGTCGCCGGGGCACCCGATGGCGCGCGACTCGTCGCGCTCGGCCTGCATGCGCTACAGCATCGCGGGCAGGAGGCGGCCGGCATCACCAGCTTCGATGGTGTCGACTTCCACACGCACCGCGCGATGGGACACGTCGCCGGCAATTTCGACCGCGAGGATGTGATGGTCCCGCTACGCGGCCATGTCGCCTGCGGGCACGTCCGCTACTCGACCACCGGAGAGACGGCGCTGCGCAACGTGCAGCCGCTCTACGCCGACCTCGCCTCTGGCGGGTTCGCGATCGCACACAATGGCAACATTTCGAACGCGATGCGGCTGCGCCGGGATCTCGTCCGCAATGGCTCGATCTTCCAGTCGACTTCGGACACCGAGACGATCATCCACCTCGTCGCGATGTCCAAGTATCGGACCTTCCTCGACAAGTTCATCGATGCGTTGAAGCAGGTCGAGGGCGCCTATTCGCTGATCGTGATGACGCCCGAGGGCATGATCGCCTGCCGCGATCCGCTCGGCATTCGTCCGTTGGTGATGGGCAAGGTTGGTGAGGCGATCATCTTCGCCTCGGAAACCGTCGCTCTCGACGTCGTCGGTGCGACGTTCGTGCGCGAGATCGAGCCGGGTGAACTGGTGATCGTCAAGGGTGGCGAAATCAGTTCGCATCGCCCGTTCGCGCCGGTTTCACCGCGCCCGTGCATCTTCGAGCATGTCTATTTCTCGCGCCCCGATTCGATTTCGGCGGGGCAGAGCATCTATTCGGTGCGCAAGGCGATTGGCGCGCAACTCGCGATCGAAAGCCCGGTCGACGCCGATCTCATCATCCCGGTTCCCGATTCGGGCACGCCGGCCGCGATCGGCTATGCCCAGCAGTCGGGTATCCCGTTCGAGCTTGGCATCATCCGCTCGCACTATGTCGGCCGCACCTTCATCCAGCCGACCAACGAGGTCCGCCACCTCGGCGTGAAGCTCAAGCACAACGCCAATCGGGCGCTGATCGAGGGCAAGCGTGTCATCCTGATCGACGATTCGATCGTGCGTGGCACCACCTCGCTCAAGATCGTCCAGATGATGCGCGACGCTGGCGCAGCCGAAGTGCACATGCGCATCGCTAGCCCGCCGACGCGCCACAGCTGCTATTACGGCGTCGATACGCCCGAACGCGCCAAGCTGCTCGCACACAGCAAGAACGTGGCCGAGATGAACGCGTACATCCACGCCGACAGCCTCGCCTTCGTGTCAATCGACGGGCTCTACAAGGCGCTCGGCGAACCGTGCCGCGCCGACATCCGCCCAAGCCACTGCGACGCCTGCTTCACCGGCGATTATCCCACGACGCTGACCGACCAGGACGAAGTCGCTTCGGTCGACCAGTTCGCGCTGCTGGCGGAACGCGTGGTCTGAGGGTTGTTCTGGTCGCTCCGGTGGTGCAATCGCTCTGGCGATAGCCCGGAGTGAAACGATGACCGACAAGCCGCTCGCCGATCAACTCGCACTTGTCACGGGTGCGAGCCGGGGCATCGGTGCCGCCACCGCGATGGCTTTGGCGGCGGCGGGCGCGCATGTCGTGCTGACCGCCCGTACCGGCGCGGCTCTGGAGAAGGTCGAGGACGCGATCTTCGCCGCCGGTGGTTCCGCGACGATTGCTCCGCTCGATCTGACTGAGACCGACAGTATCGCCCGCCTGGCGGTCGCGATCGGCGAACGCTGGCAGGCGCTCGACGTGTTGGTGCTGAACGCCGCGATGCTCGGCACGCTCGGCGCGGTGCCAGCGATCGACCCGAAGGAACTCGCGCGCGTCCTGACGCTCAACGTCAGTGCGCAAGCCGCGCTGATCGGTGCGTTCGACCCGATGCTGCGCCGCTCGAGGCGAGCACGCGTGATCGGCGTTACATCCAGTGTAGCCCGCAAACCCCGCGCCTACTGGGGGCTATACGGTGCGTCCAAGGCCGCTTTCGAGACGCTCGTCGGCGCTTATGGTGACGAAATGGAGCAGATCAGCACCATCCGAACCGCGATCATCAATCCCGGCGCGACCCGTACCGCAATGCGTGCGCGCGCCTATCCAGGCGAGAACCCGGAGTCCGTCAAGGCGCCGGAGGTGGTCGGCAGCCGCATCGCCGCACTGGTGACGGACGATTTCCAAACCGGTCACTTCGAAACGGTAGAGGCGTAACCGCTTGGTGCGACGAGCACGGAGCCGCTGGATTACGGAGTCTTGACCAGCGTCACCTGCGCGACATCGATCCCGCCGCCGCGAAAGCCACCTTCGCAGTACATCAGATAGTAGCGCCACAAGTCGATGAATTCACGATCGAATCTGGCGGGTAGCAGCCCGTCGGCCACCACAGCATCGAACGCCACCCGCCAGCGCCGGAGGGTTTCGGCATAGTCTAGCCCAAAGCCGCGTCGATCGCGCCATGCCAACCCATGTTCCGCCGCGATCGCTTGAAAACGGCTCTCCGAGATCAACATGCCGCCCGGAAACACGTAACGTTGGATGAAGTCGACGTTGCCGGCATACGCCTCGAAAATTGCATCATCGATCGCGATATATTGCAGTGCCGCTCGACCACCCGGCTTTAGCGCGCGCGAGATCGACGCGAGATATGTCGGCCAGAACGCCTGCCCCACCGCCTCGACCATCTCGATGCTGGCGACCGCATCGTAAACGCCGGTGACGTCACGGTAGTCGGTCAGGGAAACCGTTACATCCTGAAGACCGTCCTGCACGGCGCGTGTCTCGACTGCGCGTTTTTGCTCCGGCGAAAGCGTGATGCCATGCACCTTGCGTCCGCCACGCGCCGCAACCGCGACGAAGGAGCCCCACCCGCACCCGATCTCCAGTATCGTTTCGCCAGGTAAAGTTTCCGTCCGCGCGAGGATCGCCTCCAGCTTGGACTGTTGTGCGACCTCCAACGACTCTGCTTCCGACATTGGTCGCGCGAAGAGTGCGCTTGAATAGCTCATGGTCGGATCCAGCCATAAGCTGTAGAAATCGTTGCCGAGATCATAGTGAAATTCGATGTTCCGCCGCGCCCCGGCACGATTATTTTCACGCAGCCTGTGCCACACGCGTTGCAGCCGCCGCCACAGTCCGGATGCCCGCCCTGCATTGCCGAGCGTGTTGCGGTTGAGGACGAACAGCTCGAATAGCGCGACCGGATCGGGACTCGACCACTCGCCCCGTGACCAGCCGATATACCAACCCACGGAGCCACGCGTCGCCAGCCGTAGCAGCGCACGCCAGCTTATCAGTTTCACCACCGCAGCCGGCCCGGGCGCGCGCCCGCCCAGCAAGCGCACGCGACCGTCCGGCAAGGTCGTTTCGATCGACCCGGCGGCAAGCCCGTGGTCGATGCGATCGAGGATTTTTTGGAAAAGCGGCGCGAACCGGGCGAGCAGGGCATCGAGCGTGGTTCGGTTGCGGGTAGCGGCGCCGTGCTGGCGCCCGGACGACGGCGCGGGTGCATTCATGGCGTCAGCCCATGCACCGCCGCCACCGCTCTCGCCAAGTCCTCATTTCGTGCGGCGGTACGCCGCCAGCGCACGCTCGCGCGCCTCGCGGTGGCCGATCAGCTTGGCCGGATAGGCTGCAGGCCGCGCACCCTTTTGTTCGGGATCATGGATCGCCTCGTCACCGACCTTTGCAAGTTCGGGCACCCAGCGGCGAATGTAGTCGGCCGCGTCGAACTTCGCCGACTGTGTCAGTGGTGCCATGATGCGCGGGAACATGTTCGAATCCACGCCGCTACCGGCGGTCCACTGCCAGTTCACCGCGTTGCTGCCATAGTCGGCATCGACGAGACAGTCCCAGAACCAGCGCTCCCCCTCGCGCCAGTCGATCAGCAAATGCTTGATGAGGAACGAGGCGGTAATCATCCGCACCCGATTGTGCATCCACCCGGTCACCCAGAGTTGCCGCATCCCGGCGTCGACGATCGGATAGCCGGTCCGCCCCTGTTGCCATGCACGCAGATCGGCACGTGCAGCCGCGCCGCTACGCCACGGCAACCGGTCGAACGCCGGCCGTGCGTTCACGGTACCGTAGTCGGGGTATTGCAGGATTACCGTCTGCGCATAGTCGCGCCAGCCAATCTCGCCAAGGAAGGTATCAACCGACCCTCCCTCCTCGGCGAGTGCGTGCCAGACCTGCGCGGGCGACAACTCGCCGAAGTGCAGGTGCGGCGACAGGCGCGAACTACCGTCGACCGACGGCAGGTTACGCGTATCGGCATAGTCGGCTGCCGCGTCGCGAAAGGCCACGAGTTGCCGGTGCGCTGCCGCTTCGCCCGGCTCCCACTCGCTGAAACCGGTCGCCCAGTCGGGCTTGGTCGGCAACAGCGCCCAGTCCGACAGCCGTTCGCCATGTGGCCAGTGCGATGGCGCGGGGATCACATCGGGTGCCGGCTGTGGCTCGGGCGGGGGCATGCGCTGCTGGAGCGCGCGCCAGAACGGCGTGTAGATCTTGTACAGTCCGCCGCTGCCGGTCGTAAGCGAGCCCGGCGGCCCGAGGTAGTTGCCGTCGTGACAGACGAGCTCGATCTGTCCGGTGACGGCCTCCTCCGCCTTGCGCCACCACGGCTCATAATGTCGCAGACAGTGGACCCGAGTGGCACCGGTTTCGACGGCAAGCGCGGCCAACACCGCCGCCGCATCGCCCCGGCGCAGGATCAGCCGTGAGCCGTGCTTGCGCAACGCCGTGTCGAGAGCGGCGAGGCTGTGGTGCAGCCACCACCGTGAGGCGCCGCCCATCGCGTGATCGCCAGCCGCGGCATCGTCGAGCACGTAGACGGGGATCACCGGCCCTTCTGCTATAGCAGCGGTAAGCGCGGGCTGATCGGCCAGCCGCAAGTCGCGCCGGAGCCAAAGGATCGTGGGTGTGGTCATGGCCGTTACAACGCCGACCGTGCGCTCACGGCTTCGCGGCGGCGAGATATTTGTCGAGGATCGCCAGACGCACGGCGATCGCCGCGCGATAAGACACGTTCGGCGGGGTCAGCGCCAGCGCACGCGCCCAGTACGGCCGGGCAGCCGCGAAGTCACCACTCTGGATGAGTGCGACGCCTAAAAAGAACGGTGGCCCGGGTTGAGTCGGCGCAAGCTGCATCGCGCGCGTGAAAGCGAGCCGGGCGGCGGGCGAAACCATGCCGCCATCGTGTTGCGCGTAGGCCATGCCCAGCCACGTCCACAGAACGAAGTTGGTCCGTGCATAGGCGACCCCGCCGAGCATCACCTGCACCGCCGCCTTCGGGTTGCCGGCGCGCGTCATGCCGTCGGCCAGCGTCAGATATGCAGCCTCCCCTGAGAAGCGGCCGAGCATGTCGCCGCGCAGTTCGATCAGGCCCTGATCCAGTTCGATCGGTCGCGCGAATGCGGCCACCGGATGCGCCGGTACGTCCGGGCGCCCCTGCAAAGCGTAACCGGTCGCCCCCAGCATCAGCCCGGCACCGATGAAGCTCCACAGCGGCCGGGCCACGCCGAGCAGCCACAACGCCGCCGCGGCTGCAACGCCGATCAGGCCAAGTACAATCCACCCCATTAGCCGCGCCGCCTCCGAAAACTGCCGCGCGCGAACCAGACGCCGAACCCGATCAAGACCAGCGGCGCGATCCACAACGGCGCGGTGAGCAGCCCGAACGGCGGATCGTAGGTCACATAGTCGCCGTAACGCGCGACCAGCCAGTCGCGGATCGCAGCGGGCTGCTCACCGGCGCGGATGCGCTCCCGTACAAGTGCGCGCATATCTCCCGCCATTTCCGCGTCGCTGTCGGCGATCGACTGCCCTTGGCAGACGAGGCAGCGCAGCGTCACCATCAGCGCCTGCGCTTTTGCCTCCTGCGCGGGATCGGACAGTTGCGTGTTGGCAAGCGGCGCGGGTGGCAGGTTGCTGTCGGCAAAAGCCGGCGTGGTGGCGAGCAAAAGCGCGGAAAGCACGACCCGCCTCATTTCGACGCCTTTAGCTTGGCGAGGATTGCCGGCACATCGTCGGAACGGATATCGCCGACATGCTGGAGCAGGATGGTGCCGTCCCCGGCGATCAGGAAGCTCTCCGGCACACCCGAAGAGCCGATCGCGAGTTGCACCGCGCTCGTCTTGTCGTCGCCAATCGTCATATAGGGATCACCGCCGCGTGCCAGGAAGTCGCGCATCGCCTCCGGTGTATCGCGGATCGCAACACCTTCGATCGGTACGCCCGCAGCCTTCAGCGTCATCAGCTGCGGCGCCTCGGCCGCGCACGGCACGCACCAGCTGGCGAAGATGTTGAGCAGCTTGGGCTTGCCATCGGCGAACGCCGCGCTGGCAAGGCCGGGCTTGCCGGGCAGCAGCGCCGGCACGGTGAAGTCGGGCAGACGCTTGCCGACCATCGCGGAATAGACCGTGCGATCGGACGGGCGATACAGCGCGACGGCGATAATCGCGAGCACCGCGACGAACACGGCGAGCGGCAACCACAGCCTCATGCCCATGCCTCCTCTTCGCCCGTGCGACGCCGCGCCCGCCGCTCGCGCCGCAGCCGGCCGATCAGCGACAGCGCACCGCCGATCGCCACCAAAGCACCGCCAAGCCAGATCAGCGTAACGAACGGCTTCCACCATAATCGCAACTGCACGCGCCCCTGCCCATCCGCCTGCCCGAGCACCGTGTAAAGCTGGCCGTCGAGCACGGTCGCGATCGCGGATTCGCTCGTCACCGTGGCGGGACTGGTGAAAAAACGCGACTGCGGCCGCAACTGGATCACCGTGTCGCTACCGCGCCGGGCGGAGAGATGCGCTTCCAGCGCCGACCAGTTCGGCCCTATCGTCGGGGCGATGCCGTCAAGTGTAACCGTATAGGGCCCGACCCGCTGCGGTTCACCGACGCGCGCCGCCACCAGCGTGGCGCGCGTGAACGCGCTCTCCGACGCCATGCCGGCAAGACTCACCGCGATGCCGAGATGCGCGATCACCATGCCCCAGGTGAACAGCGGGACGCGCAGCAGATTACGATGCCACAGCGGCGCGACACTCGCCACCGCCAGCGCCGCCGCCAACGCGATACCGAGCAGCGGCAGCAGCGCTACACCGCCCCCGAGCAGCAGCACCGCGACGAGTGCGACGCAGAAAGCTGCGATCGGCGGCGCCATGCGAACCACCAGCACGCGCGCATCGTCGCGCCGCCAGCGCAGCAGCGGTCCCGCCGCCATGGCCACCACCAGCAGCAACGCAACCGGTCCCGCCGCCTTGTCGAAGAACGGCGGCCCGACCGATAGCTGCACACCGAAGCCAGCCGCCACGATCGGGTATAGCGTGCCGATCAGCACCACGCCAAGGATGACGGAAAGCAGCAGGTTGTTGGCGACGAGCGCGCCCTCGCGGCTGACCGGATCGAAGGTGTTGCCCGCACGCACCGTCCCGATGCGCGCGGCGAACAAGGCCAGCGCACCGCCGATATACAGCACCAGCAGCGCAAGAATGAACGTACCGCGCGACGGATCGACCGCAAAGGCATGCACACTGGTGAGAATGCCCGATCGCACCAGAAACGTGCCGATCATCGACATCGAAAATGCGACCACCGCCAGCATCACCGTCCACGCCCGCAGCCCGTCGCGCGTGGCCAGCACGGTCACCGAATGGAGCAGCGCCGTCGCCGCGAGCCACGGCATCAGCGAGGCATTCTCGACTGGATCCCAAAACCACCAGCCACCCCAGCCGAGTTCATAATATGCCCAGTAGCTGCCGGCGGTGATGCCGAGCGTCAGGAATATCCATGCGCCCAGCACCCATGGTCGCATCGCCCGAGCGAACGCAGGCCCGACATCGCGCGCGATCAGCGCACCGACCGCGAACGAGAAAGCCACCGAAATGCCGACATAGCCGATGTAAAGCGTCGGCGGGTGGAACGCCAAACCCGGATCCTGCAGCAGCGGGTTGAGGCCCTGCCCGTCAAGTGGCGCCGGATCGATCCGTGCGAACGGGTTGGAGACGAACAGCAGGAAGGCATAAAATCCAAGCGCGATCGCCGCTTGCGCGCCCAAGGTCGCGATCAGCGTGACGCGCGGCAGCGTGCGTTCGAAGATCGCAACAGCCCCGCCGGCGAGCCCCAGGATCGTCACCCACAGCAACATCGAGCCTTCGTGGTTACCCCATGCGCCGGCAAATTTGTACAGCAGCGGCTTTTCGGAATGGCTGTTCTCGGCGACGAGCAGCACCGACATGTCGCTGCGCACGAACACCGCGATCAGCAACGCCATCGCGACCGCCGCGAGCGCACCCTGCACGATCGCGATCGGTCGCACCGCGCCGAGCAGATCGGCGGTTAATCCGCGCGCCTCCTGCGCGGCGAGCAGACGCCGCACGCCGAGCGCGGCGAGCGCTAGCTGCATCGCCGCAAGCGTGGCCGCGAACCACAACGCGGCAAGGCCCGCATCAGCCGTCATGATAGCGCAGCCATGAGAAGAACCGTATCCCCGCTTTGCTGATCCACCGCCACGAACGCTCTCTGGAAGTTTCGATCGCCGCTCATTACCGCAATGTCTTCGTCTCGTGCATCTTGCCCGCCATCTGCGGCGGCATATACTTTTCGTCGTGCTTGGCGAGCAGATTGGTGGCGGTGAAGCTGCCGTCCGGACTGAACCGACCCTCCGCCACCACGCCGGAGCCTTCGCGGAACAGATCGGGTGTGATGCCGCTGAAGGCCACCGGCACCGTCGCCACGCCATCCGTCACGACGAAGCGGATCGAGACGCCGTCCGCCTGCCGTTTAATCGAGCCGTCCTCCACCATGCCACCAAGCCGAACCGCCCGGCCGAGCGGCAAGCCGGTGCGCTTCACATCGCCAGGCGCATAAAAGAACGCGGCCTGATCCTTCAGCGCGGACAGCGCCAGCAGCGCCGCCGCCGCAACCGCGCCAAGCCCAAGCAGCACCAGCATCAGGCGTTGCTGCTTCGGCTTCATCGCCGTTCGCTACGCCGCATCGCAAGGTAGCTCCACGCCGCCAGCGCAGTCGCGCCGGCCCCGGTGATCGCGTACGCCGCAAACACGAATGGCCATGGGTTCATGCCGACACGCTCATCGTGCCATCCGCCGCATCCGTGCTTCGGATTTGTTGACGGCAAGGATCGTCCGCATCCGCATCAGCACCACCCCCGTGAAGAAGCAGGAGAAACCGGTCAGCGTGAACCACAACGGCCACAGCATAGAAGCATCGATGCTCGACCGGGTCAGGCCGATGCTCTCCCCTTGATGCAGCGTGTTCCACCACACCACCGAGTAGCGGATGATCGGCAACAACACCGAGCCAGCGACACCGAACAGCGCCGGAATACGCCCGTCACCGCCGCGATCCGCATCGGCACGCAGCAGCGCCATGAAGCCGAGGTACACGAAAAACAGCAGCAGCATCGATGTCAGCCGCCCGTCCCACTCCCACCACGTCCCCCAGGTCGGCCGGCCCCAGATCGAGCCGGTGACAAGGCACAGGCCCGCGAACACCGCACCCGGCACCGCGATCGCACGCGCCGCGATCATCGCTAGCGGGTGCCGCCATATCAGGAAAGTGATCGCGCACGCTGCGATCCCGCTCCACCCGCCCATGCCAAGCCAGGCGGCGGGCACGTGGATGTACAGGATACGCACCGTCTCACCCTGTAGGTAATCCGCAGGCGTCTGCGTCAGCCCGGCCCAGCCGCCGATTGCGATCAACACGACGCCCACCCAGAACAACACGGGCGTAAGCGGCCGCGCCAGCTTCGAAAAGCGCGCGGGATTGGCAAGGGCATGAAGGGACGCCACGATGTTTCAGCGTCTAGGCGCTTGCGCGCCGACACTCAACGCCCAACCACGCTGTCACGCCGATGCGTGACCGGCCGTTTGCGTCACCGCCAGTTCGTGGCCATCGGGATCGCGAAAGTGGAAGCGCTGCCCGCCAGGAAAGCTGAAGATCGGCGCGGTAATCTCACCGCCTGCCGCTTGCACCGCCGCCAGCGTGATGGCGATGTTCTCGACATCGATGACGGGGAGTGCTGCCTTGGTCCTCTCCGCCGGATCGGCCTGGAAGCCGATATCAGTATCACCGCTGACGGTGGCGGCGTAGCTTGGCCCGAAATCCGCGAAATCCCATGCGAAGGCCGATCCGTAGAAACGTTTTGCCCGTTCAGTGTCTGCGACCGGCAGCTCCACATAATTGATCCGCGCCAAATTACCCTCCATGTTCTTGATATGTTCTAAGCTGCCAGCTACTGCCATGCAATGGCAAAGACTCGTCCTTCACGCGGCGCCACCATCAACCAAGAAAGCCGCCGCTTCAATCTGCCCGCGCGGGAGGCGGATGGCGACTGGCTCGACGATCGGGAGCGGGTCGATGATGCGCCACCCGCGCTGCGGACCACCATCACGGTCGAACGGCCGCGCACGATCATCAGCCGCAACACCTCGCCCGACGTTGCGTTCGATCGTTCGGTGAACCCGTATCGCGGCTGCGAGCATGGTTGCATCTACTGTTTCGCGCGGCCCACGCATGCCTTTCACGACCTGTCGCCCGGCCTCGATTTCGAGAGCAAGCTGTTCACCAAGCCGGATGCGCCCGTCCTGCTACGCGCCGAGATCGGCAGGCGCGGCTATGTCGTGCAGCCGATCGCGTTCGGCACCAACACCGATCCGTATCAGCCGATCGAGAGTGACTGGCGGATCACCCGCGCGTGCCTGGAGGTGCTGGCCGAGACTGGCCACCCGCTGACCATCACCACCAAGTCAGATCGGGTGGTGCGTGATCTCGATCTGCTCGCGCCCATGGCGAAGCGCGGGCTCGCGGCGGTGATGATCTCGGTCACCTCACTTGACCGGCGTATCGCCATGACGGTCGAGCCACGCGCGCCTACGCCCGAACGACGGCTGGCGGCGGTGAAGACGCTCGCCGATGCGGGCGTGCCGACCTATGTGTCGATCTCGCCCGTTATCCCGGCGATCACCGATCATGAAATCGAGCATCTCGTCGCCCGCGCGGCGCAGGCGGGCGCGCGTAGCGTCAGCTTTATCCCGGTGCGCCTCCCGCATGAGGTCGCACCGCTGTTCCGCGCCTGGCTGGGCGAGCATTTCCCCGACCGCGCTGCCAAGGTAATGGCGACAATCCAGTCGCTGCGCGGAGGGCGCGACAACGATCCCAACTTCGGCACAAGGATGCAGGGGCAAGGGCCGTGGGCGGAGTTGCTCAAAACTCGCATACAGATCGCGCGCCGCAAGCACGGCATGGTGCATGAGCGCATGACGCTGCGCACCGATCTGTTCCGCCCACCCGCAGGCCCGCAGGGCGAGTTGTTCTAACCGTTAGCGGTGATGCCGAGCTTCCGTCATCCGACCAGCGCCAGTCGCGTTTCCGATGATTTCAGCGCGACCCCACTGATCCCCGCCAGCCCCTCGATCCGCGTTGCCAGTTCCTGGTCGAGCAGGAAGTCGCGACCGAGCAACACACGGACATGGCCACCCTCTGGCAGCACCGCTTTCGCCCACACCTCGCCCCGCGCGCCTCGATAATCCGACAAAACCGACGCCAGCATCGCCATCGTCGCCGGTGTCTCCACCGTCAGTTCCAGCACGAAGCGCGCCGCCGTTGCCAGCGAATCGAAGCGTTGCAGGCGTTTGACCGATACGCGCGGCGTCTCCTCGCCCGGCCGGCGGTCCAGTTCCACCGTCAACAGCCCGCACGCGCCGTCACGCGCCGCCTCTTCCAGATCGGCCGCAACCATGTCGTCGAAGCAGGTCGCGAAAAACTGCCCCGAAGGATCGGACAGCGTCGCCATCAGATAGCGCCGCCCGCGTGCGGAGGTGCGCCAGCGCGCCTCCTCCACCAGCACCGCCATCGTCGCGCCGGCACGCGATTTGCCGTCGTCGGGAATGTCGAGTTCGCCCAACGTCGCGAACGATCTCGCACCATGCACCTGCGCGAGATGGCCGTGACGATCCACCGGATGCGCGGAGAAGTAGAAGCCGAACGCCTCCTTCTCCGCCTCCATCCGGTCGGCCAGCGCCCAGTGCGCGTTCGGCAGGCGGATCGGCGGCTCGGCGGCATCTTCGCCGCCGAACAGCCCCCCCTGCCCGCTGACCTTCATCGCCTGTACGCGCGATGCGGTGGCGAGGATCACCTCCGCCGCACCGTGAACACCGGCGCGGTTGGGGTTGAACGCATCGAACGCACCCGCACCGGCCAACGTCTCGAGCTGGCGCTTGTTGAGCAGGCGCGGATCGACGCGGTGGGCGAGATCGTCGAGCGTGGCGAACTTGCCGTTCGCCTCGCGTTCGACGACCAGCTTCTCCATCGCCGCCTCGCCCACGCTTTTCAGCGCGCCGAGCGCGTAGCGCACCGCCAGTCCGTCTCCGGCATCCTCAACCGAAAACTCCGCCTCGCTGCGATTGATGTCGGGCGGCAGGATGTCGACGTTCAGCCGCCGCATATCGTCCACGAACACGCCGAGCTTGTCGGTCAGCGCCATGTCGTAGCACATTGAGGCGGCGAAGAACTCGTGCGGGTGGTGCGCCTTCAGCCACGCGGTTTGATACGCCAGCAACGCGTAGGCGGCGGCGTGCGATTTGTTGAAACCGTAGCCGGCGAACTTGTCGATCAAATCGAACAGTTCGTTGGCCTTTGCCTTGGGGATGTCGTTATGCTTGGCGCAGCCCTCGACGAAGATCGCGCGCTGCGCGTCCATCTCCGCCTTGATCTTCTTGCCCATCGCGCGGCGTAGCAGATCGGCGCCGCCCAGCGAATAGCCCGCCAGGATCTGCGTCGCCTGCATCACCTGTTCCTGGTAGACGAAGATGCCGTAGGTTTCCGCCAGGATCGGCTCCAGCAGCGCATGCGGGTAGACGATCTCCTCCTGCCCGTTCTTGCGCTTGCCGAAGCTGGGGATGTTGTCCATCGGCCCCGGCCGGTACAGCGAGACGAGCGCGATGATGTCGCCGAAGTTGGAGGGCTTCACCGCCGCGAGCGTGCGCCGCATCCCCTCCGATTCGAGCTGGAACACGCCGACCGTGTCGCCCTTCTGGAGCAGCTTGTAGACGCCCTCGTCGTCCCATTCGAGCGCGGAGAGATCGACCGACACGCCGCGATCGGCGAGCATCTGCACCGCCTTCTGCAATACCGACAGCGTCTTCAGGCCGAGGAAGTCGAACTTCACCAGCCCCGCGCCCTCGACATATTTCATGTCGAACTGCGTGACGGGCATGTCGGAGCGCGGATCGCGGTACAGCGGCACCAGTTGCGCGAGCGGCCGGTCGCCGATTACCACGCCGGCAGCGTGCGTGGAGGAATGGCGCGGCAAGCCCTCCAGCTTCATCGCAAGATCGAGCAGGTATTTGACGCCGCTGTCGCCCTTATATTCCGCGTCGAGTTCGCCCACGCCGTTGAGCGCGCGCGGCAGCGTCCATGGGTCAGCCGGCAGGTTCGGCACCAGCTTGGCAAGGCGATCGACCTGACCGTAGCTCATCTGGAGCACGCGACCGGTATCCTTGAGCACCGCACGCGCCTTCATCGTCCCGAAGGTGATGATCTGCGCGACCTGATCGCGGCCGTATTTCTGCTGGACGTAGCGGATCACTTCGCCACGCCGGGTTTCGCAAAAATCGATATCGAAGTCGGGCATCGACACGCGTTCCGGGTTGAGGAAGCGTTCGAACAGCAGCCCGAGCTTGATCGGATCGAGATCGGTGATGGTCAGCGCCCACGCCACCACCGAGCCGGCGCCGGAGCCGCGCCCCGGCCCAACCGGAATGTCGTTGTCCTTCGCCCATTTGATGAAGTCGCCGACGATCAGGAAATAGCCGGGGAACCCCATCGAGATGATCACGTCCAACTCGAACTCGAGCCGCTTGGCATAGCTCTCGCGCGTTTCGGGGTCGGTGATCTTCGCCTTGGCGAGCCGCACCTCCAGCCCGGCGCGCGACGTCACGCGCAAAGCCTCGGCCTCGCCCTCGCGGTCGCCGGCAAGGCTCGGCAGGATCGGCTTGCGGTACGGCGCCGACACCGCGCAGCGCTGCGCGACCACGAGCGTATTGGCGATCGCCTCGGGCAGATCGGCGAACAGGCGGCGCATCTCATCCGCCGGTTTCATCCATGCATCGGGCGAACTGCGCGGGCGATCCTCGCTGACGATGTACGAAGAACTGGCGATGCACAGCATCGCATCATGCGCCTCGACGAAATCCGCCTCGGCGTAGCAGCACGGATTGGTCGCGACGATCGGCAGGTCGTTGGCATAGGCAAGATCGAGCAGCGCGGCTTCCGCCTTCGTCTCGACCGGATCGTTGCGGCGGGTCAGCTCGACATACAGCCGATCGGGGAAGAGGTTCTGGAGGCGATCGGCATAGGCGAGCGCACGCGCTGGCTGATCCTCGGCATACAAACGCGCCAGACCACCTTCGCGACCGGCGGTGAGCGCGAGCAGGCCATCGGTGTGTTTCGCCAACGTCTCGAACGAAACATGCGCCGTGTGTTCAAGCGGCCGGTCGAGATGCGCTTGCGACACCAGTTCGCACAGGTTGCGATAGCCCGCCTCGTCCTGCGCATAGAGCGCCAGCCAGTCGAACACCGGTTCAACCGTGTCCGGCATGTCGGGCCGGGCGACGCCCAGCATCGTGCCGATGATCGGCTGCACCCCCGATTTCTTGGCGGCGTCGGAAAACGACATGGCCGCATAGAGGCCGTTGCGATCGGTCAGCGCGGCGGCGGGAAACCCGAGCTTTTGCGCATGTTTGCCGATTGTCTTTGGCTCGATCGCGCCGTCGAGCATGGTGTAACACGAGAAGATACGCAGAGGAACGAACGCGGAATGGGACATCGGCAGACTATGCGCGGAATCACTGATTCGCGAAACCGTCTTAATGGCGTTCCGGGTTCAAACGCCCCCCTCCGCGTTCCGCAGACCGGCGCGACGGAGCCTTAAAGCAACCGCTCGATATCGGCCGCCAAAGCCTCTGGCAGCGTGCGCGGGCCGTAGCGTTTGACCGCCTTGCCGCTGCGGTCGACCAGAAACTTGGTAAAGTTCCATTTGATCCCCTTGCTGCCGAGCAGCCCAGGCGCCGCCGTCTTCAGCGCCGTAAACAGCGGTGCGGCATTGTTCCCGTTGACGTCGATCTTTGCGAACACCGGGAACGTCACGTCATAGGTCAGCGAACAGAAGTTGGCGATCTCGGCCGCGTCGCCCGGCTCCTGCGCACCGAACTGGTTGCATGGGAACGCCAGCACCGTGAAGCCGCGCGCGGCGTAGCGCCGGTACAAATCCTCCAGCCCTTCATATTGCGGCGTAAACCCGCATTTCGAGGCGGTGTTGACGATCAGAAGGACTTCGCCCGCGTAGACCGACAGGTCCGCCGGCGCACCGTTCGACGCCGCCACCACAAAGTCCGTCATCCCGCTCATCGCGCACCCTCATGCTTGGCCAACAGATAGTGCAGGTTCTGGCGCACCCCCGGCCATTCCCGGTCCAGGATCGAGTACACCACAGTATCGCGCAACCGCCCGCCCGCCATCACCTGATGACCGCGCAGCACGCCATCCCGCGTTGCGCCGAGCCGCTCGATCGCGGCCTGGCTCCGTTTGTTGAGCGCATCCGTCCGGATCTGCACGCACTGGCAACCGAGCATATCGAACGCGTGGCCGAGCAGCAGCAGCTTGGTTTCGGTGTTGACGCCGGTGCGTTGTACTGCGGTCGCATAGAAGGTGCCGCCGATCTCGAGCCGCCGGTGTTTCTCGGCCATCCGAAGATAGCGCGTAGTGCCGACCACATCGCCGTCTGCGCCGAGCACCGAAAACGGCAGCGCGCGACCATAGTCCTGCTCGGCAAAGGTCTCATCCATGAAGGCGTCGACGTCTTTCAGCCGCGCGACGTTCGCGTAGAACAGATCCCACAATCCGTCTGCCCGGGCGACCTCCACCAGCGCCGGTCCGTCCGCGCGCGTCAACGGCCGTAGCGTGACGTGACGGCCCGTTAGCGTCGGCACCGAACGCCACAGCGTCGTCACAGCATACCGTCTTGAAGCCGCACCACCCGGTCCATCTTGAGTGCAAGCCGCTCATTGTGCGTGGCCACCAATGCCGCCGAACCCTCCCCACGCACTAGCCGCAAGAACTCGGCCAGCACTACGTCGGCGGTCGCTTCGTCAAGGTTGCCGGTCGGCTCGTCCGCCAGCACCAGCGCCGGGCGGTTGGCGAGCGCCCGCGCCACAGCAACGCGCTGCTGCTCGCCGCCGGAAAGCTGGCTCGGCCGGTGCGTCAGACGGTGGCCGAGACCAAGCGCAGTCAGCAGCGCCTCCGCGCGTGCATCGGCGATGTTGCGCTGCTCGCCCTTGATCATCTGCGGCAGGACGACATTCTCCGCCGCACTGAAATCGGGCAGCAGATGGTGGAACTGGTAGACGAACCCCAACGATTCCCGGCGTACCCGTGTCCGCCCGTCCGCGTCGAGATTGGCCGCCTCCGCACCTTCGATGCGGATCGAACCCTGAAAGCCCCCTTCGAGCAGCCCGACCGCCTGCAGCAGCGTCGACTTGCCCGAACCGGACGGCCCCAGCAATGCGACGATCTCACCCCGCCCGACGATGAGATCGACCCCGCGCAGCACCTCGATCTTGACGCCGCCCTGCTCAAAACTGCGCGACAGGCCACTGACGGCGAGAACGGGATCACTCATAGCGAAGCACCTGTACCGGGTCGGTACTCGCCGCCTTGAACGCGGGGTACAAAGTTGCGAGAAAGCTGAAGATCATCGCCATCAGCACGATCACCGTCACCTCGACCGGGTCGGTCTTGGAGGGCAGTTGCGTCAGAAAGCGTACCGATGGGTCCCAAAGGTTCTGTCCCGTCACCAATTGCACGAAGTCAACGATGTTCTGACGGAAGAACAGGAACACGAACCCCAGCACCAGCCCCGCCACCACGCCAAGCGCGCCGATCGTCGTGCCGACCACCATGAAGATCTTCATCATCCCGCCGCGCGTCGCCCCCATCGTTCGGAGGATCGCAATGTCGCGCGTCTTGGCACGCACCAGCATGATGAGGGACGACAGGATATTGAACACCGCAACCAGGATGATGATCGACAGCACGGTGAACATCGCCACCCGCTCGACCGCCAGCGCCTGGAACAACTGCGCATTCATCTGCTGCCAGTTGGTGATAACGGCGCGGCCGGCGATCTGATCGGCGACCGGTTTCAGGATCGCGTCGACGCGGTCGGCATCGGTCGTGTTCACCTCGATCATCCCCACGGAATCGCCTGCCAGCGTCAGCGTCTGGGCATCCTCGATCGGCATGATGATGTATTTGACGTCATAGTCGTACACCCCCACCTCGAAGATCGCGCCGACCGTGTAGTTGATGATCCGTGGCACGGTTCCGAACGGGGTCGCTTGCCCGAGCGGGTTCAACAGCGCGATCTGACTGCCCACTTGCGCGCCGAGCGCTTCGGCCAGACGGCTGCCGATCGCAACGCGGCCGCTGCCGGGGTTTATCGTGGCGAGCGAGCCCATCACGATTTTGCCGCCGATCGTCGAATTCGAGCGGATGTCGGAAACCCGCATGCCGCGTACCAGCACGCCCTCCGCGCGACCGCCATAGGTGACGACCAGCGGCTGCTCGATCAACGGGATCGCACTCGTCACGCCCGGCGACTGCTTCGCGATGCGCGCGATATTGCGCCAGTCGGGCAAGTCACCGCCTACCCCTTGGATCACGGCGTGGCCGTTCAGTCCGACGATCTTGTCGAACAGTTCCGCGCGAAAGCCGTTCATCACGCTCATGACGATGATGAGCGCGGCGACGCCGAGCATGACCGCGACCAGACTGATGCCGGCAACGAGGAAGATGAATGCCTCGCCCCGCCCCGGCAAGAGGTACCGCTTGGCGATCATGCGTTCGTAACGGGAAAGGATCATAACACAGTGTCTGCCCGGCCCCCGGGGATGAAGTCGCCCGCTCTAGGTTGCAGGCGGCGTGCTGGCAACTGCATTGCCCTGTTGCGTATACGCCACAGCGCTGCCGCAATCGCCGCGCGGAAGTCACAATGCATGTGACAAAACACTCATGCGGACTTAGCAACATAATCACTGAGACACAGGCAACGGCCGTGGTTCGGGGAGCGTTTCCAGTCCCGTCAAAAGGCGTGCGGACGGAAACATTTTGGGGGCTGACGAGCGATCGTCACGCAGGCGCCCGGGTCGGAAACGGCCCGGGCGTTTGCCGTTGTGGCGAAGGCTCGCGACGGCTTTGTCGCCGGTACGACCGCCTCCTTTTGGTCACACGAAAACGATGCTTGCCTTTCAAATGTGCGAAGAAACGGAGCAGCGCTTCGGCTGCCCCGCCAGGATGGGTCAGAACGCCTTGGAAATGGTCGCTCCGATCGTGCGTGGGTCGCCCGGCTGGCCGACGATCAACCCGGTCGAACCGGACTGCGCCGAAAGTAGTTCGTAATAGTTCTGATTGAACGCGTTTCGCACCCAACCGAACACGTTGAAGCTGTCCTGCCGGTAACCCAGCCGGAAGTTCGAGAGCGAATAGCCGTCGATATACATATACGCCGAGGCCGACGGGTTGGACGAGAACCGCGTCCGATAGCTGCCGTCATAGCCGGCATAGACCTGCCCCTTTCCGACCGGCACGTTGACCTCGCCGCCGAACGCGAAGGCCCATTTCGAGATGCCGGGCAGCACCTGCCCCGAAATGTCGCAGGTCAGCGGGCTCAGCGCACCGGCAACTCCGGCCGCACCCGGCATCGCACCGTTCAGCGCCGCGTTACCGCCCGCCAGTTCGGGCGGGCACGGCGCGTTTGTGAAGCGCAAGTACCTGGCGTCGGTATATGCGCCGTTGACGTACAGGTTGACGCGCTGACTCGGCCGATAGCTCGAATCGAACTCGGCGCCACGCACCCGCACCAGCCCGGCATTGGCCAGGTAGCCGCGGATCACCGTCGTCTGGCCGTTGTTCACCGTCGCCTGATAGTCATGCACGTCGGTCCAGAACCCGGCGAGGTTGAGCGTCAGCTTGCGTTCGAGGAATTGGGTCTTCAGCCCGACCTCGAAATGGTCCTCGCTCTCGGGCTTCACTGTCTGCTTGGTCAGGTCGACGACGGTGTTGGTCGAATCAAGCGGCAGACCGGACAGGTTGATGCCGCCCGATTTGAAGCTCCGCGCGTACGTCGCGTAAGCGTGCACGTCGGCCGTGACATCATACGAGGCGGTGAAATCGCCCGAGACGTTCCACTGGCTGAACCGCGGGCTGTAGCGCTGCGGGGCGAGCGTGTTGATCTGGTTTGCAAAGGTCGTCCGTGCCGCGCCCGTCTTCGATGCGAGCAGCGAGGCGACGTTGTCCGCCGTTGCGACGAAATCGTACTGGCTGTTGTGAATGCTCACGATCGCATCGTAGAAACCGGACTTCTTGTCGTAATTGACGCGAAGGCCGGGGGCGAAGTGCAGCCCCGTTACCGGCTGCCAGTTCAGCTTCCCGAACACTGCGAAGCTGTCGTTGCTGAAGTGAATGTCGTTGGTGCTGGTAAGTCCGTTCAGCACGTTCGGATTGGAGGCATCCGCCCCGGACAGCAACCAGCGGCTCGCCGCGGCGCCCTGAACCTGCGATCCTTGTGTATCGATCTTCTGATGGAAGTAGAACACACCCGCCGTGTAATCGAGCGTGTTCTTGCCGTTGGAGGCGATGCGCAGTTCCTGCGACCATTGCTTCTGCTGCGACGGGTTCTGCGAGATGGTGGTGATCGGCAGGCCTACGTAGTCGCGATCGTTCGCCGGCTGCCAGTCCCAATAGCGCCACGCCGAAACCGAGGTGATCGTTGCCGGGCCGACATCCCAGTTGCCGACCAGCGACGCGCCGCCCATCTCCTGCCGCGAGTTGATGTCGGCATCAAGATCGGTCACCCGGTCGAACGCGTTGGTGCTGGGCGGAGTGTAGCCGAGCGCCGTCGCCAGCGCGGTATACTGCCGGTTGGCGGCGCGCTGCGTCGGGGCGAGCCGGGCGTAATATTGCACGCAGCACAAAGGATTCTGGACGTTGAAATCGCCGGTCAGGCGGAAGTCGAGATCGGCGCGCGGCTTCCACAGCAACTGACCGCGCACGCTGAAATTATCGAGCTTCTGTACGTACGTATCGGACACCGTGTCCTTGATCGTGCCGCCGCGCCGCGTGAATGACGCGGAGATGCGTGCCGCCAGCGTATCGCTCACGATTGGCCCGGACATCGAGCCTTTCAGCTGGACATAAGCATAGTCGCCGCCACTTGCCTCGAACTTGGCCTCGGGCGAGAAGCTCGGCGCGCGCGTGGTGATGTTGACCGCACCCGCCGTGGTGTTCTTGCCGTACAGCGTGCCCTGTGGCCCGCGCAGCACCTCGACCCGGTCTACGTCCACGAAATCGAACGTCGATGCACCGACTCGCCCGACATAAACACCGTCGAGATAGAAGCCGACGCCCTGCTCGATCCCGTCGTTGGTGAGGCCAAAGGGCGTACCTAGCCCGCGGATGTTGATCGACGAATTGCGCGGGTTGCTCGAATAGAATTGCAACGCCGGCTGCTGCTGCTGAAGTCGATTGACGTTGAACGCGCCGGTCTTGTCGATCGTATCCGCGCCGATCACGGATATTGCGATCGGCACGTCCTGCGCGCGTTCCTCACGGCGGCGTGCGGTCACCACCACGTCGCCGGATGCGGCAGTCGGTTCCGCCTGCGGCGCGGCCGGAGCGAGGTCGGGTTGCGCTTGCGGCACGGCGGCAGCTGATGCGAGCAGAAGCGAGAGGTGAGCGAGCATCATGTCCCCTTTGTCGACAAGATTGGCGAGTCGATACTGAATATCCAGTATGTTGGTAGGACTTCATCCGTATCCTTCTTCGTGCGCCTAAAGCTGAGCTTGTCGGCAACGTTGAAAAACGGCCTACAAACCTCTTGAAGCGAGGTGAACCATCACCAAATCTGCGTCACGCGGCGCCGTCAGGGCCGCGAAAAAGCCGGGTGTCGCGCCGTTGTGCGGACACCGTTTGACACGTTTAACGCTCACATGAGGACAAACACATGCGTCAGTTCGATCTTACTCCCTTCCGCCGCTCCGCAATCGGTTTCGACCGCCTGTTCGACATGCTCGAAGCCAGCGCGCGCCAGCAGGCGGCGGATAACTACCCGCCCTTCAACCTCGAGCGGGTTGCCGAGGATCGCTACCGGATCACCCTCGCCATCGCCGGGTTCAGCCGCGACGAAATCGAGATCGTCGCGCAGCAGAACCTGCTGCAGGTGAAGGGCAAGAAGGACGACAAGGAAGGCCAGAACACCTTCCTGCACCTCGGCATTGCCAATCGCAGCTTTGAACGCCGCTTTGAGCTGGCCGACTTCGTGCGCGTCGACGATGCGCGGCTGAACGACGGCCTGCTCGTGATCGACCTCGTGCGTGAGGTGCCGGAGGCGATGAAGCCGAAGACGATCGCGATCAAGACCGGCGCACCGCTCGCCGCGATCGATGGCGGTATCGGCAGCAGCGACGAGGCTCAGGCCGCGTAAGCGCGCTTCGAAGTCGCGGCGCTCTCTTTCGCTCTGAAAGGAAGGCGCCGTAAGCGGGCGCCCGGAGCAATCCGGGCGCCTTTTTTTGCGTGATTAGCGCGGCGGGTGTAACGCCACACCATGAAGACGCTCGTTGATCCGACACATGCCCTAGCGCGCGGCCTCGGCGCCATCCGTGCGCAATATCAGGTGCCGCAGGACTTCACGCCCGAGGTGCTCGCCGCCGCCGAGGTTGCCGCGAAACGCGTGCCGAGGGACCATGTCGATCATACCGACCGTGCATTCGTCACGCTCGATCCCGCCAGTTCGACCGATCTCGACCAGGCGTTCGCGATCGAGGCTGCCGGCGGCGATCTACTGCTGCACTACGCCATCGCCGACGTCGCGTGGTTCGTCGCCGATGGTGATTTGCTCGATGCCGAGGCATGGCGACGCGGTGAGACGCTATATCTGCCCGATGGGAAGGCACCGCTCTACCCGCCGGTGCTGAGCCAGGGTGCGGCGAGCCTGCTCCCCGATGTCACACGCCCCGCCGTGGTGTTCACCATCCGCGTCGCGGCCGACGGCGCGGTAAAACTCGACGGCGTTGAACGCGCGGTTATCCGCAGCCGCGCCAAACTTGCCTACGAAACCGCGACCGACGCCGATCTCCCCGCCGGCTTCGCCGAACTCGCGCGCCGGATCGCTGCCGCCGAGCAGGCGCGCGGCGCGGCGCGCGTCGACCCGCCCGAGCAGGAGGTAAGCGCCATTGCGCCCGGCGACTACCAACTCGTGTTCCGACCGCGCCTCGCCGCGGAGGAGCAAAACGCCGCGCTGTCGCTGGCGACCAACATGGCGGTCGCCGATGCACTGGTCGCGCACCATACCGGTTTATTCCGGGTGATGGCCGCGCCAGACGCCGGAGCGATCGCTCGGCTTCGCAACACGGCACAGGCGTATCGGCTCGCATGGCCGGCCGAGGTGACGCTGGATGATTATGCCCGAACGCTGAACGCTGCCGACCCGCATCAAGCTGCCTTCATGCTTGCGATCCGACGTGCCGGGCAAGGTGCCAGCTATGCGCCGTACCGGGAGGGCGTGACGCCGTGGCATGCGGCGATGGCCGCTACCTACGCGCATGCTACAGCCCCCTTGCGCCGTCTGGCCGACCGCTATGTCGTGCAGGCCGCGCTCGCAATTGCCAATGGCCGGGCCATCCCGGATGCGGTGACCGCTGCGTTCGAGACGCTGCCGAAGGTGATGGCGAAGGCCGATGCCCTCGCCGGCCAGATCGACCGCGCGGTGATCGACCTCGCCGAGGCGGTGATGCTGAGCAACGAAGTCGGCCGCCCCTTCGCTGCGGTCGTCACCGACGCCGATGAGCGTGGCGGACGCATCCAGTTGAGCGATGCTCCAGTGATGGCCCGCGTCCTCGCACCCAAGCTGGCTCCGGGCGACGCCGTGCAGGTGCGACTGACCGGCGTGGATGTGGAGAAACGCAGCATCACGTTTGAGCGGATCGACTGAAGCCGACCCGCCGCAACGCGGTGGTGCGTTGCGTCGGATACGCCAGCCGAGCCGATGCGGCTTATACCAGTCGGCTCTGTTTGACCGCCGCTTCGATGAAGCTTTTGAACAGCGGGTGCGGATCGAACGGCTTGGACTTCAGCTCCGGGTGGAACTGCACGCCGACGAACCACGGATGATCCGGCCGCTCGACGATCTCGGGCAGCATCCCGTCGGGTGACATGCCGCTGAACACCAGCCCGCCCTTCTCCAGCGCCTCGCGATAGGAGGTATTGACCTCGTAGCGGTGGCGGTGGCGTTCGGAGATCGTCTCGCCGCCATAGATAGAGGCGACGACGCTGTTACCGTCGAGCTTCGCCTCGTACGCGCCGAGCCGCATGGTGCCGCCGAGATCGCCGCCCTCCTCGCGCTTTTCCAGCCCGGCTTCGCTCATCCATTCGGTGATCATGCCGACCACCGGCTCGGGCGTCGGGCCGAACTCTGTCGAACTGGCCTGTGCGATGCCGGCGAGATCGCGCGCACCCTCGACGCACGCCATCTGCATGCCGAAGCATATGCCGAGATACGGCACCCGCCGTTCGCGTGCGAAGCGCACGCTGGCGATCTTGCCCTCCGCGCCGCGCGACCCGAACGCGCCAGGTACCAGGATGGCATCCATCGGCTCGAGACGTGCGGCGATATCGCTATCCTCCGCCTCGAACAGTTCGGCGTCGATCCACTGGACGTTAACCTTCACCCGGTTGGCGATGCCACCATGCACCAACGCCTCGTTCAGCGACTTGTAGGCATCCTGAAGGCCGACGTATTTGCCGACCACGCCGATAGTGACTTCACCTTCCGGGTTGGTGACCCGGTCCATGATGTCGGTCCAGCGCGACAGGTTCGGCGCGCTGCCCGGTGCAATGCCGAACGCATTGAGCACCGCGCTGTCCAGCCCCTCAGCATGATATTGCACCGGCACCGCGTAGATGCTCTTCGCATCAAGCGCGGGGATCACCGCTTCCTTCGGCACGTTGCAGAACAGCGCGATCTTGGCGCGTTCGCTCTCCGGCAGCGGTTGTTCGCAGCGGCACACCAGTACATCGGGCTGCACGCCCAAAGCTGCCAGTTCGCGGACGGAATGCTGCGTCGGCTTGGTCTTCAACTCACCCGCCGCCGCAATGTAGGGCACCAGCGTCACGTGAACGCTGATCGATTGCCCGCGCCCAAGATCATTCTTGAGCTGGCGCAGCGCCTCGATGAACGGCAGCGATTCGATATCGCCGACCGTGCCGCCGATTTCGCACAGCACGAAATCGAGGTCGTCGGTCTCGGCTTGCGCGAATTCCTTGATCGCGTCCGTCACGTGCGGGATCACCTGCACCGTCGCGCCGAGATAATCGCCACGCCGCTCGCGTGTGATGATCTGCTGGTAGATCCGGCCCGAAGTGATGTTATCCGACTGCCGCGATGCAACGCCGGTGAAGCGTTCGTAATGGCCGAGGTCGAGATCGGTTTCAGCGCCATCGTCGGTCACGTAGACCTCGCCGTGCTGGTAGGGCGACATCGTGCCGGGATCGACGTTCAGATACGGGTCGAACTTGCGGATCCGCACCCGGTAGCCCCGCGCCTGAAGCAGAGCCGCGAGGCTCGCCGCCATGAGACCTTTGCCCAGCGAGGAGACCACGCCGCCGGTGATGAAAATAAACCGCGCCATGGGAGAAAACGCCTAACGTCAAACGCCGTGGCGCGACAAGCGCGCGACTCCGGCCGATTACAAAAAGCGGGGGCCTGAGCCCCCGCACGACTACGTCCCGGATGCTTCCGCTTACTGGGCGAGCGGAACGCTGTTATTGCCGACCGGTGCCGGTGCCACCGGTGCGGCCTGGTTGCCGATCGCCTGCCGGGCGGCCGACGAGAACGGCGCACCCGCATCAGCCGGCGCCTGCGGCACGGGCAATTGCGCCGCCGGCGCGGGCGCACCGCGCGCCAGCGAGGTGTCGATCTTCGCGGTGTGACCGCGCGCCGCGAGGACGGCGAGTACGACGCTGAAGGCGATGAACAGGGTTGCCAGCACGGTCGTCGCGCGCGTCAGGAAATCGGCGGCGCCACGCGCAGACATCAGGCCGGACGGACTACCACCCATACCGAGCCCGCCGCCCTCAGACTTCTGCACGAGGATCACCCCCACCAGCATGGCGGCAATGATAGCCTGGACGACGAGGATGAACTGAAACAGCATGAAATCGGGCTACCCTGCGGGGACATTTAAGCCGCGCACATAGAGCCGGCAGCGCGGTCGATCAACCGCCGCATGTTCAGACCCGAGACATTTCGGCCTCGCACTGAAACCAGAGCGATTTCGGTTCGTTACAACGATACTGCACCCCGAACTTCGGGATGTGAGCGTTGCCAAACAGAAAGTCTCGCCGTGGCCTCTGTATTCAATCGTACACTCGATAGCTGGATGCAAGCGCTGGTCGATTACGTCCGGTCTGGTGAACCAGACCTGACCAATCGGCAAATGGCGCTGCTCCTGTTCGTTTATCTGACTCCTGGGCCGCATACCGTGCGCGGTCTGGCGCGCGTTTTGAACGTTTCCAAGCCGGTGGTCACGCGCGCCTTGAACAGATTGGGATCCCTCGGCTATCTGCGCCGTCAACGTGACGATACCGACAAGCGCAATATCTTCATTGCGCAAACGTCCGAGGGGGCAGATTTTCTTGAAGAGTTCGGCCAGTTTATCGGCGAGTCAGAGCAGCCAAAGCCTCGCAGGGCCGCCCCGCAGGAGCTTCGCGCTGTCGGGGCACTCGGTCGAGATTGACCCCCGTTACAATGCGGTGCGCCGCGATCTCGCAGACGTGCGTCTGGCGGATCGCGTCTTCGCGCCGCATTATGCGGCACCTGTCGAAATGGTGATCGCGCGCGCGACGGACCTGCGTGTCGCTCGCGAAAGCGACTCGGAGGTTTTGACTGCGCTCGGCCCGAATGTAGTGTTTGAGGTGTTCGAACTTGCCGGGGGTAAAGCCTGGGGCAAGGCGCCCGATTGTGGCTTGGTCGGCTATCTCGACGAATCGGCTTTGACGAGGATCGTCGCATGAGCGCACGCGTTTTCATCGATGGTGCGGTCGGAACGACTGGTCTCGAGATCCGCGAGCGACTGGCCGGTCGCGGCGACATCAACCAGATCATCCTTGACGAGGATCGCCGCAAGGACGCTCGCGCGCGCGCGGAGGCGATCAACGATGCCGACTTCGTCATCCTGTGCCTGCCGGACGTTGCCTCACGCGAAGCGGTCTCGCTGATCGCCAACGATCGCACCCGCGTGATCGATGCGTCCACCGCGTTCCGCACCGCTGATGGCTGGACCTACGGCTTCCCCGAACTGGAGCCGGGGGCGGCCGAAGCCGTGGCGTCGGCGCCGCGGGTCAGCAATCCCGGCTGCTACCCGACCGGCTTCCTCGCGTTGGTGCGCCCGCTGGTCCGCGCGGGGCTGATCCCGGCCGACTGGCCGCTCACCGTTAACGCTGCTTCAGGCTATTCAGGTGGCGGCAAGACGATGATCGCCGAATATGAGGACGGCACCCCTGCCCCCGCCGCGCGGGCCTATGGCCTCGCGCTCGCGCACAAGCATGTCGGCGAAATGCAGAAGCACGCCCGCGTCGAACATGCGCCGATCTTCATGCCGAGCGTCGTGAACACCTATCGTGGGATGCTGGTCGAGGTGCCGCTGCCGCTGCACGCCTTCCCGCGCCGTCCGACGCTCGCCGCATGCGAGGCGGCGCTGCGTGAAGCATATCGCGGATCGCAGGTGGTCCGCGTCGTCGATGGCGATATCGCGACCGTCGCGATTGAGGACGATGCCGGCACCGACCGGCTGACCTTGCGCGTCTGCGGCAATGCCAAGAACGGTCAGGCGCGGCTGATCGCCACGCTCGACAATCTTGGCAAGGGTGCGGCCGGGGCGGCCGTGCAGAATCTGAACTTGATGGCGGGGCTGGACCCCGTTGCAGGCCTTACGCTTTAAGCGGCCCATTTCGTTTCGCGTTCGCGAACAAAGGAGATCGTCTGATGCCAGGAATTCGCCAGCCTGCCGGAAAATTGCTGCTGTTCGGCGCGACGGGCGATCTCGCTCAGCGCATGTTGCTGCCCTCGCTCTACGGCCTCCATGCCGATGGCCTGCTGCCCGAAACGCTCACCATCACCGGCACTGCCCGCGCCGAGCATGACGACGCGGACTACCAGAAGTTCGCGGAAAAGGCGCTCAACCAGTTCCTGCCCGACGACCGCAAGGACAAGGACAAGATCAAGAGCTTCCTCGATCGGCTCGGCTACCAGCCGCATGACGCGGCGGACGTAGAGGGGTACAAGGCGCTCGCCGCCAAGGTTGGCGACGTTTCTGGCGGTCTCGCGATCTTCCTGTCGACTGCGCCTTCGCTGTTCGAACCGGTCATCAAGGGGCTCGCCTCCGCTGGCCTTGCTGGCGAGACGGTGCGGATCGGGCTGGAAAAGCCGCTCGGCTATGATCTCACGTCGAGCCAGGAGATCAACGATACCGTCGCGACCGCGTTCAGCGAGGATCGCACGTTCCGCATCGACCATTATCTGGGCAAGGAGACTGTCCAGAACATCATGGCGCTGCGTTTCGGCAACTCGTTCTTCGAGCCGATCTGGAACGCGCAAGGCATCGACAACATCCAGATCACTATCGCGGAGACGGTCGGGCTGGAGGATCGCGCGTCTTATTACGACGGAGCCGGCGCGCTTCGCGACATGGTCGCCAACCACATGCTCCAGTTGCTCGCGCTGGTGGCGATGGAGGCTCCCGCTCAGTTCGACGGCGCTGCGATCCGTGACGAAAAGGCCAAGGTGTTTCGCTCGCTCCGCCCGATCGCGCCGGAGGACGTGCCGACACAGACCGTCACCGGCCAGTACGGCTCGGGCGCGGTCGACGGCAAGATCGTCAAAGGGTATATCGACGAACTCGTCAAACCTTCCACCACCGAGACGTTCGTTGCGATCAAGGCGCATGTCGACAACTGGCGCTGGCAGGGCGTGCCGTTCTACCTTCGCACCGGCAAGCGCATGACGACGCGCCGCAGCGAGATCGCGATCCAGTTCAAGCCGGTGCCGCATTCGATGTTCCGCAATCGCGGTGGGATGCTCCAGCCCAACGTGCTGGTGATCCGTTTGCAGCCCGAGGAGTATATCCAGATCCTCGTGATGGCGAAGGAGCCGGGCCTCGACCGCGACGGCATCCGCCTGCGAGAATTGCCGCTCAACCTCAGCCTCGACGCCGCCTTTGCCGGCAAGCCGCGCCGCATCGCTTACGAACGCTTGCTGCTCGACCTTATCGAGGGCGACCAGACGCTGTTCGTCCGCCGTGACGAGGTGGAGGCGCAGTGGACCTGGATCGACGCGATCCGCGCCGGCTGGACCGCGAACGACACCAAGCCCAAGAGCTATCCCTCCGGAAGCTGGGGCCCGAGTGCAGCCATCGCGCTGACCGAGCGTGACGGCGTGACCTGGCAGGACGACTAACACCGGGAGTGGGCGTTTAGCCCGTCCCGTTCCGTATCAAGACCAAGGAAATACGTATGAGTGAAGAAGTCGAATGGTGGGACTATGAGGACGCCGAGGAGATGGCAGCCGCGGTCGCCGGCGACATCGCCTTCATCATCGAAAGTGCGATCGACGCGCGCGGCGCCGCCGTCATCGCGCTCGCGGGCGGCAAGACGCCGATGCCGATCTACGAAAAGCTCGCCGCCAGCAAGATCGACTGGAAGCGCGTGACGATCGTGCCCGGCGACGACCGCATCGTGCCGCTGGGCGATCCGCTGTCGAACGTCACCGCGATCGGCAAGATCTTCATTCCCAAGGGCGCGCGCGTCATCCCGCTCATCAGCGAGGCCGCGAAGGACTATAAGGCGGCCGGCAAGGCGGCGGATGCGCGGCTTGGCGATCTGCACTGGCCGCTCGACCTGTGCCTGCTCGGCGTTGGCGGCGACGGGCATACCGCCTCGATCTTCCCCGGCCCTGACTATGAGGAAGCGGTGAGCGGCCCCAAGGAACGCCGCGCGCTCGGCGTGATGCCCGATCCGTTGCCGCCCGAAGCACCGGTACCGCGCGTAACGCTCAGCCTCGCCGCGATCACCACCGCACGCGCGCTGATGCTGGCGGTAACCGGCGACGCCAAGCGCAAGGTGATCGAGACCGCGATCAAGCAAGGCCCGGCCTCGAAATACCCGATCGGCCGTGTGCTGGCGGATGCCGAATTGCCGGCCGACATTCATTGGGCGCCGTGACAGTCCTGTAAATCGTTGCACATACGACTACCCCCTTGTTTCGCGCTGCAACAACGCGCGCTATGAGGGGGTGCGCCTCGCCGCGCCCGACCCCCGAGGGAACCAGATCATGACGCTTCACTCCGAGATCGCGGCCGTCACCGACCGGATCTTCAGCCGCTCGAAGCCGACTCGCGGCGCGTATCTCGCGCTGATCGAGCGGGAGCGCGACCAGCATGTCGCCCGCCCAGCGCTGAGCTGCGCCAACCTCGCGCACGGCTATGCCGGCACCGAGGAAGACCGCGACACGATGCGGGCGGCGAAGGCGATGAACATCGGCATCGTCACCTCGTACAACGACATGCTGTCCGCGCATGCGACCTACTATCGCTACCCCGAACAGATGAAGGTCTGGGCGCGTGAGGCGGGTGCGACCGCACAGGTTGCAGGCGGCGTTCCCGCGATGTGCGATGGCGTGACGCAGGGCTATGCGGGCATGGAGCTGTCACTGTTCAGCCGCGACACCATCGCGCTGTCGACCGCGATCGCGCTCAGCCACGGGCTCTTCGAGGGTGCCGCTTTGCTCGGTATCTGCGACAAGATCGTGCCGGGGCTGCTGATCGGCGCCTTGCGGTTCGGCCATCTCCCGATGATCCTGATCCCGGGCGGCCCGATGGCGACCGGCATCCCCAACAAGCAGAAGGCGGCGGTGCGCGAGGCGTTCGCGGAAGGGAAAGTCGGCCGCGAGGACCTGCTAGACGCCGAAATCGCGGCGTATCATTCCAAGGGCACCTGCACCTTCTATGGCACCGCCAATTCCAACCAGATGATGATGGAGATGATGGGCCTCCACATTCCCGGCGCGGCGTTCGCCAATCCGGGCACCAAGCTGCGCCAGGAACTGACCCGCGCCGCCGTGCACCGGTTGACCGAGATCGGCTGGGACGGCAACGATTACCGCCCGATCGGGCATTGCGTGGATGAGAAGGCAATCGTCAACGCCGCGATCGGCCTGCTCGCCACCGGCGGATCGACCAATCACATGATCCACTTGCCGGCGATGGCGGCATCGGCGGGTATCGTCATCGACTGGGAGGATTTCGATCGTCTGTCGCGTGTCGTACCACTGGTGGCCCGCGTCTATCCCAACGGGTCGGCGGACGTGAACGGGTTCGAGGATGCCGGCGGCATGCCGTTCGTGATCCGCGAGCTTGCCGACGCGGGGTTGCTTCACCGCGACCTGCTGACGATCGGCACCGGTGATATGACCGAATACGGCAAACGCCCGGTGGTGGACGGCGACGGCCTCGTCTGGGAAGATCCCGGCTCGAGCGGCGACGATACGATCCTGCGCCCTGCCGCGACGCCCTTCTCCGACGAAGGCGGCTTCCGCATCCTGACCGGCAATCTCGGCCGCGCCTGCATCAAGGTTTCGGCGGTCGATCGCGACCGCTGGACGATCGAAGCACCGTGTCGCATCTTCCAGACACAGGCCGAGGTGCTCGCCGCGTTTCAGGCCGGCGAACTCGACCGCGACGTCGTGGTGGTGGTGCGCTTCCAGGGGCCACGCGCCAACGGCATGCCCGAACTGCACAAGCTCACCCCCGCGCTCGGGGTACTACAGAATCGCGGCTTCCGCGTCGCGCTGGTCACGGATGGGCGCATGTCGGGCGCGAGCGGCAAGGTGCCCGCCGCGATCCACTGCTCGCCCGAGGCACTCGGCCACGGCCCGCTTGCGAGGCTGCGCGACGGCGACGTGGTGCGGCTGTCGGCGGAGAGCAACGATCTGGTCGCGCTGGTCGATGCGGCGGAATGGGACGCGCGCGAACCCGTCGCGGGGCCACCACCCGCACAAGGGATGGGCCGCGAGTTGTTCGGCATGTTCCGTAATCTTGCAAACGAGGCGGAAAAGGGCGCATCCGCAATGCTGGCGGAGATGGCATAATGGAAGTCGTCGCAGTCGACCTCGGCGGCACGCACGCCCGCTTCGCCATCGCAGAGGTGGAGGGCGGCCGCGTCACCTCACTCGGTGAGCCGGTTACGCTCAAGACCGCCGAACATGCCTCGCTGCAGACTGCGTGGCAGGCGTTCGGCAAGACGCTCGATCACCCGATGCCACGCGCGGCGGCGATCGCAGTCGCCTCCCCGGTCGATGGCGACATCATCAAGCTTACAAACAATCCGTGGATCATCCGTCGCGCGTTGGTGAAGGAACGACTCGAAGTCGATCAGTTCGTGCTGGTCAACGATTTCGGTGCGATCGGCCACACCGTCGCGCAGGTGCCACCCGAGATGTTCGAGCATATCACCGGCCCCGACGTGCCGCTGCCCGATCACGGCATCATCTCGATCGTCGGCCCCGGCACCGGCCTTGGCGTAGCGCAATTGCTGCGGGAAAAGCGCGGCTATCACGTGCTGGAGACCGAGGGCGGGCATAGCGATTTCCCGCCGCTCGACAGCTTCGAGGATGCGCTGCTCCAGCGGCTGCGTAAGGCGCACAATCGCGTCTCGTCGGAGCGCGTCGTGTCTGGCCCGGGCATCGTCGCGATCTACGAAATGCTCGCCGAGATCGACGGGCGAGCGGTACCGCGACTTGACGACAAGGCGATCTGGCAATTGGCGCTGGAGAGCAACGACAGCCTAGCGCTCGCCGCCCTCGACCGGTTTTGCCTTGCACTCGGCGCGACGGCGGGCGACCGCGCGATCTGTCAGGGTGCCAAGGGCGTGGTCATCGCCGGTGGCCTTGGCTTGCGGATCAAGGATCACATCGTCCGCTCCGGGTTTGCCGAGCGGTTCGCCGCCAAGGGGCGGTTCCGCACAATGATGCAGGCGATCCCGGTCAAACTCATCACCCATCCCCAGCCCGGCCTGTTCGGCGCCGCGGCCGCTTTTGCGCAGGAGCATCATCAATGAGCTATACCGTCCGCGACCTGATGCTGATCGCGCCCGTCATTCCGGTGATCGTGATCGACGACGCCTCCACCGCGCAGGCCACTGCGCAGGCGCTGGTCGCAGGAGGTATCCGCGTGCTGGAGGTGACGATGCGCACCCCTGCCGCACTCGACGCGATGCGTGAGATGAAGAAGGTGCCCGGCGCGATCGTCGGCGCCGGCACCGTCATCAACCCCGACCAGTTCGCGCAAGCGGTGGACGCGGGCGCGGAGTTTATCGTCTCGCCCGGCCTGACCGAGCGGCTGGCGCGACCGATCATCGACAGCGGCTTGCCGTTCCTGCCTGGAACGGCCAATGCGGCGGACATCATGCTCGGTCTCGACATGGGCCTGACGCACTTCAAATTCTTCCCGGCGATGGCAGCGGGTGGCCTGCCCGCGTTGAAGGCGTTGGCAGCGCCGTTTAATCAGTGCAGCTTCTGCCCGACCGGCGGCATCACCGAAGCGACCGCACCCGAGTGGCTCGCGTTCGATCCGGTGCTGTGCGTTGGCGGCAGCTGGGTGCTCGGCGGCACGCCGGCCGAAATCGAGGCGAAGGCACGCGCGGCGATGGCGCTTCGCGGCTGAAGGTCCCATGTTGGTAAAGGTATGAAACGCATGATGCGAGCCCTGATCCTGTCGACTCTGCCGTTCATCCTGAGCGGAACAGCCGTCGCGCAGACGCAGAGCCAGCCCGATGTGCCGAGCGGCAAGGGCCTGCTTGGCGGGCTGGGCGGCTTGGGAAATCTCGGCAGCGGATTGAGCGGCCTGACCAGCGGCCTCAACCTCAACGCGGTCGGCAAAAGCAATGCCGTCGGCTTGCTGAGTTACTGCGTTAAGAACAAGCTGCTCCGCCAGCAGCAGAACGTCGCGGGCGGTCTGATAGGCAAGCTGACAGGACAGGAACCCGCGGTCGAGTCCACACGCGGTTTTCTTGATGATCAAAAAGGGCTGTTGCAGCAGAGGGGCGGCAACAGATTATCGCTTGATGCGCTGCCCTCCGGCATCAAGTCGAAGGCATGCGACCTGGTGCTGAGCAAGGCGCAGTCCTTCCTGTAAGGTGCAGGATAGCGCGCGGTCCTAGATCCCGTGTGCCTTCCGAAACGCGCGCCACTTCACGACATTGGCGTTATGCCGTTCAAGCGTATCGGCGAAGACATGCCCACCTGAGCCGTCCGCCACGAAGTAGAGCGCTTTGGATCGCGCTGGATGAAGCACCGCGTCGATGCTCGCCCGGCCAGGATTAGCGATCGGTCCGCTCGGCAGACCGAACATCGCATAGGTGTTGTAGGCGTTGACCTCGTGGATCCACGGCGGCGGAATACGCCGCCCGAGCGGACGCCCGAATGTGTGCGGGTAGATGATCGTCGGGTCGGCCTGAAGCATCATGCCGCGCTTGAGCCGGTTGGAATAGACCGCCGCCACCATCGCGCGCTCGCTTGGTTTTCCGGTCTCTTTCTCGACGATCGAGGCGAGGGTCAATGCTTCGCGCGGGGTCTTCACCACCAGCCCCGGCGCACGCTTCGCCCATGCACTGGCGAGGTAGCGGTCCATCGCCTTCTGCATACGCGCGACGATGCCCATGCGGGTATCGCCGCGGTCGTAACTGTAGCTGTCGGGCAGCACGGTGCCTTCAACCGGCACGACGACGTTGCCCTTCAGCTCTGTCGCCTTCATCAGCACGTCGCGCACCATCACCGACGGCAAGCCTTCCGGCACGGTGATGAAGCGTTGCAGCGTCTTGCCGCCCTGCAACACCTTCAGGATGTCGGCCTGGCTCAGGTGCGCAGGGAAGCGATATTCGCCCGCCTTGATCGGCGCGCCCGACCCGAGCACCTTGGCAAGCACGCGGAATCGGCTCGCCGAAGTGATGACGCCCGCCTTCTGCAACTGCTCGGACGCCGCCGCCAACGTGCTGCCCTGCGCCACGGAGACGGTGACGTTGTGGGTGAGCGGCCCGCGACCGCTCCACACATGCAGCACGTCGAAGAACCCGACGATGCACGTCAGGACGATCAGCAGCGTTAGACACCCGAGCTTGCGCACTTGGCGTTACATCGCCCGCATGATGAGCGAGGCGTTGGTGCCGCCGAAGCCGAAAGAATTGTTCAGCACCGCCTTCACCTTACGCTCCTTGGCCTTGTGCGGCACCAGGTCGACGCCGACGCAATTCTCGCTCGGATTGTCGAGGTTGAGCGTCGGCGGCACGATCTGGTCGCGCATCGCGAGGATGCAGAAAATGCTTTCCACCGCGCCCGCGCCGCCGAGCAGATGCCCGATCGCCGACTTGGTCGACGACATCGAGGTCGTATCCATCGCGCTGCCGAACAGCCGCCGCACCGCGCCCAGTTCCAACTCGTCGCCGAGCGGCGTCGACGTGCCGTGCGCGTTGATGTAATCGATATCCTCAAGCGCGAGGCCGGATTTGCGCACCGCCATCTGCATCGAGCGGAACGCGCCCGAGCCTTCCGGGTGTGGTGCGGTGACGTGGTAGGCATCGCCCGACAGGCCATAGCCGATCACCTCGGCATAGATTTTCGCGCCGCGCGCCTTGGCGTGCTCATACTCTTCCAGCACGACGACGCCTGCGCCCTCGCCCATCACGAAGCCGTCGCGGTCGCGATCGTAAGGGCGGCTGCCTTTGGTGGGATCGTCGCGGAAGCCGGTCGAGAGCGCGCGTGCCTGCGCGAAGCCGGCAATGCCGATCGGGCAGATCGCACCTTCGGCACCACCGGCCAGCATCACGTCGGCGTCGTCCATCGCGATCATACGCGCGGCATCGCCGATCGAATGCGCGCCGGTCGAGCAGGCGGTGACGACCGCGTGATTCGGCCCCATCAGCCCGTATTTGATCGAGACCTGACCCGAGATCAGGTTGATGAGCCGCCCGTGCACGAAGTGCGGCGAAACCCGCTTCGGTCCCTTGGCGGCGAGCACCAGCGATTCGCTCTCTATACCCGGCAGGCCGCCGATGCCCGCGCCGATCGAGCAGCCGGCGCGATAGCGCTGCTCCTCGGTCATATCGAGCAGCCCGGCATCCTCGATCGCCTGACCGGCGGCGTCGATGCCGTAGATGATGAACGGATCGACCTGGCGCTGTACCTTGTGATCGACGCGCTTGTTGGGATCGAACCCGTATTCGTGGTCCGGCGCCTTCACCTCGCACGCATAGTTCATCTGGAAGTCGGTCGCGTCGAAGCGCGTGATCGTCGCCGCGCCGGATTTGGCGGCGATGAGGTTGCGCCAGGCGGTTTCGACGTCGGCGCCAAGCGGCGTGACAAGCCCCAATCCGGTTACGACGACACGGCGCATGGCCTTCTCCGTTCTTCTTGCTCTTGATCTGTACTTCAAAACGAAACGGCCCCCCGCCCCGGTTGAGAACCCTGGGACGGGGAGCCGAATCTATCTCTAGCGGGGCCCTGTGCGGGCCGGGCATCGCACGACCGGCGACGCCCGCTCGATCAGCCCTTGTGCTCGTCGATGAAGGTGATCGCATCCTTCACGGTCGCGATCTTCTCGGCGGCGTCGTCCGGAATCTCGACTTCAAACTCTTCTTCGAAGGCCATCACCAGCTCGACGATGTCGAGGCTGTCGGCGCCCAGATCATCGATGAAGCTCGCATCCTCGGTCACCTTGTCGGCTTCGACGCCGAGATGCTCGACGACGATCTTCTTCACGCGATCGGCGGTCTCGCTCATGTTCATGTCCCTCTTCATGAGTGGTCTAAATTACCGTTTTGCACGTAGAGCGCGGTTTCGGCCCGCGCAAGGGGTTGTGATCGCGTTCAGATCATCGCCATCCCGCCGTTGACGTGCAGCGTCTGACCGGTGACGTACCCGGCCTCCTTGCTGGCCAGATACACGACGGCCGCGCCGATGTCGCTACCCTCGCCCATCCGGCCGGCCGGGATCTTGCCGTTAAGCGCTTCCTTTTGCGTGTCCGGCAGCACATCCGTCATCGCGGTGCGGATGAACCCCGGTGCGACGCAGTTCACCGTCACGTTGCGCGCCGCCAATTCCTGCCCCAGCGCCTTGGACATGCCGACCAACCCCGCCTTCGACGCCGCATAATTCGCTTGGCCTGCATTCCCAGTGGTGCCGACCACCGACGTGATCGAGACGATGCGGCCGTACCGCGCCTTCATCATCGGTTTGGCAGCGGCCCGCATCAGCCGGAACGCCGCCTCCAGGTTCACGCGGATCACCTGATCCCACTCGTCATCCTTCATGCGTAGGATGAGGTTGTCGCGCGTCACGCCGGCATTGTTGACGAGGATGTCGAGCTTGCCAAGCGCCGCCACCGCCTGCGGCACCAGCGCGTCGACCTGCGCCGCATCCGACAGATCGCACGGCAGCGTGAGATGATCTGCCCCGAGCGTATCGCGAAACGCGTTCAGCTTGTCGGCGTTTGATCCCGAGACCGCCAGCCTTGCCCCGCGCTCGGCGAGCGCCTGCGCGATCGCCGAGCCGATCCCGCCACTCGCGCCCGTCACCAGCGCCGTCATGCCTGTAAGGTCGAACATTGATTGCTCCTTGAAATGTGTTGGCGCGGACGAGACGATCACAGCGCCTTCAGCAGCGCCTCGATGTCGTCCATCGACACGATGCTCACCGTCGCGGCATCGGGCGCGATGCGCTTGACCATGCCGGTCAGCACCTTCGCACCAAACTCGACGAATTGCCCGACGCCCGCATCCTGCATCGCCAGCACCGACTCGCGCCAGCGCACCATGCCGGTCACCTGCTCGACGAGCAGACGGCGGATCGTGTCGGGATCGCCCACCGCCGCTGCCGTCACGTTCGCGAACACCGGCACCAGCGGCGCTTCGATCCTGGCGTCGGCCAGCGCCTTCTCCATCGCATCGGCGGCGGGCTGCATCAGCGGGCAGTGGAATGGCGCGGATACGGGCAGCAGCACCGCCTTTTTCGCGCCATGCTCCTTGGCGATGGCGATCACGCGGTCGATCGCGCCTTTCGCGCCCGAAAGAACCACCTGCGATGGATCGTTGTCGTTGGCGACGGTGCACACCTCGCCCTCGCTCGCCGCTTCGGCGATAGCGCGCGCCTTGTCGAGGTCCGCGCCGAGCAGGGCAGCCATCGCGCCCTCGCCGACCGGCACCGCCGCCTGCATGGCAAGGCCGCGCAGCTTCAGCAGCCGCGCCGTGGTAGCCACATCAAGCGCTCCCGCCGCACACAACGCCGTATATTCACCGAGCGAATGGCCGGCGACATATTCCACCTTGTCAGCGAGCCGCACGTTGCCCTCCCGCTCCAGCACGCGGAGCGTCGCGATCGCGTTCGCCATGATCGCGGCCTGCGAATTCTCGGTCAGCAGCAGTTCCTCGGCCGGTCCCTCGGTCATCAGCCGATAGAGATGCTGGCCGAGCGCGTCATCGACCTCCTGGAACACTTCACGTGCGACTAGGCTGGCATCGGCCAGCGCCTTGCCCATGCCGACCGCCTGGCTGCCTTGCCCCGGGAAAATGAATGCGCGCATCGTTCGTCCTTCCGATCAGGCGCGTCGGACTAGAAAGATGAACGGACGAACGCAAGCTGCGACACTTTGTGACGGTTTTGTTAGATTGCTGGGACGGGTCTGCGACAAACGCTCCCTAGATTGTTCTGGACGCCGGGAGACAAGGCGCCGTTGAAAAACAGGAGCTGACACATGAAAAAGTTCATTCTCGCCGCGCTGGCAACCTCGATCCTCGCCAGCCCGCTCGCGATCGCGCCCGCCGAGGCGCAGATGCATGAGCGGCGGACCACCACCGTCCGCGAAGGGCCGCATGGCCGCACGGTCGTGACCAACCGCACCGTGGTCAACAACCGCAATCAGTATCGCCGCTGGAACAAGGGCCAGCGCTTCGACCGTCGCTATGCGCAGAACTACCGCGAGATTGGCGACTGGCGCGCCTATCGCGGCCGCCGCCTCTATGCGCCGCCGCGCGGTTACCACTGGGTGCGCTCGGGGAATGACGCGGTGCTGGTCGCGCTGTCGGGCGGGCTGATCGCATCGGTGCTGTCGGGCGCGTTCAACTAAACATTGCCTTTGCGATGCAATTCGCTAAGGGACGAACCACCGGGGTGGGAGGCGCACGCTTTCCGCCCCGGCTGCTATTGAAGACGGTAGCTGTTGAAGACGACAGCCGGAGGGGCGTTCGCATGGTGCGGGCGTCAGCGATCGGCCAAGACGAAGGACGAGACATGGCTCTTTACGAGCACGTGTTCCTTGCGCGCCAGGATCTGGCACAGGCGCAGGTGGATGCACTGGCGGAAACCGCCACCAAGATCATCGAAGACAACAACGGCCGGGTCGTGAAGACCGAGAGCTGGGGCCTGCGCAGCCTCGCGTACAAGATCGCGAAGAACCGCAAGGCGCATTACGTGATGCTCGAGATCGACGCCCCGGGCTCGGTCGTGGTCGAGCTGGAGCGCCAGACCCAGATCAACGAAGACGTCATCCGCTATATGACCGTCAAGGTCGACGAGCTCGAGCAGGGCCCGACCGTGATGATGCGCAAGAGCGAGCGCGACCGTGAGCGTCGTGGCGACCGTGAGGGTGGCCGTGGCGACCGTCCCGATCGTGGTGACCGCGGTGATCGTCCCGAGCGCGCAGAGCGCCCGCGTCGCGATTTCGACGGCGAATAAGGAGTTATAGACAATGGCACGCCCATTTTTCCGCCGCCGCAAGAGCTGCCCGTTCTCCGCAAAAGACGCTCCCCGGATTGATTACAAAGACGTCCGGCTGCTCCAGGGCTTCGTGTCCGAGCGTGGCAAGATCGTCCCCTCGCGCATCACTTCGGTGAGCGCGAAGAAGCAGCGCGAACTCGCCCAGGCGATCAAGCGCGCCCGTCATCTGGGCCTGCTGCCCTACATCGTTAAGTAAGGAGCGACCCACATGGATGTGATCCTGCTGGAACGAGTCGAGAAGCTCGGCAACATCGGCGACGTGGTGAAGGTTAAGGACGGTTTCGCCCGTAACTTCCTGCTGCCGAACAAGAAGGCGCTTCGTTCGAACGAAGCCAACCGCAAGGTGTTCGAGAAGAACCGTGAGCGCATCGTCGCTGACAACGCCGCACGTCGCGGCGAGGCGGAGACCGAGGCGAAGACGATCGACGGCATCACCGTCACGCTGATCCGTCAGGCGTCGAACACCGGCCAGCTCTACGGTTCGGTTGCGGTTCGCGATCTGATCGACGCGCTGGAGGCCGAGGGCCACAAGGTCTCGAAGTCGGCGATCGTGCTAAACAAGCCGATCAAGGCGATCGGCCTGTACGAGGTCAAGGTCTCGCTGCACCCGGAAGTCTCGGTGACGATCAAGGTCAACGTCGCACGCTCGCCCGAAGAGGCCGAGATGCAGGCGCAGGGCGTCGACGTCATGGCGGCGATGTTCGAGAAGGACGAAGCCGGCTTCGTCGAGGCATACGACCCCAACGCCGAGCCAGGCGCGACCGCTGAGGTCTCGTCTGACGAGCCGGAGCGGGCTGAGGGCTGATCGCCTTCGCCCTGCTGGGTTCCACGAAAAAGGGCCGTCCGGAGTGATCCGGGCGGCCCTTTTCTTTTCTGATCCGGTTAGGCGCCGGGTTGAGCCGTGCGCAGGTCAGGCTTGGCTCAGTGTGTCACCACACAAGCGCTTACGGTGAACGCGAGCGGGATGAGCGCGAGCAGTACGGGGCCGATCTTGTTCATGACGACAACTTTCAAAACGATGAACGTGTTGACGTCACAATGCCCACGCTACCGGAAAGGTTGCGCCTAGATGAACGCGACACTGTTCCCAAGTTGAAATGTTGCGTTGCTTAGCGGCTTACCACAACACGCCGTCCTTGTCGGGCGTGAGCGGCTTGGGCGCGTCATCCCCGATTGCCTGCAGAAGATCGATTTCGATCGTGCGGCACATCGCTGAAAGCGGCACATCGTGCAGCGTGTTGGCAAAAGGATCGACCAGATCGTCACCGATAGCGAGAATGGCGAGAAACATCAGCCCCGCTATCGTAGATCCAAGCGGCGTCGCAAAGCCGAGCGTGTCGACCAGCCCAATCGGTAACAGAATGCACAGCATGTGCGTGAAAACCATCGGGAAGAAGCGATACTGGTTCGGCAACGGTGTGTTCTTCAGCCGCTCCATCCCACCTTGCGCGTTGGCGATGTCGACGAGAATCTGCTCCATCGCGGTCTGCTGGATCGTGTCGAGCAGCCCGTCACGACGCGCCTGGTCGATCCGACGCCCGGTGCCGTCGACGATCCCATTGGCGACGTTGGTACGGTGAAGTGCCGGGGTTGCTTCGCCTTCCGAAAGGAAGCGCAGCACGTCGCCGTCAGGAGTTTGCCTGCGCAACTGGCACCGTAGCGCATTCACATAAGCGATTTGCCGAAGCACGATCGTCCGTTTGAGATCGGTGGCCTCATCCGGCAGGAAGTTACGCGCCTGCCGTGCCAGACTGCGACTGGCATTGATCATCGCACCCCAAAGGCCGCGCCCTTCCCACCAGCGCTGATAGGCCGAATTGCTGCGAAACCCCAGCACGAGCGCCAGCGCCGAACCGAACAAGGTCAACGGCAGCGACGGCGCAGTGAAGGGCAGCCAGTAGTAGGTGACGGTAACGGTCACGTCCCACACGAACAGCACCGCGAGCGGCTTCCAGATTTCGCGGATCACCTGCTTGGCACCCGGAACGGCAGTGACGATCATAGAACCTCAGATATGGTGCAGGCGAGCGGCCTTATCATGGCTTGGCGGAAACGGCCCCGACGTTCTTCGCCGATGTGTCTTGCGCAGCACTCGCCATCGCGACCGCGGTGCCGGAGGCAGGTCGCAACACAAACCAGTGCGGATGTTCGATCGCCACGAGATACGCGAGGATCGTCAAACCGAAAGCAAGGAACATCCAGGATCCGCGCCAGGTTTCGAGAACGGCATGGCGGTCACGTTGATCGGATGGGGGCATGTTGCGTCTCCGGCACGAGGTGGAGAAAGCAAAATAGACATCTGCAAACCGGCGCGCGTAAACCGCCGGTGACGAAATATTGCTGCGTCGCAGCACAGCGCTCTACCGAGACAAGACACAGATAAGGCGCGCAAGCACGGAGCCTGCGCGCCTTGCCAAACTTCAGCGGTCACGTCGCCCGCGCCTGCAGGATCAGGCTGGCGCGTGTTCCGCCGCCAGTGCCGCACGCACCGCCGCAACCGCGTCCGCCGCCTTGCTACCGTCGGGACCGCCACCCTGCGCCATGTCCGGGCGGCCGCCGCCGCCCTGCCCGCCCAAGACATTGACCGCAACACGCAACAAATCAACCGCGCTCCGCTTCGTTGCGACGTCTGCGGTCAACCCGACGGCCACCGAGGCGCGACCCTCGTTCACCGCGACGATCATCGCTACACCGGATCCGATCCGCCCCTTCACGTCGTCAACCGCGCCGCGCAAGCTTTTCGCGTCGAGCCCGTCGATCACCTGCCCGACGAAGTTGACGCCGCCGATCTGTTCCGGCCCGGCCGGCGCAGCGCCCGCGCTGCCGCCCAGCGCCAGCGCCTTCTTGGCCTCCGCCAGTTCACGCTCCAGCTTGCGCCGCTCCTCGACCAACGCGGCCACACGCGCCGGCACATCGTCCGGGGTCGCTTTCAACGCCGCCGCCGCCTCGCGCAGCTTTTCGTCACGCGCGCTGAGATATGCCCGCGCCGCCTCTCCCGTCAGCGCCTCGATCCGTCGCACGCCACTGGAGACCGCGCTTTCCGAAACGATTTCGAACAAGGCAATGTCCCCCAGTGCATTGACGTGGGTTCCGCCGCACAGTTCGACCGAAAAGCTCGCATCTTCGTGGCGGCCCATCGACAACACCCGGACCTCTTCACCGTACTTTTCACCGAACAGCGCCATAGCGCCGGCCGCGATCGCATCGTCGGGGGTCATCAGTCGGGTCGTAACCGCATCGTTGCCACGAATGTGACGATTCACATCGGCTTCGACATCGGCGATCTCGGTCGCGCTCATCGCGCTGTTATGCGAGAAGTCGAACCGCAGCCGGTCCTCGGCAACGAGGCTGCCCTTCTGCGTCACATGCCCCCCGAGCCGCCGCCGCAGCGCCGCGTGCAACAGGTGCGTGGCGCTGTGGTTGGCGCGGATGCGCGCGCGGCGATCCACGTCGATCGCCAGCCGCACCGTATCCCCGACCGCAACCGCACCGCTGTCGATCCGTGAGCGGTGTGCGAACAGGCGGCCAAGCGGCTTGGCAGTGTCCTCTACGGTGATGGCGACCGCGTCACCAATGATGGTACCGGCATCGCCCATCTGGCCGCCGCTCTCGCCGTAAAACGGCGTCTGGTTGACGAGGATGTCGACGGTGTCGCCCGCCTCGGCGCGCTGGACACGAACACCGTCGTTGACGATGGCGATCACCTGCGCCTCACCCGCATCAGTCGCGTAGCCGATGAATTCGGTGCTGCCATGCTCCTCGGCGATATCGAACCACAGATCGTCCGACGCGCGCTGGCCCGAACCCTTCCACGCCGCACGCGCCTGACGCTTCTGTTCGGCCATTGCCGCATCGAAGCCGGTGCGATCGACCGTGAACCCCTTGGTGCGCAACGCATCCTCGGTGAGATCATAGGGAAAGCCGAATGTGTCGTACAGCTTGAACGCGGTCGCACCGGGCAGGATCGCGCCTTCGGTGAAATCCGCGGTTGCCTCGTCAAGCAGGCGCAGGCCGTTGGTCAGCGTGCGGCGGAACTGGGTTTCCTCCTGAAGCAGCGTCGCCTCGATCAGCGGTTGCGCGCGAACGAGTTCGGGGAAGGCGGCGCCCATCTCGGCCACCAAAGACGGCACCAGCCGGTGCATCAGCGGATCTTTCGCACCGAGCAGATGCGCATGCCGCATCGCGCGGCGCATGATCCGGCGCAGCACGTAGCCGCGCCCTTCGTTGGCGGGAAGCACGCCGTCCGCCACCAGAAAGCCCGACGAGCGCAGGTGATCGGCGATGACGCGGTGGCTTGCCTTGGCGTCGCCCTCCGCCTGCGTGCCGGTAAGCGCGGTCGAGGCGGCGATCAGCGCCTTGAATGTATCGGTATCGTAATTGTCGGTGACGCCCTGCAACACGGCGGCGACGCGCTCCAACCCCATGCCGGTGTCGATCGACGGGCGCGGCAACGGATTGCGCGTCTCCTTATCGACCTGTTCATACTGCATGAACACGAGATTCCAGATCTCGACGAACCGGTCGCCGTCCTCCTCCGGGCTTCCGGGAGGGCCGCCGTAGATATGGTCGCCATGATCGTAGAAGATTTCGCTGCACGGCCCGCACGGCCCGGTATCGCCCATCGACCAGAAATTGTCGTTGGTGGCGATGCGGATGATCCGCTCTTCCGGCAGCCCGGCGATCTTGCGCCAGAGGTCGAAAGCCTCGTCATCCGTGTGGTACACGGTGACGGTGAGCTTCTCCGCCGGGATCCCCCATTCCTTCGTCAGCAGGTTCCACGCGAGCGTGATCGCGCGTTCCTTGAAATAGTCGCCGAACGAGAAATTGCCGAGCATTTCGAAGAAGGTATGATGGCGTGCGGTATAACCGACGTTGTCGAGATCGTTGTGCTTGCCGCCGGCGCGAACGCACTTCTGCGAGGACGTGGCGGTCGAATAGGCTCGCGATTCAAGACCGGTGAAGACGTTCTTGAACGGCACCATCCCGGCGTTCACGAACATCAGCGTCGGGTCGTTCTGCGGCACCAGCGGCGCGGACTGGATGCGGGCATGCCCCTCGGCAGCGAAATAGTCGAGGAAGCTGCGGCGAATGTCGTTGGTCGAGATCATCGCCACGACTTAGGCGAGCGCGCAGATCTTCTCAAGCGTGGCAGATATGCGACGGGTGGCGGGTCGATGCCGCGCGCCATGCGCCATCTCCGCTGTATCAGCCGAGCGGCGCGTCGATCGACAGCGGCGGAACCGAGAACCATTTCGGGCCGCTCGGTGTCATATGGAAGCAGTCCTCCAGCCGAACACCGAACTTGCCGGGCAGGTACAGGCCCGGTTCGTCCGAGAAACACATCCCCACCGCCAGCCGCGTCGCTTCGCCATGGACGAGGTTGACGGGTTCGTGCCCGTCCAGCCCGATGCCATGGCCGGTGCGGTGCGATAGGCCGGGCAGCCGGTAGCGGGGACCGTAGCCGAGGCTCGCGTAATATCCGCGCACCGCATCGTCCACCGCGCCCGCCGGCGTGCCGATGCGCGCTGCGGCGAAAGCTTTCGCCTGGCCGGTGCGGACCTGCTCCCAAACCGTGCGCTGCTCCTTGCTGGCGGTGCCGTGCACAAAAGTGCGCGACACATCGGATTGGTAGCCCTGCACCGTGCAGCCGCAGTCCATCAGCACCACCTGCCCCTCTGCCACAATCTGGGGTGCGCGACTGCCATGCGGGTAGGCGGCAGCCTCACCGATCAGCACCAGCGAGAATTCAGGCATACCGCCAAGCTTTCGCGTGGCGGCGTTCATCAACCCCGCGATCTGATCCCGCGTCATGCCCTTCTCGACGCGCGGGTACACCCACCGATAAGCGGCGATCGTCACGTCGGTCGCCAGTTGCATCAGCGCGATCTCGGGCGCTGTCTTGATCATGCGGCACCCCCGTACGATCGGGTTGGCCGATACGATCCGCGCGCCTGGCAAGGCATGTTGCAGCCCGTCCACCGCGAAGTACCGTACTGTCTCCTCGATGCCGACCGGCTGCGCCGCGACGCCGCGCTCCCGCAGGAACGCGGCGACGAGCTTCAGCGGGTCCTCATCCTCCTGCCACACCCGCACGTCGCACGGGATCGCAAGCGTCTCGCGAACCGACGGCTCCTCGAAGAACGGCGTGACGATGCAGGGTCTTCCCTCCGCCGGCAGCACCGCTGCGGTCAGGCGTTCGCTGCGATGCCACTCGACGCCCGTGAAATAAACCAGCGAAGAACCCCATTCTATCAACACCGCGCCGATGCCGTTGACCTTCATCAACCCCTGCGCACGAGCGATTCGCGCCTCGCGCTCGGCAGGCGATATCGGACTCGCGCCGGTGGTCATATCGGTAAGCGCGGCAAGGTCGGGTTCGGCAGCGCGCAGCATGGCTGACGTGGCAAGGAGCGGCAGCGTCGCGGCGGTGCGCAACACCGCACGCCTGCCGACAGAAAGGATGGGTTCGTCCATGAGATGACGTTACGGCGCTTGACGGCGCGGGGGCAATGCCCTTCGCTGCTCGCGGGGGCCTTTGCTGCGACGCAACGGCGGACGGGAGAATGACTTTGGCGAAACGGTTGACGTGGTACATCCTGGGCGGTCTGGTGCTCGGCATCGTCCTGGGCTGGGCGATCCACGCGGGAGTGGACGACGGGACGCCCGCAGCAGCCGCAAGGCTGAAGGCGATCGCAGGCTGGTTCTCGATCCTGACCACGATATTCCTGCGCCTCATCAAGATGATCATCGCGCCGCTGGTGTTCTCGACCCTCGTCGTCGGCATCGCGCACATGGGTGACACCGGCGCGCTTGGGCGTGTGGGTCTGAAATCCTTGGGTTGGTTCGTCGGCGCCAGCCTCGTTTCGCTGACGCTCGGACTGCTGCTGTTCCACGTCACCTCCGACATCGGCGACGCGTTGGGTCTGAGCCCGCATCTCACGCCGCCCCCAGTCGATGCTGCTGTCGGGCTGGATGCGAGCGGCTTCGACGTTGCCAAGATCATCACCCACATCGTGCCTAGTTCCATCGTCGACGCCATGGCGACCAACGAAATCCTCCAGATCGTAATCTTTTCTGTGTTCTTCGGCGTCGCCATTACGGCGGTCGGGCCACGCGCCGCACCGCTGGTGACGGCAGCGGAGGGGCTGGCAGCGGTGATGCTCCAGATCACCGATTATGTGATGCGACTTGCGCCGATTGCGGTGTTTTCGGCGATTACAGCGGCACTGACGGAACACGGCCCGGCGCTGATCTTCAAGCTCGCCTACTTCATGGGTAGCGTTTATTTCGGCCTTGCAACCTTGTGGGTGGCACTCGGACTCGCAGCGTTCGTGGTGATCGGGCGGCGCGTGGGCACCCTGTTCCGCTACATCCGCGAGCCGGCGCTGCTCGCCTTCTCCACCGCCTCGTCGGAAGCCGCCTTCCCGCGCACGCTGGAGGCGCTCGACCGGTTCGGCGTACCCGCCAAGATCGCCAGCTTCGTGCTGCCGCTGGGCTATTCGTTCAACCTTGACGGGTCGATGATGTACATGACGTTCGCGGCGCTGTTCATCGCCAAGGCGTACGGCATCCACCTCGCGCTCGGCACGCAAATCGTCATGCTGCTGACGCTCATGGTGACATCCAAAGGCATCGCCGGCGTACCACGTGCCAGCCTGGTGGTGATCGCCGCCACGCTGTCACAGTTTGGCATCCCGGAGGCTGGCTTGCTGCTTATCATCGGCGTCGATCAGTTCCTCGACATGGGGCGATCCGCCACCAACGTGGTCGGCAACGCGATCGCCGCCAGCGTGGTGGCGAAGTGGGAGGGTGGTTTCGAGGAACCGCTTGCCCCCGAGATCGAACCGCCGCACGCGCCAAGCCACGGTCTGGCCCGGCACGGCTAGCGGGTCGGGGCGGGTCTGCGGGCACCTTCAGGCATAGGCGTACGGCCCGCCCTGAGTGAGTGCGGCCTGATAGGCGGAGCGTGCGTGGATCTTGTCCAGCCAGGCGATGGTGGCGGGACGCGAACCGTCGAGGCCGGCGCGGCTGCGGGCGGCTTCAAGCGGGAAGCTCATCATCACGTCGGCGGCGGTGATCGTGTCGCCTGCGAACCACGGCCGCTCCGAAAGCACCGTCTCCACATAGTCGAGATGCACGTCGACCATCGGACGGAAGCGTCTGATCGCCGTCTTGCCGAACACCGGCACACGGCTCAGCACGAGCAGCACGAACAACGGCGGCATCAGCGATCCTTCGGCATAATGCATGAACTGCCGGTAGCGTAGCGCGCCGTCACGGTGCGCGGGTGCCGCGAAGCGGCCATCGCCCTTCTCGACCAGATACTCGATGATCGCGCCGGTTTCGACGAGGATGCGCCCGTCATCCTCGATGATCGGCGATTTACCGAGCGGGTGGATGCGCTTGAGCGCCTCCGGCGCGAGCATCGTCTTCGCGTCGCGCGCATAGCGCCTCACGTTATAGGGCAGGCCGAGTTCCTCGAGCAGCCACAGCACGCGCTGCGACCGCGAGTTTTCGAGATGGTGGAGTGTGATCGTCATGCCGGCTCCTTATGCGGAGCGCTTAGCGCATGCCCCCGGCCGAGGTTCCCGGCGCGGCCCCGACGCTGCGACCGACCCATGCACAGGCGGGACACATGGAAACTTCGGCGTCACATACTGAAAGGCCCGCAACATGCGCGGGCCTTTCCGGTTTTGCGACACAGCGCCAGCCGTGTCGTTCGCATGGTGGCGGCGCAACGACGCGCCACCCGCTTACATTTCGGCGTCGTCATCCTCGGGGCCGGCCATCATCTCTTCGGCCACCTTGTCGGTACGCGAGCGGATCGCCTTTTCGAGACGATCGCACATCTCGCTGTTTTCCTTGAGGAAGGTCTTGGCGTTCTCACGCCCCTGACCGATGCGAACGCTATCGTAGCTGAACCACGCTCCCGATTTCTCGACCAGCCCGGCCTTAACGCCCAGATCGAGGATCTCGCCGATCTTGGAGACACCCTGACCGTACATGATGTCGAACTCGACCTGCTTGAATGGTGGCGCGACCTTGTTCTTCACGACTTTGACGCGCGTGGCGTTACCAACAATCTCCTCACGGTCCTTGATCTGGCCGGTGCGGCGGATGTCGAGACGAACCGACGCGTAGAACTTCAGCGCGTTGCCGCCCGTCGTTGTCTCCGGGTTGCCGTACATCACGCCGATTTTCATGCGCAGCTGGTTGATGAAAATCACCATGCAGCGCGACCGGCTGATCGACCCGGTCAGCTTGCGCAAAGATTGCGACATCAGGCGCGCCTGAAGGCCGACGTGGCTATCGCCCATCTCGCCTTCGATTTCCGCACGCGGCACGAGTGCGGCAACTGAATCGACCACCAGCACGTCAATCGCGTTCGAACGCACGAGTGTATCGACGATTTCAAGCGCCTGCTCGCCCGTATCAGGCTGCGAGACGATCAGTTCGTCGATGTTGACACCGAGCTTCTTCGCATAAACCGGATCGAGCGCATGCTCGGCATCGACGAACGCGGCGGTGCCGCCGGTCTTCTGCGCCTCGGCGATGACATGCAGCGCGAGCGTGGTCTTACCCGAGCTTTCCGGCCCATAGATCTCGATCACACGTCCGCGCGGCAGCCCGCCGACACCGAGCGCGATATCAAGCCCGAGCGAACCGGTGGAGATCACCTCGACCTGCATCGCCTCCTTCGAGCCGAGCTTCATCGCCGAACCCTTGCCGAACGCGCGATCAATCTGCGCGAGCGCTGCTTCAAGAGCCTTTTGCCGCTCGTCGGCGGCCTTGGTATTGGAAGCTGCCATTTTGCTGTCGATGACCTTCAAAGATGCCGCCATTGGAGCCTCCACCGCTAGACTGATGTGATCGCACGTTCAATCGTGTTGGACACCATGTATTCTGTTTGTTCTACAAGAACAAGAGCGGAACGTATCTTTTATCGTAAAGACAGCAGGCTTTCGCATCACGGCGCAAATCGACTTTGCACGGGATGACCGATGTTTCTCGCGAACCGCGACGCGGTCGGCATCCATGGCGGAAAACCGATCGCACGGTTTGTCCGGCAACTTCCCGTGCGAATTTAGTCGCCTAGACTTTCCAAAGCCTTCGCGACGCTATCCATGGTGAAAGGCTTGGCGAGAGACGGGCGATCGCGGAAGCGTTCCGTGACGCTGTCATGCGAGCCACCTGTCGCGAACACGAACGGGATGTTCGCAGCCGCCAGGGCATCCGCCACCGGCAGGCTTGTTTCTCCGCCACGCAAATTGAGATCGAGGATCGCCGCATCGATGCCGCCGGCCTGTACCAGATCGAGCGCAGCCGACACGCAATCGGCTGTGCCTACCGGAACCTTGTCTAGGATCTCGAGGAAATCCTCGAGCATCATCGCAATGAGGGGTTCGTCCTCGACGATCAGGATGTTGGTGGGCGCGGTCATATCGGGTCCATAACCATCAACGCGGCCCCGCGCCAAGCTCTTTCGCGGCCATCACCGAACGGACCCCTTCGGCGAGTTGCTGGACGGAGAAGGGTTTGGCGAGAAACGCGACATTGTCTAGGTCGATCGACTTGCGCAGCGTCTCCTCGGCGTAGCCCGACATGAACAGGATCGGCAGATCGGGATAGCGTTTGCGGGCGTGCCGTACCATCGTTGGCCCATCCATCAACGGCATCATCACGTCGGAGACGAGCAGATCGGGGCGCGGCTGGCTGGCGAGCAGTTCCAGTGCCGCCTCGCCATGTTCGGCGGTCAACACGGTATAACCCTGCCGCGTGAGCGCCCGTTCGGCGACGGCGCGCACCATGTCCTCATCCTCGACCAGCAGGATGGTGCCGCTGCCCCACAGGTCGATCGGTTTCTTGGGCGGAACGATCACCGTATCGGCGACCGGCGCGGACGCGGTGTGGACCGGCAGGTAGATGGTGAACACCGCACCCTGCCCCGCCTTGGATTCCGCGAAGATGTAGCCGCCCGACTGCTTGACGATGCCGTACACGGTCGAGAGGCCCAGTCCGGTTCCCTTGCCGACTTCCTTGGTGGTGAAGAATGGCTCGAAAATCTTCGGCAGTATCTCGGGCGGGATGCCGGCGCCGTTGTCGACAACCTCCAGCGCGACGTAATCCGCGATTGGCAGGATGTCCGACCCCATGCGTCTGACATCGGCGTTCGTAACGGCGAAGGTGCGGATCGACAGCACCGCTCCACCTTGAGGAAGCTTGGCCAGCATTGCATCACGCGCATTGACCGCGAGGTTGACGACCACCTGTTCGAGTTGACCCGGATCGGCGCGCACCGGCGCGAGACTGCGGCCATGCTTGACGTTCAGGGTGATCGTCTCGCCAAGCAGCCGCTTGAGCAATTGCGACACCTCCGAGACGATATCGGGGAGTTGCAGCACCTGCGGACGCAGCGTCTGCTGGCGCGAAAAGGCAAGCAACTGCCGCGTCAACGATGCGGCGCGATTGGAATTTGCACGGATTTGCTGGATATCGTCGTAATCGCTGTCACCCGGCGAATGGCGCATCAGCATCAGGTCGCAATGCCCGATGATAGCGGTGAGGATGTTGTTGAAATCGTGCGCGACGCCACCGGCGAGCTGGCCCACCGCCTGCATCTTGGTCGCCTGCGCGACCTCGCGCTTGAGCCGGGTTTCCTCGCCATTGTCCTTGAGGCTGAGCAGCACCGCCGCATCACCCAGCCCACGCGCGCCGGCGATCGACAGCGCGACCGGCTCGTCGGGATGATCCTTCAGGCGGATGGCGAGATCGGTCGAGTGCGTCGCGCCGCTGGCGAAACGCCGCACTGCGTCGGACACTACGCCCTTGTCCTCGCGCACGACGAGATCGCCCGGATAGACCGGCGGTGCGGCCGGATCGACTGCGGCCGCACGCGCGAACGAATCGTTCATCTGCAGGAAGCGCCCATCGGCCCCCACCAGCGCAACGCCGAAGGGCATCAGCGCCACCAGAGTTTGGACATGCGCCGACGCGCTCGCGCCGATCGCGGGAGCGGCGCTCTGTTCCTCGTCGATCAGCGCGATCAGCATCGGCGCGGCATCGCCGTCGAGAAATGGGATCTGGAGGACGCGCAATGGGTTCTTGAGCATCCCCTCCCGCTCGAAGCGGACCATGCCGCGCTCGTCCGTCATCAGGAAGCGAGCAAAGTCGCGGCCGACGATCGCCGCGTCGTCATGCCCCATAGCGCGTGCGCGCAACACGCTGTTCGCCGCAATGACGCGGCCGTCATGCCCGATCAGCGCAACCATGATGCCGGAACGGCCGAACTGATCGCCGGTACGGCCCGCGACGAGATCCTCCACCGTCGCAGCTAGATTGAGGCCGGTCGGCTCGCGGAAGCGCCAGACCAGCAGGTCGCCGTCCGTGCCCGCGCAGGCGACTTCGCCGGTGATGGCGGTGCCACGCGCGAACAGCCGATCGATCGTCGCGGTCCCATCGCGCCATGCCTTGCGTCCGGCCACGCCGAGCCGCTCCGCATCGTTGCTGTCGAGCGGCAGATCAGGTGGCGTCGGAAAACCGCCGAACAACGTCTCATAGCGATCGTTCGCACAGACCAGCCGACCGGCACGGTCGGTCACCGCCACCGCGTCCGGGCTGGCACCGGCGAGCACGCGGGCGAGCGCCCAGTCGGGCTCTGCGCCCTCACCACCGCTGGCGGGGAAGATGCGTCGGTAGGCAAGCGCGCCGCCGCCGATCAGGATAGCAGTGGCAAGGAACGCCGCCGCGATCACGATGTTGCCGAGCAGCAGCAGGATCACCAAAGCGGCGGCAACTCCGCTCGCAAGGGCGATCAGCGCGGCACTGCGGGCCGCGCTGGCAGGGTTACCGGTCAGGGCAGGAAGGCTGGCCATTCTCACCCCTTAGTGGCTCGATTCGGGCCAGCGTCAAGCTACCAGATGCGGACGCGCTGCTCGGGCGTGAGATACAGCTTCTCGCCCGGCTTCGGCTTGAACGCGGCATACCACGGATCGAGGTTGCGGACGATGTCGGCGCGTTGTTCGGAGGGGCTGTGCGGATCGGTCAGCAGCCGCTGTCGGAGGTTCGCCTCCCGGTAGTTGCGCCGCCACACCTGCGCCCAACCGAGGTAGAAGCGCTGATCCGCGGTGAAGCCGTCGATCACCGGCGGTTGCTTGCCGCCAAGCGCGGTATGATACGCGTCATAGGCGATCGTCAGCCCGCCCAGATCAGCCGTGTTTTCCCCCAGCGTGAGATGGCCGTTCAGGTGCACGCCCGGCAGCGGCTCGTACGCATCATATTCCTTGGCGAGCGCCTCGGTGCGCGCGTTGAACGCCTTGACATCCGCCGGCGACCACCAGCTGGCGAGCTGGCCATGCTCGTTGTATTTCGCGCCCTGATCGTCGAAATGATGAGTCAGCTCGTGGCCGATCACCGCACCGATGCCACCATAGTTGACTGCCGGGTCCGCAGCGGGATCGAAGAACGGCGGCTGGAGGATCGCAGCGGGGAAGACGATTTCCACCATCGGGGGGTTGGCGTAGGCGTTGACCTCCATCGGCGTCATGCCCCATTCCCAGCGCTGGAGCGGCTTGCCGAGGTGGCTGACGTTGTATGCATGGCTCCACTGGTTCGCGCGCCATGCGTTGCCGAACGCGTCCTTGGACGTGATCGTCAGCGAGGCGTAATCCTTCCACTGGGTAGGATAGCCGATCTTGGGGGTGAACGCGGCCAGCTTGGCGTGCGCGCGCGTCTTGGTGGCGGGCGTCATCCAATCAAGCTTGTCGATGCGCGCGTCCATCGCCGCGATGATGTTGTGGACGAGTTTATCGGCCGCCGCCTTGGTTTCAGGCGGGAAATACTTTGCCACGTAAAGCTTGCTCACCTCGTCGTCGATTGCGCCGGTGGTGAACTGCACAGCGCGCTTCCACCGTGCTTCCTGCTCGGGCGTGCCGGACAGCACGTGACCGTAAAAGGCGAAATGCTCGTCATCGAACGGCTTTGGCAGCACGTCAGCATAGGTATCGAGCGAGCGCACCAACAACTGATCGCGCAGCACCGTCAACGACGCGGCCGCGATCGCGCGCGCGATACCAGCGACGGCCGTCGGCTGCGCGACGATCACGCTATCGACCGGCGTGCCGATGCCGGCGAAGTATGTGGCGAAGTCGAAGCCGGGTGCGGCTTTGGCAAGCGCCGCTACGGTCATCTTGTTGTAGGTCTTGTCCGCGTCGCGACTCTCGGTGCGGGTCCAGCTGATCGCCGCGATCTTTGTCTCGTAATCGACCAATGCTTTCGCACGCACCGCAGCGTTGGGCTCGCCCGCCAGCGTCAGCACCTTCGAGATGTGCGCTTGGTAAGCCGCCTTGGCCTCGGCGAGTTTGGGATCGGTACTGAGATAGTAATCGCGATCGGGCATGCCGAGCCCGGCTTGTGACAGGCTCAGCGCATACACTTCGGGGTTCTTGTCGTCTTGCCCCACGCCGGAGCCGAACGGACCATCGATACCGGCCTTGGCCGCCTCGGCGACCAGCGCGGCATAGGCCCCTTTCGCCTTCAGCCCCTTCACTTTGTCGAGCCAGGGCTGGATCGGCGCGAGGCCTTTGGCGTCAATCGCCGGACGATCTAGGAACGTCGCATAGGCGATGCCGATCTTGGACGTCGGGTCCTTGGCGGCGGCCTCGAGGATGCCGCGGGTGCGTTTCTCGGACAGATCCGACAGCAAGTTGAAAGCACCATAGTTCGACTTGTCGGCCGGGATGGGCGTCGTCTTCGCCCATGTGCCGTTGCCATAACGGTAGAAGTCGTCGCCCGGCGCGACCGAACGATCCATGCCCGCCTCGTCGAAGCCGAACGTGCCGAACTCCGGCTTACCGGCCGGTACAGGCGCTCCGGCGGGTGCGGGCGGCGCGTCGGCCGCAGGCGCGGACGTAACGCCAGCCAGAACCGTGGCGGACAGCAAGGCCGCGAAAAGCGAGGAGCGGATCATCAAAAACCTCTAAAAACGCTTGGATACATTGTTGTAAGCGTAAGTGACACGCCCGGTCCAGTGCGCGGCGCGCGGATCACCGTGCGCGAGCAAGCGCCCTCGCCCGCCACTTACGAACCACCCACCAGCGCCAGCCTAGCGCACTCGCGGCAAAGCCCGTGACCGCGAACACGATCGTAATCGTCACTAGTCCGAGCACCAATGCCGGCCCCGCTTCCGACAAGATCCAGTGCAGCCAGCTTTCGCTCGCACGTACCATCGTCCCGGCCGCATTCCGGTAGTGCAACAGCCGGCTACCAATCCAATACGCGGCAACCCACAAGGGCGGCGTCGTCAGTGGATTGGTGATAAGCGTGGTCAGCGCCGCAACCGGGATGTTCGCCCGCACCGGCAGCGCGAGCAGCGCCGACAACGGCACCTGCGCGATCGGGAACAGGATACCCGTCACCATCCCAAGCGCCACGCCACGCGGCACGGATCGGCGGGTGAAGCGCCACAGCTCCGGCGCCAGCACGCGGTGCGCGACCGGGCGCAGAATGCGGCTGCGCTCCATGCTTTCACGGGTCGGCAGGTTGGCGCGTAGCCAACGGCTCGCGCGCGCGAACATCAGCCGCGATCGCGCATCAGGCGGCCCTGCTCGCGCTTCCAGTCGCGTTCCTTGGTCGCCTCGCGCTTGTCATGCGCCTTCTTACCCTTGGCGAGCGCGAGTTCCACTTTTGCACGCCCCTTCGAGTTAAAATAGACCATCAGCGGCACCAGCGTCATCCCATCGCGGGCGACGGCGCCGTGCATCTTGTTGATCTCACGCTCGTGAAGAAGCAGTTTACGTGGCCGCTTCGGCTCGTGATTGAAGCGGTTGCCGTGGCTGAACTCGGGCACGTTGGAGTTGATCAGCCAAACCTGATTGTCCTTCACCTCGGCATAGCTCTCCGCGATCGAGCCGGTGCCGGAGCGCAGCGACTTCACCTCGGTGCCGGTCAGCGCGATGCCGGCTTCGTACACGGTTTCGATCAGGTAATCGTACCGCGCGCGCCGGTTCTCGGCGACGATCTTGGTTTTCTCGAATGCGGGAGGTTTCGGACGGGCCATAAGCGAACGGCATGTAAGCGGCAGTGCCCGCTATGGGAAGGCGGAGATTTCCGGAAGGTCGCGATACCACTGGTGTGATCGGCAATTCGTGCGACAATGATCGGGACATGGTGGGATGCTGAGATGTCTATATGGCTTGCCGCTACGCTGCAAATGGCGCATTCCGATATGGTCACCGGCGACTTCGATCTCGCGACCAGCTCAAAATCAGCCGACCTCAGCGCCATGGATCGTTGTGGAAAGCAGCGCGACGGGGAGGACGTGATCGTCGTATGTGGAAACCCTCATAATCAATTCCGGTTACCCTTGCCGCGTGAGATCGAATCGCTCGATTCGGCACACAGCCGTGCGCAGACAGGCATGGCCGCACTGACGCCCGCCGGCCCATGCGGGGTGTTCGTTGGTGAGCGGCAATGCAGCAAGAAGGAGGCTGCGGAATATGGCTATGGAAACGGTCGGGATCCGTTGACCGTGATAACGCGTATCGCCAAGAAGGTCGTCGACCCGGACGCGAACTAACGCCTAGACAATGCCAGCCGCCGCCAGCGCCACGTCGACGGCCGCCTGCGCCGCCGCGTTCGGCCAATTCATCGGCAGGCGCAAACCGGTCGGAAAACCGGGGATGACCTTGCCGACCGCATATTTCACCGGTCCCGGCGAAGCATCGGTGAACATCGCCAGATGCAGCGCGAACATGCGATCCTGCAATGCCAGCGCACCCGTGTAATCCTCATCGTCGATCGCTGCCTGGAACTGCGCGCATAGCCGTGGCGCGACGTTGGCGGTAACCGAGATGCAACCCACCCCGCCCATCGCGTTGAAGGCGAGCGCGGTCTCGTCATTGCCGGAAAGCTGCGCAAACGCGGCCCCGCACGTCGCGCGCTGCTGCGACACGCGGGTGAGCGTGCCGGTCGCGTCCTTCACCGCTACGATGTTGTCAGGAAACGCCTGGACGAGCCGACCCATTGTCTCAGGCATGATGTCTGTCACGGTGCGACCGGGCACATTATAGAGCATCACGGGCAGATCGCACGCCTCGACCACCGCCGCGAAATGGCGGAAGATCCCCTCCTGACTCGGGCGATTGTAATAAGGCGGCACCATCAGCGCGCAGTCGGCACCGGCATCCTTCGCGGCCCTGATATTGCGGATCGCGACGCGCGTGTCGTTGCTGCCGGCGCCGGCGATCACCGGCACGCGGCCCCTCGCCTGATCGACGCAGACCTTCACGACATGGAAATGCTCTTCGAAGTCCATCGTCGCAGACTCACCAGTGGTGCCGCACGGCACCAGACCGGTCGAGCCTTCAGTGATCTGCCATTCGACGAAATCACGAAACGCGGTTTCGACAAAGCTGCCGTCTTCGACAAACGGAGTAACGAGAGCGGGGATCGAGCCTGTGAACATGGCTCCAGCCCCTACCCGCGCCACCGGTGAAACGAAAGCCCGATCAGGCGGTGAAACGCTTGGTGAAGCCTTTGGGCGCACGCTCCTGATCCGCGCGTGCCTCGACATTGTCGATCCGCGCCTTCTCCGGCCCCTCGCGCACCGCCTCGACCATGCCTTCGACCGCCTCTTCCTCGCCGGCGATCAGCAGTTCGACCCGCCCGTCCCGCAGGTTGCGGACCCAGCCCGCCACACCGAAATCGCGCGCGCGGCGTACCGCCCAATCACGGAACCCGATGTTCTGAACCTTGCCACTGACGTAAACACGCTGAACGACTTGCATTGCGACTTTGCTTCCCTTGGGTCCGCGCCCGACGCGGGTGAGCGGCGACGCCTAGCACGCGCGGCCGCCAAGGCCATAGCCACGCGTGCGGCTTGTCGCAAAGCGCGCCGCCTTGGTCGCTTGGGCGGCTCAGCCGGAGCGCAACAACGCGACGCCGGCGTCGCGTTCGAACAGATATAGCGCCAGCCGCGACGCCGTTCCGCGTGCTCCGCTCAGACCGCCGTCGCGGTCGATCAGCAGGCGCGCGTCATCCGCGGCGACCGGCAGCAGCTCGGTGAGCAGCTCCGGCGTGGCAAGCCGGAACCCCTCCTCACCCGATTGCCGAGTGCCGAGCAGTTCGCCGGCGCCGCGCAGCCGCAAATCTTCCTCGGCGATACGGAAGCCGTCGTTGGTCTCGCGCATCAACGCCAGCCGCGCGCGCGCCGTCTCGCCAAGCGCGCCGCTGCGTACCAGTAGGCAGTTCGATTTGCCGGTGCCGCGCCCGACCCGCCCACGCAACTGGTGCAACTGGGCGAGGCCGAAGCGATCGGCGTGTTCGATCACGATCAGCGTGGCGTTGGGCACATCGACGCCAACCTCGATCACCGTCGTCGCGACCAGCACGCCGAGATCAGCGGCGGAGAAGCGTGCCATCACCGCATCCTTGTCCGGCCCCTTCATGCGACCATGGACCAATCCCACCCTGTCGCCGAAGCGCGCGCGCAGCATCTCGGCGCGATCCTCGGCGGCGGCGAGGTCGCTCTTCTCGCTTTCCTCGACCAGCGGGCAGACCCAGTACGCCTGCCCGCCGCTGGCGAGGTGGCGACCGAGCGCCTCGACCACATCCGCCAGACGATCCTGCGAGATCACCGTGGTCTGGATCGGCTGGCGGCCGGGCGGCATCTCGTCGAGCCGGCTGACGTCCATCTCTCCGTAATTCGCGAGCGTCAGCGTGCGCGGGATCGGCGTCGCGGTCATCGCCAGAAGATGCGGCGCGGTGTTCGCCTTGGCCTGCAACATCATGCGCTGCGCCACGCCGAAGCGGTGCTGCTCGTCCACCACCACCAGCCCGAGATCGCGGTACGTGACGCCCTGCTGGAAGATTGCGTGCGTGCCGATCAGGATGTTGATGGTGCCGTCGGCCAGGCCCATCAGCGTGGCCTCGCGCGCGCGGCCCTTGTCGCGCCCGGTCAGCACCGCGATTTCCACCGGCAACCCCGCGAACAGCCGGCGCAGCGATTCGAAATGCTGGCGGGCGAGGATTTCGGTGGGCGCGAGCAACGCCGCCTGCGCCCGCGCTTCGACCGCGACCAGCATCGCCATCGCCGCGACCAAAGTCTTGCCCGCGCCGACATCACCTTGCAGCAGGCGGAGCATTGGTTGCGCCTGTGCGAGATCGCCCTCGATCTCCGCCACCGTTCGCGTTTGTGCGCCGGTGAGGCTGTACGGCAGCTTGAGCATGTCGCGCAGCCGCCCGTCGCCGGCCAACGCCCGCCCCTTTCGAGCACGCGACGATTGCCGCACCAGCATCAACGCAAGCTGATTCGCGAACAGTTCGTCATAGGCGAGGCGGGTGCGGGCGACCGCGTCCGATGGGTCGGCATGGATACGCGCCAGCGCCTCCCGCCATGCCGGCCAGCCTTTCCGCGCGAGCAGACCCGGTTCGATCCACTCGGGCAGATCGGGCGCGCGCTCGATCGCCTGCGCGGTGAGCTGTCCCATCCGTCGCGAGGTGATCCCCTCGGACAGTGGATAGATCGCCTCGCGCCCACCCGGCTCAGCCTCGTCGAGCGGCAGGACGTAATCCGGATGGACGATCTGGAGATCCTGCCCATAGGTTTCGAGCTTGCCCGACACGCGGCGCGGCTCGCCGATCGGCAGCAGCTTCTTAGCCCAGCCGGGATGCCCGCCGAAATAGAGCAGGCTGACGGTGTTGCCCGCCGCGTCGCTCGCCAGCACGCGCGTCGGCCCGCGCCCGTTGCCGGATCGCACCTCGCGCGCGGTGAGCATGATCGCGATCGTGCGACCGGCATCAGCAATGTCGAGTTCGTCGCGGGCGATGCGATCGACATAGCCGGTGGGCAGATGGAACGCGACATCGGCGATCCGCGCGAGGCCGAGTCGCTCGAGCGGCCTGGCAAGTGCGGGGCCGATGCCCTTCAGCGCCGTCACTTCGGCGAACAATGGATTGAGGATATCGGGTCGCATGACTATTTGAGGCGTCCCTTACCCCCAGCCGACGCGCACCGCCAGCGCCCGTCGGCCAATCGCCGTTGGAGTCTCATGGACCGCGAAACCCGCCTCAAGCGCCTGCATTTCCGCGCGCACCACCGTGGCACCAAGGAAGCCGACCTGCTGATCGGCGGCTTCTTCGATGCGCGCGGGCACGCGTGGAACGATGCCGAGATCACGCTGTTCGAGGAACTGATCGAGGAACAGGACGTCGACATCATGGCCTGGGCGATCGGCATGGAGCCGGTGCCGGACCGTTATGCCGGATCGATCATGCAGGCGATGCATTTGCTCAACTACGTGCCGGTGGCACGCTGACCTCGCCTCCCCTTCCCCGTGGAAGGTGCAACCAGAAGACCCTATGCCCGATCTGAAGACCATCCTCGCCGCCAAGGCGCCGCTTACCCTCGCCGGCGTGCCGAACGGTTTCGCACCGTGGCTGCTAGCCGACCTCGCCCGTGCCGCACCTACCCGGGCGGTGTATGTCGCGCCCGACGAGGCTGCGATGCGCGCGGTGGCGGCAAACGCGCCGGTGTTTGCGCCCGATCTCGAGGTGCTGATGTTCCCGGCGTGGGATTGCCTGCCCTATGATCGCGCCTCGCCGACGCTGCGCGTGATGGCGGAGCGCATGGCGACGCTGCACCGCCTGCAAGCCACGCCCAAAGCGCCGCAACTGCTCGTCACCACCGCCAACGCGGTGGCGCAGCGCACGCTGACGCCGTTCCGAATTCGCCAGCTTGTCGCAAAGCTCGCGCCGGGCGAGCGGATCGGGCGCGACAAGCTCGCCGTGCTGCTCCAGGCAAACGGCTATGTGCGCGTCGAGACGGTCGCGGATTCGGGCGAGTTCGCGGTGCGTGGCGGGCTGGTCGATCTGTTCCCGAGCGGATCGGAGGCGGCGCTGCGGCTCGACTTCTTTGGCGACGAGATCGAATCGGTACGCACCTTTGACCCCGCCGACCAGCGCACCACCGGTCGGATCGACGGTTTCACCCTCCTGCCGGCGTCCGAGACGCTGCTCGACGAGGAGAGCATCAAGCGCTTCCGCAGCCGTTACCGCGAGCGCTTCGGCGCGACCGCGACCGGCGATCCGCTGTACCAGGCGATCAGCGAAGGCCGCCGCCTTGCCGGCATGGAGCATTGGCTGCCGCTGTTCGAGGACAAGATGGTCACGCTGTTCGACCATGTCGGCGGCGATGCGGTGGTGGTGCGCGATACCGGCGTCGAACCGGCGGCGGAGCAGCGCTTCGAGGCGATCAATGATTATCACGCCAACCGCGTCAAGGCGCTGAGCGCGGACCCGGGCAGCTACCGCCCACTGCCGCCGAGCGCGCTGTACCTGATGCAGAAGGAGTTCGGCGAGACGTTGGCCGCCGCCCGCGCGCACCTCGTCACGCCGTTCCATGAGCCGGAAAGCGCCACCGTGCTCGACTTCGGCGTCGACGGCCCGCGCGACTTCGCGCCGGACCGGGTGAGCGGATCGAACGTTTATGAAGCGGTAGTCGATCACGTCGCGAGCTTGCGCAAGGCGGGCAAGAAGCCGATCCTCGCCAGCTATTCGTCCGGCTCGCGTGAGAGGCTGGCGACGTTGCTGGCCGATCACGGGCTCAAGGCGGCGACCAAGGTCGACACCTGGCAGGAGGCGCTCGGCCAGTCTGCCAGCGGGGTGGCGCTGTTCATCCTGCCGCTCGACCACGGCTTCACCACGCCTGACATCGCGCTGCTGACCGAGCAGGACATGCTTGGCGACCGGCTGGTGCGCCGTGCCAAGCGCAAGAAATCCGCCGACGCGTTCCTCGCCGAACTAGCGATGCTCACGCCGGGCGATCTCGTTGTCCATGTCGATCATGGTATCGGTCGCTACGAGGGGCTGACCTCGATCCCCGTGGGCAAATCCCCGCACGATTGCGTCGCGTTGAGCTACGCAGGCGGCGACAAACTGTTCGTTCCCGTCGAAAATATCGACGTCCTCTCACGATACGGCTCCGATAGCGAGGGCGCCGGCCTCGATCGTCTCGGCGGCGAGGCGTGGCAGCGCCGCAAGTCGAAGATGAAGGAGCGGATCCGCGAGATTGCTGGCGAGCTGATCGCGACCGCCGCGGAACGCGCGCTCCGTCCCGCCGAGGTGATCGAGGCGGATAGCGGGTATACCGAGTTCGTCGACCGCTTTCCCTATGAGGAAACCGACGACCAGGACCGCGCGATCGGCGACGTGCTGGAGGATCTCGCCAAGGGCACGCCGATGGACCGGCTCGTCGTCGGCGATGTCGGTTTCGGCAAGACCGAGGTCGCGCTGCGTGGCGCGTTTGCGGCGGCGATGGCGGGCAAGCAGGTTGCGATCGTCTGCCCGACGACGCTGCTCGCGCGCCAGCATTTTAATAACTTTGCCAGCCGGTTCGAGGGTTTCCCGATCAAGGTCGGCCGCCTCTCCCGCCTCGTTACCGCCGCCGAGACCAAGGCGACCAAGGCTGGCCTTTCCGACGGCACTGTCGACGTGGTGGTCGGCACCCACGCGATCCTCGCCAAGGGCATCGACTTCAAGCGGCTCGGCCTCGTCATCGTCGATGAGGAGCAGCGCTTCGGCGTGACCCACAAGGAGCGGCTGAAGGCGCTCAAGTCCGACGTCCACGTCCTCACCCTCACCGCCACGCCGATCCCGCGCACGTTGCAGATGGCGATGTCGGGCTTACGCGAACTGTCGGTGATCCAGACTCCGCCGGTCGATCGCCTGGCGGTGCGCACCTATGTCATGCCGTGGGACCCGGTGGTGCTGCGCGAGGCGTTACTGCGCGAACATTACCGTGGCGGGCAGAGCTTCGTCGTCACCCCGCGCATCGCCGATCTGCCGGACATCGAAAAATTCCTGACCGAAGGCGTGCCGGAGATCCGCTACGTTGTCGCGCACGGCCAGATGTCCCCGACCGAGGTCGAGGAGCGCATGTCGGCGTTCTACGACAAGAAGTTCGAGGTGCTGGTGTCCACCACGATCGTCGAGAGCGGTCTCGATATCCCAAGCGCCAACACGATGATCCTGCATCGCGCCGATCGCTTCGGCCTCGCGCAGCTTTACCAGTTGCGCGGCCGGGTCGGGCGATCGAAGACTCGCGCCTATGCGTATATGACCACGCCCGCCGACCGGAAACTCACGGAGACGGCCGAGAAGCGGCTGAAGGTGCTGTCCGATCTCGACAGCCTCGGCGCCGGGTTCCAGCTTGCCGCGCACGATCTCGACATTCGTGGTGCCGGCAACCTGCTTGGCGACGAACAGTCCGGGCATATCAAGGAGGTCGGCTACGAACTCTACCAGTCAATGCTGGAGGAGGCGATCATGGAGGCGAAGGCCGGCGGCATGCGCATCCGCCCGAAGGACTTCTCGCCGCAGATCACCGTCGATGCGCCGATCCTCATCCCAGAGGATTACGTGCCCGATCTCGACCTGCGGATGGGGCTGTACCGCCGCCTCAACGATCTCGAGGATGCGATCGAGGTCGACGCCTTCGCCGCCGAGTTGATCGACCGGTTCGGGCCGCTGCCCGACCCGACCGAGAACCTGATCCGCATTATCGAGATCAAGCTTCACGCCAAAAAAGCTCGCGTCGCCAAGATCGACGTCGGCCCGCGCGGCGCGTTGGTATCGTTCCACGACGACAAGCCACCCAACGTGGACGGACTGCTCGCCTGGCTGAAGCGCATCGGCGATGTGGCAAAACTGCGTCCCGACAGCAAGCTGGTGGTGACGCGCGCCTGGGGTGACCCGAAGGCGCGACTCAACGGCGCACTGCAACTGGCGAAGGGGCTGGCGAAGGCGGCGGGGTGACACCCGCCCCGGATGTCAGAGGGACGTAGGGGACGATAATGCAAGACGAAACGGAACAGGATCAGGCGCCCGGCTTCGCGGTCGCGGCGTTCGAGGTTGATGGCAGTCTGGTTGGTATCGGCGAGATGGCGATCGCCAATCTCTCGAGCGAATGGCTCGACGTATGGCGCGGGCTGATCGACCGGCACGGTGTCGTGTTCGACGTCAATCTGCAGGGCCCGCTGAGCCATATCCGGGTGAAATGCACCTCGACGGCGGGCGCCGCCCTGCTGCTCGTCTACAGTCGCGATCGGCCGGCATCATCAGCGGCGGTGGTATGCGGCGTATCGGCAGCGACGGAAACGCAAGTCCTCACAATGTTTGCCGATTCGATCCGCGAGGCGACCGCAAGCGTCCACGATGACGACCCGGCCGCCACCCCCTTTGCGATGATCCCGACGCTCGACCAGCGCCCGCTGCTGGTGGCGGTACCGTGGCCTGACGATCTCGTTTCCGATCAGGACCGCGAACTCGCCACCGAACTGACCTGGCATTTCGCCGGCGCCTTCATCGGCCGGCAGATCGGCTGAGCCTTATTCCGCAGGTTCCTCAACCGGCGCGGCCAGCGCGGGTGTGGCATCGCCATACCGCGCCAGCGCCTCGACCGGTTGAACCTCGTCGATCTCCTTCGCGCCGGTATCGATGTTGAGATCGCGGAACTTCCGCGCCGTCACCAGCGCACGGCTTTCGAAACTGCTGACGAAGGTGTTGTAGTTGTTGACCGCCGAGGTCAGCCCACCGCCGACCTTGCGCAGATCGCCCGCCGCCTTGGCGAGCCGCTCGTACAATTCCTTGCCGAGCGCGCCGATCTCGTGCGCCTGCTTCGCCATCTTCTCCTGCCGCCATACCGCATCGACCGTACGCGCGATCGCAATCAGGTTGGTCGGTGTGGCAAGCAGCACGCGCTTTTCAAACGCAAAGTCCCACAGGCTCGGATCATATTCGAGCGCGGCGGTGAGGAAATGTTCGCCCGGCACGAACATGATGACGTAATCGGGCGCATCGGCGAACTGGTTCCAATACGCCTTGTTACCAAGCCCGTTGACGTGCGCACGCATAGACGCGGCATGCGCGGCAAGCCCGACCTTCCGCTCCGACTCATCGACCGCGCCGAACGCGTCCTGATAGGCATTGAGCGACACCTTGGCGTCGATCACCAGACTGCGCCCGCCCGGCACCTTGACGATCGCGTCGGGCCGCAGCCGCCCGCCCTCGTCACCGCCGGAGATGCTGACTTCGGTCTGGAAGTCGGTATGTTCGGACAAGCCGCAGGTTTCCAACACGTTCTTCAGTTGCTGCTCACCCCAGCGACCGCGTGATTTCGGCGCGTTGCGTAACGAATTGACCAGCTTGGCGGCCTCGCTCGACACCTTCTCCTGGCCGACGCGCAAGCCTTCGAGCTGGCCCTTCAACTGATCGAACGCGCTGACCCGCTCCGCCTCGATCTTGCCGACCGTTTCTTCATACCGCAGCAGGCGATCACTGACCGGCTGGAGCATCGATTTGAGGTTTTGCCCTGCCGTCTCCTCGGACTGGCGGAAGCGTTCGTCGGCGCGCTTGAGGAAGTTTTCCTGCGCCTCGACCAGCAGCCTGTTCGAGACTTCGGCGAACTGCGTCGCAAGCAAATCCTTGGCGTGGAGCAGCCCGGCGATTCGCGCTTCGTACGTTTCAGTGCTGGTCTGCTCGCGCGCCTGGAACGCCTCGCGCAGTGCGCGCTCACGCGCGTCATGCGCATCGGTCGCCATCTTTAGACGGGTTTCTTCCTCCGCGATGCGCTCGGACAAACGATGTTCGAACGACGCGGCATGCGTCTTAAGTGCGGTGTTCTCCAGCCGCGCGCGATCGCGATCTTCGCGAATTTCCGACAGGTCAGCGCGGACCTCGGCAAGTTCCTCACGCAACCCAAAGGCCGCGCGCGCGCGCTCCTCCGCACCGGCGAGATCGACGATGGCGCGTTTGAAATCGGCCTCGCGCGTGTCGCGCTCGGCCTGCATCGCCGCGAGACCGCGCTGCCCGACCCACCAGCCCAGACCGACGCCGATCAACAGCGCGAAAATCACGACCATACCGAACATCAAATCCAACCGCTTGCTCCCCCGGAACGAACGGCGAACCTACTGCGACGCCGCGCGGCGATCAACCGCGCTGCGACGGACCGTTGGTCATGCAGTCAAGCAACGCGCGCGCGATCAGGCGGCCTTACGCGCCTTGGCGAGCTTCTTGAGGATCATGTCGCGCTTCAGCCGCGATATGTGATCGAGGAAAACGATGCCGGCGAGATGATCCAGCTCATGCTGGACACAAGTCGACATCAAGCCGTCGAACTCCTTTTCGTGCGCGACGCTGTCGAGGTCAAGCCACTTCAGCCCGCAGCGCGCCGGCCGCTCGACATCCGCGTAATTCTCCGGGATCGACAGGCAGCCTTCGGTATAGGTGTTGAGATCCTCGCTCTGCCACACGATTTCAGGATTGATAAAAACGTGCGGCTGGCGTGCGGGGCGCGGCTCACCGCCTTCTTCGAGGGGCGGCTCGTCATCCTGAAGGTCAATCACCACGATGGCCTGCTCGATACCGACTTGGATCGAGGCAAGCCCGATGCCGCGCGCATCATACATCGTGTCGAACATGTCGGACACGATTTTGCGCACCCCGTCGTCGATCGTGTCGACGGGCTTTGCGATCTTCTTCAGACGAGGATCCGGAACCTCGAGGATTTCCATAATGGCCATACGGGGCAGCTAGGAACCGCCCGCGCGTTCGTCAAGCCGGGTGGTTACGCCACCGGCCGCCGCGCGCGCAGCGCCTGCGCGAGCGTACCCTCGTCGAGATAGTCGAGTTCCCCACCCACCGGCAGGCCATGAGCAAGCTGCGTGACCCGCACGGGGAAACGCTCGATCCGCTCGGCTATGTAGTGCGCGGTGGTCTGCCCCTCCAGCGTAGCGTTCATCGCCAGCACCACCTCATCGATGCTACCGGACTCGATCCTGCGGACGAGCGCGTCGATACTTAGGTCCTCCGGCCGCACGCCCTCGAGCGCCGACAGCCGCCCGCCGAGCACATGGAAACGCCCCGGAAACAGCCGCGAACGGTCCAGCGCCCAAAGGTCCGCCACTTCCTCCACGACGCACAGCGCGCGCGGATCGCGGCGTGGATCGATGCAGATTGCACACGGATCGGTCGTATCCACGTTGCCGCACAGGTGGCAATCGGTCAGCCGCGCTTCCACCGCCGTCAAGGCAGCAAGCAACGGACCGAGCGCGCCCTCGCGTTTTTTGAGCAAATGCAGCACCGCGCGCCGCGCCGAGCGGGGGCCAAGCCCCGGCAGACGGGAAAGCGCCTGCGTGAGCGCGTCGATTTCAGGAGAGGCCATTGCGGAACAGATAGGGGGTTGCAGTGCCCCCCGACAAGCGGCCAGAGCATCGCCCATGCGGATCATTTTCATGGGAACGCCCGAATTCTCGGTGCCGGTGCTGCGCGCGCTGGTGGAAGCGGGTCACAACATCGTCGCCACCTACAGCCAGCCGCCGCGCCGGGCCGGTCGCGGCAAGGCGCTTTCCCCTACGCCGGTCGCCCTAGCGGCAGAGGCGATGGGAATTGATGTGCGTACGCCGGTCTCGCTGCGCGATGCGGAGGTGCAGGCTGCGTTCGCAGCACTGGACGCGGACGTCGCGGTGGTGGCCGCTTACGGCCTGATCCTGCCGCGCGCGGTGCTGGATGCGCCACGTCTGGGCTGTCTCAATGTCCATGCATCCCTGCTGCCACGCTGGCGGGGGGCGGCGCCGATCCAACGCGCGATCCTTGCCGGGGATCTCGAAACGGGCGTCGGCATCATGCAGATGGAGGCTGGGCTCGATACCGGCCCGGTGCGGCTGGAAGGACGTACACCGATCGACGGCAAGACCGCTGGCGCACTTACCGACGAATTGGGTGCCATGGGTGCGCGGCTGATGGTGACGGTACTCGGAGATTACGACGGACACCCGGCGGTCCCGCAACCGGAGGACGGCATCACCTATGCCACAAAGATCGACAAGGCTGAGGCGCGGATCGACTGGTCGCAATCCGCCGAACAGGTCGAGCGGCAGGTGCGCGCGTTCAACCCCGTGCCGGGCGCGTTCTTCGAGCTCGCGAGCGAACGTGTGAAACTTCTCGCCGCCGATCCGATCCGCGCCTCGGGTGAGGCCGGCATGGTTCTGGACGACCACCTCACTATCGCGTGCGGAAGCGGCGCGTTGCGGCCGACCTTGCTCCAGCGCGCCGGTCGCGGCGTCATGACGGCAGGCGACCTGCTGCGCGGCTTCCCGATTTCGCCCGGCACCCGCCTGTGACCCGGTTCGCGCTGACGGTCGAATATGACGGCCGGCCGTTCATGGGATGGCAGCGCCAGACGCACGGGCCAAGCGTGCAGGAGGCGATTGAAACCGCCGCACACGCAATCACCGGCGAGACGGTCAGCGTGCAGGCGGCCGGGCGGACGGATGCCGGGGTCCACGCCACCGGTATGCGTGCGCACGTCGAAATCGAGCGCGACATCGCCCCGTTTCGCCTGATGGAAGCCCTTAATGCAAAACTACGGCCGCACCCGGTCGCGATCCTCACGTGCGATGCGGTGGCGGACGACTGGCATGCGCGCTTCTCCTGCATCGCGCGGCATTACGCGTATCGCATCGTCACCCGGCGCGCTCCGCTGACGTTCGAGAGCGGACTGGCGTGGCGCATGCCCCAACCGCTCGATGTGGCGGCGATGGCGGAGGGCGCGCGGCAACTGGTCGGCCGGCACGATTTCACCACCTTCCGCTCTGCGCACTGTCAGGCGGACAGCCCGATACGCACGCTCGACCGGCTGGAGGTGAACGCCAGCGGCGATCGCATCGTCGTCTCGGCCTCGGCACGGTCGTTCCTGCACCATCAGGTCCGCTCGATGGTGGGGTGTCTCGCGCTGGTCGGCCAGGGCAAGTGGACGCCGGACGATCTACGTGATGCGTTGCAGGCGCGGGATCGAACCGCGCTCGGCTTCAACGCGCCGCCGGACGGTCTGTACTTCCTGCGCGCTGACTACCCCTGACCGTCCCGATCAGCGACTGAGCCGCGCCACCAACTCGACATGTGTGGACCAGCGAAATTGTCCGACCGGCTGCACCCAATCGATCCGGTATCCCGCTTTACACAAAAGCTCGGCATCCCGTGCGAAGCTGCTCGGATTGCACGAAACATACACAATCACCGGCACCTTCGATTGCGCCAGTTGCAGCGACTGTTCGTGCGCGCCCGCACGCGGCGGATCGAGCACCACGCAGTCAAACCGATCGCACTCGCCGCTGGTGAGCGGGCGGCGGAACAGGTCGCGGTGTTCGGCGAATACGGCGCGACCGGTGCGCGCGGCAGCCGCCTTGAGCGAGAGGACCGCATCGCGCGCCGCCTCGCCGGCATAGACTTTCCCGGATAGCGACAGCGCAAAGGTACCCAGGCCCGCGAACAGATCTGCAGTCGTCCGTGCCGCACCCGCCCCCTCCCGTACCGCTGTCACCAGCGCATCCTCGCCTTCGCGGGTCGCTTGCAGAAACGCAGCGGGTGGCATCGGCACCGGCACGCCACCGAGCGTGATGGTCACCGGCTCCGGCTCCCAGCGCGTTTCCGGGCCGAGACCGGAGTCGATCGAAAGCCGCGCCACACCATTCGCCTGCGCAAAGGCGGTGATCGCCTCGGCCGCTGAAAGGCCTTCTGCTTCGACACTTTCGATCAACAGATCCACACCCTGATCCGCCTCGGTCAGGTGCAGGCGAGCACGCCGCCCCTTCTTAAGCCATGCTGCGAGCAGTTTGCGTAAAGGTGCTAAGATCGCGAACAATTTCGGAGTCAACACATGACATTCGAGCAGGTCGACGATGGCATGGCTGGCATTTTCGCTGAAGCCGATCCATACGCGCCCTTCGCGCATCTCCGCCTGGAGAGCGGCGCGGCGACGGCTACGCGGCGGCGACAACACCGGTGTGCGGATCGGCGCCTCCAGCCCCTGCGCCGCCAGCGCTCCGGCGATGCGATCGATCAGGAAGCGCGCGTACGCCGCGTCGTCGAGATGCTGGAGCTGGCACCCGCCACAAGCCGGGAAATGCCGGCACGGCGGCACCTGATGATGCGGGCCGGGAATGACCTCACCCGTCTCGGTCAGCGTGTCACCCGGCGCGGCGAACGCGGCATGACGACCGTTCGAGGTCACGCCGTCGCCTCGTGCCGCAACGCGCACGATTGTGTCCGTCATAACGCCGCCCGCACCGCTGCCAGTTCGCGCGCGAGATCGTCGGCGATGAACGCTCCGCCAAGCCGTCGCGCCGCTTCGCCGTGCATCCAAACGCCCGCCTCGGCCGGCGCGGGCGTATCCGCAACGAGCATCGTCGCGATCGTACCGGCCAGCACGTCGCCGGTTCCGGCAGTCGACAACCACGCGCTTGCGCCAAGCGCGACGCGGGTGCGCCCGTCCGGATATGCGACCACCGTATCAGGGCCCTTGAACACCACCACCGCTCCGGAACGTGCCGCGGCGTTGCGTGCCGCTTCCATCTTGCTTCCGGTGAAGTTGCCGAACAGCGCCTTGAACTCGCCCGCATGCGGGGTCAGCACCACCATCCCGCTCCGCGCCTTGATGCGCGTGAACGCCGATTCGTCGAGCAGATGCAAGGCGTCACCGTCGATCAACAGCTTATGCGTGCCGCCAAGCGCCGCCTCCAGCTTGGCGCTCGCGGCGTCATCCCTACCCAGCCCCGGTCCGACCACGATCGCGGTCTTGTCCGGTCGCTTTCCATCCAGCGTCTCGACCAACGCCTGCGCAGACCAGGAGCGCCGCACCAGCGCATGCGGCGCTCCGCCTGTGGCTTCATCGGTGAACAGCATCACGTATCCCGCGCCGGCGTGCATCGCCGCTCCCGACGCGAGCGCCGCCGCGCCCGGCATCGCACCGCCAAGCACGATCACCAGTCCACGAGAGTATTTATGGTCAAAGCGATACGGCGGCGCGACCCAGGGGCGCGAGATCGTCCAGTCAGGGCTCGCCTCCCGATCCAGTTGCAGATCGAGACCAATCTCGACGACCCGCACCGAGCCGCAATGTTCGGCTGTCGGCTCAAGCACATGCGCTGGTTTCAGTGCTCCCAGAGCGAGCGTCAGGTCGTAGCTGATCAGGTCGAGCGCACGCGCATCAGCACCTTGATCGCCATCGATGCCACTTGGCAAATCGACAGCGACAGAAAAGCGCGCGGCGCCCACCAGCACAGCAAGCCGGTCGCCGACCACCGGGTCAAGTGGTCGCGATCCGGTGCCGAACAGCGCGTCGACAAGGATCGGCGCCGGCTCACAATCGTCGAACCGTTCGATCGGGCCGTCCCAGCGCGCGCGGGCCGCCGACGCGGCTTCGGTCTTCGGGACGGCAAGCGCGGCGACGCGCACGTCTGCGCCGCCTGCCTTTAAGATCCGCGCCGCGACATAGCCGTCGCCGCCATTGTTGCCGGGACCGCAGAGCACCAGCACGGGTGCGCCCGCGGCAAGCCGGCGCACCGCCTCCGCAACGCCGGCGCCGGCGCGCTCCATCAACTCAGCCACGCTGGAACCCGCTGCAATTGCGCGCTCTTCCGCCGCCCGCATCGCGGCGGCGGTGAGGATCGGCTGGCCTTCGGGTCGGATCATGATGGCTTGGCCACACCCTTCACCGTCGCCGGCAACCGGTAACGATCGCCGGCCAGTGCGACCTGGATCCGGCCCGCGTCGAGCACCGTCACCACCGCCTTCTCCGCGCCATCAGCAGCGATGACGCCGCGCCCGTCCTTGGTCACCAGCAAACGATGGAATGCACCATCCTTGTTCCGGAGCGTCAGCACCAGCCCTTGGTCGCTTTCCGCTCGATCAACCGTGCAAGAGCGCGTGAACGCGCCCACGCCTTTGACGGCACATTCGATCATCCCGTCGTCGTCTGCCGCGGCACGTTGCTGCGCCTCGACCTTGGCGAGTGTCTCGTTATCAGTGTTCCGTTCGCCGCATGCCGCAAGCGCCACCGCCAGCAACAATACGCTAGATATCCGCATAGACATGCGTTTCGGCCTTTGCCCCAGGGTGCGTGACCGCGCCCCTATAAGCGGGACCGACGTTCCGCGCATAGCGCCACAACACTCCCGCCTGATAATCATTGGTGCGCGCGACCCACGCCGTCTTACGCGCGGCGAGCACATCGTCGGCGACGAGCAGGTCGATCGTGCCCACCTCCGCGTCGATCCGAATCGCGTCGCCATCTTCGACCAGCGCGATCGGGCCGCCCTCGGCCGCTTCCGGTCCAACATGGCCGATGCAGAAACCACGCGTGCCCCCTGAGAAACGTCCGTCGGTGATCAGCGCGACCTTCTCACCCATGCCAAGCCCATATAGCGCGGCAGTGGTAGAGAGCATCTCGCGCATGCCGGGGCCACCCTTTGGCCCTTCGTAGCGGATGACGATGACTTCGCCCTCGTTGATCGCGCGCGCTTCGACGGCGGCAAAGGCATCCTCCTCACGATCGAAGCAGCGCGCCGGCCCCTCGAAAACGAGCCGGTGCATACCCGCGACCTTCACGATCGCCCCGTCAGGCGCGAGGCTGCCGCGCAGGCCGACCACACCGCCAGTCGCGGTGATCGGGGTGGCGATGTCGTAGATCACCTTCTGGTCGGGGTTCCACGTCACCTCGTCAATGTTCTCGCCAAGCGTCTTGCCGGTCACGGTTATGCAGTTGCCGTCCAGAAAGCCGCCGCCGAGCATCGTCTTCATCAGCATGTAGACGCCCCCGGCCTCGTACATATCCTTGGCGACGTACTTACCACCGGGTTTAAGGTCGGCTATGTAAGGTGTTAATTTGAAAGCTTCGGCCACATCGAAGAGATCAAAGTCGATACCCGCTTCATTGGCCATCGCAGGCAGATGCAGCGCAGCATTGGTCGATCCGCCCGTAGCCGCCACCACGCGAGCGGCGTTGATGAACGCCTCGCGCGTGCAGATGTCGCGAGGACGCAGATTGCGGGCGATCAGTTCCATCACCTGCGCGCCGGCAGCGACCGCGATCTGTTCACGCGTGGTGTAGGGTGCAGGCACCATGTTGCTGTTCGGCAACGACAAACCGATCGCTTCGCCCACGCAGGCCATCGTATTGGCGGTGAATTGCCCGCCGCAAGCGCCGTGACCGGGACAGGCGACCTTTTCGAGCTCATGCACCTCCGACAGCGGACACGCGCCGGCGGCGTATTTGCCGACCGCCTCGAACACATCGACGACAGTGACGTCGCGATCGTGGAAGCGGCCGGGTAGGATCGACCCGCCGTAGACGAAGATCGACGGGACATTGAGGCGCAGCATCGCCATCATCATGCCGGGCAGCGACTTATCGCACCCGGCGAACCCAACCAGCGCGTCATAGCAATGGCCGCGCACCGACAGTTCGACCGAGTCGGCGATCACTTCGCGGCTGACCAACGAGGACTTCATCCCCTGATGTCCCATCGCGATGCCATCGGTGACGGTGATGGTATTGAACCGGCGCGGCAGGCCGCCGCCCGCAATGACACCGCGCTGCGCGGCATCCGCCTGACCATCGAGCGTGGTGTTGCATGGTGCGGAGTTGTTGCCAGCACTCGCCAAGGCAACGAACGGCTTGGCGATATCCTCCTCCGGAATGCCCATCGCATAGTAATAGCTGCGGTGCGGCGCGCGCTCGGGACCGACCGAGACATGGCGACTCGGCAGACGGGATTTGTCGAAAACATTGCTCATAATGCGCGTCCTATGTCGCGAAACGCGCTTTGGACGCAAGTCTGTTGCGCATCTGATCCTTATGAAGCGCCGGAAGAGGCGGCAGAATCGCTTCCGCCGCCTCCGACCGAAATGGCGCTCGGATCGGCCGAGGACCATCGGCGGGCGCGGCGCGCTGGGCGGCGGACCCGTTCAGCGACCGGGTTGCACGTTGGGTGCCAAGTGCGTTTTCCGCCGGCAACATGCGGCAGCCAGCAGGCTACGTATCATTTTGAGACGGCAAAGTGTCACGACAGTCGCGATTCGAGACACCACCAACCGGGTTGGGCCGCGCGAACCCGATCGGCGGCTGCCGCGCATTGATCATCGCGCGCGTACAAAGCGAAGCACGTCGCGCCGGAGCCGGACATGCGGGCGAGCGTTGGCGCGGTGCTTCGCAACAGGTCGATAACTTCACCGATCGCCGGAGCGATCGTGCGGGCCGGTGCTTCCAGATCGTTGCGACCGGCCAACGCTCGATCGAGCGCTGCGCCTGTCATGATCCCGCCATGGTCTACGCCGTCCCACGCCTTGAACACCGGGCCGGTCGACACCGCGACGCCAGGGTTCACCAGCAGCACCGGTACCCCGTCCAACCGACCGAGGGGATCGAGTTGTTCACCCCGGCCAGTGCCGAGCGCGGGCTCACCAAGCAGGCACGCCGGCACATCCGAGCCCAGCGCATCGGCCACCGCGAACAGGCGCGGGTCGTTCCGTGCGACGTCATGCCGCCGTGCGAGAATGCGCAGTGCCGCAGCGGCATCCGCCGAACCGCCGCCGATCCCCGAGGCGACAGGAAGGTTCTTCTCCAGCAGCCAAGCGCCTTCGACCGCGACACCGAATGTCGCCGCAAAGCCGCGCGCCGCACGCAGGACGAGGTTGTCGCCTTCACCGGACAACGCCGCCGCGAAGGGACCTTTGATCGTGAAGCTCGCCGCGCCGGGGGTGAAGTGCAGTTCGTCGCCGTCTTCGAGAAAGGCAAACAGCGTTTCGAGCGCGTGGTACCCGTCCGGCCGCCGCGCGCGGACATGTAGCGCGAGATTGATTTTGGCGGGCGCGCGTTCGGTGATCGTCTGGGTCATTGCGTGGTGTTTACTCGGCTTATAGGTGGCGGCGCGGCGGTGCATCACTCCGCTGGCCACCGCGCATTACATGTTCGGATAGTTCGGTCCGCCGCCGCCCTCCGGCACCACCCAGTTGATGTTCTGGGTCGGGTCCTTGATGTCGCAGGTCTTGCAATGGACGCAGTTCTGCGCGTTGATGACGAACTTCGGGTCGCCCTCGGCCTGCCCCACGATCTCGTACACGCCAGCCGGGCAATAGCGCTGCGCGGGCTCGTCGAACATCGGCAGGTCGTATTCCACCGGGATGTTGGGATCGCGGAGCGTGAGGTGAACCGGCTGGTCCTCCTCATGGTTGGTGTTGGACAGGAACACCGAGGACAGGCGATCGAAGGTCAGCACGCCATCAGGCTTGGGGTAATCGATCGGCTTGACCTGATCCTTGCGCCACAGGCTCTCGTGGTTGGGATGATGCTTCATCGTGAACGGCATCTTGATGCCCCAGCTTTCCAGCCACATCGTCGCATTGGCGAGCGCGGCACCGACCCGCTCACCGAACTTCTCGACCAGCGGCACGACGTTGCGGACGATCGACAGCTCCTTCTTCACCCAACTGGCGTCGAACGCCTCCGGATACGCCACCAGTTCATCCTGCGCGCGCCCGGCTTGCACCGCCGCGAACGCCGCCTCCGCCGCCATCATGCCCGACTTCATCGCGGTGTGGGTGCCCTTGATACGTGGCACGTTGAGGAAGCCGGCGCTGTCGCCCACCAGCACGCCGCCGGGGAACGTCAGCTTGGGGAGCGACTGCAAACCGCCATCGCTGATCGCACGCGCACCATACGATACGCGCTTGCCGCCCTTTAGCAGCGCGGCGATCTCGGGATGTGTCTTCCAGCGCTGCATCTCCTGGAACGGAGAGAGATACGGGTTGGTATACGACAGCCACGTCACAAAGCCGATCGCGACCTGCCCGCCGGCCTGATGGTAGATGAAACCGCCACCATTTGAACCCGGCGTCTCCTTCAGCGGCCAGCCCTGCGTATGAACCACCCGGCCGGGCACGTGGCTGGAGGCGGGTATGTCCCACAATTCCTTGATGCCAAGGCCGTAAACCTGCGGCTGCGCGTCCTTGGCGAGATCGAAGGTGCGGATGATTTCCTTGGAGAGATGCCCGCGCACCCCCTCCGCGAAAAACGTATATTTCGCGTGGAGTTCAAGGCCCGGCGTATAGTCCGGCTTGTGCGTGCCGTCGCGCGCCACGCCCATGTCGCCGGTGGCAACACCCAGCACTGCGCCGCTCTCGTCGAACAGGATCTCCGCCGCCGCGAAGCCGGGGAAGATCTCCACGCCGAGTTCCTCCGCCTGCCCCGCCAGCCAGCGGCACATATTGCCCAGGCTACCGGTGTAGGTGCCGGTGTTGTGCATGAAGCCTGGCGTGATGAAATGTGGCACCGCGAACTTTCCGGTCGTCGACAGGATCCAGTGCTGGTTGTCGGTCACCGGCACCTCGGCAAGGGGGCAGCCCTGCTCGCGCCAGTCCGGCAGCAGTTCGTCGAGCGCCTTTGGATCGACCACCGCACCCGAAAGGATGTGCGCGCCGACTTCGGAACCCTTTTCCAGCACGCACACCGACAGCTCGGCCCCGGCGGCATTGGCCAGCTGTTTCAGCCGGATAGCCGCGCTGAGGCCAGCCGGCCCCGCGCCCACGATCACGACGTCATACGGCATCGACTCCCGGTTACTCATCGTCTTCTCCTTGGCGGCACGGATACTCGTCGCGCGCTCGCACCATCTCGTCCAACCCCGCGTGCCAGCGAGTTGACGGTTACGTCAACTATGGAGTCTAAGGCCAGCCATGGGGGCGGACCAAAATATCGCGTGGTCGGATGCAATCGCGAGCGCGCTGGAGTGGTGGCGCGATGCTGGCATCGACTCGCTCGCCGATGAGGCTCCGCGCGACTGGTTCGCGGCACCCGCGCCGCCGCCCGCACCGCCAAAGCGGGTCATGAAGGATCAACCCGCCGCCGCCATAGTCGTTCCGCTGCCCGGGACGCTGGATGCGTTTCTCGCCTGGCGGGTTGGCCCGGATGCGCCCGAAGCAGCATGGAGCGGAGGCCCGCCGCTGGCCGCGCAGGGCAAAGCCGACAGCGACCTCATGATCCTCGTCGACACCCCGGAGCGGGATGATGCCGCAGCAGGGCGTCTGCTCGACGGTCCTGCCGGTCGTCTGTTCGACCGGATGCTCGCGGCGATCGGCCGCAGTCGCGACGACGTGTATCTTGCGTCGCTCTGTACGGTACGACCGCTGGCCGGCCGGGTCGCGCCCGAAGTGGAAGCACGTCTTGCGGACATCGCACGCCATTACGTCGCCCTGGTCGCACCGAAACGGCTGCTCATTCTCGGCAACGCGACGAGCCGAGCCTTGCTTGCGACGGACGTTACACGGGCGCGCAACGGTTTACATCGGATTAACCAGCCAACCGACATAAGAGACTCTATAACAGACGCGGTGGTCAGTTTTCACCCCCGCCTCCTGCTCGAACGGCCTGCGCAGAAAGCGGAAGCCTGGAGAGATTTGCAATTGTTGATCGGGGGATCCGACCTGTGACCGCGAAGTTCGCACTTGCCTGTACGCTTGCCCTGCTGCCGATCGCAGCCCCTGTCGCCGCGCATGCCGAACCGGCCGCGCCGCGCGACAAGGTCGAAACGCTTGCCGCTGGCGTGCCGGTCCAACTCGATGCCGAGCAGCGCGCCGGCTATTCCGCCGTCTTCGCCAGCATTCGCGCTCAGAAGTGGCAGGACGCGCAACTCCAGCTCGACGCGATGAAGCCCGGCCCGCTCCACGCCATCGCCCGTGCCGAGATGGTCACTGCCAAGGGCTCGCCCAAGGCAGATCTCGATCCGTTGATGAAGCTGCTCGCCGACGCGCCTGAACTGCCGCAGGCGCAGCAGATCTACGCGCTCGCCTCCTCGCGCGGCGGCGTCGGCCTGCCGGCCTTGCCCGAGGCGAACAAGCTCACCTGGATCGACGGCGCGCCGCAGCGCAAGCGCGCCAAGGCGATCAGGAGCGATATGGTCGCGGGCGAACTCGCCATCCGCATGCAACCGTTTGTCAAGGCGGACGATGGCGCATCCGCGCAGGCACTGCTCGACTCGACTCCGAACCTGTCGAGCGACGCGGTTACCGAGTGGCAGCAGCGCATCGCTTGGATGTACTTTCTGTCCGGTGACGACACCAATGCACGCATGATGGCGGCCAAGGCCGCAGGCGGTTATGGTGATTGGGCGGTACAGGGCAACTGGGTCGGCGCGCTCGCCGCATGGCGGCAGAAGGATTGTGCCGCCGCCGATACCGGGTTCGAAACGGTCGCCGCACGCGCCTCGGACGTCGATATGCGTGCCGCCGGCTTGTACTGGGCATCGCGCGCGGACATGGTTTGCGCCCGGCCCGACCGGATCGAGGCCCGCCTGAAGAGCGCGGCGCAGTACAAGGAGACTTTCTACGGCCTGCTCGCGCGACAGGCGCTGGCGATCCACGACCCGCTCGCGAAAGCCAGCCCGATCGCATTCGCGCGCGACTGGGATCTGTTGTCGCGCCGCCCCAACATCCGCGTCGCCGCCGCGCTGGTCGAGATCGGCGAAAACGACCTTGCCGACGAGGTGATTCGCCAACAGGCGCGGATCGGCTCTCCATCCGAATTCCCCGCGCTGGTGCGCTTTACCGAGGCGCTCAATCTACCGGGCACGCTCGTCTGGCTGTCGCATAACGGACCGGTCGGCGCGACGCCGCCGGTGGAGGCGCGCTTCCCCGCGCCGAACTGGACGCCTGACGGCGGCTGGCGCGTCGACAAGGCGCTGGTCTACGCCCACGCGCTTCAGGAGTCGCGGTTCCGCACCACCGTCACCAGTCCGGCGGGCGCATACGGCCTGATGCAGGTGATGCCCGCTGCCGCCAGCGACATCGCCCGCAAGCAAGGCCGCAGCTACGATCGCGCCGCACTCACGCGTCCGGGCGCGAACATGGAGGTCGGTCAGTCCTACCTTGAGCAACTGCGCGACCAGCCCTGCACCGGCGGCCTGCTGCCCAAGGTGATCGCGGCGTATAACGCGGGTTCGGTGCCGGTTTCCCTGTGGAACGCGCAAAGCCACGACGGGGGCGATCCGCTGCTCTACATCGAATCCATTCCCTATTGGGAGACGCGCGGCTACGTGACGACCGTACTGCGCAACTACTGGGTCTACGAAGGCCAGACCGGCAAGAAGGCCTCGCCGAGCCGCGCCGCGCTGGCGCAGGGCCTGTGGCCGCGCTTTCCGGGCATGCCCGGCGCTACGGCGGTCCGGATGACCGCATATGGCGCCAAGCCAGTGTCGATCGCCAGTGCCAATTGACCTTGGCGCCACGTTCCTGCCGGTCAGGATCGCGGTACTCACCATTTCCGACACGCGGTCGCTCGCCGACGATCGTTCCGGCGACACGCTGGTCGCGCGGCTGAGCGAGGCTGGCCATGTCCTTGCCGCGCGTGAGATCATCAAGGACGATGCCGATTTGATCGTCGCGCGGTTGCACACGCTGATCGACGATGCGGATGTCAACTGCATCATCACCACCGGCGGCACCGGCGTGACGGGTCGCGACGTGACACCCGAAGCGATCGAGCGGGTTGCCGACAAGATGATCCCCGGCTTTGGCGAACTGTTCCGCTGGCTGAGCTTCAAGACGATCGGCACCTCGACCGTTCAGTCGCGTGCCTGCGCCTGCGTGACGCGCGGCACCTACATCTTCGCGCTGCCGGGGTCGACCGGTGCGGTGAAGGACGGGTGGGACGGCATCCTCAAGGACCAGCTCGACAGCCGGCACAAGCCCTGCAACTTTGTCGAGCTGATGCCGCGTTTGCTGGAGCGCTAAGCGCAGCCACCGCACACCGACTGGCGCCCACTGCGGACTACAAACTGACTACAGGGAAAATGGGGCGACCGACGGGACTTGAACCCGCAACATCCGGCATCACAAGCCGACGCTCTAACCAATTGAACTACGATCGCCGTTAGGAAGCGCGCTCCTAGCGGGGAGGAGGGGCGCCCGTCAAGGCGTCAAAGCCTTCCTTCGAGCGAAAGCGTATATCCGGTCTCGCCATGCTGGAAGCCGACGAGCGAAAGCTTCTGCGCGGCGGGATCGTCCGACTGGATCGTAAGGTCCGCGTGGAACCGCCCATCCTGCCACAGCCGCACTACGGCGCGCTCGGTGCCGGCCTGGCTGGCGAGCGGCAGCAGCAACGCACCGGCGTCGCAGCGCGCATCGCCCGCCATGCCGTGGGCGAGGCTGATGCCCGCCACGTCGCCGCTAAGGGCTGCCTTGACCCGGCCGCTCGCGCGCTGGCATCGCCCGCCGTCAAACTTCACGTCCACCGAATCGAGATCCAGCGAGGAGATCGGCACCGGTGCGAAAATGTTGCCCGCCGGCAGCGTTGCGGTCATGCCGTCGATGCCGACGCTGTGGCGGCTCATCTCGATCGCGCCGTGTACGTTGCGGCCAAGATCGGTGGCATGGCCGGACACGCTGATCCGCGCCCGTCCGAGCAGCAGCGCGAGCGGCGACACCGCCACGCCAAGGTCGCCCAACGCGATCCGCCCGACCTGCGCCTCGCGCAGATCACCGCCCCACACGCTACCCTCGACCGCACGTGCGCTCAGCCCCTGCTCGCCCACGCCGATCGCGCCGAGCACCAGCCGCATCGGCAGCAGCACCAGCAGCGCCAGCACGAACACCGCGCCAAAGATCGCCGCCGGGCCGGTCGTAAGCCGAATACGCCTCATCGCCCTTGCGCCTTTACCGTCATCTGCACCGCCACCGTCTTGTCGCCGTTGTCGGTCGCCGAGAACGAGTCGACCAGCACGCCGCCATTCTCCAGCGTCGCGACCCAACCCAGCAGCGCGGCGGGCTTGGCCTTGGCGATCGCAAGCTGCACACCGCCGCCCGCTGCCGGTCCGACACTGGCCAGTTCGAAACCAGCCTCGTTGGCGCGGTCACGGATCAGGGTGTCGAGCGGCCCGGCGAGTTGCGCCGGCACGCCCTTGCCGATCTGTTCGATCGCACGCACCCGCGCCTGCGTCTCACCATACCGGATCACCGCATCGGTGTGCCGCGTCTTTGCCGAGGAGAGTGCGTCGCCGATCGGTACGTACAGGCCCCATATCACCGTCACGCAGAACAGCGCGGCAGCGACCATCAGCATGTATTTCTCACGCGGCGCGCGGCCATCGAACCACGTCTTCAGATTGGCGATCATGGTTGCTTCACCGTCAGCGTTCCCGTGATCCGACCGCCGGTGGCGGTGAACGCGCCGCCCGGGTCGACCGACAGCCCGGCCGCGCGCAGCCGCTGCTGGAGATCGGTCGCTGCGCCCTCACCTTCCGTTGCAAACCCGACCCGCAAGGCTCCGGTGGTGTCGAAGGCCAGGCTCGTCACCTCCGCCCCCGGCACCGCCCGCACCGCGCCGAACACGGTTGCGGCGGTGCGGCTGAAACCAAGCCCCGGTCCGCGCAGCCGCGCCAGCCGCTGATCGAGCTGCCGGTCGGCATCGCTGATCGTCTCGCCCTGCGGCAAGCCGGCGCGCGCGGCGATGTCGGCACGCTGTTCCAGCTCGCCCGCTGCGACATTGTAGCGGACGATCTGCACGATCGAGATCGCCAGACTGGCCGCCAGGATCGCCAGCGCAAGCCACCCGAGCCGCCGAACCAATGCCCAGTCCACCGCGAAGCGCGTCCGCCGCGAAAACGCCCCCTGCCGCAGATCGAGCGCGGGTGCCGCCACCGCCGCCACGATCGCTGCCTCAAGCACGCTGCGGTCCAGCCGCTCGAGCGCGATGCCGCCGGTGATAAGCCCGGTCAGCACCGTATCGTCCGCGAACCCTGTCGTCGCACCGCGCACGACACTCTCGCCGCCAAGATCGCCGGCCACGAAACCGCTCTCGGGTCGCGGCAGCAGCATCGGCGCGGGCACCAGCGCGCCAGCCTCCACCCCGCTCGCCGCCAAAGTGTCGAGCCAGCTACGCATCTGCGCCATCGCCACCACGCCGATCGGCCGTTCGCTGCCGCCTTCCTCGCGCCCGACAGCGACGTGCAGATCGCCGATCGGCGCCGCACTCGCTTCTGCGGCGAGGATGCGCGCGGCCGTTACCGCCTGCGCCGGCGATCGATCGGGCAGGTCCGCCCAATGCAGTGTGACGGTGTCCGCCGGCGTCACCACCACCGGCAACAGCGAATCGTCTTCCAGGGGTACTGGCAGGCCCTCGCCACGCGCGGAGACCTGATCGCCGGTGATGCGCAGCCACCGCCAGGGCATGTCCCCGGGTGGCAGAAAGATGACGAGAGTTTGCCTCATGATGCTTCGCCCCATTGCCGCGAGACGAGCCGCGCGGGAAGCGTCGATGCGTCGATCAGGCTGTTTTGTTGCAGGTCCGTGCCACCGACGGTGACGTCGATACGCAGATCGAACCATTTGGTCGTCACGTCAGTCTGTGACGGAGCATCGCCAGTGTCCCCCGCCGCACCGAACGATGAAGACTGCCAGAACTTGACGGTGTTTTCATATCCCAGCGCGGGCCGCTCAAGCAACGCACGCCGCACTGCCGAGACGTTAGGGGTGCCGGGCAGCAGCACCGCCAGCAACGGCGCCTGTTCGGGCTGCAAGGTGTTGACGTTGATCTTGGCCGCATCCGCAATCGGAAGCGCGCAGATCCACGGTTTCAGTTTCTCGTACACTTCGGGCGTGACGCCCATCACCGCGCGCAATTCGCTGGGGTCGCTCATCAGCGTGTTGGCGGTCCGGTATGGCGTTTCGAGGCCGCTGTAATCGCTGTCCTCGGCACCGCCGGGCAGTTGCGTGGTGTCGCTGTCGATCCAGTCGGCGGTTGCCGCCGCAATTCCCTCGGGCGATCGCGCGGGCGCGCCGACGAGGCGGATCAGTTTCGCGAACTGATCCACGATCGTCTGATTGGCCGTGTAGCGGCCGTTTTCACCCTTTGTCACGAGGCCGTTGAGGTTGAAGCAATTGCCACCGTCAACGATGCGGAGCGTGACGATGCCGCCGCTCACCGGCAACGGGATCGGCGTGTTGCTCCACCCACCGGCCAGCGACACGCGGCTCGCGTCCCGCCCGAGCAAATCGCTGATTCGATCGACCGCGAGCGCTTCACCCGCGACCGCGAAGGCGCGCGCCTGATCGAGCACGACCGCGTTGCCGCCGAGTTTCGTAGCGATGCGGAGCCGTTCGAGCGCGCCTGCCGCCAACACCGCGATGACCGCGACGAGGAGCAGCACCGTCAGCAACGCCGCGCCGGTTTCGGAGTGTTTGCGCTCAGCCACTTTTGCGCTCGCCGTAGCCGGTGCCGACGAGGAACAGTTCGCGGACCTGCGTGCCGTCGCTGCGCACCAGCCGCACTTCCAGTGCCTGCGGCAGCGGCGTTTTCGCGGACCCTGCCCAACGGTCGCTCCACGCGCCGTTGACGCGGTAGCGCAAGGCCACCTGCCGCACCTTTGTCAGCATCGCGGTTGGTGGGTAGGATTGCGCGCCGTCGAGCTGCGGGTAGGCAACGCGCATCAGCGTATCACCATCGAGCCGGTATTCTACCTTCTGCTCGCCCGGCCGCCGTGCCCCGTCGAGGTTGCTCCAGCCACCCCGCACCAGCCGCAACATCGGCACCGCGCCCGACCCGTTTTCCCCAGTGAACGCAGGGAGCAGATCGCCGCGATCGTTACGCGTCTGCCGCAACGATGCCTGTGCGAGGTCCGCCTCCAACGCGGACGACAGTCGGGCCAGCGCGGAGGTATCGTCGAGCTTGCCCGCCATAACCCCTTGCGCGCGGACGCTGAACGACAGCAGCGCGACGCCAGCGGCGGCAAGCATGCCGAAGATCAGCAGCGAGACCATCATCTCGACAAGCGTGAAGCCGGCCTGCCCGGCCTCTTTCGCGCGCGCCTGCGGGAAACCGTCACATGTTTCCGAACCCGAGGCGCACGCAGGTGCCGCCGTTCCCTGGCCGGTAGCCGGTCTTCGCCTCGCGAAGGGAAGAGCGGGATCGTTCACGACGTGCTTGCCGCGCGAACCATCGTCAGCTTGCCGGCCGCGCGGCCGCTGACATCCCGTACCGCCACGTCGATGCGGAGGATGCGCGGATCACCCGTCGCGGCGACCGTGCGCGTCCACGTCCATGCCTTGCCGTCATTCTGTTCGGTGCCGGTGGCGATCCCGAGCGTCGGCCGTTTGGCATCCGTCACCGCCTCGATCGCGACGTTGCGCGCGACGATCTGCCCGGTCAGCGCGGAGTCGAGGATGCCCGCGCCCCGAATCGTCGCGCCCTCGAGCCGGATCAGCGCGAGTGCAGCAAGCGCAAAGACCGCGAGTGCGACCATCATTTCGATCAGGGTAAAACCTTTCGCCGCGCGCCCCGCACGACCGCTTCGGGCAGCAGGCGTGCCGGCGATCACCCTATCCATTGACCTTGACCGTCCCGTCCACACCGACATGAACGTCGCTTGCCTGCCCGTCACGCAACAGGCGCACATCGAATGGGCGATCGGCGATGCCGGTCGAATCGAACACCACGCGATCACGTCCAGCGATCCCGCTGACCGCCTGGGTACCTGCACCCCATTTCGTGACCTGGAGCGGTTTGTCGGCGACCGCCATCCACGCCCCATCGCGCCGCACGTCAAAACCGTACCCCCCCGCCGTCACCCAGATGCTGACGGGCCGTGCCTGAACGATGGCGAGGTCGTGCGCCGCCCGGGCGCGCAGCGCAAACCGAGATGCCTCGTCGGCCAAACGCCCGCGCGGGTCCGGCAGGCTCAGCACTACCGCCGCCGAGGCGAGTCCGATGATCGTCACCACGATCATCAACTCGACCAGCGTGAAGCCGTGTTCGGCGGAGCGCCGAACGGGCGTGAAGCCGTTCTCGAGATCGGGCTTATTGCCAGCTACCGATATCGGCATCGACACCCTCGCCGCCTTCCTTGTTGTCCGCGCCAAGCGTCCAGACGTCGGCCTCGCCATGCTGCCCAGGCGAGGCGTAGAGATAGGGATGGTTCCAGGGATCGAGCGGGATTTTCTTGAGATAACCGCCCTTTTGATATTTCGACGCGTCCGCGCCAGCCGGTGCATTTACGAGCGCGTTCAGCCCGTCGGACGTGGACGGGTAGCTGCCGTTCGACAGCTTGTAGAGTTCCAGCGCCTGTTCGATCGTGGAGATGTCCGCCTTCGCCCGCGTGATGCGCGCCTTGTCGCCACTCGGAAACACGTTGATGACGACGATCGCCGCAAGCAGGCCGATGATGACGATCACCACCATCAACTCCACGAGGGTGAAGCCGTCTTCCTTGCGGCGGCGTTTGCGGATTGAGCGCGTTGGGGTCATGTCAGTCCTCATGTCGAATACTACTGGCCAGCCAGCGTGTTGAGCTGGAGGATCGGCAACAGGATCGATAGCACGATCGCGGCGACGACACCCCCCATCACAACGATAATTAGCGGCTCAAGCAGAGATAATGCGGTCGCGGTAAAGCGATCGAATTCGCGTTCCAGATATTCAGCGGCACGCGCGAGCATCTCGTCGAGCTGCCCCGCCGCCTCGCCCGAAGCAACCAGATAGGTCAGCAACGGAGGGAACACGCCGACCCGTCGCATTGCCGCCGACAGGCTGCCACCACCGCGAATTGCCTCGACGATCTCGTCCGTAGCCTGTTTCAGCCGCGCGTTATGGATCGTCCCGGAGGTCAGCGCCAGCCCGTCCAGCAACGGCAGCCGGCTTGCAACCATGGTCGCAAGCGTGCGCGCCATCCGCGCCGCATGCAGATCGCGCAGCAACCGCCCGATCAGCGGCAATCGCAACATGCGAGTGTCGAACGCGAGTTTGATCGCCGGCTGCTTCATCCCCTGCCAGAAGGCGACGCCCACCAGTCCCAGCGCCAGTAGGATCAGCCACCACCAGCCAACCAGGAAATGTGAGATCCCGATCACGATGCGCGTCAGCAGCGGAAGCTGCTGACCAACGGTATCGAACTGCTCAACCACCTGCGGCACCACGAACATCATCAGTGCGGTAACGACTGCGGTGGCGACCAGCGCCAACACCCCAGGGTAGGCGATCGCGGTGATGATCTTGCCGTTGATCTCCGCTTGCCGCTCGAGCAACACCGATAGCCGTTCGAGGATCGACGGCAGCGCACCGGACCGCTCACCCGCTGCGACCATCGCGCGGTACAGCGGCGGGAAGCTCTTCGGTTCGCGTGCCATCGAATCGGCAAGGCGTCGGCCTTCGGTCACCCCCGCATGCACGGATTGAACGATCTCGCGGACATGATCCTGCTCGGTCTGCCTCGTGATCGTGCGGAGCGCTTCCTCGAGCGGCGAAACCCGGTTCAGCGTGGCGAGCTGGCGCGTGAACAGCGTAAGGCTCTTGGTGTTCATCCGCCGCCGCCCGATGCGCAGGTCCGACAACAACGCCTTGCTTCGCGGTGGTGGTGGCGCGCCTGGCTCCAGCTTCAGGACGTAGAGCCCTCTGCGGTCAAGTGCGGCACGCGCGGAGTCGACCGAAGCGGCGGCCAGATGACCGCGGACCTCGCGGCCTTTGGCGTCGATGACGAGATAATCGAAATCAGCCATGTCGCGGCGCGCCCAACCGCGCTTCGCTGTGAGGTGGCTCGGCCGACGGCACCACGTGCGACCGGTGAAGGCCGCGTTCAGCCATTGTCGACCGGTTCCGGCTCTGGCGCCAGGACCGGAGCCTCGGCATCGGCCATATCGCGGCGCGAGACGCGCACGGCTTCCTCGGGCGTAGTCCTGCCGTCCCGCACCAGTTGCCGTGCCGCAGCGCCGAGGTTCTGCGCGTGCAGGAAAGCATGGCGTGCGATCAACGACTCATCGCCGCCATCGTTTATCAGTCGGCGGATCGTCTCGTCGATGCGCACCGCCTCGAACACGCCGATCCGCCCCTTGTAGCCGGTGTGGTTGCACTGTTCGCAGCCCACCGCTTCGTACACGACCGTTCCCGCATCGAAACCGAGCAGCGCCGCTACGGAGCCGGACGCCTGCACCGGCCGCCGGCAATGCTCGCACAACCGCCGCACCAGTCGTTGCGCGATTACCGCGCGTAGCGTGGAGGCGAGCAGGAACGGCTCGATCTTCATGTCGCGCATCCGCGTGATCGCGCCAACCGCATCGTTAGTGTGTACGGTCGAGAGCACGAGGTGGCCGGTGAGCGACGCCTGCACCGCGATTTCTGCGGTCTCACGGTCGCGGATTTCGCCGACCATCACCACGTCCGGATCCTGCCGCAGGATCGCGCGCAAACCAGCGGCAAAGGTCAGCCCGACCTTGGCATTGACCTGCGTCTGGCCGACGCCTTCGACCGCATACTCCACCGGATCTTCCACCGTCAGCACGTTGCGGCTGCCATCGTTCAACAGCCGCAGCGCGGCGTAAAGCGTCGTCGTCTTGCCCGAACCGGTCGGCCCGGTGACGAGGACGATGCCGTTCGGCTCGGTCAGCGTCGCCTTCAGCATCTCATTCATCACCGGCGTCATGCCAAGCACGTCGAGCGTGATGCCGGCATTCTCCTTATCGAGGATTCGCAGCACCACCCGCTCGCCCGCGCGGCTCGGCAGCGTGGAGACGCGCACGTCGAGCAGCTTGCCGCCTAGCGTCAGGCCGATGCGGCCGTCCTGCGGGATGCGCCGCTCGGCGATGTCTAGCCGCGCCATGACTTTCACGCGGCTAACCACCACTGGCGCGACGTGCGGCGGCATGCGCAGCGTCTCACGCAACACACCATCGATCCGCATCCGCACGACCAAGCCGGTCTCGTACGGCTCTATGTGAATGTCCGACACGCCATTGCGGGCGGCATCGGCGATGATGCCGTTGATGAGGCGGATCGCCGGCGCATCGTCGGCGGTGTCAAGCAAATCGTCGGCGGTGGGCAGATCGCCCGCGAGGATATCGAGTTCGTCGCCCATGCCGATACCGCCGGCCGCCAGCGCCGCTGCCTGGCCGTCCATCGCATAGCGATCCGACAGCAACCGGTCGAACGCCTCGGATGGAACGATGCCGACGTCGAACGGCTGTGCGAGATGACGCCGCAATTCGAGCAACACCTTGGGATCGCCGCCTTCGCGCATCGCCACCGACAAGCGGCCGTCTGTTGCATCACCCAACACCACGCCGAAGCGGCGCGCGAACATGTAGGGGATCGCCATCATCCCCGTCGGCAGCGCCAGCGGTTCGGCAAGCTGAAACGCGGAGATGTCGGCAGCGGTGGCCATCACTGGTTCTCCGGGTGGACGATCTGCGTGGTGTTCTTGACCACCCGCACGCCGATGCGCGGATCCTCGATGTTGCCGGGTACGGGCGCGCTAGGGATCGGCGGAGCGGCGCCCATATAATCGCGCACCAATTCATCGATCGATGGCTCGTCGACCGGGTTCTGCTGACCCTGCTGGAGCCGCAGATAGCCGTAGCGCTGCGAGGTGACGCGCTGCGTGTCTTCGGGGCTGCGAAGCACGGTCGGGCGGATGAAGATCATCAGGTTGGTCTTGGTACGCTGCTTCGCCTTGGACCGGAACAGTTGGCCAATCGCGGGGATGTCACCGAGCAGCGGGATCTTCTCGATCGTGCGGCGCTCGTCGTCACTGAGCAATCCGCCGATAATCGCGATCTGACCGTCGTCGACGGTCATGGTCGTCTCGACCTCACGCTTGTTGAGGATCAGGTCGCTGTTGTCGCTCGACACCGGCCCGGCGATCGAACTGACCTGTTGATGCAGGATCAGCTTGATCGACCCGCTGGAATTGACCTGCGGGCGGACCTGCAACTGAATGCCGACATTCTCGCGCTGCACGGTGCGGAAGGCGTTATCGAAATTCTGGCTAAGCGCCTGCCCCGTCGTGACCGGAATCTCCTGCCCGACCAGGATACGCGCCTCCTGATTGTCGAGCGTGGTGAGCGACGGCGCCTGCAACAGGTTGGAGGTGGTATCCGACTTCACCGCATTAATGATCGCACCGAAGATCGCGTTCTTGCCGATGTTGAACGCGCCACCGCCAAAGCCACCCGTGGCGCCGAGGATCGAAGTAAGCGCGGACTGTGCTAGGGTGTCGCTTACCGCGCTCCCGTTGGTCGTAACGGTGGTGGTGCCGTTGACGGTCGTGGTGTTGTTGTTGAGCGAACGTGCACCGATCGCTCCGGCGATGGTGAGCAGGTTCGGGGACGAGTTGCTGTAGCTCGTCGCGAACGTCGGCACACCGCTGCCGGGCAAGCCGGCGAGCAGGAACTGCACGCCCAGCTTGCTGGCGGTCGCGTCCGACACCTCCGCGACGATCGCCTCGACCAGCACCTGCTCGCGTCGGGTGTCGAGCTGGCGCACCACGTCGGACAGCTGCCGCTGCACCTCTGCCGGCGCCGCGATCACGATCGCGTTCGCGCCCGCAAACCGCGTGACGACCGCGGCGGTCTTGCCGCCCTCGGCGGTGACGGCGGCCTGCGTAGGAGCGTTGCCGGCCTGGCTGGTCTGCGTCTGCGGCGGCACGATGTTGGTATTGGGCGAACCCGCGCCGAAGCCGCTCGACGAACCGTTCGATCCGTTGCTGCCGGTCCCCCCAAAGGTGGAGGCGGAGAGTTGCTGCGTCTGTATCGGCGTCGGCGCCTGACCGACGAGCTGCTGCAAGACCGGCAGAAGTTGCTCGGCATCGGCATTTTCAAGAAAGATCACCTTGATCTCGGTGCCGTTCTTGGCTCGCGCATCGAGATCCTGCGCCACCGCCGCCAAGCGCGAGACACTCGACGGATCACCACGCAGCGCTACCGAATTGGAACTGGTGACCGCAACGACGCTGACCGAGGACGGGCTCCCCGCCTGCCCGCCAGCACCATTACTGCCCTGCCCGACCAGCGCCTGGAGCGCGGTCGCGATCTCGCGCGCACCCGCATTCTTGAGCGCGATCACTCGGGTCGAGGCGTTATCTGTATCGATTTGCCGCAAAACCTCGCGCACGCGCCGCACGTTGTCGGCGAAATCGACGATGACGATCGAATTGCCGGCGCGGTTCGCCGTGACGGAGCCTTGCGCGCTGACCAGCCCGCGCACGGTGTCCACGGCCGACGCCGAGTCGATCGAGCGCAGCCGCACAATTTCGGTGACAAGGCTGTTGCGCGCCGCCCCGCCAACCCCGACGCGGCTTGGTTGCGAGGCAGAGTTGTCGAGCGGCTGGATCCGGAATGCTCCGTTGGCGCTCGGCACCGCGACCAGCCCATTGGCGCGTAGCGTCGAGAGGAACACCTCGAAATACTCGGTGCGCGACAGCGGCCTATCGGTGACGACGGTCACCTTGCCCTGCACCCGCGAGTCGATGATGAACGTGCGCCCCGTCACCCGAGCGGCATCTGCGATGAAGGCGCGGATATCGGCATCGCGCACATTCATCGTCTGTTGCGCCGAGATCGGAGCGACCGCGACGAGTGCCAACATGGGGGCAAAAATCAGTTTGTTCATGGACCTGCTATCGTGATGGCGAGCGGCAGCGTCTGGCTGCCGCGTTCGACCGTAATCGAAAGATTGCCGCCGTTGGCAAATTGTGCGCCAAGCCGTTCGAGATCGGCCGCGCCGGTGATCGGCCGACCGCCGATCGCCGTAATCACGTCACCCTCACGGAAGCCGGCCTGACGAAACGCGGTGGCGCCACCCTGCGGACGCACGGCGAGGCCGCTGATCCGGCCGCCATCGATACGCGGGATAAAGCCGATATCGGCACGCAACTGCGAGATCGTGGTACCGTTGGATGCTGGCGCAGCGGTTGCGGGCGGCGTGAGCAGCGGAGCGCCGGCGGGCACGGGCGCGGGCGGCGCAGCGCTGCCGGCGTCGCTCTGCGCGATGAACAGTTCCTCACTGCCGCCGCCGCGGGCAATAGTGACATGATCGAATGCGACCGCCTTCAGCGTCGCGCCGGGCGCTACCTCCTGACCGACGGCAATACTCTTCTGCACACCGTCGGGCCCGGCGATGATCGCGGATCCACCGCCCATCGCACCGTCGATACGTGTGCCGAACAGCGTCAATTGCAGCGAGGTAACTGTGGATGGCTGCGCGTCGCCGCCACTCAACCGGAAGAACGGATCGAAGCCGCGCAGCAGGTCCCCCGGCGCGCCCGGAACCGACACACCCGCTGGTCGCCAGTCCCCCAGCGGTCCGACCGGCGTCACCACCGCCCAGACCAGCCGTGCGCATTGCACCGCCAGCACCGCCAGCAGCACCAGTTCGGCGACGGAATACACCGTCACCCTGGGCAACCGGCGCAGCAGCGCGCGCGCGCGGGGATCGAGAACCAACCGCATTCGAGAATCCCACCCCACACACCAGCACCGCTAGGAAAGGTTTGTTACAGCGACGCGGCGATCCTGTGAACCTTTTCCGCAGCCATTCGTGTGAGATCATTCGACTCTGGCCATCGCCATCGGATTTTCGTTAAACAGCGCCATGCAAACCGATGTTTTCGCCACGGCGCCGTTCGGATCAGGCGAGCCATCGGCCGGGATCACCGCGCATCTGGCGGCGCAACCGCAGGTGCAGCGGGTACCATCGCCGAAGCTTTCGCTATTCGTTCGCAGACACTTGCTGGACGACGCGACGTGTACGGCGCTGTGTTCGCAGATCGACCAGACACGTCGACCTTCCACCGTTTCGGATCATAATGGCGACGCGACCTACCGGACCAGCGAGACGTGCGACCTCGACGCGGCGGACCCGCTGGTCGCGCAGGTCGAAGCAGCGATCCTCGCGTTGACCGGATTGGACGGTCGGTACGGCGAGCCGATGCAGGGCCAGCGCTACGCCGTGGGGCAGGAGTTCAAGCAGCATACCGACTATTTTGAGCCGAACGGCCTGGATTACGAGCGCTTCTGTGGCGTGGCGGGCAATCGCACATGGACGGCGATGATCTACCTCAACGCGCCGGAAGCGGGTGGCGCGACCCGATTCAAGGCAATCGACAAGATTCTTCAACCCGAAGCGGGCAAGCTGGTGATCTGGAATAATCGGCGGCCGGATGGAACACTCAACCCAGCGTCGATCCACCACGGCATGAAGGTGCGCGCCGGCACGAAATATGTCGTGACGAAATGGTTTCGCGAGCGGCCTTGGGGCTGAGTTCCCCGTTTTCTGCGTCAAACCACGAGACGATGCCTTGGCTCGCGCGACGCGCAGCACTGCCAAGCTTAGGCTGAACCGGATGGAGCGAGACCTTGAACGGCATCGACCACCTCCAACGGGACGTCTTTACAGATAGTGGTACGACGCTGCAGAATGTGTGCTAGCCTTCTCGCAACCGGGGAGGAAGATAATGAGGCTATGTGCTGCCGGGGTACCGACGCTCGTCGCGCTGTTGTTGGCAGCATCGGCGGCGAGCGCACAGCCGGTGTTCCTTGCCGCGCATGGCGCGGTCGCCGGCATCGTCCACGATCCCGATCGCCCGCTGACGCTCGCCGCCGAAATGCTCGCGCAGGATGTTCGGTCGGTCACGGGAGTAGGTCCTGTCGTATCGACCGATCTCGAATCGTGTTTGCAAATCTGCATCATCGTCGGAACGCGCGGCTCGCCGCTGGTAGCGAGGGTGGCACGCGATGGCGGCATCGACCTCACCGCGCTTGACCGACAATGGGAACGCTACGCCCGCGTGGCGGTGGCGTCGCGGAGCCAACCGCAGCGGCGGTATCTGCTGATCGCCGGATCGGACCCGCGCGGCGCGATCTGGGGCGTGGTCGATCTCAGTCGGGAAATCGGGGTCTCGGCGTGGGAATGGTGGGCCGATGTAACGCCGCGCCACCGCGACAGCATCGCGGTCGACGGCACGCTGCGGTTCTCGAAAGCGCCATCGGTACAATATCGCGGCATCTTCCTGAATGACGAGGACTGGGGTCTGCAACCGTGGGCGGCCGAGACCTTCGAGCCTAAAACCGGAGATATCGGCCCAAAGACCTACGCGCGCATCTTCGAGCTGCTATGGCGCTTGAAAGCCAATCTGATCTGGCCGGCGATGCACGACAGCACGAAGCCGTTCTACCAGATCCCCGGCAACGCCGATGCGGCGCGTGACCATGCGATCATCGTCGGCACGTCTCACGCCGAGCCGATGATGCGCAACAACGTGCGTGAATGGGACGAGGCCAAGCGCGGCCCGTTCAACTTCTTCACCAACCGCAAGGCGATGCTCGACTACTGGCGAACCCGAGCGGCGGCCGTGAAGGGCTATGAAACCGTCTATACGGTAGGTTTGCGCGGCAAACACGATTCGGCGATGGAGGGCGCGAGGTCGCCGGTCATGGCACGCGACGCGCTGGCCGAGGCGATCGCCGCGCAGCGCACGCTGCTGAGCGAAACGCAGCGCAAACCCGCTAGCCAGATCCCGCAGGCGTTGACGCTCTACAAGGAAGTTCTCGACCTGTATGGCCTCGGCCTGAAGGTGCCCGACGATGTGACGCTGGTGTGGCCGGAGGATAATTACGGCTATATCAGCCAGCTACCGACCGCGCAGGAGCGCAGGCGCAGCGGTGGGGGCGGAGTCTATTATCACATCTCCTATTGGGGTCGTCCGCACGATTATCTGTGGCTGGCGACGACGCACCCCGCACTGATTCGCGAAGAGATGGACCGGGCGTGGCAGACCGGTGCGCGGCGGCTGTGGGTGGTCAATGTCGGCGACATCAAGCCCGGCGAGTATCTGACACAGTATTTCCTCGATCTCGCCTTCGACGCGGAAACGTTCGAAGTACGCCCGATCGATCACCTCACCGCCTGGGCGGCGACGCAGTTCGGTGCGGATTCCGCGGGCGAGATCGCAGCGGTGATGAGCGATTATTACGATCTCGCGTTCGAGCGGCGTCCCGAATTCATGGGCTTCAACCAGGTCGAGCCGACCACCCCCATCAACATCGGCGATTACGTGCGTGGCGGCGGGGCTGAGGCTGAGCAGCGAATCGACCGCTATGCCGCATTGCGCGCACGCGCAGAGGCGCTCGCCGCGCGAATGCCTGCCGACCGGCGTGCAGCGTTCTTCGAAATGGTGCTGTATCCGGTGCGCGGTGCCGCCAGCCTTAACGAGCGCAACCTGAAGCTCGATTTAGCAGCGCTGTACATGCGGCAGGGCCGCCCGGTTGCGAACCTGCTCGCCGATGAGGCCAAGGCAGCGCATGCCCGCATCGTCACAGATACTGCCGAATATAATGCGCTCAACGGTGGCAAATGGCGCGGCATCATGAACATGGCGCCGCGCGGGCTGCCGGTGTTCGCCGAACCGCTCTACCCGCACGCGACGTTTGCCGCGCGACCGGGTTGCGTAGTCGATCCGTCTGACCTCACTTTCGTGGCCGGGCGTGCCGCCAACCACGCGCTGACGATCTACAGCTTCGGTGATGCAGCGGACTGGTCGATGGCAGGGCAGAGCGGCATCGTGTCGGCAGCGAATTCGGGACGGCTCGATGGCGGCAACGGCTTTCAGCAGCGGATCGCGATCCGCTACGACGGGATAGCGCGCGCCCTGTCGCCGGGTGTCGTAACCTGCGCAGGCAAGACGGTGAAGCTGGCGGTGCAGTTCGTGACCCCGGCCCGCCCCGACGCACCGGTCGAGATCGGCCATGTCATCACGCTAACCGCCCCCTACCGGATGAGCCGCGACTGGGAGCCTATCGGCGGGCTTGGCGCCTATGGCCGGGCGCTGCGGGTTAGGCTGGATACGCCCTCGCGCGGATCGGCCAGCGCGGTGGAGCCGCTGCGCTACAGCTTCGCCACGACGGAGACGGGGGATGCGACGCTGGAGATGGTCGCACTGCCGACGCACCCGCTTACCTCCGCCAATCATCTTCGGATTGCGGTACAGATCGATGACGGTGCGGTGCAGACGCTGGATTTCGAGACGCACGGGCGCAGTGACGTGTGGAAGCAGAACGTGCTGAGCAATACCGCGCGCCAATCTATACGCCTGCCGCTGCTCGCTGCCGGAACGCACGACGTGCGCATGTTTGCGCTCGACCCCGGCTTCCTGCTCGACCGGATCGAGGTGCGGCGTGATGGCGCGGCGGCGCGCTATGGAGCGCCGCTGGTGCGGTGATGCGGGGTACATCCCTGCCGCCGGGAGGCGATGGTGGGCGCGACAGGGATTGAACCTGTGACCCCACCCGTGTGAAGGGTGTGCTCTACCGCTGAGCTACGCGCCCATCGCCTTGGTTCCGTATGCGAACCGCGAAGTTTATTGGCCAAAGCGGCCAACGAAAGAGGGCGGCTCGCCGCCGCCCTGTTGCCTGCCCTTTAGGACAGGCCAGCGGGACTTGTCCAGCCCCACCGTCATCAAATCGTCAGTTTACCGAGTCCTTGAGGCCCTTGCCGGCCTTGAACTTCGGCTGCGACGATGCTGCGATCGTCATCGGCTCGCCGGTGCGCGGGTTGCGACCGGTGGATGCCTTGCGCTTGCTGACGGAAAACGTGCCGAACCCGACCAGCCGAACCTCGTCCCCCTTTTTCAACGCAGCCCCGATGGCGTCGAATACGGCTTCGACCGCCTTGCTCGCGTCGCCCTTGTTCAGACCGGATGCGTCGGCAACCGTGCCGATCAACTCCTGCTTGTTCATGCCTGCGGAACCCCCGTGATATTGAAACTGATTCTCGGCCGCGAAAGCCGGTGAAGCAGTAAGGGCAGGCAAACCGGGGCTGTCAAAGCAATTTGCGACTAGCCCCGGCAAAAAGCGGCGGAATACTGCCACTTCGGCCTCTTAACCAAGATCAGTGGCGCCGTTCACCGCCGATCGGCGCGACCCCAGCGGGCGGCTGTGCGGCCAAGTCATCCTCCTCGCTCCACGTGATCGGCTCGATCGGCGCGGTGAGCGCAAGGCGCAGTACCTCGTCGACGTGACTGACCGGAATGATCTTCAACCCCTCGCGGATATTGGCGGGGATTTCGGCGAGATCCTTCTCGTTCTCCTGGGGGATCAGCACGGTGGTGATACCGCCGCGAAGCGCCGCGAGTAGCTTTTCCTTGAGGCCACCGATCGGCAGCACGCGGCCGCGCAGCGTCACCTCGCCGGTCATCGCCACCTCGCGCCGCACCGCCACGCCGGTCAGCGTCGAGACGATCGAGGTGACCATGCCGATACCCGCCGACGGACCATCCTTCGGCACCGCGCCCTCGGGCAGATGGATGTGGATGTCCTTCCGCGCGAACAGGCTCGGCTTGATGCCGTAGCTGGGCGAACGCGCCTTGACGAAGCTGAACGCGGTTTCGATCGATTCCTTCATCACATCGCCGAGCTTGCCGGTCACCTTGGCGGCACCCTTGCCCGGCACGGTCACGCTTTCGATGGTGAGCAGCTCACCGCCGACCTCGGTCCAGGCGAGACCGGTGACCGCGCCAATCTGGTTCTCCTCCTCGCCAAGACCGTGGCGATACTTCTTCACGCCCGCGAAATCACCGATGTTATCCGGCGTGATCGTGACGGTGGTATCCTTGCCCTCAAGGATACGCCGCAGCGCCTTGCGCGCCAGCTTGGCAATTTCACGCTCCAGCGTACGCACGCCGGCTTCGCGCGTGTAATATTGGATCAGCGCGCGCAGCCCTTCGGTGGTGAGCGTGAACTCGCCGGGCTTCAGGCCGTGCGCCTCGATCTGCTTGGCGATCAGGTGACGCTCGGCGATCTCGACCTTCTCGTCCTCGGTATAGCCCTCCAGCCGGATGATCTCCATCCGGTCGAGCAGCGGCTGCGGCAGGTTGAGCGTGTTGGCCGTCGTCACGAACATCACGTCGGACAGATCGACGTCGATCTCGAGATAATGGTCGTTGAACTTGCTGTTCTGCTCCGGATCGAGCACCTCCAGCAGTGCCGATGCCGGATCGCCGCGGAAATCCTGGCCGAGCTTGTCGATCTCATCGAGCAGGAACAGCGGGTTGCTGGTACCGGCCTTCTTGAGATTGGTGACGATCTTGCCCGGCAGCGAGCCGATATAGGTGCGGCGGTGGCCGCGGATTTCGGCCTCGTCGCGCACGCCGCCGAGCGACTGGCGGATGAACTCGCGGCCGGTCGCCTTGGCGATCGACTTGCCGAGGCTGGTCTTGCCGACGCCGGGCGGGCCGACGAGGCACAGAATCGGCCCCTTCAGCTTGTTGGTGCGCGCCTGCACCGCGAGATATTCGATGATCCGGTCCTTGACCTTCTCAAGCGCGTAATGGTCCTCGTCGAGCACCGCCTGCGCTGCCGAGATATCGCGCTTGATCTTGGACTTCTTGCCCCACGGCAGGCCGAGCAGCACGTCGAGATAGTTGCGCACCACGGTCGCCTCGGCGCTCATCGGTGCCATCGTCTTGAGCTTCTTCAGCTCGGCGGTAGCCTTGCTACGCGCTTCCTTGGAAAGCTTGAGCGTGGCGATCTTCTGGGTCAGCTCGGCGATCTCGTCGCCCTCGCCTTCCTCGCCCTCGTTGCCGAGTTCGCGCTGAATCGCCTTCAACTGTTCGTTGAGGTAGTATTCGCGCTGCGTCTTCTCCATCTGGCGCTTAACGCGGCTCTTGATCTTCTTCTCGACCTGCAACACGCCGAGCTCGCCCTCCATGAAGGCGTAGACCATCTCCAGCCGCTTGCCCGCGTCGAGTTCGACCAGCAGCGCCTGCTTGTCCGACACCTTAACCGAAATGTTGGCCGCAACCGAATCGGCGAGCCGGCTCGGCTCCTCGATCTCGCCAAGCTGTACCGCGGTCTCGGCAGGCAGCTTGCGGTTGAGCTTGGCGTAATTCTCGAACTGGTCGACCACCGACCGCATCAGCGCGGCGGTTTCGGTCGCGACCTGCTTTTCCGCGTCGGCAAGCTCATCCTCGCCCACGTCGCCTTCAAGCAGATCGACCGCCGCGACGAGGTGACCGTCGGTGGTTTCAAGATCGCTGAACTTCGCGCGACGCTTGCCCTCCACCAGCACGCGGACGGTGCCGTCGGGCAGCTTGAGCAATTGCAGCACGGTGGCGGTGACGCCGATATCGTACAGGTCGTCGCGCTCGGGATCATCCTCGGCGGGGTCGAGCTGTGCGACCAAAAAAATCTCCTTGTCGGCGGCCATCGCGGCTTCCAATGCGGCGACCGACTTGTCGCGACCCACGAACAGCGGCACGATCATATGCGGAAACACAACGATATCGCGAAGCGGCAACACAGGGTAAGTTTGGGTCATGAACACTCCGGGGCGGCGCGAACCATGCGCCAGTTCTTCCTTATATGGTGCGCGGAACCTTTCCATCAATCTACCATCGCGTAAGCCGCTGATAGTTGCGATGCTGCTGCCAGCCGCAGGGCTGCTGATGGCGGCGAGCCGTCTGCCTGGCCCGGGCGAACCCGCACTGACCGCGCAGACCGCAAGGTCGGGGGGACCGGTCGATCCCGAACAGGCCAAGCTGGCGTTTGATGCCGCCGATCTCGCCTTCGAGGTGTTCCCGGCGGAGGAGCGGATCGCCGGAGTGGCGACGCTGACCTTCACTGCGCGCGCGCCGCTGACCCGTGTTGTGGTCGATCTCGACCGAAATTTGCCGGTGCGCGAGATCGCGATCGACGGGGTGACGCTGCCGGCTAATGCGTGGGCGAACCCGGAGGGCAAGCTTGCGATCACGCTGCCTCAGCCACTCGCGACCGGCAGGCGCGTTACCGCGCGTATCCGCTACGGTGGCACGCCGCACGTCGCAGTGAAGGCGCCGTGGGACGATGGCTTCGTCTGGTCGAAAACGCCGGACGGTCGCCCATGGGTGGCAACCACGGCGGAGGGCTATGGCTGCGACCTGTTCTGGCCGTGCCTCGATTTCCCGACCGGGCGACCGGCGGTGGCGACGTTGCACATCACCGTGCCGGCGGGGCTGAAGGCGCCCTCCAACGGGCGACTGCTCGGCGTGGACACGCTGGGTGATGGGCGCACCACCTGGAACTGGCGGGTGAAACACCCCAACACCTACGGCATTGCGCTCAACATCGGGCCGTATGAGGAACTGTCAGGCAGCTACAAGAGCCGGTTCGGCAATACGATCCCGATGTTCTATTGGTATCTGCCGGGCGAAGAGCGCCAGGCAAAAGGGCTGTTCGCTGAATTCGCCCCGACGCTGGACTTCTTCGAGCGCGAGGTCGGCCCCTACCCCTTTGGCGACGAGAAGGTCGGCGTGGTGGAGACGCCGCACAAGGGCATCGAGCATCAGACCATCAACGCCTACGGCAACGGTTATGCGAAAGCGCCTGAGGGGTTCGACTGGCTATTCCAGCACGAGTTTGCGCACGAATGGTTCGGCAACCAGCTATCGGCGGCGGACTGGGACGACTTCTGGCTGCACGAGGGGTACGCCACCTACATGCAGCCGTTCTACGGCCTGTGGCGCGAGGGCAATGCGCGCTACGCGGTTATGCTGGACGAAGAACGCAACAAGATCGCCAACCTCCAGCCGATCGTCTCGGGCGTGTCCCGCACCGAGGAGGACGTGTACCGCACCGAACGTGGCGGGCCGGGTCAGGACATCTATTTCAAGGCGTCGTGGATGCTGCACACCTTACGCTGGCTGGTCGGCGATGCCGCGTTTGCTAAGGTGACGCGGCTGGCGGTCTATGGTCGCGACGATCCCAAGCCGGGCAACTTCGTGCCCCGCACGCTGACCACCGCCGGCTATCAGGCGATCGTCCGGCAGGTCACCGGCAGGGATTACGGCTGGTTCTTCGACATATATCTGCGTCAGGCCGCACTGCCCGAGTTGGTGACCGAACGGCGCGGCACAATGCTCGACCTACACTGGGTGGCGCCGGGCGGTCGCGCGTTTCCCATGCCGATCGTGGTGCAGATCGACGGCAAGCTGGTTCGGCTGGCAATGGCAGGCGGCATCGGACGGGTGACGGCGCGTGCCGATGCCCATGTCGTGATCGATCCCGATGCGCGGGTGCTGCGCCGCTCGCGTGCGGTGGAGGCGTATCAGGCGTGGCAGGACACACAGCGCAAGGCGGCGCATTGATCCATGACGAATGCGCGACACCGCCAAAGATAGGCGTGGAGCATGTTCCGTCGCGACCCAGTCGGCCGAACCGGGAAGGCGATGCTGACGCTCGGCTTCGTCGCCTTTCTGGTGCTGCCGATCGCGGCGCGCGTGCGGGCCGGTGCGACCGCCGATGCCGCCATGCTGGGCCGGCGCAACACCTCCTGGCTGTGGATTGACGTGCAAGGGCTCGGCATCGCCTGGGTCGCGGCTGGCCCGATCACCATGAAACTCGATCCGCTGTCGTTTGAGGGCTGGCGAAGGCAAGCGTGGTCCTTCTGCTGATGGGCAGCGGCATCGCGCCGTTCGATTGGGCGACCCGCACCATGCGCAAGACGTAGGCGCTGGTCGTCCGCACGCGCGTCGACCACGACCTCATGCAAGGCAAACCATTCGCGTACGTGCGCAACCCGATCTACGTCGTGCTGTTCTGCTTCCTGCTGGCGATCGCGATCGCATATGGCCATGTAACTGGACTAATCTTCGCGGTGCCGGTCTATGCGATCGGCACCTGACAGCGCGTCCGGCACGAGGAGGCGCTGCTGCACGCGATGTTCGGCGCCGAACAGGATGCTTATGCCGCGCGGGTTAAGCGGTTCGCACCGGATTTAATCTAGCCGTTGCGCCGAGGCAGGCAGCGGCTCGCATGCTTTAACGAAAAAGGCGGCCCGCGTCAGCGAGCCGCCCATACAACCATTGAAAATCGCTGCTCAGGCCGCGCCTGCGCCAGCCTTGTCTTTCTTCGCGTAGACGCGGATCGGTTCCTTGCGTCCCTCGATCACATCCTTGTCGATCATCACCTCGTCCACCCCGTCCATGCCGGGCAGGTCGAACATCGTGTCGAGCAATATGCCTTCGAGGATCGAGCGAAGACCGCGAGCGCCGGTCTTACGCTCGATCGCCTTCTTGGCGACCTGGGTCAGAGCATCGTCGGTGAAACCTAGCTTCACCGTCTCCATCTCGAACAGCTTCTGATACTGTTTGACCAAAGCGTTCTTCGGCTCGGTCAGGATGGTGATCAGCGCTGGGATGTCGAGATCCTCCAGCGTCGCGATCACCGGCAGACGGCCAACAAATTCGGGGATCAGGCCGAACTTGAGCAGATCCTCAGGCTCCACCGCCTTGAGCACGTCACCGGTGCGACGTTCCTCAGGCGTGGCGACATAGGCGCCGAAGCCGATCGACTTGCCCTGCTGACGATCGGCGATGATCTTCTCGAGGCCGCTGAACGCGCCGCCGCAGATGAACAGAATGTTGGTCGTGTCGACCTGGAGGAACTCCTGCTGCGGATGCTTGCGGCCACCCTGCGGCGGAACGCTCGCAGTGGTGCCTTCCATCAGCTTGAGCAGCGCCTGTTGCACACCCTCGCCCGACACGTCGCGCGTGATCGACGGGTTCTCCGCCTTGCGGCTGATCTTGTCGATCTCATCGATATAGACGATGCCGCGCTGTGCCCGCTCGACGTTATAGTCCGATGCCTGAAGCAGCTTGAGGATGATGTTCTCGACGTCCTCGCCGACATACCCCGCCTCGGTCAGCGTGGTCGCATCCGCCATCGTGAACGGCACGTCGAGGATGCGGGCGAGCGTCTGCGCGAGTAGCGTCTTGCCACACCCGGTCGGCCCGACGAGCAGGATGTTCGACTTGGCAAGCTCGACATCCGCGCCCTTCTGGCCATGGTTGAGGCGCTTGTAATGGTTGTGCACCGCCACCGACAGCACGCGCTTGGCGCGCTTTTGGCCGATCACGTAATCGTCGAGCACATCGCAGATTTCCTGCGGGGTCGGTACGCCGCCATCCTTCTTCGAGACGAGCGCCGATTTGGTCTCTTCGCGGATGATGTCGTTGCACAGCTCGACACATTCATCGCAGATGAACACGGTCGGCCCGGCGATCAGCTTGCGAACTTCGTGCTGCGACTTGCCGCAGAACGAGCAATACAGTGTGCTCTTCGAATCGCCGCCACTCAGCTTGGTCATAAAATCTCGTGTCCCATGGCCCCAGACGGGGACGATAGCATAACAGACTTGGCGCGTTTCTGGCTATCGGGCAATGCCGAATATCCAATTACCGTCGCTGCCGGTTCGTGTTGAAAGCAGATATGGGAAGGGTTTGCGGCGGAACAAGCAGTGCCTACACGGTCGGAAAAACGCGTAATTTCCGCAGAGTAGCTCCCCGCCCGCGCGGGCGGGGAACATCCCGGTTCAGGCGGCGGGCAGCGCCGGCGGCGTCGAGCCGTCGTCTGGCAGCGCTGGACGCTTGTCGAACACCTGATCGATCAAGCCGAATGCCTTCGCTTCTTCCGCGGACATGAAGTTGTCGCGGTCCATCGCCTTCTCAATCTCCTCGATCGGCTTGCCGGTGTATTTGGCGTAAAGCGAGTTGAGGAAATGGCGCATCCGCAGGATCTCGCGCGCCTGAATCTCGATGTCGCTGGCCATGCCCTGCGCACCGCCCGACGGCTGGTGGATCATGATCCGCGAGTTGCTGAGCGCGACCCGCATGCCCGGCTCACCCGCCGACAGCAGGAAGCTGCCCATCGATGCGGCCTGACCGATGCAGACCGTGCCGACGCGCGGCCGGATGTACTGCATGGTATCGTGGATCGCCATGCCCGCCGTGACGACACCGCCCGGCGAGTTGATGTACATGAAGATGTCCTTCTTCGGGTTTTCCGATTCCAGGAACAGCAGCTGCGCGGTGATGACCGAGGCCATATGATCCTCGACCCCGCCGGTTACAAAGATGATGCGCTCACGCAGTAGCCGCGAATAGATATCGAAGCTGCGCTCGCCGCGATTGGACTGCTCAATAACGATGGGAACGAGGCCCGCCTGCGTCGGCTGCCCCTGATATCCGGGCGAGATTAGGCCGGCCGCGCTGAGAGGAGCCATGAAATCGCCGGTGTCGAACGGGTTGCGCATGATGTTCTGTACGTCCTTTATGCCCTTGCGATGGCCTACATCGGCACTCCGCCCGAACTTGGCAAGCCCGCCGCCGCCGAAGCCGGTCAGGACTCGCGACGCTCCACCCCGGGCGCGCGGTGCGAGAGATAGGCGAGCCGCCGCACCTCGCGACGACCGTGCACCACCGTATCGAGGATCAGCCCCGCAAACAGGCACAACGCGGCAAGGATCATCAGTCCGGTCACCATCACTGCCGTCGGAAGACGCGGGACGAGGTGTGTGTGGAGATAGGTGAGCCCAAGCGGGATCGCAAACATCACGCCGAGCAACGCCAGCACCCCGCCGATCGCGCCGAAGAACAGCACCGGGCGCTCGATCCGGTATAGTTGCAGGATCGTTCGCAGAATACGGAAGCCATCCCGGTAGGTGCTGAGCTTCGACGTCGATCCCTCGGGCCGCTCGTAATATGGCGTGGCGATCTCAGCGACGGGCATCCGCAGCTCAAGCGCATGAACGCTGATCTCCGTCTCGATCTCAAAGCCGGCGGAAAGCACCGGAAAACTCTTCACAAACCGCCGCGAGAAGACCCGGTAACCGGACAGGATATCCGTGAAGCTGCGCCCGAACAGTCGCGCGAGCATACCGGTAAGCAGCGCGTTACCGAAGCGGTGGCCGCGCCGGTATGCCGCCTCGATCTGTGTGACGCGCGCGCCGACGACCATGTCGAGTTGCTCGTCCACCAGCCGCGCGACAAGCGCCGGAGCCGACGCTGCATCGTACGTCGCATCCCCGTCGGCCATCACATAGACGTCCGCATCGACATCGGCGAACATGCGGCGCACCACCGCGCCTTTGCCTTGGATGCGTTCGGTTCGGACAATTGCCCCCGACGCGCGCGCGACTTCTACGGTGCGGTCGTGGCTATTATTATCGTAGACGTAGATTTCCGCGCCCGGCAGTGCGGCGCGAAACCCCGCAACAGTAGCCGCGATGGCGGCTTCCTCGTTGTAGCAGGGCAGCATGACGGCGATGCGCAGTTCGGACAAGTCGCCCCCCAAAGACCAAGGCTGCACCCGCCGCGCGCAAGGCGCGGCGGGGCGATTCGGATCAGGCTTCGGTCTTCTTGGCCGCAGACTTCTTGGCAGGCTTCTTCGCTTCGGCCGGTGCCTCGGCGTCCTCACCTTCGGGCTTGACCTTCTTGGCGGCGGGCTTGCGCGTCGCAGCTTTTTTCACCGGTTCCGCCGCGACAGCTTCGTCAGCAGCGGGCTCCGCCGAGTCGTCGAGCGCAGGCTCGGCGTGGTCGTTGCCATGAGCATGGTCGTGATCGGCATGATCGTGACCGTGGTCGTGAGCTTCGTGATCGTGGCCCTCATGGTCATGATCGTGGTTATGGACGTGCGTGCCGCTGGCGAAACCGTCCTCGCTCTCGATCGCGGCCTGGAGCTCCTCACGGGTGACTTCACGATCGGTGATCTCGGCTTTCTCGAACAGGAAGTCGACGACCTTGTCCTCGTACAGCGGCGCGCGCAGCTGGGCGGCCGCCATCGGCTCCTGCTGGACGTACTGGAGGAAGCGCTGGCGATCCTCGGGGCCGTACTGCTGCGCGGCCTGCGAGATCAGCCGGTTCATTTCCTGCTGGCTGACTTCGACGCCGTTGGCCTGGCCGATCTCGGACAGGAGCAGGCCGAGGCGCACGCGGCGCTCCGCAATCGCGCGGTAATCGTCGCGCTCCTTTTCCATCTCCTCGATCGCCGCGGCCGGGTCGGCCTCGTGCGTCGCTTCGTGCTGAAGCTGTTGCCAGATTTGGTCGAACTCGGCCTCGACCATCGTCGGCGGCACTTCGAAATCATGACCCTCGGCAAGCTGGTCGAGCAGCTTGCGCTTCATGTGCGTGCGCGTGAGCCCGTTCAGCTCCTGCTCAATCTGACCCTTCAGCAAGCCCTTGAGCTGCTCGAGGCTCTCGAGGCCGAGCGAGGTGGCGAGCGTATCGTCGATCACGGTCTCGCCCGGAGTCTGCACCTTGGTCGCGGTGATCTCGAACGTGGCGGGCTTGCCGGCAAGGTTCTCCGCCGGGTAATCCGCCGGGAACGTCACGTTGAGCACGCGCTCCTCGCCGGCCTTCACGCCGACGAGCTGATCCTCAAAGCCGGGGATGAGACGGCCGGAGCCGATCTCGACGCCCATGTCGGTGCCGGTGCCGCCCTCGAAGGCAACGCCGTCCTCAGTCTTGCCGACGAAATCGACCGTGACGAGATCACCCTGCGCGGCAGCGTGATCCTCGGCGGCGTCGTCCCACTTCTTCTGCTGCTCGGCGAACTTGGCGACCTGCGCGTCGACTTCCGCTTCCCCTGCCGGCACCATCAGGCGCTCCAGCTTGAGACCGTCAATCGCGGGCGCGGGCACGTCCGGCAGCACTTCGAGCGCGACCTTGATCTCGGCATCCTTGCCGATCTCGAAGCCTTCATCGAGGCTTACCGACGGCTGGATCGCCGGACGCAGACGCTGCTCCGCGATCAGCGTCTGGATGCCTTCTTGAATCGCGGTGTTGAGCGCATCCTGGGTCAGCGCCGGACCGTGCATCTTGCGCACGAGGTTGGCAGGCACCTTGCCGGGGCGGAAGCCGGGCATCTTGATCTGCGGCGCGACGCGCTTGAGCTCGGCATCGACCTTAGAATCGATCTCGGCGGCCGTGATGGTCAGGGTGTAGGCGCGCTTCAGCCCCTCGTTCAGCGTCTCGACAGTCTGCATGGGTCTTCTCGGGCCTCTTCGCGAATCAGGATCGCGATGCCCCTCACGCTCGGCGGGTCCTGGTGCGGGCGAAGGGACTCGAACCCCCACATCTTGCGATGGCAGGACCTAAACCTGCTGCGTCTACCAGTTCCGCCACGCCCGCATGGGACACCGCCGGTGTGGGGGGCGTCTATAGCAAGGATCGCGCGCGGGGCAAGCCACGCTCTGCCGGTTGGTGACATCTTCGTGAAACTTCACGCGCATGCGGTTCGTTTATGCACATGAAGGAGACGATACATGGCGACCACCCCACCCACCGAACTCCCCCCGCAGCCGAGTCAGCCGGAGGCCCCGGTCACCGCGCCGCCGGAAGTCGCGCCGACCACGCCCGATATTGACGTGCCCGCGCCGATGCCGACCGACACGCCCGACGTCGCGCCCGCCTCCCCCACCGATCTCGGTGATTTCGCATGAGTGCACCGGAATCGCCCGACACGTACCCGCCGCGCAAGGATGAGCGCAGCGACATCCAGCAGGTCGTCGAGGCGCGTAAGGACGCGGTCGAGCGTGGCGAAGGTGGCCCGGAGCCCGATCCGCTTGCCCGACAGGGTGACGCGGACGGCGTCGGCGGGACCGGCGGCGTGGTGAAGAACCAGGATAGCGACGCGCAATAAGACGTATCGCAAACGGGCGCGGTCCGCACTGGACCGCGCCTGTCATTATCGGTGCGGTGCAGCGGAAAGCCGTTGTTTGGCGAACTCTGCGGCGTTGCGTTTCAACCCCTCGGACAATGCCCCTGCCGCATCGTCGACATCCGAAGTCAGATCGAATTCGGTGTCGATCGTCTGGTGTTCCGCCTTGGCCCGCGTCGTGCGGTCGAAAACGTCCCAACCGACGGACAGATGCGCGCGTCCCGACAATGCATGCTTGTGCGACAGCCGCGCGGCCATGCCCCAGTTGCGCACGCAGCCATTCAGCTGAAAATTCACGATCGTCGCGATGATTTTGTAACGAGTGGCGCCGGCTTCGTCGCTGAATGGATCGTCGGCGGTGTCGACTACGGCCGGTGCGGCATCGTGCAGTATGGTTGCGACGCTGGCACTGGCATTATTGAGACCCGCGCGGGCATCGCTCCACAGGAAGCTACCGGCCGGCAGGCACACCAGCCCGGCACGCTTGGTACCGATTCGCTGACGCGCCTTAAAGTCGGCTTTCACCGCGCCCATCGCGTACCGCTCAGCAATCGGCGTGGGTACGGCGATTGCCGGCATGGCGATCGTCAGGCCGAGGAGCAGCGACAGACGCCGCGCGATCTTCACTCCGGAGCCGCCACCCGCCGCGCGGTCAGGACGGTCACCGGGGCGACCGGCACCTGCCCCTTGAAAGCACCGCGGCGGGTTGCGGTTGGCGAGACGGGCGCGTCGAGGATCTTCACCACCGTATCCATGCCTTCGACGACATGGCCGAACGCGGCATAGCCCTGCCCGTCCTCGGGCAAGCCGTGGCCGGCGTCGAGCGAGGCGGTCTGGTCACCGACACTGATCGTAAAATCGCCGCGCGCTGTGCCGAGACCGAGCCGCGCGACCGAGATCGTACCGTCGGTGTGGTGCAGACCGGTGAACGTCGTCGGTTCATGCTTGATCGGCGGGAGCGTCCGCTTGGCATCGCCGTCGGTGCCGAACTGAACAAAGCCGAAGCGATCGCCAACCTTCACATCTCGGTAAAAGACGATGCCGTCGAGCTTCTTCTGGTCAACGTAACGCAGGAAATTGGCGGCGGTGATCGGCGCCTTCACCGTTTCCAACTCGATAACGATACGGCCGGCAGTGGTGTCGAGCGCCACGCGCGGCAAGGTGGCGGCGGGCGTCGCGTCCGGGGCCTGCACCTGCGCCGCCGCCGGCAGCGCCACCGCCGCGAGCAGCCCCGCCAGCGCCAGCCGCCGCATCACGACAGCGCCTGCTTGAGCAATTCGTTGACGACCTGCGGGTTGGCCTTGCCGCCCATCGCCTTCATCGTCTGGCCGACGAAGAAGCCGAACAGTGCCTCCTTGCCGCCCTTATACTGCGTCACCTTATCGGCGTTCTTCACGAGGATGTCGGCGATCACCGCCTCGATCGCGCCGGTGTCGCTGGTCTGCTTGAGGCCGCGTTCCTCGACGATCGCCCCCGCGCCCTGCCCGGTTTCGAGCATGATCTCGAACACCTGCTTGGCGAGCGTGCCGGACAGCGTACCATCCGCGACGAGGCCGAGCAGTTCCGCCGCCTGTGCGGGGCTAACCGGCGAAGTCTCGATGCTCTTGCCGGTGCGGTTGAGCGCGCCGAACAGTTCGGAGGTCGTCCAGTTCGCCGCTGCTACCGGCTTTGCGCCCGCCTCCAGCAGCGCATCGAACCAGCGCGCCGCCTCGACCTCGGCAGTCAGTACCGCCGCCTGATAGGGGGCGATGCCCGCCGCCTCGTAACGCTTGCGCTTGGCGTCGGGCAGTTCCGGCAGGCTGGCGCGACATTCCTCAAGGAACGCATCGTCGAGTTCGACCGGCAGCAGATCGGGATCGGGGAAGTAGCGGTAATCGTGCGCATCTTCCTTCGAGCGCATCGAGCGCGTCTCGTTACGGTCGGGATCGTACAGGCGGGTTTCCTGCACGATGCGGCCACCGCCCTCGATCACCTCGACCTGACGCTTGGCCTCCTGCTCGACCACCGCCATCACGAAACGCACCGAGTTGACGTTCTTGGTTTCGGTGCGCGTGCCGAACTCGTCGCCCGCCTTGCGGACCGAGACGTTGACGTCTGCGCGCATCGACCCCTGATCCATGTTGCCGTCGCACGATCCGACATAGCGCAGAATCGAGCGCAGCTTGGCGAGATACGCCCCCGCCTCCTGCGGCGAGCGCATGTCGGGTTTCGACACGATCTCCATCAGCGCGACACCCGAGCGATTAAGATCAACATAGGAGCGCGTCGGATGCTGGTCATGCATCAGCTTGCCAGCGTCCTGCTCAACGTGGATGCGCTCGATGCCAATGGTTTTCACGTCCGCATCGGGGTTCTTATCGTCGAGGCTGATGTCGAGCGAACCCTCACCCACGATCGGATGGTAGAGCTGGCTGATCTGATAGCCCTGCGGCAAATCGGCATAGAAGTAGTTCTTGCGGTCGAACCGCGACCATGTGTTGATCTTGGCGTCGATCGCCATGCCGGTGCGCACCGCCTGGCGGATGCACTCGCGGTTCGGCACCGGCAGCATGCCCGGCATCGCCGCATCGACCAGGCTGACCTGCGTGTTCGGCTCCGCGCCGAACGCGGTGGCGGCGCCCGAGAACAGCTTGGCGTTGGAGGTGACCTGCGCATGGACTTCGAGGCCGACCACGACCTCCCACTCGCCGGTTTCGCCTGTGATCGTGTATGTTGCTGCGTCAGCCATTTCTGTTTTCTTCCCGTCAACGACGAACGCCGTCGAGCCATTCTTTCACTGCTGGTATCAGTCCGATAAACTGGTAGCCCGTTCTCGTATCATGAGGCGTCTTGGGCCGCATCAGTTCCGCAAGCACAGAACCACGCTCCGCTGCGGCGTCCGCGCGATGACGCTCCATCCGATGATAGTGCGTCTCGCGCGGCTCTGTCACCACCAAGCCTCAGGCCGCGCCACGAAGCCGGCGCGTTGCTCAATGGCGAGTCCGGCGTTGAGCACGCCTTGCTCGTCGAGCGGCCGCCCGATGATCTGCAAGCCCAGCGGCAGCCCCTGCGCGTCGAGCCCACCCGGCACGCTTATCGCCGGCAGGCCGGCAAGCGAAGCAGGCACGGTAAACACGTCGTTAAGATACATCGCGATCGGATCGGCCTGCTTCTCGCCGAGCGCGAACGCCGCCGAGGGTGCGGTTGGGGTGAGCAGGTAATCGCACGTCTCGAACGCATGCTCGAAATCGCGGGCGATCAGCGTGCGCACCTTGGACGCCTGGGTGAAATAGGCGTCGTAGAACCCGGCCGACAGCACGTAGGTGCCGATCATGATACGGCGCTTCACCTCGTCGCCGAAGCCGGCGGCGCGGGTGGCGGCGTACATGTCCTGAAGGTTCGCGCCTTCGGGCAGATCGCGCAGGCCGAAGCGAACGCCGTCATACCGCGCCAGATTCGACGAGGCTTCGGCAGGCGCGATGATGTAATAGGCAGGCAAAGCGTATTTGGTGTGCGGCAACGACACCTCTACGATCTCGGCACCGGCATCACGCATCCACTGGATGCCCTGCTGCCACAATGCATCGATCTCGGCGGGCATGTTGTCGACGCGGTATTCCTTGGGGATGCCGATCGTCTTGCCCTTGAGGTCGGGCGACAGGCCCGCTTCCCACTTCGGCACCGGCAAATCGAGCGAGGTCGCGTCCTTCGCGTCGAAGCCGGTCATCGCCTCCAGCATGATCGCGCAGTCGCGCACGTCGCGCGCCATCGGCCCGGCCTGATCGAGCGAGGAGGCGAACGCGACCACGCCCCAGCGTGAACAACGGCCATAGGTCGGCTTGATGCCGGCAATGCCGGTGAAGGCGGCGGGCTGGCGGATCGAACCGCCGGTGTCGGTGCCGGTCGCCGCCGGGCACAGCCGCGCCGCGATCGCCGAGGACGAACCACCGGAGGAGCCACCGGGCGCGAGCGCAGCGTTGCCGCCGTCATTCCGCCGCCACGGCGAGATGACGTTGCCGAACGCGGAAGTCTCGTTGGACGAGCCCATGGCGAACTGGTCCATGTTGAGCTTGCCGAGCATCCCTGCGCCGGCCGCGAACAATTTGCCCGACACGGTCGATTCGTAGGTCGGCGTGAAGCCTTCGAGGATCAGGCTGGCGGCGGTGGCGGGCACGCCCTTGGTGCAGAACAGATCCTTCATGCCGATCGGCACGCCGGCGAGCGGCTTGAGATCCTCGCCCGCTGCCTTCGCCGTATCGGCGGCGTCCGCAGCGGCGAGCGCATGGTCGGGCGTCTCGACCAGGAACGCGTTGAGCGCCTTGGCCGCGCTCACCTTGGCGATGAACGCCTGCGCCACGTCGCGCGCGGAGAAGCTGCCGTCGCGTACGCCGTCGCGGATCGCGGCGACGCCGAGGTCGGTCAATTCGGTCATTCGATCACCTTGGGAACGGTAAAGAAGCCATGCTCGGCCTGAGGCGCATTGGCGAGCACGAGATCGCGCACGTTGCCGTCGGTGACGACATCGTCGCGCAGGCGCAGGTGGTTGGGGATCACGGCGGTCATCGGTGCGACGTTGGCGGTGTCGACCTCTCCAAGCTGCTCGATCCAGCCCATGATGTTGTCCAGTTCCGGCGCGAGCCGGGCGGCGTCTTCTTCGGAGATGGCGATGCGCGCGAGGCTCGCGATCTTCTTTACGGTGGCGATATCGACTGACATGCCCCAGCGGCTAGCATCGCGCAGGCGCACCATCAACCCGATTGCGCTCTGCACGGCGATGCGCCACCCCTTTGGCGCAAGTTGCGGGAGCGGTACGGCACAATGGCACGGAAATTTCTGTACGTGGTTGCGGCGCTCGTCCTGCTGACGGTGGCGGGGGCGTTCGCGTTCAACGCATTTCCGGGCGCGTTCATGCGGATGGCGCTGGTGCCGGGCGAAGACGTGGCCGCACTGTCGCCGCCGCCGTCTTATGCGAGCGCGAATATGTGGCTGGCGCGGCCCGACAAACCGGGCAACCCCGCGCTGTGGGCGCCCGCCGGCTATGCCCCCTCCCCTAGTCCGCAGGCGGCGGTGTTCTTCATCCACCCGACCTCGTACCTCACCCGCACGCACTGGAACGCGCCGCTGGACGATGCGGAAGCGAACGCGCGCGCGGCGATCTTCCTGCGGGGCCAGGCGAGCGCGTTCAACGGGGTCGGTGCGGTGTGGGCGCCGCGCTACCGGCAGGCGGCGTTCGGCGCGTTCCTGACGACGCAGGCGAACGCACAGAAGGCGCTCGATTTCGCCTATCGTGACGTGCTCGCCGCGTTCGACGAATTCGTGCGCGAAAGCGGCGACCGGCCGATCATCCTCGCCGGGCATTCGCAGGGCGCGCTGCATTTGTCGCGGTTGCTGCGCGAGCGGATCGCCGGCACGCCGCTCGCCCGCCGCATCGTCGCGGCGTATGTGGTGGGGTGGCCGGTGTCGCGCGCAGCCGATCTGCCGCGCATGGGGTTGCCCGAGTGCACGCGCGCGGATCAAGCCGGGTGCATCCTGTCGTGGCAGACCTTCGCCGAACCGGCCGAGCCGTCGCTGATCCTAGACACGTACGATGCCTCGACCGGCTACACCGGGCAAAGCCGCAAGGATACGCAGATGATCTGCACCAACCCGCTGACCGGCACGCCCGACGCCGCCGCTCCGGCCAGCGCCAACCTCGGCACGCTGTATCCGTCGAGCGATCTCGCAACCGCCGATATTGCCGCCGGGCGGGTTGGCGCGCGCTGTATGGGACGCGGGCTGTTGTCGATCGGGGCGCCACCGGCGGGGCTGAACGGCTATGTGCTGCCGGGCAACAACTATCATGTCTACGACTACAGCCTGTTCTGGGCGAACGTACGCGCCGATGCCGAACGACGGCTGAAAGCGTTCGAGACGCGATAAGGCGCCATCACGCCTCGACTTCGTGCGCGCCGAGCGGGTAGAGGAGCGGCGATGATTACAACCGACCGCATCGCCTTTCGTGATGCCTTGCCTTCGGGTGGACGACTGCTCGGGCTGGACCTCGGCACGAAGACGATCGGCACCGCGCTGTGCGATGCCGGGTGGAGCTTCGCCTCGCCCGCCGTGCTGATACGCCGCGCCAAGTTCACCTCGGACAAGGCCGTGCTGGTGACAATGATTGCCGAGCAACATGTCGCCGGTCTGGTCCTCGGCCTGCCGATCAACCTCGACGGCAGCGAGAGCCCTCGGTCGCAGAGCACGCGATCGTTCGCGCGCAACCTAGCCGATCTCGCCTTGCCGATCCTGCTGTGGGACGAGCGCTGGTCGACCCAAGCGGTCGAGCGGCAGATGATCGCGGAGGACATCAGCCGCGCCAAGCGTGCCGAGCGCGTCGACAAGCTCGCCGCCAGCTACATCCTGCAAGGCGCGATCGACGCATTGGTACAAGCTTAACGCGTCGGTCGCGCCAATCCGATACGCATCGGATACCTCGTGCTATGTTGCTTTACCGAGGCGCTGTTTAAGCCTCTGTTAACCGCACTTTGGTATCAACGCGGCATGTGGTCATCGCGCGTGCTTGTTGGGGTTCAGATCCTGGGCGTCCTGGTAGCCTTGGCGACACTCGCGTTCTACCCGCCCGCCACCGGCAAGATGCTGCTGATCCCGCTTACCCCGGGCGCGGCCGCCCGGGTCGCGCCGCTCGCATTGCTCGGCGGCGCCGCGCTGATCGCGACCGGACCGCTGCGTGGCTCGCTCGTGGTGGCGGGCGAACGGCGGCGGCTGTCGGCTGTGCTCGCCGCAAGCGCGGTGCTGATCCTCGCCGCGCCCCCGGCTGTGTGCGGTGCCGGCGCGCAGGCGCAGGCATGAACCAGCGCGATGACGCCGTGGTCGAGCTCGACCGGTTGCGAATGCGCGGCATGGAAATCTTGGCGGTTGCGGGGCTTGCCAGCACGATCGCCCTACTCATCGTTGGGTTGGCCTTGGGTTCCGACCTTACGCATGTCGTCGTGATTCTTTCGGCACTCGCAAATGTCGCGCCAACCTGGATGGCCGTGCGCCGTCGCCACGACGAGATCGCGCGCATCCTGGTCGGCACGCTTGCCGCGATCCAGCCCGCGCTCGGTGTCTATCTGCTCACCGGTCATCCCTGGCAGATGGACGGGCACATGTTCTTTTTCGTCGCGCTCGCCGGGCTTGCCGTGCTGTGCGACTGGAAACCGATCGCCCTCGCGTCCGGCTTGATCGCGGTGCACCACCTCCTGCTCGAATTCGCCGCGCCGGAGTGGGTGTTCACCGGCACCGGCGCGCTCGACCGCGTCCTGATCCACGCGTTGGCGGTCGGGCTGCAATTCGCGGTGCTGAGCTACCTTACCGTCAAGCTGCGCGCGCTGCTCGTTCGCCAGGCAGAGGCGGGGCGCGAAAGCGAGCGGCTTGCCGCCCAAGCGATCGCGCGCAGCCATGAGACGGAGGCCGCATTAGCCGCCGTCCGCGCCGCCGAAGCCCGCGAGTCGGCCGAGCGCGGCCGTCGCGAAGCTCTGGAGGTGGCCGCCGCCGACCGTCGACGCGGCGAAATGCACACCCTCGCCAACGCCTTCCATGCCTCGATATCGGACATCGTCAGCGCGGTTGGCGCGGCGTCCGGCGAACTGGAAGGCTCGGCCCGCGCGCTCAACGATCTCGCCCGCCGTGCAAGTAAGGACACGTCCGACACCGCGCTGGTCGCGTCGCAATCGTCGGAAACCGCCCAGTTGCTGGCAGCGCGAATCAAGGATCTCACCGGCTCGATCGGCGCCATCGCCAGCACCGTCGATCATCAGGCCAGCTTGAGCGGCGATGCCGCCTCGATTTCCGATTCCGGGCATCAGGCAGTGATCGCACTCGCGCAGCGGTCCAGCGCGATTGCCGGCTTCGCCGACTCGATCAGCGATATCGCCGGTCGTACCAACCTGCTCGCGCTCAACGCGGCGATGGAGGCGGCGCGGGTCGGGGACGCCGGGCGTGGCTTCGCGGTGGTGGCGCAGGAAGTGAAGCAACTCGCCGGCCAGGCCTCGGGTGCGACCGACGAGATACGGAGTCTCGCCGGATCGGTGACCGGCGGCGCCGACATCGCCAACGGCGCGCTGCGCGACATCGCCGCGCGCGTCGGCGCGCTGGCGCAAACCGCAAAGGCGATCCGCGCCGCCGTCGACGAGCAGCGCGGCACCGCCAAGTTGATCGAAGCGACCGCTTACGACACGGCGATTGGCGCTACGCAGATGGTCCGCCAGATCAGCGAGGTCGCGGCGATGGCGAACACCACCGAAACGCTATCCTCGCGCGTGTCCGGTGCGGCGACCACGCTCTCCAGCACCGCGCAGGCGCTGCGACAGGCGACCGAGCAGTTCGTCGCGCAATTGAAGGCAGGTTGAGGGCGGCGCGATACTCTCTGGCAATGTTCTATGCGGGCGTTGATCGCTCAATGCTCCGCTCCTATCATCGCCCAATAACGCTTAGCGATGAGAGGTTCCGCTGTGATTGGCGAACGCTGGACCAACGAATCTGTGGCTGTCCGCTTATCGTTGGCATCGCCGGCTGCGGTGTTGCTGTTGATCGGCCCTGCGGTGAGGCAAGTAAGTGGCCGTCCGATCGGGTTGGTCTGCGCGATCTGCTGTACGCTGACGCTGATTGCCTGGGTCAGCTTTGTGGGCTGGCGTTTGGCGATGAACGCAAAGCTACGCAACGGCTCGTGTTAACCTTGGTTCGCGAACGACCGCTGCCCTAAGTTCGGCTGCGGATTGCCACGAACGTCGGAACCGGGCCTTAGCTGGCGTTTTGCCGACCGCTGCGGATCACGGACGCTTATAGAGCCAGCATGAGCGACACGAGACCATGGAGGTTTGGCTGCTCGGATGCCTCGTCGCAGCGCACGACAGGAAGTGACCACCCGATCCGATCGTCAAAAAAATACGCTTGCTCGAAACGGCCTGCGTTGCAGCGAAGCTACAATCAGCATTTGTGGCTCCTCGCCTGTGGATGCGGTGGGGGGTTACACACGCACGCTCTATTCGCGACGCGGCGAGTACCGCCGCCACCGCTTGCGCGCCTGCCCCGCCGCCGTTAGGCCGCAGCTTTGATGCAATCCGACCACCGCCCCGCTTCGCAGATCGCCGGAAGCGCTGTCTTCCCGCATCGCCACCTCACCGGTATCGATGGCCTACAGCCGCACGAGATCATGTTCCTGCTCGACGAATCGGAGCAATGGATCGAGGCCAACCGCAGTCGCGCTAAGAGCGACAAAAGGCTGGAGGGCGTCACCCAGATCAACGCCTTCTTCGAGAACAGCACGCGCACGCTGCTGAGCTTCGAGATCGCCGGCAAGCGGCTCGGCGCGGATGTCGTCAACATGCACGCCGCGCAATCGAGCGTGAAGAAGGGCGAGACGCTGATCGACACGGCGATGACGCTGAACGCGATGCGCGCCGACGTTATCGTGATACGGCACATGTCTTCGGGCGCGGTGCGGCTGATCGCGGGCAAGGTCGATTGCCCGGTGCTGAACGCGGGCGACGGGCAGCACGAACACCCCACGCAGGCGCTGCTCGACGCGCTGACGATCCGACGGCGGCGGGGGAGCATCGCCGGGCAGACGGTGGTGATCTGCGGCGACATCCTGCACAGCCGGGTCGCGCGGTCGAACATCCTCGCGCTGACCGCGCTTGCCGCGCGGGTACGGGTCTGTGCGCCCTCCACGCTGATGCCCGCGGATATCGAGCGAATGGGCGTGACGCCGTACACCGATTTCGATCACGCGCTGGAGGGGGCGGACGTGGTGATGATGCTGCGCCTCCAGAACGAGCGGATGACCGGTGGCTTCATCCCCTCGAACAGCGAGTTCAACCTGCGCTACGGCCTGACCCCCGGCCGGCTCGAGCGTGCGCCTGGCGCGCTGGTGATGCACCCGGGGCCGATGAACCGAGGGGTCGAGATCGATTCGGGTGTAGCGGATCACCCCCAACAGTCCGCGATCACCGAACAGGTCGAGATGGGCGTGGCGGTGCGGATGGCGTGCCTCGACGTGCTGACCAGACGGTCGCGCGGTGTGGAGGGTTGGGCATGACCCGCACGATTGCCTTGCTGAACGCGACGCTGGTCTGCCCGGATGCGGGCATATGGAAGGGCGGCGTTCTGATCGCGGGCGACCGCATCGCCGCGACCGGCACCTTCGCGGTGCCCGAGGGCGCAGAGACAATCGACTGCAAGGGCAAGCTGCTCGCCCCCGCGATCGTCGACCTCGGCGTGTTCGCGATCGATCTGCCCGCGTTCCATAAGGGCGGGATCGTCCGTGTCGGGTTGATGCCGGACCAGCGGCCGGTGCTCGACAATCCCGGCCTCGTCCAGCGCGCGGCGCTGATCGGCCGGCCGGACCTGTGGATCCACCCGATCGCCGCCGCCACGCGCGGGCTGGCCGGCAAAGATCTTGCCGAAATGGCGATCAACCGCGAAGCAGGTGCGCGCGCGGTCGGCACCGGGGCGGGCTGGATCGCGGATTCGGGCGTGATGCGGAAGGTACTGGCCTATGCCGGCGACCTTGGCCTCACCGTGATCGCACATGCGGAAGATGCCGGCATCGTCGGCGTGGCCGTGGCGACTGCGGGCGAGACCGCGACGCGGATGGGCTTGCCCGCCGCACCTGCCATCGCCGAGCCGCTCGCCATCGCGCGCGACCTAATGCTGACGGAAGAAACCGGAGCGGCGCTGCACATCCGTCAGGTGACGACGGCGGCCGGCTTCGATCTTGTGCGAGCCGCCAAACGGCGCGGCGTACGCGTGACATGCGGGATCACGCCCGCACATCTGTTCCTGTCAGATATCGCGATGAGCGACTTCCGAACCTTCGCGCGTCTGTCGCCGCCACTGCGCTCGGAAAATGATCGCCGCGCCGCACAGCTGGCGGTGGCGGATGGGACGGTCGACGTGCTGTGTTCGGGCCACGACCCGCAGGGGCCGGAGGAGAAGCGCCTGCCCTTCGCCGACTCTGCGCCCGGCGTCGCCGGCGCGGAGACGTTGCTTGCGCTCGCGCTTGGGCTGGTGCGCGATGAGGTGGTGACGATCGACCGGCTGTTCGCGATGCTCGCGCGGAACCCCGCCAAGGTTTTGGGTGTGCCAACCGGCACGTTGACGGCGGGCGCACCCGCCGATCTGGTGTTGCTCGACGAACATGCACCGTGGCGGATCGACTCGGATCAGATGGCGGCGAAGGCCGGCAACACGCCCTTCGATGGCCTGCCCGTGCAGGGCAAAGTGCTGCGCCTGTTCAAGGGCGGAGCGGTGCTGGTGTAATCCGCGCGGCTCACCGCGCCGTACCACGCTCTCGCATGGCACGGCTTTAGAAAACACCGCCGGTTCGCCGTCCGATCAAACGGCGCTGCTGCGCTAAGTCCTCGCAGCGCCTAGCGTGACGCCAGTTGCTGACCGGGCTTGATCCAGCTCGCCACCTGATCGCCCGCGTTTGCGCGCACAAAGCAGCGGCCGCCGCTCGCCCGGTAGGCGAGGCAGAGTTTTACCGCATCGGTCCGCGTGTAGCCGCCGACTGAGAGGCGATAGAAGCTGCCCGCCGCGGTCTTGATGCTGGCACCCTGCGGCTCGTGACCGGAGAAGCTCGGGAAGGTGCGAGCCGCGCGCTTCCACGCGTCGCGGGCCACGCCGGCGCTGTCATACGCGCCAAGCTGAACGTAGAACCTGCCGCTGGCGAGCGCCGCGGGGGAAGCCTCGTCCGCGACGGCGACTGCGTTCCTGGCAACGGCCGTTCGACCGAGGGCTTTGGATGCCGGCAGCGGCTGCACGACTTCCTGACGCGCCGCGAACTGTACGCCGGTGTCGAGCGACGGAACCGCCGTTGCCCCCGGTACGGCAGGGGCCGGCGCGGTGGTGGCGATGTCGACCGGCGCAGGCACAACCGCTGCCGGGGCCGGCGCGGCAGGTGTGGCGTTCGCCACCGAGACCGAAGCGGTGGTCGCGTTCAGCGCGAGCGCGGCGGGGCGCCCCTTGTCGCGCACCGCCGTGACGCCAAGCAGCGTCGCGATCTGATCCGAGGCAGCCTTGGGACGCGCGAACGCCGCCCATTCGAGAATCCGTTTGTCGGCATCGCCCGGTGCGAGATCGAGGCCGGCGATCTGCCGTGCCTCCGTCCAGCGGCCCGCAAGCGCGAGGCTGAGCGCAAGGTTCTGCCGGGTCTTGACCCCGGCGGGGTCGACACGCGCAGCCGCGGCGAGCAGATCGACCGCCGCCGACGGATCGCCCGCCAGTGCGACGGCAAGGCCACGATCGCTGACGGAAATGCTGGCGGCGTGCGCATCGAGCGTTTTCCGCGCGGCACCCCAGTCGCCTGTGGCGATCTGCATTAGTGCGAGATTGAGCGCGGCTTTGCCATTGCCGGCATCCAGCGCCAGCGTGTCGGCGAAGGTATCGCGTGCAGAGGCAAAGCGCCCGGCTTTCAAATAGCTTTGCCCGAGCAGCATTCGGAAATCCGCCGACTCGGGCGCGGCAAGCGCGGCGCGTTCGGCATGGCCGACGGCGGCAGCGCCCTTGCCCTGCGCGATCAGCGCGCGCGCCTTGCCGGCTTCCGCAATCGCCTTGCGCGCGTCGCCCGACAATGATTGGCCACCGGCGAACGCTCCCCCCGCCAGCGTGCCGCCGAGCAGCAGTGCGGACAATCCCAACGATACGGCTAACCGTTTCTTCATCGAACGTTTCCCACGGATGATCGCCTTGGCCGGGCTGGCAATTGCGTCGCCAGCGCCTCGACTTCAGGAATGGTTTGCAAAAATTGATCGAGTGCGCGCGTCATCAGCGTCTGCGCCGACACGCCCGCGACCGTCGCGGCGAGCCGCAGGCGTAAATGGCGTTCGGCATCGAGCCGGAGCGTGAAGGCGGCACGCGTCTTGATGGCGGAAAGGTCGCCTTCGGGTTCCTCGCCCGGGAACTCTGCGCGCAACGCCTGCTGCTGGAGCAGCACCGGCGGCAGCGCCTCCTCGGGAGCCGGCCCGCCCATGTCGTTCCAGCCGAGATCGTCCTCGGGCTCAAGTGCCGCCGTCTGCGGGCGCATCGCCGGGCGCGCCTGTCCCTTGCGGGCGAGTAGCCCGGAGGAGAGCGAACCATGCCGGGCAGGGCCGTCGTTCATCTCAGCTCACCACCCGACGGCCAAAGCCGCCGCCGGTCGGCCGCTGCGCGAAAGCGCTGGTCGACGCGGGTGCCGCGAACACGGTGCGGCGGAAGTTCTTTTCCAAGCGGTCGGACACATAGGTCCACAGCGCCTCGACCTCGCCGGTCGAACGGCTGCGTGCGTCGAGTTCCATGACGGTTCGACCATCAATCATCGAGGCGGCGAAATCGGTGCGATGATGCACGATGACGGGTGCGACCGTGCCGTGCTGCGCCAGCGCGAGCGTGGCCTCGGTCGTGATGCGCGCTTTGGGCGTGGCACCGTTGACGACGAAGATCAGTGGCTTGCCGGCACGCTCGCACAGGTCGACCGTCGCGCCGACCGCGCGCAGATCGTGCGGGCTGGGGCGCGTCGGGATGACGATCAGTTCGGCGACCGCGATCACGCTCTGGATCGCCATGGTGATGGCGGGCGGCGTGTCGATCATCGCGAGCTTGAAGCCCTGTTGGCGCAATGCCTCAAGGTCGGCGGCGAGCCGCGCGACCGTGGTCTGCGCAAACGACGGCGTCTCGGCGTTGCGATCGTTCCACCAGTCCGACAACGATCCTTGCGGATCGATGTCGATCAGTACCACGGGCCCTGCCCCGGCGCGTTCGGCTTGGACCGCTAGATGCCCCGACAGCGTGGTCTTCCCCGACCCGCCTTTTTGTGATGCCATCGCGAGAACGCGCATGTGCCCCTTGAACTCCCGCCTGTAGGACGGTGCTTATGCCCCGAGATGGGTCAAGAAGCAGTTAACAGGACTTCAGGCAGCCTGTTTTCAGGACATGTGGCTAACGAAATCTTTGCCTATTTACGCGAACTCGGCTTTATCTCGCGCGAGCGGGGGCGAAGGGTTTGAAGCGTATGAAGCACGGGCTTTTGATGATCGCGGCGACGGTGGGCGCCTTAGGGGGCGGCATGATCCTCTCGACGCCAGCCTTTGCCGACGTCAAGGCGGGCGTCGATGCATGGAGCCGGGGCGATTACCGCAAGGCGATCGATGAATGGCGACCGCTCGCGATTCGGGGCGATGCCGATGCGCAGTTCAACCTCGCGCAGGCGTACAAGCTCGGCCGCGGTGTGCCGGTCGACATGCCGATGGCGGAAAGCTGGTATCGCAAGGCCGCGTTGCAGGGCCACCAGCAGGCGCAGGACAATTACGGGCTGATCCTGTTCGACGAGAACAAGCGCGCCGACGCGGTGCAATGGCTCGAAGGCTCCGCAAAGCGGGGCGAGCCGCGCGCGCAGCTGGTGCTCGGCACGATGCTGTTCAATGGCGACAACGTGCCGAAGGACTGGCCGCGCGCATATGCGCTGATCCTGCGTTCGGCAGCGCAGGGGCAGGCCCGCGCGCCGCAGGTGCAGGCGCAGATGGATCAGTATCTCTCCGCCGAGGATCGTCAGCGGGGCATGGCGTTGTCTCGGCAGTACGAGGCGGATGCCCAACGCCCGCAACTGCCGCCGGAAATCGCCAACGTCGGTGCGCAAACCGCGATGCGCGGCGCCGATCTGCCGCCGTCGTCATACGATCCCAACGCTGGCCGCTCGCCGATAGTCACAACGCCAAGGCCGGAGCGAGACGCCCGGCCCGGTGCCGGGTACAGCCGTCCGTCGCCGGGCTACGCGACGCCGCCAGTGCGCGATACCCGCCCCGCGCCTGGCCCGTCGATCGACCCGGCCGACGAGCCGGATGCGCCGCCGCGCGATCAGGCGGCCCCATCGCAGGATCGCCATGTACCGCCTGCGACGCGGGATCGTGCTGCGCCACCGCCGCGCCGCACCGCGCCCGCCCGGGCTGCGGCACCATCGCTGGCCAGTACCGGGCGTTGGCGGATCCAGCTCGGCGCGTTCCGGGATGATGACAATGCGCGGACGATGTGGCGGTCGCTCCAGGGGCGGCTCACCGGATTGCAGCCGTTCTACGTCAAGAGCGGCGGTGTGACGCGGCTTCAGGCGGGGCCGCTTGCATCGGGTGCGGCGGCATCGCGCGCGTGTGCGGCGGCGCGCTCGAGCTGCGTACCGGTCGCGCCGTAAAGGTCGCTCCCCGTGTGATCGGCGTCGTTTGGACCCGTCGTGCGCCGCTTCGCGCCCGCTCCGTCTCGGCACGTGCGGTGCGGGTTGGCTTACCGAACGGTCAGGCAGTCACCCACTCGGCGCGCGGCACGCCCTGGGCATAGAGCAGCGCGGTGAGATCATTGTGGTCGATCCGCGCCGCCGCCGCCGCCGCGACGATCGGCTTGGCGTGATAGGCAACGCCCAGCCCGGCCGCGCCGATCATCGCGAGATCGTTGGCGCCGTCACCCACCGCCAGAGTCGCCTCCGCCGGAAGGCCCAGTTCCGCGATCGCGCCGCGCAGCGTGTCGAGCTTGGTCTGCGCGCCGACGATCGGCTTGGTGACGGCGCCGCTGAGCATGCCGTCCGCGATCTCGAGCCGGTTGGCAATCGCCCGGTGGAAGCCGATCTTCGCGGCGACCGGCTCGGCGAAGCGGGTGAAGCCGCCCGACACGAGGACCGCCGTCGCACCCCAGCCGCGCATCGTCTTCACCAACGCCTCGGCACCGGGCATGATCGTCACGCGCTCGTCAAGGCAACGCTGGATCACGGCCTCGTCCAGCCCCGCGAGCAGCGCCACACGCGCATCGAGCGCGGATTCAAAATCGAGTTCACCCCGCATCGCCGCTTCGGTGACGGCGGCGATCTGCGGCTTTATGCCGGCGTAATCGGCGAGTTCGTCGATACATTCGACCGTAATCATCGTCGAATCCATGTCGGCGACGATCAACCGCTTGCGCCGCCCCTCCGCCGCCTGCACCACCACATCGACGCCCGCGAACGCGCCCTCCAGAGCGGCGCGTGCCGCATCGGGCGAAATCGCAAAGGCTAGATCGATCGCCGCGCCTTCGTCGATCCAGCCGCCGCCCGCGCTCGCGCAGCCCGCCGCGTTGAGCCGGTCGCGGCCTTCCGAAATATGACCTGCCACGAGCGCACCCGGTGCTATCAGCGTCGCGATGAACATCTCTAATCCCCTGCCCGGCCCGTCACGCCCCAAGGTCGCGCTCATTACAGGGCCGACCGCAAGCGGCAAGTCCGCGCTCGCGCTCGCCTTGGCAGAACGGCACGACGGTGTCGTCATCAACGCGGATAGCGCGCAGGTTTATGCCGACCTGCGTGTCGTTTCCGCGCGCCCATCGATCGCGGAGGAAGCCCGCGCGCCGCACCGGCTGTTCGGCCATGTCGACGGCGCTGATGCCGACTATTCCGCGCCACGCTGGGCGGAGGAGGCAGCAGCGGAGATCGACACGGCGCACCAAGCGGGCAAGCTGCCGATCTTGGTCGGCGGCACCGGACTGTACCTGCGCACCTTGCTCGACGGGATCGCGCCAATCCCCCCGATCGACCCAGCGGTTCGCGAGGAGGTGCGCGCGATGCCGGCGACGCGGAATCACGCGCAGCTGGCGCTGCTCGACCCAGTGATGGCGGCTGAGCTCAACCCCGCCGACACCACCCGCGTCGGCCGCGCACTGGAGGTGGTGCGATCGACCGGCCGTTCGATCGCGGACTGGCGCGCGGCAACGACCGGCGGGATCGGAGCGCGGATCGACGTCGCCGCGCTGGTGCTGCTGCCCGACCGCGCATGGCTGCACGCGCGGATCGACGCCCGCTTCGAGATGATCGCGCACGAGGGAATCGATGAAGTCGCCGCGTTGCTCGCGCGGACAGAGATCCCGCCACAAGCGCCTGTGCGACGTGCGATTGGCGTGACCGAGATCGCGCGGCTGATCGCGGGTGAGATCGATGCCCGTGCCGCCGCCGAAGCGGGCGCGACCGCCACCCGCCAATACGCCAAGCGGCAATATACGTGGTTCCGAAATCAGCCGCCCGCCACATGGCTGCGCATCGACGAGACAGAAACAATCCAGCAACTGCCGCTAATAGCAACTTTGTTACGCATGTAACGGTTGACGCGAATGTTTCATGCGGTTAGCAGCGCCGCTCCGATACTGCTATGCGGTGCCGCGCAAGGAGACCTGCCGTGACAGAGAAAAGTGGAGCCGACATCCTGATCGAGACGCTGTGCGATCTCGGCGTGGACGTCGTATTCGGCTATCCCGGTGGCGCGGTGCTGCCGATCTACGACGCGATGTTCCGTTCGGGGAAGATCAGGCACATCCTGGTCCGCCACGAACAGGCGGCGACGCACGCGGCCGAGGGTTACGCCCGCTCGACCGGAAAACCCGGCGTGGTGCTGGTCACCTCGGGGCCGGGCGCGACCAACGCCGTCACCGGCATCACCGATGCGCTGATGGATTCGATCCCGATGGTGGTCCTGACCGGTCAGGTGCCGACCACGCTGATCGGCACCGACGCGTTTCAGGAGGCTGATACCGTCGGCATCACGCGCCACTGTTCGAAGCACAACTATCTGGTGAAGGACCCCGCCAAGCTCGCGGATACGGTGAAAGAGGCGTTCCATATCGCCACCTCCGGGCGGCCCGGCCCGGTGGTGGTCGATATCCCCAAGGACGTGCAGGTCGCCTCTGCGCGCTATACCCGCACCGGGCCGGTGCCCTCCACGATCGTCCACAAGACGTATCGCCCGCAGGTGAAGGCCGATCAGGCGTTGATTGAGCAGGCGGTCGACATGCTGGCGGCGGCGGAACGGCCGGTGCTGTACACAGGCGGCGGCATCATCAACGCAGGGCCGCAGGCGAGCCAATTGCTGCGCGAGCTTGTGCGGATCACCGGCGCGCCCGTTACCTCGACGCTGATGGGTCTGGGCGCGCTGCCGGCTTCCGCGCCGGAGTGGCTGGGGATGCTCGGCATGCACGGCACCTACGAGGCCAATCACGCCATGCATCAGGCCGATCTGATCGTCTGCCTCGGCGCGCGCTTCGATGACCGGGTGACCGGACGGCTCGATGCATTCAGCCCCAACAGCCGCAAGGTTCATGTCGATATCGATCGTTCGTCGATCAACAAGAACGTTCGGGTCGATCTGCCGATCGTCGCCGATGTCGGCCGTGCTCTCGAGGATATGGTGCGCGTGTTCAAGGCGCGTCAGCATCCCAAACCCGATCTGACCGCGTGGTGGGAACGGATCGCGGAATGGCGCGCGGTGAAGAGCCTGTCGTACCCGCCCTCGATCGAGGAGATCATGCCGCAGCGTGCCGTGCGTGCATTGTGGGAAGCGACGCGTGCGCGCAACCCGATCATCACCACCGAAGTCGGCCAACATCAGATGTGGGCGGCGCAGCACTTTGATTTCGAGGCACCCAACAAGTGGCTGACCAGTGGTGGCCTCGGCACGATGGGCTACGGCCTGCCGGCCGCGATCGGCGCGCAACTCGGCAATCCGGGTGCGCTGGTGATCGACATTGCCGGCGAAGCCTCGATCCAGATGAACATTCAGGAGCTTGCCACCGCCACGCAATACCGGTTGCCGGTCAAGATCTTCATCCTCAACAACCAGTATATGGGGATGGTCCGCCAGTGGCAGGAGCTGACCTACTCAAGCCGCTATTCGGAAAGCTATTCGGATGCCCTGCCCGATTTCGTCAAATTGGGTGAGGCATATGGCTGGAAGGGTATCCTGATCGAAGGGCCGGACCAGTTGGAGAGCGGCATCGCCGACATGCTCGCCCATGACGGGCCGGTAATCGTCGATTGCCGGATAGCACAGCTCACCAACTGCTTCCCGATGATCCCGAGCGGGGCCGCGCATACCGACATGCTGCTCTATTCGAGCGAAGTGTCGGGCGAGATGGACGACAGCGCGAGGGCACTGGTGTGAGAGACGACATGCACATCCAGCAGCAGATCGCCGAACGGCACACGCTCGCGGTGATCGTCGATAACGAGCCGGGCATTCTCGCCCGGATCGCCGGCCTGTTCACCGCGCGCGGCTATAATATCGAGAGCCTGACGGTTTCCGAGATTACCGACGACAAGTCGGTCAGTCGCATCACCATCGTGACGTCGGCCAGCCCGCCGGTGCTCGAACAGATCGTGGCGCAGCTCGATCGGCTGGTGCCGGTGCACAAGGTCCGCGACCTGACCGCCGAGGGCAATCACGTCGAGCGTGAACTTGCGCTCATCAAGGTGATCGGCACCGGCGACCAGCGCATCGAGGCGTTGCGCCTCGCCGAAGTGTACCGCGCGCGGGTGGTCGATGCCACGATCTCCAGCTTCGTCTTCGAAGTGACCGGCGGGATCGCCAAGATCGACAAGTTCGTCGAGCTGATGGCGGAAGTCGGCCTGATCGAGGTCGCGCGCACCGGCATCGTCGCGATCTCGCGCGGGCGCGAGGCCGCCTGATCCATTCTACCGAACAACCACCCTCGTCTCCCCGGTGTACGCCGGGATCGACGGTCGGGCGCGCTGCCCGGCCGGCATGACGATCTTGAAGCAAAGGGACTGAACATGCGTGTCTATTACGATCGCGACGCCGATCTGAACCTCATCAGCGACAAAAAGATCGCGATCGTCGGCTATGGTTCGCAGGGCCACGCCCATGCGCAAAACCTGCGCGATTCGGGCGTCAAGGAAGTCGCGATCGCGCTGCGCGAGGGTTCCGCCACCGCCAAGAAGGCGACCGACGCCGGCTTCAAAGTGATGACCACCGCCGAAGCCGCTGCCTGGGCCGACATCACCATGATCCTCGCGCCCGACGAGCATCAGGCCGCGATCTATACGAATGACCTCCACGCCAACCTCAAGCAGGGCGCGACGATCGCGTTCGCGCACGGCCTCAACATCCACTTCGGCCTGATCGAGCCGCGCGAGGATCTCGACGTCATCATGATCGCGCCCAAGGGCCCGGGCCACACCGTGCGCAGCGAATATGTGCGCGGCGGCGGCGTGCCGTGCCTGATCGCGATCCACCAGGACAAGAGCGGCAACGCGCACGACATCGGCCTCGCCTATGCATCGGGCGTCGGCGGCGGGCGCTCGGGCATCATCGAGACCAACTTCCGCGAGGAATGCGAAACCGATCTGTTCGGCGAACAAGCCGTGCTGTGCGGCGGCACCACCGCGCTGGTGCAGGCCGGGTTCGAGACCTTGGTCGAGGCGGGCTATGCGCCGGAAATGGCGTATTTCGAGTGCCTCCACGAACTCAAGCTGATCGTCGATCTGATGTACGAAGGTGGCATCGCCAACATGCGCTACTCGATCTCGAACACCGCCGAATATGGTGACATCAAGACCGGCCCGCGCATCATCACCGACGAGACCAAGAAGGAAATGAAGCGCGTGCTCGCCGACATCCAGTCGGGTCGCTTCGTCAAGGATTTCGTGCTCGACAACCGCGCTGGTCAGCCAGAACTGAAGGCGGCACGCGGCGCGGCGCAGCGACATCCGATCGAGGAGACCGGTGCCAAGCTGCGCGCGATGATGCCGTGGATCGGCGCCAACGCACTGGTCGACAAGGCGAAGAACTGATCTCCGCGCCGGGTCGCCGTCGTGGCGACCCGGCGCTTCGATTGTGAAGCCTGCGGGCAGCGGCGCAATCGCCACAAACGGGGTACCTGCGAAACGATCGGTTGCGGACTCTGGCTTTGACGGGCACGTTCCGCTCGCCCAAGGCTCGCGCACCTCAACAGGAGACCTTCGTGATGCGCCGTTTCATTCTTGCCGCCTCGCTTGCCGCCGCCGCCGTCGCGGTGCCACTGACCGCGCAGATGCACCGCCCCGACATGCTGCACGGTGCCGGTGCACCCACTGACGTCAAGGCCGGCACCTATGCGGTCGAGTCGGGCCATACCCAGGTCGCGTTCAGCGTCAGCCACATGGGCATCTCGCCCTTCGCCGGCTGGTTCTCGGGCGCAAGCGGCTCGATGAAGCTGGACCCGGCCCATCTTGACGCCACCACGCTTAGCGTCTCGATCCCCGTCGACAGCGTGCAGACCACCAGCGGCAAGCTGGTCGAGGAACTCAAGAGCGCCGACTGGCTCGACGCCGGCAAGTATCCGACCGCGACCTTCCGCTCGACCAAGGTGACCGCGCTCGGCCCCGACGCCGCACGCATCGAGGGCCAGCTCACGCTGCACGGCGTCACCAAGCCCGCCGTAATCGACGCACGCTTCTTCGGCGCGGCGACCAACCCGATGAGCAAGAAGCCGTCGATCGGGTTCCTCGGCCGGCTTTCGTTCAACCGTTCCGAGTTCGGCGTGACCAAGTACGTGCCCTTGGTGTCCGACCGGACTGTGCTCGTCATCAACGCCGCGTTCGAACTGCAATAATGACCGAAACGCCGTCCGAGGAAGTCGAAGGCCGGCCCGGCGTCGGCCGGGTCGAGGCATTCTCGGACGGCGTGATCGCCATCATCGTCACGATCATGGTGCTGGAATTGCACCCGCCGATCTCGGAAGGGATGGCGAAGCTGTGGACGTTGTGGCCGGTGTTCCTCGCCTATGTGCTGAGCTACGCATACGTGGCGATCTACTGGGTCAACCACCACCGGCTGTTCAGCCACGCCACGCATGTCACCAATGGGCTGGTCTGGTCGAACATGCTGCTGCTGTTCGCGCTGTCGCTGGTGCCGTTCTCGACGTCGTATCTCGGCGAGCATCATTTCAATCGCGAGGCGACGTGGCTGTATCTCGCGACGATGTTGTTCCCGGCACTGTGCTATACGTGGCTACAGGCGACGATCCGCCGCACTGGTCTCCGCGGCGTCGCCGCCTCGCGATTTTACACCGCCAGCAATCGAAAGGGGATCGCCGCCTCGCTGATCTATGCGCTCGGCATCCCGCTGACGTTCGTGTCGCCTTGGCTGGGCATCGGCTGCGCAGCCGTCGTGGCGTTGCTGTGGTTCCTGCCGCAGAGCCGTGTCGACGGCTGGTTCTCAGGCCGTCAGGCGGACTGAAGCCGCGCGAAGCTGGTGAATTGCGCGCGGACGCTGGGCGACGCGTCGATAGTGAGCGCATCGACGCGGTCGATCGCCGCCTGTCCCGCCGCCTCGCCCGCACCGAGCGACGCCATCGCCCAGTCGCCAAACTCGCGGGTATCGACTTCACGGCGTGACAGCGTGACGACCGCGGCGTGGCGATCGTCCGCCTTGATCCGCGCGATCGCCGTCTCGACCACCGCCGCCGGTCCTTCGAGCGCTTGCAGGAAACGTCGGCCGTTGAAGAACAACAGTCCGCTGATCCCGTCACGCGCATTGTTGCGGCGCGATGCCGACAGGATGCGCGTGAGTTCCGGTTCGCGCATCGCCGGTGTGGCGGTACTGATGTAAATCAACTGCAACATCGGTGCATCTCCTTGTCTTGAGAGGATTTATCGACGGTGTTTGAGCGAATGGTTAACACCAGGGGATTTATTGCGCCGATCAGGCTGGACAAACCGCGTAACGCGACGCTATCGCTAGCAAGGATGACGATCGGGACCGGCCTGCTGCTTCGACTTACGCGCCCTTAGGCGCGACCGTCCCGTTGCGCGGCTTTGCCGACGCACGACGCGCCTGAGGGCAAGACCGAGTTCCCCACCCTTCAGCAAGCGAGATACGCCCATGCTGCGCGATCCTTCGACCAAATACCGCCCCTTCCCGCAGATCGATCTGCCCAATCGCGAATGGCCTTCGCGCACGATCACCCATGCGCCGCGCTGGCTGTCGACCGATCTGCGCGACGGCAATCAAGCGCTGATCGACCCGATGGATGCCGAGAAGAAGACGCGGATGTTCGATCTGCTCTGCAAGGTCGGCATGAAGGAGATCGAGGTCGGCTTTCCGAGCGCGGGCGCGACCGAGTTCGATTTCATCTCCGGCCTGGTGCAGACCAGCCGCATCCCGGACGATGTGACGGTGCAGGTGCTGACGCAGTCGCGCCGCGACCTGATCGAGAAAAGCTTTGAGTCCCTGCGCGGTGCGCCCAAGGCTATCGTCCACCTCTACAATGCGGTCAGCCCGGCTTGGCGCAAGATCGTATTCGGCATGACGCGCGACGAGATCCGCGCAATCGCGATCGAGGGTGCGAAAATCCTGCGCGACTGCGCCGCCGCGCAGCCCGACACCGACTGGTTTTTCGAATACAGCCCAGAGACGTTCTCCACCGCCGAACTCGATTTCTCGGTCGAGGTTTGTGAGGCGGTGATGGAGGTGTTGCGCCCTACCCCCGACCACAAGCTGATCCTCAACCTGCCCGCCACGGTCGAGGCGGCGACGCCCAACGTCTATGCCGATCAGATCGAATGGTTCGGCAAGAACATCCGCAACCGTGATTCGATCGCAATCAGCCTGCATACGCACAACGATCGTGGCACCGGGGTCGCTGCGGCGGAACTCGGGCTGATGGCGGGGGCGGACCGGGTCGAGGGCTGTCTGCTCGGCAATGGCGAACGGACCGGCAATTGCGATCTCGTGACGGTCGCGCTCAACATGTACACGCAAGGCCTGTCGCCGGGCCTCGACCTGTCGGACATCGACGAGATCGTCAACACGGTGAACTATTGCACGCAACTGCCGGTGCATCCGCGCACGCCCTATGCCGGCGATCTGGTGTTCACCGCCTTTTCAGGCAGCCATCAGGACGCGATCAAGAAGGGTCTCGCCGCGCAAGAAGCCAAGAACGATCCGCTGTGGGAGGTGCCGTATCTGCCGATCGATCCCGCCGATCTAGGCCGCAGCTACGAAGCGGTGATCCGCGTCAACTCGCAATCCGGCAAGGGCGGCGTCGCCTGGGTGATCGAGCAGGACAAGGGGCTGAAGCTGCCCAAGCGCTTGCAGGCGGATTTCAGCCGTTACGTTCAGGCGCTGGCGGACGAAACCAGCCGCGAACTGAACGCCGCCGATATCTGGGGCGCGTTCGAGCGGACCTATCTCGCCAAGTCCGGCGACCGGTTCGTGCTTGGCGCGTATGACGAAACGCGGGGACCGGCCAACGAGCGCATCTTCGTCGGCGATATCGAAGTGGCTGGCGAGCATCATTCGGTGAGCGGGCGCGGCAACGGCCTGATCTCTAGCGTAACCGCCGCGCTCGCCGATGGCTTTGGTGTGAACCTTGAAGTGGCCGATTACGTCGAACACGCGATCGGCAAGGGGTCGGACGTGCGCGCCGCCGCCTATGTCGAGTGCCGCACCGTCGAAGGGCGGACGGTTTGGGGTGTTGGCATCGACGAGGATATCGCCACTGCCTCTGTTCGAGCGGTGCTGTCGGCGGCGAACCGGGTGTAAGCGATCGCGGCTACCCGCCTCACTTGGGGAGGGTAGCCGTCACCGCCGCCGAAGGATTTCGCAGCCGATCCGCGCATCGGGGTAGATGTCCGCCTTCACAGTTCGCACCCGCACCCCGACCACGCGACGATCGGTCATCGCTAATGCGGCGATCGCCTCACACAACGTCTCCTGCAACTCAAAATGGCGTGAGCCGGCGAGCGCGTGGATGCCGGTGCGCAGGAAATCGTAATCGACCACTGCGTCGATCCGGTCGGCCGGGGGGGCTTCACCGTAATCGCAGTACAGCCACACGCTGACCAACACGCGCTGCGGCCCGGCGCGTTCCGCCGGATGGATGCCCAGGCCCACGGAAATATCCAGCGTGTCGAGCAACGTGATGTAACTCGCCCGACCTGCGGCGGGGTCGTCCAGATCGCGAAAATCAGTCAAGCGCACGCTCCCGGGTCGCGAACATCACATCGCTGTCGCGGGTGATGAACCGCTGCCCGCAATCCACGAAGATGTTCTGTCCGGTGATGCCGCCGCACATCAGAAGCCATGCCACGGTGCCGGCGATATCCTCTGCTGAAACGGGGCGGCGCAGCAGATTGTCACGCGCTACCGCCTCGAACTCGTCCGCGCTCTGGTCGTGGCTGACCATCGTCAGCCCAGGCGACACCGCATTGACGCGCACGCGCGGGGCGAGCGCCTGTGCGAGCATCACCGTCGCACTGTCGAGCGCAGTCTTGCTGAGTGAGTAGGAGAAGAAGTCCGGGTTAAGGTTAGCAATCTTCTGATCGAGCACGTTGACGATCGCGCCATCCGCGATCCCGTCCTGCCGCGCCAGCGCCGTCGCCAACGCGATGGGCCCGGCAAGGTTGGTCTGGATCATCGTCGCGAACAGATCCGGCTTCTCGTGCGGCGGCCGGTCGAAGTCGAACAGCGATGCGCAGTTCACCAGCCCATCGACAATCCCCCCCGCCGCCGCGCGCGCGTCCGCGAACACCCGGTCGGCATCGACCGAAATGTCGCCGTGGATCAACCACGCGTCCGCGCCGCCGGCGCGCAGATCGCTCACCAGTGCTTCGGCATCCTCGGCCGAGTGGAAATGGTGGACGACGACCCGGTGTCCTGCATCCGCCAGGGTTCTGGCGATCTCCGCGCCAATCCGACGCGCCGCGCCGGTGACGAGAACGGTACGTCGCACGCGGATCAAAGCCCCATCAGCGCGAGCACTTCCTTCCGGCTGCGGTCGTCATCGCGGAACACGCCCATCATGCGGCTTGTCGTCATCGACACGCCGGGCGTACGCACGCCGCGTGCCGTCATGCAGGCATGGCTCGCCTCAATCACGACGGCCACGCCGACCGGCGCGAGATTGTCCCAGATGCAGTCCGCTACCTCGGCGGTAAGCCGCTCCTGCACTTGCAGGCGCCGCGCGAAGGCATGCAGCACGCGCGCCAGTTTCGAGATGCCGACGACGTGGTTTTTCGGCAGATAGGCGATGTGCGCCTTGCCGATGATGGGTGCCATGTGATGTTCGCAATGCGACTGGAACGGAATGTCTTTCAGCAGCACGATCTCGTCATAGCCGCCAACCTCTTCGAAAACGCGCGAGAGGTGATAGGCTGGATCGTCCTCGTACCCGGCACAATATTCCCGCCAGGCGCGGGCAACGCGGTTGGGCGTATCGAGTAGCCCCTCGCGCGCGGGATCGTCACCGGTCCAACGGATGAGCGTCCGCACCGCGTCGGCGACATCGTCCGGAACGACGATCTTGCCGTCGTCGCCGATCAGATCTCCGGATGTTGCGGTGCCCGATCGTTGGTTCATTGCACATCCTCAGTGATTAGCTTCACGGTGCGACGCGCGCCCGACGCTTGGGCGCGATTATCTGCGACGTCCAGAGCAGATACGGTCTGCCTGCTGGCTCCGCAATGGTGGCGGGCAGATAGGGTTCTTGCGGCGCGGCTCACCTGAGATCAAGCCGCCTGAGCGATCAGAATTTGCAACCCCCGGCGTCTCTCTTTATCGAGCGCGCCCCGGCCCGCTTCCGTAACGACACGGGCCATAGCGGTCAGGACGCGCGACATCGAACCAAAGGCGGCGCACAAGCGCACCCACGCTGCGCGCCAGCGCGCAACCGATGTCGCGAAGAACGACACAGCAGGAAGGACCAAAGAATGGCAAAGACCGAAACCGCAGCAGCGCCAAAAACCGGCGGCATCCACGCGCCGATCCAGCCTTCGGAAGATCTGGCGAAGATCGTCGGCAGCGATCGGCTTCCGCGCAGCGAAGTCATCAGCAAGGTCTGGGAATATATCAAGAAACACGATCTCCAGAACCCGGAGAACAAGCGCGAGATCGTCGCGGACGAGAATCTCAAGAAGATCTTCGGCAAGGATCGGGTGACGATGTTCGAGATGAACAAACATCTCGCCGGTCACATGAAGGCCTGAACGGCCCGACGGGGCGCCGGCTCATGGCTGACGCCCCGCAGTACCAAGGGCAGTCGCTACACGGGGCGGAATTGGTGGTCCCGGAGGGACTCGAACCCCCGACGCCCACATTAGGAATGTGGCGCTCTATCCGGCTGAGCTACGGAACCACGCTGCCCTCCCCCTAACCTGCCGCGCTCGCGCGCTCAAGCGTGTCGATCAGTTGATCGTCTCGGGCGGCAGAACCGGAAAGGGAAGCGGCGCGACCGCGACGCCTTCGTCGATCAAGGATTTGGCTTCTGCCAGCGACGTTTGGCCGTGGATCGGCCCCGCCGGCAGCTCACCGGCATGCATTGCCCGCGCCCGTTCCGGGAAAGCCGTGCCGACCCATTCGGAACCGGCCAGCGCCTTTGCTTGCGCTGCTGCCATTGCGCGCATCGCCGCCTTGATCGTTGCCGGGTCTGGCGGTGCATCGGTCATCGCAGAAGCGGCGGGGCGGGTGTTGCCCTTAGCCGCTACGTTCGGCGCCATAACGGCTTTGACCACATCGCCGTCCCCGCAAAACGGGCAAGACAGCAGGCCACGCTCGCGCTGCTCCTGATAAGCAGCGCTCGATCCGAACCATGCCTCGAAGACGTGCGCCTGCGAACAGCGCAGGTCAAAGACGATCATGTGGTCGACACTTCGGGGATGGGTCGGCGGTGCGCGATCACCGGTACGCGTGCGCGCACATCGGCGATCCGTGCCGGGTCTATGTCAGCAAACCCGAGTCCGGCAGCCTCACCCATGTCGAGCAGCACCGTGCCCCACGGGTCGATCACCACCGAATGGCCGTACGTTGCGCGGCCATCCTCATGCGTGCCGGTCTGCGCAGCGGAAACGACATAGGCAGCCGACTCGATCGCACGCGCGCGCTGAAGGATATGCCAATGCGCCGCACCGGTCGGCCGCGTGAACGCGGCCGGCGTCGCCAGCACCGTCGCGCCGGCATCGCTCAGCGCCGCGAACAGCGCGGCAAAGCGCAGATCGTAGCAGATCGACAGACCGAGTGCGCCGACCGGTGTATCGACCACCACCGCATTGGCACCCGGAGCGTAAGCAGCGGATTCACGCCAGCTTTCACCACTTGGCAGGTCGACGTCGAATAAATGTAGCTTATCGTAACGCGCCCGGACCTCACCGGCGTCATCGATCACGAAGGCGCGGTTCGCCAGCCTGCCATCATTGCCGTGTACCGCAAGCGAGCCGAGGTGCACCCAAATGCCATGTTCCCTCGCCGCCGTGCGGGTCGCTGCCAGCACCGGATCATCACCTTCCGCGTGGAGCGAAGCGGCAGCGCGTTTGCGGTTTTGATCGATCAGGCCGGACATTTCCGGCGTGAACAGCATCGCCGCCCCGCTTCGCGCCGCTTCCGCCGCCGCGTCGACGATGGTGCGTGCATTGGCAAGCGGATCGACCCCGCTCGTCATCTGGAGCAGCGCGATCTTCATGCCGCGAGCAGCACGTCCAGCTTGCCGGCGGCTTCCAGCGCGGCGAGGTCGTCGGATCCGCCGACGTGCGTATCACCGATGAAGATCTGTGGCACCGTGGTGCGACCGTTAGAGCGGCCTAACATCTCGGCGCGCTTGGGGCCGCCCATGGTGATGTCAAACTCTTCCACCTCGACGCCCTTCGACGCAAGCAACCGCATCGCGCGCGAGCAATAGGGGCAGAACGCCTTGGTATAAATTTGTGTCTTTGCCATAGGTTTAACGTGTGCAGTCAGTCACCGCTTGTCAATCATGCAGCATCCGAATCGATCACCCGCGCCCAGCACAGAATGGCCACCGAAGCGGCACCCGCCGATAGCAATGCGTCGACGCATGCATCGGTCGTGGCGCCGGTGGTGTAGATGTCATCGATCAGCACGACCGCCCGCCCCGCCACCCGTTCAGGCTTGTCCACGGCAAACGCGCCATGGACCGCCCGGGCGCGTCCTTTCACCCCCAGACCTCGCAGCATCGGCGTGGCGCGTACGCGCCGTAGCAGCATCGGATCGGCCTCGATCTGCATCGTCTTCGCCAGCGCGTCCGCGATCAGCGCCGCCTGGTTGAAACCGCGCGACCAAAGCCGCCAGCGGTGCAGAGGCACCGGCAGGAGCAGGTCCGCCCCCGCCGGCACCAGCCGCGCCATCTGCCGCGCAACCGTTTCCGCGAAGGCGATACGGCCGCCATATTTCAGGCGTAGCGCCAGCGTGCGTGCGACCTTGCCATAGGCAACCGCCGCGAACACGCCGGCGTGGACAGGCGGTTCGGCTAGACAGTTGGCGCACTGTTCGGAAACGCCATAATCATGCTCGAAGGGCGTCTGGCACCCTGCGCACCACGGCGGCGCGAGGAAACGAAGATCACCCCAGCAGGTGGCGCAGAACCGGTGATCCGCCCCGGTCACCGCCCCGCACCCCGGGCAGCGTGGCGGCAGCGCAAGACCGGCAACGAAACGCAAAGGTGCAGCAAGCCGTGACACAGCCCCTTGTCGCGTGCGCGGCGAACCGGCACAAGCCGCAGCGTGAGCGTACCCGATATCTTCGATCGCGCCGCCCGGCGTCAGCACCGTGACCGCGCAGCACCCGGCTTTGCTGGCCATGACTTCGTGCGCGCGGTCATGCTGGACGGCATCCAGGAGCGCCTCGACAGTGTGAAGCGCAGCTTTGCCGACGTTCTCGACCTCGGTTGTTTTGACGCAGGCTTCATGCCCGATAGGTCGATTACGCGCTGCGACGCCGGTCCACGCTTCGCGGCGGCGGCAGGCGGGATCGTTGCCGAGGAGGATGCCCTGCCGTTCGCGGAGGCGAGCTTCGACCTGATCGTATCGGCAGGCGTGCTGGATAGCGTAAACGATCTCCCGGGCGCACTGATCCAGGCGCGGCGCGCACTCCGACCCGACGGGCTGTTCCTCGCGGCGTTCGTCGGCGCAGGGTCTCTCGCCACGCTCCGCGCCGCGTTACGTGTGGCAGAAGGCGACCGGCCAGCGGCGCGCTTACACCCGCAAATTGACGTGCGCTCGGCCGGCGATCTGCTGATGCGGGCCGGCTTCGCGCTGCCGGTAGCGGACAGCGAAACACTCAATGTGCGGTACGGGGATCTCGGCGGCTTGTTGCGGGATCTGCGCGGCATGGGCGCCAGCAACGCGATGGTCGGGCGGCGGCCGTTACGCCGCGATACGCTGGCCATGGCTTATCAAGCGTTCGCGGACCTTGCCGATGCGGATGGACGCGTACCTGAGCGTTTCGAAATCATTTTCATGACCGGCTGGGCACCCGCGCCATCGCAGCCACAGCCCGCGCGACGTGGCAGCGCCACGGCCTCGCTGGCGGCGGCGCTGAAGATACCGGACGCTTAAGCAACGCTGATAAACGCCACGATCAGGAGCGCGGGCCGTATACAAGCAGGCAATTCAAAGGCGCTGGAAGACGACTTCAGACCGTCGCATCAGCTCCCGAACGTCAGCCGATCATGCCTTCGCCAGCGCCTTTGGCGAGCATGCGACCGATCGCATCGAACAGTGAATCCATCGCGACGGGCTTGAACAGCACCTCGTCCGCGCCAGCCGCGATGCAGCGTTCGCGCAAGTCGATCGCGGTGTCGGCAGTGATTACGATTACCGGCAGATCTGCCTTAGCGTCGCCGCGTGCGCGAATATGGCCAAGCGCGGTCAAACCGTCCATGCCCGGCATCCGAAGGTCGAGCAGCACGATGTCGAAATCACTCTCATCAATCAGGCCCAGTCCGATCTCGGCGCTTTCGGCTCCGATCATGGTGGCGCCAGCCACATCAAGCATATCATTCACGACCCGACGATTCATCGCATCGTCTTCGATGAACAGGATCTTCATGGCCGGTGGCCGGCGAAGACCGTCAAGATTTGCTCACGTTTCATGCCATGCTCATTATCGGATCATACCGCTTGCGTTACAAGCCTGCTTGTCGACTCGTCTCGCAGATTTCCGCCGTACATCATGTCTGCCAGCCGCGTGCCGGCAACCGGCTTCGCGACCAGCCGGTCGATGCCAGCTTGCTCGGCGCGACTATAGTCACCCATTTCGGGTATAGCCCACAACAAAGTGCTGCCCGCGCCCGAAGACCGGGCGGAGTTCGCAATTTGGCCCAGCGCGGTCGTTACATCCTCGCCGGCCTTGATCGTTGCGTCGTCGATCAGCACCTGCGAGACCCCGCCAGCGTCGATTTGCGCTACGGCCTCCGCTACGCTGCTTGCAAACGTCACCGTGCCGGCGTGCGGCGCGAGCACAGTGCGCAACATCGCCCGCGTAATGGGATTGCGGTCTACGATCAGCAATCCACGCGTCAACGGCTCCACCGGCAGGGTGTCGGGGGTGGTGGCATGCACCAGCGGCAGGTCGATGGTGAAGGTAGACCCCTCGCCCGCTACACTGGTGACCGTCACGTCGCCGCCCATCGCACCCGCGAGATTGCGGCAGATCGACAGACCGAGACCGGTGCCGCCGAAGCGACGCGTGGTTCCCGCATCGACCTGTCGGAAGGACTCGAAAATCAGGTCGAACTTGTCCGCCGGGATCCCGATGCCGCTATCGCTGATCGCGATCCGCACGCGCTCCCCGTCGACGGCGGTCGCGGTGGTCACCGCGAGCCTGATCGTGCCACGCTCGGTGAACTTGATCGCATTCGACAGGAGGTTGAACACGATCTGCCGCAGCCGCGTCACATCGCCTTCAATGCAGCGCGGCGACGTGTTCAGGTCGAGCGCGAAGACCAGTCCTTTTGCGCGCGTCTGCTCCTGCCACATCTGGCTCACCTCCTGTAGCATGGCGGCGAGGTCGAACGGCGCCTGCTCGAGTGAAAGGTTGCCGGTCTCCATCTTGGCAACGTCGAGAATGTCGTCGACGAGTGCGCGCATCGTCACGCCCGCGCTGTGTACGATGCCGATGCGATCCCGCAACGTGCCGGCAATCGCCTGATCTGCAAGCATCACCTGCGTCATCCCCAGGATGCCGTTGAGCGGTGTTCGGATCTCGTGGCTGGTAGTGGCAAGGAACTCGGTCTTGGCGGCGAGCGCCTTGCCCAGTGCGGTGTTGGTTTGGGCGAGATCGAGGTTGACCGCCCAGACATCGTTGCGGCTACGGCGGATCACGACCAGGTTGGTCGCCAGCAAGGCTATGACAACAAGGGTGACAATCGCTGCGCCGGTGAAGATCAGTTGCTGGGATTCCGCGCGTGAATGTTCAAAGGCGTTGGTGCGCGCCAGTTCCTCGTTGCGCAACTTGGCTATGCGCAGTTCTTGATTGGCGAAGTCGAAACGGGCGGCGGCCAGCGCGGTGTTGGTCGAGGCGGCAAGCGTAGAGGTCTGGTCGTCGAAACGCTTGAGCGCTTCGAGGTGTTCGAGCGCCTGCTTCTCGTCGCCGACGCTTTTGAATGCCTTGTATGCAGTTTCGTGCGCCTCCCGATCCGACAGCGTTGGATGCGCCTGATCGACGTTCACGAACGCGTGCGTGATGAGTGCGGCCGCACGCCGCGCATCGCCATGCTGGAGTGCGGATTGCGCAGCAAGCGCCCAGAACTGTACGGTCGCGGGGGCTGCATCCGGATCGCGTTGGTAGCCAAAGCCTAATGCAATTGTGCGATCGGCGTCGGCGACCTTGCCGGCGCGAAGCTCGCTACGCGCGATGTTGCTCAGGACACGCGCTTCCAACGCAGGGCTGTGTAATGTCTTGGCCAGCGTAAACGCTTCGCGAAACTGCTGCTCGGCCTCCCGAAAGCGGCCGAGTTCCTTGAGGGCGTTGCCGCGATTGTTGAAGATCGACAACAGCAGTTGTGGATCAGCACTGTAAACGTCCCGCGCCTGATCGTAATAGCGTAGCGCGTTACCGTAGTCGCCGGCTTCCTGGTACAGCAACGCGATGTACAACAACGCAACCGCCCGACTGCGCGTCTCGCCGATGTCGCGAAACAGATTGTGCGCTTGCTGGTAATCGGCAAGCGCAGCGGCAACTTGTGCAGTGGCTGTATGCAGCCCGCCGCGTGACAACAAAATGTCACCGGTTAATTTTGTCGCCGGCCCGGCTGCTGTTGCCAACGCGTAGGCGCTGTCGATCAGCGGACGTGCATGCGTCACGTCGTCCGAGCGCAGATAGGCCTCTCCCTGCAGCCATTGCGCAGTGGCGACACCGATTGCACGACGGTTGGCCGGCAAGGTCTCCGCGGCGCGTTGGGCGACTTTCGCCGTCTCGATCGTTTCGCTTGGGTTCACCAGCATCGCCGCGCGGGCTGTTGCGATCAGCGCATCGAAGCGGTCGTCGCCAGCCGACGCCCATGACGCTTGCGGAGCAAGCAGCAGGCCGCACGCCAGCAACAACGGAGCGAGCAGGCGCGCCAGCCGCACGTATGGAGAACTACAGCCCATCGCCGGACGTCTTACTCCCTGGATCGTTAAGGTGGCGCTACGCACCCATGGCGATCAGGCAGTACGCCAGAAACTTGCGGGGCGCTTGAACATGGAGTCACGCCCGTCGCCGCCCAGCTTGAGCTTGTCGTCGCGCAAGAACGCACGGAAGGCCTCGATCGAGATCGGCCGGCTAAGCAGGTATCCCTGTACCATGTCACACCCCATCACGGTCAGCAATGCGAGCGCAGCCTGCGTCTCGACACCCTCGGCGGTAACCTCCATCTCCAGCGCGTGTGCGAGATCGATGGTGGAGCGCACGATCAGCGGGTCGCGGTTACTGCTGGTAAGCTGGAGTATGAACATCTTGTCGATCTTCAACTCGCGCGCAGGCAACTCCTTGAGGTACGCTAAGGACGAGAGGCCAGCACCATAATCGTCGATCGCAATCGTGATTCCAACTTCGTCAAACTTGCGCAGGTTGGCGATCGCGCTCTGCGGATCGCGGATCACCGCTGTCTCGGTGATCTCGAAGCCGATCCGGGCGCCGCCCTCGCGCACCTTGCGACACGCGCTGGCGACAAACTCGGCATCGCCCAGCAACTGGCCGGAGATATTGATGAAGATCGTCAGGTCGCGATCCTCGGCGCGCAGAATGCGTTGGTCTGCGATGACGCGATCCAGCGTCCAGAGCGTCAGCGCGTCGATCTGACGCGATTCCTCTGCGAGGGTGATAAAGTCACCCGGCAAGATCAGTCCGCGGCGCGGATGTTGCCAGCGCACCAACGCCTCCGCGCTCGCGATTTCCTGGCGACGGACATGTACCTTAGGCTGATATTGCAGGAACATCTCGCCACGTGCGATCGCATCGGGCAGATCGCGGATCAGCGACAGCCGGTCAAACGCCGGCGTGCCAGCGGACAAATCGCGCAAGACGGTACGAAACTCTGCCCGCGCCTGTTCTAGGGCGCCCTCGGCCTCCTCGACAAGCCGCACATCTTCCGTGCTGCCCACCGGTGCCGCGGCAGCAGCAAAGGTGATTTCGAGCTTGTGTCGCTCGCCCTCGAACTCGAAGGGTGCCTCGAACGCAACGCGCAACATCTCGACTGCCGTCTCAATCGCGGCGAGATCTGTCGAGCCAAGCTCGAATTCGACGAGGCTGCGTGCGACCGCAGTTGCGCGCAGCCCGGCGATACACCCGGTCGCCCGGTCAACCAGTGCCGTGGACAGGCGATCGGCGCAGAGCCGTCCCAGGTGTCGACGCAAACCTGCGAAGTTGGCGATCTCGGCGAGAGCGACCACGCGCCACGCAACTGTCACCGACGGTCCGCCCGATTGATCATTACGTGCCCACTGCCGAACATGTCCCAAATCGGAACGCATCGGAAGGCCGCTTAACGGCGCTTCGCTCCGCATCGGCACCACGCCAGCATGAGAATAGCGCCAAACGGCTGGAAGATCCTCGGTTTGGAGAGCACGGGCCATGGAATTGGCTTAGAACGAGAGGCTTGAACGAAGCGTTAAACAACACCTCCATTTTCGCAACGATCTCGCAGAGGCGATTGAGATATCGTTAAATTTGGATTAACGAAGCGGGGCACCCAACGAGGTGCCTATAGGGAGAAAGTACATGCTTCGTTTCGTTCTCGCGCTGATCTACGGCGACAACATCCGCCCTTGGTAATCGCTTAACCCGACTCGGCGCGGAAACAACAGGCTGATATTTCAGTGCGTTAGTTTCCGCGTCGGGCTGACCTTCCGACGGGACATCGGCTAGCTCGCGATCAAAGCACACAGCCGGATCTCTGTTGATAAGATGGTCGCGGATGACGCCGCGACTGCAATGGTTACTTTGGTCTCTTACGCGAAATACGTATTCGTACCTAGGCTGCTTACGATGCACATGATGAGGCCTGCCGTTACCTCAGCGCTTCATCCAATCGTGCCATGAAAGCTGATCCACGTTCGAACTGTGCAACCTCAAGATACTCGTCCGGCTGATGCGCCTGCTCAATCGAGCCGGGGCCGCAGATAATTGTCGAGAACCCTGCTTCCTGAAACTGACCTGCCTCTGCCGCATAAGACACCACGCGCGCGCTCCCGTTATCGTCCGCCAGCCGTCGTGCGAGCGCCTCGGCAGGGCTGTCGGGCTTGAGCGCGAACGAGGGCGTCGACGACCGGCGCACGATCTCCACGCCAGCGTCGGGAAACCGGGCGCGGATCGCTTTGTCCTCTGCGGCGCACAGCAGCTCGAACGGTGCGATGATCGCCTGCGGGTCCGTGCCGGCCGGCGTGCGTAGATCGAAGACGAATTCACATTCGCGCGCCAGTATGTTTACCGCAGTGCCGCCTTTCACCACCCCGATCGTCAGCGTCGCATGTGGCGGATGATAAGGCGAGTTACGATCGGCGGGCCGCTCCAATCCGTCGGCAATTTCGCTGAGCGCGTGCATGAGCTTCACCGCGACCATATTCGCCGACACGCCGAGATGCGTCAGGCTGGAATGCGCCTCGTGGCCCCGCACGACCACGCGCCAGCTTGAGATACCCTTGTGGCCGCTCACCACCTCCATGTTGGTAGGCTCGCCGACGATCACGGCAAGCGGCGGCGGTAGATCGCGCACCAGCTCTCGGATCATCGAGGGTGCACCCAGGCAACCGACCTCCTCGTCGTAGGAAAACGCGAGATGCAGCGGGCGCGCAACCTGCCCGCGCGCGACTTCGGGAACGATCGCCAACGCGAGCGCCAAGAAACCTTTCATATCACACGTGCCGCGCCCGTACATACGATCGCCTCGCCGGGTCAGCGTGAACGGGTCACTGGTCCAGTTCTGCCCGTCGACCGGTACCACGTCGGTATGGCCGGAAAGCACGACACCACCGGGTACGGCCGGGCCGATCGTCGCGTACAGGTTCGCCTTACGGCCATCCGCGTTGGCCACACGATGCGACGCGACGCCATGACCGCCGAGAAACGCCTCGACATAGCCGATCAACGCGAGGTTCGAATCCCGCGAAGTCGTGTCGAACGCGATCAGCCGTTCGAGATGTGCAAGCGCGGCGGTGGCAATGTGCGATGTGTCCATGGCCGGTACCTTACCGGCTGTGCCGGGCACGTCAAAAGGTCACGACACCAGCAACGCCGCCTCTGGCGAGCATCAGGACGTGGCCGGCGACGTTTCGCTCCACCCGCCGCCGATGGCCTTGAACAGCGACGCGGTATCCTCGCGCAACTGCATGTCACTCGCCGCGACCTGTTCACGCGCGGACAGCACGTTTACCTGCGCGTTCAGCAGTTCATCCTGCGTGACAAAGCCGCTGCGGTAACGCGCTTCGATCGAGCGTGCCGTACTCTCCTGGTCCTGAACGGCACGTCGCAACGTGGCGTTGCGCCGCCGCTCGGCGTCGAGCCGGGCAAGCGGGTCCTCGACGTCGCGCAATGCGCCGAGCACCGTTGCCTTGTACTGCGCGTACGCCTCTTCTGCCTGTTCCTTGCGGATCGACACTGTCGCGCGGCGGCGACCCCAATCGAGCAACGGGAAGTTGATCCCGCCGGTCGCGGTCGCCTGCAAGCTGTCCTTGCTGAACAGATTGCCGAGCGAGGTGGACAGCAGTTCGCCGAGGCCAGTCAGCTGAAATTTAGGATAGAGATCCGCAACCGCTACGCCGATATCCGCTGTCGCTGCCGCCAGGTTGCGTTCGGCAGCGCGAATGTCCGGGCGGCGGCGCAGCAGGTCGGACGGCAGCCCCGCTGGAACGCCCGGCAGGCCCAGTGGAAGCCCGGGCGCCACCGCCAGTTCGGTGTCGAGGGTCGCGGGCGCTTCGCCGATCAGAATGCCAAGAGCATGGATGCGCACGCGCACGTCGGCCTTTAGCGGCTCCAGCCGTGCTTCCAGCGCAGTCAAGGTGCCGCGCTGCCGCGTAACGTCGCTCTGCGGCACGAGGCCGGCTTTGGCGATGTGGCCGGCGATCTCCAGCGCTCGGTTCTCGCGGGCGATCTCATCCGTGACGATTGCGATTTGGTTCTGATCGAGCCGAAGGGAAAAATACGCCTGCGCGACCTCAGCGGCGAGCGTCACCGCCGCGTCTCGCTGGTTCCAAACGGCGGCACTGGTCCGTGCGACCGCCCCCTCGACCTGCCGACGGCCGCCGCCGAAGATGTCCAGTTCCCAGCTCGCGTCGAAGCCGACCGCGTAGGTGGTGATGCCGCTGCCAGGAAGTGCGACGCCGCCGCTGTTCGAGCCGCCACCGCTCGACCCGCTTCCGCCAGATCCGCCGGAGAACAGCTTTGCGATGCTGGAGATGCCGCTGTTCTTGCTCAGCTCGATATGTGTGGCATTCGCGGTGGCATCGATCGTCGGACGGCCGACCCCGCGCGCCGCCACCTCCGAAAGGCGCGCCTGCCGCACCCGCGAAGCGGCGATCGCCATGTCGGGATTACCGTCCAGCGCGCGCTCGACCAGCGTATCGAGTTGCGGATCGCCAAAGCCCGTCCACCACCGCGCCGGATCGATGCTGGCGCCCGGCATCTGAGCCTGCGGTTCTGCGAAGGTCGCCGGCACCGGCAGGTCGCGCGCGTGGTAATTCGGCCCGACCGTACAGGCGCCGGCCAGCAGCGCCGCTGCCAGTGCGGAAAGGTTGCGTGCCTTTTTCAATGCGCCATTCCTCCGCCGCCGCCGCCCGATTTGCTGGGCTTCATCAGAAACACCGCAGGGGACACGATCAGCACAATAATCATCAACGACCGAAACACGTCAAGGAACGCCAGCATCGACGCCTGCCGCTGCACCTGACTGTACAGCAACGCCAGCGGCGTCATGGTATCGCCGACGCTGCCGACTGCATTTTGCGCCTTGGCGAGCCACTCGCTGTAGTTGAAATTCAGCGGGTTCAGCCCCTGAACCAGTTCCGTCTGGTGGCGCTGCATCGCGTTCGCCAGCATCGACTGCGAACTCGAAATCCCGATCGTTCCGCCGAGATTGCGCGCGACATTAAGCAGGCTGGACGCCTGCGCCGTCTTGTTCTGCGGGAGGCCCGCGTAGGCGACCGCGTTCAGCGGCACGAACAGGAACGGCAGGAACATCGATTGATACAGCCGCGCGATCGCCGCATCGGCGAAGCTGATGTCCGCACTCAGATGCGACATGTTCCAAAGCGCGAACGCCTGCCCCAGCAACGCGGGGAACAGCAGCATTCGCACATCGACCGCTCCGCTGAGGCGCCCCGCGACCGGCACCATCACCAACGTCGCGATGCCGCCGGCCGTGAGGGCAAGACCCGCATCGAACGACGTATAGCCGATCACCTGCTGGAGCATCTGCGGAATGAGCTGTGTCGTACTGAACAGGATCATGCCTGTCAGTCCCATGACCAGCAACGTCGCCGAGAAGTTGCGATTGCGCAGCAGCTTCAGGTCGACGACCGGCTCATCGGTATGGGTTTCCCACAACACCAAACCGATCAGCGATATCACCGCGATCGTCGCCGTGGCGATGATGAACCCGCTCGAAAACCAATCCTCGCGCTGGCCGCGGTCAAGCGTGACCTCGAGAAAACCAAGACCGAGCGCGACCAGCAGCACGCCGATATAATCAATCCGAATGCCGCGTTTCAGCAGCTTGTCGCGATCCTTCTTGATCGTATCCGGCTCGTCCACGAACAGATTGACGAGGAACAATGACAGAATGCCGATCGGCACGTTGATGAGAAACACCCAATGCCATGTCCACGTTTCCGTGATGTAGCCGCCCAGCGTTGGCCCGAGCACCGGCCCGACCACCACCACGATCGCGAACGCGGCGAACGCCATACCGCGTTTACTGGGCGGAAAGGTGTCGGCCAGCATCGACTGTTCGACCGGAGCAAGACCGCCGCCACCGATCCCCTGCAATACGCGCGCGATCACCAGCGTGCTGAGATTGGGCGATAGCCCGCAGATCAGCGAGGAGATGGTGAACAACGCGATCGAAATCATGAAATAGCGCTTGCGGCCGATCACGTCGGACAGCCAGCCGCTGATCGGGATGACGATCGCATTGGCGACGAGGTAGCTGGTCAGCACCCATGTCGCCTGATCGCTCGAAATCGACAAGCCACCTGCGATATGGTCGAGCGACACGTTGGCGATCGATGTGTCGAGCACCTCCATGAACGTCGGGATGCTGATCAGCGCCACGATCATCCACGGGTTATAGGACCCGGCCGCCGAACGGCTGGGATCCCAGCCGTCCGCGCGTTTCGCCGCGCTCGCCATGCTCAGCGCACCTTGACGGTGGGAATGACCGACATGCCGGGACCGATCGGGTATTTACGCGGATCGGGCGCATCCTTGCCGTTGCGATCGAATTCGATGCGGACTGGAACGCGTTGCACCACCTTGACGTAATTGCCGGTCGCATTCTGTGGCGGCAACAGCGCAAACGCCTGCCCCGCCCCGCGCTGCACCGAATCGACATGACCGTGGAACTTGACGTCCGGATAGGCATCGACCTTGATCTCTACCGGCTGGCCGATCTTCATGTTACGCAGCTGCGTTTCCTTGAAATTGGCCGTCACCCAGACGTGGTCGGGCACGATCGCCATCAACTGCGTACCCGGCCCCACATAGGAGCCGAGATTGACCTGACGGTTGACGACCTGCCCCGACACCGGTGCAGTGAGACGCAGATAGCCGATCGTCACGTTGGCCTGCTTCACCTGCGCCTGACGTGCGGCGATGACTGCCTCGGATGCCGCGACCTGGCGACGCGCGACCTCTACCTGCGCCTGCGCACTGGTGATCTCGCGACGGGCGGCGGCGGCATTCGCCGCGGTGGCGCGCGCGGTGGCGCGCGCTTGATCGAGTTGCTGCCCGGCAACCGCCTGCGGGTCGATCCGCTGGAGCTGTTGATAGCGGCCGAGATCCTGCGCAGCCTTCTGCGCATCGGCGAGTGGGCCGCGCGCCTGTTCCTCGGCCTTCGCGGCGGCGGCCTGCGCCGCAACGACCTGCGCCCGCGACTGTTCGGCCTGCGCGGTTGCTTGGCTGACGTTCGCTCGCGCCTCCGATAGCGTTGCCTCGGGGCCGTTGGGCTGGATCACCGCTAACAACCGCCCCGGCTCGACGTGTCGGTTATCGACGTTCGCGACCTGCACCAGCGTGCCGGCGACGTTGGGCGCAATCCGTACGATATGTGCATCAACGAACGCATCGTCAGTTGATTCGTACTGCCGCGCGTGAAGGTAGTATAACACTCCGGCGATGACGATGATCGCAGCCACCACGACCACGATGATCCAGAACAACGGTTTTCGAACAAGCGAGGGCTTTTTCGGCTTGTCGTCGCCTTTATCATCGCCAGCGTCATCAGACTGGTCGCTCTGCTTGTCCTGACCGCCGTCGCGCTGCTTGTCCGACGACGGTGCGTTGGACTCCTGCTCGTCGCCCTGATCGTCATTGCGGTCGTCCGATCCATTGCCGGACTTCGGGGCCTGATCTTCGGTCATGCGGTCTCCTGGCGATCGGCATGCAGCCGGTCGAGCATCGCGTCAGTATTAAAGGAAATGAGACTCGTCAGCGACTGCGCGAACGGCCCCTCGGTGGCGGTTTGCCCGGCCACGCGTAACAGCGCGCCACGCGCCGAGCGAAGTGAGAACACCTGTGCGGCAAGCAGAAAGGCGAAGAGGCGCGTGCGCTCGTCAGCCGGCGCATCCGTCGCAACCGCTACGAGCTCGGAGAGGTAATCAAGCACCTGACCCATTGCCGCTTCGTACAACCGATCGAACGCCTCGCCGGGGTGAAGCTGCTCGCGCATGATAAACATCGACAGTGCAGCGGATTTTTGTCCCATCATCCGCTGCGCGAAAGCGTTCAGGATGTGGTGAATCTTGGCGCGTGCGGCCTGTGGATCACGAAGGGGGGCGGTATTCGCAAGATCGAGCACCGGCAGCATCTCACTCGCCATATGCTCAGCGATGTAATCCGCCACGGCGAGATACAGGCCCTGCTTGCTACCATAGTGATAGGTAATCGACGACATCGCAGTGCCGGCGGCGCTGGCGATGCTACGCGTGCTCGCGCCGTCCAGCCCCTTTTCGCCGAACTCGCGAATCGCAATGTCGAGAAGACGATCGTGAACCACGAACCTTTCTAGTTCGTTCGACCGAACGATACAATTATGTTGTGTGCAGTGCAGCAGACGATTTCTGGCTCATGGCATACTGCCGGCGGCGTTGAGCACTCATCTATCGGAGTCCTTCTCCGTAACCGGGAAGTGAAGCACAGCAGATCGGCACAGTAGGACTAGATTGCGGCGCCGGCCTGCAAGGGAACAATCCTCCGCATGTCGAGAACGGTCAAACCGGTGACGACTGGATACGATGACCAAGCGTGGGCATAATCACAGCCGGGACGATGCTTGGGACGTGGCAGACGTCCTATATCTCCGACGCAATCCATATCAAACGAACGTGGTGGCTGCGCTGACTGTGGCAGTGACATAGCCGATGCCGAGATTCCGGCATCGGCTATATTGGAGATTGCAGTCGTCTCGACAGTGATAAGCGAAACGGCGATCAGTAATCCTTCTTGTAGCGCAGGCTTACGTTCGAACCACCGAATGTGCCCGCCTGCGACAGGGCGCTCAATCCCTTTGACAGCGCGATCTCGAGCTGCGTGGCGGTGAACCCCTTCGCGTCGGTTATGATCTCCACATAGATGTTCTTGGTGATGTACTTGCCCGCAGCGAGCGACGTGCCCTGACCCGTCGTCTTGTCGCCACCGACGATCCGCAACCGATCGAACCCGGTCGCCGAACGCAACTTGCCGAGCGGGTTCAGTCCGCCTCCACCGCTCCCGCGCAGCGAGTTGAGCGCCGCCGCCAATTGGATCGCCTCGGTAGCGGACAGGTTGGTGACGGAGGTTCCAAACAACAACCGGCTCAGCACCTCATCCTGCGGCAGCGTTGGCGTCGACGTGAAGGTGATCTGAGGATGCTGCCCCGTGCCACCGATTGCGATGATCGCCGAGACGGAGTCTACCGTTGTCGATGCGCTGATATCCAGCTCCGGATCGGCGAGCGGACCACCGTTGAAGCGTACCACACCATGGTCGATATCGAAGCGCTTGCCCGAGAACGTGTACGTGCCGCGCACGATCTCCAGCTTGCCGACGACCTTGGGATCGGCCGACGTACCGCTGACCCGCATGTCAGCAGACCATTCGGACTCCAGGCCCATGCCGCTCACATAGAGCTGTTCTGGCGCGCGGATGTGGATGTTCAGCTTGAACAATCCCGGCGGACCGGCGGCAGTTGCCTCGCCGGATGCAGTGGCCTTCGCCACATCGCTCTTGCGGCGCACGCCCGTCAGTTCCTGCACCTCGGCCTGGCCCTGCGTGACGATTTCGTAACGGGCGTTCGGTATGCGCAGATCACCGGTGATCTGCCCGCCCGCCGCCTTGCTGTTGGTAATCGCGAGCGTGCCGCTCACCGTCGCGCCGAGCGCATCGCTCTTGGCAAGCTGGGCATTGTCGAGCGTTGCCTTGATGTTGATCGGGAAACCTGAGTCCGCCGCAAACCCGACCGACCCCTGCGCCTGAACCGTACCGCTGCCGGCCTTGGCATTCAGCTGCGTGATTTCGAGACGATCGTTGGTGAACCGCCCGGCCATCCTGATGTTGGTCAGCCGCGTTCCGTAAACATCATGGTCATACGTCAGATTGTCAGCGCGGATTAGACCGTTGAGCTGCGGCGCGGAAGCGCGACCGGAGAAGTCCGCCGCAACGGCGATCGGTCCGCTGAGTTGCTGCTGGGCGAGACCTGCCAGTGAGAACAGCACCGCAGAAGGGCCGTTGTAGCGGATCCCGCCGCTGAGCGGCGCAGACATCAGTCGCGTTGTCCAGCTGCCCGACCCTGGCGGCAATGGCCGCAACGTCGCGACCATGCGCCCGACCGTCGTACCGGCACGCGTGATAAGCGCGCGAGCGTCACCGCCGTCCGGCAAAAGCTTGCCCGAAAACACGATTTCGACGGGCTCCGACACGGTCGCGAGACTGGCCCGCGTGAAGTTGGCGATCCGGAATTGGGCATTGGCTTGCGGGAAACTCGCGCCCGCAGGCTGGCTGAAGTCGACACCACCGCTTGCGGTGCCGCCAAGGCCGAGGTTCGGCACCAGCGCGTTGACCATCGACAAGTCCATCCGGTCCAGTCGCGCCTTCACACTCATGCCCTTGCCGTACGTGCCGGCCAGTCGTGCCGAGCCACCCGATGCGGCGCCACCAAAGTCGATCAGGGTCGGCTGCAGCGTATAGGTGCTGCCAGCGATCCCGATGCGCGCCGGCGCGGCCGTCTTGAAGTCGATGCCGTTGGCCTGTCCCTGAGCGGCAACCAGCCACAGCGTCGAGCTGAGCTTTGCATTGGCAGCCAGCTTGAACGGCACGCCGCTCGATCCGTTGGCAAGCAACTGCGCCGTCCCCGACCCACCGGCATAGTTTACCTTGGCGCGGGCCGCGGTGACGACGGCAGCGCCATAACGGACGTTGCCGATCTGCGCGTCGGCGATGATCTGCGGCGCCTTCGGATACAGGATCGCCTGCGCCTTGATGATCGCGCGGCCGATCGTGAACTCGGTAGCGCCCGGTATCTTGGCGTTGGTCGCCGTAGCCGCGATGTCCGCGCGCTGCACCGAACCCTGGCCACCCAAGATCGCCGCGCCGTTGATCCCCGATCCGGCGAATTGAACGCGACCGGCGAACGGACCTGCTTTCAACTGCTGCACCTTGCCGCTCGCCACTACCCCGGCGAACTGTACTCGGTGGATGTCGACGGTCAGCGTCGGCGCGGTCGCGGCGACCACGTCGGCGGTGAACGGCCCGTAATTGGTGCCGCCCTTCGCCACGATCGCGTAAGCCGACCCGGTGCCACGCACCTGTGCCTCAAGATTCACCAGGCCAACGCCGACACCCGGACGTGGCGCGCGCAACAGTACGACCGGCTTCGCCACGGTACCGGTAACGCGGGCGGTCAACGGACCGTATTGCTTCGAATATGCGTCGGCGTTGACCAACAGCGGGCCCGCCGGATCATAGCGCCCCTCACCGCGCGTCACCTGGAAATCTGGCGCCGCCAGCTTCAGATTACGGAAGGTGATGATCCCGTCAGGTGCATAGCCGACATCCGCCTTCACGATCGCATTGCCGCCGAGGAAATTCCGTGCACCCTCGTTGAAGATTTGCGACGTGCGCGCGACGACGTGGCCGGTGATACCAAAACCCCCTTTGGGAGCCGTCACCAGCTTCGCGTTCGTTGCCAGGCTGACGATCCCAAAGCCCTCGACCCGGTAATTGTTGACCTTGCCGTTAAGCGCACCCCGGTACATGCCGGTTGCGAGGTCTGCGACGACCAGCGCGGTCGCGTCGATCTTCGACGAGCGAATGCGCAGGTTATCGGACAACACCTTCCCATTCTGGATCGCGAAGTTGCCGTTGATCGCAACGTTCTGGAGCAGACCACCAGCCGCCGCATTGAGCCCGACCACCCGCGCAGCGCGCGCGTTGACCGGGATCAGGATGTGATTGGCATCGACGGTCGCCAGCCCGGAGGCATATACGTTATCGACACGGATCGCGCCAAAGCCGATCTGCGCACCCTGTACGACGTAGTTGACCGTTGGCGTGGCAAATGGCCCGTCCAGCACCACATTCGCAGCCACATCGCGGCCGTTCAGATTCGGCGCGATCGCACCAGGCCGCAACAGCTTTGCGGAGATCTTCAATTGCCCGAATTTGCTTGCGGCAAGGTCAAGCCGTCCCTGCCCGGCCACCGCCAGAGCATCGGACTTGAGCGTCAGCATCGTATCGACGACACGCTTGTTCATCGTCGCGTCAAGCGCGATGTCGAGTTGCGGCGCGGTCAAGGCGGCAACGGGGTTGACCGGCGTTGCCGCGTTCTTTGGCGCTCCACCGGGATACAGACCGGGGTGCGCGTTGCCACGTAGTTTGAACCTGCCGTTGTTGGCGGCCAGTGTCAGATCGGCCAGCGAAGCGCCGCCTAACGTGCCGGCAATTCGGCCATTCCAGGCCTTCCAGCTACCTTTGCCGCCGATCGTCAGGTCGAGCGGCGCGCCAAGTTTGGCAAGCGTCGCCACCACGCCGCCTGCGGGGGCGTTCAGCTTCGCGTCGATGTCGAGCTTGTTGTCGTCCGGTACAGCGTCGAGTTTCAGCGCAAGCCGGTCGCCGCCGGCAACACCCGCACCCGCCAACGCCGCTACGTTGGCGGTCACCTGCGCACGTCGATCGGCGATGTGCGCCACCCCGTCGATGCCGATGATGTGGGTCTGTCCCGTTACCGCCTTCTGCACCACGAAACGGTCGATCTTGAGCCGGCCGACGTCGATATCGATGCTGGGCAAAGTTGGCGCGTTTGGGTCGCTCGGTGTCGCCTTCAGCACAGGCGTGCGCATCATGGTGATGAGCGCGGCCGAGGCGCTGCGCACGTCGGCATGATTGTTGACGAAAGCAAACGGCCGCCAGTCGACGGCGATCGCCGGCGAGGTGAGGAACACGCCTTTCGTATCGCGTACGCGCACATCCCGCAGCACCATCGCGCCATAGATCGACCCATCGATCCGACCGACCTTCACGTTCAGCCCGGACGCAAGCGTATAACCGTTAATCGTATTGACGAGAAAACGACGTCCCGGTTGCGTGTTGATGCCGAACACCAACGCAACCGCCGCCAGCACCAGCACCGCAAGCGCGACGCCGACCCACTTGAGGATCCGCTGCCACAACGGCGTCTTGGCGATAACGACCTGCTCGGATGGGGCTTCGCTGGCCATCAGAATGCCTGCCCGATCGAGATATAGAGTGCGATCAAACCGTCGCCCTTGCGTTTGTTGAGCGGCGTCGCGACGTCAAAGCGCAGCGGGCCGAAATTGGTGTAGAACCTGCCGCCGATACCAGCGCCGTAACGCATGTCGCTGCCCTTCGGGATACTGCTCTCGTAGCTGTTGCCGCCATCGAAGAACGGCACGATGCCGAAATTGCCGAACCTGTAGCGCGCTTCAAGCGAGAATTCGTTCAGCGATCGGCCACCGACCGGATTGCCGTTTGGATCGAACGGCCCCAGCCGCTGATAGCCATAGCCACGCACCGAACCGCCACCGCCGCCGTAATATCGCCGGGATGGCGCAAGGTCGTCGCGCGAAATACCATCGATCGATGCGGCGCGAACGCGTCCTGCCAGCACGATGCTATCGCTGATGGGATAGTATCCGCTGACCTCGGTCAGAGCGCGGATGTACGGGCTAACCTTGCCTTGAACCGACGTTTCAGGGCTGAGGCTCAACTTGACGCGGTAACCCTTGGTGGGATTGAGCAGGCTGTCGGTAGTGTCCCATTGTGCCTGACCAGGCAAGGCCGCGATGAAATAGGTGCGACGAACGTTCCCAGGCTTGCCGAAATCGTACACGCTTTCGTTCGTGCCGGTCAGCTCAGCGCCCAACGCCCAAGTGAACTTCTTCTGCCAGATCGGCGTGGAATCGTACGACAGACGCGCGAACACCGTACCCGTGAACGCATTATAGGCGTCGTAGTTGGAATGGTCTGCGGCGACGCCAAAACTAAACGTCCGATCGCGCTTACCGGCATTGGACCGTTTGAAGGTCGCGCCCGCACCCTGTTCCTGCGAACCGCCGGTCACGTTGAGGATCAGCGCACCCTCGGGCGGGAACAGGTTGCGGTTGGTCCACGAACCCTCGAGCTTGAATCCCTCGCCAGTGCTATAGCCACCACTCACGGCCAGCGACCGTTTCGGACCGGCCACCTGCCTTACGAGCAGATCGACCTGTTGCGTACCGTCCGGGCCAACTCGGTCGGTCTTCACAGGCTCGACCGACGCGGTCGAGAACAGACCGGTTGCGATCAGCGCCTGACGCAGATCGTCTACCTTGCGACTGTCGTAGATCTCACCGGGTTTGAAACGCGACAACACGCCGACATGATGTGCGTCGAACGCCAGCTTGCCCGTAGTCGTGAAACCACCGAACGACGAGCGCGCACCGATGTCGACTGGCAACGTATAGGCGCCGGTCAAGGTCTGCTCATCGAGCAGGATGTCGCGCTGCCCGACCTTCGAGAAGGGGTAGCCGTTCTGCGGCAGCACCAAGGCGACGTTCGCTTCGGATCCCTGCACACGACCAGCCTCGATCGGATCGCCCGGTTTGAGAGCAAGTGCATTCTCGATCAGGTCGGGCGGAACAGTCGGATCAGCAACCACCTTAACCGACCCGAGATGATACTGCTTGCCCGGTGTCGCGTTGACGATAGCGCGGACACGACCCTGCTCGTTCGGGATGGTCTCGATCGTGGCGACGGCGGTACCGTCGTAATATCCCATCGACCGCATTACGCGCCCCGCCAATTCCTCATCTTCATGAGCGCGCGCTGAAACGACCGCCGCATTGGCGGCCTTGCCACTCTTCTTCAGCACGGAGTGGGCGCGGAATTCATCCAGGAGGCCGACTTTGTCCAGCCCGTTCACAACCGTGTCGTAGCGGATCTCCGGACTTTTCTCAGTCTTGTCGGCCACGGTCACGAACGGCGTCGAATCAAAGGTAGCCAGCGGCGGTAGCGGCCGGTCAAGCTCGGCAGAAACGTCCTGGGCGGTCGTAGGCGTGCCCGCCGCGCTGCTGATCCCGGATGGCGCGGGCTCCGCCGACTTCGGGGCGGCTGCGACTACGCCGGTAGCTGGAGTTACTGGAGGCGGAGGCAAAGTCCCGACCGGCTCCAGAGCCATCGGCTCGAGCGGGGCGTTGATATCGCTGCTTAGCGGCGGCAGCGCTTTGTCGAATTCCGCCTCGGGAACAATCGGCTGATCGGCGGCAGGATCGGGCATCTGCTGCATGGCAGGCACTGGCGCGGCTGGCGGCAACTGCTGGGGCGCAGCGCCCATAACTGCGATCGCTAACCAACTTGTCGAGAAACCCGGCGAAATCAAACAGCTCTACCCCTTAGCAAGAGCGAACCGTTTTGATCCCGCCCCTCGTTACCGCAAACGCGCCTCTACCAAATTGGTTTCACGGTAAAAAGGTACTTTAGCGGCAGTGCGGCAAAGTTCGCCGCACTGCAAGGTCGGCTTAGTTCTTGCCCATCGCCCCTTTTGCCGCCGCCGAACCGGCGGTCGACAGCGCCTTGAGCAATCCTTCGATCAATTTGCCTGCGGTATCTTTCGCAGCGTTCGGACTCAATCCGAGCCCGTCAAGTTCGGCAAGGCCAGCCTCCTTCGCAGCATCGGTTGCACCCCGCGCCGCATCGGTGAGGCGTTGCCCGACCGGCTTGAGCAGCTGCGCCTCACGGTCGCTGCGTGGGATCAGTGCGCCTGCCAGCACACCGAGCGCGACACCGCCGACCAACACCGAAAGCGGGTTCGCCTCGATACCCTCAGCCGTTTTACGAGCGGTTTCCTTGGCGGTATCGCCTGCGGAAGCGAGCGCCTTGCTGGCAGAATCCTTGGCATTCTCCAACGTCGTTTCAAGCGTGTCGCGCACCCCGGCCTTCTGACTGGTTTCGTTTCCTTTGCGCGCGGCCTCGTGGGTCTGAACGGTCATTGCGGTTATCCTTTCGCGCCCTTGCGGGTGATGTGAGGAACAGATTTCTTCTTTCGGCGAAACAGCGCCATCACCGGTCGCCGTATCAGCAACACCCCAGCCGCAGTCAGTATCGCAGCAACCACCCCCGGGTTTCGTTGCGCTACCGCGGCCGCTACCTCGCCTTGCTCACGCAAGCCATCGGCCGCGTGCCTCGCGATCGTGCGCGGATCTACCTTGTCACGTAGAGCGCCGACTGTCTCATCAAGTCGGGCCTTGGCTGCGCGCGCCTGCGTCTGCGCAAGTGCCAGATTTTCATCGGCAGCACTCATTGCGACACTCCTTTCCGGCCGGCGCTACGGACCATCGACAGTGCGACGACTATTAGCAGCCCAACGATCGCAAAAGTGCCACCGATCGTGATAACCGTCGCCCAAATTGGTCCTAGCGCCTGCGCGATGCTCATAATAACGCCAACCAGCAGCGCGATGATCGCGGCATGCGCGAGGATCAGCGCGACGATGCACAGGATTGCTGCCGTGCGATAATCGGCCACCAACTTAAGCGCTTTGGCCTGGTATACCGCAATCTCGGCCCGCACGAAGGCCTTGGCGTCCTCGACCAGACGGCTAACCAGCGTACCAATACCGTCTTCGTCGTTTGTGTTCTCGGCCATGCTATCCTCTGGCAAACGCGCGATCAGACCTGTTCGTCCACGGGCGCGGCCGAGGGTGCTGAACCTTCCGGCTCGAGCCCTGACTTGACCAGTCGCGCAAGCACGAAACCAATCGCCGCAGCCGCACCGATGGCAATTGCCGGGCTCTTGCTGACGAAACCGCGCGCGTCTTCGATCAGTTCATCGAGCTCCTTCGCCTTGATCTGGTCGGAGAAGCCGGTGATCGTCTCGGCGGCCGTACGGGCATATTGACCGTATTGCGGGCCGACCTTCTCGTCGACCTGCGCAGCTGCGTCCGAAACCATACGGGCCAGTTCGTCGAGCGCACCACCAGCCCGGGCCTTACCATCCTCGGCATAGCTGCGCGCGCGATCGGTTGCTTCCTTGGACAGCTTCGCGGCGCTGTCTTTCAGCGTCTGCGTCGGGCTTGCCGTCTCAACCTTGGCTTCGGGTGCGTCCCGCTCCGGGGCGATCGTGTCCTCGTCGAGCGGCAGATCGTTCAGCACGGCGGGGGTCGGTTTATTGATGGTGTCGTCGGCCATGGAATGCCCTTTCTCGAACTGTCGTGCGCTCAACCGGCAGCGACGGAGCCGGTTCCATCGGCGCTACGAATTGCGGGCGACGTGATATGCCGGTAGAGGCCGGGCGAACGCCGCCCAAGGCCCACGATAGAAGGATCGTTTCGTGACCGCAATCATCGACATTCACGCCCGTCAGATCGTAGACAGCCGGGGCAATCCTACCGTCGAAGTCGATGTGATGCTGGAAGACGGCAGCTTCGGTCGCGCCGCCGTGCCTTCGGGCGCATCGACCGGTGCGCATGAAGCCGTCGAGCGTCGCGATGGCGACAAGAGCCGCTGGTCGGGCAAGGGCGTGCAAGGCGCGGTCGACGCGGTGAACGACGAGATCACCGATGAAGTGATCGGCATGGACGCCGAGGATCAGGCCGATGTCGACGCTGCGATGATCGCGCTCGACGGGACCGAGAACAAGGGTCGGCTCGGCGCGAATGCGATCCTCGGCGTCTCGCTGGCGGTCGCCAAGGCGGCGGCGGATGCGCGTGGCATGCCGCTCTACAAATATGTCGGCGGCGTTTCCGCGCATGTTCTCCCGGTGCCGATGATGAATATCATTAACGGTGGCGAACACGCTGATAACCCGATCGATTTTCAGGAGTTCATGATCGTTCCGGTCGGCGCTTCGTCGATCATGGAGGCGGTGCGGTGCGGCTCGGAGATCTTTCACACCCTGAAAAAGGGTCTGCACGACAAGGGCCTCGCCACCTCGGTCGGTGATGAAGGCGGGTTCGCGCCCAACATCGCCTCGACGACCGACGCGCTCGACTTCATCATGTCGTCGATCGAGAAGGCCGGGTACAAGCCCGGCGACGACGTGATGATCGCGCTCGATTGCGCCGCTACCGAATTCTACGAGAACGGCAAGTATGACATCTCGGGCGAGGGCAAGATCCTCGATAGCCACGAAATGGCCGGCTACCTCGCCGATCTCGTCGCCCGCTACCCGATCTTCTCGGTCGAGGACGGCATGAGCGAGGACGATTGGGAGGGCTGGAAGGCGCTGACCGACATGATTGGCGACAAATGCCAGTTGGTCGGCGACGATCTGTTCGTCACCAATCCAAAGCGCCTCAAGCGCGGTATCGAGGGCGGATATGCCAACTCGCTTCTGGTCAAGGTCAACCAGATAGGCACGCTGACCGAGACGCTCGAAGCCGTGTCGATGGCGCAGCGCGCGCGTTATACCGCCGTCATGTCGCATCGCTCCGGCGAAACCGAGGATGCGACGATCGCTGATCTCGCGGTCGCCACCAACTGCGGGCAGATCAAGACGGGCAGCCTCGCGCGGTCGGATCGGCTCGCCAAGTACAACCAGCTTATCCGCATCGAGGAGGAACTGGGCGACGCAGCCTATTACGCTGGCCGTTCGGTGCTGCGTAAGTAGTTACCCGCTCCGTAAAGAATATCGTTAAAGCGGGGTTGATCGACGAGTCGCGATGCGCGATTACGATGCGTATGGCAAAGCGCGCATCTCCGAAGCGGACCTCGTTCCGGGTGGTCCTCCGTAAAGCGGGGCCGCCGGCGGCCCTCTTGACCGTAGGCGCGTTTTTTGGCGCCTACGCGATTATCGGGCCGAACGGCGCGCTCGCTTACGGCGATATCGAGAAGCACCTCGCTCGTAAAAAGACGGAACTCGCGTTGCTCACCAAGCAGCGCGACGTTCTGAAGAACCGGGTCGGCCTGCTCGACCCGAAGAACGCCGATCCGGATATGGTCGACGAACTGGTGCGCAAGGATCTTAACGTCGCGCACCCCGACGAGGTCATCGTCCCGCTGAAGTAAGCCGCACGAAAGACGTGCACGCACGTTCAGAGCCGCGTCTTACTGCTTAATCCGACGACGGAAGTGGAGTGACTTGGTCACCCCACTTCTCCAAACCAGCTTACGGCACGATCGGCGCCAGTTGCGGGTGCAGGAACTGTTCGCGCTGCACCTCCTCCTCGACCGTGCCCGGCACATCCACTGCCGGCCGATGTCCGAGGAACGTCAACAGATCGCGCGTGAATCGGTCGCTCTCGGTGAGCGTCAGCGCATGCGGCGCGCCGTCATATTCCACCAGTTGCGACTGGCCGATCGCCGCCGCCGCCGCGCGACCGGTGGGATCGATCGGCACAGTCTTGTCGGCAGTGCCGTGAACGATCAGCGTCGGCACACGGAATGCCGACAGGTCGGGCCGGAAATCGGTAAAGGCAAACGACTCCGCGCAGGCAAGGATCGGCTTCAGACCCGCCATGCTCATCTGCTGCTGCGCCCAGTCCAGCGTCTCGTTGCTGACCGGCGAGGAGATGAACCCGACACCAAAGAACTGCTTGAAGAACGTCGCGAAGAACCCGTAGCGATCCACCTTGATGCCATCGACGATGCCGGTGAGTTGGTCGACCGGCGCGCCGTGCGGATTGTCGTCCGTCTGCGGCATGTACGGCACCACCGACGAGATCAGCCCGGCGCCGACCACACCCTTGCCACCATGGCGGCTCATATAGCGCGCAACCTCGCCGCCGCCCATCGAGAAGCCGATCAGTGTCGCATCCTGCGCGCCGGTTGCTTCCAGCACGTCGGCGAGATCGTCGCTCAACGTGTCATAGTCATAGCCGGTGAACGGCTGGCTCGACCGGCCGAAACCGCGACGATCATAGGCGATCGCCCGGAAACCGGACTCGGCCAGTGCCATCGCCTGCGCGTCCCAGCTGTCCGACGACAGCGGCCAGCCGTGGATCAGCACCACTGGGCGTCCACTGCCCCAATCCTTGACATAGAGGTCGGTGCCGTCGCGCGTCTTGATATAGGGCATTGATCGTCTCCTGTTCGGATCGTGAGCAAGAACGTGCGCCACGGCGCGCCGTTCCGCCGGGCTGGCGCGGGCGCGCGCAAGCTGCCAGCATCCCGGCCACACCGAATCGGAGAGACCATGCGCAAACTCTGGCTGGCAGGCGCTGCCGCACTCGCAATCGCCGGCTGCACCGCCAAGGCCCCTGCCCCATCCGCCACTGCCGCGATCAGCCCGCTGCCGGTGACGAGCTGGCCCGCCTTCCGCGACGCCTTCATTGAAAACTGGTTCAAGGTATCGCCCGCCGATGCGGTGTATCAGGGCCGGCACGCCTTCGACGGCGGTCTGGGCGACTGGAGCGCCGCCGGCCTCAAGCAACAGGGTGACTTCCTGCGTGACGCGATTGCCAAGGCCAAGGCGTTCGATCCTGCCAAACTCGACAAGCAGGGCGCGTTCGAGCGCGCCTATCTCATCGCCGTCGCGCAGGGGAAGCTGTTCTGGCTGGAGGATGCCGACCAGCCGCATACCAACCCGGCGTGGTATGTCGGCGCAGGCCTCGACCCGAACGTCTACATCGCGCGCAACTATGCCGATCCGGCGACGCGGATGCGCGCCACCATCACGTTGTTCCGCAAGATCCCGCAGGCCGCCGCCAACATCCGCGCCAACCTCAAGACGCCCATGCCGGCGAGTTACATCGATTATGGGGTCGCCGCGTTCAAAGGCTTCGCGGACTATTACGGCGGCGACGCCAGAAAGGCGTTCGCAGGGGTGAAAAGCCCCGCGCTGCAGGACGAGTTTGCCAAGTCGTCCGGCGCCGCCAGCAAGGCGATGGCCGATCTCGCCGCCTGGCTGCAAAGCCAGCGCGCCACGCAGACGCAGGACTTCGCCCTCGGCGCGGCGCGCTTCTTGCGGATGCTGAGCATGACCGAGGGCGTGGACGTACCGCTCGATACCTTGGAAGCGGCGGGCAAGGCCGATCTGAGCCGCAACCGCACGGCGCTGGTCGCGGCATGCGGCCAGTTCGCACCCGGCGCGACCGTACCCGCCTGCGTTGCCAAGATGAACGCCGACAAACCCGCCAACAACGATCCCGTCGCGGAGGCACGCAAGCAGATCCCCGAACTGCGTGCGTTCGTGCTCGCCAACGACATCGTCTCGATTCCCGACAACGAACAGGCGCTGGTCGAGGAGAGCCCGCCGTATAACCGGCAGAACTCCGCGTACATCGATCCGCCCGGGCCATTCGAGAAAGGCGTACCGTCGATCTACTACATCTCCCCGCCAGATCCGGCGTGGAGCAAGCAGATGCAAGCGGACTTCATCCCCGGCAAGGATGACCTGCTGTTCACCACCGTGCATGAGGTGATGCCCGGCCACTTCCTCCAGTTCCGCCACGCCAACCACTCGCCGTCGCTGTTCGGTCGGCTGTTCGTCGGGTACGCCTTCGCCGAAGGCTGGGCGCATTATGCCGAGGAGATGATGTGGGAAGCAGGCTTGCACAAAGGCGACCCCGAAACGCATATCGGCCAGCTTTCCAATGCCTTGTTGAGGGATTGTCGCTTCCTGTCTGCGATCGGCCTGCACGCGCGCGGCATGACGCAGGAGCAATCGCGCAAGATGTTCGTGGAGCAATGCTATCAGGATGAAGGCAACGCCCGCCAGCAATCGGCGCGCGGCACCTATGATCCGGCGTACCTCAACTACACGATGGGCAAGCTGATGATCCGCCGCCTGCGCGCCGACTGGACGGCGCAGCATGGCGGCCGGGCAAGCTGGAAGGCATTTCACGACACCTTCCTCAGTTTTGGGGGACCGCCGATCCCGCTAGTTCGCAAGGCGATGCTCGGCGGCGATGGCAAGGCGGTGTTCTAACCGCGCTACAGCGATGCGAAACCAACCTCTGCCGCAGCGCAGCAGGTTGGTTTTCGTAACGCGCTATCCTAAGAGGAAGCCGACACCTTTCACGGAAAGATCGGCCATGAGCAAACTTCACCTCGTCTTCGGCGGCCGCGTCAGCGACCCGCAAACGCTCGACTTTAACGACACCGCGTCGCTCGACGTGGTCGGCATTTTCCCCGACTATGCGAGCGCCGAGAAGGCATGGCGCGCCGCCGCACAGCGTACCGTCGACGATGCGGAGATGAAGTACGTCATCGTACACATGCACCGGCTGCTCGAGCCGGATCTGCTAGCCTGAAGAAAAAGCGCACCGGCGAGGCAACGCCGGTGCGCGATATGCCGCGTCTCAACCGGCGGCGGCTCGCACCAGCAAGCCCAATGCGATAGTCAGTCCCGCGCGTTCGTACGGTGCCGTAGGACCGAGCGCTCCCCGCTTAGATGAACTCGATCTTCTCGACGACATAGTAGCGGTCACCCGACGGTACCGTCACTTCGACCTCATCCTCGATCTTGCGACCGATAAGAGCACGGCCAAGCGGCGAGTTGTACGAGATCCGACCGCCCTTGGCGTCCGCCTCGGTCTGGCCGACGATCTGATACTTCACCGGCTTGTCGTCTTCGTCCATCAGCGTCACCGTCGCACCGAACACGACCTTGTCGCCCGACAGATCGCGCGGGTCGATCACCTGCGCGCGGCTCAGCTTGTCCTCAATGTCGGAGATCGACGCCTCGATCTGGCCCTGCCGTTCCTTGGCGGCATGATACTCTGCGTTTTCGGACAGATCGCCGTGCGCGCGCGCTTCCTCGATGGCGTCGACGATCAGCGGACGCTCCGCCTTCAGCTGTTTCAAATGCGCAGTGAGCGTGTCGTAGCCCTCTTGCAGCATCGGCATCTTGTCGACGGTCGCCATCCCTTAGTCCTTCGTCCCGAAATCTGTCCCCAAGCCGGTCCTTCCGAACCGGCCCGCACCGTAGTTCAACTGTCGGGGAGTAATCGTGCGATCAGGAATAATAGGATTGGAGTGGCCGCACTTCAAGGTTTCGTGTCGCAAGCGCCACGATCGCGTTTGCCGCCTCGACGCTCGCCGAAGCGGTGGTGAAGTACGGGATCCGCTGCGTCAGTGCCGCAGCGCGGATCGGCTGCGAGTCCTTCAGGCTCTGCCAACCCTCGGTGGTGTTGAAGATCAGGTCCATCCCGCCGTCCTTGATGCGATCGACGATATGCGGCCGCCCCTGCGCTACCTTGTTGACGCGCTCCACCGCGACCCCGTTGCGCTCGAGGAAATCGGCGGTGCCGCCGGTCGCGACGACAGTGAAACCGTGCTCGGCCAACTGCCGCATCGCCGGCAGGATAACGACCTTGTCGCTATCCTTCACACTGACGAACAACGTGCCCGACTTGGGTAGCACGGTGCCCGCGCCGAGCTGCGCCTTGGCGAACGCGATCGCGAAATCCGGGTCGATTCCCATCACTTCGCCGGTCGACTTCATCTCCGGCGACAGCACAGGGTCGACGCCGGGGAAGCGCGCGAAGGGGAATACCGCTTCCTTCACCGCATAATAACTGATGTTCCGGTCAATCGCCGGCAGATCTGCCAGTTTTTCACCTGCCATTACCCGAGCCGCGAGCTTGGCGATCGGCGCGCCGATCGCCTTGGCAACGAAGGGAACGGTGCGGCTGGCGCGCGGATTGACCTCGATCAGATAGACGAGGCCGTCCTTGATCGCGAACTGAATGTTCATCAGCCCTACCACGGACAGCGCCTTGGCAAGCTCGCGCGTCTGGCGCTCGATCTCGGCGATGATCTCAGGCGAGAGGCTGTAGGGCGGGATCGAGCAGGCGCTGTCGCCCGAATGGACGCCGGCCTCCTCGATATGCTGCAATACACCCGCCACCACGACATCGGTGCCGTCGCTGATCGCATCGACATCGACCTCGATTGCATCGCGGAGATACTGGTCGATCAGCACCGGCGACGAGCCCGACACCTGCACCGCCGTCTGAATGTAATCGTCGAGCTGAACCAGCGAATCGACGATCTCCATCGCGCGGCCGCCGAGCACGTAGCTCGGCCGCATCAGAACCGGGTAACCGATCCGCTCCGCCACCGCGACCGCCTCGTCGCGGCTGCGTGCGATGCCGTTGAGCGGCTGGCGCAGGCCGAGCTTGTTGATCATCGCCGCAAACCGCTCGCGATCCTCGGCAAGGTCGATCGCATCGGGTGAGGTGCCAAGGATCGGGATACCCGCATCCTGCAATGCCTGCGCGAGGTTGAGCGGGGTCTGCCCACCGAACTGCACGATCACGCCGTGCAGCGTGCCGTTCGACATCTCGACGTGCAGGATCTCCAGCACGTCCTCGGCGGTGAGCGGCTCGAAATACAACCGGTCGGAGGTGTCGTAATCGGTCGACACGGTCTCCGGGTTGCAGTTGACCATAATCGTCTCATAGCCCGCATCCGCCAGCGCGAAGCAGGCGTGACAGCAGCAGTAGTCGAACTCGATGCCCTGCCCGATCCGGTTCGGACCGCCACCGAGAATGACGACCTTCTTACGGTCGGTCGGCATGCTCTCGCACTCCGGCTCGCCAAAGGTGGGCGCCTCGTAGGTCGAGTACATATACGGCGTCTTGGCGTCGAACTCGGCCGCGCAGGTGTCGATACGCTTGAAAACCGGCCGCACGCCCAGCTTGTGACGCGCCGCACGCACCTCCGCTTCGGTGACGCCGCCGGTCATCGCCTTCACCGCTTCGTGGATCAGCCCGCGGCCCTGCGCGATGCCGCGTTCGTTGCCACGCAGATTGGCCGACTTGAGCGCGAGATACGCGAGCCGCTTGTCGGAGAAGCCCATCGCCTTCAGCTTGCGCATCCCCGCCGCATCGCGCGGCAGGCCGTCGTGGCATACGCCTTCCTCGGCGCGGACGATCTCGGCGATCCGCTCCAGGAACCACGGATCATATTTGGCGATCGCATGCACCTCGGCGACGGTGAAGCCCTCGCGCAGCGCTTGCGCCGCCACCAGCAGCCGGTCAGGCGTCGCCTTGGCGAGCGCCGCCTCGATCTCGACACGCGGCGCGCCCGACAGCCGCTCGACCATGTTGAAGCCGGACAGACCGGTCTCCAGACCGCGCAACGCCTTCTGCAGCGATTCGTGGATGTTGCGGCCGATCGCCATCACCTCGCCGACCGACTTCATCGCGGTGCCGAGCACCTCCTCGGCGCCCTTGAACTTCTCGAAGGCGAAACGCGGGATCTTGGTAACGACGTAATCGATCGTCGGCTCGAAGCTCGCCGGGGTTGCACCGGTGATATCGTTGGTGATCTCGTCAAGCGTGTAGCCGACCGCAAGCTTGGCGGCGACCTTGGCAATCGGGAAGCCGGTTGCCTTCGATGCCAGCGCCGAGGACCGCGACACGCGCGGGTTCATCTCGATCACGATCAGCCGGCCGTCCTTGGGGTTGACTGCGAACTGAACGTTGGAACCACCTGTTTCCACACCGATTTCGCGCAGCACCGCGATCGATGCGTTGCGCATGATCTGGTATTCCTTGTCGGTCAGCGTCAGCGCCGGTGCGACCGTGATCGAATCGCCGGTGTGCACGCCCATCGGATCGATATTCTCGATCGCGCAGATGATGATGCAATTGTCGTGGCGGTCGCGCACGACCTCCATCTCATATTCCTTCCAACCGAGCAGCGACTCCTCGATCAGCACCTCGTTGGTCGGCGAAGCATCCAGCCCCGAGCGCACGATCGCGATGAACTCCTCGCGGTTGTACGCCACACCACCACCGGTGCCGCCAAGCGTGAAGCTCGGCCGGATGATCGACGGCAGCCCGGTCCGCTCCAGCGCGACCAACGCCTCCTCGACGGTATGCGCGATTGCCGAACGCGCGGATTCGAGGCCGATCTTGTCCATCGCATCGCGGAACTTGAGCCGATCCTCGGCCTTGTCGATTGCGGCGGCATCGGCACCGATCATCTGCACGCCGAACTTCGCGAGCGTGCCGTCGTTATACAGCGCCAGCGCGGTGTTGAGCGCGGTCTGCCCGCCCATCGTCGGCAGCACCGCGTCGGGCCGCTCCTTCTCGATGATCTTGGCGACGATCTCGGGCGTGATCGGCTCGACATAGGTCGCGTCAGCCAGCTCGGGATCGGTCATGATCGTCGCGGGGTTCGAATTGACCAGGACGATGCGGTAACCCTCCTCGCGCAGCGCCTTGATCGCCTGCACGCCCGAATAATCGAACTCGCAGGCCTGGCCGATCACGATCGGCCCAGCGCCGATGACGAGGATGGAGGAGATGTCGGTGCGTTTTGGCATCAGTCTTTTCCGGTCTCGGCGGTGCAACCCCAGCCGTCATATTCAACGTCGTAGGCGAGTTCGATCTGCAGGCATTTCACCGTCAGCGCGCGGATCGCGTCCGCTTCGGCGGTCTGCTCGCTGCCGAGGAACGTGGCGAGTTCGCCATCCTCGGTCTCCTCGCGCTCGATTAAACTGAAGCCGAGGCTCTCGGCGTCATCCTCCAGCCGTTCGAGCGCAGCCTCGTCACCACGAAAGCTCACGTCGACGAGGCGGACGATCCCGGCAACGTCGCCATTCTCGGCAAGGCTGGCGAGCACCTCCTTGTCAGCGGCCCATTCCGCCTCGACGCGGGCGGGATCGACGTCTGGAAGGGTCATGCCGTCAAACTCCCCACGAACTTCTCGAACAGATACAGGCTGTCTTGCGGACCCGGCGACGCCTCGGGGTGGTATTGTACCGAGAAGACCGGGCGGTCGGTCAGTTCCAGCCCGGCGTTCGATCCGTCGAACAGCGAGACGTGGGTCGCCTTGGCATTGGCCGGCAATGTCTCACTCAGCACCGAGAAACCGTGGTTCATCGAGGTGATTTCGACCACACCATCCGACAAGCGCTGCACGGGATGATTGGCGCCGCGATGGCCCTGGAACATCTTGCTGGTCTCCGCCCCGACCGCGAGCGCGAGCAGCTGGTGGCCGAGGCAGATGCCGAACAGCGGCTTGCCGGTTTCCAGCAGGTCGCGGATCACCGGCACTGCGTAAGCGCCGGTCGCGGCGGGATCGCCCGGGCCGTTCGACAGGAAGATGCCATCGGGGGCGAGCGCCATCACGTCGGCCGCAGTAGCGGTGGCGGGCACTACCGACACCTTCGCACCGGCCGCGACGAGGTTGCGGAAGATGTTATGCTTTGAGCCGTAATCGATCGCGACGACGTGCGGACGTGCGTCCTCGCCTGCGCTCTCGGCATAGCCGAAGCCGAGCCGCCATAGCCCGCCTTCCCAGCCGCCATGCGTTTCGCGCGTCACTTCGATGGCGAGGTCCATGCCCTCCAGCCCTGGCCAGCCCTGCGCCTGCGCGAGCAGCGCGGGAATGTCGAACACGCCGTCTGCGTCGTGCGCGATCACGCCGTTGGGTGCGCCACCTGCGCGGATGCGCTTGGTCAGCGCGCGCGTGTCGATGCCCGCGAGACCGATGCGATTGTGGCGACGCATCCAGTCGTCAAGCCGCTCGACGCTGCGAAAATTGGAGGGTTCGGTCACGTCCTCGCGCACGATCATGCCGAGCGCGTGCGGCTCGTCCGCCTCGATATCGTCGGGGTTGGCGCCGACATTGCCGATGTGCGGGAAGGTGAAGGTGATGATCTGACCCGCGAAGGAGGGATCGGTCATGATCTCCTGATACCCGGTCATCGCGGTGTGGAAACAGACCTCGCCGACCGCCGCGCCCTCGATACCGAAACCACGGCCCCACAGCACGTCACCGGATGCCAGAACCAATACGCCGGTGGCGCCTTCGGGCGCGGAAATGGGTTTGGCGTCGGCCATGATCGGCGGGCACTCCTCGTTTGGGTTGGCGATGTCGCTAAGGCGCGGCAGCTAGAACCAGCGGGGGGTAGCGTCAATCTGTTATCGGCGCGGCGGTTCGGCTAAGCGACGGGTTTGGATGCGCGGGCGACCATCCCGCCCCGCGCTCGACGACAAGGATACGCATATGATTCGCGACGACATCAAGGCCGCGCTCGTCACCGCCATGAAGGCCGGCGAAAAGGCCGACACCGCCACGCTGCGCCTCGTGCAATCGGCGATCAAGAACCGCGACATCGAGGCGCGCACCGGCAAGGCGCCCGACGATGACGACACGCTGGTGGTCGAAGTGCTCCAGAAGATGGTCAAGCAGCGGCGCGAATCGATCGAGATGTTCGAAAAAGGTGGCCGTCAGGAACTCGCCGATGCCGAGGCGGCCGAGATCGCGGTGATCGAACGCTTCCTGCCGCAGCAGATGAGCGAAGCCGAGACGACTGCGGCGATCGAGGCGATCAAGACCGAACTCGGCGCTAGCGGAATGAAGGACATGGGCCGCGTGATGGCCGAACTGAAAGCGCGCCACGCCCAGACGCTCGACATGAGCAAGGCGAGCGGGCTGGTGAAGGCGGCGCTTTCGTAAACGGTTGCAAATCGGGCGGTGCGTGGGATATTGCGTGGTATCATAGAGCGTGAGTTTATCCCCCGCCTTCCTGGACGAACTGCGTTCCCGCACGACGCTGTCGACGCTGATCGGGCGCACGACCAAGCTGCAAAAGGCTGGTCGAGAGTATCGCGCATGCTGCCCGTTTCATAACGAGAAGAGCCCGAGCTTCTACGTCAACGACGACAAGGGCTTCTATCATTGCTTCGGCTGTTCCGCGCACGGCGACGCGATCCGGTGGCTGACCGAACAGCGCGGGCTACCGTTCATGGATGCGGTGAAAGAACTCGCACAGGCGGCGGGCATGGAACTCCCCGCGATGGACGCCCGCTCGGCCGAACGTGCCGAGGTCGCCAAGGGGCTCCATGAAGCGTGCGCGGATGCATCGGCATGGTTCACCGAACAGCTCCACGGCCTCGGCGGGGCGGACGCGCGCGCCGTGCTGGAAAAGCGCGGCATCCGCGCGGAGACGGCGCGGGATTTCGGCCTCGGGTTCGCGCCGGATTCGCGGGGCAAGCTGAAGACCGCGCTGAAGGATTATGGCGACTCCATGCTCGTCGAGGCCGGCTTGCTGATCTCGGTCGAGAACAAGGATCCGTACGACCGCTTCCGCGGGCGGCTGATGATCCCGATCCGCGACCAGCGCGGCCGCGCGATCGCGTTCGGCGGCCGCATCATCGGTGATGGTGAGCCCAAGTACCTCAACTCGCCCGAGACGCCGTTGTTCGACAAGGGCCGCACGCTCTACAACCTCGACAAGGCCGCCCCGGCTGCGCGGAAGGCCAACCGCGTGCTGGTGGTCGAAGGCTATATGGACGTGATCGCGCTGGCGCAGGCGGGATTTGGCGAGGCGGTCGCCCCGCTCGGCACCGCGCTGACCGAGGCGCAGCTCGAGCGGCTGTGGCGGATGCACGACGTGCCGATCCTGTGCTTCGATGGCGACGGCGCCGGGCGAAAGGCGGCGATCCGCGCCGCGCACCGTGCCTTGCCGATGCTCACCCCCGGCCGCAGCCTCGCCTTCGTCACGCTGCCACAGGGACAAGACCCGGACGATCTCGTGCGGGCCAAGGGACCGGGCGCGTTTGAGGCGTTGCTGCGAGATACGCAGCCGCTGGTCGATCGGCTGTGGGCGCACGAGGTCGCCGCCGAGCCGACCACCACGCCCGAACAGAAGGCGGGCCTAAAGGCGCGCTTTACCGAGCTGGCCAACAGCATCGCGGATAACGACGTAAAGCACGAATATCTCGCCGATTTCCGCCGCCGCTTCAATGAAATGTTCCGCCCGCAACGTACGCCGTTCGTGCCGCGCGCGCCCGGTCCTGCCGGCAATCGTGGCGGCGGCGGTCGTCGCGGCGGGCAGCCGTGGAAGCCGCCGATTGGCCCGGTGGTCGAACAGACCAAAGGGGTGCGCGCCGCCGGGATCGATCCGATTCTCGCCAAGGCGGTGCTCGCCGGACTGATCCGCCATCCGGCCGAAATCGCGCGGCACATGGAGGTGCTGGGCTCGCTCAGGCTGGTCGATGGTGCGCTTGGTCGGCTGTTCGAGGCGGTAGTCGACCTCGCGATCGAGGATCAGACGCTTGATAGCGACCGTCTCGTCACCATATTGGCTAAATCCGGTTTCGACACGATCGCATCCGATCTTCTGGCGCCTTCCGGATTCAATTACTCGTTCAACCAGCGCGATGCAGATCCGGTGGCAGCGCGGGAGGATTTGGATGAAGCGATCGCGATTTTGGTGACGCGGCCGGAAATCGACAAGGCTTTGGCCGCCGTGAACCACGATGAAGTCAGCCGATCCGACGAAGCATTTGCACGTCAGGTCGCATTGATTAGAGAACAGCAGGCGCTCAACGCTCGCCTTGCAAATCTTTTGCAAGCGAAGGAAGACGCCAGAATGATTAGAGCCGAGGGCAATTGATGGCTAAGACCGACATGGCGGACGTTTCCGACACCAACGAGGGTGGCGACGCGCCGTTGATCGACCTCAACGATGCTTCGATCAAGAAGCTTGTCGCCCGTGCGAAGAAGCGCGGCTACATCACCTACGAGCAGCTCAACGAGGCGCTGCCGCAGGATCAGATGTCGTCCGATCAGCTTGAGGATGTGATGTCCGCGCTGAACGAGATGGGCATCAACATCGTCGAGAATGACGAGCAGGGCGAAGACGGCGAAACGGAGGATCAGCCCGAGGACGAGGCCGAACCGGCGGATGCCGCCGAGGAAAGCGCGCCCAATATCGACGTCAAGAAGAAGGAGGTCGTCGACCGCACCGACGACCCCGTCCGCATGTACCTGCGCGAGATGGGTGCGGTCGAGCTGCTTAGCCGCGAGGGCGAGATCGCCATCGCCAAGCGGATCGAGGCGGGTCGCGACACGATGATCCTGGGGCTGTGCGAAAGCCCGATCACCTTCAACGCGATCATCGATTGGTCGACCGCACTCAACGAAGGCACGATGCAGCTTCGCGAGATCCTCGATCTCGACGCGATGCTCTCCAAGGATCCCGCGCCCGAGAGCCTGACCGAGGACGGTGAAGAGGCCGACGGCGAGATCAGCGAGAAGACCGCCGGCCCTTCGTTCAAGGAAGAGGAAGAGCCCGAGGAGGCTTCCGCCGACGAGGACGAGGATTCGATGACCGAGCGGCGCACCCCGCGCCCGTCGGACGACGAGGAGGAGGACAATACCCTCAGCCTTGCGCAGATGGAGGAGCAGCTCAAGCCGATCGCGCTCGAGCGGTTCGCCAACATCACGGCGATCTACAAGAAATTTTCTAAGATGCAGCAGCAGCGTCTCGACCAGATGAGCGCGGGCGGCGAACTGTCGGCGGCGGATGAGCGCAAGTACCAGAAGCTGCGCGAGGAACTCACCGCCGAGGTCGAGAGCGTCCAGTTCCACAACGCCAAGATCGAATATCTCGTCGATCAGCTCTACGCCTTCAACCGCCGCCTCACCGCGCTCGGTGGGCAGATGCTGCGTCTGGCCGAGCGTCACAAGGTCAGCCGCAAGGACTTCCTTGATCGCTACATTGGTCACGAACTCGACGAGGCGTTTCCGTCGAGCGCGGCCAAGGTCGACAAGAAGTGGGCCGCCTTCGTCGCCAACGAAAGCGACGCCGCCGACCGTATCCGCAACGAGATTTCGGAAATCTCGCAACAAACCGGCATGGCGCTTGGCGAGTTCCGCCGTATCGTCAACATGGTCCAGAAGGGTGAGCGCGAAGCGCGCATCGCCAAGAAGGAGATGGTCGAGGCAAACCTGCGGCTCGTCATCTCGATCGCCAAGAAGTACACCAACCGTGGGCTGCAATTCCTGGATCTGATCCAGGAGGGTAACATCGGCCTGATGAAGGCGGTCGACAAGTTCGAGTATCGCCGCGGCTACAAGTTCTCGACCTATGCGACGTGGTGGATCCGTCAGGCGATCACCCGCTCGATCGCGGATCAGGCGCGGACGATCCGCATTCCGGTCCACATGATCGAGACGATCAACAAGCTGGTGCGCACCAGCCGCCAGTTCCTCCACGAGCAGGGCCGCGAGCCTACGCCCGAGGAAATGGCCGAGCGTCTGTCGATGCCGCTCGAAAAGGTCCGCAAGGTGATGAAGATCGCCAAGGAGCCGATCTCTCTCGAAACGCCGATCGGCGACGAGGAGGATTCGCATCTGGGTGACTTCATCGAGGACAAGAACGCGATCATCCCGGTCGATGCCGCGATCCAGGCCAATCTCAAGGAAACCGTCACCCGCGTGCTGGCGTCGCTCACCCCGCGTGAGGAGCGCGTGCTGCGGATGCGCTTCGGCATCGGCATGAACACCGATCACACGCTGGAGGAAGTCGGCCAGCAGTTCTCGGTCACGCGCGAGCGCATCCGCCAGATCGAGGCGAAGGCGCTGCGCAAGCTCAAGCACCCGAGCCGCAGCCGCAAGATGCGCTCGTTCCTCGACCAGTAATCAAGCTGACGAACAGTGGAAGGCCGCGCCGGGCAACTGGCGCGGCCTTCGCGTATCCTGACGGCAAATCATGAAATTGCCGTGACTTGCTCCGTTCCGGCGCGGAGTCATCGTAAACTACCGCCGATCCCGTAAGCCGTCGCTATGCTCGATCCGGTTCCACCTCCCCGTCAAATCGTTACGTCTTCCGATCTCGTCCGTCACTTCGGCTATTGGCAGGACCGCGCCGCGCGAACGCCGGTCTATATCCTTCACCGTGGTCGCCCCCGACTGGTGCTCACCTCGGTTGAAATCATGGATGCGCTGTGCGCGCCGCATTTCTCCGGCCAAGGCTGCGGTCCCGATCTTGCGGCCGTGCTGGAACGGGTCGAGGATCGGGTGCTTATCGCCAACGACCGCCAACAGATCATCGCCGCCAGCGATACCGCTCGCCGCGATTTCGGTGATCTCGCGGAGATCGGCCGTGCGCTGGTGCGGATCGTACCGGAATACGTTCAGACGCAACTCGCCGCCGGGATCGATCGCGTTTCCCGAACAGGCGTCGCTGTCTCGCTCGATCTGCCGTCACGTGCGCCGTTGATCGAGAGCATGACCTTGCTGATCGATGCCTGGCCCGGCGGTGTGATGCTCGTCGCGCGCGATGCCGCTGGCGATGCCGAAATGGCCGAACGTGCGGCACTGGATGAAGCGATTACGGCCAGTGACGCAATAGCTCCAGTCCGGATCGATTTGCGCGGGCGGCTCGAAAGCGGATCATCCTCTCTGGCCGCATGGTGCAACCTTCGCACCGACGCACTCGCGGCGGTGCCGTTCGCCAGCCTATTCGACGGGTCATCCCAAGGCGCTATTCGCGACGCCATAGATCGCGTGATCCGCACCGGACAAGCGTTACAGATCAATGCCTTACTGCTCGCCAATCTGACGGTGCCGGCGGCCGTGAGGATCGGCTTTGCCGCACGCCGAACCGGCGCCAGCGTTTCCGGCATCGCCGCCGTTCTGATTACACGAGTAGGTTGAGACAGGCTTAAACCGCTTTAAACCACGTCTTTACGTGCTTCGTATAAACCCGACGGGCAAACCGTGCGGCAGGCGGCCATTACGGTCCGGACAGGGGCAGACATCAATGGCGTTACAAGCCGCATCAACGAACCGCGCCGAGGGCGTGTGGCAAGTACTCGCCGCCCTGGCAGCGACAGATGGCAGCGCCGCGCACCCGCTGGTCGCGACGCTCGTCACGCCTGCCGCCGCCAAACGAGATCTGGCGGACGCGATTCACGCGATCTGCACGATTCATGGTCGCTATCTGTTCGATCAGGTTGCACTGCCCGACGATGACACTGCCGCCGAGTGGTTCGCCGCCGTCACGCAGGCTTTCACCGCCGAACGCACGTATCTCGCGCACCTGACGGCGGCCGCCGGGCCGCTGCCCTCCACGCCAGGTCAGGCCGAGGCCGACGCGGCGTTCGCCAATCAGCGCCACGCCTTCGATATGCTCGCCCGCTCCAGCCGCAAGGGCTGCGCGATCGGCGCCGCGCTCGCGCTGATCCTCGACTGGCGCGCAATTCGCGGCGTGCTCGACGCCGCAGCAGAGCGCTTCGGTGTGATGGTACCCCCCCGCGAGTTGCCCGACATGGACGGCATCGCCGCGCTCGCCGCGACGCTCGGCGATACGCCTGCGACACAGCGCGCGATCGCATTTGGCGCAGAGCAGGTGTTTGCCCAACATCGCGGTTTGTGGAGCCTGCTTGAAGCGCGGGCGAGCGCGCGCGATCACGCCTGACCGGATCAATTTCGTCTCCAGTTGCTCTGCCTGCTAGATCCGGTCGCACATCCGGCGTTTACGAGCGCCGATAGACTACACCGGTGCGACGCAGCACCGTATCAGGTGCCGGACGAGGCAATTGCAACGCCGACCTGCGGGGGCGGCCGGATCGATGGTTCGGCGCAGCTAGTGTCACAGGCAGCCTTTTGTCCCGCGCTCGGTGCGGACGGATCATCCAGTCGAAGGCGCAATGACGGGTCAAGCTGGCCGCTGATTGTTCGCTTGTTCAGCGGCTTCTGCTGGCGATGCGGCATGTCGACCTTCAGTACATCCATGCGCATGTGATCCTAGTCTTGGTCGGACCGTACGACCTTACAGAGTAGCTTACGCCGGTAGCGACGATCATGAACCTGACCGATGTACTCGGCGCTCTTGTCGATCGGAACGACAGTCAACAAGCGCCAAGCGCCGGACGGTTAGAGTTTGCTTCGGTTTGGTAACCTGCTTTTAAACCAGCTTCGCTTACCCGGCGGTTGGGGGGTGCCTTGTAAGGTGCCTGTATGCGATGTGTATTTCGCCTGTTGGCTTGCTCAGCCGCGCTTTTGGCGGGGTCCCCGCTTTGTGCGGGTTCTCTTCTCGATTATGTCGGGGAGTGCGTGCCGTTCGCGCGCGCAGCCTCGGGCATCCAGATCTACGGCGATGCCTGGACGTGGTGGTCCAAAGCCGCCGGCCACTATCAACGCGGCGACGTCCCCCGGGTCGGTTCGGTCATCGTGTTCTCAAAGACGTCGCGACTGCCGATGGGGCATGTCGCGGTCATCAGCCGGATCGTCGATCCGCGTGTGGTGATGGTGACCCACGCCAACTGGTCGCGCCAGAATGGCAGACGCGGCCACGCCGAACAGGACGTGACGCTGACCGACGTTTCCGCCGACAACACGTGGCGAGAGGTGAAGGTGTGGTACCGCGACATGGACGGACTCGGCAGCACCACCTATCCGGTTTCGGGCTTCATCTATGGCAGCGCGGTCGATGGGGCGCGACGCGCTCATGTTGCGCCTGAACTGACCGGCCGCGACCCGGACTATGTCGGGGCGTTGCTGGACGTATATCGCTAGGATCCGGTCGCTTTAGTGGCGGCGCGAACTGCCGGCCCCCGCCCCCCGCATCCATCAGTGCTGGATGCAAAACGGTGCGGGGACGCTGCGCCCACGCTACCGTACACCTCGCTCAAAGCTTCTCCGTACCGTAATCAGCCACGAATCGCGACGAGCTTCGCCTCGAACATCTGCGCCAGTTCAAGGCGGCGTTTGCGTGCTTCCTCGGTTACGGCAGTACGTGCCGCGACATTCTCCTGCATGGCACGCCGTGCATAATAATGAACATTCGACTCCATAGGTGCAGACCCGCCCTTGCCACCAAGTGTTCCAAGATGCTCACGCTACTGCGCGCGTTATGACCAAGATCATAAGCTTTTGTGACAAAATGGCGCTGCGGCGCGGCGGGTGGCGCAATTAACCTGAATAAAGGTGGAAGGCTGCGCTTTCCAGCGCCCAGGCGGCTTCATCCGGCGCGGTGAGCGCGTCGAGATCGCCGGGTAGAGCACCCGATTCGTCCACCCACTCTCGCAGCGCAGGACCGCCGTTGATGACGTCAATCGGCAGTTTCCCGAACGCATATTCGTAGGGGAAGTCGCGCCAAAGCGGATAGTCGGGCGCGATGGCGCGAATCGCCTTGAACGCAAGCGCCTGCAATCGCCACGGCCTGAAAGCGGCGTGATCGTAGAACCGCCGCTCGGCATGGATGTGCACGCCGTTACACAATTCGCCGACGTGCTTGTGGAAGGTCGGCTGAAACCAGATGTCGCGCAGCGCGCAGCCGGCGAGCCACTCCGGCGCGAGCCGGTGCATCCCGGCAATCACCGCCTTGGCATCGAGATCGGGCGCTCCGAACAGTTCGAGTGGCCGCGTCGTGCCGCGTCCTTCCGACAGCGTCGTCCCCTCCAGCATCACCGTGCCGGGGTATGCGCGCGCCATGTTGAGGTTGGGCGCGTTCGGGCTGGGGTTGATCCACACCCGGTCCACAGGCCAGCCGAAGCCCGGCGCGGCGTCCGGCGCCCAGCCATCCATCGCAATCACACGGTAGTCGACGTCGAGACCCAGCGTCTTGATGAACCAGCCACCCAGTTCCCCCATCGTCAGGCCATGTCGCATCGGCATCGCGCCCGCACCGACGAAGCTCTCCCAACCCGCGCGCAGCGTCAGTCCCTCGATCGGGCGGCCGGCGGGATTGGGCCGATCGAGTACCCAGACCGTCTTGCCGTGTTCGGCCGCAGCCTCCAACACGTAGCGCAGCGTGGTAATGAAGGTGTAGATCCGCGTGCCAAGGTCCTGAAGATCGACCAGCATGACATCGAAGGTCTGCATCGATTCCGCACTTGGCCTGCGCACTTCGCCATACAGGCTGAACACCGGCATGCCGTATGTGGGATCGGTGAAGTCCGGAGACTCCATCATATTATCCTGAAGGTCGCCGCGCACGCCATGTTGCGGCCCGAACACCGCCGATATGTTCAGCCCGCACGCGACCAGCGCGTCGAGCGAATGCGTCAAATCCGCCGTCACCGAAGCGGGGTGCGCAAGCAGCGCGACGCGTTTGCCCTCCAGAGGCTTGCGCAGAACTGGATCGGCGAGGAGGCGATCGATTCCGAAGTTCACTGCAATATCACTCCCGTCCGTGCCTCCCGGTGACGGCCGAAATCCCATTGCACGCCGCCCGCGACCATGGGCTAGCCTTCGCCGGGCAAGGATGATGGGTCAAGCATTGTCGGGCATCCGCCAACCGAAATGCCCGCAGGCCGCAGCAACTCCGCACCACACCGACGGAGCGAAAACCTGTTTGGCGGGTTCAGCCCGCAACAAGGAAGGAAACACGATGTTACGCTCTGTCCTGATGGGTCTGGTCGCCGGCTCGCGCGCGATGACGCCGCTTGCTGCTGTGGCGAACGCCGCACGCACCGGCAAGCTGCCGAAGGACAGCGCCGCTCCCGAATTTCTGGCGAGCCCGTTGATCTCCGCCGGCACGATGGCACTCGCGGCGTACGAACTTGCCGGCGACAAGCAGGCGAGTGCGCCGGATCGCGTGATCACCCCCGCCGTGGTGGTTCGCACCGTCAACGCCGCGCTGGCGGGGGCGGCGGTAGCGCCCCGCGACAAGCGCTGGCTCGGCGCGGCGCTAGCCGGTGGCACCGCGGCGGCCGCCGCTTATGTGAGCTGGCGGCTGCGGATGCGCGCGATGCAGGGCGGCGGCGGACAGGCCATCACCGGCTTTATCGAGGACGCGGTGATCGTTCCGCTCGCGGTGGCAGCGGCAACGCGCTAGGCGGGCGCTGGCAGCGCGGCGACGAACCCCTCGGCGTTGTGGAAATCCGGTGGCCCGTCGCCATGCGCGAGCGCCCAGTAGGATTTGGTGCCGTCGGCCTCCTCGATCACCGCGCTGAGGCCGGCCATACTCGCGACCGACAGTGGCGGAGCAATTCGCGCGATGACGATCAGCGCATCGCCGTCGTCGCTCACCATGATGCGCGGCGCTACATCAAGCGGCATCTTCGCCATGCCGGTGCGGTAATCGGTGAAACGATATGCCGCCCACGCGCTGGATGGGGAAAAATTGAACTCGAGATAACCAGACGTGCAGGTCTTCACGAACAGTTCGAGGCAGGTGCTACGCCACAGGCCATCCGCGCGGGCGGGCATGACGGCTGCCGGCACGACGAGTCGATCGGTCGGGCACCCGATGACGTAGGCGAGATCCAAGCCATATTCGCTCTGCCTGATGGACGCGTGGACGTACTCGACCGCGCCGGACGGCGTGTCGGGGTGTGGTACCAGAGCCCACTCCTCCTTTGCCGCCGCAGGGCACGGTCCCGCAACGGCATCGCTCATCGCTGTGCGACTCCGTGGCACTGCTCAGCCCTGTCCTGATGCTCCCGCTCTTTCCCGATCTGCTGCCAACGCTTCATCTGAAACTCCTGCTCGCGTGCCAGAGCGAGATCACCAAGTTCCTCGTATCAGACGAGCAGGTTGCAGGCATAGCATTTGCGAAAGCCATCAGCCGCACCAGTGCGATTGCCCTAACCGCGCCGAGCAGGGTAGTTGTGCGATGCGAAGAGCGCTTCCGATGCGTGTACGCGCCAAGATGTACCGTAAGCCTGCCGATCCACGGCGACGGTTTCGTACCTGATCCCTGGCCTTCACCGGCAGAGGACGAACACTCTGTAACCGACGTGCACTATTCGCCGGACGCGGAGTCCAGCTACGGCGTCTTATGCGATCAGGCGACAGGCCCGTGCGACCCGCGATCTACGGATGCCGCAGAGACGCAAGCACTCACCCCCCGGCCCACCGCAATTCCACGACACTGGCAAATCCTCCCCCGATCCCCTACATGGCGCGCTCCCATGGCAACGATCCTCCCCTCCCCGCCGCGTGTCGGCATGGTTTCGCTTGGCTGTCCCAAGAACCTGGTCGACAGCGAGCGTATCCTCACCAAGCTGCGCAGCGACGGCTATCAGATGTCGCCCGATTATGCGGGCGCGGACGTGGTGCTGGTCAACACCTGCGGCTTTCTCGATTCCGCCAAGGAAGAGTCGCTGGAAGCCATCGGCGAGGCCATCGCCGAGAACGGCCGCGTCATCGTTACCGGCTGCATGGGCAAGGAAGCTGAGACGATCCGCGCGCGCTTCCCGAACGTCCTCGCCGTCACCGGCGCGCATCAGTATGAGGAAGTGGTCGGCGCGGTCCACGAAGCGGCGCCGATGCCGCCGAGCGCGTTCCTCAATCTGGTGCCGGACAGCGGGCTGAAGCTCACCCCGCGCCATTACAGCTATTTGAAGATCAGCGAGGGCTGTAACCACCGCTGCTCGTTCTGCATCATCCCGGCGCTGCGTGGCGATCTCGTCAGTCGTCGCCCCGACGCGATCCTGCGCGAGGCGGAGAAGCTGATCGCGGCGGGCACGCGTGAACTGCTCGTCATCAGCCAGGATACTTCGGCATACGGCGTCGATATCCGCCACCAGCCGCGTGACTGGAAGGGCAATGAAGTCCGCGCGCACATGACAGACCTGTCGCGCGAACTTGGGCGTCTGGGCGCATGGGTGCGGCTGCATTACGTCTACCCCTACCCCCACGTCGATCAGGTCATCCCGCTGATGGCGGAGGGGCTGATCCTCCCGTACCTCGACATTCCGTTCCAGCATGCCAGCCGCAACGTCCTCAAGCTGATGAAGCGCCCCGCCAACGAAACCAAGGTGCTCGAGCGCATCAAGCACTGGCGCACGATCGCCCCCGATATCGCGATCCGCTCGACCTTCGTGGTCGGCTTCCCCGGTGAGACCGAGGATGATTTTGCCTATCTGATGGACTGGCTGGAGGAGGCGCGGCTCGACCGGGTCGGCGCGTTCCGTTTCGAACCGGTCGAGGGTGCCGTCGCCAACGCGCTGCCCAACCACGTGCCGGAGGAGATCAAGGAGGAGCGCTACGCCCGCCTGATGGAACTCACCGCGCGCATCTCGGCGGAGAAGTTGCAGGCCAAGATCGGCCGCACGCTCGACGTCATCATCGACGAGGTGGGTGAGGAAGGCGCGACCGGCCGCTCGCAGGCCGACGCACCCGAGATCGACGGCGAGGTGTTCCTGCGCGACGCCGCCCACCTCGCCGCCGGCGATATCGTGCGGGTCGAGATTGAGGATGCCGACGAACACGATCTGTACGGGGTTCCCCTCCCCGCGTGACGACCCCGGCCGAAGCGCTCAAGGACTGGACACCGCAACGCTATGCGGCGGTCCGCGCGGGCGTCCGCACCGGTGATCTGCTGATCTGCTCAGGCAATCAGGCGTTCTCGCGCGTGATCCAGTGGGCGACCCGCAGCCCGTGGAGCCACATCGCCATGATCGTCCGCCTCGACGAGATCGACCGCGTGTTCGTGATGGAGGCCGTTCAGAAGATCGGTGTGCGCGTCGTGCCGCTGAGCCGTTGGATCACCGATTTCCAGCCGCACGACAAACCCTTCAACGGCAAGGTCGTCGTCGCCCGTCACGATGTGGTGGCGGGGGCGAGCGCGGAGCAGTTTCGCAGGATGAGCGGCTTCGCCACCGATCAGCTCGGCTGTCCGTTCGACGCCGGCCAACTCGTCAGGATCGCGCTGCGGATCGGCCTGGGCCTATTCGGTGTGCGACTGCCGCGCATGATCCAGCCCAACAAAGAATATTTCTGTTCGGAATATCTCGACGAATGTTACCAACAGCTCGGCGTCAAGATACCGTGGGACGGCCGCGGCTTTATCGCGCCGTCCAACTTCGCGCGCGCTCCGCAAGTGCAGGCGGTGATGCGGGTGTCACGTTTTCCCTTCCGCGAAGGGCCGTTAGAGGATGACGAATGAAGATTAGCCTGCCGTTAGCCACCGCTTTGCTGGCGTTAGCCACACCGGTTTACGCGCAAAATCTGACGCCAAGCGAAGCGGCAAAGGTCGATGCGATCGTCACGCAGAGCCTCGCCCGCACTGGCGTCCCCTCCGCCTCGATCGCGATCGTGCGTGGCGGCAATACGGTTTTCGCAAAAGCTTACGGCAAGCAATCCGAGACGATACCGCAAGCGCGTGCGGACCTGAAATATCCGATCGCCTCGATCTCCAAACAATTCACCGCTGCCGCTATGCTGTTGCTGGAGGACGAGGGCAAGCTCAGCCTCGACGATCACGTTTCGAAGTACGTGCCCGGTGTCAGCGACGGCGATGTCATCACCATTCGGCAACTGCTCAGCCATACCTCCGGTCTACAGGATTACTGGCCGCAGGATTACAGCTTCGCCGCAATGCGTAATCCCGTTACCCCGCAGCAAATCCTCGACCGCTGGGCGAAGAAGCCGCTCGACTTTACCCCCGGCACCAAGTGGCAATATTCCAACACCGGCTATGTCGTCGCCGGCCTGATTGTCGAAAAAGTCGCCGGGATGCCGCTGCTCGACTTCCTGAAGCTGCATGTATTCACGCCGCTCGGCATGGATCCGGTCGATCAGGACAAGGCCAACGGTCCAGGGTATCCACAGGGTTATCAACGCTTCGCGCTCGGCCCGGTGCGGCCAGAGCGACCCGCCGCGCCCGGCTGGTTGTTCGCCGCCGGCGAACTGGCGATGTCGGCGAGCGACCTTGCCAAATGGGACATCGCGCGCATGAACCGCACGCTGCTCCCGGCGGAGGACTGGATTACGCAGGAAACCCCGGTGAAGCTGGCCGACGGCACCACCAACGGCTACGGCCTCGGTGTTTCCGCGCATGAGCAGGCCGGCCACGCCTATATCGAACATAGCGGTGAGGCGGTCGGCTTCCTGTCCGAAAACACCGTCTTCCCGGACGACAAGGCGGCCGTGGTGGTGCTGGTCAACGCTGATTTCAGCGGCGCATTCACCGATATCGCGGGCAAGATCGCGGACGTAATCCTGCCGCCTTCGCAAGCCCAGCGCGCCGAAGTCGCCAACACTGCAAAGGCGCTCCGCCTTTACGAGATGCTGCGCATGGGGACGCTCGACCGCAACACCATGACGGACGATTCGAACTATTACTTCACCCCCACCGCGCTTGCCGATTACAAGGCGACGCTCGGCCCGCTTGGCGAGCCGAAGAGCTTCGAACTCGCGCAACCGCCCAAGCTGCGCGGCGGCTTCGTCAACCGGAACTATCGCGCGGTGTTCGCCGATCGCACGCTTAACATCGCGACCTATGCCGAACCCGGCGACACCGGGCGCTACGAACAATTTTTGGTGATGCCGAGCCAATGACCTACGATCCCGCCCTTCTGCTCCAGCCCGATCGCGGGCAGAGCGCGCGCACCATCCACGTGATCGCCAGGCAAGGCCTCGACGATTGGCGATCCGCGCAGCCGCCCCGGGTTCGCGCAGCGCTCGATGCTGCCCGGATCGACGGCAAACCTGGCGCCAGCCTGATTCTCCCGGGAGAGGACGCCGAAGACTGGTCGGTGCTGCTGTGCGTCAGCAAGGTACCGCTCGGCACGTGGGATCTGGCGAACCTTGCGGAGACACTGCCCGATGGCAGCTACCGGGTTGATGGTGCGGGTGTGGGCGCGGCGCTGCTTGGCTGGGCGCTCGCCCAGCACGTTTTCACCCGCTACAAGCCGGCGGATCGCGTACCCGGCCGCATATTGTTGACGACGGAGCCCGCGCGGATAGCGGAAGCGGTGGCGCTCGCCCGCGCGACGGCCAGTGTGCGCGATCTCGTCAACACCGCCGCCGCCGATCTCGGTCCCGCCGAACTGGAAGCCGAAACCAGGACGCTGGCCGACACGCACGGCGCCACGCTCGCCATCACCAAAGGAAGTGCGCTCGCCAGCGGTTATCCGATGATCCACACTGTCGGTCAGGCTGCTGCACAGGGTCGCGAACCGCGGCTGATCGAACTCGAATGGGGCAACCCGGCGCATCCGCGCATCGCCGTTATCGGCAAAGGCGTATGCTTCGATTCGGGCGGGCTTGACATCAAGCCCTCCTCCGGCATGCGGCTGATGAAGAAGGACATGGGCGGCGCGGGCCATGCGCTCGCGCTCGCTCGCCTCATCATGGACGCGCATCTGCCGGTGCGCCTGCATCTGCTGATCCCGGCGGTCGAAAACAGCATCGCCGGCAACGCCTTCCGCCCGGGCGACGTCCTCGCCACACGCAAGGGCATCACGGTGGAAAACACCAACACCGATGCGGAAGGCCGCCTGATCCTCGGCGACGCGCTCACCCGCGCGGGCGAAAATACGCCCGAACTGATCCTGGATTTCGCGACGCTCACCGGCGCGGCACGCGTAGCGCTTGGCCCTGATCTGCCCGCCACGTTCGTCAACGACGATGCGCTCGCCGAGGCGCTGCTCGCCGCCGGCACCGCCAGCGAAGACCCGCTGTGGCGCATGCCGCTGTGGGACGGTTATGACGAGATGCTGAGTTCCGACATCGCCGACATGGTCAACGCCCCCGATGGCGGCTTTGCAGGTGCGGTGACCGCCGCCTTGTTCCTTCGCCGCTTCGTGCCGGAGGGCACCGCCTGGGCCCATCTCGACACATTCGCGTGGCGACCCTCTCGCAAAGCCGGTCGCCCAAAAGGTGGCGAGGCGCTGGGTTTACGCGCAGCATGGGGGATGCTCCGCACCCGGTACGGCACGTGAGCGCGCGCTAGGTCAGCGCGGCTGCGGCTTCGATGATGGGCACGAACTTGGCCGCGGTCAGGCTCGCTCCGCCGACCAGAGCACCGTCTACGTCAGGCCCACCGAGTAGCTCGGTGGCATTTTCGGCTGTGACCGAGCCGCCGTACAGCACCCGCATCGACGCTGCATCGGCGCCGAGCAGTTCGGTCAGCATCGCGCGGATCGCGCCATGCATGGCGGAGATTTGCTCCAGCGTCGGGGTATGGCCACTGCCGATCGCCCAGATCGGCTCATAAGCGACGGAGAGCCAGCCCGAGGCCGCGCCCCACGGCATCGATGCGCGTACCTGCCCGGTCACCGTCGCCACCGCTTTGCCTGCGTTCCGCTGATCCGACGTTTCACCGACACACAGGATCGCGGCGAGTCCATGGCGCAGCAACGCCTCCGCCTTGGCTTTGACATCGGCGTCGGTCTCACCGCACCCGGCCCGCCGCTCGCTGTGCCCGACGATCGCGAAGCTGGCCCCCGCCTCGCGGACCATCGGCGCTGAAATGGAGCCCGTGAACGCACCGTGGTCGACCGCGTGAACGTCTTCCGCGCCGATCGCCAGCCTTGGTGCGCGGGCGTGCGCCGGCCCGATCAGGGTCGCCGGCACGCCGATGCCGACGTCCACCGCAGGGTTCGCGACCGCCGCCGCAGCGATGGCGTCGATTTCGGCGAGCGCGGCAAGATCGCCGTTCATCTTCCAGTTGCCGGCGACCAATTTCCTCCGCGCCATCGCGAGCGTTCCCTTTTTCGATGTTTGTTGCAGTGCGATAACGTGCTTGGTGAGCGGCACAAGCTTGAAGCGGCACGCCTCCGCCCGTAAAGCAGCCGCCGAGTTCGCCTTCAATAGATCGGCCCATCGCCCTTATGCTCAGTTTCTTTCGTCGCCTGACCCACTCCAAGGTTGGCGTCGTCATCACCATCGGCGGGCTGATCGTGCTCGCGCTGATGTTCCTGCTCAGCGACGTGACCGGCGTGATGGGCGGTGCGGTCAGCAGCGCCAACTCGGGCGATTCGCTCGCCAGCGTCGGTGGCCAGAAGATCAGCGCGAATGACGTGCGCTCCCGCGCGCAACGCGAGCTTGAAGCGTATCGCCAGCAGAACCCGAACGTCGACATGGCGCAATATGTCACCGGCGGCGGCGTCGACGGTGTGTTCAATCGCCTTGTCGACACGATCTCGCTGGAAGTGTTCGGGCATAAGCAGGGCATGGTCATCAGCAATCGGCTGGTCGACGGGCGGATCGCCAGCATCCCGCAGTTGCAGGGGCCGGACGGAAAGTTCAGCCAGGACGCCTACGACCGCGCGCTGAGACAATCGCATCAGACCGATGCCGCTCTGCGCGCCGATATGAAGCAGGGCATGATGGCGCAGTTGCTCGTCACGCCGCTGCAAGCCGAAAATACGCCCGTGCCGAAGTCGATCGCGCAGATCTATGCCGGGTTGCTGCTAGAGAAGCGGCACGCACAGATCGCAGTGATCCCGAGTGCCGCGCTTGCCACCGGCCCCGCACCGAGCGATGCCGACCTTGCTGCATATTACAAGGCCAATGCGGCCCGCTATTCGGTGCCCGAGCGGCGTACGATCCGCTACGCCAATGTCTCCGCCAAGACGCTGACCGATCCAGTCACGGTCAGCGATGCCGAAATCGCCAAGGCCTATCAGGCGCAGATCGCGAACTTCCGTGCGGTGCAGCGCCGTACCGTCACGCGCGTTATCGTCGGCGATGCCGCCGCTGCGAACGCGCTGGCCGCGAAGGTCAAGTCGGGCACGCCGATCGACGCCGCCGCGCGTGCCGCCGGGCTCGAACCCGCGACGCTGAAGGCGGCGGAAAAGAGCGCGATCGCCGCCCAGACCTCCGACGCGTTCGCCGATGCCGTCTTCGCCGCCGCCAAGGGCGCGGTGGTCGGACCGGTCAAGGGCACGCTCGGCTATGTGGTCGGCCGCGTCGACAGCTTCGACGATCGCGGCGAGGTATCGCTCGCCGCCGCGACGCAGCAACTGCGCGAGCAACTCACCACGCAGAAGAAGAACGATCAGCTTCGCAAGATCCATGACGCGCTCGATGATGCGATCTCGAACCATGCCACATTCGATCAGCTCGTCACGCGGCAAAAGCTGACGGCGGAAACCTCCCCTCCCGTGGTGGCGAGCGGCGCCGATCCAGCGCATCCCGATGCGAAGGTACCGCCGGCGGCCAAGGCGATCGTCGACGCCGGGTTCGCCAGCCAGCCGGGCGACGCACCGCAGTTGGTGCCGATCGACGCCGACACTTTCGCCGTCGTGTCGACCGCCAAGGTGTTCCCCGCCGCGCCGCCGCCACTTGCCGCCATTCACGACGCGGTCGCGCACGATCTGACGATGGAACGTGCCGCCAAGGCTGCGGGTGATGTCGCGCGCAAGGTGGTGGCGCAGGCTAACGCCGGCACGCCGCTCGCCAAGGCGGTGGCCGCCACCGGGCTGAAGCTGCCGCCGATCCAGCCGCTCGACAAGTCGCGTGCGGAACTAGCCGCTGCGCAGGGTGGCGTTCCGGCGCCGCTCGCGCTGATGTTCGGCATGGCGGCGCACTCGGCCAAGGTGATCGCGGCGCCCGGCAACAACGGCTGGTTCGTGATCTGGCTCGATCGGATCGACCGGGGCAACGCCGCCAATCGCCCCGACATCATCGCCGCGACCCAGTCGGACGTCGGCAAGGCGGTCGGCGGCGAGTATGTGCAGCAATTCGTCAAAGCGGTGCGCGGCACGGTCAAGGCGAAGGTCGACGCCGCCGGTCTCGCCAAACTCAAGGCAGCAATGCTCGGGCAGGAGACGACCGATCAGCCCTGATCGCGATGACGGCACGGCAGCGGCGATCGCGGCGCTTGGCGCCGGGCGGCCTGCCCTGCTGTGGCGGCGCCAGATCGCCGATACAGAAACTCCGGTCGCCGCCGCGCTGAAGTTGATCGAGCCGGGCCGGGGCGACTTCCTGCTCGAATCGGTGGAGGGTGGCGAGACACGCGGGCGGCACAGCCTGATCGGCCTCGCACCCGATCTGGTGTTCCGCGCACGCGGACAAGCGGCGGAGATCAATCCCCACTGGCTGACCGATCGGGAGGCGTTCGCCCCCGCCGAGAAGACGACGCTCGCGGCATTGCGTGATCTCGTCGCGTCGTGCCGGATGGATGTGCCTGCGGAACTGCCCCGCGCACTTGCCTGTCTGGTCGGCTACTTCGGGTACGAAACCGTTGGTCTGGTCGAGACGCTGCCGCGCCCGACAGCCGATCCGCTTGGCCTGCCCGACATGATCTTCGTGCGTCCGACCGTGATCCTGATCTTCGACCGGCTGGCCGACGCGCTGTTCGTGGTCGCGCCGGTCTGGCCCGACCCGACGCGCGACGCGCACGCGATCGTCGTCGAGGCAGCGGAGCGGATCGACGCGACCGCCGCGCGGCTCGCCACCACCACCCTGCCCGCGCCGGTGCGGGCGAACGATCTGCCCGACCTCGCGCTCACGCCGACATTGCCAGCAGGCCGCTACACGGAGATGGTCGAGCGGGCGCGCGAGTACATCGTCGCCGGTGACATCTTCCAGGTCGTACTGGCGCAGCGCTTCACCGCGCCGTTCCCGTTGCCGCCGTTCGAGCTGTATCGCTCGCTTCGTCGGATCAACCCGTCACCCTTTCTCTACCATCTCGATCTGCCGGGCTTTGCGCTGATCGGTTCGTCGCCGGAGATCCTCGTCCGCGTGCGCGATGGGGAGATCACGATACGCCCGATCGCCGGCACCCGCCCACGCGGCAAGACTGCGGCCGAGGACGAGGCCAATCGCACCAGCCTGCTCGCCGATGCCAAGGAGCGTGCCGAGCATCTTATGCTGCTCGATCTTGGCCGCAACGACGTCGGCCGGGTCGCAAAGGCGGGTAGCGTCCAGGTGACCGCAAGCTACACGACCGAGTTCTACAGCCACGTCATGCACATCGTCTCGAACGTGGTGGGCGAACTGGCTCCCGAGTCCGATGCGCTCGACGCGCTGTTCGCGGGCTTTCCTGCGGGTACCGTCAGCGGCGCTCCAAAGGTGCGTGCGTGCGAGATCATCGCCGAACTCGAAGGCACGGTGCGCGGCGCTTATGCCGGCGGCGTCGGCTATTTCTCACCGGACGGGTCGATGGATTCGTGCATCGTGCTGCGTACCGCCATCGTCAAGGATGGCGTGATGCATGTCCAAGCCGGAGCCGGCATCGTCGCCGACTCGGTGCCTGCTTACGAACAGCGCGAGTGCGAGGCGAAGGCGGGTGCCCTGCTTGCCGCCGCACGGGAGGCGATCGCACGCGCGGGCGAGGCGGACTTCGGACAGTAGCGCCGCATTGAAGCGGCGCTCGGCAATCAGGCGAGCGGCTGTTCCGGAATGGGTGCGAACAGCCACGCCTCTGCATCTTCGATGCTCGAGAAGGTTGCCGCATCCTGACGCACCTGAGCGACGCGTTGTGCCTGCATGCGCGCCAGTGACGCGCCACCGACCACGGCGACCCGACGTGCTTTCAACGGCACCGCCAGCATTTGCGTCATGAACGCCCCGACCACGTCTTGCGACTGGATTACAGCTTTACGCGCATCGAACAACAGCACGTAATCTCCCGACCTGTACCCGAGAGAACGGACCAGTTCCTGCTCCTGGCGGAAGAATGCGGCGACCTCTTCCACCTCAAGGAACCCTTCAAGCGTCGCCCGAACCAACGCCCGCGATGTATCCGTCTCGATAGTCAGCATGTCTGTTCGCCCCGGCTACTCATCCTGCCCCGGTACATGAAGGAGATTAATGCCGCGATTATGGTGCGGTCGGGTCGATTGACTGACCATTGCGCTTGGCGACACGCTCTGCTGTCCAGTTTTGCAGCATCTGCGTGGTGCACCCGGTCTGCCCGCCCGTGCCTACCGGCGAACAGGTATCGGGCAGGCCACCTGCCTCACGACCGACTTGATCCATCATCGCCGTGCGGTTGACCCAGCTCTGATTCTGCGCCGGGATCGGCTTCTTGTCGCGCAGCGGCTTGGGGATGCGAAACGGCTCGTCAACGCGTGAACATACCACCACCTCATCCGGGGTGCTCGCCTTCGGGCATGGTGTCGTGCCGGTCAGCGCGATGTTGCGAATGCGCTTCACCGGCTGTCCGGTCTCCGCCTGCTCTGCCACGCCGGCGTGATCCTCGCGTGCCATCACGTCCGCGGCAGTGATGGTGTCGCCCGATTGCGCGGCAGGCTTGGCGGTCGTAGCCGGTGCCTGCGCGGCGGCCATCATCGGCAAGGTCAGGGCAGCAACGAACATCAGGGCGCGAACCATCGTGATAATCTCCTTGCGGGCCGAACGCTCAGACCCGGCGAAACGCTCCATCCGGAATAGAGCCGAACGCCGCCGAAAACGCGGCCAAATCGGGGCGGTGTTGCGCTGTGTGTCACAAAGGCTATGGCAAGCGTCATGATCCTCGTCATCGACAATTACGACAGCTTCACCTGGAACCTCGTCCATTACCTGATGGAGCTCGGCGCCGAGGTTAAGGTCGTGCGCAACGATGCGCTCACCGCCGCCGACGCGGTCGCGAGCAACGCGCAAGGTTTCCTGATCTCGCCCGGACCGAAATCCCCCAACGAGGCCGGCATCAGCCTCGATCTCGTCGCCGCCTGCGCGGACGCCGGCAAACCGCTGATGGGCGTGTGCCTCGGGCATCAGGCGATCGGCCAGCATTTCGGTGGCAGCGTGGTGCGCGGCGGGCTGATGCACGGTAAGACCTCCCCCGTCACCCATGACGGGACCGGCCTCTTCGAAGGCTTGCCTTCCCCGTTCATCGCCACCCGCTACCATTCGCTGATCGTCGAGGATTTACCGGCCGGCCTGATTGTCAACGCGCGCGCCGACGATGGATCGGTGATGGGTGTGCGGCACGAAACCCTTCCGATCCACGGCGTACAGTTTCACCCCGAGAGCATCGCCACCGAACATGGCCACGCGCTGCTCGCCAACTTCGTGCGACTGTCAGGCATCGACGTGAAGGCGCTCGCGTGACCACGATCGCTCTGCTCCCCGACCCGGAGACGCCGCTGTCGCGCGAAAGCGCTGGCGAGGCGTTCGCCACGATCCTCGATGGCGCCGCGCCGGACGATCTCACCACGGACTTTCTGACCCGTCTGGCGATCCGCGGCGAGACCAGCATCGAAATCGCCGCCGCCGCCCGCGCGCTTCGCGAACGGATGATCGCGATCGACGCCCCTAAAGACGCGATCGACGTGTGCGGCACCGGCGGCGACGGGCACCACACGCTCAACGTATCAACCGCGGTTTCGATCGTCGTAGCCGCGTGCGGCGTGCCCGTTGCCAAGCACGGCAATCGCGCAGCCTCCTCAAAAGCGGGCGCTGCCGACACGCTGGAGATGCTGGGCCTCGATCTCGACCGCGCGGCGCGGGATGCCGAGGGGAGCCTTGCCGACATCGGCATCGCGTTCCTGTTTGCCGCCAGTCATCACCCCGCGATGAAGCGCCTCGCGCCGATCCGGCGCGCGATCGGCCGACGAACGATCTTCAATCTGATGGGTCCGCTCGCCAATCCGGCGCGCGTGACGCGCCAGTTGATCGGCATCGCCCGCCCGGATTACGCCATCACCTATGCCGAAGCGCTGCGCGATCTCGGGACCGAACGCGCGCTCGTCGTCGCAGGTGAGGACTCGCTCGACGAGCTGTCCTGTGCCGGATCGAGCGTCGCGGTCTCGATCGGGCCGCTCGGCCTCGGCGACCGCATTACGCCCCAGGATGCCGGCCTGCCCTGCCATCCGCTTTCCGCCATTCGTGGTGGCGATCCGGCCCACAACGCGCGCGCGCTGCGCGCGTTATTGCGAGGCGAGCGCGGGCCGTACCGCGACGCCGTTCTCCTCAACGCCGCAGCCGCGCTGATCGTCGCAGGCACCGCGGATACCCTGAGCGAAGGCGCGGAAACCGCCGCCGCTGCGCTCGACGATGGGCGCGCGAATGCGCTGCTCGACAGATGGATCGCTTACCGATGACCGACGTGCTCGACCGTATCCTCGAAACCAAGCGCGCCGACGTCGCCGCGCGTAAGGCGACCACGTCGCTCGCCGAACTGGATAAGCGCATTGCCGCGCGCACGAAACCGCGCGGGTTCCGCGCCGCGCTCGATGCGAAGGCGCAAACCGGTTATGCGTTGGTTGCCGAAATCAAGAAGGCCAGCCCGTCCAAGGGTCTGATCCGCGAGAATTTCGATCCCCCAGCCCATGCGGCCGCGTACCAAGCCGGCGGCGCGGCATGCCTGTCGGTGCTGACGGATGAGCCGTGGTTCCAGGGTTGCGATGACTATCTCACCACCGCGCGTGAAGCGTGCACGCTGCCGGTGCTGCGCAAGGACTTCATGGTCGATCCATGGCAAGCGCCGGAGTCGCGCGGGTTGGGAGCGGACTGCATCCTGCTGATCGTCGCCGCGCTCGACGATGGTCTGCTCGCCGACATCGAGGCAAGCGCGATGGAGTGCGACATGGACGTACTGGTCGAGGTCCACGACGCGAAGGAGATGGAGCGCGCCTTGAAGCTCAAGTCGCGGCTGATCGGCGTGAACAACCGCAACCTGCGCGACTTCACCGTCGATTTCGCCCGCACCTATGAACTGGTGTCGAAAGCACCGAAGGATTGCACCTTCGTCGCCGAAAGCGGTCTGACCACGCGCGCCGATCTCGACGCGATGGCCGAACATGGCATCAAATGCTTCCTGATCGGCGAGGCGCTGATGCGGCAGGACGATCTCGAAGCGGCGACACGGGCGCTGGTCGGATGAGTAATCTGACGCATCTCGACGAGAGCGGTGCCGCGCACATGGTCGATGTCGGCGGCAAGATCGTCACCGCGCGACAAGCAATCGCCACCGGTCACATCGCCATGTCGGCAGAGGCCGCGCATGCGATCCGCTCAGGCACCGCGCTGAAAGGCGACGTCCTGGCCGTCGCTCGCATCGCGGGTATCATGGCGGCGAAACGCACCAGTGAGGTGATCCCTTTATGTCATCCGTTGCCGTTGACCCGGGTGGCGATCGATCTCGTACCCGAGACAGATGGCGTGACCGTGACCGCCACCGCCGCAACCGAGGGTAAGACCGGCGTCGAGATGGAGGCGCTCACCGCGGCGAGCGTGGCCCTGCTGACGATCTACGACATGGCGAAGGCGATCGATAAGGCGATGGTGATCTCCGGCATCCGCCTGCTCGAGAAGCGCGGGGGCAAGTCGGGCGACTGGAACGCCCCGACCCAGGTGTCCGCCTGAATGGCAGCGCTACTGCCGGTCGATGAGGCTGTTGCGCGATTGCTGGCGTTGGCGGACCCGGTCGCACACGAGGATGCCCCGATCCGGCTCGCTGCCGGCCGCTGGGCTGCCGCCGACGTACCAGCGCTCCGCACGCAACCGGCGAGCGACTTGTCCGCGATGGACGGTTATGCGCTGCGTTTTGCCGACCTGCACGGCCCGCTATACGTGATCGGCGAAAGCGCCGCCGGCAGACCATTCGACAAGGTTCTTCGCCCGGGCGAAGCCGTCCGTATTTTCACCGGGGCGGCGATGCCCGACGGCTCCGACACCGTATTGGTACAGGAAGAAGCACGCCGAGACGGCGAACGGCTGATCGTAACAGGCGACGGCCCGGCGCGGCTCGGCCGTAACGTTCGGCGCAAGGGGCTAGATTTCACCGCGGGCGACATACTGGTCACGCGGGGTGAGCGACTCACACCAGCGCGGATCGCCGTCGCGGCGACCGGCGGACACGGCACGTTGCCTGTGCACCGGCCGTTGCGCGTGGCTACGGTCGCGACAGGAGACGAGCTGGCGGCACCGGGCGCGCCGCTGTCACCGGGCGCGCTACCGGAATCAAACGGTGCGATGCTCGCGGCGATGCTTGCCGATCTGCCTGTCGAGATCGTCGACCTCGGCATTCTACCCGATCGTCTCGACACCATCACCCAGGTATTTGCGGCGGTTCGGGCGGACATTCTCGTCACCACGGGTGGCGCGTCGGTTGGCGACCACGATCTGGTCCGACCGGCGCTCGAAGCTGCCGGTGGGAAGCTCGACTTCTGGAAAATCGCGCTGCGGCCGGGTAAGCCGATGCTCGCGGGGCGATTGAACGACGTGGTCGTGCTCGGCCTCCCGGGCAATCCCGTGTCCGCATTCGTCACCGCGACATTGTTCCTGCGTCCGCTCATCGCTCATATGGCTGGCGCCGCCCAACCCCTGCCGCGCCGCGCCTCCGCGATATTGGGCGAAGATCTGCCTGCCAACGATCACCGCGCCGACTATCTACGCGCCGAAACGCGCGGCGGTCACGTGTACGTCGCCGCGATCCAGGACAGCTCGATGTTACGCACGCTCGCGCGCGCTGACTGCCTCGTTATCCGCCCGCCCAATGCTCCGGCGGCAAAAGCCGCCGACTCGGTGGAAATCCTGCCGCTTTCGTGATGGATCGGCCTTGACGAGGGTAATGTCGTTCCATATTGGTTCCTCATCTGTTCGGATGGAGGAACGTCGATGCTCACTCGCAAGCAGCACGAGCTGATTTGCTTCATCAATGATCGCCTCGAGGAGACCGGCGTATCCCCTTCGTTTGAGGAAATGAAGGAGGCGCTCGACCTCAAGTCGAAGTCGGGTGTCCATCGCCTGATCAGCGCGCTGGAGGAGCGGCAATTCATCCGCAGACTGCCCAACAGAGCACGAGCCCTCGAAGTGCTGCGTATGCCGGAGCGGATCGCACCGGCAAAGAAAGTGGCTTCGCTGCCCGAACCGGCTGCCGCTTCCAACGTCCGTACCATGCCGCAGCCTGCGAACGACGTGATCGAAATTCCGTTGCATGGCCGTATCGCCGCCGGCGTGCCGATCGAGGCTTTCGAGGGGCAGTCTATGCTTGCAGTCCCGGCTGCCTTGCTGGGCGGTGGTGAACATTACGCGCTCGAAGTTGCCGGCGATTCGATGGTCGACGCCGGCATCCTGGATGGCGATTACGCGCTGATCCGGCGCACCGAGACTGCGCGGGACGGTGAGATCGTGGTGGCGCTGATCGAAGAGGCTGAAGCCACGCTCAAGTATTTCCGCCGCGAGGGCGCGATGGTTCGGCTTGATCCTGCCAATCGCTCCTACGACCCGCAGCGCTACGCACCCGCGCAGGTGCGGATCCAGGGTAAGCTCGCCGGGTTGCTGCGCCGCTACGATTGATCCGCCATGGGTGGCGGTCGCCCGGCTGGTTAACGGTGGTCACGGTAGCGGTCGAGAACGTCACCGCCACGCCACCGGTTTTCGCCAGCATCGCCTTGTTGAGCTTGAGCCAGCGTGGGCGGCAGGCACGTGGCAGGTTGCGATCACTAATGACGATATCGACAGTCGTGCATAACGGCACGAGTTGTTCGGTTGGAACGAAGTAGCCGCTTCGTGTGGCCAGAATGCGCCAGCGCCGACCGCCGCTGCTGCGCTGAACGAGGCACACGTCCCGGCTGCACCGCGCATCGGGCTGCTCGGACAGCAGCAACGGCACGCCGACGATACCACCATTCTCGGCAAAGGTGTTTGCGGTGTAGTCGCCAGTTCGGTCGCGCAGCACGGCGACATTGCCGGCGGCTGTGCGAATAGCAGCATGTCGACCATCGCTGGTTACCAGCAAGTCCGGAACGGGTGTGAGCAGCGCCCAAGTCGCACCGATCACCAGCGGCACGGCACCGACACGTCGCCACCGCGTCCGCCACAAGGCGATCCACAAGCCACCCACGACCATCAGCGCGTAGGCGCCGGTCGGCATCGCCGGGATGGAGGCAACGGCTCCCGGCAGCGCGGCGACCGAGTGCGCGATCCACAACAGCAGGTCGAGAGAACGAGCCGTCACCCACCAGAACGGGCAGCCTGCGCCAATTACGTCGAACACCAGCGCGAGCGCTTCGAACGGCATGGTGACGAACGTGGTGAGCGGGATCGCGATGATGTTGGCGACCGATCCATACACGCCGGCACGGTGAAAATGGAACGCCGAAATCGGGATCAGCGCCAGTTCAACAACCACGCCGGTGAACAACAACGACAGCAGCCCACGCGCGATCGCTCGCCACCGCTTCTCCTCATGTGGGCCGAACCAGCGCTTCACTGCCGGATGTTCATGCAGCGACACGATCGCCGCAACCGCCGCAAACGACAGTTGGAAGCTTGGGCCAGCCAGTGCCTCCGGATACAGCACCAGCACCACGAACGCACCCGCCGCAACCAGTCGCAACGTAATCGCCTCACGCCCCATCATCAGCGCCGCCAGCACCAGCAGCGCCGCCACGCACGATCGCACCGTCGGCACCTCCGCCCCGGTCAGCAGCGTGTAGCCGATCGCCGCGACGGCTCCCGCGCCGGCCGAGATCATCGGCACGCGCCAGCGCAAGGCGACCCACGGGCTGAGCGCCAGTAGCCGCCCGACGATCAGCATCACGGCACCGACTGCGGCGGTTATGTGCAGCCCGCTGACCGACAGCAGATGCGCCAGCCCCGATCTGCGCATCGCATCGGCGTCACCCTCTGAGATCGCATTTTGGTCGCCTGTCGCCAGCGCTGCCGCGATCGCGCCCGCTCCCCCGGGGGCGCTATGCTGGATATGAAGCGATAGCGCCGCGCGAAGGCGGCCTAGCCCCAATTCACTGCCGCGCGTTCCGGGGGTCAGCACCGTCACCGGCGCGAGCCCGCGACCGGTCGCGCCGATCCCGTCGAACCAGGCGACACGCGCAAAATCGTACGCGCCGGGCACCGCCGGACCAGGCGGCGGCATCAGCCGCGCGCCGAGCCGGATCGTCGCCCCCTCGTTCATCCCCGCTGGCACATCGCCGCTGGCGAGATTGATCCGGAGGTGCGCGGGCAAACTTGGCTCGGGGCGTCTGCCATCACCGATAACGCGTAGTGGCGTGAGCCGCAGCCGTACAAGGTCGCGCGCGGCAAGCGGCTCGACCCGCTCCACCCGCGCCTCAAACCGCGCGATGACCGGTGCGGCGATCGGCACCACAGCGATGGACTCAGCGCGCGCCCATATCAGTAGAACCCCAAAAGCGGTCAACATGGCCCCCGCGGCAAGCGCCCGCCCGGCCCGCCCGCCACGCCCCACCGCGAGCGCGGCAAGCGACACCCCGCCTGCCACCAGCGCAACGACGCTCCACGCAAGTGGATCGGGCAGCACGAGCCATAGCGCGATGCCGAGACCCAGCATCACCGGCAGCCACAGCACCAACTGATCGCGCTCGGCCTCTAGCCAGCGCTCGATCGAGACCCCAAATGCGACGTGCCAGCCGATTTGAAGCGGCCGGGGTCGCGTGCTAGGGGCGGCGTCGGCTGAACTGGCCATCGTTTTCACGTCTGGGAGACAGCGCGGTTGAGCGCAACATCTGATAGCGCGTCGGCCGAAATCGCCACGCCCCGTACCGCAAAGGTCGTGACCCGGTTCGCGCCGTCGCCGACCGGTTATCTGCACATTGGCGGCGCCCGTACGGCGTTGTTCAACTGGCTCTACGCCAAGAGCATGGGCGGCACGTTCCTGCTGCGGATCGAGGATACCGACCGCGCCCGCTCGACCCAGCCGGCAATCGACGCGATCCTTACCTCGATGCGCTGGCTCGGCCTTGATTGGGACGGCGACGCGGTGTTCCAGTTCCAGCGCGCCGCGCGGCATGCCGAAGTCGCACACCAAATGGTCGCGAACGGCCACGCCTATCGCTGTTACATGACGCAGGACGAACTCGCCGAAATGCGCGCGGAGGCGGAAGCGGCCAAGCGGCCGTTACGCGTGCGCAGCCCCTGGCGCGACCGCGACCCTGCCGAGGGTGGCGACAAGCCGTACGTCGTGCGTCTCAAGGCGCCGACTGACGGTGCCACCACGATTGTCGATCAGGTACAGGGCAGCATTACCGTCCAGAATGCCGAATTGGACGATCTCATCCTGCTGCGCTCGGACGGCACGCCGACCTATATGCTCGCGGTGGTGGTGGACGATCACGACATGGGCGTGACGCATGTCATCCGTGGCGACGATCACCTCAACAACGCGTTTCGCCAGCTTCCCATCATCACGGCGATGGGGTGGCCCGAACCGGTCTATGCGCATGTGCCGATGATCCACGGACCTGACGGCGGCAAGCTTTCCAAGCGGCACGGCGCTGTCGGTGTCGAATATTACCGCGACGAACTCGGCATGTTGCCCGAGGCGGTCGATAACTACCTGCTGCGGCTCGGCTGGGGGCACGGCGATGACGAGATCATCAGCCGTGCGCAGGCTATCGAATGGTTCGACCTGTCCGGCATCGGGAAATCGCCGTCGCGATTCGACATCAAGAAACTGGAAAATCTCAACGGCCATTACATCCGCGAGGCGGATGATGCGCGATTGGCCGAACTCGTCGCCGAGCGATGCGATCCCCCGCTCGCGGACACGCAACGCACGTTGCTGGAGCAGGCGATGCCCTCGCTGAAGCCCCGCGCGGCGAGCCTGATCGAGCTGGCGGACGGCGCGCAATTCCTGTTTCGCAGCCGCCCGCTTGAGATCGCGCCGGAGGCTGCGCCGCTGGTCGCCGGAAACGCGCCACAGCTCCTTGCTGCGCTGCACACGGCGCTTGACGCGCTCGACCGCTGGGATACGGAGAGTACCGAGTCTGCGGTTCGGCAGGTTGCCGAGGATGCGGGGGTCAAGCTTGGCCAGGTCGCGCAGCCGCTGCGCGTCGCCTTGACCGGCCGCAAGACCTCGCCCGGCATCTTCGACGTGCTTGTGCTGCTTGGGCGCGATGAAAGCCTGGGCCGGATCGCCGATCAGATAAAGAACTGAATAGAGGAACTGAAACCGATGACCGACACCGCGAAACTGAGTGTAGCCGGCAAGGACGTTGAGAACGCGGTGCTTTCGGGCACGGTTGGCCCCGACGTGATCGATATCCGCAAGCTGTATGCGCAGACCGGCATGTTCACGTACGATCCCGGCTTCACCTCGACGGCGAGCTGCGATTCCGCGATCACCTATATCGACGGCGACGAGGGCGTGCTGCTCCACCGCGGCTATCCGATCGGCCAGCTGGCGGAACAGTCGACGTTCATGGAGACGTGCTACCTGCTCCTCAACGGAGAACTGCCGTCGAAAGACGAACTTGCCAAGTTCGACCACACTATCACGCGCCACACGATGCTGCACGAACAGCTCGCCACCTTCTACAAGGGCTTCCGCCGCGATGCGCACCCGATGGCGGTGATGTGCGGCGTGGTCGGCGCGCTGTCGGCGTTCTACCAGGATTCGGCGGACGTCACCGATCCGATGCAGCGCATGATCGCCAGCCACCGCCTGATCGCCAAGATGCCGACGATCGCGGCGATGGCGTACAAATATTCGGTCGGTCAGCCGTTCATGCATCCGCGCAACGACCTCAGCTACACCGGCAATTTCCTCCAGATGACGTTCGGCGTTCCCGCCGAGCCGTATGAGGTCAACCCGATCGTCGAAAAGGCGATGGACCGCATCTTCATTCTCCACGCCGATCACGAACAGAACGCATCGACCTCGACGGTACGGCTCGCCGGTTCGTCGGGTGCGAACCCGTTCGCGTGCATCGCGGCGGGCATCGCCTGCCTGTGGGGCCCGGCGCATGGCGGCGCCAACGAAGCGGCGCTCAACATGCTGCGCGAGATCGGCACGCCCGACAAGATCCCGGAGTATATCGCGCGCGCCAAGGACAAGAACGATCCGTTCCGCCTGATGGGCTTCGGCCACCGCGTGTACAAGAACTACGATCCGCGCGCGACGGTGATGCAGAAGACCGTGCGCGAGGTGTTCGAGTCGCTCAACGTCACCGATCCGGTGTTCGAGACGGCGCTGCGGCTTGAGGAAATCGCGCTGAGCGATCCGTACTTCATCGAGAAGAAGCTGTTCCCGAACGTCGATTTCTATTCGGGCATCATCCTCTCGGCGATCGGCTTCCCGACCACGATGTTCACCGCGCTGTTCGCACTCGCTCGCACCGTCGGCTGGGTCGCGCAGTGGAACGAGATGATCTCGGATCCGGCGCAGAAGATCGGCCGCCCGCGCCAGCTCTACACCGGCGCGACCCAGCGCGATTACGTGCCCGTCAGTGGCCGCTAAGAACGCGATCCGCGTCGTGCTCCTCATCGCCGGCGCGCTTGCGCTGGCGATGGGGCTGCTGTGGATCGGGCAAGGGCTTGGCCTGATCCGCTGGCCGGCGTCGAGCTTCATGATCGATGAGCGCCGCTGGACGCTGTACGGCGCGGTGCTGGTCGTTGCGGGCGTGCTGCTGATCGCCAGGAACCGGCGCATCCGCTGAATCTAGGGAGCTGGTTCCAAGCGGCTGACTCGCTCGGGCTGACCGACATCCTGCCTGGCGCAGCGATCCTACAGCCAGTTCAGCCGCTTGAACCGCCAGTACAGCACGCTGCACACTACCACGATGATGACGAGCGTCAGCGGATAGCCATATTCCCACTTCAGCTCGGGCATATGTTCGAAGTTCATGCCGTAGATGCCGGCGATCGCGGTCGGCACCGCCAGGATCGCCGCCCAGGCGGCAAGCTGTCGGGTGATATCGCCGGTACGCTGCCCCTCCAGCAGATTGCTGATCTCGAACACCGACGTCAGCACGTCCCGCAAGCCGTCGACCATCGATTGTACGCGCCGAATATGGTCGAGGACGTCGCTGAAATACGGCCGCGCCTCCGGGTCGATGCACGGCAGCTCGAGCCGCACGAACTTGCCCGCCACCTCGCCCATCGGCACAAGCACGCGCTGGAACCGCATCAGTTCACGGCGCAGCGCGAAGATGCGCGCCACCTCGCCGCGATTCAGGAACGTATCGAGCGCGCGCCGCTCCATTGCGATCACATCCTCCTCGATCGTTTCGACGATGGGCAGATAGCCGTCCGCAATGAAATCAAGGATCGCGTGCAGCACGTAGTCGACACCCTGCGCAAGAAGGGTCGGCGCTTTTTCGAGATTGTCGCGCAGGCTGACATGCTTGCGCGGCGACCCGTGTCGGACGCTGATGATATGGCTGTGCCCGACGAAAATTGACGTTTCACCGTAGATGATCTTGTCACCCTCAAGGTGCGCGGTGCGCGCCACCACGAACACCTGATCGCCATAGACGTCGACCTTGGGCAACTGATCCGCCTTCAGCGCGTCCTCGATCGCGAGCGGGTGAAGATCATACGTTTTTTGCAGACGCCGCAGTTCCGCCTCGTCCGGGTCTGCGATCCCGATCCAAACGAATTCGGATTTGTCGTGCGCGCAGTCGACCTTTTCTTCGATGTCGATCTCCCGCACCCGCGCCCCGTGGCGGTACAAATAGGCGGCAATCACGCTCATCGGCAAAGCCCTTGGTAGTCCAGTATGGCGCGCGGTAGCAGACCGTTAGCGTGCCGTCAGCGTCTTCGCGCAAAACATCGACGCGGACGTCAGGTTGCGGCATAGCGGCGCGATGCCGCGCGAGATCACCGCTTATTCCAATCCGCTCATCAAGCGCATGCGTGCGCTTCGAGAGAAGCGCCACCGCCGCGAAGAGGGGCTGTTTCTCGCCGAGGGATTGCGCATCCTGACCGAAGCACGCGAGAGCGGCCGGTTGCCGATCTACCTGTTCTACGCTCGCGACAGTGCCGCGCATCCGCTGGTTCGCACCTTAATCGAGCAGGTCGAGGCTGCCGGTGGCGAGGCGATCGAGACGGTGGCCGACATCCTGTCGAAGCTGTCCGGCAAGGACAACCCGCAGGCGGTGGTCGGCGTGTTCGAGGAGTTCGCGCAGCCCCTTACCGCGCTCGACCGTCAAAGCTCGAGTATCTGGCTGGTAGCGGAGCGGCTGCGCGATCCCGGCAATCTCGGCACGATCCTGCGCACTGGAGACGCAGTCGGCGCGGGCGGGCTGATCCTGATCGGCGAATGCGTCGATCCGTTTTCCGTCGAGGCTGTGCGTGCCAGCATGGGGGCGTTGTTCACCGTGCCGATCGTGCAGAGCGGCTGGGACCCGTTTCTCGCCTGGCTACGCGCCGGCCCGGGGCAGCTCGTTGGGCTGAGCCTCGATACCGACCAACATTACCGAACCGCGACGTACGCGAAGCCAACATTCCTCCTCACCGGTAACGAGGCGCAAGGCATGCCGCCGGAATATGCGCAGGCGTGCGATCTGCTCGTCAAGATTCCCATGCTTGGTAAGGCGGATAGCCTGAACGCGGCGGTGGCGACCGCGGTGATGGCCTATGAAGTGTTGGCCCGCGGGTAAGCGGCGCACGGCAAACCTGTACCTGACACTACAATGACATTCAGCAACGATACGAATCGCGGTGCTTAGAACCAAGTTACTCGATGAGCTTGGAAAGGATCGTTCGATGAAGAGTCTGAAAATTGCGGCCGCTGTTGGCCTGATGGTTGCTGGCGTGGGCGTCTCCACCAGCGCGGATGCGCAGCGTTACGATCATGGCGATCGGCGCGACTGGCGCGGTGGCCATCATGAAGGGCGGGACTGGCGCGATGGTCGTCGTGGCTATTACGGCCATGATCGCGGCTACGGCTATGGCCGTAGCGGCTATGGTTATAATCGCGGTTGGCACGGCCGGCGCGATTGCCGGACGACCTATCGGTATCACCGCCCCGTGACGGTCTGCTACCGCTAAGAAGCACAGGGGGCGGCGGAGCGATCCGCCGCCCCTTCTCTGTCAGTCGCCGGTCAGGATGCGATCGACCAGTTCCTTCACCGTCGGCACGAAGCCGTTCGAGTAGAATGGGTCACGCTTGAACTGATAGGCTCCATGCCCGGCGAACATTAAATTCTGTTCGACGTCGCCGCCATGCGCGATATCCTGCAAAGTCTTCTGGATGCAGAAACTGCGCGGATCGGCCAGCCGCCCGGTCGAGTTGGTCTCGCTATCCGCCCAGGACGAGAACGAGCATTGGCTGAGGCAGCCCATGCAATCCGCCTGATCCTTGCGGATAACGCCTTTCTCTACGGGCGTCACGAACACCAAAGTATTGTCCGGCGTCTTGAGCGCGTCGGTAAAACCTGCGCCGAACCATTCGCGCGCGCGCAGCAGATCGTTGCGCGTCACCCAGAAGTTTTTGCCCTTCACGCCGACATCAAGCTGGAACACGTGGTCGCCCGCTTCCTGCGTCGAGAAGGCGATCTGCCGGTCCGACCGTGCTTCGAGCTGGCGGAGAAACGGGTTGAGCACCGCGCTCGAATAGAAACCGGTCGGCGAAAATTTGTGCAGCAGCACCTCGCCTTCCTGGATATTGGTCAGCCGCGCCTTCCACGCCTCGGGAATCGGGCTTTCCTTGGTCAGCAGCGGTCGCGTGCCGAACTGAAACGCGATCGTGCCGAGTTCGGGATTGTCGATCCAGTCGCTCCAGTCGCGTAGGTACCAGACGCCGCCCGCCATCACGATCGGCACTTCGTCGGAAATGCCGCCCTCGCGCATCGTGTCGCGCAGCGCTTTCACGCGCGGATAAGGATCTTCCGGCTTGCGCGGATCTTCCGCATTGGACAGGCCGTTGTGCCCGCCAGCCAGCCACGGGTCTTCGTACACCACCGCCGCCAGCCACTCGGACGCCTTGGAATAGGCGCGCTTCCACAGAGCGCGAAATGCCCGGCCCGAACTGACGATCGGCAGATAGCTGACGTCGTAGGAGGAAGCGATCTCGGACAATTTATACGGCATGCCCGCCCCGCAGGTTACGCCCGAAACGAGGCCGCGCGTGCGCTCCAGCACGCCATGCAGGATTCGCTGAGCGCCGCCCATCTCCCACAGCACGTTGATGTTGATCGCACCCTTGCCGCCGGCGATGTCGAACGCGCGGCGCACCTGCTGTACGGCACCCTCGATCGCGAACTCGATCAGTTCCTCGTGCCGCTCGCGCCGGGTCAGCGATTTATACACTTGCGGAATGATTTTGCCGTCGGGATCGTAGCTGTCGGCGTTGACCGCCGACACGGTACCGATCCCGCCTGCCGCCGCCCAGGCGCCCGCGCTCGCGTGATTGGTCGCGGCGACGCCTTTTCCGCCCTCCACCAACGGCCAGACCTCGCGGCCGTTGTACATGATGGGCTTCAAACCTTTGAACACCGAACTCTCCCGGAAACAACTCAAACCGTCCTATAGCGGATCATCAACGCTTGACGAGAGGCTTGCGGCTCACCCCAAGGCGCCGGGCCGACCCATTGCCCCGGAATAGAGCGCGGCGTAGCGCGCGATCATCACCGCCTCGTCATATTCGGCGACCGCTTTCATGCGGTTCTGCTCGCCCAGCCAGATCCGCGCTGCCGCGTCCGCCCCCGCGATCGACTGCAACGCGTCGCGGATACGCACTTCATCCGAGGCGTGCTGGATGTACGGCAGGTTTGACGGTGCGACCATGTCGAGAATGTCGCCGACCGGCGGCGCGACGATCGGCAAACCCGCCGCCATGCCCTCCAGGATCGATATCGGAAACTGCTCGCTGCGGGATGATAAGGCCATGATATCGAACAGCCCGACATAGCGGTGCGGCTCGGGCAGGAAGCCCGGCATCACCAACTGGTCCGCCAGCCCCATCGCCTCGGCCGTGTCGAGGATTGCCTGCCGCTCCGGCCCCTCGCCCACCACCACCAGTCGCGCGCGCGACGCCATGCCGCCGACCGCGCGCACCAGCAGGGGCAGGTTCTTCACCGCGCGGAGCCCGGCGAGCGTGCCGATCACGATCTCGCCCGGTTTGCGGCGGAAACCGGGGATCGCGTTCGGTGCTGGCGCTACCGCGTAGCGGGCGGTGGCGATGCCGTTAGCGATCCGGTGAACGCGCGTCTCCGGCTGCTTCCATGTCTTTCGCGCGATCGTCTCAAGCGTCTTCGACGGTACCACCAGCGCGTATGCGGCGCCGAGCGCGATGCGGCGGTATAGATTGCGCTGCGGCTTCAGGCCTTCCGCTTCATCCTCGTTGAAACCGTCCTCGTGGTGAACGACCGGCGGACCTTTCGATCCCACCACCCGCCGCGCCATCACCCCGTCAATGCCGCCCCAATTATAGGTCAGAACGAGATCGAAGCGTCGCATGAATCGCGCGATCTCTTCATAACGCTTTACCGATGGCCGGCCGGTCAACGGCGGCGCGGCTTGCGCGAGTTCATAGGAGATGCCCGGCGCAATCGCGTCGCGCGCGCCATATTGGTCTGGCATCGCCGAGACGATAGTGTGCCGCGCCCGCTCTCCGAACGCGTTCATCAGCCGGACGGCGCGCGCCTCCTTGCCGCCGAGGCTAAAGCTGGAATGGAGATGGAGGATATGGACCGCAGGCATCGCGAAGCCTCCTGCCCGCTTTCTCTCTCGGCTTTCAAGGCTCAGGCGGAAAAAACGGCCTTATCGACATGCGTGATGCGGCAGGCGAGATCCGCCTCACCGCTCGCCACGACATAGTGATCGCCCGCGTCGGCGATGCCGGTCGTGAACACCACATCGTTAAGGTACATCAGATCCTTGATCGGCTCGGTCAGTTCGGGGGATGCCTCCAGCAGCGGCGTGTCGCTGGTCGCCACCACTACGGAGGGATCGTCACGGTCTAGCACCGACCAATAGGTGCGATAGATGCCCACCACCCCAGACGGCTCTACCCCATGCCAGAGGGTCAGCCAGCCACGATCGGTCAGCACCGGCGGCGCGCCGCCCCCCATCCGCGCGGTCGCGAGCGTCTTGGCATGCGGACGGATGCCGGGTTTGTCGTACGGCTTCCAGTGCAGTGCGTCGGGTGACGACGCGAGATTGATCGACGGTCCTGCCCGCCACTCGCTGCCGGGAGGATAGGCGAAGTAGAGGTCACCCAACGGCCGGGTCTGCGCGAAATACTTGCCGACGATCTGCCCTTCGAAGATGAGCATGTCCTTGTTCTGGTGATCGAGCACGATCCCCTCCAGCCGCCAGTCGAGCGCATTGTCCGACGTATACAGCGTGGTCGAATGTCGCTCCGGGCTGACCGAACAGGTCGTCATCAGATACCGATCGCCGACCCGGCTGATCCGCGCATCCTCCACCCCGTAGCATTGGTACGATGCGCGCGGCACGATGGCGCGGTTATAATGCACGTCCACGACCTCGGTACCATCCGCGGACAGCTCGACCGGCAGCAACCAGGAAAGCGAGGTCAGCGCCATGACCTTCCACCCGCCGCCGCGCATCATGAACTTGCGCGGGTCGGCGGTATCGACATAGTCGATCGGCCAGGCGTCGAGCACGTAAGCGCCCTCGTCCCAGCGGATCGCATGGATATGTTGATCGACGATCGGCCGCTTCAACGCCTCCGCCACCCGCACCATCAACAGCAGATTGCCGTTTCGAAGCCGCGTCATGCCGGGGTTGAACGCGCCCAGCACATAGGTTTCCGCATCGACCTTCCCCGCCAGTGGAGACCGCACGAGATCCACGTCGCGCGGGTCGAAGACGATCTGGTCGAACGCCACCCGCTTACTCCTCGCTGATGCACGGGGCGACGACGACGGTCTGCACCACCGCCCGGCGCGGCTGCGTCAATGCGTAATGCACCGCAACCGCGATATCCTCGGACCGGAGCATCTTGTCCTTACGCACCATCTCCTTCTGCGCGTCGGCATCCTTGTCGGGGTAGTGCATGTCGGATTGGGTCAGCGCCGGCTCGACCAGCGTGACGCGAATGTTTTTGGGGCCCAGTTCCCTTCGAAGCGCTTCGGCAAACCCGGCGATGCCCGCCTTGATGCCGGCGTACACCGTCGAACCCGGGCCGAGGATGTGCGAGGAAACCGAACCGATCAGCACGATGTCACCACCCGCTTCGCCGATCGCCTCGACTGCGGCATGCGCGCTGGTAAGGTATGCCGTAAAATTGGTGGCGATCGCGTAGCGCAAGTCGCTGTCGCTCATGTCCGACAGGCCCTCCGCCGGGATCGCCGCGTTGATCACCGCGACGTCTAGTCCGCCGAGCCATTCGCTTGCCGCCTTCACGTAACGCTCGGGCGCGCCCTGCTCCGCGAGATCGACGGTGGTGCCGGCGCCCGCGCCAACCTCGTTGAGCCGCCCAACCGCATCGGCGAGATGTTCGGGCGTGCGGCCGCAAACGTGGAGGCGCGCGCCCTCGCTCGCCAGCAGCACCGCGATGGCACGACCGATCCCGGTGGTGCCGCCGGTCACGAGGATGCGCTTGCCTGACAGGCTGGAAACGGCGGTGTGCGCGTCGGCGAGATCAAGCATGTACAGCTCCCGTAAAGTCCCGGGGAAGACGGTTCAGCCCGCCTCCGGTTCCCCGATGTGGGCCAGCAAACGGTCGATCGCCGCCACCGCTTCGGGTTCGCACAGGCTCGGCGCGTGGCCCACGTTGGGCACAGTGACGAGTTCGGCCTGGTCCAGCGCCGCCACCATCCGCGCCGCCGTGCGCGCCGACAGCAGATCGGACAGGCTCCCGTGCACCACCAGCGTCGGTACGCCATGCAACCGCGCGAGCGCGCCCCACATATCCAGCCCCGCCTCGTTCCCCGGCACGCGGAACGGTTCGGCGATCTTCATGTCGTAATCGAGCACGATGCGGCCGGCACTGTTCACCCGGTACAGCCGCTTCGCCATCGCCAGCCAGTCCTCGATGGCATAAGCCGGAAACGCATCGGCGTTGGCCTCGGCGACTGCACGTGCGGCGTGCAGCCAAGTCGGCCAGCTGTTCGATTTGCCGACGTAGCCACGGATGCGCAGGATGCCCGCCGCTTCGATCTCCGGCCCCACGTCGTTGATGAGCGCCCCGGCCAACCGCTCGCGCGCCGCGCCCGCCAGCAGCATCGTCAGGATACCGCCGAGCGAGGTTCCGAACGCAATGAAACTCTCAAGCTCCAATTCAGCGAGCAACGCTTCGATGTCCTGCACGTACGTCATCGGCACGTAGGTCATCGGGTCCTTCGCATAGGCGCTCTCGCCGCGCCCGCGCAGATCCAGCGCGATCACCCGCCAGTCGGGCGACAAGCGCATCGCGAGATCGTCGAAATCGCGCGCGTTGCGTGTCAAACCGGGGATGCAGACGATCGGGGGGCGCCCATTGCCGCCCGGATAGTCGCGATAGTGTAGCCGCAGCCCGTCGTTAGACCACCAATAGCGGTTTTCGTATGCGGGCATGGTTGCGTCCTCGGCTGCGGCGCACCCATATCGCGGCATGGCAGACTTCCCGCAAGCATATCACCCCGATCCGCGCATCCTTGATCTGGGAGACGCCTTTTACGATCCGGTGGCGGCGGCCAACTTCCCCGAAACCCGGCTGCGCTTCCGCAACGACCGCGCTGCCACCGGCGTCGGACTTGACGGGTTGAGCGATGGCGAGTGGATCCGCCATTTCGGACGGTTCACGCCACTACCGGGAAACCTCCCGCAGCCGCTCGCGCTTCGCTACCACGGCCATCAGTTCCGCGTGTACAACCCGGACATTGGTGACGGGCGCGGCTTTCTGTTTGCGCAGATGCGCGACACGCAAGGGCGCCTCATGGACCTCGCCACCAAGGGCAGCGGCCAGACGCCGTGGAGCCGCTTCGGCGACGGTCGCCTGACGCTGAAGGGCGGCGTCCGCGAAATCCTCGCGACCGAGATGCTGGAGGCGCTGGGCGTCGAAACGTCCCGTACCTTCTCGCTGATCGAAACCGGCGAAGCGCTGGATCGCAACGACGAACCCTCACCCACGCGCGCGGCGGTGATGGTGCGGCTCAGCCATGGTCACATCCGCATCGGCACCTTCCAGCGGCTCGCCTATCACCGCGACGAGGACAATATGCGCCGCCTCGTCGATTACGTGCTGCGCAACCTCTACCGCGAAGAACCCGGCGCGGAGCCTGCCACCCGCCTGCTCGATCTGGTCGTGCAGCGCACTGCGAAGCTGGCGGCAAGCTACATGGCGGCGGGATTCGTGCACGGCGTGCTGAACACCGACAACATCAACGTGACGGGTGAGAGCTTCGACTATGGCCCTTGGCGCTTTCTGCCGACATGGGACGCAGGGCTCACCGCCGCCTATTTCGACCACGCCGGCCTGTACGCGTTCGGTCGCCAGCCCGAGGCGATCCACTGGGACGTGATGCAACTTGCGGTCAGCTTGCGCGCGATCAGCCCGGCCGAGCCGCTGATCGCGGTGCTCGACACGTTTGGTGCGCGCTATCAGGCGGCGGTGGGCGACGCGATCCTGTGGCGGCTCGGCCTTGTTTCGCGCGGGCCTGAGGACAACGCCGCCCTTGTCAACGCGGTTGAACGCGGGTTGCGCTCCGACAACCTCCAGGTCGATCGCTTTTTTCTCGACGCGTTCGGCGGCGCCCTGCCCGATACCGAAGCTTTTGCCGAGGCCCGCACGCTAGCCGCACCCTATGCTGCGCGGAAAAGCCGCACCCACGCGTATTGGCGCGACGACACGCCCTGTTCGATGCTGATCGGCGAAGTCGAGGCAATCTGGTCAGCGATTGCCGAGCGGGACGACTGGTCGCTTCTGCACGCGAAGGTCGATGCAATTCGTGACATGGGCGCGGCACTCGCGTGAGGTGGTAACGCCCGGAGTGGATTTGCGCCGCGAACTCGGGCAAGACCGCGCCAATATGGTCGCAACAGAACTAACTTCGATCGAACCGGCCACGGGTGCCGTTCTCTGGCGTGGGCATAGCGGCGATGTCGACGCCGAGGTGGCGACTGCGCGCGAAAGCTGGGCGAATTGGGCCGCACGCCCGCTCGCCTATCGCACCGAGGCGCTTCGCCGCTTCGCCAATGTCGTTCGCCGCCGCGCCGACGCGTTTGCCGATCTGATCGCGCGCGAAACCGGCAAGCCGCTCTGGGAGGCGCATACCGAGGTCGAGTCGGTCATCGCAAAGGTCGACATCTCGGTAAAAGCCTATGCCGAGCGTAGCGCGCAGCGTCGCCTCGACGCGCCGATGGGCAGCCGCATCGCGCTCCGCCACAAGCCGCATGGTGTGCTGGCGGTGCTGGGCCCTTATAATTTCCCCGCGCATCTACCGAACGGCCACATCGTTCCCGCGCTCCTCGCCGGCAATGCAGTGGTGTTCAAGCCCTCCGAAAAAACGCCAGCGGTCGGCGAGTTTCTCGTTTCCTGCTTCCACGAAGGCGGCGTGCCGGAAGGCTGCGTGCGATTGCTGCTAGGCGGTCCGGACGAGGGCAAGGCACTCGCCGCGCATGACGGCATCGACGGGCTGCTGTTCACAGGGTCGGCACGCACCGGCATCGCGCTCAACCGCGCGTTCGCCAACCGGCCCGAGAAGATCCTGGCGTTGGAGATGGGCGGCAACAATCCGATCGTGGTGTGGGAATCGCCCGACGTTCACGCCGCCGCTATCATCATCGCGCAATCTGCCTTCATGAGCGCGGGCCAGCGCTGCACCGCCGCACGACGGCTGATCGTAGACGAGCGCGTGCACGATCAGCTTATCGAGGCGGTGAACGGCTTGATTGCGCGCATCATCGTCGATGAGCCGCACGCCAAGCCGCAACCTTTCATGGGTCCGGTGATCGACAACGAATCCGCCGATCTTCTGACCGAAAGCTTTCTCGAGCTGATGATCCGTGGCGGTCGCCCGATCCGCCACCTCGAACGGCCGAATCCCGATCTGCCGTTTTTAGTCCCCGCGCTGATCGACGTGACCGAGATGAACGATCGCCCCGATATCGAGCTGTTCGGTCCGATCCTTCAAGTGGTCCGCACGCGCAGTTTCGAGGATGCCATCGCCGAGGCGAACAACACCCGTTATGGGCTGTCGGCGACGTTGCTCAGCCAGAACCCAGCGCTCTACAACCAGTTCTGGGCAAACGCGCGCGCCGGTATTGTGAATTGGAACAAGCCGACCAACGGCGCCTCGTCTGGCGCGCCATTCGGCGGTATTGGCTGGTCCGGCAATCACCGACCGAGTGCTTTTTATGCGGCAGATTATTGTGCTTACCCAGTGGTTTCCAGCGAATCGGAACAAGCCCGCGCCAGCATCGGCGTTGGCCTTCGCGACAGCTGACGAACCGTTGATCGCATCATAGTGTTGCCGTGCGACGAACCGTGGAACCTCTGTTCAAACCGGTGATTACATCGATCGTGACGACCGACGATTCTGCCCCAGTTCGCTTTACCCGCTCTGCAAAGTTGCGTCAGCAAGCTACCAATTGCCTGTCGATCGCGGTTCGCGAAAAGACACCCGATTTCGCGGCCGACCTGATCGATGAGGCTATTCGCCTCTCCCGCCGGGCACGTGAACTGGAAGTTCCGAAGCGGTGATGCTGCGGGCTACGCGTTGCCCGCTTCATCGTCACCGGCCAACACCGCTCACCAGGCGTTGCGCGACCATCAAGTTATCCTACCTCGCCCGATAGCAGGCGTCGGGTTGAACCCACACGCCAATTCGCGCATCTGGCGGGCATGGCTACTCTGCTCGATCCTACCGCGCGCGGGCGCGTCATCCTCGTTGGTGCAGGGCCGGGCGATCCCGGCCTGTTAACAGTGCGCGCGGTCGCAGCGCTGAAGTCCGCCGATGTCGTGGTGCATGACGGGCTGATCGATCCACGCGTGCTGGAGATCGCGCCCGCCGCCGCACAGCGCATCTCCGTCGCCAAGCGGCGCGCGCGTCACACATTGCCGCAGGAATCGATCAATGCGCTTATCGTCGCGCATGTGAAGACCGGCGCGATCGTGGTGCGGCTGAAGGGTGGCGACCCATTCATCTTCGGGCGCGGCGGCGAGGAGGTCGAGGCGGTGCGCGCCGCCGGTCTGCCGGTCGAGGTGATCCCCGGCGTATCGGCTGCGCTCGGGTGTGCGGCGGAGGCGATGTTGCCGCTCACCCACCGCGATTATTCCAGCGCGGTCAGCTTCGTCGCCGGGCAGTGCAAGGGGCTCGCCGATCAGGATTGGTCCGGTCTCGCCGGCAAGGGCCGAACGCTCGTCATCTACATGGGCGTCGCCACCGCAAACGATATCGCCGACAAATTGATGCGCGACGGTGTCGCCCCGGACATGCCGGTGGCGGTGCTGGAACGCGGTACGCTTGTCGGGTCGCGCGCGCTGCGGACCCTGTTGGCGGATCTCGGCGCGATGGTGACGCGGGAGGCTGTCGGCAGCCCGGCGATCATCGTCGTCGGCGAGGTTGTCGAACTGTCCGATGCCGAGGATCGGCTCGGCCGCTGGGCGAACGTTGCTGAAGGAACCTTTGCGTGAAGCTGTTGACGGGAAACGATCTGGCGACGGGCGATGTGATCTGGTGGACCGGTTCTGGCTGGTCCCGCCACGTCGCGGACTCGGTGGATGTCGGCAGCGAAGGCGAGGCGCTGGGCCGCATTGAGGAGGCCGCGCGCCGCGTCAACGGGCCGGTGGTGATCGAGGCGGTCGCCACGCCGGAAGGCCCCCGCCCCGACCACATCAAGGATCGCATCCGCGCGCTCGGCCCGACTGTGCGGATGGACCTGACGCTCGCGCCGGACGTCTCACCGCAGGTGGTGCTGTGACCGCGCGCGACCTGATCGACCAGAACTCCACGTTCCCGGCGCCGACCGGCGCGACGAGGTAAGCCATGTACCAGTACGACCAATACGACCAGTCGATCGTCGACGCCCGCGTCGAGGAGTTCCGCGATCAGGTGAAGCGCCGCCTGTCGGGGGAAATGACCGAGGACCAGTTCAAGCCGCTGCGGCTGATGAACGGCCTCTATCTTCAGCTGCACGCCTATATGCTGCGCGTCGCGGTGCCGTATGGCACGCTGTCGGGCAAGCAGATGCACATGCTTGCTCACATCGCGCGCAAGTACGATCGCGGCTACGGCCACTTCACCACGCGGCAGAACATCCAGTACAACTGGATCAAGCTGGACGAGGCACCCGACATCCTCGCCGAACTGGCGACGATCGAGATGCACGCCATCCAGACCAGCGGCAATTGCATCCGCAACATCTCGTCCGACCAGTTTGCCGGTGCCGCCGCGGACGAAGTCGCCGATCCGCGCCCTTGGGCCGAGCTGCTGCGCCAGTGGAGCACCTTCCACCCCGAGTTCAGCTACCTGCCGCGCAAGTTCAAGATCGCGGTCATCGCGGCGGAGGAGGACCGCGCGGCAATGCGGCTGCACGATATCGGCATCCAGTTGCTCAAGCGGGACGGCGTGCTCGGTGCAAAGATCTTCGTCGGTGGCGGTATGGGCCGAACGCCGATGATCGGCCCTGAGATCAAGGACTTCATTACCGCCGAAGACCTGATGAGCTATCTCGAGGCGTGCCTGCGCGTCTACAACCGCTACGGCCGGCGCGATAACATCTACAAGGCGCGGATCAAGATCCTCATCCACGAGATCGGCGCGGCGGAATATGCACGTCAGGTCGAGGAGGAGTTCGCGCACGTCAAGACACTCGGCATCGACCCGCCGCTTGCCGAGCTGGAGCGGATCACCGCGTTCTTCGCGCCCCCTGCGTTCGACACCGCCGCCGCCCACACGGTGGATCGCAGCGACCCGGACTTCGCGGTCTGGCTCGACCAGAACGTGCGCGCGCACAAGCAAGCGGGCTATGCCATCGTCAACATCAGCCTCAAGCCGACGGTGGGCATCCCCGGCGACGCCTCGGCCGACCAGATCGACGTGATGGCCGATCTCGCCACGCGCTATGCGTTCGACGAACTGCGCGTCACCCATGCGCAGAACATCGTCCTGCCGCACGTCCGCAAGGCTGATCTGTATGCAGTGTGGCAGGCGCTCGACGCCGCCGGCCTCGCCACCGCCAACCTCGACCTGATCGGCGACATCATCGCCTGCCCCGGGCTTGATTATTGCGCACTGGCCAACGCCCGCTCTATCCCCGTCGCGCAGAAGATCGCCGATCGCTTCGCCAGCCTCGAACGGCAGCGCGATCTCGGCGAGCTGAAGCTGAAGATCAGCGGTTGCATCAACGCCTGCGGCCACCACCATGCCGGCCACATCGGCATCCTTGGCGTCGACAAGAAGGGCATCGAAAATTACCAGCTTTCGCTCGGCGGGTCGGGCGCGGAGGATGTCAGTCTCGGCAAGATCACCGGCCCCGGCTTCGACGAGGACGGGATCGTCGACGCGGTCGAGACGGTGACCAATGTCTATCTCGCGCACCGTACGAGCGGCGAGCGCTTCCTCGATACCTATCGCCGGGTCGGCATGGAGCCGTTTAAGGTCGCGCTCTATGGGTAAGACCACCCGCAGCGTCCCGACAGCCTTCTCGGAAAGCCCGTTAGCATGACCGACTCGCCCCTACGCTTCCGCGACGACGCGCCGCATGAGGAGCCTGCCGTCACGCTCGACGCATTCCTTGGCCAGAGCAACGCCACCGCCGTCCGTGTCGAGCCCGGCGACGACGCGCGCGCGCTGCTGCCGCACCTCGACCGGATCGCACTGGTCGAGGTCGCCTTCCCCGGCTTCCGCGACGGGCGCGGCTATTCGGCGGCGCGCATCCTGCGCGAGGCCGGCTACACCGGCGAACTGCGTGCCGAGGGCGACGTGCTGGTCGATCAGCTCCCGCTGATGCGGCGGTGCGGGTTCGATAGTTTTGCTCCCCGTGCTGAAATCGATTCTGCCACGCTGGAGGCTTCGTTGTCCCGCTACGAGCACGTATATCAGGGGGCGGCCGATGGCGCCGTACCTGTTTGGAAACTCCGTCATGGCCAGCCCCGCCCGTAAGCTCGACATTATCGACACGCGACCCGTCTTCACCCAGGCGGATGCCGATGCGCTCAACGCCCGCTTCGCCGGCGTCGATGCGCAGACGATGCTGGCGACAGTGTTTGCCGAGGGGCTGGTCGGTCGCATCGCGGTGGTGTCGTCGTTTGGCACGGAGAGCGCGGTGCTGCTCGATCTCGTCGCCAAGACCGACCCGAACGTGCCGGTGATCTTCGTCGATACGCTCAAGATGTTTCCGGAGACGCTCGCCTACCGTGAGGCGCTGGTGTCCCGGCTTGGCCTGACGCACAGCTGGGCGGTCGAACCCGATAAGGCGGTGCTCGCTGCCAAGGACGACAAGGGCCTGCGGTGGTCCTACGATCCCGACGGCTGCTGCGAGATCCGCAAGGTCGAGCCGCTCAAACGCGCCAAACAGGGTCTCGACAGCTGGATCTCCGGGCGCAAAGCGTTCCAGTCCTCCACCCGCCAGAACATCGCCCGTTTCGAGATCGAGGACGGCCGGCTCAAGATCAACCCGCTGGGCGATTGGGTGAAGGCCGATCTCGAAGCGTATTTCGACGCCCACGATCTGCCCCGCCACCCGCTTGAGGCGGACGGCTATCTGTCGGTCGGCTGCCAGCCCTGCACCTCGAAGGTGTTACCCGGCGAGGACCCCCGCGCCGGGCGCTGGCGCGGTTGGCAGAAAGTCGAATGCGGTATCCACGTCGCCGAGAAGCCGGGCGAAGAACCGGTCTTCTAGGCGGCGCGTCCGTTCAGTAGCCGATGTAATCGCTGAAACGCGTGAACATCGGCTCGAATTTCAGGATCACCTTGCCGGTCGCGCCGTGACGCTGCTTGGCGACGATGAACTCGGCAAGACCGAACACTCGTTCCATTTCGCTCGCCCAGCCGGCGTGATCCTCGAAGATCTTAGCGCCGTCGCCCTCGACCGGGCGCTTCGGCTCTTTGGCGGCTACGTAATAATCCTCGCGGAACACGAACATCACCATATCGGCGTCCTGCTCGATCGAGCCGGATTCGCGAAGGTCGGACAGCTGTGGGCGCTTGTCCTCGCGTTGCTCAACCTGACGGCTAAGCTGCGACAGCGCGATTACCGGCACGTTCATGTCCTTGGCAAGCGTCTTCAGGCCGCGTGAAATCTCCGAGATCTCCTGCACGCGCCCATCGCCCGACGCCTTGGCCGAACCGGTCAGAAGCTGGAGGTAATCGACCACCACCAGACCGATCTCGTTGTTATGCCGCCGCTGCAACCGCCGCATGCGCGTGTGCAGCGCCGCGATCGACAGGCCGGCGGTATCGTCGATGAACAGCGGCAGATTCTCCAGCTCGGCAGCGGCGGCGGCGAGCTGGTTGAACTCGGTCTTGCTGATCTTGCCCATGCGCAGCGCCTCGCCGCTGATCCGCGCCTGTTCGGCGAGGATACGCGTGGCAAGCTGATCCGCCGACATTTCAAGGCTGAAGAACGCGACCTTTGCGCCCACCGATTCGCTGTGCGGCAGGCCATCCGCGCGGTCGCGCATGTAGCGCTGCGCCGCGTTGAACGCGATGTTGGTGGCAAGCGCGGTCTTGCCCATGCCCGGCCGCCCGGCGAGGATCATCAAGTCGGAATGGTGCAGACCACCGATCTTGCCGTTAATCGAATCGAACCCGGTGGTGATCCCCGACAGGTGACCGCCGGAATTGAGCGCACGCTGCGCCATCTTCACCGCTAGCGTGGTCGCCTGCGCGAAGCTCTTGACCGCGCTCTCGCTGCCACCATCTGCCGCGACCTTGAACAGTTCCTCCTCGGCCAGTTCGATCTGCGCGCGCGGATTGACCTCCTCCGAGGTATCGAGCGCGCGGTCGACCAAGCTGCGCCCAACCGTCACCAGCGTGCGCAGCATGGCAAGATCGTAGATCTGCTTGGCGAACTGGCGCGCGCCGATCAGGCCAGCGCCGCTGCCGGTCAACTGCGCGAGATAGGCCGGGCCGCCTAGTTCACGCATCCCCGCGTCGGCATCGAAAAGCGGCCGCAGCGTTACCGGCGAGGCGAGCATGTCGGCCCCGCGCAGCTTGCGGATCGCCGCAAAGATGCGGCCGTGCAGCGGCTCGAAGAAATGCTCCGGCTCCAGCTTGTCGATCAAATCGTCGGCAAGCCGGTTATCGATCATCATCGCGCCGAGCATCGCTGCTTCGGCCTCGACGTTTTGTGGGAGTGCGAGCGCCTCGGGTACGGGCGAAACGGGGTTTGCGAATGCGGTTGCCATTCGCGCTCTCTACGCGCCGGCAGCCCCGCACTCAAACCCGCTTGCGCCAAACCGAACGTGCAAAACGTGGATAAGCGAGTCATTGTCGAAGGCCCCCTTCCCCGATAGGGGATGCGGGATGGCGGATCCGCGCATCATCCACGTCTCTCTGGACGAGGCCACCATCGCGTGGCGATCGGCGGATAGCGAACAGGAACGGCGGATCGCGATCTTCGACCTTATTGAGGAAAACCATTTCGCGCCGCAGCGGGTTTACGCGGACGGCTACGCCGGGCCGTATCGGATCGAGCTGGCGGTCGAGGAGGGTCGGATCGGTATCGCCATTCATCGCGAGGACGGATCGCACCTCGAGACCTATGTGCTGGCGATGGGCCGGTTTCGGCGACCGATCAAAGATTATTTCGCGATTTGCGACAGCTATTATCAGGCGATCCGCGCTGCGACGCCGCAACAGATCGAGACGATAGATATGGCCCGGCGCGGCGTTCACGACGAGGCCGCGACCTTGCTGAAGGAGCGACTCGCCGGCAAAATCGATATTGATTTTGCGACCGCACGGCGTCTTTTCACTCTCATCTGCGTGCTGCACATCCGCAACTGACATGGTTCGGCTTAACACCTGGGGCAAACGCATTATCGCGGCTGCGGCATTTCTTGTGATCGCGGTCGTCACTGCGAGCGTGCTATGGCTATGGGCTCAGCAATGGCAGCCGAGCGGCAAATACCCGATTCAAGGCATCGACGTGTCGGACGACGCTGGCGAGATCGACTGGTGGTCGGTTCAGTCGGCTGGCGCCGACTTCGCCTATGTCCGCGCGACCACCGGGGCGGCGGGACGCGACATGCGCTTCGCCGTAAACTGGGAGGAATTGGCCAAGACGCGGCTGCGGCGCGGCGCGATGCACCGATACTCGCTTTGCAACTCGGCGGTCGATCAGGCGAACAACTTCAACACCACGGTGCCGCGTACACGCGCCGCACTTCCGGCGGCTGTAGAACTCGACTTCACGGACGATTGCACTGCACGTCCGGAGGCGAAAACACTGGTCGAGGATCTGCGGCGGTTCCTGACAATGGTGGAAGCACATACCGGCACACCGGTATTGCTCAAGATCAGCCGCGCGTTCGACAGGACTTATGGTGTCACGTCCGAACTACGCCGACCGGTGTGGGCCGTCGGCAACTTCTTTCCACCGACTTATACTGCCAGACCGTGGCAGATCTGGCAGGCAAACGACATGCGGCATATCGACGGTGTTGATGGGTCGGTACATTGGGATGTGGTACGACCATGATGAATGATCCGGTTCTAGATGACGGGATGCGTGACCGTCTGGTGGCGGCGGCGAGGACAGCAGCGTTGAAGGCGCATGCGCCCTATTCGCGCTTCGGCGTTGGTGCCGCGGTGCTCCTCGCCAATGGCAGCGTCATCACCGGCGCCAATTTCGAAAATGCCAGCTACGGCTTGTCTCTTTGCGCCGAGACCGTCGCGCTGGCGACGGCGAGCAGCGCTGGGCATCTGACCGACGCAGTCGCGGTGGCCGTAATCGGCGGCGTCCTTGATGCGAACGGCGTGCCACGTGGCGTCGCGGTTGTCGGCCCGTGCGGACGTTGTCGCCAGGTCATCAACGAAGCCGCGCAACTGGGCGGGCGGGATATTACCGTGTGGTGCGCTGCTGCCGAGGGCGAAGCGGTAGAGCGCTACCTGCTATCGGAATTGCTGCCGCACGCGTTCGGGCCCGGCGATCTTGGGATCGGCAACTAGTCGTCGGGCTGTCCTCGCGATAGCTCGTCTTGCATTATCAATCCGCCGCGCGTCCCGCTCGATGACATCGACCTCTATAACTCTACTGCCCTCTTGTTCTTGCCGGTTATTCCCGCAAAAGCGGGCCGGGTAAGGGGAACACATCATGTCCGTCATGTCAGACCGCTGGATTCGCGAGCAGGCGCTCGCAACCGGCATGATTGAGCCGTTTGTCGATGCGCAGAAGCGCGATGGCTGCATCTCATACGGCCTCTCCTCCTACGGATATGATGCGCGCGTTTCCGATGAGTTCAAGATTTTCACAAATATCGACAGCGTGATCGTCGATCCCAAGGACTTTGCGGCGAACAGTTTTGTCGATCGCAGTACCGATGTGTGCGTGATCCCACCAAACAGCTTCGCGCTCGCGCGAACCGTCGAGTATTTCCGCGTACCACGCGACGTTCTGGTGATCTGTCTCGGAAAATCCACCTACGCGCGTTGCGGCATCATCGTGAACGTCACGCCGCTCGAGCCGGGGTGGGAAGGTCACGTCACGTTGGAGTTTTCCAATACAACGCCGCTACCAGCGAAGATCTACGCCAACGAAGGGGCGTGCCAGTTCCTGTTCCTGCAAGGGAACGAGGCTTGTGAGACAAGCTACGCCGATCGTGCGGGCAAATACATGGGTCAACGCGGCGTGACGCTTCCAAAACTTTAGGAACCGCACCTAAGGCCCAAAGGATCGACCTTACGGATGTGCCAGCATGTGCCCTTCTCGCTCGCGCACAAAGCGTTGACGCGCCCGTCTACCTGTCGTGAGTAACAAGGCAGCAGAGTGCCGCAGCGGAGCCAGCAGCGTAAGCGCGGATTGGCAGGTCTGCGGCAGCCTCTGGGAAGATAGGGGGCTTGCGACAGCGGGATGCTAACGAACACCGCCCCACTCCAGCACGTCACACAAAAAAAAGGCGGCCGCAGGGGCCGCCTTTGCGTAGGCTGTAAATCAGAGCACGATCAGAAATCGTTGCGATACTGCTCGTTGCCGATGAAGCCGAGCTTGGAAATGCCCGAGCGCTTGATGACCGCAAGAACGGTATCAACCTTCTCGTATTTCGCCGCCGGATCAGGCTGGAAGTGCAGCTCCGGTTCCGGGTTCATCGTCTTGGTCTGCTCAAGATACTGCTGGAGCGTCACCAGATCGACCGGGCTCCCGTTCCACTGAACGGTACCAGTCGGATCGACGATGACCTTGTTCTTGACCGAATCAACAACTGGCGTGTTGTTCTTCGAGTTGATCGGCAGATCGACCTTAACTGCGTGCGTCTGCGGCGGGATGGTGATGATGAACATGATCAGCAGAACCAACATGACGTCGATCAACGGCGTCGTGTTGATGTCCATCATGGGATCGCCTTCACCGCGACCGGAACTCATTGCCATATTGAAATTTCCCTAAAACCGCGGTCCCAAAGGGCCGCCAACGTGATCAATCGCCTGGGACGACGTTGGGCGGCGGCTGCGAAATAAAGCCGACCTTTGCGAAACCTGCCATCTGCATCGTGTAGATCGCACCACCGATGCACTTGTAAGGCACGTCCACATCGCCGCGGATGTGTGCCTCGGGCAGATCGTCCGGCGTCAGATTGGCCGCGCCACCGAGTCGTTTCACTTCGGCAGTCAGCTTATCGACCGCACGCTTCAGCAGTTCATCGTGCGTCACGCGCGTCAGGTTCCAATACACCGCACAATTGCCGCTGCCGTCTTGAATGACAGACAGGCTGACGTTTTCGGGCTTGGTCGTCGTCGGATCGTATTTCACGTCCGGCAACTTCAGTTTGATGTTCTGAACCACCACCGGAACGGTGATCAGAAAGATGATGAGGAGAACCAACATGACGTCCACGAGCGGCGTCGTGTTGATGTCCGACATCGGTGCATCGCTGTCAGTTGGTGCGCCAGTGCTCATCGCCATGGACGGCTATCCTATTCTCAACAGTCTACTGCCGGAACCACTTCCGGCAGCGAGGGTGGGAGCCGCCGCATGACGGCTCCCATATGCTGCTTACGCCTTGGTGGCGGTGGTCGTCGTGGCAGGCTTGACGGGAGCCGCCGGAGCCTTGCGAACAACCGTCGGCTTCACGGCGCCGTTCGACGCGATGTAACCGAGCACGTCATTCGAAAACGCGCTGAGGTTCTCTGCAATCGCCTTGTTGCGACGCTGCAGGAAGTTGAAGGCCAGCACGGCCGGAACCGCGACGACCAGACCGAACGCGGTCATGATGAGAGCCTCACCGACCGGGCCTGCGACCTTGTCGATCGAAGCCTGACCAGCCTGACCGATCTTGATCAGCGCGCGGTAAATACCGAGCACCGTACCGAACAGACCGATGAACGGCGCGGTCGAACCCACCGTTGCGAGGAAGGCGAGACCGCCGCCCAGCTGCGAGTTGATCGCGGCTTCCGAGCGCGCGAGCGAGCCGTGCACCCAGTCATGCGCCTCGACCGGATCGGTCAGGCGACCATGCTGGTCCTGCGCCTGCAGGCCGTCGTCGACGATCTGCTTGTAGGCCGAGTTCTTCTCGAGCTTGGCAGCACCTTCGCGCAGGCTGTTGGCAGCCCAGAACTGAGCACCGACACGCTTGCCCTGGTTGATGACCTTCTGCTGCTCGAACAGCTTGGTGAACAGGATGTAGAGCGTGAAGAACAGGAAGATGGTGAGGATGATCGCGACCGTCCAGGTAACCGGACCGCCTTCGTTCAGCGAGTTCATCAGGCCGAAATTGTTCTCGGGCGGCGTCGCCCCTGCGGCGAGAATGGTGGTGATCATGCGGTAACTTCCCTCTCAAGAAACCCCCGGCGCCCGATCAGCGGCGCGCCGGGGAAAATGGTTATTCAGGCAGGACCCATTTGACGGGCAAGACGGCGGTCGACGTGATCGGCGTGCCAGATGCATCAAGAGCGGGCGAGTATTTCACCCGACGCTTCGCGATGCTGCACGTCGTCGAATCGAGATCCGAATTGCCGCTCGAGGTCGTCACGGTACAATCTGTCACACGGCCGTCGGTACCCACGGTTAGCTTCGCCACCACGCGACCCTGCGCCTCGGCACGAAGCGCCGCAGCAGGATAAGCGTCAGGACCGAAGAACTGGCCAGGGTTACCCTTCAGACCAGCAGCCTTGGATACAGCCGGCGGCGCGGGTGGCGCTGGCGGTTGCGGAGGAGCTGCCTTCGGGGTGAGCTGGATCGCCGGCGGCGGCGTTTGAACCGTCTGGATCACCGGCGGCGGGGTTTGCACCTGCACGATCGGCGGCGGCGAGACCACGGGAGGCGGCTGCACCTGCGGCTGGTCTGGTGGCGGTGGGGGCGGCGGTTTGTCGGGCGGCGGCGGTGGCGGTGGTGCCACGTCGAACGTGTTGAGCTTCTCTTGCGCCTTCTTGATATATTTGAAGGCGAGCCCGTTCACGAATGCCCAGCCGAATGCAGCGACCACGATCGAAACGATCACGATCGAGACAATACGGCTGCCACTTGTATCTCGATCAGCGTAAGCCATTCAGTAACGAAACTCCTCTATAACGAAACGGCTGTTATGCCGTGCCGCAATGTCCGCTCGTGCAACCCTTGCATGGGCTAGTGTATCCTGGACAGGCCAATTCTGTATCGTGAGGAAAACCGCGAAGCAAACGCTTTGTCCCCGCAAAACCCCTTAGTGCGTCCCGATGGCAGAATTATTTCTGTATCGGCAGCGGTCGTTCCGCTAGTCCGACAATATGGCCACCCCTCCCGCAATCGCGCTGCTTTGTACGTTTGCAGCATTATCCAGCCCCGTTTGGGCGGCTCCACAGCCGGTACAATCGTCTGAACAATCATCGGCAGCGCCGCTACCCTACACCCGATTCGCCGATCTGGTAGTGGCGGCACCTACTATCGTTGACGCGGCGATCCATGACGTCGTGCCGCTCAAGGGTCCTGACGCGGCCGGCGTTCAGCCCGGCTTCGCGCGCGCGTATGTGGAAGCAGATGTCGCAGCGCTTATCCGCGGACCCGACGCGCTGCCGCCGACGGTAGGATACGTCGCCGACATCCCGCTCGATTCGCGCGGCCGCATACCCAAGCTTCGCAAGGCTCGCGTGTTGCTATTCGCTCGCCCTGCTCAGCAGCCCGGCCAGATCCAGCTCGTCTCGCGCGATGGGCAGCAGCCCTGGTCTCCCGAGGCAAATGCACTGACCCGCAAAATTGCCACGGAGCTGGTCGCCCCCGGGGCGCCGCCAGCTATCACGGGTATTGGTCACGCCTTTCACACGCCAGGCGCACTTCCCGGCGAGGGTGAGACGCAAATCTTTTTGACTACCGCCGACGGCAGTCCGATCTCTTTGAATGTCGTTCGCCGGCAGGGCGAACCGCCGCACTGGTCATCTTCGATCGGAGATCTTACCGATCCTAACGCGCAGCCGCCCGCCCGCGACACGTTGTTATGGTATCGTCTCGCCTGCGGCCTTCCCGCTGCAATACCCGACGTGAGCTTCGACGGGGTCGACGCTGCAGACGTCGCGGCGGCACGTGAAGATTACAAGATCGTGCTCGATTCGCTCGGCCGCTGCGAGCGCTGAATTCGCGCGCGTTAGCGGCGATGACGAATCAGCGTTATGCCGATCGATTCGCCGTCCTCAGCGATGGCGAGCTTGACGATCTTGACCAGCACCCGCAGCACGCGCTTGTCCTGGAGAAACAGCGTGTCGACGATATGATCGGCCACCGCCTCGATCAGAGTGAAGTGCACGCCCGCCGGCAGCGCGCCGGTGGCGGCGTGTTTTAAGTCCAAGTAATTCTTCGAGCGATCGAGCGGATCACCCGGTGCGAAATGCGCCGGACACTCGAGATCGACCGTCAGCGATATCCGCAGCGGCTGGGGCAGATGCGTTTCCTCGGAATAGATCCCGGTCAGCACCTGCACTTCAAGGTCGTGCACTTCCAGGGTGAGGCGATCGTTCAACGCGGCGTCCTTGGTTCAGCGAGAAAGCGCGCCCCATAGCAGAAGCGGCGCAGAGGGGAACCGCGTCCCGTTGCGCATTCAGCTTGCGTTCGCACGCGTCAACGCTACAGCGCGCGGCCCCGGCGCCCTTGCCAGCCCTGTTCGGAACCACCCGGTACGATGCCAAGCTCCATGACGACGATTGCGCCTCTTACCGGAACCGCAGACAATGCCGTGGAGCAACTCCTCGACCGCGCCTTTGGGCCGGATCGACACCGCCGCACTGCCTATCTGATCCGCCAGGGCACTGCCGCGATCCCGCACCTGAGCTTCGCGGCGCTTGATCGTGATATGCTCATCGGTACGATCCAGTGCTGGCCGGTGCAGCTGGTCCGCGACGATGGCGGCAGCATCCCGCTGGTGATGGTCGGTCCGATCGCGGTCGAGCCGACGCGACAAGGTGAAGGCATAGGACAGCGGCTGACCCATCACGCGATTCGCTGCGCCGAACAAAGCGACGATGCCGCGGCCATGATGCTGATCGGCGATCCCGAATATTACGGCCGATTCTTTGGTTTCGATGCCACCGCGACTGCGCGGTGGCGCGCACCCGGTCCAGTAGAGCAGCGTCGGCTGCTCGCGCGTGGAACCACACCCCTAGCGGCAGGGATGCTCGCGCCGCGCTTGTCAACGCCCGCCTGACTGGACGGATCGGCAGCCCTGCCCTACCGCGTCGCGCATGCCGATGGACCCGATGCCCGACTTGTCCGCACTGTCGCTTGCCGAGATTGCGCGGATGGCCGCAGATCAGAAACTGCCGCCGATCGATCGCTGGAACCCCATGCACTGCGGGGACAGCCAGATGCGAATCGCGCGCGACGGCACCTGGTATCACCAGGGCACGCCAATCGCGCGCGAGGCGATGGTCCGGCTGTTTTCCACGATCCTGCGGCGCGAGGGGGATGGCAGCTATGTACTCGTTACACCGGTCGAAAAGCTCGACATCCTGGTCGAGGATACGCCCTTCATCGCCGTCGAGATGAAAGCGGAGGGAAGCGGGCCAGCGCAAACGCTTACGTTCAGGCTCAACACCGGCGATCTCGTAATCGCCGGACCGGAACAACCGCTCCGCTTCACTGAAGGCGATGACGGTCCCCGCCCGTATCTCACCGTGCGCGGTGGTATGGATGCGCTGGTGGCGCGCTCTGTCTATTACGAATTGGCCAATCTAGCCATCGAGGATGGCGAGACACCACCGGGCGTCTGGAGCAAAGGCGCATTCTTCGCGATGGAGCAAACGGTTGCAGCGAGAGGTCACGCATGACGTTGGTGGAACGCCTTCACCATGCGTTGGTGGCCGGTCATGCCGCGCACGTGTCGCTGCTCACCGGCGATCTTGCCGATCACGATTCAATCTATCCGGAGACACTGGTCGAGGCCGCGGTATTGGTGCCGGTCACCGATCGCCCTGAACCGGGCGTGATCCTGACACGTCGTACCGAAACGATGAGCCGCCACGCCGGCCAGGTCGCGTTTCCGGGTGGGAGGGTTGACCCCGAGGATCACGACGCGGTCGCAGCCGCCTTGCGCGAGGCGGAGGAGGAGATCGCGCTTCCGCGGGAGCAAGTGACGTTGGTGGGCGCGAGCGACCAGTATCGCACCGTCACCGGTTACCTCGTCACACCAGTGATCGGCGTCGTGCCGCCTGATCTTGTCCTCGTGCCGAGTGCTGCCGAGGTTGCCGACGTGTTCGAGGTGCCGCTCGCCTTCCTGCTTGATTCGGGCAATCATCTGGAGGCGAGTGTCGAGTGGCAGGGCCACGTCCGGCATTATTACGAGATCCTTTGGGGCGATTACCGGATCTGGGGCGCGACAGCAGCCATGATCGTTAACCTCTCGCGGAGGTTGCGATGGGCGACCTGATCCTGCCGGAGGCGGCATGGCGAAGGCGGGCCGGCATGGACCGGCTGTGCGAGGTGCTCGGCACGGATGCGGCGCGGTTCGTCGGAGGCGCGGTGCGCGATACGTTGCTCGGACTGGATGTGGCGGACGTTGATCTCGCCACCGAGCTACCGCCGGAAGATGTGCTCGATCATGTGCGCGCGGCTGGCATGAAAGCAGTGCCGACCGGCCTCGCCCACGGTACGATCACTGTCGTTTTGCCGGACGGCCCGGTTGAGGTGACGACACTCCGCCGCGATGTGGCGACTGATGGCCGCCACGCCACAGTGGCCTTCACCCGCGCGTGGGAAGAAGATGCCGCGCGGCGGGATTTCACGATCAACGCGCTCTACGCCGATCCCGTCAGCGGCACGGTATTTGATTATTTTGGCGGGGTCGACGATCTCGCCGAGCGGCGGGTGCGGTTCATCGGCGATCCGCTCAAACGGATCGCGGAGGATCATCTTCGCATCCTGCGCTTCTTCCGCTTTCAAGCACGCTTCGGGGCAGAGGTGGACGCGGATGGGCTGGCCGCCTGTACTGTTCGCGCCAACGACCTGATGGCGCTCTCTCGAGAGCGGATCGCGGCGGAGCTGTTGAAACTGCTGCTCGCGAATCGCGCGGTTCCGACCGTGCGGTTGATGATAAAACAGGGGATCTTCCGCCCGGTCCTGCCGGAGATCACGAATGTCGATCGCTTGGCCACTCTGGTCGATCGCGAGATCGGAGCCGGCATCGCTCCCAGTGCGATCCGCCGACTGGCTGCATTGCTTCCGCCCGAAGCCGCGATCGCGGAGGACGTCGGCGCACGGCTGAAGCTTTCCAAATCCGATCGCCGCCGACTGGTCAGCGCGACCTTTCCGGCCGGAACCGAACCGCCACAGGCGATCGCCTACACTCTCGGTACCGATCTCGCGATCGACCGGCTGCTGCTGTCAGACCGGCCCGGGGCGGATGCGCAGGCGATTGGAGATTGGCAGGCACCGCGCCTGCCGGTGAGCGGCGGCGTTCTGGTCGAGCGCGGCGTGCGCAAAGGGCCGGAAGTGGCGACGCTGCTCCGCACGATCGAGGCGGAGTGGGTGCGGGCAGGTTTCCCGGACAAGGATCAACTGGACGGTATCGTTGCAGCGGCCCTCGATCAGTGGCGGCGGGATTCCAGCAACGCATAGGCGTCGTCGACTTCAAGCGGTTTCGCATAAGCGAACCCCTGTCCATAGGTACAGCCAAGCGCCGCAAGCGTCTGTGCGAGTTCGTTGGTCTCGATTCCCTCAGCCGTGGTTTGCATGCCTAGCGCCTGTGACAGGCTGAGGATCGCGCGTACGATCGCGACCTTGTCACGATCGACGAGCATGCCTGTCACAAAGCTGCGATCAATCTTGAGAATGTCGATCGGCAGCTTCTGGAGATAGGCGAGATTTGAATACCCGGTACCGAAATCGTCCATCGCGATGGTGGTGCCCAAGCCTTTCAGCGCGTGCATGATGCCGGCGATACGATCAGGGTCCGTGACGAGAGCGCTCTCGGTCAATTCGAGCGTAAAGCGCGACCCCGGCAGGTTGTGCGCGATGAGCGCGCTTTGCAGGAGTGGCGCGATTCCATCGCGTTGAAGCTGGATCGCCGACAGGTTGACCGCGATCTTGACGCCGCAATCGCCGCCGAACTGCGCGTCCCAGCCGGCGAGCGTGCGCACAGCTTCTCTGATGGCCCATCGCCCGAGCGGAACAATGAGCCCGGATTCCTCAGCAACCGGGATAAAGGCAGACGGCAGATGCTCCACGCCGTCCTCGCCCCGCCAACGGGCCAGCGCCTCGAACGAAACCAGCCGTCCGCTCGCAAGATCGTAGATCGGTTGATAGTTAAGCCGAAGCTGCCCGCGGTCGATCGCACGGCGCAACGCGGTCTCCATGCCGAACTGTTCACGCGCTATGTCGAATGCCTGCGGTTGATATGCCTCCGCGTGGCCGCTGCTCTTCGAGCGTTTGACCGAAAATTGCGCGTGGCGGATCAAGTCCTCAGGGTCGTCTACCCGCCTTGCGCCAAACGCCACGCCTATGGAGCACGAGACGCAGATCTCGTAGCCGGAAAGCCTGAACGGTGTGGCGAGGGCGCTGCTGATCCGTTTGGTGACGTGGGCAACGTCGTTGCCGCCCTCCTCCACTGCTAAAAAAATCGCAAACTCGTCGCCGCCGGTACGGGCGAGCACGTCATTCGCGCGCAGGATGCCCTTCAGGCGACGTGCAACCGTGATGAGCAACTCGTCGCCCGACATCGACCCTAGACACGCGTTGACGCGGCTGAACCGATCAAGATTGACCATCAAGATGGCGTAGCGGAAGCCTGGCGCCGCCGCTTCCAGCAACTGCTCGGTCCGCTCGCTGAAACCTGCTCGATTTGGCAGACCCGTAAGGCTGTCGGTCAGCATTTCGCGCCGAAGATTATCCTCGGTGCGTAACTCGGCGGTCTGATCGACGAAGGTGACGACGCAGCGTCCCTCGGCATTGCGGGAGAGCCGCGCCATCGCGACACGGAAGTGGCGGCACTCGACGCTGCTGCCGAACTGCAGCGGGAAATCCTCGTTAAGCCGATCGCTTTCGACAAACGCGCCGATCCTCGCCCCGATGGCATCAAGCAGCGGATGCCGGGGCACTTGCTGATCATTCGCGTTCGCGAGTCCGGCCTCACGACATGCTGTGTTGGTCGCCTCGACGAGGATCGCACCATCCTTCGCACGCACGACCATCGCCGGTATCGGCAGCAGTCCGATCAGCTTGGCGGAAACGTCGGTCGACGGAATAATGCCGAACATCCGCTCGACCAGGCCGAGCGGTGACCGAGCGACTGACGCGGCAGATTTTTCCAGTGCCATTACAATCTGTGTTACGGCGCGTTGGTTAAGACAGACTGAAGGTTTCGCCCGTGAATGCCTGGTTTGCTTCTGCAACAAGCGAGCACGCCAAGGCCTAGAACCTGTTGTCGCGAGGAAATCCATTTGGCGGCATTCGCCCCGCCGCCCCACGCGCAGAGCGCCAGAAGGTCAGATCGGTTTCGCTGCGAGTACGCCCGCTGTCGCCGCCCATCGTCCAGCTCAGCCCTTGCGCCAGCACGAACGTCATAGCGTCGGATATACCACCGTCATTATATCGCTGGAACTGCACCCCCTGCCCCCGCGCCATCTCGGGCAGTTCGGCCAGCGCGAATACCAGCAGCCGCCGGTTCTCGCCGATCACCGCGACCGCATCGGCAATTGGATCGACCGCACGCACCACCTTCAGCTTCGCGCCCGCACGCGGCGTGACGACCGTCTTGCCCTTGCGCGTCTCGGCCAGCGTCTCCGCGATCGGTACGATGAAACCGCGTCCATCGCTCGCCACGACCAGGAGCTTGATGGCCTGGCTGGCCCGGAACAGCCCCACGATCTCGACCTGCCCGTCGAGGTCGATCATCACCCTCACTGGCTCACCGAATCCGCGCCCGCCTGGCAACTTGTCCGCGCCGAGCGTGAAGAACCGCCCGTTATCGGCAGCGAGCAGGATCTTGTCGGTGGTCTGCGCGGTGAGATGGAACAGCGGGCCATCGCCCTCTTTGAATTTCACCGCTTCAATGCCAGCCGCGTCGAGATGCCCCTTCATCGCGCGGATCCAGCCGCGCTGCGACAGGATCACCGTGATCGGCTCACGCTCGATCATCGCCTCCATCGGGATCTCGCGCGCGGGCGCGGCCTCCTCGATGGTGGTGCGGCGCTTGCCGAGCGGCGTATCGAGGCCGTAGCGATCGCGCAGCCGCCCGAAATCCTTCTTCAAGCGCCGGCGCTGCGCGGCGGGTTCGGCGAGCAACTTTTCCAGCCCGACGCGCTCCTTCTCCAGCCCGTCGCGCTCCTTGCGGATTTCCATCTCCTCCAGCTTGCGCAATCGCCGCAGCCGCATGTCGAGGATCGCTTCGGCCTGGCGATCGGTCAGGCCGAACTCAGCGATCATCACCGGCTTGGGTTCATCCTCGGTGCGGATGATCTCGATCACCCGGTCGAGATTGAGGAACGCGATCAGATAGCCGTCGAGCAATTCCAGTCGGTCGGCGATCTTGCCGAGCCGGTGCTCGCTGCGACGGCGCAGGATGACGAACTGATGCTCGACCCACGCCAGCAATGCCTCGCGCAGACTCATCACGCGCGGCGTGCGCGTCTTGTCGAGCACGTTGAGGTTGAGGCTGAAGCGCGATGCGAGGTCGGAAAGCCGGAACAGGCTTTCCATCAGCATCTGCGGATCGACCGTGCGACTGCGCGGCTCGATCACCACGCGAATCTCGCTATCCGATTCGTCGCGGATGTCGGCGAGGATCGGCAGCTTCTTCTCGTTGATGATGCCGGCGATCTGCTCGATCAGCTTGCCCTTCTGCACGCCGTAGGGGATTTCGGTGACGACAGCGTTCCACACGCCACGCCCCTGATCCTCGACATGCCAGCGCGCCCGCACGCGGAAACCGCCACGCCCGGTGCGGTACGTCTCGGCGATTGCGGCGGGCGAATCGACGACGATTCCGCCGGTCGGGAAATCCGGCCCGCGCACCAGCCCGTTGACCGCCGCATCCTCCGCCTCCGGCTGATCGACCAGCAGGATCGCCGCCTCGTACAGCTCCGCCACGTTATGAGGCGGGATGCTCGTCGCCATGCCGACCGCGATGCCGGCCGCACCATTCGCGAGCAGGTTCGGGAAGGCGCCGGGAAACAGCTCCGGCTCGTGATCCTCGCCGTTATAGGTCGGCCGGTAATCGACCGCATCCTCGTCCAGCCCGTCCATCAGGTCGATCGCGACCTGCGTCAGCTTGGCCTCGGTATACCGGTACGCGGCGGCGTTATCGCCGTCGATGTTGCCGAAATTGCCCTGCCCGTCGACGAGCGGGTAGCGCATCGCGAAATCCTGCGCGAGCCGCACCATCGCGTCGTACACGGACTGATCGCCATGCGGATGATATTTGCCGATCACGTCGCCGACGACGCGCGCGCTCTTCTTGTACCCCTGTGCGGGGTCGAGCCGCAGCAGTCGCATCGCCCACAGCAACCGCCGGTGCACCGGCTTCAGCCCGTCGCGCACATCCGGCAGCGAGCGCGCGGTGATCGTCGAAAGCGCGTAGACCAGATACCGGTCCGACAGCGCGCTATCGAACGGCGCGTCGAGGATGCCCACGGGCGGATTGTCGGGCGGCAGGTCGGTGTTGGCCATACGTTCCGGTTAATCGGCTTTGCCGCGCGTGGGAAGTGGTTCCCGGCATCGACACCGAAGCGACGATTGCACGCCGCCGACGCATTCGATATAGCCCAAGCCTCCCCGCCCCGGCCGCGCGTCCGCGATGCCGGGGCCGATCATTTTAAGGGTAATGCCGCATGGCTCGCCGCCGCCAGATTTACGAGGGCAAGGCCAAGATCCTCTACGAGGGTCCGGAGCCGGGCACGCTGATCCAGTATTTCAAGGATGACGCGACCGCGTTCAATGCCCAGAAGAAGGGCACGATCAACGGCAAGGGCGTGCTCAACAACCGGATTTCCGAGCATATCTTCACGCTGCTCGGCAATATCGGCATCCCGACGCACTTCATCCGCCGCCTCAACATGCGCGAGCAGTTGATCCGCCAGGTCGAGATCGTCCCGATCGAGGTGGTCTGCCGCAACGTCATCGCCGGCAGCCTCGCCAAGCGGTTGGGTATGGAGGAAGGTGGCCAGCTTCCGCGCACCATCATCGAATACTACTACAAGGACGATGCGCTCGGCGACCCGATGGTTACCGACGAGCATATCGCCGCGTTCGGCTGGGCAAGCCAGGAGGAGATGCACGACATCGCCGACCTCGCGATCCGGGTGAACGATTTCCTGAGCGGCCTGTTCGCCGGAATCGGTATTCGCCTGGTCGACTTCAAGCTGGAGTTTGGCCGGATCTGGGACAATGATTTCGGCCGCATCATTCTGGCGGACGAGATCAGCCCGGATGGTTGCCGGCTTTGGGATATCGCCACCAACGAGAAGCTCGACAAGGATCGCTTCCGCCGCGACCTCGGCGGCGAGGTCGAGGCGTATCAGGAAGTCGCCCGCCGGTTGGGTCTGCTACCCGAGGGCGCCGACAACGCTGTGCTGGATCTGGAACAGCATCGGCAGAACCGCGGCAAGTAGATCCGGCGCCGTCGCCGGTGCCACGGGGTGCCGGCGGCTGGACGCGGTTTCGGGCACTCCGGACGTGCTATAGCCTCGCCACCGTGCACCTGTTCGCGACATAGCCGGCGCATCCACGCGTCATGGCATTTTGCGGATGTGACGAGACAGGCGCGCGATCGAAACAGGCGAACTGTCCGAAAGACTTGCGGCACACGTTCGCCGCCGTCATAGCGGCGCCATCTTTTCCGTAAGCAGGACCATGCTCATGAAGCTCCGCATCTTTGTCACGCTGAAGCCGGGCGTGCTTGATCCGCAGGGAAAGGCGATTCACAAGGCGCTCGACAACCTTGGCTTTGCCGGCGTGAACGACGTTCGCCAGGGCAAGCTTATCGAACTCGATGTCGCGGATCAGACCGACGATGCCCAGATCGACGCAATGTGCCGCCAGTTGCTCGCGAACACGGTGATTGAAAACTACCGGGTCGAACGCGCATGAAGACGGCCGTCATCGTATTTCCCGGCTCGAACTGCGACCGCGACATCGCCGTCGCGCTGGAGCATGTGACGGGAACAAAGCCAGAGATGGTGTGGCACGGCGACAGCGCCCTGCCCGACGGCGTTGGGCTCGTGGCGGTGCCGGGGGGCTTTTCCTACGGCGACTATCTGCGTTCTGGAGCAATCGCGGCGCGTTCGCCGATCATGCGCGCCGTTGTCGAGGCGGCCGACAACGGGCTGCCGGTACTCGGCATCTGCAACGGATTTCAGGTATTAACCGAAGCGGGCCTGCTGCCCGGCGCGCTGATGCGGAACGAGGGGCTGAACTTCGTATGCCGGCCGGCATCGCTGACGGTGGAGAACGCGCAGAGCGCATTCACCAGTCGGTATACGGCGAGTGAGACGATTACGATTCCGGTCGCTCACCATGACGGCAATTATTTCGCCGATGCTGATACGCTTGATCGGCTTGAAGGCGAGGGACGCGTTGCGTTCCGCTATGCCGGAGCCGTCAATGGGTCGGCGCGCGGGATCGCCGGCGTTCTCAACGCCGGCGGCAACGTACTCGGGATGATGCCCCACCCGGAGCGCCGGATCGAAGCCGCACACGGCGGCGATGACGGGCGTAGGTTGTTCGAAGGTCTGCTCGAGACAGTCGGAGCGTAAGCGCTCAGGCCGTGGTGCGGTCGCGGCCCATGCGCTTGGCTTCGTAGAGCGCTTCGTCCGCCCTGCGCATCGCCTGCGCCAGCGTCCCATAATCACGCGCGACCGCCAGTCCGCAGGAGAAGGTGATCGGCAAGCCGGGGCCTGCCTCAAGGGGAGCGATGCGCAACCCGGCGCGAAGCCTCTCGATCAGGTCCCGTGCTTCGTCGAGCGCCGTATCGGGCAACAGCACCGCAAATTCTTCTCCACCCCAACGCGCGCTCAAATCCGAGCGACGCACGCCCGCCTCTAGCCTTTGCGCAAAGGCGCGCAACACGCGGTCGCCAGCGTCATGACCAAAGCGATCGTTCACTGTCTTGAAGTGATCGAGATCCAGCATCGCCATGACCGACGTTCGCTCGCGCTGGAGCAATGGCGCGACCGCATCAAGGAAGCCACGGCGATTGCGTAGACCGGTGAGTACGTCGGTCTCGGCCGCGTCGCTGAGCCGCTCGATGCGAGCCGTTGTCTCGGCCGCAGCATGTGAGACCCCCCGCAGCAGGTCTCCGATCAGATCTGTGCCTCCTTCGGGCGCGGTTGCGATCCGTTCGCCGTTTTGCAGGGCGCGCAACATGGCGGTCGCACGCGCAATCGGAGCAAGCAACGCCCAGACGGAGCCGATCGCGGCAGCGCTGCCGACAACGGTGGCGAGGAGCAACGGCACAAACACGCGCCAATCCCAACGGCCGAGTGCAACCTCGGTACCGCAGAACGCGATCAGCGGTAGATGCACTGCGACAAAGCACAACGTGAACAACCGCAGGTGGAAATTGCGCGGGAACAGAAAGCTTGTCGCCCGATAGAAACGCATTCAGTATCTCCCGGCGATGCTGACCCAGTCTTACCGGATTGGCCGCCGCAGGTACGTCACCATGGTTTCACAATCCTTAACGCAGCGTCAGGCAGTGCGATGCGGACGATGTACCGAAGCGCGGGATTTCAGACGCCCGCGCGAAATGGTGAGAAATCGGTTCCGCGATCATAAACGTCCAAGCCCTCACGCCGTTTGAGGAAACCGACAATCATATAGGTCGCGGGCGTCAACAGAACCTCCCAACTCACCTTCAGGACGAACTGGCTGAGCATCACGGTCAGCATGGCCTGCAAAGGCCAGTCGGGCAGTCCGTAAAACGCGAGTGGATAGAAAACGAGGCTGTCCGCCCCTTCCCCGATGATCGTGGAGCCGATCGTGCGAGTCCACAGCCACTTCCCGTCCGTCAGAATCTTCATGCGCGCGAGCACGTAGGAATTGAGCAGGTCGCCGACCCAGAACGCGCAGAGCGAAGCAAAAGCAATCCGCCCGCCGATACCGACGCTGACATACGGAAACCTCGCAACCAGATGCGGTGGCGCACCGAACACATATTCGTAATGCGCCTGCCCGGCCCAATCCGCTGCGGGCGGCAGCGCCACCGTCGTCCACTCCATCACCACCAGGAACGCCATCGCCGCAAAGCCTACCCACACGACGCGCCGAGCGCGGGCGTAGCCGTAAACCTCGGTCAGCACGTCATCGAGAATATAGGACAGCGGAAAGAACAGGATGCCCGCACCAAACGGCCAAAGCCCGATGACCGGCAAATCGATCACCGCGCGCTTTCCAGCGCCGACGACGTTCGACAGCACGAGGATGACCACGAACGCGACCATGACAAAGTCGTAATAGCGCAGTTGCCTGCCGCGCAGATCGGCGGCCGTCACCTTGTCGAGCATGATAGCGCCCCCTTTCACGCAGCGAATGTCATATCGCCGTTTCGCAATCCCGCAAATCCCGCTAACCGGGATACAGCGCGCGCCCGTAGCTCAGTTGGATAGAGCAAGGAGCTTCTACCTCCTTGGTCGGGGGTTCGAATCCCTCCGGGCGCGCCAAGACCTTGTCGGACCGGCGCATGGCGAAGAAGAAGCGTTACCTCACCGCGACGATGTCGGACGGCTATGTCAAGACGATCGGGCCGACAGCGGCGCCGTTCACCCACTACTGGCGCATCGTCGCCGAGATCGAGGGTCGCCGTCCGGAGGTGTTCTGGGGCCACGCCCGCTCGCTCAAGGAAGCGAGCGGCAAGACCACCGCAGCGCGCGAGGCTGCCACGCAGCGCGGCTGGAAAAGCTATGCGTTCGAGATCGTCGCGCTGACCGAGACGCAGGCCTGAGACACGCGACGACGCCTTCGCCGCGTCCTGCCTTACTCGAGCGGCTCGGCTAAGGGTTCGGACGGTAACGGCTCCGCTGGCATGGTTGACCGCGCGGCGGCGCCGGTCATGCTCTCCAGCACGCCATCGCGACGGATCAACCCGTGGAACAGGGCCGCGCCGACATGCCCCAGGATCAGCAGGAAAAAGGCATAGGCGAACAGCCCGTGCGCATAGCGAAGCCAGCCATAGAGCAGCGGTTCATGCGGCAGGATCGGCGGTAACGCGGCGCCCTTCCACAGCAGCACGGGGTAACCGCCAGCCGACTGCATACCCCATCCGATCAGCGGCATCGCGATCATCAGGCCATACAGCAGATAGTGGGATCCCGTCGTGCCGGCCGCCATCAGCGGCGGGAGATCGGCGGGAAGCGGTGGCGGATGATGGGTTAGCCGGACTGCGAGCCGTATCAGCGCGAGCACCAGGATCGCGATGCCGATCGGCCGATGCCATGCGAGAAGTTCGGGGTACCGCGCGGTTGTCGTCGACACCATACCGGCACCGATCAGCAGCATCGCCAGGATCAGTCCTGCCATCACCCAGTGCAGCACGCGGGCCGGGAGCGCGAAAACGTCCGGGCGGCTCATCGGCTCGCCTCCTGGCTGATCGCGTCCGGGTGCGGACCCTCGATGGTGCGCCTGCAGAACGACGCGGAGTAAGCAGCGGACCGGGCCGGCAACAGCGGATCGTCCGAAGCGGCGACGCCGCGTGGCAGGATCAGCGGATCGAAATTATAATCACGGCAGTCGCCGGCCGCTTCCGTCGCGGCGTGATCGAGCACCAGCGTTCCGACATCGACCTCGCGATGCGGCCCGGTCCACAGCACGGTGGCATTGTCGGTGCGATCGCCGGGATTGGCGAGCGTCACCACCATGTGCCACTTGAGCGGCCCCTTCGCGATCCGTGATCGCGCCTCGTCGAACAGCGCGTTGGTGGGTAGCGAGTCAAGCTTTGCCTTGTCGAGCGCGTTGAACGCGGCCTCCGGCACAAAGCGCCAGCGCACGGGTCGGGTTACCCCTGCGGCGTCGACAAAGCGGAAGGCGTCGATACTGTAGTAGGTGCCGTTGGCGAAACTCGACGGCAGTGGCGCGCTTTTCATGTACGCGAGAAACGCTTGCGTTTCAGGATGTGCGGCCGCGAAAGCCTTAACGCGCATCGGATCGGGCTTACCCGTCTTCGGATCGGGCACACTCGCCTGCTGGAGCGCGACGAAATCTGCCGGGTTCGAGACGATGAAGATCGGGGTATGATCGATCGCCATCCGCCATTCTTCACCGCCGGGCAACGCGAAGCGAAGGCCGAGCGCATGGAACACGTTGCGCCCGTCGGTGGCGAGCGGGTTGCCGCCGCCGGTCGAGAACCGGCCGATCACCGGCACACTGCCGCGCGGGAACAGCGCGGCGCGCGAAACCGCGACGCCGGCACCATTCGCCTCGAACTGGCCCGACACGCACAGCCCCTTGGCGTGCGCGCGGCGGAAACCGGGATAGACCTTGCCGGTCGCGGCCTGGAGCACGTCGGCGACAGCGCTGCCACTGATCCGCTCCGGCGAAAGAAACCCGGCTACCCAGGCGAACACCAGCACCGCCGCACCTAAGATGGCGGCGATGATTCCCAGGCGAGCGATGGTCTGACCGGACGTTGGCATAGGCGACACCTTCGGATCGGATCGAACCGATCTACGCCGCAACGGCTATTGATCCAAGTCCGAAACGATCGTGCGTCGCGACTATCAGCATTGCACCCCAACCCGGCTTGCGCTATGCGCCCGCGCTTCCAGAGCGACAGCAATGGGAATCGTTGCGGGAGGGTACGTTCAGACGTGCCCGACTGAACCGCTAGACTTGATCCGGGTTCGCCACCGCGCGCGCCCAGATGGAAAGAGAGTGACATGGCAAAGAAGATTACCGGATACATCAAGCTGCAGGTTCCTGCAGGCAAGGCGAACCCTTCGCCGCCGATCGGCCCTGCGCTGGGTCAGCGCGGCGTGAACATCATGGAGTTCTGCAAGCAGTTCAACGCCTCGACGGGCAATGAGGAAGTGGGCACGCCGCTGCCGACCGTCATCACCGTCTATGCCGACCGCAGCTTCTCGTTCGAGACCAAGACGCCGCCGGCGACCTACCTCATCAAGAAGGCCGCCGGCCTGAAGTCTGGCTCGAAGGAGCCGGGCAAGACGGTTGCGGGCAAGATTGCCCGTTCGAAGCTGTCGGAAATCGCGCAGGCCAAGATGAAGGATCTGAACGCGAACGATATCGAAGCGGCAACGCGCATCATCGAGGGCTCGGCCCGCGCGATGGGCCTCGAAGTGACGGAGGGCTGATTTCATGGCAAAGCTGACCAAGAAGGCGAAGCCCCTCGCCACCGCGATCGACCGCGACAAGCTGTACGGCATCAACGAGGCGATCGACCTCGCGCGTGCCAACGCCACCTCGAAGTTCGACGAGACGATCGAAGTCGCGCTGAACCTCGGCGTCGATCCGCGCCACGCCGACCAGATGGTCCGCGGCGTCGTTACGCTGCCGAAGGGCACCGGCAAGACCGTGCGCGTCGGCGTGTTCGCCAAGGGCGCGAAGGCTGAGGAGGCGCTCGCCGCCGGTGCCGACGTCGTCGGTGCGGAAGACCTCATGGAAATCGTGCAGGGCGGCAAGATCGATTTCGATCGCTGCATCGCGACCCCGGACATGATGGGCGTCGTTGGCCGGCTCGGCAAGATTCTGGGTCCGAAGGGCCTGATGCCGAACCCGAAGCTCGGCACCGTCACGATGAACGTCGCACAGGCGGTCAAGGACGCCAAGGGCGGCCAGATCGAATACCGCGTCGAGAAGGCCGGCATCATCCATTCGGGCATCGGCAAGGCGTCGTTCCCGGCGGAAGATCTGCGCGCCAACTTCGACGCGCTGGTCGATGCGGTTGTCAAGGCGAAGCCGTCGGGCGCCAAGGGCAAGTATGTCCGCAAGGTCGCCGTCAGCTCGACGATGGGCGCGGGCATCAAGGTCGACACGGCCGAGGTGAGCGCGGCGTAAGCCACGTTCCCAGCTAATGTAACGAAGGGCCGGGAGAGCGATCTCCCGGCCCTTCTCGTATTCCTCGTCGGCTAATTACTAAACGATGTTCAGCGCAGCGCCGCCGCACTCAGCCGCCGACAATCGAGCGGCGCGAAGACAGGGCGCGGCGGAGCATCGTCACCGAAGCCGAGCGCGTCCTTGATCGAGCGGCCAAGCGCCTTGAAAATACCGCCGACACTCGGTTTGCCCGATGCGGTGCCGCTCCCCGCGATTGCGATAGACGGTTTGCTAAGCGTGCCGCCAAGCCGGATCGGATCGACGATGCGTAGCGCTGGATTGCCCCGCGTGCGCCCCGCAAGCGTCAGCGCGATCGTCTCGTCCGCAAGGTTGATCCGCCCGCTGCCGTGACCGACCGCATTGCCGGTGTCGATCGCCAGCGGGTCCGGCGTCAGGATACCACCGCGTGCGCGGAGATCGGCAACTAGGCAGCGTAGCGGCTCGCGGTCGGACGGGTGAAGGATCGCCTGCTGGATCGTCCCGCCGAGATCCTGCCCTAGCACGTCCGCAACCGTCGCCTTGATCGTACCGTGGTTTGACACGATCGCCGCCCTGCCATCGGCATGGCTCAGCGCCGCTCGCAAGGTGTCGCCCTCGCCCGACAGCGCGATGCGGCCGCGCAGGATGCCCGCCACATCGTCGGGCATGCCGATCAACGTGTCGAGCGCCACCCCCTCCAGCCGGAGGTCGGTCGACAGCTTGGGGCGCCCGCTACGGTGATCCACCCGGAGCAGCCCGGTCATCTGCCCGCCTCCTAGCGTGGCGACGATATGATCGACGCTCAGTACACGGTGATCGAGGTTGAGACGCCCGGCGAGGCTGCGGAATACGGTGCCGCCGCTCGCCAGCAGCCGGTCGATCCGAACCGTCAGCGTGCCGTCGGTGCGCTCGAGGTGGGACAGGTTGATCGGCGTCGGCGGCAGCACCCGGGGGCCGATTGCGGCGCGGCTGGCGGCGGACCGCGCTCGTCCGGCGGCATCGGAAAGATCGTCGAAATCGAACTGACTGGCCCGGAACCCGCCGTCGATCCGGGTGCGGCCATCGCGCTTCAGCACGGTGGCCTTGCCGACGAAGCGGGACCGACCGACCCCGCCGCCGAGCCGGTCGAGATACCAATCACGGCCATCGTGCCGCACCTCGCCGATCAGCGCGATCGGCTGCGTGCCGAACAGCCCCGCCTCGATCACCCGGTCCAAATTCTTCAGCGTCGGCGCTCGCGCGGTTATGGTAGCGTGGAATCGGTGCGTGTTGAGCACACCGTCGGTAGCGCCGCTCGCGTCGAGATGCAGCGCGGGGGACGCCAGATGCACTTCGACCGGCCAGGGCGCCGCCGGGTCCACGCCATCGATGGGACCGCCGCGTAAATCTAGCCGAGCCGGCGTGTCGAGAAAGGTGCCGTTCGCCGCGAGCCGCAACCCGGTTGCGCCCATCGCATCGAACGGGCCGGCTACGAACAGCCTACGCCTCATATCGCGCAGGCTAAGATAGCCGTTGCGAATGACGAGGCGGGTCAAGGTCAGTCCGTGCGTGGCTACGCGGGTGTTATGCGCGTGCTGGCTTTCCCAGTTGGAGCGGCCGTGCGCATCGCGGACCAACGCAACCGTCAATCCGTCGATCGTCACCGCATCGGGATGCACCTCCCCGAACAGCAGTCGCAGCACCGGCAGGCGGACGGTTACCGATCGCGCCGTCAAGAAATCGCCACCGCGGACCCATGTGGGCTGAGCGATCCGCAGATCGTTGATGGAAATGTCAGGCGCGTAGGAGAACACCTGCTTGCGGCTGATCGAGCCGATATGGACTGCCGCGCCAAAGTGGGCGGCGATGCGCGCCTCCAGCACCGGGCGAAGCAGACCGAACGGCAGCATGCCCAATGCAAGGACGAACAATGCGACAACGAGCAGCAAAGCCGCGCCGGCCAGTCCGATCCGGCTTAGGAGCGACCGCGTCGCCGGTGTCATCGCCATGCTGCAATCACCCTTTTCATACTGCCAACTGCAGGAACCGAATGTCTGATTAACGGTCGCGTCGGCTGGACAGCGCGGACCGTTCCTCGCTATCGGCCCGGCATGGCAGTTATCGCAACCATCATGAACACGGCCACCGGCCAACCCATTCAGAAAATGACGTTCGGGCGCATGCCCAAGCCATGGGCATCCTTCAACCTCGCGACCGGTGAACTGGTGACGGCGGACCGGGTCGAGGTGGGCAAGCCCGCGCCCGGCAAGGTGGTCGTGCCGGTGGCGGTGTGGGTGACGGTGAAGGCGGCAGGTTAAGGGGCCGGTTGGCCCGGCCCCCCTCTCCTGACTTGCAGCCCTGCGCCGTAGCGGGGCAAACCGTTCAAAACCCGTGATGCGCGAACCCGATTGAGTCGGATGCGTAATGCTGTGTTCAGGTATAGACCGGGGTTACGGGTAAATCCTTAGCGGGAGTGACCGTTCGGCGACAATTTCGTTCAGACTGGCGTATCCGATGCCCCCGGCGGGCCGGTTCAGTGATGCTGGCACGCCGTCGGTTGACTTCCCACCGTCGCCCTGTATGAGCGCGACCTCAACCCGACAGGCGTTCGCGCCCGCCGGGTCCGTCCGAGACAGTAGGTGCGCCGGGTTTGCCGTCGCTTAATCTCCTACCGAGACGGGGAATGGTATTTCGGCTGGTGCGCAAGCCCCTGCCCTCGGTCCGTAGCGACGTGTCGCCGGTCCGCCAAACCCCATCGCTGGACAGCCCCCGTCGGCACGCGATCCTTTGGTCGTGCGCTTGCGGGTTAACCGGCCCGTCGCTTGCGGCGGGTCCAACGTGGAGAATGGCATGGATCGTGCTCAAAAGACCGAGCTCGTCGCCGAGCTTAACCGCACTTTTGCCGAAGTCGGCGCGGTGATCGTCACCCGCAACCTCGGCATGACCGTCGCGCAGTCGACCAAACTGCGCAACGCGATGCGGGATGCCGGCGCGAGCTACAAGGTCTCGAAGAACAAGCTTGCCAGGATCGCGCTGGACGGCACCGACTACACCGGTCTGGGCGACATGCTCACCGGTCCGGTCGGTCTCGCCACCTCCATCGATCCCGTCGCGGCCGCCAAGGTGGCCGTCGACTTCGCGAAGACGAACGACAAGTTCGAAATCGTGGGCGGATCGATGGGCGCGACCGTCCTCGACGTGGAAGGCGTGAAAGCGCTGGCGACGATGCCGTCGCTGGATGAACTGCGTGCCAAGATCATCGGCCTGCTTGTTGCCCCGGCAACCAAGCTCGCGACGATCACGCAGGCTCCGGCGGCCCAGCTCGCCCGCGTTCTCGCGGCTTACGCCGACAAGGACAAGGAAGGCGCGGACGCCTGATCGGCATCCGCTTCGAGATTTCACACTGAACAGAGCGGGGCGACGCCCCAAGATGGAGACTACACATGGCCGACCTGAACGCGCTCGTTGAGAGCCTGAGCGAACTGACCGTCCTCGAAGCCGCTGAGCTTTCGAAGATGCTCGAAGAGAAGTGGGGCGTTTCGGCTGCCGCTGCTGTTGCAGCAGCACCTGCCGCTGCCGGCGGCGCCGCTGCTCCGGCTGCTGAAGAGCAGACCGAATTCGACGTCATCCTGACCGGCGACGGTGGCAAGAAGATCAACGTCATCAAGGAAGTCCGCGCGATCACCTCGCTCGGCCTGACCGAAGCCAAGACGCTGGTCGAGTCGGCTCCTAAGGCCGTCAAGGAAGGCGTGTCGAAGGACGAGGCTGCCAAGATCAAGGCGCAGCTCGAAGCCGCCGGCGCGACCGTCGAAGTCAAGTAAGCCGCAGCGGGGGCAGGTCCAGCCTGGCTGGACCCACCTCCCGCAAGGCCGGCCGGCGCGAGCAAAGCTCGCGTCCGACGTTACGGGCTTCGCCCGTGACGGTTCGCCAAACAGAAAGGGGCGGCATCCACACGGATGCCGCCCCTTTCTGCGTTGATGGATAGCGTCGCGCGTTACCCCGCCTAGCCAGCGTCAAGCGCCACGCCGGCTTTGCCAGCCGCGCGCGTAGCGGCGAAATAGCCACTCGCCTGCATCACCACCGCGAGCCAGCCGACCAGCAGCGAGTCGGCGATCAGCACCGGCCACAGCAACCGCTTCGGGCCGAGGATGGCAAGCGCCGCAAACGCGTAATGCGGGACCATCAACGGCAGCATCGCGGCGAGCGAAAAGGCGAACGTCCATGGCACGTGTCGGCGCATGATCGCCACCGAAGCGCGTGGGCCCACGCTTGCGTTGCCGAGCACCGCCGCCACGCCCCACGCCAGCATCAGGATGCCAATTCCCGTGGCGACCAAGAACCCGGCGATCGTCACCGCCATATTCGCCGGCAGCGCGAACAATTGTATTACCGCGACGGCGAGCTGAACCGTGACGAACCCCGCAAACATGCGCAGCGCGCGCGGATCGGCGCGCACCGCGCGAGCCGGATCACGCCACGCGAGATAGCGCACGATCCAATAGCCTGGCAGGACCAGCGCGAGGACCTTGACCATGCCGAACCTCATCCGCCACGCGTCATGTTCATGCAGACGGGCGGCGGCGGGGCTGGCGTACAGGCCGATGCGGACCTCTACGACATGCTGGAGCAGTTCGAACGCTACGGGGACCAGCGCGAGCAACGGACACGCGACGATGAAGGCGATGCTGCCGCGATAGGTCGCGGTGAGCGCGTGCCGGAACCTCATGCCTCGTCCTCCTCGATGGCGATGAGCAGGTCGCCGGGCTGACACTCGAGCACGCGACAGATCGCCTCGAGCGTGGAAAAGCGGATTGCCTTGGCCTTGCCGGTCTTGAGGACGGACAGATTGGCGAGCGTGATGCCGACGGCTTCGGAAAGATCGGTGAGCGACATGCGGCGGGCGTGCAGCATATCGTCGAGCCTGACGCGGATCGGCATGTCAGACGGTCCCGACGAGATCGTCGCGCATCGCCGCGCCGCGCGCGAATACATGGGCGAGCACGAATGCGACCAGCACCGACAGCCATCCGCCGACCGACGGCGTCCAGGTCAGCACGTCGATATGCAGGGAGGCCAGCCAGAACTCCAAGCCGCCGAGCGCCGTATCGAGCACTTGCAGCGCGAGCATCGCCCAGGCGATGGTGCGCACCCGCGCGGCATTGTCCGGCAGGAACGGATCGCCGCTACGCAGGCTGGCGAGGATCGCGGCCAATGCGGTGAACAAGCGATACACGGCCCACACCGCAATTAGCCCTATCACCAGCACCAGCCGGATGCCGGTCAACCCCGCGAAGGCAACGGTGGGATCGTGGTATTTCGCCAGCAACCGCGCCATCAGCAACGTCCCGGCCGGCCAGCTTACCAAGAGAGCGGCGGCAAAACCAACACCTGCAGCCACGTTAAGAACCGCCAGCACCCGTACCACCGTTGCCGTGCCCGATATCATCGAATCGCGTGCCATCGCTTTCCCCTTTGGTTTGGGAATATGCTAGGTGGCTTATCGATTACCGGCAAGTGACATATCGAATATCGATATTAGACGATCCGTGAGACGGTGAACGGAAGCTGCCGTACGCGGTCATACATGCGCGGCGCGCCGTCGAGGCGGAACGGCCCGAGCTTGGTATTGGCGCCGCGATCGACCCCGACCACGAAGGACGCCGCGCTCTGCCCATTCCCGCTGTGCCAGCCGTAGTGCAGATTGACGGTCATCACCGGCACGAACAGCACCCTGTCCTCGCCCGCGCCCTGGATCGGCAGCGGCGGCATCGCGCCACGCGGCAGCATCGCGGTGCCCTCCAGCGCGGCGGAGGCTCCGGCGGCGAGGTCGAACCGCGCCACCGCCGGGGCTCCAAGCGGCCCGGCGAACAGCGCGTCGAGCGCGGCCTCCAGCCCCGGCCCCACCCCGAACAATCGCATATCGAGCGCGACATCACGGGCATCCACATCGCCGGCATTGCGCAGGATGACGCGGTATTCGACGGCGGCGCTGAGCAGGTTTGTACCGGCCCGCTTCACTTCCAGCGCGATTTCGACATGCGGGCGCGGCGCGGCGACTTCTACCACTGGAGACGGTGCGGGCGGTGCTGCCGGAATGACCGGCGGAGGCGGCGGCGGTGGCGAGGCGACCGGCTGCGGTTCGATCCCGTCCGTCGCGCGCCCGCGCCGGCGCAAGATCAGTAGCGCAGCCGCCAGCGCCACTACGGCAAGGCCGATCACCCAATATAGCCAACCACCCGATCGTGGTTCGGTCGCCGGCGCAGCGGCTACTGGCGTCGGCGTGGGCGACGGCGACAGGCTTGGCGTGGGGGCCGGCGTCGGGCTGGGAGCGATCGTCGGGGTTGCGCTTGGTGTCGGCACGGCAACCGCGGCGGTCGGTTCGGCAGCCGGCGTGGGTTGCGGCGTGGGGCGCACCTTCGGGCGCGCGGGCGGCGGTGTCGTGGTCACCGGCGGCGACAGCGGCGCCGGGGACGGGATCGCCACCGGTGTCGCGGTCGGCGTGGGGCGCGCCAGTGGCGCGATCTTCGGCTCGGGTGTCACCAGAGGTGTCGGGCGATCGGGTTGCGCGGGCAGCCGGTAATCGTCGAGGCCGGGCACCGTCGCGGGCGCCTGCACGTTCTGCGTCTGGGCAATGCCAGCGGATGCGGGCATCACCAGCATGATGGCACCGACCCGGCGGCCCACAGTCATAACAGAAATCACGAACGTCGCCCCGGTGCCATCATAAGGGCACCGCAATACGACCGCATCCGTATAAGACAAGCATCCCGGCGACGAGGCGAGTTCACTGCGCTACCGATCTCCGCGTTTGTTCCGGGCGAGTGGTTTGACAGAATCCAACACCGCGCCTATATGGATGACTTCGCCACAGCTTTCGGGAAATGACATGCCGTCGCGCAGCATGTCGATCGAATAGAAAGCCGTGGTTCAACGAGGACGCCGAGAAGCTGCTGTTTTCCCGAACCGGAGGACAAGCGGCTTTTTGCGTCTTCGGCGTGCCCGCCCGGGCGATCCGGGCACGAAATTTTGACGTGAGGGCTAACACACATGGCAACCAACCCGATCGACGGCGGCGCTATAAAGCAGCGCGGGAGCGAAGGCACCGCGAAGCGCCGTATCCGCAAGGTGTTCGGCAATATCCACGAAGTCGTGCAGATGCCGAACCTGATCGAGGTGCAGCGCGAGAGCTACGAACAGTTCCTGCGCTCCGACCCGTCGATCGGCTATGTGTCCGGTTTGGAAAAGACGCTACGTTCGGTGTTCCCGATCCGCGATTTCGCCGGCACCGCCGAGCTTGATTTCGTGAACTACGAACTCGAACCGCCGAAGTTCGACACTGACGAGTGCCGCCAGCGCGGCATCACCTATGCGGCGCCGATGCGCGTGACGCTGCGCCTGATCGTGTTCGAGGTGGACGCCGATACCGAGGCACGCTCGGTGCTCGATATCAAGGAGCAGGACGTCTACATGGGCGACATGCCCTTGATGACGGGCAACGGCACCTTCATCATCAACGGTACCGAGCGCGTGATCGTCTCGCAGATGCACCGCTCGCCGGGTGTTCTATTCGATCACGACCGCGGCAAGACGCATGCCTCCGGCAAGTATCTGTTCGCAGCGCGCGTGATCCCGTATCGCGGTTCGTGGCTCGATTTCGAGTTCGATGCCAAGGACATCGTCAACGTTCGTATCGACCGCAAGCGCAAGCTGCCGGTTACGGCGCTGCTCTATGCGCTCGGCCTCAACTCCGAGGAAATCCTCAACTACTTTTATAACCGCGTGACGTTCGTACGCGGTCAGGGCGGCTGGATCGTTCCCTATCAGGCCGAGAACTGGCGCGGCCAGAAGCCGATGTTCGACATCGTCGACGCCAAGACCGGCGAAGTCGTGTTCGCGAGCGGCCAGAAGATCAGCCCCCGCGCCGCCAACAAGGCCGGCAAGGACGGTCTCACCGACCTGCTGATCCCGACCGAGGAGATCTTCGGGCGCTATTCGGCCTATGATCTCATCAACGAGACCACCGGCCAGATCTATATCGAGGCGGGCGACGAAGTGTCGGCCGAGAACCTCGAACTGCTCGATCAGGCCGGCATCGACCGGATCGAATTGCTCGATATCGACCACGTCGCGACCGGCCCGTGGATCCGCAACACGCTCAAGGCCGACAAGGCCGAGGAGCGCGAGCAGGCGCTGTCCGACATCTACCGCGTCATGCGCCCTGGCGAGCCGCCCACGCTCGAGACGGCGGAATCGCTGTTCTCCGGCCTGTTCTTTGACCCGGATCGCTACGATCTGTCGGCGGTCGGTCGTGTGAAGCTCAACATGCGCCTCGACCTCGACGTCGAGGATACCGTCACCACGCTGCGCACCGAGGACATCCTCGAGGTCGTGAAGACGCTGGTCGGCCTGAAGGACGGCAAGGGCGAGATCGACGATATCGACAACCTCGGCAACCGCCGCGTGCGCTCGGTCGGCGAGCTCCTCGAGAACCAGTACCGCGTCGGCCTCCTCCGCATGGAGCGCGCCGTGAAGGAGCGTATGTCGTCGGTTGACGTGTCGACGGTGATGCCGAACGACCTCATCAACGCCAAGCCCGCCGTGGCGGCTGTGCGTGAGTTCTTCGGTTCCTCGCAGCTCTCGCAGTTCATGGATCAGACCAACCCGCTGTCGGAAGTAACGCACAAGCGTCGTGTTTCCGCACTCGGACCAGGCGGTCTGACGCGTGAGCGCGCCGGCTTCGAAGTCCGCGACGTTCACCCGACGCACTATGGCCGCATCTGCCCGATCGAGACGCCGGAAGGCCCGAACATCGGCCTCATCAACAGCCTCGCCTCGTTCAGCCGCGTCAACAAGTACGGCTTCATCGAGACCCCGTACCGCAAGGTCATCGACCACCGCGTTACCGACGAGGTCGTGTACCTGTCGGCGATGGAAGAGGCCAAGCACACGATCGCGCAGGCCAACGCGGAACTGGACGCAGACGACAAGTTCACCGAAGAACTGGTTTCGTCGCGTCAGGCAGGCGAGTTCCTGATGGCGTTGCCGTCGAACATCACGTTGATGGACGTCAGCCCCAAGCAGCTCGTGTCGGTCGCCGCATCGCTCATTCCGTTCCTGGAAAACGATGACGCCAACCGCGCGCTGATGGGGTCTAACATGCAGCGTCAGGCCGTGCCGCTGGTGAAGGCAGAAGCGCCGTTCGTCGGCACCGGCATGGAAGAGACCGTCGCGCGCGATTCCGGCGCGGCGATCGCCGCCAAGCGTTCGGGCATCGTCGATCAGGTCGATGCGACCCGTATCGTCATCCGCGCGACCGGCGAGGTTGAGGCCGGCCAGTCTGGCGTCGACATCTACACGCTGATGAAGTTCCAGCGCTCGAACCAGAACACCTGCATCAACCAGCGTCCGCTGGTGAAGGTGGGCGACGTGATCAACGTCGGCGACGTGATCGCCGACGGCCCGTCGACCGAGTTCGGCGAGCTGGCACTGGGCCGCAACGCGCTCGTCGCGTTCATGCCCTGGAACGGCTACAACTATGAGGATTCGATCCTCATTTCCGAGCGTATCGTGAAGGATGACGTCTTCACCTCGATCCACATCGAGGAATTCGAGGTCATGGCGCGCGACACCAAGCTTGGGCCGGAAGACATCACGCGCGATATCCCCAACGTCGGCGAGGAAGCGCTGCGCAACCTCGACGAGGCTGGCATCGTGTACATCGGCGCCGAGGTCGAGCCGGGCGATATCCTCGCCGGCAAGATCACGCCGAAGGGCGAAAGCCCGATGACGCCGGAAGAAAAGCTGCTCCGCGCGATCTTCGGTGAAAAAGCGTCGGACGTGCGCGATACGTCGTTGCGCCTGCCGCCGGGCGTCGCCGGCACGGTCGTCGAGGTCCGCGTGTTCAACCGCCACGGCATCGACAAGGACGAGCGCGCGATGGCGATCGAGCGCGAGGAGATCGAGCGCCTGAAGAAGGACTCGGACGACGAGCGCACCATCCTCAACCGCGCGACCTGGTCGCGGCTGCGCGAGATGCTGATCGGCCAGACCGCCACCGCGGTTCCGAAGAATGGCCCGAAGAAGGGTGTCGTGATCGATCAGGACGTGCTCGACTCGGTCGATCGTCACGAATGGTGGAAGTTCGCGGTTGCGGACGACGCGGTTCAGGCGAACCTCGAAGCGGTGAAGGGCCAATATGACGAGGCCGCCAAGCTGATCCGCGAGAAGTTCGACGATCGTCGCGAGAAGCTGGAGCGTGGTGACGAGCTGCCGCCGGGCGTGCTTAAGATGGTCAAGGTGTTCGTCGCGGTGAAGCGCAAGCTGCAGCCGGGCGACAAGATGGCCGGCCGTCACGGCAACAAGGGCGTCATCTCGCGCATCCTTCCGGCGGAGGACATGCCGTTCCTCGCCGACGGTACGCCGGTCGATCTCGTGCTCAACCCGCTGGGCGTGCCGTCGCGCATGAACGTCGGGCAGATCTTCGAGACGCATCTCGGCTGGGCGGCGCGCAATCTCGGCCAGCAGGTCCACCGCGCGCTGGAGGATTGGCGTGAAGCCAACCCCGAGGCCGAAGGTGGCGCGATGCCGGACGCGGTGAAGACCCGTCTGCTCGAGGTGTACGGCGAGCATTACGTCGACGACATCAAGGGCCGTTCCGCCGACCAGATCATCGAGCTGGCCGAGAACCTGAAGACCGGTGTGCCGATGGGCACCCCCGTGTTCGACGGTGCTCGCGAGGCGGACGTTTCGGACATGCTGACGCTGGCGGGTCTCGACACGTCGGGCCAGTCCGACCTGTTCGACGGTCGCACCGGCGATATGTTCGATCGCAAGGTGACGGTGGGCATCATTTACATGCTCAAGCTGCATCACCTTGTGGACGACAAGATCCACGCCCGGTCGATCGGGCCGTACAGCCTCGTCACGCAGCAGCCGCTGGGTGGTAAGGCGCAGTTCGGCGGACAGCGTTTCGGCGAGATGGAGGTCTGGGCACTCCAGGCCTACGGCGCGGCGTACACCTTGCAGGAAATGCTGACGGTGAAGTCTGACGATGTGGTCGGCCGCACCAAGGTCTACGAGGCGATCGTCAAGGGTGACGACACGTTCGAGGCCGGCATTCCGGAGAGCTTCAACGTGCTCGTCAAGGAAATGCGCTCGCTGGGCCTGAACGTCGAGCTGAAGACGGTCGAAGAGTTCGACACCGACGGCGTCGCGATCGCGGCGGAATGAGCGGCTGGCGCCATCCTGACGGGTGGCGCCTCCCCTCCCCGCCCCGAGAATTTTCCCTCCAAGTGAGGACTTGAGAATGAACGAACTTACCAACTTCGCCAATCCGGTCGTAAAGCCGGAAACCTTCGACCAGATCCAGATCGGCATCGCGTCCCCGGACCGCATCCGCTCGTGGTCGTTCGGCGAGATCAAGAAGCCCGAGACCATTAACTATCGCACGTTCAAGCCAGAGCGTGACGGCCTGTTCTGCGCGCGCATCTTCGGTCCGATCAAGGATTACGAGTGCCTGTGCGGCAAGTACAAGCGCATGAAGTACAAGGGCATCGTCTGCGAGAAGTGCGGTGTCGAAGTCACGGTCTCGAAGGTCCGCCGCGAGCGGATGGGCCATATCGAACTGGCAGCACCGGTCGCGCACATCTGGTTCCTGAAGTCGCTGCCGTCGCGCATCGGCCTGCTGCTCGACATGCAGCTCAAGCAGCTTGAGCGTGTGCTGTATTTCGAGGCGTATATCGTGATCGAGCCGGGCCTAACCCCGCTCGAGAAGTATCAGCTCCTCACCGAAGACGAGCTGCTCGACGCGCAGGATGAGTATGGCGAGGACGCGTTCTCGGCCGGCATCGGCGCCGAGGCAGTGCGCATCATGCTCGAAAGCCTCGATCTCGAGGGCGAGCGCAAGGATCTGCTCGAAGAGCTCGCGGTCACCAAATCCGAGCTGAAGCCCAAGAAGATCATCAAGCGCTTGAAGGTCGTCGAGAGCTTTATCGATTCGGGCAACCGCCCGGAGTGGATGATCCTCGAGGTCGTGCCGGTCATCCCGCCCGAACTGCGTCCGCTCGTGCCGCTCGACGGTGGCCGCTTCGCGACGTCGGATCTGAACGATCTGTATCGGCGCGTGATCAACCGCAACAACCGCCTCAAGCGGCTGATGGAACTGCGCGCGCCGGACATCATCGTCCGCAACGAAAAGCGCATGTTGCAGGAAGCGGTCGACGCGCTGTTCGATAACGGTCGTCGTGGTCGCACGATCACGGGCGCCAACAAGCGTCCGCTCAAGTCGCTGTCCGACATGCTCAAGGGCAAGCAGGGCCGCTTCCGCCAGAACCTGCTCGGCAAGCGCGTCGACTATTCGGGTCGTTCGGTGATCGTGACCGGGCCTGAGCTGAAGCTGCATCAGTGCGGCCTGCCGAAGAAGATGGCGCTCGAGCTGTTCAAGCCGTTCATCTACGCGCGGCTCGACGCCAAGGGTCTTTCCATGACCCTCAAGCAGGCGAAGAAGTGGGTCGAGAAGGAGCGCAAGGAAGTCTGGGACATCCTGGACGAGGTGATCCGCGAGCATCCGGTGATGCTCAACCGCGCACCGACGCTCCACCGTCTCGGCATCCAGGCGTTCGAGCCGGTGCTGATCGAGGGCAAGGCGATCCAGCTTCACCCGCTGGTCTGCTCCGCGTTCAACGCCGATTTCGACGGCGATCAGATGGCCGTGCACGTCCCGCTGAGCCTCGAGGCACAGCTCGAAGCGCGCGTGCTGATGATGTCGACCAACAACATCCTCAGCCCCGCCAACGGCAAGCCGATCATCGTGCCGTCGCAGGACATGGTGCTGGGTCTGTATTATCTGTCGATGTTGAAGGAAGGCGAGCCCGGCGAGGGCATGCTGATCTCCGACATGCAGGAAGTGCATCAGGCGATCGAGGCCGGCGCGGTGACGCTCCACACCAAGATCATCAGCCGCGTGCCGCAGACCGACGAGAATGGCGAGCCTTACCTCAAGCGCTATGAGACCACCCCAGGTCGCATGCTGCTCGGTGAGTGCCTGCCGAAATCGTCCAAGGTGCCGTTCGACACCGTGAACCGTCTCCTCACCAAGAAGGACGTCGGCGACGTGATCGACGAGGTGTATCGTCACACCGGCCAGAAGGACACGGTGCTGTTCGCCGACGCGATCATGAGCCTCGGCTTCCGCCATGCGTTCAAGGCGGGCATTTCGTTCGGCAAGGACGACATGATCATCGCGCCGGACAAGGACAAGCTGGTCGACGAGACGCGCGAGCAGGTGAAGGACTTCGAGCAGCAGTATCAGGACGGCCTGATCACGCAGCAGGAGAAGTACAACAAGGTGATCGACGCGTGGTCACGCTGCGGTGACCAGGTCGCCAACTCGATGATGAACGAGATCAAGGCGGTCAAGAAGTACGAGGACGGCCCGAACAAGGGTCGCGAGAAGCCGATCAACTCGATCTACATGATGGCGCACTCCGGTGCGCGTGGCTCGCAGGCGCAGATCAAGCAGCTTGCCGGTATGCGCGGGCTGATGGCCAAGCCGTCGGGTGAGATCATTGAAACGCCGATCATCTCGAACTTCAAGGAAGGCCTGACCGTCCTCGAATATTTCAACTCCACCCACGGCGCCCGTAAGGGTCTCGCGGATACGGCGTTGAAGACCGCAAACTCGGGCTACCTGACCCGCCGTCTCGTCGACGTGTCGCAGGATTGCGTCATCATCGAAGAGGATTGCGGGACCGAGCGGGCGCTGGAAATGCGCGCGATCGTCCAGGGTGGTTCGACCATCGCATCGCTTGGCGAGCGTATCCTGGGCCGCACCACGGCCGAGGACATCATCGACAGCAAGACCGGCGAGGTGGTGATCCCGCTCGGCACGCTGCTCGACGAGCCGATGGTGGCGCGGATCGAGGCGATCGGCACGCAATCGTGCAAGATCCGTTCGCCGCTGGTCTGCGAGACCAAGATCGGTGTCTGCGGCAAGTGCTACGGACGTGATCTCGCCCGTGGTACGCCGGTGAACATCGGTGAGGCGGTCGGCGTCATCGCGGCGCAGTCGATCGGCGAGCCGGGCACGCAGTTGACGATGCGGACGTTCCACATCGGCGGCGCGGCGCAGCTCAACGAGCAGTCGAACCTCGAAGCGGCAACCGACGGTGCGCTCGAATATCGTGACCTGCGCATCATCACCGATCAGCGCGGCCGTCGCGTCGTTCTGTCGCGCTCGGGCGAAGTCGCGATCGTCGACATGGACGGTCGCGAGCGGTCGGTCGATCGTCTGCCGTACGGCTCGTACGTGCTGCACGACGATGGTGCGATCGTCTCGAAGGGCGACCGTCTTGCCGAGTGGGACCCGTTCACCATGCCGGTGATTACGGAGAACCCCGGTGTCGTGAAGTATGTCGACCTGATCGAGGGCAAGACGCTTACCGAGCAGGCCGACGAAGCGACCGGCATCTCGCAGCGGGTCGTTATCGAGTATCGTGCGACCAGCAAGGCGAAGGAGGATCTCCGCCCGCGCCTCACCCTCACCGGCGAAAGCGCGGAAGAGGCTGGCCGTTACATGCTGGTGCCGGGCGCGACGCTCTCGGTCGAGGATGGTGCGACGGTTCAGGGCGGCGACGTTCTGGCGCGTGTCAGTCGCGAGAGTGCCAAGACCCGCGACATCACGGGCGGTCTGCCGCGCGTGGCCGAGCTGTTCGAGGCACGCAAGCCGAAGGAAAACGCCATCATCGCCAAGGTCTCGGGCCGCGTGGTGTTCGGCAAGGACTATAAGGCGAAGCGCAAGATCGGCATCCAGCCCGAGGATGGCGGCGAGGTCGTCGAGTATCTGGTGCCCAAGTCGAAGGTGATCGACGTTCAGGAAGGCGACTACGTCAAGCGTGGCGACAACCTGATCGGCGGCAGCCCCGACCCGCACGACATTCTGGAGGTGCTCGGCATCGAGCCGCTGGCGGAATATCTCGTCGCGGAAATCCAGGAGGTCTATCGTCTGCAGGGCGTGAAGATCAACGACAAGCACATCGAGACGATCGTTCGTCAGATGCTGCAGAAGGTCGAGATCACCGAGGGCGGCGACACCACGCTGCTCGCCGGCGAGCAGGTCGATCGTGACGAGATGGACGCGATCAACGACAAGCTCGACAAGGGCCAGGTCCGCGCACAGGGCAAGCCTGTCCTGCTCGGCATCACCAAGGCGTCGCTGCAAACCCGCAGCTTCATCTCGGCGGCGTCGTTCCAGGAGACCACCCGCGTCCTCACCGAGGCGGCGGTTCAGGGCAAGCAGGACACGCTCATCGGCCTGAAGGAGAACGTTATCGTCGGCCGGCTGATCCCGGCAGGCACCGGCGCGGGGATCAACCGCCTGCGAGTCGCGGCCTCCTCGCGCGATGCGGCACAGCGCGTATCGATGCGACGGATGGCCGAGGTGGCGTTCGTTGCGCCGAACTCTGCAGCCGAAGAGCATGCTGCCGAACTGGCACGCAGCCCGCGTGACGCCGGTGGTACGCGCGATGCGCTGGCGGATGTCGAGACGTCTGGCACCGGCACCGATGCCGATGCGGGTGATTACCTGGAGAGCTGATCGGCTCGCCTGATCGAGAGACGAAAGCCGCCGTCCGGGGATACCCGGGCGGCGGTTTTTCATTGCACAGCTTTGTTGCCAGCCGAGGTTTCTCGTCGTGTGACGAACGCTACATACCGCGCGGCGTTGGAGAATACGCCGTTAGCTCGCGGCAGATCCCTTTCGCGTCGCATCTTCGCGGCGTTACGGAGAGGTGGACGAGCGATGCATCCGAGATCGTCCGCAGAGCAATCGTCCGTTAAGCCCTAGCGCCCGACCAGCTTACTGCGGCCGATCTCGGCAGTCTCCACGCGCGATGCTCCCGCCCCTGCCCGTCAGACATGCTGCCGATGCACTGCATGCGGATTTAGGAGAAACCGGTCGCGAGCGGGAGCGGCGTGCGGAACACCAGGCGCCTCAGCTTGCGCCGGTCAAGAATAGACTTCTGGCAGAAATGCCGTCTGCCGTAAGGCCCACAGGGGTGGTGTTCGCCGCGCTTGTTTAGGACGACGGCGCTGGCGGGGAATGAACGCCAAACATCGTCGGTATAGGCTATTCCTCGACGAGCTTCATAAGCCGCCGTTCCACCGGCGCGAGGACCGGACCAAGCTCGTGACCGCGTTTCAGTACGGCGCCCTGTTCGCCAATCAGCGCCCACATACCCTGCCGGTTACGCAGCGCCGGACGTTTTTCGATGCGAAACTCCGGTCGTTCGGCGGCGCGGCGGAAGCAGGAGAACACCGCCGCTTCACTGCCAAGATCCATCGCATAGTCTCGCCAATGGCCGGCCGCGACCATCCGCCCGTAGAGATCGAGAATACGCGAAAGTTCAGGCCGATCGAAAGCGACCTGTGAAGGACCGGCACGGCCGCCTTGCGGCACCGGAAAAGGCGTTACCGTACCCATCAGGCGCGGTTGCGCAGGTCCTGTTGCTCGGCGAGAAGCATGTCGAGACGTTTGCGCATCGTTTCGAGCTCGCAACGCAGCAGTTCGATTTTCTGCGTCTGCGGATCGAACACGTCGCTGCACGGCGTGCCATAGGCAAGGAAGCTCGGCTTGGACTGTCCGCCCTCGATCATCGTTGGCCGGGCGGGGATGCCGACCATCACCGCGCCATCGGGCACATCGCGCGTAACCACCGCATTCGCACCGACGCGTGCGCCGGAACCAACCGTGATCGGCCCCAGCACCTGCGCGCCCGAGCCGATGATCGAATTGTCGCTCAGGGTCGGATGGCGCTTGCCCGCGATGCCATTATCCGGCGCGGTACCGCCGAGCGTGACGCACTGATAGATGGTGACGTTGTCGCCAATCTCCGCTGTTTCGCCGATGACGGTAAAACCGTGATCGATGAACAGATGGCGGCCGATCGTGGCGCCGGGATGGATGTCGATTGCGGTCGTCATTCGCGAGAAATGGTTCACCAGCCGCGCGAGGAAGAAAAGCCGTGCGGTAAATAGCCGGTGCGCGACGCGATGCCACGCCAGCGCCCACACACCAGGATAGGTGAGAATCTCGACACGTGAGCGCGGCGCGGGGTCACGCGCCTTGATCGAGTCGAGATAAGCGACCAAGCGCTGCAACATTAAACGCGTCCCCTTGTCCTTTCAAGTTATCTAAGACTTGGCGCCGACGAATAAAAGAACCGATGCGTAGCGACTGGCTCTTGTAAGACCGATCATTGGCACCGGAGATCGATATCGAGCCTATCCAGCGCATCATCTTAACGTACAGACCAAGCAATGCGCGACTTTCTCGCGCCTGATCGGTCTGGCAGGCGCCGGCGAAGTGGCTGCGCTCCCGTTTTGTTCTGGCGCGCTCTAGCCGGCACGCACAGCGTGCGCTATTCCGTTTCCTATGTCCGACGAAGATCTGTTCGCCGCCCAACCCAAGCCGGGTGGCCATGAGTATGACGCTTCCTCGATCGAGGTGCTCGAAGGGTTGGAGCCGGTGCGCCGCCGGCCGGGCATGTACATCGGCGGCACCGACGAACGCGCGCTCCACCACCTCGCCGCGGAGGTGATCGACAATGCGATGGACGAAGCGGTGGCCGGTTTCGCCACCCGCATCGAGGTCGTGCTGGAAGCAGGCAACCGTCTGACCGTCGTCGACAACGGACGCGGTATCCCGGTCGATCCGCATCCGAAATTTCCCGGCAAGTCGGCGCTGGAGGTAATCCTGTCGACGCTGCATTCCGGCGGCAAGTTCGAAGGCAAGGCATATCAGACAGCCGGCGGTCTGCACGGCGTCGGCATCAGCGTGGTCAACGCGCTGTCGTCAGATACGGTTATCGAAGTCGCGCGTAACAAAACGCTTTATCGCCAGCGTTTTTCGCGCGGCGTGACGCTCGGACCTTTGGAGGCCCTGGGGCCGACGCCGAATCGGCGTGGCACCTCGGTTGCGTTCACACCCGACACCGAGATCTTCGGGCCGGAGATGCTGTTCAAGCCGGCGCGGCTCTACAAGCTGGTGCGATCCAAGGCGTATCTGTTCGCAGGCGTCGAGGTGCGCTGGCACTGCGCGCCCGAGCTCCTTGCCGGCGATACGCCGGCTGAGGCGGTGTTCCAGTTTCCCGGTGGGCTAGCCGATCACCTGCGCGAGCAGATCGGCGGTCGTGAGTGCGCCACTGCCGACTTTTTCACCGGACGGCAGGACTTCCCGAACGAGCAGGGTCGGGTCGAATGGGCGGTGGCGTGGCCGCTGTGGAGCGACGGCAGCTATAGCTGGTATTGCAACACCATCCCCACGCCGGACGGCGGCACGCACGAACAGGGTCTGCGCGCGGCGCTGGTGAAGGGCATCCGCGCGTTCGCCGATCTCGTCGGGCAGAAGAAGGCGAAGGACATCGCGCCCGAGGACGTGATGATAGGCAGCGAGCTGATGCTGTCGGTGTTCATCCGTGATCCGCAGTTCCAGAGCCAGACCAAGGACCGGCTTACCAGCCCCGAGGCGGCGGCGCTGGTCGAACGCGCGGTGCGGGACCATGTCGACCACTTCCTCAGCGACAATATGGAGCGCGGCAAGGCGCTGCTCGGCTATATCCTCGACCGGATGGACGATCGCCTGCGCCGCAAGGCCGAGCGCGAGGTCAAGCGAAAGACCGCCACCAGCGCGCGGAAACTGCGCCTGCCCGGCAAGCTGACCGACTGCGCCGCAGACAGCCCCGAAGGTACCGAACTGTTCATCGTCGAGGGCGATTCGGCCGGCGGCTCGGCCAAGCAGGCGCGTGACCGCAAGTCACAAGCGATCCTGCCGATTCGCGGCAAGATCCTCAACGTCGCATCGGCGACCTCGGCCAAGATCCTCGCCAATCAGGAGATCGCCGATCTTATCCAGGCGCTCGGCTGCGGCACGCGCAAGGACTGCAACACGGATCATCTGCGCTACGAGCGGATCGTCATCATGACGGACGCCGATGTCGATGGCGCGCACATTGCGACCTTGCTGATGACCTTCTTTTTCCAGGAGATGCCGGATCTGGTCCGGCGCGGGCATCTGTTCCTCGCGCAACCGCCGCTTTACCGCCTCACCGCCGGTACCAAGAGCCTGTACGCGATGGACGATGCGGATCGCGCGCGTATCGAGAAAGGTCCGTTCAAGAACAAGAAGGTCGATGTCGCGCGCTTCAAGGGGCTTGGCGAAATGAACCCGATGCAGTTGCGTGAGACGACGATGGACCCCGCAACGCGGCAGATGCTCCGCATCACGCTACCACAGGAATATGAGGAACGGGCCGGCGTGAAAGACTTGGTCGATCGGCTGATGGGTACCAACCCGGCGCACCGCTTCGCGTTCATTCAGGAGAATGCAGCCCGGATGGATGTTGCGGAGCTCGATGCTTGAGCGACATCCTATATCCCACCAAAGTCGAATACCGGTAAAGACTTAGCAGACTTATACTGTCAGGATATACCCTTATCGGCGATGGCCCTAGGGTAATCCTACAATCTTTCAACGACTCGTTAACCACGGTTAAACCTTGCTCAACAGCCGGGGAGACCGAACGTGAGTCGACTGTTTGTAGGAAGTGCGATCTGTGCGATCGGCAGCGGCGGCATCGTCAAGCTGCCCGAGCCGTTTCTTGGCACCGTGACCGCACGCGGCACACGCGATGAGGTGCATGTCGGTCTGCACGATCAGCTTAATTGCCTCGTCGTGTTCGACAGCGTGGTGCTGAACGAACGGCTCGAGCGCTTCGCATGCGATACCGTCATTGGCAGTCTGACCGATGCGACCGACCCGCTCGACCGGCTACGCAGACACTTTGGTTTCGCCGCCTCAGCGCGCCTTGACGGCGAGGGACGGCTGCAAATCCCCGGGTGGCTCGACGAGCAACGCGGTGCGGCTCGCCACATCCTGCTCATCGGGATGGGTCACTGCTTCGAGGTCTGGGATCTCGACTATGTCCTCAATCACGGCGCGCGCGATCTTCAGCAGCTCGCCAATCTTCATCTCGACCTTCTCAACACACAGAATCAACAGGGAGCCAGCCATGAAGTTTCTTTGCAATATGTCGGGTCACGTCGCGGCGCCTGCGTCGGTGACCAACCAGGGCTTCCAGTTCAGCCGCTGCGCGCGTTGCAGCCACGACATGATCCGATCGACGGCGTCGGCCGGCGCTAAGTGGAAGCCGGTGCCGGAGGGGTTTCGCGTCGACTGGGGTGCGACCGACCTCGAATTGTTCAACAAAAAGCCTTGGCTGGTCATACAGGTGAAGGCGGCAACTAATGCGATCGCGTTGGTTGCCAGTGCCGTCCGGATCGGCGTTTCGGTGCTGCTGTGGCGTATGGTTGATGGGCTGCGCGGCTCGGACCGTCATGCCCGCCGCACGCGCGACGCTGCCGGCCGCGTGATCCGCGTATCGCAACCCAAGCCAAACTGGAACGTCAGCGTGCAGATCAACGTCGGCCGTGGCCGTAAAGGTGAATCGTTGTATCAACCGCAGGCTCTGGCGGCGTGACGCGTCAGGCGATCCGGCGAGGCTAACCGGATCGACGCAGCGCTATACGCCCAGGCGTGCGAGCCACGCCTGCGCCTGCTTCGGCTCGCCCACCGCGCTCGAAGCAACCGGCCCGCGCGAGGCGAGGAATTCACGGTGCAGCGCGAACGGCTCCATGCCGAGGTGTTCCCGCAAGGCGGCGATGGCATCCCCGGTCTCGATCAGCGCATCGACCACTGGCGCGAGCTTGGCACGGGTGCGCCGATCCTGCTGATGATCGAACAGACCCCATACCCCGCTCGCCGTGGTGCGCAGCGCGGCGACGAGCGCGGCATGATATTCCACCTCGAGGTCTGCGCGCCGCAGGTCGATCCGTTCGAGGCGATCTGCCTTAGCCATCGCCCTTCATCCGTCGCTGATGGTATTTCAGGCGCACCGCCATACCGGCCAGCATGTGCAGCGCGCCGAGCGCCACGAATCCCAACGGCAGCACCGTCGGGATCGCCGGAAAGCGCGTACGCTGGAGCGCGGCGAGTAACGCGCCACCGACCAACAGCGCCACACCCATCAGCCGTATCGGCCGTGCGATTGCGCGCAGTTCGCGTTGGTATGCGGACCGCGCGGCGGGGTCGGTCAGGTCGGGCGGTGTCATCGTGTCGACCATTCTGACGCGAGCAAGCCCCATAGATGCGTGTCACGCACGCCGATATGGGTTTCCCAATCGGCGCGCAGATGCCCCTCCAACGTAAAGCCGAGCGCCTTTAGAAGCCGGTTGGAGCCTTCATTTTCAGGATCAGTGTCCGCGAACACGCGACGCGCACCTTCCTCACGAAACAGCCGGTCGAGCACGCGCGACACCGCCTCGCGTGCATAGCCATGCCCCCAATACGCACGGGCAAGCAGGTAGCCGATCTCTATCACACCGGGCCGCTTCGTCCCCGCCGCGACCAGACCAACCGCGGTATCATCACTGGCCAGCGTCACGGACCACGTCCGCCAGTCTCCCTTGCCGACCCGCTCGGATAGGTACGCGCGCGTCTCCGCCACGTCGGCGTGCGGTGCGTGTGACCAATAGCGCATGAGATCGACGTCGCCATAGGCCGCATGGAGCGCCTCGGCATCGTCGATCCGCTGCGGCCGCAACCTGAGCCGGGCGCTGGCGAGCGTATCGTTCACGCGGTCAGCGCCGTGACCAGCGCGCGCACTTTCTTCTGGCGCCACTGCGGTAACGGCGCAATCAGCCAGTATCCCTTGGCGAACGGGTTCGGACCGCCCGTGACCACCACCCGGCCAGCGGCGATGTCTGCGGCGGCGAGCAGTTCCGACACGGTCGCGCGGCCAAGCCCCTCCGCCGCCGCGTCGATCGCCAGCCCCGCGTCCCCCACGCGCACCAGCGATACCGCATCGTCGTTCTGGCATCCCGGCCAGGAGATGCGTGTATCGACGCCGCCGCCGGGGCGTTCGATCGTCACCATACCGTCCGATTCGATCGCCTCGCCCTCATGCTCGCCCGGCCCGTCGCCCCAGCGGATCGCGAGATCGAGATTGGCCTCGGTAAAATCGATCGTCTCGTCGGCGGAGATCAACACGAAGCGCAACTCGCCGTCGCCGCGCGCGATCTCGGCGAGGCGCGGCATCAGCCACTTCTCTGTCAGATCGCGCGGCGCGGCGATGGTGAGCGACTTGGAGGTTTGCCCCGCCTGCATCGCGCGTACCGCTTCCTCGAACTGAAGGAAGCCGGTGCGCAATGCCTCGAGCCCGGCCTCGCCCTCCGGCGTCAGTTCCAAGCCCCGCGTGGTGCGGCGGAACAGCACGACGCCGAGCGTGTCCTCCAGCGCGCGGATCTGCTGGCCGACCGCCGCCGGTGTCACCGCCAGTTCGTCGGCGGCGCGCGTGAACGACAGGTGCCGCGCGGCGGCATCGAGCACGCGCAGGCCGTTGAGCGGAAGGTGCGTGCGCTTCATCGCGCGGTGGCGGCGATCACGCGCCGACCGCCGGGGCGAGCAGCGCGAAGCGCGGAATTGCCGCGTCAAACCCGGCGCCATCCGCGCCGACGACATGATAATGCCCCTGCATCGCGCCGGTGGGCGTCGCGAGCGGGCAACCCGACACATAGTCGTAGCTGCCGCCCGGCGCGATCGTCGGTTGTTCGCCGATCACCCCTTCCCCCTCGACCGAGTGGCGCGCGCCGCGACCATCGGTGATGACCCAGTGGCGGGTAAGCAGCTGGATTGCCTGTGCGCCGTCGTTCTCGATGCGGATGTGATAGGCCCAGAACCAGCGCCCACGCGCCGGCTCGGACTGTTCGGGCAAATAGCTGACCGACACGCGCACCACCACGCCGTCCGTCTCCGCGACGTGCGGGAACAGCGACTTCATCGCGTCACTTGTCACAGCCCGACCTTCGTCAGTGCCTGGTGCAGATCGTCGATCACGTCCTGCGGGTCTTCGAGACCGACGTTGAGGCGCAGCAGATTGTCGGTCACGCCCATCTCGATCCGCTTTTCCTCGGCGACGCCGTAGTGGGTGGTGGAGGCTGGATGCGTCATCAGCGAGCGAGAGTCGCCGATGTTGTTCGAGATATCGACCAGTTCGAGCGCGTCGAGCAGCCCGTGTGCCTGCGCGCGCCCACCATCGACCTCGAACGCGAAGATCGGCCCGCACGCGTCCATCTGGCGCATCGCGAGATCGTGCTGCGGGTGGCTGGCGAGGCCCGGATGGAGGATACGCGGCACGCGGGCCTCCAGGAACGCGCCGACCTTGAGGCTGTTCTCGCTCTGCCGCCGGATGCGCAGGTCGAGCGTCTCAAGCCCTTTCAGCACCACCCACGCATTGAATGCGCTGAGCGTCGGCCCGGTGTTGCGTGTGAACGGCAGCAGCACGTCGTTGATGAACTGGTTGGTGGCGCACACCGCGCCCGCCAGCACGCGCCCCTGCCCGTCCATCATCTTGGTGGCAGAATAGGCGGTGACGTCCGCTCCCCATTCCATCGGCCGCTGCAAGGCTGGCGTCGCGAAGGCGTTGTCGACCACGGTCGTGATGCCGTGCGCACGCGCGATGTCGCACACCGCCTTGAGATCGACCACGTCCATCGTTGGGTTTGCTGGCGTCTCGAAGAAGAACACCTTGGTATTGGGGCGGATCGCATCGGCCCACGCCTGCGGGTCACGTGCGTCCACCACAGTGGTCTCGATGCCGAACTTGGGCAGCAGCGTATCGGTCAGCCAGCGACACGATCCAAACGCGGCGCGCCCGCCGACCAAGTGATCGCCCTGCTGCAACTGGCAGAGCAGCACCGCCGTCATCGCCGCCATGCCGGTCGTCATCGTCCGGCACGCCTCGGCGCCTTCGAGCAGCGCGATACGGTTCTCCAGCATCTCCACGGTCGGGTTCTGGAGCCGCGAATAGGTCATGCCGACCTGTTCGCCCGCGAAGCGCGCGGCGGCGTCGCCCGCGCAATCATAGCTGTAGCCCGAGGTGAGGAAGATCGCCTCTGACGTCTCGCCGAATTCGCTGCGCGCGGTGCCGCCACGTATGGCTTGCGTGGCGGGGCGCCACTGGCGGGTGATGCTCTGGTCCTGGCCGGTACGACGTTTCATGGGCCACGCTTTGCCGCCCGCGGTCCCTTCCCGTCAATGCCCCGCTTGAAACCCGCCCGTTAACACCGGATAGCCCTGCATGATGACCGAACCGCAGCCTCGCGCTTTCCTGTCCCATCCGGGCCGAGTCGCCGTGCTGATCGGTGTGGTGGCGCAGGCGTTGTTCAGCTACCGGCTCACCACCCCGGGCAAGATCATGTTCGACGAGGTGCATTACGTCCCGGCCGCGCGCAAACTGCTTACGCTGGCGATGCCCGCCAATACCGAGCACCCGCTCGTCGGCAAGGAGATCATCGCCGCCGGGATCGCGCTGTTCGGGGATGGGCCACTCGGTTGGCGTGCGTTCTCGACCTTGGCGGGCACGGCGACCGTACTGGGCGTGTTCTGGATCGCGTGGCTGACGTTCGGGCGCACGCGGACTGCCGCGTTGGCGGCGGCGTTCACGCTGCTCAACTTCACCGTATTCGTGCAGGCGCGTATCGCCATGCTCGACGGGTTCATGGCGGCATTCGTGGTGCTGGCGACCGCGGTACTGCTTTGGTCGATGCGGGCGCGGACGGCTTGGGGTGCGTGGCCACGTTGGCTGCTGGGGAGCGTGCTGCTCGGCCTTGCGGTGGGCGCGAAATGGACGGCGGTGCCGTTCGTCGGCTACGCGGGTGCCGCGTTCCTGATTGTCCGACTAAACGACGCACACCGCAGCCGCAGATCGGTCTGGTGGAGTCTCAACGCGCGCGGGCACCGCCACTGGCCGGGGCTGGCAGCAGTGCCGGCGCTGCTGACGCTGGGGCTGGTGTCGATCGGCGTCTATTTCGCGACCTTCACTCCGGCATTGTATTATCATGATATGCCGCTGCGGCTCGACGGATTGCTGAGCTTCCAGCGCGATATGTACGCGCAGCAGATCCAGGTGCTGCCACGCCACCCCTACCAGTCCCAATGGTGGAGCTGGCCACTGATGATCCGGCCGATCTGGTATTTGTACGAGTATGTCGACGGGGCGAATCGCGGTGTGCTGATGATCGGCAACCCGGTGGTGCTGTGGGGCGGACTGATGGCGGTAGCGGCATGTGCATATGCCGGCTGGCGTGATCGCTCGCTCCACCTGATCGGCGCGGGAGCATTGTGGGCGGGCGCGTTTCTGCCGTGGATCGTCATCCCGAAATCGCTCGGCTTCTTCTATTATTACTATCTGCCGAGCATCTTCCTGCCGGTCGCGATCGCCGCCGCGCTGCAACGCTTCTGCAAGGGGCGGTTCGCCCGGTGGGACGAATACGCCTTTCTGGCGGCGCTGGCGCTGTTCGCGTTCTTCTATCCCATTCTTTCGGCCGCGCCGCTCGCCACCGCGCAAAGCTTTCACCGCTGGATGTGGCTGCCAACCTGGCCCTGATCGTCGAGTTACATCCAGAACGGAAGTAACAACCCGCATTTCCGCTGCATCGCAGCAGTGATGCGCTGGAACCCTGAAAGTAAACGCGTTACAACCTGTGAAACACACAAGGTGGTGGCGGGAAACGTGCGAATATCACGTTCCAGTCATCGTACCGGCATAGACGTAAACGATAGATCAGCCGGCGCCTTCCATGCACGATCAGAGGGTTACATGAACCAACTTCGGCAAAAGGTGGCGCGCGGTGCCACATGGACTGCCGGTCTGCACGGCGCATCGATGGTCATCGAGCTGGCAATTACGGCGCTGCTTGCCCGCCTGCTGTCGCCGGCGCAATTCGGCATCGTGGCGGCGGCGATGCTGTTCATGGGGCTGGTCAACGTCTTCTCCGAGGTCGGTGTCGCGCCCACCATTATTCAGATGCCCGATCTGACCCGCGACGATCTGCGCACCGGATTGACCGTATCGCTGTATCTTTCGCTGTGCTGTGCGGTGGCGACATGGTGCGGATCGACTTTGGTGGCGACGATCTTCCACATGCCTGAACTCAGCGACGTGCTGAAGGTATTGGGCGGTGTTTTCCTGCTCCGCGGGATATCGCTGGTGTCCGAGGCAAAGTTGACGCGCGACCTGCACGTCAAGGAGGTGCGGCTCGTACAGCTTGGCGCGCGTACGTTTGGCTACGGGCTATTCTCGGCGATCTTCGCATGGCACGGCTATGGCTACTGGTCGCTCGTCTACGGCTCGTTGATCGAGGAGGCGCTGCGTGCGAGCGGCATCTACGCGATCGCGCGAATTCCGTTTTCGCTGTTGCTGTCGGGCCCAGGCTTGCGCCTCATTTTTTCAAGCAGCGCGGGGTTCACCGGGATCAACATCGTGAACTTCATCGCGCTCAACGGTGACACAGCTATCGTTGCACGCGCAACCGATGCGGTTTCGACGGGCCTCTACTCACGCGCATTCAAGCTGATGAGTTTCCCAACCACGCTGTACTCTAAAATTGCCGATCAGGTCGTCTTCCCGGCGATGGCCAGCCTGCAAGGCCAGCCCGAGCGGCTGCGCAAGGCCTATCTTGAGGCCACCGCGCTCGCGGCGCTGATCGGGCTGCCGATCTCGGTGGTGATTGCCTTGGTTGGGCCGGACCTGATTTTGTTCTTCTACGGGCCGAAGTGGACCGCCGCGACACCGATCTTCGCGGCGCTATCGCTCGGCATATTCGCGAGATTTTCGACGCGGACGAGCAGTTCACTCCTGAGAGCGACCGGCAACTTAAGAGGGTTGTTCATATCTCAGATCATCTATGCTGCGGGTACCGTGATCGGGTGCAGCATAGCGATCCCCTTTGGCCTGATAGCGATGTCGGCCACGGTCAGCCTCGTCCTGGTCCTGTCGTTCTTCATCATCACGGGCTTCGCTTTCCGGTCGGTCGATGTTGATCTCCCGACGTTCTTTTCAGCGCATCTCGCCGGATTGAAAGTCGCCGCTATCGTCGCACTCGTCACAGGCGGCGTTCTCGACCTGTGTCACCACAATGCGCTCCATGGCTTCGTTCCCCTCGCCGCCTCGGGCATATCAATCGCGCTCGTCGGGGTCGCCCTGGCCGCTGTGAAATCGCAATGGATCCTTGGGGATGTCGGTATGAAGATCGCCCTGTCCTTGCATACAAAGCTCCGTCGCTTCAGCGCGAAAAGAGAAGCGTAGCGTGATCGCACAGTGAGACAACTATCATGCCCAAAGTAACCGTCGTCTCGTCCTTCTATAACGAAGGTTGGCACGTTAAGGACACGCTTGATTCCATTCTCTCGCAGACTGAACGGGACATGGCGGTTGTCTGCGTCGACGACGGCTCGACCGACGACACGCTTGCGTGCCTGAACGCTTACCGCGATTGTCGCGTGCGGATCGTTGCACAGGCTAATCAGGGCCTGGGTGCGGCGCTGAAAAACGGTTTCGCCGATGCTGACTCGGACTATCTCGCCTACCACGAGGCTGGCGACGATTACCGTGCCGACCGGCTGGAGCGCCAGATCGCGCGCCTCGAGGCGGAGCCGGATTGCGGCGTCGTGTCGTGCCAATCGCGCTCCGTCGGGGTGGACAAGAGCTGGACGCGGGAGACGCGGCCGGAGGCGACAGGTGCCGCCGATACGCTGCTGACGCACAATCCGTTTCCGCACTCGGGCACGCTGTACCGCAAAAGCGCATACGACGCTGTCGGCGGCTACCGCGCGTTCTTCCGCTACCGACAGGACCTCGACCTGCTCTTGCGGCTGTCGGAGCGTCATGCGTTTGCGGTGGTGCCAGAGATTCTCGTTACGGTGCTGCGGCATAGCGAAAGCGTGTCGGTCAAGCCCGCCAAGCGGCTGCTGGCGCGGCGCTATCGAGAATTCGCGGTGTATTGCGCGTCGGAACGCCGGGCGGGCCGCAGCGACCCGCTCGAATCCTTTGGGCCTGGAGCCGCACTCATGCGCCCGCGATCGCGCCTGATGGCGAACGAGTTCGCGCAGGAAGCTATGAAGGCAAGTTGGCGTGGCGACCGCGACAGTGCACGCACCTTCATCGCGGCCGCTATCGACGAGGCTGTGACCGCGCGCGGGCTTGCCGCCACGATAGGCACCCACGTACCCATGCTGCCGCAGATGCGGGCGGCGTATCAGAGCCTGCGTCGTCGCGCGGTCTAGCGGCCGAAACCGTCAAACAAGATGCCGCACCTCAGGCACGGGGGTCAGCGGTTTGCGATCTGCGAACCATCCGCCGAGGTTGTCGACCATGAGCTGCCCCATTGCCGCCCGAGTCTTTACCGAGGCTGAGCCGATGTGCGGCAATAAAACGACGTTGGGCATCGCGACCAGTGCCGCCGGCACCCGCGGCTCGTCCTCGTAAACGTCGAGGCCCGCGGCAAGGATCGTACCGGCTTGCAGCGCCGTGATCAGTGCTGCCTCATCCGCTACGCTGCCGCGTGCAACATTGATGAGCACGCCTTCACGGCCGAGCGCGGCCAGCACGTCCGCGTCGATGAGATGACGGGTTTCCGCCGTGCCCGGCACGATCGCGATCAGCACGTCGCAGGCTTTGGCGAGGCCGACCAACGTGTCATGGTACGTGTACGCCACACCCGCCTGCCGCGAGCGGCCATGATATTCGACAGCGACGCCGAACGCGTCGAGCCGGCGCGCGATCGCTTTGCCGATCGCGCCAAGCCCGAGAATGCCGACCGTCCGCCCGCGCAGCGTCGGGGACAGCGGGAACGCGCCCTGCGGCCATTTACCCTCACGCACGAAGCGATCCGCCTGCGGGAGCTGCCGCAACGTCGCGAGCAACAACCCGATGGCAAGGTCCGCGACCTCATCGTCGAGCACGCCCGGTGTGTTGGTGACGATCACGCCACGCTCCGCCGCGGCTACCGCATCGATACTATCATAGCCGACGCCGAAGCCGGCAATGATCTCCAGCGCAGGCAGCTTGTCCATCAGGGCGCCGTCGATCCGGCCGGCCAGCGTATTGGCGGCAAACCCACGCACGCGCCTGCCAGCATCGGCGAAGAAGCGGTCCTGATCCTCGATCTGCCAGAGCTTGTGAACGGTGAACGCCGCTTCGAGTGCGGCGGTCACGGAATCCGGCATCGGTCCGCCGATGATGATCTCAGGTTGCATGATGGCGCTCTTCGAAAAGTTCAGTAACGTCCCCACGTAAAGCGTGAGGAAAGCGCATAGTTCCAGACCGCACCCACCAGCACGCCCAGCAAGGCGGCCGTCGCCCACGTGCCCTCGCGGGCTTCGTGCAGAAACCCGGCGACACCAACGTTCGCGACCAGGCCCACGCTGCAAACGACGCAGAACGACACCCAGCCATCCAGCAACTGGCGCCAGCCGCGTAGGCGCCGATCGCGATAGGTGAGCGCGTTGTTGAGAAAGAAGTTCATCGTCATTGCCACCACGGCCGCGATAACCTGTCCGAGCAGGAAGGCGCGATCACCCCAGCCGAGCAGGATTGGCGTCAACACACCCATATGCACGCCCACGCCGATCAACCCGATCGCGGAGAACATCGCGAACCGCACCGGCACGATCCTGCCGAACATGCGATCGTACAAGGCGATCAGGAACTCCAGCGCGACGACATGGTCGAGCTTGCTCTCGCCCTCGGTGCGGGTGCGGAAGGTGTAGGGCAGTTCGACGAACTTCAGCGGTCGCGGCGATCCCGTCATGATGTCGAGCAGGATCTTGAAGCCGATCGCGGCGAGATGCGGCGCAAGATCCCGTACGATCCGCGCCCGTATCATGAAGAAGCCGCTCATCGGGTCGCTCAGGTCCGCTTTCAGGACATGCCGCGAAAGCTTTGTGGCGAAAGCGGATTTTGCCACACGGTCACGGTCCCAGTCACCGGTTCCGCCGCCATGTACGAAACGCGAGCCGATCACCACGTCAACGCTGGCATCTGCGTTGAGCGCTTCGACCATCGCGGGGAGGATTGTTTCGTCATGCTGAAGGTCGCCGTCGATCACTGCGACCAGGGGTGCGGCGGTAGCGCACATCCCTTCGATACAGGCCGAAGACAGGCCCCGTCGCCCGATCCGCTGGATCACGCGCACGCGTGGGTCGACCCGCCCGATCGCGCGAACGGCATCCGCCGTGCCATCCGGGCTGTCATCATCGACGAAGATCGCCTCCCAGGCGCGCCCGGCCAAGGCCGCATCGAGCTGCGCCACCAGCAGCGGAACGTTGCGGACCTCGTTGAAGGTCGGGATGACGACGGCGACGTCGAGCGTCTGGCTCACATCAGTGCTGCCAGCACCGCATCTCCCATTTCGCTCGTCGTCATGGTGCCGCCAAGATCGGGCGTGCGGGCACCACCGATCAACGCCGCCGACACGGCCGCTTCGACGCGCTTTGCCGCTGCCTCATCGTCGAGCGAGTGGCGCAGCAGCATCGCCGCCGATAGAATCGTCGCGCATGGATTGGCTTTGCCCTGCCCCGCGATGTCCGGCGCGGAACCGTGAATCGGCTCGTACAGGCCATTGTCACCGCTCCACGCGCGGAGCGAGGCGGACGGCAACATGCCGATCGAGCCGGCGCACATGCTCGCCTGATCGGACAGGATATCGCCGAACAGGTTGCCCGTGACCATCACGTCGAACTGACCCGGGTTGCGAACCAACTGCATGGCGGCGTTGTCGACGTACATGTGGGTGAGCGTGACCTCGGGATAGTCCGCGCTCATCGCCGTCACCACGTCGCGCCATAGCTGCGAGGTCTCCAGCACATTGGCCTTGTCGATCGAATGCAGCGTGCCCTTTCGGCGCTTCGCCATCTCGAACCCGACAGTCGCGATACGGCGCACCTCTGCCTCGTTATAGGACATGATATCAAAGCCTTCGCGCGTTCCGTTCGCAGCGGTTCTGAAGCCTTTCTCTCCGAAATAGACATCGCCGTTTAACTCACGCAGGATCACCATGTCGATCTGGCGGGCGACTTCCGGACGAAGCGCAGAGGCATTTTCAAGGCCGGGGAACAGCGTGGCTGGGCGCAGGTTGGCGAATAGCCCAAGCGCGGCGCGCAGGCCGAGGATCGCCTGTTCGGGGCGAAGCGCCCGCTCCAGCGCATCGCAGCGCGGATCACCAACCGCGCCGAATAGGATCGCATCTGCACGCCGCGCTACGTCCAGCGTCTCCGGCGGCAGCGGATGACCCGCCGCGAAAAACGCCGCACCGCCAACGACCGCTTCTTCAAAGGCGAGATCGAGATTGAGCGCTTCGAGAACCCGGCGCGCTTGCGCGGTGACTTCGGGGCCGATGCCGTCGCCGGCGAGGATCGCGATCGTCTTCACATGAGTTCCGTTCAGGCTGGAGCTGTTTGCGGCCATGCTCTTGCCGCCGCCATGCGTATCACGCAACCGCCCTTTTCAGCCGGTCCACCAGCCGGTTCCGCGCGTCACGCGGATCGGTGCGCGTGTCGGCGAGAATATCGCGGTCGAGGAAGTGGCCGGTGATGCGCAGGGCGGCAAGGATGGCGCCCCAGTCCGCATCGCCGCCGCTCAGCAACTCGGAAGGCAGCGGGAACAGCCTGTCTTCATAACCGAATGCAGCGCCCCGGCTCACCGCGCCACCGCTTTTCGGGCTGACAAACGCAAGGTCGTCGCTTGCCCCGCTCGCCACGCATACGCCGAGATCGAGCCCGAAGCCGAGTTCGGCGAGCAGCAGCAATTCGTACCGTGCCAGCGCCAACGCCCAGCCGCGCGCCGCCGGCGCCGCCGCGATCGCACCGATCACTCCGCTGAGCGCGGCGTGTAGCCGGGGATAGGGTTGTGCTTCCGGCAACGCAGTCGCGGTAAGCGCCGTCACCCATTCCAGCGCAGCCGCCGGCAGCGGCTCGGCATGCGAAGCGGCGTGACTCTCGATCAACTCGATCGATAACTGCGCGAGTTGATCGGGCGCGCGGGCGCGCCATTCGCCGAGGACGAGGTTGCCGGGTTGCAGCACCGGCCTCAGCCGCCGGGAGCGACCGCCCCGTACGTAACCAGGCTGGAGGCCGTGGTCGGCAGTCAGCGCACGCACCACGGCGCCATGCTCGCCATGTTGGCGAACGGCTAGGACGATGGCTTCGGCGCGGAAGTGCATTGCACCGTGCTATATACGCAAGGCTGCCATGGGAAAACGCGCGGCGGCCTTGCGTATTACCGAACCCCGATCAGCTGCCGCAGAGGCACTCGACCTTAGGCTTCGGGTGCCATTTCGGTTTCGGGTGCCACTTCCGCACCGGTCGCCACGCCTTGCGCGCGACATAGCGAGTTTTGGTCGTCTCGACATATTCGGTCGTGGTCGTCGTCACCGACGGTGCGGTCTGCACCGTGACGGTGGTGGTGGTCGAGCCGGGATAATAATATCCGTTGGCGTAATAGCCGCCCGACGAATAGGTCGTCACGCCGCTGCCAGCCGATACGGGCGGTGGTCCGCCGTAAGCCGGACCACCAACAGGCGCAGGGTAAGACGCACCGGCGCCGTAGCTGCTTTCGCTCTGGTAGCTCTCGTCATAGCCGCCGTCATAGGCGTTGTCGTAGCGGTCCCAATCGACGCCACCGACATAATCCCGCACCCGGCCCGAGCCATCGACCAGCACCGCATCGTCGTAATAACGGCTCCAGTTGTAGCCGTACGGCGGCGACGCGAGACCATAAAGCCCATAGTCGCTGATGAAGAAATCAGGCGTGAACCAGTAGCCGGGCAGACGCCAGCCACGCGACGGGCGACGATAGGCGTTCCAACCGCCCGGAGCGTTCCACCCGCCCGACCAGCGACCACCGGAGCGCGCGCCCCAGCGCGAACCGCCGCCGACATGAACGCCACCGTTCCACCCGCCTGGGCGACCGCCGTTGTAGCCGCCACCACCGTTCCAGCCGCCGGGCCGGCCAGCACCGTTCCAGCCGACCTGTCCGCCGCCGTGCGACTGGCCGCCCCAATGCTGTTGGCCGCCGCCGTTGCCGTTCCAGCCCGGCTGCCCGACATTACCGTTCCAGTGCGGACGCGCACCGCCACCGTGGCTGTTCCAGCCACCCTGCCCGCCGCCGTTCCAATGCCCTTGCTGCGGACCAGGAGCCTGCATGGTCGGCCGCGGCGCGCCGCCGCCCATCGCCGGCATCTGCCCCGCCATCGGGCGGCTCGGCATACTTTGCATGCCGCCGGCGCGTTGCGCATCGGCGGGCATCGCGACAGCGGCGCCGATCAGGGCCAACGCGGTGATGGTATGGTTTCGCATGCTCAAGATAGACACTCCCGTTCAGGACGCCGCAAACCCCCGCGCACCGTCGATTTGATTAACGTACCAGTTACCTAATCGGTGCCTTTTCGACCAACAGGACCCTTGGTTAAGGATTGTGCCGAAAAGGGAATGACGATCAGCCGGCGAGACGTGGCGCGATCAACCTGACCAGCGCCTCGCACCCTGCCGCGTCCCCGGCGTCGAAGCGGGACGGCAGCGGGCTGTCGAGGTCGAGCACACCGATCAGCCGTCCCTGATCCAAGATCGGCACCACCAGTTCGGAGCGGCTCGCCGCGTCGCAAGCGATATGCCCAGGGAACGCATGTACATCGGCAACCCGTTGCGTTTCCAACGTTTGTGCCGCCGCGCCGCAGACGCCTTTGCCGATAGGAATACGGATGCACGCCACCTTGCCCTGAAACGGCCCGAGCACCAGTTCGCCCCCGACCAACCGGTAGAACCCGGCCCAGTTGAGATCGGGCAGATACTCCCACAGCAACGCCGCCATGTTCGCCATGTTGGCGATCGGGTCAGTTTCGTCGATCGTCAGCGCATCGAGCGCAGCGGAAAGGTTGCGATACAGTTCGGTCTTCGACGTGGCGTCGATATCAAAGGCATACATGGCGGGAAGCTCCGAGTCGTTGGCGCGCTATGTCGGGTCGGGTGCGCTCGGCATCAATATGGCGGTGCCTGCCGTGCGCGTTGCGCTCGCGCCGCCTCGGTCCACCAGGCGAGATCGTCGGCGAAGCGGGGGAACGCCCGCGCCACAGCCGCCCCACCCTCCCCGGTCGGTTCGCCTTCCGCATCGAACGCGCCGCCGATCCCACCGACGGCGAGCGTGCTGGAGACGACCACCATCCCCATCTCGGAAAGGATGCCGTGCCACGCGGTGCCTGCCCGCACGCCGGCCGAGCGCCCGGCGGAATAGCTGGCGATCGCGGCGGGCCGCCAGAACCACTCCTCCAGGAAATGGTCGGTCAGGTTCTTGAGGCCGGGCTGAACGCTCCAATTATACTCGCCCGTCACGAACACGAATGCGTCCGCCGCGCGGATCTTGCCGGCCAGCGCCTCCAGCTTCTCCGGCGCGGTGCCCGGCGGATACTCTTTGTACATGCGGTCGAGGATTGGCAGGTCGACCGCCCTGGCGTCGATCAGTTCGGCATCCGCCCCGCGTGCGGCGAACGTCTGCACGAGAAACCGCGCGAGCTTGATGCCCTGACGGTCGGCGCGGTACGATCCATAGAAGATCAGGACACGGTCGCTCATGACTGCGCCGGGGTCGGGGAATTCGGCATCGACACCCTTTCTGGAGTTGGGACGGTTCGGTACCACGTCGCGATATCGAAGGGAGGCGGACATGACCAGTTGCCAGCACAGCATGACCATCAACGACGTGACGCCCAGCGCGAAAGGGTGCGAGGAGTGCCTGAAGACCGGGGACGTATGGCTGCACCTGCGGCTGTGTCGCGCCTGCGGGCATGTCGGCTGCTGCGATCAATCGCCCAACCGGCACGCGACCGCGCATTACCACGCTTCGCACCACCCGATCATCGAAGGTTATGACCCGCCCGAAGGCTGGGGCTGGTGCTATGTCGACGCGGTGGAGATCGACTTGCCCGATCAGACCCCACAGCGCGGCCCGATTCCGCGCTTTTACTGAACGGCGCGCCGCGACCGGGAGCGGTTGCGCCCCCGGTGCGTTCGCAGCCGTGGATGCCGGTCGAGCCGGCGAAACGCAGTGTCAGGAACCGAACGATCATGAGCGGCCCCAAACTTTTCGAGCCCGTCACCGTTGGCGGCCTTTCCCTCGCCAATCGCATCATCATCGCACCGATGTGCCAATATTCCGCGGTCGGCGGCTGCATGACCGATTGGCACCTCATCCATCTCGGCCAACTGGCGCTATCCGGCGCGGCGCTGTTGACGATCGAAGCGGCTGCCGTCGTGCCGGAGGGGCGCATCACCTACGCCGATGTCGGGCTGTGGGATGATGCCACCGAAGCGGCGATGGCGCGCACGCTGGAGAGCGTACGCCGCCACTCGGACATGCCGGTCGCGATCCAGCTCTCTCACGCCGGTCGTAAAGCCTCGACCGATCTGCCGTGGGCTGGCGGCAAGCAGATCGCCCCCGGCGCCGAGAACGGCTGGCAGACCTTCGCGCCCTCGCCAGCGGCGTTCACCGCCGGTGACACTCCACCGCAGGCGCTTGGCCTCGACGATCTTAAGCGGTTGCGCGATGCCTTCGCGGCAGCGGCCAAGCGTGCGGCGCGGATCGGCATCGACGCGGTGCAGCTACACGGCGCGCACGGATATCTGCTCCACCAGTTCCTCTCACCGCTGTCGAACCAGCGCGAGGATGATTATGGCGGCTCGCTGGAAAACCGCATGCGCTTTCCGCTCGAAGTATTCAACGCGGTGCGGGAGGCGTTCCCGGCCGACAAGCCGGTGACGATGCGCGTCTCCGGCACCGACTGGGTGCCGGGCGGCTGGGACATTGAGCAGACCGTCGCCTTCGCGCAGGCGCTGGAGGCGCGTGGCTGCGCCGCCATTCATGTGTCGAGCGGCGGGCTCGATCCGCGCCAGGCGATCCCGGCCGGCCCGAGCTATCAGGTGCCGCTCGCCCGCGCGGTGAAGCAGGAGACCGGTCTGCCCGTGGTGGCGGTCGGGCTCATCACCGAACCGGAGCAGGCCGAAGCGATTGTAGCAACCGGCGACGCGGATATGATCGCGCTCGCCCGCACCATTCTCTACGATCCGCGCTGGCCGTGGCACGCCGCCGCCGCGCTTGGCGCGACGGTGACCGCGCCGAACCAGTATTTGCGATCGCAGCCCCGGCAGTACCGCGATCTGCTGAAGGGGCGCGGTTGATCCGCGCTGCCTATGGCACCACGCCGAGCTTCGCGTAGTCCTGCTCGATCGTCGGGGACAGCAGGTGTGCGGCGGTCAGATCCGAGGCACTGCCTTTCACGTCACCCATGCGCTTGTGGACGACGCCGCGCATGAACAGGCTGGCGGCAAGATCGGGGTCGAGGTCTAGCGCCGCGTTCAGGTCGGTAAGTGCGTTATCGAGTTGATTGAGCCGGAAGTAGATCAATGCCCGACTGTCGAGCGCAGCTGTGGCGGAATCGCCCAATTCGATCGCGCGCGTGCAATCCTTTAATGCGGTGTCGAGTGCCGTGTTGAGGATGCCCTTTACCCAGCATCGCGTGTTGAGCAGGTTAGGGTTGCCGGGGCTCGCGGTCACCGCGCTGTCGATCGTGGTGATCGCCTCGTCTTTCTTTCCGCCACGCGCCAGCACCTCGGCCTTCGCGGCGAGGAAGTCGTTCTTCTGCTTGCCGCCCGCTCCGATCCGCTCGTCGAGCATCGCCAGCGCGGCATCCAGTTCGCCGCGGTCTGCGTTGAGCCACGCCATCTGATCGGCCGCGCCTGATCCCGGATCCAGTTTCAGCGCCTCGCCAAGGTCGGCAACGGCCTTCGCCCGGTCACCAAGCGCCGCCTCGATCCGCGCACGAGAGATAAAGCTGTCGGCGGACGGATCGAGCGCGATCGCCTTGGTCAGATCGTCGATCGCCTCCTTGCGGGCATAGATCTTCTCGTGGAACCAGGCGAGATCGGTGAGCGCCTCCGCCTTGTCCGGCCGCGCCGCGACATCGGCCGCGTACAAAGCGAGTAAAGCGTCGAACCGACGTGCGCGCTTATCCGCGTCGATGACCTGCCACGATGCCGGATAGTCCTTGGGCGCCGCGACCCTCAACACACGCGACTTGGCCTGGGTCAGTCGCGCCCGCGCGGCGGCGATGTCCGATACGGCGATTTCGGAGCGGGTGCCGCGAACCCGGTCTTCCACCGTCAGCGTATCGCCCGCCAGTCGCGTCGTTCGATCGATGCGTACCCCCGCCAGCGTGTTGGATATCGCCTGATCGCCGTCGAGCGTGAAGCCCGCACCCGCTTCGGGAAGCGTGATGGTGGTACGGAGCAGGAGGTTGCCGTCACTCCCCGCCAGCACCGGGATGGTCCGCCACGCCGCGCGCGCACGGTCGGGCTCGAAGGTGATCCCGGTGACGCTCTTGTCGAGCGTTGCGCGATATCGTTCCTCCTCCCGGTTCCAGTCGGGATAGGCGATGCCGGTCGCCGCCAAGGTAAATTCACCGGTCGCTTCGTCATAGTTCAGCGTGCGGGTCACGACCTTGCCGCTGCCGTAAAATCCGCTGAGTTGCTGCGTCGCGAACGTATCGAGATCGTCCTTGCTGGCCTGCTGGCTTGCCGCGCGGATCATCTGCGCGATCGGACCGCGATACACCGCGCTCATCTTGAACGATGCCGGCATGCCGACCCCGGCCCGTTCGTCGAGGGCAAGATCGACGCGAACATCCGGCCGCGCGGGCGGGCGATAGGCGATGTTGAGCAACGCGGCACCTTCCCCGCGCACCGGCAGCACCCAGCCGAACGGCGGCGTGTCATGGATGTCGGTCAGCCGTGCGCCGCTGCTCGTGCCGTCCAGCCACAGCGATTCGCCTGCGATCGTCGCGTGGACGATGACGTGATCGAACGCGCCCGGCAGCGGCAGATGATCCGACACCATATCCCCCAACTGGCTGTTGGCGAGGACCGGCTCGGCCGTGATGTCGAGCGCACGCAGCAGCGCGATCAGCAGCAGCGTCTTGGCCTTGCAGTCACCGTAGCGTGCCGACCAGGTCTGCGCCGGCGTCTGCGGAACATAGTTGCCGCCTTCCATGCCGCGAAACAGATAGCGCACCTTGCCCTGCACCAGCTCCAGCGCGAGTTCTGCGCGCTTGATCGGGTCAGTTTCAGCCGCCTTGATCCTCGCGACCTCGGCCGCGAGCGGACTGCCCGCGGTGATCATCCCGTCGGTGCGGTACAATGGCGCCATCGTTTTAGACACGTCCTGCCAGTCGGCGAAGTTGGTCGCTTCGATCAGGCGCGGCGCGCGGTACCGCAGCGGCGCATCGGCGGGCATGTCGGGCTGCTTGGCGAGCGGCATCGCGATCTCGACCTGATGCCACCCGCCGGCGTCGCTCACCTGCGGGGCGGCACCGACGGCGGTGGTCTTCCACGTCATCTTGTCGCCCTGCGGCCACAACATCCGCACCCGCGCGAACTGGATGCGGAAGGGATCGGCAAGCACTCCGTTCATTGCCTGCACATGCCCGCCGAGCGCGCCATCCTTCTGCGTGATCGAAATGGCGACGTGCAGCACGTCGCCGACGCGCAACCCCTCGACCGGCATCGTCGCCGTCAGCATGCCGCTCAGCATCCGCTGCTCAAGCCCCTCTTCCCGCCGCAGCACCGAGAACGGGTCGCGTCCGGCGATCAGGTCGATATGCTCTTTGCCGCGGATGATCTCGACCTTGTGGATGATCAGATCGCCCTTGTCGGGTTGCCACGGCAGCTTGATCGTGCCGATCGCGTCAAGCACCTGCGGCGAGGCGGCGCGCGTCGCGGTTTCGACATAGCCCCACACCTGACCATCTTTGAGCCGCTGTTGCGTGTCCATCGACAGCACCACCGGATCACTGTCCTTGATGGTGGTCGCGTCGATCGCCGGCGCCGGCTTCACCCAGTCCGGCACCGGTGCGTAGAGCGGCTTGTCGCTCGCCTGCGCCGCTCCGCCGGCGGACGCCAGCAGGACGAAGATCAACCGACGCATCATGATATTACCCCCAGTTACCCCGCGTGTATCGTAGCGTGGCGCGGTTTACCGGCAAGCAAGATCCCGTGCAGAAACCATTATTTCGTGTGGAAGAAATCGTACAGCGATTGCGCCATCGCCTTCGACACGCCGGGTGCCTTCTGGAGATCCTCCAGACTCGCACCACGCACCGCCCGCGCGGTGCCGAAATGCATCAGCAGCGCCTTCTTACGCGCCGGCCCGATGCCCGGCACCTCATCGAGCGGGCTGGTCACGATCGCCTTGCTGCGCTTCGCCCGATGCGCGCCGATCACGAAGCGATGGACCTCGTCACGCAACCGCTGGAGGTAGAACAGCACCGGCGCATTGACCGGCAACTGGAACTCGCGCCCATCGAGCATGTGGAACACCTCGCGCCCGTCGCGACCATGGTGCGGCCCCTTGGCGATCCCGACCAGGCACACGTCCTCGATCCCCAGATCCTCCAGCACCTCGCGCGCGGCGTTGAGCTGGCCCTTGCCGCCGTCAATCAGGACAAGATCGGGCCAGTCGCCACCGTCGCGATCGGGGTCCTCGTTCTGGGCGCGCGCGAAACGGCGTTGGAAGACCTCCCGCATCATCGCGAAGTCGTCGTTGGTTGCGGCCTGCTTGATGTTGAACTTTCGATACTGGCCCTTGCGGAAACCCTCCGGCCCCGCGACCACCATCGCGCCTAGCGCAGCGGTGCCCTGGATATGGCTATTGTCGTATACCTCGATCCGGTCGGGCGGCTCCCCCAGCCCGAACAGATCGGCCACTTCGCGCAGCAGCTTGGCCTGCGTCGTACTCTCGGCGAGACGCCGATCGAGCGCTTCCTCGGCGTTGCGTTTCGCCTGATCGAGCAACCGCCGCCGCGTGCCCCGCTGCGGCACGGAAAGGTCGACCTTGCGACCGGCCTGCGCAGCCATCACTTCGGCCAGCAACTCGGCCTCGGGCAACTCGCGATCGACGAACACCGTCTTGGCGGGCGGCACCTCCTCGTAAAACTGCGTCAGAAAGCTGGTCAGCACCTCATCCTCGGGCACGTCGGCGGTGTGTGCGGGGAAGAAGCTGCGGTGGCCCCAGTTCTGCCCACCCCGGATGAAGAACGCCTGGATGCCGATCACGCCCTGCTTGCACGCCATCGCGAAGATGTCGGCATCGCCTACCCCTTCCGCGTTGATCGCCTGGCTGCCCTGGATGAAGGTCAGCGCACGCAACCGGTCACGCAGGATCGTCGCCAGCTCGAAATCCATTGCCTCGGCCGCGACCTGCATCTGCGCACCCAGCTTCGCCTGAACCTCGGTCGATTTCCCGCCGAGGAACGCCTTGGCATCCGCGACCAGTTCCAGATACGCATCCTGCTCGATCCGCCCGACGCATGGCGCCGAGCAACGCTTGATCTGATAGAGCAGGCACGGTCGATCGCGGGTCTTAAAGAAGGTGTCGGTGCACGACCGCAGCAGGAACAGTTTCTGCAACGCATTCAGGGTGGTATTGACCGAACCCGCGCTGGCGAACGGACCGTAGTAATCGCCCTTGATCTTTCGTGCGCCGCGATGTTTCTGGACACGCGGATACTCATGATCCGCACGTAACAGGATGAAAGGGAACGATTTATCGTCGCGCAGCAGCACGTTGTACGGAGGGCGATACCGTTTGATGAGCTGCGCCTCGAGCAGCAGCGCCTCGGCCTCGTTGTTGGTTGTGACGATCGTCATGGAGCGTGTTTGCGCGACCATGCGCTGCAACCGCTTCGACAGGCGTTCGATCTGCGTGTAGTTGGTGACGCGGTTCTTGAGGGCCTTGGCCTTGCCGACGTACAGCACGTCGCCACGCGCATCTTGCATGCGGTACACGCCAGGGCGAATGGGAAGCGTTCTCAATACGTTGCGGATCGCGGCTACGCCGGTTTCTAGGTCCGGCACATCGGTGCCGCGCACGGCGTATGTGGATTTGTCTTCGTTGAAACGATCGGGAGCATTTGGCACGGACATGATGCCGCTGATCTAGGCGTGATGCCTGTCCGACACCAGCGTCCTGACGCTCAAACCATGCCGAAACGCGAGGCTACGAGATGGCTAATGCGTTTTACCGGACCGGCAAACCGCAAGTTGGTGCTGGCTAACCGCGGGGTACAATATGCTCGAACCATGAAGGCGCGGGACTACCCGCGCCTGCACGATCAGTTCAGCCGGCCAAGCCCGGCGATGGTGCGGTTGACCAATGCCTTGTCGGCGTCGGCGCCGTGCCGCTCGGCGAGGATCGTCGCTGCGGCACGCGTGGCCGCATCGGCGGCAATCGCACGGACTTCCGCAATCGCACCACGTTCAGCGGCGGCGATCTTGTCTTCAGCCATTTGCTGACGGCGCTGCACCAATTCTGCGGCATCCGTCTCCGCCTTGGCGAGCAGCGCCTTGGCCTCGGCGTGCGCGTGCGCGACGATTGCGGCGGCATCGCCCTCGCTCGCCGCGTTGCGCGCATTTGCCTGCGCCAGTGCGGCTTCCGCTTCGGCACGGAGCTTGGCGGCTTCGTCGAGCTGCACCTTGATGGTGGCGATGCGCGCGTCGAGCATGTTCGCGATCGCCTTCGGCACCTTGGCGGCGATGATGATCGCCACGACCACCAGCATCGACAAGGCGACGAACATCGGTGGCGTTACGCCGAAGAAGTTCAATTCATGATGAAGTTCCACGGTGCCGGTTCGCGTCGCCATGATGGGATGCCCTTCAGCCATGCGCCAATTCCGTCTTCACCTGATGTTCGATGCGAGCACGATCGACCGACACGCCCGACAATTTGGCGAGGATCGACTCCACCGCGTCCACCGTCGTGGTTTCGATCTCCGCAACCGCAGTCTGCTTCGACGCGGCGACCGCCTGGGTCGCCTGCGCCAGCCGCTCCGCCGCGGCTGCGTCACCCGCCTTCAGCGTGGTTTCGGCATGCGCGGTGGCAGTCGTCTTGGCCTCGGCCACCGCCTTGGCGGCTTGCGACCGGGCGGTGTCGAGGCCCGCCTGATAGCGTTCCTCGTCGGCGCGCGCGGTGTCCCGCGCGGCCGCCGCCGCGGCGAGGTCGCCCGAGACGCGGGCGTTACGATCGTCGATCGTCCGCTCGATCTTGGGGACCATCGCCTTGCCGATCCCGAAGTAGATCAGCGCGAATACGATCGCGAGCCAGAAAAGCTGCGAGGCGTAGATCTCGGTGATCTGGGATAGCTGCGGCATGTCGGTCTCTCTTCGCTTACTTGACGACGAAGAGGATGAGGATCGCGACGACGAATGCGATCAGACCGAGCAGCTCCGAAGCCGCGAAGCCGATGAACAGGCGACCCTGCTGGCCATCTGCCGCGCCTGGGTTGCGCAGCGCGCCTTCGAGGAACGAGCCGAACACGTTGCCCACGCCGAGCGCTGCGAGGCCGACGCCGATCGCTGCGAGGCCGGCACCGATGTACATTGCGCCAAGATCAGTCATGATAAACTCCCTGAGAAATACGTAAGGTCAATGGATCAGACTTAGTGCAGATGCACCGCGTCGTGAAGGTAAAGCGAGGTCAGCAGCGCGAACACATAGGCCTGGATCGCGCAGACCAGCAGTTCAAGCGCGCTGACGCCGACGATCATGATAAAGCTGAGGATCGCCACCACCGGGCCGAGCGCACCGCCTGCGTTGAGGCCCTGCACCACGAAGCTGCCGAACACCTCGAGCAGGATGTGGCCTGCCGTCATCGCGACGAACAGTCGCAGGCCGAGGCTGAACGGGCGCACCATGAACGAGACGAACTCGACCGGGATGATGATCGGCATCAGCCACGCGGGCGCACCGTGCGGTACGAACAGCGAGAAGAACTTGAGGCCATGTTTGGCAAAACCGACCACCAGCACGATCGCGAACGAGAAGAAGGCGAGGATCGCCGTCACCGTAATATGGCTGGTAACCGCAAAGGTGTGCAGACCGGGCACGATCGCGAGCGGCAGCACGCCGACCAAGTTCGACAGCAAAATGAAAAAGAACAGCGAGAAGATGTAAGGCGCAAACTTCTTGCCGCCCTTGCCGATGCTGGTGTCGACCATATTGTCGATGAAGCCGACCATCATCTCGACCATCACCTGCCAGCGGCCAGGAATGAGCTGACGCTTCAGCCCGCCGCTCACCAGTACCGCCAGCAGCGCGCCGACGACGACCATGAACAGCGCCGAGTTGGTGAACGAGATGTCGAAGGCGCCAAGATGGATCGGCCGCGTCAAAGGCGCGACGTGGAACTGCTCCATCGGGTCGATTCTGCCGGCGCTCATTCGGCGCGCTCCTTCGAAATGCGGTAGATGTTGCGGAAAGCGACGATGATGCTGAGCGTGATGAGGATCAGCAGCGCCCAAGGCGACGTATCGAGCCAGTGATCGATCGCGTAGCCGAGAATGCCACCGCCGAGCGGCGCACCGATCAACTCCATGAGCACGCGCGAGCCCTGGGCGTAGCCTTTGGGCTGCGGCGTCACCGGTTTCGCCGCACGCGCCTCGTCAGCCGCCTTCGCTTGCGCGATACGGTGATCAAGATCGTCGTCGTGACGAAGTTCGGCCAACACCCAAGCACCCCGATAAGAAAACGCCGCCGCGCGGCGCGCGACGACGAAAACATGGAGCGTCGCCCCCGTTGCCGGTGCGTTTAGAAAAGGGGTGCGGGCAAGTCAACCGCAACGGAGAACAGTGCAATTCGGCGATTTGCCGACGCTATCGCGCTCCGTGTCGACCGGGCCGGCGGCAACGCGCACATGGCAACGCTGACGGCCCGGCTGGTACCAGCGGCGTCAACGCACCCGTTATACGCAGCGCGAGTCGCGCTCCGGTGCGGCGGCGGTGCGAGTCGCCCAACTACCGCCGGGCGTCTTGTACTTTTCGCCTGGTGAGGTCGCCGCGATCAAGCGGCAGCCGGAGGTGAACGCCATCTGCTCGACCGTGGCGCCGGCCGCCGCGCTTTCCGTGTATTTGGCCTTGCGCTGGATGTTGATGCTGTTGACCAACGCGCGCAGTTCCGCCGATCCGCCGCCGACGACGCCGAGATAGCCGTCGGGCTGCTCCCCGATCTGCCCGGCCGAGCGCGCCGCCTGATAAGCGGGGTCGCGCTGCGCCAGCGCAGGGGTCGCCACCGCGAGCGAGGCGGCGATCAGGACAATGCTACGAACGGTGTTCATCAGAAAATCCCCGGGTTCGACTGGATCAACGACTTCGCCTCGCCATCGAGGCGATAGACGACCTCCTGCGTCACGTTGATGTTGAGGTTGATGACGATCGGCTTGTCCGGCGCGGTGACGTTGACGCAAGCGGCGGTCAACATCGGCGCCAGCATGCCGGCGATCATCAAGGCTCTCGTCATCGGGTGACTCGTCGGTCTCCGCATCAGCTTCGTCAATCCTGTTTCGGTCATGGCACGGTCTCGCTTGCGGGAGGCTGAACGGATGGAGGTTGCGCGGCCTCCTTCTGCTGGTCGATCAAGGCGGGCAGATTGCGCGCGATCAGGCGCTTGGGATCGTAGAACGACTGCGCCGAATCGATGAGTTGGCGGAAAGGCGCGCGGATCGTCACGTTGAAGACCAGCGGCAGTTTCTGGAGCCGATCGAACAGGAAGTTTCGCTTGGCGCCCTTGCCCTGTCCGACCCCGGCGAACTTCACCTCGGTCAGCATCTCGCCCGCAAGCGGCCCGTTCATGACGATGCCGAGGCTGCGGTAGCGCAGCGACTTCAGCGCCTGGAACGCGAAATTGCCCCAGGTGCCAAGGTCCTTCTGGCTGATCTCGCCGACATAGGCGATCGTACCGCCCTTCTCCTGCACCGTCAGCCGCCCGTTCTCGATCCGTCCGCCGGTCGCGTCGAAGATCATTGGTAGCACGCCATCGAAGGTGCCGGTCGCATCGAGGTTCTTGAAATCGAACTGCTGGAGGAACAGCGCGGCGTCCACGCCGGTGACACGAAACGTCATGTGCCGCTCGACCGGCTGTGAGAAGTCGAGCAAGGTCGGCTCCAGCACCAGCGCACCGCCCGCGAATGGCCAGCGCGCGCCTTCCACCATCACCTGCGTACCGGCGCGCAGTTGCAAGCGGATCGTGCCGTCGTTCACGGGCACGCCGGGGTTGATCGTCTTGACCGTTACGATCTGCCCTGCCGCGCTTTCGAGCGCGAGCAGATCGGTGAAATGGATCTCGCCCGCGATGCCGGTCACCGGGCCGAACGCGGCGGCGAGGTTCATGCCCTTGGTGGCGAACGTACCGTTGCTGGTGACGCCCGCCTTGGTCCAGCGGATATGCCCCTCGCCCGTCAAGATGCCCGCGGCGTCTGCGATCACGCCGAAGGTGAGCGGCGTCAGCGCATCCGGCTGGAACGCTTTGCCGAAGGTGATGCCCGCCACGGCAAGATCAGCATGACCGGTCGCATCGCCGAGATCGTGAACGATGCTGACCTCCGCCACCTTCACCTGCTTGGTCGGTTCGACCAAGGTGCCGGTGGAGGCGATCGTGCTGCCCGTCAGCGTAAGCGCGACGTTGCGGGCGGCAAGCGGCTTGAAGCGTGGGCTCGCGGCGGTGTCAGCGACCGTCAGCGCGCCGTCGACCATGAGTTTACCGCCGACGAAGCGCCAGCGTCCATCGGCGGCAGAGAGCGCAAGCGGCACGTTGGCGATTTGCCCACCGCCACCGGTAAAGCCGCCTCCCAGGCCGTCGCCCACGACAGCGCCATCCAGGTGCGCGAAGTCGAGCTGGGTCTGGCGATCCGCAGGGCCGATCCTGGCGGTCACGTTGGTGAGGCCGAAGCCGGTCTGCCCGAGCCGCACGCTCCCGCCGCTCGCCGACAGCGTCAGCGGCGATCCGCCAAGACTGCCGGTAAGCGTGGTGGCAGCCAGCCGCGCGCCGCCGCCGATCCGTCCGCCGGCGAGCGTCACCAGCCCCGCGCCGGTCGGGCATAGGGTCAGCCGGGTCGGCGCGAGCGTGAGGCTCGATACGGACAGCCGTTGCAGGCCGAGCGGCGTGCACGACGGGTTGACGATGACGCGGTCACGCCCGTTCCAGTAGAGCGACAGCGGCGCGGTCAGCTGCTCGACACGGCCGCCCGATAGCGGGCCGGACAGCGCCACCTGCGTCTCGACATGCGTGTTGCCACCAGGCGTCGCAGTGAACCGCACCGGCGATAGCGCCAGCGTCGCGCCGCCGGTGGTGTAGCGATCGAGCGTGGCCGTACCGGTAATCGCGCCGCCGGGTTTCGCCTGAGCGAGATGAACGCGCGTATTGGGAAACCCGCCGCCGTTCAGCGTGCCACTGGCGTCGATCAAGGTGCCGCCGTCCGGCCAGCCATAGGCAATGCCTTGGCCGCCAGACACCGTGAGCCGCGCGCCGGACTGGCTTCGTGCAGCGACCCGTGAGAGCGCCGCCCGCCCGCGCGCGCCGCGCATTTCGGCCGCGACATCCGCCTCGGCATCCACGGACCGCAACGCCGCCTCCCCCGCCGTCGCCAACCCGGCGAGGATCGGACCGACCGGCGTGCTTGCATCCGGCTTGCGATACGCGGCGAACTGGCGCCGCAACGCCTCTCCCGCCGCGACGCCAGTGCCGCGCGCCGTGCCGTTAAGCCGGCTCGTACCGCCCGCGACCGTGAACGTTCCTGCGAAACCCAGCGCTTGCGCGGTCGCACCGGGCAATGCCGCGGTGCCGCTGCGCACGTCCGCCGTGCCGCTGGTCGCGCGCTGCGAGCCGGTGAAGTCCACCACCCCGCCAATATCCGCGACCTGCATGCCCGCGCCGCGCACCGCATCCGCTGCCAGCCGCACCGATCCGCTCCAGCGATCTAGCCCCGCGCCCAACGTCGCCTTGATAGTTGCGGCGGGGCGGGTCGCGGCGACGCCGTTACACGTGATGCGGACCGCGCGCACCGGCCCTTGCAGCGTCGGGCGGCCGTTTCGTGTCGTCACCGTCAGCGCCACCGCACCGTCCGCCAGCGTGCAACCGGCTTGGGCGAGATGATCGCTTACCGCCGCGATTTGTCCGTCGAAGCCGTCGTCGAGCCGTCCGCTCCCGGACAGCTTCACGCCGACGAGACCGTAAGGCGTCTCCAACCGCACGCGCGCGTCCGCCAGATCGAGCCGGATCGCCGGCAGCGCGAACCTTCCCGTGCCGCTCGACTTCGGGATCAGCCGGTCGAGTGTCCCTACCGACAGCCTGCCGTCCACCAGACGCGCGCGCAACCGGACATGCCCGGCGCGTACCCCCGTCACTTCGACCCCGCCGGTGCCTACCGACGTTTCGATCTCGATCCAGTCCGCCACCAGATCGGGATGATCGGGATCGCCCAGCACCACGTCGGTAAGCCGCTGCCGATTGAAGCCGAGATCGGCGATCGCATAGCGTCCGGTGACGCCGTGCGCGGCGAGGTAGCGGTCGGCATAGCCACGCGCGATCTGCTTGCGCTGGCTCCACAACACGAGCAGCGCGACCAGCAGCAGCCCCGCCGCCACCAGCAGGACGCGCCGCAGCCGTACGAAGCCGATGCGCCGACGCGGCGGCTCGGCAGGCTGCTCGGTCTCTCCCGCCGTCACGCTGCGTCCATTCATGTCAAATCGTTTAGGCAACATCGCCGCCGATTGCACGCGTGGCAACGACACCGTAATCGCTTTGCCACCAATGAGCGTTCCCGAATCCGACCACAGCGGCCACCGCGCAAGGCTTCGCAAACGCCTCAACGAGCAGGGTGGCGAGGGGCTGCTCGACCATGAGCTGATCGAATATCTGCTGGCGCTCGCGATTCCGCGTCGCGATACCAAGCCGCTCGCCAAGGCGCTGCTTGCCGAGTTCGGCGGCATCGGCGGTTTGCTGACGGCCGACCCGGAGGCGCTGTCGCGCGTCTCCGGCATGGGCGAAACGTCGGTCGCCGCGATCAAAATCGCGCATGCCGCCGCGATCCGGCTGGTCAAGGCGGAAGTGGCGGCGCGGCCCGTACTCGCCAACTGGCAAGCGTTGCTCGACTATCTGCGCGCCGACATGGCGCACCACACGATCGAGCGGGTGCGCGTGCTCCACCTCAACGCGCGCAACATGCTGATCCGCGACGAGGTGATGAACGAAGGTTCGGTCGACGAGGCGCCGATGTACGTGCGCGAGGTGATCCGCCGCGCGATCGACCTTGGTTCGGCGGCGATCATCCTCGTTCACAACCATCCAAGCGGCGACCCCTCGCCCAGCCGTGCCGATATCGACATCACGCGCAAGGTGGGCGAAGCCGGCAAGCGGCTTGGCATCGCGTTGCACGACCATATCATCATCGGCAGCGAGGGCCATTCGAGCCTGCGCGCGATGGGGCTGATCTGATAGAACGATAAAACTCGAGAGGGACTGGCCTGCATGACGCGCTCTTCGATTTGCCTGTTCGCCGCCGCCCTCCTCGTCAGCACCGCGCTATTGGCCGCCCCGGCATACGCCGGCACCTGCAAGCTCGGCATCATGGCCGATCTGCCGGTGACGATGGAGGGCATGCGCGCCAGCGTGCCGGTCACCATCGACGGCAAGGAAACGCAGCTGTGGCTCGACAGCGGTGCGTTCTTCAGCCTGATGCCGCGCGCCAAGGCGATGGAACTCGGCCTGAAGATTGGCGCGGCGCCGTTCGGCCTGTCGCTGGTCGGGATCGGCGGCTCCTCCACGCCCGATCTCGTCACCGTCAAGAAATTCGGCATCGCCGACAAGACGCTCGACACCGTGCAGTTCCTCGTCGGCGGCAGCGATGTCGGTAACGGGCTGATCGGCCGCAACCTGCTCGGGATCGAGGACACCGAGTTCAACCTGGCCGGTGGTTCGGTCAAGCTGATCCGCCCGCACGACTGCAACAACGCCGCCATCGCATATTGGGCGCCGGGCAAGCCGTACTTCACCGCCCCGCTCGACGTCGGTGAGAATGCCGGCGACCACCGTTTTCAGGTGTTGGTGCGGATCAACGGCGCACAGGTCACCGCCGTCTACGACAGCGGTTCGCCGACCACGCTGCTCTCGCGCCGCGCCGCGCAGAAGGCGGGGATAGACCTGAACGGACCCGCCGTCACGCCGATCCGCGGCATCGGCGGGCTCGGCAAGCGTTCGCGGCCGGGCTGGACGGTGCCGGTGGAAAGCGTCGCGATCGGGGACGAGACCATCCTGAAGACCCGGCTCGACGTGATCGACAGCCCCACGCTCGCCGGCGACACCGGTCCGGACATGCTGATCGGCGCGGACTATATGCTCGCCCACCATATCTATGTCGCGCGTAGCCAGCATCGCATCTACTTCACCTACAACGGCGGCAAGGCGTTCCGCAGTTCCGCGACAACCCCGCTGGCGGTGGCAAGCGGCGCGCCCCTCCCCGCCGATATCCAACGCGTCGCTCCGGTTAGCGAAGCAGCGCCGACCACTGCCGATGCCTTCGCACGGCGTGGCAACGCCCGTGTCGCGCAGCGGCAACTTGCCGATGCGCTGGCCGACTTCAACCAGGCGATCGCGCTCGCCCCCACCAACGCGGACTATTACCGCGACCGGGCGCTGGCCTATGCCGCCTCCGGCCAGCGTGGCCTCGCGCGGACCGATATCGAAAAGGCCGTCGACCTTGCGCCGACCGACGGCAGCCTTCTGCGCATCCGCGCGATGCTGCGCATGCGCGAACAGGATCATACCGGCGCGCTTGCCGATGCCGAGGCTGCCGTCCGCGTCACCCCACCCACGTCGCTGGAGATGGTCACGCTGGCCGAGCTGTTCGCGCGGCTGGGCCAGCCTGCGCGCGGCATCGCCATGCTCGGGCCGGTGATCGCCAGCCATGCAGACGACCGGCAGCTTGGCAGCCTACTTAACGCCCGCTGCTGGATGCGCGCGCAGGCTGGCATCGAACTCGACGCCGCGCTCGACGATTGTAACCGCGCGCTGAAACGCGCGGGCGCGCAGCCGGCGTTCCTCGACAGTCGCGGCCTCGTCTATCTGCGACAGGGCAAATACGCCGCCGCCATCGCCGATTATGACGCGGCGCTGGCGGTCGCGCCGAAACTGGCGTGGTCGCTATATTGCCGAGGGCTTGCCAAGATCGCCTTGGGCCAGAAGGATGCGGGCGAAGCCGACAAGGCCGCCGCGCTAGCGATCGCCCCGAATATCGCGCGCGAGGCGAAGCAGCACGGCATCGGATAAACCGCCCAGCCGGACACGTTTGAAGCTTCGCCCGGTCCCTGCTACCGCGCGGGCGAAACGCCTGCCCGTACAAAGGAACCCCGATGGTCCCCCGCTATTCTCGCCCCGACATGACCGCGATCTGGACGCCGGAGGCGCGCTTCCGCATCTGGTTCGAGATCGAGGCCCACGCCACCGACGCGCTCGCCGAGCTTGGCGTGGTGCCGAAATCGGCGGCGCAGGCGCTGTGGGACTGGTGGAAGACCGAACCCGCGATCGACGTCGCTGCGATCGACGCGATCGAGGCGGTCACCAAGCATGACGTGATCGCCTTCCTCACATGGGTGGCCGAACAGGTCGGTGACGAGGCGCGCTTCATGCATCAGGGCATGACCTCCTCCGACGTGCTCGACACCTGCCTGTCGGTACAGCTCGCGCAGGCCAGCGACATCCTGCTCGCCGATCTCGATAAGCTGCTGGCCGCGCTCAAGACGCGCGCCTACGAGCACAAGATGACGCCGACGATCGGCCGCAGCCACGGCATCCATGCCGAGCCGGTCACCTTCGGTCTCAAGATGGCGGAGGCTTACGCCGAGTTCGCGCGCTGCCGCAAACGGCTCGTCGCCGCGCGTGAGGATATCGCCACCTGCGCGATTTCGGGCGCGGTCGGCACCTTCGCCAATATCGACCCGGTGGTGGAGGCGCATGTCGCCGCCAAGCTCGGCCTGACGGTCGAGCCGGTGTCGACGCAGGTCATCCCCCGTGACCGCCACGCGATGTATTTCGCGACGCTCGGCGTGATCGCCTCGTCGATCGAGCGGCTCGCGGTCGAGGTGCGCCACCTCCAGCGCACCGAGGTGCTGGAGGCGGAAGAGTATTTCTCGCCCGGCCAGAAGGGCTCGTCGGCGATGCCGCACAAGCGCAATCCGGTGCTGACCGAGAACCTGACCGGACTTGCCCGCATGGTGCGCGGCTATGTCACACCTGCGCTGGAGAACGTCGCGCTATGGCATGAGCGCGACATCAGCCACTCCTCGGTCGAGCGCTACATCGCGCCCGACGCGACGATCACGCTGGATTTCGCGCTGGCGCGGCTGACCGGCGTGATCGAGAAGCTGCTGGTCTATCCGGCGCGGATGCAGAAGAACCTCGATAAGATGGGCGGCCTCGTCCACTCGCAGCGCGTGCTGCTCGCGCTGACGCAAGCCGGTGTGAGCCGCGAGGATTCGTATCGCCTCGTCCAGCGTAACGCGATGAAGGTATGGGAGAGCGACGGCGAACTGTCTTTGCTCGAACTGCTCAAGGGCGATGCCGAAGTGACGGCAGCGCTGTCGCCGGAGGTGATCGAGGACAAGTTCGACCTCGGCTATCACCTCAAGCATGTCGACACGATCTTCACGCGGGTGTTCGGCTGACACGGGTGCGGCGGGCGGCCAATATCGCCTCCCGCCGCAACTTGGTTTCGCTGCGATAAACGTCTGGTCGCGCAGGATGCACGGTTCAACGTGCAAATGCTGCATCTGCGAATGCGAGTAATAAAATTGCGTGAAGACGCAATAATATCCAAATGACGCTCAGGCCGGAATTGACCGGCCGGAGACCCTACCATGCGCATCTTCCAGAACCTCGCCGGCGGCATCTTTGCTGTTGCGGGTATCGCGCTGGTGGTCGAGGTTCTCATCCTCTGATCCATCGGCCGACCCCGCCCCTTTTTGCGAGGGGGCGGAACGGCCGGATGGGATCCGGTTTTTCTAGCTGGCGCGCCGCGCATCGGGCGGCGCACTTTGTGAGATTATCGCAAACATCCGCGACTGCGGCACCGGCAAACAGCCTGCGACACCCGCGATCCTTCGCCGGTCAAGGTGAGGACCACGCACGCCGGTGCGGTGATCCGGTCGCGACTTTCGACGCAAAGACGACGCCACGCGGCGACCATGACCCGGCCGCCGCGCCCAGCATCACCCCCAGGCGCCCTTCACCTTCTGAAAGAAGCCGCCAACGTGCGAAGCATCCGCACCGGCGTCGAGCGTGCGCAGCTCCTCCAGCAACTCACGCTGCCGGGCGGAGAGCTTGGTAGGGGTCTCCACCTCGACGCGCACGACGAGATCACCGCGCCCGCGCCCTTGCAACACCGGCATACCCGCGCCGCGCTGGCGCAGTTCACGGCCATGCTGCGTGCCGGCCGGGATCTTCAACACATGCGTCTCGCCGTCCGGGCCGGTGATCGAGAATTCACCCCCCAGCGCCGCCGTCGCGAAGCTGACCGGCGCACGCGCGAGCAACGTCGTGCCCTCACGCTCGAACACCGCATGGCGGGCGACGTGCAGGAAGATGTAAAGATCACCCGCGGGAGCGCCGCGCAAGCCTGCCTCGCCTTCGCCGGTAAGGCGGATGCGCGTGCCCTCGTCGACGCCGGGTGGCACGTTGACCGTCAGCGTCTTGGTCTGCTCGACCCGGCCTTCGCCGTGGCAGGCCGGGCACGGATCGGAAATCACCCGCCCCGCGCCGTGGCATGACGGACAGGTCCGCTCGACCACAAAGAATCCCTGCTGCGCGCGCACCTTGCCGTGGCCGGCACAGGTCGTGCAGGTCTTGGCGCTGGTGCCACGTTTGGCACCGCTGCCCTCGCAGGTGTCGCACACCGCCGACACGTCGACGGTGACCTCGCTGGAGCGGCCGGTGAACGCCTCCTCCAGCGTGATCTCCATGTCGTAGCGCAGGTCCGCGCCCCGACGCGGCCCGCTGCGGCCACCGCCGCCACGCTCGCCGCCCATGAATTCGCCGAAAATGTTCTCAAAAATATCGCTGAAGCCGCCGAAATCCTGCGCGCCGCTACGCCCGCCGCCGGGGCCGCCGTTCTTGAACGCGGCATGGCCGAAGCGATCATAGGCCGCGCGCTTCTGCGGATCCTTGAGGCAGTCATAGGCTTCGCTGATCGCCTTGAAGCGACCTTCCGAATCCTTGCATCCGGCATTGCGATCCGGGTGATATTTCATCGCCAGCTTGCGATACGACGCCTTGATGGTGGCATCGTCGGCGGTGCGCTCGCATTCGAGCAGTTCGTAAAAATCAACTTCGGTCGTCATATATGGCCCCCGCCCCCCGGCTGTCCCCACACGATGCGGGGACAGCCGGGCAAGCGCAACAGGTTACGCCTTGGTATCGTCGACTTCGGAGAATTCCGCGTCGACCACATCCTCGTGCGGCGCCTCGGCACCGGCCGAAGGAGACGCCTCCGACTGGGCCTGCTTGTCGTAGATCGCCTGGCCAAGCTTCATCGCGACCTGAGCGAGCGTCGCCGCCTTCTCCTTCATCGCCTCGGCATCGTTGCTCTCGATCGCAGTCTTGGTGGCGGTGATCGCCTCCTCGATCTCGCTCTTGAGCGACGCGTCGACCATGTCGCCATTGTCGGCAAGCTGACGCTCCGTCGTGTGGACCAGGCTCTCGGCGTTGTTCTTCGCCTCGGCCGATTCCCGACGCTTCTTGTCGTCATCGGCGAACTGCTCGGCATCGCGCACCATCTGCTCGATGTCACGATCCGACAGGCCACCCGAGGCCTGGATGCGGATCTGCTGTTCCTTGCCCGTGCCCTTGTCCTTGGCGGACACGTTGACGAGCCCGTTGGCGTCGATGTCGAACGTCACTTCGATCTGCGGCACGCCGCGCGGTGCGGGCGGAATGCCGACGAGGTCGAACTGGCCGAGGATCTTGTTGTCCGCCGCCATTTCACGCTCGCCCTGGAAGACGCGGATCGTCACGGCGTTCTGGTTGTCGTCCGCGGTCGAGTAGGTCTGCGACTTCTTGGTCGGGATCGTCGTGTTGCGGTCGATCATGCGGGTGAACACGCCACCCAGCGTCTCGATGCCGAGCGACAGCGGCGTCACGTCGAGCAGCAGCACGTCCTTGACGTCGCCCTGCAACACGCCCGCCTGAATAGCGGCGCCCATCGCGACGACTTCATCCGGGTTGACGCCCGAATGCGGCTCCTTGCCGAAGAAGTCCTTCACGACCTGACGGACCTTGGGCATGCGCGTCATGCCGCCGACGAGGACGACTTCCGAAATCTCGTTTGCCGAGATGCCAGCGTCCTTCATCGCCTTCTTGCACGGCTCGAGCGTGCGCTGGATGAGGTCCTCGACCAGGCGCTCGAGGTCGGCGCGGGTGATCGCCTTGACGAGATGCTTCGGCCCCGTGGCGTCCGCCGTAATGAACGGCAGGTTGACCTCGGTCGTCGCCGCCGACGACAGCTCGATCTTCGCCTTCTCGGCCGCTTCCTTGAGACGCTGGAGCGCCAGCTTGTCCTTGGTGAGATCAATCCCCTCGGCCTTCTTGAAGTCCGCCGCGAGGAAATCGAGCAGCTTGTTGTCGAAATCCTCACCGCCGAGGAAGGTGTCGCCGTTGGTGGCCTTCACCTCGAACACGCCGTCGCCGATCTCGAGGATCGAGATGTCGAACGTGCCACCGCCAAGGTCATAGACCGCGATAGTCTTGTTGGTGTCCTTGTCGAGGCCGTAGGCCAGCGCCGCCGCGGTCGGCTCGTTGATGATGCGCAGCACTTCGAGACCGGCGATCTGGCCGGCGTCCTTGGTCGCCTGGCGCTGTGCGTCGTTGAAGTACGCCGGCACGGTGATGACCGCCTGCGTCACCGTCTCGCCGAGATATGCCTCGGCGGTTTCCTTCATCTTCTGAAGCGTGAAGGCGCTGATCTGCGAAGGCGAGTAATCCTTGCCGCCGGCGCCGACCCATGCGTCGCCGTTGTTGCCGCGCACGATCGTGTACGGCACCAGCTCGGTGTCCTTCTTGGTGATCGGATCGTCGAAGCGGCGGCCGATCAGGCGCTTCACCGCGAAGATCGTGTTTTCCGGGTTCGTCACCGCCTGGCGCTTGGCCGGCTGGCCGACCAGTCGCTCGCCGTCCTTGGCGAACGCGACGATCGACGGCGTGGTGCGGGCACCCTCGACATTTTCGATGACCTTGGGCTTGCCGCCCTCCATCACCGAAACGCAGCTATTGGTCGTGCCCAGATCGATACCGATTACTTTTGCCATTGGTCCTCTACGGCCCCCGTCTTGTTCAGGTTTGCAACATGTGGCGGCGCCCCCGAATGGGCGACACCGCGCTCTACTCGCCGGATATAGGGGGGCTTTTGCTTGTCGCAAGATTTCGACACGCCTAGGAACAAATCATCGTTTCCCGAAGTGGGAGTTCCTGTGCGCATCCTAGGTCTTCTCCTCGTCCTGCTGCTCGGCATTAGCGGTTGCAGCGCTCGGCAATTCTACATCGATCATGGTTATGTGCGCCTCGCCGCTGCGCCCGGACGACCGGCGGTGGCGTATTTCACGCTGCACGGCGGTTCTACGGATACGACTCTGGTCGCGGTTCATTCAGAATTCTCCCTCCGGACCGAGCTGCACCAGTCGATGACCAGCGGCGGCATGGCCGCGATGAAGCCGCTCGATCAGGTCGCGCTGCCCGCCGGAGGCAAAGTCGCGTTCAAGCCCGGCGGCATGCATGTAATGCTGTTCGGTCTCAATCCGGTCATCAAACCTGGCAAGACAATGACGCTTCAGTTCACCTTCGCAGACGGCAATCGCTACGATTACGAAGCGCTGGTGATTGCGCCGGGCGATCCCGCGCCGAAGTTCTGATGCCCGCCGCCCGCCCGCTGACCCTCGGCGAGATCGCACTCGCCCGCAGCATCTTCGGAGACGCCATCGATTATGCGGCGGTGCGGATCGTGCTGGGCAAATGGGCATTTTTCCAGCCGCGTAATACCGTGATGGCACCGCGCGGTGCGATCCACTTTCATCCCAAAGGCACCGCGTACTGCGACGACTTCTCGGTCGCGCCGCTCAGCGCGCAGGGGTTGTTCATCCACGAGATGGTGCATGTCTGGCAGCACCAGTCGGGCGTGTTCCTGCCACTGCGGCGCCACCCCTTCTCGCGCTACGACTACGCGATCCGGCCCGGCGTGGCGTTGACCGGCTACGGAATCGAGCAGCAGGCGGAGATCGTCCGGCACGCCTTTGTGCTGCGCGGCGGCGGTCATGTGATCGGCGCACCGGAACGCAACGTGTACGAGGCGATCTTGCCCTTCGGACCGCGCAGGCCAGCCGCAGCCTGAGTGCCCGACAAAACCGGCAAGCGCCGGCTCGCAGCGGAAGCTTTCGCGGCGGATTGCTCCACGGGTTGGCTGTGTCGAATATCCGGTGTTGGGGCACGACACCTAAGCCGAGCTACAGCGTTAACCCTTCGCCCAGACAGTCGACCAGCAACCGACTAGCGACATGGCTTCATGTAAGGTGGCAATCACCGCCGTTATTGCAACGTCCCAGTCTTTCGAGGCAGCCTTTACGGTGGCGACGTCACCATCGCCCATCGGCCGCCGCATTGGCGAACGAATGCGTCCGCCCGATCGCTTCGACATCTACGACAATACTTAAACTACGATTCGTCTTTCAAGTCTTAGCACAATGCTTCACTCTTACGATGGGGACGCGGATCTAGCGGGAGGGGGCCGCCATCGTGACGACTAGCTCGAGGCGGCTTGCCTCCGAACCGCCGCCGATCGATGCACTTCGATCAGGCGAACACACCCCAAACGTCTGCAAGCCCAAGGCTGCACTGCGGCCTCGCCTCACGGGCAAAGCTTGCGTCGGCTCGGTGCCAGCGTGACGCGCCGATCGGCTTCTGCGTCCGGTGTATCCCGCGCCGCCGTGGCACTGACATTGGCGCTGCTGGCACCGCCGAATCCGGCGATATCTCAGGAGGCTGCGCACACCCATACAGATGCCGGCGCGAGAGAAGATGCGCCCGACCAGTTGACGTCCGACATCGTCGTGATCGGACAGCGCGGCGAGGTGGTCACCGACATCGAGCCGCTCGCAACCTTCAACGCACGCGCGATCGAGGCAACGGGCGCAACCTCGATCGACGAGCTGCTGCGGACAATTCGCGGTATCACAGAGGCGGCCGATGGCGAACCGCCCATCTTCCTGCTCAACGCGCAGCGCGTGTCGGGGTATGAAGAGATCGGCAATCTCCCGCCCGAGGCGATCGAGAAGGTGGAAGTCCTGCCCGAACCTGTGGCGCTGCGATACGGCTACCCGCCGACCCGCCGCGTCGTAAACTTCATCACCAAGCGTCGGTTTCGCCAGCTATCGCTGAAATACGTCGTCGGTACCGCCACGCGCGGCGGCGCAGATACCGTGAACCCGCATCTCGACCTGACGCGGCTCCGCGATGACAAGCGGTTCACCCTGTCGCTCGACGCGCATCATACCGATGCGCTCTCACAATCGTCGCGGCACGTGTTGCCCGATCCGGACGTGCCGTTCGACGCAATCGGCAATGTGACAGGCGTGCGCGCCGGCGGCGAGATCGATCCGACGCTGTCCGCACTGGCCGGTCAGGTCACCACGATCGCGCCCGTTCCGGCCGGCGCCGCTCCGACGCTTTCCGGTTTTGCGGCCGGGGCGAACATGCCGCGGCTCTACGACCTGTCGCCCTTTCACGATCTGGCGCCGGCGAACGACACGCTGCATGGCGAACTCGTCATGGCCAACCGGATCGGCCACGGCATCGCCGGATCGCTGACCTTGACGGCCGACCACGCGCATGAGCGAAGCGTCTACGGCCCCTCCAGTGCCACGCTGCTCGTTCCGGCAGACAACCCCTTCTCGCCATTCAGTAATGACGTGCTGCTACAGCGCTACTTCACTGAAGGGCCGCTACTCGGCGCGCGTCTTGACACCACCACGCTCCACGCCGGTGGGCTGCTGCGCGGCGCGTGGCGGGGGTGGCAGTGGGACCTGACCGGCACGCTCGATGGCCAGCGCCGGGTCGGCCTGAGCGACGCCTATACCGACACCGCGCTCGCAAACGCCGCCATCGCTGCCGGTGCCAACCCGTTCCAGCCGCTGCCCAGCGCGCTTGTGGGCAACGTGCGTGCCAATCACACCGTCCAGACGACGCACGGCGCTGCTGCCAAGTTCGTCACAAACAACCGTCCCGTGCGGCTGCCCGCCGGGCCTGTCACCGTCACGGCGACGCTGGAGGTTGAGCGCACCGGCTCGTCGGGCAGGACGACGGGCGCGACCACCTACGACGTCGCGTTCGCCCGTACCCGGATCGAGGGCGCGGCCACGTTGGACGTACCCGTCGCCTCGCGCAAGGCGGGTGTGCTGTCCTGGCTGGGCAAAATGTCCATCAACGCCTCGACGGCACGCCGCCACGTCGAGGGTTTCGGCGACCTGTCGGACGCCACCGCCGGGATCACCTGGGCACCGTTTAAGCCCATCCAGTTCCTCCTCCAGTACAAGACGTCCGCCGCCGCGCCGACCCTCGACCAAGTGGCGACGCCGCAGGCGGTGGCGCTTCAGGCCAACGTCTTCAACTTCGCGACCGGCCGGTCGGACATCGTGACGCTGCTGACGGGTGGCAATCCCGATCTTGTCGCCGAGCACCGCCGGGTTCGTTCGCTGGGCGTGACGCTGAAGCCGTTCGCGAAGTCCGAGCTGCGCCTCGGCGCCACCTACGAAGCAACGACGGTCCGCAACGGCGTGCAGACGATCTACGCGCTTACACCCGCAACCCTCGCCGGGTTGCCCGATCTGTTCGTGCGCGATGCATCGGGCGCGCTTACCTCCGTAGCGTTTCGCCCCGTCAACGTCGCCCGCGAGGAACAGCAGACGCTCAACATCACGCTCAACGCCAACGGCCAGATCGGCCACGCCAAGCCCCCTGCCCAGTCGAATGGGAAGCCGGCCGAGCGGCCGAGTTTCTATGGCGGCCTTGGCCCTTCCATTCGCTTCGCCGACCGGCTGACGCTTCGTCCAGGCACCACGCCGCTCAATCTGCTGGCGGGCGATACGCTGACCGGAGCGACCACGCCGCGAATCGCGGGCTATGGCTACGGCGGTCTGAATTATCTCGGCAATGGCGGCACGTTCGACTTTGACTGCCTTGGTGGTGGCCGTGTGCGCGGCGCCGTACCCGCAGCGGACCTGTCGTTTGGCGCATTGTGTCGGTTGAACGTCAGCGGATCGCTTAGCCTCCACCACGTCTTTTCGCACCAGACCTGGACGCGCCATTTCATCGTCAAGCTATCGGTCGATAATCTGTTCGATGCCCACCCGAGCGTTCGCGCCGCCGATAACACAACGCCTTATCGATATCAGGCCGACCTGCTTGATCCGGTCGGCCGGAGGGTCTCGCTTACGCTGCGCAAGGCGCTGTGACCCGCTTCGGGTGATCGCACGTGCCGCCACCGCCGCTTACGGACATCGGAGGATCCGATTTACCGCATGTCGGGCCAGATCCAGGAGCGAAATACGATGTTCGGACGCTGACGTTTTTTGGCTTAGGCGTTCCGACGATTGCCAACGGCCGCGCTGTTGAACGGCAAACCTAATTCGTTGCCCTGAGATTATCCCAGGTCTGCCAATCGATCGCCCGTCCGGGGTAAGCGACTTTCTTGAACGGCCAGGCTGTCTGCATCCAGTTGGTCAGCCAGGCGTAGAGTTCCGCATCCAACCCGGCGTCATACGCCTCCTTGGTCACCCACATTCGCACAACCGCATCATATCCCGCAACGTGACTTGGCGAGATATAGACGCTGCCGATCTCGCGGCTGCCGTCCGTCGTCAGCACGGCATAATCGAAGGATTGGCGCCTGGTGAACCGAGCCTGCTCGTTCTCCATATCCTTCACCGCATCGGCATGGGATATCCCCTCATGCGGCCACGTGGTGCTGCGCGAGAACGTCTTTTGGAGATGCTCGATCGAGGACATATACGCCCTATAGTCCCGGTCCACCACGGCAGGACCAAGCGGCACGATTTTGAACCGCGCTGTTTCGACCAGCTTCGGAGGATCGAAAGCCTCCGGAACGAAGGGCCGTATCTGCTCGGGTTTTACCCTGATCGCTGGTGCCGCCGGCTGCTGTTGAGCGGCAAGCGGAGAAGCAAAAGCTGCGAACGCCAGCACCCACCAAGGAATGAACTTCATCATACAGGCGATCTCCCGTCGCCCACATTCGGGACTCGGATGGCGGTGGCAATAAGGCGTCTGCCCTACCCTTCCGGGGGGATCTCCCGCCTTGCGACGCATCGGATACGCTAACGACTTGGCACGGCGGGCCACCTGCTCTAAGGGGCTGCAAAGTTTTACCCACTCTGAAAGCTACCTCATGCAGATCATCGTCCGTGACAACAATGTCGACCAGGCATTGCGCGCGCTAAAGAAAAAGCTGCAGCGCGAGGGCGTGTACCGCGAGATGAAGCTGCGCCGTCACTACGAGAAGCCGTCCGAACGTCGCGCACGTGAACGCGCAGCGGCGATCAGCCGGGCGCGCAAGGCAGACCGCAAGCGCGCCGAACGGGATCGCTGACCCGCGATTTTCCCTGCGGCGGGCAGAAATCGCCCGCCGCATGCCGAACCGAAGCCGGTTCGTGAGATCAACATGTCAGTAACACGCGCTCGCGTGGACGACATTTGTACTCTGATCCGGGAGGGTGCAGTCTTCTGTTACTGTAGACGCTCTGCGTGCAAGGGGCTGGACCACACGGCCTTGCCCGACCGGCACGCGAGCTGATTCGGCGTGGGCAGTTCAGGCGCCGCCGATACCGTGAATGACCTTGCCGCTGCCGCCGCAATTCGTGCAAGCGGCGTCGCCGATGGTGCCGGTGCCGCCGCAGACCGGACAGATATCCTCTCCGGTGCCAGGGGTGCCGGGGGCAGCGTCATCGCCGGGGTTGAGCGGTTCCTGATTCATTGTGGGTGCCTTTCGCGGTGGTTGTCCGTGTTCAACCCATGAACCGCCGCGCGGGTTCATCGTCCCCTTAGGCAAGTCGCCTACCAGAATTACTGCCGCCGATCTGGCCGTTCTTCAGTGACGGTGCGACCCCGTCGGTCGCGGCATCTTCGACTGCCGCGCGGAACGCTCGTCCTGCAAAGCCTAGGCCGCCACCCTGACCTCTGCGTCCACCCGCGCCAGCGTCAGTACCGCGATCGCGCCGCGCCCCCGGCCCTCGCTCTCCAGCCGTAACGCGCCCTGCATCGCCCCCATCGCATTCGCGCACCAGTGCAGGCCGAGGCCGCCCGATTTGTGCGCGCGCGTCGAAAAGCCGCGCTGAAAGAAGGTCGGCGCGTTCGCGGGGTCAAAGCCCTCGCCGTCGTCGCGGATGGCAATGCGGGTCTCGCCACCCTCTTCGGAAACGGTCGCGCTGATGGTCCCGCTGCGGGTGCCCTTGGCGGCGATCGCCTCCGCCGCGTTGCCGAGCAGATTGCCGATCACCTGGCTCAGGATCACGCGGCTCGCCATCACCAGATGCGCCTCGCCCGGAAAAACGAACGCGATCGACAGGTCGCCCGAATAGCGCGCGATCGTCGCATTGCGCGCCAGGATCTCGCTGACGTCGCACACCTCCAGGTCCGGCCGCTCGTGCGCGGCGCGTTGCTGTGCGCCGATGATCTCGAGCACATGCGCCATCGCCTCGCGGCCGATCTCGAGTTCGCCACGCCGGCGTGTGCGGTCGTTCGTGTCCGCCTCCACCGCCGCGGCCACGAAGGCGACGAGCTTACCGCGTCGTGCCGCCGGAAGATCCTCGCGCGCGAGTTCGGCGACCGCGCGATCGAGCATCGCGCGGTCGACCGGAGGCGCCTGCGCAATGCCCTGCGACAGGATCGTGCTGATCGGATTGAGCGCGTTGCGGACGTTGTGCATTACCGCCACCGCGCTTTCGCTGCGGCCGAGCGCGAAGCTCTGCGCCTCGATCTGTTCGCGCAGGTCCTGCAACTGGCTGAGCATCGCGTTGAAGCTCGCGCCGAGCGAGCCGATTTCGTCCTGCCGCCCATCCTCCGCCAGTTGCCCGAGCGAGCCGGACGCGCGCACCATCTGCATATGCCGTTCCACCCGCGCGAGCGGGCGCAGCACCAGCCGATCCATCATTCGTCGCAGCATCACCAGCACGATCAGCAACAGCACGGTCGACCCGCACACCGCCAGCAGCAGCATGCGCCGGCCCAGTATCGACAGGTCGCGCGGAACGGTGAAGGCGGCGCCCGCCACCGCGTGATGGTCCACGCCGTAGACCGGCACCGCGATTCGCGTCTTCGTCGCGCTGGACGTGATGCGGTCCTGATCCGCCACGTCAGTTAGATTGAGCTTGGCACCAAGCTGAAGCAGTCCGGACAACTGGCCGGAAGTGATCTGCCGCGCCATCAGCACAACCCCGCGCGGCTCGCCGCTGCCGTCACTGCGCCGCACCTCGGCGATGCCAATCGCGGCGACCACCTGCCCGAGTCGCACATAGAAGCTGGCGGAACTGCCCGCCTGCAAGGCCCGCCGAAAATCGACGCGCGCGATCTGTGCCACCAATGCCGCCCGCAACACGGCATCGTCGCCACGCGCTCCGCGCCAGCGCGCGATGACGATATGGCCGTCATTGGCGATATACGCCATGCCGTTGACGCCGAGATTCTCCATCGCCAGGGGCGAGAAGCTTTCCGCCTCGAATGCGCGCGTCGGGTGGCCCATATAGTCGTAGCTGGAGTTCCAGTCGCCGTAATCGCGCACCGCGCTTTCCACCTTGGAGGCGTATTCTTGCAGCGCCGCGCGCGTCCGCTCGATATGGCCGTCGACCGATTTCGCCTCGAGCCGGTTGAAGCTGGGGGTGATGACACTCGCCAGCAGCAGCGTGATCGCGATCGATCCGGCAAGCCCGATCGCGGTGAGGATCAGCAGCAATTTGGCGCCGAGCGAGCGCGGATTGCGCAGCGTGGTGACCTGCGTCTCGATCCGGCCGCGCGCCGCGCGGAACCGGGTGCGCATCAGCCGTGCGTCCCGTTTCCGGCGGTCGTCGCCGCTGCGAGGGTTTCATCGACCATAAAGCGTTGCTGCGCCAGCGCCTGCGCATCCTCGGCCGCCATCGGCCGCGCAAAATAATACCCCTGGAGGTGCGAAGCCCCCGCCAGCCGCAGCGCCTGCACCTGCGCCGCCGTTTCGACGCCCTCCGCGATCACGCCGAGGCCGAGCGAGCGGCCGAGGTGGACAATCGAATGGACGATCGCCGCGCTCTCGCGCTCACGCCCCATGCCGTCGATGAAGCTCTTGTCGATCTTGAGGCAATCGAGCGCGAACTTGCGGATGTTGTACAGGCTCGAATAACCCGTGCCGAAGTCGTCGAGTGCGATGCGGAAGCCCATCTGGCGCAGCTTGTACAGCGTATCCGCGGCGCGATCCGCATCGTCGAAGATCGCGGTTTCGGTAATCTCGATCTGTACGCGGTTAGGCGCGACCCCGGCGCGCTGCACGCATTCGACGACATGACCGACAAAATTATGCCGGCGGAACTGGCGCGGCGAGAAGTTGACCGAGACGTACTGCCCCGGCCAGTCCTTCAACACGCTCAGCGCCTCGTTCAGCACCCAGTCGCCGAGTTCGTGGATAAGATTGGATTCCTCCGCGATCGGGATGAACAGCGCCGGGCTTACGGGTCCGAACTCTGCGGTATGCCAGCGTAGCAGCGCCTCGAAACCAACCACTTCCAGCCCGTCGCGCGCAACGATCGGCTGATAGACCAGCTTCAGTTCATTGCGTGCGATCGACTGGCCGAGCCCGCCTTCAATCTGGCGGCGGAAGCGGATCGATTCGTCCATCGTGTCGTCGTACACCCGTACGGTGCCACGGCCTTTGTGCTTGGCGTCGTTCAGCGCGAGATCGGCGCGGCGGATCAGGTCGACCGACTCGCGGTGGCCATCACCGCGCTCGACGGTGCCGACATGGACAAGACCAACCGACGCGCCGGCCTGCACCGAGTGACCGAACAGCTTGAAGGTGGTCGAACAGTTGCGGATCACGAGATCGCACGCCATCGCGGCAGCTTCCGCGCCGGGCGAATCGAACAACAGGCCGAATTCGTCGCCGCCCAATCGCGCGACCAGCCCGCCTTCTGGCACCGACGCGTGGAGGATGCCACAAATCTGGCGGATCAGCTCGTCGCCGGCAAGATGGCCGAGCGTATCGTTGACGATCTTAAATCGATCGAGATCGACCATCGCCACCGCGAAATCCCCGCCGCTACGCGCACGGTCGGCGAGCGCGCGCATGAAGGCGAGACGGTTGGGCGCGTCGGTGAGCGAATCGTGGTTGGCGATATGGGTCGCCTTGCTTTCGTTGGCGGCGAGTTCGAGACCCTGCTCCTCCAGCTGCACCACTTGCCGCGCGAGCGCGCGGCGCATCTCGGCCATCTCGCGGTCGAGCTGCCAACGGTTCGCAAGCGCGGTCGCCATCTGTGTCACCTCGGCGACCTCGAACGGCTTGGCGATATAGAAGATCTTGTCGGCGGGGCCGGCCGCCCGCGAGATCTCCGCCGGCGAAAAATCCGAAAAGCCAGTGACGATGACGAGCTGGATGTCGGGATCGAGCGCGCGGATGCGAGTCGCGGTCTCCTTCCCATCGATACCCGGCGGCATTCGCACGTCGATGAACGCCACCGCAAACGGGTTGCCCGCCGCCTGCGCCGCCTCGATCTGTGCCACCGCATCCAGCCCCTGCAGCGCGTGCGTCAGCGCGAAATCGGCTGCGGGATCTGCATCGTTCGTCGTCGCATCATCGCCGAACAACTCGACGGCCATGGCATCGAGCGCGTCGCTTTCCGCAGCCGCGCTGCCTGCGAAGCTGCGCCGATAGCTGTCGTGCATTGCCGGTTCGTCGTCGACGATCAGAATCCGCATGTACCGCACCGCCTGAAGCTTGAAAGAAGGGAGCCTTCACTCCGTTGCACGGGCGTAAGCGGACAGGGTTAAAGCGCCGTAAATGCTTGACACCGCTTCGATGAAAACGCTGTCGGCGGTGTCAGGTTGACCCGGAATGGGGTGCGAAATGGCCGCCTCGGAAATATTCGTTACGTGCCCGATGAACTTCCCACCACCTTCGTGGGTTCTCTCCGCAACGCCACCGCTCAAATACAAGGAACCAGTCATGTTTAAGAAACTTGCCATGGCGACGCTGATTGCCACCGTCGCCCTCCCCACCACCGCATTCGCGGGGGTTCAGGATTACGACCACGGCAGCCAGTGGCAGCGTGATCAGGCCGATCGCGATTCGGCCTACAACAACGGCGGACGCCGCTACCGTGGTCGCGATTACCGGGATAACAACTACCGGAACAACAACTATCGCGGAAATGATCGCCGCTATTATCAAGACTGCAAGCGCAGCAGCGGTACCACCGGCACGATCGCCGGAGGCGCGGGCGGTGCGGTACTGGGTAGCGTGCTCGGCGGCGGTACGCTTGGCACGATCGCGGGCGGTGTCGGCGGCGCACTGGTCGGCCGTACGCTCGACAAAAATCATGATCGTGCGCAGAATCGCCGGAACGGCTGCTGATCCGCGAGCGGGAGGCTGTCGACCAGCAACAGCCTCCCGCTTGCTCAAGCTATAAGCGAAATAGCCACGTTACGTAGCGCATTAGCCGCCTCGTAGCGTGGCTGTTTTGTGTCGGTATGCCGCTACTCGACCGTGACGGACTTGGCGAGATTGCGCGGCTGATCGACGTCCGTGCCCTTCGCCACGGCAACATGATACGCCAGCAACTGCACCGGCACGGCGTAGACGAGCGGTGCGATCAGCGGGTGGACCTTGGGCATGGTGATTGTGGCGATGCACCCGTCGCCGGCCGCCTGCACCCCGTCATAATCCGAGATCAGCACAACCTTGCCGCCGCGTGCCTGCACCTCCTGCATGTTGCTGACGGTCTTGTCGAACAACGGCCCTGACGGCGCGATTACGATCACTGGCACAGCATCGTCGATCAGCGCGATGGGCCCGTGTTTCATCTCGCCCGCGGCGTAGCCTTCAGCGTGGATGTAACTGATTTCCTTGAGTTTTAGCGCACCTTCCAGCGCCAGCGGATAGTCCGTGCCACGTCCGAGATACAGCACGTCACGTGCGCTGGCGATGACATGCGCCATCGCCTGGATGGTTTCGTCATAGGCAAGCGCGGCGTTAAGCGCAGCCGGAGCCTCGCCGAGATGCCGTACGATCGCCTTCTCCTCGGCGGCATTGAGTTTACCCTTGGCACGCGCAAGGTTCGCCGCCAGCGCCGCCAGCACTGCGAGTTGGCAGGTGAACGCCTTGGTAGAAGCGACACCGATCTCCGGCCCGGCATGCGTCGGCAACAACAGATCCGCCTCGCGCGCCATCGAACTGGTCGGCACGTTGACGACGGCGGCGATCTTCTGCCCCTCGGCCTTGGCATGACGCAACGCGGCGAGCGTATCCGCCGTCTCGCCCGACTGGCTGATGACGATCATCAGACCGCCCTCCTCCATCACAGGCTGGCGGTAGCGAAACTCGGATGCGACATCGATATCAACCGGCACGCGCGCAAACTGTTCGAACCAGTATTTGGCGACCATGCCCGCATAGAAGCTCGTCCCACATGCGACGATTGTCACGCGCCTGATTGCGCTGAGATCGAAGTCCGGGATCGGCAGCGTGACCTTGTCCTCCATGCGCTGAAGGTATGAGCGCAACGTCTGCGCGACGACGATCGGCTGCTCGTAAATCTCCTTGAGCATATAGTGGCGATGATTGCCCTTGGAGATCAGCTCGCCGGTCACACCGGATATGGTGATCGCCCGCTCGACAGGGTTGTTGTCCTTGTCGAAGATCTGCGCGCCGTCGCGGGTGATGATCACCCAGTCACCTTCGTCGAGATAGGCGATGCGCTGCGTCAGCGGTGCCAGCGCCAGCGCGTCCGAGCCGAGGTAGGTTTCGCCGTCGCCATAACCGACTACCAAAGGCGACCCGAGCCGCGCACCGATGAGCAGATCGGGATGCTGCCGGAACAGGATCGCCAAAGCGAATGCCCCGTGCAGGCGCGGCAACACCTCACGCACCGCGTCGGCGGGAGCGAGCCCAGCCTCGACCTTCTCGCTCACCAGATGCGCGACGACTTCCGTGTCGGTCTCGCTGGTGAAGACGCGGCCGCGCGCGACCAGTTCGTCCCGCAGGGTCTTGAAATTCTCGATGATGCCGTTGTGGACCAGCGCGACCTCGCCGGTGGCATGTGGGTGCGCGTTGTTGGTGGTCGGTCCGCCATGCGTCGCCCAGCGGGTGTGCGCGATGCCGGTGTCGCCCGGCAGCGGATGCTCGGCGAGTTCGCGCGCGAGATTGACGAGCTTGCCCGAGGCGCGCCGCCGCTCGATCGCCCCCTCGAAATCGGTCGCGATGCCGGCCGAATCGTATCCGCGATATTCTAGCCGCCGCAAGCCATCGAGCAGACGATCCGCGACGGGCTCCTTACCGACAATTCCAACGATTCCACACATGGGTAACGTCCTTCAATGCTCAGTTCCGTTCGTGCAAGCAGGTCGCGCTACTTGCCGGCCTTTCTTGCCTTGGCCGCCGCGCGAAACCGTGGCGCCCAATCTTCTCGCGTTTCCTGTCGGCCGCGCGCAATCGCGAAGCCGTCAGCCGGTACGTCGTCGATGATGACCGAACCCGCCGCCACCAGAGCACCATCGCCGATCGACACCGGCGCGACCAGCGCGCTGTTCGAACCGATGAACGCGCCCGCGCCGATCCGCGTCAGCGACTTGTTGTAGCCATCGTAATTGCAGGTGATCGTGCCCGCGCCGATGTTCGCGCCCGCGCCGACCTCGGCATCACCAAGGTAGGTAAGGTGGTTGGCCTTGGCGCCCTTGCCTAGCACCGCCTTCTTCATCTCGACGAAATTGCCTACGTGTGCGTCTTCACGCACCACCGCGCCCGGCCGCAGCCGCGCATAGGGGCCGACGATGGCGCCGGTGGCGACGCTCGCACCCTCGATATGACTGAACGCCCGCAGCGTCACGCCATCGGCAATGGTCGTGCCGGGACCGAACACGACATTTGGTTCGATTACCACATCCCGGCCGATTACCGTGTCGTGCGCGAACCACACCGTTTCCGGTGCGATCAGCGTCGCGCCGTTCGCCATCGCATCAGCACGACGCGCCTGCTGCCAGGCGCCCTCCACCACGGCCAGTTCCGCGCGGCTGTTGACGCCGGCGACCTCGGCCGCGTCCGTTTCGATCACCACCGAGGTGCGGCCATCGGCGGCCGCCAGCATGACGATATCGGGCAGATAATATTCGCCCGCCGCGTTGTCGTTGCCGACGCGGGCGAGCAGCGCGAACAGATCGGCCGAGCGCACCGCCATAAGCCCCGAGTTGCACAGATCGACCGCCCGCTCTGCCGTGGAGGCGTCCTTATACTCGACCATTCTGGCGATGCGCCCCTCGGGCGAGGCGATGATGCGGCCATAGGCGGCGGGATCGGGGGGGCGGAAGCCGAGCACAACGCACGCCGGCGCATCGTCGCCAGCCAATCGGTCGAGCATCCGGCGCATCGTCGCAGTACCGACCAGCGGCACATCGCCATACAGGATCAGCACTGCGCCCTCGAAGCCCGTCAACGCCGCCTGCGCCTGCGCAACCGCATGGCCGGTGCCGAGCTGCTCAGCCTGAAGCGCGGTGACAGCACCAAGCGGCGTGACCGCCGCCTCGACCTGTTCGCGACCGGCACCCGTAACCACCACCACCCGTTCGGGCGCGAGCGCGTCTACGCTGGCGAGCAGGTGGAGCAGCATCGGACGCCCCGCGACCGGGTGCAGCACCTTATGCAGATCGGATTTCATCCGCGTGCCCTTGCCCGCGGCAAGGATAATCGCGGCGACGGCGGCGGCGGGGTTTTTCGCGTCCATGCGCACAGCCCTGCCACGACAGGGTTGCCAATTCCATAGCGCCGGTGCCAGTCGCGCCGACATGACAGATTTTTCCTTCGACCTGGTCGGATTCGATCTCGACGGCACGTTCGTCGACAGCAGCGGCGATCTGGCGGCGGCGGTCAACGTCATGCTGGCAAGCGACGGGCGCCGAACGCTGAGCGTGGCGGAGATCGTGGCGATGACGGGCGGCGGCGTGGCGCGGCTGGTGGCGCTTGCACTGGAGGCGACCGGGGGCGCGACGCCGGCGGAGACAGAGCATCTCAAGGGTGCGATGCTGGCATCCTACGCGGACAATATCGCGGTACTGACGCGGCCGTATCCGGGTGCGGTAGCGGCTATCGAGGGGTTACGGGCGCGCGGGGTGCGTACCGCGATCGTGACCAACAAATTGGCGGATCTGGCCGAAAAGCTCCTCGAATCGCTTGGGCTACAGCATCTTTTCGACACGCTGATCGGTGGCGACACGCTGGCTGGCGCCAGGCAAAAGCCTGATCCGGCGATGCTGTACGAGATGGTTCGGCGGCTGGGCGGCGGTCGCGCCGCGTTCGTCGGCGACACGATGTTCGACGTGACCGCGGCAAAGTCGGCAGGCATGCCGGTCGTCGTAGTGAACTTCGGTCGCGAGCCGGTGGGCGGGTTCGGGGCGGACGCGGTAATCGACCATTTCGACGCCTTGATCCCCGCCCTGGAGCGGCTGGCGTGAGCAAGCAGACGCTCATGCTCAGGTTGCTGTTCTGGGCGGCGTTGCTCTTCGCGGTGACGATGGCGTTGCTGCCGCAACCTCCGCACACCCCAGCGGACCAGTTCGGTGACAAGTTCGAACATATGCTCGCCTTCTCGACCATGGCGGCGCTGGCAGCGGCGGCTTACCCGCGCCTTCCGCTATTCCGCATCGGGGAGCGGCTGTCGTTCCTCGGCGCGATGATCGAGGTGGTGCAATCGATCCCTGAACTGCACCGCGACTGCGACGTCCGCGACTGGGCCGCCGACACGCTGGCGATCACGGTGGTGTTGTTGATCGCGGGGCTGTTCCGGCTGCGTTGGCGGCGGCGTTAGCCCGGTTCGACGCGTGGCGGGGAACATGCGCGGTCGCCGCTGATTATCTGCTGGTAACATCGGGAGATGACGAATGGACGACGACCGCCTGTGGAGCTTCGAGCAGAGCCTGTGGACCGAAGGTCCGGACAATTACCGTGAAAAGGTCGATGCCGAGGTGGTGATGGTGCTGCCGCACCCGCCCTTCGTCTATCGCGGCGACACGGCGATCGACGCCGTAGCCGCCACACCGGTGTGGGCGCAGGCGGACCTGACCGAGCGGCAGGTCTCCCGACCGCAGGAAGGGCTGATCGTGATCGGCTACCGCGTCAAGGCGAGCCGCGACGGCGAAGCCTATGAGGCGCATTGTACCTCCACGATCCGCCGGATCGAGCATGAGGTGTGGCGCGTCGTGCAGCATCAGCAGACGCCGGTTCTGGCCCAGACCGCCAGCAGCTAACCGCTCGGGGCCGGCCACGCGCAGTCGTGGCCGGCTTTAGCGCGCCGCCCCGCGCCACTTGGTCCACAAGTGCCGCGCGAGCATCGCCGACGGCATCCGTATCCAGTGCGAGCGGATGTAAAACCCCAGCCGCGTGAAGGGTCGGGTCGCCCTGCCCCAGCTGTCGCGCGCGGTTACGCGGCGCAGGCAGAGGCGATCGCCGGGCGAGAGCGTGGCACCATCACCGTAGAGCGCCGCGGCAAGACGGACCGCGCGGCTGACCGCGTCGGCGAGGCCGTGATGCTCGGCGCGCTCGACCAGCCCCTCGACCCCATAATCGTCAAGCAGGCAGTGCACGTCCCACAGGTTGCGCATTCCGCCCGCCAAATCGCCGTCGGCGAACAGGTGCGCGGCGGCGTGGACGATGACGTCGGCGCGCGAAAGCATCGCCAGACCCGGCCGCAGCGGCATTGCATCGGCCAGCAGTGCGTCGGCATCCGGGGTGACGAGAGCGGTGAGCGGCAGGATGGTGTGGTGAACGTCGATCATCCGGTCGCGGTCGCGGTGGATCAGCGGCGGCAGTTCGTGCATCCAGCGGCGATAATAGGCATCGTCATACGGGTCGGGCTTGACCCATTCCCACCCGGCGGCGAGCAGCGCCTGTTCGACCACATCCAGATGCGCGTGCGGCACGAGGATATCGAGATCGCCGATCGAGCGCCCCTGCCCGGCGTTAAGCCCGGCGGCGACGAAAGCGGTGCCTTTCAACAGCACCACCGGGATCCTAAGCGGTGCCAGTGCGCGCCGTGCCGCCTCCGCCTCCCACAAGGCGAGCGTGCGGCCGTGATCGTGCGAGGCACGCGCATCGGCGAGGATGCGCGCCACCGCCGGCGGCATTGCCGCGCCCTGCAAGCGCCACGCCAGCGTGCCGATCATCTGTTCCGCCCGCGCGATGGCGAGGAGTGCGGTCCAACCGTCCGCATCGAGCGTCGCCGCCTCAGCAGGTGTGCGCATCACGCGGGCGAGCAGCCAGCCGTCGCTCACCGCGCCGTTCATTGGGCGCGCCATGCGGCCTCGACCTGCGCGAGCGCGGTGGCGGTGTCTGGATAATCGATCGCCTGCGCGGGGATGCTCCGTACCAGCCGGGTAAGCGCATCGAACCCGCGCTCACCCATTGCCACGTAATTGGTCGATGCCTGGGTTAGCCGCACGAAGACCTCGCCTGGCGCGACCGGGCGCACATCCGGCGCGAAGCCGTAGCGCGGGAACAGCAGCAGCGCCGGCGTGCCGGGCGTGTCCATCGCCGCGACCGCGCGCGCATCGGGGACGAGGTGGCGGATCGCGCCCTTCGGCGTGCCCTCCAGCAAGGGGCCGAACCGCGCACCGGGCAGCGCCGCCTCGACCGCCGGGATCGCGGCGTTCTTCAGGCTGACGAGCCGCGGGAAGGCATGGACGGCGCCGGTCACCGGGTCGATCAGCGCGAACTCGTCCCCCATGAAACGCCAGCCGGCCTGCGACAGCAACGCCGCCAGCGTCGATTTGCCCGAGCCGGACTCGCCCGTCATCAGCAGCACGCGCCCGTCACGCTCAACAGCCGATGCGTGGAGCAGCAGATAGCGCCGCTGGCCGAGCGCCATTTGCAGGTTCATCGCCATCTCGGCGGCGAGCAACCCCTGCGCGAGCGGTAGCGGCGCGGCGTCGGGCAGCACGAAGTCGCCCCCCAGCATCACCGCCGGGCGGATCACCCGCCGCCACGGGCGCGCGGCGAACAGCCGCACGGTGAAATCGGGCACGCCGTCGTCGGGCTTCGGGTAGCCGGCATACAGCGTTTCAAGCTGGCGGATAGGCGCGCGCCAGTCCGAACCGACACGAAAGCCGACCGGGCCGATCCGCACCGTGAAGACATGCCTCACGCGGTGCTGACCAATCCGGCGGCGACGAGTTCGTCGAGCCGCGCGGCGAGTGCGTCTTCGTCCGCATCGAGCAGATCGTAGTCCTGCGCGAGCCGCACGATCAGCCCGGTAAGCGTCAGTCCGGCAGGTGCCAGCGCGGCCAGGATTTCGGGTGCCGGCGGTGCGACGAGGTGGGTAATGCCCGACGCGCGGTGATAGATCGCGGTGAAGGCGTCGAGCGGGACGATGCGCAGCACGTCGGGCGACGCGGCGTGGTAGACCGGATCGTGTTCGGCAGGACCAGACACGGCGTCAGCCGCGCGGCATCTGCAACGATGCGAAACAGGTGAAGCCGCTCGTTCCCGAATGAAGGTTGCGGACGTAGTTCATATATGCCTGGCTGCGTTCATACTCCACGCCGGGCAGGTTGCCGCCGGCCAACGCCTGCTTGACGTCCTGACCCTTGAGCGGCCGGGTCGGCGGGGCGAAGGCACCGGCGGTGCCGCTGTTCACCACCGAGCCATCCGCGGCGATCCAGCCGGCACGGCGGCTCGGATCGGGTACGGGGATCGAACAATGCACGATCGACACCGCCGTCGCGGCGAGCGCGGGGCGGATCGACACGATCGCGCTCGCGCCGACCGCGCCGATCATCAGCGCGCGCCGGCTGGTCGCGCCACCGCGCTCCGCGTCTTCGTTCCGCTGTTCCGGCTCTTCGCTCATCCACGATCCTTTATCCCGCAAGCCCTTTCACATTCGCAAAACGCTGGCAAGCAAGGCTATCGCGGTTAACGATGTTTAGACTAGGGCGACGTTCCGGATTGGGGCATGACGGGCGGGTGAGACGGGCAATGATCAACGGCTTCGGTCTCCGCACATTGGCGGCACTCGCGATCGTCCTCGTCGCGGCGTGCGCGGTGTTCCTGCTCGGCGACATACAGGCGACGCTGGTGATGCTGGTCGGCGGGGTTGCCGCCGTGCTCGCCGCCGTCGGCACGGGCGACGACGCGGACGGGGCGGAAGCGCCAGCCCCGCCGCTTGCGCTCGCCGACCCGATCCCGACGGTGATTGGCGCGATCGTCGAGCCGATCCTGATCGTCACCGGCGGTCAGGTCAGCCATGCCAACGATGCGGCGCGCGCGCTGCTGGGCGGGCATATCGTCGGGCAGGACGTGCGGCTGGCGATCCGGCATCCCGGCGCGGCCGAGCGGCTTATGAGCCCGCCCTCAGACGTGCGGCAACCCTCGGTCAATCTCGTCGGGCTTGGCGCGCGCGAACAGCGCTGGGAAATGCGGATCGGCGACACTCCAGACGGGCAGCGCATCGTCCACCTGATCGACCAGACCGGCAGTTACGCGGCGGAGCGGATGCGCGTCGATTTCGTCGCCAACGCAAGCCACGAACTGCGCACCCCGCTCGCCTCGATCCTCGGCTATATCGAGACGTTGGGCGACGAGGCGGGCGACGAGAAGGGCCTGCGCGACCGGTTCCTCAAGATCATGTTCGACGAGGCGCGGCGGATGCAGCGGCTGGTCGAGGATCTCATCTCGCTGTCGCGGATCGAGGCGGAGAAATACCGCCTCCCCGACCGCGCGGTCGATCTCGCCGGGCTGATCGCCGAGGTACGCGGCAGCATCCTCGACGCGCAGGGCGAAGGTGGCGCGCCGATCGTGGCGGAGGTGGCGGCGGACGTGCCGCCGGTGTCCGGCGACCGCGCGCAATTAAGTCAGGTGCTGCATAATCTGGTCGGCAACGCGCGCAAATACGGGCGCAAAGGCGCGTCCGTCACCATCCTGCTTGAACAGCACGCCACCGGCATGGTGCGCCTCGCGGTGCGGGACGAAGGCGACGGGATTGCGCCTGAACATATCCCGCGCCTGACCGAACGCTTCTATCGCGTCGACCCTGGCCGCAGCCGCGCGGCGGGCGGGACCGGGCTCGGCCTTGCGATCGTCAAGCACATCGTCGAGCGGCATCGCGGGCGGCTCGATATCGAAAGCGTACAGGGGCACGGCACGACGGTGACGGTGCTGATCCCGGCGCACGGAAACGCTGTCATAAAACGGTAACCGAACCGTCACACAGACGGGCCTCGCGGGTGCTAGCGCATCCGTTCGGGGACGATCAACGACCCGCTTGGGAGACGTCCTCATGCACGGAAGGGTTGCGATTGTCGCCGCGTCAGCGCTCGCGATCCTGCTGTACGGCTGTACCGACGAGGCCGATGGTGGCGGCATGGGATCGCGCGACCAGATCAAGGTGGTCGGTTCCTCCACTGTGTTCCCCTTCACCACCGTCGTCGCCGAACAGTTCGTGGAGCAGACGCCGGGCGTGAAATCGCCGGTGATCGAGTCGACCGGTACCGGCGGTGGCATGAGATTGTTCTGCGCGGGCATCGGTGCCGCGCATCCCGATCTAGAGGATGCCTCACGCCGGATGACCGCGGCGGAATATGCCCGCTGCAAGGCTAACGGCGTGAACGGCGTGATCGAGGTGCAGGTCGGCGTCGACGGCATCGCCTTTGCCGAAGCGAAGAACGGGCCGGGCCTGCGGCTGACGGTCGCCGATCTGTACCGCGCGATGGGGGCGGCCCCCGATGGCAAACCCAATAGCGCGCGCGTGTGGCACGACGTGAACCCGGCGCTGCCCGCCACGCCGATCCAGATCTACGGCCCGCCCGCCACGAGCGGCACGCGCGACGCGCTCGCCGCGCTGATCCTCGCGCGCGGTTGCGAGGGCGTGCACCCGGAACTGACCGCGTTGAAGCTGCGCGACCCCGATGCTTTCGCGCAACGCTGCACGCGCATCCGCGAGGATGGCGCCTATGTCGACGCGGGCGAGAACGACAATCTCATTGTCCAGAAGCTGCAGGCTAATCCCGATGCGATCGGCATCTTCGGCTATTCGTATCTGGAGCAGAACCGCGACAAGCTGAACGGCATCGCCATCGATGGCGTGGCGCCGACCTATGCGACGATCGCGCAGAACCGCTACCCCGGTTCGCGGCCGCTCTACCTGTACGTCAAGAAGGCGCATCTCGGCGCGATCCGGGGCTTGCGAGAATATCTCAGGCTATACGCCACATTGTGGAACCCGGATGGGCCGTTGATCGCCAAGGGGCTGATCGCCTCGCCTGCCGACGTGCGCGCCCGCGCCGCCGCGATCGTGGCGGGCGAGACGCCGCTCGATCCGCGCCAGTTGCACTGACCGGCCGTGTCGTTCCTCATCCTTTTCTTCTTGATCGCGGGGGTTGGCCTGATCGCCTGGCTGGCGGCGCGGATGCGCGCGACGCGGTTCCGCCGCGCGAGCAAGGCACGCTTCAGTTCGCTGCCGTCGCACCACGGCGGCTTCGTGGCGATCGCGACGGTGCTGCCGGCCGCGATCTTCCTGGCGGTGTGGGCGTCCTGCGCGCCCGGCCTCGTTACCGACCGGGTGGTGCACCAGCCCGCCGCCGTGCACCTGCCGCCACCCGGGTTTGAGCGGGCGGCGATCCTGTCGGAAGCGCGCGAACTGGCGCGTAGCAACGGCTTCGGCACGCCAAGCCCGCTCGCGGTGACGCTCGCCCCCGCCTATGCCGCCGCGCAAACGCGGGCGAACTGGATCGGCGGCAGCGTCGCGTTGCTGCTCGCCATCGCGTTCGGGCTGTGGGCGTTCACCCGCGTCGGCCCGAGGTTCGCCGCGCGCACGCAGATCGAGCGGCTCATCATGGCGCTGCTGCTCGCCGCCGCGCTGGTCGCGATCGTGACGACGATGGGGATTGTCGTTTCGCTGCTGTTCGAATCGGCACGGTTCTTCGGCATGGTGCCGATCGGCGACTTCCTGTTCGGCACGCACTGGAGCCCGCAGGTGGTCGACCCACGCGACCCGGGCGCCTCGCTCGGCGCGGTGCCGTTGTTCTGGGGGACGTTCTTCATCGGTGCGGTGATCGCGATGATCGTGGCGATCCCGCTCGGTCTGATGAGTGCCATCTACCTCACTCAATATGCCACCCCGCACGTGCGGCGCTGGGTCAAGCCGGTGATCGAGGTGCTCGCTGGCGTGCCGACCGTGGTGTACGGCTATTTCGCCGCGCTGACGGTGGCGCCGCTGGTGCGCGATGCCGCCGTCGCGATAGGCATACGCTGGGCGAGTTCGGAAAGCGCGCTCGCCGCCGGCTTGGTGATGGGGATCATGATCATCCCGTTCGTCTCGTCGATGGCGGACGATTCGTTCACCGCCGTGCCACCGGCGATGCGCGACGGCAGCTTGGCGATGGGCGCGACGCAATCCGAGACGATCCGCCGCGTGCTGCTGCCCGCCGCCCTGCCCGGCGTGGTCGGCGGGGTGCTGCTCGCCGTATCCCGCGCGATCGGCGAGACGATGATCGTGGTGATGGCGGCATCGGGCGTGGCGACGCTGACGCTCAACCCGCTGGCACCCGCCACCACCGTCACCAAGCAGATCGTCGACCTGCTCACCGGCGAGGCGGAGTTCGACAGCCCCAAGACGTTGGCCGCCTTCGCGCTCGGCCTCACGCTGTTCGTCATCACCTTCCTGCTCAACATCGTCGCGCTCACCGTGGTGAAGCGCTACCGGGAGGCATATGACTGAGCGCACGCCCCTGCCCGGCGTGCCCGCGCCGACCGACTGGCGTGGCGCGATGCATCAGCGCCGCATGGCGAAACGCTATGCCGCCGAACGGCGCTTCCGCCGGCTCGGGCTGGCGGCGGTGCTGCTGTCCGCCGGGTTCCTCATCATGCTGCTGGTGTCGATGCTGGCCGGCGGGCTGAACGGCTTCGTGCAGACCCAGATCGTGCTGCCGATCGACTTCCCCGCGACGCATCTGGCAGTGGATGCCGCCAAGCTGCGCGGACCCGCTGCCGATCTCGCGCTCGCCGCCGCCGATCTGACCGGCGCGACCGATGCCGCCGCGATCGCCGCTTATGGTCCGGGCGGCGAGACGCTGATCTCGGACGGTGCGTGGACGCGGGTGCGAGACCAGTTGAAGGCGGACCCGTCGCTGCTCGGCAAGCGGGTGCGGCTGTGGGTGCCCGCCGCCGACCGGATCGACATTGCCGCCAAGCGCGAGGGCGCGCCCGCCGACGAGGCGATCGTCGCCAGGCTGACGCACACCCACGCGATCACCACCAGCTTCAACCTGTTCTTCCTCACCGGCTCGGATTCGACCGATCCGACCATGGTCGGCATCTGGGGCGCGCTCAAAGGCTCACTGTTCACGATGCTGGTGACGCTGCTGATCGCCTTTCCGGTCGGGCTGTTCTCCGCATTGTACCTAGAGGAATATGCGCCGCGGAACCGCTGGACCGACCTGATCGAGGTGTCGATCAACAACCTTGCGGCGGTGCCGTCGATCATCTTCGGGCTGCTCGGCCTCGCGGTGTTCCTCAACACCTTCCACCTGCCGCGCTCCGCGCCGATCGTCGGCGGGCTGACGCTCGCGCTGATGACGATGCCGGTGATCGTCATCGCCAGCCGCAACGCGATCAAGGCGGTGCCGCCGTCGATCCGAGAGGCGGCGTTCGGGATCGGCGCGAGCCCGGTGCAGGTGGTGTTCCACCATGTCCTGCCGCTGGCGATGCCCGGCATCCTGACCGGCACGATCATCGGCATGGCGCGGGCGCTGGGCGAAACCGCGCCCCTGCTGATGATCGGCATGCGCGCGTTCATCACTGCGCCGCCGGGTGGCCTGCGTGATCCGGCGACGGTGCTGCCGGTGCAGATCTTCCTGTGGTCCGACCAGATCAACCGTGGCTTCGTCGAGAAGACCAGCGCGGCGATCCTCGTCCTGCTCGTCTTCCTGCTCGCGATGAACGGCGTCGCGATCTACCTCCGCAACCGATTCGAGAGCCGCTCGTGAACGCTGAAACCTCCATTACGCGGCACAAGATCTCCGCGCGCCACGTCAACGTCTTCTACGGCGACGCGCAGGCGATCCGCGACGTGTCGATCGATTTCGATCGCGACGTGGTGACCGCGCTGATCGGCCCGTCCGGCTGTGGCAAATCCACTTTCCTGCGCACCTTGAACCGCATGAACGACACCATTCCGACCGCGCGCGTAGAGGGCGAGATCGACCTCGACGGCGAGGATATCTACGCGCCCGACATGGACGTGGTGCAACTCCGCGCGCGCGTCGGCATGGTGTTCCAGAAGCCCAATCCGTTCCCAAAATCGATCTTCGAAAACGTCGCTTACGGTCCGCGCATCCACGGGCTGGCGGCGAACCACAACCAGCTTGCCGAGATCGTCGAACGATCGCTGAAACGCGCCGGTTTGTGGGACGAGGTGAAGGATCGCCTGTCCGACAGCGGCACCGCCCTCTCCGGCGGTCAGCAGCAGCGGCTGTGCATCGCGCGTGCGATCGCAGTCGACCCGGAGGTGATCCTGATGGACGAGCCGTGCAGCGCGCTCGACCCGATCGCCACCGCCCGCATCGAGGAGCTGATCCACGATTTGAAGGGCCGCTACGCGATCGTGATCGTCACGCACAACATGCAGCAGGCGGCGCGCGTCTCGCAGCGCACCGCCTTCTTCCACCTCGGCGCGCTGATCGAGACGGGCACGACCTCCGACATCTTCACCAATCCACGGCAAGAACGCACCAAGGATTACATCACCGGCCGGTATGGCTGAGGGACGGGCAATGGCGACCTACGAACATACCATCAAGATTTTCGACGACGAGATCGGCCAGTTGCGCGGACTGATCGCGCAGATGGGCGGCATGGCCGAACAGGCGATCGGCGACGCGATCGAGGCGCTGAAGAACCACGACCTTGAAACCGCCGCCGAGATCGTGCGGAACGACAAGAAGCTCGACGCGCTCGAACATCAGGCGGAGGAGCTGGCTGTGCGCATCATCGCGCTGCGCGCGCCGCTCGCCGACGATCTGCGCGAGGTGGTGGCGGCGCTGAAAATCGCCGGCGTGATCGAGCGGATCGGCGATTACGCCAAGAACATCGCCAAGCGCACCCCGCTGATCGATTCGCACGGCGATATCGAGCCGCTGTCGGTGCTGCCGGCGATGGCCGCGCTGGCGATCGAGATGGTGCACGACGTGCTCGACGCGTTCGCCGCGCGCGATGCCGCCGCCGCGCAACAGGTGTGCGCGCGCGACCGCGCGGTGGACGATTTCTACAACAGCCTGTTCCGCGTGCTCGTCACGCACATGATGGAGAATCCGGCGACGATCGGCCAGGTCACGCACCTGCTGTTCATCGCCAAGAACCTGGAACGGATCGGCGATCACGCGACCAACGTCGCCGAGATGGTCTATTTCGCCGCGACCGGCACGCACATGGCCGAGCGCGATCGCGGCGCCTTCGTATTGCAACAAGGGGAGTAAGCACATGGCTCGCGTCAAGATGTTGCTGGTGGAAGACGATGCCGCGCTCGCCGAACTGCTGATCTGGCATTTCAAGCGCGAGGATTTCGACGTGAAGCAGACGCCCGACGGTGAGGAGGCGCTGCTGCTCGCCAAGGAGGCGACGCCGGATATCGTGCTGCTCGACTGGATGGTGGAAAGCCTGTCCGGTATCGAGGTGTGCCGCCGGCTGCGCCGCATGCCGGAGACGGCGAACGTGCCGATCATCATGCTGACTGCGCGGGGCGAGGAGGAGGACCGCGTGCGCGGGCTGGAAACGGGCGCGGACGATTACGTCACCAAGCCGTTCTCGCCGCGTGAACTGGTCGCGCGCGTCGGCGCGGTGCTGCGCCGGGTGCGCCCGGCGCTGGCGGGCGAACAGCTCACCTATGCCGATATCGAGATGGACACGGTGGGGCATAAGGTGCGCCGCGCGGGCGAGGTGATCCCGCTCGGGCCGACCGAGTTCCGCCTGCTCAAGCATTTCCTAGAACATCCCGGCTGGGTGTTCTCGCGCGAACGATTGCTGGACGCGGTGTGGGGACACGACAGCGATATCGAGAGCCGCACCGTCGACGTGCATATCCGGCGGTTGCGGAAAGCGATCAACGGCGACGACCGGCAGGATATCATCCGCACGGTGCGTTCGGCGGGCTACGCGCTCGACTCGGGCGCGTAAGGGGCGCTAAGCGGCAGGGCGATGCATCTGTTTCCGCCCGCCACCTGCCCGCGCCTGATCGTCAAGATCGGATCGGCCTTGCTTGTCGAGAGCGCTGGCGGGGTGCGGCGGGCGTGGCTGGCCGGCATCGCCGCCGATATCGCCGAGCGGACCCGCGCCGGCCAACAGGTCGCGGTCGTGTCCTCGGGCGCGATTGCGCTGGGCGCGCGCCGGCTTGGGCTGGCGAAAGGTGGCCGCGCCAGTCTCGAGGATGCGCAGGCCGCCGCGGCGGTCGGGCAGATCGCGCTTAGCCAGGTGTGGGCGGAGACGTTGGGCGACGAAGGGCTGACTGCCGCGCAGATCCTCGTCACGCTGGACGATCTCGAGGATCGCCGCCGCTATCTCAACGCCGCCGCCACGCTGGACCGGTTGCTGTCGCTCGGGGTGGTGCCGGTGCTCAACGAGAACGACAGCGTGGCGACCGCCGAGATCCGCTTCGGCGACAATGATCGGCTCGCCGCGCGGGTCGCGCAGGCGGCCGGCGCGCAGGGCGTCGTGCTGCTGTCAGATATCGACGGACTCTACGACCGCAACCCTGCCCTGCCCGGCGCCGAGCATATCGCGCGGGTCGAACGGATCGACGATCGTATCGAGGGCATGGCGGATCGCGGCTCTGCCTCGGGCATGGGTTCGGGCGGGATGGTCTCCAAGATCGCCGCCGCCCGGATCGCCAATGCGGCGGGCGCGCACCTTGCCATCGCCAGCGGGCGGATCGAGCGGCCCTTGTCGGTCGAGGCGCGGCATACTGTGTTCGTGGCGGAGAAGTCGGCACCCGCACGAAAAGCGTGGCTGGCGGGCGGGCTGACCGCGCGCGGCACGATCCATGTCGATGCCGGCGCGGCGACTGCGTTGCGCAGCGGCGCGAGTTTGCTTGCCGCCGGAGCGACGCGGGTGGAGGGTCATTTCCGGCGCGGCGACCTGGTGGCGATTTGCGAAGCCGACGGGCGGGCGCTTGCGCGCGGCCTCGCCGAATATGATGCCGAGGAGGCCGGGCTGATTACCGGACGGCGCAGTGGCGAGTTGGCGGAGATCCTCGGTTATGCGCCGCGTGCCGCGCTCGTCCATCGCAATTACATGGCGCTGTTGTGACGCGCGCACCCCGCTCATCCGCTAGCACCTCCGCCCGGGAAGGACGCATCAGGCCATGACCACCCTCGCCATCACCGGCGGCACCGGCTTCGTGGGCAAGCGGCTGATCGAACGCGCGCTTGCCGACGGGCATCGGGTGCGCGCCCTCACCCGTCGTGCGCAACCACCGCGTGAGGGCATCGCGTGGATCGCGGGCGCGCTCGACGATGGCGCCGCGCTGTCGGAACTGGTCGCCGGCGTGGATGCCGTCATCCACGTCGCAGGCGTGGTCAACGCGCCAGACCGCGCGGCGTTCGCCGCCGGTAATATCGCCGGCACGCAAGCGGTGGTGGATGCCGCGCGCACGGCCGGCATAGGCCGTTTCGTCCACGTCTCCTCTCTTGCCGCGCGCGAGCCGCAGCTTTCCGCTTATGGATGGTCCAAGCACGGCGCGGAGGAGGTGGTCGCCGCCTCCGGATTAGACTGGACGATGGTGCGCCCGACCGCCGTGTTCGGTCCCGGCGACATGGAAATGCGCGAGATGTTCCGGGTGGCGAAGCTCGGCCTCGCGCTGTTGCCGCCGCCGGGCAGGCTGGCGGTGATCCACGTCGATGATCTGGTGCGGCTGCTGCTCGCGCTGGTCGCCCATGATCCCGGGCGCGTCATCTACGAGGCGGATGATGGCCGCCCGGGTGGCTGGACGCACAGCGCGTTCGCACGCGCGATCGGCACCGCCGTCGGGCGCAGGGTGCTGGCACTCAGCCTGCCCAAACCGGTGATGCTCGCCGCCGCGCGGATCGACCGGCTGACGCGTGGCACCAAGGCCAAGTTGACGGCGGATCGGGTCGGCTATTTCTGCCACCCCGACTGGACGATCGACCCGGCCCGCGCGCCTGATCCTGCGCTGTGGGTTCCGCAAATCGCCACGCCCGACGGCCTCGCCGCGACGGCGGCATGGTATCGTGCGCACGGCCTGCTATAGAATTGTCCGAATGCCGCCGCATTTGCTTGGCAACACCCGAGCGGCCACACTCCAAAGGATTTTCATGAGCGACCGCGCCCAAGTCTTCGAAACCGTCACCGCCCAGATCGCGCCATTCAACAAGAAGGGCGTCGCGCTGACCGACGCCACGACCTTTCAGGGCGATCTGGAGTGGGACAGCCTGACCGTGATGGACTTCGTGGCGGCGATCGAGGACGAGTTCGACATCATCATCACGATGAACATGCAGGCTGAGATCGAGACCGTTGGCCAGTTGGTCGACGCCGTGATGAGCCTCAAGGCCTGAACCTCTTACCCGTTCGTCCTGCTGGGGCGAACGGCCCGGGAAAGAATGACATGACCGAAGCCGCTGCCACCGCCGAAGCCCTGCCCGTCTCGCCTGCCGCGGTCGCGCCGGAACACGACCTGTTCGCGAAATTCGACGCGCTGATCGCCGAACGCGAGGCGTTGATGGCGACCGGTGTGCGTGACCCGTTCGCGATCGTGATGGACGAGGTGAAATCGCCGACGCAGGCGATCATCAAGGGCAAGGAAACCATCCTGCTCGGCACCTATAATTACATGGGCATGACGTTCGATCCCGACGTGATCGCCGCCGGCAAGGCCGCGCTCGACACGTTCGGCGCGGGCACCACCGGCAGCCGCGTGCTCAACGGCACCTACTCCCCGCACAAGGATTGCGAGGATGCGCTGAAGGAGTTCTACGGCACCGACCACGCCATGGTGTTCTCGACCGGATATCAGGCCAATCTCGGCATCATCTCGACGATCGCCGGCAAGGGTGAGTACATCATCCTCGATGCCGACAGCCATGCCTCGATCTACGATGGCTGCGCGCTCGGCAATGCCGAGATCGTTCGCTTCCGCCACAATTCGGTCGAGGACCTCGACAAGCGGCTCGGCCGTCTGCCGAAGGAGCCGGGCAAGCTGGTCGTGCTGGAGGGCGTCTATTCGATGCTCGGCGATATCGCACCGCTGCCGGAGATGGTCGCGGTCGCCAAGAAGCACGGCGCGATGGTGCTGGTCGACGAGGCGCACGGCATGGGCTTCTTCGGGCCGAACGGACGCGGCGTGTACGAGGAACAGGGCGTCGCTGACGACGTCGATTTCGTGGTGGGCACCTTCTCCAAGTCGGTCGGCACGGTCGGCGGGTTCTGCGTGTCGAACCATCCGAAGTTCGACGTGATGCGGCTGGTGTGCCGCCCCTACGTCTTCACCGCCTCGCTGCCGCCATCGGTGGTGGCGACCGCCGCCACCTCGATCCGCAAGCTGATGCACGCCGGCGAGAAGCGCGCGCACCTGTGGCGCAACTCGAAGCGGCTGCACGGCGGCCTGAAGGATATGGGCTACACGCTCGGCACCGACACGCCACAATCGGCGATCATCGCGGTGATCCTCAAGGACCAGACGCAGGCGGTGGCGTTGTGGCAGTCGCTGCTGGAGGGCGGCCTGTACGTCAACATGGCACGCCCGCCCGCAACGCCGGCCGGCACGTATCTGCTGCGTTGCTCGCTATGCGCGGAACATAGCGCGGAGCAGGTCGAGACGATCCTCACGATGTTCCAGACCGCTGGCCATGCGGTCGGCGCGCTTGCCTAGGGGGAAGTCGTAGCTTTCCCCAGAGCGCGCGACAGGGTAAATACCAACGCCATGAGTGGGACCGAAGCCTATGCGACGCCCGACTTCGGGGTGGAGCAGAGCTCTGCCGCGGCGTGGCGCACCGTCACGCTGGCGGTCATCGCGCTGCTCGGGGTGTCGGTGCTGGTCGGGCTGATCCTCACGCTGTCCAACGCCAACCGCCAGCGCGACGAGGCGCGACAGCGGCAGAGCGACAGTTACGAGGTGATGATCCTCACCCGCACGCTCGCCGGTACCATCGCCGATGCCGAGGCCGCACTTGGCCGCTATGTCATCAGCGGCGATCGCAACTGGGGCGCGAAATATTCCGAACGCTGGCAGGTTGCCGGTTCGCAGATCGAAAAACTGCGCCGCGATACGATCGACAATCCCGATCAGACGCAGACTATCGCTCAACTCGACACCGCATATCAGGCGCGCGGGGCGGAGCTTGATCTTATCGCACTCAGCACGCGCTACAAGAAGAACAATCAGGCGCTCGGCCTGTTCTACCGCGCCGGCACCGCGCCCTCGCTTGCCCAAATCACCGCCTCGCTCGACCAGATCTCCGCGCGCGAACATGCGCTGCTCGACCGGCGGACCACGGGGGCGATGCAGGCAGTCGCACGCTCCAATGACGTCGCCAAGGTGCTCGCAATGTTTGGCGTGCTGATCGTGATCGGGGCCATCGTGCTCGGCTGGCTGATGGTGCAGGCGCTGCGGTTCGAGGCGATGGCGCAGTCCGAGACCGCTGCTGAACGCGCGCGGGCCGAGGAACTGGAGATCGCGGTCGCGGATGCCACCGCCGAGTTGCGTGCGCAGGAGGCGCGGCTGCGGCAGGTCCAGAAAATGGAAGCGATCGGCCAGCTTACCGGTGGAATCGCGCATGATTTCAACAACATGCTCGCGGTCGTTCTTGGCGGGCTGGAACTCGCGCGGCGGCAGATCGCCTGCGATAGTGAGGCCGCCGTCCGCCACATCGACAGCGCAACCGAGGGTGCTCACCGGGCCGCGGCATTGACCAAACGCCTGCTCGCCTTCTCACGCGAGGAGGCGCTGCGGACCGAAGCGGTAGAGCCGGGCGCGCTGGTGGCCGGCATGTCCGACCTGCTCGACCGCACGCTGGGCGATGCGATCAGGGTGGAAGTCATCGACGCGGGCAGCGGCTGGCACACGCGGATCGACCGGCACCAGCTTGAGAATGTGATCCTCAACCTCGCGGTAAACGCGCGCGACGCGATGGACGGCCGCGGGCAACTCACCATCACCACCGCCGGCACCGCACTGTGCGCCGGTGCGGTCGGCGCATGTGCTGCCGGCGAGTATGTCAGCATCGCCGTGTCGGACAGCGGCTCGGGGATGACGCCTGCGGTCATGGAGCGCGTGTTCGAGCCGTTCTTCACGACCAAACCGATCGGCAAGGGTACTGGGCTTGGCCTGAGCCAGGTGTTCGCCTTCGTCCGTCAGGCCGAAGGGGAAGTCGCACTTCGCTCCGCGCCCGGTGAGGGCACGACCGTGACGCTGTACCTCCCGCGCCACGCAGCCGAGCCTGTGCCGGCCGTAGCCGCACCTGCCGCGCAAGATGCGACTCCGGCAGCGACACTGGACATTCTGGTGGTGGAGGACGATCCACGAGTGTTGGCCGCGACGATCGGTGCGCTCGAGGAACTCGGCCACCGCACGATCGCGTGTGACGATCCGCTTGTCGCGCCGGACGTGCTCGCCGGCAACCCTGCGCTCTCGCTGGTCATTTCCGACGTGCTGATGCCGGGCCGCACTGGTCCTGAGATGGTCGCCGGCCTGCTACGGCAACGGCCCGATCTCGCGGTGCTGTTCGTGACCGGCTTCGCGGGAGAGGCGAACGAGGCGGAGTTCGGCGGCCATGGCATGTTGCGCAAACCCTTCACCATCGCGGCACTGGAAGCCGCCATCCATGCCGCCGCCACCGCGACACGTGCAGGCGCGGAGGCGAACGCCGAACAGGACATTGCCGCCGAGTGATTTCGTAGCTGACGCGCACGCGATAGGCCGATATAGCCCGGCGCTTCCGGACCCCTCGGTTCCTCTGCACTCCCTCTTTTTTGCAAAAGGCGTCGCAGCCCGCCCCATGAAGTCCATCGACCGCTACATGGCCCGGCTGATCGCAGTGCCGCTGTTCTCGACGCTCATCATCTCCGCGATGCTGCTCGTGCTCGACCGTATGTTGCGGCTGTTCGATTTCGTCGCGACGGAGGGCGGCCCGATCAGCGTGGTGTGGCGGATGCTCGCCAACCTGCTGCCCGAATATCTGGGCCTCGGCATTCCGATCGGGCTACTGCTCGGCGTGCTGCTCGCATTCCGCCGGCTCGCCACCACGTCCGAACTCGATGTGATGCGGGCAGTCGGCATGAGCTATCCGCGGATGCTGTTTGTGCCGTTCCTCTACGCCATCGCACTGGCGGCGGTGAACTTCGCGATCGTCGGCTTCATTCAGCCGGATGCGCGCTACTCCTACGAAAAGCTGCGGTTCGAGCTGCGCACGGGTGCGCTCGGTGCGTCGATCAAGGTGGGTGAATTCACGCACTTTCCCAACGGCGGCACGGTACGGATCGAGCGTAGCCGGGAGGGTGGACGCAAGCTGTCGGGTATCTTCGTGCAATATGCCGACAAGAAGGGCGCGTGGTATGCGGTCACCGCGAAATCCGGACAGTTCCTCGCCACCGACAACCCGGACGAGATCATATTCCGGCTGACGCAGGGCACGATGGTCAACAAGGCGGCCAATTTCGCAACGCCGCGCGTGCTGACCTTCACCTCGCACGATCTGCCGATCGCGCTGCCGAAAATGGAGAATTTCCGCAGCCAGGGCAGCAGCAACCTGGAGATGACGCTGCCGACCCTGGCGCATAACGGGCACGATCCACGCGCCGACAAGCAGGTACGCGACACCAGTCGAGCCGCGTTCCACTTCCGCATCGTCGAGGTCTTCACGATGTTCCTGCTGCCGCTGCTCGGTCTTGCGCTGGGCGTGCCACCAAAACGGTCGTCCTCCGCGCTCGGTGTGATCCTCGGCATCGTGATGATCGTGGCGTATCACAAGGTGAACGAATACGGCATGGCGGTCGGCGGGCTTGGCAAGATCGACCCGGTGATCGCGTTGTGGGGACCGTTCCTGCTATTCGCCAGCCTCGTGCTCTGGATGTTCTATACGATCGCGTTCGTGCCGGGCGGACAGCCGATCGGCGCGCTTGAGCGTGGCGCGTCCAAAGCGGCCAAGGCGATCCGCCGGCTGCTGCCCAACCGCCGCCGGGGGGCAAAGGCATGAAAGCGTCCTCGCTGTTCCCGTCGCGGACGATCGCGATCTACATGGCGAAGTTGTTCCTGGTACGGACCTTCGCCATCCTCGGCGTGCTGGTGCTGATCCTGCAGTCGCTCGATCTGCTCACCGAATCCGGCAAAATCCTCGCCTACCATGGCAATGGCGATGCCCAGATCTGGCATTATGTCGGGTTGCGTATTCCACAGATCCTCTCGACCTTCCTGCCCTATTCGGTGCTGCTCGGCGCGATCATCACGCTGACGACGCTGAACCAGAACAGCGAGGTCATCGCGTTGAAGGCCTCCGGTTTGTCGGCGCATCAAATCCTCGCGCCGCTGATCGTGGCGAGCTTCGGTGTCGCGATCCTGTCGTTCGGCTTCAACGACCGGATCGTCGTGCGCGCGACCGCCACGCTGGACCAATGGCAGAAGGTCAACTACGGCCCGCTGCCGATCGACCGCGGCGACCGGTCGAACGTATGGGTGCGCGATGGTGACGATCTGATCCAGGTCGGCCAGATCAAGGGGCGCGGCAACGCGGCGATTCTCGGCGATGTTACGCTGTTCGATCGTGAGGGCGGCTCGCTCGAGCGGATCATCAAGGCACCGCATGGCAAGCGCGAGGGTGACGGCTGGCGGGTGTGGCCGGCAACACGGTTCGACATCGCTGCGGACAAGGCGGTCGCGGTCGGCTCGATCGTGATCGGACACGGCGTGCGGCCGGATCAATTCTCGCTCGCCAGCGTCGATGCGGACGGCCTTTCCTTTGCCGATCTGCATTCCGCCATCGACGACCTGAACGCCGCTGGCCGGCCAACGGCATCGCTGGAGGGCACGTTGTGGCACAAGCTGTCGGGACCGCTTTCGGCGATGCTGATGCCGCTGCTCGGTGCGGTGGCGGCGTTCGGCATCGCGCGATCGGGCAAGCTCTTCGTGCGTGCGGTGATCGGCATGGGCCTCGGGTTTCTGTACTTCGTCGCCGATAATTTCGCGCTGGCGATGGGCAATCTCGGCGCCTACCCGCCGTTCCTCGCGGCCTGGGGTGCGTTCCTGCTGTTCCTGATGATCGGCGAGACTGTGCTGATCCGCACCGAGGAATAACGGCAGTGCTGCTCATCATCGGCACGATCCGGCTGCCGGCGGAGAATGTCGCCGCCGCGCGAGGCGCGATGACGGCAATGGCGACGGCGTCACGGCGTGAGGATGGCTGTATCGAATATGGCTATGCCGAGGACGTGCTCGATCCAGGCCTGATCCACGTCAAGGAACGCTGGCGCGACCGCGCCGCACTCGACGCGCACTTTCAGGCGCCACACATCGCGGCGTGGCGCGCAGCCTGGCCGACATTCGGCATCGGTGAGCGGTCGCTGACCTTATACGAAATCGACGCAGGCCGGGCGATCTGACCTGAACGCTCGGACGCTTTAGCGCCGCCGCATCGTGCTGCGCACCAGTCTCGGCACCAGCACGCCGAGCCCTGTGTGGTTCGCGCCGTGATATGGTGATGCCTCGCCAACGACAGCAACCAGGCGCCGATGCGCCTCGCCGAGCGCGTGGTATGGCACGCTCGGCACGAGATGGTGCAGCGCATGGTAGCGCAAGCCGACCGGCGCCCACAGGAACGGCAGGTAGCTGGGCGGCGGCACGTTGACGCTGTCGAGATATTGCGCGGTGACGCTCATCGCCTCGCCATCGTTCTCCCATAGATGGGCAACGAGCGTCCGAACCTGATTGAGCAGGGTCGACATCGCATAAATGCCAAGAAAAATCGCAAACGCACGAAGCGGTATCACCCCCGTTGCCACCATCGCTACCAGCGAGACAGCCCAAACGCTGGCCGCACCCTCCATGCACAGCCAGCGCGTACGCGCATCACCCTCCGCCGGACGACGCCGGAACGCCGGATTGATCGCCAGCGACGATGCCTGTTCGACCAACCACTTGCGCAAGCGCGGTAACACCAGCGCCAGCGGCACCAGTACCGCGTAGCGCAGGACCAGCGCGACCGGCGCGAGCAGCGCGGTCAGCACGAACAGCGGCAGCGTCCAGGGCTTCATCAACGCGAGGGGAAGATATTCGGGATCTTCGACGGTGCCATAGCGCGTGCGCGCGTGATGGAGGTTGTGGACACCCTCGTACATGAACGACGGCACCATCATGGGGATGCCGAACAGCAGGTTCCAACCCAGCCGGAAGCCGGGAACGGCGCTAGCCTTCATGTGCGTAATCTCGTGAACGAAACTGCCCGCGCGGTACAGCGCAAGCACCGCGACGACACCGGCAAGGATCGCCCAAGGCGACACCCACAGGATCGCCACCGCCAGCGCCGCATATCCGACCGCCGCCGAGCCGAGGAAATCGGTCCAGTAAATCGCCGGGTTGGGCGTGTGCAGCTCGCGTGTGAGATCGGCGGCGGCGCGCAGCATCGCCTTGTCGTCCAGCGTGCGGCCGGGAACTGTGCGCATCACGGGTGCCACGTCGGCGGTGTCGCGTGGCGCGAAGGTCGTGCTCGTCATGGGTGTATCCATTGGCCCAACATAGTGGCTTTATGGTGGCAGTGACAGGGGCAGCCGGTAACCGCTTGACGTAGCGCGCGCGCTGCGGCTTGTGCAGCGCGCGCGACGGGAGTGCGCGACGCTGCAGCGAGAGGGACTACCGTGGCTACACGAGATTTCAAGATCCGGCCGATTGACAGCAAGGCCGATCGCAAGAAATTCATCGACCTGCCCTTCCGGCTGTACAAGGACGATCCCAACTGGGTGCCGCCGCTGAAAGGTGAAGCGCTCGGGCTCATCACGCCCGCGAAGAACGGCTGGTTCAGCCACGCCAAGGCGCAACTGTTCCTCGCCGAGCGCGGCGGTACCGTCGTTGGCCGCATCTCCGCGCATATCGACACGCTCGCGCTGGAGATGCCGAGCGATCAGGGCTTCGGCCCGGGCTGCGGTCAGTTCGGCCTGCTCGATGCGGAAGACGAAACGATCGCCGCAGCGCTTATCGAGACGGCGGAGGACTGGTTGCGCGGGCAAGGCATGAACCGCGTGCTGGGACCGATCAGCATGTCGATCTGGGAGGAGCCGGGCCTGCTGATCCAAGGCTACGACCATCCGCCGACGATCATGATGGGCCATGCCAAACCCGAATATCGCGGCTGGATCGAGCGGGCGGGCTATCATTCGGTCAAGCAGTTGCTCACCTACGAGCTGGACATCCGCAAGGAATTCCCGCCGATCGTGCAGCGCATCATCAAATCGGGCGAAAAGAACCCGCGCATCGTCGTGCGCGAGGTGAACAAGAACAAATTCGATGAAGAAGCGGCGATCATCCTCGCCATCCTCAACGATGCATGGTCGGACAATTGGGGGTTCGTTCCCCTCACCCCGCCCGAAATCAAGGACGTCGGCGTCAAGCTGAAGCCAATCGTGTTCAACGACCTGATCCGCATCGCCGAGCTGGATGGCCGGCCAGTGGCGTTCATGATTACGCTGCCGGATCTCAATGAGGCGATCGCCCCGTTCAAGGGCAATCTGTTCCCGTTCAACGTCATCAAGCTGCTGTGGTGGCTGCGCAAACCCAAGGTACGGACGATGCGCGTGCCGCTGATGGGTGTTGTGAAGGAATTGCAGGCATCGCGCATGGCGAGCCAGCTCGCCTTCATGATGATCGAATATATCCGCCGTACATCGGTGGCGAACTATGGATCGACCCGCAGTGAGATCGGCTGGATCCTCGACGACAATCAAGGGATGCGGTCGATCGCCGAGACGATCAACTGCGACATCAACAAGATCTATCAGGTCTACGAAAAGGCTCTGTGAGCCGGGGCGCGGCGCCCGGAGCGAGCCGGGCGCCGCAACAACATCCCTGCGCCCTCAGTTCTTGGCGAGCGGGTCGATGCCGGTGAGGTCGATCCAATCCTTGCGGGTGCGGCATTCCTTGTGCGGAATGATCGAGCCGGTGACCGTCGCGATGATGCAGTAGCGGGTTTCGCGAACGCGCTGCGTGGTTGAAGCAGGGGTCGCCGGAGTGATGACGGGAGCGCCGTCAATCAGGTTCGCACCGGCGCTGACGGGGGCGGCGATCGAGGGTACTGCAGCGAGCGAAGCGACGGCGGCAGCGGCGAGCAAGGTAACTTTGAACATGACGTTTTCCTCCGTGTCGTGGCAAATTGCGCCACGACATGGGATTTGCACGCACCGTGCCAATTTTCTGTATCGAGTAACTTCAGAGACTTAGCTTTGCACACGCTTGTGACTACAGGTGTAGGCGGCGAATCAGTAGCGTTTTTCGCTAAATGTTGGCTGGTCAGCAAATTAGGTTGGCTGCCGTCGTCGTAAGCCTGACACGGTACGATCATAATGCGCTCGGGTCATCTGCGCGGGCCAGCTTGCGGTGCTAGGTTCTAAGGTGAGACGACGGCACTCGACCGAACAGCCGTCGGATCACGAGTTGCGCTAACCATTTTGAAACCCTCGAAGAGCCGGCTTTACGTAGCCCGCTCTCGCGGCTGAAGTATCAACCGCCGTTAGCGAAACCGGACTTTGATGAGATGGCTCGATCCGCCGCGCACGACCGTCAGGATCGTACTGTAACAACGGGTATCTTTTCGGTTTGAACCTGGACAAGATTTGACTTGGTCATGCGCAACGGCAGACCGGATCCCCACGGAACGTGGACTGAAGTATCAAATCTGCGCGCACCGAAGCGCACTCGGCGACGGCACACGAAACGGGATCGCCGCAGGGAATGCGGTGATCCCGTATGCAATTCAGCGAACGCGCGGGCCACCGAACGGCAGCGGCGGCGGGGGGCGGCGATCACGGCGCGGGAGCTGCGCCTGATACGCATGGCCGCAATGCGCCACACAGTACGGAAAACCAGGATTCACCTTGTCACCGCAGAAGTGGAAGTCCGGTTCGCCGGGGTGTCCGAGCGGCCATTTGCAAATTCGGTCGCTGAGATCGAGCAGGCTTGTCTTGCCTGCCATGTCGGCGGAGGGCTTGGCGGGCACCAGCCGGCGCGGCGGCGCGGGCGTGATCGGCGCCTGCTGTTCGCCGGGCGACTGACGTAGGAACCCGCCGGGGCCAACCGACCGTAACACCGGCTGCGGGGCTGCGACGGGCGCTGGTGCGGCAGTGCGCTCCTCGATCTCGTCCTCGTCGTCGGCCTCATCCGTGTCGACCGGCAGCACAGCAGGCTCCGGCGCGACTTCGGCGGGTCGCGGCGGCGGTGGTGGTGGTGCTGGCGGCGCAGCGACGACCGGTTTCGGCGTGGGCGCCTCGGCGGCCGGCTTGGGCGCAGCTTCGACGGCGGCAGCGGCGGGCTCGTTCGGCTTTACCGGCGACGGGCGCGATTGCAGACCAAGGCGATGTGCCTTGCCGATCACCGCATTGCGGCTGACCTGGCCAAGCGCTTCCGCGATCTGGCTGGCGGTCTGGCCGTCTTCCCACATCTTTTTCAGCGTATCGATCCGTTCGTCGGTCCAGGCCATTCAACAATCTTCCCTACGTGCCGGGTTGCGGGCAGTGGCGGCAGCGACTAACCGATCGCGCCATGAGCAGCCAGCCCCCAATCGGTGAAATCCAGTCGGCGGTTCGCAACGCTCCCGGCGTTCCCGTCATCAAGGACGTGAACTGGGGCGGCCTGCGAACGCTCTATATCAAGGAGGTGCGCCGTTTCTTCAAGGTCCACCTCCAGACGATCTGGGCGCCGGCGATCACGTCGCTGCTGTTCCTCATCGTCTTCACCATCGCGACCGGCGCGAAACGACCAGTGCTGGTCGGTGGAGTCACCGTTCCGTTCGCCGATTTCATCGCCCCCGGCCTCATCATCAGCCAGGGAATGATGGGCCCCGCCTTCGCCAACGCGAGCTTCTCGCTGCTCGCGGGCAAGATCCAAGGCACCATCGTCGATTACCTGATGCCGCCGCTGTCGACGCTGGAGGTGCTTGCCGCGCTGCTCGGCGGCGCGATGACGCGGGCGTTCATCGTCGGTTTCGTGGTGTGGTGCGCAATGGCGCTGTATCCAGGTGTGCACGTCACCCCGTCGCACCCGCTGGCGGTGTTGTGGTTCGGCTTTCTTGGCGCCGGCTTCCTCTCGCTGCTCGGCGTGCTGACCTCGATCTGGGCGCAGAAGTTCGACCATGCCGCCGCCGTGACGAACTTTGTGGTGGCGCCGCTGTCGCTGCTGTCTGGCACGTTCTACTCGGTCGACCGGCTCGCCCCAGCCTTCCGCGCGTTCAGCCACGCCAACCCGTTCTTCTACCTCATTTCCGGCTTCCGCTACGGCTTCCTCGGCACCGCTGATTCGCCGGTGTTGATCGGCAGCGTCGTGGTGTTCTGTGTTGACGCTGCGCTGTTCGTGCTGTGCTATCAACTGCTGGCACGCGGCTGGCGGCTGAAGAGCTGAGGCGGTTCACCGGTGTTGACGGCTTGGGGGCATGCCAAGTAAATGCCCTCTCCGGCGGCCCTGTTGGGGCCGCCTTTTTCGTTTCAGGAGGTCGTCGCCATGACAGTCACCCCACTCATGCCCGTGTACCCGCGCTGCGGCGTGCGCCCGGTGCGAGGCGAGGGCTGCTATCTGATTGGCGAGGACGGCACGCGCTATCTCGACATGGCGGCGGGCATCGCGGTCAACGCGCTCGGCCATGGGCACCCGCATCTCGTCAAGACGATCGCGGATCAGGCGGCGACGCTGATGCACGTCTCGAACCTGTACGGTAGCCCGCAGGGCGAACACCTGGCGCAACGCATCGTCGACAACAGCTTTGCCGATACGGTGTTCTTCACCAATTCGGGAACCGAGGCGGTGGAATGCGCGATCAAGACCGCGCGGCGCTACCATTTCGTCAACGGCAATCCTGAGCGCACCACGCTCATCACCTTCAACAACGCGTTCCACGGCCGCACGATGGGCGCGATCTCCGCCACCAACCAGCCGAAGATGCGCGACGGATTCGAGCCGCTGCTGCCAGGCTTCGCCTATGCGCCGTTCAACGATCTCGAAGCAGCGCTCGCGCTGATCGACGAGACCACCGCCGGCTTCATGGTCGAGACGATCCAGGGCGAAGGCGGTGTGTCGGCCGCCACGCCGGAGTTCCTGCAAGGTTTGCGCAAGGCGTGCGACGAACACGGCCTGCTGCTGGTGCTCGACGAAGTGCAGTGCGGATATGGCCGCACTGGCAAAATGTGGGGCTACGAGCATTACGGCATCACCCCCGACATCATGTCGTCGGCCAAGGGGATCGGCGGCGGCTTCCCGCTCGGCGCCTGCCTCGCCACCGAGGAGGCGGCGAAAGGCATGGTATTCGGCACGCACGGCTCGACTTACGGCGGCAACCCGCTGGCGATGGCGGCGGGTGAAGCGGTGCTCGACGTGATGCTCGAACCCGGTTTCCTCGAGAACGTCACCGCGATGGGCGAGCGGCTGCGCGGCGCGCTCGAACAGATGATCCCCAACCACGACGGCGTATTCGACAGCGTGCGCGGCAAGGGGCTGATGCTCGGCCTCAAGCTCAAGGATGCGGTGTTGGCACGCGATTTCGTTGCGCACGCCCGCGATCAGCACGGATTGCTGACGGTGTCGGCGGGCGAGAACGTCGTGCGCGTGCTGCCCCCGCTGGTGATCGAGGAAAGCCACGTTGCGGAGGCGATCGAGAAACTGAGCGAAGCGGCACGCACCTACGTGCCGGCAAGCGACGACTGATCTCCCCCTCGTTCGCCCGGGCGCGGTAGCAGCCCCTGCCCTGAACGGTTCAAGGCCGATAGAAAGCGTGACGCAATGACCATACGCCACTTCCTCAGCCTCTCCGATGCGGGCGCAGATGGTATCGCCGCGATGCTGGCCGACGCGCTCGACCGCAAGGCGGCGCGCTCCGGTTGGCCGAAGGGCAAGGCCGATGCCGACGCCCCGCTCGCCGGCCATACGCTGGCACTGGTGTTCGAGAAGAGTTCGACCCGCACCCGCGTTTCGTTCGATGCTGCCATTCGTCAGCTCGGCGGCGCGCCGGTGGTGCTCGATTCAGGGACTACGCAACTCGGTCGCGGCGAGACGGTGGCCGACACCGCGCGCGTCCTGTCGGGCTACTGCGACGCGATCATGCTGCGTACCGACGACCCCGCCAAACTCGAGGAAATGGCGCAGTATGCCACGGTGCCGGTCATCAACGGCCTCACCGATGGATCACACCCGTGCCAGATCATGGCCGACCTGTTGACGATCATCGAAAGCGGCAAGGCCCTGCCCGGCCTCAAGGTCGCGTGGCTGGGGGACGGCAACAACGTGCTCGCCTCCATCATCGAAGCGGCCGGATTGATGCAGTTCGACCTCGTCGCCGCCTGCCCGCAGGGTTTCATGCCGCCCGAGCGTGATCTCGCGCTGGGGCAAGGTCGTGCCCGCGTGGTCGCCGATCCGCGCGAGGCGGTGGAGAATGCCGACATCATCGTTACCGATACCTGGATCTCGATGGGACAGCTTCACGCCGAGACCAAGCTCGCCGCGATGATGCCGTATCAGGTTACTGCCGCGTTGATGGCGCGCGCCAAACCCGATGCGAAGTTCCTCCATTGTCTACCCGCGCACCGCGGCGAAGAGGTCACGGCAGAGATCATCGACGGTCCACAATCGCTGATCTGGCCAGAGGCGGAGAACCGGCTGCACGCGCAGAAGTCGATCCTGCGCTGGTGCTTCGGGCAGATCGGTTGATCGCAGCGAGCGGCTACCCCACATAGCCGTCCACACAATCGTCACCCCGGCGTCGGTCGGGTCTTCGCGGCCAGGGCACTCACGACTTCGGGGGACCTCAGCTTGCGCTGGGGTGACGCGGTGGCTGGCGGACGGCGTTGTCGCAGCCAGTTCGCCTGCGATGACGAAAGACCATGATGACTGACCAGACCTCCCCCGATCTCGACCTCGCGCTCGGTTTCACCATTCCCGCTCGCCATGCCCGCGGCCGCATCGTGCGGCTCGGGCCGGTGCTGGAGCGTATCCTTTCGGCGCACGCCTACCCCGCGCCCATCGAAGCCCTGCTGGCGGACGCGCTGACGCTGACCGCGCTGATCGGCTCCACCCTGAAGGACGCAGGTGGGCAGCTTACGCTGCAGGCACAGACCGACAACGGTATCGTCAGCCTGCTGGTATGCGATTATCGCGGCGGTGAACTGCGCGGCTACGTGCAATACGACGCCGGCCGGCTGGCCGACGCGCCGGTGGACCCGAGCCTGTTCGCGCTGTTCGGCAGCGGCTACCTCGCGATCACGTTCGATCAGGCGACGACGGGCGAGCGCTACCAGGGCATAGTCCCGCTCGACGGCGATTCGATCGCGGATGCCGCCGCCAACTATTTCGTTCAGTCCGAGCAAATCCCGACGCTGATCCGGCTGGGTCGCGCAGCGAGCGGTCGCGTGACCGGTGGGCTGTTCCTGCAGCATCTGCCCGAGGGCGAGGAAGGCCGCGAGCGGTTGCATGTCCGGCAGGACCATCCCGAATGGGAGCATGTCGCACTGCTCGGCCAGACGATGGGCGCCGACGAGCTTACCGACGCAGCGCTGCCGCTGGAAACCTTGGTGTGGCGGCTGTTCAACGAGGAGCCGGAGGTGCGCACCCTAACCGCGCAGCCGATCGTGCGCGGCTGCCGCTGTTCGCCGGATTACATTGCCCAGGTGCTTGGCAAATTTCCGGTCGAGGAACAGCGCGAAATGGCCGACGAGGCCGGTGTGATCACGGTGGATTGCGCGTTCTGCGCGCAAAAATTCCCGATTATGATCGAAGATCGTTGCGAAAGCTGAACGACATTGAAACCTGCCACACAAAACCCTAAGTTCTGTACCAAGCGGTAGCGCCTGCGGATGCGCAGGGGGTTTTGGGGTTATGACGATGCGAAAGTGGCGGGTTTTGAGCGCAGCCGTGGGCGCGCTGCTGGTGAGCGGCGCCACAATGGCGGCAGCGCCTCAAAGGACAGCATCGACCGCGCTTTCGCGGCTCCAGACCGGTCGGTACGAGTTGAAGGAGGTCGGCTCGCTGGCTGAACCTCGTGTGGTTTGTTTGGCCGACGCGGCCATGCTGATCCAACTTCAGCAACCCGACACGCAATGTTCACGCCTGATCGTCGCGGATGGCGCCGACAGCACCACGATCAACTACACGTGCGTGAGTGGCGGCCATGGCCGCACGGTCGTGACGATCACCACGCCCAGATCCTTCGACCTGCAGACACAGGGAATCTCAAGCGGCGCACCCTTCGACATCGATTATCAGGGGCGGCGGGTTGGCGCGTGTGGGCCGCGGTCTACTGCCGCACGTTAAAGCTTTGGTGACGCGTTTCGTTTAGCAGGGTGCGGTATGCTTCTGGCATGCTTTTTCCCATAGCGCCCGACCTAGGGCACTCCTTGGGCCGCCTTCGGGCGGCCCACTTTTCATGCGCGGCATTGCGCCAAATGGCGCCGTGTCGTAAATCGATGGGATCATGACAGACGGTAAGACTTTGGCGGTCGCCCTGATCTCGGGCGGCCTCGACTCGATGGTATCGGCCGCGCGTGCGCGTGAGGACGGGCACCGGCTGCTGGCATTGTCGATCGATTACAACCAGCGCCATCATATCGAACTCTCGGCTGCCCGGGAGATCGCAAGCGCGCTGGGCGCGGAACGTCACGTCGTGCTGCCGCTCGATCTGTCGGCGTTCGGTGGCTCCGCGCTGACAGCGGATATCGACGTCCCGAAAGACGGCGTCGGCGACGGCATCCCCGTTACCTACGTGCCGGCACGCAACACGATCTTCCTCAGCCTGGCGCTTGGTTGGGCGGAGGCGGCGGGCGCGCGCGACCTGTACATCGGCGTCAACGCGCTGGATTATTCAGGCTATCCGGACTGCCGCCCCGAATTCATCAAGGCGTTCGAGGACATGGCGGAGCTCGCGACCAAGGCCGGGGTCGAAGGCTCGCCGTTCCGCATCCAGGCCCCGCTGCAACACATGACCAAGGCCGATATCGTACGCGAAGCAAACCGGCTCGGGCTGGACGCGGGGATGAGTTGGTCGTGCTACGATCCCGCGCCGGGCGGTTTGCACTGCGGCCGGTGCGACAGTTGCCGGCTGCGCTCGAAGGGGTTCAGCGACGCGGGGCTGCCCGATCCCACCGCCTACGCCGCCTGATGTCCTACGCCGTCAAGGAGATGTTCCTCACGCTGCAAGGCGAAGGGGTCAATGCCGGCCGTCGCGCCGTGTTCGTGCGCTTCGCGGGGTGCAACCTCTGGTCAGGGCGTGAAGAAGACCGGGCGAGCGCGATCTGCAAATTCTGCGATACCGACTTCATCGGGATGAACGGGCTAGGCGGCGGGCGCTTTGCCGATGCGGGTGCGCTCGCGGCGGCGGTTGCCGCGTTCTGGGGAGAGGGTGCGGAGGCGAGGTTCGTGGTACTGACCGGGGGTGAGCCGATGCTTCAGGTCGATGATGCGTTGGTGGCGGCGCTGCACGCGGCCGGTTTCACCATCGCGATCGAGACCAATGGAACACTGCCGGTGCATCCGGGTGTGGATTGGGTCTGCGTCAGCCCCAAGGCCGGTAGCGATGTCGTGCAGCGCTCGGGCGACGAATTGAAATTGGTGTGGCCGCAAGCCGGCAGCGACCCGCTCGCGATGGAAAACTGGAACTTCGCGCATTTCCTCGTCCAGCCGATGGACGACGTGCGTGCGGCGGAAAACCAGGCAGAGGCGATCGCGCTCGCGATGGCCCGCCCGAAGTGGCGCCTTAGTCTCCAGACCCACAAATATCTCGGCCTCCGCTGAGCGTCAGCCGGCGGGTATACTCCGCTCTCCAGCTTCGATTCTGATCGCGTCGTGTCGTGTAGCGTCAGCGCGTCGTGCAATCGGCGCTCGCATGTGCGGCACGGCCTCACGTAATCAATCAATGTCTGGCCACTGATCGCTTTCTTCGATCGTGCCGAATGAACATCCCAATTTCTGCACCGCAGCATCCCGCCCTATATCAGCCGGGTCATTGCAAAGGAGCATGCGTATGTCGATTATCGGCAAGACGATTAAACCGTTCACCGCGACCGCGTACAAAGAAGGCAAGTTCGTCGACGTCACCGATGCCGACGTGAAGGGCAAGTGGTCGGTCTTCTTCTTCTATCCGGCCGATTTCACCTTCGTCTGCCCGACCGAACTCGAAGACCTCGCCGACATTTACCCGACGCTTCAAAAGATGGGCGTTGAGGTTTACTCGGTGTCGACCGACACGCATTTCAGCCACAAGGCATGGCACGACACGTCGCCGGCCATCGGCAAGATCAACTATTACATGCTGGGCGACCAGAACCACACGATCTCGAATAACTTCGACATCCTGCGTGAAGGCGTCGGCCTGGCCGATCGCGGTACGTTCGTCGCCGATCCCGACGGCGTCGTGCAGCTCGTCGAGATCACGCCCGAGGGCGTGGGTCGCAACGCCGCCGAACTGCTCCGCAAGATCAAGGCCGCGCAGTACTGGGCTTCGCATCCCGGCGAAGTGTGCCCGGCCAAGTGGGAAGAGGGTGAGACCACGCTTGCCCCATCGTTCGATCTCGTAGGCAAGATCTAACCAATAGCCCCTCGGGGTCGCATGTGGCCCGGGGTGGATCAACCTCCGCCCCGGGCCATTTTATTGTAAACACTTGAGGATTTCACCCATGCTTGATGCCAATGTGTCCCAGCAGCTCAAGACCTATCTGGTCAACATCACGCAGCCGATCGAACTGGTCGCGTCGCTCGACGACTCGCCCAAGTCGAAGGAAATGGGTGCCCTGCTGGACGATATCGCCGCGCTGTCCGACACGATCACCGTCGTCACCGCCGACAATGCGCGCAAGCCGAGCTTCATGATCCGCCGCACCGGTACCGATATCGGCGTGCGCTTCGCCGGCCTGCCGATGGGGCATGAGTTCACCAGTCTGGTGCTGGCGCTGCTGCAGGTCGGTGGGCATCCGTCGAAGGCCGCCGCAGACGTGATCGAGCAGGTCAAGAACCTAGACGGCGACTTCACCTTCGAGACGTATTTCTCGCTCACCTGCCAGAACTGCCCGGACGTGGTGCAGGCGCTTAACCTGATGGCGGTGCTGAACCCGCGCATCAAGCACACCGCGATCGACGGCGGCCTGTTCAAGGCCGAGGTCGACGAACGCAAGATCATGGCGGTGCCGACCGTGTACCTGAACGGCGAACCGTTCGCGAGCGGCCGCATGGAGCTCGAGCAGATCGTCGCCAAGATCGACTCCGGCGCGGAAAAGCGCGCGGCCGAGAAGATCAAGACCAAGGCACCGTTCGACGTGCTGATCGTTGGCGGCGGTCCCGCCGGCGCGGCGGCAGCGGTCTACACCGCGCGCAAAGGCATTCGCACCGGCATCGCCGCCGAACGCTTTGGTGGTCAGGTGATGGACACGATGGGGATCGAAAACTTCATCTCGGTGCCGCAGACCGAAGGTCCGCGTTTCGCCAACGATCTGGAACGACACGTGCGCGACTATGACGTCGACATCATGAACCTTCAGCGTGCCGAGAAGATCGTTCCCGCCAGCGAAGTCGGTGGCCTGCATGAGGTCCACCTTGCCAACGGGGCGATGCTGAAGACGCGCACGCTGATCCTCTCGACCGGCGCGCGCTGGCGGCAGATGGGCGTGCCGGGCGAGGAGCATTATAAGAACAAGGGCGTGGCCTATTGCCCGCACTGCGACGGCCCGCTGTTCAAGGGCAAGCGCGTCGCGGTGATCGGCGGCGGTAACTCCGGTGTCGAGGCGGCGATCGACCTCGCCGGCATCGTCGGCCATGTCACGCTGATCGAATATGACAGCGATCTGCGCGCGGACGCGGTGTTGCAGCGCAAGCTCGCCAGCCTGCCCAACGTCAAGATCATCACTTCGGCGCTGACCACCGAAGTGATCGGTGACGGCGAGAAGGTTGCAGGCCTGACCTACAAGGATCGCAATCACGACACGCTTCACCAGATCGAGTTGGAAGGCATCTTCGTGCAGATCGGCTTGGTGCCCAACACCGAGTTCCTGCGCGAGACGGTGGCACTTTCCCCGCGCGGCGAGATCGAGGTGGATCATCGCGGCGAGACCTCACGCCCCGGCATCTTCGCGGCGGGTGACGCGACCACTACGCCCTACAAGCAGATCGTGATCGCCGCCGGAGAGGGCGCGAAGGCGGCGCTGTCCGCGTTCGACTTCCTGATCCGCAACGAGCCGGTCGATGCCGCCGAGCAGGAACTGATCGCAGCCGAGTAAGCACCCGACCCGTCGGGGACCGACACCGCCGCGTCGGCTTTGGCTGGCGCGGCGGTTTGCGTTACAAGGGCATACCTGAAACAACGGAGCGAAGCCGCTGGCCGCCACCTACCTTCCTACGCTGAAACAACTGCAATATCTTGTCGCATTGCAGGATCACGGCCATTTCGGCCGGGCGGCGGATGCGTGTTACGTTACCCAGTCGACGTTGTCGGCCGGCATTCGCGAGCTGGAGACGCTGATCGGCGTGGTACTGGTCGAGCGGACGCGGCGGGTGGTGCGCTTCACGCCGCTGGGCGACCGGATCGCTGACAAGGCACGGCGCGTGCTGCGCGAGGCGGAGGAGCTGGGCGACATGGCGCGCGCCGCCGGCCGTCCGCTGTCCGGCGACATGCGGATGAGCGTGATCCCAACGATCGCGCCCTTCATGCTGCCACGCATCCTGCCGCGCCTGCGCCGCGATTATCCCGAACTGCGCCTGTTCCTGCGCGAGGAAGCCAGCGGCCAAGCGTGCGAGGGGCTTAGCCACGGTCGCACCGATTGCGTGCTGTTGGCGCTGCCCTATGCGTGCGGTGAGGTGACCTCGCAGGTGTTGTTCGAGGATCGGCTGTTCCTGGCGGGTCCGGAAAGCGAGATCGGCAAGAGCGGCGTCAGTGTCGGTGCCGACGCAATCGACGAAACACGCCTGCTGTTGCTTGAGGACGGGCATTGCCTGAAAGACCATGCGCTCGCGGCGTGCAACCGACCGGAGTTGCGCGCGGAGGCGACGATGCTCGGCACGTCGCTGCATACGATCGTGCAGATGGTCGACAATGGTCTCGGCGTGACGATGTTACCGGAAATGGCGCTTGCCGCGGGTATTCTCGATCATACCGGGCTGGTCGCGCGGCCTTTGTCTGCGGCCAATCCATCCCGCAAGATCGCGTTGGTCTGGCGGCGTGCTTCACCACGCGAGAAAGACTTCCAGTTGCTTGCCGATGCACTGGCGGAGTCACATTGATCTACATTGCGAAGAAACCATTTCGGCCCTGATCCGTATTTCCTGTGAGCGCCCACAACGGCGCTACCGTTTTTGTATGGAGAAACCGATGATCCGCACCACCACGCTTAGCCTCGCCGCGATCAGCGCACTGATGATGGCCACGAGCGGCACCGCGCAGATGGCGCCCCAGACCGGCGCGCCCGCCACGGGTCAGGCCACCACCGGCACCGCTACCACGGGCACCGCTCAGACCGGCACGGCGATGCCGGCAGCCCCCGCGACCGGCACCGCCCCCGCCGGCCAAACCGCGCCGAACCCGATGGTCGGCGGCGTCGCGATGGACGCGACCAAGACGATCGTTGCGAACGCCAGCGTTGCGCCGAACCTGACCACGCTGGTCAAGGCCGTCACCGCCGCCGGCCTAGTCCAGACGCTGTCCGGGCCGGGTCCGTTCACCGTGTTCGCACCCACGGACGCTGCCTTCGCCCGCCTTGCCCCAGGCACCGTCGACACGCTGATGAAGCCGGCGAACAAGGCCACGCTTACCAAGGTGCTGACCTATCACGTCGTGCCCGGCAAGATCACCATCGCACAGTTGACCGCGCAGGCCACTGCCGCCGGCGGCACCACCACGCTGACCACGGTAGAGGGTGAACCGCTCAAGGTTACCGTCAACGGCAACGTCGTCGAATTGTCCGACGTCAACGGCAACAAGAGCTACATCTCGACCGCCGACGTGATGCAGTCGAATGGTGTTGTCCATGTCGTCAACGGCGTGTTGCTGCCCAAACTGGGCTAATCACCGGACGGGTGACTGGCTAAAGATCGGGGCGCGTGTCGGGTGGCATGCGCCCCGATCTATTTTGGATGAGAGCAACGAACCCCTTTCTGCTCGCGGGGCGGATCGACGTCACGTAAACTGCCCTTTCGAGCCACGTCTCGACACCGGCACCCCGGCACTTCACCCGGAGCGAACGATGTGCTGGCGGTGAGGCTTAACCGATCCACCGCGCCGCGGCCGCATCGTCGCTGCCGCGTGGCTCGACCCATCGTTCTCCGGCAGCGAGCGTTTCTTTCTTCCAGAACGGCGCCTCGGTCTTGAGCCGGTCTATCAGGAACGCGCACGCCTCCAGCGCGGCCGCGCGGTGCCGCGCCGCAGTTCCGACGAACACCACCAGATCGCCAGGCACCATCCATCCAACGCGGTGCGTCACACGCACGCCGGTCAGCTCCCAACGCGCCGCAGCGGCCTCGGCCAACACGTGCAGAGCCGCTTCCGTTGCGCCGGGATAATGTTCAAGCGTCAGCGCCGCCACGCCGTCGTCGGCACGCACGATGCCGGTAAAGGTGGCGATGCCCCCTGCCCCGCTTGCTGCAATCGCGGCATGTTCCGCGCCGATTTCGATCGGCGCGGGATCTACGGTCACGGCGATCATCCGCCCGTCACCGGCGGAAAGATCGCGATTTCGCGCGGCTGGCCGAGTGTTGCCTCAAGCGGGACGAAAACCTGGTCGATCGCCGCACGCAGCCGCGCCGGTTCCGCAAACGCCTCGGCATGGCCATCGCTGCGTCCGGCAAGCCACCCGACCAGGTCGGCAACGGTCGAAAGGCCGTCCGGCAGGTTCAGCGTTTCCGCGCCCACGCCGATCTTCTCGCGAACCCACGCGAAATACAGAATCTCGGTCGCCATGCTCAGTCCATATGCTTCAAACCGACGCGGAGGTAATCCCAGCCGGTGATGAGGGTAAGTGCCGCCGCACCCCACAATGCGACGAGGCTGATAAGGTGCAGCACCGGCCATTCCGGCAGTGCACCCGCCAGGATCAACCCGCCGAGCGCGATCAGTTGCAGCGTCGTCTTCCACTTGGCGAGCCGCGACACCGGCACCGACACCTGCAACTGCGCAAGGAACTCGCGCAGGCCCGAAACGGCGATCTCGCGCAGCAGGATGATGAGGCCCGCGATCAGGTTGCCACCGGCGATGTCGCGATCCGCGACGAGCAACAGGATGACCGCCGCGACCATGATCTTGTCCGCGATCGGATCGAGAAAGATACCGAGCTTCGACACGGCACCCTGCGCACGCGCGAGATAGCCGTCGAAATAATCGGTGATCCCCATCAGGCAGTAGAGCGCGAAACCGATGCCGTAACCCGGCGTCCATGCCGGCCACCAAAGCGCCCAGACGAGCAACGGCACGGCGACGATTCGCGACAAGGTAAGCAGGTTGGGTAGCGTCAGCATCCCCCTCCCTAGCCTTGCCGCGCGCCCTGCGAAAGCCGCCGCGCATGAACGGCACATGACAAGCGGGTTGCCGCTGCCGTGCGCGCTCGGCTATGCGTTGCCATCTTTTCGCTATTCACAGACCACGGACCCCTACATGCTCAACGCGCTCGGCTTACTGAAGGAGCGCCGATTCCTCCCACTTTTCGCAACGCAGTTTCTGGGAGCCTTCAACGATAATCTTTTCAAGACCGCGATGGTCCTGTTCGCGACATACCAGATTTATCACAATCCGTCGGGCGAACAGAATTTCAATGCGCTCGCCACCGCGATCGGCATTATCCCGTTTTTCCTGCTGTCAGCCTTGTCCGGGCAATTGGCGGACACGCACGACAAGGCAACGATCATCCGCATCGTCAAAACGGCGGAGGTCGGCATCATGCTGCTCGGCGCGGGCGGGTTGCTGGTGGCCTATTCCGGGCTGACCACGCTCGGCATGGTGATGATGCTGTCCGCCGTGCTGTGCCTCGGCGTCCACTCCGCGTTTTTCGGGCCGATCAAATATGCGATCCTGCCGCAGCATCTCGACGATCACGAGGTGTTGGGCGGTACCGGACTGGTCGAGGCGGGCACGTATCTTGCGATCCTGATCGGCACCGTCGCCGCCGGGCTGCTGTCTGTGCGCGGCACCGCGATCACCGTTCTGGTGGTCGCGGGCGTGGGCTGGCTGATGGGATTGCTGGTGCCGACCGCGCCGCGACAAGGGCCGGCGCTTAAGGTGAACTTCAACCCGTTTACGTCGTCATGGCGGCTCATCAACGCGACCATGCACGTCCCGCGACTGTTCATGGCGATCTGCGCGATCAGCTTCTTCTGGACGATGGGCGCAATCCTCATCATCATCTTCCCGCCGCTGGTCAAGAACGTGCTGACCGCCGACAAGCAGGTTTCGACCTTCGTGATCGCGTTGTTCTCCGTTGGCGTGGCGATCGGTTCAGTCGCAATCAACGCGATGCTCGGCGGCAAGACCTCGGCCAAGTTCGCGCCGTTCTGCGTGCTGGCGATGGGCGGGTGCATCGTCGTGTTTTCGCTACTGACGCGAACCTTCCCGCATGCGCCTGACGGCACGCTTTACGGCCTCACCGCGTTTTTGGAGACGCCGCACGGCGTGTTGATCGTAATCGCGCTGATGGCGGTGGCGGTGACCGGCGGAATGTTCGTGGTGCCGCTCTACGCGTTCCTCACGACCACCGTTGCCAAGGACCAGACCGCCCGAACCGTCGCCGCGAACAACGTCGTCAATTCCGGCGCGATGGTGGTCGGCGCACTGCTGGTGCAGGCGTTGACCCTAACCGGGATCACACCGGAAAACATGCTGTTCGTGGTCGCGGCGATGTCGCCGATCTCGGCGCTGCTCGCGTACAAGCTGCACCTCGCCTGCGACTGAGCGAAACCGCTCAGTTGGTCAGAAGATGAACGTATAGAAGCAAATGAAGAACGCCGTGAAGCTCAACACGAAGAGCTTCAGGTCGGTGTCTTCGCTACGCCGCGCCTCGAGGGCGTGTGCGATCGCGAGCGACTGGCGGAGGGGGTGGCGTGGCGCCGGGGCGGGAAGGCTGTAGCGAGTCTGCATTGCGAAGTGTTAACGCGCCGTTTACTCTTTCGGCCATCACAACTTGCGGTTAATACCTATCCCGTTTTGGAGCACTTCCCGCGCGCTCCCCTCGCCATGCGCTACAATTAGCGCGTCACCGCTTCGAGCATGTCGGTGAAACGCCGCCGCCACCAGAACACGTCTTCCTGCTCGATATTGTCCATCAACTTGCGCCACCGTGCCTTACGCTCCGCGAGCGGCATGGCGAGCGCGGTGGCGATCGCGTCGGACACCTCCTCCGGACTGTGCGGATTAACCAGCAACGCGTCGGTCAACTGCTCGGCGGCACCTGCGAAGCGCGACAGGATCAGCACGCCGGGATCGTCCTCGTCCTGCGCGGCGACATATTCCTTGGCGACGAGGTTCATGCCATCGCGCAGCGGCGTCACCAGAGCGACCCGTGCCGCCCGGTACATGCCGGCAAGCTCACCGCGCGGATAGCCTTTGTTGACGTAGCGGATCGGCACCCACTCCACGTTCGAGAACTCGCCATTGATGCGCCCCGACAAGGAGTCCAGCGTCGCGCGGATCTCCTGATAGCTCTGCACTTCCCCACGCGAAGGTGGCGCGATCTGGAGCAGGAAGACGTGGCCGTGCTGTTCGGCATTGGCACTCAGGAACCGTTCGTAGCCGAGGAACCGCTCCTGCAAGCCCTTCGAATAGTCCAGCCGGTCGACGCCGATCATCATGGTGCGGCCATCGGCACTGTCGCGCATCCGCTTGAAGCGCACGCGAGCGGTTTCGCTGGTGGCGCTGTCTCGGAAATCCTTGGTGTCGATACCGATCGGGTCGGCGATCAGGCGGACGCTGTGGCCGTCATACGTCATCACGCCGCCTTCATCGATCTCCGCACCGAACTGCGAGCGCGCATAATCGCGGAATGCGTCGAGCGAGTCCTCGGTCTGGAAGCCGATAACGTCGTAGGCGAACATCGACTCGACCAGCTGCCGGTGGCTCGGCAGCGACAGCAGCAACCGCGTCGGCGGCCAGGGTATGTGGAGGAAGAAGCCGATCCGGTTCTTGCACTTGCGTGCCCGCAACTCGCGGCCGAGCGGAATGAGGTGGTAATCGTTGACCCACACGAGGTCATCGCGTTCGATCAACGGTGCCACCGTCTCGGCGAAGCGGGCGTTGACGCGTTCGTACCCGCCGGCGAACCCACGTTCATACTCGGCAAGGTCGATGCGGTAGTGGAACAGCGGCCACAAGGTGCGATTGGCGAAGCCGTTGTAATATTCGTCGACATCTTGCGCCTCCAGGTCGATCGTCGCGGTAGCGACCCCCTGGTTGCGCTGGAAGTTGATCTGGCCGGTGAAGACGTCGGTCTCCTCGCCGGACCAGCCGAACCACAGCCCTGAGCTTTCGCGCAACGCCGAGGATAAGGCTACGGCGAGGCCGCCCTGCGCGCCACCGCCGCTTGGTGCGGAAACGCGGTTCGAGATAACAATCAGGCGGCTCATCGCACAGAACTCCAAGGTTTACTGAGCAACCCGGCACAGTTGATTAACCCGACCAACGAATAGGTTTGCGGGTAGTTTCCCCACAACTCGCCGCTGGTCGGATCTATGTCTTCCGAGAGCAGGCCCGCGGCGGTACGACGCGATACCATCTCCTCGAACAGCGCACGCGCGTCGGCGTCGCGGCCGGTGGCGTGCAACGCCTCGATCAACCAGAACGTGCAGACGTTGAAGGCGGTTTCCGGCAGGCCGAAATCGTCCTCCGTTGCGTAACGCAGCATGTTCGATCCACGCCGTAGCCCCGCCTCGACCGCCTCCAGCGTGCCGCGAAAGCGCGGATCGTCAGGCGCGAGGAAGCGCAGGTCGAGCAGCTGGATCAGACTTGCGTCGAGATCGTCGCCGCCGAACGTGGCGGAGAGATGCCGCCTGTCCTCACGCCAGGCCGCGCTCTCGATCCGCTCGCGCATCGTCGCGGCGCGCGCGCACCAGAAGCGTCGCCGCTCCTCCAGCCCGAGTGCGAAAGCGGCGTTGCCGAGCCGGTCGCATGCCGCCCAGCACATCGCGGCGGAATAGGTGTGGACGTGGCTGCGCGTGCGCAACTCCCACAGGCCAGCGTCCGGCTTGTCGTAGACCGCCCAGGCCCGTTCGCCGATCGCCTCCAGCGCGCGGAAATCCTCGACCGTGGCTGTGCGGAACAGCCGCTTGTCAAAAAACGCTTGCGCGTTGCACAGGATGATCTGGCCATAAGCGTCATGCTGGATCTGTTCGTATGCCTGATTACCGACGCGGACCGGGCCCATACCGCGGTAGCCGTTGAGCGCGGGGGCGAACCGCTCCTCGAGCGTCGCCTCGCCCCCCACGCCGTATAGCGGCTGGATATGCCCACCCTTCGCACTGTCGACGATGTTGCGGAGATACTCGAGATATCCCTCCAGCACATCGAGCGCGCCGAGCCGGTTCAGCGCCTGCACCGTGTAATAGGCGTCGCGGATCCAGCAGTAACGATAGTCCCAGTTGCGCTCGCTATTGGCGTGCTCGGGGATCGAGGTGGTGAGTGCCGCCACGATCGCGCCGGTTTCCTCGTGCTGGCACAGCTTCAGCGTGATCGCGGCGCGGATGACAGCCTCCTGCCATTCGAGCGGCGTCGCAAGGCCACGCACCCAGTGTCGCCACTCATCGGCAGTACGCTCGAGCATCACCTCGATCGTAGCCGGCAGTTCCCCTGCAAAACTCTCGTCCGGGCCAAGAAAGAAGTAGATCGGGCGCTCCACCCGGAACAGCCGCTCCTCGCGTACCCAGTCGACCGGGGCGTTGGTGGAGAGCCGCAGCGTCATCTTGTCGTTGAGATAGCGGACGTGGTTGGAACCTTGCGTCTGCTCGACATCGGCGCCGCCCCAGTCGCGCGCCGGGCGCAATCGGGTGCGCATACGCGGGCTACCCGCAACGGGCCGCACGATCCGTGCGAACGCAACGGGGCGATAGGTGCGGCCGTGACGCACGTAGCGCGGACAGAAGTCGGTGACTTCGATCGCGTTGCCCGCATCGTCCTCGTGCCGCGTTATCAGGATCGGCGTGTTGTGGACGTAGCGTTGCGTGGTGGTGGTCGCACCGTCGAGGTCGATCTCCCAGAAGCCACGCGCGCCCTCGCCGCTACGTGGGGCATCGTCAAGCAGCGAACAGAACACCGGATCGCCATCGACGCGCGGCACGCATCCCCAGGAAAAGCGACCCATCCGATCGACCAGTGCGGATACCTGACAATTCCCGATCGGCCACAGATCAAGCGACGCGGTCATGCCCCTCCACCGTTAAGCCATGCCCGCACCGCCGCCGGATCGGGAAGGCCATAGTCGGCCGCCGTGGCGCGCGGAGGCCCGACCAGAATACCGTGCCCGCCCGCCGCACGCGCTGCCACGAAGGCACTTTCGTCGGTCACATCGTCGCCGATGAACAACGGCGTCGTGCCCTGCATCTCCGGCCGCTTCATCAGCCGGGCGACCGCAATGCCCTTGTCACTACCGGCCACGCGCAACTCGACCATCATCTTGCCATGCTGGACGGCAAGTTCATGCTCGGCGCCGAGCCTTTCGGCGAGCAGCAGCGCGCGTGTCTCGAACTCGGGCGCGAGGCGAAAGTGCAACGCGACACCGAAGCTCTTCTCCTCGATGATCACACCCGCCTGGCCTGCACTTGCCGCCCGCATCTCGGCAGCAACGTCGAGCAGGCTATCCGGTCGAACCGGATGTGCGGAAATGCCGTGCCAGCGATGTTCGCAACCATGGCTTCCCGACAGCGCAATCATCTGCGCGACAGGCCCGAGGAGCGTATCGAGCTGGGCAATCGAGCGCCCGCTGATGATGGCGATACGTCCACCCATCTGCCTGGCCAGCGCGGTCAGCAGCTCGGCAAGCGCGGCATCGACCGTGACGTCGTCCGGGCGATCGGCAAGATCGACGAGCGTGCCATCGAAATCGAGGAGAAGACTTGCGGAATCCAGCAGATCGCGCGGCGGGGTGGGCAAAAGCGTTGCGTCCGTGGCGGCGGACATCCGTTTCTCCTTCGGTGATGATCCGTGCGGTCTGCGACGCGTCGTTACGGATCAGGTATGATATGGCCTTCATTGGACGAGTGGCGGCGCAAAGGGTTCCGCTGCGCTGCTGCAAAAGACAGCGTGCGGGGCCTGCCGCCTTGACGCAGCCGCGCTTGCGGCTGAAGCCGGTGTGCACCCGACCTTCGCCTCGTGCACACCAATAGGCGCGCAGCTGGCACGGCAAACCTGGCTCCGATCAGCCTCGGCCGCCCGCACACGTCAGTTGGTGATCGGCACCTTCGGCACGAGCACGGGGTCTGCCAGCGATTGCGCCTGCTTCAACACGCGCAGCGCATTCCCACCCCAAACTTTGCCGATGTCCGCCGGGCTGTAGCCTGCTTTCAACAGGGCCGCAGTCACCTTCGGGTAGGCGGTGATGTCGTTCAGGCCATCCACGCCGCCGCCGCCATCAAAGTCGCCGCTGATCCCGACATGGTCGATGCCGACCAGTTTGATCGCGTGCAGCAGATGCGCCATGAACATGTCAAACGTCGCGCGCGTTACCGGGAACTGCATCTGGATCGCCTTGCGGCGCGCGATGAGCGCCCGGCGTTCCGTGACCGTCATCGTGTCGGCCTTTTCATAGCCGGTCATCAATTCCTTCATCGCCGCGTCCCGCGCGGCACTCGCGGCCGGTGCATCGACCATGTAGCCGCTGTACGCGTTGATCTGGATGACGCCGCCCTTCGCCGCGACCAGCTTGGCATCATCATCCGACACATTGCGCGGGTTGTTATGGACCGCGCGCATGCCGGAATGCGACAGGATGATCGGTGCGCTCGACAATTGCGCGACTTGGCGCAGCACGTCGTCCGACGCATGGCTGACGTCGAGCACCACACCGAGCCGGTTCGCCATCGCGACGGCATCCTTGCCTTTGGGCGAAAGGCCGTGCCACTCGGGGGCGTCGGTTGCGCTGTCGGCAAGATCGTTGTTCTTGAAGTGGACGAGCCCCATCATCGTCACGCCGAGGCCGCGAAACGTGCGCATCAGCGTGAGATCGCCTTCGAAGGGATAACCGTTTTCCATGCTCATGAAAACGAAGCGCTTGTGCGCGGCAACCGCACGCGCCGCATCGTCGGCATTCAGCGCGAGCGAGAAGACGTCGCTGTGCTTGGCAACCATTTCGCGGATCTGCACCGCGCGCTGTATGCCGAAATCGCGCGCGGCGATGTCTCCCGCCGGCGTACGTGGGCCGGACGGCGTGTAGATCGCGAAGAACCCGCCATCCACGCCACCCTGCACCATGCGCGGGTAATCGACCTGATCGCCGTCGATATCGGTGGCGTGCCGCTCCATGATACTCCAGCCCGGCCGCCCGAGGTTGGCGGGCGTATCGAAATGCGTGTCGAGCACGACGAGTTGTTCGTGAATTGCGCGCGCCGGATCGACAGCGGCCTTTCGGGCGGTGACGGAGCCGGTTGCCGCAAGAGTGAGCGCCGCGCCTCCGCAAAGCGCGATCACGTGTCGAGTCCGTCGATTGAGCACAGCACCACCCCTTTTTGTTTGCAGGTGCAGCATCGAGTGCGGCGCAGGGTTCGTCAAGCTGAGCGGCTTTAGTCGGCTCATTCTCGGCTTTGATCATGCCGCACCGCAACCAACGGCGCCGCCAATTCACGACCGTTATCAAGGTGCGGAGTAGACACATGTCGCGCTCGGCCGCACCAAGACCAGCGGGCGTTACGGCGATCTTGACGGTGACGGCGCAACCCTCTGCGCGTCGCCTCCCAAACCCAGGCGCGGCGCTTCAAAAGCTTCTGTTTGTTGCGGGGTCGCGATCGGCAGTGCATGCCGTTACGGATGGCAAGCGCGATCGCAACAGAGGCTTTTGAATGATTCTCGCCGGTTATAATCCGCTTTACTCGGTGGCGGGCCTCATGATCGGCATGCTGGTCGGCCTGACCGGGGTTGGCGGCGGATCGCTGATGACACCGCTGCTGGTGATCTTGTTCAACTTCCACCCGGTGACCGCGGTTGGCACCGACCTGCTTTACGCCTCCGCCACCAAAACCGTGGGTACGGGGGTTCATGGTCTCAACCGCACGGTCGATTGGCGCGTGGTACGCCTGCTTTCGATCGGGAGCATGCCCGCCACCATCATGACGTTGCTCGTGCTCGGTTTCGCCGGATCGCATTATCAGCAAACCGGCAAAGCCGTGACCGTAATCCTCGGCGTAACGCTGATCCTCACGGCGATCGCCATGGTGTTCCGCCGTGTGATTGTCGCTCGGTTCGCGCCGGTCATGGACCAGATCCAGCCCGGGCGCATCGCCGCGCTGACGATCAGCCTCGGCGTGTTGCTCGGGGTGCTGGTGGCGTTGACCTCGGTGGGTGCGGGCGCCATCGGCATGACGGCACTGCTGGCCTTGTACCCGAAGCTGCCGACCAACCGGCTCGTCGGATCGGACATCGCGCACGCGGTGCCGCTGACACTCATCGCCGGAATCGGTCACTGGCTGATGGGCGCGGTCGATTTCAGCCTGCTCGGCGCGCTGTTGGTCGGATCGGTGCCCGGCATCATTATCGGCAGTCTGCTGTCGACACGCGTACCGGACGGTGTGCTGCGCGCGATCCTGGCGGTGACGCTCATCATCGTTGGCGCCAAGCTGCTGTTCTAACACGGCGCGCCGTGGTAGCGCCCGGACCTGGCGCGGGGGCGGAGAGGTTCGTAACGATCATGCGCTTCCAACATCGCGCGGTGCCGATCGTACTGGCGGCCGTGTTGATCGACACGATCGGCTTCGGCATCGTCATGCCGGTATTGCCGACGCTGATCGTGCAGTTGAAGGGCGGCAGCCTCGCCGATGCGGCGCGAACCGGTGGCGCGCTGCTGATCGCGTTCGCCGCCGCGCAATTCTTCGCCGGCCCCATCTTCGGCAATCTTGGCGACCGGTTCGGGCGACGACCGGTGCTGCTGATGGCGATGGTGGCTTTCGCGATTGACTATGCGCTGATGGCGTTCGCGCCGACGATCGGCTGGCTGTTCCTTGGCCGCATTATCGCCGGCGTAGCGGGTGCGATCTACGGCCCCGCGAACGCCGTTCTGGCGGACGTGACGCCTCCGGAGAAGCGTGGCGAAACGTTCGGGCTGATGGGCGCGGCGTTCGGTACGGGCTTCATCATCGGCCCCGCGATCGGCGGGTTGCTCGCCGGCTTCGGGCCACGTGCGCCGTTTCTCGTCGCAGGAGCGCTCGCCGTGTTGAACGCGTGCTGGATGGCGGCCGCGATGCCGGAGACGCTCGAGGCCGCCGATCGTCGCCCGTTCGCGTGGCGGCGCGCGAATGCTTTCGGGGCGTTCAAACCGCTGTTCCACGCCGGCGGCGCCGCGCCCTTGCTGATCGTCGCGTTCTGCTGGCAGCTTGGCCAAATGGTCTATCCCGCAACCTGGGCATTCTGGTGCGAGATCCGCTTCGGCTGGAGCCCGCACCTGATCGGCCTGTCGCTCGCGGCTTCAGGCGTGACGATGGCGCTGACGCAGGTGTTCGTCACCGGACGCGCGATCCGCCGCTTCGGCGAGTTGGGCACGGTCATGATCGGCATTTCGGTGGCGGTCGCGACGTTCACCGCGATCACCTTCGCGACCACGGGGTGGATGGTCTTTGCACTGATCGCGCTTGGTTCGCTGACGGGACTGGTGTTTCCAGGCATCAACGCCTTGCTGTCGAACGGTGTGGACTCCGCCAATCAGGGCGCATTGCAAGGTGGCATGGCAAGCCTCGGCAGCGTGGCGGAGGTGATCGGGCCGCTGGTGATGACCCAAACGCTTGCGTTCGGAGCGGAGCATGGCGCGCCGGGCGCGGCGTTTCTGCTGGCGGCGGCGTTGGCGGCAGTGGCGCTCGCGGTGCTGTGGTGGGGTATCGTTCGGCTGAAGCGACCGACGGTGGCGCAATTTCATTAGGCGTGACGGCGTGCGCTGGTGATCGAGCCGCGGATGCTACGGCCTTGATCCGCTCACTGCGGGCTGGCCTTCGCACCGCTTGCCCGGCAGCGATCCGAGCAGAACTTCACGTTCTCCCAATCCCGCTCCCACTTCTTGCGCCACGCGAAGGGGCGCTCGCAGGCCACACAAAGTTTGGTTGGAAGATGAGCTTTCTTATGCGCCATGCCGCTCCAACGCGCGATCGCCCGATTGGGCGCCGACGACAAATTGCGACACTTATCCCCGCCCGCTGACACACCGACGGCACAGGCTTTGTCTAGACCATGCTCGACGATCCGGATCAGCCCGGGTTCAGCGATAAGGGACGACATACCATGAATAGGCTTTTCCTGGCCGCAGCGCTTTCCGGATCGGTGTTCGCCGGGGTGGCTGGCACGGCGGCGGTGGCGCAGCGCGGCGGTGGCATGATGGCGAGCGCGGATGCCAACGGCGACGGCATCATCACACATGAAGAATTCGCCGCTCAGGCGGCACAGCGGTTCCAGCGGATGGACGCCAACAACGACGGCAAGCTTTCCGGCGACGAACTGCGTGGCCGCATGGCGGAGCGCGCGCAGGGCGGCGTCATAACCAAGGCGCAGTTCATGGCCGACGCCGACGAACGCTTTCAGAAGATGGATGCCAATCACGACGGCCGCATCACGCAGGACGAAATGCAGGCGATGATGCAGGCGTTCCGGGATCGCCGCGAACAGAATGGCGGTCAGCCGGCCGGCGATCGCGCCATGGCCCCGCCCCCTGGCGGCCCACGTGGCGAGGAGCGGCTCGAACGGATCGACACCAATCACGACGGCCGGATCAGTCGCGAGGAGATGCGCGCGGCCTCCGACCGCCGCTTCGACAAGATGGACACCAACCACGACGGTTTCATCGATCAGGCGGAGATGAGCGCCGGTCGACCGCCGATGCGGGGTGGCGACATGCCACCGCCGGATGCAGGCGCACCGGATCGAGATGCCGGCCAGTAAACCCCCGACTGGTCAGGCCTGCCGGGCGGGTACTCCCCTGCCCGCCCGGCGAACTTGGCAGACTGGAGCATTATGCTAAGCCCCGATCCCATGGGTGACACGCCGCATCTCCTGCTCGTCGACGATGAGCGTTCGATCCGCGAACCGCTCGCGCAGTTTCTTACCAAGCAGGGTTTTCGCGTTACGCAGGCCGGCGACGCCGAAGGCGCGCGGATGCGGATGGCGGCGTATGCGATCGATCTCGTCATCCTCGACATCATGATGCCGGGCGAGGACGGGCTCAGCCTGTGCCGTCACATCCGCGCGACCGGCGACACGCCCGTGATCCTGCTCACCGCCAAGACGGAGGAGACAGACCGCATCGTTGGGTTGGAGATCGGCGCCGACGATTACGTGGTGAAACCGTTTTCCCCGCGCGAACTCACCGCGCGCATCAAGGTGATCCTGCGCCGCGCCGCCGCCGGTGGCGTGCGGCAACACGCCCCCGCCGCTGGGTCGTTCGCCTTTGCCGGATGGGTGCTGAAATCGGGCGAACGCGCGCTGGTCGATCACGACGGCGTGTCGGTGCCGCTGTCGACCGGCGAGTATAATCTACTCCACGCACTGGTGACGCGCCCGCGCCAGGTCCTCACCCGCGACCAGTTGCTCGATCTGACGCAGGGGCGCGAGGCGGCGGCGTTCGACCGCGCGATCGACAATCAGGTCAGCCGCCTGCGCCGCAAGATCGAAGAAGATCCCAAAAATCCCGAACTCATCAAGACGGTATGGGGCGGTGGCTACACACTGGCCGCGGAGGTTACTCGCCTTTGAGGTTCCGCCCGCGCCTGTGGCCGCGCAGCCTGTCGGGTCAGATGGCGCTTGTCATCGCGGTTGCGCTGTTCGTGGCGCAGGCGATCAACTTCGCGCTCATCCTTCAGGAACGTCAACGCGCGCGGATTGATGGTACCACCGGGCCGGTGGTCGCGCGCATCGCCGATGCGGTCGAGCGCAATACGTTCGCCAAGCCTACCCGCTTCGATCGTGGACGCGTGCGGAGTGCCGCCAGCTCGCCCGTGTCGCCGACGGGCGAGCATCGCCGAGACATCGAACAAAGTCTGCGGACTGCGCTTGGCGAAGCCGGTTTGAACGCCGGCCGTGTCGAGACGGAGGTGCACCGCTTCGTGCCCGACGACTTCCGGCTGCGCTACACCGGCAAGGAACGCCGCGAACGCTTCCGCCGTGCGGGCGGCGAATTGATGATCGCCGTCGAGCGGCCGGGCAAGGACTGGCTGGTGCTGTCGGTGCCGTGGTTCGGCGGCAACGACTGGATCTTCTGGCGGCTGATCTGGCAAACGGTGATTCTCTACATCGTCGTGCTCGTGCCAGTGCTGGTCGCCGCGCGGCAGATTTCTAAGCCGCTGCGCACACTCGCCTTTGCGGCGCGCGGATTTCGCCCCGGCGGATCGGTCGACGCGCTCGCTGAAGCCGGGCCGCAGGACGTGCGCGACGTGATCGCCGCATTCAATGCGTTACGGCTGCGGGTTACCGCCATGCTGGACGAGAAGGACCGGATGCTTGGGGCGATCGGGCACGATCTACGCACACCACTTGCGGCCTTGAGGGTTCGCATCGAATCGGTCGACGACGATACCGACCGGCTGCGCATGGCTGAGACCATCGCCGAGATGAATCGCATGCTCGACGATATCCTGTCGCTCGCCCGGCTGGGGCGGCCAAGCGAACCCCTTACCGAGGTCGATCTGGCCGCGCTGGTCGAGGCAGTGGTCGACGATTTCCTCGATCTCGGCGAAAATGTCGCGTTCGAGGAGCGCGCGCGGCTGCGGATGCGGCTGCGCCCGTCGCTGATGCGGCGGGCGTTGCGTAACCTCATCGAGAATGCGCTGAAGTACGGCAGCGAGGTGGACGTGCAGCTTGCCGAACAACCCGATCAGGTTCGCATCATCGTGTGCGATCGGGGGCCCGGCATCCCTGAGGATCGCCTGAACGACGTTTTCGAGGCGTTCACCCGCCTCGAAAACTCGCGCAACAAGGATACCGGAGGGATCGGGCTCGGCCTTGCGCTCGCGCGTGCGATCGTGCGCGAGGCGGGCGGAGACATCCTGCTCGCCAACCGGGTCGGCGGCGGATTGACGGCGACCATCACGCTGCGCCGCTAAGCGCCCCACGAGTCGCCATGCTGGCGGTTAGGAACGCCTGGGCGCGAAGCTGGCGGGATGGACTTCGAAACCGACGATCAGGCGGCGAGCGCACTCTTGTGGCGCGGGCCGGCCACACTGAAACTGTCGTCGAGCCGGTTCCGATCGGTGCGGCGGCGCAGCTTCTCGGCGATGACGCGGCCGATCAGTTCATGGTCGGCCCGGAAATAGATGACACCGTTCATAGCGGATACTCCCTCATGGCGATGGGCGAACCTCCTTACTCACCTCATCGCCGATACTGCACGTCTTAACGCTAAGACTGAGGTATTGTTCCACCTCCGATCCTCGATCGCGGCGAGCCGGGGGCGGGGTGACGAATGCTGCGCTGCATGATAAGCGCTGCGCCATGCTCAATATCAACGGTATCACGGTGCGCCTCGGTGGACGGACGATCCTCGACAATGCGTCCGCGGCGCTTCCCGGCAAGAGCCGCGTCGGGCTGATCGGCCGCAACGGCGCGGGCAAGTCGACACTGATGAAGGTGATGATCGGCTCGATCGACCCCGACAATGGCGAGATCGAGATGCCGCGCAAGACGCGCATCGGCTATCTCAAGCAGGACGCGCCGCAGGGCACCGCCACGCCGGTAGAAACCGTGCTCGCCGCCGATGTCGAACGCGCGTCGCTGCTGACCGAATCGGAAGCGTGCGAGGATGCCGACCGCCTCGGCGAAATCTACGAGCGGCTGGGCGCGATCGATGCCTATACCGCGCCGTCGCGCGCCTCCTCGATCCTGGTCGGGCTCGGCTTCGACGAGGAGATGCAGAACCGCCCGCTCGACAGCTATTCGGGCGGCTGGAAGATGCGCGTCGCGCTCGCCGCGCTGCTGTTCTCCGAGCCCGATCTGCTGCTGCTCGACGAACCGTCGAACCACCTCGACCTCGAAGCGACCTTGTGGCTCGAGAACTTCCTCAAGTCATACCCCAACATGATGGTCGTCATCAGCCACGAGCGCGATCTGCTCAACAACGTGGTCGACACGATCCTCCACGTCGAGGGCGGCCGCGTCGCGATGTACTCGGGCAATTACGACAGCTTCGAACGGCAACGCGCCGAACGCGCCGCGCAATTGGCGGCCGCGAAGGCGTCGCAGGACGCGCAGCGTGCGAAGCTGCAGGAATATATCGCCAAGAATTCGGCGCGCGCCTCCACCGCGAAACAGGCGCAGTCGCGCCAGAAGATGCTCGCTAAGATGCAGCCGATCGCATCGATGGCGGAAGACCCCACGCTGTCGTTCGAATTCCCCAGCCCCGACGAGCTGAAGCCGCCGCTCATCACGCTCGATATGGCGGCGGTCGGCTATAACGAGAAGCCGATCCTCCAGCGCCTCAACCTGCGGCTTGACCCCGATGATCGCGTCGCGCTGCTGGGGCGCAACGGCAACGGCAAGACCACGCTCGCCCGCCTGCTCGCCGCACAACTCGCCCCGCTCGATGGCGGGATGACTTCGAGCGGCAAGATGCGCGTCGGCTACTTCACCCAGTATCAGGTCGAGGAGCTTGACGGCAACGACACGCCGCTCGAAACCATGGTCCGCGTCATGCCCGGCAAGACCCCGGCGGCGGTACGCGCGCAGCTTGGCCGGTTCGGCTTCCAGGGCGACAAGGCGGTCACCAAAGTCGGCAAACTGTCGGGCGGCGAACGCGCCCGCCTCGCACTCGCGCTCATCACCCGCGACGCCCCGCACATGCTGATCCTCGACGAGCCGACCAACCACTTGGACGTCGATGCGCGCGAGGCGCTGGTGCAGGCATTGAACGCCTATGACGGCGCGGTCATCCTCGTCAGCCACGATCGCCACATGGTCGAACTCACCGCAGACCGGCTGGTGCTGGTCGATAACGGCACGGCACGCGAATATAACGGCAGCATGGAGGATTACATCGCCTTCGTGCTGGCGGGCGATCCCACCAGCGGCGAAGGTGCCAAGAAGGCCAAGCCGGTCGACAAGGCCGCCGACGAGGCCCGCCGTCAGGCCGACGCGCTCAAGAAGCGCGCACACGAGGCGGAGGCGCTCGTCGCCAAGCTCACCCGCCAGCGCGACGCGATCGACCGCGCGATCGCCGATCCATCCGCCGCCGAGCCGTGGCTGGCGCGGATGAACGAACATGCCCGCAAGAAGGAACACGCGACGGTTTCGAAGAAGCTGGAAGCCGCCGAGGCGGTGTGGTTCGAGATCAGTGAATCGCTGGAGGGGATCGCGGCGTAACACCCGCCTCCTTCTGGACGAACCTCCGGGAAACACGCATGACGGCCACTACCCCCCGCATCCTCGTCGATGGCGACGCCTGCCCGGTCAAGGACGAGATCTACAAGGTCGCCTACCGCCGTGCGGTACCGGTGGTGATCGTCAGCAACAGCCACTTCCGCATTCCCCAGCATCCGCTGGTCAGCCGCGTGGTGGTGTCGGACGGGTTCGACGCCGCCGACGACTGGATCGCCGAACAGGCGGATAGCGCGAGCGTCGTCGTCACCGCCGACATCCTGCTCGCCGATCGCGCGCTGAAGGCCGGCGCGACCGTGCTCGCCCCCACCGGCAAGCCGTTCACCGCCAGCTCGATCGGCGGGGCGATCGCCACCCGCGCGATCATGGCCGACCTGCGCGCCGGCGGCGACGTGATCGGCGGCCCAGCACCCTTCGCCAAGACCGACCGCTCGCGCTTTCTGCAAGCGCTCGACACCGCGCTAGTGAAGCTCGCCCGATGAGTGCCGATCTTGCCATCCGGACGCGCCGCGCCGCCTTCAACCGCGCGCTGGCGGAAGCGAACCTTGCCGCGATCGGACCTTTGCTGGCAGCGGACGTGATCCTCATTACCGGCACCGACAGCGCCGTCATCTCGGGTCGCAAGGCGCAGCTCGCGGCATGGAAACGCGAGTTCGCCGCGCCCTCGCGCACCATCTATACCCGCACGCCCGACACGGTCGTTGCCTCGTCCGTCGAACCGATCGCGCTCGAACATGGCCATTGGCAAGGCGCCGTTGCAGGAACCGTGGTGGCGTCCGGTGCCTACTCCGCCAAGTGGCGTGCGACAGCCGGTGCGTGGGTCTTGGAGGCGGAGATCTACCTCACGCTTGCCTGAGGTCGATATAGCCGAAGAGCTAGTCCGATCCCGTTGCGACGAGCGCGAAAAGCCTGCGGTCTGACATAGGTGCAAGAACAGGCGGCTACGGTGATCCCGCGAGCTTGCCGGAAAACATCGGCAACCGTTTTAATCAGGGTGTCTGGCGATGACAGGAAGACTGCGCCTTGCGGAGTACGCGGGCGGCAACTTGAACTTCACGCGCTGAACGCATCCCCGCTGCCCGGTGGCGCCCTCTGCCACGTGGGCGTTCATGAAGGCATCGCGCGCTACGGTACCGAACATTTCATCCGGTTCCGACAGAAGCACCTTTACGTTCCCGACCGCACCCCACGGTGCCGTGTCATAACCGACGATCGCCACCCCTTCGATCCGACGCCGCGCGAACGGCGTTGGATAAGCGCTTCCGTTTAGCAGGCCGGAGATCGACTTCGGGTCGACCATGCATCCGGGTTGATCTGCTGAACCGCCAGGTGCGTCGGCAGGCAAGTCGGGTGCAGGATGGTCGGTCACGTCCGACAGGTGGAAGTGGTACGTGCAGCCGCGGTAGCCAGGCCCGGGCGCATAGCGGTTCGCAAGCAAGGCATGACGCCCCGCTGCGTCCAGTTCTGCATCACCGGATGTTCCAAGAACACGCACATCGGCCGGCTTGCCGCGGGCATCAACGTCAAAGGCAAAGAACACCCAAGCGGGATCGCCGGAAATTGGCCGCATTTTTTCGAACGCCGGCAGGTTCAGCCGGCGGTATTGGCCCGGTTCCCGGGGGCAGGTTGATCCCGCAGGTCGCACCCGCTCGTACAGGCTTGGCGCGTTCCCCGCCGGCTCGGGCCGGCTTGCCAGTTCGTACAGGTCCGACATGGCCGCCGTTTCGATTGGATCACATGACGCTTTATAGCGAATGGAGCATCTGTCGTGTGGGGCGCCGGCAGGGAAACGCGAGGCGGCAAGCGAGGGCGCGAGATCGCTCGCGTCGAAATAATAGGTTGGTGGCGGAGTAGCATCGCGCCGGATCGTGCGCACGCGCCCTTGCCCATCGATTGCGAAATCGAACCGGTACGTCGGCGGCGGTGCCGCATCGGAAACGGAACCGTACCGCGTCCAGACCGTCGTCCGCGGCCGGACAAGATCACCAGTCGCGACGGGACCGTTAGCGCACAAGATTTGCTCAACCTTAAAAGAAACGATCTCCGCGCGAGAATAGCCCGGCAGTGTCGGTGGCGCAGGAACGCTGAGTGAGGCGAGCAACGCGACAAGCATGCCTTGATCTCCGATCAACGTAGCTCGAGTCGTCCCGCTACAGTTCGGAGTTTAGCGCGCGCATCGCCGCTCGTGAATGGCTTGAGATGGTGGATAGCTGCCGTTCGCTATTGCGGCGAGACGTGCGATCCGCGAGTCAGCGGCCCTATCGAGGCAGGTGAATTCGGCGCAGGCGAACTCAGGAGTTGGGGCTTGGGAAGCTTTAATGGCGCACAAGCGGCGTCTCTGCAGATCCCATCTCTGCTGCTCGATCTGGAGGCGCGACGAAGCACGCGAACCCTTTTTAGCATGGAGGTTTTTGAGCGTGAGCTGCAAACGGCGCTCTGTCTCGTCGTGGGCCGTTTCGGCGAGGCACAAAGTGTAAGGCCGCATGCCCTCGGGGGTCGGGTGCGTGCATTCCCGTGGCCCGATCTCAATTGGGCCTATTTGCCACGCATCCTCCGTTTTCGTGATGCCGGAACGGTAGGAACCTGCGGCCTGAGCATGAACTGAGGCCAACGACTGGATCAGGAGCAGCACGACAAGAGCGGATCGGATCATAATTACCTGTAGGCGAGAGTTATGCTCATCGGGCGATGTCGGAAAGCAGGCAGCATCAGTCGCCAAACAAACACGAACAATCATCATGGCACGTGCGCGCCGGCTGCAGCCCACTTTGCGCACGGCGCAAGACCGGATAGCATTGGCGCCATGGTTCCAGCTCTTTTCGTACTCGCAGCCGCCGCGCCAGCATCGCTCCCCATCCCCGCTCCGATCCTCACCACGCCGCAAGCGCGGGACACGCTATCCTTTGCGCAACCTGAAACGGCGCGCGTTACGCATGTCGATCTCGATCTCACCGCCGACTTCGCCACGCAGCGCCTGAGCGGCACCGCCACGCTCGACATTCTCGCCAAACCGGGTGCCGACCGGATCGTTCTGGACGACGACGGGCTCGTCATCGCCCGCATCACAGACACCGACGGCCGCGCGCTGCCCTATACCGTCGGCGCGAGCGTCGCGGAAAAAGGCGCGCCGCTCACCGTTCGCATCGGCGCGGCGCGGCGGATCGTCGTCACCTACACGTCCGCGCCGAAAGCGAGCGCGCTGCAATGGCTGCCGCCTGCGCTCACCGCCGGCAAGTCCAAGCCGTTCCTGTTCAGCCAGGGCGAGCCGACCAACAACCGGAGCTGGATCCCCACGCAGGACAGTCCCGGTATCCGGCAGAGCTGGTCCGCGCACATCACCGTCCCCGCCAGCATGATGGCGGTGATGAGCGCCAACCGCCTCACGCCTGAGGGCGAGCCTGCGGGCAAGGGTGAGAAGCGCTTCGCCTTCAACATGCCGCATGCTGTGCCGCCGTATCTGATCGCGCTCGCGGTCGGCGATCTCGCGTTCAAGCCGCTCGGTCCCACTACCGGAATCTATGCCGAACCCGCCACGCTGGCACGCGCCGCCGCCGAACTCGACGATACGCAGAAGATGGTGGCGGCGGCGAGTGCGCTGTACGGGCCGTATCGTTGGGGCCGCTACGACATCCTGATGCTGCCGCCGTCGTTTCCCTACGGCGGTATGGAGAACCCCACCCTCACCTTCGCTACGCCGACGATCCTGACCGGCGACAAGTCAAACGTCGACGTGATCGCCCACGAACTCGCGCATAGCTGGTCGGGCAATCTGGTCACCAACGCGACCTGGTCGGACGTCTGGCTGAACGAGGGTTTCACCACCTATTTCGAAAACCGCATCGACGAAGCGGTGTACGGAAAGGAGCGTGCGGCAACGCTGGCCGATCTGAGCTGGGATAACCTCCAACGGGATCTGAAGGGTGCCGGTGGACCGGATGCACCTTCGACACGCCTACATGGCGACCCGAACGGCACCTACGGCGAGCTCGATTACAACAAGGGCGCGACCTTCCTGCGCACCATCGAGTACCGCGTCGGACGGGCGAAATGGGACGCGTATCTGCGCAGCTATTTCGATCGTCACGCTTTCCAGCCGCAGACGACCGCCGGCTTCCTTGCCGATCTGCGCGCCAATCTGATCCACGGCGATGTCGCGCTGGAGAAGGACCTGCAACTCGACCGCTGGGCCTACCAACCGGGCCTGCCCGACAATGCCGTCCATGTCCGTTCAGCGACTCTCGCGGCGATCGACACAAAGCTCGCCGCGTTCGACGCCGGTGCGCCCGCGACGTCGCTCGATAGGTCGAAATGGAGTACGCAGGAGTGGCTGCGCTTCCTTAACGGGCTGCCGCGCAAGCAGTCGCCCGCCCGGCTCGCCGAAATGGATTCGGCGTGGGGCCTGTCCAGATCGCCCAGCGCCTATATCGGCTTTGCGTGGTTCAGCCTTGCGATCTCCAATCACTACGACCCGGTGGTGCCGGCCTTGGATCATTATCTCCACACGATCGGGCGCGGGCTGTTCGTGTTCCCACTGTACCGTGGGCTGATGGCGCAAGGCCCATGGGGTCAACCGATCGCTCGCCGCATCTTCGCGACCGCGCGCGCAACCTATCACCCGACGGTTGCCGCCGCACTCGACAGCATCATCACCAAACCGTCTTAATGAGACCCTGTTCATAACCGCCGCAGAACGTATCGTGGCGCTCTATTTGCGTACGCATAGCGAAGCCTGAAGGCGCCTCGGGCCTAGGCCACTTCAAGTCTTCGGCTTTGGTGCGGGCGGTCGGGGTCGAACCGACACTCCTTTCGGAACGGGATTTTGAGTCCCGCGCGTCTACCAATTTCACCACGCCCGCAAGGCAACCGGCTTAGCCGGACAGCGAAGCGCGGCCTATATGCAAAGCTGGCGCGGATTTCCAGAGCCAATCGAAAGATCGTGACGCTTACGTGCGTCATCGAGCGCGGCGGACGATCACCTCGCAATCATCGCTGAACTCATATTGTGCAACTGCGAACGCGATCTTCGCATTTGTCACGGCACCCTCGGCCGATCATATCGCCGGTGACGTTGCAATGCAGCAAACCCAGAGGTCTAAGATGTTCACGCTTGTCTACCTGCTGCTCTCGATGCGGAGCAAAACCATGGTCGATGCCCCTAGCGCCGCCAACGATGCCGAAGCGCGGCAGGTTGCCCGCGCGGCCTGAACGTCTGTCCGGGCGGCAGCTTTGGGTACCGGCAGGGCTGCAAGTATTTCGGCGCGGTTATCTAGCCGAAGTCCGAACGCCGTTCTGACAGCAGCAGAGTCGACGTAGCGGAGGCATACAGCTTGTCATCCGCCCCAAGCAGCTTCGCCTCGGTATAGGCGACCCGCTTGCCGAGCGACAATAACCGACCAACCGCGCGCACTTCACCAGACCGTGCGGTCAACGCGGCATGGTAGCTGATCTTGATCTCCAGCGTAACGCAATTCATCGCCACAGCGGTGGCGCTGCTTGCGGCGAGCCCGCAGGCGGAATCGAGCAGCGTTGCCGCAAACCCGCCGTGGACGATGCCAAGCGGGTTGTAATGCAATCCGCTCGGCGTAGCGGTAAAGACGACGTAGCCGTGCTCGACTTCGGCAAGGTCGATGTCGAGCAGTTCCATCATCGGCGGGCGTTCACCGGCCGCGATCATCGCGCGTATCTCGTCCAGCCCGCTCATGCACACGCCTCCCGATACTGCGCGATCAGCGTTGCGCACAGCGCGCGCGCCGGCTGTACCGCCTGCGCCGCGCCTACGCCGTGCCCCGCCGACCAGATCGACTTCCACGCGCGCGCTTCCTCGGCAAGCGAGAGGCCGCCATGCGCATCCGGCAGGGTCGCAGCGTCGAGGCTGGGCTTGAGGAAATTGGCGGCAACGCCGGTTACGCGGTCGGTATGGACGATATCGGCGGCGCGCGCGCCGATCATCATCGCCTTTTGCGCGTCGCTTGCCATGCTCTCCTCTGCCACGATGAAGTGGGAGCCGAGATAGGCGAGATCGGCGCCCATCATCCGCGCGGCGGCGATGTGCCGCCCCTCGGTAATCGCGCCTGCCAACGCGAGCGGTCCGTCGAAGAACGACCGGATTTCCGCCACCAAGGCGAACGGGCTGAGCGTGCCGGCATGACCACCCGCACCCGCGCACACCGCGATCAGCCCGTCCGCGCCGGCGGCGACTGCCTTTTCCGCATGGCGGACGTTGATGACGTCGTGCAGCACGATGCCGCCGTACGAATGCACCGCCGCGACGATATCAGGCACCGCGCCAAGAGAGGTGATGACCACCGGCACCTTGTGCCCGACGATGCGGGCAAGATCGGCCTCCTGCCGGACGTTGCTCTTGTGGACGATCAGATTGATGCCGAATGGCGAGGCCTCGGCGCCCAGCCGGCTCTCTATCGCGTCCAGCCAGCGTTCGAGATCGTCACCCGTCCGCGCGTTGAGCGCCGGAAACGTGCCGAGCAGCCCCGCCGAGCAGCACGCCACCACCAGTTCCACGCCAGAAACGAGGAACATCGGCGCGACGATCGCCGGGATGGCGAGCCGCTCGGTCAGTACTGCCGGCAGCGTCAGAACGCCTCCGCGTCGAGCGCCATCATCGATTTCTTGCCCGCCTTGATCTGGAGGAACAGGGCGGCGGTCTGCGGCAGGATGCGTTCGTAGAAGAACGTCGCGGTCTTGATCTTGGCGTCGTAGAACGCCTTGTCCTCCGCGCCGAACATCAGCTTCAGCGCCGACAGCTTGGTCGCCTTGGCATAGCAATAGGCGATCGCTACCAGCCCGAGCAGCCGCAGGTAATCGGTCGAGGCCGCACCCGCTTCCTCAGGGTCGGCGAGCCCGCGCTGCGCGATGGTGGCGGTGGAGAGCTGTAATGCGCCGAACGCCCGGGCGAGGCCGTCGACCATCGGCTTGAGCGGCCCCTCGCCACTATTCTCCTCGATGAACTGCGACACCGGATGGAAGAAGCTGCGCAGATACCGCCCGGTATGCGCGCCCAGCTTACGGCCGACCAGATCGAGCGCCTGAATGCCGTTGGTGCCTTCATAGATCATCGCGATCCGGGCATCGCGGGCATATTGCTCGACACCGCTCTCGCGAATGTAGCCGTGGCCGCCGTAGCATTGCACCGCGAGATGCGCGCTTTCGTGGCCGAGATCGGTGAACAGCGCCTTCACCACCGGCGTCATCAGCGCCACGAAATCCTCCGCGCGCTGCCGCACCTCCGGGTCGGGCGAATGTTTCTCCGCGTCGAGCGCGCGCGACACCCATGCCGACAACGCGCGGCACCCTTCGTTATACGCGCGCATCGTCATCAGCATGCGGCGCACGTCGGGATGGACGATGATCGGATCGGCGGGGCCGTCCGGGTTCTTGACGCCCGACAGCGCACGGCCCTGCAGCCGATCCTTCGCGTAATACACCGCCGCCTGATACGCCGCCTCACCGACGCCAAGCCCCTGAATGCCAACCGAGACGCGCTCGGTGTTCATCATTGTGAACATCGCGGCCATGCCCTTGTTCGGCTCGCCGACCAGCCAGCCGGTCGAATCCTCGAAATTCATCTGGCACGTCGCCGAGGCTTTGAGACCCATCTTGTGCTCGATATTGGCGCACAGCACGCCGTTCGACGGGCCGACCGAGCCATCGTCCTTGGGGAGATACTTCGGCACCAGGAAGAGGCTGATCCCCTTCACGCCCTTGGGCGCATCGGGCAGCCGCGCGAGCACGAGGTGGACGATGTTCTCGGTCAGGTCATGCTCACCCGCCGAGATGAAAATTTTCGAGCCGGTGATACGGTAGCTGCCGTCGTCCTGCGGCACCGCGCGGGTGCGCAACATGCCGAGATCGGTGCCGCAATGCGCTTCCGTCAGGCACATTGTGCCCGACCATTTGCCGCTGACCATATTGGGCAAATAGGCCTGTTTGAGGTCCTCGCTGGCATAGCCCATGATCGCCGTGGTCGCGCCGGCGGCAAGGCCGGGATACAGGCCGAACGAGAGGTTGGCCGAACAGCTCATCTCCTCGACCAGCTTGTTGAGCGCCTCGGGCAAGCCCTGCCCGCCCCACTGCGGATCGGCGGCGAGCGACGTCCAGCCGCTATCGGCGAACTGCTGGTACGCCTCCCTGAAGCCCTCGGGCGTTCGCACGACGCCGTTTTCGTAGTGGCAGCCCTCCTCATCGCCCGACCGGTTAAGCGGTGCGAGTATCTCGCGGCTGAACCGCGCGGCTTCCTCCAGCACGGCGTCGGTCAGATCGGGCGTAAACTCGGCGAGCGCGGGGATGTCCCCGAAGCCATCGTCGGTGTGCAGCTCGTTGAGGACGAAGCGCATGTCGCGCAGCGGGGCGTCATAGACTTGCATGGGTGCGGTCTCTCAATTGCGGAGCGGTTTGCCGGTGTCGAGAATATGCTCGATCCGCGCCTGCGTGCGGGGGTCGCGCACCAGCTTGGCGAAGGCCTTGCGTTCGAGCGCGAGCAGGTCGGCTTCGGTGACGGTATCGACCAGATCTGCCTCGCCGCCGGTCAGCACATCGGCGAGATAGCCCGAGACGACGCCGTCATACTCGGTGGCGAGGCCGCGCTTCTGGAAGCCCTTCACCGCCATGTCGAGCGCAGTGCGGCCGCTCGGCCCAGGCAGGCGGAACTCGGGTGGCTTGGGCGGCTGATAGCCATCGACCAGCGATAGTGCCTTGGCCTTGGCGTCGGCGAGCAGCCGGTCGCGGTTCATGGTGACGCCGTCGTTGGGCCGCAGGAAGCCGATCTCCTTCGCCTGCGCAGCGGATTTGGATACGGTCGCGGTTGAGACGGTTTCGAACACCTTGGCGACGGCGGGCATCGGCCCCTTCGGCATGCCGGCTGCGCTGCGGAGGCGGTCGATCATCTCGCCGCAGCCGCCCCAACCGGGGACGAGGCCAACGCCGCATTCGACCAGACCGGTATAGGTCTCGGCATGTGCCTGCACCGCATCGCTGTTGAGCAGGATCTCGCACCCCCCGCCCAGCGCCATGCCGAACGGCGCGCTCACCACCGGGAACGGTGCGTATTTCAGCGCCTTGTACGCCTCCTGACCACCGGCGACGAGCTTGTCGATCTCCCCCCACGCCGCGATGTTGAGCGCGAACATGGCGAGGCCGAGGTTGGCACCGGCCGAGAAGTTGCTGCCCTCATTGTAGATCACCAGCGCCTTGAACTTCTCAGACACGATCGGAATGGCGAGGCCGATCGCCTTCATCACCTCTCCGTCGAGCGCGTTCATCTTGCCGGCGAATTCGAGCGCGGCAACGCCGTCACCGACATCCCACAGCGCGGCGGAGCCGGTCTTGACCAGCGGCTTGGCGGTGAGCTTCACATCGGCGAGCAGGGTCACGCCCGCGGGGCGCACCACGTCGTGATAGTCGCCGTCGAGGCCGAGGAACTGGCGCTTGCCGTCCTCCACCCGGTAGAAGCTGCGCTCCCCCGCGAGGCCGAGGATCGGCGGCACCGGCTTGCCCTCTGCCGCCAGCCGCTCTGCGAGCTTGGCCGCGCCGATCTTATCGATCAACTCGAACGGGCCGTACGTCCAGTTGTAGCCGAGCTTCATCGCGGTATCGACGCCGATCACATCGTCCGCCGCGTCCGGCACGAGGCTGGCGGCATAGGAGAGCGTCGCGCCGAGGATCGCCCAGGCGTATGCACCGACCTTGCCCGGAACGCTCAGCAGCGCGGCGAGATCGCCTTTCGCCGCCGCGCCCGGCAGCGACGCCGGAGCGACGACCGGGCGGTATTCGCCGGTGGTGAGATCGATCGCTTCCTTGCGCTTGCCCGCCTCGCGGTTGAGCCGGTAGAAACCGCCCTTGCCCTTGCGGCCGGTATAGCCGTCGGCGATCATCCGCTCGATCAGCGGCGGGATCGCCGAGATCGCCTGATAGGGATCGTCCTTCGCGAGCGTCCCGGTCAGGCTCTTCTGCAGATGCGGCATCAGGTCGATGCCGACCAGATCGACCAGCCCGAACACGCCGGTCTTAGGCACGCCCATCGGCTTGCCGGCGATCGCATCAGCTTCCTCGACGGTGAGGCCGAGCTCGAACGCCGCGTTGATCGCCGCCTGGATCCAGAAGGTGCCGACGCGGTTGGCGATGAAGCCGGGGGTATCCTTGGCGTGGACGATGGTCTTGCCCATGCGGCGATCGGCGAAATCGGCGACACGCGCGACCAGCGCGGCATCGGTCTGCGGTGCCGAGACGATCTCAAGCAACCGCATGTAGCGCGGCGGATTAAAGAAGTGGGTGATGAGGAAATCGCGCGCGAAGGTCTCCGACCGGCCTTCGGTCAGGTGCGCGAGCGGGATGGTCGAGGTGTTCGACGACACCGCCGTGCCGGGGCGGCGCACCGCCTCGATCTTCTCGTAAAGAGCCTGTTTGAGGTCGATCCGCTCGACGATCGCCTCGACAATCCAGTCGCACTCGGCGACGCGGGCGAGATCATCCTCGATATTGCCGACCTCGACCAGCTTCGCCGCCGCCTTCGACATGAACGGTGCCGGCTCGGTCTTGAGCATCTTTGCCACCGCCCCCGCCGCGACTGCGTTGCGATCCTCCGCGTCGCGGACGATGTCGAGCAGAAGCACCGGCACCCCGGCATTGGCGACCTGCGCGGCGATGCCCGCACCCATCGTGCCCGCGCCGATCACGCAGACTTTTGCGATCGTGTCACTCATTCCACCGCCTCCAGCACGGTGGCGATGCCCTGCCCGCCGCCAATACACTGGGTGGCGAGCGCGTATTTGCCGCCCTCGCGGCTGAGCAGCGCCGCCGCCTTGCCAACGATACGCGCGCCGGTCGCGCCGAGTGGATGGCCGATCGCGATCGCGCCGCCGTCAAGATTGACCTTGGCCTGATCGAGCCCGAGATCGCCGATGCAGGCGAGTGCCTGACTGGCGAATGCCTCGTTGAGTTCCACCACGTCGAGCTGGCCAACCTCGACCCCCGCCCGCGCCAGCGCCTTGCGCGACGCCTCAACCGGACCGATCCCCATAATCTCGGGCGAGCAGCCCGACACCGCCACCGACTTGATCCGCGCGAGGATCGTCAGGCCGTTGGCGCGCGCATAGTCCTCGCTCGTCACCAGCACCGCGCTGGCGCCGTCGGTGAGCGGCGAGGCGGTGCCCGCCGTCACCGTGCCGTCCTGGCTGAACGCGGGCTTCAGCCCGGCGAGCGCCTCCGCCGTGGTGCGGGGGCGCGGCGTGCCGTCCTTGTCGACCACACCCGCCTTGGTGGTGATCGGTACGATCTCGGCGTCGAGCTTGCCCGCCGCGATCGCCGCCACCGCCTTGTCCTGACTCGTCACCGCGAACGCTTCCTGCTGGGCGCGCGTAATCTGATACTTGGTCGCGACGTTCTCGGCGGTGTCGCCCATGCCCATGTAGGCGTCGCTCTTCTTGGCAAGCGCGGGGTTGGGCAGCGGGTTGAAGCCCATCATCGGCACCCGGCTCATCGCCTCGACGCCCGCGCAGATGAACGCCTCGCCCGCACCAAGCTGGATCTGGCCGGCGGCGATGTGGATCGCGCTCATCGACGATCCGCAGAACCGGTTCACCGTCATGCCGCCGACCGACAGCGGCAGATCGGCAAGCAGCCCGACCAGCCGCGCGATGTTGAAGCCCTGCTCGCCCTCGGGAAAGGCACAGCCGAGGATGATATCCTCGATATCCTCCGCCTTCACGCCGGTGCGTTCGATCAGCCCGCGGATCACGCTCGCGGCGAGATCGTCCGGGCGGACCCGCGCCAGCGCACCCTTGTTCGCCAGATGAAAGGGAGAGCGGGCATAGCCCGCGATAACCACGTCGCGCATCGAACAGCCTCTCCAAAGGACGCGGGAATCACCGTCCCGCTCACCATCCCCTAATGGTGCGATAATTGACCTATACGTCAACTGATTTTTGCGGCAGACTGCGATTCGCGGATTTCGTAAACAGCGGAACCGTCTGCGCCAGCACGCCGGATCAACCGGTATCGCGATGGTCGAAGGAGAGAGGATGTTAGAGCTTTTGGCAGCAGCGGCGGCCTATACGGCCACCCCGGATGCGGCGATCGGTCGCTGGCAGACGCCGGTGCGGCACGGCGTCGTCGAGATCACGAAATGCGGCGCATCGATCTGCGGATCGCTGATGGATTCGGATGGCCTGCGCGCCGATCCGCACCTGAAGGACATCAAGAACAAGGATGCCGCGAAACGGTCGCGCGCGCTGAAGGGGCTGGTGATCCTCGAAGGCTTCGCGTGGAAATCCAACGCGTGGGCGGATGGCACGATCTACAACGCCGACGACGGCGGCACCTATACCGCCACGCTCACCCCGACGAGCGCCAACCAGATCAAGCTGAAAGGTTGCATCGTGTGGCCGCTGTGCAAGACGCAGGTTTGGACGCGGATCCGCTGATCCGAAGATCACGGACATAAGAAAAGACGTAGGATGGAGGATTATATGCGCAATTTTCGGAAGATCTCCTCGCTCGCGGTGATGCCGGTGGCGTTCTTTGCCTATTCCGGCGCGGGCCACGCGAGTGCGTTCTACCTTCAGGAACAGTCGGTGAAAGGCGCCGGTCGCGCCTTCTCCGGCGAAGTCGCCGATCAGGGACCGGAGTCGCTGTGGTGGAACCCGGCGTCGATCGCCGATCAGCAGGGCTGCGCAGGCTCGCTCGGTGTCAGCGGGATCTTGCCAAAGGGCACCGTCGTCAACCAGGGTACGGTAATCGTGCGCCCCGGCCAGCCGGCACGGGCAGTCGGCGGCGATGCCCGCAGCGCCAATCCGATCCGCAACGGCGTACTACCCTCAGGCGCAATTTCCTGCGCGATCACGCCGCGCCTGAGCATCGGCCTGGCCGCGACTTCGCCGTTCAGCTTCACGACGGATTACCCGCTGACGAGCTGGGTACGCTACACCGCCGATCGCACCAAGCTGCGCACCTACGATCTCCAGCCCTCGGTCGCCTTCATGGTGACGCCGCAGATCGCGATCGGCGCGGCGCTCAACGCCGAATATTCCGATGCGCAATTGTCGAACGCGCTGCCGAACCTATCGCCCCTTCTCGCCGATGGGCATCAGGAGTTGAAGGGCAACGGCTGGGACTTCGGCTACACGGTTGGCGCGCAGTTCCGCACCGGGCCGATCACGCTCGCGGCGAGTTACAAGTCGAAGATCGAACATAACCTGAAAGGTTCGGTGACGACCACCGGGTTGCTGGGGCCACTCGCGGCGCAGAACAGCCGTATCGCCACCGACGCGCGGTTCAGCACCCCCTGGCAGGTGACGTTCGGCGCGCGCGCGGCGGTGTCGCCAAAGGTCACGCTCAACGCGCAGGCGGTGCGGTCCGGCTGGTCGGAATTCGACGCGATCCGGATCGGCGCGCCGCTCAACGTTGCGATCCCCGAAGGCTACCACGACACATGGAGCTATGCCGGCGGCATCGACGTCGCGGTCGCGCCGCAGTTGACGCTGCGTGCGGGCGTGCAGCACGACGACAGCCCGACCAGCGACGGCGACCGCGATGCGCGCGTACCGGATGCCGACCGCTGGAACTTCGCGACCGGCGCGAGCATTGCCGTCACCAAGGCGTTCACGCTCGACACTGCGGTGTCGTACATCATGTTCAAGAACGCCAAGATCGACCGGCTGACCGCCGCATACGCCGGCACCGCTGCGCAAACGCCGATCCTTGTCAACGGCGAGTTGCAGAAGGCGAGCGCGGTCGTGCTGTCGCTCGGCGGCCGGTTGCGGTTCTGATGCGGGAACGCTGACATGCCCACACTCGCATCCTCGCACCTGGACGCGTCGGAACCGGAGTTCCGGCCGCGCCTGCTGACCGATCTTCTCGACCATGCGGTCACCACATGGCCCGAGCGGATCGCGGTCGACTTTCTTGGACGCACCTGGACGTACAAGGCGATCGGCAGACTGGTCGATCATGCGGCGCGTGGACTTCAGGACCGGGGGCTGAAGCCGGGCGACCGCTTCGGCCTCTGCCTGCCGAACTGTCCATATTATGTGGTGCTGTACTTCGCGGCGCTGCGGGTCGGTGCGATTGTCGTGCCGTTCAACCCGCTCTACACCAAGCCGGAGCTCGACCATCAGATCCGCGACTCCGGCACGCGGATGATCGCGGTGCCCGATCTCGACGTGATCCACGGCAAGGTGCAGGCGGTCGCCTCCGCCGCCGGCATCGAACAGATCGTGTTGTGCGGCATGACGGACATGCTGCCGACCTTGCAGGCGATCGGCTTCCAGTTCTTCAAACGCAAGGATCACGCGCACGTCGCGGACGAAAGCCATACCATCCGGCTGCGCGCGCTGCTGTCGAACCATACCGCGCCCGATCGCGTCGAGATGAGCTCGCACAACGTCGCGGTGCTGCAATATACCGGCGGGACCACCGGCACGCCCAAGGGTGCGATGCTGACCCACGCCAATCTTGCCGCCAACAGCGCGCAGATGCTGGTGCATGTCGGCGGGCGCAAGCCGTACCAGGACCGCACGCTCGGCGTATTGCCGATGTTCCACGTCTTCGCGCTGACCACCGTGCTCAACTTCTCGGTCGAAATCGGCGCGGAAATGGTGCTGCTGCCGCGTTTCAACATGGCGCAGATGCTCGCCACCATGAAACGCAAACCGCCGACGCAGTTCTTCGGCGTGCCCACAATCTATGGCGCGATGAACGAATTGCCGAAGCACCAGATCCCAGACCTATCGCATGTCCGCGCCTGCATCTCGGGCGGCGCGCCGCTGCCGCTCGACATCCGCGAGACATTCGAGCGGCGCACCGGCGCGCGCGTGGTCGAGGGCTACGGCCTGTCGGAAAGCGCGCCGATCATCGCGTGCAACCCGCTCGACGGATTGGTCAAGGACGACAGTTGCGGGCCACGCTTCCCCGGCACCACCCTCGAAATCCGGGCATTAGCCGCTCCGCACTCCATCCTGCCGGAGGGCGAGCGCGGCGAGGTCTGCGCGCGCGGACCGCAGATCATGAAGGGTTATTGGCGCAAGCCCGAGGATAGCGAGGCGGTGTTTGTCGATGGCGCGCTGCGCACCGGCGATATCGGTTATCTCGACGCCGATGGCTATCTGTTCCTGGTCGATCGTATCAAGGACGTCATCCTGTGCGGCGGCTACAACGTCTACCCGCGCATGATCGAGGATGCCGCCTATCAGCACCCCGCCATCAAGGAAGCGATCGCGATCGCCATCCCCGACGCCTATCGCGGGCAGTCGCCGAAGCTGTTCGTCGCGCTGCATGAAGGCATGGAACTCGCCATCCCGGACCTGCAACATTTCCTGGAGGAGCGGCTCAACAAGATCGAGGTACCGCGCGCGTTCGAGATCCGCGACAGCCTGCCGAAAACGCTGATCGGCAAACTTTCCAAGAAGGAACTGGTCGAGGAAGAACGGGCGCGACTCGCTTGACGGGCCCGCAGGCGCTTGATTGGTGTTCCGCCACGGGTGGGCAAGATGTTGGATAGCAGGAACGCGGAACATGCCGGGGCACATTCTTTGGATGACGCGATGACCACGCGCGTGGAAAGCTCGCTCGATACGATGCGGGCCGTCGTGCGCAAACACGCGGTCGACGATGCCGGTAAGGGCATTCAGGAGGTCGCGCGCCAACTCGGCGTCACGCAGCGGACATTGCGATTTTACGAAGACAAGGGACTGGTCGAACCGCAGCGGATTGGTAGCACACGCGTCTACTCGAAACGCGACGTCGGCCGGATGCAGCTTATCCTGCGTGGCAAGCGGCTCGGATTCTCGATCCGGGAAATCAAGGAATTCCTCGACCTGTACGATGTCGACCCGGATCACGTCGAACAGATGGCGCGGCTCGCCGGTCGTGTGCGGGAGCGGATCGATGATCTCGAACACCAGCGTGCGGCGATCGAGGAAACCATACAGGAGCTGCGCCAGATCGAACAGGAAGCATCGGCGCGCGTCCGGCAGATCGGGCGAGCCGAAAGCCGCGACTGAGCGCCTGCGCCGTGCCCGACCACACCTTCTTCGAGCGTGACGCCGATCAGGTCGCACGCGACCTGATCGGCGTCTCGATCTTCGTTCGCGGTGTGGGCGGCGCGATCGTCGAAACCGAAGCGTATGATTCGGATGATCCCGCCGCGCACACGTTTCGCGGACCGACACGGCGCAACGCGAGCATGTTCGGCCCTGCCGCCCACGCGTATGTTTATCGCAGCCACGGCCTGCACTGGTGCATGAACGTCACCTGCGGGCACGGCGCCGGCGTGTTGATCCGCGCGATCACGCCGGACGTCGGCGTCGCGGCGATGCGCGCGCGGCGCGGTGCCGTCGATGACCGGCTGTTGTGCGCCGGGCCGGGTCGGCTGTGTCAGGCACTCGGCATCGACGGCCGCTTCGACGGCCTGCCGCTTGACCAGCCACCTTTCACGTTCGGTTTGCGAGAAGCCGAACCCACAATCATCTCGGGCCCACGGATCGGCATCAGCGTCGCGGTCGAACTGCCGAGGCGTTTCTGTCTGGACGGATCACGGTTTCTAAGCCGTCCCGCCGGTGCGCGCCGGCCGCGACGCAGCGCCTGACACCAGCTCGCTCGTCAATCACGGCCCCGTTCCGCACGTGTCGGCACCACGAGCTGTTCGACGAAGTTACGGATTTCAACCGAGCGCCGTTCTGGCACCGTCACCTCACGATCGAGACCGAGCCGCCACGCGAGATCGCGGCGATCCGGCGCGTCGTGCAGCGCCTCGATCAACGCGGCGTGCTCCTCGATCGCGCCGGCATCGCAAGCGAGTCCGTTTTCAAGCAGATCATCCGTCTGCCGGCGCAGCGCCGCCGCCACTTCGAACAGGCTGATCTCGGGGTGATATTGCACACCCCAGAACACACCCTTGCCATAGCGGATCTCGGCCGCCTGGACGTGCGTGGTGCCATTCGACGCCAGGAGTGTGGCACCATCGGGCAGTTGCTCGACCTCGTCCGTATGGATCGCCGGTGCGTCGAAGCTCGCCGCCCGCCCGGCAAGCAGCGGATGGTAGCGCCCGACGTCCGTCGCGACGATGCGGCGCGCGAAGCCCGCCTCGCGCCGCTCGCCCATCGGCCGCACGCTGCCGCCGGCCGCGACCGTGGCGACCTGAAGCCCTGCGCACGATCCGAACGCCGGCGTGCCGGAGGCGAACACCGCGCGCATGAAGTCGACGATCCGCCGACATTCCGGCGCATCCTCGTAAAGGTGCAACGGCGATCCGGTGATGAAGACGGCGTCGTAGTCGGCAAGCGTGTCGCTGCCGAGTGGTGCATCGCGATCGTCGGCCGGCGCAACGCGCGTACACCGCGCGCCGGGCGCGACGTGGCCGAGCAGCGCTTCGTAGGTTTCGCCAGAGCTTTTGCCGACGCTCTTGCGGCGTTTCTCGCGCGCGGCCGGTGGTTCGCTTTCGGCGATGAGGAAGTTCAACTGTCTGCTTGTCATAGGCTCGCTCGGTCGGAGCAGGCACCAACGGTCCAACAGTGGTTCAGGTCCGCAAAGACCGCCATTCCTCAAGAATATCAATATTCTGCGTGTAACAACCACCCGCCTGCGACGAAACGCCCGAGGGCGCGTTCAGCCAAGGATGATCGACCGCAGTTTCTCGCTACGCGCACACGCCAAGCACGGCATCGTCCAGCAAGTCGTTGGACTGTTCAACGATACATCCCGGGGCGAGCGGCCCGTCGTGCGCAGTGCCAACGCGCTGTTCACACCCGATTCGGCGATCTGGCGCGTGCACGGCGACGTTACCACGATGATTATCGGCGGCGTCTCGGCGCTGTTGCTTCAGATGCTGCATCCGGCGGTCCTCGCGGGGGTATGGGACCATTCCAACTTCCGCAAAGACATGGTCGGCCGGCTCCGGCGAACGGCGCGCTTCGTGTCGACCACGACCTACGGCGATCGCGCCGATGCCACTGCGGCGATTGCCCGCGTGCGTGCGGTTCACAGCCATATCGGCGGCACGCTGGTGGACGGCACGCCCTATCGCGCGGATGATCCCGATCTGCTTGCATGGGTTCATATCACCGAGGCGTGGTGCTTTCTTGCGGCGTGGCAACGCTACGGCAACCGGCGGCTTCCGCGCTCGGCGGAGGACCGCTATTTCGAGGATTTCGCCAGGGTCGGCGCGGCACTGGGGGCGAGCGATCTCCCGGTCGACAAGGCACACACCGCACGCGCGCTGGAATCTGCCCGGCCGCAGCTCGTCGCGGATGATCGCACGCGCGAGGTCGCGCGGCTCGTGCTCGGCCACATGCCGGACAATCCGCTGGCGATACCGCTGCAACGCGTGACGATGCAAGCGGCGGTCGATCTGCTGCCCGACTGGGCACGCCGGATGCATGGCCTCCCCGCCTCCCCGACGCTGGTGCGCCCGATCGTCAGCACCGGCGCGCTAGGCCTCGCCAAGACGCTGCGGTGGGCGTTCGCGACCCCCTGAGCCCTTATTTCGGTAATGCGTAGGCGATCACCGAGTCGCCGAGCCTGGTGCCGAGCGAGCCGTGTCCGCCTGCCACCACCACCACGAACTGCCGACCACTCGCCGCCGAACGGTACGACATCGGCGTCGCCTGACCGCCCGCCGGCAGCCGTGCCCGCCACAGCACTTTGCCGGTGCGGGTGTCGTATGCGCGCACGTAGTTGTCGATCGCCGCTGCCATGAAGGCGACGCCGCCGGCCGTCGTGATTGGTCCGCCAAGCGATGGCACGCCGAGCTTCAGCGCGATCGGCAGCGGCGTTTCGTCGCGTATCGTGCCGTTCTTATGCTCCCACACCTTTTTGCCGGTGGTGAGATCGATGCCCGCGACATAGCCCCATGGCGGCTGCTGGCACGGCAGGCCGGTGAACGACAGGAACGGGTTCATATCGACCGCAAACGGCGCGCCTGTGTTGGGGTTGTAGCCTTCTTCCGTCGATCCACGCCGATCCGAGCCGCCCGCTGGGCCGCGTTCGTTGGGCCCGCCGGCATCGTCCTTGCGCGGCACCAACCGATCGACGAACGCGACGTAGTTCGGGTGCGCAAAGGCAATCTGCCGTACCGGATCGATCGAGATGCCGCCCCAGTCCATCACCCCGAAATTACCCGGAAACACCAACGAGCCTTTCAGCGACGGCGGCGTGAACGCACCGCGATAGTCGAGCGAACGATAGCGGATGCGGCACCACAGTTGGTCGATCATGGTCGCGCCCCACATATCCTTCTCGCGCACAGGTGCGGGCATCAGCGACACGGACGAGAACGGCTGCGTCGGCGACGTGTGGTCGCCCGGCACGGCGCCGGCCGGCACCGGTCTTTCGGGGGCCGGAAAGATCGGCCGGCCGGTGCGCCGATCTAGCACGAACAGATTGCCCGTCTTGGTCGATTGTACCAGCGCCGGCACGCTGCCCCGGCCGGGCAGGTTCAGATCGACCAACACGGGCTGCGCGGGCACGTCCATGTCCCACAGGTCATGGTGCACGGTCTGGTAGATCCAGCGCGGCTTGCCGGTAGCGATGTCGAGTGCCAGCACCGACGTGGCGAACCGCTCGGTCGTGGCGGGGCGGTTGCCGCCCCATTGGTCGACCGCGCCCATCCCCATCGGCAGATACACCAGCCCGAGCGTCTCGTCGGCAGCCGGCGTGCTCCACGTATTCGGCGACGATGGCGTATACTGCCTGCCCGCACCCAGCGGGGCAGTGTCGCCGGGGTTGCCCGGATCGAAGTTCCACACGAGTTTGCCGGTGGCGGCGTCATAGCCACGGATCACGCCCGAGGGTACCTTGGTGGAGATATTGTCGAACACCGCGCCGCCGGTGATGACCATTCCGCGCGCCACCAGCGGGGCGGAGGTCACCTGATACCAGCCCTGGTTGTAATGCGGTTGGCCGGGCAGCAGGCTGACCGTACCGTTCTGCCCGAAGCTTCGGCACAACGTGCCGGTGCGCGGATCGAGCGCGATCAGGCGGCTGTCGTTGGTGGCGAGGAAGATGCGCTGCGGGCAATCCGCCGTGCTCGCGCCTGCCTTGGCGCTATCCCAGTAGGAGACGCCGCGACACGTCAGGTGCTGCATATTCTTCTTGGACGTGGCGATATGCGGGTCGAAGCGCCAGCGCTGCTTGCCGGTTTCCGCATCCACCGCGATCACCCAGTTGTGCGGCGTGCAGAGGTACACCGTGTTACCGATCTTGATCGGCGTCATTTCGTAAGTAGTCTCGCCGGGATCGCTCTCGCGCTTGATGTCGCCCGTTTCCAGCTGCCACGCGACCTTGAGATTGCCGACGTTGGCGGGCGTGATCTGCGCCAGCGGTGAGAATTTATCGCCGAACCAGCTGCGCGCATATGCCTGCCAGTCATCGTCAGCTACGCCGTGCAGGTTCGCAGCCAGCGCGACCCGTGGCCCCGGCAACGTTCCGTCGAGATCGTGCACATCGCGTGTCAGCGATATCGCGCCGAACAGGGCGGCGACAACCAACGCGATGGCGAGCGGCCCGCCCGCGCGCACCCAGCCGGCAGCCGGCGTGAGCCGCTTGACCGTTCCCGGCAGCACCAGCAACGCACCGAACACGAAGATGATGTCGCCGCGTGGCACCAGCGGCCACCAATCCGCGCCGATCTCCGCCCAGGCCCAGACGACCGTGCCCAGCACCAGCGCGGCGAACACATACAGAGCCGCCGTCCTCCGCCGCCACAACAGCACCGCGGTGGCGAGCATTGTCAGCCCCGCAATCGCATAAAACAGACTGCCACCAAGTGCCGCCAGCCAGCCGCCGCCGACGAGATTCACCACGCCCGCCACACCGATGATGATGGCGAGAATGCGAGGCCACCGCGCAGGGCGTCGAGCGTGGTTCATCATGAAACTCCGAATTCGCCGCTAGGACTCTCATGGCGCGGCAATGTTCCGGTGAGACGTCCTATACTACCGCACGACAGTTTTCAGCGCGGCAAAGGCGGCACGACCGTAGATTTCCGAGCTGGCCTCCTCCCCCTCCAACCACGCCGCAGTGGCCAGCTTGAGAAGGGAGATCGCGGCAGCGGCGGTGACACGGCAGCGAATATCGGTATCGGGCAGCCCCTTGCGATCGGCGAGTGCCTTGGCGAGCACGCGCTCGACCTTCTCGTATTTCGCCTGATCGCCCGCGCTCAGCGCCGGGGTGTCGCGGATCAGTCTCGCCAGATCGCGGGTCTGTGCGGACAGATGCCGCCGCGCCATGTCGATCAGCGCGTTCTCGACCATGTCGAGCAGCGGCTCATCCGCCGGCCGCGCCGCCACCGCTTGCCCAAGATGATCGGGAAAGTCGGCCTTTGCGGAAAAGACGATCTCTTCCTTGGAGGCGAAATAGTGAAACAGGCTGCGACGCGAGACATCGGCGGCGCGCGCGATGTCGTCCATCGTCGTCGGTTCGAAGCCGCGCTCCAGAAACAAACGCAATGCCGTTGCCTGAATACGGGCATGCGTCTCCGCGCGTTTGCGCGCCCGCAAGGAGGCCGAAGCGGAAGTACCTGCTTTTTGCACTTCTTGCATATTTGCACTCAATGCATGATATTGCAACCGCGCTGCCGTGGCGCGTGATCATGCAAGGGGTAGCGACGTTGGCGAACTGGACCATTGACGACATCCCGGATCTCTCGGGCAAACTGGCGATCGTGACCGGGGCGACCGGCGGACTTGGGCTGGAAACGGCGATCGCGCTGGCGGGAGCGGGTGCGGAGGTGATCCTCGCCGGCCGCAACACCGCGAAGGGCAATGCCGCCGAAACGACGATCCGCGCGCGCCATACCGACGCCAGGGTTCGTTTTGAGGCGATGGATCTCGCCAGCCTCGCATCGGTGGCGGCGTTCACCGACCGGATGCTGTTGGCGGGGCAGCCGATCGACATTCTCGTCAACAATGCCGGCGTGATGGCGCTACCCAGCCGCGAGACGACCGTAGACGGATTCGAGCGGCAGTTCGGCACCAACTACCTTTCCCATTTCGCGCTGACCGGCCGGCTGCTGCCGTTGCTGATCGCCGGCAGCGCCCGGGTCGTGCAACTCTCCAGCATCGCGCACCGCGCCGGCACGATCCGTCTCGACGATCTCAACTATGCACACGGTTACAAGCCGTGGCCGGTATATTCGCAATCAAAGCTGGCGATGCTGATGTTCGCGCTGGAGCTCGACCGTCGCAGCCGTGCGTACGGCTGGGGGCTGACCAGCGTCGCCGCACATCCGGGCATCGCCACCACCAACCTGATGACCAACGGACCGGCGGCGGGCAACTCGCTGATGACGATGGCGAGCCGGATTGCCGTAAACCTGATCGGCCAGCCGGCGCGCCTCGGCGCTTTGCCGCAACTGATGGCGGCGACCCTCCCGGTGGCGGTCGGCGGAATATATTTCGGGCCCAGCGGCTGGAAGGAACTGAAGGGCGCGCCGGGCATCGCCAAGGCTGCGCCGCAGGCATTTGACGCGGCGGTTGCCGCACAACTGTGGGCGCAATCGGAAGCGCTGACCGGCGTGACGTTCGGCTGAGCCCCTCACCCGCACTGCTCGTAGCCCGGCCATAGCCTTCATCAAGAGACCCCGCACGATGTTCAATCTGGTGTTTGCGCTACCCTGGCTCTACGTCGCCACGCGCTCGATCTGGCCATTGCCGTGGGACGTCACCGCCAAGCTCGCGGTCGCGCTGGTCCTGCTGATCGGCTCGCAATTCCATTACTGGAGCAAGCTGTCGTCCGGCTCGGTGTTCTCACCTGAATTTCCGCGCCCGGTGGTGATCGCGTTCAACTGGGCATTCGGCGCGGTGGTCCTGCTCGCCGCGTTCCAGATCGCGCTCGATCTCGCCCATCTGCTCGCGATCATCGTCCGCATCGGCGCCGGTGGCGTGTGGGTCATGCCGCGATACATCGCTGGCGCCACCGCCTTTCTGCTCGCCGGGTTCGGCGTGTCGCAGGCGGCGCGCGTACCGCGCCTCAAGGACGTGACGGTCGGCATCGCCAACCTTCCCGAAGCCTTCGATGGCTACACGCTGGTGCAACTCACCGATCTGCACATCAGCCGGCTGTTCCCGCCCGCCTGGACGCAAGCGGTTGTGGACGCCACCAACGCGCTCGGTGTGGACCTGATCGTCGTCACCGGCGATGTGATCGACGGCAGCGTCGCCAACCGCTGCGCCGCAGTAGCGCCGCTACGCGACCTTGCCGCGCGCGAGGGCGTGTACCTGATCCCCGGCAATCACGAATACCTCTCCGGCTACGATCCGTGGATGCAGCATCTCGCCGGCCTCGGCATGCGGATCCTCGCCAACGCCCACGTCGCGCTGACGCGTAGCGACGCGACGCTGGTGCTCGCCGGCGTCACCGATCCGTCGGCGCGCGGCGCCGGCAAGCCGCTGCCCGATTTAGCAGCCGCGCTGGCCGGTGCGCCGGTCGGTGCGCCCATCGTGCTGCTCGACCACGAACCCTCGCGGGCGCGACAGGCGGCGGAGCGCGGCGTCGCGCTCCAACTGTCCGGCCACACGCACGGCGGTATGATCGTCGGCCTCGACCGGATCGTCGCGCGCGCCAACGGCGGCTTCGTTTCGGGGCGCTACGCGGTCGGCGGGATGACGCTCTACGTCAACAACGGCACCGGCATCTGGCCCGGTTTCGCGCTGCGGCTCGGCAGGCCATCCGAACTGACCCGGATCACGCTGCGCCGGGCATGACTCCGCACCGGAATATCTTGGACGCGCTGTCGCAAACCAGCGACAAGCCGCGATGATCGATCAGGAGAAACAAAAGTGAGCGTGGCATTCCGACGCGAGAGCGACGAGGAGCATAAGGAACCCCGGTTCGAGCTGCCGATTCCGCCTGGCGCCAACCTCGTCACCGCACGCGGGCTGAACCTGATCCGTGAACAGGTCGTGCACTTCCGCGCCCGTGTCGCCGCGAGCGAAGGCGAGGACCGCGCCCTTGCCGAGCGTGACCTGCGCTATTGGGCGACGCGCGAAACGACGGCCGAAGTCGCCGCCCCGGCAACCGGCGATGCGGTCGCGATCGGCACCCGGGTCGGCTTTATCCTGAACGGCGCGCCCCGCGAGATCGAGATCGTCGGCTTTGACGAAAGCGACCCGGCGGCCGGTCGCATCGCCTTCTCCGCGCCGCTCGCCCGCGCGATGATCGGGGCGGAAGTGGGCGAGACCATCGATTTCGCTGGCAAGGCCGATGCGATCGAAGTGATGTCGATCACGCCGGCCGTCTGACCTCCCCGCGCGGATCGGCGCCGTAGTGATTTGCGCCGCCGGTACCCGGCCGACACAGGAAAAACAGCACGATCAGCGTACCGACATACGGCACGAGGTACAGCAGCAGGAACCAGCCCGACATGTCTTGATCGTGAAAGCGCCGCACGAGAACCGCGACGGATGGGATGAGCGTGCCGAGCGCGAACAGCAAAAGCAGCGCCATGAAGATCTGGAAGGCAAGCACCGGCCGGCCGGTGCCCGCGCCCTGTTCGAAACCGACGATTGTGGCCAGCAGCACATATCCGACTGCCAGCACGGTGATCTGAACCGCCTGCAAGGCCCAGACCTCCGCAGCACGCGATCGTCCCGAGAAGTCGGCATAGTGTCTGAACGGACGTATTATCAAGACCATCCGGCGTCCTTCTAATTCACCGGCGCACGCCGCCGATAGCTGAGCGCCTCGGCGATGTGTAGTCGCCCAACGCGCTCGCTCCCCGCCAGATCGGCGATCGTGCGCGCGACCCGCAGAATGCGCGTGTAGCCGCGTGCGGAGAGCCGCATCGTCTCCGACGCTTGCGCGAGCAAGGCGCGCCCCGCGTCATCGGGCGTAGAGAACGTATCGAGCAACACACCGTCCGCCTCCGCGTTGGTCCGCACCGGCTGGCCGGCATACCGTTCGGTTTGCACCGCCCGCGCCGCCGCAACGCGCCCGCGCACCTCCGCCGAGCCCTCCGCTGCGGGCGGCAGTACCAGATCGGCGGCGGTCAGCGCCTGCACCTCGACATGCAGGTCGATGCGGTCGAGCAGCGGGCCGGACACCTTGGCCTGATAATCCGCCGCGCATTTCGGTGCACGCGAACACGCCAGCGCCGCATCGCCGAGATGCCCGCAGCGGCACGGGTTCATCGCCGCGACCAGTTGTACGCGCGCCGGGAAGGTGACGTGCGCATTGGCCCGCGCCACACTGACCGTGCCGGTCTCCAGCGGCTGACGCAGCGAATCGAGCACCGCACGCTGGAACTCGGGCAGCTCATCAAGGAACAGCACGCCGAGATGCGCGAGGCTGACCTCGCCCGGTTTGACCTTGAGGCCGCCGCCGGTCAGCGCCGCCATCGACGCGGAATGGTGGGGCGCGCGGAACGGCCGCGCCCGCGTCAGCCGCCCGCCCGCGAGCGTGCCCGCGACGCTCGCCACCATCGACACCTCCAGCGCTTCTCCAGCGTCCAGCGGGGGCAGGATGCCGGGCAGGCACGCCGCCATCAGCGACTTTCCCGCGCCGGGCGGGCCGATCATCAGCAGGTTTTATATAGCTACACCTAGAAGGTTCCGCAGTCATCGATCCCCATTCACCTGAGCACGAACGTTGTAAGGAAGCTGAGCATGTACGATCGGGTGAGAGAGAAGATCATGTCGGAGGCGGCGATTAGCCGGGCGTGCGCGAACTTCCTTTCGGATGTGGATCTGAAACCCGGCCTCGCGCAGAGCGGAGGTGGCATCAACAGATCCGGCAGACAGCAAGTGCGGTTCGTGGCGAACCCTTACGGTGTCGACTCCGATTGCAACGTGCTCGTGCAAATGCGTGGTCTGGTGAGGGGCTCGCTCACGCACCAACGCTACCATCCGCGTGCGGTACTCGATCTCGAGTATAGCTGGTGCCGATACCGCGAGCATCTCCCGGGCACTTCGTCGCTGACGCTGTTCGACGTATCCCTTCCCGAGCAGGTCTGCATCGGTCTTCCGCGCGAAACCTACAGACTTTGTAAAATCATCGACTTCAGCAGATACAAGCCGTGGTTCTTCATTCGTGCGAACCCCATCGTGCGCTCCATTCGCAACGTCAAACGACTGCGAACCATGGAAAACGGTAACCGCGTACGAAGTGAAGGCCTCCTCTTTACCATGGTGGACGAATGGGCGCACGAACACTGGGCCTACTGGTCGAGCGAGAAGGGTTATTCCGATCGGATGGATTGATCCGAGGCTTGCAGCCCAGCTGTGCGACGCGCCCGTTTGCGCCAGCGAGCGGATCCACTCACACTCGCCCAAAAGGCGAATGGCCAATCAGCGTTCACGAAGACAAGACCGCCGCCACGTCCTCAGCATCTCCGCGTTGCGGACGACTCGTCTGATGTCGCGAGCTAGTACGTCAGCGTCGGAGATCGGATCCCGCCAAGGCAAGGCGTACCTAAGAACTGGGAGAGTTCAAGCGGACAGGCTTCGCGACGATCGACATTGCGGCCGACGGCGGGGGCAAGCTGGCGCGAGAGGTCGACGTAGACGTAGACGAGCAACGGTCCGCTCGGCGCGATGGCGCCCGCCCAGACCCACTCCCCCGGCTTCAGCTTCTCAGCCTGCCTCGCCAACTCCGGCGCTGAACTCGCCTTCGCCCCCTGTGCGAAGGCGGGAGTGTGCAGGACCATCGCGGAAACCGCGGCGAAGACTGTAAAGCAACGATCACGCATTCACGACTCCCGCTCGGCAGAACGCCGATCCCAAACAAGCCATGGCGGACGGCGATAATGATGTTGCCGCCCCGGGAACGATGATACCTAGGGATAGGAAAGGTCTACCCCCACGCGCCGTTGGCCCCGCCGAGGTGCACGGGCGTCCCTCATCCGTGAAGTCATCCGTGATGCGCTTGTCCCGGCACTACCGACGAAGACCCCGATCAGCCATCCCGCCGCTCCATTTCCGACACCCGGCGCGAAACCACCCGAGCCGCTCCAAGTCACGGGAGATGGTCCTCAGCCTGGCACCCGCATCCTTGCCGCTAGCGTGGCCGTCATGGGTCACTTGCGATCATGTGCTCCACAGCTGATCGACGCCTTGACCTTTAAGCTGGCCGGAAGTGCGAGCCGTCAAGTCGGTAAAGCAGTCAACGTTCCTTGACGTTGCGGAACGCCGAAGGGCGGGTTCGCCGCCGACGGACCGTAACGCCTCAGCTGCCTCCCGGCCAAGTGGCAAGCAGCCATTGCTGGATCTGCAGCGTCGCCTCCTCGCTCAGCTCGACCCAACTTCTGCGTCGATCCTTGGGATCTCGACATTCCGTGACGACCTTGGAGGCAAGCAGGCGGCGAACGTACCTGAACCCGGTCGTGCTGGGCACTCCTCCCGCGACGCTCGCCTCCATGATGCTCACCTCCCTGCCCGTGAGCTTCGCGCAGAAGAGGTCGAGCATGATGTCCCAGGCGGGTTCGCGAAGTAGCTCACCGCCCAAGGCGCCTCTGCGTAGCCGGCGTTGTCGCAGGTAGTGCCTGGCGAGTTCGAGCGACCGGACCGTGCCGCGAGCGTCGGTCCGAAGATCGTCCGCTGCCTTAACTTCGTTGCGGTAGGAATCTCCCGGGTCCAAACGAGTCGGAGCGGCTTCGATGATATCAAGCCTCATGCCTTCGGCCCCAGTCCAGCAGGACGCCAAGCAGCAGGATAACCAACTTCACAGGCGACCAGACGCTCTCCATCACAAAGTAGGCGCGAGCGTCGAAGGAGCCCACGAACCAGACCGACGCGTGCGACGTCACGGTCAGCACGTGGAGGCCGGCAATCCAGATGGTCCAATAGCGATTGCTGTTCAGCGCGACCGCCATGAGGCCGACCAGCAGAGAAAGATCCACGAGGAAGACCGGCAGGTGCGGACTTGCCCATGTGGGCACGGCGAGACGCGCGTAGTGCGTGCCGACGATTGCCAATCCATAGAGAAGTGCCACCCACCGGCCATCCCTTCCGCCGAGAAGCGCCGCCGTGCCGCAGCAAGCGACGGCCAGTGCAAGGAAGATCGCTCCGATCATCGCGCCCGCGCGTTCGGTTCAGTGTCCGCGCCGACGCTTTGTCGCATCCGCGATCAGGCTGCCGCCACGACGTCGATGCCGTCGGAGCGGCCCATCGGCGAGACGAAGCTCTGCGGAAATCCGTCCGCGCAGCCTTCCAGCCGCTCTTCGACACCCTTCGTGCGTGCGATCGCATGGAGCGTGCCGATCGACTCCGCCATCGCCTTCCGGCTCTGCAGGATGCCCTGCACCCCCTGGTCGAAGGACGTGTATAGACGCTGCGTCACGGCGATCCGGAGCGGGTGGGCCTTCGCCGCCTGCAGCGCAGTCACGAGCAGCTGGGCCTGGGCGAGAAGGGCGTCGTCAATGGCGGTCAGGGCCGCCCGTGTGTCCGCCACGATGACGTCGGCGGCGGCAGTGCAGTCGAAGTTGTTATCGATCTTCATGTGAACCCCTTCGCGCCGCAGTCACCTGCCCATCAGCCACACCAGCCCGCTGCCCAGCAGGACCAGCGCCGCGAAGACGGCGAGAGAGACCATGGCGACCTTCAGAATCGAGAAAGCGATCTCGACGCGGTTGAGACGATGCTCACCACCCCCGATCGGAGGAACGGTCAGCAGCCACCGCAACGCGGTGACTGCCGATAAACGACGCACTTCAGGCTCCAGAACAAGCCCCGCAAATCTGGATACAGAAGCCTGTACAGAATTCGGTTGAACGCCTCCTCCGGCGTCCACGAACGCCTTCGCCGCCTCCTCCCGTCCGCTGACGCCGAGTTGCCGCGCGGCACGCGAGAGGTAGTTGTCGACCGAGGAAGGTGCGAGACCAAGCTGCCCGGCGATCACCTTTGAACTGGTCACGCCCGCCGCCACCAGCCTCAGGCAATCGATCTGTCGCTCAGAAAGCCCGGTAGTCATCTCGCATGATCCTCGTTGCCGGCCATCAGAACAGTCTACATGCACAATAGTCGTTCTGAAAACCTCTCGGTCGCTGAACGCCTGCGACCCCATTCCCGCCCTTACTCCGGAGCGCGGTCGCTTCGCATCATGCAGTCGGCTCCCTGGATGCTGCCTCCGCGCACAGGCCATCGCCTTCACTACTGCTGCCAAAGATCAGTCGGCGTGCTGCAGCTAAAGTACGTGCTATATTTCATTCCATTATGAAACTACAAAGAAGCGCGCGCGTCGACGGCGTGGCCGGCCGAGTCGAGATCCTCGCTTCAGGCGGTCGGGCCAAGCCGGGGCGGGAGACCGCCTCGGCTTGGTCTTGAGTCGATCTACTGCCGCGAAGGCGGGCTGAACCACCATAACGAAAACGTCGGCTTCTGCCCGACCGCCGTCAATGGACCGCGTCCTCCTTGACCGACGCCAACCCTCACTGCGACATTGAGGCGAAATGGCTCGCTCGCTGCGCGGAGCTTGGCCCGCGCGAAGCTGTCCTCGATGATCCAAACACGCTAGCGGTTGATCCGACGTCCAGATGTTTCCCCTCGATCAGACTTGGCCGCAATGCCTGAAGGACGCACCGATCAGCCGTAGCGCTCCTCGTTCCAGGGATCGCCCCGCATGTGGTAGCCGTTGACCTCCCAGAAGCCTGGCTCGTCGGCTCCGATGAAGCCGATCGCGCTTATCCACTTCGCGCTCTTCCAGAGATAGAGATGCGGGATCACCAGGCGCAACGGTCCACCATGGTCGCGCGACAGGGGCTTGCCCTGCCAAGCGTGCGCCAGGATCGCGTCCTCCGCGGCAAAGTCGGCGAGCGGTACGTTCGTCGTGTAGCCGTCGTAGCCGTGGAGCATCACGAACGCCGCCTCCGGATCCGGCTGAACCAACGAGAGCAGGTCCCGCGTCCTCACGCCGACCCAGTCGTTGTCGTAGCGCGACCAGGTCGTCACGCAGTGGATATCAGAACGGGACTTCGTCTGCGGCATTGCCATGAGCGCGGCCCAGTCCAGCGTAACGGGCCGCTCTAACAGGCCTCCGACCTTCAATCGCCATCGCTCGTGCGAGATGTCCGGCTGCCGCCCGAGGTCGAGCACCGGCCAGTTCTGCACGAGATGCTGGCCAGGCGGCAGCCGCGCCTGATCCGACCGGCTCGCCCGGCCGGTGAGGAATCGACCCTCATCGGCCCAGTGCCGCTTCGAACGCGTCAGCTTCGATGGTTCGGGCAGGTCGTCTTCCAAGGTCGTCTCCGTCTTCCGGGCCGCGCAGCCTGCTGCAGACCGTCCCGATCATGGCGCTGCCTTCCCATCATCGGCTCGGGGTCGATATCCCGCAAGCCGCCGACGATGCCGCATGTGCGATCGGCCAGTCTCGTGTCGCTGGCGGCGATCGCTCCAGATCCTTCGTCGCGCGGCAACCATGAAGCCACGGCAGGTGTTCAGCAGCCATGCAATCCGAACTCCCGCCCAGCCTCAACACTTGGACCGAAGCACCGCGCGTGCGTCGATTGAACGAAGCTCCCGTGCAAAGCGCAGGCCGCTACCTCCTGTGCTGGCTGCAGCAGGCGCTGCGCGCGCGCGACAACCCCGTCATCGACGCGGCCGTACGGCTCGGCAACGAGCTGGGCCTGCCGGTGCTGATCTATCACGGGCTGCGTGAGGATTATCCATTCGCCTCGGACCGGCTCCACCGCTTCGTCCTCGGCGCGAGCCGGGATGTCGCGATCGAATGCGGGAAGCGCGGGATCGCCTGCGTCCAGTACGTCGATCGCGAGGAGAAGCGGGAACGCGGACTCGTCTACCAGCTGGCGGCACACGCCGCGGTGGTGATGCTCGAGGATCAGCCTGCTTTCGTCGCGCAGTGGCAGTCGGAACGACTGGCGGCAAAGACCGCGACGGCCGTCTTCGCCGTGAACGCCGCGTGCCTAGTCCCGCCGGCAGCGATCGAGCAGGGTGTCGGCACGACGTCCGCCTTCCGGCGCCGGCACGAGAAGGCACGCGCCGCATGGACGTACCACGTCGACGAGGAACCCGACGTGCCGCCGTATGATGGAGCGCTCGCGTTCGTCCCGGACCGGTTAGCCGAGATGGACGACGCCGAACTGGATGCGCTCGTCGCGTCGCTCGACATCGATCACGCACTTCCGCCGAGCGCCATGCTGCCCGGCTCCCGGTACGAGGCGCTGCTCAGGCTCGATCGGCTCACGCGCGAGGTCCTGCCCGCCTATGCCTACGCCCGCAACAATGCGGCCCGGCCGGAGGGTGCCAGCACGCTGTCGCCCTACCTGCACTTCGGGGTGATCGGACCGCGCGAGGTGATGGCGGTGATCGAGACTAGCGACGTCGCCGCCGACAAGCGCGAGAAATTCGCGGACGAGCTGCTCACCTGGCGCGAGTGGTTCCACTACAAGGCCCGAACTCTGCGCGTGCCTGAGAGCTACGCTCGGATCCCGAACTTCGCGAGGAAGCAGCTGGCCGCCCATTCGGACGATCCCAGACCGGAACTCGAGACGCTCGACGCGCTGATCCACGGCACGACGCCCGACGAGACGTGGAACGCGTGTCAGAAGCAGTATCTGATCGACGGCTGGATGCACAACAACCTGCGCATGTACTGGGCCAAGCGCATCATCGCGATGACCACTGATCCACAGACCGGCTGGGCGACCGCCTGCTACCTCAACGACCGGCTGAGCCTCGACGGCCGGGACCCATCGACCTACGGAAACCTTGCATGGGCGTGGGGCGACGCCGCGCCCGGCTACCGCGACGTTCCGATCTACGGCCTGGTGCAGACCAGGACCGACCGGTCGATCCGGGAGCGCACCGGCGGATCGGAGTGGCTGGCCGAGGCGGCCGCAAGGCCACCGCCCCGGCTGGACGTGCCCGACAACGTTCCGAGATCACCATACCTAGACGAGCGGCTTCCGATCTGACGCAAGCGGCCGAACGGTCATCTTCCCAAAAGGCTCGCGCCGACCTACAGAGACGCCGCTGACGTCGCGTGCGACGGATATTCGGGCCGCCCAGGCTTCCCCTTGTCCTCTACTAGCCTCACCGAAGCCGGGATGCGCCATGTCGGACGCATGCCCGTCAATCTTGGATAGGGATACTCCACATGATCACCGGAACCGTGAAATTCTTCGACGCCACCAAGGGCTACGGCTTCATCGCACCCGAGACGGGCGGCCCGGACGCCTTCGTCCACGTCACCGCCGTCGAGCGCGCCGGCATGCAGACGCTCGAGAAGGATCAGCGCGTCTCGTACGATTTGGAGCAGGACCGTCGCGGCAAAATGTCGGCCGTTAACCTGCAGGCAGCCTGAATTTGGACGCTGGGCGGCGGACCGCCGCCCGGCATCTGAAATCGTGGCCGCGAGGCGGCGCGGAGAGACGCAGAGCTGGCACACCGACGACACGACCGGCGACGCGCTTCCGGATCGGGCAGCGGAGCGCCTAACGATCCTTCAGAAGATGCCGGCGTCATCCCAATCGGTCATCAGCCCACGGTTGATCACCCGGATGGTCAGGTTCGGATCGTAGCAGCGCTCGTGAACGATATCCGTACGCCCAAACATTTAACGGTGACTCTGCTCAACACGACGCACGAGCGTGTCGATCTGACCGGCTCAAGCAGAAGGCCGTGAGCCCGCTGCAGGGCCTCATCGATCCCCGCGAGAGCCTGCATGTCACAGTGCTAGCACCCATGACACTTTCGAACAAAGGCGGGATCATCAGCTTGATCGATGCGGGCGGAGGGAAGGTGGACGGCGTCTCGTACACCGGCCAGTCCGCATCGCAGCCGGGCGCTCACTGATCGTCCGATGAGCGGCTCTCCCCCGGCAGCGGACACGGCAGCCTTGAGCGATGCACAGTCTGGAAGTCCACGAAGACACTTTGGCTTGTTACCGTCGATCACAGTAGTGGTCGCTGAACGGGATCCTGCGCCGCCACTCCGTCGTCGACCCCACGCCGACGCAACTCATTGCCGGCACTGTACCGCACGTCCACGTCGCGATCGCGCACGTAGCCGGCAAGTGACTCGTTGCTGAGGTCGCTCCACGGACGCCGGCGATACGGCCCCGCTGGCACGCGCGGCAGAAGGCCGGGCTGTTCGCTCCAGACGAGCAACTGTTCGAGCGAGGCAGCGTTCAGCATGTCCCTGAGATGATGCGCGGTGACATAGGCATCGGGCAGCGCCCGGTGCGCCGGAAGTCCGATCGTCCGGTCTAAGCCGACGGGCATGAGCTCGTAGCGCAGGCGCTGGTTCGAGAAGCTCGGTAGATCTGGCCAGGTCCGTAGCGCGCACTTCCATGTGCAGATCCACCGCGCACCGCCCGACAGTCTTGGTGTGCAGAAGCGCTGCTCGAAGGTCGCCCGGTGCGCCGCGAGCGCGACCGCTCCCCCGGTCGGCTGCAGGATCGGCGGCGCCGCATCCTTCCAAAACGGCGCGCCTGCGACGTCGGCGTCGATGATGTGATGGACCGCCATGGTCTCGGTCGAGATAGGCGCGCCAGGGTTGACGAACACGGCGCCACGTTCGTCGTCAACCGACCAGTGTCCGTCGTCGCCTTGTATCACATCCTGCCAGCCGATCTCGCAGACGTTGTGCGTCGATGGCCCGGACGTCTCCAGATCGATGACCCGTATGCGTCTCCCGCCGCGTACTTCCTCAGCGCTCACGCACCCCGGATAGCATACCCACGCGTTCTTGCAATGTTCTCATCCTGTGCAGTGCTGAAGCGCCGCTCGTCATCGCGAATGCCCTGCTGTGATGGACGGAATACCTTCAGGGACATACTTCTCATGATCCCTCACGCCCCACCCTTCCACCTAAATTCCAGGCAATCCAGCTAGTGGCAACCGCGCGCGCCATGTTGGCCGCTGCGGCAGGCGAACGGTTGCATTAGCTTTGACAGACGCCGCGCCGCCGGCGATGACCGTGCCCGAAGGGGAACGCGCATCCATGCTGAATCGTCGCGAAACACTGCTTATCGGCGTGGGCGCCGGTGCCTTGGGCTCCGCCGCGATGGCCGCCACACCCGGCGCGTGGCCCGCCTATCCTGCGGAGGAGATCGATTTGTGGCCGGGCACCTCACCCGGCGCCCCCGCGGTGTTGCCGGTCGAGCAGGTCATCGAGAACGGCACCGCGCAGCATCACGGCCGCATGGTCAAGGGCATCGCCCGTCCGCGCATGAAGGTGTTCAGGCCCGCGAAGCCGAACGGATCGGCGCTGCTTGTGACGCCCGGCGGCGGCTTCTCGGTAATCGTCATCGACGTTGAAGGATATCAGATCGGGCCCTGGCTCGCCGATCGCGGCTGGACGGTCTTCGTCCTCTACTACCGGCTACCGGGCGAAGGCTGGGCGAACCGGGCGGACGTGCCGCTGGCGGACGCCCAGCGCGCGATGCGGCTTATACGCTCGCGGGCGACGCGCTACGGCGTGAATCAGGCAAAGATCGGCGCGCTCGGCTTCTCCGCCGGCGGTCATGTCTGCGGAGACCTCGCCACGCGCCACGACGCGAAGGTGTACGCGCGCGTCGATGCCGCCGACCGGTTGAGCGCGCGGCCCGCGTTTGCGGCGCCGATCTACGCCGTCCAGTCGATGAGTCCGCCGCTCGCGCACGAAGGCTCTCGCGACATGCTGCTCGGACCGGATCCTTCGCCTGAGGTGTGTCGCGCGCACAGCCCGGCACACAACGTCACCGCCGCCGCGCCCCCCTTCTTCATGGCACATGCCGAGGACGACACGACCGTGTCGGTCGAGAACACCGTCGAAATGCGCGCCGCGCTGAAGGCTGCCGGGATGAAGGTTGAGACCCATCTGTTCACTGCAGGCCAGCACGGCCTCGGTCTGCCGGGTCCGGCGGGGGAGCCCGCGCGGCACTGGAGGGACATGTTCGCCGTCTGGGCCGAAGCCCAGGAAGTCGGCTGATAGGTCCCGGCCTGGCCCCACCCCCGCGATGTGCGATCGACGGCGCGAGATCGCAATCGGCAGCGTCATGGACGCCGTTCTTCGATAGGAAAAGGCGCGGTCGTTCCGAAGGCGGGCATCTTTGCGCGCGACCGCGACGCCTATGGCCTGACGGCGGTCACAGTGCTTCGGCCGCGCCTTGAAGCTCGCCATGTTCAATTCCGGCCCTCATCGGCGGCGCTGCGGCAAGCGGCCGCACGTGCTTGCGGTGCCACGCGAAAGCCTCCTGCATGCCAACCGCGGGCGGCGTATCCGGCGGAACCTTGGTCATGACGACAACGCCGATCATGAGGCGGTTGCCTACAGCCGGCCCGTCGACGATACCGTTCAGATGCATCGCCCGCAGCTGGACCGCTGCGCCGCTGTAGGGGGAACCGTGATGATCGGCTGGCGCATCTGCAGCACGGTGGTTCTGGCTCTGCTCGCCACCGCGTCGCTCGCGGCGGGCCCCTGGAACGCCGAGCAGGATCATGCCGACATGATGCGTCAGCTCGGCATAAAGGAACTCCGCCCTGGCGCGAACGGCGACCCGACCCCACCGAATGCCGCCAACTACGACCCAGCAAAGGCGAACCCGTACCCAATCTGGCCCGACCTGATGAGGATGGCCGACGGGCGGCCGGTGACCAACGCGGCGATGTGGCGAGAGCAGCGGCGGCCCGAACTCATCAATTTGTTCGAACGCGAAGTGTATGGCCGCATCCCATCAGGCGTGCCCGGCGTCACCTGGCGCGTCGAGGCCACGGATCGCGAGTACTTCGGCGGCAGGGCTGTCATGGCGCAGCAGATCGTCGGTCATGTCGACAATCGAGCGGCACCCGGCATTACTGTCGACATCCGCGCGACCCTATTGCTACCGGCCGGTGCCAGAGCCGCCGCACCTCTGCTCGTCATGTTCGCACCGGCACGGTATCCTTCTCCAAGCCAACCCAACCCAGTTGAGGCGGCGCGGCTCGACGCGGCCCTGAAGGCGACCCTGCTCGCGCGCGATGTTACGTTCGCAGCGATCTTCGCCGCGCACCCGGGGTTCGAGTTCGTCAAGCCCGGCGGCTTCCTCACGCCCCCGCCCGAAGATGACCGGGTGACCAAGCTCATCGCAGACGGCTGGGGCGTGGCGCTGCTCGACACCGCCACAATCCAGGCCGACGATGGCGCCGGACTTCGCCAAGGGATCATCGGCCTCGTCAACAAGGGTGCGCCGCGCACCCCCGAACAGTGGGGCGCCCTGCGCGCCTGGGGATGGGGTGCGAGCCGGCTGCTCGACTATCTAGGCACGCGTGAGGAAGTCGACGCCTCGCACGTGGGTATCGAAGGCGTGTCCCGCTCGGGCAAGGCGGCGCTGGTGACGGCCGCCTTCGACCAGCGCTTCGCCATGGTCCTGATCGGCTCGTCGGGGGAAGGCGGCGTCAAACCCCACCGCCGCAACTTCGGCGAGCAAATCGAAAACCTGACCGGAGCCGCCGAGTACCACTGGATGGCAGGCAACTTCCTCAAATACGGCACCGAACGGGGACGCCTTGGCCGCCGGACGGCAGAGGATCTCCCGGTGGAGTCGCACGAGCTGCTCGCTCTGGTGACGCCCCGTCTCGCGTTCGTCAGCTATGGCATCCCCGAGCAGGGTGACGCCAGATGGCTCGATCAGCAGGGAAGCTACATGGCCACGGTCGCCGCGGGGCGCGCCTGGACCCTCCTCGGTGCGCACGACCTCGGTCGCGGCAATGATTATCGCGCGGCGACCCTGCCCCCACAGGGAACGGATCTGCTAGACGGCGAACTCGCCTGGCGGCAACACGAGGGCGGCCACACCGACGCGCCGAACATGAGCCACTTCATCGCATGGGCCGATCAGAAGATGGGCCGCACGCCCCTTCCCTGACCACCCGAATGCCTCCGGCGCGCGCGCGACAGTCATCGGCCCTCCGGGCGAGACGGCAAATAGCGCACCATCCGACGAAGGCCGCCATCCAGGTGTCTGCCTGACGCGCGTGCGCGACGGCCGAACCAAATCGGCAGATCGCTCGTTCCACGTCATTGCCTGACGAAGCGAGATGACCAATGGAATACACGAAGCTCGGAACCACTGGCATGGACGTTTCGCGGCTCTGCCTCGGCTGCATGACGTTCGGCACGCCTGATCGCGGCAGTCATGCCTGGACGTTGGACGAGTACGCGAGCCGGCCGATCCTGCGCAAGGCCATCGAGGCGGGCATAAACTTCTTCGACACCGCCAACGTCTATTCGGACGGCACTTCCGAGGAAATCGTCGGCCGCGCGCTCAAGGAGTTCGCCAGTCGCGACGAACTCGTGATCGCGACCAAGGTCTACAACCGCATGCGGCCGGGACCCAACGGCGACGGCCTCAGCCGCAAGGCGATCATGACGGAGATCGACGCGAGCCTGACCCGGCTAGGCACCGACTATGTCGATCTCTACCAAATCCACCGCTTCGACCACGACGTGCCGATCGAGGAGACGCTGGAGGCGCTTCACGACGTCGTGAAGGCCGGCAAGGCGCGCTACATCGGCGCGTCCTCGATGTACGCTTGGCAGTTCGCGACAATGCTCCACGTCTCGGAGGCCAACGGCTGGACGCGCTTCGCCACGATGCAGAACTACCTGAACCTGCTCTACCGCGAGGAGGAGCGCGAGATGCTGCCGCTCTGTGCGGCGGAAGGCATCGGTGTGATCCCGTGGAGCCCGCTCGCCCGCGGCCGACTGACGCGCGACTGGGACGACACTACGGAACGCTCGCAGACGGACGAGTTCGGGCGGACGCTCTACGCACACACCATGGAAGCGGACCGACGGGTCATCGAAGCGGTGGCGGTCGTCGCCGGCGAGCGTGGCGTGCCCCGCGCGCAGGTCGCACTTGCCTGGGTGCTGGCGAAGCCGGAAGTCTCCGCACCGATCGTCGGGACGTCTAAGCCTGCACATCTCGACGATGCGATCGCCGCTCTGGAGCTCGGCCTCTCCGAGCAGGAGATCGCGCGCCTGGAAGGCGCCTACATACCCCACGGCGTGGTCGGCTTCTCTTGAGCAACCTGGCTGGCTTGCTTCCGCCCGGCGCGTTCGACAAGCAGGACCAGGAGAGCGACCTCGCGTTCTATGCGCCACCTCGACTGGTGACGCACATCGACGATGCGGCGGTGGCGGCGCTCATGTCATACTACACCGAGGTCATTCCGGATCGCGCGGTGGTGCTCGACCTGATGTCAAGCTGGGTGAGCCATCTGCCTGACAATCTGCCCACCTCGAAAGTCATCGGTCACGGCATGAACGCCTTGGAACTTGCTGCCAATCCGCGCCTCGACCGCTGGTTCGTCGCCGATCTTAACGCCGAACCGGTCCTGCCTCTCATGGACGCGGCGATCGACGTCGCGTTGTGCTGCGTCGGGGTCCAATACCTCCAGCATCCCGTGGAGGTGTTCTCGGAGGTCCGACGGGCCTTGACGCCGGGCGGCGTCTTCGCGGTGAGCTTCTCGAACCGCTGCTTCCCGACGAAGGCCATCCGGATCTGGCAATCGATCGACATGGCGGGGAAGGTCGAACTGGTCCAGCTCTACATGAAGCATGCTGGGTTCTATAGCTCGGAAACTGCGGTGCTGGCGGACGGAAGCACAGGCGATCCGATGGTGGTGGTCGCCGGGCGCACGGTGGCGACGAGACGGGATGGCGAGCTGCAAGCCTGATCATCGAAGGCGTCCTGAGGCATTGGCTATGCTGTGCCACGACCTCAAGGTAACCGTCGGCGACCCGCAGGGGCCATTCGTCGCAACAAAGGCTATTCGTGCCTAATGCAGCGGAAAGTACCGCTACCGAAGCAAAGTCATGTTACAATGCTGCGATGCAGCGTTCCGACGAAAGAACCGGATCTCCCACGACCGGCCGCGTGGCGCGCCGGCACAATCTGTTCGAGCCGATCGAGATCACCGTGGATCGGCAATCCGTACGAGCGCATCTCTTAAACGTCTCAGCCACGGGCGCGCTGGTTCACAGCGCAGCTCCTCCGGCCTTGGGTGCAACCGTAAAGCTCAAGATGCTTGGCATCGAGCGATCAGCTCGCGTAGTCTGGAGCAAGGCCTCGCGCTTTGGCGTTGCCTTCGACACCGAACTCGCGGATCCGTTTCTCGAAGCCGCACTCCGATAGCTAGAAGACCGTCAATCGCGGTGCGGCTCAGCGCGGCAGCGCCGCCGAGCCCGTCATGCGAAAGCTCGCCTGCGCACCCGGCGCGCCAGTGTCGGGCTGGCCGCCGCCGACCCACACCCGGTAGGTCGCCGCACTCGCGACCATCGCGCCGGTCGCGTCGGACAGTGCCAGATCGCGCGGATCGAGCTGGAAGGTCAGTGTCTTGCTCTCCCCCGCCGCGAGATGAACGCGCTGATAGCCCTTCAGCGAGCGGATCGGCGCGCCCTCGCGACCGGGCACGGAGAGGTAGAGCTGCGCGACCTCGTCGCCCGCCACCTTACCGATGTTGCGCACGGTCGCGGTTACGCTGGTGCCCGCCCCTGCCGCCACGACCGCACGCGACGGCTTCACCGCGCCATAGGCGAACCGCGTGTAGCTAAGCCCGTGGCCAAAGGGATATTCGACCTTGCCCGCGAAGTACCGATAGGTGCGGTTGGCCATCCGGTAATCGTCGAAGGCGGGCAGTTCGTCGGTCGAGGCGTAGAAGGTCACCGGCAGGCGCCCGCTCGGGTTGACCTTCCCGCTCAGCACGTCGGCGATCGCCTGACCGCCCGCCTCGCCGTGATACCACGCCTCGAGCACGGCCTTGGCCTTCGCCTCCTGCGCGCCCAGCGCCAACGCCGATCCGCTCTGGAGCACGATCACCAACGGCTTGCCCGTCGCGGCGAGCGCGTCGAGCATTTCGGTCTGCGCTGCCGGCAAGGCTATGCTCGTCCTGTCGCCGCCCGCGAAGCCCGGCACTTGAAGCGGCATCTCCTCGCCCTCCAACCAAGCGTTGAGACCGACGAAGGCGACCACCACGTCGGCCTGCCGGGCGGCGCGCACCGCCTCGTCCCGCAGCGCGGCGAGCGGCGGCTTCCATGCGAAGGTGACATCGCTCGCGCGCGACGATTCATGCGCGAAGTCGATGCGGATCGCATGCGGACTGGTATCGGCAAAATGCACCTTCATTGGCTCGAAGTCCTGGGCGCGGCCGTTGCACTTCGCGGTAACCGATTGATCGGGAAATCCGTCGATATTGATGGTGTAGCGTTCCGTGCCGTTGCCGACGTCGCAACGCTCACGCCGCTCCAGCTCGAACTGATAGTCACCGGGTGCGGGCGGTGCGAACATGCCGGTCCAGCGCACCGAAAAGGTTCGCGAGTCCACCCCGGCGGCAGGCGCGATCGAACCCCAGTTGACGTCGATGTCCGGCATGCGACGGGTCGTCACGGGCGAACCGCTGAAGCTCGCATTGTTGTAGAACGCGGCCGTCAGCCCACCGGGGAAGGCGCTACGCGGCACCGCGACGGCAAGTTCCCTGGTGAACGGCGCGCCTTGCGCATAGACGATCCGGTCCGCCCCGAACGCGGCCGCCATCCCGTCGACCGGCAACACCGCGCCGACGGGGGTACCATTGTAATTGCCCTCGAGCGCGATGAGCGACGCTGCGGTCGGACCGACGACGGCGATCTTGCGCGCGCCCGCGGCGAGCGGAAGCACGCCGTCGTTCTTGAGCAGCACGATGCTTTCGTGCGCCGCCTTCAACGCCAGCGCACGGTGCTCGGCCGAGTGGTTCTGGTCGATGCCGATGGTCGAGAACGGCACGTTCGCCGCCGGATCGAACATGCCGAGCCGGATGCGTGCGGTGAACAGCCGCTTCAGCGCGATGTCCATGTCGGCTTCGGTGAGATACCCCGCTTTCACGGCCTTGGGGAGATCGAGCATCTCGTCCTTGAAGTCGCAGCCGGTGTCGGTGCCCGCCTTGACCGCCAGCGCCGCGCCCTCCGGGTTGGTCGCCGTGTTGCGATGGCCGGTGGTGATGTCGTCGATGGCGCCGCAATCGCTGGTGATGAAACCCTTGAACCCCCACGCACCGCGCAGCGTGTCTTTCAGCAGCATCGTGTTCGCGCAGGCGGCCTTGGTGTCGACCGCGTTGTACGCGCACATCAGCGACGCCGCCCGACCATCGACGATCGCACGGCGGAACGCCGGCAGATAGGTCTCGGAAAGATCGCGTGGCGAGGGATCGACGTTGAAGCGGTGACGCAACTGCTCGGGTCCGCTGTGCACCGCGAAGTGCTTGGGCGTCGCGATCGCCTCGAAATACTTGGGATCGTCACCCTGCAGGCCACGCACGAACGGCACCGCCATGGTGCCGGTGAGGTACGGATCCTCCCCCAGCGTCTCCTGCCCGCGTCCCCACCGCGGATCGCGGAAGATGTTGATGTTGGGCGACCAGAAGGTCAGCCCGTAGTAGCGGTCGTAATTCTTCTGCGCTTGCGCTTGATTGTACTTTGCGCGCCCCTCGACCGCTATCGCCTTCCCCTCAGCCAACATCAGCGCCGCATCCCAGGTCGCCGCCATGCCGATCGCCTGCGAAAACACCGTTGCCTCGCCGGCCCGGGCAACGCCGTGTAGCCCCTCGTTCCAATAGTCGTAGGGAGGGATGCCGAGCCGTGGGATTGCGGGCGCGGTGTTCTGCATCTGCGCGGCCTTCTCATCCATGGTCATGCGACGGACGAGATCGTCGACACGGGCCTCGGTTGATTGTGTTGGATCACGATAGAGCTGAGCCGCAGCGTGGGTGGATGCCGTGAACGCGAGTGCCGCAAGAGAGACGGCCGCCAGCCGGTGGAGTCGTTTGTCCATCTCATCGCTCTCCTGATGACGCGGGTCCGTGCGCCGCTGTTTGCGCTGCCATAGCGCTCCGAAGCCCAGACGGAAGCCAATATGCCAACTGAACGTTATTTCCGCACGTTCGGCTTGGGCCTGAACGCAACTCCTGTGGCTGGATCGAGGACGAGGAACAGCTGGAGGTGTCAGAGGAGATGAAGATTCAGAACGGAGAGCCAGCTCAACTTAAGATCGCGTGACGCTTCCTGCCACGCCACTCCGCTGCCGCACGACGGCGATAGGTGATTGCGAAGTTGTCACGCTTGGAAAGCGCGGCGGCCGGTGCCAGGGATGCCAGGACCCACTTGCCTTCATCCTTTAGGACGGGCAGCAGTCGGGGGAGAGGCTTAGGAACACCGCAATTGTCACATGAAGATTGTAAAGACGCGCTTGTCGATCTTCCCCCCCCGATGCGGCGGAAGTCGGCCGTGGTCTCCTGTCGACGGCGTCTTCGAAATGAGCGCGTGAAGTTCCTCTGCGTCGATGAGGAAGCGTTGAACCTGCAAGTGCTCACGGACATGCTCCAGGTGGCGGGGGCTTCCGCATCGGCACACCTCTGCGCAGAGGCAGGCCTCATCGATCTCGCTACGAACGACTACGATATGATCCTTGTCGATCTGCGCATGCCCGGCATGGACGGCGTCGCCTTCATCGAGCACGTCCGCGGTCGCGCCGACGCCCGGCGATCCATTTCGATCATCGTCATAACTGCCGAAGGCTCCCCGGCTGAGCATGAACGATGCCGAAGGGCGGGCGCCGACGACGTGCTTGCGAAGCCGGTCGTCATGGACATGCTTTTCGACAAGATTGGGTCGGTCCTCGCGAAGGCGGGTCAGGTACGTTCATGATCGCCGCGCCGATCACGGCGCCATTCGCCGACCACGCACTGACGGTGGGGAGGCCTTGCCTAAAGCTACTTGGTGATCTGCCTGAATAGCGCCAGATCATAGGCCTCAAGCCCAGTTATGCCGTGAAGATGGTTGGCGGTGATCCAGGCAAGCCAGAGGCGGTGACTGCCAAAACCGCGACCCCGGCCGCCAGGACCCATGCCTAAATTTTCCTGCTGCCAACCGGTACCACGCATGTCATACTGCCGGCCAGGTAACGCGACCATCGCCTTGGTGTCGTTCAGCAGGATGCGCGCGACGTCGAGGTAGTGAGTATCGCCCGTCAGTTTTTACAGCTTCGCGTAGGATGGCACCGCCCAGTCGAGATACTCGTCCGCGCCGCCGGCAGATAACGCGGTGATCCCCTGCAGACCGGTGGTGGGCACGCCCTTCTTCCAGTGCAGCTGGGTGTCGTCGGCGTCGACCGGCATGGGCAGGTCCCAAAGCCAGATCCAGCTTTCGGCGAAGTCAGCCGCCGCCTTGGCGCGATCCAGCCATAGGCTTTCACCCGTCGCGTCATGGAGGCTGAGGAACGCCTCCATGCTCAGCATTCCCGCTTCCTTGTCGGTGATGTCGGGATTGTCGCTCGCGCCACCGATGAACAGACCCCGTACCCCGAAGCTGTTCCAGACGTAGTCGGCCGCACGCAGCGCCGCCTGCTGGTAGCGCGGGTCACCGGTCTGCTGCGTCAACAGGACTAGCAACGGCACCGGAGCATAGCTGGCGGTTCCGCTCGGCTCGGCGGCAACATTGCTGCTCGGGTACCATCTTCGGGGCCAGGATCCATCCGCGCGTTGCTGCGCAAGCAGCCAGTCGGCGTATTGCCGGGTCCAAGCCAACCATTCAGGATGATCGCGGCCGAGACCACGCTCGCGCACGTACGCCCCGACCAGCGCCCGCATGTCCTCGGTCGCGTTTCGCAACCAGGGCGCAAGCCAGATGTGATTGTAAGGCTTACCCGTCGCGAGATCATAGCCCGTCGCCGGCAGCGGCACTGTCGGAAGCGCGTTGATCATCGAGGTGATGATCGCCAGGCCGGTTGCCCGCATCTTCCTTCCGCGCTGGCTATGATCACGATCGCCCTCCAACAACAGTTGGTCGGCATTCTCGAGGTTCTTGCTGACGAAGCCCATGCCGGCCATCGTCCAGTTCCATTGGCGCTCGGGGGTCGGCACGGTCGACAGCACGAACGGGATCGCGGTGCGACCGCCGATCGTCGCGGCTTGAGCTTCGAGATGATCAAGCAGAACACGTCGGACCAAGTCGACATCGAGCGGCCGCACGACTGGCTTGAGCGTCGCCCACGCCCAACGCCAGACGTTGCGGCTCATCTCGGGAAAAGCCGCTTCCGCACCGATCCGGTAGCTTATTCGGTACTTGTCCACGTCGCCGCGCACGATGGGGTGGTAGCGGCGGAGCTGGACCGGTTCCGCTGAGGGATGGCGACGATCACCATAGCTCGTGACGTTTTCGGGATACGAGAAGCGCAGCGCCGTTCCCGTCTGCTGTTGCTCGAGTGCCAGCGCACCGAAGCGAAACCGTTTGTCGATTAGCTCCGGTTCGGCGAGCGTAGTATCGGCTTCAGTGGTATCCCCGCGCGGTGCCGGGTCAAGCATCGCCAGGGACCCGCCGCCCGCGAACGAAACCGCAAGCATCGGCGCCGGCAGAATATCTTCGCGCAGTTGCAGACGATGCGCAGCATAGGCGAGTGTACCACCCGGCGATCGCTCGCCATCATGGCTGGGATCACCATAGATGATACCTGGCGCCATGACCGTCATCTCGCCCCACCGCACGACGGGATCGATCGTCCAGCCGATTGCTGAGGCGAAGCCGCCCGGTGCGCTCGCGAGAACTTCGATGCGCCGCGCGATCGTCACGACCGAGCCGCGAAGTGACCAGTGATCATGGAAGCGAAACGTCGGTCGCCCCTCGACCAGAATGTCGGTCGCGGCGTCAACCCCGTCGGCGGCGGAGATTACCGAGCCATAGGCTTCGCGCATGGTGAGCGGGGCGCCGCCCGGATGGTAAACCTCAACCTCGGCCGGCTGCGGCTGCATGACCCGCGGCATGTTCGGGCCATTGACCGTCATGCCCCAGCCGTTGGCGCCGTGAATGAAGGTCACGACCGTGCCGTTCGGGGTTCGGCCGAGTTCGACCGCAGATCCAGTCGAGGCAGGTGGCAGCTGTCGACCATCCGCCGGTGCGGACGAGGACCAAGGCCTCGTGGAACCCACCGCCTGTGCACCGAGCATTGCCGACGATACGATCGCACCAAGCGCGACGATCGTGGGCGGACCTGACGGTGACTTCATCATCTTCCTCTCTCCCGCACCCGTTCGCGCTTCTTCGTCGCCGGATAGTTGTCGTTGGAGCCTTTTGCCTGTTACGCCCCGTTGATAAGTAACTGGTATGCTTCCACAACTAGTTCGGCAAGCGGGTATGTTAGCGCTCCCAAGTGAAGTCCTGGAGATCGTACGCGCATGACGTGCAGCGCTCGGATTGTTGGGGTCTCTACACAGGACGACCGGTACCCCACGCGCGAAGTGGTCAGATCGTCTTACGGCAAGAGTTCGAACGGTCGTAGTTCTCAAGTTGACGACCGCTCGTACGGAGGATCAGCGAGGCCTGATCCCGCATGAAGATCCGCGAGGCCAATTGCGATCCGACTGGCCGACTCGAACAGGCATGAAACCCTTCGCTGTTGCTCCCGCCGTCGTTCATACTCCGCCAAGCCTCGTGCTAACGGGAACACTGTCTAGGGTTTCATCACCGATCAGGAGGAACGGCGTGATGGTTTGGCTTCGAGGCCCGCCGTTACCGGTCGATGAAATTTACGGTCATGCGGTGACCTTGATCGCTGGAAGCATCACTGTCCTTTAGGCGACTTCGCCGAATTTTCGGCTTCATCCTGTTTCAAAAGACCCGGGTCGACCGATTGCGGGCTCGCCACCTCGCCGCCTCGCCGGCGATTCCCGGCTCCTGCGACATGTCGTTGCTGTCTGGTTCGTTGCCAGGAATGCAGGTCCGGTTCATTCTCTAGCGACTCCCGCCAAGAATGGCATCGAGCGGATTATCTCAACCGAGGATACCGCCACGTCCAACGACCGCGCCGGCCTGTCCACCGAATAACGGTGATCCGAGGATACCGCCCAGTCCGCCTTCGTTCTGCGTCGCGTTGGCCGCACCACAGTTCTGCGCGAAATACTTGGCGACCATCGCCGCCACGATCTACGCCATCGCCTTAATGACGGTGCTTGAGACGCCGCTCTCTCCCGCGGTATGGTCGGTAACTTGCCGGCTAACGTCTTTGCTGCGGAAGATGCGGCCCAGAATGTCGGTGCCCGCAGCGCTGTCGGGCTGATCGATGGCGCCAGCGCCCTGTGTGACTGAAACGAGGCCATCGTCGTCAGCACGCTTCGGCATTCCGCCGCACCATCCCAAGAAGGACGCGGCCGGCACGACGGGGGAGCCCGAGAGAAAACAGATGGAGAGATACCCCGACATCGCGATATTGCAAGGCTTGGATGGCCCGTTCTCTTCGAGGTCCCGACGTCTCGACCCTGCCCCGCTGAAAGGCTACCTTCGGTGCTCGGCTATGGAGGCAAACCGGTGACGACCAAAATCACCCGACGCGAAATGATGATGACGTCGTCTGCATTGGGCGCCAGCATAATCTTGCCCAGCGCTGTGGCGGCGGCGGATGCTTCGCCGCAAGACGCCGCGGCGGCAGCCATGCTGGAGACGATCGTCACGCGTCTGCTGCATGAGTACCCCGAGAACGCGACGCAGTACGGCGTGGATAGCGGACGCTTCGCCGCTTTGCGCGCGGCGTTGACCAATCGCTCGGCTGCCGCTGAGACGTCACGGGCGCGCTGGGCCGGTCAGACGCTCGCGAAACTAAAGAAAGTGGCCCGGGCCGGACTCTCCGCCGACACCGCGATGAACCTCGATGTCGCGCAGGAGGCGTTCACCCTGGCGATTGAAGGCTGGACGTTCCCGTTCGGCGACATGGCCGCGCTGTCAGGCGGCAACAGCTTTCGCAATACCCCCTACGTCGTCACGCAGCTAAGCGGTGCGTTCGTCGACATACCCGATCTGATGGACAGCAAGGCAATTGTCGCGACCCCGACCGATGCACAGGCCTATCTTGCCCGCGTCGAAGCCTATGCAGGCGAATTGTCCGCGGAGGCTGATCGGATCGACCGCGATCGCGGCCTTGGCATGGTGCCTCCAGATTTCATCCTCGACATCGTGCTGGGTCAGATGGTCCCAGCGGCGTCCGCACCGATCGGCGAATGGACGTTGGTCTCCGCGCTGCGGCGCAAGGCGGCGGCGGCAGGTCTTTCCGGACGCTACGGCAACGACGCGGAACGGCTGTGCCGGGACAAGGTCGGTCCCGCCATAAGCCGCCAGATCGCTGCGCTGAAGGCGGTACGAACGGACGCCGCATCAAGCCCCGGCATCGCGAGCCGCCCTCAGGGCGGGGAGTGGTACCGATGGGCGCTGCGCGCGGCAACGACCACGACCTTTTCGCCCGACGAGATCCACACACAGGGTCTCGAGCAGATCGCCAAGATCCAGGCTGAGATGGACATGCTGCTGAAGGCGCAGGGGCTTACCAAGGGCACGGTGGGTGAACGCATGACGGCGCTCAGCACCCGGCCCGACCTTGTGTTCTCCAATGACGATCACGGACGCGAACAGCTTTTGGGCTACCTCAATGGCCGCATCGCCGACGTGCGCTCGCGCCTGCCGCGCGCGTTCACCCGTCTGGTGAACGGCAGCCTCGTCATCAAACGGGTGCCGCCGTCGATCCAGGACGGCGCGCCGAACGGCTATGCGGCCGCCGGATCGATCGATGGCACACAACCGGGCATCTACTACATCAACCTCAAGACCACCGCGACCTGGCCGCGCTATTCGCTTCCGACCTTGTGCTACCACGAGGGCATTCCCGGACACATCTGGCAGGGTGAGTATGCGAACCGCCTGCCCCTGATCCGAACGCACCTCGCCTTCAACGCCTACTCGGAAGGCTGGGGCTTATACGCCGAACAGCTGGCCGATGAGCTCGGCGTCTATGATCAGGACCCGCTGGGCCGTCTCGGCTACCTCCAGTCGATGGGCTTCCGCGCCTGCCGTCTCGTGGTCGACACGGGCCTCCATGCCAAGGACTGGACGTTCGATCAGGCGTTGTCGTGGTTTCATGCCAACACCGGGATGCCGATGGTGCAGTTGCGGAGCGAGGTCCAACGCTACTGCGCAATGCCGGGGCAGGCCTGCGGCTACAAGGTCGGCCACAACAAGATCAACATGCTGCGCCTGAAGGCTCAGACCGCACTGGGTGCGAGATACGATCTCAAGCGCTTCGACGACGCGGTCGTCGAGACGGGCAACGTGCCGCTCAACCTCCTCGAGCGCGCCATCGACGCGTACATCGGGAAGGCGTAAGGGGCTCGCGATTTGGGCCAATAAGAATTCTTAGTTGCAGGCGTCTCGGCCAATGCTACCCGGCGTTGGGGCCTAGCCAGCCAAACGCCGAGACGATAGCACCGCCGTTCGCCCTTCCATTTGCCGCCGGAGCAGCCGTAAACAAACCGGTCGTACGCATCGACTACCGGCTGTGCCGCCCCAATGCCCTGACTGCAGAGCGTCGTGAACCGTTCGGCGCCATCGCAAGCCAGCGGTGCCCAGCTCCGCTCGGATCGCACGCTCGTGGATCACGCGCGCAGCGGCATGCAGTTGCGAATCGTGCCGCATCCCAACGCTCTCTGATTCAGATGGCCGTGCCTGCCGACAGTTCTCCCTCTCATATCACCGTTTAGGAACATTGCAAGAACATACCGGACCTGCCCTGCCCGCCGCATTGAACCGGGGGAGGCACAAGGTGACTGAACACAAGGATGAGCAGACTGCGCCGAGGCGAGCATTCGGGCGATGGCTGCGGACCCAGTGAGATAGAGGTGATTGGGTGGACGGGATCGCGGACGCCGCCCGCGCCGATCGCACGTTTCCGAAGGATGGCGCGCATGAAGCTGTTCGCGCCCAACTCCGGGGCCAGCAGGCGGACGGTGATGCGTTCGCCGCGGTCGATGACGCGGGAAGCGACTGGATGGCGATCTGACGTGGCGCCTGTCGTCACCACCGCGCCCCTCACATGCGTCGTGACACGCGTCCACGATGGTGACGGTCCGCTATGGTGCCGGTCCGGCGAGAAAATCCGCATCGCAGGCTTCCAGATGCGGACGTCACGAGTGCGGAGCCCTGCCGACGGCCGGACAACCGACGGGTAAATTACACGTGCGGTGATCGCGCGGCGGTGCGATCGCAGGAGATCGTCGCGCGCCTTGTGCTAAGAAAGCGTCTTATTTGCCTGCCGAAGGGGACGAGCCACCAGAGCGCCGTCGCCCGGTGCACGCTTCCGGACGGTCGATCCCTGTCGTGCACGGCGATAGCCGCCGGCGCCGCCGTGCGATGGGATCGATATTGGCGGTGCTATGGCATGGGGGAATGCCGTTGAGCCGTTCGGCACGACGCTCGCGCCGTTGAGGAGACAACGTAGCAGACGGAAAGATCGTGCCGGTAGAAGAGGATGGAAACAATCCGGCGACAAGCTGTTCCGCGCCGAACCAACAGGAGAAATGATCCTGAATTTGAAGGGCTTATCGCCATCCGTGAGCGCACTCGTTGAAAGCGTGCGCGATGCCGCCATCGAGGAGGGTTTCGACATCACCGACATCGATGAGGACGGCGACACGGTCGCGCTGACCTTCACGCGAGAAACAGATGTATCCGGCGATCACGAGAATGACGAGGACGAAGAGGAATAGTCGTGGCGCCGGACGAAAATAGGCGTGCCACGGCAACGCTCCTTATTGGCGTGGGCGTGCCGCTCCTGACCGCGTGGCGCGCGGTCAGCTGCGGGCCGCCCACGGAGGACGAGGTCGTGGTCGTCGCCGGAGGCAAGGGTCGGTCGGATACTGGCAGGTTCGGTATGGCTACACTCTTGATTTAAGGGGGGGGCGCAAACGCTCATACCGGGTCGCTCAGGCTGGCGATCAAGACCTTAGTAGCGGCCATTCGCTAAGCGCGATTTCCGGCAGAAGGTGCGTGCAATAACCTCCGGAAACAAAAAGTCATAAAGCACTAGCTAGGTTCATATATATCTTATAAATACGCCCAATACCGATCGTAAGGCCGGAAAAATCACACGTGCTCGCAAGGCACGGAGTTGGGAGGATCACATGATGGCGAAAAACCTTTTACTCTGCTCGGCGTCTGCAGTGGCGATGTTTTTGGGCGGTTCCCCGGCGCAGGCACAGCAAGCCCCTCCGGCAGGAGCAGGCGACACCGTCGGCGCCGGCACCATCGCCGATCAGGGGGCTACAGGCGAGGATGCGCCGACGCAGGATATCATCGTCACCGGCATCCGCAGTAGCCTCAAGGCCGCGCAGGACATCAAGCGCAACTCGGACCAGATCGTCGATGCGATCGTCGCGCAGGATATCGGCAAATTTCCCGATCCAACTGTCGCCTCCGCGCTGCAGCGCGTGCCTGGCGTGCAGGTCGTGGTCGGTGATAACAACGAGATCGCCAATCCATTGGTGCGCGGTCTCGGCGACATTCTCACCACCTTGAACGGGCGCGAGGTGTTCACCGGCGACGGTCGCGGCTTCTCGTTCCAGGATATACCGGCCGAGGCGCTTGCCGGTGCGCAGGTTTACAAGAACAACAGCGCGAACATGATCGAGGGCGGCGTCGCCGGCGTCATCAACATGGATCTGCACCGCCCGTTCGACTTCAAGGGCTTCGTGCTGGCGGGATCGGTCCGCAACACGCTGTCGACCAACCTCAACAAGTCCTACCCGGCGGCCAGCCTGCTGCTGTCGGATCGCTTCGACACCGGCATTGGTGAAATCGGCGTGCTGTTAAGCGGATCATACGCTCGCAACGATTTCGATCGCCCGGTGGCCTTCGATGATCTGATGCGCTCGGGTAATCATGGGCCAGGTGGCACGACCGGCGGCGCGGCGGGTGGCTTCCTGCCAACCGGCGTTGGTGGCCTTAACCAGTTCGGCACCTATTCCCGCCCGCAGATCAACGGCTCGATCCAGTGGCAGGCGTCGCCCGACCTTCAGGTCTATGCGGACGGACTGTGGGCGGGGTATCGCAACACCTCGTCCACCGCGTTCCTCATAAACGATGCATTCTCCGGCAGCTCACTGACGAACGTGCAGAAAGACGGCAATTGTAACACGTATAACGTCAACCCCGCCGGCTTCAATCCGTCTGGAGCCGACCCGTCGCAGGTGGAGCGACTCTGCAACGTCACTTCGTACACGGCTAACAACGGCAACGGCTTCACCAGCAACCAGGCGCACAAACAAAGCACCGACGATTACATCTTCGGCGGGGGTGTGAAATACGATCATGGCCCGCTGCACCTCAACCTTGACGGGTCGTATGAAAAGTCGACCTACAACAGCAAGACCTTCATCATCGACATCGGCAAGCGTCTGTCGCAGGTCAACATCACCACCAACGATGGCGGCGGGGTAAACTTCACCGCTCCGGGGAACGAGCTCAGCCAGCCGGGCGGCTTCTTCTTCACCAACGGCCTTGACGACGATCGTCTCAAGTCGACCGGCACGCTCGCCGCTATCAAGCTCGACGGGCAGTATGATGTCGGCGGCTTCCTCAAGCAGATTCAGTTCGGCGCGCGCGCGGCGAGCCGTATTGGCCAGTATCAAGAAATCGTTGTTAATCCGGGCGCGCCGGGCGGTGCCTATGCCACTTCGATTGACGGCCAAGGCTTGCCCGCCAACTTCCTCCAGCCGGTGCCGGGTGTGCCGCGCATCTATGGCGGCACGCCTTGGCTCCAGCCGGGCACCGACGTACTGCTGAACGAAGCCGTTGAGGATCAACTGCGCACCATCTTCAAGGTGCCGACCGGCGACCAACCCTATGATCCGGCGCGCAGCTTCCGCGCGCGCGAGCGGACCTATGCCGGCTACGTGCAGGGCAAGTATGAGATACCGTTCGGCGGCGCGATCGCGCTCGACGGTCTGGTCGGCGTGCGCGTGACCCGCACCGAGCGCACCATCGCCGGCACGGGCACGGTGAACAATCCAGACAATACGACCACGCTGGTGCCGGTCGCACGCGATACAAGCGACACCGACGTGCTGCCCAACGCCAGCGCCCGTCTGAAGCTGGGCGGCGGCCTGCAACTGCGCGCCAGCTATGCCAAGACGCTGTCGCGCCCCGATTTCGGTTCGCTTAATCCGGGGCTGAACTATGCGGTATCGACCAACGCCAACATTCAGAACGGCGGATCGCAGGGCAATCCCAACCTGAAACCGCAGAAGGCTGACGAATTCGACGCGATCGGCGAATTTTATTTCGGCAAGTCGAACACGATCTCGGTCGGAGTGTACCAGAAGAACATCTCCGATCGCGTCGTTACTGAAGGCGTTCTCACCCCGATCGGCGGTATCAACTATCTTATCCAGACGCCGCGTAACCTCGGCAAGGCGCGACTGCGGGGGATCGAGGCTTCGGCGCAATATTTCTTTGATTTCCTGCCCGGGCCGCTGGCGGGCTTCGGCGTCTATGGCAACTACACGCTTGCTGACAGCAAGGTAACGAGCGCGGGCGATCCGCTGTTTGGTTATCAGCTTCTCGGCGTGTCGAAGTACAACTACAACGCTGGGCTAATCTACGAGAAATATGGCATCTCGGGCCGCCTGGTCTATACGCATCGCTCGCATTACTTCGACGGTGATAACACGACGTCGGTCAACCTCCGTCCGACCGACCAGGCGGTGTTCCTGAACGGGGTGCGTCCAAACGGCCGGCTCGACTTCAGCCTCAACTACGACGTCAACGCGCATCTCACGCTCACCGCCGATGGCACGAACGTCACGCGCTCCACCTACCGAAGCTATTATTTCTACGGGCTCAACCCGCACGATATCCGCTTCGACGATACGAGCTACTCGATCGGTGCGCGCATCCGCTTCTGATCTCCTTCCTGGCCGGGGCCGTGTGTCCCGGCCTTCTTATAGCGGGGGGCGCATATGCGGCTTTCGATCCTGATCGCGGCGGCGGCCGCGCTCGCCGGGGCGGCACCGGCCAGTCACAATCCTGTCTTCGCGGGTGCCGACCCCGACATGGTTGCGCTGTGTGGGCGCTGGTGGATCTATCCAACCGACGGCACCGCCAAACGGTTCTACGCATACCAGTCGCCCGACCTGCAACACTGGACGCGCTCCGCGCCGCTGCTCGACATGGCCGATGTCGCGTGGATCGGTGCGGACGGCGTGCACGACCACGGACTGTGGGCGCCAAGCCTGACCGCCGCCAACGGGCGCTATTACCTTTATTATGCGGTCGGCCCGCAGAACCCGACACCGAGTCTGCTCGGCGTCGCGGTGGCGGATAGCCCCGACGGCCCGTTCCTGGACAGCGGCAAACCGCTGCTGACTGGCGGCAACGGCTTCGAGGCAATCGATCCGATGGTGTTCGTCGATCCCGCGAGCGGCAAAGCCTATCTTTATGCAGGCGGCAGCGCAGGCGCGACGCTGCGCATGTTCGAGCTGGAGCCCAACATGACCGAGATCGCGCGCGAGATCCCCATCGAGACGCCGCCGAATTTCACCGAAGGCGCGTTCCTGCACGTCCGGCGCGGCATCTATTATCTGTCGTACAGCCACGGCCATTATAACAGGCCTGACTATTCGGTGCACTACGCGACCGCGCCGCACGCCACCGGGCCGTGGACCTATCGCGGCGAAATCCTCCATTCGGATGCGACGCATCAGGGGCCGGGCCATCACGCCTTTGCGCAGAACCCGGCGACCGGCCAGTGGTTCATCGCCTATCACCGCTGGGAGCGCGGCCCCGGCCCGGGCCCGTATCGCGGCGCGCGTCAGATCGCGATCGATGCGATCCGCTATGCGGCCGACGGCCGCATCCTGCCGGTGCGGATGACCGATACGCCTCCGCCCGCCTCGCCGCTGCCCGCCTCTTCCTGCCGAAAGGATCGCCCATGATTTCGTCCAGCCGTCGCGCCCTGTTGAAGGGTGCGCTCTCGGTCTCCGCGGGCGCGGCGCTGCTGCCGCCTGCCGCCATCGCCGGTGCGGCGCCCGACACGCTCAACGCGCATCTGTCGGGCTATCTTACCGGGCTGCATGATCCGGTCATCATCCGTGAGGGCGACACCTATCACGTGTTCGGCTCGGGTGGGTGGCAGGGCCATCCGGGGCCGAGCTGGCGCACGTCGAAGGATCTGCGCGTGTGGACCGACAATGGCTCGCCGTTCGACATTCCTGCCTGGGCGCACGCCGCCATCCCCAAGGCGACAAGCATATGGGCGCCCGACATCCACTTCGTCGACGGGGTGTTCCGGCTGTATTATTCGGTCTCGACCGGGGGCAGCATGCGCTCGGTCACCGGCTTCGCGACCAATCCGACGCTCGACCGCACTGCACCCCTTTACAAATGGACCGACCACGGGCTGGTAATCGAGACGCACCCCGGCGACGGCTTCAACGCGATTGATTCGAACTTCTTCCGCGACGAGGGCGGCAACGACTGGCTCGAGTTCGGCAGCTATTGGGGCGGGCTGAAGCTGATCCGGCTCGACCGCAAGACCGGCAAGCGCGCAGCCGGCGACACGCAAATCCGCTCGCTCGCCTATCGCCCGGCCCCGGAGGGCGCGGACAACCCGATCGAGGGCGGCTTCCTGTTCCGCCACGGCGGCTATTACTACCTGTTCGCGAGCTTCGATTTCTGCTGCCGAAAGCTCGCCTCCAACTATTTCGTCGCGTGCGGGCGTTCCAAGTCGGTTACCGGCCCCTATGTCGATCGCGCGGGCAAGCCGATGATGGAAGGCGCGGCCAAGACCGTGCTGATCGAGCAGCCGTGGGGCAGCACGCGCTGGCGCGGACCCGGCCATTGCGGGCTGATGCACGACGGCGCGCGCGACCTGATCGTCTATCACGCTTATGATGCCGAGCATGACGCCGCGCCGACGCTGCGCCTGGCCGAGCTGCGCTGGGACGCCGAGGGCTGGCCGATCGCGCTAAGCTGAGCGCGCGGCGAGCAGCGCCTCGACCGCCTGCGCGGTCGCCGCTGCACCCGCCGCATCGGGATGGAACGCCGCGCCGGTGGCGGGATGCGCGCCGTTGGTCCACGGCACGGCGCTGCACGCGTCGTGATCCTGCGACGCGGCGGCCATGTCCACCACCGCCGCGCCCGCCGCACGCGCCGTCTCGCGCGTGACCACCGCGAGCCGATCCGCCACCGCGCGCAGCGTCGCGACCTGCGCAGGCGTCAGGCCGAGCGCGTCGCAGCTTCCCTGCCGTGGCAGCACGGCCGGATAGGTGACGATCACGATCCGCGCGTGCGGCGCGCGCGAGCGGATCTGCGCGAACATCGTCTGCAACCGCTTGCGCAAGGTATCGAACGGCCGCAACCCGGCCGGGCGAAGCATTGCGCCGGGATCGTGCGTCGCGGCGGTGTGGATCATGTCGCCGACATAGTCGACATCGTTGCCGCCGGCGGTGATGGTGACGAGCGTCGCATCGCCGCGGACCGCCGCGATCTGCGGCGGGAGGCCGCCCTGCCCGGTCGCAACGATCTGCTCGACGGTGGCGCCGCCGCACGAGGCGTCGAGCAGCCGCAGCCGCAGGTCGCGCGCAACGCGCTGCGGATAGCCAAGCGCGGTCCGCCCGCAGATCGCGGGCGCATCCGCCAGCACCGGCCCGAGCCCGACACCGGCGGCATAGGAGCTGCCGAGCGCGACATAGCTGCCCATCGGTTCGGGTGCGGCGGTGGCCGCGCTCGCGCCGATCATGGCGAGGGCGGCAAGTCCGGTGCGCATCGTCATCGCTGTCGTCTCCGCTCAGAACGCGAACGCGTCGGTGGTGCGCCGCTCGGCGAGCATGAACGCGTCAGCGACGATTTCCAACGGGCGAACGTCGACATCGCTCCGCCCCGCGGCGATCAGCTCCGCGAAGCGCGCGTACAGCCGCCGATATTCGTGGTCGGGCGCCTGCTGCGGCGCCACGCCGGGCAGATGCAGGATGCTGCCACCCATCGCCAGCCGCAGCGTGCCCGCATCGGTGTCGATCTCGATATCCCAGGTTTGCGGTCCGGTTTGCAGGAAGTCGAACGCCGCGGTAACGGGCGCGCCGCCGCTGCGCATCGTCAACTCCGCCGCGAGCGGTGCGCCGCGCCCGGCGGGCACCTCCATCCATGCCGATTCGAGCAAGAGCGCCTCGGGCAACAGGCCGGTGACGATCGACAGCGCGTTGATGCCGGGATCGAACACGCCGAACCCACCGCTCGCGAGGATCCACTCCTGCCCGGGATGCCAGCGACGGACATCCTCTTTCCAGAAGATCCGCACCGCCCTGACGTGTTTGTCCGCCAGCCATGCCCGCGCCGGCGCGACCCCAGCCGCCTCGCGCGAATGCCATGTGGTGAACAATGTGACGCCTTTCGCCTCTGCCAGTGCGCGCAGATCGGCGACCTCGCACAGCGTCGCGGCGGGCGGCTTCTCCAGCATGACGTGCAACCCCGCCGCGATCGCTGCGGCGGCCTGCGCGTGCCGCCCGCCGGCCGGCGTGCAAAGCGACACCGCACCGAGTTCCGCATGTTCGAGCATTTGCGCGATGTCGGCATAACCCGGTATGCCGTCGACCACATCGTGCGGACTCGCCGTGGCGGACAGTTTGAAGCGCGCATCGCCAGTGATCGCGGGGAGATGCTGATCGCGGGCGATCTTGCCGATGCCCACCACGCCAAGCCGTATCGCGTCCATCACCAGCCTTTTATATGATATATATGCTATTCCTATTGCGCGCGTCCGGCGGTATCAAGTCGATAAGAGGGAGAGACATATGAAGCGTTTCACGACAGCCGCGGGCATCGCCGCAATGGCCCTGATGGCCGCCACCCCCGCGCATGCGACCAGCTCGAAGCGCGCCACCTTCGGCACCATGCCCGACGGTCGGCCGGTCGGATCGGTCACGCTCACCAATGCCAAGGGTATGTCAGCGACGGTGATCGCCTATGGCGCCGCGCTCCAGTCGGTGATCGTGCCCGACCGGGCCGGGCAGAAGGCCGACGTGCTGCTCGGCTATAGCGACCTCCAGCATTATCTCGACAAGGGCCAGTATTTCGGCGGCACCGTCGGCCGCTTCGCCAATCGCATCGCAGCCGGCCAGTTCACGCTCGACGGCAAGCGCTATCAGGTGCCCGTCAACGACGGCAAGAACGCGCTGCACGGCGGCACGCAAGGGTTCGACAAGGTGCTGTGGCAGATCGTCTCGGTCAAGGATGGCGCCACCGCGTCGGTGACGCTGCGCTACGTCAGCCGCGACGGCGATCAGGGCTATCCCGGCACGATGACGGTCGATGCGACCTATTCGCTCGGCGAGAACGACCACCTCACCATCGAATATGTCGCCACCACCGACAAGCCGACGATCGCCAACATCAGCAACCACAGCTATTGGAACCTGTCGGGCGAAGGTTCGACCAACGGCGCGATGGGGCACCGCGTGACGATCCCGGCGGAGACCTATCTGCCGACCGACGCCGGATCGATCCCGACCGGCGCGTTCCAGCCGGTGGCGGGCACCGTGTTCGACTTCCGCACGCCGCACGTCATCAACGATCGCGTACGCGACGCCAGCGACCAGCAGATCGCGTTCGCCCGCGGCTACGATCACAACTGGGTGATCGGCAAGACGGTGACGCGCGACCAGCACATGATGGCGAAGGTCGAGGATCCGGCCTCCGGGCGCGGGTTCGAACTGTGGTCGAACCAGCCGGGCCTGCAATTCTACTCGGGCAATTTCCTCGACGGGACGACGCACGGCAAGGCCGACCGCGTCTATCGGATGGGCGACGCGATCGTCATGGAACCGCAGATCTTCCCCGATGCGCCCAACCAGAAGGGCTTTCCCGACGCACGGCTGGCGCCGGGCCAGACCTATCGCAACGTGATGACCTATCGGTTCACCACCGGCGCGGGAGCGAACTGACATGGGTGACCGCATGATGATGCGTCGCACGTTCCTGATCGCCACCGCCGCGATCACGCTGGCCGCCGGAGCGACGCCCGCTGCCGCGCGCGACCAGTGGAGCAAGGCGCAGGCGAATGCCTGGTACGGCAAGCAGGCGTGGCTGGTCGGATCGAATTACACGCCCGCCACCGCTATCAACCAGCTCGAGATGTGGCAGGCGGACAGCTTCGATCCGGCGACTATCGACAAGGAACTCGGCTACGCCCAGTCGATCGGCATGAACACGATGCGCGTGTTCCTGCACAACATGCTGTGGGAAAATGATCCCGAGGGGCTCAAGAAGCGCATGGACCAGTTTCTTGCCATCGCAGCGAAGCACAAGATCCGCCCACTGTTCGTGCTGTTCGATAGCTGCTGGGATCCGAACCCGAAGGCCGGACCACAGCGCCCGCCGATTCCGGGTGTGCACAACTCGGGCTGGGTGCAAGCCCCCGGTGCTGCGCGGCTGAAGGATGTTGCGCAATACGGCAAGCTCGAAGCCTATGTGAAGGACGTGGTCGGGCATTTCGCGGGCGACCAGCGTATCCTGGGCTGGGACGTATGGAATGAGCCCAACAATGAGGGCGGTGGCAATTACGTACCGACGCCGGACAAGAAGGCCTATGTCGCGAAGCTGCTGCCGCAAGTGTTCGCCTGGGCGCGTTCGGCGAACCCGACGCAGCCGCTCACCTCGGGCGTGTGGACTGGCGATCATTGGGACGATCAGGCGACGCTAGATGCTGTCGAAAAGACGCAGATCGGCCAATCCGACGTGCTGAGCTTCCACGATTACAGCTGGCCCGAAACGTTTGAGAAGCGTGCGCGCCAGATGCTGAGCTACGGCCGTCCAGTGTGGTGTACCGAGTTCATGGCGCGCGGTAACGGATCGACCTTCGACGGATCGCTGCCGATCGGCAAGCGCCTCAACATCGCGATGATCAACTGGGGCTTCGTCGACGGCAAGACACAGACGCGCATGCCGTGGGACAGCTGGAAGAAGCCCTATACCTATGAGGAGCCGACGCTGTGGTTCCACGAGGTGTTTCGCGCCGACGGCACGCCGTACCGCCAAGCGGAAACTGCCCTCATCAAGCGGCTTAGCGATGCGCCGCGCGGCGTCGTGCCAAGCGCTGTGCGGTGATGGCGACGCGGAGGGTGGTACGAACTCTTCCCCCCGCGTCGGCCGCTCGCTAAGCAGCTTTGATCAATAGGTGGATTTATCTGATCTTTCGTCGGTGACGCTTACGGATGTGGGGAGTGGGCGATGTCTTCGGAGCCGGAGGAAATTAGGACGTCGCTCGGTCGCAATCTGACCTACGGCCTGCTTGACCATCTCGGCAAGACCATCGTCACCGGCGGCTATGCCGAGCGGCAGTTTCCCACCGAGGCCGAGTTGTCCAAACAGCACGGTGTCAGCCGTTCTGTAACGCGCGAAGCGGTCAAGATGCTGACGACCAAGGGGCTAGTCAGCGCGCGCCCGCGTCGGGGTACAATCGTCGAGCCGTCGAGCGCGTGGAACCTGTTTGACCCGGACGTGCTTCGCTGGCTTCTCGATCGCAAGTTCTCGATCGATCTGTTGCGCGAATTTAGCCAGCTTCGCATCGCGATCGAACCCGCCGCCGCCGCGCTTGCCGCGAGGTTCGCCGACAATGCCGGACTAGCCGCGATCCGTGCAGGGTTCGACCGCATGCGGGTGGCCGAGACAGGCGGAGACGATACTTTAGAGGCTGACATCGCCTTCCACGTTGCGATCCTACGCGCGTCGGGAAATCCCTTCTTCGCACAATTCTCTGACGTGGTCGCGACCGCGCTTCGCACCTCCATCCGCTTCACGAACCGCATTCAGGGCCGCACCGCCGATCTTGCCGCGCACGAGGCGGTTCTACGCGCGATCGAGGCGCGCGACGTCAGGCGTGCGCGCACTTCGATGCTATACATCATCGACGAGGTGATGGAGTTGATCGTCCGCTCGCCCGCTGTTTAATGTCACGACGGGCCGATCACAGCCGGATTATGATCGCGGCTGCAACGCAACGGCGGCAAAGAAGACAATCGGGAAACTGGCGTAACATATGACCACGCGCGACAAGGCTTTATACCGCTCAGGGCATGCTTCGAGCGCCTGCGGCGCAGGTGGAGGCATATTTTCCATGACCGGATCGCTGCGGGATCTAAAGTCTGAAATCGAAAATGCGATGTGGTTTCCAAACTAAATTCACTTACGCCCAGCGCGTTCATCAGGTTCGCTCAGATGACGTCCGGATGATGGCACTCGATTCAGCTCGACGTGCTAGAGGTTTTGGCAAGTGAAGTGACACGGCGTCCGGGAAAAGCCATATGAACCGAAGCCCTCCAACTGTCGGAACATGTGCTCGGCGAAATCGTGTAGATAGTCGGTCATTTATCTTACCAACACGCTACTTGCCGACACGACCTTTTCACGCTCAACGGGATGTATATCGACTGCAGATATATCCCAACGCTCTTCGCAGGAGGTTGTGCACCTAGCAGGTTCGATACAGCTACACCGAGTTATATAAATTCTGTGTATAACGGCCGAGCCGGCGACCATAATGTGCTGTGCTCGGTGCGCTTCCTATCTGTGGCACCTTCGGCTTACGATAAGAATGCGTCTTTCGCCGATCGGGCTCGCAACGGCAGATTTGACACAACTTGCCATTCGCTGAGCGCGAATCAACCCTCCGCGCGCGTCAATCGTCGACGCCGAAAACCATCTTGAGTCACGCGTGCGGTCGGCGGACCGGATAAATAGAGATCAATTCATCGGCCGCGTCGTGCTCGGGCTGACCCCCGTCCATGAGGGAGACCCGATCTACGAAGAAGCTCAGGACTGGCTGTCCGACCAACTCGCCCGCGGTATTCACCCATCTTACGACGGCAACGCCGAGGTGGAGCGCAGTCTCCGGCAGATGTGAGCGGCCGGCCCCTTGGGTCTGATCACCTCCGTTGTCCGGGGAGACTGCACATCCGGTTTCGAACGCTATAGCATCACGGCATGACAAGGGCTTCATCCGGCAGAGTGCGTCTCGTCCATACGTCCGACTGGCACATAGGTCAGGAGCTCCACGGCCACGGTCGCGACGAGGAGCACGACGCGTTCCTCGCGTGGTTGCTCGATCGGCTGGTCGAACTCGACGCCGACGCCCTGGTCGTGACGGGCGACATCTACGACGTCGCCAATCCGCCGGTGACGGCGATGGCGCGGTTCTACGGCCTCCTGCGCGATGCGCTCGCGCGGTGCCCCCGCTTGCAGATCGTCGTCGTGGGCGGGAACCACGATTCCGCGGCCCGCATCAGCCTTCCCGGCGCCTTGCTCGGGCGCGGTCGCGTCCATCTGGTCGGCCAGATTCCCCGTCGGGAAGGTGAGCTGGACGTCGATGCGCTCGTCACGACACTGGCCGGACACGATGGCAAGCCGGCTGCGGTCCTCGCCGCGATACCGTTCTGCCGGCCGGGTGATCTCGGTCGGGGCGATCTCGCAGCTCTCTACTCCGAGGTAACCGCCGCGGCGTTGGATCGGGCGCAGGGTCTCCCCGTCGTCCTCACTGGCCACCTGCATGTATCAGGCGGCGACGTGTCGGTCGACTCCGAGCGCAGGATCGTGATCGGTGGCGAGGAGGCGCAGGCCTCGACGCTGTTCGACGCCCGCGCCGCCTATGTCGCCCTCGGCCACCTCCATCGGCCGCAGAACATCCCCGGCGGAACGGTGATCCGCTACGCTGGCTCTCCTCTCCCACTGTCGGTCGCAGAGCGGGATTATCGCCACTCGATCAGCGTCGTCGACGTCGGTCCCGAAGGGGTCACGCTCGACGTCGTCGAGATACCCCGCCTCGCACCGTTTCTGTCGTTGCCGGTCGGCGACCCGCTCCCGCTCGACGAGCTCGAGATTTCACTCGCCGCCTTCGACTTCGGTGATCCCGCCACGCCCGGCAGTCGTCCATTCGTCGAGGTATCGGTCCTTCTCGACAGACCGCAGCCGGGCGTGTCCGCGCGTGTCCATGCCGCGCTTGCGGGCAAGCCGGTCAGGCTGACCCGCGTCCGCTCGGTCTTCCCGGAGGCGGCCGTCCGCGACCGGCTGGACCGGGGCGAGACGCTCGATGAGCTCGAGCCGGCCGCCGTCTTCGCGTCGCTGCACGCCGACCGCCATGGTGGCGAGCCTGACGAGGCGCTGGCCCGGGCGTTCGCCAAGCTCGTGGTCGCCGTCCAGTCGGAGGATCTACCGTGAGAATCCTCGCGATCAGGGGCAAGGACCTGACCAGCCTCGCCGGCGAGTTCGAGGTGAACTTCGACGCGGAGCCGCTGGCTTCCGCGGGCATATTCGCCATCACCGGACCGACCGGCGCGGGGAAGTCGACCCTCCTCGACGCGGTCTGCCTTGCGCTCTTCAACGACGTCCCGCGCCTCAGCTCCGTGTCGTCCGGCCACGTCGGCACGTCCGGTGGCGAGATGCTGACGTCGGGCGATTCGCGTGCGCTGCTGCGGCACCGCGCCGGCGAAGGTTTCGCGGAGGTCGACTTCGTCGGCCTCGACGGTGGCCGCTACCGTGGCCGGTGGTCGGTCCGGCGCGCGCGTGGGCGGCCCGACGGCGCGCTCCAGCAGGTCGTCCAGACCCTGGTCAACCTCGATACCGGCGACGCGATGGGCGGCACCCGGACCGAGACGCTAGCCGAGATCCGCCGCCTGATTGGGCTCAGCGCCCATCAGTTCGGACGGGCGGTGATGCTGGCGCAGGGCGAGTTCAACGCCTTCATCGACGCCGACGCCAACACACGTGCGGAACTGCTCGAGAAGCTGACGGGCACCGAGCTCTACGCCCGCCTCGGTGCCGCCGCGCGCCTTCGGGCCGAATCACTGCGCCAGGGGATCGCCGCGATCGAGGTGCGCATCTCCGCGCAGAACGGCCTTGACGACATTGCGCGGGCGGCAGCCGAGGAGAGCCTCGCCGAGGCCCGGCGGTTTCACGGCGCGGCGGCCGGCGATCTCGCCGCGCGAGGACGCGACCACGACTGGCATGTCCGCGCCGGAGAACTGGCGCGTCTCGTCGAAGTCGCCGAGGGCGAGCGGGCGGCTTCGGTCGAACGCAGGTACGAGGCCGAACCGCGCCGCCTCGACCTGGCGCGAAAGAGGCTGGCCCATTCCGCGGTCCCGACCTGGCGGGCGGCCGCCGACGCGGACGCCAAGGCGGCTGAGACCAGGACGAGGATCGAGGCGCTGAGAACCGAGGCCGACGACGCGCGCGCGCGAACGGCCACCGCCACGACCGCGGAGGCTGATACCGTGCGCGGCTTGGCCGAAGCCGCAGCGGAGCGCGATCGCCTTCGACCGGAACTCGAAGCGGCCAGGGCGCTAGATTGCCGGCTTGCTGACGCCGAAGGCAAGCTCCTGCCGCTGGCCGACGCGCGGGCAGCGGCGACCGCCCAAGCCGCGGCGAGTGCAGATGCGCATGCGTCGGCGACCGTTCAGCGGGAAGAGGCGAGCGGGCGTCGCGACGCGCTCGCCGCGTGGCTGAACGAGAAACAGACGCGTGAAACCTGGTCCAGCCGTGTCGACGATTTGAAGGCCGATATCACCGATCGGGCCGCTCTCGCCGAACGCGTCACCGACCTCGACGCGGCACGCGTGTCGCTCGGTGGCCGCATCGAAGCCGCGCGCAAAGCGAGAGACGAGACGGCGACGGCCGCCGCCGCGGCGCGCGACGCCCTGGCGGCGGCGGCATCTGCCTCTCGCGATACGGAAGGGGCGATCCCCGCCGCCGGCGAGGCGAACGAGATTGAGATGACGCGCAACGCATTGCTGGCGATCGAACCCCGTATGCTCACGTTCGAGCGGGCGACCGCGGACATCGGCAGGGAGTCGGCGGCGCTCGCCGCCAACCGCGCTGAGCTCGCACGACTCGAGCAGGCCATCTCGACCTCGGGCGACCGGCTCGACGTGATCGAGGCCGAGCTGCCGGCCCTTCGCGAGCGGCAGGAGGAGGCCGCACGAGCCGGTGCGCTTTCGGCTGCAGCGTCCGACGACGCGGCCGCGCGTCTGCGCGAGACGCTCGTCGACGGCGAACCATGTCCGGTCTGCGGCGCTGTGGACCACGCGGTCGCGGCGCTCGCGGGCCTGATCGACGGCCGTGCCGCCGCCGATGCGGCCCGCGTCGCGGAACTAGGTGCCGCGATCGGCGCGCTCGACGCTGAACGCGCGGTGCTCACCGACCGTATGGAGGGCGACCGGTCCCGGTTGGCCGCGACGGCCCAGATAGCCGGGGGCGGATCAGCTATGGTTGCCGGTGCCGAGGCGATACTCGCCGACGCGGGCTCGGCGCTCGAAACCGTGCTCGCCGCGTGCGGCATCGAGAATGACGTGGCGGAGGTGAGGTCGCTCGTCTCGGAACGCCTCGCCGCGCTCGATGCGCGGCGCGACCGGCTGGCGGCGGCGCGCGAGGCCGCGCAGTCGGCACAGCGCGATCTCGACGGGGCGCGGATTGCCAACGAAGGTGCGCGCGACGCGGAGCAGGAGGCCGGGAGGGCACTACGCGATCTGGAGATCGAGGCGGCCGGTAACACCGAGCGCCTCGCCGAAGCGACGTCACGCCTCGGCCAGGTGGAGCGCGACCTTGACGAACGCCTGTCCGTGCACTTCGCCTGGCGCGACGACCGCGCACCGCTGGAGACGCTCGAGCGCCTAGTCGAGGAGTGGCGGACGCGACGCTCGGATCTGGCTGAGATCGAGACGGGCATGGCCGGACTGACCGACGCGGTGCATCGCGCGGACGTCGTGAGGGAGCGGGACGTCGCCCGGCTCGCCGATGCAGAACAGGCGGAGAAGGCGACGTCGGCTGAGCGCAACGCTTTCGTCGCGGAGCGCGCTTCCAAGCTCGGCGGCGAGAGCGTCGGAGCTGTTGCCGAGCGCCTCGACGGTGCCGTGGACGCCGCCACGGCGGCGAGGGAGGACGCGCGCCTGGTGCTCGGGCGCGCACGGACTGACGCCGCGGGCGCGGCGGCCCGTCAGGAGGAGGCGGTCGGCCGGCTCGCCCTAGAGGAAGCCGATGCCGGGCGCCGGCGCGAAACCCTGTCGCGTGAGCTGTCGGAGAAGGATCTTGACCCGACCTGGGTGCAGGCCGCCGCGGAGGCGGGGACCGGCGAGCTGGACGCCGAGGAGGCGGCCTTGGCGCAGCTTGATCGCGCGGTTGTCGCGGCGGAGGCCGGCCTTCTCTCCCGCGTCGCCGACCGTGACGCTCACGCGCGCACCGAGGCGCCGGCGATCGCGGTCGACGACCTCGAACCGGCCCTGGACGCCGCCCGCTTGGCGGAAGCGGTTGCAAGGGAGGTCTTGTCCGAGGCGGAGATGGTCATCCGCCAGGATGACGCGGCGCGCACGGCGACCGCCGAACTCCGTCGTACGCTCGAGGGTGCGCGCACGGACGCGCAGCCGTGGTTCGCGCTGGACGCGCTGATCGGCGACGCGACCGGCAACCGCTTCCGGCGCTATGCGCAGGGACTGACGCTCGAACGGCTACTGATTCACGCGAACGCGCGGCTGGCGGAACTCAAACCGCGCTATTCGCTGGAGCGCGCACCCGAGAGCGAGATGCTCGTGCAGGTCATCGACAACGACATGGCGGGCGAGGTCCGGGGGCTGCCGAACCTGTCGGGCGGCGAGCGGTTCCTCGTGAGCCTCGCCCTGGCGCTGGGCTTGTCCGAGATGTCGACCGGTGGCGGATTGCGCGTCGAGAGCCTGTTCATCGACGAGGGCTTCGGATCGCTGGACAGCGCCAGCCTAGGGCAGGCGATCGGAGTCCTGGAACACCTTCACGCGACGGGCCGCAGGGTCGGTGTCATCAGCCACATCGACGATGTGAAGGAGCGAATAGCCGTGAAGATCGCGGTTTCACCGACGTCCAACGGGACCAGTTCGATCGAGGTCGTCGAAGGGTGAGCGACCAGCCGTTCCGCGACCGGGTCCGCGAGCGCGACCTCGACAACTTCCTGATCGAGGAGTTGCAGGCCTCGGCTGGGTTCCGCAACTGGTTCGTCGGGAACGTGGTGCCGGCGTTCGCCGAGCCGGCGGGGCTGGAGATCCGACTGCAGAAGTCGCCGCCTAGGTTGCAGGACGCCCGGCAGACTGACGTGCAGATCGGCTGGTTCGACGCCGCCGGTGAACTCCGGGCGGTCGTGCTCATCGAGAGCAAGGTGACCGCCGATTTCCAACCGGGCCAGGTCGAGGCCTATGTCGCGGAGCTTGCGGCTGCGCGGGACCGCCTGGGAACCGCCAACGCAGCGACGATACTCGTAACGCCGGAGGGCCGTCTGGCCGGTTTGACCGGCGCGGCGGCGTTTGACGCCCGCGTATCGATCGAGGAGATCATCGACCATCTGGAAGACCGGCGGCGGTCGGACGGCCTGTCGCCCGAGCTCGATGCCCGGCTCGATATGCGTGTCCAGCTGCTTGAGGCGCTCTGCGGCAAGCGGGCCGCGTCCGGTTGGATCGCGACGACCGTCCCGGAGAAGCGCGACTTCGCCGATGCCTATGCGGCGCTCGCGCGCGAGCGTCTCCCCGGTCTGAAGGTCCGCCTGTCGACTGACGGGCCGAAGGCGATCACGCGCATCTTCGAGGGTCTGGATCTGCCGGGATTGCCCACCCCGGCACTCCGCCACGAGTTCGGCAGCGGCGTCGCGTGGAAATGGGCCAACGCGCAGTTCGCCGGCCTCTCGAGCGCGGTCGACCGCCTTCGGTCCTCGGGCGTGCTGGCTGGCACGAGGTTTACCGCCGAGCCGGCGGGCAAGTCGCTGGCGATCCGCGTCCAGACCCCGGGGATCGATCCCACCGCCCCGTTTGAGGGCCAGCGCGAAGCGGTCGTGGCGGGCCTCGACGCGATCGGCGAACTCGCCACTTGGCTGACCGGGAACGTAGCTGGGCTCGCACCGCTACTGTCCAGCAGCGCGCCATCGCCGAGCCCCGCTGCTCCGGCCGCAATCGTTTCTCAAGATCGCGAGCGGGTGGAGCGCGAGTTCGTCGCAGCGCTCCGGGACATCTACGCCCAGTGCGACGCCCTCGGCTATCAGCCGACCGGCATGCTGCAGATGGTAGACCGTCTCGGCGGGATCGGCACCGCGCGACGGCTGCTCGAACTACCGCCGTCAGACGGCTTCGGGCGGCTGGCGCTGCTCGGGCGCGTCGACCTGGCGGTCGAATCGCTCGTGCTGCAGTCGCGATGGGCCGGCGTGTTCGCCGAGGATGAGCTTCGGACAGCCAGGAGGCGCCTCCGCTAACGAACTGTCGGAGCTCAGTTGCCGGATAGGAACGAGATGCGCGGATCCTGGTCCGGAGTCACGCTCAGGACAGTCTCCTCGTCGTCATCGTATTCGTCGGCGACGACCGCGCGGAAGGAGACGTCCATCTTCACGGCGACCCTGGCCGAGGCGCTCGCATCGAAATAGTTGTAGTCATCGAAGTCTCTTATCGACACCGACACCCAGTCGGGCACCGAATACGCGTCCCCCTTGTGCACCATTAGGTGCAACTGGACGTCGCAGGTGAGCGTGATGGTCGCAGAGAGGTCTCCGCCGCCCCAGTCCGTGAACTCCGAGATTTCGACCTTGTCCGGCTCTTCGGCGAACTCGATCTCGCCGTCGTTGCCGTCGCTGGGGATTTTCTCGCTCCAGACCGTCTTGCCCTCGAGAAACATGTGCAGTCGTTCCGTGGCCCAGGTCACGAGTTCCTCCCGCGCCCTCTCGACCGGGTAGTGATCCTTGACCCTCAGCCAGGCCTTGTTGGTTTCAAGCTCCATGCTGAGATCGCCGATCTCAGGCATCTTCAGCGCGTCTTCGACGCTAGTCAGGACCGCCGCCCCGTCGATCTCGGCGACCGCGCTGGCGAGCTCATTGTCCTTGCAGAGGAAATACGCGCTCTTGACCTTGGCGATGATCTCCGCGGCCGCAGCGAACACGAAGCCGTCGGGGATGTCGTTGCGCGCCTTGACGTCCTTGAACGGCTTGGCGCCCGCGAAGTAGCGCGAGAAGGCGACCTCCGCCTGCCCCACCGTCAGGCCGAACACCTCGAATCGGGCATCCCTGAAGTACCGCTCGAACGAGTCGATGCAGAGTTGCTCGTAGTCGTGCTCCGGCAATGCGGCGCTCGTCGCCGCGTAGGCGGCGCGCTGATCGTCGGTGAGTAGCGGGTCATTGGCATACCTCTCCAACGACTTCTTGACTCCGGCGGCCGCCTTGATGAGGTCTTCGCGCCATTGCGTCCGCCGCTCGTTGAGGACGATCTCAGGTATGTAGACTTGGATCTTCCTGGACGCTGATATTTCTATCAGCTGGCGGAATGGAGCGGACTGCCAGCTCGTGTTCCGCAGCACGTTCGTGTCGAAAATGATCACCGGGTCGCCGGCCATTCTGGTCTCCGTTTTCCGGACTCCGACTGGCCCAATTCCCAACGTTGCCACTCTGATCAGCGATCACCGCATGTGACGCAACCGCCGAGTGAGGGCGCTGTCGCGGAAGGTTGCCGTGACGTGTTCGATATCGCGCAGCGAGCCGCGGGCAGCGCCCAAGCGGAATGTCCTATGTGTTGCCTCTCTCGTCATGAGCCGCCGCAGACTAGGCCACGTCCGCGTGAAACGGCGCCCAAGATAGGTCGCTTTGCGGAGGCCGCCGACAAACATATAAGCGCAGGGGGCCTCCAGCTCTCCCGACAAGAAGGGGTTACACGGAGATGAACTATCATACCGACTTGGCGAACCGTCTACCGCCCGGAGTGCGCAACGCCGCATATATGATCGATTGGGAGCTGACTAAGGGCGGAAGGACCGACGTTCCTCGTCTCGTCGACGTTACCGTTCCAATGCGCGACGACGAGTCCGGCTTCGTACGTTTCGTGTTCGAGATAGCGTCCGGAATTTTGATAGCTCTAGGTTGGTATCGGACTCCTGCCCATTATGAGCGCGCGGAGTACAGAGAGGACGCCGTCAAGAATATCTGCACAAAGGCTTGCGCCATCTTCAAAGACCATTTTTTCATCAAAAACTTCGAGACCATTAGAACATGCGCGGAGGATCTGGTAGCCAACGCGAGGGACTGCGGGCTGCCAGTTCAATTGATCGACGTCCGCCTCACCGAGACCGGAGAATTCGGGGAGAATATCGGAATTCTTCTGGAAATCGAGACACTTGCGCATAATCTGCGTTACCGCACGATATTCTTGACCGCCTCTGATAAGGAAACACTTAAACTAAAGTTTTCGTACGAGATGGACTCGGTAAAGCATTTTGTCGACGCCCGCTCACATTTGAAAGCAAACGGCGCTCATGGCACGATCGATCTTCTAGCGCTAAACACCCTAAAAATTTCCGGTCGTTTGGATTGCGATTTACGTTCTATGATAGACAAATTAAAAATAACTAATCGCAACGACGAAGAATTATTCTGGAAGTTTGGACGGATAACGTCGAAGAGTAATAAATATAAAGACGTTCACTGGAATGAGAATTGCCTGATTATCAATAATATCGTCTTGCCTGACGTTGTTTGCGCAGGTGCGTTAGGAAGGCCGGTCACAGATTTGATCGAGGGACCCGCGTTCTCGAGCAATATGATGATAATAAAAGTTAATACTTGGCCAGAAGAAGGACTAGAATTTTCCAAGGTTACCCTAGACTTGCCGAAATACTTCTTCAACATCAACAGTAACCGAATTTGGCCAGTACCAAGCCGACGCACTCCGCCCCTTCGATGATCCGCATCCCTGGGTTGCCGAAGTCTGTTGTGAAAATGTCGACATGTGTACATAAAACGCTTGCTTAAAACCAAATCCGGTCACCGTTTCAGCCAGACGTTCGGCAGGTTCATCATAACGGCCGGTCCACGTTTTCGCCTTGATCCCGCGAGCCGGGCCGGGAGGTGCAGGTGCAAGCGACGACGCTCTCACCCGTAGTCGCCTGGCCGAACGTCCCCTCCAGATCGATCTACTCAGAAGGCCTCCGGAACTGCTCCCCCCACCCAAGCGCCTTCTTCCATAGGTGAGCGGGTAGACCGCCGGACCCGTCAAACAACCTGACCATTTGCGGTGCTATCAACCGCGACATGCTGCCGACGGACGATCCCCGAGTTGCGCGTCAATCTTTCCAGATCAGTGCGGTTGCGAAGCGGTTGTAGAGGGAAAACTTTAGAACCGAACCTGGCACGGGTCGCTTTCGACGCAATAAGAAAAGGGTATTTGCATGACGGAAGAAACAGAATCGATGCGCGACGCACGCCACGAGCTCGAGATGCTTTCGGCGTCCGATCCGATAGCGCAGGCTAACATGCTCCGCCACGTCGTCGCCTTTCGGATGTTGCTCACGGGGCATCGGTACGATCAAAACTGCGACGATCTTCTAATCGCCGCCGGTTTCATCCTCAAGCACAGGCCCGAAAATCTCCTTGGTGCCGCCTGCCGCATGGATGCACGCGAACGCATCCACATCGGGTTCGATGTCGACGACGCCGCAGCGCCACCACTGTCCCTGGCACTTTTCGTTCCGCAATGGGGACAGGTAACGTGCTACGATTCGTGTCGGATATGGTCACCGGCGAATGACGGACGGGCGCTGATCGTTCCGTCGAACGATCCCGGTTTCGGCCATTACGCGTACCGTCCCGGCGCGAAACTCCGCCGTTTGCACGGCCTCCCGTCAGGCGATCTCGATGCTGGCTTTCGACGCGCCGATGCGCGGATAGCGAGACTTTTGAAGTCGGACGAGCTTACACGACTGCGTTCCAATCGTTTCCTCCACGTGCTCCGCAGCGGAGATGGCGAACTCGCCTGCCACACGACGAAGCTCGCCGCTTGATGTCCGCTGGGCGGATGCGCCCGATGCAGCCTCCCCCACGACCCTCCCCGGTTGGATGGCCGGCGGAGAGGGAGCCGAACTGACGCCGGGCGCGCGCGCGTTACGATTTCACGCTGATGAGATTTTGGCGGGTTGGCGTCGACCAAGTGCGCGAGCAGATCAACGCGAAATTCCAGTCGTCCAAGGCGCTCGGCGATAGAAACCGCCGCATGCGCCGCGGTACGGTGGGACGGATAGGCATAGGTCCGGCGTGGGCACATACCCAAATCGGGTATAAATCTACTTATAAGTTGTATTTGCTGTGACTAGCTTGGGACCTCACAAAGATGGAGGCATTATGCTGGAGCATGGTACGGACGTGCACGAAATCCTTGGCGCGACCGCGCACGAGTTGCAGATCGACGACCTCACTATCTTGAGGGAGGGATGGCGCCGTTTCGAACGCGAGCTCGAAGCCTCGATCGCCGCTTTTCGCCGCGTTGGCGCTCCGTCTTCGCACAGTCATCACCAGTCCGCAGAGCATGAGGCGGCGCTGGACAGGATGGAGGCCGTGGGTGACCTCCACAGGCTGCTGCGCTCGGCACCCGATCGCGTCGCATTGGACGAGCACGTCTCCGAGCTGATCCTCACCCTGGCGCGTTGCACCCCACTGCAGATGATGCCGACAATAGAGATGGATCTGATCACTGCACCGGTCGATGGACGCGTCTGCCGCGGCGTGAATCTCATGCTCGTGGCTCTCATCGCCGGCGAACTCGCCGGCGGCCCCATCCACACGGACGGACACGTCGAGATCGACATCACCCTCGGCGCGTTCTCCCTGGAGGTTCGGGTACGCGACGTCGCGGGCGAACCACCGGATCGCGTGGTCGTCGGCGGGAAGCTCCTCAGAAAGGTGGTGTCGTCGCTTGGGGCCAAAATGACGTCGTCCAGAGGTCCGGGCATCGCGACCGTGCTGATCACCGTGCCGCTGCCCACCGCGTTCCCCTGGCGGACCTCGGGCAATGCGTAGGCTGCCCAACCACATTACCGCCACCATGGTCCGCGATCTCTCGATCTGCGAGCATCGCTTCCACCTGGATCTCGCCGGCGATCACGCGAAGCGCGACGCCGTCGGCGTCTTCGTGCAGATGCTGTGGGCTGGCGGCATGCGCCATGAAAAAGAGATCTTGTCCACGATCGAAGGCCCCGTCGCCGATCTCCGCGACGTCGATCTGGACGAGCGCGAAGAGGAGACCTCGCGGGCGGTGGCGGCGATGGCCCCGGTCATTCTCGGAGGCCGCATAACCCACGCGGACCAGCTCGGCATGCCCGACGTCATGCGACTCGATCCCTCGCGCGGATACATTGCAGGCGACGTGAAGTCCGGCGCGGCCGATGAGCCCGGCGGCCCGACTGGACGCAGATGCAAGAAGGACTACGGCGTCCAGATCAGTCATTACGGCAAGATCCTGGCGCAGAAGCGATGGGGCCCATCCGGGTCGGCGTTCATCATCGACCATGACGGCGAGGAGGTCGAATACGACCTGATGACCGCGATCGACAACCGCGGCACCACTATCGACGGACTCCACACAAAGCTGCTCAGCCGAGCACGACTGATTCGAAACGGCTGCATCGAAACCTCGCCGGCGGCGAGCGCCGCCTGTGCGCAATGCCACTGGCGGTCGTCATGCCGGCGCGAATTGGAGGAGCGCAAGGATCCCACCCTGCTACCCCAAGTCGGCCGATCGCTAAGGCATGCCTTGGGACCGACGCTCGCGAGCGTCCCGCAAATCGCCGCGATGCGCATGTCGAACTACAGCACCACGAACGGATCCTGCGTACTGAAGGGCATCGGCATCGAACGCCTCGCGCGAATCCGGGACCGTGCCATCCTCCTCACCGAACCCGATGCCAAGCCGTTCGCGCGGCGTGCCCTCGATCTGCCGGTCCACGCGCATGAGATTCACTACGACGTGGAGAGCGATCCGCTGCAGGGGGGCGTGGTCTATCTCCACGGCTTCCACGAGGTCGTTCGCGGACCCGCCGGCGTCGAAACGCGCTACACGGCGTTCTTCGCCTACGACATCAAGGATGAAGGGACGGCGTTCGAGAATGCTCTGAACTTCCTGGCCGCGAGACCCGACGCCCACATCTACATCTGGTCGCGGTTCGAGCGCACCAGCATGCGCCAACTGCAATCGCGCTACCCCGCGGTCTGCGGCACCGAAGAAATCGAGGACCTGTTCCGAGAGGAGCGCTGCACCGACCTCTACACGGATGTCGTGCTCAAGCACACGGAATGGCCGCTGCATTCCTACGGATTGAAGAAGATCGCGCGGTACTGCGGGTTCGAGTGGCGCGACGAGGATCCGTCGGGTGCGAATTCGATAGCCTGGTTCTCGAGCTGGCTCGAGACCGGCGATCGCGCGATCCGCGACCGCATCATCCAGTACAACGAGGACGATGTGATCGCGACCGCGCGCGTCCTCGAAGCCCTTCGCCTGCTCGAGGTTCGTCAGTGAACGGCATCGGCAACCCCATGCCGGGCGAGCGACAGCTGTTAGATGATGCGCGCCCGCGCGGTTCCGCGCCGCTTGCGACGTTGCACTCCTTCCCCGCCATCGGCACGCGTCGGGACGGCTTCAGTCCCGACGCCGGCGATCATGCGCGCGCCCTCCCCGGTTGCCCGGTCGCGGCTGCTTGCACAGTCCGCGACGGCCATTCGTCGTGAGCACGGAAGCGAACGCCGCTGCAGAGCATCTGAGGATGCTGTCGGGCCGTATCGTCGATCTGGTGGACGGATGCATCGAGCTCGGCACGACCGTACGCCGCATCGGCGATGAATCGGCCGCCAACTACATCGACGGGGCCGGCATGAGCCTGCGCATCGCCGGCCGCGCGCTGGCGGCCCACCTGCCCTCCAACATTCTCCTCGAGGGCGATCTGACGCGGGCGCTCGAAATGCGTGTCGGCGCTCCCGGCCTTACGACGACCATCACCCCCGCGCGGCGTACCGGTCCGGACCTCGGCGTCTGCCTGCTCAAGTGCACCGGCACCTGTGCCTCCTTCGGCGATCCGCTCGGCAGCGCGCTGCTGGAGGACGCGCTCTGGCGCTGGGCGTGGCTGCATGTGGACGCCCGGACCACATGGCAGACAACACGCGAAGGCGCACGCGCCCTCGTCGCTGTCCTTAACGACGCCCGACCGCCTGTCGAAATCGGGAACGGAATGGCAGGACGCGTTGACGGGGAAGTCGTACGCGTGCTCGCAGGCCTTGGCTGGATGATCCATCCCGACCAGCTCTGACCGGCGCCGTCCAGGCGTCCGAGATCCGACGGACGTCACCTGCGCGATTTCACGCCGAACTTCGGCAGGCTCTCCCTCATGGCGTCGTACATCATCGCCTTCTCGGCGAACGCTTCCGTCTTGGCGATCTGATCGGCCAGGAGGCTTCGCGAAGCCTGGAGGCTCGCGGCAAGTCCCCTCGCCCCGATCCGATCCGGCGACCAGTCCGGTTCGACGAGCCTCTTACCCTCGCGCTGGATGAGGTACCAGATCCAGCGATACTTGGCCTGCTCGAACCCTATCGGCGCACGCTCCGCCCCGCCGAGCTCGGCGCAGACGCTCGAGACCGTCACCCGGAGTCTGCGAGCCTCCCATTTCCGCAGATTGTCGGCGTTCTCTGGCCGCCTACCCTCCTGCAGATGCAGGAACGCCTCGTAGTATTCGCGCTCGCGCGTGTTCATGATCTCGCGCGGTCGCGCCGCGAACCGGTCGACGTCGTCATCGCTCAACGGCGGCAGCGGCACTCCGCGTGTGCCCGAACGACGCGCAGTGACGCCTGCATCCGCTGCGCTTCGATCATCGGGTTCAGCCATGATCTCCACTCCTCAACTCCTTGTCCGTCGGGGGATCGATCCCAAGTTCGGCAAGTCGCCCGGCGATCCGCTCCGAGCGCACACGAAAGCTGTCGTATTCCCGCCGACGCCCCACCGTGATGGCGGTGAGCCAGATCGGCCGGACCACGCGGTACTGCTCCAGCAGCGCATCGGCGCGGTCCGACCGCGACGGCACCACCGACTGACCCACCGTCTGGCGGGGGCGTGACAGGCTGCGCTCGAGCACGATCCTGTTGACCGCCTCGAGCAGTTCCGACGGCTCGGCCGCCGCGTGCAACGCGGCGACATCGGCGAGGTGCGGAAGATGGGTGGCGGGCAGCTCCGCCGCAGCGACCGACGGCACCGCCCGCGAAAGCTGCAGCATGATCCGTGCGACCTCGCGGCTCGCGAACTCCCGCGCCGGTTCCAGCATAGTGGGGTCGTTCATGACGTAGTCGACGTCGGTCTCGTCCTCGGAGTCGTGCTTTAGCTGAACCGAAAGCGGCCCGAGCAGGCGTTCGTCCAGCCGCATGAAGTAGTTGGTCAGGGACTTGCGCATGTTGGTGGGTACGATCTCGTCGCCCTTCTCCTTGACGATCGCGGCGACCTGGGCGTCCGTCAGCTGCAGAACCGGCCAGTCCACCTGAGAGTAGAAGCGCTTGAGATGCTTGCGAACCTTATTAAGCGTCATGCCGTCGCACGGCTTCGACCGAAGCTTTGGATCGGGATGAAGGTTGAAACGCACCTGCAGCTTGTCGCAATCACCGCGCCACGGCGTATGCATCCAGTCAATCAGCTCGATCGCTCGGACCGACGGGGGCGGCAATGCCGCGCCGATCGGCGTGACCCCCATCGCCCAGACGTTCGGCTGGGGCTGCTCCTTGTGTTTGAAAAGCGTCCCGTGCAGCAGATACAGGACGAGCCCTTGGTCCGGCACAGACACAGCCTCGACACAGCGTGGCAACCCCGTATCCTCGTCGTAGCCAGCCACCGGCGAGACGTATTCACTCGGCCTGAGTCCGATCTCGTGGAAGATTAGGTGCGCCATCGCACCCTCGATCAGTCCGATCAGCCAACGGACGTGAATGACCGCCTTGGCCGGTGTGTCGACCGAGCCCGGAACCATATGCCACGGCCTGCCACCGATGGCCCGATATGGGCCCCGCCTGACCTCCGTCAGCAGTTCTGGCGGAGGCGTGCCGCCGTTCTCCGCGAGCAGGTTGAGGATCCTCGTCTGAAGCGACGCGACGTCCTGGCCGAACTCCAGATGCCGCTCGCTGCTTACGAACAGCAGAGCCGCCACTTCGTCCGGCAACGGGGGACGCCTGCCGTGCTCGCGGCAGCCGAACGACGCGATCACCTCACCGAAGCCTTCGACCGCGAACGGATCGAACCGCAGCTCCGCCATTCCGGCCGCAGCGAACGCGTCGCGTTGATGCCAGAGGTCGCGCCAGATACCCAGTTGCCCGCGGATCGGCTGCTCGGGCGGTCCGCCTCCATTGGGCCCAATCGGATAGCCCTCCTTGAGCGCGTCGACGAGAAGCGCGAAGTGGGCCGGGATCAGCCGGTCTGGTCGGTTCGCGAACCTTTGCATGAACGCAAAGCCGCTGGCGAGCCGCTCGGGGGTGCTCGCCATCGTTGAGATCCGCATGGGTGCCACCGCGCCGACGCCGCCGATGGCGAGCCAGATCCACATCTTGGCGGTGTTGCGATAGCGCGACGGCGTCCGCCGGAAGTCGAACGTGTGCGCGACCAGGCCATCCTGCTCGCTATCGAGCCGCCAGACGCTCTCGCGCCACAGAGACGTGGTGGAGACACGGAAGCCCCCACCGCGGATTTCCCTCAGGGTCGGTCGCGGACGCAGACGGACCATGTCCCGCGTCTTCAGAACGTCGGCCATCGCAATGCTCCCCTCAACGAAGGAACCCGCGGCAGATCGGCGGTCGGCGTGTCGCGCACGGCCTTGTCGAACGATGGTAGCCAGCGGTTGACGATCTCGCTCTCGATCACGCGGAAGACCCCGATCCACTCGACCTCCCGGCCCTTGACGTTCTCCGCGCGCACCGCGTCGAGCAGCGCCAGAGTGCTGGCGTAGCTGCGGACGCAGTCAAGGTCCGGGCGGCCGAACCTGCACGCCGGGCAGCGCCCGATCGCATCGCACATCTCGCCCTCCGGCGCGGTCGAGAAACCGCGGTAGTAGGGCTGCGAGCAGTTCCATCCCGGCGTCGCCGCCTGGTGGTTGCCGCCGACCTGGCCAAGCGTGCGCGCGGCGAACCTCGCGCGCATGTCGCGAGCCCTAACCGGCATCGCCATCGCCAGACGCAGGAGGTCGCGCCACACGCTCTCCTGCGTAGTGTAGTTCCGCCGCCGCACCTTGCGAGAGTGGCGCCCCACCGCCGGAGCGAGCGCCTGCGACCCCTCGCTCACCCGGTCGACCAGCTCGATCGTCGTCGGACGGATCGACGCGGCGGTGAAGTGCGGCAGCCCGTACTTCTTCTCGAAGTTTCCCAGCAGCCGTTCCGGCGCGTTCTTGCTTCCCAAGTGGCAGATGAAGGGGCCCGATGCCGAAGGCAGGCCCAGCCACATGATGAACACCCGCCGCGCCTCCTTCCCGGCACACAGACGGAGATCGGAGGTCCAGTCCCGAAGAAAACTACGCAGCATGCCCGGGTTGACCGGCTCCGTGCCGTTCAAATATCCGGGAAGCTGCCGGACCCCGCCGGCGCGGTCCTTCTTCTTGCTCGTGATCGTCTCGACCCCAATCGTGTCGAACTGCCCCCAGTTCATGTCGCGCGCGAGTGCGAGGTTGAGACGGAAGAAGTAGATCAGCAGCACGAGGCTCGACCCGAGGTTCCTGTAGCCGGGGCCCCACCACTCCTGCAGCGTGGGATAGCCGATCGCCGCGCATGCGTCGGCAAGGTCAGGAGCGAGTATCCTCATTTCGCCCCGCAACGGCAATCGGCGGATCCCGTCGCCTTCCGGGCCGTCCGGGAATCTCGCCCGGATCTGCGCCATAAGGGTAAGGATCCTCGCAGCGTCCGGGTCGGACCAGAGAGAATGGCTCGCGTCTCTCCGTGCGTCGAACCTAGCCTTGTGGACGAGGATGTCGTCCGCGGCGGCGGAAAGCACCCGGTGCAGGTCGCTGCCGATGAGGACGTCCGTCTCCCCCGCCTTTGCGCTTGAGAACGGGTTCGCCGGACATTCCGCGGTAAACCCGGGAAGGCCCGTCAGGCAGCGCACCGCGAACCAGTACGAAACCGACTTGTGGCTCTCGCCTCCGGGTTGGACACGCAGGAAGTCGATGAACCGGATCATGTCGCCGTAGCCGAACGAGGCCGGGGTCAGCGCACCGTTCTCGGGAAGCGCCAGGAAGGCGAAAAGGCCGCGACGGAGGGTCTTCGCGCTGTTCTTCGGCGTCTTGCCAGAATGCTCGGTGTTGAACAGCCCGGCCACGAACGTCGCCACCGGAATAGCGAACGCCGGTGCATCGGCGAGGAAGGCGAACGCCTGCTCATATGCCAGGGAGCCATCCTCCCGCCGCCACTCGATGCGGTGCGGCAACCCCGTCGACGGGTTCACAACGACCGTCCCAGGTCGCGGTGGCGGCTTGAGCTCGCGACCAGAGCCGGATAGCCGGGCGGCCTGCGGCGTGCCCTCCATCATGCGGTGGATCAAGCCGGCCTTACCCATGCTGGGAAATGTCCCAGTCGCAGGCCGCATGAAAATGGCGGCGCAAAAGGTTACTGATCTCCGGCTCAAGAAACCTGGAGACATCGAGGTACGTGCCGAGCGTCACTTCGATGCTCGCGTGTCCCAGCCGCGCCGAGATGTACTTCCACGGTTCCTGGTCGATTCCGAGGATGTATTTGCGCGTGAAGTACATCCAAATCGCGAAACTGTGCCGGAGCGAGTGGAAGGTGAACTTCGGCACCTTTACGTCCATGACTTCGCCGTTCGGCAGCGTCACGGACAGCCTGTGGACGAGGTCGGCCGCAACGCACGCGTCACGGAAGAACTTCTGAAGGCTCTGGCGCGTCAGCGGGCGTCCGGCCGCCCGTCCGGCGCCGGGGCCGTGCAGGAAGAGCTCTTTCGGCTCCACGAACGCATCGCCCTCGCGAGCGCGACGCATCTCCAGCGCCTCCTTCCGCTCCGTGGCGTCGTAGTAGCGGAGATACGCCAGCAGCAGATTGGGCAGCGCGACGTCGCGAACCTTGTTACCCTTGGTGTTGAACAGCGTAAGCGGCACGTGGCCCGTCGTGTCGCCGTTCCACGGGATCGACATCACCGCCTCACGCAGGATCAGCACCTCGGACACGCGCGGCCCCATCTGGAGCGCGACCTCGCAGGTCAGCCGGGGGCACATCGATGGCATATCCGCCGTCCAGGGATCGGATTCCAACCGCGGCTCACCCAAATGGCCGCTTATCTTCACCCACTCGTTCTCCGTGAACGCCTTCTTGCTGAAGCGCTTCACCGTCCTCGCGCCGAAGCCGTTCTGGTCGGCCGGAAAGTCCAGGTCATCATCCTTCAGGCCATCGAGAACTTCGGCCGGATCCAGATCGACGTCCACATACCCGCGCGACCTCGCGAACGCGTAGCAATCGGCGATGTACTTCGCCGTCATGTACATGTAGTCGGAGCTGAGCATGTCGCCGGTGCGCTCATTGATGCGCGACAGCATGTTGTCGGCGAACATCCGAAAGGCGGCCGGAGTCGCCGTCGCCCAACCGAGCTGGAAATACCCCAGCATATCGTCCCACTGCCGCAGCGCGTATGCGCGGTTCCTGACCTTGGAAAGGTTCCAGCGGCCGTTACGTTCGAAGCTCTTGCTGAGCCCGACGTTCCGCAGGAACGCAAATGTCGGCTCATGGACCTCCTCCGTCATGGGATCGACGAAGAACGGGAAGTGCAGCGGCAGCTTGAACCCCTTCATCATCTCCGCGGAGACGTCCTGGTAGCTGTGGCTGCCTGCAAACGGATTGAAGTGGACGAGCTCCATCGCACTCAATCCCGCGCGATCAGGTTGCGACGGCCGATGGCGGCGCTGCCGTCGGCGCCCAGATCACCCGCCGCGTCGGCTGCGATCACGTCTGTGTCCACGTTGGGCTTCGGCACGCTCGGGCTCGCCGGAGTGCGCGCTTGGTCGCCAAAACGGCACCGCAGGATCTTTATGGATTTATTCATACGAAAATAGCATCTCGATCGTATGTGGATGGATGGCGCAGCTAGTTCACGCGCACCGAGAAACAAGTCAGAGAGCTGAACAATTTCTCGTGAAAATGTACAAGACGGGTTGTACTGTCTAAACGGTAATTTTGTTTAGTTCCTGACAATAGCTCTACCCAATGCAACGCGCTCTGAAGTCCTCTGAAACTCACCGAAATCTCTTAGGTTTCTTTGAGATATTCCGAGATACGCTTCCAGGTAGCTTTGCGGAAAGTGTTTAGTTGCTTCAGCAGGTGACCAATCGCACGCTGCGACACGGCGCACGTGAGCAATTGGCCACCTCCAGCGATCACGACGCGGGCTCATTGCGCCACGCAGCCCGGATCTGGCTCCGCAACGCGTAGATGGTACGCGCGCGGGTGAAAGTGGGGAGCAGCTTCTGCCTGTGCAGACGCGCGGTCTTGGCTTCGTCGAAACCACAGAAGTCGGCGATCTCGGCGATCCCCGTGAGCAGATCTTCCCTCATGAACTATTCCTCAATGTAGAACCACATTGATCGTTAGCTAAGCCTTTGCACCTGTCAGCGCAAGTGCGTAGAGCCGCATCGGTGTCTCAAAGCAGTTCACCCAGCGTCGCGCTAAGGTTCGGCAAAGTGCGCGATGCGCTCGGCGCCATGGTCGGAATCGCTCCGCCCGTCGCCGACGAGAACAGTGAGATCACAAAGGCCCGCGCGGCGCTCTCGGAACGAATGGCGAATCTCAAGCGGCTCCACTTCCCGCCGGGCTTGAACGTGAGCAAAGCGGCGAAGGCTGAATACAAGGCTACCGCGATCGCCTCGCTGGCGCTGGCCGTTCACTTGGAGAACATGCACCTCAATCCCCGCGTGGTGATAAGGGCGTTAGCGGATAGCGAGGCCAACGTCTGGAAGTTCGCCGCCGTGGCGCTCTCGTGTGCAGGGGGTGATGAATTCGGCTATGCGCCTGCTGGCGAGTTTCTTCTTCTTTTTGCACCTAACGGCCTAGACGATCTCGGAACGAAAGCCGCACGAGCAGGCCGATACAATGTGGCTCCCTCGCCCTCGCGGCTGGTTCACACCCATTTCAAGGATTCCACTAGAATCCACGGAATCTGCATCGACAGCCGAGTGTTGGGAATGGGTCTCACCGACGGGCTTGGGTTGGTCGGCGTCGATGCCGGCATCGTATCGCAAGAGCTATGGCTGAAGAGCGGCGGAACGAGCGTGGCGCCGACGGGAACGACAGCCGGATACCGAGCGAATGCCAAGAGCCTCCTCAACGTGCTGCAGATGCATCCGCCGGGCGAAGCGTGGTCGGTCCGCGCCGTTACGGAAATCCTGGTCCTCCTCAACGCCATGGCCAGAGGTGGCGCCGACGCTGCCGCGTTCGCAAACGCTTCAATCAACGCCACGCAGCCGCTGATTGGCTTCCGAGAGGCGCTGCAGGGGTACATGGAACTTCTCGACGTTCCGGTCATACCGAATAGGTCGCAACCAGCGTCCATCGGCATGATGTACCTTCTGGATGCTCTCGGCGTCAGGCATGATAATGAAATCCAGCCTCGGCTCCTCGAAAGACTTTCCAAAGCCAGCCTATAGAGAACCACCGGTCGTAATGCAGCCGGCATGACGACTTTTCTTATCAAAAGGTCGTGTTCGCAAGTCCGTGTCGGATCGAGGCCGTCCGGCGCGCCTTCACGCATACTCTGGGATCTCGCCGCAGCCAGTGAAGACAGGCGAAACCGGCTCGTCCGAATCTTCGGACGTAAGCGGCGGCTGCAACCAAATGATTGCGAATGATGCAGGGGTGTCGATTTGCCTCGTGCCGCCGATCGTCGGGCCGAGCGAAGATTCATCTTTCGCGACGCCGCGTCCGCACCGCTACCCGCATGGATCCAACGGCCTCGTCCGCGCGACGCGATCAAGAGGGTGCTGCGGTCCGGCGGTGAAGTGCTTCCCTTCAAGAAAGTCTGCTGGGCCCGCCTGAACCCATTGAGCGGCAGTTCATGGCCCCCTAGCCAATCGTCACGTCCTCCGACCAACCGAAACGAGCGCCGTATTCCATCATGCCATTCTTCGCGCTGCGTACCAGTCGGCCATCCAGAGCGAGAGCAAGCCTGCTGGCGCGGGAGAACGATTGTGCCGACGACGATCTCGGAACAGGAAACGCGATCACGTCAGGCGAGGCGATCGCGAGCGTCAGCTCCCCATCCCACTCGCAGGACAGATGGATCAAAGCTCGCGCTGGCTGGACCTGACTGGCGATGGTCCGGATCAACTCCATGACCAACGCGGACATGGCTCTTGCAAGCCGGGCTTCGGCATTCACGGCGCGGACGCTTGCGAACATCTCCGAGATCTGCGGCGTTCGACATACCATCCTGGTCGCCACAGCGGTGATACAGTCGCCGAGATCCACCTCTCCGTGCTGCGGCGCCCTCACAAGACGCCGGATGGAAGCGACATATGCCTGTGCATCGCGGGGGTCCGCTGAATGGCAGAGCGGCGGTGCGGCGAGCACCGCCGCTATGGCGGCGCGCAAGGCCGTCTGGTCCACGTTGGGAGCATACACGGTAGACAAAGGATCCTCCATTCAGCACCACCAATATACTACTTATAAGTTTCTTTGTTCCCGGCGGGACCGACGCGGCGCTGGCCCGATCGAAGGGTGAATCGATCGTTGAGCTGAACCGCCTTCGCGGACAATGACGCCGTTTGGGGGTGTGTGACGAAGGGGCGACTGCACCGTTTGCCGTCACCGCGGTCTGAAGGAGCTGGTCACCCGGTGGACGCCACGTCGGAAGCTCGCTTCGAACGGCGCGCTCATAGGCCTCATCTTAGTCGACTTCGCCGGTTGGTCCCAGACGCTTTCCGTCATGGCGGATCGTTCGAGGGATCTACCACCCCGACGACCTCGTCCTCCGGCAGGCCGGGCGGCGCCGCAGGGGGCGTCTAATCTTGATCTTGGCGTACTGATGCAGCCATCCTAAAAGCCGGTCATGGACCAACCCGACGACAACCCGGGCGACGACGTGCTACTGCTGGCCGTAGGCGCCAAGATCAGGCAGTTTCGCCTCGATGCGGGCATGACGCAGCAGCAGTTCGCCAAGGCAGCGGGCATGAGCGTCCAATACGCCCAGAGAGTGGATGCAGGGCAGCAGAACCTTTCGCTTCGATCCCTCTCCCGGGTCGCGATCGCTTTAAGGACGACGATGTCCGCGCTGCTCGAAGGCGTCGCAGCGGATCCCGGTTCGCTTGGTACGCGGAGCTGGATCAGACGCGGCGAGGATTCAGGAAGCTGAATCCGCAGCCGCCGAGATCGCGAGTCACGCTTGAAAGGAAGTGGCGCCAGGGGCGATCCGCCGGAAACCAGATGTCGAGCAGTCGGGAATACCGCTCCGACGCGCTCCTTCGGCGCGTTCGCGACGAAGTCATGCGCGATGATCAAGATACACCGCGCGACTTCGCCCGCCGCCCATTTCCGATTGGGGCGATCGGGTGGCAAGACCGGACCCTGTTAACGCAGTTTTGGCGATAGCGTCGTAGTCGAGGCTGTCGATCACATTCAGCCGACACCGAGAAAAAGAAGAGCGTCAAGACTGCTCCGCATCGGCGCCGCCCTCGCAAATCTGCGCGGCAAGTCTCATCAGATCCTGGATCGTGAAGCCTGGATCCATGCCCACGAGGAAGACAGGCGCGAAATCGTCGATGAGCATCTGAGAAGGCTGCAGCATGCGCTTCACGAAAACATGCGCCGACTTGAGGTCATCAGGGCTCGGCTCCCTACGGACGACCGCACCGCACAGTTGCTCAATGCAGCAGCGATCTTCGCGGTCGGCTTCCTCATGCGGCCGCTCGGCGCGTGGCTGATGGGCATGTATGCCGATCGGCATGGGCGTAAGGCCGGCCTCACGCTCTCGGTGATGTTGATGGGCGGCGGCTCGTTGCTGATCGCGGTAACGCCGGGCTATGCGACGATCGGCGCGGGCGCACCGCTGCTGCTGCTGCTCGCCCGATTGCTGCAGGGGCTGTCGGTCGGTGGCGAATATGGCGCCAGCGCGACATACCTTTCCGAGATGGCGCAGCGCGACTATCGCGGCTTCTTCTCCAGTTTCCAGTACGTCACCTTGATCGCGGGGCAGTTGATCGCGCTGTGCGTGCTGCTCGCACTTCAGACCGTGCTGCCGGACGTCGCGCTGGAGCGCTGGGGCTGGCGCGTCCCGTTCGCGATTGGCGGCGCGTTGGCAATCAGCGTGTTCTATCTGCGTCGTGGGCTGCTCGAAACGCAGGACTTCATGGCAGTCGCGGCAGACGCCACCGTACCGCGCTCCAGCGGGATGCAATTGCTGCGGCATCATCCAAAGCAGGTGCTGACGGTGATGGCACTGACGGCTGGCGGTACGCTCGCGTTCTATGCCTACTCGACATACATGCAGAAGTTCCTCGTGAACTCGGTCGGCTTCGCACGTGATACCGCGACCGGCATCATGGCGGCAGCGTTATTCATCTACATGTTGCTGCAACCCGTCGCGGGATGGTTGTCGGACCGCATCGGCCGAAAGCCGCTGCTGATCGGCTTCGGCGTTGCAGGCATGACGTTTACCGTACCGATCTTCACCCAGCTGGAGACTGTATCGAGTTCATTCGAGGCGTTCCTATTAGTGCTCGGCGCGCTGGTGATCGTCACCGGCTACACCGCGATCAACGCGGTGGTAAAGGCCGAATTATTTCCCGCCAACGTTCGTACCCTCGGCGTCGCCCTGCCGTACGCGCTCGCCAACACGATCTTCGGCGGCACTGCGGAATATGTCGCGCTGGCGTTCAAGCAGTCGGGGATCGAACGCGGTTTCTACTGGTACGTCTCGGGCATGATCGCAGTTTCGCTGGTTGTCTATTTGCGAATGAGTGAGACGAGCGAGGCAGCGGTTGATCGACAACTTAGAAAGCGTGCAACAGCCGCGATGTTGGTTACTGATACGGACGATGCAGTCCCGCGGAAATATTCCTAATTTGAGGCGGGCAGACCCATTCCCGGACGCTCAGCGGGCCGCAAAGATTTCCTGGTAACGGACATTCGTTCAGCTGCTGCATGACAACGGAAGGCGGCCGCGAGCGAGCTTTCGACTCTCAGGACTGGGCTGCGAATTGCGGCTGTTCGAAGCGAATAGCAATTTGTCCGCAGCTGTCGGCAAGGCGGTTGATCGTTGCGCGGTAGCATGACAGCATGTTCGCTCTTCGGGGTCGCTCTCTGCGCAATGGATAGATCATCGTCATGGCAGATGTTACGATCACGACCGACCTCAAGCTCGATGATACGACTATACGCGCCTTGTGTGGCTTGTTCGGTTGCACTGAACGGGAAGTCGGCGCAAAGCTCAGGCCTTACGTAAAGGCCGCGGCTCACGAATACATCGACATGTTCACCGGTGCTGCGCCGATTACCACTGCTACTGACGCACGCGAACGCCGCTTAGTCGCGGTCATTCGCCATGGCCTCGGCGTGATCCCCAGTCCGGCAGAGCTTGGTCGACTATTCAAGATGACCACGACTAGAGCGGTTTCTTTTCAGTCTGGGTCATAGCCGCAGGAGCCGAAGTAGTTGGCGCATTCCTGTGGCTGGAAGAGGTCGACCAGGTTGCCGATGAGGGACTACAGCCCGGACACTGTTCGCTCGCCAGCCTTGCGGAGCATGGCCTTGAGGCGGGCGAACGC
>NZ_JAKNQH010000010.1 GCF_022662305.1 Sphingomonas sp. BAUL-RG-20F-R05-02
GCCATAGCCCGGCCCGGCATGCAGGAACTTGGAGCCGATGCGGTTGTCGAGGCCGATGCCGCGCGCGACATCCTGCACGTTGGCGCCGACCTTCTCGCACAGATCGGCGATTTCGTTGATGAAGGTGATCTTCACCGCGAGGAAGGCGTTGGCGGCGTATTTGGTCAGCTCGGCGCCGCGGCGGTCCATCTCCACGATCGGCGATTTGTTGATGTGGAGCGGACGGTACACCTCCCGCATCACCGCCATGGCGCGCGGATCGTCACCGCCGATGACAATGCGATCGGGCCGCTTGAAATCGTCGATCGCCGCGCCCTCGCGCAGGAATTCGGGGTTGGAGACGACCGCGAACTCGGCGTTCGGATTGGCTTCGCGCATGATCCGCTCGACCTCGTCGCCGGTGCCGACCGGCACGGTGGATTTGTCGACGATGACGGTGAAGCCGGTGATCGCCTGCGCGATCTCGGCAGCGGCGGCATAGACGTAGGACAGGTCGGCATGGCCGTCGCCGCGCCGCGATGGCGTGCCGACCGCGATGAACACCGCATCCGCGCCAGCAACGCCTGCCTTTACGTCGGTGGTGAACGCCAGCCGCCCGGCGGCGACGTTGCTCGACACGAGATTGTCAAGACCGGGCTCGAAGATCGGGATCTTGCCCGCCTTAAGCGCTTCGATCTTGCGTTCGTCCTTGTCGACGCACGTCACGTCATGTCCGAAGTCCGCGAAGCATGCTCCGGATACCAGGCCGACATAGCCCGATCCGATCATTGTGACTTTCATGTGAAGAGCCCCCGTTTGTGTTCGTAGAGTGGTGCCGGCGATTACGAGCCGAAATCGCGCGAAATCGTAAAGGTGAAGGTGTTGGCCGCGTACGGATAATCAACCCGCGTCGAATCGCGTTGGTTATGCTCATAAGTGAGAGCGAGCGAGAATTTTAGCCCGGTCATGTAAGAAAGGCCCGCATTGGCGACAGTCGTTTGCTCGGTTCGGTTCACCGCGAACGGATCTGTCGCACGCAGGTCGTAGCGGAACCGACGGTTCTCGCGACTAAGCCCGACGTTCACACTCAGCCTGCCGAACACCGTCTCGCTGACCGACAGGCTGTACCGCGTCGCCACCACACCGTTGGAGAACAGCAGGGTCTCCGACGAAAAGCCACGCCGGAACGCCGGTTTGACGACCAGCCCCGGCAACGGTGACCAGCGTAGTGCGATACTGCCGACCAGCCCCGCGAAATCGGCGTTTAGCACTGATCGATCGTTATGCCTGGTATAGCCGAACGTGCCGTTGATGCTGGTGAGGCCGGTGATCTGGTAATCGACATGCGACAGGATCGAACTATCGAGCGCATTGCCGCGATACACTTGTACCGCGTTACCGATCAGGACGGGGCGTGCGGAATCCCCGGTCGCCTGTGTGCGGGTATATTCGAGCGTTATGCTGTTCCCGCTCCGCGAATAATAGCCGAACCCGCCGCTGCCGGTTACGCGGTCCGAACTGTACGCGGTGAGCCCGCCACCGGAGAGCGCGATCTTGAGATATTCGAACCGCCCGACCGCACGAAAATCGCCGAGCAGATCGTGCGACGCATCAAGGTTCAGATCGGTCGTGCTGCGCAATACCCGGCGGGTACTGTTCGAATCCGCGAACGACACCGGCGCATGCAGGTACGACGCGGACGCGTCCACCGTCGCCTGCCCCGTCTTGTACATCGCACTCAGTTTGCCGATGTAATTGAACGTGTCGACAGCGGGATTGTTGGCGTGGAAGGTCTTGCCCGCCATGGCCTGCGCATCAACCACGATCACGCCGATCCGGGTCTGCGCATCGCCGTTCACCGCCAGATAGGTGACGACGTCCTCACCATGATCGGGCAAGCTCTCCCGGATCGCGGGGGGAAGCCGGAACAGGTTGTCGTCATAGCTGACCGACGCGGTCGGGGTGACGCGGTAGCTTTGCGCAGCCGCGCTCCCGCTCGCGAACAATGCCGCTCCGGCCAGCAATCCAGCCGCACAGCGCGATCGCGCCTTACCTGGCAGGGTCGATGCGGTGTCGTGTTCGATGACGATCATGCCGCGACGCCTGCAAACAGTTCCGGAAACGTCGTCCGCGCGCACGCCGCCCAGGTAAAGCGTTCCGCGCGCGCACGCGCCGCCGCGCCGCGCGCCGTCCGCGCCGCCGCGTTGCCGGCGAACTCAGCGATCCGCGCCGCAAACCGATCAAGGTCGTCCGGCGCGACCAGTGCGCCGGTTTCGCCCAACACCTCCGGGATGCCGCCGACCGACGCCGCGATCGAAGGACAGCCTTGCGCCGCTGCCTCGACGAGCACAAGCCCGAAGCCTTCGATCTTGCCGGGCAATGCGCGCGCGAACAGCAGGTTCGCGGCGGCGCGCGCATAGACACGCTTGATATCGTCGACCGACAGGCGCCCGGCCAGCACCGTGCGGACCCGGTGCGCACGGCCTGCCTCGGCGATCGCCTGCGCATAGCCATCATCCTCGGCCCGGCCGACGACGACATAGACCGGATCGGCCATGCCATGTCCATCGCGCGCGCGGGCAAGCGCGGCGATCGTATCGAGATGCCCTTTGCGCGGTTCCAGCCGCCCGACGCTGCAGAACAGCGGCCCATCCGGCACCGACGCAAGCGCCTGATGCTCGAAAGCACCGGCCGCCGGCGGCGCGAACCATTCCCGGCCAACGCCAAGGTAGGTGATCGCCTCCCGCACAGGTTGGCCGATCTGCGCGCGGAAGATGTCACGCGTCGCCTGCGAATTGTACGTGACCAGTTCCGCCGCGAGATAGGCCCGCCGCACGATCGCGAACATCGCGCTGCCGCGCCGGAACTTGCTCGCCTCGCTGCCGTGCACCATCACGCGGTAACGGAGACCGTGGAACGGCTGAAGCATCCGCAACACCAACAGGCTGCGGATATCGGCGGCGAGCACGATCGTGTCGGATGGCAGGCGCCGCAAGACACCGAGCAGCCTGGGGGCCGCCGCCAACGGCACTTTATGGTGGCGCAAGATCAGATGATGTTCGATTCCCGCCGGCAGCATCTCCGCGCCATCGTAGGCGGCTGCGACGACGATCACCCGGTGTCCGCTCGACACCAATGCGGTGGCGAGTTCGACCGCATAGGTGCCGATGCCACCCGGGAAGGGCGCGTATTCGCAAGTGACGATCATCACCGGCGGGTGGCCGCGTTGCAACATCATGCGACGCCCAGCGCCGCTTGACGCGCCCGCCCACCCGCGCCCAGCATCTTCAGCGCGAGCCTGGGGAACAGGCTTGTTGCGACGAGCGACTGCCAAGCGCGCCAGTTAAGCGGATCGAGCCGCACCGCCAGCCGCAACAGCCGCACCGCGCCCGCCGGGTCGTTGAGCAGGAAACGATGGTTGCCGAGCTTGCGCGCACGCTCCGCCAGGCGGCGCGGCACCAGCGGCAACAGCGCAGGCGCGTCCGCCGCCGCCTTCAAAGCGACATAGGCGTGGTGCGCCATCAGATCCTTGCGCCCACCGGTGATGCTGGTACCGCGCTGTCGCTTATACAGGAGCGGCATGTCGACCAACGCGAAGCGGGTCACGCCCGCGAGCCGAAGATAGAAGTCGGTGTCCTCGAAGACACGCACCGCCGCGTCGAACCCATTCGCCGCGTCATAAGCATCGCGGCGCAACAGCGTCGTGGACGGGATGATCGGTGGATCGTTGAGGAAATAGGTGCGCGACAGATCAGCCTCGGCGGTGATGTCCAGCACGCCCGCGCGCCGCGCCGCGCCAACGTCGCCATCGGGAAACACGTAGAAATCGGCGTAGACCAAGCCGACGGCGGCGTCCCCCGCCAGCACAGGCATTTGCCGTTCGAGCTTGTCGGGTGTCCACAGATCGTCACCATCAAGGATGGCGAGCACCGGCGCACGCGTTTCGGCGATCGCGCGGCGGCGCTGGCCGGGTACACCCACCCCGCCCTCACCGTACAGGACGCAGATTCGCGCGTCCCACCGTTCCAGATCGCGTAGAACCGCGAGGGTCGCGGGATCTGAACCGTCGTCGGCGATCACCACCGCTTCGATCAGGTCAGCACGGGTCTGGTCCAGCACGCTGCGCACCGCCGCGCCGATATACGGGCCCTCGTTATAACAGGTCATGATAACCGCGACTGTCAGCGACATGGCAGTATCTCCGGACAACATGCGTGCCGAGACACGCGGGCGGACAAGGCGAACGTGCGGGACATCACTCAGGCGAGCCGGGCCGAGCGGCGCGGGCTGCGCACGATGCGCATATCCACACGAGGCGCCAGGCATGCTGGCGGCGCCAGTCGCAGGCCACGCGCGGTCGCCGTCATGCCCGCGTTTCGATCAGATCGTTGGCACGCACGGGCTCGGCGACGGCTGTACCCGTACGGTCGATGGCGTCTATCGCAGCAAGTGTGCGGGCAGCGATCGCGTCGATCCCGATATTTTCCTGCGCGAACGCGCGCGCCGCCAGCGACATTTCACGCCGCGCCGCCGCGCTCAGATCGAGCGCACGGCGCATCGCCGCAACGAACGCCTGTGGGGTGGAGTCTTCCACGATGAAGCCGTTCCACCCGTCCGAAACGACCTCCTCGACTCCGCTTGCCTTGAACACGATCGGGATGACACCCGCCGACATCGCTTCGAGCAGGGCGTTGGACTGCCCTTCGCGTTTGGAGGCGCACACGAAGAAATCGCTCACCTGCAATTCGGGATAGACGTCCGCGACGAACCCGGCGAACGACACTGCGGAGGGATGCGACGAAGCCGCCGCGATCGGGGCGAGCCGGTCCTTTTCGGGTCCGTCACCAACCAGGCGAAGATGCACTCCGGCACCTTCCGCAGCGAGCCGCATCGCCGCTTGATAGAGCACATCGACGTTCTTGTCGGGGTGGAGGCGCGCCGCATAAATGAAACGACGGCCGCTTCGCGTGGCGATCGCAGCCTCCAGCAACGTCATTGCCGGCAACGCAACGCCGTTGGGAAATTTGGCGATGCGTTCCCGCGCGATATCGAGCTTGCGCAATTCGCTGGCGATCTGCGTGCTGTTGGCGACGAACAGATCGACCCGTCGCCGCAACAGCCGCTCGACCCAATGACCATATAGGTATTTCTTGGCGCGCAGCGCCGCGAACTCGGACGCTTCGCCGCCGCCGCCGAGCTTGATCAGCAGCGGCGAGCCGAGCCGCATCGCCGCCAGCGCCGGCCCCAACGCATGCAGTCGGGCGTGAAACACGTACACTGGCACGCTGCGCCAGCGGGCGTCACGCAATCGCCACGGCACCCACAGGCTCCACGCGAGGAACGCCAGCAAGTTGCGCCCGCCAAGGTTCGGATAGGCCGACAACCGCTTGCGCACGATGCGGCCGAACACCGCCTCTTCGACCGCGGGCACATCCCGCGCCACGGTCGGCGCGATGAGCGTGACGGTCACGCCGCGCCGGCCGAGCGCTTCGGCGAGGATCAGTGCTTGCCGCTCCGCCCCGCCGTAGCTGTCGGGGAAATAGGCCGCTACGACGAGGATGAGCGATCGCTCGCGCGTGTCCGCCGGCTTTCGCGCATCCTCGTCGTCGCCCATTATTTCCAGACCTTTACGTAGTCGAACAGGACCGTTTGCGGCAACGTCGCCGGTGTGTCCTTCGGATTGATCGAAAGCGTCAGGTTGAAGTAGAACGGACGCGTGAAATAATCCGCGTCCGCTGCAATTCGGCTGACTTCCTTGCCGTCCATGTAAATGACGATCGCAGGCTTGCCGCCCAGCGTCGCAACCCCGCGCAGGTCCGCACCATAGGTGTGCCAACCAAAGTCAGCGATGGCGTTCATGCCGGTATAGTCGTTATGCTGGGTATGGCCTTTTTTCTCGTTCGGCCCCCAGCGGTGGATCGTGTGATGATGGCCGCGCTTGTCGCTCGAACCGTAATATTCGATCGCGTCGACCTCGAGATGCCCGCGCTTTGACGGCAGATCCGGCGTCAGCAGCCAGAACGCCGCCCACGTGCCCTTCGCCTCGGGAAAACGCGCCTTCGTCTCGAAATAGCAAGCGGTGCACGAGAAGCCATTCGCTCCCGGCACTACCGGCGCACCGTCATATGCCTGGCTGCTGTTGACCGACTGAACGTGCCCGCTGTGGATCCCGGCATCGTCCTTATACGCCTGAATCGCCAGCGCACCGCTTTGGTTCTGATACGCGCGACCGCCTGCGGCGTCGAACTTCTCCAGACCAACGTTGGTGTGCTGCTTTGCCCACAAGACCGGACCGGAAAACGGTCGCGGCGTATTGAACTTCTCGCCATAGACCTGTTTCGATTTACCCAGGTCCAACACAGCACCGCGCTGTGCCTCGCTCCATCCGTTGTCGGCGAACGCTGCGCACGGCCACAAAGCCAAAGCGCACACTGCGCCCTTAATGCCAGCACGCTTGATCGTTCCTACCATAACCTTCCTCCTGCAAGAGGACATTCGCAAGCACCCGCTGCCAGCCAACGCTCTCGTCCAAGACAATATAGAAGGTTTAGTTTATTGATTACGCAGATAGGCATCCGCAGTACTGCGGAATAGATGACAAATCTTAGATATATAAACGAATGATTCACCAAGAATCTTTCAAATTACGACTTTTTACAGTCGTCCCCCTTGCCAGAACTCTCACCGCTCTTCAGGCGCAGCGATATACGGCCTGCTGCGCGCGCGCATCTTCACGCGCGCCCATCCGTGCCACGACGCGGGGAAGCGCCAACGTTTCACGATACGCTTCGTCAAGTTGCGCGAACATCGACGGGAACTTCCAATCCTCGACCGGGGCAGTCGATGCCGCCTGAGTCATGTCTTTCAGCCGACCGGTATCGTTCACCAGCGCAACCGCTTCGCTCGCGACCGCCTGCGCATCCTTGCTGCGCACGACGATACCGTTGCGCCCGCTGTCGATGATCTCCTCGATCCCTCGCAAAGGACTGACGACCGCCGGCTTGCCACCTGCAAGGCTCTGCACGATCGTGCGCGGCAGTCCTTCCCGCAAAGACGCGAGCGTTGAAACGTCGGCCAGTGCGACAAGCCGCTCCGGATCGGACCTGTGGCCAAGCAACTTGACCCGATCGCCGACGCCAAGCGAGTGAATCAACGCCGCAAGAATTTCATTATCCGGTCCATCGCCGGCAAGCAGCAGGCGGATGTTTTCGCCCGGACGCGTCACCCGGGCGAAGCCGGTAATGAATTCCGCCTGCCGCTTGCGTGCCTCCAGCACCGCCATCATCAGGATCGTCCGTGGCTTCTCCGCCGTCGGGCCGACGCCCAGCATCCCGCGCCAGTCGTCGGGCATCGTCGCGGTCTGAAATCTCTCGATATTCATGCCCGAGCGCACAACCGAATGGAGTCGCTGACCGCCAAGACGCGCCAGTGCGTAGGCGCGGCGCGTGCCGTGGCTGACGTGGATGAAGTGATCGGTCATCGGCGCGGCGATGTGCTCGGCGGTAAGGTAGACCAGCTTTTCCGCCAGGCCGACATTGCTGAACGGCAGGATATGGACGCCATGCACGATCGCCGGTACTTTTGCATTGCTCGCCGCGAGGCGCCCGACGATGCCGGCCTTGCTGGTGTGCGTGTGGACGATATCGGCCTGCACCTCGTCGAACAACGTCGACAGCTTGCGGTAGGCGGCAAGGTCGTCCTGAGCGGATACCTCCCGCACCAGTTCGCTAACCAGATGCACGCGCACCGGTGTGCCGCGACCCGCATATTCCTCAACGTCGGAGGATCGGCCACAGAACAGATGCACAATGTGCCCCGACTGCGCCTGGTGGACACACGAGGCCCAGGTATTCTCTTCAGCACCGCCAGACCGGTTCATGCGAGTCTGTACGTGCGCAATCACAAGCGGCCGCCCAAGACGTGCAGGTTCGCTAAACTGATTATGCGATAGCTTACCCATCACGATTCCCTTTAATTACCCCACATCATTTAAAATTACGAAGGATATCCAATCGTAATTTGAAGCAACAATGTAAGTCTTATCCCGTTATTGCAGATCGTATCGCAGGTTGGCGACGTGACCTTCGAGTATCATGTTATACGTAGGTATATACACGTAACCCGGTCAGTCAGACTGTTGTTAGATCGACTTCGGATGTTTATTGACGAGGATCTCGCCCAGCGGCGCACTCGCGGTCTGGACCAGTTCCCGGAAAAAACGGGCAAGCAGATTGGCTGGCGTGGTCGCTCCGCCCTGCGCGATGTCATCTTCCAAAAACGAAGCCCTGACCATCACGCCGTCGGGAAGATGCATGGCGAGGCTTTGCCGGAACAAGGCCGCACGAACAGCCAGGGATCCGGACGGCACGGCATTTCCAATTCGCATGAAATAGCCGACGCGCTCGCGACGCTCCTCGCGCTGGCCGACGAACTGGGTGAGGGTGACGTTGTCGCCAGCCGGTCCTAAAGCGATCGGCGCAAGCCGTTTCACGTGGAAGCCTTGCGTCGCATAACAGAATTCCGGCCAGTGGAACCGCTCCTCCTGACGCACTTCGCGCTTGTACGCGATGTTGAGCATGATGCGCGGCAGCACCGGCGAAACATAATCGCGCTCGATCACGCGGTCATACATTTCCAGCGCCTGCGAGAACGCAATGTCCACCACGACCGGATCGATCATGTCGGCGCGCGCAGCCTGTAAATGCCACGAGCCGAGTTGCGCCGGAAGGTGCGTCAGAATGGTACCTCGCCCAACCGGCACCTCCTGCTGCGCCCGCCGAAAGGCGATCGCTCCGGCCGATGCGGTTGCGGCAAGCCCGGCGAACACACCCGCTCCGATCAGGTCACGCCGGCGCATCATGCGGCCTCAGCCCGCGGTCCGAGCGCCTTGCCGAGCAGCATGAACGCGAACAGCACAATGCCGACCTCGAGATACGCCGCCACGTCATGCATGAACGCCTCGCCGCCTACGCCCGCCACGGCCGTCGTCACGATCAGGCCGAATACCCGGAGGAAGTTCACCGCCAGCGCGATCATCGGCATCAGCACGACAAACAACAGCCCGGCGCCCAGTGACCGCGCCGGAAAGAAATGCAGGAAAAGGAACCCGATCGCCGTCATTGACACCATTGCGCGCAGCCCCACGCACGCGCCAGCGACGTTCAGTTCGACGAACCCGACGTAGATGAACACGCCGGAGGTACTCACGGGAAAGCCCAGCCAAGCCGCGAGCCGTGCTGCCGAATGCGTCAGCCCAAGCCGCAACGGCACCAGCAAGGCATCCGCGATCGGCCCGAACCACGGCACGATGAAGATCAGCAACGTACTGAGCAGCAGCCACCGCCGCGCGAGCGCGAACCCGCCAGACGCCATCGCCAGCCCCGTCATGATCGCCGGCAGCGACACGCCCTGCATCTGCACCGAATCCGTGATCCGGCCGACAAAGTACAACAGCAACCCGCACAGGATCGCTGTCGCGCCATAACCCACCTCTCGCGACGTCGCGGTCCACGCGAACGCCTTGCGATCCTGCCAATAGCCGAACAATACCAGCAACAGCAGCAGGCCACTGTGGTTGTCGTCTTCGCTCCACAGGAACAACGCACCATATTCGATCAGCACCGGCGCGTAGAGCGCGACCAGCCCGACCAGGATCAGCCCGAGCGCAACCAGTTCGCGACCCTGCGGCCTGGAGACCGCACCGGCATCCTGAGCCGGCACATCCGACATGCCCTCCGGCAACCGAATGGCGCCCGTCCCCATCACGGTCGCAACATCACGCCGCCGACGATGGCGATCCCGGCATCTTCGCACAGGTCGAGCACCCGCGACGAGCGCCGCGCACGGGTTACGCCTTCACGCGTCACGCACAAGGCCCCGGCGGTGGCCAGTCCGGCGATCTGATAGTCGTTGGAGGTCGCCGCCGCCGGCGTATCGACGAAGATTACTTCGAACTCGCTGCGCATCGTCTCGATCACCGACTGCAACGCCGATTGCATGAAACGATCCGACTTCAGCTCCAGCAACGCACTCGCCGTGATCACCGCGAGGTGATCGACGCCCTGCACCGCCCGGCAGATCGTGCCAGGTCGGGGCTCGTCAAGGCCAAACTTGGCGTGGATCGCCGGATTGTGCAGATCGCCGTCGATCAACAACGTCCGAACGCCCGATTGCGCGAAAATACACGCAAGGTTCACCGCGACGGCGGTGCGCCCCTCCCGCCGGTCCGCGCTTATGATCGAGAGCGCGGGCTGCTTGGGATTGCCAAGGAACCAGCGCATCGCCAGCGTTTGCGCGACACGCCGCAGATCCGCAACGCGCGGTGAGTGCGGGCTCTTCAGAACGAACAGATCGTCCGCCACCCCCATCCCCGGCGGTAACGCGCTGATGTTGCTGGCGGGCGCCGCTTGGCGCGGGGCATCTGCCAGCAACGCCGCCGCACGACTGAACAGCATTTCGCGGTCCTTCACCAACGCGGATTGATCCTCTGCCGCATCACCGGTGCGCTGACGCTCCGCGGCCAAGAGATCGGCGATCCGAACCGAGAGATCGTCCCATTCGTGGCTGACGTGCTCCATCATTGTGCCCTCGTGTTTGGCAAAAGGCCGGTAACCATGCGCGGCAACCGCATCGGCCGCGGTGGGCTGATCCGGATCGCGCCCAGATCCGGAATACCAAGCCAGCTTTCGATCTCGCTGCTGAACCGAATGCGGCGGTCGAAGAACTCGATCGTCAGCGCGAGCAAGATGCCCACAACCACGCCGGTCATCAGCGCCAGCGCCAGCGTCAGCAGCCGCCGCGGCAGCACCGGCGTATCGCTCGGCGTGGCTGGCGACAGCAAGGAAAGGTTGGTCTGCCCGGTATTGTCGAGCACCTGAAGCTGCGCGCGACGTTGCGCGATCTGATCGTAAGACGCCTGGAGGTTGGCGATGTCCTGCTGCATCACCGACACTTCGCTTTGCGCAGCACGCACCTTGGTTACGCGCCCGCGCTGCGCCGTCACCGCGCCGTTGAGACCGGACTGCATTGCCTGCGCCTGTGCCGCCGCCGCTGCCGCCGACTTGCGGATCAGCGCCTCCTGGCTCGATAGCTGCCCGCGCAAGCCGGCGATCTGCGCAACAAGCTGCCGATAATCAGGATTGTTCGGTCCGGCGGTGGCGCTCATCTGGCTGCGTTGCGCTTCGAGCCGGGCGATCTCGGTCTGCAGGCCCTGTACCACCCCGCTCGCCATTGTGTCCGGCAACGCTCCGGCTCCCGCGTGCGCCGATGCCGCGGCGCTCTGCGCCTGTGCGGCAGCGAGTTGCGCGGACAACGCATTGAGCCGCGCGCTGTCCGGGTCGTTCTCGCCCTTGCCCGCTACGATATCGAGTGTGCCTTCCTTGGCGACGAGTTGCGCCTGCATCTCGTGCAGTTTGCCGCTCAACGCGTCGAGCTGGCGCGTGTACGAGGCGACGGTGCGGCGGGCCGGATCCGCCTGCAACTGTACGTTGACGTCGATGAAGGCATTGGCAAACGCGTTCGCCATTGCGGCGGCGAACTGCGGATTCCCGCTCAGGAAGCTGATCTCCATCACGCGCGAATTGGTCACGCTGGAATCGACGAGCAGACCGTTGCGCAACTTGCTGGCGATGAAATCGGGCAACGCACCGTCCGTGGGCTCCCAGCCATATTGCTGGATGACGCCAGGCGCGTTGGCGAGGCCAGTGTCGGTCACCACCTGCCGCGCGACACGGTCGCTTTTGAGGATATCCTCTTGCGTAAGCAGATAGTCCGAAGACAGCTGCTCCGCGACCGATTGCGGGCCGATCGTCTCTGGCGCACGCACGCCCGCGACCACGGTTGCGGTGGATTTATAGACCGGCGTGGTCACGACCAGATCGAGCACCGCCAGCGCCATCGCCAAAGCGATACACAGCGCGATGATCCTCCACTTTTCCAGAAGAACCTTGCCGAGATGCTTGGGAGTCATCGCTGTCGCCTGTCTAGAAAAGTCGTGCGCCGACGGTGATGAGATCGCGCGGTTGCACCGGATCCTGCGGCTTGGCACGGATCAGTTCGTCCGCCGCGCCAACGTGCCGCGTAACCTTGAGGTGACTGCGCGCGCCGCGCATCGTGACGCCACCGGCGAGCGCGATCGCGCGCTCCATCGTCAATCCCGGCTCAAGCGGGAACGAACCCGGTCGTTGCACCTCGCCCGAAATGTAGAATGTCGCGCTCTCCGTCACGATCAACGTATCATGCGGCTGCAGCGGCTGGTTCACCGTTCCCGCCAGCACCTGATCGGCGGCGAGATCTTGCTGCGAGCCGTCCTGATGCAACACGCGGACCGTGCCGCCGCCGACGCCCAGCGTGGCCCCCGCCCGTGCGAGGATCTCGGTGATGGTCAGACCACCGCGATCGAGCGGATATTCGCCGGGCTTGGCAACCGCGCCGAGCACCGAGACGGTTCGGCTGCGGTAGGTTTGCACCAGCACGTTGACCACCGGATCGCGGAAAATACCACCCGTTTGCAGTCGCCGCGCGATTTCGCTGCCGACCTGCGCGGTGGTCATGCCAGCCGCCTTAACGCGCCCGATCGCGTTCAGCACGATCGTGCCGTCGTCGGCGACTTCCACGGTGGCGGCATAGTCCGGCGCGCGGTAGACTGTGACGGTCAGCACATCACCGGGACCAACCGTATAGGATGATGCGTCCGCCGGCGCGCCGCGCGGAGCATCCTGTGGCGCGGCAGTCGCCGGTGCCGACAGCGGCGCGACCACAAGCAGGATCGCTACGGATAAACAACGCAGCTTCATGATTTTGGCGCCTCTTGCGTGTTGCTCGCCGACGCTGCTTTCAGATTGGCGTTGACGATTTCGACGTTGCGAGACTTGCGCAGGGTCTTGACCGCTGCCGCCGTGATCGCCGACGTCCGCTCCGCAGCCAGACTCTGCTCGATGCGCGGCCGTGCCAGATCCAGCGCGACCGGCTCTACCGTTGCAGACTGAATACGACCGAGATGAATTTGGCCCGGCGACTGGTAGACGATGTTCGATCCGGCGCCGAGCTTCTCGAGCATACCGCCGCGATCATCGGGAAGCTCGTCGCTGAAACGGGTCACCGTTGCCGGCTGCATCCCCGGGATCTTCGTCGAAACCAGCGTTGCGAGCGTGGCGAAGTCGCCGTGATCTAGCGTTTCCACATACGACCGCACGTCGGGCAGATCGCTACGCAGCACATATTCTTCGACAACGAAGCGCCGACGACTGCCGAACAGCGCGGGACGGCTGTTGTAATAGCGCTCCACCGCGCTTTCGCTTGGCTTGGGCACGTTGCCGGTCAGGGTATGGACATAAGCTTGCGCGAGAATGTTGCGTTTTGCCGCTGCGATCGCCTGGCTGTTTGCGGGGTCGCGGTCCATGCCGGCGCCCGTCGCCGCCTCGGCCAGCAGCTTCTCGTCGATCAGTTCCTGAAGCACCGCCCGTCGCATCGGCGCGACCGCTTCTTTCGTCACCGGTGGCAGGCCGCGCAGCAACTGCTCATATTCCTGGAGCGTGATCTCGAACTTGTCACCCTTGACGATGAGCTGTTCGGGGTTCTTGGCTGCGCCGCACCCGGCAAGCCCGGCGGCAAGCGCCAGCGCCAGTCCGCGCGACGCGTAGGGCCGATTGCACCGCGCAAGCGGGTGCAGGACGAGACTTAGCAACATCGATACCCCACATAGCGACGGTACGCGAACGCGATCCGTGCAGCTTCCCCACTTTGAAAAAAGCGGGTGCGGTCGCCGCGCGACCGCACCCGTTCACGCTTCGATCAGGCGAGGCCAGCCTTGGCCTTCTGACGACGACGGCGCGCTGCCATCAACGCAGCCGCGCCACCGACGAACAGGATGCCAGCCGGCCCCGGAGCCGCTGCAGGCTGGCTGCTCAGCAGCGACAGCGCGTAATCACCGCCGAGCTTCGGGTCGACCGCAGTGCCGGACACGCTGATATAATAATTGCCTGCCATCAGCTTTTCCACAGTCGTGGTCTGCTCCGTTGCCGCACCGGTGATGTTGGCGATGCTTGACACAAAGGCACCGGCCGCAGTGTAGAGGCTGGCGGTGAGGCTGGTCAGGTAGAAGGTCTGCGTGCTGCCGTTCTTGGGTGTAAGCGCACGCAGCGAACCCTTCAGTACATCAGCATCCAAAGTGTTCTTCGCGGCAACCGAGAAAAACACGCGGTCCGAAGGATTGTAGACGATGCCGATATGACCACCCGACGTTTCGGCAACGCCGGTCTGCAAGGTGCCGAGTTGATAGTCGAACGCCAACGAAGGCGTCGCAACGAAAGCCGCGCAAACACCTGCTAGTATCGAAATTCGTCTGCTGAACCTGATGCCCATAAGGAAACTCCCTAAATGACTGTTGTTGATGAATGCTGAGGACGTAGCGCCGATTAGATAAGTCTATCGGACGGTAACATCATACGTATATTTCCGCATTGCATCAAAACTTATTCGCCGTTTAATCTCTGTGATATCGCCATAACGGACATGTACATGTTATATGTCATGGACGCTTTTAGAATTATCGCAGCTTCAGATACAATTACCTTATGAATTACTACGTTGATACGTAGACTTGTCACTTTTCAGGAGCACGCACACCGCGTTGCTGCGGCTACTCTATTGTGGCAAGTCAGTGTTCGCGGGAACCATTTCTCTCAGCTTTGGATGTATTTAACGTAATAGCGGGAGCGTCGGGCGGCGGCATTTCCCTGGCGCGAGAGGGAAGGCGCTGTACCAGCGACTGCGCAAAGCCGACTATTATGTAGGCAAAACAAAGCGACCGCGCTGTTTGTTACGTTGTCTGTTACGTCGCGCTCCGTAGCCGCGCGAGGAGCGACTACACCGGGCCGGACCGCTCCAACGCGGTGTATCCGCAGTGTGTACCGATTCGCAGCAACCCTTGCGGCGTCAACCGCGTCGCCGCAGCGTCCCGACAAGCTCGGGCTTTCGCCTGCGAAGCGACGCCGCCCGGTTGCGCGGTGCGAAGCGCAGCGCGCCCGATCGCAAGCTGGACGGCGCAACCGGCAACGCACCGACGATCGCCCCGACCGCACCGATCAACAGCAGCATCGCCGTGTCGACCGCCTCGGCGTAACAGTAGCTTAGCAGCAAGGCGACACAGTAGAGCGGCACGCGGTCCAGTGACGGCGCCGCCAGCCCTCCCTGCCGCAAGGCGTGCCGGATCGCCCGCCATAATGCCAGACCCAGGAAACCGATCGCTATGGCGATACCGAACACCCCGCCTTCGACCGGCACGCGGTGATATTCACCGTGCACGTTCATCGCCAGTCCGGTCGGGCCGTAGGTGCCGATCGCCCATGTCCAATATCCGGTTGCACCTAGGCCGAACAGCGGATGATCCGCAAACAGCCGCCGGGCGTTGCGGTTCACGAACTCGCGGATCATGTCGCTCTGGTCGCCGATCGATTGGACCGTGAAGAAGTAGCGGGTCGAGGCAGCGCTATAGTCATGTGAGGCGCTGAGCAGCTGGCGGTGGATGTACCCGCTGTCGTCGAGCAGGATCAGCCCGGTGGTCAGCGCGATCACGCCCGCCATTCCAAGCTTTACCGCAAGCGGCATCCGGCACAACGCGAACAGGATACAGAACAGCATCAGCGCCTTGCGCTCGCCGCTGAGCAGGATGACGATGAACGCCAGCAGCAGCGCGGCCGGAAACAGGATGCGCGCCTTGTCCTTGATCCAGTCCTCCAGACCGAACAGCGGAATAAGCGCGAGCGACAGGATCAGCTTGGTATCGGACAGGTATTTCCACGTCACATAATGGTGGTGGAGCAGATGCCAGACGATGAGGTGCAGCGCGATTGCCGCGCTCACGATGCCGACGCCTTTCAGAAGGAATGCGGCATCGACCCGCCTGGCCGCCTGTGCGTAGGCGTATAGCCCGAGCAGCGCGAAGGCGGTGATGGCAAACTGCACCGTGCGCGCGACGCCTGCCGAGCGCGACACCATGAACGCGGTGACGGTCGCGTCCGCCACGTACAAGGTGGCCAGCACGAACACCGGATCGATCCGGCGCCAGCTGGCGCGAAACGCCCAAAGCCCGACCCCCAGCGCCAGCATCACCACCACGCCCAGCGAGAACAGCTTGTAGCAGAGCGACACGACCAGCAGCCCAAGCGCCGCCAATATCGCGCCGCGCGGCGTCACCAGTCGCACCGTCCCGGCGCGGCGCGGCCCGGTGCGCAGGCCGGCACGACGGCTTTGGAAGGGCGCGCGGCTACCGTGGGCAAGGGCCTGCGTCATGTGCCTGCGCCACCGCGCACGTGTCTGTATCGCTCCATCCGGCGCGCGTACCATGCGCACCGCCTGCGCGGCATCGCATCGCCTCGGTTTCGGTGCGATCTCCCGCCATGATGCGCGCCGCATCGCCCGATTATGATCACCACGAGCCTGAGGCGTCCGGCGCTGCCTGTTGGTCGGCATCGTGCCGCGCATCGTGGGAGGCGGTGGGCACCGCTCTGGTGCTGGTCGAACCGTTGATCACCGCGTGGTCGTGGAGCAGCGGCGGCGCGATCCCTGCTCTGCCAGTTGTGCCGCCAACGCTCTCGCCGAGCGAAGGCATCGGCGGTTACGCTTCGCTTTTGTCCAAGTCGACCTGTTTTACACCGACGGGATCGGCATAGGGCATGATGATCGTGCCGTCGGGCGCGGCTGTGTAGGTGGTCTGGGTCGGATAGGCGATCGTGATCTTCTCATCGGCGAAGCGGCGCATGATGCTGACCATCAGCCTGTCGCGGGTCGGGTGCGCGGTGCCCCAGTCCTCGCCGGGGATGTCGAACAGAAGCGCGAAATCGAGCGAACTTGCGCCGAACGATTCAAACCCCGCCCGCGCTGCCGTCGCGCCTTCCGCCTCCACCAGTTCCTTGAGGATGCCAGGCAGCCGCGCCAGTACATCCGGCGGCGTTTCATAGGCGACGCCGATCGTAAATCCGAGGCGGATGTGGTTGCGCTGCGAGACGTTGAGAATTTCCTTGTCGAGCAGGTTCTTGTTGGCGATCACGCGCAGTTCGCCGGAATAGGCGCGGATGCGCGTCGATTTCAGCCCGATGCTGTCGACGATGCCGCTGCTGTCACCAAAGCTGATCTTGTCGCCACGCCTGAACGGCCGATCGAACAGGATGGCGAGCGCCGCGAACAGATCGGCGAAGATGCCCTGCGCGGCAAGGCCGATCGCAATGCCGCCCACGCCAAGCCCGGCTACCAGCCCGGTGACGTTGACACCGAGATTGTCGAGCACGACGATGAACGCGATCGCGAATACCGCGAAGGTGATGAGCAAGCGGATGATGCCCATCGCGCTTTCGAGCGCTTCGCCGGCATAATGTTCGGAGCCGGTACGCCGCGTGATCGCGCCGAGGATGATCTCGCGCGCCCAGATCGCCACCTGAAACACAGCCGCGATCGTGAACAGGAACTTGATCGTAGCGGCGACTTCGGGTGGCGCGCCGGCATATCCCTGCACGAGTTTGGCGGCGACCATCACGATGAAGAAGTTCTTCGTCCGCACGATCGCATGGCCAACCACCGGCCCCCAGCCAGCGAGTTTGAAGCGGCTGCTGCATAGCTTTGCCCCGAGCTTGCGCAACGTCGCCAATACGACGACGATCACCGCGCCGACGCCGAGCGCGATCAGGATCTGCAGCCAGTGCGTGCCGAGCCAGTCGAACGTCGCGCCGACCAGGTCGCGGACCTGCATGTTGATGTCGCGCACCTTTACCGGCGGAAGGATCGGCGCGGTCGTGTTACTCATGTCAGTTATGCAGCCCTTGATGCTTCGGGCACGCCACCCGCCTCCAGAAACGCGATCAGTCCGCGTTCGGTGCGGCTGAGATAGCGCGCGCTTCGTGGCAGGCGTATCGCGCGAAGCGATGCCTGCCCGCTCTTGGTCGCCTCTATCAGCAGCGGATGAACGTAGGATTTCCGGGAAATCGCCGGCGTATTGCCCAGCGCCGCCGCGACCGGCTCCAGCATCGTCTTGAGGCCGATGTCATGCTCCGCACCGATCAGCGTTTCAAAGGCGACCACGCTCGCACTCCAGGTGCGGAAATGCTTGGCGGTATAGTGGCCGTCCATCGCCTCCCGGATATAGGCGTTGACGTCTGATGAGGTGACCGGGTGCGACTCGCCGGCATCGTCCAGCCAGCGGAACAGGTGCTGACCGGGCAGATCCTGGCACTTCTTCACGAACCGGCTGAGCGAGGCGTCGGTAATGGTGAGCAGCCGCATCTTGCCGGACTTGGCCTTGTACTGCAGCTTGAGCGTCTTGCCCTTGAGCGCGGCATGGCGGCGGCGCAGCGTGGTCGCGCCATAGCTCTTGTTTTCCTTCACATACCCTTCGTTGCCCACGCGGATATGGCCGAGATCAAGCAGCCGCACGATCGCCGAGACGGCAGCGTCCTTGCCGAGCCCGCGCCGCTTGAGATCGGCCTCGACCCGCGCACGCAATTTCGGCAGCGCGCGACCGAACGGCGCGCACAGGTCGTATTTGGCGCAGTCCTGCGCGGTACGGAAATCGAGGTGATAGCGGTACTGCTTGCGGCCGCGTTCGTCCCAGCCGACCGCCTGAATATGGCCGCACGGGTTCGGGCAGAACCACGCGTCGCGGTAGGCCGGCGGCAGGCCGATGCGGTTGAGCCGGTCGATTTCGTCACGATCGGTGATGCGGTTGCCGTCGGCGTCCCAATAGCCCCAGCCGTTTCGCACCTTGCGCCGTGTAATGCCCGGATCGCTGTCGTCGTGATAGGTGATCTCGCCGGTCATCGTGCTTTGCTCCATGGCTTTCAAAATGCGCGGTCTGTCGCTTCGTTCCGGAACGGAGCCGCACGGCCGGGGGTTTGAGGCGCATCTGCCAAGGAGATTCCCCGTGACCGACCTTTCCCACGCCCACGTCCTCATCGTCGCCACCGATGGCTTCGAGCAGGCCGAACTGTTTGAACCGCGTCAGGCGCTGCTCGATGCCGGCGCGAAGGTGACGCTTGCGTCCTTCTCGACCGATCCGATCCAGGGCATGAAGCAGGACGAGAAGGGTGACACGATCACGCCCGACCTGACCATCGACGATGTCGATACCGAGGATTACACCGCGTTGCTGCTGCCCGGCGGCGTCGCCAATCCCGATGCGCTCCGCATGAACGATCGCGCGGTCGATATCGTCGAGGAGTTCGTCGACGCGGACAAGCTCGTCGCGGCGATTTGCCACGCACCGTGGCTGCTGATCGAGGCGGACGTTGTCGACGGCAAGACGATGACGAGCTGGCCTTCGCTGCGCACCGATCTCGCCAACGCCGGTGCTGACGTGGTGGATGAGGAAGTGGTGCGCGACGGCCAGTTCATCACCAGCCGCAAGCCCGACGACATTCCCGCGTTCAACAAGGCAATCATCGCCGCGCTGGCGGAAGAAACCGCAGACGCCTGAGGCGTTCGGGCCGGGCGCTGATCGTGCCCGGCCCAGACCCCTTGCCCAGACAGGATCAGACCGGCGCCGGCTCGGCCGCACCACTCGGCACGGTCTCGCGCTTTGCCTTGCGGAACGGCCGCCAAGCTCCTTCGGATCGCTTGCGCGCCAGATAGGTGTCCAGCCCGATCTGCGCGCCGATCAACTGATAGATGAACGGCTGGAACGCGATGCCGACGAACGACGCGCCGAGCAGGTAGATCAGCAACGCCGACTGCAATGCGCCCGCCAACGGCGCCACCCACGCATCCTCGGGCGCGGGCTTGCGGTAGCGGCGCCTGAGCATCTCCATGCGGAAGATGCCGACCAGGTTCAGACCGCCCCACAGCACGATCCCGGGCCAGCCCTGTTCGCCCAGCATCTCGAAATACGAACTGTGATAGGCGCGCGCCCGGTCCGATGTCGGAATATGCTTCAGCGTCATATTGCTGCCGGTGCCTTCCGCCACGATCAGATCGTAGTTGAGCACGTCCTGCCGGTACATGTCGAAGCCGCCGCCGAACGGGTGCGTCTTCGCGTAATTCCACGTCCACTGCCACACCGCCAGCCGGGTCGAGGCGGATTCGTCGGCCTTGTAGGTCTTGATCGTTCCCATCCGCGACACGAACGCCGATGGCAGGAACGGCACCGCCACCACACCGATCGCAGCGATCACGCCGATATACAGCATCTTGCGTTTGGCATCGCGCAGCAGCAGCACCGCCGCCAGCACGATGCACAACAACCCCGTCCGCGCCGAGGTGCCGACCGGGATCATGCAGCACGCGAACACCAGCGCGTAGCAGAACAGCTTCACCTTCCAGTCGGGTTTGAAGATCGTGCCGTGGCTGGCGAACCACAGCACCAGCGGCACGATCGCCACCGCTACGGTCGAGATGATCGAGCCTTCGTACAGGCCGCTGTTGTTCGAGACCATCAGGTTCAGCTCGCCGTAGCCGCCGCCCGACACCACCGTCTTGATCCCGCCGACGATGATGATCGACGACGCCGACAGCACCATGAACAGCAGCAGCGCCTCCACGCGCAGCTTGGTGCGCAGCGTCAGCGGCAGGAACGCGGCGAACACCAGCGCCTTCCAGACCCAGTCCCATTTGTCGGCGGCGGCCTGCGGGAAGTCGGCGTTGATCGTGGTGATCCCGCAATATGCCAGCAGCAGCAGAATGATGAACTGGCGCGGCGCGAGCCGCACGTCGCGCTTATCGTCGATCATCGCCCAGCTCAGCACCGCCGCGCTGAACGCGATCAGCGAGATCGGGATCGAATTGAGCAGGAGGTACGTCAGCCGCTGCGGACTGACCACGTCTATATAGATATAGGCGAGCACGAAGATGAACGGCTTGCGCAAACCCGCCAGGAAGAACGCAGCCAGGAACGCAACAAAGATGAGGTCACGCACCCGGCCGATCCTCCCTACCCGGCTTGGTCCGCGCCGGCCGATCGCGCGGGCCGGGCTCGCGATCGAGGTCGGGCCGCTTCAGCAACGCCCAGATCGCCAGCATCATCAAGCCATGGCTGATCGCGAGCGCAAAATTGTCGATCATAAAGTCGTCCCTGCGCTGCGTAGCCTCGGTTCGCTCCCGCATAGCCCGCGCGAAGTTGAGGCTCCGTTAAGCAGTCGCGTGGCAGATGAAGCCCCATGAAGATCCTGCACGTCCTCGATCACGGGTTGCCGCTGCAAAGCGGCTACACCTTTCGCACGCGCGCGATCCTGAAGGCGCAGCAGGCACGCGGCTGGGAGGTCGCGGCGGTCACCGGCGTGCGGCAGGGCGTGTCGGACGTGAGCACGGAGACGATCGACGGTATCGACTTCCACCGCACCCCACACGCGCCCAAGCTGCCGCCGGTGCTGGGCGAGCTTGCCGAAATCCACGCGCTGTCGCGTAGCGTCGCGGCGGTGGCGGAGCGGTTCCGGCCCGACATCATCCACGCGCATTCGCCGGTTCTGGGGGCGCTTGCCGCCTTACGGGTCGCGCGCGCGCGCAGGCTGCCGCTGGTGTACGAGATCCGCGCGTTCTGGGAGGATGCGGCGGTCGGCAACGGCACCGGCAGCGAAGGCTCGCTTCGCTACCGCGCCACCCGCGCGCTCGAAACATGGGCGGTGCGCCGCGCCGATGCGGTGTCGGTGATCTGCGAAGGCCTGCGCGGCGACCTGATCGCGCGCGGGATCGCGCCGGACAAGATCCTCGTTTCCCCCAACGGCGTCGACCTCGCACTGTTCGGCGAACCTGCCGCGTATGATGACGTCCTGGCCACGCGGCACGGCATCATCGATGCGGAGGTGATCGGCTTCATCGGCAGCTTCTACGATTACGAAGGTCTCGACGATCTGATCGCCGCCATGCCCGCCCTGGTCGCGGCACGGCCAGCCGCGCACCTGCTTCTGGTCGGCGGCGGGCCGATGGAGGATATGCTGCGCGCGCAGGCCGCCGCCTCGCCGGTGGCGGCCCACATCCACTTTGCAGGCCGCGTACCGCACCAGCAGGTCGAACGTTATTACAGCCTCGTCGACATTCTCGCCTACCCGCGCAAGCACATGCGGCTGACCGATCTCGTCACGCCGCTCAAACCACTGGAAGCGATGGCGCAGCGCCGCCTCGTCGCGGCATCGGACGTCGGCGGGCACCGCGAACTGATCCGCGACGGCGTCACCGGTACGCTGTTCCCGCCCGGCGACCCCGCCGGCATCGCTGCCGCGCTCGCCGATCTGCTCAGCCACCGCGAGGGCTGGGAAGCGCGCCGCACACGCGGTCGCGCCTTTGTCGAAGCCGAGCGCAACTGGGCGGTGAACGTGGGCCGTTACGAACCGGTTTACCAAAAACTTACCGATACTGTGCCATCACACGGATTATGGTCGCGTCCCCCCGTCAGCGTCTGATCCTTCCGCTCGCGCCCACCGGCGCGGGAGTGGCAGGCGTGCTCATCGCCCTTGTATTCGCCGTCATGCCGACCTCCACGCTGGAGTCGCTCGTCGTCGACAGCGGGATCGCCGCGCTGGTCAACGCGGCGCAACCGCCGCTCGGGCTGACCGCACGCGCGATGTTGGCGCTGGTCGGTGGCGGGGTCGTGTCGGTGCTGGCCTGGGTCGCGCTGTTCGTCGCGGTCGGCACGCGCTTGATCATCCTGCAAAATCCCCGTGCGACCGGCGTTGCCGGGCCGGCCTTGCGCCGTGCCGACGTGCATCCCGATGCGCCGCCGCGCCAGCCGGTGTTCGCCAACCGCGATCTCGGCACGCCATTCCTGGAGGTGCGCGCCGAAGTGGCTCCGATCGAGCGGACCCTGCCCGACGATCTCGACATGCCGCTCGCCGCGTTCGATCCGCAATCCTTCACCGCGTCGTTCGACGCGCAAACGCCGGAGCCAGAGCGACTGATGCCGACGCCCCGCCTCGCTCCCGCCGAGCCGCCGCTGCCGATCCGGCTCGACACGTCCGATACGCCCGACCGGATCGCTGCTTCGCTTCGGCTGACTCCCGCCCCATCGCAGGCCGAGGCGCCAGCGCCGCCAGCAGGGCAAGCGGAACCCACCGCCCTGCCCAGGCTGATCCGGCGCGACATCGGTCGCGCCATCGACCTGATCGCCGCTTCCATGCTTCATGCAGCGCCGGCGCCGACGTCCGAAGATCCCACCGAAGAGCACGACGACATGCCGGTCGACCTGCCCGCCCCGGTCCGCGTGGAAACCGGCCAAGCGATCGGCCTGATCGCCGCCTCGATGCAGCAGACGCCCGCGCGCACGCCAGAGGGTGATTCACCCACGTCGGTCCGCGCGCTGCTCGACCGGCTGGAACGCAGCGTCGCCCGGCGCGACGTCACGCCGGACCCCGCTCCGACACGGGCCGCACGGCAGGAGTCGATCCGCGACACGCTCGACACTCTGCGCGGCCTCGCCACCCGCGCCGGCTGATTTGGGGCTCGACCGGAGCCGATTTGCGGGCCGGCGCGCGCGCCGCTAAGGGCTGCGTGATGACCGGCACCCCCCTCACGCTCTACAACAGCCTTACGCGAACCCTTGAGGCATTCGCTCCGATCGATCCCGCCAACGTGCGTGTCTATTCGTGCGGGCCGACGGTCTACAACTATGCGCACATCGGCAATCTGCGCGCCTACGTCTTCACTGACACGCTCAGCCGGGTGCTGACGTGGAAAGGCTATCCCCTCACCCACGTCATCAACATCACCGACGTCGGGCACCTCACCTCGGATGCCGATGCTGGCGACGACAAGATGGAAGCCGCCGCCCGTGCCCGCGCGATGAGCATCTGGGATATCGCCGCGCACTACACGCAGGCGTTCAAGCAGAACCTCGCAGATCTCAACATCCGCAACCCCACGCACTTTCCGCTCGCCACCGATCACATCGCCGAGATGATCGCGTTCGGCGAGAAAATCGCACCCGATCACTGCTACCAACTCGATAGCGGTCTATATTTCGACGTGTCGACCGTACCCGATTACGGCCGACTTGCCCGCGTGAGCGACGATGAGCGCGAAGGACGGATCGATCCCGTCGCCGGGAAGCGCCATCCGCAGGATTTCGCGATCTGGCGCACGTCCGAGCCCGGCGAGAAGCGCCAGATGGAATGGGACTCGCCCTGGGGTCGCGGCGCACCGGGCTGGCATCTCGAATGTTCGGTGATGAGCCGCAAGTATCTCGGCGACGGTTTCGACATCCACACCGGCGGCATCGACCACCGCGAGATCCACCACCCGAATGAAATCGCGCAGAACCAGGCGTTCTGCGATTGCGCGGACACCGGCGCGCGGGTGTGGATGCACAACAACTTCCTGGTCGAACGCGCCGGCAAGATGTCGAAGTCGTCGGGCGATTTCACCACCCTGCAAACACTTGTCGACGGTGGTTTCCACCCGCTCGCCTATCGCCTGATGTGCCTGTCGGCGCAGTACCGTAGCGAACTCGAATTCTCGTGGGAAAACCTTGCCGCGGCGTCCACCCGGCTGAAGCGGCTGGTGATGGCGGTGGAGGCGCTGCGGGCGCGCGACGATGGCGCGGTGAAGGGTGATGCGACCGGATATCGCACGCGGTTGGACGAGGCGGTGTCGGACGATCTCGGCACGCCGCGTGCACTGCCGGTGCTGGACGAGATGCTGGCCGACAAAAAGCTGTCACCAGCGGTTCGATTGGCAGCACTCGCGGATTTCGTCGACGTGCTCGGCTTGCCGCTGCTGACCCTCGCCCGTGCCGATCTGCGGGTGATGCCGGCGGGCGTGGCGATCACGCCGGACGAGATCGAGGCACGCCTTGCCGAGCGCAAGGCTGTGCGGGTGGCGAAGGATTTCGCCCGCTCCGACACACTGCGTGACCACCTTGCTGCCGCGGGTGTCGAGGTGATGGATGGCGATCCGCTCGGGTGGGACTGGAAGCCGGCGGTAGACTGACGACACGATTACTCCAATCGGGTAAACCCACTTGCGGAATTTACCCCGTTCGCGTAATCGTGCCGCATGACGACGCTTGCCGGCATCAAGATCAAACGCTTCCGCGAAGACCGCGCGCTTAGCCGGGCGGCGTTCGGCGCGTGGTACGGTGCGCCCGGCAGCACGGTGCAGGGCTGGGAAGAAGACGGCAAGCGCGCCGGCAGTCAGGCCGTCAACCAGATCGCCGCGAACGGTATCGCCACGCATGCCGACTGGTACATCCAAATTCGAATGGAGAACGACATGAGCACCTGGGCGCCCGATAGCTGGACGACGGCCGAGGCCCGCCAGATGCCGACCTATCCCGACGCCGCCGCGCTCGACGCGGCCACCGACCAGCTCGCCAGCTTCCCGCCGCTGGTGTTCGCCGGCGAGGCGCGCAACCTCACCGGCGATCTCGCCAAGGTGGCGGAGGGCAAGGCGTTCCTGCTGCAAGGCGGTGACTGCGCCGAATCGTTCGCGGAGCATAGCGCCAACAACATCCGCGATACTTTCCGCGTCATCCTCCAGATGGCGGTGGTGCTGACCTATGCGTCGAAGCTGCCGGTGGTGAAGGTCGGCCGGATGGCGGGCCAGTTCGCCAAGCCGCGTTCGGCCGATACCGAGACGATCAACGGCGTCGAGCTGCCGAGCTACCGCGGCGATAACGTCAACGATATCGCCTTCACCCCCGAAAGCCGCATCCCCGATCCGCAGCGCATGGTGCGCGCCTACAGCCAGTCGGCGGCGACGCTCAACCTGCTGCGCGCCTTCGCCGGCGGCGGCTACGCCAACCTGCATCAGGTCCACCGCTGGACGCACGATTTCATGGGTCGCAGCCCCTGGTCGCAGAAATACGCTGCTGTCGCCGACCGAATCGGCGAGGCGCTCGACTTCATGGAGGCGTGCGGGATCAACCCCGAAACGGTGCCGCAACTTGCCGAGACGCGCTTCTATACCAGTCACGAGGCGCTGTTGCTGCGCTACGAACAGGCGCTGACCCGGCAGGATTCGCTGACCGGCGACTGGTACGACACCTCGGCACACATGCTGTGGATCGGCGACCGCACCCGTTTCGAGGGCAGCGCCCATGTTGAATATCTGCGTGGCATCGGCAACCCGATCGGCATGAAGTGCGGGCCTTCGCTGGAGCCGGACGCGCTGCTGCGCCTGCTCGACACGCTCAACCCCGCGCGCGTACCCGGTCGCATGACGCTTATAACCCGCTACGGCCACGACACGATCGAGGCCGGCCTGCCCAAGCTTGTCCGCGCGGTGATGCGCGAAGGCCATCCGGTGGTGTGGAGCTGCGACCCGATGCACGGCAACGTCGTCAAGGCCGCCAACGGCTACAAGACCCGACCGTTCGAGCGCATCCTTGCGGAAGTGCGCGGTTTCTTTGCGGTGCACCGCGCCGAAGGCTCGATCGCGGGCGGCATTCATGCCGAGATGACCGGGCAGAACGTAACCGAATGCACCGGCGGCGCGGTGGCGGTGACCGAACAATCGCTGGCGGATCGCTACCATACGCACTGCGACCCGCGCCTCAACGCCGGCCAGAGCCTCGAACTGGCATTCCTGCTGGCGGAAATGCTTAACGACGAAATGTCGGAGCGTCGCCGCGCCGCCGCATAGCGATAATCCGGCTTGACGCAGCGGAGCGTGCGCCGTACTGCGCCGCTTCGACTGCGTACGGCCCCTTCGTCTAGCGGTTAGGACGACGCCCTCTCACGGCGTAAGCACGAGTTCGATTCTCGTAGGGGTCACCAGGTCGCATCATCGCCTCACCGGCATCGGTTATTGCTGCTAAACACGTGGGTGAGCGCAGGCATGACAGCCCGGCGTGCCGCATGGGCAGATTCCCACCCGTCAACGATCGGCACAAGACGGACCCGACGCGTGACTTGAATCAGGACGATTGTCGGCAAGTTTCAGCCGGGCTTCAAGTTACTCGGCAGTGACATGCGGCGGCACTGCGAAGGGCGGTTGTGCGATGAATTGCGTGGCGAGACATCGGCTCGCAACGAAACCGATGCCTCCGCCGAGCATTTCCTTCCGTTCCGGACTCGAAGGAGAAGAGGGCGATGACGAACCAGACACCAACCGCCGACTCTTCGTTCAAGAATGATCGCCAGCCATCTGGCGATGCACAGGCCCAAGCCGCGCTACTGCTTGTCGAAAGCCTCGTGCACAGCCTGCTCGACAACGGCGCGCTCACCAAAGCGCAGGCGCTCGAGGCAATCGACAGCGCATATGCTGTCAAGGAAGAGAGCGCGAAGGACGAGAAGGAGTTGGCCGCGACGCTTCGGCACTCGTTGGGGCTTTTGGAGAAGATGCGAAACAGCATCAATGCGCACCAGGGCCGCTACGATCATGCATCCAGCGCAGGACCGCAGCCCGCGCAAGTCGGCAGGGGCGCCGATTGACCCCGCCTGATCTACGCATAACCGGCCTGTGTGCGCGACAAGCCCGGCGTGGCGATCCGCGCGGCGCGCTTAACCCTGCGTCCGGCTGCTATTGCCGCACCTTGCCCTCACCTTGTCTCAGCGCGGCTGCGGCAGACGCGCGACGTGGGCGGCGTGATCGGCAACAACACGAACGGTCGTGTCGCCGGTAAAGATGCCGTACCACCCTTGTGGCTCGTGTGGCGGGTCGCCCATATAGGCACGGTCGCCGGGGTGGAAGCGGAAGTCGCCATGCTGTGCGCGCGCCTCACCGTTCCACGCCCAGAAATTGGTGCCGGCGATCGGCCCGCCCGCCGCCATGTCGCGCTCGGCAGCGGCGTAGATCAGCTTGTAGAACTGATCCTTAAACCGCGTCGCGACTGCCGGATCGTTGCTGCCGCCGTCGCGTGGATAGCCGAACTCCTCGATCACCAGCGGCTTGTCGAGCGTGCGCGCGAAGCCGATGTGCTGCGCGATATACTCCTCGGTCAGCGTCTCGCCGCGCGCATAGGTGCCGGGCAGGTCGGTCTGGCGCACCCATTCCCAGTTGTTCGGCCATATGTGCGCGGTGAGATAATCGATCTCGGCGATGCCATGTTCGGCCAGCACGATCTCCGGCTGTTCAAGCGCGCCCTTCAACCCTTCCGAGCCGGTGCAGACGAGGTGGTTGCGATCGAGCGACTTGATGAGCCGCGCGGTGCCCCGCACCCACGCATAGAATTGTGGCAGCACCGCATGCGCGGCATCGCCGGCAGGCCGCGGTTCGTTGGCGAGCTGCCACGCCATGATGGTCGGATCGTCGGCATAGGCCTGCCCTGTCACACCGTTGCGACGCGTGACGAGCCGACGCACCCAATCGTGATACAGGCCAACCGCACGGTCATCGCCGTAGAAGTTTGCGTTGAAATTGGCGAACGCCGGCCACGGATGCGCGGGGTCGTTCATGTCGAGGTAGTGCCCGCCGTTGACGTACCACAGATACGTCATCATCCCGCCCGACCACTCCCAGAAGTTGGTCAGGTACAGCACCGCACGGATGTTGCGCTTCGCCATCTCGGCCAGCGCGAAATCCAGCCCGCCGAGCAGTGTTTGGTTGACGGTGGTGGCGGTGCGGAACCCCGGCTTGATCGCATTGTGCAACGGGCCTTCCTCGGCGGAGGCGAGGATGCGCAGGTTGGTCACCCCCATCGCCGCCAGCGCGTCCAGCTCCCGCATCAGCCGCGCGCGGTTGCCGTACGGCGCGTCGGCGCCGAGGTAGGCGGCATACCACATGTTGCCACCGACGAAGCGGTACTGCCGCTCGCCCGCCATCAGCCGCATGCCGTCACGCCGCACGAAGTCGCGCGCCGGTCCGGCGGCTCCGCCCGCCGCTACCGTGGTACATCCCGCCAGCAGCGCCGCCGACCCCAGCAGCGCGCGCCGATCGATCTTTCCGGTCATCGCATTCCTCTCCCCCGCCGCGCGGCGATCTCGTCGAGCGTCAGATAGCGTTTTGCTGTATAGGCCGCGCGCAGATCGGTCACACCGTTCTGATCGGGCGATTCCAGCCAGCGCGTGTGCCACGTCATGAACCACAGCCAATCGGCATCCGGCCCCAGCGTCGTCGGGTCGGGAATCGGCCCGTTCTCATGCAGGCAGATCGGCACGCTGTCGCTGACGATCCGCTTCACTTCGGCGAACATCGGCGCAAGGTTGCCGTGATGATCGACGTATATGTCCGCCCCCGCAATATCCACCATGCCGCGCCCAGGGTAATAAAGCGCGTCGACGTTCTGTCCCGCCCAACCCAGCACCCAGATCAGATTGTCGAGCGCATGGTGGCCGCAAAACCGTTCGTACATCGTTCGCCACAGGCCGAGGAACCCCTCCGGCCCATGCTTGCCCCACCAGAACCAGTCGCCGCTGAATTCATGAAATGGTCGCCACAGCACCGGCACGTTGTGGTCGCGCAGCCACGCCAGTTCGCCCGCCACCGCGTCCATCTGCTCGGTCATCAGCCGATGTTCGGTGGTGCCCGGCCGCAGCGCGGCGGACACGTCGAAATCGCGCTTGGAATTTTCATATCCCGTTCCGATGTCCGGCGCACCCCAATGCCAGCACACCGTCACGACGCCGCCACGCTGGTGCCAGTCGAGCGCACGCTCGCGCACGCCGCCCCAGTCGGCCGGGTCAATATAGTCGAAGCCGAGCAAAGCGGGCAGCTTGCCGGTGGTACGCTCAATGTACCTCAGCTCGTCACGCGATTTACCCGGGCTTTCCTGTTGCCCGCTCAGCGTTCGCCGACCGTAAAGCGACCATAGCCACGCATAGAGCGCCCGCGCCGGCCTGTTTGCAGCCGGGTTGGACAAGCTTCGCGCCGCGCTGGCGGCACCGAGCCGCCGAGGCAGCATCGCACACGCCGCCGCCCCGGCCAGCGTGTTCCGCCGCGTCAGGACCGGCCCGCCGCCCCTCACCGCGTACCGCAACGAACCGGGCCGGCGACATCCAACGCGCCAGCGGTAAGGCCGCTGATATATCCCGCAGCATGAATGTCGCGCAGCAGCTCTTCAGAAACGCGCGTGTCGCCCTGGTCACGTCCGCCGGTGCCGCCATCGCCGAGGAAATGCCTGATCGAGGAGATGACGTGGCCGGGCTTCATGAAGTCGTCACCAGCGCGGCGCTGAATGCTCTCGACCATCTGCTTAGACGATCGCGGGACGTCGTCCGGCACCGGAGCCATGCCTACGATCCAGTCCTCAGCCACCGATGACCTCACGATCTTTCGTCACCATACCACGGTGGCCATAGACATCGGAAAAGCAAATCATTTCTCTACGTTGTCCGGCCGCCGATGCGCGCCTAGGGTATTCGCCAACAACACAAAGAGGGGAAGAGGATCATGGTCGGCAGGCGCTTCGATCACAGGCTGGTGCTGCTCGCGGTCGTGGCCGCCCCGCTCTGCGCCGCGTCCGCTCCGCAACCGCCGGGGGCGATCGTGCAACTCGGTGCCGATGTCGCCCAAGGCCGCCCGCTTGCGCTTCACATTGGCGGGCGTGTCGTGACGAACGGCACTGCGCCAGATATGCGCTATCAACGACAATGGCCGGGCACCTATCTCGAGGCGCGCTTTCGCGGTCCGGCGGTCGATCTCGCAGTCGGTCCGGGTGACGTCTCGCTACGCATAACGGTCGATGGCCGTGCGCCGATCGCGCTGGTGCGGCCGGCGGCGGCCCGCTACCGGATCGCAGCACCCGGCACAGGCGATCACCGCATCCGCATCGATGTCGTCAGCGAGAGTCAGGCCGGCCCGACCAGCTTCGGCGGCCTGTTCGCACCCCCTGGCACGACCCCGCTCGCGCCCCCGCCGCCGCGTCGTCGGCAGATCGAGTTCATCGGCGATTCGCACACCGTCGGCTACGGCAACACCGCGACCACCACGGATTGCACGCAGGATCAGGTCTGGGCGACGACCGACACGCCACACGGCCCCGCCGGCATTACTGCCGCGCATTACGATGCAGACTATCAAATCAACGCGATCTCGGGGCGCGGCATCGTGCGCAACTACGATGGTTTCGCCGCGCCGACCATGCCGCAGGCCTACCCCTACGCGCTGCTCGACGGCAAAACGCCCGAGCGGAGCACCGGCTGGCATCCGCAGGTGGTGGTGTTCGCACTCGGCACCAACGATTTCTCGACAAAACTAAAATCCGGCGAGCGCTGGGCCACCCGCGACGCACTCCACGCCGATTACGAGCGCACCTATGCCGCATTCGTGCGTCAGGCGCGGCAGCGCTACCCGGGGGCGTTCGTATTGCTATGGGCCACCGACCTAGCCAATGGCGAAATCGCACGCGAGGCCAGTCGTGTCGCCGCGAACCTGCGACAGGCAGGCGACCGGCGCGTCGCGTTCGTGGAGGTCGACGGCCTGCATTTCACCGGCTGCCATAGCCACCCCGATCTCGCCGACGATCGCACTATTGCCGCCACGCTGGAACGGGTGATCGATGCGCAACCCCGCGTATGGGATCGGCACAAGTGATCGCGCCGCTGCTGCTGGTAGCGTCGGCGCCGGCGGTCGATCCCGTCGTCTCGGGCGACAATGCCGCCTGCCGCGCCAGCCGCTATTCATGATCTTCGGGAAGGACCACCATATGGCACGCATCGGCCGGTTCACCGCATCCGCGACGCTACTCGCGCTGCTCGCCAACACGCCTGCTCCCGCGATCCACCTCAACCAGATCGGCTTCCGTCCCGACACCTCACAGCGTGCGATCCTCGCCACGTCCGCTACCGCGCCGCTGCCGTGGCGCCTGCTCGACGCGCAGGATCACGTCGTGATCACCGGTCAGACCCAGCCGTTCGGTGACGATGCCGCCTCCGGCGATCACGTCCACCGGATCGACCTTGGCGGGGTCCGCACGCCCGGAACCTATCGGATCGAGGCCGGCGGCGTGGAATCGCACCCGTTCGCGATCGGTACGGAGGTTTACCGCCCGCTGTCCCGCGCCGCGCTCAACTATTTCTACCAGACCCGCGCCGGCATTCCGATCGAGGCGGCGTTCGCCGGCGGCAAGGCGTGGGCGCGCGCCGCCGGCCACCTGCACGAGGTCGTCACCTGCTTCAAGGGCGTCGATCGCGCCGGCACGACATGGCCGGGCTGCGGCTATTCGCTCGACGTGACCGGCGGCTGGTACGACGCGGGCGATCAGGGCAAATATGTCGTCAACGGCGGCATCGCGGTGTGGACGCTGCTCAACCTGTACGAGACGAACGCCGCCGCGCCGCCCTTCCCGGACGGCAGCGCCGCGCTGCCGGAGGCGGGCAACGGCAGCAACGATCTGCTCGACGAGGCGCGGTGGGAACTGCGCTTCCTGCTCGCCATGCAAGTGCCCGATGGCGAGCGTCTCGCGCTACCGCACGGCCGACAGGGCGACGGCCCGCTCCACCTCGCCCTTACCGATGCCGGCGGCATGGCGCATCACAAGGTCGCGGATCGCAACTGGACCGCGCTGCCGACCGTCCCCGCCGACGATCCGGAGGAGCGGCTGCTCTACCCGCCCAGCACCGCCGCCACGCTGAACCTTGCCGCCACCGCCGCGCAATGCGCACGCATCTGGAAGCCGATCGACCAAGCGTTCGCGCACCGTTGCCTCATCGCGGCGACCAAGGCGTATCAGGCGGCGCTACGCAACCCGGATGTCTACGCCGCGCAGCATTTCGACGGTAGCGGCGGCTATGGCGACGACGATCTGTCGGACGAACTCTACTGGGCCACCGCCGAACTCTACGCCACCACGCGGATGCCCGAACTCGCCGCCGCGCTGCACCGCATGGCGCTCCACGCCGCGCCGCTGGGCGATGCCCCGGGCTGGGGCAGTACCGCCGCGCTCGGCACGATCACGCTTGCCACCGCCGCTGGCATACCGGCGGCGGAACGCGACGCCGCCCGCGCGAAACTGATCGCGCTTGCCGACCGCTTCCTCGCCGAGGATGCCCGCTCCGGGTATCACATCCCCTATGCGTCCAACCGCTACCAATGGGGATCGAACGGCACCATCCTCAACCGGGGCATCATACTGGCGCTCGCCGCGCGGTTCACCGGCAAGGCCGCGTATCGTGACGCGGTGGTCGATGCGGCGGACTATGTGCTCGGTCGCAACCCGCTCGATCAAAGCTACGTGTCAGGCTTCGGCTGGAAGGCGATGCGCCACCCGCATCATCGCTTCTGGGCGCATTCACTGGATCCGCGCCTGCCCGGGCCGCCTCCCGGTGTGATGAGCGGCGGCGCGAACAATACCGCCTTCGCCGATCCCACCTCCGCCACCCTTAAGGGGCACTGCGCACCGCAGCGATGCTGGCTCGATGACGCGCGCGCTTATGCCGACAATGAGGTCGCGATCAACTGGAACGCGCCGCTGCTGTGGGTGTCGACGTATCTGACCATGCCGGACTAACGCCTAGCGCACGGATGTCGTGCGCTCGCGAAAGCCTCACAGCATGGCGATTGAGCGGTTCACGTTCGGTTGGGCTTAGTCGCGGTGGGAGGGCTGCTGCTTCGCCATCCGCTGGTCGCGGATCGCCAGCATCTTGGCATGACATGTCGGCGAGGTCTCGTCGATGCGCTGGATCATGCACGCTTCGGCGGCCTTGCGGTTGAAAGCCTTTACCTGGGCGGGGCAAAGACGCTTGGCATCCGCGAAACAGGCCTTGCGCCCCTCGTCGGCAGCTGCCGCGGGCGTGGCCGTGCTCACGACGGCAAGCGCCAGAACCATCGCCAGATATCCTGCTCGTTGCATATGTCGTCCTACTCGTCCGGGGGTTGCTTTACGTAGCGCATCATCAGGCGTGGCTCACCCCGTTGTCGCCTAACGCACGGTTTTCGGCGGTCATCCTGATCCAAAGCACCAGCGCGTTGAGGATCGAGAACAGCAGCGCCACCCACGGCAACCCGAACGCCAGCGGCAACAACGCAATTTCGGCGATCACCACGCAATAATTCGGGTGCCGCAGGAAACGGAACGGACCATTCGTCACCAGCGGCGCACCGGGCAGCACGATGATACGGGTGGTCCATCGCCGCCCCAGCGTCGCCAACACCCACACGCGCAGCACCTGCATCACCATGAACAGCGCGAACAGCGTGAGATTGACAGAAGCCCGCCATCCGAACCACCACAGCGCGGCGAGCCACGATGCGTGCAGCACGACCAGCAGCGGATAATGCCGACGACCGACTTCGTAGGCACCACGGCGCAGCAGAAACGCGGTGTTGCTGCGCGCGATGACGAGTTCGATCAGTCGCTGCACGGTGACAAACACCAGCACCGCAATGGCAAGCGTCATGCCGCGCGCTTCAGGGTAACGGTGCTGGCGGTGAAGCCGGGTCCGAGCGCGGTCAGCACCGATACCGGCGGCAGCGCGTCGGCCCGCACCCGGTCGAGCACGAACAGCGCGGTCGGGGCCGACATGTTGCCGTGGTCCCGCAGGGTCGCGCGTTCATGGTCGAGCGAGCCCTGATGCAGCGACAGGGCGAGTTCCAGCGCGTCCACCACTTTCGCACCGCCCGGATGGCAGATGAAACGATCCACCGCCTCCACCCGCAGGTTTTGCGGACCGAGCATCTCGTCCATCGCCGCGCGCATATTGCGGCGCGCGAACGCGGGTATCGCGCGGTTGAGCACCACGCCGAAGCCACCCGGCTCGATCTCCCAACCCATGATGTCGAGCGTGTCGGGCCATGTCTTCTCGGCGGAAGCACTCACCTCCGCGAAACCCTCGTCGCCCACCTTCAAGATGCAGGCGCCCGCGCCATCACCAAACAACGCTGTCGAGATGATGTCCGCCTTGCCGGTCCCTCGCGTCCGCAACGTCAGGCTGCACAATTCGATCGTCACGAACAGGACGATCGATCCCGGTGTCGCGCCCGCCAGCTTCGCGGCCAAGCCAAGCCCCGTCACACCGCCCGCGCAGCCAAGCCCGAACACCGGCACGCGGGCGACGTTCTGGCGGAAGTCCATACGACGCATCGCGCGCGCTTCCAGGCTTGGCGTGGCGATGCCGGTGGTGGTCACGGTCACGATCGTATCCACATCCGCCGCCGCCAGCCCGGCGGCGGCGAGCGCCTTGCCGGCAACCTCGACGAACAGGTCGTCGGCGGCGGCCAGATAGGCAGCGGTCTTTTCGGTGAAATCGCGCGGGGTGCGATACCAGTCCGGCGGGCACGCCAGTTGCCGGGTCTGGATACCGGCGGTTTCGAACACCGATGCCATCCGCTCGAAATCGCCGAAGCTTTCGCCGAGCACGTCCCGGCTGATCTCCAGCGCGACCGCCTGATCCAGGATATGGGGTGGCGTCGCGGTCGCCAGCGACAACATCGTTACCGGGTGGCGCATGCAGGTCCTATCCGACCGGCGTTCCCGGCACATCTGTTATGACGCGAAGGAAACGATCTCCCGCGCCGTGGGTTCCGGCAAGGGTTGATCCAGCCCGCCGAAGTGTCGTTCCCGAAAGGTATCATGACCGAGTCCCAACCGCACGTGACCGCCCGTACCTGGATTGGTTTCGCCTTCATGTGCCTCGGCATGTTCATGGCGATCCTCGACATCCAGATTGTTGCGACCTCGCTACCGACGATCCGCGCCGCGCTCCACATCGGTGCGGATCAGATGGTCTGGGTGCAGACCGCATACCTCACCGCCGAGATCGTCGCCATTCCGATGACCGGTTATCTGACACGGCTGCTCGGCATGCGCAGGCTGTTCGTGGTGGCGATCACAACGTTTACGCTGGCCTCGGCGGGGTGCGCGATCAGTCACGACTTCGCGACGCTGATCGCATTCCGGGTCTTGCAAGGATTTGCCGGCGGCACGCTGATCCCGGCGGTTTTCTCGGCGGTTTTCCTGCTGTTCCCGCAGCGTAGCCAGGGGCTGGCCACGACGATAGCCGGTCTGGCCGCCGTTTTCGCGCCCACGATCGGCCCGATCGTCGGTGGATGGTTGACGCAGACCTATTCGTGGCATTGGCTGTTCCTGGTCAATATCGTGCCTGGCATCGTCGCCGCGACCGGCGCCGCCGCCATGCTGCCGCACAGCCCAATCGATCGCCACGCGCTGCGGACGATCGACATCGTCGCCGTGCTCTTGCTGGCTGTCGCGCTGACCGCGCTGGAGATTGGGCTAAAGGATGCACCACGCTTCGGCTGGGGCTCGCTGCGGGTGGCAATGCCGTTGGCGCTATTCGTCGTGGGCGGCGTCGTGTTCGTCTGGCGCACATTGCGGTCGCAGCATCCCATCGTCGAGCTTCGCAACTTCGCCGATCGCAATTTCACAATCGGCTGCGCCTTCAGTTTCGCGCTCGGCGTCGGGCTGTTCGGATCGACCTACCTCATGCCGTTCTTTCTCGGACTGGTGCGCGGGCACGGCGCGCTCGAGATCGGCGAGATCATGCTCGTGACCGGGATCGCGCAACTCGTCGCCGCCCCGATCGCGGTTGCGCTGGAGCAACGCGTCGATGCGCGCGTGCTGACCGGCCTCGGCTTCGCGGTGTTCGCCGTCGGCATGGGGATGAGCGTGACGCAGACCAAGGATACCGACTTCGCGCAGATGCTCGTGCCGCAAACCCTACGAGGCGCGGCGATCATGTTCTGCCTGCTGCCGCCGACGCGGCTGGCGCTCGGCAACATCCAGGCGCGGATGGTCGCGGACGCAAGCGGCCTGTTCAACCTCATGCGCAATCTCGGCGGGGCAATTGGGCTGGCGCTGATCGATACCGTCATCTTCAGCCGAAGTGCCGGACATGCGCGAGACATCGCGAGCAGCCTGCGCCACGGAGACGTCGCCACGGCGGTGTCGATCGGCATTCCGCGCGACGCGTTTCTCGATCAGGTCGGCCAGCCGATCGGGCCGGAGGTCGAGGAGATGGTGCGCCCCTTGATCGCAAAAGCCGCGCTGGTTCACGCGATCAACGACGCATGGTTGATGCTCGCGGTGCTGACCGCGGTTTCGCTCCTGCTGATCGCGCTGGTCCGCAGGGGGAAACAGGCGGACCAACACGCATCGCAGCGCCCGTAGACGACAGGCGGCTGCGCCTTGGCCGACTTACGTCCCGCACAGACGCCCCCGTCCCGCCGCGAAGGCGAAGCAGTTCCGCTCCTCAACCCTCATCCAGATCGAGGAACGCGACCACGTCGCTTTCCGTCGCCAGCCAGAGGCCGGTCTGTACGTCCTCGGGCTGCTGTCGCGCCACCATCAAGGCTTCGCCCAGCGGCCCGTAGAACAGGGTCTGCGCAGCCGCATCCTCTTCGCTCAAGTGATATAGACGGGCGCTGGCGGTGCTGGAGACGGTACGCATCCTACTTTCCTGTCATTGCCGCTTGTCAAGTTCAAGTTCCGGGCGGGTAATCGCAAGGATCACGTAACAAAATCAAGCAGACACGAAGAAGCTGCGGTTCGATATGACTAGACACATTTCGGCAATTGTTCATATCGTGGCCGATCGGCAGAGTACGCCGATTGGGGGGGAAGCACATGAGCAAGGTCGGTATCGACGCATCCGCGCGTCGGTGGAAGTTCGCTGTCGGTAGCAGCGCGATGGCGCTGATGATGGCGAGCGCCAGTGCGGCGACGGCGCAATGTTCACCCGACCCCACCATTGCGGACGGCACCACCGCCTGCTCCGGCAATGACACCGACGGGATCCGGGTGACCACCGCGAACACAACGCTGACGGTCGCGCCAGGCGCGAACGTCACCACCACCGGCACCTCAGCGATCACGGTCGACGTCCTGCGTGGCGATTATAGCTCTTTTACCGCGAACACGATCAACGTGGGTGGCAGCGTTTCCGCAGACGGACAGAGCGCGATTGCGGTCATGTCGGGGACTTCGACAACGCCATCTTACTACAGTACGCAGCAAATCGCGCTCACCGTAGGCGCAGGCGGTGCTGTTTCGGGCGCGACGGCACTCGCCTTGCTCCCGTCGCCCGGCAATGCAAGCGGGACGATCTCCGCGACAGTGGATAACGCCGGAACCCTTACCGGTACGGGCGGCATCGCCCTGCTCGGCAACGCTACCACAAACACCTACGGCTACGACCAATCGATCGCAACTTTCACGACGATTACCAACCAGGCGGCCGGCGCAATCGTTGGCGGCATCCTGGGCCCGGTGGTCACGCTGGGCAACGCGGGCAGCATCGATGGTGGCGCGAGTAGCGCGGTGGACTCCGGAAACTCCAATAGCAGCTACTACGCCACCATCACCAATTCAGCGGGCGGCGCGATCCGCTCCACCTCGAACGCCGCGACGCTACGCAATACCACCGCTTCAACGACCATCACCAACGATGGTACGATCGCCAACGCAGGCTCCGGCGCGGCATTGTCGGCCGGATTACTGACGATCGCCAACAACGCAGACGGCGAGATTACCTCTGCGGGCAGCACAGCAGTGCAAGCGTCGTTCATCAACCTTGTCAACAAGGGGGTCGTCACCGGCAATGTCGTGGCGACCGGCGGCGGCAATACGATCGACTCCACGACGGGGCGGATCGATGGCGCGGTAACGTTTGGCAACGACAACAACACGGTGGCGGCAACCTACGTCGGCCGTCGCGCGCTGGCGACCGGGATCACCGGCACGATCACCACCGCCGGCACTAACAATGTCGAGCGTGTAGTATTCTCCGCAGACACCGACGTAACTACCCCGATCGACCTCGACGCCGGGTTTCAAAAACTCGTCCTGGCGCCTGACGCCCAGGTGACCGCGACGCTTTTGGCGGGATTTTCGACCGCAAACTCCCTGACTCTGAGCGGCCGTGGAGCGGTGATCAACCGGACGACCCTCACCGCGCCTGGCATCAGCGATCTCGATTACGGCTTCGCCTCCTCCGCCGTGTTCACCAACGAAGGAACGATCGAAGGTTCCGGCGTCGTGGATACCTATGGGCGTGGTGGCTATGCGGTAACCTTTAGCAACCATAACTTCATCAATCGCGGCATCGTGACCAATGATAGCCGTGGCGTCTCGATGTTCAACAACACGTTGGAGAACAGCGGCCAGATCACGACCAAGAACACCGGCGTTGAGATGTCCGACGCCGTGCTGAACAACAGCGGCACCATCACGTCCACGGCAGGGGTCGGTGTCTCGCTGTTCGGAAATGTCGGGCTTCGATCGTCGAACAGCGGCACGATCACTGGTGCGACCACCGGAGTGATGTCGTACGGTTATTATCTTACCAACACGGGGACGATCAGCTCGGCCGGGACGGGTGTGTCGATCGATCAGTCCTTTACCAATGCTGCAGGCGGCGTGGTAAGCGGCGGCAGTGGTCCGGCTGTCATGGGTGGATACAACGCCAGCATCGCCAATGCGGGTACGATCAACGGCAACGTCGTGGTGGGCGATGGCGCCGCCGCGTACCTGGCGCTGAGCGGTGGCACGCTCAACGGAAACCTTGCGATGGGTGATGGCAGCACGCTTCTCACGGATCTGGTCAACACCGGCACCGGATCGTTCGCGGGTATCAACGGAACCGTTACCGTGACCGGCAAGGCTTCGCTGCTTTACGCCATCAACACCGACACATCCGCGAATTTGATTTCCGGCGATACAACGCCGTTTTCCAGTGTCGGCTACCAAGTCGCCCACGGCGCCAAGCTGACGCTTAGCGGTCCTGATGGCCAAGCCCGCACGCAGACGCTTGTTTTAGCCGGCAACGGGAGCGTCGATCTCAACGGGGCGGTTTCGGTCATCGATGCACCGGCGATCCGGTCAACCAAAGCGATCACGTATCCGGACGGCAGTCCTGAAACCGCGGCATTGGCAATCACCAACCGCGGCAACATCACAGTCTTGCAGTCAGCAGATAGCACGGCCTATTCCCTGTCCGGCGTATCCCTGAATAGCGACGACACTTTCGCGAACCTCGGAACAATCACCGTGACCAACCGAGCTGCCGCCGGCTCACTCACCGCCATTACCGGTGGCGCTAGCATCACCAATGCCGGCTCGATTCTGCTCGATGGCAGCACCGGCATCAGCAACTTCCAGCCTGAAACTCTGGTCAATTCGGGTGACATCACGCAGGTTGACGGCGGCGCGATGGCGAACGGCATCACGGGGCCAATCACTGTCAACAACAGCGGGACGATCCGCGTCGGCGGCGTCGCGGTCGAGGCCTCGGGTTCTACGATCTCAAATTCAGGCACCATCGCCAGCACTGGTGGCGTCGCGATCGGCGCCATTCGTAACAGCTATGGCTCCGCGACGGCTGTGATCGTCAACGCGGCAGGCGGCATGATAACGGGGACCGGCGGCACCGCGGTGCAGCTGTATTCCGGTCTTTTCAGCAACGCCGGAACCGTGAGCGGCACCGTCGACCTGGGCTATGACGTTTCATATTATTCTGGCGCACCCACCCGCTCCTACAGCAACAGCACCTATGTGGCGGCCGGCGGCACCATCGCAGGTGACCTGCTGTTCGGCGACGGCGACGACCTGTTGTTGCAAACTGCGGATGCGTTAGGTGTTTCTGGCACCATCGATGGTGGCGCCGGGCGGGACATATATGGACGTTCTTTGACGAGCAGCGACACGGTCGCGCTCGACCTTTCAAAAGTCCGCAATTTCGAAGACGGCCTCGTGCAGGTACTCGGCGCCGACACGGTCGCCACGGTAACGGCCAACGGCACCTTTGGCGGCAACCTGTTTGTGGCCGGCAACGGTCAGGTCGTCAATCAGGCCAGCATCACCGGCAGCTTGTCGACTGCACTGCCTAGCAGCATACCATATTCATTTGCTTCGGCCGCGCTGTTCCCGGACGATCAGGTTCTGGCGGCGATCACCAACACAGGCTCGATTGCGGGCGGCGTTTCCGTCACGACGTCCGCCTTCACCAACAGCGGCACGATCACGCAAGCGGAGGCGTCGCTCCCCAGCTATTCCTACCCCGGTTACCCATATTATCCCTACGGGGACTCCACACCGAGCGTCTTGCTAAGCGGGACCAGTGTCATGACGATCCGCAACAGTGGCCAGATCAGCGGAGGCGGTTTAACGGCGACGAACTATAGTTACGTGGATGTCGCCCCCACCGCGATCGACTTCGCGAACAGCGGTACGATCTCCAGCGACAACAAAGCGGCGGCAGCCGCAATCAACGTCTATGATTTCGGGTCGGACAACGGAGGCACGATCCAAATCGCCAATTCAGGTACGCTTTCCGCGCAGGTCGATGCGGCAAGCGGCACGAACGCGACTGCGCTCAGCCTGAATGCGGATCCGGATCCACAGCCGATCGCGTACACCATCACCAATAGCGGCACGATCCGTGCGACCGCCACCGGCGCTAGCCCCGATCTTTACCCGCAGACCAACGCGTTGCTGGTGAGCGGCGCCGGGTTGTCGGGTACGATCACAAACACGGCTAGCGGTGTGATTACCGCCAGCGGTGAACGTGCTTACGCCATCCTCATCGCGGAGACCGCGCTGAACCTGAGCAATGCCGGCGTCATCACCGCGACCGGCACGAAGACGAGCACCGCAATCCAGACGTTCGACGCGTTCGACAACGTGATCGTCAACACCGGCACGATCACCGGCGACATCTTTCTAGGTGATGGCGCGGACACGCTCGACAATGCCGGCACCATCAACGGTGCGGTTTCGCTCGGTGCGGGCGACGATCGCTTCATCCAGCGTGTCGGTGCGACCGTGAGCGGCCTAGTTGACGGCGGTGACGGTAACGACCGCTACATCGTCGATGCGAGCGGCGGTACCGCCACCCTCGCCGCATCGCAGATCAGCAATTTTGAAACCGTCACGCAAACCGGCACCGGCACCGGCACCGGATACTACTCGGGCACGTTCAACGTCGATACGATTGCGCTCGCGGGCGGGACGCTGGCAGTGGCCGCGGGGCAGACGCTGGCAACGTCAGGCGTAACCACGATCACCGGCGGTGACGCGGGCGTCAGCATCGTGAACGCCGGTCGCATCGCCGGCGCGGTGAGGCTCGGCGCGGGGGACGATAGCTACACGGACATGGCCGGCAGCATCGCGGCCGGCGGCGTTGATGGCGGCGGCGGCACCAACCTATACCGCGTGATCCTCAACGGGAATCGCAGCGGGATCGGCGCGCGCGCCAACTTCCAGCAACTCGCCGTGGCCGGCACCGGCACGCTTACGCTGGCGCTCGATCAGAACTTCCAGTCGGTTTCGCTCGCCGGTGCGAACCTGAACGCGAGCCTGGGCGGGTTCACGATCGGCCGGATCGACGGCAGCGCCGCTGCCGAAAGCGCGTCCGTCGACGGCGACGTCGCCGCAGCCTCGCTCGGCGGTGGCGACGACACGCTGGCACTCGGCGCGACGACTCTGGCCGGCCGCTACGACGGCGGCGACGGGACTGACGTGCTGCGCCTTACCGCTAACGGACCGGTCACGCTTACTGGCACCGCCACGCATTTCGAAACGGTATCGCTGGCGAACGGCACGCTGACGATCGCAGGAACGCTTGGTAGCGATGGTGCGGCACTCGCGTTTGGCGACGGCGCGCAGGCGGTGACGGTCGCCTCCGGCGGCACCTTGGCCGGCTCGATCGACCTCGGCGCGGGCGACGACAGCTTCACGCTGGCGCGTGGCGGCGCCTTGATCGGAACCGTCGCGGGCGGCGCCGGCGCCGGCACCGACACGGCAACGCTCGATTTTGCGAACGGCCTGACCCTCAACAGCGGTACGCTGACCGGCTTCGAGCAGCTGGTCGCACAAGGTAGCGGCACGCTGGCGCTGAATGGCGGCGGCTTCTCGTTCGACACCGCCACCATCGCCGGCGACCTGACCATCGCAGCAGACGCATCGCTTACCACCTCACACCTCACGTTTGGCCCGGCCGACAATCGGCTCACGATCGCGGGTACTTTCGCCGGCTCGGTCGCCGGTGGCATTGGCACCGACAGCATCGACGTGTCCGGCGGCAGCGTCGCCGCACCCGTCGCATTCGAAACCGTCTCCGGCATCGAGGCGCTGCGGATGAGCGCCGGTTTCGCGACCGTGTCGGGCGATGCCGCATTCGGCACGGTGGCGCTGGCGGGCGGCCGCCTGGTCGGTCTTGCCGGGTCGACCATCGCGGCGTCCAACATCACGGTGGGCAGCAACGCGACGTTTGGCTCGGCGGGCACCGTCAATGGCAACGTCACGGTGAACGGCACGCTCAGTCCGGGCGCATCGCCCGGCACGATGACGGTCAACGGAACCGTCTCGCTGGCGGGTGGCTCGACCTCGTTGTTCGAGATCACGCCGAGCGTATCGGACAAGCTCGTCGTCAATGGCGCGCTTTCGATTGCGCAAGGCGCGACGCTGCAACTCGTCGCCACTGGCGCCGTCAAACCGGGCACGGTCACCGATCTGATCGTGGCGAGCGGCGGCATTACCGGCAGCTACACCACCGTGGTGAAACCGGCCTCGTTGTTCGGTTTCCTTGTTCAGGACGACACCCGCATCCGACTGGCGGGCGAGTTCCTCAACGACGCGAGCTTCTCGGCGCCGGTCCGGCGCAGCATCGATTATGTAAATACCGTTCTGGTCAGCGGGAAATCTAGTGCGGCACTGCTCGCGGTGGCGCCCTCGCTGGTTACAGCGTCCGGCGCGTCCAACGCCGCGCTGTTCGGGCAACTGACGCCGGAGGCCTATGCCTCGGCCCAGCAGATCACGGTCGGTAACGGCCTGTCCCTTGCCGCGTCCGGGCGCGGCGCGGATTTTGCCGCACGGCGAGACACGCCGGGGCTGTTCACCTTCGCGAGCGTGCTGGGCGGAACGGCAACGCTGGAGGCGGATGCGGTTTCGGGCAACGCGCTCGCGCGCACCAACGGCTATGGCTTCCTCGGCGGGATCGGCTTTGGCGGCGCAACCTGGTCGATCGGCGCGTTTGGCGGCTACATGAACAACCGCCAAACGCTGGTGGGCCTGGCCGCGCATACCCGCGCGGATGGCGCGGTGGCAGGCGTGCACGGCCGCTTCGCCAGCGGCGGCTTCGGCATCAAGGCGACGGTCGCTTATGATGGCGGTGATGCCAGCACCCGGCGTTCGGTGCCCGACGGGAGCGTCTATGCGGAATATCGCCTGCATGGTTGGACAGCGGACGCGTTAATCGACTACGCGTTGCCCGTCACCGGAACCTGGACGGTGCGACCGAGCCTCGGCGCAACCGCAATTCGCGCCACCCGCTCCGCAGCAAACGAGGTCGGCACCAGCGCTTTCGCATTGTCGGTTGCGCGTCGCAACCACACGGCGGTGTTCGTAGATGGCGGACTGACGTTCAGCGGAAGCGCGCTTGTGCCAGGTGCGCGGATTACACCGTACCTGTCACTTGGCGCGCGTTATCAGGCGAAGGGCCGCACGCCGGCCGCGTTGGCCGGGTTCGGCGGCGGGGACCTCACCCTGCTGGCCGAGGGTGCATCACGGGCACCGGTTCTCGCAACCGCAACGCTTGGGGCTGAGATCGCGCTCTCGCCGCGCCTTACGCTGTTCGGCGCACTTACCGGTGAAAGCGGCGAGGCCGATCATCGTGCCGGCGGACGGACCGGTCTGCGGCTTGCGTTCTGACGCGCGGCTGTGCGACACGCGCGTTGCTGGCCCGATCCGGCCGCGCGTGTCGCATGAGGGGTGGATCCGACGGGCCCCGGTCCGTAGCAACACGCACTCCCGAACCCGCATGGGATGAGCGGTCCCGATCCCCCATCGTATTGTGAACAAGAAGTCATCTTCGCGACTGGAACCAACCCGTCGCGGTCGCGGTTGGCGCGTCGAGGATCTGGCAGTCGCGGCGGCGCCAGGCAGCTGCCAAGGACCATCATGACCGCGTACGTTGCAACGATCGCGTCCGACCGGCTCACTGCCGGTATTTCCACGCTGGGCGCGGAACTCCAGCACCTGACGGATCGCGACGGACGCGAATTGCAGTGGGACGGCGATCCTGCCGTATGGCATGGCCGCGCGCCGATCCTGTTCCCAGTTATTGGTCTGCTGGAAGGCGGGCATTACCGGCTTGACGGCACGAGCTACCCGATGCCGAAGCACGGATTCGCCCGCCACGCGACGTTCGACATAGCCGCGCAGACCGCCGACGCCGTCACGTTGCGGCTGACGGCATCGGATGAGACGCGCGCGATCTACCCGTTCGACTTCCAGCTCGACATCGCCTTTTCGCTAGCCGGCGCGACGCTGGAGGTGGTCGCCACGATCACCAACGATGGTGATCGTGCGATGCCTGCAAGCTTTGGCTTCCACCCCGCGCTGCGCTGGCCGCTCCCTTTCGGGCAGCCGCGTGATGCCCATGGTATCCGCTTTGACCACGACGAACCCGCGCCCGTCCGCCGCATCGACGCGAATGGCTTTCTGCTGCCCGAGCCGCAACCGTCGCCGGTGGTTGGGGACCTGCTGACGCTCCGCGACGACCTGTTCTTCGACGATGCGCTGATCTTCGATGCGCTGGCGAGCCGCCGGGTCAGCTATGGCGCCGCGACCGGACCGAAGCTGACAGTCGATTTCGCCGATTTTCCTACCCTTGGCGTGTGGACCAAGCCCGGCGCCGGCTTCATCTGCATCGAGCCGTGGCAGGGCTTTTCCGATCCGGTCGGCTTCTCCGGCGATATCCGCGACAAGCCCGGCATCATCGAAATCGCGCCCGGCGCCAGCAAGCGCCTCGCCATGCACATCGCGCTGACCGCCTGATGCCCGCACCTTCCCCCGTTCGGAGACGATAAGATGTTCGACAATGCCGTAGCGATCGTAACCGGTGGTGAATCCGGGATCGGCGCAGCCTGCGCCAAGGCGCTCGGCGATGCCGGCGCGCGTGTGGTCATCACTTATTACAAGGACGAGGCCGCGGCGCAGCGCGTGTGCGCCGCGATCGGCGGTGCCGACCGGGCGATCGCCGTACAGACCGACGTGGGCAACGAGGCCGGTGTCACCGCGCTGTTCGCTGCGGCGGAGAAAGCGTTCGGCACGGTCAGCCTGCTGGTCAATTCGGCCGGGATGAACATGAGCGGCGTGTTCCTCGTTGATATGGAGCTGGCGCAGTTCGACCGGGTGGTGCGGTCCGACCTATACGGCCCGTTCCTCACCTGCCGCGCACTGGTGCGCGGGCTGGAAGCCAAGGGGATGAAGGGCCGGATCGTCAACATATCCTCCATCCACGAACGCGCGCCACGACCGGGCGGCGTCGATTACGATTCCGCCAAGGGTGGCCTGTCGCAGCTCACCGCCACGCTCGCGCTGGAACTCGCGCCGAAGGGCATCGCCGTCAACGGCGTTGCTCCCGGCATGATCCTAACGCCCATGAACCAGAGCGCGATCGACAATGCCGCCGAGTTGAGAACGAAGGAGGCGGCAATCCCGTGGCAGCGCGCCGGCCGGCCGGACGAGGTTGCGGCGCTGGTCAACTTCCTGCTGTCGCCGGTGGCGGACTACATCACCGGCACCACCGTGACGATTGACGGCGCGCTGTCGCTCACCGTCGCCCAGGGGGCGTGACGATGCCGATTGATTTCAACGTCGAACAGATCGACGCGATCACGATGACGGGCAATCAGGCGGTCTCCTGCCGCGACCTGATGAGCCCCTATGTCTGGCGCACCGACGGCGGCGTGTATGCGATGCTGGTGCGGGCGGTACCTAAGCCCGGTGAGACCGGCGACACCGGCACGATCTGGTACGCGACGAGCGAGGACGGCCTCAGTTTCACCGCCACCGACACGCCGATCCTTTCGCCCGGACCCGGCGCGGAGGATATCGGCGGGTGCGAAGACCCGACGCCGGTGTTCCGCGCGGATGGCAGCGTCGTCATCTATTATACCGGCGTGGATGCGACGCGCACCCATGGCGAGATGCTCTACGCCACCGGCCCGTCGATCGATCGCCTCACCAAACGGGGTGTCGCGATGCAGAACACCCCGAGCCAAGGCAATATCAAGGAAGCCACGGTCGACCGTACCAAAGACGGCGGCTGGCGGATGTTCTACGAATATGCGCGCAACGAGGCATCGCTGGTCGGCCTCGCGGTCAGCAACGGTGACGCCGGCCCGTGGACCGACGCGGCCGATCCGTTCTCGCCGCGCACCGATGGCTGGGATAGCTGGCATCTCTCGACCGGCCCGCTGCTCACCACCGACAAGACCCGGCCGGTGATGTTCTACAACGGCGCCACGCACGACGCGCGCTGGCGGATCGGCTGGGTCGCGTTCGATGCCGAATACACCAAGGTGGTCGCGCGCTGCGTGGAACCGCTCATCACGCCGCCGCCCGGGCCGGATCGCACCGGCACCGACATCGCCTTCGCCGCATCGGTGGTGACAGTCGACGGGCAGATCTGGCTGTATTACTCGCTGGCCGACACGCACCTGTACCGCGCCATCATCCGCCAGAGTTAGTCCGGCATAGCGCCACGCCAACCTAGCCTGTAGCACCGGATCGTACGCTGTCGGGCCGGCGGCGTACGATCCGAACGGTACGGGGAAAGCATGACAATCGAGCTGCTGATTGCGCGATACGGGTTGATCGCGCTGTTCTTCGGTGCTGGCATAGAAGGCGAGGCCTGCGTCATCACCGGCGGCGTGTTCGCGCATCGCGGCGTGCTGTCGCTCCCGGCGGCGATGGTGGCAGCGGCGCTCGGTTCGTTCGCGGCGGACCAGGTGCTGTTCCTGCTCGGGCGGCGTTACCGTAACCTCGCCTGGGTACGTCGGCTGCACGACAAGCCTGCGTTCGCGCGGGCGATCGCGATGATCGAACAGCATCCCAACCGCTTCATCTTCGTGTTCCGCTTCCTCTACGGGCTTCGCACCGTCAGCCCGGTTGCGATCGGCACCACCAAAATTCCCGCGCGTCGTTTCCTGCTCATCAACGCGCTCGCCGCGATCATCTGGGCGATCGCGTTCACCACGGTCGGCTTCGTGTTCGGTCACGCGCTGGAGGCGCTGCTCGGGGAGTTGCTCACGCCGGTCAACATCGCCATCGTGGTCGCCGTGATCGCCGTATTGGCGGCGGTGATTTGGTTGGTGCGCAGATCGCGCAACCGCGCGTCCGACACGACACGCTGAAGACCTTCGGGATCGGCCGTTTGTTCGACAATCAAGCCTGATCCGCCCATCATTACGCTTTAGCGACCAGCGCCGGAGACACCGCCGCATTGGTCTTTCGCAACCGTTTCGCGTTATGCGCTCGCATCTTCGACGGAGCCGCATTGCTATGGCCAAGGCCAGAACATCCAACGACCAGCCCGACCGCGAACAACTCCAGCGTATCGTTGAGGGTTTGAGCGATGGCGTGATCCTGATCGAGCCTGATGGCAGGATCGTCTGGGCGAACGCGGCCGCGCTGGCGATGCATGGCTGCGCGGGCGTGGCCGATCTGGGCGCGACGGTCAGCGAGTATCAGCATCGCTTCACGCTGCGGTTGCGTGCTGGACAGCCCCTGCCCGCTTCCGCCTACCCGATGGCGCGGCTGTGTCGTGGCGAGGCGTTCGAGAACGTAATCGTTGATGTCTGCAAGACTGGCCAGCCCGAGCCGGACTGGGTCCACCGTGAGCGCGGCTTTGTCCTGGATCGCGACGGCAAACCCGATTGCCTGGTGCTCATCATCTGCGACGCGACCGAGGCGTTCGAGGCCGAGGAGCGCTTCGAGAGCATGTTCAACGCAAACCCTGCGCCTGCGCTGATCGTGCGGCTCGCCGATCTGCGCTATGTCCGCGTCAACGAAGGCTTCCTCGAGCTGTCCGGCTGGGAACGCGACCAGATCGTCGGCCGCTCGCTGTACGATTTCGACATCCTTGAACACGCCGTCGAGCGGGACAAGGCGAAGGCACGGCTCGGGCGCGGCGACGCCGTCCCGCAAATGGAGGCGGAATTGCCGCTGCCCGGCGGCGACAGCAAACTGGTGCTGCTTGCCGGCCACCCGGCCGAGATGGCCAACAACGAACCGTGCATGATCTTCACCTTCGCGGACCTCGAACCGCGCCGCCGCGCGGAAATGGCGCTGCGCCAGAGCGAGGAGCGGTTCGCCACCGCATTCCGTTTCGCGCCGGTGCCGATGCTGCTGACCAGCGTCGACGGGCACCGCATCCTCAACGTCAACCACGCCTTCCTGGCGCTGACTGAATGGGGCCACGACAGCGTGGTCGGCCGCAAACCCGCCGAGATCGAACTGTTCGAAAGTTCGGCGACACGCCGCGAAATCGAGAAGAAGGTCTCCGAAAGCGGATCTTTCCGGGGGTACGAGGTGCAGATCAAGACGCGCACCGGCGATCTCGTCACCTGCCTCGCCTCGGCCGAGACGGTCACGATCAACGGCCAATACTGCATCCTCGCCGCGTTTCAGGACATCAGCGACCGCAAGCGCACCGAACTCGACCTGATCGCCGCGATCGAAGGCGCGATGCAGGATTCGAGCTGGCTCAGCCAGAAGATCATGGACCGCCTCGCCGCCTTGCGCGGGCCGCCACCGCAGCACGGTGCGCCCACCCCGCCGGTCGAGCTGACGGCGCGCGAACGCGAGGTGCTCGCCCTCATCACCAAGGGCAAGACCGACGACGCTATCGCCGATGCCCTTTCGCTGAAGCGCAACACCGTGCGCAACCACGTCGCGCGACTCTACGCCAAAATCGGCGCGCACAGCCGCGCGGAAGCGATCATCTGGGCACGCGACCGGGGCCATCAGCTCGGCATCGATCCGCAAAGTTAATTGCATGAACTGGTGCCGGCGCACCCATGCAACGGGTGCCTGCGCATCTTTGGCGCATCCGGCTCCGACCTTACCTTTCCAACATCGAGCCAACCGCTCGTGTCTGAAAGGAGAACGTCAATGTCCATTCTTGCATGGATCATCCTCGGTCTGGTCGCCGGGTTCATCGGCAGCAAGATCGTCAATCGCACCGGCGAAGGCGTGCTGCTCGATATCGTGCTTGGCGTGGTCGGCGCGGTCGTCGGCGGCTTTCTGTTCAACCAGTTCGGCGCGGCCGGCGTCACCGGCCTCAACGTCTACAGCCTGATCGTGGCAGTCATCGGCGCGATCATCGTGCTGGTGCTCTATCACATGGTGGTGCGCGGCACGCGCCGCTGAACATCCCGCTTTCGAAACCACAAAGCCCCGGCCGATCCACGGCCGGGCACAGGAGAGACAAATCATGACACAGACCATCACAGGCTTGTTCGACCAGTACGACGACGCCCGCCGCGCGGTGCAGGATCTGGAAGCCGCCGGCGTCGCACACCGCGACATCAGCATCGTCGGCCATGACAAGCGCAATGCGGCTGGTGATGTCGCCGAACCGGCCGCGGAGGACGCGGGCACGGGTGCGGGCATCGGCGCCGCGGTAGGCGGCGTCGGCGGTCTGCTCGCCGGGCTCGGCCTGCTCGCCATTCCGGGTATCGGTCCGGTGGTCGCGGCTGGCTGGCTGGCGGCGACCGCAGCCGGTGCGGCGGGCGGCGCGCTCGTCGGTGCGGCGGCAGGCGGTCTCGTCGGTGCGCTGACCCATGCCGGCGTTTCCGAGGACGACGCGCATGTCTATGCGGAGGGTGTCCGCCGTGGCGGGACGCTCGTCACCGCCAAGGTCGACGAACCGCTGGTGCCGACCGCGCGCAACATCCTCAGCGACGACCGCACCGTCAACCTGAGCGAACGCCGCAGCGCGTATCAGGCACAGGGCTGGAATCGCTTCGACGAAAGCGCACCTGCCTATTCGGACAGCGACATCGCCGCCGAACGCGCCCGCTACAATCGCGTCTGACCTCCATCAAAGGAACATCACTATGCGTATGTCCACCACGATCCTGTTAGGCGCGGCGCTGTTCGCCGCTCCCGCGCTGGCGCAAACCGCCCCTGCCAAGAACAACGCGGCGATCAAGACCGCGCATACCGTCAACGACGGTCAGGCGCGGCGCGGCGCCAACTCGTTCACGCAGGCGCAGGCACGCGAGCATATCGCCAAGTCCGGCTTCACCAACGTCTCGGCGCTGACCAAGGACAAGCAGGGCGTGTGGCGCGGCACCGCGACGAAGGCCGGCCAGACCGTCCACGTCGGGCTCGACTTCAAGGGCAACGTCTCGACCGCGCAGTAACACGAAACGAAACGGCGGCGTGGCTCACACAGCCACGCCGCCGTTTTCGCGTGTCCGGCTCTAGCGGCCGCTGACCCGCCAGACTGTATTGCCGAGATCGTCGGCGATCAGCAGTGCGCCGGTCTTGTCGAGCGTCAGGCCGACCGGGCGGCCATGCGCCGCATCGCCCTCGACAAAGCCGGTCACGACGTCGATCGCCTTACCCGCCGGGCGACCGTTGGCGAACGGGACGTAGATCACCTTGTAGCCGTTGAGGTGACCGCGATCCCAGCTGCCGTGTTCGCCGATGAACGCACCCGAACGCCAGCGCGGCGGCAAAGCGGTCGCCCCGGCCGAGAACACCATGCCAAGCGGTGCGACATGGCTGCTCAAGCCATAATCCGGCACGATCGCCTTCGCCACCAGATCGGGCCGCTGCGGCTTGACGCGCGGATCAACGTGCTGGCCCCAGTAGCTGTACGGCCAGCCGTAGAAGCCACCGTCCTTCACAGAGGTGAAGTAATCCGGCACGAGATCGGGGCCGAGTTCGTCGCGTTCGTTGACGACCGCCCACAGCGCCTTGGTCTGCGGTTCGAACTGCAGGCCGTTGGGGTTGCGGATACCGGTCCCGAACAGGCGGTACGCGCCGGTCGCGCGATCGACCTCCCAGATCGCAGCACGGCCGCGTTCGGCCGACATGCCATTTTCGGTGATGTTGCTGTTCGAACCGACCCCGACGTAGAGCTTGCTGCCATCGGGGCTGGCGACGAGGCTCTTGGTCCAATGGTGATCGATTGGGCCGCCCGGCAGATCGACCAGCTTGGTGCCGAGCGTGTTGATGCTGGTCTGCCCCGGCTGGTAGGCATAGCGGATGATCGCATCGGTGTTGGCGACGTACAGATCGTTGCCGACCAGCGCGACGCCGAATGGCGACTTCAACCCGGTCAGGAACTTGGTGCGCTGTTCGGGGATGCCGTCACCGTTGGTGTCGCGCAGCAGAACGATATCCATACCCGCCTTGGCGTCATTATGGCCGTGCGCCTGGATCAACTGCATGACAATGTCCTTGGGCCGATGGACCGGCTCGGGCTGGCCGTCAGTCTCGACAACGAGGACGTCGCCATTGGGCAGCGTGTACAGCGATCGCGGATGTGCCAGTCCGGTGGCAAGCGCCTGGACCTTCAGATCGGCAGGAACCTTCGGCGTCTTGCCATTCCACGGGCTTGGCGGAACGACGTGCATCGGCGGGATCAGATATTCGCTGAGGTCCGGCAAGGCCGGATTGGCGCCGATTTGCTTTTCCGTATCGCCACCCTGCTTGGCGCAAGCCGACAGCGCGAGCAGCCCGACGGCTGCGAGAAGTACACTACGCATCAAACGATCCCTCCGGTGCGGCTCGGGCGCAGCAGCGGAACGCTGATCCCTGCGGCCACGGTCAGCGCGATGACGGTCAACACCGACAGCACCAGCCCAGTCGGCATCGCGCCATAGGCATCGCGGCTATGTACGAAATTGTTGAACAGGCCGAGGATCATCGCGACCGCGTAGGTGATCGCGTAGGGCCAGATCAGCCGGTTGGCGCGGACGTGAGGGCGCACCAGATCGAAGATGCCGACCAGCGCCGCCAGCGCGCCGACCGCTTCACCGCCGGCGAGCAACCAGTCCGAGAAATTCTTCCAGGTGACGTCGAACGTGTTGTAATATGCGATATCGGTGATGAGCGCGCCGAGGAAGCAGATCAGCGGAATACCGAGCACCATCGGATGCAAAGGTCGCCTCACGGCATGAAGGGGCGGCGAGGTATAAGCTTCGGGCAACGGCCCCTCCCACGATGATCATGTTTCTGCGGAACGGATTCCATCGGGATGGAGTTCCGGAGGTATCTGCGAGTTCCGAAATATTCATCATCGCCTGAGCGACGCCGGATTTGGTTTGGTCGCGCCGTATGGCATGACGTTCGCTCAGCAACGAGAAAGGCTCCCTCATGGCGCATGTCGATATCCCCGCGCTGGGGCTGCTCCTGCTCGTCGCGTGCCTGGTGGCGATCGTCACCCGGCGGATCGGGTTGCCCTATTCGGTCGGCCTCGTGGTCGCCGGCATCGCGCTCAGTCTGGTCGGCTACCGCAGTCAGATCGTGCTCACCCCGGAGCTGATCTTTACCGTGCTGCTGCCGCCACTGGTCTTCGAAGCGGCGTTGCATCTCGGCTGGAGCCAGTTCCGGCGTGAAGCCCCGCTCGTGCTGAGCATAGCCTTTGTCGGCACCTTCCTGTCGGCGCTGGTGGTGGCGGCGGGGATGCACTGGCTATGCGGCTGGGGCTGGCAGGGATCGCTGCTGTTCGGCGCGCTGATCGCCGCGACCGACCCGGTGGCGGTGATTGCGATGATGAAGGAGCAGAAGGCGGAACAGCGCCTCGCCTTCCTCATGGAATCGGAAAGCCTCGTCAACGACGGCGCCGCCGCCGTGCTGTTCGCCGTGGTGGCTGCATGGATTGCCGGCGCGGACAGTTCGGCCGGCAGCATCGCGATATCGCTGGTCAGCACGGTGGCGGGCGGCGTGCTGTGCGGGTTGGTCGTCGCCAGTGCGATCATGCTGCTGGCCAAGGGGTCGAACGATCACCTCGTCGAGATCACGCTGACGGTACTCGCCGCTTATGGATCGTTCCTGATCGCGGAGGAACTCAAGGTGTCCGGCGTGCTGGCGACGCTGTCCGCCGGCATGCTGGTCGGTAATCGCGGGCGCGGGCGTGCAATTACCGACGAGGGCAGCGCCGCGATGATCCGCTTTTGGGATTTCGCCGCGTTCCTCGCGAATTCGGTGATCTTCCTGCTGATCGGCAGCCGCGAGGCCGCGCAGCCGATCATAGCCTATCTGTTGCCTGCCGTGGTCGGCACCATTCTCGTGCTTGGCGGGCGCGCGGTGGCGATCTACCCGATCGTCGGGCTGTTCCGCCGCTCTTCGCTGGCGGTGAACGGCATCACCCAGCACATCCTGTTCTGGGGCGGCTTGCGCGGCGCACTCGCGCTCGCCCTTGCGCTCGCCGCCCCGGCGGCCCTGCCCGAACACGACGCGCTGATCAGCGTGGCGTTCGCGGTCGTCGCATTCTCGATCTTCGTGCAGGGTCTGACCGTGCCGAGGCTTCTACGGCGCAGCGACGCAAGCTGACGTCACGGCCTTCGAAACCGGCGCGCAATGTTTCGTTACGATTCCGGGGTCCGTGCGTTGGACGTCTTCATACGCACGCAGGTGACCCACGAATGCCGATGCCAAGCCCGACCGAACGACATGAGATTCTCGAAACCAATCGTACCCGCAAGATGGCGCGTTCCGCCCACGCCTATGTGCGCGGCAATACCGTGAAGTTCTACGAATGGCTGGAGGCATCGCCGGTCGCGGGGCGCGTACCGATCGGACCGGCGGTGTGGATCTGCGGCGATTGCCACCTCGGCAACCTTGGGCCGATCGCCAATGGTGACGGCAATGTCGAGATCCAGATCCGCGATCTCGATCAGGCGGTGATCGGCAATCCCGCGCACGACTTGATCCGGCTTGGCCTGTCGCTCGCCACCGCCGCACGCGGCTCCGACCTGCCCGGAGTGACCACCGCGCGGATGATCGAGGAGATGGTCGAGGGCTATGCCGCCGCGATGCACGATCCGACGAGCGGTGATGCCGGTGTCGAACCGGACGTGGTGCGGAGCATCAAGCGGCAGGCGCTTGGCCGCCGGTGGAAGCACCTCGCGCGGGAGCGGCTCGACGCGATCGACCCGCAAATTCCGCTCGGCAAGAAGTTCTGGGCGCTCGACGACAACGAGCGCAGCAGCCTGGAAGCGGTATTCGCCGACCCGGAGGTGGCGCGCCTGATCCTCTCGCTCGATCACAAGGACAAGGATCGCGCGGTGCGGATGGTCGACGCGGCCTATTGGATGAAAGGGTGCAGTTCGCTCGGGCTGCTTCGCTTCGCCGCGATCATCGGCCTGAAAAATGCCAAGGGCCGCTCCGACTACGCACTGGTCGACATCAAGGAAGCCGTCGCACCGATCGCCCCCACGACACGCGGAGCGAAGATGCCCGACGACAACGGCGAGCGCGTCGTCACGGCGGCCCGCGCGCTGTCGCCCCACCTCGGCACGCGGATGACCGCCGCGAAGATGCTCGGCCGATCGCTGTTCATCCGCGAGTTGTCGCCGCAGGATCTCAAGCTCGAGGTCGATCAGTTCAGCGAAGGTCAGGCGGTGATGGCGGCGCGGTACCTGGCGTTCGTCGTCGGCAAGGCGCACGCGCGGCAGATGGACACGGCCAGCCGCAACGAGTGGCTCGGCGTGCTGGAGGCGGACCGGCGCGGGATGATCGATGCGCCCTCCTGGCTGTGGCAGAGCGTGGTTTCGCTGGCCGGTAGCCATGAGGCGGGCTATCTCGAACACTGCCGTCGCTACGCGTTGGCCGCCTGATGCCCCGCCCCGATGACGAGCGCTGGATGCGCATGGCGATCGCGGTGGCGCGCTCCAAGGGTTCCGACCCGGCGAGTTCGCCGCTCGGCTGCGTGATTGTGCTGGATGGCAAGGTGATCGCCGCCGAACGCAACCAGACGCACGAATTGCCCGACGCCACTGCCCATGCCGAGATGATGGCGATCCGCCGTGCCTGCGAAAGCACCGGCGAGCTCGAACTGCGCGGCGCGACGCTATACTCCACGCTTCAGCCGTGCGGCATGTGCACGATGGCGTCGATCTGGTCGAAGGTCGGTCGTGTCGTTTACGGCGCAGGCCGCGCTGACGTGCATCCGATGTATTTCGAGGCGCGGCACATCGATACATTGTCGTTCATCGGCGATGCGTACCGCGATGACATCACGATCGAAGGCGGCTGCCTGCGCGCGGAGTGTGCGGAGCTATATTACGGTCCGGACGTGGACCTTCCCAAGGAAGAACAGGCGAACCTATGAGCAACGACGAAGCTCTCAACATCAATACCGCGACCGCTGCCGAGATTGACGGCATTGCGCAGTTGAAGGGACACGGCTTCGAAATCGTGCGCTACCGTGAGGAACGCGGCGGCTTCAGCGATCTGCGGCAGCTCGATGAAGTGCCGGGGCTGACTGGAAAGGCCGATGGACTCGACGGAACGATTACGATCGGCGACGCCTAGCGGTTACACCGGTGCGAGATCACGAAAGGTCGCGACCAGAACATGCGCCTGGATCGGCTTGGCGAGAATGACCATCGGCGGGGCGCAAGGCGTACACGCTTCGGGCGTACCGGTCATGAAGATCACCGGCACCGCGCCATGTTCGGCGATGATCGCCTGCACCGCCGCCGGTCCCGTGCCCTCGGCAAGTCTGACGTCCGACATGATGCAGTCGGGCACGCGCGCACGGGCGGCTTCGATCGCTTCCGCCTGGGTGGATGCCAGATCGAAAGACGATCCACCCGCACCTTCGAGGATCTGGACGATATGGTCGGCAATAAGGAGATTGTCTTCGATGACGAGCACGTGGCACATGGCTTGATCCCGGCTGAATGCTGCTACAACCGCCGACCAACATGTTTAGTCGCAAAAAACTAATCCAGATTAAGCCCATCGTTGCTTAATGTTAATTCGGGATTGTCGTAGCGGTATTTGGGTCACATCGGCGCCTCAATGCCAAATTGCACACCATCGGCCGGATAGTGGATCGTGGCCTTGCCGCGCACGTGCCTGGACAGGACACGTTCGATCATCCGCGTGCCGAAGCCGGTTCGCGACGGCGGCACGACAGGTGGACCACCCTCCTCGACCCAGGTGAAGGTGAAGCGCCGCTCCGCATTCGCACCGGTCAACGCCCAGCCGATCACCACCCGCCCGGCGTCGTTCGACAGCGCGCCGTACTTCACTGCATTGGTGGCGAGTTCGTGCAACGCCATCGACAGCGCCAGCGTCACCTCGGGTGTGAGGTGGATCGTCGGCCCCGCCATGGCGATGCGTCGCCCGTTGCGATCGATGAACGGCGCCAGCACATTTTTGACGATATCGCCGATCGCGGCTCCCTCGATCTCGTCGCGCAGCAACAACTCGTGCGCGGTACCGAGGCTGGCGATACGCCCCTCCACGGCATGCCGCGCATCTTCCAGCGATGCCGCGTCGCGCAACGTCTGACCGACCACCGCACCGACGGTGGCGAGCGTGTTCTTCACCCGGTGCGTCAGTTCGCTGGCGAGCACCGCGCGGTGTTCCTCGGCGAATTTGCGATCCGACACATCCGCCGCGAAACCGGTCATGGTGAGCGGCGTACCGTCTGCACGATACTGCATCTCGCCCTGGGCGCTGATCCAGCGCTGATCGCCGGCGGAGGTCAGGATGCGGTAGTCGATCCGATAGGGCGCGGCGTTCTCGATCGTGTCGGCAAGCGCGGCGACTACGGCCGACAGGTCGTCCGGGTGGATCGAGCCGATAAACTCGGCATAGGTGAACGGCGCGTCGAGCGGACGCCCGAACACCTCTTTGCAACTCGCCGAAGCCGTGATCTCCTCCGCGCCGGGATCGTAGCTCCACGTGCCGAGGCCACCCGCCTTCAGCGCCATCGCCAGCCGTATCTCGCGTTCCGCCAGCGCCGCCTCGCGATCCGAAAGCTCCGCCGCCAGCGCCTCGCGATCCTGCTGGAGCCGGATGACACGGTGCCGCTCCACCGTAACGTCGAGTTGCGAGGCGACGAAGTAGCGCGGCTTGCCAGCCTCATCGAACACCGGCGCGATCATCAACCGGTTCCAGAACGGCGTACCGTCACGGCGATGATTGAGCAGGTCGATCTCGATCCGCTCGGCGTTGGCGATCGCGGTGCGCAGGCGGGCGACATCCGCTTCCTCGGTAAGCGGCCCCTGCATGAACCGGCAATTGCGCCCCAGCACCTCGACTGCGGCGAACCCGGTCAGATTCTCGAACGCCTTGTTGACGTAGATCAGCGGATTGTTCGGCAACGTCGGATCGCTCACCACCATCGGAACGATCGCGTCGTCGAACGCCACCACGATCGGGTCCATCGGGTCGAGCCGGCCCGCGAACGCGTCGACCGCCGCTTGCACGACAGGCAGCGGATCGCTCGGCTGAACGGGAAAAGGGGCTGACGGCTTACGGTCCAAAGCGAGAACGTCTTAGCAAGGTTTTCCGGGAGGGCAACGACGGTTCTACGCTACTCGGATGCTTCGAGGTCCTCCAGCACCGCCTGAACCCGGTCGAGCCGCGCATTTGCATCGTCGATCCGTTCCGCCAGCAGATAACGGTCACCCTTGCGGGTCAGCCCCGCCGCCTCCGCATCGGCCCGGAACTCCTTGCGCGGGGTGAAGGCGATCGCCGCCGGCCCGGCATCGATGCGCGCAATGCCCAGCGCCAGCGCGCTCGCCCGCGCCCCCGCGATCTTCAGCAGCGTGACGGCCTCGTCCGGCAGCGCGCCGAAACGGTCCTCCAGCTCGGCATGAAGCGCGTCGATTGCGGCAGCGCTGTCGGCACGCGCGACGCGGATGTAGAGCGTGACACGCAGCTCCGCATCCGGAACCCAATCCTCCGGCACGCGCCCGGCGATGCCGAGGTGCAGTTCGGGCGTCCAACGATCCACCACCTCGCCACGCGCAGCCCGCAGTGCTCCTTCCAGCAAGTGCTGGTACAGGTCGATCCCGATCAGCTTCATATGCCCGGCCTGCGCCTCGCCGACGAGGTCGCCCGCACCGCGCATGTCGAGATCCTGCGCGCTGATCGCGAACCCAGCGCCAAGCCGGTCGAACGCTTCCAGCGTGCGGAGCCGCTTGAGCGTGCGCGGCGCGATCTCCTTGTCGGGTTCGGTGAACAGCAGCACCTGCCCACGCCGGCTGCCGCGCCCGACCCGGCCGCGCAACTGGTGCAACTGGCTGAGGCCGAAACGGTCCGCGCGCCAGATCACCATCGTGTTGGCGCGCGGCACGTCCAGCCCCGCCTCGATGATGTTGGTGGCGAGCAGCACGTCGCCATCACCGCGCCCGAAGCGCACCATCGCCTCGTCGATCTCGGCGGCGGGGAGCTTGCCGTGCGCCTGTAGCACCTCGAGCTCCGGCACCAGCCGCGCGAGCAGGTCGGCGAGCTTGGCCATGTCCTCAATCCGCGGCACCACCACGAAGCTTTGCCCGCCGCGGCTGCGTTCGCGCAGCAGGGCGGCGCGCAGCGTCGCCTCGTCGAACGCATCGACGGCGGTGCGGATCGGCTGACGGCGTGAGGGCGGCGTGGCGATCACGGAGAGTTGCTGAATGCCGACCAGCGCCGTCTGGAGCGTGCGCGGGATCGGCGTCGCACTCATCGACAGGATGTGGACGTCGCCAAGATCGCGCAGCCGCTGCTTGTCGGCGGTGCCGAAACGCTGCTCCTCGTCGATCACCACCAGCGCGAGGTTGTGGTATGAAATCCCCTTGCCCGCCACCGCTCCGGTGCCGACCACCACCTGGATCGAACCATCCGCCAGCCCCGCCTTCACGCGTTTGCGATCGGCGGTGCTGGACAGCCGCGACAGGCCGGCGACGGTGATGCCGGTGCCCTCCAACCGTTCGGTAAACGTCTCGATATGCTGCCGCGCGAGGACCGTGGTCGGTGCGGCGATCGCGACCTGATGGCCGGCGAGCGCCGCCGTCGCCGCCGCGCGTAGCGCCACCTCGGTCTTGCCGAAGCCGACGTCGCCGACGAGCAGCCGGTCCATCGGCGCGCCCGAAGCGAGGTCCGCACGCACTGCCTCTATCGCGCGCGCCTGATCGCGCGTTTCGCTAAAGGCGAAGCCGGCGGCGAACCGTTCGTAGGCGGCGGTGTCGGGGTCGAGCACCGGCGCGCTCCGCTCGGCGCGCGCCTTGGCGAGTTCGGTCATGCTGCGCGCGGTCTCGGCGATGGCGATGTCGATCGCGCCGCGCCGTTTCTGCCATGTCGAACCATCGAGCTTGTCGAGCGGTACCGCATCGGCATCGCCGCCGTAGCGCCACAGCCGGTCCGCTTCGGTCACAGGCACCAGCCGCACGCCGTTGTCTGCGTAGGTCAGCGCGATCCCCTCGCCTGCGGCCGCGCCGTCGCTCTCAGGCATCTCGGCAAGGCCGGCGACGACGCCGATGCCATGATCCTCATGCACCACCACATCCCCGACGCGGATCTCGCCAAAGCCGAACGCGGAAAGATCGGCGCCAGCGGTCTGCGCGTCGTCACGCTCGGCGCGACTGCCGAGCAGATCGGCGGCGGCTACCGCAAGCACGCCGTCGCGGTGGAAACCGTGATCGACCGGCGCCTCCAGCGCGAGCAACGCGCCGGCCTCTGCGCCCTGCACCTCCTGCCAGGAGGAAACATGCACGACCTCGCCTTTCAATGCGGCGGCAACCCGCCCGCCGAGAAAGCGTAGGTCGCGTGCACTGCCGAGCAGCACGACGCGATCGCCCGCCTCGAAGGCTGCACGCGCACGTTTGGCGAAGGCCCGCAGCGGCGCCTTGCCTTCGATGAAGCGCGGCGGCGCATCGCCTCCGGCCGCGTCTTCGATCGGCACGGACCGTCGTTTCGACGCGACGGCTTGCCACGCCTTGTCCGCCACGATGGCGCGCAGCGCGCGTTTTGGGCGCCGGCGTTCACCATCGGCGGCGAGTGCCAGGAAACGCTTGCGACGATCCTCCGCCGCCGGTTCGATGGCGAGCGCGGCGTCCGGGAGATGATCGAGCAAGGTAACGCCGGCACCATCCAGATCGGGTTCGGACACGCGGCCGAGTTCGCGTGAATCGCAGTCGCCGGTGGTACGCTGGGTGGCGGGATCGAAACTGCGCAACCCGATGATGTGCCCATCCTCGACCTCGATCCGGAGCGGTTCGACCGCATCGGCGGGATAGATGTCGAGAACATGGCCGCGCAGCGCGATCTCGCCCGGCTCATCGACACGCTCGTCGCGGTGATACCCCAGATCCGCGAGTTGATCGAACAGCGCTGCCAGATCGACTGCCTCGCCGACCGCGACGTGCGGCGGCGATGCCGCGAACGCCTCCGGCGTCGCATAGGCGCGCGCCAGCGCCTCACCGGTGGTGACGCAGGCGATCGGCGCGCGGTCCGCCTCCGTCTGCGCCAGCCGCAGCCGACGCAGCGCCGCCACCCGCTGACCGACATTGGCCGGCGATGCCGCCGCCTCCTCGCCCGGCAACGCGTCGCTCGCGGGGAACAGCACCACCGTGGCCGGCGTCATCGCCGCCAGCGCATGGAACACCGCGTCGGCACGGGCATCATCGGCCGCAGCGAACAGCACGTCGCCATCGCCAAGTGCCTCCGCAAGCAGCGCAGCGACCGAACCGACCGGCAACGCGGCGGCAGTGACGACAGGGGCGAGGACACGTGCGGTCGGATCGGCGGCTGCCGGCATGAAGGACACCTCAAAGTGTTGGAGTGCGTCGAACGAGTGTAACTGCCGCCCGTTCCGCGCTATACGGTTCGCCGCCGCAGGGATCGCTCGGCCACGCTGCGGGTTTCAGGACGGCATGCCCGACACCAACCTCTGGACGATCATGACTTCCGACGTTTACCGCGATGCCGCTTCCTTGCCGAAACCGCTCCGCTTCCTCGCCGGCGGTGGCGAGGCAACGCGCCTGATTCTCGGGCGGGACTGGTCGACGCACCCGCTTGGCCCTCCGGAGGGATGGCCCGACATCTTGAAAACGATGCTCAGCACCGTGCTCAACTCGCCAGAGTCGATGATTTTGGCATGGGGGCGCGAAGACCTGACGTTCTTTTTCAACGAAGCGTATTTTCCGTTGCTCGGGCCACGCCTGGACTGGGCGATGGGCGAGCGGTTCGATCGCGTTTGGGCGGACGCATGGGAACAGGCCCGGCCGATTATCGACGATGCCTTCGCGGGACGCAGCCAGCGCTTTGTCGACCTGCCGTGGAAGCTCGACACCGATCGCGGGCCCGCCGACACGTGGTTCACCTTCTCCTACTCGCGCGTCCTTGATCCGAGCGGCGAGATCGTCGGCCTGTTCGTCTTCACCAACGAAACGACCGAGCGGGTCCTCACCGATGCGGCGCTTCGGGAAAGCGAGGAGCGCCTGCGCCTCGTCATCGAGGGGGCTAAGGATCATGTCATCCTTTCCACCGATCCCGCCGGCACCATCACCAGCTGGTCCGCCGGTGCCAGCGCCGTACTGGGCTGGCCGGCCGCGCAAGCGATTGGCCAGCCGTTCGGCCTGATCTTCACCAAGGAAGATCGCGCCGCCGGTGCCGACGCCGCCGAACTGACCGGCGCGGACCGCACCGGCTGCGCGACCGATGAACGCTGGCATCTACGTAATGACGGCAGCCGCGTGTTCCTGAACGGTTCGGTGCATCCGTTGCCGCCTAATGCGCAGGGGGCGCCGCGCGGCTTCATCAAAATCGCTCGCGACGAGACCGAGCGATTCCACGCTCGCCAGCAACTGGAACAACTCAACGCCACGCTGGAGCAGCAGGTCGCCGAACGCACGGCCGATCGCAACCGGCTGTGGCAATTGTCGCTGGACGCGATGCTCGTCGCCGGGTTCGATGGAACGATCGAAGCGGTCAACCCGGCGTGGACGCGCGTGCTCGGCTGGACCGAAGCCGAACTGGTCGGGCATCCGTTCTTCGCCTTCATTCACCCGGACGATCTCGATGCCACCATCACGGCGGCGATGCGGATCAGCGAGGGGCAGGCAATCGGCCGCTTTGAAAACCGCTACCGCCACAAGAACGGCAGCTACCGCGATCTGCTGTGGGCGGCCGGTCCTGGCGACGACCGGATCATCGCAGTCGGTCGCGACGTGACCGAGGAGAAGGCGGCGGCCAACGCGCTCGCCGCGGCGGAGAGCCAGCTTCGCCAGGCGCAGAAAATGGAGGCGGTCGGCCAACTGACCGGCGGGCTCGCGCACGATTTCAACAATCTGCTCACCGGCATGATGGGCAACCTCGAACTGCTGCAACTGCGGCTCGCGCGCGGCAAGCTCGACGATGCCGACCGCTTCATCACCGCCGCGCAGGGCGCAGGGCGGCGCGCCGCTTCGCTAACACAGCGACTGCTCGCGTTTTCGCGTCGGCAGACGCTCGACCCGACACCGACCGACGTGAACCGACTGATCCGGGGCATGGAGGATTTGCTCCACCGCAGCGTCGGCCCCGCCAACAATATCGAGGTGATCGCCGAAGACGGGTTATGGAACGCCATGATCGATGCGACCCAGCTCGAAAGCGCGATCCTCAACCTGTGCATCAACGCGCGCGATGCGATGCCGGATGGCGGCCACCTCACCATCGCGACCGCCAACGTCCACCTCGACGAGGACGCGGCGCGCGACAGCGATCTGCCGCCCGGGCCTTATGTCACCATCAGCGTTTCGGACACCGGCACCGGCATGTCGCCCGAGACGATCGAGCGCGCGTTCGAGCCGTTCTATACCACCAAGCCGATCGGACAGGGCACCGGCCTTGGCCTGTCGATGGTCTACGGCTTTGCGCGGCAGTCCAATGGACAGGTGCGGATCGCCTCCGAACTCGGCCGCGGCACCACCATTGAGATCGTGCTGCCGCGGTATGCCGGCGACGTGTTGCTGCCGAAGGACGAAGCGGCGATCGCCGCAGCGGCGGCGGCGGCGGGCGAAACGATCCTCGTCGTGGATGACGAAACCTCGATCCGCCACCTCGTCGACGAAGTGCTGGACGAGATCGGCTATACCGTCATCGGCGCGGCGGATGGGGCGTCCGGCCTCAAGGTGCTGCAATCCGATGCCCGCATCGCGCTCCTCATCACCGATGTCGGCCTGCCCAACGGCATGAACGGCCGGCAGGTCGCAGATGCGGCGCGCGCGCTGCGGCCGGGGCTGCGGGTGCTGTTCATCACCGGCTATGCCGAGAATGCGGCGGTTGGCGGCGGCCATCTCGAACCCGGCATGGCGCTGCTTACCAAGCCGTTCACGATGCAGGCGCTCACCGCCAAGGTCGCGGAGATGATGCGCTGGAACGAAGGCACGTGAAGATCGCCACCTACAACGTCAACGGCATCAACGGTCGCTTGCCGGTGCTGCTGCGCTGGCTGGCGGAAGAAGCACCCGACATCGTCTGCCTGCAGGAAGTGAAGGCGCCGCAGGACAAGTTCCCGCAAGCCGCGCTGCGCGATCTCGGCTACGATGCGATCTGGTTGGGCCAGAAAAGCTGGAACGGCGTCGCCATCCTCAGCCGCGTCGGCGAGATCCACGAGACCCGGCGCGGCCTGCCCGGCGACGATGGCAACGACGGCGAGGATCAGAGCCGGTACATCGAGGCGGCCGTCGCCGGTGTTCTGATCGGCGCATTGTACCTGCCCAACGGCAACCCGCATCCAGGCCCCAAGTTCGACTACAAGCTACGCTGGTTCGAGCGGCTGATCGACCATGCCGCCGGCCTGCTCGCCAGCGGGCTGCCGGTTATACTGGCCGGCGATTTCAACGTGATGCCGACCGACCTGGACGTCTACAAACCGGAACGCTGGACCGACGACGCGCTGTTCGCGCCAGAGGTGCGCGCCGCTTATGCGCGGCTCGTCGATCAGGGCTGGACCGATGCGTTACGGCACCTGCATCGGGACGAGCGGATCTATACCTTCTGGGACTATTTTCGGAACGCCTACGGCCGCGACGCAGGGTTGCGGATCGATCATCTGCTGCTCTCGCCCGCGCTCGCGCCGCGCCTGATCGACGCGCAGGTCGATCGTCACGTTCGCGGCTGGGAGAAGACCAGCGACCACGCGCCGGTGTGGGTGACGCTCGGCGATGAGGCCGCGCCGGCTGCCCGCAAGCGTCGCGCATGACGCGGGCCGACGTTCACGCGGCGGCGCGCGCTCGGAACAAACGCCCTCCCTCGATCCACAGGATCAGCGCAAGCGTTCCCAGTCCGATGCCGAGATAGCCGATCGCCAGCGGCAGCGTCGTGCCGTTGTACGACTGGCCAATCACGGACGCGACGGCGACCGCGCCGACGCTGCTGATGAAGCCCTGCACCGACGAGGCGGTGCCGGCGATATGGCCGACCGGCTCCATCGCCATCGCGCCGAAGTTCGTGCCGCACAGCGCGATGCAGGTCATGCTCAGCGCCTGGAACGGGATGTAGGTGTAGAGCGTCTCGCGCCCGCTGGCGATCACCGCGACATGCGCCAGCGACAGCACGATCAGCCCGAGCACCGCGCTCTGCGAGATCAGCCGCATGCCGAGCCGTTCGACCAGCCGGCTGTTGGCGAACGCCGCGCACCCCATCGAAAACGCGCAGACCGCAAACAGCACGGTGAACTTGTCCCCGGCGTGGAACTCGTCGACGAAGATCTGCTGCGAGGCGGATACGAACGCGACGATGCCGCCGAACGTCAACGCACCGCAGGCCGCATAGCCGATCGAAAAGCGATCGGTCAGCGTAAGCCGATACGACTGGCGCAACGCGGCGAACGAGATCGGGATGCGTCGCGACACCGGCAGCGTCTCGGCAAAGCGGAACGTCGTCCACGTAAGCACGACCAACGCGAAGCCCGCGAGCGAATAGAAAATCAGCCGCCACGGCCCGAAGGCGAGGATCGCACTGCCGAGTGTCGGCGCGAGGATCGGGAAGATGAAGAAGATCATCTGCGCGATCGACAGCGTGCGTGCCATCGGCCGGCCGGAGAAGCGATCCCGCACGATCGCCACCGACAACACGCGCGATGAGGCGGAGGTCACCCCCTGCAACACCCGCGCGCCGAGCAACGCCGCGAACGAGCCAGACCCCGCCGCGAACACCGCCGCCGCGACGAAGGCGGCGAGCGCCGCCAGCAGCACGCGCTTGCGGCCATAGCGGTCTGTCAGCGGCCCATAGACGATCTGCCCTAGCCCGAAGCCGAAGATATAGGCGGTGACGATCCACTGCCGCTCGTTCGCAGTGCCGATCGCCAGGTCGCGACCGATGTCCGCCAGCGCGGGCAGCATCAGATCGACGCCGAGCGCGTTGACGGCCATCAGCGCGGCGATGAACGCGACGAACTCGAAACCACCCATCGGATAGCGTGCGGTTACGGTGGGGATCGGTTCGGTCACAACGACCCTTTCACGAAACGACAAAGGGGGCCGTTCCTCCCCGGAACAGCCCCCCGTCTTTGCCGTGCCGGCCTGACTTTACAAGCGGGACAGGCTCAGGCCGCGATCAGAACTTGCCGCTGAGCTGCACGCCGACGATACGCGGATCGTTGAACACCGCCGCATTGTAGTTGTCGAGCACGCCCTTCAGGTTCTTCTCGTTGGTCACGTTGCGGGTGAACACGGCGATCTCATAGGCACCTTCCGGCGCGGTATAGCCCGCCTTCAGCCCCGCCTCGAACGTGCCGTCGGTGGTGTATTCCACCGTCTTGTACGGCACCAGGCTGGTGTAGCCCTGGAGCGTCACGTCGCCGCCGACGAACAGCTTGCCGCCGTTGGGCAGCGGGAAGTCGTAGCGCGCGTTGCCGTCGAGCTGATATTTCGGCGCGTTCGGCAGCGCGTTGCCGTCGATCTGCGCCAGCGTCGCCGTCGTCACGCCAGCGGCGTTGCGCACCGCGATCGTCGGGTTGAGCACGGTGCAGGTCACCGCGCCATTGAGGAAGCACACCGGCGTGTAGACGCGCTTGTCGTTGATCTCGGTGTGCAACACGCTCGCGCCCAGACCCATCGTCAGGTTCGGCACCGGACGCCACGTCAGCTCCGCTTCGCCGCCCCATGCCTGCGCCTGATCGGCGTTGAACAGCAGGCCGTTGTTGTTGGCGTCGTTGCCGTTCAGCTGGATGTTGTGGACCTTGTAGTAGAAGCCGGTCGCGTTGAAGCGCAGCGTGTTGCCGAACAGGTTCGACTTGAAGCCCGCTTCATACGAGGTGATCGTTTCCGACCCCGCCGTCACGAACGCCGAGCTGAACACCGCGTTACGGCCCTGGATGGTCGGACCGCGGAAGCTGTGCGCGACGCGGGCGAACACGCTCACGTCATCGGTCGCCTGATAGCGCAAGGCGACATCCCAGCTCGGCTGCGTGTCGGAGAGGCGCACGAAGCGCGCCGCCGTCGCCGGGAAGGTGACGATGCCGGCGGCATTGCGCGGCGGGATGACGAGGCGGGTCGACTTGGTGTCGTTGGTCACGCGCACGCCACCGGTAATGGTCAGCTTCGGCACGATCTCGTAGCTCGCCTGACCGAAGCCGGCGTAAGACGTGTTGATGTTACGCAGCAGCACATAGTTGTTCGGGTTCGGCAGCGTGCCGTTCGCATCCGGGCGGCGCAGGAAGAAGCCACGCTGGTCGAACTCGGTATTGTCGCGCGAGTAGAAATAGATGCCGCCGATCTGCCACTTGAAGCGGCCGGTGCCATCGTTGGCGAGGCGCACTTCCTGGGTGAGCTGGTCGAGATCGCGCACCCGGCCCTGACTCTCGCCGAAATAGCGGTTGCCGGCGAAGTTGGTGGCGACGCCGCCATCAGTATCGCCACGGCTGTAGCCCGAGGTTGTCTCGTATGCGCTGATCGAGGTCAGCGTGACGCCGCCGAAATCGTTCTTGAGGTTCAGCGATGCGCCATAGGTCTTGTACGCCTGCGGGTTGCCGAAGCCTTCGTCGAGGCCGACCGAGGCGCGCGGCGTGTCGCTCACGTCGTTGCTGCCCTTGAGGATGCCGCCACGATGGAAGATCGTCGAGGTGCCCTTATAGTCGCGCGCATGTGCCGACAGCAGGCCGGTGAAGCCGGTGTCCGGCGGGGTCAGCATCAACTGGACGCGGATGTCCTTCTCGTCGAAGCCGCCGAGCGTACCCTTGCCGCCGGTGGTGCCATCCGCGCTGGTGGTGCCGGTGTAGGTGTTGTCGATCCAGTTGTCGCGGTGCTGGTACAGGCCCGACACGCGGAAGCTTAGCACGTCCTTAACTATCGGCCCGCCCACACCGGCGTCGAGCGTCACCGTGTTGTACGTGCCGTACGATGCGGTAGCGCGACCGGTGAAATCGTTGGTCGGCTTGTTGGTGTCGAATTTGATAATGCCGGCGGTCGAATTGCGCCCGAACAGCGTACCCTGCGGGCCGCGCAGCACCTCGATCTGGTTGACGTCGAACACCGGGTTGGACTTGAGCACGACATGCTCGAGCACCACGTCGTCCTGGATGATCTCGACCGGCTGCGACGCGCCGAGGTAGAAATCGATATTGCCGAGGCCGCGGATGTAGAAGCGCGGGAAGATCTTGCCGGTGGTCGTCTCGGCGTACAGGCCGGGGACGCGGTTGGCGAGTTCGAGCAGCGTGTCGCTGCCGCCGGCGGTGTAATCCCGCAGGTCGCTGCCCTGAAGTACGCCGACCGAGATCGGCACCTTCTGGAGGTTTTCCGAACGCCGCTCGGCGGTGACGACGATGTCCCCCAGCGAGCCGTCGGCCGGTGCCGCATCGGTCTGCGCGACAGGTGCGTCCTGTGCCGAGGCAGCATTCGCGAACGACAGCGCGGCGGTGGCGCAGCCGAGGAACAGGAACGAACGGATGGCGAAATTGGACACGAAAACCCCCACGGTAACAGTCGGTTCGATCAACCGCGATGCCGCGCGTACGACGACACCCACCGTAGCGGCGAGCATGAAGTAGCTGCGTTGCGAATGACCCCAAGGCGGCGGCTAGGGTCGGTTTGTGTCTTTATAATGACAGCAACTGCGGGGTGAGCGATGCCAAACCGCCCGTCGCAGCGTCCACGTAGTTACCTGAAATCCCTGTTCATTTCCAATTCGCACGGCCATGATCGCCACTCAACACTCACCATCGCGTCATCCGCCGATCGCACGCCTCGACACGATTGTCGGCACCTGTGATATTGATCCCACACCAATCCACGCATCTGTTAACCAACCGCGATCTGGTGCAGGGAGGGCGCATGTACCGCTTGCCCCGCACGCCACGATGAACCCGCTCGTCCTCAACATCACGCACTCGATTCTCGGCCAGCCATGGCGCTGGCGGATGCTGTCCACCGACGCACGCGACCCCGGCTTCTCGCCCGACGATCTCGTCACGCAACTGCTGCTGGCGCGCGGTTGCCCGCGCGAGGCGCTCGACGCGCACCGGGCGCCGAGCATCCGCGCGTTCATGCCCGATCCATCGATCTTCCGGGACATGGACCGGGCGGCGGATCGCCTTGCCGATGCGGTGCAGGCCGGCGAGCCGGTGGCGATCTTCGGTGATTACGATGTCGATGGCGCAACTTCCGCCGCGCTGATGATCCTGCTGCTGCGTGACCTCGGATTGGAAGCGCGGGCGTATATTCCCGACCGGCTAATGGAGGGCTACGGCCCGTCCGGCGAAGCTTTGGTGCGGCTAACCAACGAAGGTGCCCGGCTAATCGTCACGGTAGACTGCGGAGCGCAGGCGTTCGAAGCGCTGGAGATGGCGCGCGTCGCTGGTGTCGACGTGATCGTGGTCGATCACCACAAATGCGCCGCCGCCCTCCCCCACGCGCATGCGCTGGTGAACCCCAACCGGCTCGACGAGGAGGAAGGCGCCGCGCATGGCCACCTCGCGGCGGTGGGTGTCGCCTTCCTGCTTGGCGCGGCGCTGGTGCGGACACTGCGCGCGCGAGGGTATTTCGACGGGCGCGCCGAGCCGCGCCTGCTCGACCTGCTCGATCTCGTCGCGCTCGGCACCGTCGCGGATGTGGCGCATTTGAAGGGCCTTAACCGCGCGTTCGTGGCGCAGGGGCTGAAGGTGATGGCGCAACGCCGCAACATCGGCCTCGGCGCGCTGGCGAGCGCGGCGCGGCTGACACGCGCGGCGATATGCTCCGATCTCGGCTTCGCGCTCGGCCCGCGCATCAACGCCGGCGGGCGTGTCGGCAAGTCCGATCTCGGCGTGCGACTGCTCACCACGCAAGACCCCGCCGAGGCCGAGGCGATTGCCGGCGAACTCGACCGGCTCAACGAGGAGCGGCGCGCGATCGAGGCGCTGGTCCAAACCGCCGCTGAGGAAATCGCCGGCGCTCAAGGCAACCGTGCGGTTATGGTCGTTGCCGGCCACGGCTGGCACCCCGGCGTGATCGGCATCGTAGCCGGGCGACTGAAGGAGAGGTACGGCCGTCCCGCCATCGTCATTGCGGTCGACGAGAACGGCGTCGGCAAAGGCTCCGGCCGCTCGATTCCTGGCGTGGATCTCGGCGCGGGCGTACTGGCGGCAAAGGACAGCGGCTTGCTTGTGGCCGGTGGCGGCCATGCGATGGCGGCCGGGCTGACCATCGCCGAGGATCAGGTCGAGGCGTTCGCCGCTTTCCTGGAGGAACGGCTCGAGGCTGCCGTCACCCGCTCGATCGGTGACCGTGCGCTGCTCGTCGATGCGCTGCTCACCCCCGGTGGTGTAAACCCGCTGCTCGTGGAGGCGATGGAGGCGGGCGGCCCGTACGGGATGGGTTGGCCCGCGCCGCGCATCGTCGCAGGCCCGGTGCGGATCATAAAGGCCGATATCGTCGGCAACGGTCATGTCCGTGCGATTGCCAGCGGCGACGACGGACGCCCGCTGAAGACGGTCGCGTTCCGCGCGGCGGACACGCTGCTCGGCCAGGCGCTGCTCGGCGCCCCGCCCCACCGCCGCCTGTGGCTGGCCGGCCGCGCGAAAATCGACGATTGGGGCGCCAGACCGGCGGCGGAACTCCACCTCGATGATGCTGCCTGGGCCGATTAGAGGCTTGACCTCGCGGCGCTCTTTCCCTAGCAGCGCCCAACGCCCGCCTGTCGGCGGTACGGCCCCTTCGTCTAAGGGTTAGGACGCGGCCCTTTCACGGCTGAAATACGGGTTCGAATCCCGTAGGGGTCACCAATTTCTATAAGAACCGCAGAAATCCAGCATTTACGTTGGTTTCACCTCCGCCTGGTACAGCGAGCAGGTACAGCGGGACGAAAAATGGTGGCGATGGCGGAGCCCTGGCGGCATCCTGAAACTGGTACCTACTACCTGCGACGGCAGATCCCGAAACCGCTCCGCGAGGAGTTTGGCGGACGGCAGCTGTGGAAGCGTTCGCTCGACACGAAGGACGCGGCGGAGGCGCGGCGCGTGTTCGCGGCGCTCAACGCCGAACTCGAACGCCGCTTCGAGGCGGCGCGCGTGGCCATCGAGGAGCGCGCGGCCGGCACGAAGCTCACCCTGCCGCAGGCTCAGGCCGCGCTGGCAAGGGCGTCGGCTCTGCACCGCGGCAGCCGGTTCGACCGCCTTCCCGTCCTCTCCAACGTCTTCTGGGCCGAAGAGGCGGGAGCGGCTAGAATGGGCGGAGCGCGCATCTCGATCCTTCCCGATCCGACGCCCGCGAATCTCGCCACGATGGACCCGAACCATCTGCCCGGCGACGTCTGGCTCCGCATTGTCAGGACCCGTACGCGCAAGGACATCCTTTTCATGGCGGAGCACATGGTGCTCTGGATACACGGCGACCTGCGTGGCGAGGGCGGCTTCGGGGACCTCCATCGCAGCGAGGACAACGACTGGCTTCTGACCGAGGTCGTGACCTCGGCGATCGAGAGCGAGCAGGCGGACCTGCGGCTGCTCATCAGCTCCCCGCACCGCCCGACCGGCACACGCCTGCGTCCCAGGATGACACTCGGCGAACTCGTCGATGAATGGAAGAACAAGACCCCCGCGCCCGGCAGCCAGGGCGCGCACGAGACGAGCACCACGGTCGCGGACTTCATCGACTACGTCGGCGACCTCCCGGTCTCTCAGATCAACGGCGACCACCTCTACAACTTCCGGGACGCGGTCGCCTCCCTGCCCAACGCGATGCCGCACGCGCTTCGCGCGCTGACCTTCAACGCGCGCCTGAAGGCCTGCCGCGACCTCGAAGGGCCTCGGGTCGCGCCGGCATCGGTGAAACGCCGCATCGGACACCTGCAGGCGCTGATCACCCACGCCTTCAATCAGCGCTGGATCGAGGCCAACACGGGCAGCGGCATCCGCATCGAGGGCTATTCCAAGAACACGAAGAACCGCCGTCCCTTCCTCGACGACGAACTCGCCCGTCTGTTCTCGTGCGACCTCTTCCTCAAGCCGACCGGATGGCTCGAGACCAGAAACACGGTCGGCGACATGACCCTCGCCTGGATGTTCCTGCTCGGCCTGACGAACGGCGCCCGGATCGAGGAGATCGGCCAGACGGAACTCGCCAACGTCAAGCGCGACGGCGGTGTCCTCTACCTCGATCTGGGAGCGGACGCGGTCGTGAAGAACGAGAACTCGAGGCGGATGATCCCGCTGCACGACGTCATCATCGAGCTCGGCTTCGAAACGTATGTCGACGCGCTCAGGTCGGCAGGAGAGACGAGACTGTTCCCCGATCTGAAGCCGAACATGTTCGACAAGCTGTGCAAGGAGGCCTCCCGCGTCGCCAACCGCCTCATCGACAAAGTGGTGTCCGACGACCCGCGGCTCGCATTCCACAGCCTGCGACACAACTTCAAGGACTTCGCCCGCGATGCCACCATCGAAAAGTACATCCTCGACCAGATCATGGGCCATGCCGGCGTCACGACGGGCGACAAGTACGGTGTCGGCGCCAGGCTGAAGACCCTCAAGCGCGAACTCGACAGGATCAGCTTCGACATGCTCGAAGGATCCGGGATCAAGGCTGCCTTCGTCGCGCTCGACTGGACCAAAGCCCTGGAGCGCCGCCGATGAGAAGCTGCTTCGTGGTCTTCACCGATCCCGGCCGGGTCATGCAGGGGATGCACCGCACGGTGGACGGCGCCACCGTCGCGGCGGTCTCCTGCGGGGCAGCGCGGATGCCGGACGGTTCGGACGTCACCATCGACGCCGTCGCCAAGCTGCTGAGGAACGCTCCGTCGGTAAGCTTCGCGTGCCATGAGTGGGAGGACGCCGAAACCGCCCACATCGAACGGCATCCCATCCTGCTTTGACGAATGATCGCCACCGGCGAGTCCGCCATCGACCTGTCCGGTCGCAGGCGGCGTGGTTCAGATGCCGTTCGGCCAGGACGCGTGCAGCCAGACCCCGATACGCGCCGCAGCCTCGTCGCTCAGTTCGACCCTGCTCCGCCGCCGATCTGTCGCTCAAGGCAGCGCTGGAAACGTCCGGCGGTGGCCTTCCACCATCTCGCGCAGCGCGGCCGGCTCGAGAACCTCGACCGCCTCGCCCCACGAGTAGAGGTGCCAGGTCATCTCCAGATGTCCAGCCCGAAGCCGCGCACCTGCAGCTGGGCAACGGCACGCGCTTCACCATCCGGTTGGCCGAGGTGTCGGCCTACGCTCGCCATGCGCGGAAGGTCTTCCAGACGTTTCTCGACGAGCGGCCGGTCACGCGGCCCGAACCGGTCTCGGCCTGCACGCTGTGCCGATGGAAGACGCACTGCAAGGCCGAGTGGGACCGCGACGACAGCCTCGCGCTGGTCGCCGGCATCAGCCGGCGCATGCACCCGACCGTGTGCAGCTACATCTCCAGCGCCGTCTATGAGGGGCGTCTTCACCCCGACGAGGCGGCGGGGACCCAAACGCTGACCGACGCGGCCGGCACGTCGCTCGTCGGTGCCGGCGTCCGTCCGGTCATCCACACCGGCCGCTCCCAGGTCAGCCCGGAGGAGATCGCAGCGATCAAGGCCCGAATCGATGCCGTGCTTGGCGCGACCTACCGTTCACGGAATGGTGCGGAGCGCGTGATCGGGCACGGCGACATTCTCGTGGTCGCGCCCTACAACGCGCAGGTGAACGCTCTGCGCGCCGCCCTGCCCTCCGCGGTGCGCGTCGGAACAGTCGACCGCTTCCAGGGGCAGGAGGCGCCAGTGTGCCTCGTCTCCATGACGACATCGAGCGGCGAGGAGCTTCCGCGCGACATCGAGTTCCTGTTCTCCCTGAACCGCATCAACGTCGCGGTCTCGCGGGCGCAGGCGTCCGCGATGGTGTTCGCCAGTCCGCTACTGCTCGAAACGCCGTGTCGCACGGTGGCGGAGATGGCGCTCGTGAACGCCCTGTGCCTGTTGCGAGAGCACGGCGGCGAAGCCTTCTGACGCTGAACGCTCCCCAGCCAAGCGATCCGCATCGGCGGCTGGGCGGGCCGCTCGGGTAGCCGCCTGATAGGGGTGTCGGCTGCACATCGCGTCGAACGCTTCCAGCACGAGCTCGTTCTCTTCGGTGGGCTGTTAATGAAGGTGTCCGGGTGAGACGATCAGGCCGCGACGACCGCGAGCATGGCGGCGGCGACGTCCTGCGGAAGATCGATCTGAGGCCAGTGATTTGCCGGCAGCGACTTTATGCGGGAGTTCGGGAACTGCGCCGCAAGCGCCTCGCAGACGCCGCTGTTGAGGTACGGGTCGGCGGTTCCCCAGATGAGCTGGACGGGAGGGGTGAAGGCTCGCAGATCGGAAGCGTGGCGGGTGTTGAAGGCCAGGTTCGACACGGCGTCCCCCGTCATGGACAGAAACGCCGGGATCGAGCTCGGGCTGTTTGCGAAGTTGGCGTTGATGACCGGCTGCAGTACGGTGTCGAACCTGTCCTTCAGCGCCGTGGAGGCCTTCGCCTCGAACATGCTCTGTTGGAAATGCAGAAGCCAAGGCGCCTGCTTCGGATCGGTCATCATCGCCCGCCCGAGCGCCGCGGTGCGCGGATTGGTGCAGAGTTCGATGAACTCGGGAAATCGCAGCGTGGGCGTCTCGGCGTAATAGGTATTCAGCAGGACATCCCCACCATCGCCAAGAGCTGGAAGAGGTGGTTGGGCACCATGTCCCGCAGAGCACCCGTCGCGTCGTAGAAGCTCCCACGCTTTCCGACGGCGACCGTCTCCGCAGCCGTGATCTGGACATTGTCGATGTAGCGGCTGTTCCAGACGGCTTCGAGCATGCTGTTGGCGAAGCGCGCGACCATGATGTTCTGGACCGTCTCCTTGCCCAGAAAATGGTCGATCCGGTAGATCTGCGTCTCGGGGATGCGCGCGAGGATCTGCCGGTTCAGTTCCTGGGCTGACGCGAGGTCATGACCGAAGGGCTTCTCGATCAGAATGCGACGGAAGCCATGCGCCTCGTCCAGTGCGCCTGCGCACGCGAGGCCGTCGACGACGACGCCGAAGAACCTCGGCGCCGTCGCGAGATAGAAGACGGCATTTCCGGATAGGTTTGCGGCAAGCCCGCCGTATGTCGCGGGGTCGGTGAAATCACCCCGGTGGTAGCGGATGCGACCGCGCAGCTCCGTCCATACCGGATCACCGTCCGAGACGAACTCGGAAAGCGCGGAACGGAGCGCCTCATCATCGACGTCATGATAGCTGACGCCGACGATCTCGACATCGCCGCCGACCAGGCCGTCACGCGCCAGATTGACGATCGACGGCATCAGTAGGCGCCGGGCGAGGTCACCTAGTGCACCGAAGATCACGATGGTCGCTGCCGGCGCGACGGACGCCTGCCCCTCCCCGGCACCCAGGTGCGGGAGCCCGCTCACTGCGGCATCTCGACGTGGCCGCCGAACCCGAAGCGCATCGCCGACAGCAATTTGTCGCCGAACGTGTGCTCGACCCGGCTGCGGTAGCGCGCGTACAAGGCGGCGGTCAGCACGTTCGCCGGTACCTTCTCCTCCATGGCCGCATCGATCGTCCACTGGCCCTCGCCCGAATCGGCGACGCTGCCGGTGAAATGCTCGAGCATCTGGTCCTTGGCGAGGCCGATCGCGGTGAGATCGAGCAGCCAGGACGAGATCACGCTGCCACGCCGCCACACTTCGGCGATGTCGGTGAGGTTGAGGTCGAAGCGTTCACCCTCGGCGACGTGCTCGGACGACTTGCCTTTGAGGATGTCGAAGCCCTCGGCGTAGGCCTGCATCAGGCCATATTCGATGCCGTTGTGAACCATCTTCACGAAGTGGCCCGCCCCGGCCGGGCCAGCATGAATATAGCCCATCTCCGCGCGCTGATCCTCCTCTTCGTTGTCGCGACCCGGTGTGCGCGGGATCGTGCCGAGACCGGGGGCGAGCGCCTCCAGGATCGGATCGAGCGTCTTGATCGTCTCGGGATCCCCGCCGACCATCATGCAGTAGCCGCGCTCCAGGCCCCAGACGCCCCCAGACGTGCCGACGTCCACGTAGTGAAGTTGCCGTTCGGCGAGCGCCTTCGCACGGCGGATGTCGTCCTTGTAGAAGCTGTTCCCCCCGTCGATGACGATGTCGCCGGGCGAGGCGAGCGCCGCCAGCGACTCGATGGTGGACTCCGTCGGTTCACCCGCCGGCAGCATCACCCAGAAGACGCGGGGACCGCCCTCGAATTTGGCGGCGACCTCCTCGATCGAGGCGGCAGCGATCGCGCCTTCGTCTCCAAGCGCCGCGACGGCGCCCGCATCGCGGTCGAACGCGATCACCTCGTGTCCGCCGCGCATCAGGCGGCGTGCGATGTTTGCTCCCATGCGGCCGAGGCCGATCATTGCGATGCGCATGTCTATGCTTCCTTCTTTAGACGGCGAGGGCGGTTGCGAGACGGGCTTCGAGCGCCGTCAGACCACCGGATTTGAGATGAACGCGCAGCACGCGCTGGCCGCGGCTCGCCAGCACGTCGAGATCGCCCCGCGCCTGGGCGAGTTGGATGGTTCCGAAGTGCGCGCGGTGGCCCGGTATCGAGAGGTCAGCATTCGTCGTCCGGGTGATCTCGAGGAACGCGCCTTCGCTGGGGCCGCCCTTGTACGCCTGTCCCGTGGAGTGGAGGAAGCGAGGCCCGAACCCGCCGACAGTCGCCACCTTCTTCGCGTCGCGAACCGCCAGCCGCATGCGGGCGATCGCAGCGGCGTTGTCCCCGTCACGCTCGACATAGGCGAGAATGCCGAAATAGTCGCCCGCCTTTAGCGTGTTGACGAATGCCGCGAGAAGTTCGCCAGATCCGCCGGCCGTCGCGCCCGCGGGCGTGAAGATGGCCAGTTCGGCATCCTCATAGAGCGGCGTTTCCGGATCCAATGTGCCCGACTGCTCGTAGGCGTCGACCAGCTTGCGCGTGGCGATCTTGGCGTCCTCGACGTCGGGTTGGTTGAACGGATCTATGCCGATCACCGCACCGGCGACCGCAGGGGCGCCCATCTACCTTGGTGAATGGATATCGGTATCACTTGTAGCTGCCCGAAAGCAGCCGTACCGCCTTCCACCGAAATCTGCACGTAGACCTTCCGCGTCCACCAAGCATTTTCCGCAGTGATGGATATCGTCTGATCACCAAGCCGCAGTCTCGACGAAGAGACACGCCGGCGCTATCCTGAAACTGCGTTGCGGGGCGGGCCCGCAGCGGTGTGCTGGTACAGCGGAAGGTCAGCGGACGGATACAGCGGAGGAGTCTCCCTCTACCCGGAAATGGCGGATTTCCGCGGTCTACGAAGTTGGCGGTTAATCCCCGACCTGTCCCCCTCATCACATCACGCGTTATCGCCGGATGACAGCCTCGGAGGGCATCGCGCAGAACGAAAGCCCGCGTCGAGTGGAGCGGACGTTCGTCGCCCATGGCCTCCACCTTGCGGCTTCGGCGGCTGGTCGACGACGATTACGGCAACGGTCTGGCGCCGGACGGAATCAGCGCGGCCGACCTGGCCCGCCGCATCGCGGCACGGGGCCGATACGCCCGAGCGCCGCCCCCCGCGGGCGCGGCATCGGGATACGCACGCGTCACCACCGCAACAGGCGCGGGCCGAGCAGAGCGCCCGCCCCGGCCGCGAGGACCATGCCGAGCGTATACCACGTCAGCACGAAGATCGCCGGGACTTTCGGGCAGTGCAGGCAGTACAGCGTCGCGGCCAGGCACCAGCAGCGAATCCCGCGGCGGCACCCCCAGCCCTGAGCCTGGTCGGCGCGAGACGGCGGAACGACCACAGCAAGCCGATGAAAATCGGCGCTGCGAGGATGAGCAGCAGCCACGGGCATATCTTTCAGCTCCGCCCGAGCCACATCGCCATCCACGTGCCGGCCGGAACCTGCGCCATCTCGATGGCACCCATCACCGCAAGGAGCGCGAACGGGATCGCCACGGGCCAGAGGCGCCCGAGACGCACGGCTTCAGGTCGGGCGAGCCGAGCGGTCATAGCGACCGCTTCGATCCCGAGCGAACCCGAACGGGGGATCCAAATGCAGCCGGGCTGCCCCGCTGGAGCTCCGCACCGGCGGGCGGCGATGGGGGAATCTGGCAGGTGATCGACGTGAAGACGAGGAGCGAGCCGTTCGGCTTCGGGGCGAGCTATCCGCAAGCTGTGACGCTTCTGGACGGCGCCGCTGGCTAACTGATTCGTACGAACTCGTATCGCTGAGGCAGCGCCTGCCGCACCCGCTGGCGACACATTCCAGCCTCAGGCTCACGCGTGAGTCGCGACCTATGACCTAATAGGTCTCGCTCTCAGATTGGAGCGAAACATAGGATTGGGCGTACGCGAGGTATCACAACAATAACGAGTTCCTCGCTGAGGTTCAGCGCGTCGCTTTCACCGTCCGGCCTGAATCAGAATCGCATCCGACGGCAGCAGGTGGTCGAGGAACGGCAGGATCGCCGCACCGATCGCGGGCGCGTCACCGGCCATGGCCGCAGGCTGGATTACCGCTCGCTTCGGTAGGTTGGTCTTGGCGAGTGCGGCGTTCAAAGCATCGCACAGGTGGTTGATCAGCGGCATGGGCAATCTGCCACCGATGAGAACGGCGGCTGGATTGATAAGGCAGTTTACCGCAATCAGCGGCGCTATCAACGATCGGGTCGCATCCTCAATCCACCTCATCACCGTCCCATTGATCATTGGATCGTCGGTGAGGAGTTGGTCGATGCGTTCTATTGGTCGCCCAACGGATTCCAACCGTGCCCGGAGCGCGGACAACGACACGGTGTCCTGAACAAGAGCGTTCGCGCTCTCCGAGGTTAAGTCCGGCATCAGTCCAATCTCGCCACTGCGCGCATCCGCACCGCGAAAGTAGCTTCCGTCGACAACCGGGCCACCGCCAAGGCCGGCGCTAATCAGCAGATAGAAAAAACTTGATAAGGCTGAGCTGCTCCGGCTTTGGGATTCGCCTACCGCCGCGGCTGCGGCGTCGTTGTCAACGTGCACCGGCCAGTGCAACGCACTCCCCAACGTAGAAGCGACATCGAGATCGCTCCAACACTCGTATCCGGGCGGCATCCGAGGCAGCGATATACGGCCTAGATCATCGGGAAGGGCAACGCCGACCCCTAGGATGTGGTCTCGATTAATGCTGCCTTCCGCAATCAGTAGATCAAGGTTCCGTTCAACATAGGCAATGACATCCTCGGGCATCGCGAATGCTATTTCGCAGGATAACCGGCTTCGGACCTCACCCGCCAAGTCAAGCGCGACCAGCGTGATGTGATCGCGATCGATGTTCAGTCCGATCGCGAAGGCACCGTCGGGATTGATCGTCAGCCGCAGCGCAGGCTGGCCGCGTGCCCCCTGGAGGCGGCCAGGAACGCGCACGAGCCCTTGATCGATCAGACGTCCGGTGATGTTCGCGATCGTTGGAGAGGTTAGGCCGGTCTGCTGGGCTAACGCGACGCGGGTTGTCTCCCCATCAAGGCGGATCGCCTGCAGGACCGTCCGCTGGTTGTAATCGCCGGCACGCGCGAGATTTGTTCCAGAAAGCGAGGCAGCCAGCCGTGTCCCTCGCCCATCAACCACAGGCACGGACACGAGCATTCGGTTGGCAGAGGCATGTCGAGCGGTTTTCACCAGTTCTCGATAGCTGCCAAAACTGGCTTAGTCACGCGAACCACGCCAGCTGTTGAGGGATGAGTGTATGAAAAAAACAAGTTATTTAAGTTGACCTGCGTGGCGCTTGTTTTAAAAAGAGCTCTCGACGGCAAGGGTCGCGAGAGGGAGAGGATCGAGAGCGCGCAGCGCCTCGCTACTGCCCTCTGACATCAAGGCTTTCCCTGGCGGGAAGAGCCACGGAGGAGATAACGGGGCATGATTCATTCGGTTACTGCGCGGCGCGGCGTTCTGCTCGCAGCGGCATCCACAATCGCCATCATCGGCGGCGGACAAGCACAGGCGCAGACACCGGGTTCGACTCCGCTCGCGACCAGCGGAGCGCCTAGCGAATCCGCAACTGGCAGCCCTCAGGCTACGTTGTCCGATCAGGGCCCAAGCAACGGCAACGACGCCGCAGCGCCGGACATCGTTGTTACGGGCATCCGCGCCTCGCAGGAGCGCGCGGTCAACATCAAGCGCAACGCCGCATCGGTCGTCGACTCGATTTCGGCGGAAGACATCGGCAAGTTGCCCGACGTCACGATTTCGGACTCGTTGCAACGTATTCCCGGCGTCCAGATTCTGCGCAGCGCTGGCGAAGGTTCGACGATCAACATCCGCGGTCTTCCGCAGGTCACGACGCTCCTCAACGGTGAAGCCTATCTCGGTGCGCAGTCGATCACGACGATCCAGCCGAACTTCAATGATATTCCGTCGCAGCTCTTCTCAGGAGCGGACGTGATCAAGTCGTCCACTGCGGATCTTCTCAACGCCGGCATCACCGGCACGGTCAATCTGCGGACGCGCCGCCCGTTCGATCTGAAGCAGGGCTTCACCGTCGCCGCCGCAGGCGAAGGCGCCTATGGCGACAAGACCAAGCACAAGTTCGATCCGAACTTCAACGGCTTGATCTCGTGGCACAACGATCGCGTCGGTTTCCTGGTTGGAGCGGCCTATTCCAATGTCCGTTTGTCGAATTCGCATAATGGCATCCAGGAGGGTTATGGAGCGGCGCTCCATAATGAGGGCACTGCCGATGTGACCTCGACGAACGGATTCTCGCCCCCAAACCGGCCACACGGCAAGCCTGTTGCGGGCGGCATCGACGTAAATGGCGATGGCGACGCGAACGATGCGTTCATCGTGCCGCAGGGCTTCACCGGTTGGAACAAGATCAACCAGCGCGAGCGTCTCGGCATCAACGGCTCCGCCCAGTGGAAGATCAACGACGCGCTCGAATTGACCGCGGACGGGTTCTTCACGAGCCAGGACGAGCATGACCGCACCGCTGGCTTCCAGATGCAGGACGTCAACTGGCAGGCGGCGGAGTTCGTGCCGGGCAACTCGCGCGATACCGGCACGATCGTCAACGGCTACCACGTCAACACCACGTCGGTGTACAATTACGATCTCGGCAGCTTCGATTCCTATGCGCAGACCGATCGCTACAAGTCGCAGTCGCAGAACTACAATCTCGAACTGAAGTATGATAATGGTGGACCGTTCAAAGGCAGCATTCGCGGCATCTACGGTAAAGCCTATCAGAACTACGACCAGAGCTACGTCCAGTTCAGCCTGACCGATGGCCAACAGTGGCAACCTGGTGGCATCGGGCATTACCCTGCGTCACTTGGCGGCAACCGCGCGTTCAATCCGGCAGGGTACACCGTCAACACGGTCGCTGGCGTCAATTCGCTGCCTGCCACGGTAAACTTCACCGGTGACAAGCCGAGCATCACGCTGCCCGGCCAGTTGCTGAACGAACTCGGCAACGTAAACGACTACGGGCTAAAGACAGTATCCTCGGAGGGCAATTATCGCCGCAAGGGTGATCTGAAGCTGTTCCGTGCCGATGGTTCGTATGAAGCGTCGCCGGTCATCAACTTCACCTTCGGCGCGCGGTACAGCGAGCGCTCGGTCGACGATTTCGAGTTTGATCGCGCCGCACCGCTTTATGCCGGCAACGGCGCCTCGAACTCGGCCGGCTGCCTCGTCAAGTGGAAAGCCTTCGACGTTCCGATGAATAACGCGAGTTGCAGCGCCGGTGACGCCGCCGGTTTCTACACCGCCGGGCTGACCCGCAAGGCGAACGACCCGTCCTTCGGCGGTCAGGTAAAGCTGTTCAACCCGGGCGTGGCCGGCGTGCCGGCGATGTACGTGCTCGACCCGCACGCGATGGACAACGCACTTGCCTTCCAGAACCAATACTATCCGGGCAACGTCGACATCATGAATCCGGGCGCCTCGTTCAACGTGGGCGTGAAGCAGATTTCCGGTTACGCGCAGATGAACTTCAAAAGCGAGATCCTCGGCATCCCGTATACTGGCAACGCCGGCTTGAAGGTCATCAACACCAAGCTCGACATCACCCAGTTCGTCACGGGCAATCCGCAGCCTTACGGTCTGGCCGGTCTCGTTACGGGCACGCTAGAGACCAAGCGGGACTTCACCGACTATCTCCCCGCGTTCAACCTTGCGTTCGACTTCACGCACAACCTGAAGCTGCGCTTCGCCTTCTCCAAGACGATGACGCTGCTCGATCTCAGCCAGTGGGGCGGCGGTCTCAATCCCAATTATGCGATCGACACGTCCAATCCCGGTACACCCGTCTTCCGCGTCACCGGCGGCAGCCAGAATGGTAACCCGAACCTCGATCCGTGGCGCGCCACCAATGTCGAGGCATCGCTCGAATATTACCTCGGGCGATCAAGCCTGCTGAGCGTCGGTGTGTTCCACATCGATGTCGACAGCTTCATCCAAAACGGCAACGTCACGCGGACCGATTTGCCTGACAATGACGGCGTGGTCCGGAATCGCACCGTCTCGATCAGCACGCCGGTGCAGGGTGCCGGTGGCGCGCTGAAGGGCGTCGAAGCGGGCGCGAAGATCTCGTTCACCGACGTGCCGTTTATGCCGACGTTCCTGTCGAACTTCGGTATCGACACCAACTTCACCTTCTCGCCATCAGATTCCGGCAAGAAGGATCTCGCCGGCGGGACCATTCCTTTCCAGGACAATTCCAAGATCCAGACCAACGCAGCGCTCTACTATCAGGATGCCCGCTTCCAAGCGCGCGTCGCTTGGAACTACCGGTCGAAGCGCGCGGTGCAATCGGACTTCGGTGGGATCGTCGGGCTGGAGGAATATCAGGCGCCAACCAACTACGTCGACGCTTCGATCAGCTATGACGTCAATCCTCATTTCACCATCTACGGCCAAGGCTCCAACCTGACCGGGGAGTACGAAAAGTATTACCTGACGTGGCCGGACGAGAAGGCGTTCAACAACATCTTCGAGCGCCGCTTCACCGCAGGTGCGCGCATCAAATTCTGAACCGTCACGAGCCCTCCCCCCTACCCGTCTGCTGCCTTGGAGCAGCGGACGGGGTTCTTTTCCTATGACGGTTTGGATTGTAGGACAGTGGAATGACCGAGGCTCCGATACGCTCCATTCTGATCGTCGGCGGCGGAACCGCCGGCTGGATGGCGGCGACGCTGCTCGCGCGGCGCCTTGAGAAGCAGCCCGTTTCGATCACCGTCGTGGAATCGCCAGACATCCGCACTGTCGGCGTCGGCGAGGCCACCGTACCAGCGATCCGCGATTATTTCCGGGCAATTGGTGCTAGCGATTTCGATGTCATGCGCGCCACGCAGGGCACGCTTAAACTTGGCATAGAATTTTGCGGCTGGGCTGGCCCAGGCACATCGTTCTTTCATCCGTTCGGCCTGTACGGCACCTCGTCGCGCGGCGTCGCCTTTCACCACTACTGGCTGAAGCGCCGGCTGGCGGGGGACGCCACGCCGCTGGCCGCGTACAGCCTGTGCACAGAACTCGCGATGGCTAACCACGTCCTTCCGCCGCCCAATAAACCCGCCAATGAATTGGGGGTTTTCGATTGGGCGGTGCATTTTGACGCCGGTCTGTATGCACGCTTCCTCGCCGTCAAGGCTACTCGCGAGCACGGTGTCACTCATGTCGAGGGTACGATCGACGGGGTCGCACTCGATAGCGAAAGTGGTAATATCGCGAGCGTCTCGCTTGCCGATGGGCGGACGCTCGAAGCGGACCTGTTCATTGACTGCTCCGGGTTTCGCAGCCTGCTGCTCGGCGGTGCGCTCGGCATTGGCTATGAGGACTGGATCGATCTGCTGCCGTGCGACCGCGCAGTTGCTATCCCTTGCGAACGGACCTCCGCGCTCACGCCGTTCACGCGCAGCACCGCGCTGCCCGCCGGGTGGCAATGGCGGATACCGCTCCAGCACCGCGTTGGTAACGGCTACGTATATTCCAGCCGCCATGTCTCCGACGACGAGGCGGTCGCGACCTTGCAGAGTCGCTTGGAAGGCGCGCCACTGGCCGAGCCTAACCTTCTGCGATTTCGGACCGGGCACCGCGAGCGTTTCTGGCACCGCAACTGCATCGCACTCGGGCTGGCTGCCGGCTTTCTCGAGCCGCTCGAATCCACCAGCATCACACTGATCCAGAGCGGGATCGAGCGATTGGTGTCGCTGTTCCCCGACCGCCGGTTCGATCCTGCTCTGGCCGACGAGTTCAACCGCATCACGACGCTCGAATATGCGCGCATACGCGATTTTCTTGTGCTGCATTATTACGGCAACGCACGGACGGGCGAACCGATGTGGGATGCCTGCCGCGACCTCGTCCTGCCAGAGGCGCTCGCCTACAAACTGCGCCAGTTTCGTAGCCGCGGGACGATGGTGCGTTACGAATGGGAATCCTTTCAGGATCCGAGCTGGCTTTCGATGTTTGTCGGCCTGGGAATCCTGCCCGAACGCTACGATCCGCTAGCTGACCACTTCAGCGGCGACCAACTCGACGCCGCAATGAGCCGGATGCGCGATGCAATCGGCAAGGCCATCGCGCTCTCGACGCCGCATGCCACCTTTCTGGCGAATAATTGCAGCATGAAGGCAGCATAGGCGATGTCGTCCGCACGGTTCGACAATGAAATTTCCGGCGCGGTTATCGCGAGCCACAACGTCGTCCAGGAGACCGGACCGGTCGATGCTGCGCAGTTCGCGGCTGATATCATGCCGCGCTTTCAGCCTATCATCCTGCGCGGCCAAGCTGCCGCGTGGCCCGCAGTCGTTGCGGGTCGGCGGTCCGATGAGGCGCTCGTCTCCTACCTTCAGGCGATGGATCGCGGCAAACCCGCGGAAGTTCTGATTGGCCCGCCCGAGATCAAAGGCCGGTTTTTCTACGACGACGCGATCTCAGGGTGCAATTTTCAGAAACGGTTCGGGCCGCTAAGCGCCTTGCTCGACAAGCTTCTGGCGATGCGCTCAGCAGAAGCGCCGAACGCGTTGTATGCGGGCGCTGCCGGCGTCGACGATCATCTCGCGGGCTGGGCGGCCGACAACCCCCTCCCCTTCGAGATGCCTGGAGCCAAGCCGCGCGTGTGGATCGGCAACCGGACACATGTCGCGACGCACTTCGATGAGGCGAGCAACGTCGCCGTCGTCGTCACCGGTAAGCGACGCTTCACACTGTTCCCACCCGAGCAGTTGGAGAACCTGTACGTGGGCCCGCTGCACTTCACCATCGCCGGGCCGCCCGTCAGCATGGTCGATCTCGATAAGCCAGATCTGGAGCGCTATCCAAAGTTTGCCGAGGCGAACCGACACGCGATCACCGCCCATCTGGAACCGGGCGACGCCCTTTTCATTCCGCCAATCTGGTGGCACAGCGTCAACGCGACGTCGGCTTTTAACGTGATGGTCAATTACTGGTGGGGTGAGCCGCACGCGGTGTCGCCGCTTGGCGCATTGATGCACGCCATCCTTGCAATGCGTGATCTGCCACCGGCGCATCGCGCGGCATGGCAGAGCTGGTTCGAGCATTTCGTGTTCAAGGACGACGCCTCCGGTGCGGCCGATCACCTGCCGGCGTCAGTGCGTGGCGTCGTCGGACCGCAGTCGCATGTTCGTAACGCACAGTTCGCACGGCAAGTGGCCAAGGGACTAAGCCCGGACTGATCTGCCGCATATACGTTGAACATCAATTGATCAGGGCGCCTCGGAGACCCGCCGGTCTCATCGGAAACGACCCGATTTGGCCAACTCGCCGCGAGCAGAAAAGGAGGGCGGCGTGACACTGTTGGCGGTCGGACTTGCAGTAGTCGTGCTGGTGCTGCTCATAGCCGCATTAAGAACGCCGCCTTTGATCGCGTTTGTCATCTCGGCGGTGACGGCTGCAATTCTGCTGGGGATGCCCTTGGCCACCGTTCCTACGACGATCGAAAAAGGCATTGGCGAGATGCTGGGCTCGATCGTCGCCATTGTGGTTCTGGGGGCGGCGTTCGGCAAGCTGATAGCTGACAGCGGCGCGGCGCAGCAGATCGCGGAGACCTTGATGTCGCTGCTGGGATCGTCTCGTATACCCGTTGCGATGGCAGCCACCGGCTTCCTCGTCGGCATCCCGCTGTTCTACAATGTCGGCTTCGTACTGATGGTACCTCTGATCTTCTCGGTCGTGTATCGGTCAGGTCTACCGGCAGTGCAGGTCGGCATGCCAATGCTGGCTGGGCTGTCGATCGCTCATGGTTTCCTGCCGCCCCATCCCTCGCCGACCGCGCTTGTTTTGCAATTCCGTGCCGACACAGGGCTGACGCTGGTTTACGGCTTAATCGTCGGCCTGCCGACGCTGGCCATCGCCGGCCCGATGTTCGCGTCGACGCTGAAGAAGATCGAAACTCCGCCATCGGCTCTGTTCGCTGCTGAGCCGCGCGACCGGTCGCTGCCGGGAGCGATACGCAGCTTCACTTGCGCGCTGTTGCCAGTGCTGTTGATCTCAGGCTCGACCTTGTTAGCCACGCTTCATCTTCTGCCCCAAATGCACACAGCGACGGTATTCGCGGGCAATCCAATGGTGGCTTTGCTCGCAACTATACTGATCAGCATGGCGCTGCTCAGCCGGGCGAGCGGCATGGGCAGACGGGCGATGATGGACGGCTTCGCCGTTGCGATCCGCGACATCGCCCCGATCATCCTCATAATCGGAGGAGCGGGCGCGTTGAAGCAGGTGCTCATCGAAAGCGGGGCGGACCACTCGATAGCGGCCGGACTTGCTAGCCTGCCGCTGTCGCTCCTCGTGCTCGGCTGGTTGCTTGCCTGCGTGATCCGAATCGCCCTGGGCTCAGCGACGGTTGCCGGACTGACAGCTGCCGGCATGATGAAGCCGGTGATTGCTGCGACCGGCGCAAACGCCAATCTGATGGTCCTCGCCGTTGGGGCAGGAAGTCTGATGTGCAGCCATGTGAATGACTCCGGCTTCTGGATGTTCAAGGAATATTTCCAGCTTAGCATCCGCGACACCTTCCGATCCTGGTCGCTCATGGAGACTTTGGTCGGATCGTTCGGCCTTTATTTGTTCTCTTGCTTAGTGCGTTCGTCTGAGAGGAAATTGGGTGAAGTCACCTTCAATGCTGCACCAAGTGTCGCAGCGCACGGTTCTGGCAGGTCTCGGGGCGGCTTCGCTGCCGAACCGAGCGGCCGCCCGGCGCGGCGGCGGCGTCAACCTGTTCGCCAGTGGCTATGATCATGAAGGTTGCCGAGGACTGCTGCCACTCAGCTACGATGCAGACGGCGAGCAATGGCGAACCCATGATGCGGTAAGCAGCGCGCCGAATGCCTCGTTCGGCGCCTATAGCCCGCGTTTCGGGCTGCACTATCTGGTGGAGGAAGCCGAAAACGGCATGATCGCCATCTTCCGCACGGTGGCAGGACGATGGGACAGGATTGCCCGCCTGCCTTCGGGCGGCGCCGATCCCTGCCACCTCGCGCTCGATCGCGCACAATCGGTGCTCGTCGTGGCCAATTACAGCAGCGGCAGCGTCGCGTTCTTCCAGCTGAACCTGGACAGTGGACTGCCGCTCGGCCCTGCAGACGTACGGCTCCAACACGGCAGCGGACCAGACCGAGCACGTCAGGAGCGTGCACACGCCCATTGGGTCGGCTTCACCGCCGACGGTCGCTGGCTGTGGGCGGTGGATCTCGGCGCGGATGCGATCTTCGCCTATCCCTTCGATCCACGAACGAGACGATTTGGCGCGGCGACGATCGCCTACCGGGCGGCTCCCGGATCCGGCCCGCGGCACCTCGCCGTTCACCCTCACCTACCGATAGTTTATCTGGTCAACGAACTGGCGAGTACGGTGACCGTACTGGCAACCGGCAGCAACGCGCAGCTGCGACCGATCGCGACTGTGTCCAGTCTGCCTTTGGGATATGCCGGCGACAACGGCGCAGCGGAGATCGCGTTGAACGCGGCTGGGACGTGCCTGTATGTATCCAACCGAGGGCACGACAGCGTCGCCTTGTTCGCGATCGCTCCCAACGGCCTACCAAGCCTCATCGAGCATGTTGGCTGCGGAGGCCGATGGCCGCGTTTTATTCGGTTGCTGGCATGTCAATCTCGCCTCCTGGTAGCCAATGAACGCAGTGGTAGCATCGCGAGCTTCCGCATCGCGGGAGACGGCCGGCTTGCCCCCCACGGCCCCGGGGTCTCCGCCCCGGGCATCGCCTACATCGGAGAGGTCGCATGAAGGGCCGCTGGCTTCTCGTTGGCGGCTTGGCACTTGCCGGCGTCTCGCCCGCGCAGCAGGTCGAGTGGCCGTCGCCGCGACTTCCGCGGGCTAAACTCGACACGATCGGCCCCTACAACGCCCGGTTCATCGCGGGAGGAGACGGCATCTCCCGACCGGCGCAAGGCTACGTTGATGGAGAGTTGCTGCCACCTGCCCCGAGGTGGACGCTGAGCGCCTGGATTAAGGCCGAACGGCGATCATCGGGGCGAGTGGTCGTCGGCGGCTTGGGCACCGCGGGGCAGGCGGGATCTCGCACCCTGATACTCGCCGACGGGCGGGCAGCGCTGCTGTTGGGTGACAAGTTGCTGGTCGGCGGTCACCCGCTGCCGCCGAGACGCTGGCATCACGTCGCCGCCGTTGACCAGGATGGAGAGCTCCGCCTGTTCCTAGATGGAGAGCAGGTCGCAAGCGGCACCGCGCCGGCGAGCGCTCCCGCGGCACTGGTGGTGATCGGTCCGCGATCACCAGGGCACACCCCCTTCGCCGGTGCCGTGGCCGCCCTCACCTACGTGTCCCGAGTGGATCTCCGGGAGGTCGCGGCTGCCGCGCGCCGGCTGCCGGACGATGAGTTGGTCGCCTTCGAAGATGCCAGCCCGAGTTGGCCGCTCCAAGTCAGAACGCAATATGGTGAGGCGATCCCGCAACGCGCCTGGACCCTGCCGCGAGGGCAAGCGCCCTTCTCACGCCCAACCGCAACTCGCACTGCCGACGTACTGGCGTTGGCACCGACGGCGCAAGGCCGGTTTGCGGTAAACGGCTGGCGGATGGCAGAGGCGCCGCTCGTGCCAGCTGACGGCGCGGTACTCTCCCGGCCGGGTTTCGATGCGGGGCGCTGGTACGCTGCGACGGTACCCGGCACAGCGCTGACGACGCTCGTCGATCGGGGCGTCTACCCCGATCCTCGATTCGGTCTCAACAACATGGCGATACCCGAGCGGCTGGCGCGGCAGGACTATTGGTATCGGACGGAGTTTGCCGTTCCTGCCGAACAAGCGGGTAAGCGGTTGGAGCTGATCTTCAACGGCATCAACTATGCCGCCAACGTTTGGGTAAATGGCAGGGCGATGGGGGACATTAAGGGTGCATTCGTCCGCGGCCGGTTCGATGTGACCGGACTGCTGCGGGCGGGAGAGCGGAACGCCATCGCCGTCCGGGTCTCCCCGCCGCCGCATCCGGGCATTCCTCACGAACAGTCCCTGACGGCAGGGCGTGGGGAAAACGGCGGGGCGATGCAGATCGATGGTCCGACCTTCTCCTCGACGGAGGGCTGGGATTGGCTTCCTGGCGTCCGGGACCGCAACACGGGATTGTGGCAGGGTGTCGAGCTCGCCGCGACGGATGCGATCGCACTGGGCGATCCCAAGGTGGTGACGATGCTGCCGAAGCCAGACAACTCGTTGGCAGAGATCCACATCGACATTCCCCTCACCAATGCGGCGCGGACCCCGCTGGCCGTTGTGGTTCGCGCAGCCTTTGACGACGTCGTCATCGAACAGAGCGTCACGGTGCCTGCAGGCGCCTCCATCACGGTAAACTTACGGCCGAAAGAGCATCCGGCGCTCCGTGTCGCGCATCCGAAACTGTGGTGGCCAAACGGCTATGGAGATCCGGCGCTGCACACGTTGCGACTAAGTGCAGCCGTCGGCGGAGCCGTCTCGGACACCCGGGAGGTGCGTTTCGGCATCCGACAGGTGACATACGAGTTGTCATCCCTGGACGACAGTGGGGACCTGCGCCGAATTCAAGTCGACCTCGGCCTGGCCCGCCAGCTCGGCACGCCAATAATCGACGAACGCCATCAGGCCCTGCGCAAGGTTCCGGGGGGCTGGGCCGACTCGCTCTTTCCCGGTGCGGAACGCTCCCCAGCGGTGTCGCCGGCACGCTCCGATCCGCGGCTGTCGCCGCACCTGGTTCTGCATGTCAACGGTGTCCCGATCGCGGCCCGCGGCGGGAACTGGGGCATGGACGACATGATGAAGCGCGTCGACCGTCCGCGGCTGGAACCCTACTTCCGGCTGCATCGCGAGGCTGGAATGAACATTATCCGCAACTGGATGGGCCAGAGTACGGAGGAGGCGTTCTACGCGCTTGCGGACCAATACGGTCTCATGGTCATCAACGACTTCTGGGAGTCGACCCAAGACAACGATGCCGAGGCGGAGGACGTGCCGCTGTTCGTAGCGAATGCACGCGACACTGTCCGGAGATTTCGCAACCACCCATCCATCGTGCTGTGGATCGGGCGTAACGAGGGCGTACCACAACCGATTCTGCAAACCGCGCTTCAAGACATGGTGTGGCAGGAGGACGGTACCCGACTGTACAAAGGTAATTCGCGGATCATCAACTTCGCCGGCTCCGGTCCGTACAACTGGCGAGAACCAGCAGGTTACTTCACCGGTTTCGCGCGAGGCTTCGCCGTCGAGGTCGGCACTTACAGCTTTCCGACGCGCGAAGCGTGGGCGCGCGCCGTACCAGCGGCCGACCGCTGGCCAATCAACGACACTTGGGCGTACCACGACTGGCACCAGGAACGTGCCGTCGCGGTCACGAGCTTCAACGAGGCGCTCACGAGCCAGTTCGGCGCGCCAAGCAGCCTGGATGATTTCGAACGCAAGGCGCAGATGTTGAACTACGAGTCGCACCGTGCGATCTTTGAAGGCTTCAACGCTGGACTCTGGACCACCAACAGCGCCCGCATGCTATGGATGAGCCATCCAGCTTGGCCGTCGACGGACTTCCAGATCTATTCATGGGACTACGACACCCACGCCTCCTTCTATGGCGCGAAGAAGGGCATGGAGCCGCTGCACGTGCAGATGAACCTTCCCGACAGGCACATCGTCGTGGCCAACACGACGCTGCGCTCCTTTGCAGGCCTTACCGTACGCGCGCACGTCGTGACGCTCAATAACCGAGAGGTGTTGAAGCTCCAGCGGACGATCGACGTGCCGGCGAACGGCGTGGTCGAGGTGATGCCTCTCGACGTGACGATGGCGCTCACGAAGGGTCCCGTCCTGATACGGCTGGAGGCCACGGCGAAGGACGGATCCCGCCTGTCGGACAACTTCTATTGGCAGGCCGAACATCCTGCGGCGCTTAAAGCACTTACGGCGATGCCTACCGCTCATCTGACGGCGAGCGCAAACGCTGCGGGATCGGACAGCGGTGAGCGCGTTATCGAGATCAATCTGGTCAACGACTGCCCCACACCGGCTATAGAAGCGAAACTCACGCTCTTCGATGCCAAGGGTCAGCAGATCCTGCCGGCTTATTTCAGCGACAACTACATCTCGCTTCTGCCTGGCGAAGCGCGTCGTATCACCGTCAGATACCCAATGCAGAGCGGCACCGGCAGCGTGCGGCTCAGAGGGTTCAACCTAGCGGACGAGGCGGTCCGCTGACCTCCCCATGCTTCAGCACGTCGACGATCGGCAGATGCGGAGGAATGCTGAGTTCCGCGTCCAGCGCCTCACTATCTCTAAGCGGGGATCGGCGTTGTCCGCACGCATGAGCCAACTTCGTCAGTCCACGCGCTAGCCGAACGTTTCGTCGTTTGCCACTGCCGTTCGAACAAGGTCTCGCACCTTTGCGTCAGATGGCGAACTGGTCCTGAGAAGCGGCTCCTGCCAATGACATCGAACTCATCTCGCGGTGTCCA
>NZ_JAKNQH010000011.1 GCF_022662305.1 Sphingomonas sp. BAUL-RG-20F-R05-02
CCACACATCGTCAAACTGTTTTTTCCAACATTCCGAACTTTTTCCGTTCCCTGCCCACGGACCAGAGCTAAACGTTTGCTCGACCGCAACTCCGCCCCGGGACATGTCCGACGCCTGAGGGCGCGCTACTCCTGCTGTTCAGCCTTTGGTTCGGACGGGGACGTCAGAAGTTCCAGGCGCTGCGCGACGGTGCCGATATCAATGCTCTCTTCCCGCAGCCGACGCAGCACGGCTTTAAACACGTTGCTTCGCGCCCCGTAGGAAGCGCGCGGCCCACTCACATGGGCGAAGCTGTTGAATACGATGCGCCCGTCGACGATTGAGTCGATGAAGATCGAAGGCGGTGGTGCAGAGAGGATCGCTTTCTCCTCGGTGTAGGCTTCCAGCACGATTCGTTCGACGGCGTCGACATCCGTACCGAGCGGCACCGAAAACTGGATCTGCACGCGCCCGAGCGGGCCGGTGAGCGTCTTGTTGAGGACCGACTTGGTAATGAGCTCGGAATTCGGCACGATCAGTGTCGAATGGTCGCCAAGCTCGATCGCCGTGGATCGCACACTGATTCGCTTCACATCGCCTTCGTCAGTTCCAACACGCACAAGATCGCCGATCTTGATCGGGCGTTCAGCAAGCAGGATCAGGCCGGAGACAAAGTTCTGCGTGATCGCCTGAAGGCCAAAACCGATACCGACGGACAGCGCCGATAGCAGCAACGCGATACGCTCGACGCCGATCCCGAGCGATGAGAGCGCCCACAGTACGGCCAGCGCGACACCGAGATAGCGGATCACGAGGCTGACCGAGTTACGGCTAGACCCATCGAGATCGGTCGCGGGCAGGTAGCGGTTCTCGAGCCAGCCCATCAGACCACGCACCAGGGCAAGCCCGACGAACAGCACCACGACGCCACGCAGGATCACGCCAGGCGAGATCGCTACCCCGCCGATTTCCAGCCCTTGCGTAAGCGTGCCGAGGCGGCCGAACAGCGTCCCAATGCCGCCGCCTGTTCCAAACGGCGACAGCAACAGCCCGAGTGCGACGACGACCAGTGCGAGTCGCAGAAAGCCGGACAACAGGATGCCGAACTGCTCTACCACGCTGCCGCGCACCCCGAAGGCACGGGTGAAGGTCAGGCCCACCCGACTGCTGCGTACGAACACAGTTGTCGAGAAATCGTCGACGGCCTTGGTCATGAGGTACAACGCGCAGCCCAACACCGCCGTCCATCCCAGAAAGCGGCCGACGAATACGCTGAAACCGACATAACCGAGCACCAGCGCGATCAAGGCGCCCGCTACCGCCACCCATAGGATCAGCATCGCCGCGCCCAGCGTCGCACTCACCGACAGACTGTTCGCATCTTCCTGATCGAGCCGCTGCCCACGCAACCGCCCAAGCGAGAGCAACAAAGCGCCGACCAGCAGAAGGTGGAGCATGGCACTTACCGCTTCGGTCAACACGATCGCGGCACCGCTGGCGCCGATCGCGGTGTTGAAAGCATCCACGACGATGCTCACGCCAGCCAGCCCGGCGAGCAGCAGCGACAGCGGGCGCAGACGCCGCGCGGTTTCGTCGTCGATCGGCGCGATCCGCCACGAGGACTGGCTGCGCATCAGCACCGCGCCGGTCACGGCTGCGCTAAAGCCCGCGTATCCGCCCGCGACCACCAATGCGTCGAGCAGACTGCTCCAGCGGCTCGGCAGCAACCCGGCCCAGCGCATGCCCTGCACCACCGCCACCGCCGCCAACAAAGGCGACAACGTGCCGGTCGCGACCCGCCACAACGCGTTTGCGGACCGGCGCAGGCGGTGGCCGGGTGCGTCCTCAATCAGGTATGATTGGCCTGCACGGCGGGTCGCACGACGCAATGGGAACAGGATCGTGATCGCGAGCGCCAGTCCGACAAACGCCTGCCATGGCCAGCCACCACGCCACTGCGCACGAATTTGCGTGCCGCCTTGCGACAGGAACAGACTGGTGCGCCGGACATCGCGCGGCACCGCCGCGATGACGTTGGCCCAGAAGGACGGGGTAAGCGGCGAATCGACGCGGGTGGCGAGCGTCTGGCCGAACTGTTCAGCCTGGCTGCGGTCGATCTCGTCGAGCAGTTGCTGCGCCTCGACATCGGCAAGCTTGGCACGGCGCATCGCGACGTCGATCGTGCGCTGCTGCCGCGTCAGACTGGCCCGCTGGTTGTGCAGCTCCGGCGCTTCACCACCGCCCGACGGAGCGCCGCCGAGCTCGGTCAACCGCGCCTGCACCAGAGTCAGTTGATCCTCCAGCGCGCCGGCGGCATCGCGCGCGCTTTGCTGCGATTTCATCGCGCTCGTGCGCAGATCCTTGCGCTTCTCATCATCGACGCGGGTATCCAGAGCCCGGTCGACTGCACCGAGATCGTGTTCGGCCTGGCCGATCTGCGCCACGGTCGCGGCGAGCGGCGGCGTTTGCGCCGACGCGGGCACGCCGATCAGGATCAGCGACAGCGCGCACAGCAGCCACCGTATCGTCACGCGTACAGGTCGTCGCAATCGCGCCTCCTTGCCACCCGAACCAGAGCAGCGGCTCCGGACAGGAGCCAGGAAGGATACTGCCAGAAAGATGTGGATGCCCCGTATCAAACCGCCCCTGCCGACTCAACGTGTGCGGGCCGCTGCATTCAACCCCGCCCCCTAGCCTGCTAACGCTTTGACCCGCGACCGACCCTTAGCCCGCGTGCTTCTCGGATGCGCGCAGCCGCGCGACCTCCGATCGTATTGTCGTTGCTATTGTCGCGGGCGTCAGGTCATGGCGCGCACTGCCGGGAAACAGCACGGTCGTGACGTCGCCGCCGATACTTTCCATCGGATCGACGACTTGCGTACACCGTCCCTTGCGGTCACGCGCGGCGCAGAGTTCACGCCCGAGCGCACGATGCAGCGCGAGCGATCCTTCGCCAAGCTTCTCGAAGGGGCCGGTGTCGGCGACGATCACGGGCACAGTGACGCCGTGATAGGTCACGTACCCGAAATCACCGGTACGCACGCCCGTCAGGGCGGTAAACCTGCCCCGCACATCACGCGGACCCGCCCATGGAATCACCACATAAGGCACCGCATCGGCGTCGACCGGCACCTCCCCGCCTTTACCGTCCGGAAGCATCAGCGAGGTCGGACATTGATCCATTGCGCCATGATTCGGGCTACAGGCGAACGGCGAGCCATCGAGATCAACCGCGAGCTTCGACACATAGACGATCGCGCCATCCGCCCGTCGCCGCAGCATCGTCACCGCGTTGGGATCATTGCGACACCCGTGCACTGCGTGCCCGTAGAACGTATCGGTCCGGTCGCACACGCCGAACTCGCGGCGATACGCTTCGTCGATCACCACACCCGCGGCAACGCCGGCCGAGCCCGTCACGGGCGCACCGCAGACGGGCGTGATCGCACACGTGGCGAGGATCACCGCGAGAACACCGGATTTCAACATGCACAATCCTTCGGGAAATGGTCACTTGAGAACTGCCGTGCAAGCATATGGCTCCGCAACGCGAACACGCCACCGCGATGTTCAAGCGTTTGTTAACCATGACTTGCGACAAGAGCGGCAACACCCTCTTGATCGAGAAACCCATGCCGCAGCGCCGTCCTGTCCTTGCCGCCGCGCTGATCGTCCGAGACGAGGCGCGCTGCATCGCGCGTTGCCTCGACAGCGTTGCGCCTTGGGTCGATCGCATGGTTGTGCTGGACACAGGCTCAACCGACGACACCCCCGCCATCGCCCGCAGCGCGGGGGCGGAGGTGCACCACATGACGTGGCCGGACAGTTTCGCGGTCGCTCGCAATCAGGCGCTTGCGCTCGCCGACGCCGACTTCAATCTCGTGCTCGACGCCGACGAGTGGCTCAACAGCGGTGGCGAACACCTTCGCGCATGGTGCGCGGGTCCGCCCCGGCTTGGTCGCGTGTGTATCCATAGCGATGCCGAAGGAGCATCCACCACGCGCAATTGGATCACGCGCGTACTGCCACGCGGCACGCGCTATCAAGGCCGCGTGCATGAGCAGGTCGCCTCCGATCTGCCGCGCGCGCGAATCGACCTGCATCTTGGCCACGACGGCTATCTCGACGCGCAGATCACCGGCAAGCATGGCCGCAACCACGCGTTGCTGCTCGGCGACCTCAGCGAACGCCCAAACGACCCGTACCTGCTTTACCAGCTCGGCAAGGATGCCGACATGCGCGCGGACCGAGCTGACGCCTGCACCCACTATGCGCTGGCGCTGGCGGTGACTCCCGCCGATGCCAATTGGCGGCACGAACTCGTCGTCTGCGCGCTACAGGCTCTGTCCAGGGCGGGGCGCTTGCAGGATGCGCTCGACCTCGCCGATGCCGAATTAGGCAATTGGGCGCAATCGCCCGACTTCTTCTTCGTGCTTGGCGATGTGCTGCTCGAGCAGGCGATTGCCGATCCCCGACAAGCGATCGGCAAATGGCTACCGCTGGCGAGCGGTGCATGGGAGCGCTGCCTTGCGATTGGCGAGCGGCCAGCACTGGAAGGCAGCGTAGCCGGGCGCGGCAGCCACCTTGCCGCGCATAATCTGGGTGTCGTGCGCTCACAGCTGGCGGTGCTGGGATGAGCGGAACGGACACCATCTTCGCCAAGGCGAAACGCGCCGAGCGGCGTGGCGATGTGGCGGAAGCGCGGCGCCTCCTTGAGGAGGTACTGGCGCGCTACCCAGGCAACCGCAAGGCGGTCGAGGGATTAGCCCGCCTCGCCCCCCCGGACAACGACAACGCCGTTCTGCAAGCCGGCGTAGCGGCGGTCTCGGCCAGCTATGCACGGGGCGAGCACGCGCAGGCAGCCCGAGACACCGAGGCGCTGATCGCGCGCTTCCCACACGTGACGGCGCTGCACGGGGTAGCCGGCGCCGCGTATCTTGGCGTCGGCGATGCCGCGCGTGCCGAGGCGGCGTTCCGCGCCGTGCTTGCAGCGCAACCTGACGATGCGGTCATTCACACCAATCTCGGGGTTGCGTTGCGGCGGCAGGAGCGGCTCGCGGAAGCCGAGGATTGCCATCGCCGCGCCTTCGCCCTCCGGCCCAATTTGGTCGAGGCGCACTATAATTTCGCAAATCTACTCGGTGCGCAGGGCCGCGACGATGAGGCGATAGCTGCCTACCACACCACGTTGGCGCTGCGGCCCGATCATGCCGACGCGCTCTACAATCTCGGCAACCTGCTGCGTGAGCGGCGCGCGTTCGGCAAAGCGGCCGCCTTCTATTCGCGGGCACTGGCGATACGGCCGGATCATGCGGATACCCTGACCAATCTCGGCTATGCGCACCTTGAGATGGGCGCTCGCGACGCTGCCGTCGCGGCTTTCCGGCAGGCGGTCGCGGTCACACCGGACGTGGTGCCGTCGCTCGTCAACCTCGGCACCGCCCTTTCGCTGGCCGGGGCGCTGGAGGAGGCCCATGCCACCTTCACGCACGCACTGGCGCTGCACCCCGACGATACCGCCTTGCGCGCACAGACATTGAGTCTCGACGCGCATCTGTGCGACTGGTCCGGGCGCGACACATTCGCCGCCCTGCCTATCGAACCTGCGTCTGGCGTCGAGCCGATCGCGCCGTTCACCGCGCTGCCGTTCGAGGACGATCCCGCGCGAAGCCTGGCGAGGGCGCGCGTTTTCGCCGCAGCTCTGCCCCACGAAGCGGACATCGCTTTGACGCCACCGCTGCCGGGCGCCAGAATCCGGCTCGGGTATTTCTCCGCCGATTTTCACGATCACGCGACCATCCACCTGCTCGCCGGCCTGCTGCGCGAGCATGACCGGAGCCGCTTCGAGATCCACGCCTACAGTTTCGGCGCCGACACAGATGAAGGCTTGCGCCAGCACGTATCGACGTACCTTGACGGTTTCCACGATCTGCACGCGCTCACCGATGCACAGGCGGTCGCTCTGGCGCGCAGCCACGCGCTCGATATCGCGATTGACCTGAAGGGCCATACCCGCGACGCACGCTCCGGCCTGTTCGCACGGCGGATGGCGCCGGTGCAGATCGGCTATCTCGGCTATCCCGGGTCAATCGGCGCGGATTTCCTCGACTACATCATCGCCGATGCGACGGTGATCCCGCCCGACGACGGCGCGCATTATAGCGAGCGTGTCATCCGCCTGCCGGGCAGCTACCAGCCGAACGACGACCGTCGTCCGATCGGCCCACGCCCTGCGGACCGCACCGCGGTCGGCCTGCCGGCGGCCGGCTTCGTGTTCTGCTGCTTCAACCAGCACTGGAAGATCGGCCCGCACGAATGGGCGATCTGGATGCGGCTGCTGTGCGCGGTTGAAGGCAGCGTGCTGTGGCTGATCCGCGGCAACGCCACTGCGGAAGCGAACCTGCGCAAGCAAGCGCAGGCGCGTGGCGTCGATCCCGAGCGACTGATCTTCGCCGCAAAGCTGCCGCATGCCGACCATCTCGCCCGTCAGGCCCATGCGGACCTGTTCCTCGATACTTTCGCGGTCAACGCACACACCACCGCCAGTGATGCGTTGTGGGGCGGCCTGCCTGTGCTCACCCTGATTGGCCGCCAGTTCGCCGCACGTGTCGCCGCGAGCCTGCTCACCGCGATTGACCTGCGCGATCTGATCGCGAAAACCGAGGCGGAGTATGAAGCGACCGCGCTCGACCTCGCCACGGATCCGGCGAAGCTGACGACGATCAAGGCGCGGCTCGGCGCCAACCGCACCCGCGCGCCGCTGTTTGACACGCCTCGCTACGCCCGTGCGATCGAGGCGGCGTTCGAGAGCGCACACCGCCGCCGTCTCGACGGGCTGCTCCCCGCGCCGATTACGATAACACAAACTTAAACATGCCTGTTTACCACTCGGCAAGCATCCGGTCCCGGCCAAGAAGGTAACGCCGACATGATTCCAAAGCGCATTCACGTCATCTGGATCGGTGACGACGCAAAGCGGCCGGACAATTGCATCGAAACCTGGCGCGCCCTGCACCCGGATTGGGAGTTTCGACTGTGGGGCAATCAGGATTTCGCCGCCACCGAATGGATCAACCGCGCCCATATGGACGCGATGTGGACGCGCGAACTCAACGGCGTCGCCGACATGATGCGTTGGGAAATCCTCTACCGCCACGGCGGCGTGCTGGTCGATGCCGACAGCATCTGCATCCGTCCGCTCGACGACTTTCTCCTCGAATGCGCCGCGTTCGCAGCGTGGGAGAACGAAGTCGCGCGTCCAGGGCTGATCGCTGCAGGCTATTTCGGATGCGAAGCCGGAAATCCGTTCGTCGGCCAGATCATCAAGGACATCGCGGCCGAGACGACCGTTGTCGACCGCATGGCGTGGCAGAGCGTCGGTCCGCAGCGCCTGACCGACGCCTATCGCACGTACGGCTATATCCGCCTGCGCATCTATCCGAGCCATTATTTCATCCCGGAGCATTTCACCGGCATCACCTATGACGGCCTCGATCCCGTCTACGCGCACCAACTCTGGGGGTCGACGCGCGGCGCTTACGACGTGATCCATCAGCAGGCGCTCTCCAGTGCCGCGACTGCCGTCACGCAACCGGTTGCTCCGGGGGTGGTGCAAGACCCGGATCTGGAAAATGGCCTGTTCCACCGTGTCTGGCTCGGCAACACGCCGATGCCGCCGCATTACGAAGCGTATTGGGCCGCATGGCAGCGGCAGTTCCCAGAGGCGCGCTTTATCACCTGGACCGACGCCGACGTGGCGACGCTGACCATTTCGCGCGACAAGATCGAGAAAATATCGGTTTTCTCCATGCGGGCTGATATCGCACGCTACGAGATCCTCTATCGTTTCGGCGGCATCTACCTCGACTGCGACATCATGCCGTACCAGCATTTCGACGTCGCCGAGATGTCGCGCACGCTGACCGTCTGCAATGAGGACGCCTCGACCGAATATTGCTCGGTCGGTTTTGTCGGTGCGCCGAAGGGCCACGCGATCTTCCGCGAACTGCTCGACCATATCATGACGCATGACCTCGATGAGACGCGCACCAACGTTTCCACCGGGCCATGGCTGTTCGGCGCATTCCTGAAACGCCACGCGCACCGCCGGCTCGGAACCGAGGCGTTCTACCCCTATCTCTACGACCAGCCGCTGTCGGCAGTGCGCCGATGCACGCTGGGCAACAGTTTCGGCATCCACGTCTGGGGTGGCTCCTGGCTTCCCGCGCAGGCGCGCAAGGACAAGGCGATGGATCTGCTCGGCAAGGGTGATTTGCAAGAACCCGTCGCGATTCTTGCCGGGTATGATGATGAATGGTCGCAGGATGTCGGCCTGCTGATCGCCGGAATGCGCGAGATCCGCACCAGCAGCGTCGCCACCGCGGCAGTGCTGCATCAAGATATGTCGATCGACGCGGAAGACCGGATCGCGTTTGAATTCGGCAAGGTCGTCGCCTGGCTGCTCGATTGTGACGACGATCGGATGGTCTGGCAGATCGGCGCGGCCGACGGCATGCTGGTCGACCCGCTACGCCCGGTGATGATCAACTACGATCCGCCGGCGGTGTTGCTGGAGCCGAATCCTTACATGTTCGCGGCGCTGGAGCGCGGATATCGCAACAACCGCAACGCGCTGCTGCTGCCCTTCGCATATGGCACCGGTCCGGGCGAACTCATACTGAACGCCATCAATCCGACGCGGGTGGCGGAACTGGACCTGCCGCGCTGGGTGATCGGCCTGTCCTCCATCTACGACGACAAGAATGCGATCGGCGGCAAGACGGTCGATGAAGCAATGAAGTCGCGGATCCAGTCGTGCATCGACAAGATCGCAGTGCCGGTCGTCACCTATCAGGACGTATTGGCCAAAACTGGCGGACGCGCGGCGGACATCCTCGTCGTCGATGCCGAGGGCATGGATAAGGCGATCATCCTCGACATCCTTGATCACGGCGCGCTGCCGATGGTCATCCACTTCGAGATTCAGTGCCTCGAACCCGACGAACAGCGCGCGCTGCTGGCGGCACTGGAGGTGGACTATGTGGTGCTGCGCTTCGGTAACGACATGACCGCCTATCGCGCCGATGTGATCGAGGATTACGCGCGGACGCTGTATATCGAGCATGGCATGCCGACGATCTACAGCACGGGCCTGAAGATGCTGAACGGGCTCTAACCGGCGTCTGGTCGTAGCGGCGATACGCCGCGACCAGAGTAAGCGGGCTACTGTACGGAAAGCGCCAAACGGGTGGCGAGCAGATCGGAATGGATGTTCGGCAGGCTTGTGGATCGACGGTTGCATCAGCATCGTATCGACCGACTGGCCAGCTTTAGCGCGGACAGGTTCGATCCCCATCTCGATCCGGGCCACCACTCCCGCAAATCGACGCGGCGCCATAGCGAGGCGGTCAGTCCGAAGAAAACGCCAGACTTCGGAACGATCCAGCAGGGTAGCAGGTGCTCTCCGGGGGTCGTTCCTTGAACGATCCCCGAGAGACTGCAAGCACATGAGAAGTGCTGGTGCCCAGAAGAGGACTGTGTCACCAGAGCCGAAAAGTGGCGGTTTTGCTTGGTAAACTGCACAACATCCGCTCCGTTTTTGTACGTATGCTTGTACCTAGTCAAGGCTTGTGCAATACGGTTAACCCGCCGGGGGAGCTAACGGGCTCGGGCGGGTCACTAGCGGGAGGGTTTGAGATGATGATTACGAGCGAGAGCGCTGCGGTCCTTACAATCGAACTGGAGGAAGGCACTGCGGAGCCGTTAGGGGACGGATTGTTTGTCGTCTTGCAGCGGGACGAAACTATTAGCGGCAAGCCGATGCAGAATGTGGTTCTAACCCTTGAAGACCTTGAGACCCTTCGGGCGCACGAGGGCGCGGTTACGCCAGTCTATCTTGAGGATGGTCGGGCACATTGGATGGGCGACCATTTCCTAATCGAACAGGCGGACCGCACCGTCGAGGGACACCCGGTCCAGTCTGTGGCGCTCTCCGCGAATGACACGGAGGTCCTACGGCTCGCGGCTTGACCGCCCAGCGGATTGACTGACGGATGCCTCGGCGCTCTGAAGAGTGTCGGGGCTTCTGTATAAGGGCGCCAAAGCGCCCGTCGTGACCTTGGGGAGCCATCATGCGCCTTGCTGTACCAATCATCCTCTTGGCTTCACTAGCAGCCTGCACAGGCTCCTATGACCCGGATCGTTGTTCCACCGCGTCAGGCCCCAAGGCCGAGCATGTGTCCGACGCCGGACAAACTTGCATCGTGGATTGGTCGCGCAAACTGGCAGCCTCCACCGACCCGGCTCGGGACGTCGCGGACGCGGTCCTAGTGGCGTGCCAAGATACGATCGGGAAGGACGATGAGTTACTGGACGGGGTTCTAGAAAACTCAAGCACGGGCACGACACGAGAGGCCTCAACCGAGGCGCGGCATCTTGCAGTCTTCCGGGTCGTTGAGGAACGTGCAGGCCATTGCAGCTTGAAGAAGTAGCATACCGTCCCGAGGCCATTGTAGGGGCGCTGGGAGTCCGCTGGAGCGTGTCGAGCGTTCTGGGGGTACTCGGCGCCCCTTCTGGTGTCTGCGGAGTGCTGCGGGTTCGCGGCGAGCGGCCCTGAGCTTGCGCTAACTGTCCGCGCACCGGGTAACTGAAGGACTAGACCGATGCAGCGTACTCGCACAGTCTAGCCCGACCACCGCAAACGAAACCGTCTCGGATGGCCGTCCACTACCAAGGCGCGGACAAGGCGCTGCTAAACAAAACTGGTTGTCATCGAGTAACCGCGAGGCTCCGTAGAAGCCACAGGTGTCTTCCAACGCCGTGGCAGGCCCGAGCGGCGCCTACAGTTAGCGAAGTCGTTCCCACCGCTCGGCGGCGCTGCCATAGCGTCGGATTGCCTCCTTTGCTTGGCCGTTTAGCTGAATTGCATAGTCAATCATCGTTGCCGCGACCTCTTCAGAGGCCTCAACGGCGATATGGACACATTGCCCCACCCCGTTCCGAAGTAGATCGATGTTTTCCCGAGCAGCATCTTTGATCCGGCGCACTGCCGCATCATCGAGACCTTGCGTCCAATCGTCATTTGCAGGTGCATGCCTTATCGGAACCGCTTTCGACTTCTGCATGTAGCCACCTCGTCTTCGGCTGAAAAGTCGCCGTTGCGGGTTAACAAAAGGTAAATGTTAACCGATGGTAAGACGGGGCGGTGTACGGAGGCGGTAAACCGAGTCTTAAAATGCTACCGCCCTTTCCTACAGTTCCCTTTCCGTTCCATTCTGCCCCCGCATGGGCGCAAACACTCGCTTCCGGTCCCTCTCGGACTACATCCGCAACAAGGCCAACGTGCGGGCCAAGTGCCGTTGCGGCCACGTGGGCGTCGTGGATGCCGTGAAGTTCAAGCGTTGGGTTGCAGCCCACGGGGACAACGAGTGGCTGGAGGTCTGCGGAGGGCGTCTGCGGTGCATTGAGTGCCGAGGGAGGCCGGTGAGCATCAAGCCGACGCCTGAAGGCCCCACGATGCCCCATTGGATGGACCGCGAGGAACTTTGGGTCCGGCTGGTGAAACGCTTGAGGGGCTGAGCGGCTCAAGATGATAGCGAGCGGAGTGCCGTATGCTTGTCACACCGCTGAACCTAGCAACGATCAGCGTTGATGGTTGCTGATATGGACTATGTGAGCAACCGTCGCTTCTGAAAGCGGCGTGATAAACTGAAGCCCGGCAAAGCCGTAAACAGACCATGCCACCCGACACGATTGAGCCGCTTCGCCGTGCACGTTGATTGTCGCGTCCGCTCCGTGCTGCAACGCGAATGGTGTGCTAATATGCACTCCTAACACGGAGACGTTCAGAAGGATGCCGGGTACGTCCCCCATCATCGCTGAGGTTACTCTAATCGGTAGCCGAACTGGCTGTCGCTCGACATAACGCTCGTCGCGCCAAGCTGAACGGTTTGTTGGAAGCCTCGCATCGACCATAGCCTACGCCTACGCAAAACTACTTAAGGCAATCTCAAGGCTGCGGTGATTGCGACCGGGGCAGAAGGATGGCGGCAGGCGACGGGGCGACGTTATCGGCTCCAAAACGGCCGATGAGCATCAAGCCGATCCCTGAGGAGCCCACGAGGCCGGACTGGATGGACCGTGAGGAACTGTGGGTCCGTCTTCTTAACCGGTTGAGGGTGACGCCAAAATTAGTTTCGGTCGATCGGCCTTAGCCCCTGAAACTGGACGCTGAGTGGTGCAAGGCCACCGATCGATAACCATGCTGAGATAGCGGGTATAGAGCATTGCCCGGACCATTCTGATTCCTGGGTCCGAACCATAGCTCTCGGATCACTGGCCCCTCTCCCCGTGCCAGCGGGATATCCACATATGCAATCACGTCCGCGCCTGCTGCTCTGAACCGAATGGTCTCCCCCGCCACAGGCGACCCGTCGCATACGCCTCCTTCATCGACTAGTTGCCAACCGTCCTCCGCGATATCTACTCGCAGTTCGTGTACCGCCCTCACCTCTTGCTCTTCGCGGAACGATGAGTGTTTATAAGCTAGAAGGTAGCTGGCTAGACGCGCCGCGTCTTGACCAACCGCACCTTTGAAATCTTTCCCAGACTCTTTGAACTTCAAGAATAGGAAAATTAGTTCATTGCGCACTTCTTCGATCTGGCGGTCGCGATCGTAAAGAACCTCAAACAGCGTAATGGGCATCCTGCTTAAAGCATTGGCGTCGAAACCTATTGCCCAGCCTTGCGCATTATCTGAGTAACCGCGCCACTGACTCAGCACGTCCGGGTCTTTCGAAAAGCAGGATATGACCGGGTGACTGATAAGCTGCTTGGAAGAGATATAAGCATCAACGCTATCAAGGAACTTGACGTCTAAGCCGTCTAATTCAGGCTTTTGGCGAGCCAGCTTCAAGGCGGCGGTAGCCGCACTTTCAAATACTCCGTACCCATAGGCGGTTTCTCTAGCATCATTCATCATGTTAACGTCGCTGAACCGTAACTTTCCTCCTTCAACAACGGCTAGAAAAGTTGCGGTGCTGCAATAATGATACAGCGCTGCGTTTGGGTCAGGCCTGAAAACACGATCATGTATCGTTGGCAGGGAAGGTGTAGCGTCTTCTTCTGTCATATCGGCGGCTCCTGTTAAACAAAGTCCCACGGTGAAGGGTTATCTAAACCGCTTTGATGTATTTCCCCCGAAACGACGCGTTCATGCCGTATGCGCCGAGCCAATTCTCCTCGGTCACTTCTAACATTCCGTCGATGAAGCGAAGCCACGTCGTTGTCACCTCATCCTCGCGAAGCGGTCGTGCGTAAACGATTTCGCATCCTTCGATCAGCTCTCCCGTGAATTCGAGGATGCCGAGGTTCGGGCCATAGGGACGGCTGGTGCCGTAAAGGGCAAGCCCCGAAACGTAATACTGCACATTCCCTTCGAAGCTGTCGGGCAGCGGCGTGAAGTTCAGCTCGGCACCATCCTCGCCTGAGCCAACGCGTATCCATGATCCCGCAAAGGGATCACTTGCGGGCGTCGTTATTTCGCCGAAATGCACCTGCTGTGTGAAGGCCTTGTTGATGCTCTCATACAACTCCGTTCGGAACTGCTTCACCTCGCCAATTGTGAGGTTCTTGCGTTGCGATGAGACGCTATCGTACTCATCGTGGTGCTCGAAACAGAGGAAGGCGAGGTTAGTCTCAGCGTTGTTTGAACTCTTCTGGTCGAGATGCGCAATTTGTCCCGCCTTGAGTTGCGTATCTCTGTTCAGTCCGAAACAGATGCAGCATCGCCGCCGCGACTGCACTAGGACGCCGGTTTCAGTCGGGGCGGGCAGAGGCTTGCGGGACATGGTCCGTAAATACTGCGTCAACTCGCCAAGAGAAGGCGCATTTTGATTGCTCACGACAATCTAGAGCGCCGATAGCAGGAGGTGGGATCGACTTAGACGGCTTGAAGCCTTTTCCTCGATCCCGCAAGGGCATTAGAGCGGGAGGCCATCACCGGGCTCTGCGCGTACCCCAGCGCCAAGGCCTCCGGGGGCCTCATAGGGGACCGGCAGGCCACTACCGGGCGCTCCGGGTACTCCCGGTGCCTGATAGGGGACGATGGCCTGTGACGACTCTCCTGCGGCCTCCTGAGGGGGCTGCAGCAGCGCGAGGCGTGGAGGTGCCTGTGGGAGGCCCTGCGGCAACGGTTGGGCAAGCTGTGAGGCCTCCGTTGTGGCGGTGCGAAAACGGGCGCGGAACGGCGCCGTAACGCCGATGCAGTAGCGACGAGGTACGCCAACGACTTGAAGACTTGGCAGGACGTACCGGGGCAAGAGGATTGGCCGCAGGCGCTTAGGGTACATTGAGGCGGCCGTCTGCGCCTTCCTTGCGTTTTGCGTTATTGCTGCCAAGTTAGCCGTATGGCCGCCGTGTCTGACTTTGAGCACCTCTCCCGCGCCCCTCGCATGCTTTCAGCGCAGGTGGAGGAGACCATTAGTAGGCTCGTGGCAAACCTCATGACAGGGGCACGCACGGTTGATGTGAATGGGCTTCGGACTTGCTCAATGGCGATCACCCTCATCGCCGTAGGCGTGATTGGCACGTTCGAGGGGATGCTCCAGCAACGGTTCGCGTGCAATGACGCTTACGCCGAGCTGGACAAGATGCTCCGCGACAAAAAGCGTTGCGACCTAGCAGACCGCCTCGTCGATTATCGGCTGGCCGTTAACGTGCTAAAACATGGCGCAGGGCGCAGCTATAACACTTTACTGTCCAGACGTACGGAACTGCCGTTCGCCATTAAAGGCGCAGGCGAAGCCTTTTTCGACGAAGGCGATGTTTCAGAGGTTGGGGGATTGGTTGATACTCGCGGCGAATTCGTAAGCCACTGCATAGACCTTATCAATGAGATAAGGGAGGCGATCGGGATTAATTGACCGGCCTTGGCTCCTAGCATCCTTCCGGGGCTCGGCCGAACCTTTCTGGAGCGCAGGGCATCGCAGCCTGAAAAATAACCCCCGGAACCCAGAAGGGAACCAAGGGAACTATCAGCCGATCGGTAAACAAGCCGACCCCAGTGGGCCCTACCGTGCCCCTCTGGATGAGTATAAGGTAGCAATCGCATCAAGCACATTGCGCGGCGGATTGTCGCGGGTCAGTGTGAACGGCTTAGCAGCGATTACCGGAACCAAAATGTCCGAACAGACCGATCCCGCACGAGAGTTTACCGATCTTTGCATGCGGATACGGATGTCCACCACCGACTCCGGCGAAAATTATCTCGGGACTCAGTTTGGCGTTCCGCCGTGGTCAGGTGATTTTGTCAGGATATTGGCTGCAATTCACACTCGCATCGACGATCTTATCAAAATGATGAAGGAGGTCGGTCTAGATGAAGATATCGCAGACACGGCTGTAAACTGCCTAAACACGACCCGTCACGCGTTTACCCCGGCCGGCACTCAGAACCAATGGGCCCATGCCACAAGTCATTATCTCACTGATGCAAATTTGCTCCCCATTCGTATGGCGAGCGCTTACTTGCGACCGAAATATGGATATACTGTTGTTTCTAATGAAGAGCTCGAAGAGCTGGTGGTTGACATCGAGCAGCTTCTCGAATGGCTTCGGGAACGGGAGTTATCGGAGAGAGATTTCATTCGTTCGGCACTAATCGAAGGGCTCGAAGCATTTGTATTAAAGCTGACAAAAGTGGGCATCTACGGGTGGCCTGAGACTTTCGCGTCTTTGCGAGAAGTTGTTGCTGCATATCTGGCACTGGATCGAGGGTCTCCGGACGCAGGCGTCTCGCCCCCATATGAAGCTATGGTCAAGAAGACAGGCGAAGTTCTTCAGAAGATATTTGATCGCGTTAAGTTCGCTAAAGAAGTGAGCGAAACGGCTGATTGGGTCCTCAGGGGCTACGGAGCGCTTACAGCAGCCGCACAAATCGCACATCCGATCGTAGCTCTTCTTCCCCATGGAGCATGACACGCAACTCCCGTTACAGGCGACCCGGTGTAGTGCGACGAATCGGGCCCAGCAAAGGGCCGCGAGTGCCTCGGCTACCCCTAAAGACAGCCGAGGAATGCCTTCATCTAAAACCCGAGCCAGTTCCACCACGAGGGGGCTTGCTGGCGATCAGCGTCCGCTTGGGACATATAGCCCTGATGACGTGCGGCATCGGCTTCGGACATGAAGCGTCGGTTTAATGGTATAGAGGACCGCCCGGACACCTGACGGGACGGTACGGCCCCTCCAGCGAAATGCTGCGCCTCTTCCTCCGTCATGGGCCCGCTGTACCCCGCAGGAACTCCCGGCAAGAAACGGCTCCCTTTCATCCGGACAGCATCCGCTTGGGACAGCGTGCTCCTTCCGGCCATCAGGGACGAGTGGAGCGCAGGGACAGGCAATCCAGCGGCTTGAAGCCGGGCAACATCCCCCTGCGAGAGGGCGCCGCGAGGGACCGCGCGGGCCGCGTCGGCCTCGGATAGAGCACCACGGGGGACGGCACTTGCCGCTTCTGCTTCGGTGAGGGCGCCGTAGGACCCAGCGGATGAACGATTGCGTGGGACACGTGCCATTATGCTACCTCCCCCTTCGCTTCCCGCGCCGCCTTGAGCTGCTCCGCTCGGGCTTCCCACGCACGTTCCAGCGCTAACTCTTGCAGCTCCCGGCCGGGGTTGTGAGCGCCTAGAGCATTGGTCGTGGCCTTGAGGACGAGCCATTCAGCGAGCCATCCGGAGTACCTCATGGGGCGTGGAGGACGGCGACGGCCCGGCGAGAGCGTTAGGAACATCGCCGGATCGCTTTCGGAAGCGTTCGGGCAGAGCTTGCGGGCCTCGCGCTTGGCCCATGCGGTGAGGCGCTGGCCCTTGGGGGCGTCGATGAGGTCCGCGAGGTAGAATACGCCTACCGGGCTTAGGACAGTGACGTTGACGATGCCGTCTTCGGTAGCCTCTTGGGCGATGCGCTTGCCGTGGGCGGGGAACAGGTAGCTCTGGACCTTGGCGGCTGCGACTTCCTTGCTCCAGCCGATGGCATCGCAGAGGTCGTCAAGGGCGAAATAGGGAACGCCGCCGTCCTCGAAGGTGACAATCGCTATGGGTTTGCCCTCGAAGAGTAAGGACGTGGGTATGGTTTCGATTTGATCGGTCATTTCGGTTTCTTTGGGGATGATGCGGACCCTCAAGGGTCTCGCGGATCATGCGGGATGGTCGGTAGCTATCCGACAGGCCGATGAAGTTGGTTTGGAGGGTTGAAGCGCAGAGCCTCAGGCGGCCGTTCAGCATCGGAGGAACCCGGCAAGGTGAACGGAGGTGGTTCGGATGGAACCGAGGGGCCCCTGTAATTTCAGGACGCCTGGTGTTCTGCGGAGCGATTGTTGTTTCGCATCCGGTTCCATCGGAAGGGGGTGGATGGGACCCAAAGGGATTAGGGGACCCATAGAAAACTCAGGAGCGGCCGTGGTGGCGTGCGTGGTCTGACGCCAGAATTTGTGCCCGAGCGAAGCGCCACTTTTGAATTGCGATTTGGCAAAGAGGGGCGACAGGAGCCCGCAGGCGCCGAGAGGGACCCGTAGGGGGAGCCTACCGTCTGCCTCTGCCTAGCCGAGCCCTGCGGTGCGCCGCGAGGGCTGCCGTGTCCGTGTCGCGTGCCGCCTCCTGCCGGATGCCGTCGAGGACCTTGGGAAACATTGGCGCGGCAGGGCCGAGTGAGTCGGCAGATGCCCGGAGGGATTGGCCGGGCTCTGGGGGGGATATTTCCCCTCCAGCCGCATCGTCTTGCAGAGGTATACCTGAGCGGGACGCTTGAATGAGACGCTAATCCCGTCTTAATAGGGTTGACTTCGATTTGCGAGACGCTCACTTAAGGATCATCTAGACCCTAACGAGACGGAACGGCACACATGAGCAATAGTTACGGTTACGCGCGGGCCTCCTCGGTGGATCAGGACACGGCGATCCAAGAGGCCACCCTCAAGGCGGCAGGCTGCACGGTTATTCGTTCGGAGAAGAAGAGCGGAACGGCAATGGAGGGCCGCGCGGAGCTGGAGACGTTGCTGGCCTTCATTCAACCCGGCGACACCCTTATGGTTACGCGGATCGACAGGCTTGCGCGGTCCGTTGCTGACCTTGAGGCCATCGTGAAAACCTTGAAGGATCGCGGCGCGTTCCTGCGGGCCACAGAGCAGCCTATCGACACCTCTACGCCAGCCGGTAAGGCGTTCCTCCAAATGCTCGGGGTCTTCGCCGAGTTTGAAACCGCGCTACGGAAAGAACGGCAGATGGAAGGCATCTCAAAGGCCAAGGCCGCAGGGGTCTATAAGGGCCGCAAGCCGTCGATCAACGTTGCTCAGGTCCGGGAGCTGAAGGACGCGGGTGTGGGCCCGGCGGAGATCGCCAAGCGCCTAGGGATCGGCCGCGCGAGCGTCTACCGGGTCTTGGAGGCCGTGTCCTGAGGGGACCTAACGCTCTTGAGCGGCACATGCGGGGCGCACGGCCGGGAAGATAATCGGGTTTGAAGGCGGCTGCTATTCGTTAGGCCTCTAAGTGTATTGTATTGATAATACACGGGTTGTGATTGCCTCCGTTTACGCAAGGTCGGGTGATCCCGCCAACAGGTTGGGTGTTGACAGCGAGGGACCGTCGAAGGCCGCAGAGGGACCGGAAGCCCCTCCGGCTCATGCGGCCCTCAAGTCCTCAAAGTACCGCGTTGCCACCCGCAGTCCCCTTAGTCCCATCCAATCGACCATCGCCGGGCTCGTGACGGTCTTCCGGAAGGCCGCCCCGCTGGCGCCATACAGGTCCATGACGGTCCGCTTAGTCACCGTCCCGCCCCCGCTGGCCCTAAGGCCCTCCTCAATGGCCATAGAGAGCCGCAGGGCCGCCGTAGGGAGCTTCAGGCCCTCAGGGTTCCATGAGGACACTACGGCACCGGGGAAGGTCTCCGTGAGCAGCCCAGCGGCGCCCTTGAGCTTGTCCACGATATACACCTCACACGGCTTGCCCTCTCGGATCGAGGAGCGGCACACGGCCTGCAAGAGGTTGTGCCGATGCTCTCCGGCCTTGATGGCCTCAACGGTCTCCCTAACCGCAGCCGTCTCCAGCGGACCCCCTGCGGCGATGTGCAGGGCCGAGTAGGTCGGCGAGGGTTGCCGCCAGAGCCCCAGGACAACTACGCGGCGGATGTGCCGGTATTCGTTGGTGCCGTGGTGGCTGCCCCAGTGGAGGAACGCAAGGCGCTCGGGATTGATCGTGAGGCCCCGCAGCTCCTCTACGATGCTGTAGCTGTCGCGGTCCTGTGCATGGATGATTAGCCACGGTTCAGCGTCGTCCCCTTCGTTGATGATGTCGGACACGGCTGACAACACCTCTCGCCGGGCCTCATCGTCTTTGAGGGTCGATCGGCTGGCCGCCCGGTTCCAGTGGCGGACGCGGAGGCCGCTGTAGCCGGCTGTGAAGCCCGGCAGGCGCTTGAGGGTGCCCGCCGTCTCCATAGCCATGTAGGTCTCCCGAACACGCCCTGAGGCGTCTAGAATTAGGCAGGGCGCAAAATCCTCCGGCAGGGGCATGACGGCCCCGGCGAGGTGCAGGCCCAGCCCGTTGCAATCGACGACGACGCCTTCCCGGCCTGCGAGGGACTGGAGGGCCGAGAGGTGATCGCCAGCCTTCAAGCCTAGGTGCGTCTGGAGGGCCTTAGGGGCGCTTGAGACGGCGAGAGCTACATGGGTAGCCTGCCCGATCCGATCGGCGCTCAGTGAGTCCCCTAGGGCCTCTAGCGTCCTTGCGGCGGGGAAGTCGCGGAGACGTAGCTCGGCCAATGGCTGGACGATCAGGTCTTTTCGAAGCGTTACGTCCTTGGCGGGCATGAAGGCCTCGTCCCACACCTTCAGAGTTCGAGGGCGGCCGAGGTAGTAATAGCAGCTAGTCTCGGCGAAGGTTTTGCCTTGGCACCGCCTGTGGAGCATCTCGCGGGTCGTGAAGAGGACAGGAGCGGCTGCGGGGTCTGTCGATCCGATAGACGCTAGAGGGGCGTTCTTGTGGATCAGGACCGCGAAGTCCTGCGTCTCTAGCCCAGCGCGATCAATGCAGCTCTGGATTTCCTTGTGGGTCGCGAGGACCACGAGAGCGCCACCGGCTGGGCTGAAGTGATCGGCCTTCCATGAGCGGAGAAATGAACACAGCGCTTCAGTCTTACCGGCTCCGGGGTCTAGAGATGCCAAAAGATGGACCGAGGACTTTAGGGTTCCTGAGAGCATCTCGGCCATTGCCGATTGGACCGACGCTAAAGCATTCTCTTGAGACCCTTTAGGCCCTTGAGTGATTATCATTATGATTATTCCATTGAATACCCTTCTTCAGGGTCTTTCATCGTAAAGTGCAACTAGTCCCTTAAAGATTACTCTTTAGAACATAAGTTGCGGTTTGATCGACAGTGCATACGTATGGGGTAAATCGCCAATTGCAGACTATCTGCATCTGGTGCCCGTTCAGGCGAAGGCGTAATCGGCCCTCAGGACGTCCGCTAGATCGAGGGTGCCCCGCACGGGCTTCTCCAGTGCCTCCAGCTTCTCCAGCCCTTCTTCAGACAGCACGGAAAGCGCGTAGGTCTCTAGGGCCTCGAAGGGGCAGCCTGCTCCTACGTGAGGGATAAGGCCCGCAGCGGGCCTTGTGGCTGCTCCTACGTTGGGGGCAAATGCATCGCGGTGGCGCTGGAGGTTTCCCTATGTCCGTACAAAATGCGTGAGAGCCCGACAGCCCGAGAACGGACCGGCACGGCTGGAGAGCGCTTGGCAGACTTGCTCATATGTAAGGAGTATATCGCCGCAGCAGTCCTACTTATGCATATATGAGCAGTAAATCAGCGGTACCCCCGTCGATGCTCATATGTGCGGGGCAATTCTTCCGGAAGGGGCGCGGCTGTCCCTACGTGGGTGGCAACTCGGGCGGTCCCGCTGGCACCCGCTGGGCTACTCGAAGACGGCGGCGCGACTTCTCTATCTGTCTGCACTAAATCAGCAGAGAGGCTGCCGGGCTGCTTCGGGCGGCGGCGGGGCACCACATTACTCTATACGTCAGTACTAATTCCAAGCCGCTGACATCCCACAAGATTTTCCAGAGCCCAAATCGGCCGTTCCAGCCGTGAACATGCGGCCTCTTCAGGCTCCTTCAGCGTCCCTCCGGATCGGCAGGAACGCAGGACTGTCCGGGACCTCCGCAACGTTCGCAGGGGGCGCCTCGGACGATCCCGCGTTGACCGGGGGCCTGATCTGCAAGAAGGTAAGCGTGTGCCCGGTTCACGGACTGAAAGCCTAGTCTCTGGAGCCCTCTATGCCGAATATGACTTTATCCCCCTTGCAGCCTCAAAACCCTACCTCGCCCTTTGTCGTAGGCATTCTAGCGATGTTGAGGGAAAGAAGAGGCACTGAGGGTTTTCAGTACGTCACCGGCAAACCTCAGCCGGGCTGCACAACGGGGCGCTGCTTCCAGAATGTCGAGCGCTTAGTCACAGAACAGTCGGGCCACATGATTACCGGCTGGAGAATATGGGAGCTAGAACACACATACGCCCGCGCAGAGCACCATGCAATCTGGTGCCATTCAAATGGCGAGGTGTTCGATCCGACCCCACATAAGCCCGCTTTGTCCAGGATGATGTTTGTAGTGGACCCTACCGCCAGTTGGCCGGGCGGCGAACATCTCGCCCGCAGAAGTTTGTGGTTTGCCCTAAATAACCACGATCATAACGCAGACTACGTCAAATCTCTAATCTTAGACGAGCGTGATTTTGAAGCTGATTACTATCAACATAGGCCACTTCTATCGCCTCCTTATTCTTACTAGATAAATCAATCGAAGCGCGTGGTCCAAAGGTTCAACTATGGACACGGCAAGGGTTCGTCACCCCCTCACAACCGCCCGAGAGTCCCAATAGGCCTCCAGAGGCTTGTCGTCCTCATCGTCAACGTGCGGGGCCAGATAGGCGTTCATCTGGAACGCCATGGCCTCCAGCGCCATCCTGCCGCGCCCCGTGAGCCGGTAGAGGTACGCTCCGCCCTCGACGGCAGGCTTCACCTCCTCCACAAGATTGTAGCCGGTCCTTCCGGTAGCTGAGACCTTCCCAAGGTCCTGCAAGTCATCGTAGACCGTTCCCGGCTTGCCGCCCACCATCTTCGTGAGGGCCTTTAAATCTACAGAGTCCTTCATGGCGACATGCAGGAACACCGAAATATGCCGAGCTGAAGCGTTCTTCTTCATGAACTGCATCAACGCCCTATTGGCGCTGTAGAAAGCTTGGAGAGCGCTGTCCGACATAGTTTCCCCCTTCGACTGTAGGGCGCGGGGATTGCCGCTGTACGCTGGCCGGTCAACAGGCTCTTGGGATTGCAGAATATCCACAATCGTGGAGCATTAGGCACCTAGGCCCCCTCACCGTCCCTGCTGTCCGGCTCAAGGTGCGAAAGGTCCAGACCGGGATATGTGAGCTTCTCCAGCACCGCGAGGAGGTTGGCGATCGGGAAGCCGCCGCCGATGGTCCCGTAGATGCTCTGGGAGCCCGCTATGGCCCTTCCGGAGACCGCTAGGGCCTCGGCGGTCCCGGACAGCCCTGCGGCCTTGAGGCGGTCCTCAAAGCCATGCCGGAAGCTGTGCATCCCGAGCTTCGTCCCGGTGATCTCACGTCGCGCTAAATGCTTCACGAAGCGCTCGCTGAGCTTTGCCCCCCATTGCTGGCGGTTGTTTGCGTCCCCGTCTGGGAACAGCAAGGCGTCGGGAGTGCCGTGTTGCCTTTGGTGCCCAACAAAGGCGAGGAGCCCGAGGCGGCGCAAAGCCTGCGGGACTGGCACGTCACGGCGGCTTTCTGCGGTCTTGATGCTGCGGCCCTCATACCGGCGGACCCGGAAGCACGGCTCCCCGTCGATCGTTTCCACGTCCGCTATCCGAAGCCCGCAAATCTCTCCAAGGCGCATCCCCGTGAAGAGTGCGATCAACGGAACCCAGTACCGGCCCGGCTGAGCATCCTCGTCGTTTGCGCGAGGACGGTCCCACGGGGCTGCGGTGAAGAGTTCCTGTAGCTGATCGGACGTGAAGGCGTCCCGCTTATCACGCTCGTCGATCGGGTCCGGCTGCGCCAATCCTTTGAATGGGTTCCAATCAATCCAGCGTTCCTTGTGCGCCCACTCGAAGGCCGAGGAAATGAACGCCATGTAAGAGCCGTTAACGGTCTTCGGGCTTATAGTTTGGATGCCCAGCGTCTTGCCGCGCTCTATTGCCTCTAGAACGGTGAGTCCCTTTAGATGCCGGTTCTTGCCAATGCTGACTGGAAGGGCCTTCACGGCCTCAAACACAGCCCGAGCGGCCTCCCTATCCACTTCGTTCACGGCCGTGGTCCCGAGCAGCTGCTCCAAGACGCGGAAAGGCGCGTCTACACCCTTCCGGCTCGACACGGCCCAACGATCCCACTGGGCGAGCTTGTAGGCGCTAACTAGGGCAGAAACGGTCCGAGCCCGGCCTAGGGGGTTCTTTGGCTGTGCAGGTTTTGGCGGCGCTTCCACAAACTTGCCGCTTAGCTGCTTCCGGTCGTCCGCCTGCCGCTCCATGCCAGCGTCGTTGAGGGCCCATAGAAGGCGGTGACGGCTCTCCTCGTCATCCGAAGACAACGTGAAGCCCGCCTTAGCTAGGAGTCTGTCGGCAGTCTTGCCCCAGTGGCCCTCCATCTCTTCATAATCTGCCTCAACCTTCCAGCGCTGAAGGTCATCCGCAGTCCACACAAGGCCCTCAGAGGCACGAGACGCCCAGTCCCCGCCCTCCATCATCTTCGCGGCTATGCTGGCGTGACGATCGGACCTGTAAGCCTGCACGAGGCCCCGGACGTCTTCCGGAGTGAGGGTATCGAACGCCTCGGCAGCTTTCTTGGCCGCCAAGCGGGCCTCCCGAACCTCGCGGTCGTAATCATCGCTTGCCATGTAGTAGACGCGAGAGGCGGCCTCGGTCATTCGCCTGTTGGCGCCAAGCGTGACTTTCTTCTCCCAGCCCAAAGACCCGCGAACATCGGCCGGATAAGATCGACGGAAGAGGAGACGACCCGTCTTTTTCTCTTCGGAAACCCACGGAATATCTTTAGCCAAAAGGCCCTCCAGCGTACCGAGCTTCGTACCGGATCGCTGTGCAGCGGCCCCCGTAAGGGGTTGTTTTACAGGCATATTAGCCACTTACGGGAAAATGGTGCCCAGAAGAGGACTCGAACCTCCACGACCTTGCGATCGCCAGCACCTGAAGCTGGTGCGTCTACCAATTCCGCCATCTGGGCACGGGGTAGGGGCGGGCCTTTAGGGCGGGTCGCGCGGCCTTGTCAACAGCCCTGTTGCTGGGGCAAGGGCTTTTGCGTGATTTGAAGCGGCATCGGTACGCTTCGCGGGCTCAGCATGAGGGATCTACGGGCATGAAGAACAAGCTGGTGACGGTGATCGGCGGCGGCGGCTTTCTCGGCCGCTATGTCGCGCAGGCGCTGCTGAAGCGCGAGGTCCGCCTGCGGGTGGCGCAGCGCGATCCGCGCGCGGCGTGGTTCCTCAAACCGCTCGGCACGTTCGGCAACGTCCAGTTCGTTGGCGCCGACGTGACCAAACCCGAGACGATCGCCCATGCGATTGCGGGCTCGGATGCGGTGGTCAACCTGGTCGGTATCCTGTCGGGCAATTTCTCCAAGGTGCATGTCGAGGGCGCGCGCGTCGTCGCGGAAGCAGCGCGCGCGGCCGGGGTGCAGACGCTCGTCCATGTCTCGGCCATCGGCGCGGACGCCAACAGCGACTCCGCCTATGGCCGCAGCAAGGGCGAGGGCGAGGCCGCGGTGCGAGCGGCGTTCCCGCAAGCGACGATCCTGCGCCCTTCGGTCGTGTTCGGGCGCGAGGATGCATTCCTCAACCGCTTCGCATCGATGATCGCGAGCACGCGGTTCGTGCCGGTGTTGCGCGCGCAGACCCGCTTCCAGCCGGTGTTCGTCGGCGATGTGGCGGACGCGGTCGCCGTCGCCATTGCCGATCCCGAGCTGGCGGCAGGCAAGACCATCGAACTGGGCGGCCCCGATGTGATGACGATGGGTGCGCTGATGCGGTGGATCGCACTCGCGATCGGCCGCAAGCCGACCTTCCTCGAACTGCCCGATGCGATCGGCAGCTTGATCGCGATGGGCGGTGCGTTGCCCGGTGCGCCGATCACGCAGGATCAATGGAAGATGCTCCAGCACGACAACGTCGTCAGCTCGGGCGCGGCGGGCTTCGCTGATCTCGGAATATCCCCGACCCCGCTCGCATCGGTCGCGCCGACCTGGCTGGTCAGCTATCGCCGCAACGGGAGGTTCGGCGCGCGCGCTGCCGCCTGAACGGCGGAGCATCGCGACGGCATAGAAACGGCGGCGCGATCTCGCGCCGTCCGGAAGGGGGACTTGCGTGACCGATCTGTTGACCATCATCCTGCTCGGCATCGTCGAGGGCGTGACCGAGTTCCTGCCGGTCTCCTCGACCGGGCATCTCATCCTCGCCTCCGCGCTGCTCGGCTATGACGCCGCCTATTGGGAAGTGTTCAACATCGTCATCCAGCTCGGCGCGATCCTCGCGATCGTGGTGCTGTACTGGCGGACGTTCTGGGCGGTGTTGTTCGGGCTGTTGCGTGGCGACGCGCTGTCGATCCGGTTCGTGCGCAACCTGCTCGTCGCGTTCCTGCCGGCGGCGGTAATCGGGCTGGCGCTCCACAAGCAGATCGAGGCGCTGCTCGGATCGCCGCTGACAGTGTGCGTCGCGCTGATCGTCGGCGGCTTCGCGATCCTGTTCATCGAACGCACGGTAAAGGAAGGCGATATTGCCGGCGTCGCGAACATTCCGCTGCCCAAGGTCGTCGGCATCGGCTTCATCCAGTGCCTGGCGATGATCCCGGGGGTGAGCCGCTCGGGCGCGACGATCCTCGGCGCACTGACGCTCGGGGTCGAGCGGCGGACCGCGGCGGAGTTCAGCTTCTTCCTCGCTATACCCACCATGCTGGGGGCAACCGCGCTGGAGCTGTTCAAGAACCGGCATGAGCTGGCGAGCGGCGGCGGGGTTGGGTTCGGCGCGATCGCGATCGGCTTCGTGGTCGCCTTCATTGTCGCGCTGCTGGTGGTGCGATGGTTCATCGGGATCGTCGGCAAGCGCGGTTTTGCGCCATTCGCTTGGTATCGCATTGTCGCTGGCGGTGCTGCGTTGATCTGGCTTTTAGCTAGGTAATGCCGTATCGGACCTATAAGCGTCGATGTTTGTGGAAATTTCTTCCGTAAGCCGACGGATTCGAAATAATATGTAAGTTATGCTTACCTAGTAGGGTAATATTGCGTGACAGACGCGATAAGCGTCTGTAGTGAGGCGTCTGCAGCAAGGCAGACGACTATGGCGAACGAGCATCTTTTAAAATTTGTTGATCGGGTGCAAAGCTATCCGGACAAACGTGCGGCTGACGTGCGCGCGGAAGATTTCCGAGAAATCGCCAATCGCTACGCAGCGCCTACCGCGGAGGATCAGGCCGGGCGCTGCTCGCAATGCGGCGTGCCCTATTGCTCGGTGCACTGCCCGCTGCACAACCATATCCCCGACTGGCTTCGCCTCACCGCCGAAGGCCGCCTGCGCGAGGCCTACGAACTGTCCAATGCGACTTCGACCATGCCCGAGATCTGCGGTCGCATCTGCCCGCAGGACCGGCTGTGCGAGGGCAATTGCGTGATCGAATTCTCCGGGCACGGCGCGGTGACGATCGGTTCGGTCGAGAAGTTCATCACCGATACCGCCTGGGAAGAGGGTTGGGTCGAGCCGCTCGTCCCCGGTCGTCCGCGCGGGCAATCGGTGGCGGTGATCGGTGCGGGTCCGGCCGGCCTGTCGGCGGCGGACTATCTGCGCACGCTCGGGTACGAGGTGCATGTCTATGATCGCTATGATCGTTCCGGCGGGCTGCTCACATATGGCATCCCCGGCTTCAAGCTGGAGAAGTATGTCGTCACGCGTCGCGTCGAGCGGCTCGCGGCGGGCGGCATTATCTTCCACAACGGGTTCGAGATCGGCCGTGACGCCAGCCTCGACGAGCTGCGCCAACGCCATGACGCGGTGTTGATCGCCACCGGCGTGTACAAGCCGCGCGCGATCAAGGCGTCGGGGGTGGACAGCGACGGCGTGGTCGACGCGCTCGACTATCTCACCGCCTCCAACCGCAAGGGCTTTGGCGATGCCGTGCCTGCGTTCGACGACGGCAGCCTTGATGCGGAGGGCAAGCATGTCGTCGTGATCGGTGGCGGCGATACCGCGATGGACTGCGTGCGCACCGCCGTCCGCCAGAACGCCGCCAGCGTGAAGTGCCTCTACCGCCGCGACCGCGCCAACATGCCCGGATCGCAGCGCGAAGTCGCCAATGCCGAGGAGGAAGGCGTCGAGTTCGTTTGGCTGACCGCACCCGAGGCGTTCCTGGCGGACGGCAAGGTGTCGGCGGTCAAGGCGAGCCGGATGCGGCTCGGCGCACCCGATGCGAGCGGCCGGCGCGCCCCCGAGGTCGATCCCGCCGGTGGCTACGACGTGCCCGCCGATCTCGTCATCAAGGCGCTGGGCTTCGATCCGGAGGATCTGCCCGGCCTGTTCGGCGCGCCCGAACTCGGCGTGACGCGCTGGGGAACGGTGCTGGTCGACAACAAGACGCTGATGACCTCGCTCGACGGCGTGTTCGCGGCCGGCGACATCGTACGCGGTGCATCGCTGGTGGTGTGGGCGATCCGCGACGGTCGCGACGTGGCGGCGACGATGCACGGCTACCTCAAGGCGAAGGCGGGCGCAGGAAAGGTCGCGGCATGATCGCGCGGGTTCTGATCGCTGTGTCGCTGGCCTCCCCCGCAATCGCGCAGACCCCGGTTTCGCGGCCGACACCGACACGCCCCTCCGCCACCCGTCTCGACGGCGTGATGACACCGGACCAGCATACGGCTTCACCGCTGGCGTCGCGTCCGGCGCAAGCTCAGCCGGCGGTGCAGTCCCCTGCCCCCGTCGACATGGACGCGCGTCGCGCCGCCGCCGCGCGGCTGCTCGTCGCCAGCCGCTTTCGCGAACGCCAGGCGGTGACGATCCAGGAGGGTCTGCGTGCCGCCGAGCTCGAAGTCGCGGACGAATGCCTCCAGCGCGCGATCGACGGGCGCAACTTGCAGACGTGCCGCGCGATCGCCAAGCCGAGCGAGGCGATGCGCGCACGGCTCGCCGAAAGCGTGTCGGCCATTCTGGACGAGGTGATCGCGGCCAGCCAGTCGGTCTACGCGCGGCGCTTCACCGTGGCGGAGATGGACGAGATCACGCGGTTCTTCCGCACGCCGGTCGGGCAGCGCTACGGCGATCTCTACCCGCAGATCATTTCCGACGTGCAGGGCCGCAAACGCGCCATCCTGCGCCGCTATCTGACCAAGGCCGCGGCCGAAACCGCCGACCAGAAGGCACCATCATGACCGACCAACGCGCCTATCTCGCCGAGCATGGCATGTATCGCCCCGAGTTCGAGGGTGATGCCTGCGGCGTCGGCCTCGTCGCCGCGACCGATGGCAAGCCGTCGCGCCGCGTCGTGCAATCCGCGATCGATGCGCTGAAGGCGGTGTGGCATCGCGGCGCGGTCGATGCCGACGGCAAGACCGGCGACGGTGCCGGCCTGCACGTCGATCTGCCGATCAAGTTCTTCGACGATGCCGTCACAGCGTCGGGCCACCGCATGATGCCCAACCGGCTCGCGGTCGGCATGATCTTCCTGCCGCGCACCGATCTCGGCGCGCAGGAGGCGTGCCGCACGATCGTGGAAAGCGCGATCATCGAGCAGGGCTATACGATCTACGGCTGGCGGCAGGTGCCGGTCGACGTGTCGGTGATCGGCCAGAAGGCGCAGGCGACGCGGCCCGAGATCGAGCAGATCATGATCGCAGGGCCGATGCCGGACGAACAGAGCGCCGCCGAGTTCGAGAAAGACCTCTACCTCGTCCGCAGGCGGATCGAGAAGCGCGTGATCGCCGCGCAGATCAGCGGCTTCTACGTGTGTTCGCTGTCGTGCCGGTCGATCATCTACAAGGGGCTGTTCCTCGCCGAATCGCTGTCGGTGTTCTACCCGGACCTGACCGACCAGCGCTTCGAAAGCCGCGTGGCGATCTTCCACCAGCGCTATTCGACCAACACCTTCCCGCAATGGTGGCTGGCGCAGCCGTTCCGTTGCCTCGCGCACAATGGCGAGATCAACACGATCCGCGGCAACAAGAACTGGATGATCAGCCACGAGATCAAGATGGCTGCCAACGCGTTCGGCGAGCATTCCGAGGATATCAAGCCGGTGATCCCGGCCGGCGCCTCCGACACCGCCGCGCTCGACGCGACGTTCGAGGCGATCGTGCGCTCCGGCCGCGACGCGCCGACCGCCAAGCTGATGCTGGTGCCCGAGGCGTGGGGGCCGAAGGGCGAGATGCCCAAGAGCCACCTCGACATGTACAAATATTTCGCCAGCGTGATGGAGCCGTGGGACGGCCCCGCCGCGCTCGCCATGACCGATGGCCGCTGGGCGGTGGCCGGGGTCGACCGCAATGCGTTGCGCCCCTTACGCTATACCCGCACCTCGGACGGTCTGCTGATCGTCGGGTCGGAGAGCGGCATGGTGGTCGTTCCCGAATCGACCGTGGTCGAGAAGGGGCGGATGGGTCCGGGTCAGATGATCGCGGTCGATCTCGATGAAGGTCGCGTGTTCAACGATCTCGCCATCAAGGACCAGATCGCCAGCGAGGCCGATTATGCGGCGATGATCGGCAATTTCATCGCGGTCGGCGATCTGCCGCCCGCGCCCGCCGATGCGACCATGCGGTTCGACCGTGCCGACCGCACCCGCCGTCAGGTCGCCGCCGGGCAGACGCTCGAGGATATGGAGCTGATCCTCGCGCCGATGGTGGAAGGCGGCAAGGAAGCGATCGGCTCGATGGGCGACGATACGCCGCTCGCGGTCATCTCGGACAAGCCGCGCCTGATCAGCCAGTTCTTCCGTCAGAACTTCAGCCAGGTGACCAACCCGCCGATCGACCCCTTGCGCGAACGCCATGTCATGTCGCTCAAGACGCGGTTCGGCAACCTCGCCAACATCCTCGATACCGAGGGCCGCCGCGACGGCGTGCTGGTGCTCGAATCGCCGGTGCTGACCGGGGTGGACTGGTCGCGGCTCAAGGCGCATTTCGGCCGGCAGGCGGCGGAGATCGACTGCACCTTCGCCACCGATGGCGGCCCGGAGACGCTGCGCGCCGCGATCGCGCGTATCCGCACCGAGGCCGAACAGGCGGTGCGTGAGGGCAAGAGCGAACTGTTCCTCACCGACATCAACGTCGGCGAGGATCGCATCGCCATCGCCGGCGTGCTGGCCGCCGCCGCCGTGCACACCCACCTCGTCCGCCGCGGCTTGCGCTCCTACGCGAGCGTCAACATCCAGACCTCGGAATGTCTCGACACGCATTATTATGCGGTGCTGATCGGCGTCGGCGCGACCACCGTGCATGCCTATCTGGCCGAAGCGGCGATCGTCGACCGTCACGCGCGCGGGCTGTTCGAGGGGCTGAGCCTCGAGGAATGCCTCGCCAACCATCGCCATGCGATCGACGAGGGGCTGCTCAAGATCATGTCGAAGATGGGGATCGCGGTGATCTCCAGCTATCGCGGCGGCTATAATTTCGAGGCGGTCGGGCTGTCGCGCAGCCTGGTCAACGACTTCTTCCCCGGCATGCCCGCCAAGATTTCGGGCGAAGGCTATGCCTCGCTCCACCTCAATGCGAAGCTGCGCCATGATGCGGCGTTCGACTCGGCGGTGGTCACGCTGCCGATCGGCGGCTTCTACCGCCAGCGCCATACCGGCGAGACGCACGCTTACTCCGCGCAGTTGATGCACCTGCTGCAGTCGGCGGTGGCGACCGATAGCTATTCGACCTACCTGCAATTCTCGCGCGGGGTAGAGGGGCTGCCGCCGGTATACCTGCGCGATCTGCTTCAGTTCAACTATCCGGACGAGGGTGTCGCGGTCGATCAGGTCGAGGCGATCACCGAAATCCGCAAGCGCTTCGTAACGCCGGGCATGTCGCTCGGCGCGCTCTCCCCGGAGGCGCACGAGACGCTGGCGATCGCGATGAACCGGATCGGCGCCAAGGCGGTTTCGGGCGAAGGCGGCGAGGACAAGCTGCGCTACACGCCCTATGCCAATGGCGACAACGCCAACTCCGGCGTCAAGCAGATCGCGAGCGGCCGGTTCGGCGTGACGGCGGAATATCTCAACGCCTGTGACGAGATCGAGATCAAGGTAGCGCAGGGTGCCAAGCCTGGCGAGGGCGGGCAGCTGCCCGGCTTCAAGGTGACGGAGTTCATCGCCAAGTTGCGCCACGCGACTCCGGGCGTGACGCTGATCTCGCCGCCGCCGCACCACGACATCTATTCGATCGAGGATCTCGCGCAGCTCATCTACGATCTGAAGCAGATCAATCCGCGCGCGCGGGTGTGCGTGAAGCTCGTCTCTTCGGCCGGGATCGGCACGGTTGCGGCGGGCGTGGCCAAGGCGCATGCCGACGTCATCCTCGTCTCCGGCCATGTCGGCGGCACCGGCGCGTCGCCGCAAACCAGCATCAAATATGCCGGCACGCCGTGGGAGATGGGCCTCTCGGAGGTCAATCAGACGCTCACCCTCAACGGTCTGCGCGGGCGGATCAAGCTGCGCGCGGACGGTGGCCTCAAGACCGGGCGCGACATCGTCATCGCCGCGATCCTCGGCGCGGAGGAGTTCGGCATCGGCACGCTATCGCTGGTGGCGATGGGCTGCATCATGGTGCGCCAGTGCCATTCGAACACCTGCCCGGTCGGCGTGTGCGTGCAGGACGAGCGCCTGCGCGCGAAGTTCACCGGCACGCCCGAAAAGGTCATCAACCTGATGACCTTCATCGCCGAGGAAGTCCGCGACATTCTCGCGCGGCTGGGCGTGAAGAGCCTCGACGAGGTGATCGGCCGCACCGAACTGCTCCGTCAGGTCAGCCGTGGCGCGGAACATCTCGACGATCTCGACCTCAACCCGATTCTCGCCAAGGTCGATGCGGACGATTTCGAACGGCGCTTCAGCCTGTCGACGTTCCGCAACGACGTGCCGGACAGCCTCGATGCGCAGATCATCAAGGATGCCGCCGCCGTGTTCTCGCGCCGCGAGAAGATGCAGCTCACCTATTCGGTGCGCAATACGCACCGTGCGGTCGGCACCCGCCTGTCCAGCGAGATCACCCGCACCTACGGCATGGATGCGCTGGCCGACGGGCATGTCCATATCCGCCTTCGCGGCTCGGCGGGGCAGAGCCTCGGCGCGTTCCTGTGCAAGGGCATCACGCTCGAAGTGTTCGGCGATGCCAACGATTATGTCGGCAAGGGGCTGTCGGGCGGCATCATCGCGCTGCGCCCGGTGGTGTCCTCCCCGCTCAAATCGAACGAGAACACCATCATCGGCAACACCGTGCTGTACGGCGCGACCTCGGGCAAACTGTACGCGGCAGGCCAGGCGGGCGAGCGCTTCGCAGTGCGCAATTCCGGTGCGATCGTGGTGGTGGAAGGCTGCGGCGCCAATGGCTGCGAGTATATGACCGGCGGCATGGCGGTGGTACTCGGCGCGGTCGGCACCAACTTCGGTGCTGGCATGACCGGCGGCATGGCGTTCGTCTACGATCCCGACGGCAGCTTCGAACGCCGCGCCAACCCGGAGAACATCACCTGGAACCGGCTGGCCTCGTCGCATTGGGAATCGGTGCTGCTCGGCCATGTCCGCGCGCACCATGCCGCCACCGATAGCAAATGGTCGGGCGCGCTGCTCGACGATTGGGGCCGCGTACTTGAGCATTTCTGGCAGGTCGTACCCAAGGAAATGCTGACGCGCCTCGCCCAACCGCTCGACGATCGCGAGAGCCTTGAGGCGGCGGAGTAGTTTAGAGCCTTCCGGTCCACATCCCGCCCCGCTACACGGGCGGCATGTGGCAACTCTATCAATTCCCGCTCTGCCCGTTTTCCCGGAAAATCCGCCTGCTGCTCGGCGAGAAGGGCATCGGCTATGAGCTGGTGCGCGAATCGCCGTGGCAGCGGCGTGACGAGTTCATCGACATGAACCCGGCCGGCCAGGTGCCGGTGATGACCGATGCGACCCGCAGCATCCTGTTGATCGATTCTATGGCGATCTGCGAATATTTCGAGGAGACGATCGAGAAGTCCGCGATGATCTCCGGTCCCGCCACATACCGCGCCGAGATCCGCCGGCAGGTCGCGTGGTTCGATTCGCAGTTCTTCGCCGACATCACCGCGCCTCTGCTTCACGAACGCATGGAGAAGCGGCTCGTCACGCGCCAGTCGCCCGATTCGAAGGTACTTCGCGAGGCGATGCGTGCGGCGGTGCGGCACCTCGATTATACCGATTACCTGCTCGACCATAACAACTGGATGGCGGGATCGACCATGACGCTCGCCGATCTGGCGGCGGCGGCGCAGATCTCGGTGGTCGATTATCTCGGCGGGATCGACTGGAAGAACCACGAACAGACCGCACGCTGGTATCGCGGCCTGAAAAGCCGGCCGAGCTTCCGCCCGCTACTGTCGGAACGGATGGACGGCATCCAGCCGACCCCACATTACGACGATCCCGATTTCTGATGCACGTCACGCACGATCCCGCCGCCTTGCCCGCGCCGACGATCGGCTTCGATGACTTCCTCGCCGTCGATATCCGTGTCGGCACGATCGTCGAGGCGCTGCCCTTCCCGGAGGCGCGCAAGCCCGCGTTCAAGCTGGTGATCGATTTCGGCCCGGTGATCGGCCTGCGCAAATCCTCCGCGCAGATCACCGAACATTACACGCTCGCCGATCTGCCCGGCCGGCAGGTCGCCGCGGTGGTCAATTTCCCGCCGCGCCAGATCGGCAAGTTTTTGTCCGAGGTGCTGACGCTCGGCTTCCCGGATGCGGACGGCAAGGTCGTGCTGGTGACGCCCACCGCAGGCGTCCCCAACGGCGGCCGGCTGTTCTAGATGCTCTTGCTGATCCCGAAGAAGAATCCGCGCCGCTGACCATATTGCGGCGCGCCCACGCCGACGCCCGACCCATCGCGGATTTCGTAGACATGGTCGAACAGGTTGAACACGTCTGCGCGCACTTCGATGCCGGGTCCGGTGAACTTGTGGCTCGCGCTGATGTTGAACACCGCATAGCCGGGCAGCTTACCGCCGTTCGGCACTGCGCCGTCGCGGCGCAGGCCCGAGCCGTAGATCATGCTCGCCGCCAGTTTGCTGTCCTGTAGAAACCCGCGATCGAACCGGTAGGACGCGCCGCCAGAGCCGGTCCAGGTCTGGTCGTGATCGAGATAGATGTACTGCCGGCTGATCGTGGCGAGATCGGCTGGGTCGAAGTTGAACTGCCCCGAGCTGATGTCGGTGCCCTTCGCCTCGGCATGCGCGATGTTGCCGTACACCAGCCAGCCGTGGTGGGTGTAGCTGACGTTGCCCTCGATCCCGTCGATCCGCCCGCGCCGGTAGTTGAACGGCGTCAGGATAATCGGCGCGCCGAACTGCCCCTCGTCAAGCAAATTGCGCGAGCGGCGGTGATAGCCATCGACACCAATCGTTACAGGTCCGATCTTCTGCTCGGCGCCGATGTCGAAATAATCCTGCCGCTCGGCGAACGGTACGTCGCCGAAGCTGCCCGGCGCCTCGGCGCTGGTACCAACGAACTTGGCGATGGTGGTGGTGGCGACATTGGCGAACGGCGCGGGCGAGAAGTAGCGCGCATAGCCGCCGTGGAGGGTGAAGCCGCCGCCCAGCGCCCACACCGCGTTGACGCGCGGGGAAAACTGCTGCTCGCTGCGATAGCCGTCGTAATGGTCGAAGCGGCCGCCGAAGTTGATCGTGATATGGTCGATCGGCTGCCATTCGTCCTGGAGGTAGACGCTGTACGTCATCTCGGTGGCCGAGCCATTATCGGCGATCGCGATCGGCTGGCCGGTCTGCGCGCCTTGCGCATCGACCGGGAACACCTGTGTGGTGGTGCGGCTGGTACCGTGGTCGCGGGTGATGACGAAGCCGCCGCGCAGCGTGTGCGCGCCGCTCAGCCGGTACACACCCTCCATCTGAATGCCGGTGGTGAAATCCTGCTTCTTGGCCGCCTGGGCGATGCCGTTGAACAACAGCTCGCCGAGCACGTCGGGGGTATATTGCAGCGACGAATAGCGCGCGAACAGCGAGCCCTGCAGCGTTACCGGCCCGGCATCGTGCAACAGGCTGAGGATGCCGAACGCGGTGCGTTCATGCTGGCGTTCGTCGAGATCGTCGCTCAGGAAATCGCTGACGCCGCCGACATTATACCCGCTGTCCGGATGCAGCCCGCGCGGGTTGGGAATCTGGAATCGCTGGTCCGAATAGCCGCCGATCAGCGAGACGCGGTTGCCGTCGTCGATCGTGTGATCGAGGTAGACGAAGCCCTGATACTGATTGGTCTGGTCGTGCAGGGCGTCGGTGCTGCCATCAACCGATTCGATGCCGAGGTCGTTGTGGCGGTAGCTGGCGGTCACGAAGTAATTGGTGCTGCCGGTCTTGCCGCCATATTCCACACTCGGCTCTATCGTGCCGCGACTGCCGCCGTACAACGACAGCTCGCCGCCATTCTCGAACCCGCTCTTGGTGGTGATGTCGATGATGCCGGCGGTGCGCAGCCCATATTGCGCGGGCAGTGCGCCGGTGCGCAGATCGAATCGATCTACCAACCGTGGCGACAGCGTCTGGCCGAATACGGCGATGCCCTCTGGCAGGATCGTGCCGTTGATGCGATATTGCAGGTTGGCATGATCGTCACGAACGTGAAGCTGCCCCGCCCCGTCCTGCGAGACGCCGGGCAGTTGCAGCAGGATCTGGTTCAACTGCTGGTTGTCGCCGCCGGGCAGCGCCTGGATCGTCGCGTTGGAGATCGAATAGGTCGTCGCACCCAGGCTCGGCTGGATCGAGGCGCGCGCCGCGTCGAGCCGGCCGGTGACGACGATGTCCTTCGGCACCGCCGGCGCAGGCGTGGCCGCAGGCGCGGGTTGCTGCGGGGCGGGTGCATCCTCGGCGAAGGCAGGGGTGGACAGCAGCGTCGCGCCGCTCAGCAGCAGGGTGCGAAAGAGCATGGACAGGGAGGCTCCGGTTAGCGCGCTCGCGCCAGGACGATACGATGTAAAGTCTCCGGATCGTCAAGCCTCCCGGGCACGATCCACAGACGTCTCCCGTTGCCGGTTCGATGCTTGCGGGAAGCTGAACCGGCTATTGTCGGTGGTGGGCTCGCCGGGATTCGAACCCGGGACCTACAGATTAAAAGTCCGTTGCTCTACCGACTGAGCTACGAGCCCGACCGAAGGACGCGCGTTAGGGGTGCGCGGGCCTGCGGTCAACCTTGTGCGCGCGGACGGCGAGTTGGCGGGTGCTATGGCCGGTGCGCGGGTCACGCCATGAGGGCGCGATGGCGACCAGCGGATCGAGCACGAAGCGGCGGATGCGGAAGGCCGGATGCGGGATGACGAGGTCACGCTGCGTCCACGCGCCACCGCTCCACAGCACGATATCCAGGTCGATCACCCGCGCCCCCCACCGTCGGCCCCGCCGACGCCCGAACGCGCGCTCGATCTGTTTCAGCGCGGCGAGCAGCGCCAGCGGATCGAGCGACGTTTCGAGCAGCGCCGCACTGTTGGCGAATCGCCGCGACGATGGCCCGAGCGGCGCGGTGTCGAAGATCGGCGCGGTCGCGGTCACCTGCCCCAGCGCGCCAAGCGCGGCCATAGCGGCGCGCACCTCCGCCTCCGGCCGGCCGTGGCGGCCGCTGCGGTTCGACCCGATGGCGATGGCGTAGCTTGTCGGCATGGCGACACCCGCCTACGCCAGCCGCATGTTGCCCCCAAGCCCCCCGCTTCCGAATCCAGAGCCTATCGCTCCGCCCAGCCCGCTGGCCGCGACCGAACCGCCGCACGATTGCCCGCGCTGCCCGCGTCTCGTCGCCGTGCGCGATGCGCTTCGCGCGGAATATCCGACATGGTGGAACGCGCCCGTTCCGGCATTCGGCGATGCGGCGGCATGGCTAGGGATCATCGGCCTCGCCCCTGGCAAGCACGGCGCGAATCGTACCGGCCGCGCCTTTACCGGCGATTCGGCGGGTGCGCTGTTGTACGACACTCTCACCAAGTTCGGCCTCGCCAGCGGCACCTATGAAGGCAAGCCGGGCGATACGCTCGCGCTGGACGGGGCGATGATCCTCAATGCGGTCAAATGCCTGCCACCGGAGAACAAGCCGACCCCGGAGGAAATCCGCACCTGCCGCGCCTTCCTCGACGATCAGGTCGCCGCACTGCCGAACGCACGCGTGTTCGTCGCACTTGGACAGATCGCGCACCAGTCGGCGGTAAAGGTACTGGGCGGACGCTTGCCCAAGGCGCCCTTCGCCCACGGCGCCGAACACCGCATGCCGGACGGGCGCGTACTGATCGATAGCTATCACTGTTCGCGCTATAATCAGAACACCGGCAAACTGACGTCGGAGATGTTCGAGGCGGTGTTCGCGCGGGCCATTGTCCTTCGCGACATGGGCTGACCTGCCAGCCCCACCACGAACGCGGAGGAGAGCACCCTCGCTCGATCCTCCGCGCTATCGTATCGCCATGCCGGTTTTACCGGCGGCATCCTCCCCAGGATATTTTGTAGTTGGTTGGCGCTACGACGGGTTTTGCCTAACCGAGTCGAAATTAAAAAAAAAGGCCGGGACAAGCCCGGCCGTAAAAGTTTTAGGAGAGGATGCCTGAAAGGCACACTCTTTGTGCACCGCAGCACGGCTGCTCGCAAGTGCAAAAAATGCATCCATAGTTGCGCAATCGGAATTGATGCAGATCAAATATCCTGCACCAGTCGCCCGTACAGCTCCGGCCGACGATCGCGGAAGAAACCGAAGGCGGCGCGGTGACGCTTCACCCGGTCGAGATCGAGCGTGGCGGTGAGCACACCGGTCTCGCCCGCGCCAAACTCGGCCAGCATGTCGCCACGCTCGTCGCAAATGAAGCTATGCCCGTAGAAAGTCTGGCCATGCTCGGTACCGATCCGGTTCGACGCCACCACCGGCACCACGTTGGACACGGCATGGCCGACCATCGCGCGCCGCCATAACCGCGACGTGTCGAGATCGGTGTCATGCGGCTCGCTGCCGATCGCGGTCGGGTAGAACAGCAGCTCCGCCCCCATCAGCATCATCGCGCGCGCGGTTTCCGGGTACCATTGGTCCCAGCACACCCCGACGCCAAGCGTAGCTTGCGGGCCGGGCCACACCTTGAAACCGGTGTTGCCGGGGCGAAAGTAGAACTTCTCCTCATAGCCGGGGCCATCGGGGATATGGCTCTTGCGGTAGACGCCCATCACCTTGCCGTCGGGGCCGATCATCGCCAGCGAATTGTAATGGTGCGGGCCATCCGCCTCGAAGAAGCTGGTCGGGATGTAGACGTTCAGCTCGGCGGCGAGCTTGCGCATCGCCTGCACCGATTTGTGCTGGTCGGTCGGCTTGGCAGTGGCGAACAACCCCTCGTCCTCGACACGACAGAAATACTCGCCTTCGAACAGTTCGGGCGGCAGGATGACCTGCGCGCCCCTGCCCGCCGCCTCGCGGACGAGGTCGGAAACATGCGCGATATTGGCGTCGATATCGTTGCTGAAGCTTAGCTGCAGCGCAGCCACGGTGATTTCGGTCATAGCCATCCCTTAGCCGCTCATAGCCGGCGCGGAAATGGTGTGCGACCGGCGCGATTGTAAGGGAAAGCTCAGCCACTGGCGCGCAGGATCCGCTCGAAACAGGCGCGCACCTGCTCAGGATCGGTATCGCGCTCCAGCCGGCGCAGGCGGAAGTGGACATGCGCCATCGCCTGATAATAGCCGGTGAAGATCGGGTTGATCGCGCCGCCCGCCAACGCGCCGAACAGCGGGGTCGCCTGCGCCAACGCCTTTTCCCCCAGCACCACGCCGAAGCGCGGCGCCGCCGCCCGGATGATCTCCGCCAACGTCTTGCCACCAAGCGCGAGCCGGCTGGCGAACAACCCGGCCTCCGCCGCATCGTCCTCGGGGAGCGGACCGCCGAGCGCAAACACCGCGACGCACTGCGCCTTCACCGCCGGATCGGTAAGATCCTCGCCGTAATCGCGCGCGATCTGCTGGACCGAGCGCAGGATCAGCGTCGTCGTCACCGGCAGATCGACCAGCGTCGTCGCCATTCCGCCGAAACCGCCTAGCGCGCCGCTGATCCCGGTCGCGACACGGTGCGCGACCTCGCCCCGCAAGCGCCGCAACGCGCGCGACGGCACCGATCCTTCCGCCGCCCCTTGCGTCGCGAACGCCACCGCATAACTCTGCCGAAGCGCCAGCGTAGCGGCCTCGCCGATTGCCGTCTGCACCACCGCAGGCAATCGCGCGGTGACACGTTCGGCGCGCTGCCCGGCCCAACCGGCAAGCCGTATCAACAGCCCGTTCGCGGTCCGGTAGCGATCGGCAATCGCGCGCAGTTCCGCCATCACGTCGGCGTCCAGCCCTGCGCAGGCGTTACCGAGGTCGCGCTCGTCCATCGTCACCATCCTCGTTGTCACCGTTACCGCGCGCACAACGCACCGAACCGGCGAAGCGCCTCAGAACTGGTGTCCGGTGCGGTCGCGCTTGGTGGCGAGATACTGTGCGTTGTGCGGGTTGGATGGCAGCACATGCGGCACGCGCTCGACCACGGTAACCCCCGCCGCCTCGAGCTGCGCGACCTTCTCCGGGTTGTTGGTGAGCAGCCGCACCCGCTCCTGCCCGAGCAATGTCAGCATGCGCGCCGCCACCGCAAAATTCCGCGAATCGACTGCGAAACCAAGCCGCGTGTTGGCATCGACGGTGTCGAACCCCTGATCCTGCAACGCATAAGCGCGCAGCTTGTTGATGAGGCCGATGCCGCGCCCCTCCTGCCGCAGGTACAACAGGATGCCCCAGCCGCTCGCCTGGATCGCGGCGATCGCGGCATCGAGCTGCGGCCCGCAATCGCACTTCAGGCTGCCGAGCACGTCGCCGGTCAGGCATTCGCTGTGCAGCCGCACCAACGGCGGCTGGCCATGCGGCGTCCCGATCACCAGCGCGACATGCTCGCCCGGCATCTCGGGCGTGCGAAACGCGTAGATCTCGGCCTGCTCCGCACCCGCCACCGGCAGGCGGGCATGGGTGGCGACGGTCAGCCGGGAGGCATCCTCATGGCACGCGATATCGTCCGGCGTGATGGTCAGCGCGGCCGATCCGTCCGCCGCCGCGAAGAACGCCGGCAGCATCCCCGCGATCCGCGCCAGCGTCAGCGCCGCGCCCGCCGCCTGCGTCTGCGCAACCGGGATAGCGCGGAACGGCCCCTTCAGCGGCGTGCCAAGATCGAGCTGCGGATCGGCCAGCGCCGTGGCGGTGGCGAAGTCGAGCCAAGCCACGCGCTCCACCAGCACCGGCGCGTCGGGCGCTGCCGCCGCGCGCTGGTTGGCGAGCTTCAGCGTCATCGCCCGCCCGGCACTGAGCAGCACCGGCGCGCTGCCGGCGGGATCGAACGCCGCGAGCCGTGCCGGATCGGCGGTTTCGATCGGCAGCAGCGCGAGCATACCGTCCGCGCCCCGGATCGCGATCGGCCAGCCACGCCGGAGCGCGTCGATCGCCATCGCGGTTGCCCTCGCGTCGCTCATGCGCGAAACTCGGTCATGATCGGTACATGGTCGGACGGTTTCAGCCAGCTGCGGCAGCCCTCGAACACGGTGTGCGATGCCGCCTTCGTGGCCACGTCCGCGGTCGCCCACATATGGTCGAGCCGGCGCCCGCGATCGTTCACGGTGAAATCGGGCGAGCGGTAGCTCCACCACGTATGCAGCCGCGCCGGCGCAGGGTAGAAGTGCCGTCCGAGATCGACCCAGCTATTCGACGCGCGCAGCCGTTCCAGCGCATCGACCTCGATGGGCGTATGGCTGACCGTGTTCAGCAACTGCTTGTGCCCCCACACGTCCGACGGCAGCGGCGCGATGTTGAAATCGCCCACCAGCAGCGTCGGCACGCTCAGATCGCGCGACCAGCCGATCATGCGCTCAACGAAGTCGAGCTTCTGCCCGAACTTCGCGTTCACCTCCCGGTCCGGCACGTCGCCGCCCGCTGGCACGTAGACGTTCTCGATCCGCATGCCGTTTTCCAGCCGCACGCCAACGTGACGTGCCTCGCGGTTGGCCTGCCAGTCGAAGCGGTCGTCCTCGACCAGCGGCACGCGGCTGATGATCGCGACACCGTGGTGCATGCGCTGCCCGTGCAGGGTGATGTGCTTGTAGCCGAGCGCCTTGAACGGCGCGGTCGGGAAATCGCCGTCGATCACCTTGGTTTCCTGCAGACACAGGATGTCGGGCGACACTTCGCGGAGGAACTGTTCGACAATTTCGATGCGGAACCGCACCGAATTGATGTTCCAGGAAACGATCTTCAGCGTATCGGCAGCAGTCGAAATCATTGCGGGGATGTAGCGATGCCGTCAGCCCCGCGCCAGTAGGTCACGCTGGTGTGCGGCGCACGTTACCAGAAACCAAAAGGCCCTCGCTCCGGGGGCATGGAGCGAGGGCCGACCGGCGTTCGTCACGCAGGCGGGGAGCGGAGCCTTAAGCAACAGGGGGAATCTCAAGGTCCCCGCAACCGCATCGCCCGTTTAGGCGCGCGAACCTGTCGCCACTATGAACGGGAACGACAAAACTTGGGCGATTTGGATGACATTTGCGTCACCGTCAGCCTTTCGGAGATTTGCTGCGCGGATCGTTCCAGCGGAACATGCCGTCGCTGACCGGAACATTGAAATGCTGGTTGGAGAAGCGGACAGTCGTGCGGTTGCTCTGCGAATCGAGCGCGATCCAGCCCTCCAGCCGCAGCCCCGCCGGCGCCGCCGCGTCGCGGATGAAGACCATGTTGATCCGCCCGAACTCCGGGTGCTTCGGGTCGCTCGCGTCGACGGAGACGATGCGCGGGTCGCCTGTATCGACAACATGGGCGATGCCGCTGATGTCCTTGTCGGGGTTGAGCACGATGCCAAGTGGCGTCGACCCGATCGGCCAGCGCTGCACCTGCCGTACCGAATAGTCGATGAAGGTCAGCGCCTTGCCGTCGCCGACGATCAGGATCGGAACACCCTTCTGATACTGGAAGCGAATCTTGCCAGGCTGCTTCAGCGTCAGCGTGCCGGTCACCACTTTGCCGTTGCGATCGGTCTGGGCAAAATCGGCGGTCATCGTCTTCATCGCGCGCAGATGCTGCTGCACTTGCGCGAGTTCGGTGCTGGCGGGCGCGGCGGCAAGAAGGGCAGGCGCGGCGAACAGCGCCCAGGCCGGCGAACGGATCATGGGGAACTCCTGAAATCGGGGACCGCACCTAGCTGGCGCGGCTTGAACCCGCTCTTAACGCATGAGGCAGGCGTTGTTCAGCGGATCAGACCGGCTGCCCCTCGCGGTCGCGCAGTACCTCGCGGCGGCCGACATGGTCTGGACGGCCGACGATACCGTCCTTCTCCATCCGCTCGATCAGCCGCGCCGCCGAATTGTAGCCGATGCGGAGCTGGCGTTGCAGCCACGAGGTCGATGCCTTCTGGCTCTCGCACACCAACTGAATCGCGCTGCGATACTGCTGGTCCTCCGCCGAATCCTCGCCAGCGGGCGCGCCGTCCATCGCGAAGCTCTCCGCCGGTTCCTCGGTGACCGAGGAGATATAGTCGGGCCGCCCCTGCGAACGCCAGTGGTCGGCCACCGCATGCACCTCGTCATCCGACACGAACGGGCCGTGTACACGCACGATGCCCTTGCCGCCGGGCATGTAGAGCATGTCGCCCTTACCGAGCAGCTGCTCCGCGCCCTGTTCGCCGAGGATGGTGCGCGAATCGATCTTGGAGGTGACGTGGAAGGAAATCCGCGTCGGCAGGTTCGCCTTGATGACGCCGGTGATGACGTCGACCGACGGCCGCTGCGTCGCCATGATGAGGTGAAGCCCGGCTGCACGCGCCTTCTGCGCGAGCCGCTGGATGAGGAACTCGACCTCCTTGCCCGCGGTCATCATCAGATCGGCGAGCTCGTCGACGATGATGACGATCTGCGGCAGGATCTGGTAGTCGAGCGTCTCCTCCTCATAGGTCGGCGCGCCGGTATCGGGATCGTAACCGGTCTGCACTTTCCGCCCGAGCGGTTGCCCTTTGGCCTTGGCGGCCCGCACCTTGTCGTTGAAACTGGCGAGAGAGCGTACGCCGACCGACGACATCTGCCGGTAGCGATCCTCCATCTGCTCGACCGCCCATTTCAGCGCACGCACCGCCTTGGCGGGATCGGTCACGACCGGCGAAAGCAGGTGCGGGATATCCTCGTACATGCTCAGTTCGAGCATCTTCGGATCGATCATGATCATGCGACACTGGTCGGGCCGCAGCCGGTACAGCAGCGACAGGATCATGCTGTTCAAGCCGACCGACTTGCCCGAACCGGTAGTACCCGCGACGAGCAGGTGCGGCATCGGCGCCAGATTGGCGATCACCGCGTCACCGGCGATATTCTTGCCGAGCACCAGCGGCAGACCGCCAGGCTCATCCTCGATCGCCTCGATCAGTTCGCGCAGGCCTACCATCTCGCGCCGCGCGTTGGGCAGTTCGATGCCGATCACGGTGCGCCCTGGAATGGTGGCGACACGCGCGGAGATCGCCGACATGTTGCGCGCGATATCGTCGGCAAGCTGGATGACGCGGTTGGCCTTGATGCCGGGCGCCGGCTCCAGTTCGTACATCGTCACGACCGGTCCGGGCCGCACGTTGACGATCGAGCCTTTCACATGAAAATCGTCGAGCACCGATTCGAGCAGCCGGGCATTGCGTTCCAGCGCGGCCTTGTCGATCGGCCCGCCCGTCGGCGCGGGTGCTGGCTTGAGCAGGTCGATCGACGGCAGCTGCGAGCTGTCGCCGAGATCGAACGAGGTCTGCTGCGCCTTCGGGCGCGGTGCCGCCACCGCCGCCATCGTGCGATCGCTGATGACCGGCGCGGGCCGCTCGTCCGGCGCGGCGACCGCGCGCGGCACGGTGATGCGCGGCGCGTCCGGGGTGGCGCGGCGCCGGTCCTCAACCTCGTAAAACTCGTCATCGTCGTCCGCCGCGAACGCGCGTTCGGCCGAGCGTTCACGCAAGTCGGCGAGTGCCCTGAGCGGACGCTTGATCGTCGCCCCGTCCAGCCCGACGACGAAGCTCGATGCCCAGCAGGCCAGCCCGCCCAGCCCCACCAGCGTGCCGATTCCGCGCGCCGTCCACAGCATCGCCTGCTGGTTCGGGATGAAGCCGAGCGCGAAGCGGATCAGGTCGGCGAGCGTCAGCCCGGCCAGCCCCCCGAAGCCGGCCGGCAGCCACAGCACCGCCGTCGCCGAAATCAGCGCCAGCGTCGTCCCCATCAGCATCACGCCCGAGGTCGCGAGCAGCAGCATCAGCCGCCAGCGCCCGACCGGCACGTCACGCCACAGCCGCATCGCGATCAGCACCATTACCGGCATCATCAGCACGACGATCGGCCCGAACAGGAACAGCGTGATGTCCGCCGCCCACGCCCCCACCGGCCCCAGCCAGTTGCGCGCCGGACCTGCCGAAGCGGTGTTGAACGACGGATCGCCCGAATGATAGCTCGCCAGCGCGACCACGAACGCGATCAGCCCAAGCACGATCGCCATGGCGCCGATCACCCGGCTGCTGCGCATCGCGCCCGCCTTCACCGTTTCACGCCAAAGCGGCGGCTGCACGCGGCTCGCCATGATAAGTTCCCTGAATGTGCGCTGTTGGTTCCATCATCGCGCGTGTGGGGTGCGGCGTCAAGTTTGCGGGCAGCGGACACGGAAGGTCTGGCGCATCGCCGCCCAGGCGCTACATCAACGCACATGAACCAAGCAGACGTCATCATTCTGGGCGGCGGGCTGGTCGGCAGCGCGCTGGCCGTCGCTTTGTCGGCGCATGGCCTCGGCGCGATCGTCATCGACATCGCCGATCCGGAGGTCATCCTCGCCGCCGGCTTCGACGGGCGCGCCTCCGCCATCGCGAGCGCACCGCATCGGATGCTCGGCGCGATCGGCGTGCTCGATCGGCTGGCGGGGGCGGGCTGCCCGATCCAGGGCATCCGGGTGAGCGACGGGCTCGATCCAGGCAAGCTCGACTTCACTCCGCAAGACGGCGAAACCGCGCTCGGCACGATGTTCGAGAACCGGCTGCTGCGCCGCGCCTTGTTCGAGGCGGCACAAGCCGCGCCGGGCGTCGAGGTGCGGATGAAGACGCGCGCGGTCTCCACCGTCCGCGACGCGCACGGTGTCACGGTCACGCTCGATTCGGGCGACGTGATCCGCGCGCCGCTGCTGATCGCGGCGGAGGGCCGCAACTCGCCGACACGCGAATCGGCGGGGCTGAAGGTGGCGCGTTGGCAGTACGACCACAGCGCGATCGTCACCTCGCTGCACCACGAACATAGCCACGAGAACATCGCGTTCGAGATTTTCTACCCGCAGGGACCGTTCGCGATCCTGCCGCTCAACGATGACGATCAGGGCCACCGCTCGGCGATCGTATGGTCGGTCAAGCGGCATGAGGCGCCGGGCATGGTCAAGCTGTCCGAACGCGGCTTCCTTGCCGAATGCGACAAGAAGATGGGCGGGTTTCTGGGCAAACTTGGCCCGCTCGGCAACCGCTGGAGCTATCCGTTGGGCTTCCACCATGCCGCGACCATCACAGCCGAGCGGCTCGCGCTGGTCGGCGATGCGGCGCACGGCATCCACCCGATTGCCGGACAAGGCGTCAACGTCGGCTTCCGCGATGTCGCGACGTTGGTCGAAGTGCTGGTCGACGGCAAGCGCACCGGGCTCGATCTCGGCGATTCGCAATTGCTCGCGCGCTACGAGCGGTGGCGCAGCCTCGACACGTTCATGGTTGCCGCCGCCACCGATGGGCTGACCCGCCTGTTCGGCATTCCCGGCAAGACCGCCAACGCGGCGCGCCGGTTCGGGCTGGCGGCGGTCGACCGGCTGCCGCCGCTGAAGAATCGCTTCATGGCGGAAGCGCGCGGCGAAAGCGGCGACGTGCCCAAGCTGTTGCAAGGGATGATGGTCTAGCCTGTTCCGCGTCTTCGCCTAGCTCGACAGCGCTCCCCTGGCGGCGAACAGATCCGCCAGATCCCCCGCCGGGCTTGCCGCCGGGATCGCCGCCATCGCCTTGGCGATCGTGTCGGGCGTCAGCTTGCCGACCGGCTGAGTGAGCAGATCGAAGGACGCCGCCGCCGCCGTGCCGCGAAAGCCCCCGACATATTGCGCGCGTAGCCTGGCCAGGTCCGGCTCGCGCCCGAGCATCCCCAGCGCCACGGCGCGCCTGAGCACCAGCGCCTGATCGACGGGCGCGAGCGTGCCGCGCGCGGCGCCCACCTTGGCGTCGGCAAGCGTCGTCCAGTCGCGGCTCTGCCACGCCACTTCGGACTTGATCCCCTCCGACCCCGGCACCGTGTCGAGCACCGCCATCGCCTGATCAGGATGGCCGAGCTGGAACAGCGCCACCGCCTCCACCCGCTGCCGGGCGTAGCGCATGTCGTCGGGATAGGGCGGCGCTGCGGTATCGCGCAACGCCTTCAGCGCACGGTCGGGCTTGCCGGCAAGGATGTAGAGGCTCGCCACCCGCACCGACACCGGCCCCTTCTCGATATCCTGCGCGCGCGAGTTCATTTGATAGGCGAGCAGATCGCCCGCGCGTTCGAACAGCCCCGCCGCCTGCAACCGCCCGGCGAGCTGGTTGAGCATCGCATCGCCCGCCGCACCACCTGGCGCCAAATCGCGGTAGTCCCAAAACAGCCCGGCGGCGTCGCCGGTCGACAGCTTGCTGTCCGGCGCGATCGCGGTGCCGAGTGCGGCCTGCAACTGCGCGAGCATCGGCCCGGCATCCTTGCCGATCGCGAAATAGCGGATCAACGGCGCACCACTCGAAAGTTCGCCGCGCAGATCGTTCGATGCGCCCGCGAGCTTGTAGCCGACCCGCAGCGCGCGCTCCTCGATATCGCCGCCGCGCCATTCGAATCGGATCTGGTCGATCTGTTTCGCCATCGCCGGCGAGGTCTGGCCATGCGCCACCGCCGCCTCGATCCCGCTCAGCTTGGCATCGATGCGCTGTTCCTCGGTGCCGGCCTGCTCCACGCGCGCCAGCCGCAGCCGGGCGTTCTGCGCGTCGCCGCTGGCATATAACGCCTGCCCGCGCAGCAGATTGGCCTGAACATCGCCGTCGCCGAGCATCCCCAGCCAGTGCAGCGCGCGCTGCGGCTGGTTCTGTTGAAGCGCGGCGGATGCGACCGCCAGCACGAATGGTCGCCGTGCGCCGCCGGCCCGCGCCTGCATCGCCGGCAGCGCGCAGCCGACCTGCGCCAGCGCGGCATCGCCCATGGTATTTTGCGCTGCGAACAGCCGCAACCGCCACGCGCAGGCCTCCGCATTGTCCGCCAACATCGGCGCATTCAGCGCGGCCAGCCCCTCGACCGGGCGATCGAGCAAGGTCAGCGCCGCACCTTTGGCAAGCAGGAACGCAGGCACGAGCGCGAGATCGGGATCATCCTGCTGCATCACCTCGAGCACACCGAGCGCCTCCGCCCCATGCGCCCGGCCGAGGAAGCTGCGCGCCATGTCCCAGCGCGCCGCCTGCCGCCCGGCACGACCACCGCGCACCAGTTCGCTGCGTAGTTTTTCACCGTCGATCACCTGCCAACCACCCGGCCCGGCCGGCACGGCGGCATTGGCGAGCACCGCCGCGAACCCCGGCAGTCGCGCCACCGGCACGCCCGCCGTGACCGCGCCCGCTGCGACGGCACTCGCGCTGCCGAGCAGCAGCGCGGCGATGCGAAGCGCGCGCTTCATGGCCATAATCCCAGAACAGGCGCGAGCGCGACGATACCGCCGCCACCGACGCCGGCGAACACCAGAAACAACACGATGGCGATCATTCCCATGCCGCCACCTTTGGCCGCAGGCGTGGCCGCATCGGCGGCAGCAGACCCGGCAGCAGTCGCCCCCGCCCCACCGCCGTTCGTCGCACCGGCGCCGGCATTCGGCTGGGCGGCGGCATCGCTTTGGCGACGCTCCTGCACCGCGCCGACATGGCGCACCTTGCCTGGTTTCTGATCACGGCTCATCAAACGACATCCTGCTTTTGATGCTATTATAGGAGGGTAACGGCGCAGCGATGCTGCGGTGCGCGCCGAATGGAGTTCTACGTTGCGGATCAAACTGCCCATCCTCACCCTCGCCGCGGCGCTGCTTCCGCAGAGTGCCGCCGCGTCAGGTGGCGAGAAAGCTGCGGGCAACACGCAGAACCTCGTGCCGATGGACAGCATCACCGTACCGATCGTCGATGCCGATCGCATCTCGGGCAAGCTGCGCTTCAAGCTGGTGCTGCAAGCCAGCGACGCAGCCGGCGCGGCGCGGTTGGCAGCGCAGGCCCCGCAACTGCGCGCGGTAGCAACCAGCGCCGGCAATGAATTCTCGCGCCTCTACGCCTCCCCCGCCGAAGCGGTAAACGCCGAGCAACTCGCGCACGACCTTACCGCCGCGCTGCACGGCGCCGAGCCGGCGGTCGCGCGCGCGCTGGTCGTCGAGATCTACGCGGGAAGCTGAAGGCGCGCCATCGTCAGATCGCCGCCCATTCCGCGCAAACACCCGGATCCGCCTCGCCCGCCGCGCGGGCTGTCCGCTCCGCCCCGGCCAGCGCGCCATCAAGCCGCCCAAGTGCCCACACCGCCGCGCCGCGTACAACCGGAGAAAGGTCGTCCAGCAACCGCGTCACCGGCACCACCAGCGCCGCCGAGCCGCTGTTCCCCGCCGCGATCAGGCAATTGCGCACCATCCGGTCCCGCCCGATCCGCTTGATCGGTGATCCTGCGAACACCGTGCGGAAGTCCGCATCGCTCAGGCACAGCAGATCGGCGAGCGCCGGCGCGACCAGCTCCGCGCGCGGCAGGAAAGCCCGATTGGCGGCGGCACTCTGCGCGAATTTGTTCCACGGGCAGACCGCGAGGCAATCGTCGCAACCGTAGATGCGGTTGCCGATCCCTTCACGGAACGCGACCGGGATCGGCCCGGCATGTTCGATCGTGAGATACGAGATACACCGCCGCGCATCGAGCCGATAGGGCGCAGGAAAAGCATCGGTCGGGCAAGCGCGCTGGCAGGCGTCGCATGAGCCGCAAGCGTTCCCACCCGGTGCATCGGGCACCAGATCGAGCGTGGTGTAGATCGCGCCCAGGAACAGCCAGCTTCCGCCGTCGCGACTGACGATATTGGTGTGCTTGCCCTGCCAGCCGAGTCCCGCCGCCTCGGCAAGCGGCTTCTCCATCACCGGCGCGGTATCGACGAACACCTTTACGTCCGCGCCCGGCGCCTCCGCCACCAACCAGCGCGCCAGTGCCTTCAGCGCACGCTTGACGACGTCGTGATAGTCGCTGCCCTGCGCATAGACGGAGATACGCCCGATTTGCCCCTCGTCGGCCAGCGCCAATGGGTCCGTAGCCGGTGCGTAGCTCATCCCCAAGGCGATGACGCTGCGCACCTCCGGCCACAGCGCGCCCGGACTTTCACGTTGCCCGGCCCGCTCCGCCATCCACAGCATGTCGCCGTGCATCCCCTCGGCGAGCCACGCGTGCAACCGCTCGCTCACGCGCGGCGAGATATCGGCCTGCGCGACTCCGCAGGCGGCGAAACCCAGCTCCGCCGCCTTCGCCTTCAGTCCGGCCGTTAGCTGCTTGTGTTCGCGCATCGATGCCCGCTACCACGTTGCAGCGGCGCGCGGAAACCGCGTGTGCACGGAAGGATGCAAGTGGCAGGCGATCTGGCGATCAGCGCGAGTGGGCTCGTAAAGAACTTCGGTGGCAAGCGCGTGGTCGACGGCGTCGACGTAAGCGTGCCCGGCGGCGCGATCTACGGCGTGCTCGGCCCGAACGGCGCGGGCAAGACGACGACGCTGCGCATGCTGCTCGGCATCATCGAACCCGATGGCGGCAAGCGGACCTTGCTCGGCCACAGCCACCCGCGCGATGCCAGCGACCGTGTCGGCTATCTGCCCGAGGAACGCGGGCTTTACCCCGCGATGCGCGCCAAGGATGCGATCGCCTTCATGGGGGCGCTACGCGGCCTGGACCTCAAGACCGGTCGAAAACGCGCGGTAGGATTGATGGAGAACGCCGGCCTCGGCTACGCCGCCGACACGAAGATCCGAAAGCTTTCCAAAGGCATGGCGCAGCTCGTCCAGTTGCTCGGCTCCGTGGTGCACCAGCCGGAATTGCTCGTCTTGGATGAACCGTTCTCCGGCCTGGACCCGGTCAACCAGGAGCGCCTGGAAGCACTGATCCTTGCCGAGCGGGATCGCGGCGCGACGATCGTGATGTCCACCCATGTCATGGCGCATGCCGAACGGCTGTGCGACCGTCTCGTCATCATCGCCGGCGGCAAACACCGCTTCGAGGGCACCGTCGCACAGGCGCGTGGGCTCCTGCCGATGCGCGCGCATTACGTGCCGGATCGTGATGGGCCCGACCTTGCCGCGCATCTGCCGGAAGGCGCCGTCCACGGCGACGACGGCTGGCGTTTCCCGGTGCCGGACGGCGGCGTCGAGGCGGCGCTGCGGCGGCTGATCGATGGCGGCTACGGCATCGCCGGCCTGTCGATCGAACGGCCCGGCCTGCACGATGCGTTCGTGCGGATCGTCGGCGCCGCGGCGGCAGAGGGCAAGCAGGAGACGGTGGCATGAGCGCCAATTCCAACCGCATCGTCCGCCAGACGCTGACCATCGCCCGCCGCGATTTCGTGGCGACGGTGTTCACGCCGACCTTCCTGCTGTTCCTGCTGTCTCCGGTCATCATGCTGTCGTTTGGGCTGATCGGCGGTCTCGGCGCCTCCTCGATGGCGACCAGCGCGGCGGAGAAGGCGCGGATCGTCGCGATCGTCGCGCCGCAGCAACAGGCGGCAATGCGGGCGACCGACGCGCGCTTACGCAAGTTGTTCGGCCGCTCCGATCAACCGCCGGTGCTGACCTTCGATACGCCCGGCGCGGACCCGCAGGCGCAGGCGCGCCGCGCCTTCTCCGGCGCCGGCCCGGACACCACGGCGGCGCTGTACGGCGACCTCGCTGCGCCAAAGATCCTCTACGGCGGGCAAGGACGTGGCGATTCGCGCTACCTCGCCGAGCTTGCCGAAGGCACGCTGCGCGCGGATCGCACCGGCACCGCACCGGTCAGCACCGCGACCTTCACCAGCGTGGCGCGCGCGCGCGCCTCCTCGGGCGGACATAGTCAGGCGGCGTTCTTCAGCGTGTTCGGCATCTTCTTCCTGTCGCTGCTGTTGTCCGGTCAGGCGGTCGGCACGATGGCGGAGGAACGCAACAACAAGGTGGTCGAAATCCTCGCCGCCGCCGTGCCCTTGGAGGCGGTGTTCTTCGGCAAGCTGCTCGGCATGTTCGGCTCGGCGGTGCTGTTCGTCGGCTTCTGGGGAACGCTCGCCAGCCAGATCACCGCCATTCTGCCCGCCACCATGGCAGGCGGGCTGGGCGAAATCGGCCCCGCGATCGGCCTGCCGCTGTTCGTGCCGTTGTTCTTCGCCTATTTCGCGATGGCGTACATGCTGCTCGGCGCGGTATTCCTCGGCGTCGGTGCGCAGGCGACCACCCCGCGCGAGCTCCAGATGCTGTCGCTGCCGATCACCATCGTGCAGGTGCTGATGTTCAGCCTCGCGCTGCGCGCGGCGGGCGGCCACGATGGCTGGGTAACACGCTTCGCCGAGATCTTCCCGTTCAGCTCGCCGTTTGCGATGGCAGCGCATGCCGCGAACTTCGCCGACATCTGGCCGCATCTGCTCGCGCTCGCGTGGCAGGCGTTGTGGGTCGCGATCGCGATCACGCTCGGCGCGCGCGCATTCCGGCGTGGCGTGCTGCAATCGGGTAGCGGCAGTTGGTTCAAGAGACGCAGCAAGACCGCCGTCGTCGAGGAGGGTGTAGCCTGACGCGATCGCCAGGGTTGCATCCGTGCATTGCGGCAGCCCGTACCTATATATCTGACGTCATTGGCAAAGAGGATTGCAAGCGGTGTACGATCGCAGAAGTTTCCTGACGCTCTCCGCCTCGGGTGCGGCGGCGTTCCTGTTGTTCGGATGTCGCGGCGCAGTGGCGGGTCCGCCGGAGCATTTCGCCGTGACGATGAGCGATGCGCAGTGGAAGGCGAAGCTTTCGCCCGCCGCATACAACGTGCTTCGCCACGAAGGCACCGAACGCCCGTTCACCAGCCCGCTCAACAACGAACATCGCCACGGCACCTTCGCCTGCGCCGGCTGCGCACAGGCCGCGTTTGCCTCCAAGACCAAGTTCGACAGCGGCACCGGCTGGCCCAGCTTCTGGGCGCCACTGCCGGGCGCGGTGCGGACGCGCAACGACGGCTCGCTCGGCATGTCGCGGACGGAAGTGCATTGCAGCCGGTGCGGCGGCCACCTCGGCCACGTGTTCGACGACGGCCCGCCGCCCACCGGCAAGCGCTATTGCATGAACGGCGTGGCGCTGACCTTCAAACCCGCCTGATCGCCTTCGCGAATTACGAAAACGCCCTCCTGTCGCTGCCGACGGGAGGGCGTTTTGGTAAGCCTTTGGGGGAAAGGCTTAGAAGTCGGCGGTGTTGGTCGGCGACGTGGTGGCGCTGGCCAGCGTCATCTTCGGCATATCCGTGTCGGGCTCGGCGGTGTCGCCATGGCCAGGATGATCCGAATAGATGAAGCCCTTGGTCGGGTAGGCGCTGGTGCCAAGACCGTGCTGCGGACCATACCAGACCTTGACCATGCTCCAGTCACCATTGGCCGACACGTCGACCGCGCGAACGTTGGTTTCGATACCCCCGCGACGCGACCAATTAGCGTGGGTGAGCAGAACTTCGCGATCGTTGACGACCGCGCTGACCATCGCGACATGGCCCATCCGCATGTGGCTGGTCGAGGAAAACGCGAGGACCGCGCCGACCTTCGGCGCACGGCCACGCTCGTAACGACCGGCGGCCTGCGACCACCAGGTGTTCGCATTACCGCGGATCTCAATGCCCGAAATGCTGCGGGCATAGGGAGCACACTGCCAGAACTGAGCCGCTGCCGGGGCCGCCATCGTCAGGGCGCACGTCAACACCAGCGCAAAACGCGCTGCAAGTACTTGGAATTTCATGCGACCCCCCAAAGGTCATTTGGCTTCGATGAGGCTATTGAGCAGGTCGCGGTTATAAAGAAAACCCATCTGCATCTCATCGTGGAACCTTTTAGGACGAAGCGTGTTTCACCGGCGATGACTGCCTCTCGGCACCGCGCTTCGGTGCGCTTGGCACGCGTCTGTGCTCGCCAGATCGCGGGAAACCCTGTAGAATCACGGATATGAAAGCCCTAGCGCCGGTCCTGTGCCTGCTCCTCCTCGCGTGTTCATCGCGCGGATCGTCGGGTGATGCCGATGCGATCTATAACGCTGGCGAGCAGGAGGCGCAGCTTTCCCCTGGCGTGCAGCCGGTACGGATCGGCGAGGGTGGTGCCGCGTTCGCCGCCTGCGCGGGGTCGGGCGTCGTGGTCAATCTGTCGCCGACGAATGAGTCGTATCTCTCGCTGCGCGCGGCACCCTTCACCGAGGCGAGCGAAGTCGCGCGGCTGACCAACGGAACCGCGCTGCTGCTATGCTCGCACTCGCTCGATCAGCGGTGGCAGGGGGTGGTTGTGCCGCCCGCCGGCGGCGGTGCCGCCGACTGCGGCGTCGATGCCCCGATCGCTACTGCGCGCGGTTACACCGGCCCGTGCAAATCAGGGTGGGTGTCAAGCGCGTTCGTGCAGGCGCGCGCCGGCTAAGCGCCGCCGCCGCGACGCTACCTGACCACACCCACCGCGTACGTCCGGCGCTCACGACGCTACGCATCGCCGTTGCGTACGAACCGAGGTCAGCGCGCGATGCCGCCCGCCGCCAGCACCGCCAGCGTCACCAGTTCGCTCGCGGTCGAGGTCATCGGCGCGATCTGCACGCTCTTCTCCATGCCGACCAGCATCGGCCCGATCACCGCATCGCCGCCGAGTTCGCGCAGCAGCTTGGCGGAGATGTTGGCGGATTGCAGGCCCGGCATCACCAGCACGTTGGCCGGCCCCGACAGTCGCGCGAACGGGAAGTTGGCGAGCTGCTTGGGGTTGAGCGCGACGTCCGCGGCCATCTCGCCTTCATATTCGAAGCTGACCTTGCGTTCGTCGAGCACCTTCACCGCATCGCGGATATTGTCGAGGAACACGCCGCCGGGGTTGCCGAACGTCGAATAGCTGAGGAACGCGACACGCGGCTCATGCCCCATGCGGCGCGCGACCTGCGCGGTATCCTCGGCGATGTCGGCGAGCTCGACCGCGCTCGGCCGTTCGTTGACGGTGGTGTCGGCGAGAAACACCGTGTGCGTCTGGCCGACCATCAGGTGGATGCCGAACGGCGTCCGCCCGGCGACCGGATCGATCACGCGGCGGATCTCGCGCATCGTCTGCGCATAGGTCCGCGTCGTGCCGGTGATCATCGCATCGGCCTCGCCGAGCTGGAGCAGCACGGCGCCGAAGATGTTGCGATCCTGGTTGATCATCCGCTCGCAATCACGCCGCAGGAAGCCGCGCCGCTGGAGGCGCGCGTAGAGGAAGTCGACCATGCGCGGCACCAGCGGCGAATTGCGGCTGTTGTGCAGTTCGTACGTCTCCGGATCGGTGACGCCGAGCGCGCGCAACCGGTCGGGCACGTCATCGCGGCCGACCAGCACCGGCACGCCGTAACCGCCGTCCTTGAACGCGATCGCGGCGCGCAGCACCGTCTCCTCCTCGCCTTCCGCGAACAGCACCCGCTTCGGGTGCGCGCGTGCGCCCTCATAGGCGAGCGTCAGCACCGACGTGGTCGGGTTGAGGCGTGCCTTCAGCGTCTGGCGATAGGCGTCGATATCGAGGATCGGCTTGGTCGCGACGCCCGAATCCATCGCCGCCTTGGCGACGGCGACCGGAACGATCTCCATCAGGCGTGGGTCAAACGGCGCGGGGATGATGTAATCCGGGCCGAAGCTGTGCTTGACGCCGTACGCCTGCTGCACTTCCTCCGCGACCTGCTGGCGGGCGAGCGCGGCCAGCGCCTGCGCGGCGGCAAGCTTCATCTCGTCGTTGATCGTCGTCGCACGCACGTCGAGCGCACCGCGGAAAATGAACGGGAAGCACAGCACGTTGTTGACCTGGTTCGGATAGTCCGAACGGCCGGTGGCGATGATGACGTCCGGCCGCGCGCGCTTGGCGTCGGGCGGGGTGATCTCGGGGTCGGGATTGGCCATCGCGAAGATGATCGGCCGGGGCGCCATCTTGGCGAGATATTCCGCCGGCAGAGCGCCCGCCGCCGACAGGCCGATGAATACGTCGGCGCCGTCGAGCGCCTGTTCGAGCGTGCGCGCCTCGGTGATCGCGGCATGCGCCGACTGCCACTGGTTGACGCCTTCACGGCCCTGATAGATCACGCCGCCCAGATCGCACATCACCAGATTCTCGCCCGGCAGCCCCATCGCCTTAATGAGGCCGGCGCAGGCGATCGCGGCGGCACCGGCGCCGTTAATCACCATTTTGACGGTCTTGATGTCGCGGCCGGTGAGGAACAGCGCGTTGATAAGGCCTGCGGCAGCGATGATCGCGGTGCCGTGCTGATCGTCGTGGAACACCGGGATGTTCATCCGCTCGCGCAGCGTCTGCTCGATGATGAAACACTCCGGCCCCTTGATGTCCTCAAGGTTGATGCCGCCGAAGCTCGGCTCCATCAGCTCGACCGCGTCGATAAAGCGGTCGACATCCTCGGTCTTCAATTCAAGATCGATCGAATCGACGTCGGCGAAGCGTTTGAACAGCACCGCCTTGCCTTCCATCACCGGCTTGGAGGCGAGCGCACCGAGATTGCCGAGACCCAGAATCGCGGTGCCGTTCGAGATCACCGCGACGAGATTGCCCTTTGCGGTGTAATCATAGGCCAGCGACGGATCGCGCGCGATCGCCAGCACCGGCACCGCGACGCCGGGCGAATAGGCGAGCGCGAGGTCGCGCTGCGTCGCCATCGGCTTGGAGGCGATGATCTCGATCTTGCCGGGGCGTCCTTCCGAATGGAACAGCAGGGCTTCGCGTTCGGAAAACTGGACGTTGGATTCGTTCGACATGGCGCAGGCTCTCTCCGGATGGTTCCGCCTTAGTGCCACTTGCTGGGAAAGGGAACGCCGCTATCCCAGTTTCCGCGTGTCAAAGTCTTGCCGCGCGCGATCGATCCGGTCGACGTTCGCCTCCGCCCACATCCATACGCCGCAGAACGCCTCGCTGAGGCTGTGGCCGAGGTCGGTCAGCCGGTAATCGACATGCGGCGGGATCACCGGACGGACGGTGCGGATCACCAACCCGTCGCGCTCCATCGCGCGCACCGTCTGGGTCAGCATCTTCTGGCTGATGCCGCTCACCTCCTTGGCGAGTTCGGAGAAGCGCAGCACGGGATGCTGGGTGAGCGCCTCCAGCACGATCATCGTCCATTTGTCGGCGACGCGGCCGATCACGTCGGTGACGAGCGCCTCGACGCGCGGATCGAGGTCGGGGTGGCATAACGACGCGTCCATCGGTTCCCTCGCGGTAAGTACCGCACCTTTCGGTGCTTACTTCCCATCGGTAAGCGGCACGCTACATCGTGTCCACCAAGCAAGGAGACGCAGCATGGACATCACCGGCAACACCATCCTCATCACCGGCGGCGGATCGGGCATCGGTCGCGCGCTGGCGATCGCGCTGCACCAGCGCGGCAACGCGGTGATCGTCGCGGGTCGGCGGCTCGAACCGCTCGAAGCGCTTGCCGCCGAGGTGCCGGGCATCGCGGTCGCGCAGCTCGACGTCGCCGATGCGGCGGCGATCACGCCGTTCGCGGAGAGCGTGACCGCCGCGCATCCGGCGCTCAACGTCGTGATCCACAATGCCGGCATCATGCAGGCGGAGGATCTGCTTGCCGACGACTTCGCGCTCGACACGGCGGAGGCGACGATCGCGACCAACCTGCTCGGCCCGATCCGGCTGACCGCCGCGCTGCTGCCGCACCTGCGCGCGCAGCCCAACGCCGCGATCCTGACCGTGTCATCCGGCCTCGCCTTCGTACCGATGGCGGCGACCGCCACCTATTGCGCGACCAAGGCGGCGATCCATAGCTGGAGCCAGTCTTTGCGCGCGCAACTGGAGCCGATCGGCATCGACGTGATCGAGATCGCGCCGCCCGCCGTCGCCACCGATCTGATGCCCGGCCATGCCGAGAACCCCAATTCGATGCCGCTCGAAGCCTATATCGCCGAGACAATGGCATTGCTGGAGGCGCATCCGCAGGGGCCGGAGAACACGGTGGAGCGGGTCAAGTTCCTGCGCAACGCCGAGCGCGAAGGCCGGTACGACCAGACCTTCGCGACAATCAACCAGCAGCATTGAGCCGATAGCCGCGAACCCCTATCGGCGTGGGTGTGACCGAACCCGCCGCCCCCACGCCGATGATGGCGCAGTATCTTAGCCTGAAGGCGGAGGCGCAGGATTGCCTGCTGTTCTACCGGATGGGCGATTTCTTCGAGATGTTCTTCGACGACGCGAAGATCGCCGCCGCGTGCCTCGACATCGCGCTCACCGCGCGCGGCGAGCATGGCGGGCAGGCGATCCCGATGTGCGGCGTGCCGGTTCATGCCGCCGAGAATTACCTCGCGCGGCTCATCAAGGCCGGGCACCGCGTCGCCATCGCCGAACAGACCGAGACGCCGGCCGAGGCCAAGAAGCGCGGCGGATCGAAAGCCTTGGTCGCGCGCGGCATCGTGCGTGTCGTCACCGCCGGCACCTTGACGGAAGAAGCGCTGCTCGACGCACGCGCGGCGAACTGGTGCGTGGCGATCGGGGAAGCGGGCGGCGGCGTCGCGCTAGCGGCGGCGGACGTATCGACCGGGCGGTTCGAGTTGATCGAGACGAGCGCCGCCAACCTCGCCACGGAACTCGCGCGGCTCGGGCCAGCCGAGACCATCGCCGCCGAGGACAGCGCATTCGCCGACATGGCGACATCGCTGCGGCCCAAGTCCGGGTTCGACAGCGCGCGCGGTGACGCGCGGCTGCGTGAACTCTACGGGGTCGCGACGCTCGACGGGTTCGGCCAGTTCGATCGCGCCGCACTGGCGGCGGCGGGCGGGCTGGTCGCCTATCTCGACCACACCGCCAAGGGCGCGCTGCCGTTCCTCCGGCCACCGGTGCTGCGCCAGAGCGCGGGAGCGATGGCGATCGACGCCGCCACCCGTGACAGCCTTGAACTGACCTGCACCACGGCGGGCGCGCGCAAGGGCAGCCTGCTCGATGCGGTCGATCGCACCGTCACCGGCGCGGGCGCACGCGCGCTTGCCGCCGATCTCGGCGCGCCGTTGGTGGATCGGCAAGAGATCGAGGCGCGGCTCGATCTGGTGCAGTTGCTGTGCGAGGACGGCGGCTTGCGCGAGAGCCTGCGCGCCACCTTGCGCGCGCTGCCCGATATCGGTCGCGCGCTAGGGCGGATCGCGGCGGGGCGCGGCTCCCCGCGTGATCTTGGCCAGTTGCGAGACGGGCTGAACGGGGCATGGTCGCTTGGCGAGAAGCTGGGGGGCATCGAACGGCCGCCCGCGCTGCTCGCCGATCTCGCCCCGCGCCTGCGCGGGCATGGTGCGTTGATCGACCTGTTCACGCGCGCGCTGATACCGATGCCACCGGTCGATGCGTCGGACGGCGGCTATATCGCAGCAGGTTATGACGCCGCGCTGGACGATCTGCGCGACGCCGGCGCGGGTGGCCGGCGCGCGATCGCGGCGCTGGAGGCGGACTATCGTTCACGCACCGGCATCGCCGCGCTCAAGATCAAGCACAACGGCGTCCTCGGTTATCATATCGAAGTGGCGGCGCGGGTGGCGGACACGCTGATGGCGCCGGACAGCGGCTTCACCCACCGCCAGACGCTGGCGGGCGTCGTGCGCTTCAACGCGCCCGAACTGCACGAGGTGGCGGTTAAGGTGTCGCAGGCCGGTGCCCACGCGCTGGCGGCGGAAGCGTCGCATCTGGAGGATCTGACTCACGCCGCCCTCGCCAGGCGCGAGGCCATCGCCGCCACCGCCGATGCGCTCGCCCGGCTCGACGCTTCGGCCGGGCTCGCCGAGCGCGCCTGCGAGGGTGGCTGGGTGCGGCCGACGTTGGTCGATCACGCCTGTTTCGATATCGCCGGCGGCCGGCACCCGGTGGTCGAGGATGCCTTGGCGAAGCGCGGCGACCGCTTCGTCGCCAACGATTGCCGGCTGTCGGAGGATTCGCGGCTGTGGCTAGTGACCGGCCCGAACATGGGCGGCAAATCGACGTTCCTGCGCCAGAACGCGCTGATCGCGGTGCTGGCGCAGGCGGGTGCCTATGTGCCCGCGACGTCGGCCACGCTCGGGCTGGTCGACCGGCTGTTCAGCCGCGTCGGCGCATCGGACAATCTCGCGCGCGGGCGCTCCACCTTCATGGTCGAGATGGTCGAGACCGCCGCGATCCTCGCACAGGCGACCCCACGCAGCTTCGTGATTCTCGACGAAGTGGGTCGCGGCACCTCGACCTATGATGGCCTCGCGATCGCCTGGGCGGTGGTGGAGGCGATCCATGAGGACAATCGCTGCCGCTGCCTGTTCGCGACGCATTACCACGAACTGACCCGGCTGGCGGAACGCTGCGACGCGCTGACGCTCCACCACGTCCGCGCGCGCGAGTGGAAGGGCGACCTCGTCCTGCTGCACGAGGTAAGCGAGGGGCCGGCGGATCGCAGCTACGGCCTTGCGGTGGCGCGGCTGGCGGGCCTCTCGCCCGCCACGCTGTCGCGCGCAAAGGCGGTGCTGGCGAAGCTGGAGGCGGGTCGCGCGAAGACCGGCGGCATCGCGGCGGGGCTGGACGACCTGCCGCTGTTCGCCGCTGCCCGCATCGAGGAGGCACCGCCTGCCGACACCTTGCGCGAGGCGCTCGCCGCGATCGACACCGACGCGCTCACCCCACGCGAGGCGCTGGAGCAGCTCTATCGGCTGAAAGGGCTGCTCTGAGCGCGGACGATCGGGAGATGACGCGCGCCCGCGCCTGCCCTATCTCCTGCCCATGCCCAGCCGTTTCGACTCTCTGCCGCAACGCCGCGCGATCATCGATCGACGCGCGCTCGCCGATGCGCTCGCCGCCCTGGAGGGGACCGATCCGATCGCTCTACGCGGCACCGCCACCGCCCTTCTCAAGGCCGCGCTCGACGCGGGCCGCGCGGAGATCGGCCGACGGCTGATCGAACATCCCTCACGCGGACTGGAGATCGCCGCCGCGCAGGCGTTCCTGGTCGATCAGATCGTCCGCCTGCTGCATGATTTCACCACGCAGCGGCTCTACCCGGCGCACAATCCCACCGCTGCCGAGCGGCTCACCATCATCGCGGTCGGCGGCTATGGCCGCGGCGAGATGGCGCCCTATTCGGACGTCGATATCGGCTTCCTCACCCCCTGGAAGCAGACCGCCTGGGCCGAGCGGGTAATCGAGACGATGCTGTACGCGCTGTGGGATCTCGGCCTGAAGGTCGGCCATTCCAGCCGCTCGCTCGACGAAATGGTGCGGCAGGCCAAGGCCGACGTGACGATCCGTACCGCGCTGCTGGAGGCGCGCTACGTGTGGGGCGATCAGACGCTGTATGACGAGGCCGCGCACCGCTTCAAGACCGAGGTGCAGGCCGATACGGTGCGCACCTTCATCACCGAGAAGCTCGATGAGCGCAACGCCCGCCACAAGCGGATGGGCGACACCCGCTACGCGGTCGAGCCGAACGTGAAGGAGGCCAAGGGGGGCCTACGCGACCTCCATACTTTGTTCTGGATCGGCAAATACGCCTATAACGTGTCGGAGCCGGGCGAACTGGTCGAGGCCGGGCTGCTCAGCCGCGCCGAGTACCGCCAGTTTAACCGCGCCGAGAATTTCCTGTGGGCGGTGCGCTGCCACCTGCACAGCATCGCACGCCGCGCCGAGGACCGCCTCACCTTCGACATGCAGACCGAGATCGCGCGGCGGATGCGCTTCGCCGACCGGCCGGGCAAGTCCAAGGTCGAGCGGTTCATGCAATATTACTTCATCCAGGCGAAACGCGTCGGCGACCTGACCGGGGTTTTCCTCGCGCATCTCGATGAGAAGTTCGCGGCACGCGGCAAACGCTTCGGGCTGCCGATGCTGGGTCGCCGGTCCCCGCGCAAGCTGCACGGCTTCACCGTCGATCGCGGGCGGCTGGCGATCCCCGCCGACGACTTCTTCCAGGCCGATCCGGTGCGGCTGATCGAGTTGTTCGCACTCGCCGACCTGCACGGGATGGAGGTCCACCCGCTGACAATGCGCGTCGCCGCACGCGACGCCAAGCTGGTCGACGACTTTCGCGCCGACCCACGCGCCAACGCGCTGTTCCTAGACGTGCTGACCTCCCCGCGCGATCCGGAGACGGTGCTGCGGTGGATGAACGAGGCGGGCGTGTTCGGCCGCTTCATTCCCGATTTCGGCCGCGTCGTCGCGCAGATGCAGTTCGACATGTACCACCATTACACCGTCGACGAGCATACCATCCGCGCGATCGGCCTGTTGTCGCGCATCGAGAACAAGACGCTCGACGAGGATCACCCGCTCGCCAGCGCGGTGTTCGCGCAGATCGTGTCGCGGCGCGCGCTGTACGTAGCGGTGCTGCTGCACGACATCGCCAAGGGGCGCGGCGGCGACCATTCGGTGCTGGGTGCCGAGGTCGCGCATCGGCTATGCCCGCGCTTCGGCCTCACCGAGGCTGAGACCGAGGCGGTGGCGTGGCTGGTACGTCACCATCTGCTGATGAGCGCGACCGCGTTCAAACGCGACCTGTCGGACTTCAAGACCATCCTCGATTATGCCGAGACGGTGCAGAGCGCGGAGCGGCTGCGGCTGCTGCTGCTGCTGACGGTGGTCGACATCCGTGCGGTCGGGCCGGGCGTGTGGAACAGCTGGAAGCGGCAGTTGCTGACCGCTTTGTATGAGTCCGCCGAGGAAGTGCTGCGGCTCGGGCATAAGCAGAAGGGCCGCGAGGAACGCATCGCCGCCAAACAGGCCGCGCTGTGCGAGGCGCTCGGCTGGGACGAGACGCGCTTCGCCACGCTGCTCAAGCGTATGCCCGACCCCTATTGGGTGGCCGAACCGGACGAGGTGCTCGTCCAGAACGCGCGGCTGATCGAACGCGCCGGCACGGCGCAGCTCTCGATCGACACGCGTCCCGACATCGCGCGCGGCGCGACGCTCGTCACCGTCTATGCCGCCGATCATCCCGGGCTGTTCTACCGCATCGCCGGCGCGATCAGCCTGGCCGGCGGCAACATCATCGACGCGCGCATCCACACCACCCGCGACGGCATGGCACTAGACAATTTTGTCGTACAGGACCCGGTGGGCGCGCCGTTCGATGACGAGACCCAGTTGAAGCGGCTGCGCAACGGCATCGAGGACGCGCTGGCGGCACGCGGGCGGCTGGTCGACAAGCTGCTCGCAAAACCGCTGTCCCGCCCACGTGCGTCGGCGTTTCCGATCGCGCCCAACGTGCTGATCGAGAACAAGGCGTCGAACCGCTTCACCGTGATCGAAGTGAACGCGCGCGACCGGCCGGCCCTACTGCACCAGCTTGCCCACGCGCTGTTCGATTCGAAGGTGACGATCCACTCCGCGCACGTCGCGACGTATGGAGAGCGCGCGGTCGATACCTTTTACCTGACCGATCTGACCGGGGACAAGATCGCCAGCACCACCAAGCTGCGCGGCATCGAACGGCGCCTGCTCACCGCCGCGCAAGGGGAGACGCTGCGCACGGCGGCGTGACGGGACGGTTCGCCGGCCAGGCGTTAGCCGCTCCTACACGCCGCGCTGTGGTCGACGCACACGGCGCAACCGCGCAGGCAACACATGCGTTGCCCGCCCTGCCTTTCGTTCCGAACGGCAGCAGGAGCCCGCATGGATCGCATCCGTACCGACACGCTCGACATCGCCTACACCAGCGGCGGCCCGGCGGGCGGCTTGCCCGTCCTGCTGCTACACGGCTGGCCCGATGCGCCGGACGGCTGGGCGGCGGTCACACCCGCACTCGAGGCGGCGGGCTATCGCTGGATCGCGCCGTGGCTGCGCGGCTTCGGGCCGACCCAATTCCTCGACGCGGCTGCGCCGCGCGACGGTAGCGCCGCCGCGCTCGCTCGCGATGCGCTCGATCTCGCCGATGCGCTTGGCATCGAGCGATTCGCGGTGCTTGGGCATGATTGGGGCGGGCGCACCGCCTACGCGCTGAGCGCCATCGCGCCGGAGCGGATCGCCGCCAGCGTGGTGCTGGCGATCGGCTACACGCCGCACGGCCACTTCATCGTGCCCGACTTCGCGCAGAGTGCACGCTGGTGGTACCAGTGGCTGATGACGTCTGACGCGGGCGCGGCGAAGGTCGCCGCCGATCCGATCGGCTTCGCGCGCGCGCAGTGGGACACGTGGAGCCCTCCCGGCTGGTTCGACGAGGCAAGCTTTGCGCAGGCGGCGGAGAGCTTCCGCAATCCGGACTGGGTGGCGATCACGCTGCACGGCTATCGCTACCGCTGGGGCAGCGAACCGCTCGACCCGCGCTATACCGCCGAACGCGCGGCGATCGCTGCGACCGAGCGATTGCGCGTGCCGACACTGCTGATCCAGGGTTGTGACGATCGCTGCGATCCGCCGAGCGAGTCGGAGGCACAGGCGGAGGGGTTTGCGGGCCACTACGCGCGGTTGGTGCTGGCAGGGGTTGGGCATTTTCCCGCACGAGAGGCGCCGGATGCGGTCGCCGATGCGGCCGTCGCGCATCTTCGGCGTTTTTGCTGAGAACACGTCGCGGCAAAGCCGCGCCGTCGGCCATCGCCTTGCGATGCCGGCCGAGCGGTTCGCATACGTGATTTCGCTTAGCTAAATCACGGCGAACCTGCGAAAAACCGTTAAGAGCCGCTATGGCGTTCCTTATTAAACAATATGTTAGCTTGGGGTAGAACGGTTAGAAGAGCGTTCGCCGCCGCTCTCTCAAGCGTTTTTGTGAAGCACCTTCGTTTGGTAAGCATCCGGCATGCTTGACCTCGCCTGGGATAAGCGGCGTAAGTGATACCTCTGCTGCCTTTAGCATCGCCGCACATGAGAATTGTCACGCAAATGCACGAGGGTCGGTCGCCGATCGGGATCAAACCGGCGCCACATCCTCGTAGCAGCCGGCGCGCCGCAGCTGCCGAACGATCCCGTTAAAGGGCGGCGGTGACGCCCTGTGCGCGGCCTATTTCGTTCTCCTGTGCAGCCGCATCCCAGTACAGCGCCAGCGGCCACCTCTCCGCGCAGTGCGGCAGCAGACAGGAGAGCGCCAGTCGCACATGCATCGTGTCGACACGGCCGTCGGCGCAGCGGGTAACGCCTTCACGTAGCACGAACACGGAGCAGGCGATGACGATGCGCTGGCGCCGCGACAACGCGCTCATCGGAAATCGTGCGACTTGAACCGCACGACCTCCTCCGGATCCATGCCGTCGGCGTGGGGGGGCCAGTAGCAATTGCGCGGCTCCGGGCTCCAGCCCTTGTCGCCGCGGTCCGGCGCCCCAGCATGGCGCGCACCGTCGCCACCTCCGGTGCGGTGCGGGAACGACATCTCGCCAACCCTGTGCAGCAGATCGCCATGATCGATGATCCGGTCGCAGATGACGTGGATCACCTCGCCCTCCTTCTGCACCCGGCCCTTCATCCCGATCATAGACGCCGACATCACGGTGCGGCGCTGCGCTTCAAAGCGGTCGGGCCAGAGGATGCCGTTGGCGATCCCGGTCTCGTCCTCGATGGTGATGAAGAGCACGCCCTTGGCGCTGCCAGGCTTCTGCCGGACGAGGATGATCCCGGCGACCTCGACATGGCGCCCATCGCGGATGTTGGCGAGATCCGCGCAACGGGTGACACCCCTGCGCGCGAGCTCGTCGCGGACGAAGGTCAGCGGGTGCGCACGCAGCGAGAGCTGGAGCGCGCGATAGTCCTCGATGACCTCTCGACCGTCGGTCAGCGGCCGCAATGACACGTCGGGCTCGATCCCTTCCGCGCTGATGCTGTCCGCTGCGCGGTCAGCCGCCGCGAACAGCGGCAGCGGTGCCTCGCCCAGGCCGCGCACCTTCCACAATCCCTGCCGTCGGTCGTTGCCGAAGGCGTGAAACGCATCGCCATCGGCTAGCTTTTCGATTGAAGCTCGCGGCACGCCCGACCGTTGCCAGACGTCCTCGACGCTCTCGAAAGACCCCGTGCCGCGTGCACCCACCATAGCGGCGCCGTCCTTGTTGGAGAGGCCGCGGATCTGCCGCAGGCCGAGCCGTACAGCGAGGTACTTCCCACCCGTGCGCTCGAGCGTGCAGTCCCAGCGGCTGGCGTTGACGCAAGGCGACGCCGAATTGGCCGCGGAACCGCTTCTCGCGCTCGCGGACATGATGGACGCCGAGCGCAACGGCCGCCTCTACGACGCGGGGCTGAGGACGGCCTTCGATCTGTCCCAGGTATCCTGGATCATACAGGCGCCCAATATCTCGTCAGCGCTGTCGGCGATGCTCGGACCCGATGGTGCCGCTCTCGAAGTGCTTATCGGCCAGGGCATGTCGGAGGACCTCCGTCGGCTTTCCGTGGCCGCGCAGGCAGCCGGTGCCGCGCGAGACGATCCCGCAGCGGTAGATGCGATCTACTTCGCGCTCCAGAACAACTTCGCTGCGAACAGCAAGGCGGCCGGCAGGACCCTGTTCGAGCACGCTCTCAACGTGCGGCACGGGCTGAGGATCATACCGTGACCAGACGCCCGAGACAGCGCGGGCCGCCGGGCTTCGGGCGCGGGCACACGATACGTCGCATTGCTGCGGGACATAGCGTGCTGAACAACAAGTATCGGCACGCCCGCTCCGTCGCTGGACCTTTACCTTAAGCCCTACCGCAGCGCGACAGCCGGCAATTCCTGCAATTTTCGTCATGGATTTGCGCAAAGGTTCGGCCGGGCATAGTTCGTGCTTTTACGATCGTGCGAGCCGACCGTGCAGAAACAGGTCGGTAGCAAAATCGACATGCGTGTCGAGCGATGCGTCGTCAGGCCGCCTCGAAACGCCGTAAAGCGCACGGCTTACCATTCCAGACAATGTGAGATCGAGAAAGGCGACCGCGTCGCGTTGCGGCGATGCGCAATCCAGCGTTCCCGCCCGGGTCCACGTTTCAAGGCGTGCAGACAGAACCGCTTCGATTGGATCGACTGCAAGGCTGCGGTAGATGTCTGCGACTTCCGGAAAAGCCTCACCTTCGGCAATTGCCATGCGGCCGACGAAAATATTGTCCTCTCCCAAAATCCACCGCAGTGCCATGCCGCCGAACCCGCGCAGCCACTCTGCCGGCACCTCGCTGTCAATATGCTGCCAGTCGATTTCACTGCTCCAGCGTGCGGCAATGCGCGCTACGACCGCCTGAAACATCTCCCGCTTGGTAGGATAATGCCGGAACATCGTCGGCTTGGACCCGCCGAACAGTTCCAAAATCCGGTTGGTGCTGGCGCCTGCATAGCCCGCCGCCATGAACTCCGCCTGCGCGGCATCGAGAATGCGCGCTTTCACGACTTCCGGTTTACGACTGATCGCCGCTTTTTTTGGAACGCTCATTCTGCTATCTAAACCTTCTGGTGTCGATTCGATAAGAACTGGGAGAGTGGCGATGGCGGACTACGTACGCAACCTTTGGTACATGGCGGCTTGGGAAGAAGAGGTCGTCGGCGATGCACGGCTGCCGCGGACGTTGCTCGACGAGCCGATGCTGATCTACCGCAAGGAAGATGGCGGCTATGTGATGATGTCAGATCGCTGCCCGCACCGCCTTGCTCCGCTGCACAAGGGGCAACGCAGTGGCGACACGATCGCCTGCCCGTATCATGGCCTTGAGTTCAACGCGGCGGGGCAGTGCACGCGCAATCCGTTTTCGGACCTGATCCCGCCACATGCGCGTGTGAAGACCTATCCGGCGGTCGGCCGCTATGGCGTGATCTGGTTCTGGCCCGGCGACGCCGATCAGGCCGACGATAGCCTGATCCCGAATTTCGCCGCGCTCGATGACCCCAAGCCGATCGTGCGCGGGCGCATGAACTTCGGCGCCAATTACGAGATCATCAGCGACAACCTGCTCGACCTCAGCCACGTCGAATTCATCCATCCCGAAAGCTTCCGCACCGAGGGTAAGATCTTCGCCGGCCAGTACGACGCCGAGGAGACGGCGGACGGCGCGATCTGGTCGCGATGGTCGATGTTCAATACGATTCGCCCCGCGTGGCTGGAGCATCTGCCGGCGAACACGCGACTGGACGAATGGATCGACATGCGCTGGCACGCGCCCGCATTGATGCTGCTACATATCGGCTTCACCCACGCCGGCACGCCGCGCGAAGCCGCGCCGTTCCCCGGTATGATCAACCCGCACATCATCACCCCCGAAACCGCGACCAGCTCGCATTATTTCTATACCCGCGACCCTGGAGACGAAAGCGAAGCGCTCGCCAATCAGGTGTTCGAGGATGAAGACCGCCCGATGTTGGAATGGATTCAGCGGACGATGGGCGACAGGGATTTCTGGGACTGGAAGCCCGTTATCCTCAACGTCGACGCTGCCGGCATCCGCGCTCGCCGACGTCTGATGAAGCTCCGTCGCGCGGAACAGGCCGGCGCCGAACCGCTCGCGGCGGAATAGCAGCGGTGGCCACCATGACGAATTCACCGCCCAACAAACACGGCGCGACGGGCGGCGCAGCGCCACGTCCGCTGACATGGTCAGAAAAACTCGGATACGGGGCGGGGGAGGTCGGCGCAAACCTCGGATGGACGTTCGTCACCGGTTTCCTGCTGGTCTATTATACCGATGTCGCGCTGCTGCCGGTCGCGGCACTCGGCACGCTGATGTTGGTGACGCGGACGTTGGACGCGGTATTCGATCCGATCGTCGGTCTGATCGTGGATCGATCGAGCAGCCGCTGGGGAAAGGCGCGGCCGTTCCTCTTGTTCGCGTGCATACCGTTCGCGATCGGCCTGGTGCTAACCTTTACCGTCCCCGCCGCCTCGCTCGGTACCAAACTGCTGTATGCGTACGGCACGTTCACCCTGCTGGGGTTGCTGTATTCGCTCGTGTACGTGCCTTACAACGCACTGATGCCGTTGATTACGGCGGAGCAAAAGGAGCGCGTGCAACTCGGCAGCATCCGCGCGGTCGCCGGATCACTGGGTTCGATCGTCGTATATGGCGCGACGCTGCCGATCGTGACGGCGGCTGGTGGCGCGGAGAAGGGTGGCTTCGGTACTGCTGCGGCGGTCATGGCCGGCGCGATGGTGCTGTTGATGTTGGCAACATTCCTGTCGTGCCGGGAGCGGCCGGCCCTCGATACTGGGCAACCCGCTACTTCGCTGCGCGTCTCGCTGGCGCGGATGTTCGGCAATCGGGCATGGCGACGGGCGTTCGGATCGGCGGTGCTGTTGTTCGTGCGGATCAGTGTCACGGTCGCCAGCCTGATCTATTTTGCAAAGGACGTGCTGCGACAACCGCAGCTGATCGGCATACTACTGCCGCTGCTGTCGGTGGCGATCCTTGTGGGCGGCGCGCTGGCCGGACCGGTTTTTCAGAAATGGGGCGTGCGCACTGCCAATATAGCGAGTTTGGGCATGGCGCTGGTTCTGCTCGGCGTAAGCTATGCCGTACAGGGTTCGGCTCAGGCATTCACTGCGGCGTTTCTACTCTGTAACGTCTGGAGCGGCTTTCAGAGCACCGCGATCTTCGTCAACATCGCAGATGCCGCCGAGGGACAGGCGCTACGCTTCGGCACGCGCGATGACGGGCTTCTGGTCGCCAGCGTCAGCTTCGGCGTGAAGATCGGGCTCGCGTTGGGCAGCGCACTGACGGCCTATGTCTTGGGTTGGACGGGCTATGTGCCTGGCGATGTGAGCGAGGGCGTTCGATCCGCGATTACTTGGCTGTTCTATGGCGGCCCGGCGCTTGCGATCAGCCTCAACATACTGCTGCTCACCGGCAAGCAGTCTGATGCTTGAAACACGCTTTTGATCAGGCGGCAGGTTGCAGGCAGAATGTCTTCGTGTCCGAACGCCCGATAATGGGCGCCTGCGGAAGGTCCGGTATTGGTCGGCTGACGTAGAGTAGCTGCCTTTCCCCTGCCCTCCGGCGCAACGGACCCAGTTGCAGACATTGGCGGCACGATTTTCGCTTTTCAATTCCGGTCGCCCGTTCATGTCACTTGAACGTCCGGAATCAAGCATTCTAAAAACCAGCACGGAACGGCTTGAGGTGGCGGAGATAAAACTTGGCCTGAAAGGCCGGCCTTAGAATACCGACGGCAACCGTGCCGCCGATAACGTGACACCAAGGACATGTGCGATCGAAGGTGCGACGGCGCGCATGTCGATGACACCGAGATCGCCATGGCGGGTCAAGGAAGGCCCAGCGACGATCAACGTCGAACGCATCGCAGGCACATCGGGAAGATAACCGTGCATTCCTTTGTAGACGGAAGGCTGGGCAAGCGGCGCGGCCGGGTCACGGCCGGTTTCGTACCCCGGTTGCATTGCAATCATGAAGGCGGCCTCGCCGGGGCCGCCGCGGCGGTGCGTCTCGTCTGCGTCGAGCACCTGCGCGATGTGATAGCGTGGATCGGCCGCCAGCCGCCTGACGAGTGTCGCGACGCGCGCCCGCGTCACTGCATCCTCGGGATGGGCGAGGACAATGGTTGCGGTGCCTCCTGCAATCCATGGCTCTGCCTGCCACGACTCGACCTTGCCCTCCTTTCCGATCGTGATCAGCCCCGCTTCCACGAAGGGCGCGAATAGATTGATGTCTGTCGCGACGGGAAGAAAGCCATGGTCCGATACGACCACTATCGTCACATCCGGCATCGCAGCGCGCGCGGAGGCGACGAGCGCGCCGACCAGCGTATCGGTACGTCCGATGGTCGCGTTCGCCGCAGGCGACCCCGGGCCGCTGCGATGCTCTTCATGATCGATCCCGGCCAAGTAGATCGTGGTGAAAGCCGGACGATCGGCGAGGATTGCCTGCGCGAATTTAACACGCACAGCGTCGCCGTCGACACTTTCATCGATGCCTGGTTCGTACGTGCCGAGCGTTGCCTCCAACCGGTTGAGAAGTCCCGGCGTCGCAAGCGCGTTCATCAGTTTCGCGTCGTCTGGCATGCCCGTCCGCCAGATTTGGGGCAGATTTTCATCGATCCCCGATGCGCCGACGGTGACCGGCCAATGAATACTGGCGGTACGCAGACCAGCCTGGTGCGCAGCCTGCCACAGTGTCGTCACGCGAATGTCGCTGCCGTACCAGTACCAGCCTTGCTGGTTCTTCGCCTGCGGATCAAAGGTCAAGTTATTGGAGATGCCGTGTTCGAGCGGCGCCACCCCGGTGATGAGAGTGGTGTGGCTAGGGTATGTCAGGGTCGGCAGGACGCCAATGACGCCTTCAGCGTGCGCACCCTCGGCGAGCAGGGCTCGCAAATGCGGCACCTTGATCCCACGTGCCTCAGCTTGCGTCACATCGTCGGGCCGAAGCCCGTCGAGCGAAATCATTACCACCGGCGACGCGTGCGCGGTGCTGGCTGACCACAGCAGCGAGGCCAATATCCACGTCCATTTGGGTCGGAACATCGCTAGAAACCTTTCTTCAGGGAGATGAAGAACTGTCGAGGCGCGCCGGCGAGCAACGTCTGGTTGTCGCCGCTGGCGGTGAAGCCGTTTGATCCGACCGTACCGATATATTTCTTGTCTGTTAGGTTGGTCACGCTGCCCTCGATGGCGATGCCGTGCAGCACTCCTTCGCCCGCGAACCGATAGCCTATGCTCGCATCCACCAGCACGCGGGCGGGAACCGCTTCATCGTTGAGATAGGTGAAGTAGCGCTTGCTCATGTAATCCGCGCCGACGCGCGCGGTGACGCCGTATTGCTCATAGACAACCTCGCCCTTGACCATGTGTTCCGGCGTGTCGACGACTCTCTTGCCCTCGGTCGCAACCAGCAGCGCGCCGCTCGAGCTGCGAACGTCGTCGGCGTAAGTCGAATGATTGTACGAATAGCTGGCGAACAGCGACAGCGGCGTGAACACGCGGTAATTTGCCGACAATTCCGCACCATAGGTGTGGACGGCGCCGACGTTGTTTAGCGTCGCCGGATTGCCGATGATACCTGCACCATTGGCAAAGGCGAGAAGGCGGTTGGTGAAATCGACATAGTAGCCGACCGCCGACGCCTGAAACGGCCCCTCGCGGAAGCGCAAGCCGCCCTCCGCCGTCTTCGAGCGTTCCGGCTTCAATTGGTCACGAATTGCGTTAAACCCGGCCTGTGTGGTTGAGAACGGACCGGTCGTCGCCGAGGAGACAAAAGCCCGCATGTTCTCAGTGTAGTCGGCGAACACTTCTGTCTGCGGCGTCACCTTGAACACCACGCCCGCCTGTGGCTGAAAGAGATCACGCGCGGTAATCCTCCCGGTGGCGAGCGGCGACGTCGTGTCACCGAGCATCACCGCGCGGTTGACGACGTACACGCCCTTCCAGCCGCCGTTCACGGTAAGCCGGTCGTCGAACAGCCGCAGCGTATCCTCGACGTGGTATTGCAGCGTCTCGGTATTGTATTTCCCATCCCACTGGGTCGCATACGCGTTGCGCTGGAATGCCAGCGTATCACGGTTCGGCGTCGCGCTGTCGGTCATTCCGTAGAAACGGCGCGCCTGCGTGAAATCGTTATTCTCGTACCAGCCGCCCAGTTCGATGCGGTTCGCGCCTGTTTCGTAGGAGAGCGTGCCGATGCCGCCGAAGCGCTTGATGCTGTACTCCGTTGTGCGAAAACCCAGTGGGCTCGGCGCGGTGATGACCGACCCATCCTGGTTGAGCGCGCCGACCGACGTGGGCGAGTATGGCGTTATCCACGAACCCTGCCCCTCGTTTTGATGGTAATAGGTAGTGGTCTTCAGGGCCAACGCAGGCGTGAGATGCGCGTCGAACGTCACGCCGCCAAGGTAATCACGGCGCAGACCGCCGGCATCGTAATAGGCGTCGTCCACTGTGCCGAACCCGGTCGGGAAGGTCGTGCCGACCCCAGCCCAAGGCAGCGCCGCCTTGGATACCGCCGCAACCTGGTTCTGGTAAACCTTGGCGATGCGTAACGCGAGCGGGTAATCGTTGGCGATATTGTCGTCACGGAGGCCCCGGCGCGCGATGATGTCGTAGCTGAGATCCTGATAATCCTGCTCGCGACGATCTGAAAAATTGAAAAATCCTGAAATGCTGCCGAGCGGACCAAGATCTTCGACAATCTTCGCGTTTGCCTGATGCTGGCGCTGCGTGCCGTAGCCCTTCCACTTGTCCGTGGTGAGATAGCCGTAGCTGACGTAACCGCTCAGGCCGTGGCCTATGTCGCCGCTGTCGAGCCGCGCGTAGGCGCGGTAGGTGTTGTCGGAGCCATAGGTACCGCTGCCGGTGATCGCGGGCGTCGCATGCGGCATCGCGCTGAAGAACTCGATCGTGCCGCCGAGGTTGCTGGTGGAAGCGGTGCCGAGCGCGCCAGCGCCTTGCGCGACTTCGGTGCGCGCAACGTTCTCGGAGATGATCGCGCGGCTGATGTGTAGGCCGTTGACGTTGCCGTAGCTCATGTCGCCGAGCGGAACGCCGTCGAGCGTGAAGCCGAGCTGATTCTGGTTGAACCCGCGCAGTGAGATGCGCACCGCCCATTCATAAGCACCGAACGGATCGGCCGCCTGGAAGTTGACGCCAGGCAGTTTCTCGATCGCCTTCAGCGGGCTGGAGCCAGGCGTCAGCCGCGCGATGTCGGCGGCGTTTACGCTCTGCACCTGACGGCTTTGACCGAAGCCGAGCACGACGATGTCGTCACCCGGTGGCGCTGTGCCAGCCGGTTCGGGACTTGTGTCATTCGTTGCCGCCATGACGGGCCCCGCAACCGAATTTTCCTGCGCTTCGGCTGAGAGAGGCGTGATGATGGCTGCAAGCGCGATGCCGGTCAAAAGTCGAAGAGCGATTCTCATGGTGAGCCCCTTTGCGCCGCTTCGGCGTCGCAGGCCCATTGGCGGCGGGACATGACATGCTGGAGACGGGCATATTACGCTGTGATGACGCACGTCTCACGATAAATGGAAGCTGCTAGGGCGGCGCCCACCGTACATAGAAGAACCCAGCCAGCGCCGCCTTGAACAAGACGCTTTAACGGTTCCCAGATAGCAACAAGCTTTGCAGACTCCTTTGCAGAGTGACCCGGCGCGCTTGCAGAGCTTACAACATCGCTGCCGCCTCGTTGCGATGACGTGGGAGCGTGCGGCCAAGACGGTGCACATCGGCTGGCGAGGTGACCCACAAACCGACTTTTGTAAGCCTTTTGTAGTCTCTCAACTTCGGACGTCTGTTTATCAAGAGAAAGTGCAGCGCGTCCGAGCAGCTAAGGCGGCCTAATTATCGCCAGACAGGAAATCCGAGCACGGCACCCGCCTCAATTGATACACGCATGCCAACCCTTGGCAGCAACGCTGATGATAATGGTAGGACACTTTGCCGCATCATCGCTCATCTGCGCGGCGCCTGGAAATATTCGATGTTTCTCTGCTCCGCCAGCACACCCAAGCGGCACTTGCTGTCGGAAGTTACGGCCTCTCTACTGTTTTCCTGCACCCGTTTGTGATGTCCCCACGCTTGCTGTCTAAGCGGCTGCATGGCCAGCAAAACTCGATACGAAGCCCATCAACGACCTGAAGCAGATCTCGCCGGCCGTTAGGGCATCTACGCCTGCGGAGCCAAACGTTGGCTGGATGTTCATTTCGCGACAGAAGCTGAGGCCCGCGAGATGATCGTCATCCTCGACCATGTGAAAGCTTCTACTCCAATCCGGCGCCCAACCGCCTATTAATCATGGGGACTGACATTCGAGCTAATTGCTACGGCCTCAATCCGCCGGCGGCAGGTTTCCTCAAGCGGGCTTCGTGTCAGCGATGAGCAACTGTGGGTCGAAGATCACGCCAGTGAGTTCCGAGATATGTGCAAGCGGGATCTGGTACCGGGCGTACTCGCCAGGAGCGACCTTGATTCCGAAGCGATCGATGACGTCTTTTTGACTAAGCAGGAAAGCATAGATCCGCAGGATATGCCCCACGCTGTCATTTGCGCTGACCGCGACGACTTTCCAGAACGTTTCTGGGTACTGAACGACGCCGGTACCAAAGTCCTGCCTCGGGTCGCCCGGCGCAAGCATGGGTCCCGCGATAATGCACGCACGCGTGTCACCCGACTGGAGATTTTTTTGGTCCGCTCCTATCATTTACACATAAATGAAGGTGCGCCCTCAGCAGCATTTCCCGACATGATGAGGACGGACGCTGCGGCGCCCCCGACGCATTGGTTATACGGAAAGACGAGGTCCAGGCGGCCTCTTAAGTAGTTGACTAAATCGCTACTCGATCTCAGTCGATTGTTCATCTCTGCGAAAAGAATGAGAACCGCTACCGCTGTCTTGGTGACGGCGATCGTCTGGAGTGAAACCAGCCTGTCATGTTGCTGGCCCAGAGAGGATCGCCAGGCATTCTAACCCGGCAAAAGGAACATGCCGATGTTCGCTGCCGTACCGCCTGGGTCGTCGCTTGCTTTGGTGCTTCTCGGCGCCTGCCTGGTACTCGTGCTTGTGTTCGAGTTTTCGAATGGATTTCACGATACCGCGAACGCCGTCGCGACCGTCATCTACACCAACTCCCTCTAGCCGGTTCAGGCGGTGGTTTGGTCCGGTCTGATGAACTTTATGGGCGTCATGGTCGGCGGTACCGCGGTCGCTTACGCCCTTGTGGAAATCCTGCCGCCCGAGGTGTTGACCCCGCCGAATGGCGACCCGGCGATCGGAATGCTTGCCGCCTTGTTCATAACGTCGCTGCTTTGGAATGTCGGCACCTGGGCGCTGGGCATACCCAACTCCAGTAGCCATGCATTGATCGGGTCTCTTGTCCGCGTCTCGATCGCCTCCACCCTGCGACAATCGCGTCCGCTGCACGAAGGCGTCGATTGGTCGCAGATCCTCAAAGTGCTCGAAGCATTGCTTGTTTCGCCGGTGCTTGGCTTTGCGCTTGCGTGGCTGCTGTTCCGCCTGGTGCGGCTCCTGTTCAAAGACCAGCACCTCTACGAGCCGCCGGAGGGCGACACCCCACCGGTATGGTGGATGCGGGCCATTCTGATTGGCACCTGCACCGGCGTTTCGTTCTCCCACGGCAGCAACGATGGTCAGAAAAGCATCGGCCTGATCATGTTGACCGTCATCGGGCTTGCGCCGTTCACCTTTGCAATCAACGAGGATCTTGCGCCGGGCAAGGTTGCTGGCATCCTGCCCCAGTTTGCGAGCGCGACGTCGCTCATTGCAAAGGATGGAAGCAGCAAGAAGGCCGAAGGCCTCAACGCCGCTACGGATGCGATGGTGCTGATGAAGGGCGCCACGCGCTTGAGCGCGGTGCCGCATGACAAGCGCGTACGGCTACGCGCAGATACCAACCGGGTCATCGCCGAGCTGAAAACGGTCGGCGAAAACAAGGCTGGAAACGCATCCAAGACTGAGCAAGCGACCGCGAAGGCACTTCAGAAGGATCTCACCGGGCTGGTGAACTATGTGCCGTGGTGGGTAAGCGACGGCATCGGGGCTGCGAATCTCCAAATCGATAGCGCTGTGTGAGATGGAGCGGCCGTTTTGGCCTCCTAGCTGATTGAGGGCTTCGGCAGAGAGCAAAAGCTTCATATATGCACGGTCGGCCTCACTATGGCCGGTTGCCGCTCGCAACCGTTCCGTGATCATATGGTTTAGCTGCCGCGCCTTCCGCTACGATCCAACTGAGGGCATTCGGATGGCCGCTTTTTTCGCGGCAGTATTCATACTGTCACCAAGCCTGCCTAGCGGGGCGACCAGCAAGCAGCGGGTCGCTGCCCAGCGGGGAAATTGCAATGCAAAGAACAATCTGGACTAGCGGCGTCGCCTTGAGTGTGTTTGCTACTACCGCGCCTGCTTCAGCACAGCTCGCGACGCAGGCGCCTGCCGGATCAGTTTCCGCCTCCACGTCTGACACTGCGGCCGCGCCCAGCTTGACCAATCCCCAAGCGGCAGACCCCAACGGCGCTGCGGGGAATGACATCATCGTGACCGGTTCGGCCCGTGCCCAGCGGCGGTTCGGCGTTTCATACGAGATTAACTCGCTTTCGCAGACGGACGTGAAGCTGCTTGCTCCGAAAAGCTTTGCGGATCTGCTCGGCACCCTGCCGGGTATCCATGTCGAGACGACCGGCGGCGAGGTGCAGAACATTACCCGGCTGCGCGGCATTCCAACAGACCGTGGCCTGTTGATCTTCCAGCAAGACGGACTGCCGCTCTACCACGAGGTCGATGGATATTTTTTCAACGCAGGCGACGGGATGAATCGTTACGACCTCATGACCGACCGGGTCGAGGTCGTGCAGGGTGGCCCAGCGCCGATCTATGCTTCGGAAGCAGCTGGCATCGTCAACAACATCACCGTCAGCGGCACCGACACGCCACGCGGCAAGGCACAACTGACGATTGGCGACATCGGTTTGTATCGCGGCGATGTCATGCAGTCCGGCCCGCTTGGCCACGACACCTATTATGCGATCGGCGGCTTTCTGCGCTACAGCGACGGATATCGCGACAACGGGTTCCCCAATGATCGCGGCGGCCAGATTCGTGCGAACATTAAACATGATTTCGCCAACGGCTTTGTGAAGGTGACGGGCAATTACCTCAACGATCACAACGTCTTCTATTTGCCAATCCCAATCGCAAACCCCGCCAACCCATCGCAGTCGCTGAACCCGTGGCTCAACTACTTCACGGGTACGACCAACTCGCCGTCCTTCCGCGACGTAACGCTTAGCTATCAGGATCCCAATGGCGCATTGCGTAGTGTAAACCGCGATCTCGCCGATGGCCGGCATATGGTTTACGGCAATCTTGGTGTTCAGTATCAAGGTGATTTCGACGATTGGCTGGTCAGCTTCAAAGGTGGTGCAACGAAAGGCAAAAACACCTTCGACGCTCTGTATTCCACTACCAATCCCAGCGATGCGAATGCCTTCGCGGCAACCTACCGTGCGGCGGCGGCCAAGGCGTTCGGCGCTGTTGATCATCTTGGCTATGTCATTGCCGGGACGAACACCGCCTATAATCCGTACGGCCAATCCGGACTGGTGATGCCAGCGCAGTATCGCGCAGCGGACTCAAGCTTTTACTCAGTGCAGGGCGATCTTAGCGTCACCCACAAGTTCGCCACCGGCTTCGGTACGCATGACGTGAAGGTCGGTGCGTACACCTCCTTCTATGGCGATACACAGTATCAGCTTTACCAGCAGTACCTGATCCAAGTGCAAGGTCAACCTGCCCGGCTTGATCTCCTCGCGTATTCGGCAAGCGGTGCGGTACTGGGCAAGGTCACGAACAACGGCGCATTGCCCAGCACAAATGCCTTGGGTATCGGCAAGGTCGATGCGAAAATGTTTGCGATCTACGCCAACGATACCTGGGAAATCACGTCCGGTCTAAGGCTAGACGGCGGCATTCGGCATGAATGGTACAGCTACAATGGCTTTGAAGACTTCACAAAAACGGTTACGAACACGATGTTGACCGGAACGCTGGCCAACACTGTCATGGCACTAACGGGTAACGCCTACCAATTCCGTCTGAGCCCACAGGTGACCAACTGGACCGCTGGTCTCAACTACGATTTCACGCGCCATCTGGGGGCCTATGGCCGCGCCAGTCATATCGAGGTGCCACCTACTGCCGGAACCGCCTTTAGCACCACGCCGACCCCGACCTACACCAAGGCGAATGAGTACGAGCTCGGCCTGAAGGCTTCATTCGGGCATAACTACGTGTATGCCACCGGCTACTACACGCAGTTCAATCCGCTCAACGGCTCCTATCCGGACCCAACCACGCAATACACCACAAACGTGCCTTTCATCGGCAAGGCGGTAAGCAAGGGTATCGAGGTCGACGCGAACGTGGAGCCGGTACGCTGGTTCTCGGTGAGTGGGGCGATCACCTTCGCCGATCCGCAATATGATAATCTTTATAATCCCAGCCAACCCTCCCAGACCATCGCGGTCGCTGGCAAGCAGATCATCCGCGAGCCGAAGCTATACGGTCATGTCATGCCGAAGCTTCACTTTGAGAGTGGGCCGAACCTATTCGACGTCTATGGCACAATGAACTTTGTCGGTCGTGAATATGTCGATTATCTGAACTCCACCGAACTGCCCGCCTATCAGACGCTCGGCGTGGGTTTCAACTACACTCGTGGTTCTTGGCAGTTCCAGGTGGTGGGCGACAACGTCACCAACAATCACGGGCTGACCGAAGGAAACACCCGAAGCGACGTGTTCGGCCAAGGTACGGCGGTCGCGGTCTATGGGCGTCCATTGTTCGGGCGCAACTTCCGCTTCGTGCTGACCAAATCATGGTAAGCAGCCTATACAAAGACATCCTAAGCGCTTGCGCGATGCTGACGATCGCGGCGGCTCCGCCGAATGGCGCCGGCGTGCCGGACAGGATGATCGCGGCGCTTTCCGAACGGCTTTTCCCGACGCTGTCGATCTGGCCGCGCGATCTTCGGCCCAAGTCAATCACGGCGATGCTGGCGCAGCGGCGCCAGCGGATCGTCGCGTGCAAAAGCGATCCGCGCTGCGTGCTTCAGGCAGCACGCTGGAGTGACGCCGAGCGCGATACTCTCGGTAGCGCGGCCGAGCAAAGCGGCATTCGGACAGTCCGTGAAGACAGCGCGCGTTCTGCAATTCTGCGTGAGGTCGCAGGCATTAACGCTATTTTGAGCGTATACGGTCAGGGCGCGGCACCGCGCTACCCCGCGATTGATGGACCCGATCCTGAGCGCGCCACCGCAAATGCCTCGGCTGCTGTTGCGCTTGCCGAAGCCGAGCGCAATGCCTCGGCGACCATGCTCGATCCTAGTGTCGGGCTTGCGCTTGCCCTGCTCGACGTCAACGATCGCGACGACGCTGCCGCGTTCGAGCCGCTTGAGCCACGCTTCAACGCTGCGGCGACGGTGCGCGCCAAGACGCTCACTTGGTCACGCTATAAGTACACCGCGATCATCGTACCCGGTATCGGACCCGAGGACCTTTCCACGCCACTCAGTGCGCTTGGCAAGCTCAACGTCCAGATGGCGGCGACCCTGTGGAGAAGCGGCTTGGCCCCATTTGTGCTATTCTCTGGGGGATCGGTCCATCCGCGCAGAACGCGTCAGGTGGAGGCTGTTGAAATGGCCCGCGCCATTCAGGATCGCTTCGGGGTGCCAGCGGAAGCGATCATCATCGAGCCCTATGCGCGGCATACCACCACAAACCTACGGAACGCCACGCGGCGGCTCGTCGCATTGGGCGCTCCACTTGATCAGCCGGCGCTAATCTCAACCAATATCGACCAAAGCCGCTATATCGGGAGCGCAAAGTTCGCGCAGCGTAACCAGATAGAACTCGGCTACCAGCCCGGTCGCATCGGCGCGCGTCTGTCGCCAAATCAGGTGGAGTTCCTGCCCTCCACCGCTTCGCTGCGGGTCGACCCTTTAGACCCGCTCGATCCATGAGCGCTGCTCGACGTCCAGGCCCCCTCACGCAGGAGCAACCATGATAAAGCGCCTCGCCCTCCTTCTCACGGCACTGTCAGCATCGCCAGCCTTTGGCTGGGGTCATCAGGCGCATTCCGCGATCGACCGCGCGGCGATCGCTGCACTGCCGGCTGATGGACCGATCTTCCTACGCGCCTACTCGGACTATATCGCTGCGTCTTCCACCGTCCCGGATGGCTGGCGTAACGCGTCAGAGCCCTTTTCCAAAATCGAGGAGGACCCTAACCACGGCTGGTTCCGTGAGCGCTTCGCCTTCCTCAAGCCTATTCCCCGGTCACGCTATGCTTTCCTGCTGGCGCTTTACCGCGAAAATCAACGCCTCTTGCACAGTGATCCTGAATCGGCGGCTTGGATCAACGTTCGCTGGACGGGCACGCTCCCGTTCGCGATCATGGAGCAATACGGCCACCTTGTCGCCGACATGCGCCAGCTTCGCACCGCGCGTGCGAACGGCGAGGCGCAGAACGCGAAGTTTCTGGAACAGATCTGTGCATTCGATGTGATCCGACTTGGTCACTATGTCGGAGATGGATCTCAACCGCTTCACGACACGATGAACAGCGACGGATGGCGGGGGCTTAATCCCCACGGCTACACTGCCGACGGAAGCATACACGCTCGCTTCGAAACGGCTTATGTCAAATTGATCGACCTCACCGAAGGTGATGTGCGCCAACACATGGCGCCGCGCTCGCACGAAGAAGGAGACTTGTTCGACGCAGTGCTTTCCTACCTCAACGCTGCGGGCGATCATATGGAAACGGTGTACCAGCTCGATAAGCGAGGGTCATTCAGCAGGCAGAGCGACCCCGATGCACGCGCACTTGTCTATGCAACAACCGCGGCAGGTGCATCGATGCTGCGTGATATGATTGCGCGCGCCTGGAGCGAGTCTCAAGCCGTCGATGCCAACTTGGCGAACCCACTGGATCCACAAACACCTGGGTATGATCCTACGACGGGTTCCGCCCCGGCTAACGTCGATCCGAACTGATCATGTGCGCGTGTTGATCTTCCGAAAGATCGCTTGCGCAGAAGACCCAATTGCCGACACCCGAGGCCGAATCTCGCCGTCCCAACTCCGGCCATTTGTTCAGCTGACTATAAGTAGCTTATCGCACCTCCACGAGGTGAGTGCCTGAGGGCTGCTGCGTGAAGACGCAGCGCTTTTCGAGAAAGAGCTCAATCACCGCCGCGGCGGTCAAGCTGTGCTGACTCGGCTTGACGGTCGTGAAGCTGCCGCCGCCGGCGAGGGCGAATGGCAGCAGCAGCTGATCCGCCAGGTACGGCCCGGCGAACGCGTCGGAGGCGAGATAGCCTGCCATTCGGCCCGCTGCCGTCTGCGCGACCCGTTCCGCCGATACGCCGAGCTTACCAAAGCCGCTGACCACCTCCGTCACCTGTTCGAAAGCGGCTTCCAGCAGCAGGATGTTGCCCGGACCCTGGCTCTCGGGCAGTTCGCGGACCGCGAACGCCTCCTCCGACCAGTTGGCGAGCAGCTTCTTCGCGGTCGCGATCTCGCGATCGGCGACGCCGGGCGGGATGGCCGCGAACATTGCCAACGCTGACCGGGTGAGCGGTGCGCCTCGATCGAGGCAGTCGATAGACCTTAGCGGCGCTGGCGTGATGTCCACCTCGATCCGTCCGCCGCCACGCGGGTAGAAGCCGGGCCGCACCAACCGCGCTGTAACGGTAGGCCCCATCCGGTCGATGATCGGCAAGAAGCTACGGGCGATGAAATCGAATGGCGGCGCCAGCATGTTGTGCGTGCCGCCTTCGAGCACCAACCGCGACGGCGCATTCGAGATCGCCAGTGGCATCAGCACTGTCTGAAGTACCAGGCCTGTCGATCCCGCGGTGCCGACGGCGAAGTGGTATTCGCCCGGCGCGACCGGACCGGGGCGGAAGGTTACCGCCGACGCGCCAACGGTCAGCCCTTCGCATTCAGCTCCGCCGATCGCGCATGCCGCCTCGATCGCGGTGACGTGCTGGCGCATCAGCCCTGGCTTCTCACGGCCGCCCCTCACGTTGGTGATCCGGAACGGTGTACCCGTGACGAGCGCCAGCGCGCACGCGTTGCGCACCACCTGTCCGCCGCCTTCCCCTTTCGAACCATCGATCTCGATCATATTCTGTCTCGCATTGGGTGGTGTGCGTCAGCCCTTGACGCACACCACCTGCTTCAGTGTGTGGACGATCTCGACGAGATCGGCCTGCGCCGCCATCACCGCCTCGATCGGCTTGTAGGCGCGGGGACTCTCGTCGATCACCCCCTCGTCCTTGCGGCAGGCCACGCCTGCGGTCGCGGCGACGTGCTCCGCCACCGTGACTTCGCGCTTCGCCTGCGTCCGGCTCATCACCCGACCAGCGCCGTGCGAGCAACTGTCGAACGACTCCCTGTTGCCAAGGCCGCGCACGATGAACGACTTGGCGCCCATCGAGCCCGGGATGATCCCCATCACGCCTTCCGCCGCGCGCACCGCACCCTTGCGGGTGACGAGCACGTTCTGGCCGAAGTGGTTCTCCCGGCGAACGTAGTTGTGATGGCAGTTGATGGCCTCAAGCTCCGCGTCGAACGGCTTGGCGATGACGCCGCGTATGGCGCGTATCACGTTTGTCATCATCATCCGCCGGTTTAGCGCCGCATAGTCCTGCGCCCAGCCGACCGCCTCGACATAGTCGTCGAAGTGTTCGGTCCCTTCCGGGAAATAGGCGAGATCCTCGTCGGGAAGGTTCAGGAACCACTTGCGCATATCCTGCTTCGCCAGCTCGATGAAAAAGGTGCCGATCGCGTTGCCGACGCCGCGCGAACCCGAGTGAAGCATCACCCAAACGCGCTGCTCGGTATCGAGGCAAACCTCAATGAAATGATTGCCTGTCCCCAGCGTGCCGAGATGGACCAGGTTGTTGGTCTTGGCCAGCTTCGGATACTTGGCGACGATCTGCCCAAACCGGCCAGCGAGCATCGCCCAGGCCTCTACGATCTCGACGGGCGGATCACCCCACGACCCGGGATCGCGCTTGCCCATCTTCACATCGCGGCCGACGGGCACCGCCCGCTCGATCGCGGCGCGCACGCCTTCCAAATTATCGGGCAGGTCGCTCGCCATCAGGCTCGTCCGCGCCGCCATCATGCCGCAGCCGATGTCGACGCCAACCGCTGCCGGGATCACTGCGCCTTTGGTCGCGATGACCGAACCGACGGTTGCACCGATGCCGACATGGACGTCGGGCATGACGGCGACGTGCTTGAACACGAACGGCATCTTCGCCGCCGACGCGAGCTGCACCCGCGCCTTGTCATCGACCGGGACGCCGCGCGTCCACATCTTGATCGGGACGCCGCCCTCGACGGTCTGGACATCATAGTTCGCGATCATGTTTGCCTCCGGTGATCTCTGCGTTTGGGGCGACTGGCTGATTCCAGCCGCCCCGGCCGCGTTGTCGGACTGTTCGATACCATTCGATCCGACGCGATCTCCGCAGCATCGATTGTGCCAACTTCCGGTGTCTGCACCAATTTTTGACTAAGAATCTGTAATTTAGCCATATTATTTTTTGGAACAGTATACTGTCATTCTGCGGCCGATGACAAATGTGAGTGACAAGGATACTGACTTATCCTATCGTATAACCATGAAGCCGCTGGTAGTGATCGGGTTCCTTGGTTCTACGCTGGATGCCAGCAAGCACGACGCCTCTCGCTGGAACAAGTGGCGGCCGTCCGTGGGCCTCGCCATGCATGAGGATCTGCGGATCGATCGTTTCGTCCTCATCCACGGCACCCCGCACCAGCGGCTTGCCGACTTCGTCGCGCGGGACATTGCGTCGGTCTCTCCCGAAACGCGCGTCGAGCCGCACCTGATCGACTTCGCCGATCCATGGGATTTCGAGGAGGTTTACGGCAAGCTGCTCGACTTCGCTCGCGGCTGGCCGTTCGATCCTGAGGCGGAGGACTATCTCGTCCACATCACCACCGGCACTCACGTCGCCCAAATCTGCCTCTTCCTCCTGACCGAGGCGCATTACCTGCCCGGCCGCCTGCTCCAGACGCAGCCCCGACGAGGAACGGCCGAGCCGGCGGGGACTTGGAACGCGATCGACCTCGACCTGTCGCGCTACGACAGCATCGCGACGCGCTTCGCCGCCGCGAGCGCGGAGAGCACATCGTTTCTAAAGTCCGGCATTGAGACGCGAAGCGCCGTGTTCAACGCCATGATTGACGAGATCGAGCAGGTCGCGACCCGCAGCCGCTCACCGGTGCTGCTGATGGGACCGACGGGTGCTGGGAAGAGCCAGCTGGCCCGGCGCATCTATGATCTGAAGCGGCTGAAGCATCAGGTAAAAGGCGCCTTCGTCGAGGTGAACTGCGCGACGCTGCGTGGCGACAGCGCGATGTCGGCGCTCTTCGGGCACAAGCGAGGCGCGTTCACCGGCGCCGCCGCCGACCGCGCCGGGCTGCTGCGCACGGCGGACGGTGGCATGCTGTTCCTCGACGAGATCGGCGAGCTCGGGCTGGACGAGCAAGCCACCATTCTGCGCGCGATCGAGGACAAGAGATTTCTACCAGTCGGTGCCGACAAGGAGGCCGGGTCCGACTTCCAGCTCATCGCGGGCACCAATCGCGACCTCTCGCAGGCCGTCGCGGAGGGCCGTTTTCGTGACGACCTCTACGCCCGCCTCAACCTATGGACCTTCACGCTGCCAGGCCTCGTCGATCGGCGTGAGGATATCGCGCCCAATCTCGATTACGAACTCGACCGCTTCGCTGAGCGCGAGGGCACACGCGTCACCTTCAATAAAGAGGCACGCGATCGCTATCTCGCCTTTGCGGGAGGCCCCGACGCGCGCTGGACCGGCAACTTTCGCGATCTCGCCTCCAGCGTGACCCGCATGGCAACGTTCAGCCCGAAAGGCCGCATCGACGCCACTTGCGTCGAGGCGGAGGTTATCCGGCTGAAGCGGCTGTGGTCGGTTGGATCGGCACCGGACGACGGGTTGGTCGAAATACTGTCGCCAGACCGCGTCGGGACGCTTGATCCGTTCGACCGTGTTCAGCTGGCCCACGTCGTGGAGATCTGCCGACGCAGCCGCTCGCTCTCCGAAGCCGGCCGCACGCTGTTCGCCGCGTCGCTGGCGAAGCGCGCGTCCTCCAACGATGCCGACCGCCTGCGCAAGTACCTTCAGCGGTTTAACCTGACATGGCAGGAACTGCGTGATCGAGCGTAAGTTCGCCAATAAGCATCAGACGCGGCCACTCGGACCCAGAAGTCGCCATTGGGGCTGCCCCGTCCACTTCCCGGAACCCGCGGTTCGTTCACAATCTGATTCCGTTTCAGATTGGCTGCTTTATCAGCGGCAAGGTTCCGCTGTTGTCGGCGGTGTCACCGCGTCAGCTCTACGTTCAAAATACCTTCGATCGCAGGCAGCATCGCCTCGACCACAGCAGCGATTGCCTTGCCGTTCGGATGCACCCGGTCGGCAAGTACCATGTCTCGATGACCTAGCACACCGGCGGGAAAGAACGGCCAAGTCGTTGCACCATGGAGCTTGGCCAGAGCTTGCTGAATGTCTGCGTAAGGGCCTGCCCTCTGCGCGAGCAGCGGCGGAGGCACGACGGTTGTGAGCAGCACCGGGACGCCGCAGCGGCCAAACTCAACGAGGATCGCCTCGAGGTTCGCCAGCGTGGACGACGGCGGCACCTCTCGGAGCACGTCGTTGGGTCCGAGCTGGACGATCGCGAGGTCGGGACGGACTAGCAGGCGCGCGAGCACGCGAGGTAGCCTCCGCAACGCGTCGGCGGTGGTGTTTCCAGCGACACCCGCGTTGATCACCCGTGCGCCGGGATGTGCGGCGCTCAGAAAATGCTCCAGTTGAGCGGCAAAGCCGTCGGCGGTGGCTAGACCGTAACCGGCGACCAGGCTGTCGCCGAACGCGAGGATGAGCGGGGCTGATGCGGTCATGGAACACCGCAAAGATAGGTATTGCCGGGTCACTTTGTAGCGATGCCGCGTCGCATTGGTGCCGATGCCGGCGCCACGCGTTCAGTTATCCCGTACAATGGAGACATCGATGACCGACGAGACCGCCGTCCAAGCCCGCCGCCGCGAAATTGCGATGGAGCACGTCCTGTTCAAGCTGGCCGAATACGTTGAGGCGAAGCATCCTGGCCTGCTTGATCATATCGAAAGCAGCCTCGACCATCTGGGAGACCCGGCGAAGGACGAAAGCAAGGACGACGAGGCGGTGCGCGACATTGCACGAAAGCTGATTGCCAGTGCACGAAGTGAGGGCGCCGCCTGAGCACCCTGCTGCCCTCTGGACGGAAGCAGACGACGCCTCCACCGCGCGACGGAAAGGTTGCATGTGGACATATAGCGGCACGCGGTCGTCACTCGCACCATCATGGACGGCGCCGTCCGACGGAGGCGCCTTCTATCTAGTCAT
>NZ_JAKNQH010000012.1 GCF_022662305.1 Sphingomonas sp. BAUL-RG-20F-R05-02
CCGCGATGCCGCCCAGCAGGGTCATGCCGATGCGCACCAGGCCTGCCTCGCCCATCTCGCGCGTGATGTCGCCTATGCGCTCCAGAACACTGAAGACTTCCTGCCGATGCGGCTCAAACTATGGCTGAACAAGGCGTTCGGACTGGCGGAAGGCATCAGCCGTCTGGCGCCATCGACGATTGCCACAAAACGACGCGCGCTCGAACGAACCATCGACGACATCATCACGACGCCTACGTCGTGCGCACTGACGATGAAGCTGCGAAACAGGTTCGCCCGCGCCAGGGAGCAGCTCCTTACCTTCGCATATTGGCCCGGCAAGGTCGAACCAACCAATAATGCCTGCGAGCGCGACCTTCGCCCCGCCGTCATCCAGCGCAAGATCACCAATGGCTACCGCGCCATGTGGGCTGCTCAGGGGGAAGCTGACATCAAGACCGTCGTCGCCACCGCGCGCCTTACCCTTGGGACCAACATCTTCGGTACCATCGCCGCCACCTTGGGCGCCTAAACCCCCTCAGACCGGGGGTGGGTGATTACTAAGATCGTGCCCCGTCAAGCTTTCTATTGCATTCGCCAAAGCTCGTGCTAGCCTATCTCCATCGCCGACAGAGCGACTATAGGAGAGGCTCAATGGACAGCTATTACCCCGGCATAGACCGATGCGGATTTAAACTACTATGCGTCGCGAGCGGCGCGGCAGTTTCGATTTGCGCAGCCGCGTTCCTGCTTTTAGGCTAGTCTAGTGGCTTGATCGAGACGGACGAGTCCCGGGATAGGATTATTTTTTGTATCATGCCGTGTGACGCTGCGGCATGCGCAAGGGTATCAACATCGCCGTCGCGGCTTTCGACAGAGCTCGGCTTGAGGCGCTCGTTGCCGCGCGCGGATCGCCACAGAAGCAGGTTTGGCGGGCACGGATCATCCTGCTGAACGCGGATAGCATCGGCACGGTTGCGTTTATGGCGGCGACGGGCAAGTCCAAGACCTGCATCTGGCGCTGGCAGGAGCGGTTCATGGCGGAAGGCGTGGACGCCCTGCTTCGTGACAAAACCCGACCTCCTGGTATCGCACCGCTTGAGGCCACACTGGTCGACAAGGTCGTGGCGCTGACGCTGGAGCCGCCCGCTCACGAGGCGACGCACTGGACGGTGCGCGCGATGGCCAAGGCGGTGGCATCGCGGCGTCCTCGGCGGTGAAGATCTGGCACGACCATGGTTTAGCGCCGCTGGCGCAGCTTCAAGCTGTCCAAGGACAAGGCGTTCGCGGAGAAGCTGCACGACGTGGTCGGCCTCTACGTCTCGCCCCCGGCGCACGCGATCGTTCTATCGGTGGACGAGAAGAGCCAGATCCAGGCCCTCGACCGCACCCAGCCGGGGCTGCCGCTCAAGCGCGGTCGGAGTGCGACCATGACGCACGACTAGAAGCGCAATGGCACAACGACGTTGTTCGCGGCGCTGCACGTGCTCGACGGCTCGGTGATCGGACGCAACATGCAGCGGCATTGGCACCAGGAGTTCATCCGTTTCCTCAACGCCGTCGAAGCCGAACTGCCGCAGAACAAGGCCGTCCACGTCATCCTCGACAACTACGCCACCCCTAAACAGTCCAAGGTCCGCGCCTGGCTCGCCCGGCACCCGCGCTGGACCTGCCACTTCGTGCCGACATCATGTTCGTGGTTCAATGCGGTCGAGGGCTTTTTGCCAAGCTGATCCGTCGATGCTTTAAGAACGGCGTCTTCTGCTCCGTCGTCGATCTCCAAGCCGCCATCAACCGCTTCATCAAGGAGCATAATCAGGAACCGAAGCCGTTCGTCTGGAATGCCGATCCCGATCAGATTATCGCCGCCGTCAGGCGCGGGCAACAAACGTTGGAATGAATCCACAAGTTGACTGCTGGCGTCTGCTCGTTGGGAGGCACGACTGCATGCTTGGTCTTCATCGCCAAAGATCTGATCGGGACTGAGGATTAGGGTCAGGACTCGTTAATTGAGCCAGAAGATGACGGTTGCGGCGATGCAGATGGCTGACATGAAGGTATGCGCGCAGCGATCATAGCGCGTGTGGATGCGCCGCCAATCCTTGAGCCTTCCGAACATGTTCTCAATTTTGTGGCGCTGCCGATAGAGTGCTGCGTCGTGCGGGATTCGCGTTTTGCGGTTCGTCTTTGAGGGGATGCAAGCCATGATCTTGCGCTTGGCCAGCGCAGCGCGAAACCAGTCGTCGTCATAGCCTTTGTCGCCTAGCAGCGCCTTGGCCCTGGGCAAGGCGTCGAGCATGAGGGCCGCACCCTTGTAGTCGCTCATCTGGCCTTCGCTCAGCAGCATGACGAGCGGTCTACCTTTGCCATCGCAGACGGCATGGAGCTTCGAGTTCAGGCCGCCCTTGGTGCGTCCAATACGTCGGGGAACAGACCCTTTTTTAAAAGGCTTGCAGCCGTCCGGTGCACCTTGAGATGCGTGGCGTCGATCATCAACTGGTCAGGCTTGCCGCCTTTCGCTGCAAGGCCTGCAAAGATCTTGTTGAACACACCAAGCCTGCTCCAGCGGATGAACCGATTGTAGATCGTCTTCGGCGGCCCGTACTCGGCTGGCGCGTCGCGCCAGCGCAGCCCGTTTCTGATCACGAAGATGATCCCGCTGATGATCCGCCGATCATCGACCCGAGGCACCCCGTGCGATAACGGAAAATACGGTTCAATGCGGCGCATCTGCGCCTCCGACAACCAAATCAGATCACTCATGGTAGCGCCTCCTCGCGCCACCCCCTGAATCAACCGATCGCAATCTCCGCAAGCAATTTAACAGGTCCTGAGCCTAGATCACGGCGTGCCGTCGCTCCAAAGTCATGCTCCGCAGGACGACGAAGTCTGGTTCAGGAATGCAAGCGGGTCTGTGACGGTAATCGCGGCGAGTATCTCCTGACCAGAGTGAATGGTATCTAGGCAGTGGTCAGGTGAAAGTGACGAACCGGACGATTGAAAGCCATCGTCGAATTCTAGCATTATAGCAGCTACAATCAGTTCCGGTAGCGCCCAGGCGACTTCGCCGCCGCCTGCAACTTGGAAGGCGGGCTCGCAGCCCTCGCATGAGTGATCTACAGCTATTGTGAAGCGATCTGAAAAGATCTGCGAAATGAGCAACATTTTTGCTCAAAATTTGCACCAGCAAACGCCAAACCAGAAACCTTGCGCTTGATGCGCTGCCGGCGCGGTGTGTTCGAAAGTCGGATCTGCAGAGTGGGGACCGCTACCAAGCAACGTCGCTCCGCCTGTCTCACCGACAGAATTCGTACTTCGACATCAACTCGTCAACGGAAATTCGACTCTTAAGAAAAGTTCTCCCGCTTGCATTCGATGCAGAAAAAAATCTTCTCCCCCTGTGCCAAGCACGGCAAAAAAGAGAGAGACTTTCCTGTCTGAGAATGCCATCCTAAGGTGAAACTAAAAAAGGACTATGGAGATGGCCAAACAGGCGGGCTTGTCCCTTCACATTCCGGTGCCCTCGGCTCGTCCGGGTGATGAAGCGAACTTCGAGCATGTGCCTCTGACAGCAGCGGGTGAGACGCGGCGGCCGCGGGTGGACGCGTCGGAAGCCAATCTGCGTGATATGCCTTACGAATTGGTCCGGGTGCTCGATGACGATGGGGTCGCGGTCGGACCGTGGGATCCACAACTCGATGATGAGACGCTCTCGCGTGGGCTGGAGGCGATGCTTCAGACGCGTCTGTTCGAGGAGCGGTTGTTTCGTGCCCATCGACAGGGCAAGACCAGCTTCTTCATGAAATCGACTGGTGAAGAGGCGATCGGCGTCGCGCAGTCGATGGTGCTGCGGCCGGGCGACATGTGCTTTCCGACTTACCGTGTCCAAGGTTGGCTGATCGCGCGGAACTATCCGATGACGGACATGATCAACCAAATCTACTCGAACGAGAAGGACCCGCTGAAAGGACGGCAGCTCCCGATCCTCTATTCGGCGCGGGATTACGGCTTCTATTCGTTGTCTGGAAACGTCGGCAGCCGGTTCGGCCATGCCGTTGGTTGGGCGATGGCTTCGGCCTTCAAGAACGTCGACAAGATCGCCCTAGGCTACATCGGCGAGGGCACGACCGCGGAGGGCGACTTCCACGAGGCGCTGACGTTCGCCAGTGTCTATCGCGCGCCTGTCATTCTCGTCATCACCAACAATCAGTGGGCGATATCAACATTTTCCGGCATCGCTGGCGCGGATTTGACTACATTTGCGGCCAAGGCTCTGGCCTACGGCATTCCGGGACTTCGCGTCGACGGGAACGACTTTCTTGCAATGTGGGCGGTGACACAGTGGGCAGCCGACCGTGCCCGTGCAAATCTCGGACCTACCCTGATCGAGGTGGTCACATACCGCGCGGCCGGACATTCGACGAGCGACGATCCGACGAAATACCGACCCGCCGACGAAGCTGCGCATTGGCCGCTTGGTGACCCAATCGAGCGGCTAAAAGCTCATCTGATCGGACGCGGGACATGGTCTGAGGAACGACACGTCCAGCTTGAAGCGGAACTCTCCGAGCGCTTGCGTGACGCGCAGCGCGAGGCGGAGACGGTGGGCACGCTCGGTACGTCTAAACCTAGCGTTCGCGAAATGTTCGAAGGTGTGTTCAAGGAGCCGGACTGGCGCGTGATCGAGCAGCGCCGCGAGTTGGGGATCTGAACCGATGCCGACGATGAACATGATCCAGGCGCTCAATTCTGCGCTCGACACGCTCCTCACCACTGATCCAGATACGCTCATCTTCGGCGAAGATGTCGGCTATTTCGGCGGCGTGTTTCGCGTGACAGAGGGGCTTCAGGCGAAGCACGGACTCACGCGCTGCTTCGACACCCCGATTAGCGAGGGTGGCATTATCGCAACCGCGATCGGCATGGGCGCATATGGATTGCGACCGATTCCCGAAATTCAATTCGCCGATTATATCCTGCCGGCGTTCGATCAGCTGGTGTCCGAAGCCGCTCGCCTTCGCTACCGTTCCAACGGTGAGTTCGAGGCGCCGATCACGGTGCGCTCGCCTTATGGCGGCGGCATCTTCGGCGGCCAGACCCACAGCCAAAGCCCGGAGGCGATCTTCGCCCATATTACCGGCTTGAAGACGGTGATCCCCTCCAATCCCTTCGATGCGAAGGGCCTGCTGATCGCTGCGGTCGAGTGTGACGATCCGGTGATCTTTCTGGAGCCCAAGCGTCTTTACAACGGGCCATTCGACGGACGGCACGATCAGGCTTTGAAGACGTGGGCGGGACACGCGCAAGCGCAAGTACCGGATGGCCATTACACCGTTCCGCTGGGCAAGGCAGCGATCGCGCGCGAGGGGCGCGATGTGACGGTGCTCGCCTATGGCACGATGGTGCATGTCGCGCTCGGCGGAATCGAAGAGAGCGGCGTAGATGCCGAATTGATCGATCTACGCTCGATCGTACCGCTCGACATCGATGCGATCGTCGCGTCGGTAAAGAAGACCGGAAGGTGCGTGATCCTGCACGAAGCATCACGTTTTGGAGGCTTTGGCGGCGAGCTTTCGGCGCTGGTTCAGGAGCGATGTTTTCATCACCTGAAAAGCCCGATCGCGCGGGTCGCTGGGTGGGACACTCCTTACCCACATGCCTTCGAATGGGATTATTTTCCCGGCCCCGGTCGGCTGGCTGCGGCGCTCCGGCGCGCAATGGAGAACTGACAATGGGACGCTATTTGTTCCGCCTACCTGACATTGGTGAAGGCGTGGCCGAAGCGGAGATAGTAGGGTGGCATATCGTGCCGGGCGACGTGGTCGGCGAAGATCAGAGCCTTGTCGACGTGATGACCGATAAGGCCACAGTCGACATGACTTCTCCGGTGGACGGCACGGTGACGGCGATCCACGGCGAGATTGGTGGCATGGTGCCGGTGGGCACGGTGCTAATCGAGTTGGAGGTCGAGGGGGCAGGCAACGCGGAAGCCGCACCGGTAAGGGCTGGTCTCGCGCCGGCGGCCCCGCTCGAAGCGACGCCGGAGCCCGGCACGCTGACCGCAGCGCCACCTGCCGAACCCGCGCCGCGACCGCTTCCGACTTCGCCGCCCGGCAGCGCCCGACCGCCGGGCGCGGCTGGCAAAACGGCGTTTGCGACACGCGCAGCCGGCGAAGACCCACTTGCCGCGCCAGCTACACGCCGGCGCGCACACGAGCTTGGCATCCCCTTGCAATATGTCTCCGGCACTGGCCCGGCTGGCCGCATCACTCCCGACGACCTCGACGCTTATATCGCGCGCTGTAGCGACAACTCTGCGGCCAGAGACGCTTGCTACATACAGGGCGAAGGTGGCGAGGATATCCGTATCATCGGCATGCGGCGCAAGATCGCCGAGAAGATGCAGGACACTAAGCGGCGCGTGCCGCACATCGCCTACGTCGAGGAATGCGACCTCACCGAACTTGAGGCGCTGCGGCTGGACCTCAACGCCAATCGCCGCGGAAGCCAGCCGAAGTTGACGTTGCTGCCGTTCTTCCTGCGCGCGCTCGTGCGAGTGTTGCCCGACTTTCCGCAAATTAATGCTCGTTTCGATGACGAGGCGGGATTACTGCAAACCTCGGTTGCGGTGCATTGCGGCATCGCGACGCAGACCCTGGCTGGGCTGATGGTGCCGGTCATCCGCCACGTCGAGAGCCTCGACATCTGGCAGATAGCCGACGAAGTATCCCGCGTCAGCGAAGCCGCGCGAGACGGTACCGCAACGCGCGAGCAACTGTCCGGATCAACCATCACGGTCACATCACTGGGCCCGCTCGGAGGCATCGTCACGACGCCGATCATCAACGCTCCCGAAGTCGCGATTATCGGACCAAACAAGCTGGTAGAGCGGCCGGTGGTGCAGGGCAGCTTTATCACGGTGCGCAAGATGATGAACCTGTCTTCATCCTTCGATCACCGGATCGTCGATGGTTACGATGCCGCTTTGTTCGTCCAGCAGTTCCGCCGGATGCTCGAGCATCCCGCCTTCATCTTCATGGATTGAGCGATGACCAACACGATCAAAACGCGCGTTCTCGTCGTCGGCGGCGGCCCGGGCGGCTATGTCGCCGCGATCCGCTGCGGCCAGCTTGGGCTCGACACGGTCCTGGTGGATGCAGACCGGTTGGGCGGCACCTGCCTGATCCGCGGCTGCATTCCGTCCAAGGCGCTGATCCACGCATCCGCCCTGTTTGAGGAGATAACTCACGTCGCGGACGGCGGTCGCTTCGGCATACATCTCGCCGACAAACCCCGGCTTGATCTCGCGGAAACGGTCGCCTGGAAGGAAGGCGTCGTCGATCGCCTCAGCGGCGGAGTGGCGGTGCTGCTACGCCGCGCGAAGGTCAAGGTCGTGCCTGGCTGGGCGCGCTTTACCGATGCCAAGAGCTGTATCGTTACGAAACCGGAAGGCGAGACGAGGATCGTCGCGGAGCATGTCATCCTCGCGACCGGGTCGGTGCCCGTCGAACTGCCTTTCCTGAAATTCGGTGGCAAGGTCATTTCCTCGACCGAGGCGCTGTCGCTTCCCGACCTGCCGGACCGTCTGGTCGTCGTCGGTGCCGGCTATATTGGAATGGAACTGGGTTCGGCGTTCGCACGGTTGGGCGCGGCGGTGACGATCGTCGAGGCGCAAGGGCAGATCCTGCCGCTCTACGACGTCAAGCTGATCGAGCCGGTTCGCGCATGGCTTGATGAAAAGGGCGTTGCGCTGCACCTAGCCGCCAAAGCGATCGGCCAAAGCGCTGCGGGGCTGGAGATCGAAACTTCGGCGGGGAAGCGGGTGGATATTCCTGCCGACCGGATCCTCGTCACCGTCGGACGCAAACCCGTTGTCGCGGGCTGGGGGCTGGAAGAGATGAGCCTCGCCATGGACGGCGGTTATGTGCGGGTCGACGAGCATTGCCGCACCTCGACCACCAACGTGTGGGCGATCGGCGATCTCGTAGGTGAGCCGATGCTGGCGCATAAGGCGTCGGCACAAGGCGAGATGGTCGCCGAGATCATCGCCGGCGCGCGCCGGCGCTTCGCGCCCGCGGCAATCCCCGCGGTGTGCTTCACCGAACCGGAGATCGTCGCTGTCGGGATCGGTCCGGACGACGTCGAGACGGGCGACGTCGTGATCGGGCAGTTTCCGTTCGCCGCCAACGGTCGCGCGCTGTCGATGGCGGCAGGCGATATGGGTGGATTCGTCCGCGTGATCGCGCGGGCGGACACTCACCGCGTCATAGGCGTACAGGCGGTGGGGCTGCACATCTCCGAACTGTCCACGGCCTTCTGCCAGGCGATCGAAATGGGTGCGGTGCTGGAGGATATCGCCGGCATCATCCATGCGCACCCGACGCTGGGAGAAGCGTTCCACGAAGCATCGCTGAAGGCGCTAGGACACGCAATCCACATCTGATCGAAGCGGCGGTCGGACACGGCGGATCAGCAAGTCGACGCTGTAACGATGCGCGCGTCAGATCTATTGAGGGCAGGAAAGCGGCAGGGTGGAAGGCGCCATCAGGTCACGGGCATTCGCGTGTGCATGACGGTGGCTTTGCCCCGCTTGAGGAGTTCCCGGCGTTGCTGCATGAGTAAAACGTCAAGGCCGTCTGAGTTCGCGACGCGCTCACGGCAGTCCGGAGAGCGAGTCGCTGATGACGTCAGCGACCGCTGAACTGGGGCGGACGCTTTTCCTTGAAGGCGGTGGCGGCTTCGCGGCGGTCCTCCGTCGTCAGGAGAAGGGCGAACAGGTCACGTTCAAGCCCCAAGCCTTCTTTGAGCGAGAGTACGGCGCTGGCGAGCACGGCACGGCGCACCATCTGAGTCGCGACGGGCGGCTTCGCGGCGATCTTTTCGGCGAGTAGGTCCGCAGCCGTGAACAGCGCCTCGCGGTCTTCGTGCAGGCGAGTGACAATGTTCAGCCGGTGTGCCGTCGCGGCATCGAGCCGGTCGTTGGTCAGCATCATGTCCAGGGCCGGGCCGATCCCGATCAGCCTTGGCATCCGCTGGGTACCGCCTGCTCCAGGCAGCAAGCCGAGACCGCTTTCCGGCAACGCGAAGACAGCATCGGCGGACGCCATGCGGATATCGCATGCCAGCGCGAGTTCGAGCCCGCCGCCCATGCATACACCGTGGATGGCCGCGATCGTCGGCGTAGAGATACGCTCGAACGCATCAACCCAGTGTTGCGTCCGCAACCGGTGTTGCGCCTCGATTGCGCTTTCGACGTCACCGTTCTCCTTGATGTCGGCACCGGCGCAGAAGCCGCGCGGACCGTTGCCGCGAATGACGATGACGCGAATGTCCACCCGGGCGTCGAGCATCGACAGCGCTTCCGGTAAACACCGGCGGATGTTGCCGTTGATCGCATTGATCTGATTTGGACGATCGAGAATGATGCGCCCGATCGGCCCATCAAGCTCTACAATCAGATCCGACAACTCCGAATCGCTCATCGTCCTCTTTCAGTTGTGGAGCGGCACATGCTCCGGGCCAGTTCTGATCAGCCGCCGAAATGATAGCTGACGCTTACGCCGTAGGTTCGGGGATCACCCTGCGTCTGCTGTATAAATCCGAGGCCAGCGGTGTAGACTTCGGAGAAGACCCGTTCGGCATAGTGCTTCTGGAGGATGTTCTTGCCGAACACCGCGATCTCGATATCCGGGTTTTTCAACTGGAAGCTGACGCGTCCGTTGAGCAGGCCGTAGCCCTTGGCGAAGCTGAACTGGTTGTTGGTGTTGTAGAGCGCGACCACGGCGGCCGGCTGGCCGGCTGCGGCGGTGAGCGGATAAAACCAGATCTTGCTGATATAACTGTAGTCGGCATGCAGTTGGAGGCTGTTCGACCCAACCGGCAGCGTTTGGGTGGCGCCGATGTTAAACTGTCGCTTGGGAAGCTGCGGCAGGGGTTCACCGCTGCGATCGACCGTCACGGTGGCGCCGTTGACAACCTGGGTATCGGTGAAGGAACCCTTGTTGTAGCCGCCATCCATGAGGCTCATGTTGCCGTTGAGCTCCATGCCGTGCCAGGGAACGGCGGTCACTTCCAGCTCGATGCCGTGGATATGCGCGTTACCGGCGTTGACGAGAAACTGGCTCGGCGTGGTCGTGCCGGGGATGACGATGCTCTTGTTGCGCTGTACGCCGCTCTGCCACGACTGGAACACGGCAAGATTGGTGCGCAAGCGGTTGTCGAGCCACTTGGCCTTGAGACCGAGCTCTACGTCTTGGACCTTCTCCGGCTGGAACGCGGGCAACGAGCCCTGGCGCGTGTTGAAGCCGCCTGAGTTCGCGGCACCGCTGGTCTTCGCATAGACGAAGATTTTGTCGGTCGCCTGGTAATCGACCACGCCGGTCCAGGCTGGATAACTGAAGTGCGCTTCCTGCGTTTGGCTACAGATCTGGCCGGCATCGTTCTTCGGATTGCTGCACGTCGCCGGGTTGCCGTACACCGTCTTGTTGTGCAGGATGACCTCGCGCGTGTCGAACGTCCAGCGCACGCCGCCGGTGAAGCGTAGCTTGTCGGTCAGCTTATAATAACCCTGTGCGAAGACACCCGCGCTGTCGTTGATAACGTCGGCATAATTTTCGGTGATCAGGCGCGCGATCGGCAAGAAGCCGAAGGTCTGCGAACGGCTGCTTTCGTAGCCTTTCTCATGCCCGTAATAGCCGCCGAGAATGTAGCTGAACTTGGGGGTGAGGTCGCCGCTCAGCTGAACCTCTTCGCTGATCTGGTGCGAGCCGTAGCCCGACGTCGTCGTGAGGATCTGTACCGGCGTTCCGTCTGTGTCGATCAGGCCGGTTGCGTTGCTGTAGCGATAGCCGGTGATCGACTTGAGTTTGGCAAAGCCGAGATCGACGTTGACGACGGCGCCGGCCCCGTAAGCGGTCACCTCATTCTGTGGTTGCCGGGAGTACAGCGCGCGGACATCGGCCGGTAAAGCGTTGAACGCCGCCGAGTTGGTCGGCACGACATAGCCAGTCCCGTTTGAGGAGTACCAGTTGTTGTCGTTCAGGAGATATTGCGCCAATTGCGCATTCGCCGCCGCCCCGCCCGGAAGTGCGCCGAACACCGCCGGATTGTAGGCGACCAGCACGTTCTTCTGGCCGTTATCGTTGATGTGGTTGTAATCGCCCGAGAGCGTGATGTCGAAACCCGCCCCTTCGTAACGGATCTTGCCGCGACCGAAATAGCTGCGATTGTTGGCGATATCGCGACCTAGCGCATCGTCTCGCGCATATCCGTCGTGATCGCGGTAAGAACCCGTGAAGCGGGCCGCGAGATTGTCGGCGAGCGGCACGTTGACTGTGCCCGAGAAGCTCTTGTACGCGTAATTGCCGGTCTCTGCCTTCGCGCTCAGTTCGAAAACATCCTTGGGCTGGGCCGTAAGGATGTTAAGCGCGCCGCCCGTGGTGTTACGACCGAACAATGTTCCCTGCGGCCCGCGCAGCACTTCGAGGCGGTCGATGTCGTTAATGTCGGTTTGCCCCTGCGAGGGACGCGGGATGTACACTCCATCGACGTAGATGCCGACCGCCGGATCGTTCGCCGTGCCGGGGTTCGACTGCTGCTGGCCGCGGATCGCGACGAACGTCAGGCCCGAAACCGAGGGGCCGCCGTTGAGCACCGACAGGCTTGGCGTCGTGCGTTGCAGATCTATCGCGTTCTGAACCTGCGCGACCTCTAGGTTTCGGTCGGACAAAGCGGTGACGGCGACCGGAGTGGTCTGCAAATTTTCCGCGAAGCGACGAGCGGTGACGATGACATCGGCGATGCCGGTGTCGTTGGGCGTGCCGGCCGGCGGCTGCGGAACTTCGATCACGCTTGTCGGCGGTGTCGTTGAGGGAGCGGAGGAGGGGGGCGAGGCGCGCTGGGCTCGTGCGGCGGTGAGCGGAACTAGTGCCGTCGTCACCAACAGAACGCTCGTCATCCGAAGATTCATTTTCATGGCTAGCCCTTCCATCCTCATTTGCGAACCGCATCGCGTACGGCAGGCTTATAAAAATCATCTAACCTGAGAATGGACGTTTGGCTATATTCTAAATTGCGTATGACAGGCTAATGTTAGAACGGTGCTGCGCCCTTGGACCGGCGGCTGTGTGGAGACGGTATTTCACCGCAAACCCAGAACGATCGCCTCCAGCGTTGCCAGCAATTCCTCCATTGCACCGGGCGCCGTCCAGAAACGGCGATGCTCCGTCCGGTGGTCCAACGCAGATTCCCGAGCCGCCATAATCGCGCGCAACGACACGCTGAGGAAGACGAGACGACGGCGAAGCTGATCGGCCGGAATGTGCGCCGCGAGAGTGCGGATATGCGCAAGGCAGCGCTGGTAGCCCGAATTCCATTCGCTGACGAGAACGGCGTCTAGAAGATCACGATCCTGCAGAGCCAGGCCGGCGATGAAACGTATATAGCTGTCCTCCTCACCGGCGGCTTCGCCGAGATTGGTTGCCGGCCACACCAGCACCCCGAGGACTTCCTGAAGCGCCGCCGGTCCGCCCCGCCCCTCGATCTCGTCCAACGCGTCGTTGCGGCGCTGGTCGATCAGCCTGGCGCCATCAACGATCAACTCACGTACCAGCGCTTCCTTGGTGCGAAAATAATAATGAAGCGACCCACCGTTCTTCAAGCCGCTCGCCGCGACGATTTCGCGGGTCGTCACGCCGTGGACGCCCCGCAGCGCGAACAGGCGCCGGGCAGCGAGTTTGATGATGTCGCGGGTCGCGTCACCGCGCAGGCTTGACTGAGTCATCATTGCACCTCATGATTAGGTCATCTGCTTTATTCTATCAACCTAGGACTCGATGACCGATCTTGATTTCACTGGCCGAACCGCGCTCGTTATCGGCGGATCAAGCGGTATCGGCAACGGCATCGCGCGGGCCTTCGCCGCGCGCGGCGCCGACGTCCTCGTCACCGGCACGCGCGCTTCGGCGGAGGATTATGCCGGGGAACATGGGGCGTCGCTCGCGGGGTTGCGCTATGCTCAGCTCGATCTGACCGATCGCGAGGCTCTGCTGCATTTGGGGCACGGCCTTGAGCGAATCGACACGCTGGTCACCTGCCAGGGCGCTGTCCGCTATGGGCGGGCGGAGTTCGAGATCGAGACCTTCCGTGATGTCGTCGAAATCAATCTCAACAGTGTGATGGCCGCCGGCCGCAGGTTCTACCCTGAACTCAAGGCCAGCGGCGGGTCGATGATCGTCATCAGTTCGATCGCGGCGTTCGGCGCGCGCCGGGGTAATCCGGCCTATGCCTCCTCCAAGGCGGCGGCGGTTGCGCTGGTGCGCACGCTCGGCGAAGCGTGGGCGGCGGACGGGATCAGAGTCAACGGCATCGCGCCGGGTCTCGTCCCTTCGAAGCTGACGAGCGTGACGACAGACCATGAGGGACGGCGGCAGAAAGCGCTGGAGCAGATCCCGATCGGTCGGCTCGGCACGCCCGAGGACATGGCCGGCGCCGCCTTGTTCCTCGCCTCGCCACTTGCTTCCTACGTCATCGGCCACACGATCGTGGTTGATGGCGGCAAGAGTCTTTCCTGACGCATCGCGTCCCGTCGGAGCTGGTCTATGTCCTGGGATTTCGAAACCGACCCTGCGTTTCAGCCGGAACTCGACTGGATCGAGACCTTCACCCGCGAGGAGATCGAGCCGCTCGATCACCTTCTCGGCAACCATTACGATTTGAAAGACCCGCGCTTCGTCACGTTCGTGCGACCGTTGCAGCAACGTGTGCGCGAGCGAGGGTTGTGGGCCTGCCACCTCGGCCCGGAACTTGGCGGCCAAGGCTATGGCCAACTCAAGCTTGCGCTCATCAACGAAATCATCGGACGGACGCGCTTCGGCCCCATCGTGTTCGGCGCGCAGGCGCCCGACAGCGGTAATGCCGAGATCCTGGCGCATTTCGGCACGCCCGAACAGAAGGCGCGCTACCTTCAGCCGCTGCTCGATAACGAAATCGTATCCTGCTTCTGCCTGACCGAACCGCATGGCGGCGCCGATCCGGTGATGATCCAGACCCAAGCCGAACGTGACGAGACAGGTTGGCGGCTCAACGGCGAGAAATGGTTCGCCACGAACGCGCGCTATGCCGATTTCCTGATCGTAATGGCGGTAACCGATCCCGAAGCGGCACCGCACAAGCGCGCCTCGATGTTCCTGATCCCGGCCGACTCCGTCGGTCTCGAGATCGTGCGCAACGTCGGATACGGCAGCACCGAGCCGACCCACGCGTATCTGCGCCTGACCGACCTGCATGTCGGCGCTGACGCGATGCTCGGCCCGCAGGGCGACGGTTTCTTGGTCGCGCAGACACGCCTTGGTGGCGGCCGCATCCATCATGCGATGCGGACGATCGCCAAAGCACGCGAGGCGTTCGACCGAATGTGCGAGCGCGTCGTCTCGCGCTCCACCAAAGGCGAGCGGCTGGCGGACAAGCAGATGGTACAGGAGAAGATCGCCGATAGTTGGGTGGAATTCGAACAGTTCCGCCTGCTTGTGCTTCGCACCGCCTGGAAGATCGACAAGCTGCAGGATTACAAGAAGGTTCTGAAAGACATCGCTGCCGTCAAGTTCGCGATGCCAAAGCTGCTGCACGACATCGCGGGCCGGGCTTTGCACCTCCACGGATCGCTTGGGCTTTCCGACGAGATGCCGTTCATGCACTGGGTAACGGAATCGTACTTCCTCGCGCTCGCGGACGGGCCGACCGAGGTCCACAAGATCACCGTCGCCAAGCAGATTCTGCGCGAGTACCGGCCGAGCGAGGATCTTTTCCCCGAATATCATCTGCCGCGCGTCCGCGCCGCCGCTCTCCAGCGGTTCGGCGACGATCTCGAGTCACTAGACGCGGCGCTGTCATGATCGTCGATCAGGCGTTCGGTGTCGACCTGATCGATTTCGGCGCCTTGGCGGCCTGGATGACGGAGCAGGGGCTGGGGCGAAGCGCGATCGAGGAAGTGGTGCCGCTGACCGGCGGATCGCAGAACATCATCGTGCGCTTCGAACGCGACGGGCGCAGTTATGTGGTGCGCCGCCCACCGCTGCACCCGACCGCCGACGGCAACAAGACGATGCGGCGCGAGGCGCGCGTGCTCGGGGCGCTCGCGGGATCGGACGTCCCGCATCCGCACCTTATCGCCGCATGCGAAGATGAAACCGTGATCGGCGCGGCCTTCTATCTGATGGAGCCAGTCGACGGGTTCAACGCCGGCGTCGGACTGCCGCCGCTCCATGCCGGCGACCCGGCGATCCGCCACGGCATGGGGCTGGCGATGGTAGAAGGCATCGCGCGTCTCGGCCGTGTGGACTGGCAGGCCGTCGGGCTTGCGGGCTATGGAAATCCCGAGGGCTTTCTCGAGCGCCAGGTGCCACGTTGGTCGCATCAACTGGAATCCTATGGCAAGCACGACGGTTGGCCGGGCCTGTCCGGACTGCCGGATGTCGGGCAGATCGCACGCTGGCTGGAGGAGCACCGTCCCGCCAGCTTCGTACCAGGTATTCTGCACGGCGACTTCCACATCAAGAACGTCATGTTCCGCAATGACGGTCCTGAACTCGCCGCGATCATCGACTGGGAACTCGCCACGGTGGGCGATCCCCTGCTCGACCTTGGCTGGATGCTCGCGACCTGGCGCGATCAGGACGCACCTGCCTCGGAGGCGCAGATCGTGGTTGAGCCTTGGGACGGATTCCCGACGCCAGCGGAACTGATCGCACATTATGGCGCCACGAGCGGCCGCGATGTCGGGGACGCAAACTGGTACGCCGTCCTCGCATGCTACAAACTGGCGATCCTGCTCGAAGGGACTTTCGCGCGCGCCTGCGCTGGCAAGGCGCCGGCGGAGATCGGCGCGCGGATGCACGCCAGCGCGATTCGTCTGCTCGGCAAAGCGGGCCGGATTGCAGCCGGATAATCGAAGGAGAGCAAGCGTGGACGTTCAAGGCAAGAGGGTGATCGTGACCGGCGGCGCGAGCGGTATCGCGGCGGCTGCGGTCGTCGCATTCCTTGCGGCCGGAGCAGAGGTCGCGGTGATCGACGTCGCTGAGCACGGCGCAGATGCGGTAGCTGCGGCGGGCGCGGGCGCACCGGGGAAGGTGGCCTATTACCGCGCAAGCGTGAGTGACCGCGCTGCGACGTTTGCCGCCGTCGATGCCGCAGCCGCTACGATGGGCGGGATCGACGCGTTGGTCCATGCGGCCGGCGTCCAGCAATACAAGCCGGCCGAGGATCTCACCGACGAGGATTGGGAGCATGTCGTCGGCATTAATGCGCGCGGCACGATGATCATCAACCAAGCCGTCTTCCCGCATATGAAGGCGGCAGGCGCGGGGCGCATCGTCAATTTCGCCTCGGCAGCGGGGATGGTCGGGGTACGCGGTTGCGCGCATTATTCGGCATCAAAGGGCGCGGTGCTCGCCTGGACGCGTGTCGTCGCGCAGGATTGGGCGCGCTACGGCATCGCGGTCAATGCGGTCGTGCCGGCGATCTGGACCGAGATGTATCAGCGGACGCGTGACGGCATGACGCCCGAGGGACTCACGCAGCACGACGCGGCGATGGCGCAGATGATTCCGCTGGGCGGCCGCCTGGGCGATCCGTTGCGGGACATGGCGCCGGTGTTGCTGTTCCTCGTCAGCGATGGCGCGCGCTTCATCAACGGCCAGACCATCGCCGTCGACGGCGGAATGGTGCCGACACGCTGAACCGCCGCTCAATCGGCGGCACCGCGCATCGCTGTCATCCGCTCGACATGGCGCTGATAATGCCCGGGTCGCGGCTCGATCATCATTGCGACCAGTTCGGCGAGCGGCGCATCGGGAGCGACCGCAAGATGCAGATGCGCGGTAACGCGCCAGCGGCGCTCTCCGTCGGGATGCCTGGTGCCGGTGAGAACCAGATCCTCCTCGACCGGCGTTGGCCTCAAGTATGTGACGTTAAGCGTGCCCGTGACAACGAACGTCTCGGTCCCGGTCATCGTTCGCCCGGCAAAATCGTCGAGGACGGCGGCGACCCAGCCGCCATGGGCAATACCGGGGCCGCCTTGCCAGGATGACGGGCAGCGCGCGCCCGCGCGGCTGGTGTCGCCGGTCACCGTAAGCGGCGCCATGCCGAGGCGACACGCGCCCAGTGCTCGACATCCTCCGCACAGCGGCGCGTCCCGTGTCGTTAGGTCGGATCTATTCACTCGTCATGCCGATCACATCAGTAGAAAAGATTGCCGTTCTGAATAGCGAACAAGCCGGAGGGCGTCAGCATGATAGCGACAGGGAAGCACAATGAGAGCGGTCGTGGCAAAGCAGTTCGGCGACGGGCGTGATTTCACCATCGAACGACGGCCCGTCACGGCACCGGCGGCGGACGAAGTGCGGGTCCGCGTGCGCGCGGCTGCGGTGAACCACGTCGATACGATTGTGGCGGCGGGCCGCTATCAGGCGAAACCGGATCTGCCCTTCACGCCCGGCGGTGAATTCGCGGGTGAGGTGGCGGCGGTCGGTCGCGCGGTACGGGGCATCTTCGCCGGCGATCATGTTTGTGGTTCCGGCCTGTCCGGTGCCTTCGCTGAGAGCGTCACGGTACGGGCGTCCGCACTGTCGCCGCTTCCCCCCAACATGCATTTCATCGAGGGCGCCACCTTTCGCGTCGCGCACGGCACCGCGATGGCGGGCCTGGTTCAGGGCGCCGGGCTGAAGTCGGGCGAAACCGTGCTGGTGCTCGGTGCGGGGGGCGCCGTCGGCTTCGCGGCGGTCGGGATCGCCAAAGCGCTCGGCGCGCGCGTGATCGCATCGGCATCGACCGAACAGAAGCGCGCGCTCGCCACGGCGGCGGGGGCCGACGCCGTGCTGGCGGGAGATGCGGATGGCTGGCGTGATCGGCTGCGCGCGCTGGTCGGCGATGCGCCGCTCGATGTCGTCGTCGATCCCGTCGGCGGGACCGCGACCGAGTCGGCGTTCAGGTCGCTTGGATGGGGCGGTCGGCATCTCGTGATCGGCTTCGCCGGTGGCCTGATCCCAGCGCTACCGACCAATCTCGCGTTGGTGAAGGGCCTGCGCCTGGTCGGCGTCAATTTCGGTCGGTTCACCCAGTGCGAACCCGTCGCGATGGCTTCCAACACGGTGGCGCTGCGGCAGATGTGGGAGGTGGGGAAGATCGGCGCACCGCCGATCCGGACCTATCCCTTCGAGCAGTTCGCCGACGCGATGCAGGCCGCCGCCGAACGCGGCACGATCGGGCGGATCGTTCTCAACGTGAGCTAATATGTTCTGCATTACGATTAGCGTTCTATGTGCGGAATATATATGGCCTTGGTAGGATGGTTGGAAAAGGATCGAAGATGAAAGCTGCCGTTATCGCAGAGCATGGCGCCGCACCGGAATACGCGGATTTTGCTGAACCAGAAGCGCGCGACGGTTGTGTGCGGATCGCGGTCGAGACGGCGGGGCTGGGTGGCTGGGACGTGCTCGGCGCGTACCGGCTCGCCATGCAGTATCCGTGCGTGTTGCGCGGCGAAGGTGTGGGCCGTGCCGAGGACGGCCGGCGCGTCTATTTCGGCGAGCGTTCGGTGGCGCCATGGGGTGGCTGGGCGGAGCACACGATCGTTCCGGCCGCTGAAGTTTGGGACGTGCCCGATGATGTCGACGACGCGACCGCGATCACGATGGCGATCGCGGGCACAGGCGCGCTGATCCCGCTCGAAAGCGCTGCGATCAAGCCGGGCGAGAAAGTGCTGATCCTCGGCGCGACGGGCGTGATCGGACAGCTTATGCTGCAGATGGCGCGCGTGATGGGGGCAGGGGAGATCGTCGGTGCCTCCCGGAGCGAATCGGCGCTCGCCGAACTTACGACAAAGGGGTTGGCCGATACGACCGTATGCCTGACCGGCGGAGACAGCGATCCCGCCGCGCTGAAGCAGGCGGGTGGCGACGGGTTCGACGTCGTGATGGATCTGGTCTGCGGCGCACCGATGGTCGCCGCTCTGCGGGCGACGCGGTGGGGCGCCCGGATCGTCACGGTCGGCACCGGAGCAGGCGCGGGCATCAACATCACCGCCGGCGATCTGCTCTTCCGCACGCTGACCACGATCGGCACCGGCCAGCGGCCGCCTTCCGATCGCGAGGCGATCTGGCGCCGGTTGCTCGCGATGAATGCGGCGCACGATTTCAAGATCGATTACAAGCGCTATGATCTGCCGCAGATCGCACAGGCATGGGCCGCCCAGAAGGCTGGCCCGCATGCAAAGATCGTCGGCGCGGTCCGGGCGTAGACAGCAGCCGGTCGCGCGGGCTTTACCAGCCCGCGCCCCGGACGCCGGTCAGCCCTGCGGCTCGAGTTCGGCGAGGTTCTGCGGCCGCGAGTTGAATCCCCACAGGTGCAGCCCGCCGTCGACGTTGATCGTCTGTCCGGTCACGAAGCTCGCCATATCAGAGGCGAGAAACACCGCCACCGGTGCGATATCCGGCTCGGGGTATCCCACGCGGCCGAGCGGTTTGATCGAGGCGGAGACCTTTTCGAAGCCGGGGTGCTCGCGGCAGAGCCGCTCGAACGAAAGACCGGCCGCCGCCGGCGCGATCGCGTTGACGCGGATGTTGAAGCGGCCCCATTCCGACGCGGCACTGTGCGTGAGGCCGCGGATCGCGGCCTTGCCCATATTGTAATCGGCATGGCGCCAGGCGCCGGTCTCCACGTCGATCGAGTAGAAGTTGATGACGCTGCCGCCGCCGCGCGCCTTGAAGATCGGGAAGGCAGCTTGCATCGCCCACCACGTCGCCCACGCTGTCGTTTCCAGGGTACGCTGGAGGATCGCGTCGGTCTTCTGTTCGAGCAGGACTTCCGGGCTGGGCGCAAAGGCATTGTTGACCAGCGTGTCTAATCCGCCGAAGTGCGAAACGGCAGCCTCGATCGCGCCGGTCACGCTGGCCTTGTCGCCGACGTCGGTATGGACGAAGTGCGCCTCCCCGCCGAGTTCGGCACATTCCGCCGCAACCGTTCGGCCGCGCTCCTCGTCGAACTCGGCTATGACAACACGGGCGCCTTCCCGCACGAACCGCCGGACGATGCCGCGCCCGATCCCTGCGCCGCCGCCTGTGACTAGCGCCACATTGCCCTCCAACAAACCCATCGCCGCCTCTCCTCATCAATATTGTATTCTGATATTGAAAGGGCGTTCGGCTGGCGACTGTCAAGACTTCTCGGCGCAGACGTCGCCGTTTGTGGCTCAGGCCGTGATCAATCCGCAAAAACATGAGGAGGACACGATGGCGATTGTCGAGCGTGCAATGATGGTCCAGCCGGTATGATCGCGCCGGATTTCCCCCAAGCGACATCAGGCGGCGACCTCTCGGTTTTCGGGCTCGCCGGAGCCCGCGTCGTGGTGACCGGCGCCGGCTCCGGCATCGGTCGGGCGGCGGCGGTGTTGTTTGCGCAGGCCGGTGCCGATCTGGTGCTTGCCGACATCAACGTCGATGCGGTCGAAGCAAGCGGCGACTTGGTGCGGGCGCATGGGCGCGAAGCATTGATCGTGCCGACCGATTGCGCCTGTCCCGCCGCGATCGACGCGCTCGCCGAGCAAGCGGCCGCAGCCGGCCCGATCCGGGGCTGGTGCAACGTCGCAGGCGCGGTCGCCAAACAGACGGTGGTCGATACCGACCCAGCCGATTATGCGCGCATGCTCGATCTCAATTTGGGTGGTACGTTCTGGGGATGCAGGGCGGCGGCGCGGCGTATGATCCCGCACGGTGGCGGCGCCATCGTCAACATCTCGTCCAACGCGGCCGACGAACCGATCGGTGGACTTGCGCTCTATTCGATGACGAAGGCTGGGGTGAATATGCTCACGCGCACCCTCGCGCACGAACTCGGCCCGTCCGGCATCCGCGTCAACGCGGTCGCGCCCGGTTTTACGCTGACCGGGATGACTGCGCCTGTAGGCACCGATCTCGACGCAGTCGTCGCGCGCAACGCGGCACGCTCGCCACTCGGCCGTGTCGGCAGTCCTGACGATATCGCCTTCGCGATGCTTTACCTACTGTCGGACGCGAGCCGGTTCGTGACCGGGCAGATCTGGCGCGTCAACGGAGGAGTCACGATGCCGTGACGAACAAGCGGGGGAGAGGCGGTGAGCCTCTCCCCCTTGGGTCTCAACGCCGGCCAGAAATCGTCGACTCGGCGTCGGCGCCTTCGAACATGCGGTTGATGTCGCCCGAGGTGACCGGCTTGCCAACCTCACGATCGGGCTTGGCGCCACCCATGCCGAGGATCGGATCGGTATGGACGGGCACGGCAGCCGCGCGATGCTTCAGCGCGCCGACGGTGCAATTCTCCCGGCCGAACTTGCTGATCGGATCGTAGGAGAATTCGCGCATCGCGTTGAGGTGGGTGATCTTGTTGAGCGTCTCGTCGGAGAGATGCTTGACGTCATGCCACAATTTCTCGGCAGAATGTGGCCATACCGAATCCGAATGCGGGTAATCGCATTCGTACATAACCATGTCCTCGCCGATGTAATCAAGGTTGTTGATGCCGAACTTGTCCTCGATGAAGCAGCTGATGATGTGCTTCTTGAAAATGTCGCTCGGCATCTTGCCGCCGAAGTTGGAATTGGTCCAGGCATTGTGATGACCGTGGGTGAAGTCGGCGCGTTCGAGCAGATACGGGATCCAGCCGATCCCGCCTTCCGACAAGGCCATGCGCAATGTCGGATATTTCTTCCACATCGGCGCCCAGATCCAGTCCGCCGCCGAATTGGCGATCGAAATCGGCATTGAGGTGATCCACGCGTCGATCGGCGAGAGGTCGGAAGCGTGGGCCGCCGCGGCACCGGTGCCGATATGACAGCAGATCACGACGTTGTTGTCCGCACAGGCCTTCCACAACGGGTCCCAGTACGGATCGTGGATCGACGGCCAGCCCGAGATCGCCGGATTGTCCGAGAACGAAAGCGCATGGACGCCGAGCCGCGCCAGGCGGTTCACCTCGGCAACGGCGGCCGGCATATCCCAGAACGGCACCATCATCAGCGGAATGAAGCGGCCGGGAGCGGCTTCCGACCAATCGTAATAATGCCAGTCGTTATAGGCGCGGATCGCCGCCAGCGCGACTTCCTTGTCGTCGTGCGAGGTCTTCTGGAAACGCTGGCCCGCAAAGCCGGGAAAGGTTGGGAAGCAGATCGAGCCGAGTATGCCGTTGGCGTCCATATCCTCGACACGCGATTTCAGGTCCCAGGTGCCACGGCGCATCTGCTCGTAGTTGAGCGGTTCCATCCCATATTCTTCCTTGGGACGGCCGACCACCGAGTTCAGGCCCATGTAGCCCGCGGCCTTCTCCTCGAAAACCCAGACGTCTCGCTCGTTGCGCGTCTCGATCTTCGGTTCGCGGCCCTTGAGATGCGCGGGCCAGTGCGGGGTGAAGGCGCCGGGCGGCTCGATCACATGGTCGTCGACGCTGATAAGGATCATGTCTTCCAGGTTCATCTCTACCTCCACGGCGCGCTTCAAAGGCGCTTTGACTCAACACAGAACTACATTCTGATGTCGGACTGACTATCTACGGCGACTCCGCCGCGCAAGCCAAATCGCACATATTCTGCACAGAAGCGTTGTAAGTGTCCATCTTTGTCTCGAATGCTTCGGTGACGGGATGGACACATCGGATCGACGGCGATAGCGTCCCCGGATCATGCCGCCGCCTAATCTCGACCTTCCGGGCGCCGCTGATGCCCCGTGTATCTTCAGCCCGCTGCGGCGACCGGAGGCTTCGCCCCAGCGTACCGGTCGTCGGCCCGACCCCCGTGCCGCAGCGACGATCCGCAAGATTCTCGAGGCGACTGAGCGCATGTTGCTGCGTGCCGGGGTTAATGGCATGTCGCTGCGCGACGTCGCTACCGAGGCCGAGGTGGCGCGCGGCACGCTTTACCGATACTTTTCCTCCAAAGAGCAGCTGCTGCACGGTTACACCGAGTTTATGCGCGCCCGGCTCGAGAGCGGCCTCACCGCAGCGGTGGAAGCCCACGCGCCGACCGAACGGTTCAAGCCCTTTCTCGATTTCTTCGGGCATTTCTTCGCACGCAAACAGGCGCGGCAATTCCTGGAAGCCGAACCTGCCTTTGCGCTCGAATATTTTCGCCGAAATCACGAAAGTGCCATCACGAGAACCTGCGAGCTGCTGAAGCCCGTGTTCGAGGATTGGCAGGCATCGCTCGGACGGCCGCTCGATCACCGCTTTCTTGCGGACCTCGTCCTGCGCGATCTCATCAGCAATATTCTCGTGCCGTCGCGCGACGGGCATACCTCCGTCGAAATGTTGCCGGAAACGCTTGGCGTCGGCGTCAGGGTTCACTCAGGGGCAGCGCGCAGACGGGCGACGGTGTCCGCATAGGGCGACAGCCCTGAAGCGCACAGCCACAGGCCGAGCAGAGCGGCGGGCACCGCGACGATGACCAGTGAATAACCAAGCATCGCGCCGTTTCGGAACACCTGATCGGTGAGCAGCGCGACCGAAGTCGGACCGAGCCCGATGCCCAGTAATCCGCCGAGCAGCAGGTAGCAGGCGATCGCCTTGCCGCGCATCCGGTTCGGGAATGCATCCTGGATCGCGCAGGGGCGCTTGACTGGCCGATCGCGAAGCCGAAGATCGCCACGCCCAGCAGGGACAGGGCGAGCGTGGCACTCGGCATCAACGGCCAGAGAGCGGCAGCGGGCAGGATCAGCGCCCAGGCCACCAGCGTCACGCGCAAGCGCGCCGCCGGAACCCGGTGCGCCACCCAGCGATCGCTGAGCCAGCCCGACAACAAAGTGCCGAGCAGACCGGCAACGGCGACAACGCTGCCAACGATCATTCCCGCGCGGCTCGCCGGGAAGCCGAAACGGCGGTCCATATAGGCCGGCGCCCACGCCAGCACGCCGTAACCGATCGCCGCCAGCACCGCCGGATAAGTGAGCAGCCGTGCAAAGGTTGCGCGATTGTCGCGCAAATACCCCAGAAATTCGGCTGTGCTCGCGCTGGCGGCGTCGCCGCCCTCGCGGCGCGCGGGCTCGCGAACGAGGAGCATCAGCGGCGCCAGGAGGGCTCCGGGAGCGCCGGCGCACAGAAAAACACGAGCTGCCAGGGCTTTAGCGTTCCCAACCCCGCAAGCGCGACCGGCGTTTGCAGCCGAGACAGCATCAGGCCGCCGATCAGCAGCGACGCGCCGGATCCGATCGCGAGGGACACATAATAGGCGGCAAGCGCCCGGCCGCGCCGCCGGGCCGGCGTGTAATCGGCGATGATCGAGTAAGCGGCCGGCGCGAGCACCGCCTCGCCGATGCCGACGCCGGCGCGGGTCGCCATCAACATCCCGTAGCTCCGCGCGAACGCAGCGAGGATCGTCATCAGGCTCCAAACGAGGATGCCGACCACGATCAGGTTGCGGCGATGCGCTTTGTCGACCAGCCGACCAAGCGGCAGTCCGATGATCGTATAGGCGAGCGCAAATCCATATCCCTGCAACAGGCTGTACTGGGTGTCGCTCAGCGTGAACGCTTCCTTCAGCGGCTTTACCAGCAGTGCTGGCAATTGTCGGTCCAGTTGCGAGAACAGCGTAACAACCCAGAGGATGGCGAGCGTCGACCATGCGCGCGACATCGCCGGATACGGCTCGCCCGCATCCGGCGATCCGCCAGCCGAAGGCGGTTCGACGGGCGTCTGCCGTATGCTCATTCTCCACTCCAAATACTGCATATGGAATGCAATTCGTACTTTGGAACGCGCTGCCTGTATAGCGCTCGGAGATCCATCCCGCCGAACATCTACTGTATCGAGGTCTTGGAATTCTCCAGCCGCAGATATTGTGAACATATAGGTCGGTATTGACTCGAATTCCACGCGCGAGCAGGATGGGCCATCGCCTGAAACGGGCTAGCGGACTCGTAATCGCCAAGCCGACTGTCGCAGAGAGGACCTGACCCATGTTGATCGATCTCCACGCCCATGCTCCGCTACCGGGCTATTACAACCAGCACGAACATTGGGGGCCGTTCTTTGAGAAGGGCGAGGACGGCGATATTCGGCTGCGGGTCGGCCACTGGATCCTGACGCTCGGCTCGCCCGAGCGCAAGGCGGCGGTGCGTGCCGGCAAGGCGCCTTCGCTGGAAGAGTATTTCCGCAGCTGGTCCGATCCTAAGCAGCGGCTCGCCAAGATGGATGCGGCGGGGCAAGACGCGCAGGTCCTGTCGGTGCCCTCGCACATCTATATGTATTGGGCGGAGCCCGAGTTCGGCGTACCGTTCGCGCGCACCGTCAACGATACGTTGGCCGAATATTGTGCAGGCGGCGACAACCGACTGTTTGCCTGGGCGCACGCGCCGCTCAACGTGCCGGAGGAAGGCGCGAAGGAGCTCCGGCGTGCGGTGAAGGAGCACGGTTTCCTGGGGTTGAGCGCTGGCGGCGCCAATTTCGGCGGCCTCGAATTCGACGATCCCGCGATGGACCCGATCTGGAAGGCGCTGTGCGATCTCGATCTGCCGATGTTCGTGCACGGCTACAATCAGTCGGTCGCATGGGGCAACAAAGCCAACGACGACAAATACGAGACCACCGCGATCGTCGGCATGCAGTATGACGAGACGCGCTGCTTCTGGTACATGGTCAACGGCGGTGTGTTCGATCGTTTTCCCGATCTGAAGGTCTATATCACACACGGCGGCGGCTATGTGCCGTGGCAGCTCGGCCGCCTCAACCAGTGCAACAAGAACCTCGACAGCACCTACAACAAGAAGGAGCTCGTCGATTATCTGCCCAATTTTTACTTCGACCTGGAATTGCACGAGAAGGTCATGCGTCAGGCGATCCTCGACCTGATCGGCGCCGATCGGCTGCTCTACGGATCGAACTTCGGCGGCAGCGACGCGGTGCGGCACGATCTGACCGATGGCCTGCGCATCTCGGAGGAGGATCTTCAAAAGATCCGTTATCAGAATGCCCTGTCGCTGCTCCACCTCGATCCTGCCAAGATTGGCCGGGTCAGCACCGCCGTCGCTGCCTGATGCGGATCGCCAGGGCCGCTCGGGACGGAGCGGCATTCTGGGGGGTGGTGGACGCCGATGGCGCCACCATTCGCCCCATTGCGGGAGCGTTCGCGGAGTGGGCGCCGGCGCTGACGCGCGACTGCGATCCCGGTGTGCTGCGCTTCGCGGGCGAGGCGGTGCCGCTCGATCCCGCCGGCTTGCTGGCGCCGATCGAGCGGAGTGCGCGCGTGATGATCGCCGGTGTCAATTATTCCAAGCACCTCGTCGAGTTCGGTGTCGCGCCGCCTTCGCAGCCTTTTGCCTTCCTCAAGGCGTATCGCGCGTTGATCGGACCATATGACGAAATACGGTTTCCGCCGCTCACCAACGAGCTCGATCACGAGGTCGAGCTGGTCGCGGTGATCGGCGCCGAGCAGGTGGACCGCAACGATCCGCTCGCTTCGGTGCTCGGCTATACGATCGGTAACGATGTCAGCTCGCGCGATCTCCAGCGAAGCGGGCCGAAGGGCGTCGGCATGGACCTGCTCGCCGCCAAAAGTCAGGACGCGACCACGCCGGTCGGGCCGTGGATCGTAACGCGCGACGAGTTCCCGGCCGGCTCGCCGTCGCTGGCGATGCGGCTGACCGTCAACGGCGAAACCCGCCAGGCGGCGTCGAGCGGCGACATGACCTGGGGTGTCGACGCGCTGATCGACTTTATCGACGAGCGCACGCGTTTCGATTGTGGCGATATCCTGTTCACCGGATCGCCCGAAGGGGTCGGGCAGGGGACCGGCAAGTTCCTCAAATCCGGAGACGTGCTGGAAACCTCGATCGACAAGATCGGTACGCTGCGAAACGTAATCGGGCCGCGCGGCTGATGCGGGTGCGCGGCGTCTAGTCGCGCACCAACAGCAGGCTGCCGCCGAGCGGGCCGCCGCCGGCCGCAGCGACCGCGACATCATGCTTGCGGATCTGCCGTTCGCCGGCACGACCCCATAATTGCAGGCAGGCTTCGTGAACATATCCGAGACCATGCGTCCGCCCGCCCGAAAGCTGGCCGCCGTTGGTGTTCAGTGGAAGCGTCCCGTCCAGTGCGATCCGCTTCCCGCCCTCGACAAAGGCGCCGCCTTCGCCCTTGCCGCAGAAGCCCAGCCCTTCGAGCCACATCAGCGTCAGGATCGAAAAGCCGTCGTACACTTGCGCGGTATCGACATCGCCAGGCTTGTAGTCGGTACGCGACCACATCATCCGCGCGACATCGGCGGTGACCATTTCGGTGAAGGATATCTGATCCCAAGACCAAGGCTGGTGCAAGGCCGAGCCGATCGCCTCGATTCGGATCGGCGGATGCGGTCCGTCGCGCGCGGCGTCGGAGCGCGACAGCACGATCGCGGTCGAGGCGTCGCAATGAACGTCGCAGTCTAGCATCCGCAGCGGCGTCGAGATCATCCGCGAGGCGAGATAATCCTCGATCGTCATCGGCTCGCGGTAAATCGCTTTTGGATTGCGGGCGGCGTTGGCGCGCAGCGTGACAGGAATCCAGCCCAGCTGTTCAGACGTCGTGCCGTATTCGTGAAAGTGCCGCTGCGCATAATTGGCGATCAGGTTGACCGCGGAGCGCACGTTGAACGGCGTGTACCATTGCCAGAAGAAGCTGTTATCGCGGCCCACCGTCTTGCGGGCCAGCGAGGCGACATTGCGGTCGCGCCGGCGCGCGCTTGATTCCGTGATGGTTCGGAATACCAGTACATGGCGGCACAGCCCCGCCGCAATCGCCATCGCGCCGTTGATAACACCGGCGAGCGGGCCCGGCCCTTCATAGCCGCCACCGATCCAGTTGGTGTCGAGGCCAAGCACCGACTTCAACGCAAGCGGCCCAACGGGCGAGAAGCTCGCGCCATTGTCGTTGTCGCCTGGCCAGCAGGCGACCCCGTCAATGTCGGCGCGGGCGAGCCCCGCGTCCGCGATCGCCTCGAGCGCCGCATCGAGCGTCAGGTCCATGCCCGACTTGTCCGAAGGCCGGGCGATTTCGGACTGGCCGATACCGGTGATCGCGACCGGGAACGCTCCACCGGTCATTATGCCGCCTCCGGCGCGAACAGCGGCAGCCAGATGTCCTCTTGCTGCATGAAGCGCACCGCCACCGGCATGTCGATCGATACCGTCTGGACCGGACAATCGATCACATTGGTCACGAAGCGCAACCCACGCTGCTCCGCCAGTTCGACGGTGGCGACGACATAAGGCTCTGCAAGGTCCGCATCCCACGCCTGCCGATTGACCGTGAAGCTATAAACGCTTCCGCGCCCGGACACGGCTTTGGCGCTCACGCCGCGGCTGGCGCAATGCGGACAGATCGGTGCGGGCGGATGAAACCATTTCGCGCAGGCATCGCAATGGTGGATCATCAACCGGCCTTCGGCACCCCCCTGCCAGAAGGCGCTGTTTTCGGGCGTTATCGCGGGAAGCTTCCGGTGCATCTCGTCCGTCCGATCAGGCTGTTCTTGCATGCTGTCGCCACGCTTAAGAGAGTTGAAACGGAAGGTAAACCTTTTCAGAAAGCCTTTCTCAAATCAGATTGATCTTGGAATGACGCCCCTATAGTGCAGACAGGACAGCGGCTGCCCGACCCGTCCTGGTGGCGGAGACTCATGCCGGCAGCCCGTGCCTTTGGGCGCTCGCAGCTTTGGCGCTGCATCCCTACGGCTCCGGGCGGCCTTCACTGTCTACTCGCCGGACGTGCGAGGACTTCGCGAAACGGGAGAACAGGCGTGAGACTAGTATCCTTCGAGCATCGTGGCGCGGTGCGCGCAGGCGCCTTCATCGACGATGACGAAACGATCATTGATTTCGTCACCGCGTATGAGGCTGGCCATGCCGGCCCCGTGCCGCGCGCGATGGCCGATCTTCTTGCGCTGATCGAGGGGGGAGACGACGCAAGCACGATGGCGCGCGATCTGGTCCGCAAGCAGCCACGTTCCGCGCTTGTGCCGACTGCCAACGTGCGCCTTCGCGCGCCGCTCCAGCCGCCGCCGCAAATCCGCGACTGCTCGTGCTTCGAACAGCATCTGCGCAACTGCTACGAGGTGGCGCGGCGTTACAAAGTGCGCAACGAACCAGACCCGGAAGCCGCGTACCAGGCCGAGGATCGCGGGGAGGAGGAGCGTGTCGTCGGCACGTTCCTGCGTCAGCCGATCTATTACAAGGGCAACCGGTTCTCGGTGGTGGGTACGGCCACCGAAGTGCAATGGCCGTTCGAATCGAAAGCGCTCGATTTCGAACTGGAGTTCGCCTGCTATATCGGACGCAGGACCAAGGATGCGGTCGCGGACACGGCCGGGGACGCGATCTTCGGCTATTCGATCTACAACGACTTTTCGGCGCGCGATGCACAGTGGCGCGAATCCAGCGGCGGCCTTGGCCCCGCCAAGGGGAAGGATTTCGATACCGGCAATGTCCTCGGCCCGTGCCTCGTGACGGCTGACGAGATCCCCGACCCCTACGATCTGGAGATGGTCGCGCGCGTCAACGGAGAGGAATGGGGGCGTGGCAATACGCGCGACATGTATTGGCGTTTCCCCGACGTGATCGCGCATATCTCACGATCGGAGACGCTTCACCCCGGCGAGATCCTGGGATCGGGCACGGTCGGTACTGGCTGCGGGATGGAGCAGTTGCGGTATCTGCGGCCCGGCGATGTGGTAGAACTGGAAATCGCGCGGATCGGCGTCCTGCGCAACCGCGTCGTCAAAAATTGACGACGCGGCCGCATCGCCGCCGGATTATTCGTCGAGGCCCTCCAGCTCGAACACCTGTCCTTCGAACTCGATCGGATCGATACGGATCAGCGGACGGCCCTCGACCGCGTCCGATGCCGCGATCCACTCGAAGCCAACGCCCTGCGCGCGCAACTGCTCGGCTTTGGCATGCAGATCGAACACGCCGAGACGAATGTAATAGGGTCCAGGACCCCAGTTGTTGAGGTAGAGGCCCGCCGGTGTGTTCCAGCGCGTCGCTTCGATCACGTCCAGAGTCGCGCTATGCGGCAACGTGAATCCCATCCGCGCCCGGCGATATCCCTCGCTGCCGATATCCTCGACCGCTTGTGGCTCCCATTCGAGGTTCTCGCGAAGTCGGCCGAGCGTAAACTCGAGATCGCGGACGAGGAAGCCGCGTGCCGTCACCCGCAGCAACTCGCCTGGCTTGGGGTCGATCACCTTGGGTGGCGGCACCTGAAACGCCTCGGCCGGCATCCGCGTAGGCTCGAGCGGGATGAATTCGATGCAAAGCCCGCCGTCGACGGAGGGCTCGTACTCGATGTCCTCGGGCGTGACGCCCAGCCACAGTCGGTCGAACTCCATTTCGGGCGTCCGCTGCGCCAGCCGGAAACGCACCTTCTTGGCATGGAGCCGAGCGATCAGTGCCTCGAGCTTCTCGCGCCAGGTGACCAGCACGATCGAATGCGTCAGCATCGGCCGTCGGACGCCCTGGAAACGCTGTAGCCCTTCCAGATGGTCGTGGAACAATGGATCGCCCGGATTGGGGCGATCGAGATGTACCTGCGGCTCGATCCGGGTCGGCGCGATTGCCAGCGACTTCTGAACGCGCAGGAAATGCGCGATATAGGGGTGATTGTCGAAAGCCTGCCGCCAGTTCGGGTGGCTATGGACGCCGAGCTTCGAAACCAACAGATCGGTCATCGCGTCCGGGTCGGGTACCATCATGTCGGCGCTGAGTAGATATTCGAACATCCTGACCCCTTCCGTTGGTCTCCGGTCTTGACCCGGCCTCGCGGCTCGCTAGCATCTATCTAACATCAGAAAAAGAACCTATATGCGGAATGCAGAAACGCATCAGCCTGGGTCGCCCGGCTGCTCGGGGCTGGGGGGAGGCAATCATGCGCATCACCGCCATGGATCATTTCACCGTGACCACGGACAATCTCGGCGAGTCGATCGCCTTCTATGCCGCACTTGGCCTCGATCCTGGCCCTCGTCCGGATTTCCCCGTCGCCGGATCGTGGCTCTACACTGGCGGTCGTGCCGTGCTACACCTGGTGGAGACCACGAGCGACCTCATGCCGGCGGTTCGGCGGGGAGCGCTCGATCACATGGCGTTTCGCGGCACGGGTCTCGTGTCCGTCGTGAAATGGCCTCGGGGGCAGGATATTCCTTGCTCGCTGATCCGCGCGCCGGCGCCGTTCACCCAGTGGCAGCTTTTCTTTTCCGATCCGAACGGCGTCGAGGTCGAGATCGATTTTGACAGGGATGAGATACCTCCCGAAGCGTGGAAATCCTTCGCTGGCCGCAGGGCCTGATTTGACCAGCGAGGCGGTAGCGCCGCGAACCCGGCTTTCAGGCAACACGCGCGGCGCCTTCTGGCTGCTGATCTCGTCGCTGCTGTTCACCGCGATGACCTTGCTCGTGAAGCTGCTCGGCAGCTACTCTCCGGCGATGCAGGCGGTGTGGACGCAATCCGCCGGCCTCCTGCTCTTTCTGCCGGTCATCCTCAGCTCGCGCGGCGCTGTGCTGGTATTGCATGGGTGGCCCGCACAGATCGGTCGCTCGATTTCTGCCGTGCTGGGCGTGACCTTGTCCTATTACGCCCTGCATCATCTGCCGCTGGGAGAGGCCAATGCGCTATCGTTCACGCGCGCGTTGTGGGTGGGGCCGCTCGCCGCGCTGGTGCTGCGCGAACAGGTCACGCGCGCCAGTTGGGCGGCGCTGGCGTTCGGCTTCGTCGGCGTGCTGCTGGTGCTGCAGCCATCGCCGCACATGACGATCGGCTGGGCGCATCTGGCGGCGCTGGCCTCGGCGCTGCTGCTTGCGCTGACCGTAACGGGGATCAAGGTGCTGTTGCGCCGGAACAGTTTAACCACGATCATGCTGTGGTCCTCTATCCTCGGTATCCTGTTCGTCCTGCCGCCCGCGATCCTGACGTGGCGCTGGCCCTCGGCGCACGACGGCTGGCTGCTCCTGTTGCTCGGGATGGTCAGTGTCGCCATGTCGACGACCTACATGCACGCGATGTCTTTGGGCGATGCCGCCAAGATCATCGCCGTCGATTATGTCCGGCTGCCGCTCGCGATCGGCGCGGGCTTGCTGGTGTTCGGCACCGTGCCGAGCGGCTGGATGATCGCGGGATCGCTTCTCATCATCGTCACGACTGTCTGGGCGGCGGTCAGCGGTCGGCCAGCCCGGATCGATCCGCGCGAGGAACCTCTCACCTGATGCCGGAGCAGCCAGCGACATGCCGATGATTGACCCCGTACCCCATGATGCGTTGCCGTCCGGTCTTGCCGAAGAGATCGATCGCGGCCGCGAGAGCCGGATGTTGAGTTCGACGCTTCCCGTGCAAATCTGGGCGCACCGACCGGACACGGCAGCGGCGTGGCTGGCGCTGATGGCGACGATGCACGGTGCGGCATCGTCGCTCGATCCGCGTTTGCGCGAACTCGTGCGCCTCAAGATCGCCAGCATCACCAACTGCCGCGCCTGCCAGATCGCCCGCAAGACGGAGACGGTGAGCGAGGACGATGTCGCTTGTCTGAGTTGGGACGATCCGCGCTTCTCGCCGTCCGAAAGCGCCGCAATCCACTTCGCCGAACTGTTCGCACAGGATTATTTTGGGATCGACGCGGCGACGTACGAGGCGCTGGCGGAGCATTTCACCACTGCGCAGATGGTCGAATTGCATCAATATGCGGCGCTGATGCTGGCGGGCGGCCGCATGACCTACGTGCTGCGCGGCTATCCCGACGAAGATGCCGCCGCCTGATCGTCAGAGCGAGCGTGCGATGATTTCCTTCATGATCTCGGACGTGCCGCCGTAGATCCGTGCGACGCGGGCATCGACCCAGGCGCGCGCGATCTTATATTCGCTCATGAACCCGTAGCCGCCATGCAGTTGCAGGAATTCGTCCAGCAGGCGGTTCTGCATCTCGGAGCCGAGCAGCTTGGCCATCGCGGCCTTCTCGCTGGAAAGCTCGCCACGGAGCACCTCGCCGAGACATTCGTCCACGAACGCGCGCAGCATCGTCGCCTCGGCCTTTGCCTGGGCAAGCGTGAAGCGGGTGTTCTGATAATCGAACACCGTCTGGCCAAACACCTTGCGGTCGCGCGTATAGTCGATCGTCTCCTCCAGCAGCGCTTCGATCGAGGCCGCCGCGCGAATGCCGATGATGAGGCGTTCCCAGGCGAGCTGATGCGACAGGTAGCGGAAACCCTTGTCCTCCTCGCCCAGCCGGTTTGTGACCGGGACGCGGACGTTGTCGAAGAACAATTCGGACGTGTCCTGCCCCTTGAGGCCGATCTTCTCCAGCTTCTTGCCCTTGGCGAAGCCGGGCGTGCCATCCTCGACGCATACCAGGGTCAATTCGCGCGCGGCCGCGTCGGTCTTGCCGACGACGACCGCCATGCCGGAATTGATGCCGTTGGTGATGAACGTCTTGGAGCCGTTGATCACATATTCGTCGCCGTCGCGGCGGATCGTTGTGCGGACCGCGCGCAGGTCGCTGCCCATGCCCGGTTCGGTCATCGCGATCACCGCTATCATGTCGCCGTTGATCATCGGCGGCAGCCAGCGCGTCTTCTGCTCGTCGGTGCCGTAGGCGACCACGTAGTTGCTGACGATTTCGCTATGCGTGGTGAAGCCGACCGCGGTGGCGTTGGCGCGCGCCAGTTCCTCGATCAGTACCGCACTGTGCCCATAGTCGCCGCCACCGCCGCCGAACGCCTCGGGCGCGGTCACGCAGAGCAGGCCCTCGCGCCCGGCACGTTGCCACAGGCTTTTGGGAACGACACCATCATGCTCCCATTGCGCATGGTTGGGCACGATCTCGCGATCGATGAAGCGCCGCACCTGATCGCGGAACATCTCATGATCGTCGCGGAGGACGGGGCGCATGTGGTGGGTGCCTCTCTAGCGATCTTGGAAGCTCGGCGGCCGCTTCTCGAGAAACGCGGCGACGGCCTCGTCGTGGTCATGGGTGTGGTGTGCCAGCGCCTGATACGCGGCCGACAGCTCGAGCAGCGGGGCAAGCCGCATGTCCTGTGCCTCACGCAGCAGCCGCTTGGCGAGTCGCACCGCATGGCCGGGATTGGCGGCGATGCGATGGGCGAGCGCACGGGCGCCATCGAGCAACTGGTCGGCGGGAAGCACTTCGGTGACGAGACCGTATTCCAGCGCCTTGGCGGCGTCTATCGTGTCGCCGGTCAACGTCATCAGCGTGGCGCGGGCATTGCCGACGATGCGCGGCAACAGCCACGCCCCGCCATCGCCCGGTACGATGCCGAGTTTCACGAAACTCTCGGCGAAGATCGCGCGGTCTGTGGCAAGGCGGATATCACACATACAGGCAAGGTCGAGGCCCGCGCCGATCGCGGGGCCGTTGACTGCCGCGATCGTCGGCACCTCCAGCTCGTAGAGCGCAAGCGGAATCTGCTGGATGCCCTGCCGGTAGCGGTTGCGGAGCGCATAGGGTGAGCCTTCGAAGATGCCGGCCTTGTCGCGCATGTCCTTCACGTTGCCGCCCGCGCAGAACGCAGACCCGGCGCCGGTGACGATCACCGCCTTGATCGAGGCGTCGCCGGTAGCCTGGTCGCAGAACGCGCGGATTTCCTCGATATAGGTCAATGAGGTGATCGCGTTTCGTTCCTGCGGGCGGTTGAGCGTGATCGTCACCACCGGCCCGTTGCGATCGATCAGCAGGAAATCTTCCATATCAGCCTCCCCTCGGCCGGCCATCACGCGGCGATGCTGCCGTCCACGAGCTGCGGCAAAAAGCCTTGCCCGCCGGCCTGCGCGACCGCCGTGCCGATGCGCCCCGCCCAATACGTCTGACCGCCGAACTCGCTACGCCAGGACCACAACCGTCGCGTGCCAAAATGCAACGCGTGTTCGTAGGTAAAGCCGATCGCGCCGAGCACGGCATGGGCAATTCCGGCACCCGCGCCGGCTGCCTCGCTCGCCACCGATTTGGCCGCGGCGATCGCGAATACTTCGGGTCTTAGGGTGTTGGCGGCGAAGGCGGCCTCGGCGGTCGCCGAAGCAAGCATCGCATGTTCGGCAAGCAATGCGATCTGGTGCTGGATCGCCTGGAACTTACCGATCGGCCGGCCAAACTGAACGCGCTGATTGGCATAGTCGATCGCGGTGTCGAGCAACCGCTGGAGCGCGCCGGCGATCTGCGCCGATCGGATCATCGCGCCGGTAAGCAGGACAATCTCCTTGGGCAGATCGCGCAGCGGCGCGCGACAAAGCGGTTCGGCGCCCGCGATGCGGATCGTGCCGCGCGGTTCGCGTGCGATGTTCAGGCTCTCCCCGACCACCAGGCCATCTGTCGCGAACAGCAGGAGTTCGCCTTCCACTACGGTCAGCACATGCCGGGCATGCCTGGGCCATGGCACGTCGTGCAGCACGCCGTCCGCATCGACGGTGCCGAGCGTCGCCGGGCCGGTGATCGCATCGAGACCCGCGCGCGCCAGCAGCCAGTTGACCGCGATCGTCTCCGCAAGCGGGACGGGGGCGGCGTGGCGCCCCGCGGCACGGACCAGCACGAACGCATCGTGCCAGCTGCCGCCGACACCGCCGCGATCTTCGGTTGCCGCCGCCAGCGTAAGGCCGTTCTCCTCGATCGCCTGCCACAACGCCTCCGGCCAGACGCCAGCCTCTGCCGCGACGAGAAGCTCCACCGTCACCATGTCGCCGAGCAGCCGCTCGATGGTTTCTTCGAACATGTCCTTCATGCCGTCACCTGAGCCCGAGTCCGCGAGCGAGAATGCCACGCAGGATTTCGCGCGTACCGCCGCGGAGCGAGAAGGAGGGTGCGATCTGGGTCAGGTATGCCAGCACCTGCGCCTGATCCGAACCCGGCCCGATGCGTGGTTCGTCCGGCGCGATCAGTTGCGCGATTTCGGGCAGTTCCTGCTCGAGCCCATTGCCAATATCCTTGACGCAGGAGGCGGCCCAAGCGGGATCGCCGCCCGCATCCAGTTCCGCCGTTACCGCCAACGACATCGCGCGCAGGCCGTGCAGTTTGGCGACCAGGCGGCCGATCTGGAAGGATTGCAGCGCGTCGGGCTGCTTGCCTACGGCATCTATCAGCGTGGCGAGGAGGACGTGCGAACTGAGGAAGCGTTCGGGGCCGCTACGCTCGAAGGCGAGTTCGGCCATAACCTGGCTCCAGCCTTTGCCCTCGACGCCGACGAGCGCATCGGCATCGAGCGCGACATCGTCGAAGAACACCTCGTTAAAATGCTCGTGCCCGGTCAGGTCGCGGATCGGCCGGACGGTGACGCCGGGGGCGTGCAGATCGATGATGAACTGCGACATGCCGCCGTGGCGATCATCCTCGCGGCCTTCGGTGCGGACCAACGCGATCATGTAGTGGGAGCGGTGCGCGTTGGTGGTCCAGATCTTGCGGCCGTTGAGCACCCAGCCATCGCCGCTGCGCACCGCGCGCGTGCCGATCGACGCGAGATCGGAGCCCGAGTTAGGCTCGCTCATGCCGATGCAGAAATAGGCCTCGCCACGGCTGATCGCGGGGATGTAGCGTTCGCGCTGCGTTTCGGTGCCATAGTGCAGCAACAGCGGCGCGCTCTGCCGATCCGCGATCCAATGTGCCGACACCGGGGCGCCCGCCGCCAGCAATTCTTCGCTGACGACGTAGCGCGCGAACGCACCGGCGGCGCGGCCGCCGTAGCATTGCGGCATGGTGATGCCGATCAGGCCGGCTTCGCCTAGCTTCCGGCTGAATGCGGCGTCATACCCCATCCAGCTGTCGGCGCGGGCGAGCACAGGAATGTTCTCGATTTCGGCCGCGAGGAAACGCCGGACCTCGGCCCGAAATGCCTCCGCCTCGGATGGAATGGCGGCATGGGCGAAGCGCGCCGGAGTCATATCCGGCGATCCCGGTCGACACCGGATCGGGGCGACGACACGGCCCGATCGCTCAGGCTCAGGCCATGCGCCTGGCGGTGCGACGCAAGCGCCGCGTGCTGATCAACCTCGTTATTCTGCATTGTGACACTGCATCTATATCGAGAATAAGATCGACGCCAGCCTTAATCTGCGATCGCACGCGTTTGTTGCATCGTCCAGCCGTTCTCGGCCAGTCGATCAGAACAGGATGTTGGCGAAGCGTTGCGCGAGCGCCGCCATTTCTGATGACAGGGCCTCGATGTCATCATTGTCGAGCTGGGTGCGGAACATGATCGCGACCAGCGTGAACGCGACATAGCCCGAACTGTCAGTGATCGGCACGGCGATGCTCTTCACGCCCGCGGAATAGAACCCGTCGTCGGTAGCGAAGCCGCGTGCGGATGCCTCCTCGACCTGTTCCCAATATTGCTCGAAGGTCAGCGGTCGCTGCCACCGCAGCCGCCGAAACATGGCGCGAAGCTCCTTTTGCGGCAGATCGAGTTGCGAGGCCAGCACGCGTCCGGTCGCACCCATCATCATCGGCAAGCGCTGCCCCTCTACCATCTCGATGCGAACGTCGGTGGGGCTGCCGATGCTGCGGATGAGGATAATGCGATCGTCGGACACTCGCCGCCACAGGCACGTGGTGACCTTGAACTTGGCGGCGAGGCTTGCCATCAACGGCGACACCGCAGCGATCCGCTGACGTTCGCTGAGAAAGTTGCCGACGAGAGTCGTCAGCCCGATTCCGGGCGTATAGGTTTTCGAGAGCGGATCGAACTGGACGAGTTGCTCCGAAGCCAGCGTCCGCAGGATGTTGAAGCAGGTGCTCGCGTTGATCGACAGCGCGCGCGCGATCGAGATGGCGCGACCCGGCGAGCCCATTTCGTTCAGATGCCGCAAAATCCGGATCGCGTTGACGACCGGCTTGACGACCACGCTGGGCTCCAGCTCCCCTGCTTCCTCCCCGTCGCCCGGAAGGACATCTTCGGCCTCGGCCGGAGCAGGTTGCGCTTCGATGTCTTTTTGACGTTTGGCCCGCGCGGGTCGCGCAGGCCGATCTTCGTCCACGGTCGGAGTTTTCTTTACCACGCGCCGATCCTAGGCGAATGATCGCGCTGCCGCAACGCTCGCTCGCGGCGATCAGGACATGCGCTCGATGATCATTGCCGTGCCCAGGCCGCCGTTGCAGCAGATCGCCTGCAATCCGTAACGGCCGTCACGACGCTCCAGTTCGTGCAACATCGTGGTGAGCAGTCGTGCCCCCGTCGCGCCCAGCGGATGGCCAAGCGCGATTGCACCGCCATTCACGTTCAGTCGATCATGACCGACGCCGATCTCCCGCATCCACGCGATCGGCACGCATGCGAAGGCTTCGTTCACTTCGAACAGGTCGATATCGTCTGCCTTCAGTCCGGTGCGTGCGAGGAGCCGTTTGGTCGCCTCGATCGGCCCGGTCAACGTGAGTTCGGGATCGGAACCGACCCCGATCGTCGCGACGATCCGCGCGCGCGGCGCGACGTCGAGACGCTTCATGGCGCGCTCCGACATCACGAGTACGGCAGCGGCGCCGTCCGAGATCTGCGAGGCGTTGCCGGCGGTGATGCGGCCGCCCTCCGGCCGGAAGCTCGCCTTGAGCGTGCCCAGCTTTTCAAGGCTGGTGTCGCGACGGATGGTTTCGTCACGGATGAGCATCGGCGTTGATATCTCGGCGCCTCGCTCGCACAGTTCTGCAACCGGAACGGCGGCGATCTCGGCATCGAAGCGTCCGCTGTCTGCCGCGGCGGCGGCGCGGCGGTGGCTTTCGATCGCGTAAAGATCGCAGTCTTCACGGGTCAATTGGTAGAGGTCCGCGATGCGCTCGGCGGCTTCGCCCTGATTCACGATGTCGTAACGGTCTGCGACCATCCAGCCGAACGCCCCGCCGTGGATCGCGCGGTTGCTGCCCATTGGCACGCGCGTCATCGACTCGGCACCGCCGGCAACGACGACGTCAGCGGCTCCGCTCGCGATCGAGCCGGCGGCGATATGCACCGCCGCCTCGCCCGAACCACACTTGCGGTCGACGGTCATGCCCGGGATGGTGAACGGCCAACCGGCACCTAGCAAAGCGGTGCGCGCGATGTTGGCGGATTGCTCGCCGATCTGCGTGACGCAGCCTAGCACCACGTCGTCCACCTCGGTCGGCGACACGCCGGCGCGCTCCGTCACGGCGCCGAGAATATGTGCGCCCAGATGATCGGCCCGTACCGCGCCGAGACCGCCGCGAAAGCGCCCGATTGGTGTCCGCGCGGCGGAGACGATGAACGCGCTCACAGCACGCCTGCCTTCAGGCCCGAGTTCGGGACCTTCTGCCCGTCTCGATATTCATAGACGCCCGCCCCGGTCTTGCGGCCGTAGCGGCCCGCCGCGACCATCTTGACGATGAGCGGGCAGGGGCGGAACTTCTCGCCCAAGGTCTGGTGAAGATAGCGCAACACCGACAGCCGCGTGTCCCAGCCGGTGACATCGCCCAGCTCGAGCGGTCCGAGCGGATGGTTGAAGCCCAGCCGGTGCGCCGTGTCGATATCTTCTGCTGTCGCGGTGCCTTCCATCAACATGTACATGGCTTCGTTGCCCGCCATGGCCGACATGCGGCTGGTCGTTAGCCCCGGCGCCTCGTTGACGATGATCGACGTCTTGGCGATCGCCTCGCAATATGCGCGTGTCTCGGCGACCGTCTCGTCGCTGGTGGCGAGACCGCGAACGATCTCGACCAGTTTCATCTTGTGGACCGGATTGAAGAAATGCATGCCGACCACGCGACTCGCATCGGTCGCCTCGCGCGCGATTTCGGTCACGCTGAGCGCCGAGGTGTTGGTCGCGACGATCGCGCCGGCGGCGAGCACCGGCTCGGCCGCCTTGATGACGGCGAGTTTGACCGCGAGCTTCTCCAAAACCGTCTCGATCAACAGTGCCGCGCCCCGCGCTGCTTCTGCGATGTCGGTCGCGGTCGATAGCCGCTGCTTGGATGCTGCGGCAACATCCTCGGCGAGCTTGCCGAGGCGGACACCGTCGTCGAGGATCTTGCCGATCCCAGTCTGCGCCCGCGTCAGCGCTGCCTGGTCGATATCCACCAAGGTCGTCGCGTAACCGGCAACGGCAAAAGCATGGGCGATGCCCGTGCCCATCAGGCCCGCGCCCGCCACGACTACCGTGTTGTCCTTGTTCATCTTCGCCCCGTTGCTCGTCATCCCGGACCTAGCAGTGCGACCGCCGCAGCGATTTTGTCAATTCCTGATGCCGAATTTGGTACTGATACGAGAATAAAAAACGATGTTCGTGTACGATGAAACGCCCGCCTCCGGTTGGAGACGGGCGTTCGGGCAGCACACGAAAAAGTGTTCGGCGATCAGAGGAAGACCGCCAGATTCGGCATGCCGAGCACCGCCTGATCAAGAATGATTTCGCGACTCGCCAACTCGAAGCGCTCGCCCAAATCGCGGATCACGTCGCGGCGTTCGCCCGACATCAGCATCAGCGTCGCATTCTCGAAACGGCTGCGGGTGAGCAGGAAGTAACTCGTCACGGCATAACTGCCCTCGTCCTCGCCTTCGAGCACGCGGATGTTGGTGATCAGCCGCCGCGTGCGCGAGGGCGGATCCTCCGCGAAGGCGCTGTTGCCGTGCAACCGGCGTACCCGCGCCGACAGCGTCTTGTGGTTCTCGTCGAAATGCATGACGCGCCGATCGATCGACTTGTCCCAATCTTTGAGGCTGCGCGTCATGCGCTGTGGGCAGGTGTATCGCACGTCTTCGGCCAGCCAGCCGACCCACTCCGCATAGCGTAGCGCATCGAGCGTAGCCGCCTCTTCGAAATAGGCCTCGGCGATCCGTCCGTAGAGCGTCGTTCCCATCAGGATCCGCGCCCGCGCGGGCGTCTCGGCTTCGGCCACTGCCGCATCGCTGCTCGTCATGTCTATCCTCTCCCCAATGCGATCAGTCGGTGGTGGTCATCAGTTCGCGCCAGTACATCCACCAGTTCCACTGCGTGTCATCCTTGGTGAAACCGTCATAGACCAAGGCGGGGCCGCGCCAGCTCGCCGGGCGGGGGTTCGCGTTCATCGCCTGATATTTCATTGTCATCTTCTTGCCCTGTGCTCCGCGCGCCGAAAGCGTCATGTGCGGCCAGGTGTCACTGTCGTCCTGTTCGACCAAGCCCGAAGTGCCGAGCATGAAGATCGTGTTCTTTAGCATGATCTCCTTGTCCGCATCGGGCGTGCCGCTTTCGCAGAACACCCAATTTACGAACTCCAGCTTATCCGGGCCGCGCGGGATGTAGGTATGCAGCGCCATCGAACCGAGGATGCGTCCGTCGGGCTGCGGCGCGTAGATGCAGGCGAGCAGGATATTGGGGAACATGCCACCGACCTGCGGCGGATTGGTCATCAACTGCTCCATCTGCTCCGGCGTGAGATTGGCGCGGACCTCGTCGAGCATCTCGGGCGTGCAGCCGGGTGCGGGCAGGATGTTCCAGCGCTCCTCGACGGACATCGTGCCCTTGTCGAAATCCTTGGCACGCGCAAACTTTTTGGACAGCGACTGGCAGCGCAGCGCATGGCCATGATCGGAACCGACTTCGACACCGTACATGGTGCTGGTCAGATCGCTGCCGCCATTACCAAACATCTCGTCCAGCCAGCGGTGCAGCGTGAGCGTATGGAAGCCGTCCGCCGCCGACTGTTCGCCCGCCGCCTTCCAGTTGGCGTCGACGATGAACCGCTGCGGCGGGCCGAGCACTTCCCAACCACCTTTGGTGCGGTTGAAGATCATGTCGTAATACCATTTCATCTCGCCGAGAAAATCGTCGAACGAGGGGCCGTCGATGTTCCAGGTCGCGAAGATCAGCCCCGCATAGAGATGCACCCGCGCCTTGCGCAGTCCGAGTTCGGCTTTGGGAAGAAGCTCGCCGTGCATCTTTTCCTCGGCGACGGGCGAGCCGACGAAGTCGCCGTTCGGCTTGAACGCCCACCCATGATAAATGCATTTGTGAACCGGCGCGTTGCCCGCGTCGGTCAGGCAGACGCGCATGCCCCGGTGCGGACAGACGTTGAGCGAAACATGGATCGTTCCGTCGCGCTCGCGCGCCACGATCACCGAGTCGTTGCCCATGTCGCGCATCACGAAATCGCCGGCGTCGGGAATCTCGCTCTGGTGTCCAAGGAACAGCCAGGTTTTCCCGAACACCCGCTCCATCTCGAGATCGTAGACCTCGCGATCGGAGAGGACGCGAAGCTCGACCTCGCGGCTTTCGGGGCGGACGAGATCGCCGATCATCGTGCCATCGGACAAAGTAGGCGTGGTGCGTGTCAGCATCATGGTCATCCTCTGCGTAAGCGGCGTCTGGCGCCGACTAGCGGCTACGCTCTTGGCTGGTAATTCCTAGACACCTATGCCATCTATGTTCAGGAGTTTCAACATATCTTGTTGCGGTTCGCCGCGTCGGAGGGCAACAAGGGCAATAAGCTTTCCGCAGAGAATGCTGACCAAGGAGAATGTTCCCCAATGTCCATATCGCTGGATCAAGCGCCCGTAATGCGTGCCGTCGCCGATCGCGGAGCTTGTTGCGCCTACGGCGTCTGTCACGAAATCTGCCCGGAAGTCTGGACGCTGGACGACGCCGGCATCGTTGCGATCGCGGATGGCGCGACCATTCCCGCCGCATTGCTCGACAAGGCGATCGAGGGAGCTCAAGCCTGCCCCGCCAACGCGCTCTCCGTTGAACCGGCGGCGGCGTGAGCGGCGCGCTGGATGGTCTGGTCGCGCTGATCTCGGGCACCGGCGGCGGCCTGGGACGCGCCGCAGCCCTGCACTTCGCTGCCGCGGGCGCGCGTGTCGTCGGCTGCGACCTCGATATCGAGGGTCACCGCCAGACCGTCGATCTGGTGCGCGCGAGCGGTGGCGAGATGGACGGGCCGGCGGACGCGCTCGATCTTGCCACGGCGGCCGGCTCGGCGGCGTGGATCGACCATGCGCTGCGCGCTCACGGCCGGATCGACATCCTCTACAACAATGCCTCGGCGGCGCGCTTCGCCCCGGTCGATCAGATGACCGATGCGGAATGGCATTTCACCATCCGCAATGAACTCGACCTCGTCTTTTTTGCAACGCGCGCGGCCTGGCCCCATCTGGCGGCGCAGGGGGGTGTCATCATCAACGTCGGTTCGACCGCAGCCTGGGCGGGAACCGCCGGCAGCGGCAAGATCGCACACGCCGCCGCCAAGGGCGCGATCGTCGCGATGACGCGGCAACTGGCGGTCGAGGGTGCCCCGCTGGGGATTCGCGCACTCAGCATCAGTCCGGGATTCATCAGGACGCCGGGTACGGCGCCGTTCCTGCAACGGGAGGAGATTCGCGCGCGGCTCGTCGCGAACATCCCGCTCGGCCGGCCTGGCGAGCCGGACGAGATTGCCGCCGCGGCGGTGTTCGCGGCGTCGGCGGGAGCAAGCTTCATGACCGGCAACGACATCGTAATCGATGGCGGCGCGCTCGCGGCCTGAGCGCCCGCGATCGCGTTCCATTCTTGACCAGGGAGAGCGAAGTAATGGATATCATCGGTGTAGGCTATCTCGGCTTCGAGACCGCGAAGCTGGAGGAATGGCGCGACTACGGCACCGGGGTGCTGGGCTGGCAAGTTGCCGACAATGTCGATCCCGACGGATTGCACTTCAAGCTCGACGAACGCCGCAGCCGCTTCAGCTTCTGGCCTGGCGAGATTGACCGGCTCGCCTATGTCGGTTGGGAGGCCGTCGGCCGACAGGAATTTCTCGCCGCGCTCGACACCTTCGATCTCGAAGGGGTGCCCTATGAACGTGGCGATGCCGAGTTGGCGGCACGCCGGGGCGTCCGCGAGGTGGCCCGCTTCAAGGACCCGGTCGGCTTCCAGCACGAGCTTTTCTACGGGCAGAAGTTCGCGCCCGATTCCTTTCTGCCGAGCCGCCCTCATTCGGGTTTCGTGACCGCAGAGCGGGGGATGTGCCATCTCGTCGTCATCACCCCGGAATATACCGACGCTCTTGAAGATTTCCTGACGCGGATCATGGGATTCCGGTGGTACGGGTCGGGTGCAGGCAAGGGACGCACCGGTTTCTTCCGTTCGAAACTGAACGATCGCACAAGCCACGACATCGCTTACGGCCATGGGCCGGGAATGCGCGGCATCCAGCATGTCGGCCTTTACCTGAAGGCGATGCGCGACGTCGGACAGACCTATGACCGGGTGCAGCAGCGTGAAATCCCGATGATGATGACGCTGGGCCAGCACACGCAGGACCCCCACCTTTCCTTCTACCATTATTCGCCGAGCGGCTTCGCGATCGAGTCGATCTGGGAGATGCGGCCGTGGGTTCCGGAACTGTTCGAGCCGAACCCCGAAACGCTGAGCGCTTGGGGGCATCAGCTCGTCGGCCCGATCCTGGGACCGAGCGTGAAGAAGATCAGCGAACTCGGCGAAGCGGCGGCTTGAGCCATGCACGTCGCGCGGGTGGCCGGCACCTCGGGAGACGATTTCTGGGCGTTGGTCGATCCGCACGTCGGCACGGCGCGCCGTATTCACACGCCATTCGCGCACTGGGCGCCATTCGCCGCGCAGGGCGACGCAGACGCGTTTGCGCTGGCGGGGGAAGCGTCACGACTGGCGGACCTTAGACTGCGCGCGCCGCGTGAACCGGGCGCGCGCGTCTTCGGCGTTGGGTTGAACTATCTCGAACATCTCACCCGCCTCGGCCGCAAGGAGCCGCCGCCCCACACGATCGCCTATATCAAGCCCGATTCGGCGATCGTCGATCCGGGCGGGCAAATCAGCTATCCGGCGGTGACCGCGATGCTCGATTTTGAAGTGGAACTCGTAGCGGTCGTGGCGCGCCCACTCGAGAACGCGCAACGCGCGACCGAATGCCTGCTCGGTTATACGATCGGCAACGATGTCAGCGCGCGGGATGCAGGCAAGCAGCTTGGCTCCTTGGATCTTTTTACGCAAAAAGCGCTCGACGCGACGGCGGCGATCGGACCGTGGATCACTACGCTCGACGCGCTCGGCGGCGCCGGTCAGCCCGCGCTCGACGTCGAGATGGAGGTCAACGACGAAATCCGGCAGCGCGACAACAGCCGCAACATGATCTTCTCGCTCGACGAACTGCTCGATTACGTTGACGCGCGGGTTCGGCTGCGCCCGGGCGACCTGCTGTTCACCGGCTCCACCGCCGGTGTCGGTCTGGAGGACGGAAGGTTTCTGAAGCCCGGCGACCGGCTGGTCGCGCGGATCGGCGGGATCGGGGCGCTGGCGCATGGCGTCGGGCCGAAGCGCGTGCTGGCACCCAACCGTGGCACCGGTCGTCTCGGCATACCCGCGGCCGTCGCAGCGATACCCGACGGCCGTTCAAACGAATTTGATAGAGAATGAAATTCTGATGTTGGCATAGTCGAACGAATGTTGCTACGCCTGCCACAGGTGCTCGCTGGAAGCACCGCCGGCAAGAGGATGGGATGGCTGAACAGTCCAGAGCGGGATGGTACCAAGGGCCGCGCGACACTCCGGTGGCGGCGCTCGCACGGGCGGTCGCCGCGCATCCAGACAAGACCTTCCTCGACTTCGGCGGCGAGACCTATAGCTACGGCGCGTTCGACGGGCTGACGAACCGTCTCGGCCATGCGCTGACTGCACTGGGTGTCGGCGAAGGCGAAACCGTGGTAACGATGTTGGACAACAACATCGATGCCGTGGCCGCCTGGATCGGCATCAACAAAATCCACGCGGTCAGCGTGCCGCTCAATACGGCGCTTCTCGGCGAGTTCCTGCGGCATCAGGTCGAGGACGCCGCTGCAGCGATCCTCATCTGCGAGGCTCACTACCTCGATCGCATCGTCGCAATCGCCGATCGGCTGACGTTCCTCAAGCTGATCCTCGTCCGCGGCGATCTCGCATCGGCTGTGGCCTGCGCGATACCGGTCCGCGCGCTCGACGATCATCGCGGCGACGACGATACGGCGATGGAGCGGCTGCCCGATCCCGCCGCGCTCAATGCATTGATCTACACGTCGGGCACGACCGGCCCGTCGAAAGGCTGCATGATGAGCGGCAACCAGATGTGTCATGTCGCCCGGCTGCTGCTGCGCGCGTCACCGATCGGGCATGACGACATCTACTGGACGCCGTTGCCCTTCTTTCACCTCAACGCGATCGCGACGGGGGCGGTGTCGGTGTTGCTGGTAGGCGCCACCATGTCGATCAGCCCGCGCTTCTCCGTCTCGGGTTTCTGGCCCGCGATCGAGGCATCGGGCGCTACCGTGGTGTCGATCCTGGGCTCGCTCGGCACGATGCTGGCGCGCGCTGCGGAAAACGAGGCGATGAAGCGCTGTTTCGGGCAGGTCCATACCGTCAAGGGCAATCCCTTCTCGGAAGACATCAAGGCGATCTGGCGCGAGCGGTTTGGCGCGAAGCGGATCGGCTCGAACGCCTACGGGCTGACCGAAGCGCTGGTGACGACGCTGCCCGCCGACGAGCCGGCGGCGCCCGGTTCATCGGGCAAGTGCGCAGCCGAATTCGACGTGCGCATCTTCGACGATCACAACAACGAGGTGCCGTTGGGCCAGGCGGGCGAGATCGTCGTGCGACCATTATACCCCGACATCATGTTCAAGGGATATTGGCGGCGTCCCGAAGAGACGCTCAAGCTGATGGGCGACCTGTGGTTCCACACCGGCGACATCGGCAAGTTCGACGAACAGGGCTTCTTCTATTTCGTCGATCGCAAGAAGGATTATCTGCGTCGGCGCGGCGAGAACATTTCGAGCTTCGAGATGGAGAGCGCCTTGCTGCTTCATCCCGACATCGCCGAAGTCGCGGTTCACGCCGTGCCGTCCAACGTGGGCGAGGACGATCTCAAGGTGACGGCACGCCTGAAGCCGGATGCGACTTTGAAGGAGGAGGCGCTGTGCCGGTGGCTGATCGAACGCGTGCCGTCTTATGCCGTGCCTCGCTACATCGAATTCCGCGAAACCCTGCCGACCAATCCGCAGGGCCGCGTGCTGAAGTACAAGTTGCGTGACGAGGGTGCGACGGACACGACGTGGGATTTCGAGAAAAGCGACGTGAAAGTAGCAAAACGCTGACCCCGCCGGGGTTCGCCGATCAGGAAGAGAACCCGATGAAGCAAGATGCTGGGCCACCGCTGAAGCCGCTGGCCCGCGCCGCGTTAGCCGGCGCCAGCGTGCCGATGGCGATGCTGACGCTGCCGCTGGTCGTCAATGTGCCCGAATATTTCGGCAACGCGATAGGTCTCGATCTGGCGCTGGTCGGCACGATCTTCATGGCTGTGCGCGTGCTCGATATCGTGATCGATCCGCTGCTAGGCGTCGCGATGGATGCCACACGGACACGCTGGGGCCGCTTCCGCCCTTGGCTGCTGATCGGGCTGCCGGTGCTGATCGCCGGTACGGTGATGCTGTTCATGCCGCCGCACAACGTGGGCGGCGCCTATCTCGTCATTGGCCTGATCCTCGCCTACGCGGGCTGGTCGATCCTGTCGCTCGCCCAACTCTCGCTCGCGGCCGGGCTGGTGCGCGGCTATGCCGACCGTGCCCGGATTTACGCGTGGATACAGGCGGCGTTCCTCGGTGGCGTCTGCCTCGTCATGCTGTTGCCGCTGGCGATGGGGCGGATCGCAAACGATGCCGGCACCGCACTTTCGGCGATGGGCTGGCTGATCATCGGCGCCGCCGTGCCACTTACGCTGATGGCAGCGGCGCTGGTGCCCGAACGCCCTCACGTCTCCGCGCGCGACCGGCTTGGCGTGGGCGGTTATCTCCAATTGATCCGCCGCTCTGCCGTCGTCCGGCTGGTCACCGCGGATCTCCTGTTCGGGCTCGGCTTCGGCGTCGCCTCGGCGGTGCTGGTGTTCTTCTTCATTTCCGCAAAGGGGCTGGAGCGCAGCACGATCGGCGTCCTGCTGATCGCGCAGATGGGCACGGCCGTGGTGGCGATGCCGTTGCTCGGCGCCTTGGCGGCACGCGTCGGCAAGCAGGTCGCGCTGGCAAGCTGCGGCATCGTGTCTTTCGTGCTGTGCCCGACGATGCTGCTGGTGCCGCACCATGATCTGGTGCTCTCCGCCGTGGTGATGGCGATCTGGGGCGTGTTCTATGGCGGCGTCAGCTTCCTGCCGCGCGCGATGATGGCCGATGCCGCCGACGAGCTTAAGCTGGAGCAGGGCGTCGATCGCACCGGTGTACTCTACGCGCTGCTGATCAGCAGCTGGAAGCTCGGCGGCGCGTTTTCGGTGGGGCTGAGCTATATCCTGCTCGACTGGATCGGCTATGTGCCGAAACTGGGCGTCGCCAACAGTGCGCAGGCGCTGCGTGGCGTGCAGATGCTGTTCGCAGGCACGCCCGCCGTCATGGGATTGCTCGGCGCGTTGCTGTGCTGGGGCTATCCGCTCACCAGCGCACGCTGCGCCGAGATCCGCGCGCGCCTCGACGAACGGGCCGCCGGCGCGCGCTGACCTGTCTCAGCCGACGCCGGCGGCGTCGATCGCGTCCATTGCGCTGTCTTGCGACTGGCTGTCTTCGTAGCGCTTGCGCATCGCCTCGCCAAACTCGCGCTTCAGCTTGGGGTAATAGGTGATCTGGCCATACAGGCCACCCGATACGTTGATCTCGACGCCGCTGATGAAGCTGGCGAGTTCGCTGGCGAGGAAGATCGCGACACCCGCGACATCCTGCGGCGTGCCGAAGCGGCCCATCGGCACGACTTTCAGCACCATCTCGTCAAATTCCTCGCGGCTCACGCCCGGCGGCATCTCGCGATAGTGGCGGTCCCATTGGCCGGTATCGATCCAGCCCATGTTGAGCGAGTTGACGAGGATGTTGTCGGGCGCGAGAGCCTGACCAAGCAGCTTCGAAAGTGCGATGCACGAGGCGCGATTGATCACCGAAGGGATGCCGTCGGGCGTCGGGATCGATCCCGCGACCGCATTGATGTCGATGATGCGGCCCCAGCGTTGCTTGCGCATGTGCGGCACCACCGCCTGCGCCATGCGGAAATGACCCATCTGGAGAATGTTCGCATGCGCCAGCAGTTGTTCAGGCGTGAGATTTTCCAGCGTGCCGCTTTGTCCCTGGCCGGCATTGTTGACGAGCACGTCGACGCCGTCCCAACGCTCCGCCACTTCGGCGACGAAATCCTTGGCCGATTGATCGTCGGCGACGTCGAGGCGGCGCACGATCGTGTCGGCGGCGCCTGCGCCGATCTCGGCGGCGGTGGCGCGGATCGCCTCCTCGTTGCGCGCGCCGATCGCGAGGCGGCAGCCCTCGGCGGCGAAGGCGGCGGCGATGCCCCGACCGATGCCGCGCGAGGCGCCGGTGACGATTACGCGTTTGCCGGTCAAGTCTATATGCATGTGCTTACCTCTTCAAAGCAGGGTTCAGGAAAGGTGCGGAGTCACGCGGCGCTGCGCGTCGGCGAGGAAGCGATACGGGAACAGGCGCGGGTTGACCGATACCGAGTCGAGCGCGGCGCGGTGTTCGTCACTGATCGTAAAGGTGAGCGAGCGCAGCGTGTCCTCGATCTGTGCAACCTTGGTCGCGCCGAGCAGCACCGACGCGACGCCGGGCCGGTTCGCCACCCAGTTGATCGCCACCTGCGCCATCGACCGATCGGTCGCCCGCGCAACCTGTTCAAGCGCCGCGACGATCTGCCAGTTGCGCGCGGTTAGCCGATCGAAACGGCCGGCCTTGTCGACGGTTTCGACGCGACCGGCTGCGAGGCCACCGTCGCCGGGCGAACGGTGCTTGCCCGACAGCAGTCCGTTGCAGAGCGGTGCCCAGGCGAGGATGCCCATGCCGAGCTCCGCGCACAGCGTCGGGAATTCCAGTTCCAGCCCGCGTTCGACCAGCGAATATTCGAGCTGCACCGCGCATAGCCGCTCGTAGCCACGCCATTCTGCCAGCGTTTGCGCACGCGCGGCGTACCAGCCGGTCACATCGGACAAGGCAACGTAACGGACCTCGCCCGAGCGGACGAGATCGTCGAGCCCGCGCATCACTTCCTCGGCCGGCGTAACCCCGTCCCAGAGGTGGAGGATGTAGAGATCGATATAGTCGGTGCCGAGTCGGCGCAGACTGCCCTCCAGCGCCGCCATCATCGATTTGCGGCCGTTGCCGGTGGCGTTCGCGCCGACTCCACCGCTGCCGAAGCTGAACTTGCTGGCTATCACCAACTGCTCGCGCAGATTGCGGTCGGCAAGATACCGCCCCACGAAGCGTTCGCTCTCGCCGCCGGAATAATAATCGGCCGTGTCGATGAGATTGCCGCCCGCCGCAACGAATCGATCCATGATCGCATCGGCGGCGGCCGCGTCGCATCCCCAACCCGGCTGGCCGAACGTCATCGTGCCGAGCGCAAGCCGCGAGACGCGCAGCCCGGAGCGCCCGAGCAGCCGGATCGGAAGACGTGCCTCCGACGATTCGTCGCGTGTCATGCGGTTCCTCTCCAATCCCGTCTTGCAATATCGTTCCAAGGAGCGAATGGATAGCCAGTCAGAGAAACTTGGCAAGCTGCTCGATCTCCAACCGTTCGAGGGCTTGGCTGAAGGGATGCAGGAGCAGGGTGATGCCGAATTTGAAGGGCAAGGTGGCGATCGTCACCGGCGCCGGGCAGGGGCTCGGGCGCGCGACCGCGCTGCGGCTGGCGCAATGCGGCGCTCAGATCGCCATCGCCGAGTTGAATCCGCAAAGCGGTGCGGACGCTGCTCAGGCGGTGCGCGATGCCGGCGGCGACGCGATCGCCGTTGCGGTGGACGTGTCCGACGAAGCGCGCGTCAAGGCGATGGCGGCCGAGGTGGCGGAGCATTTCGGCGGGATCGACATTCTCCACAACAACGCTGCCTACCTCACGCCGGAGTATCGCGCGCGCGACCGCGACGTCTGCAACGTCGAGATCGAGGCCTGGGACCGGGCGATGGCAGTCAACGCACGCGGTGCACTGCTCTGCGCCAAGCACGTCATCCCCTATATGGTCGCGCGGGGCGGCGGTTCGTTGATTCATTCGAGTTCCGGGTTCGGCGGGCAGGGGGACATCACGCTGACCGCTTACGGCATGTCCAAGGCGGCGATCGCGTTGCTGTCGAAATCGATCGCCGCGCAATATGGCAAGCAAGGCATCCGCTCGAACACCATCCAGATCGGGCTGGTACTGGGCGAGAACGCGCAACACGCGGTGCAGGGCGAACTGCGCCAGATCATCCTCGATGCGCATCTGACGCCAGAGCTCGGCACGCCGGAGAATGTCGCCGACGTCGTCGCGTTCCTTGCCTCGGACGAGGCTGCGTTTGTCACCGGCACGACCATTCCGGTCGATGGCGGCTTCTCGTCGCACGTCCCGACCGTGGCCCCGCTGCGCGAATATTTCGCGCGCAGCGGCCGCGAATCCTTCTAAGCCCGGCGATGGGACGGGATTTGTCCGGTACGGTCGCCGTCATCACCGGCGCGTCCGCAGGGATCGGCGAAGCGATTGCGCGCGACTTTGCCGAGGCGGGCGTGCGGCTGCTGCTGGTCGCCCGGCGTGCCGACCGGCTCGCCGCGCTGGCCGAGAGCCTGCCCGTCGCAGTGGAAACGCTGGCGATCGACGTAGCCGAACCTGTCAGCGCGCAGCGGATGCTCGATACTGCGCTGGCGCGTTTCGGCCGGGTCGATGCGTTGATCAACAACGCCGGCATCTTCCGCGTCGGGACGGTCGACAGCTTCGATCTCGACGCGCTTGGTCCGATGATCGCGCTCAACTACGAAGCGGTTGTGCGGGCGAGCTACGTGTTCGCGCGGGCGATGAAAGCGCAGGGCGGCGGGGCGATCGTCAACATCTCCAGCATTGGCGCCAACCTGACCACGGCGGCGGCAGGCGTCTATGGCGGCCTGAAGCGCGCGGTGGAGATTTTCAGCGATTCGCTGCGCGTCGATCTCGCCGGCACGGGCGTCCGGGTCGGTATCGTCGCCCCGGGCACGACCGCAACGGAGGTGTTCGACCATCTCCCGGCCGCGAGCCGCCCCGGCGCCGGATCGCCGGTGACGCCGCTGCTTCCCGCCGATGTGGCGGCAGCGGTGCGTTTCCTGCTCGAACAGCCCGAGCACGCCAATATCCCGCACCTGCGAATCTATTCGAGCGGGCAGCAGCACTGATGGCGAAAGTCACACACGGCGCGTCGGCCCGATATGGAGTGGATCATGTCTGAACGTGTCGACGCAAAGGTCGTGGTGATCGGGGCGGGGCATGGTGGCGGCAACGTCGTCGCCGCGCTTCGCACGGCGGGCCACACCGGGGAGATCGTGCTCATCGGCGATGAGCCGATCGTCCCCTATCATCGCCCACCGCTCAGCAAGGGATATCTGAAGGGCACGGCGGCAATGGAGTCGCTGAAGCTGCGGCCCGACAGCTACTACGCGAGCGCCGGCATCGCGCTGCGGCTCGGCGCCCGTGCGGTCGCAATAGACCGAACGGCGCAGACCGTTCGCCTCGCCGGCGGCGGTTCGGAAAGGTACGATCTGCTTGTTCTTGCCACCGGATCGCGCGCCCGTAGGCTCGCGATTCCCGGCGCGGCGCTTGGCGGCATTCACTATTTGCGCTCGATCGCGGACGCCGATGCGATCCGCGGCGCGATCGGCCCGGGGCGGCGGCTCGCGATCGTTGGCGGCGGCTATGTCGGACTGGAGGCGGCGGCCTCGGCGCTGGCGCTAGGATCGTCCGTGGTGCTGCTCGAACGCGAGTCTCGTATCCTGGCGCGCGTCGCGTGTGCGCCGCTCGCGGCGTTCTTCGATGACTATCATCGCGCGAAGGGCTTGGAGATCCGTACCGAGGCGCGTGTGGAGGGCTTTGAGGGGCGCGACGGGAACGTCTCGGCGCTCTGGCTCGCGGACGGCGAACGGCTGCTCTGCGACGCGGTGATCGTCGGCATCGGCGCCGACGTTTGCGATGAACTCGCGCGGGAGGCGGGAATAGGCTGCGATCACGGCGGCGTAATCGTCGACGAGAATGCCTGCACGTCCGAACCGGGCGTCTATGCGATTGGCGACATGACGTGGCGACCGATGCCGCTCTACGGCGGGCGTATGTTCCGGCTGGAGAGCGTACCCAACGCGCTCGAACAGGCGCGGCGCGTCGCTGCGCACATCATGGGCAAACCTGCGCCAGCGCACGAACCGCCGTGGTTCTGGTCTGATCAGTACGATCTCAAATTGCAGATCGTCGGCGTTCCGTTCGACTCGCACCGGCTTGTGATCCGGGGAGACATGGCGGAGAGGAGCTTCGCGATCTTCCATCTGGCGCCGGACAATCGCGTGCTTGCGGTCGAGGCGGTCAACCGTACGCCGGAGTTCATGGCGGGGCGCACGCTGGTCGGAGAGGCGAGGATCGTCGACCCCGCGCACTTGGCGGACCTCTCGATCCCGATCAAGGATTTGGCGAAGTGATGATCCCGCGGCAGACGACGAACCGCGCCCGCCCGGCGCCGAGTCCGCTCCACAGCAAGCCGGCGCCGATCAGCGCGACCAGCCAGCCGGTCGCGTCGAAGCCGCCAGTGAGCGCGCGCAGCAGACCGATCGTCAACGGGGCGAGCGCGGCGATGATGTAGCCGACGGCCTGCGCCATGCCGGATAGCCGCGCCGCGACACTGGGATCTTCGGCGCGAAGCACGATCAGCGTCAACGCAAGGGCGATGAGCCCGCCTTGGCCTGCCCCCTGTACCAGCGCCCAAAGCCAGACTTGTGCAAGCGGCGCGTAGAGCAGTCCCATCAATCCGCCGGCACCCGCTACGGTCAGCGCTGCGGCCATCACGCGCTGATCGCGCTGTCGGACCGCGATGGCCGGCACCGTCAGACATGTCGCAAGCTGGGTCAGGATGAGCACGGACAGCACCAGTCCTGCCGTCGTCGCCTCGACGCCGCGCGCGCGCAGGATCACAGCGAGCCACCCGAAAACGGAAAAGGCGAGGGCGGATTGCAGCCCCATGAACAGCGTCACCTTCCAGGCAAGCAGGCTCCCCCACAGTGCGCCCAAGGGACCGGTCCGCTTCCGGCTACGTGCCGTGACGCGTAGCTGGGAGATCCATAGTGCGATCGCAGGCAGTACCGGCAAGGCCCAGATCGCCAGTGCGAAGCGCCAGCCCGCTCCGGCGGCGCGCTCGATCGGAACGGTCGCCCCGGCCGCCAGCGCAGCGCCACCGGAGATCGCCATGACATACAGGCCCGTCAGCAGCCCGATGCGATCGGGAAAATCGCGTTTGACGAGGCCGGGCAGCAGCACGTTCCCGATCGCGATCACGCACCCCGACAGTGCGGAACCACCGAACAGCAGATAGACCGGTCCGAACGCTCGCAGCACCGTACAGGCGGCCAGGATCAACATGGCGCCCAGCAACGTCCGCTCGGTGCCGAAACGCTCGGCAAGAGGCGGTGCGAGAGGCGCGAACAGGCCTAGGCACAGCACCGGCAGCGTGGTCAAAACACTGGTGCCGACCGCCGGCAGGCCGGTCCCGGCGGCGACCTCGGGCAGCGTCACCGAGAGGCTGGCAAAAACCAGGCGCAAGGCGAAGGCGGTGGCCACGATCGCCGCGCCGGCGATCCAGCGACGATGCGTCGTCGACACGAGTCGGCGCGGTTCGCACCGTACGGACACATTTTGCACTTGCGACGGACCCCTCCGATATGAGAATGATAATCTATACATAAAAGCGGAGAGTGTCTCGATGTTGATTGATGCCCATGCCCATCTTTTCACGTCCGGAATGCTCAACCAGCACGACTTCTGGGGGCCGTTCATGCGCGTCCAGGGGCTGACGGTCGGCCACTTTTCGCTCGGCACGAAGCAGAAGGCGAAAGCGTCGAATGACGCCGAAGCGGAGACCAATCTGCTTGCGCGGATGACGCACGAGGCGCGTCGCGCGCTGATGGAGCAGCGTGGCGTCGACATGCTGGTGCTGTCCACGCCATCGCACGCCTTCATGTACTGGGCAGGGGAATTCGGCACGCAATATGCCCGCACCTGCAATGACGAACTTTCCGCCTTCTGCGCCGTCGACCCCGAACATTTCGCCTTCTGGGGCCATGCCAATCTCGCCGATCCTGCCGGGGCGGTCGTCGAGATCGATCGGGCGGTGCGGCAGCTCGGCGCCAAGGGCATCTGTGTAGGCGGCACGAATTTCGACGGCATCGCCACGCATGACGAGCGTCTGTTTCCGGTATGGGAGAAGCTGGCCGAACTCGACGTGCCGGTGATGGTCCACGGATTTAACCAGTCGATCTACCTGGGCGAGCGCCACCACGAGGATGCATTCGAGACCAGTTCGATCCTCGGCGACTGTTTCGACGAGACGCTGTTCTTCTGGTATCTGATCTGTAGCGGCGCTCTCGACACGTTCCCCAATTTAAAGGCGTACATCACGCATGCGGGCGGCATGGCCGTGTTCCAGCTCGGACGGCTGTCGGAGCTCAATGCCAACATGGCGCCCGACGCGCGCAACCGGCGGCCGCTGCTCGAGTACATGCCCCACTTCTTCTTCGATCTCGACGTTCACCATCCCGCGCTTCGGCGCGGCGTGGCCGAGGTCGTCGGCATCGATAATCTCGTCCACGGCACCAATTTCGGTGGCGCCTACGACAATGGCGATCCGACCGACGGCCTCGGGCTGAGCGCCGCCGACGCCGAAAAAATTCGCAGCGGCAATGCGATCCGCCTGCTCAAGCTCAATCAACACGCCATGGCGAACGCTGCGTAAGCGGGACGTCGATGAGGAGAGATGTAATGGCGACCGTGGTGACGGGCGAAAAGCCCAACGACATGCAGGCAAGCTTCGACAAGGTCAGCAGCAATTTCGGCGGCCTGCTCGATGATCCGATGCCTCTGTACCGCGCCAAGATGAACGAATCGCCAGTGATGAAGGGCGATATTCTCGAGGAACTCGGCGTGCCACCGATTTTCGGCAACGCACGCGGCCGGCAGGTCTATACGTTGTTCCGCCATTCCGATGTGGGCGCCGTGCTGCGCGATCAGGATACGTATACCAGCGGGCTGATCGGCGAGGGGCTCGGCACCTTCATGGGCACATTCATGCTCACCGCGATGGACGGCGATTATCACCGGCGGATGCGCTCGCTGCTGCAACCCTGCTTCATGCCGCCGGTGCTCAAGGAATGGCGCGCTGCGCTGATCGATCCGGTAATTCGCAACGAATATGTCGCGCCGCTCGTACCGCGCGGCAAGGCGGATCTGATCGCCGACATGGGGCTCGGCTTCCCCGTGCGGGTGATCTACGCGATTCTCGGCTTCCCGGACGGCGATCAGAAGGGGCTGGAAATCTTTGCGTCCATGGCGCTGAAGATCCTGGCCGGGCCCAAGCGCAGCCCGGAGGAGGCAGCGCGCGCGCGGGTCGAGGCGCTGGAGGCCTCGCGAGCGCTCCACGATTACGTGCTGCCGCTCGTCGCCGAACGCCGCAGGCAGGGTTCGCTGGGCAACGACCTGATCGGCCGCCTGCTGCGCACCGAACACGAGGGCGAAACGCTGTCCGACGAGCAGGTCACCGATTTTGTCAGGATGCTGCTCCCTGCCGCTGCAGAGACGACGACCCGCACCTTCGGCAGCCTGATGGTGTTGTTGCTCGAACGTCCCGCGCTTCTCGATCAGATCCGGCAGGATCGCAGCCTGCTGTCCAAGGCCATCGACGAGGCGGTGCGGCTCGAGCCGGTCGCTACGTTCAAGGCGCGCGAGGCGGCGCGAGATGTCGAGATCGGCGGCGTCGCCATTCCCAAAGGCTCGATCGTCTCGATGGTGGTGCATGCCGCCAACCGCGACGAAACGGTATTCGATGACCCCGACACGTTCGACATCTTCCGCCGCAACAAGCCGTCGTTCGGCTTCGGCTATGGCGTGCACATGTGCATCGGCCTGTTCGTGGCGAAGGCGGAGATAGAGAGCGCCGTCAACGCAATCTTCGATTTGTTGCCCAACGTCCGCTTCGACCCGTCGAAGCCCAAGCCTGAAATCAAGGGCGTGGGCCTGCGTGGGCCCAAGTCGGTGAACGTCGTTTGGGACACAACAGCCTGATTGCGCCAACGCTCTGATCAGATCAGATCAGATCAGATCAGGCCTTCGTATCCGCCGCCATCGATCTGCAAATTCTGTCCCGTGATATAGCCGGCATGCGCGGCGCAGAGAAAGGCGCAAGCCTGGCCGAACTCATCCGGCGTGCCGAACCGTCCCGCTGGAATCGGCCGCAACATCTCGTCGCGAGCTGCCGCGAACGGGATGTTGCGGTGCGCTGCCAGCCGCTCGATCATGGTTCTGAGCCGTCCGGTCTCGATGCGTTCGGGCAAGAGATTGTTCACGGTGACGTTATCGCGCGCCACGTCGCGCGCGAGCGCCTTGGCAAAAGCGGTCAGACCGGCTCGTGCCGTGGTCGACAGCGCCATCGGCAATTGCGGGGATTTCACCATCGCCGACGTGATGTTGACGATACGCCCGAACCGCCGCGCCCGCATTCCAGGCACGACGCCACGAACCAGCATGATCGCAGCGAGCATGTTCTCCTCGATCGCTCGCAGCCAAACATCCTCTTCCCAGTCGAGAAACCGGCCCGGAGCGGGACCGCCATTGTTGGTGACGAGGATGTCGACCTGCCCGGCCGCATCGAGAAGTGCCTTACGACCTTCGCGGGTTCCGACATCCGCCCGCACCGCGATGACATCGCCGGCGCTTGCGCCAGTGATGGCGTCGCGCGCACGTTCGAGCCGCTCCGCATCGCGCCCGTTGATGATGACGGTGCATCCCTCGCGCGCCAACGCCGATGCGCAGGCATAGCCCAGACCCGCCGAGGACGCGCACACCAGCGCGCGCCGGCCGATGATGCCAAGATCCATCGGTTCTCTCCCTGCCGGTCCACCCCTGCGCCGTCCTGTTGCCGTTGGCGGCGCGCAGCGGCAGGGCGCGTGAACGTCCCCGCCGTGAACACACCCAATTTGCCGATGGTAAAGCCGGACGGGGTAGTAGCACCGAGTTCGCTAATCCCCTCGATGGTCCCATTGCGGACTGCGAAATGCAACACAAATCCCGTAGGGCGGAAATGGGGAAAGAAGCAGACGGCCAGCCGCCGGCGCGCGGCACATCACGATCATGTGTCCAGGTCGCCGAATGCGGCCTCGATCATGGTCATGATCGGCGGTGGTTCGGCCAGCAGGTGCTCGGCATGATGCGCGGCGATCCAGCCGATCGACCTTTGCGCGGTAAAGCCGGTGAGCCGCGGTCGGCGCACGCCCTCGTGCCGGTAGCATTCTGGCATCACCGTCATGCCCAGACCCGCCGAGATCATCTGGAGTACGCGTTCGTCATTGGTCGAGCGGAGTGCGAAGTGGGGCCGCACGCCGCGCTCGGTGAAGAAACGGCTGGTTTCCGCCAGCGCCTCGCAATGGCGCCGGACGATCATCACCTCGCTGGCAAGTTGCTCGGGGGACAGCTCGGCCTCGTCCGCCAAGGGATGATCGTCGTGGATCGCGAGGCGGTAGCCTTCCGTGCGAACCACGCGTTCCATGAAGCGTCCCGCGCCGCGGCCGACCAACGTCAGCGCCACGTCGATGCGGCCCTTGGCGAGGTGGCTGACGATCTCGCGTTCGCTTCCGTACACCAGTTCCAGACGGTGCCGCTCCCCCGGCCGGCTCTGCGCGATGCCGCGCGCCACCACCAAACCGGGCACGCTGGTGAGTACGCCCAGCCGCAGCGACGGCAAATCCACCGAGACGCGCATCGCGTCTGCCGCGGCGTTGAACTCGCGTTCGATCCGACGCGCGTGCACCAGGAAGCGCGCGCCGGCATCGGTCAGCTCGACACGCTGGTTGGACCGGACGAACAACGGGTGGCCGACCGTCCGCTCCAGCTTGGCGATACCCACCGAAAGCGTCGGCTGCGACACGCCGCAGGCTGCCGCCGCGCGCGAGAAATTGCCGTGATCGACGACCGCCGCAAAGTATCGCAAGAGATAGCGGTCGAGCATAGAAGGTATCTATGCAGTTGTTATCGAAAATACAATTTTTCGAAAGCTGGGTCGACCGCTAGAAACCGTGCGCAGGAGAGATGCCATGACCGATTTCGATTTCGCGCTCGGCGAGACCGCCGACATGATCCGCGAGAGCACGCAGCGCTTCGCCGCCGACCGGATTGCCCCGCTCGCCGCCGAGATCGACGCGAAGGACTGGTTCCCGCGCGAGCTTTGGCCCGAGATGGGTGCGCTCGGCCTGCACGGCATCACCGTGGCGGAGGAAGACGGCGGGCTGGGGCTCGGCTACCTCGATCATGTCGTCGCGCAGGAAGAGGTGGCGCGGGCGTCCGCCTCGATCGGGCTCAGCTACGGCGCGCATTCCAATCTCTGCGTCAACCAGATTCGCCGCTGGGGCACGGCCGAGCAAAAGGCACGTTACCTGCCCAAGCTGATTTCCGGCGAGCATGTCGGCAGCCTGGCCATGTCGGAAGCCGGTGCCGGGTCCGACGTCGTGTCGATGAAGCTGAAGGCGGAAAAGCGCGGCGACCGTTACGTGTTGAACGGCACCAAATTCTGGATCACCAACGCGGCTTATGCGGACACGCTGGTGGTCTATGCGAAGACGGGCGAGGGATCGAAGGGGATTACGACCTTCCTGATCGAGAAGGAATTGAAGGGCTTTTCGATAGGGCAGAAGATCGACAAGGTCGGCATGCGGGGTTCGCCGACCGCCGAACTGGTGTTCGACGATTGCGAAGTGCCCGAGGAGAACATCATGGGGCCGCTCAACGGCGGCGTCGGCATCCTGATGTCCGGCCTCGATTATGAGCGTACCGTGCTCGCGGGCATCCAGCTCGGTATCATGCGGGCCTGTCTCGACGTGGTGCTGCCCTATGTTCGCGAGCGCCGGCAGTTCGGTAAGCCGATCGGCGCGTTCCAGCTGATGCAGGCCAAGATCGCCGACATGTACGTCGCGCTGAACAGTGCGCGCGCCTATGTCTATGCGGTGGCCAAAGCGTGTGACGCCGGGCGGACGACGCGCTTCGACGCGGCGGGCGCGATCCTGCTGGCGAGCGAGAATGCGGTGAAGGTTGCTTTGGAGGCGGTGCAGGCGCTTGGCGGCGCAGGCTATACCAAGGATTGGCCGGTCGAACGCTTCATGCGCGATGCGAAGCTGCTCGACATCGGCGCGGGTACGAACGAGATCCGCCGTATGCTGATCGGCCGCGAACTGATCGGTGCGGCGGAACGGATCGCGCAGTGAGCGCCCCGGTTCTCGCGTCCAACATCCTTACCACGAGCGAGACGTTCGGTGCCAACGCGGGCCACAATCGTGGGTTGGCCGATCACCTGTGCGCGCGTGTCGCGACGGCCGCGAGCGGAGGATCGGACGCCGCACGCGCCAAGCACGTCGCGCGTGGCAAGCTGTTGCCGCGCGATCGCGTGGAGCGGTTGCTCGACGCAGGCTCGCCGTTTCTGGAGATCGGCCAGCTTGCCGCCGATGGCCTCTATGGCGATGAGGTGCCGGGCGCTGGCATCATCGCCGGCATCGGCCGCGTGTCCGGCCGGCAGGTGATGATCGTCTGCAACGATGCCACGGTCAAAGGGGGCACCTATTTCCCGCTGACGGTGAAGAAGCACCTGCGCGCGCAGGAGATCGCGCTCGAAAACCGGCTACCGTGCATCTATCTGGTCGATAGCGGCGGCGCCAACCTGCCCAATCAGGCGGAGGTGTTCCCGGACCGCGAGCATTTCGGCCGCATCTTCTTCAACCAGGCGAACATGTCGGCGCAGGGGATCGCACAGATCGCGTGCGTGATGGGAAGCTGCACCGCCGGCGGCGCCTATGTGCCCGCCATGTCCGACGAAACGGTGATCGTGCGCAATCAGGGCACGATCTTTCTTGCCGGGCCGCCACTGGTGCAGGCCGCGACCGGTGAGGTGATCTCCGCCGAGGATCTCGGCGGCGGTGATCTGCACGGGCGCAAGTCGGGCGTGGTCGATCACGTCGCCGAGAATGACGAGCATGCGCTGACGATCGTGCGCGATATCGTCTCGACGCTGCGGCCCGATCGTACGCCCGACGCCGAGCTGCGGCCGGTGGTGCCGCCGAAGTTCGCGGCCGACGAGCTGTACGGCGTCGTACCCCAAGACGTGCGCGCGCCGTACGACGTGCGCGAGGTGATCGCGCGGCTGGTCGACGGCAGCCAGTTCCACGAGTTCAAGGCGCTGTACGGCGCAAGTCTGGTGTGCGGCTTCGCGCATATCTGGGGCATGCCGGTCGCGATCCTCGCCAACAACGGCGTCCTGTTTTCCGAAAGCGCGTTGAAGGGCGCGCATTTCATCGAACTCGCCTGCCAACGGCGCATCCCCTTGCTGTTCCTGCAAAACATCTCCGGCTTCATGGTCGGCGGCAAATACGAGGCGGAGGGCATCGCCAAAAACGGCGCGAAATTGGTGACCGCAGTCGCGACCGCCAGCGTCCCCAAGATCACCGTCCTGATCGGCGGCAGTTTCGGCGCGGGCAATTACGGCATGTGCGGGCGTGCCTATCAGCCCCGCTTCCTGTTCACCTGGCCGAACGCGCGCATCAGCGTGATGGGCGGCGAGCAGGCGGCGCGCGTGCTGGCCACCGTGCACCGCGATGCCGCCACCTGGTCGGGCGCCGAGGCGGAAGCGTTCAAGGCGCCAATCCGCCAGAAATACGAGGACGAGGGCAATCCCTATTACGCCACCGCACGTCTGTGGGACGATGGCATCATCGACCCTGCGCAGACGCGTGACGTATTGGGGCTGGCGTTCGCCGCCACGCTGAACGCGCCGGTGCCGGATGCCGCGCGCTTCGGCGTGTTCCGCATGTAATGGCTGTGCGATCGCGCGACCGTGGAAGGATGAAGTGATGATCGACGATGTTGTACTACTGTCGGGCGTGCGGACTGCCATCGGCAGTTTCGGCGGCGCGCTGAAGGATGTCGCGCCCGCCGAACTGGGTCGCATCTGCATCGTCGAGGCGATCGCGCGCGCCGGCATCGCGGCCGAAGACGTCGGCCATGTCGTCATGGGGCAGGTGATCCCGACCGGGCCGGCCGACGCGTATCTCGCACGCGTGGCGGCGGTGAACGCGGGCATTCCGGTGGCGGCCCCGGCGATGACGCTGAACCGGCTGTGCGGCTCGGGCATGCAGGCGATCGTCTCGGCCGCGCAGATGCTGATGTTGGGCGAGACCGACGTCGCGGTGGCGGGCGGCGCGGAGAGCATGTCCAGGGCACCGCATTACGTTACCACCGCGCGCTTTGGCCAGAAAATGGGATCGGTCGAGATGGCCGATGGGCTGACCGGCGCGCTGACCGATCCGTTCGCGCGGTCGCACATGGGCATCACCGCCGAGAACGTCGCCGAACGCAACGGCATCACTCGCGAGCAGCAGGATGCGATGGCGACCGAGAGCCACCGCCGCGCCGCTGCCGCGATCGCGGACGGGCGTTTCAAGGATCAGATCGTCCCGGTCGAAATTCGCAGCCGCAAGGGGCCGGTGGCATTCGACACCGACGAGCATCCGCGCGGTGAAACGACGGCGGAGCATCTTGCTACGCTGCGGCCGGCATTCCGCAAGGACGGGTCCGTCACGGCGGGGAACGCATCGGGCATCAACGACGGCGCCGCCGCCCTGGTGCTGGCGCGGGCGAGCTTCGCGGAGGCGCGCGGGCTGAAGCCGCGTGCGCGCATCCTCGGCTGGGGCCATGCCGGCGTCGAGCCGTCGCTGATGGGGCTAGGCCCGGTCGCCGCCGTACCGATTGCACTGAAGCGCGCCGGGCTGGGCCTCGACCAGATCGACGTGATCGAGGCCAACGAGGCCTTCGCCGCCCAGGCATGTGCGGTCGCGCAGGAGCTGAAGTTCGATCCCGCAAAGACCAACGTGAACGGCTCCGGCATATCGCTGGGCCATCCAATCGGTGCGACCGGCGCGATCCTTACCGTGAAGCTGCTGCACGAACTGGAACGCTCGGGCAGGCGCTACGGCCTTGCCACCATGTGCATCGGCGGCGGGCAGGGCATCGCGCTCGTGATCGAACGGCTTTAAGCTGCGCCGGCACGCGTGTTCGAGATGGCGACAAGGGGTTTGAAGTGCTGACATCCGTCCTGATCGCCAATCGCGGCGAGATCGCCTGCCGCATCATCCGCACCGCGCGCCGGCTCGGCGTGCGGACGATCGCGGTCTATTCGGACGCGGACGCCGATGCGCTGCACGTCCGCTACGCGGATGAGGCGGTGCATATCGGCGCTTCGCCGGCGCGCGAGTCATACCTGCTGGGCGAGCATATCCTCGCGGCGGCGCGGCAGACCGGCGCGGCCGCGATCCACCCGGGCTACGGCTTCCTCAGCGAGAATGCCGCCTTCGCGCAGTCGGTGATCGACGCCGGTCTGATCTGGATCGGCCCGAAGCCCGCCTCGATCACCGCGATGGGCCCGAAGGATGCCGCCAAGAAGCTGATGCAGGAAGCAGGCGTCCCGACGACGCCCGGCTACCTCGGCGAGGATCAGGACGCCGACCGGCTGAAATACGAAGCGGATGCGATCGGCTATCCCGTGCTCATCAAGGCGGTGGCGGGCGGCGGCGGCAAGGGTATGCGCAAGGTCGACAGCGCCGCCGACTTCGCCGATGCATTGCTGTCCTGCCAGCGCGAGGCGGCTTCGTCGTTCGGCAACGATCAGGTGCTGCTCGAAAAGTGGGTGACCAATTCGCGACATATCGAGGTGCAGGTGTTCGGCGATACGCACGGCAACGTCGTGCATCTGTTCGAACGCGACTGTTCGCTCCAGCGTCGTCACCAGAAAGTGATCGAGGAAGCGCCGGCGCCGGGCATGGACGCCGCCACCCGCGCGGCGATCTGCGCGGCGGCGGTGCGCGCGGCCAAGGCGGTCGATTATGTCGGCGCGGGCACGATCGAATTCATCGCCGACGGTTCCGCAGGCCTGCGCGCGGACGCGATCTGGTTCATGGAGATGAACACCCGCCTTCAGGTCGAACATCCGGTCACCGAGGAGATCACCGGGCAGGATCTGGTCGAGTGGCAGTTGCGCGTCGCATCCGGCGAACCGCTGCCGAAGCGGCAGGACGAGTTGGCGATCAGCGGCTGGGCGATGGAGGCGCGGCTCTATGCCGAGGATCCCGCCAAGGGCTTCCTGCCGTCGATCGGTTCGCTCGACACGTTCGACATCGGCCCGTCGTACCGCACCGACACTGGCGTCGAGCAGGGCGGCCGCATCTCGCCGTTCTACGATCCGATGATCGCCAAGCTGATCGCCTGGGGGCCGGACCGCGACGCGGCCCGCCTGCGACTCGCACGCACGCTGGAGCAGACGCGGATCTGGCCGCTCCGGACCAACGCCGGTTTCCTGGTAAAGGCGCTGCATCACCCCGCGTTTGCGGCAGCTGCGCTCGACACCGGGCTGATCGCGCGGGAGGGGGACGCGCTTCTGCCGGACGCCGTCCCGTCATCCGCCGCGCTGGAGGCCGCCGCCGCCAGGCTCGCCGCGCCCGGGCCGCTCGCTGGGCTGCGGCTCAACGCGCCGCCGCGCGGCGAGGGTACGTTCCTGCTCGACGGAGTGCCGGTCACGGTCAAGCTGTCGCCGGCTGCCGGACCTGAAACCGGGGCAACGTCGCCCGTCCTCATTGCGGAAGGCGGGCAGGTGTGGGCGCTCGACCTCTGGCGTGCGGGCGGCGGTGGCGGTGGCGACGCGTCCGACGGAGCGATCCGCTCGCCGATGCCAGGGAGGGTGATCGCGGTGGCGGCGGCGGCCGGGCAGGCGGTGAGCAAGGGGCAGAAACTGCTGACGCTGGAGGCGATGAAGATGGAACACAGCCTGGTGGCGCCGTTCGACGGCACGGTGGCGGAGTTCAACGTCGGCGAAGGCGCGCAGGTCAGCGAAGGCGCGCTGCTGGCGAGAGTGGCGAAGGCGGAGGCAGTCTGATGGCGGGGCGCTTCTTCGAACACTGGGCGGTCGGCGACACGCTCGTCCATGAAATCCGTCGCACCGTCACCGAGACCGACAATCTGCTGTTCTCGACCATGACGCACAATCCGCAGCCGCTCCACATCGACGTGGAGGCGGCGAAAGCGAGCGAGTTCGGCCGTATCCTCGTCAACGGCACCTTCACGTTCGCGCTGATGGTAGGCCTGTCGGTGAGCGACACGACGCTCGGCACGCTGGTCGCCAATCTCGGCTATGACAAACTGGTCATGCCCAAGCCGGTGTTCCTAGGCGATACGCTCAGGGCCGAGAGCGACGTCGTCGAGCTGAAGGACAGCCGTTCGCGCCCGAACGCGGGAATCGTTACCTTCGCGCACCGCATGATCAACCAGCGCGACGAGATCATGTGCCAGTGCCTGCGAACCGCGCTGATCGCGAGGGCGCCGCAGTGAGGTTGCGCTCGCTGTTGTTCGTGCCAGCCGGCCGGCCGGACCGATTCGCCAAGGCGGCCGCGTCCGGTGCGGACGCGCTGATCCTCGATCTGGAGGATTCGGTCGCGTTTGATCGCAAGGCCGAAGGTCGCGCAGCAGTGGCGGACTGGCTTGGCGGTGTCCGTCGGCTGCCGACCTTCGTGCGCGTCAACCCGCTCGACGGCGGCCTAACCGCGCTCGATCTCGCGGCAGTCCTCCCGGCGCGGCCGGACGGACTGGTGCTGCCCAAGGCGGAGGGCGCCACCAGTATCGAAACATTGGTCGCGATGCTCGGCGGCCGACGTGTGCCGATCCTGCCGATCGCGACCGAGACGCCGTCGGCGGTCTTCCAGCTCGGCTCCTACGGTGTCGTCGCCGAGCATCTGTGCGGGCTGACCTGGGGCGCGGAGGACCTCCCCGCCGCGATCGGCGCGACCCGTTCGCGCGAGGACGACGGCCGCTACGCGGCGCCGTACGAGATGGTGCGCTCGCTGACGCTGTTCGGCGCACATGCCGCTGGCGTGGCCGCGATCGAGACCGTCTTTCCCCGCATCGACGCGCCACAGGCGCTCGCCGACTATGTGGCGCGTGCCCGGCGCGACGGTTTCACGGGCATGATGGCGATCCACCCCGCGCAAATCGACATCATCAACCAGGGCTTTACGCCCAGCGGAGACGACATCGCACAAGCCCGCGCTATCGTAGCCGCCTTCACCGCCGCTCCGGGCGCCGGCGCACTCAAGCTGGACGGTAAGATGGTCGATCGCCCGCACCTCCTTCAGGCGCGTCGCATCCTGGCCGCGGCCGTGTGAATATAATGTGAAACGGTGGGTGCTCGAATCTGTCGAACGCCCATGACTGGCGTAGCCGGGACGCGGATTGGGCCGGCGGCGTCGATGATCGTCACCATGCCCGAAGACCATCTGACGAGTCAGTGGCATTGCAGCGTCTCGCTTGACGACCGCAGCGTGGTGCACGTTCGGATATTGCCATCTTGGCGAGTTCAAGCGCGCCGTGGCCGACGTTCCGCAGCACAGGTCCCGATCGACGCAAGCCTATCCATGAGGGCAACCGGCCGGTTCGACAGTCGTGTCCGGGCAGTCGGAACGCGGTCCCGATATGCCTGTGTTGCTACGCTTCGGCTTTTAATCGCACGCGCCAAGCGTGCAGTAGCGGCTCGGTATAGCCGCTCGGCTGATCGATCCCCTTTAGCACAAGCGCATACGGGGCTTTGAAAGCAGACGTGGCCTGTTGGCCGGCGCGCATAGGGCGATACAGCGGATCGCCGGCCTCTGAAGATCGACCTTGCTCGCCATGCGGGCCAGTGCAAGGTCCACATCTTGGCGCGACGCAATGCCGTGAAGCAGCCAATTGGCGATATGCTGCGCCGAGATCCGCAGGGTTGCGCGGTCCTCCATCAGTGCCACGTTGTGAATATCGGGAACCTTGGAACAGTCTAACGCCTGATCGACCCAGCGCACGACATAGCCCAGAACGTCCTGCGCGTTGTTTTCGAGTTCGTCGCGGATCTCCTCCGGGGACCAGTTGCGGCCGATCGCGACCGGTGGCGTCAGCAGCGCGGAAAGCGGGGCGACGGGTTCCTGCCGCCGGGCGAACTGCCGTTCAGCGACGTCGACACGGTGTATTGCGTTGCATGCAACGTCGCGGCCGTCGGGCTTAGCATCCAGGCGGTGTTGGCGCCGCTCTGCGGATGCACGACTCTCTGCGCGAGCATATCCGCCATGCAGTCCGGTGCCGCGTACATACCGGCACACTTCGCCGACCGTCGTCTCATCCTCAGCCTGCTTCAACATGAACGCAATTGCGCCTCGCTGGAATTTGATCTTTTCATCGTCCACTCCATCATCTGACCCTCAACCCTAAACTGGAATTTTCCAGCTGAAAACGGTCAGGAAACGGGCAGCAGGTCAGCCGCGCGTTTATGGCTTTCCTCATCCGCCGCCAAGGCGGCGGCACCATACGAACGGGCTGATCATGTCGTGGTACGGACGGGCGGGTCCGGGGTTTCGCCAGTGGCGACATCACGTTTTGGCCGCAGCTTCGCGTGGGGATTAGAGAACTGGTGCTTACGCCATCCCTCTGCTCCAGGCAGAAAGTGCCACGACCGCCATGGCTGACGATAGCGGGTTTGCCTTCACCTTCCCAGCCATTCGTGGTCGGGAAATCACTGCCGCGTTCGACGGCGGTCGGCTGACGTCGGACGGCGGCGTACTGCTGCTCGCACAGGCTGAGCGGCGGTTGGGGATCGCGGATCGGCTCGCCGCCTGCATCGCTGATCCGCGCGATCAGGGTCGGTGATCCATCGCGTCGCCGACATCCTGCGCGCCCGCATGCTGGCGATCTCGTGCGGGTATGAAGATGCCGACGATCTCGACGCGCTGCGCCATGATCCGGGATTCAAGCTGGCACTCGGCAAGCTTCCGGGTTATGTGTTGCGGCTGGCGAGCCAGCCGACAATGAGCCGTTGAGAGAACGCGCCGACCACGCGCGAACTGGTTCGGCTGACCGGAACGCTTATCGATCTCTATTGCGCGAGTTATCCTGCGCCGCCGGCGGCCGTGACGCTTGATATCGACGATACCGTCGACGTCGTACACGGCGGCCAGCAGCTGTCGTTCTGGAACGGCCACTATGGCGAGCGCTGCTTCCTGCCGATCCACGTTTACGACACCGCCACGGGGCGCCCGGTGGCGATGCTGCTGCGGACTGGCAAGACCCCGTCGGGCAGCGAGGTTGCCGGCGACGTTCGCCGTCTGATCCGACGCATCCGCCGCCATTGGCCGACCACCCGGATAACGCTGCGCGGCGACGGCCATTACGGCCGCCCCGAGCCGATGGCCTGGTGCGAGGCGAACGGCCTCGACTATATCTTCGGCCTGCCCGGCAACCGCACGCTCCACGCCGATCCCGTCTTCGTTCGGGAAGGCGATGCCTGCGCGACCGACCGGGCGATGCAGGGTCTGATCGAGCTGCGCCGCTATGCCGAAACGCGCTACGCCGCGAAAACCTGGGGCGTCGCCGAGCGTCGTGTCGTCGCCCGCATCGAGGCGAGCAGCCTCGGCCTCGACATCCGCTTCGTCGTCACCTCGCTTGCCGATGGCAGCGCCGACCGGGTCTATGACACGCTGTACTGCGCTCGCGGCCAGGCCGAGAACCTGATCAAGCTGCATAAGGCGCAGCTGAAAAGCGACCGGACCTCCTGCCGCTTGGCCAACGCCAATCAGATGCGGCTCATCCTCCACACCGCAGCGTACTGGCTGATGTGGACCGTGCGACAGGCGATGCCGGCAACCGCCCCGCTTCGCACCGGCGAGTTCGCAACCCTCCGCCTGCGACTGCTAAAGGTCGCCGCGCGCGTCATCGAAACCTCCAGTCGTATCTGCATCGCCTTCGCGAGCGCCTTTCCCGATGCCGGGCTCTTCCGATCCGTTGCGCTCAACTTGCGCACCGCCGGACCATGATCGACGCGGCAGTGGCCGCTAAACGAACCCCGCCCGTCAACTCCGCAAACCCAGGATAAACCGCGACGAAACAGGCGCCTCGCGCCCGCGTGCCTCGCCGGCAAATACCTCACGCCAATGCCCGGGTAACAATCACGAAGCGCAGCCGGTGAATAAGACGGGCTAAAGCGTTGAAACTTCCTTGCCGAACGCAATCGGTAGCTCGGCCGGCAGCTGGACCGCCGCCTGCTCGCCGAATTCATCATGCGCGTGCTGATCAGCAACGTGCTCGTGCCGGTGTCGCACGGGCACAAGGGGCTGGCGGGCAAGCTGATGGAGCTCGCAAAAGCGCGTCGGCTGACCTCACGGGCGCCCACGCCGAAGCGCCTCCAGCGTCTGCTCATAGGGCCGCTGGCCCGAGATCGAGAGCCACAGCCCGAACAGCGTCATCGGCACCGCGACCGCGACCAGCGAATAGCCGAGCTTGGCCGGGTCGCCGAAGACATGGTCGGTGACGAGCGCGACCAGCATCGGGCCCAGGCCGATGCCGACCAGCCCCGCCAGCAACAGATACACCGCGGTCGCTTGGCCGCGCATGGTATTGGGAAAGACGTCCTGCACGGCCGCCGGCGCCGCGGACTGCGCGATCGCGGTGCCGGTGACGAGCACCGCCAGCAGCGCGAAGCACGGCGTCGCGCTCGGCATCAGCGGCCAGAACGACGCCGACGGCACGATCAGCATCCAGCCCACCAGCGTCACCCGGAACCGCGCCGCGGGCTTGCCCTGCGCGAGCCAGCGATCGCTCAGCGCGCCGCCGGTCAGCGTGCCGGTCAGCCCGGCCGCCGCGACGATGATTCCCAGTGTGACGCCGACCTGCGCGATCGGCAGGCCGAAGCGGCGCTCGAAATAGGCCGGCGCCCAGGCGAGCATGCCATAGCCGATCGCCGCGATCAGCGCCGGATAGGTCAGCAGCCGCCAGAACGTCGCCCGATGCTCGCGGAGATAGGCGAGGAAGTCGCCAATCGACGCGCGGGCGATGCCCTGCGTTTCATGGCGTTCGGGTTCGCGGACCAGCAACAGCAGCAGGACGAGCGGCAGGCCGGGCAGCCCGGCGAAGATGAACGTCGTCCGCCACGGCGTCAGCACCAGCCCGCCGACCTGCAGCCCTGCGGCCGGCAGCATATGGAGGATCATGCCGCCGAGCAGCAGCGACGCGCCCGACCCGATCGCGAGCGAGACGTAATAGACGCTCAGTGCGCGACCCCGACGCGCCGGCGCGACATAGTCGGCGATGATCGAATAGGCGGCGGGGGCCAGGACCGCTTCACCCACGCCCACCCCGATCCGCGCGACCAGCAATTCGCCGAAGCTCGTTGCGAAGCCCGCAAACACCGTCATCGCGCTCCACACGACGACCCCGAACAGGATCAGGTTGCGCCGGTTCGCGCGGTCGACCAGCCGCCCGAACGGCAGCCCCATCGCGGTATAGACCAGCGCGAACGCATAGCCCTGCAACAGGCTGAACTGCGTATCCGTGATCCCGAACTCGCCCTTCAGCGGCTTCACGAGCAGCGCCGGCAGCTGGCGATCGAGCTGCGAGAAGAGCGTGACGATCCAGAGGATGGCGATGACCGCCCAGGCCTTGCGCATCGACGGGAAGCTCCGGATGCCGCCCGAACCGGGGCACATCGGGCGACGAGTCGCGTCGTTACCCTCGCTGAACGGCATTCGGCTTCCTCTCACCCGGCTTTTGCCGCTGGTAACGCGTTCGGACGTAGTATTCTAGGATCAAAATATCATTCTTGTCGAAGATCGGCGTTGGGACTACACGCCGCGCCAAACGACGCCACCAGCACCGGCCATAGCCGGGCGGCGTCCTATTGGGAGAGTTTCGATGCGGAAGTCCATTCATGGCCTGCTGTGCGCCGGCGCCGTCGGCGCCCTTTTCCCGGCGGCGCTTCATGCCCAGGGCGTGCCGGGCACCCCGCCGGCGGCGCAGGCTTCGCCGGAGGCCATCCCGGGTTCGCCTGAGTCCGCGCCGGCTGCACAGGAGCCCGCAAGCGAAGGGCTGGCCGATATCGTCGTCACCGCCCAGCGCCGCGAAGAACGGCTGCAGAACGTGCCGGTCGCGGTGACGGCGTTCGGCGCGGCGGCGCTGGAAACGCGCCAGATCGGCGATATCACCTCGCTGGCCGCGAACGTTCCCGCCGTCACCTTCACGGCGACGCCGTACGGCAGCAACGATCTCATCCTCGCGATTCGCGGCGTCTCGCCCGGCGGTGTCCTTCCCAACGTCGATCCGGCGGTCGGCGTCTATGTCGACGGAGTCTATTATGCGCGCTCGCAGGGCAGCAACTTCGCACTGGTCGATCTCGCCTCGGTCGAGGTGCTGCGCGGGCCGCAGGGTACGCTGTTCGGCCGCAACACGATTGCGGGCGCGCTCAACATCACGACCGCCAAGCCCAAATACATGACCGAAGGGTCGATCAAGCTGGCCTATGGCAACTACGACGCACTGGGTGTCACCGCGGTCGCGAACGTGCCGATCGTGGACGACAAGCTCGCCGCGCGTGTCGTGTATGTTCATGCCCAGCATGACGGCTATGGCTATGACCGCACGACGCGCGACCGGGTCGCGGACCAGAACGACGACTATGTCCGCGCCAGCCTGCGCGCCGATCTCGCCGACGACCTGCGCGTCGACCTCAGCGCCGATTATTACGACGGTAAGAACCACCAGCCGCTGTGGGTACTGAACTATTTCGATGCCGCTCTCTCGCCCGCCAATCTGTCGCCGTATGTCGTGCCCCACGGATCGCGGATCACGTATGGCGGCATCAACCCGCTGAATCATTCGAAGATCTACGACCTGTCGGGGACGATCACCGGCAAGATTGGCGACGTCACCTATAAATCGATCACCGCCTATCGCCATCTGGCGTTCGAGGGAGCCTCCGATCTGGACGCGACGCCCATCGCCAATGCCGATGTCGGCATCTTCACGCTCGACGGGCATCAGGTGTCGCAGGAGCTGCAACTGCTCGGCAACGCGTTCGGCGACAAGCTCGCCTGGGTGACCGGCGCCTATTATTTCCGCGAACAGATGCACAATTCGCCCATCACCCATGTCGGCGCGGCGATCCAGGACAACACGATCAACCCGGACAACGAATCGATGAGCGTCTTCGCGCAGCTCACCTATGAGCTGCTGCCGCGGTTCCGCCTGACCGGCGGGCTTCGTTACGTCCACGACGCGCGCGAGATGTTCTACACGCCGGCCCGCTACGCGGTGGGCGCGTCCTATGCGCTGGTCGCGTCGCCGCCGGCATCCGCGATCACCCCAGCCGCGTGCCCGTTCACCGCTATCGGCCTGAATCAGGCGCCCGGCGGTTGCGCGTACCGGCCCCCGCCGGTCACGTTCAACTATGTGCCCTTCACTGTCGGCGTCGATTACCGGCTGCCGACGGACGGGCTGCTCTACGCCAAATATGCTAAGGGTTTCCGCTCGGGCGGGTTCCAGCAGGCTAGCGGCACCACCGCGGCCTTCTACACGCCGTTCGGCGCCGAGCAGGTGTCGAGCTGGGAGGCGGGGGCCAAGATCGGCCTGTTCGCAAAACGGCTCCGGCTGGGCGTCGCGGGCTATTATTCGACCTATTCCGATATCCAGCAGAACGCCGTCCTGCAGGCGCAGCCGATCATCATCACCACGATCAACGCGGGCAAGGCGGAGATCTATGGCGGCGAGTTCGAGGCCGAGGCGCTGCTCGGCAGGCTGCGGCTGAACGGATCGCTAGGCCTCATCCATCCCAAATTCACCGGCGGGCCGTTCGTCGGATCGCAGGTCCCAACGGTCGCCAAGACGACGTTCAGCCTGGGTGGCGATCTTCCCATCGCGGTGGGCGATTCCGGCACCGTAAAGCTGCATCTCGACTATACCCATCAGTCGAAAGTGTATTTCCTGAACACGGCGCGCGTCACCGCCACGGGGACGGTGCCATACAGCGATTTCCAGATCGCGTCGGTCACCCAGCGCGGATACGGACTGCTGAACGCCCAGATCGCTTTCGACCTGAAGGCGCTTCCGGTCACCATTGCGATCTACGGCAAGAACCTGACCGACGAATATTATGCCGGCCGTTCGGGGTCGTTCTACGGCGCGAACTACAATTCCAGCGTGATCGGAGCGCCGCGCACCTTCGGCGTCAGCGGTACGTATCGCCTCTAACCCGTCTTATGCACCGGGATGATAGTTTGGGGTTGGCGATCGTAGCGTAACTTTCTGATTTGGTTTAGCGAAGGGTTGCTTACACCAATCCTTGAGACCGGACAGAAAGTGCTACGATCGCCATGGCAGATGATAGCGTCCTCACCTTTTCGTTTCCGGCGATTCATGTTCGCAAAGTCACTGCTGCATTTGATGGCGGCAGACTGACATCGGATGGTGGAGTGCTGCTTCTGGGGATGCCGAGCGACGGCTCGGGATCGCTGGACGACTTGCCAGCTGCATCGCCGATCCCCGCGACCAGGGCCGCGTGATCCACAGCCTTGATGGCATTCTGCGCGCCCGCATCCTGGCAATCGCCTGCGGCTACGAGGACGCCGACGATCTCGACACGCTGCGCCATGATCCGGGGTTCAAACTGGCGCTTGGCAAATTGCCGGACGGAGCGGTCGTCCGCCTGCCGCGCGGCGCCTTCGCGGACGTGACCGGGCAACCGGACGAGATGCTTGACAGCGCAGTCCTGGACTTCCGGCCAGATCGCGCCGGCAATGATGTCTCGTCCGATCAGGGTCCGGCCGGAACCGACCGGCAGCCCGATCCGGGCGCGGTCCTGCGCCGCACCGGGCCGCTCGCGTGTCGCGGACCGGACGTCCAAAGCTCGATCCGGAAGGGTTGGCCCCGGGCACGGACCTCGTTCGGGAGCTCGTGACCGAAACGTATGCCGGTTCCGGTCCGGGGCGCCGGGTGTCGTCCCCGCAAGCTGCCCGACGTGCTGAGCGTCGAGGAGGTTGGGCAGCTGCTCGAGGCCGCGCCGGGCATCAAGTACCGAGCGGCGCTGGGGTCGCGTACGGCGCGGGATTGCGGGTGTCGGAGGTCGCGCACCTCAAGGCCGACGACATCGACAGCAAGCGCATGCTGATCCGCATCGAGGAGGGCAAAGGCCGCAAAGACCGTAACGCTATGCTGTCGCCGCAGCTTCTTGAGCTGCTGCGGTTGTGGTGGCGCGAGGGAAAGCGGCGCAGCGTCCTGCTGCCGCATGGCTGGCTGTTCCCGGGGCGAAGCTACACCGACCCGATCTCGACGCGACAGCTGCACCGCGCCGTCAGCGAGGCAGCCGAGGCGGCGGGGATCCGCAAGCGCGTCAGCCCGCACACGCTGCGGCACAGCTTTGCCACCCATTTGCTCGAGCAGGATGTCGACATCCGCGTCATCCAGGTGCTGCTCGGGCACAGCAAGCTCGAGACGATCGCGCTCTACACCAAGGTCGCCACGCGAACGATCCGCGCGGTCACCGGCCCACTCGACCGGTTGATGGCGCTGATGGAGGGCAAGACGCCCGCCGGATGAGCGTGCGATACACCCTTCGCTTAAGGTCGCTGACATCTTCCGCTCCGCCGGCCCTGCGTACCGGAGCGCGCATGCCGGGCACTTGAGCCTCGACCAGCTCAAGGTCATGTCGGCGATAGAGAACTGCCGCACTGCCGCGCTCGGTGGGCACGTCGAGGCCTGTACTGACTGCGGGCATTGGCGGGTCGCCTACAATTCCTGTCGCAACCGGCATTGTCCCCGGTGCCAGGGTGCGGCCGCGCGTACCTGGCTTGCCGAGCGCGAGGCCGACCTGTTTCCGGTCGGCTATTTCCACGTCGTGTTCACGCTGCCGGCCGAGGTCGCCGACATCGCGTACCAGAACAAGGCCGCGGTCTATGGCCTGCTGTTCCAGGCGGCATCCGAGACGATGACGACCATCGCCGCGGACCCAAAGCATCTTGGCGCGCGGATCGGCATCACCGCGGTCCTGCACACATGGGGGTCGGCGATGACCCACCATCCGCACATCCACATGATCGTGCCGGGCGGTGGACTGTCGCCGGACGGCAATCGCTGGGTGTCGTCGCGCCCCGCGTTCCTGTTGCCGGTGCGCGTGCTCGGCAAGCTGTTCCGCCGCCTGTTCCTGACCCGGTTGATGGCGCTGTACGAGGCGGGACGGCTAGCGTTCCATGGCAGTCTCACGGCACTCGCCGAGCGCCGCGCCTTCCTGCGGCACCTGTCCCCGGTCCGGAAGAAGAACTGGGTCGTCTATGCCAAACCGCCGTTTGCCGGACCGCAGGCGGTGCTCGCCTATCTGTCGCGCTACACGCACCGCGTGGCGATCTCGAACAGTCGCCTCCTCCACTTCGACGAGACCGGGGTGACATTGCGCTACAAGAATTATCGCAACGATGTCGTTGACCGGCAGCAGGTGATGACGCTGGCCGCTGACGAGTTCATCCGACGCTTCCTGCTCCACGTTCTGCCGAAAGGCTTCCACCGCATCCGTCATTACGGCCTGCTCGCTGGCGCCACCCGCAAGGCTCACCTCGAACACGCCCGCCAACTGCTCGGGGTCACCCCCCCCCGTGGCCGCTGCGGCGCCGGTCGAACCCGAGGATGCACGCCCGCCATGCCCATGCTGCGGGGGGCGCATGCTCGTCATCGAAACCTTCGAACGCTGGCGACAGCCCCGGGCACCGCCGCATGGCAGCGACCCGCCCGGGGCCACCGCCTCATGACCCGGCATGGCTCACCTGCATTCCGCCGCGCGGCCCGTGCGCTTCCGGCGATGATGACGCTCATGCGATCGACACCGGCAGCGAGCGCAGTGTCACGTCCGCCGCACGGCAAGGCTCGATATCAGCCTCTGAGAGCGTATCTGATGGTCAGCACCGCCCCGACCAGGACGTCTGCCGCAGGCTGTCTCGCCCAGCGGCCCAGCAGCCGAAAACCGAAAAACCCATAGGTCAGCATCCC
>NZ_JAKNQH010000013.1 GCF_022662305.1 Sphingomonas sp. BAUL-RG-20F-R05-02
CCGCTCTAATAACGCCTTGAACAGGAGAGCAAGCATGCTGTTTCATACCATGATCGGATCGAACGACATCGAGCGATCGAAGCAATTCTACGATACGGTGCTTGGCATGATCGGTGTCGGTGAACCGTTGCGAAATATCGCCGACAGCGGCCACACCCGGCTTATCTACAATAATGGCAACGGAACAAACTTCATCGTCAGCCAGCCGATCAACGATGAACCTGCGACCGTTGCGAACGGCAGTACCGTCGCCTTTTCATGCAACTCATCTAAACAAGTGAAGCAGCTTCACGATGCCGCGGTAGCCAATGGCGGCACCTCGATCGAAGCCCCGCCTGGCCCACGCGAGACTGCGTCGATGGGGACGATCGAACTCGCCTATTTTCGCGACCCCGATGGCAATAAGCTTTGTGGGATTCATTTCCCGAAGTGATATTGCCGCCGCACGTCAACTTTAAGGTGCCGCCCGTCTTAGCATGGACGGGCGGCAGGCTCGCCACGAAGGAACTGCGGTAGACGATACCGCCTCGAAGACCCACAATGCGACATTCCAGCTCGTGTACGGCGTGTCCAATACCGGACGGTCATTCATCTGGGCGCATTGATCATCGCAGTGGGCAGGCGGAGAAGCCTGAGCTTGCAGCAAAACTAGGAAGCGAAACCCGAGTACGGACCCCCGAACTGCATCCTTGTAGGCGTCGGGCGCCATACGTTACATTCGTGGCTGCAGTGGCCTAATAAGCATCTGCCAATAGAGCTCAGCGGCGCCTTCCTGCGTTAACTTGCCGGACCCGCCGCGGTGGCCGCTCATCGCTGCCATGCCCATGCTGATCAGAAATAGGCTTTGGTCGTCCGCTTCGACGTTCAACGCTTCATTGTATCCGTTCGTGGACATGTCGGACGAGGAATAGGCGATCCCAGAGGAGTATGGCCGTTCGCCCATGAATATCGAGCAGCGTGCGATCGACTGCCCGTCACGATAGATGATGGTAGAGAAGCGGTTCGCGTCTATCCGGCGAAAGGTCGCCTCGATGCTTGGGTTACGAGCAGTTAGCTCAGCCGCCGAGTTCTCGAAGTACCGGGAGATATACTCGAAGGTCTCGAGCTTGAAAGTGTCCTTGTCCCGTTCGGTGAACGTACGGGCCAGAGCCAGGGCGCTCGACCGCGGGCCTCTGGTGGATAGCGGCGCCGCCATACTGACACCTGTTGTCACAGGAGCGGCCGCAGCACTCGTCGGCGACGAGCGACTGCTGAGCCGGTCGGCTGCGCCACGCACGGCCTTCGCAACTTCCAGCAGCGCCTGATCACGATCAGGCGAGGTGGTGATAGCCTTCCCGTCGGGTGGCGTCGCGTTAAGCTTACCGAACGGCGTACCATGCCAGTCACATGGGCGAAGAATCACTGGAATGACGATAGCGTCGCCCGCGTCATGGCGCTCCATCGCCCGCCGCATTTCCAGGTCATAGCAATAGTCGGAATCAATGAAATCGGCGCTGACCAGAAGCAGGATTATGTCGTCACTCTCGACATGCTGGTCGATCTCGCGGGCAAACTCCTGCCCGGCTCCAATCCGGCGATCATGCCACGTCTCGATGATCCCCTGCCGCTTTAGGAGCGAGAGCTGTTTCTCCAGCTGGTCCCGCAACGCTTCGTCAGCGTGCGAGTACGAAAAGAATACCTTGGCCATCTCGGTTCTCCGCTCTCCAAGGATAGTGGGGGACGGTCGGGCGGCACACAAGGGGAACAAGGCTTTCTCGATCTCACCATTGAAGCGCTACGCTAGCCCAACATAGGAAGCCTCTTGCCGGATCACCACATCGCTATTCATAAGACGTTCCTGTCTCGCTCTAAGCAGGAGGCGGCATGGGGTGGCGGAGATTTTCGCTTGCGCGTGGTGGGCGGCGAACACGACCGCTGGCTAGGGATGGTCATTCGCCTGAACATGAGCGGGGAGATGCCGGCGTTTGACCTCGACGGGGGGTATGGCGAGATCCTGCGCCGCTACGGCTAACGGCTTTCACCAGCTGAGTGCACCAGTTCCAGAAATTTCCCGATGTAGCGACCTGATTGTTGTTCCGGTCCATCCCAATCAACCAAGTACGTCCAACCTACTTCCCTTTTCCCGCTGGGCGAATTGCGATCGGAAAGGGTGGACGGTTCATGAAGTCCGGTGATCGTGCCAACGCCAAGTTTTCCGTGTCGAACGAGATCGCCGACGCTAAATATCGGCTTGTCTTCTACCAGCCTCCAGCTTCCCCGTTTTGGAGCTTCGATCAGACCACGTTCTTTCAATCGATGAAGATGGGACCTGAATGTGGATTGGGCGAGGCTAGGGACTGCGGTGCGAGCGGTGAGCTCCAGCTGCCGGACGTCGACACCCGCCCTCAAAGCGCCTTCCAGTCGCTTCAAAATGGCAGCCTCGGCCATGACGCGCCCGATGCTGTTCGATCGCGTTACCTCGAGGTCTCCTATTTCTCGCTTTCGTGCATTATATAGTACTCGTTCGAGCACCTCGCGCTCGGCTTTGAGCAGTGCAATCTCACGATCTTTCGTTGCAATTTCGGTGAGGAGCTGTCGTTCGAGAGTACGGAAATCCCTGTTCTGCATTTTGTTGCAAAAGCATATTTTGCAATTTCGAGCAACCTTCCTATATCGTATTTTACACCGTGGCTTGCGAATATCGCTATTGATCTCGCGGTTCAGGGGTGTATGCTGGCGCAACCAACAATGTTGGTTGCGCCAGCATACACCCCTGTCTCGGTTAGCCAACGAAGCGGTACGTTAACCGCATTTGGCTTGCGTTCGTTAGGGAACGTCCCCTTATATTGACCGTAGCGTCAACAGTCCAAGATGCTGTGACGAGGTTGCAATCAATCAAGGCCGAGGAGGGTCAAATGTCAGTACGATCGACTCGTTCCGGGTCGTTTAAGCCATCGCAGGGTAAGCCGGTGAAGGGATCTCCTTTCAAACCCGGTAAGCCTGCTTATAGCGCCACTGCGGCTGCGTTTAGGTTTGGTGCTCGCACACATGCTGCGCCGACCGAGGCATTGCGGGACGTCGTAAGGATGCACTTCACGCACGTCAAAACGGACGCGTAAGTGGGGTCCGCAGGACCGACACCGGAATTTCTCTACAAGCCACTCAGCAGCGAAACCTGGGTAAATGGGTTTCGCTGTGGAGAATATGAGGTTGATCGTTGGCTGTCGAAGGAAGGCCTGAAGTGTGACGGGCGAGGCACTGTTCGGGTGCATTGCATGCACCTCAAATCCAATGACACGCTCATCGGGTACTTCGCAATCGCGACGGCGGTAGAGAATATCCAAAAGCTAAAAGGCTTCCACTATCATGCCTTTGGCGAAGGCAGGTGGTTCCCCTGCCTTCATCTGGTTAACGTCGCCGTCCGAGATCGATATAAGGGACGAGACCTCGGCAAGATCCTTGTTGGTACGGCCATCACGATCTTTGCGGAGATTGGCCCACAGATCGGCCTCCCCCACATGATCCTGACGCCAATCAACGCAGACGTCATTCCATTTTATGAAGCGCTCGGTTTCGAGCCGTATGATGGTGGCGCGAGAATGTTTCTGCCCCTGCAGACTGCCGTGCAGGTGGTTGAACAGGAACGAGCAAGGAAAGCGCAGATCGACGCTCTGTCGGCTGATGCGGACGCCGAGCCGCCTGCTGGCGCTAACGACAGCGAAGTGGCGGAGCCGGCGGCTGGCATCGACGCCCCAATTGTGCGTCAGGAAATGGCACTGCCCGTTGTTTCGTCTACCTCATAGCATCTGTATGCCTGGGATCACACCGGGATCACAGATTGCCCGATGTTCCACTCCAGTTCCTGCATTTCGGCCGTTGGCAGGAGGGTAGAAGGGCTGTGACCCTCACAAGCATCGCATTCCCTCTGCGACGTCAGCTGCTAAGGTGGGAAACCGTTCGACGATGCCATTCAAACAATATGAACTGAACGAACAGCAGATTACGTGAGCCTTGTCCCTGAAAGCGGCCGGGCTGTAACCTCCAAAGAGCGGCCGATCGCACGCATGCCCCGCTATCTGAACGGACGTCCGCTTACCGCGGCCCCTGCACCAAAGCGGACAGGCCGCTTCCCACCAGCTATGCCCTAAGCGCGGAACCTGCGTTAACAAATTGATGATCGACCGTCCGTTCTTACGGATCGTACCATTCGTGAGAACAGATCCCTGACGTCACATCATTCGCTATCCAGTTCGGTACCTGCTATGTCTCGACGTACACAGCGGAGTGGCCCTCAGTTCCGCTAGTCACAAAAGACGACATTATGGCTAATGCCAAAGACGTAGCGACTGTTATCCAGTCGGCACTCAACGAAATCGGTGTCACGGGACAACTTGAAGTGTCGATGGATGGGCAGGAAGCGACTAAGTCGCTCGGCACGGAAAAAGGCGATGATCTTCACGTTGGCGTAATTGTCAGTGACGTCGATGACCAAACTATAAAGTTGAAAGAGTCTGCACGGCTGTCGAAAGTTTAACAATACCAGTGGTTGGGGCTGTTTAAACAGCCCCAACGCGCCGGTTAGATCTCGTCGCCAAGCGCGCCCTTGACGCTGCCCTTGACGTCTTGACCCGTGCCCTTGACCTGCTGGGCCTCGCCCTCTGCAGTCAGCTTGTCGTTGTTGGTCGCCTTACCAACGGCTTCCTTCACGTTGCCTGCGATCTTGTTGCCAGCAGCGTCGAGCTTGTCGGTGAACTCACCCATGGGGTATCTCCAATTTGCCGACACGCCCAACGCTGCCGGACCTACATCTCAGATAAGGCGGACGGGCCAGGCTTACAGCCCGGCTCGGCAATTTAGTCCCCAACCGCTTCAACGTTGACGGCAGATTCCGCCAGTTCGCTCATAAGGTCATCGCCCTGGTGCATGTCCTTCACCGCAGCTTCGAGCTTGGTGGCGTCATCGTCGAGCTTAAGCGCCTTGGCGAACGCCGCAAAGGGCGCACCATTTCGCATGGCACCCGGCTTGCGCTGGACCACCGCCAGATAGTGGCGCCAGTCGTAGATGGTCCGTCCTGGCGAGCTGTGTGCCCGGTCAATCACCCGGACGTGCTCGCATAGCCGCTGCCCTTCCGCGACCACGACGATGCGCTCAGGGTAGATCCGCAGGCTCACCGGCCGGTTCGCAAAGGACGCCGGGACGCTGTAGCGGTTGCGGTCGAAATGGACGAGGCAGGTCGGCGACACCCGTTTGATATGCTCGACGAAGCCGTCGAACGGGCGCCCCGGTTTCATCAGTTCCGGCACTTCTTGCGCCCATATCTCGGCAACAGTGCCCGGCAGGTTGCCGTGCGGGATCTGTGCCCACTGCGCGATGCACTGCTCTTCCAGCCATGCGTTAAGCGCAGCAATATCGGGAAGTTCGGGCAGCCGCTGCCACAGCCGGCGACGGGCATCTTGGACGTTCTTCTCGACCTGACCCTTTTCCCAACCCGATGCCGGATTGCAGAACTCCGGCTCGAACAAATAGTGGCTCGCCATTGCCGCAAAGCGCGCGTTGACCTGCCGCGCCTTGCCCGTGCCGATACGGTCGACCGCTGTCTTCATGTTGTCGTAGATCCCGCGCCGCGGCACTCCGCCCAGCACGCGGAAGGCATGCTGGTGCGCATCGAACAGCATCTCGTGGGTCTGGAGCGGATACGCTCGCACGATGAACGCGCGGCTGTGTGAAAGCTTGGTGTGTGCTGCCTGCAGTTTCACCCGCTCGCCGCCCAGGATAGCCCAGTCCTCGCTCCAGTCGAATTGAAAGGCTTCGCCGGCGGTGAACACCAGCGGCACGAATATGCCCCGGCCCGTCGTCTGCTCCTGAACCTGACGGTTCGCCTTCCACACCCGGATGAACGCCGCTACCCGACTGTACGACCCGTCATAGCCCAGCAAGACCAGGTCGGTGTGGATCTGCTTGGCGGTGCGCCGTTGCTTGCGCGATTTGCTCGCTTCCGTCTTCAACCATCCCGACAGCCGGTCCGCGAACGGATCCAGCTTGCTCGGCCGGTCGACCGTTTCGAACTTCGGCTCCAGCGCGTCCGACCGCAGGTATTTGCGGATCGTGTTGCGCGAAAGCCCTGTACGTCGGGTTATCTCCCGGATCGACATCCCGTCCCGGAATGCCCAGCGCCGGATGACGCTCAGTAACGCCATGTCTATCACTCCTTGATCCCCCGACAGCCTGCCGGGGTGAGATTGAGACACGGGTCACTTCTCGGTGGAAATTTATGCCTTCTCCGGGTCAGCTCTCAGTGGAAATCAACACGCATGCAGCCGTCGGCAGAAGCGAGCCTCGCCACCGTACAGATGATCGCATCCGGCGAGATCGAGCCATATGCCGTCGGACGGCGTCACCGCCGCTACGGGCGACCACCGCCGCACCGCCAGCAGCGCCAGCCGGTCGAGCAGGCGCCGGTCGGCGACGGCATCATGCGGGCGGACGTCGAGGTCGGACACGAGCGCACGCGCATGCGTCGCCGCCATGCCGACCGCGATGCCGAGCGCAGTGGCCGCGGCGCAGGCGGCGACCACCTCCTCGCGGCGGCCCACCTTCGCGACAAGCGCCATGGGCGTCTGCACCACTATCTCTGGCGCCGGCACCATGACAGAGGCCCCAGCGTTTGCGCCATCCCGGGATGGCGCCTGGCGCTTGAACGGATGCTCGGCGGCTTCCGATCGTCGGCCGAGTTCGCGGACCGGGGGCTTGGCGTGGACCGGCAGCGCGGCGATCTGCCGCTCGACCTCCTCGCGCGTCGAAGTCTCGGACCGTGCCCAGCGCGCGCCGGGTCGCCAGCCGCCGCCCCGCGGCACCGAGCAGGCGCCGGGGTCGTCATCGACCGGGAGCTGGAGTGGCGGCCGCTCAGGCGGCGGCGCCGCGGGCCGTTCCAACCGCCTCAGCCGTTCGACGGCGAGGTGCGGCAGGAACAGCGAGACGACCCGTCTCATCGCATGCCTCCAGAACCAGGGAGAAGGCCTCGCCGCCGCGCTGCCGCGCCAGCTCAACTGACCAGCGCGCGCGTCCCACGCCCGCGACCGGCAGCCGTTCGGACGGCGCGACGCCGATCCGCCACCGCGTCCAGGCGGCGGAAGGTTCGCCGAGCGGGTCGGCGTCGCGGCTGCGCCGGCGTCGCATCAGCAACACCGGGATGTCGGCTTCGGCCGCCACCAGCTGCAGCCGGCGGGTCGCCACCATCGACACGCGTGACGCCTCCGCGATCACCGCCGGCGTCCCGTCACGGATCGCGTCCTCGACCACCGCGAGCAGCTGCTGGTCGTCGCGTGGCTGCGCATGGATCACGTCCGCCGAACGGAGCCCGGCTTGCGCCAGCCCCGGCGCATAGAGATCGCACCGGCAGCTTGTCCAGAGAACCGGCGCACCCGTCCCCGCCGCCTCGCGAGCGGCAATGCCGGCCAGGAACAGCGTCGCCGCGGCATCGTCCATCAGCGAGCAGCTGCGCGCCGCCACCTCGTGGAGCGCGCCTGCGCGCAGACCGCGTCCAACCAGTCGCGCGTCGAGTCCCTCCACGCCGAACGGCACGGTTCGGTAGCTGGTCGACGGAACGGCAATCGCACGGAGCCGCGCGATGGTCGACGAGGAGAGTGTCGGGGTCGTGAGCATAAAGAGCAAGACTCGGTTTGTTCGCTTTATGTTCCATGTGGGATCGGGTCTGGTCAAGCCGCTGGCCATCACATTCCTGTGGAAAGCGCGGGCAGGACGTACGATCATTCATGCTGCGGCTGGGCTCAAGCGGCCTCACTGCAGCCATGCCGTTCAGCGGGATGGAGAACGGATCGCGATCCGCGACGGCTGGATAATGACCGTGGCGAGCCGCCAGAGCCTCAATTATAGGGGCATGCTTGGGGCGCGACTGCCAGGGGGAAACACCATGAAGAACACCGTCGAACGTGCGTACGAACTCGCCAGATCTGGATCATACCCAACCATCAAGGACATCGAGCGGCAACTCACGAAGGAGCAGCACGAGAGCGTGCATGCGCACCTTTCGGGCGATACGCTGAAGAAGCAGCTCAAGGCGCTGATCCGCGAGCGGGGGCGGCAGGGCCAGGCGGAGCCGCAGATGGGCACGCAAGTCTAACCCAGGAGCCTCAAGCAGAGCCGTCCCGCGCCTCGCCGACCCGTTCCTCCTGACGGCATGTTGATCGACGTGGCGTCCGTGACGGATACAGCAATCGCGACATCCAAACAGACCCCAATCAACGTTCCGTGCGATCTATTCGCAACAAAACACGCTTCGCCTTGGTTGATGTCCGAAGCCCAAGGAGATGACGTTTGCACACCGAGCGAGCCGTAGCCGTGGGTTTGCTCACCCAGAAGGATCTCGACGCGCTCGGATCAAAGCTGAGCCGCGTCTACCATCTCCAGCCCGACGACGATCAGTTCGCCGACCTGCTCGCACAGCTTGATGCGATCGAAGCGACTCCACCGAAAGGCAAGTAGGAGAGCCAGCCCTTAGCCCCTCGATATAGCAGAACATGGACGCCGTCGGGTGAGCGGCCGGCTGACGCCGACCGGTGATGCGATCTTGCCGTTCGCAGGCGGCCGCGGGGTCTAAGAAAGAGCCGACGTCCAACTGCGGCACGAGTTCGTCAAGCCTTCTAGCAGAAAGCCGCCGATCATCTACCGGTCGTCGCCGTCAGGGCAGGCGCAGGTCGAAGCTCGTGATGACGCGAGGTGACGGGGCCGGATCATGTGACGGTCGCCCGCGTTCAGGCTGCAACACGCAGCGACGAAACGCCTGATCTCCAGCCCCGAGGAACGACCCGATGACCAACGAGAAGCTAGACCCGGACTTCGCCGATCTGCCGCCGACCGCACGTGCAGAGATCGAGGGCTCGCTCGGCATCGGCCTACATCACGCACCCGCCGTCCCGGACGTGCAGGTGACCGGCGACGCGTTCCATCATCCGGAGAAGGACGCTGCCGGAACCACCTGGGAACCCGACTGGCAGCCGATGGAGACGTACCGCGACGGCGACGTGGTCATGCTCGACGACGGCGAACGCCAGATGCTCGGCCGACGCAAACTCGGCATGTGGATGGAGCTCACGGGTGGCGAGGAACTCGCACAGCCCGACTTCCTGCCGATGCTCTGGTCCATTGCGCCCGAGCAGATCAAATACGACATGCTTTGAGGCGGCACGCTCGTCGCGACCTTGGTCCGGCAAGGCCTCCGTGAGAGCCCATCGACCTATCCAGGGGTTTGACTTCGCTAGTGATCCGAGCGTCAGTGGCTGCGCCATAGAGGCGGTCGGGCCGGCTGCATTCGGTCGATGGATCGAATCGCATGAGCGGTTGGCTAGCCGTTCCGGGTCATGTAGCCTCCGCGCGACGAATTCGTCAGCGTCGCTGGAAGTGTCCTGACGACGGAAGGTGCCCATCGATGACCGATCTCCTCTTCGGAACGGCAGGCTGCATCCTTCTGGTGGTCACCGCCGCGGACATCTTCCGATCGCTGCTGGTGCCACGCGCCAGCAGCGCGGTGCTTCGCGTCGGTCCGGCGCTCACCATGGCGCTCTTCCCATTATGGCAGGCGAGCACCAATCGCATCGCGGGACTACGTCTGCGCCAGACGATCCGCGCATGTCTCGCTCCACTGATGCTGGTTCTAAACCTGGTGGTCTGGGCGGCGCTGCTCATCGTCGGCTTCGGCCTCATCTTCTGGGCTGACCGCGCGCACTTCGCGCCCGAGTTCAAAACGCTCGCTGATGCGCTGTATGCCGCCGGTTCCGCCTTCTCCACGCTCGGAATCAACGGCAAGGTCGAGGGGGACTTCACGCGGATAGCCGTGCTGATATGCTCGGTCGCGGGCCTCGCGACAGTGACGGTCGTCTCGACCTTCCTCATATCGATACAGGCGGGCTTCAGCCGGCGTGAAACTATCGTGTTGAGGCTCGAGTCCCACGTGACACTGCCGCCAGCGGGCATCGCCATCCTGGAGACATATGCCGAGGAGGCGATCATCGGACGGCTCGGCCCATTCTTCGAATCTTGGGAGCTGTGGGCGACGGAGGTGGCGATCAGCCACCGGGCGTTCCCGATCCTGCTGTTCTTCCGCTCCAACGACAGCCGGTGCGAGTGGCTGGCCGCGTTCGGCGCCGTTCTGGACGCGGCGGCGCTGCTCGACGCCTCCGTATCGGATCCGCTTCCGGAAGCCCGCGCCGGCGCGCACTTCGTGCTGAGGACCGGCGCGCGCATGCTCGGCGACATGGCCGATCAGTTTGCGACAGCGCATCAGCAGCAGGCCGAGACCACCGACCGCGAACGCTTCCGCTCGCATCGAGCACGGATGGAAAAGGCGGGATACACGCTGTTCGCCGACGAGAGCAGGACTTTCGAGCGGTACCGGAAGCTGCGCCAGAGCTATGCGACTTCGCTTGCGGCGCTTGGACGCCGTCTCCAGATTGACGTCGACGAACGGACGGCGAATGACGAGGACAGTGAACCACAGCGATAGCCGCCGTCTAGTTTGAAACTCCCGGCGAACCTGCTGAGCGGTATGCCGAGAGTGCATGGGCCAGATCGCCACGCTTTTGCGCCAACGGCCGACCGACCGGCCCCTTCGAAGTCACCCATCGACTCGCCCCTTCGGTGCAGCGCTCCGCAGCCCAGCGGCATCGCGCGCCGGAGGAAGCCCGAACAGACGGGCGTAGTCGCGGCTGAACTGCGACGCGCTTCCATATCCAACCCGGTGGGCGCTCGATTGGGCACTGCCGATTTCGCGCAGCAGCCGCCGCCCCTCCTGAAGACGCAGCGTCTGCTGATACTGGAGCGGGCTCATGGTCGTGACCGCCTTGAAGTGCCGGTGGAGCGATGCGCGGCTCATTCCCACGGCTCTGGCGAGTTCGTCGATCCGCAGTGGCTGATCGAAGTTGGTGCGTATCCAACTCACCGCACGCGCGACGCGCGCGGTGCTGCTATCCTCCTGTGCGACCCGGCGCAGTTGGCCATCGTCGTTCTGAAGCAGACGGTAGAGCAGTTCCCGTTGAAGCGTCGAACCGAGCACGGCGACGTCCGCCGGATTGTCGAGCAGGTCCAGCACGCGCCCGAGCGCGTCGAGAAGCGCAGGCGTGACCTTGCTTACACCGAAGCCCCGCTGCGAGTTGGAAGCGCGTTCGGGTAGTTCGGTCAGAAGGGCGGCGACTGCGGCGCGATCGATGACGAGGCTCACCGCGACGTAGGGCTCCGTCCGTGTCGCTTCGGCCACGCCACCGCTCGCCGGCACCGCCACGCTCACGACGAAGTAGCTGGCGGGATCGTACCGGAACGTCTCGCCGCCGATCGTCACCAGCTTGGCACCTTGAAGCACGACACACACGCGCGGTTCGAAGACGCCAGTGGTGACGGCACCGGGTGCCGAAGCGCGCAGCAGTGTGAGACCATCTATGACGGTGTCGGTGCGCTCCGCAAGGGCATGCCGGCCGATCAGATCGCGTAGGCGAAGAAGTTGTTGTTGCATTGGCCCAACGTGCGCAGGGGAAGCCCGACCCGCAACCCTCCTGAGGCGATCGGGCAAGATAGCGAGCAGATCAGACGAGGCGATGCTTCGTCCGTGCCCCATCTCTTCATCCGCAACCGATGAAGAGGATCCAGCGATGACGATCACGTTCGATGACACCACCACGACCGACGAGGTTCTTCGCGGTCATGATCTCACCGGCAAGCGCATCCTGGTCACCGGGGTATCCGCAGGTCTCGGCGTCGAGACCGCGCGAGCGCTGGTCGCGCACGGAGCGCAGGTGGTCGGCACCGCACGTGATCTCGACAAGGCGGAGCGCGCAACCACGCCGGTACGCGGGGCTGCGGCGTCGGGCGGTGGCGGACTGGAGCTTGTCCGGCTAGTCTCGCCGACCTTGCAAGCGTACGCGCGTGCGCCGACGCGCTGCTGGCCGATGGCCGCCCCTTCGATGCGGTGATCGCCAACGCGGGAGTGATGGCAACTCCCTTCGGACATACGGTAGACGGCTTCGAAACTCAGTTCGGAACCAATCACCTCGGCCACTTCCTGCTCGTGAACCGCATCGTCCCGATGATCGCAAGAGACGGACGGCTCGTCGTCCTCGCATCGGCCGGTCACCGCTTCACGGACGTCGATCTCGATGATCCCGGCTTCGAGCGCAGCCCCTATGCGCCCTTCGTCGCCTATGGCCGGTCCAAGACCGCCAACGTGCTCTTCGCGGTTGAATTCGACCGCCGCCATAGAGACGTTGGCCTCCGAGCTACGGCGGCGCATCCGGGTGGGATTCGAACCGAGCTTGGCCGCCATACCGATCCTTCGGCCGAGGCCCAGCTGATCCGCACCATCAACGAGCGGAACGCCGCCGCCGGCCTTGCCACCTTTCGGTACAAGACGGTTGCTCAAGGTGCGGCGACGAGCGTGTGGACTGCCACCGTAGCGTCGGCGGACGACGTAGGCGGCCGCTATTGCGAGGATTGCCACGTCGCCGCCGTCGTCGATGATCCGGAGGAGCGCGGCGGCGTCCAGTCGTACGCGCTCGATCCCGAACGCGCCGAGGCGCTCTGGACGTTGAGCGAGACGATGGTCGGCGAGCGTTTTGGAGACCAAGCTGGAGCTTGATTCACCTTTGCCGGGAGACCGCGTCGTCACCTTGCACGACCTACGCGCGAAGTTGGCGCGGCCTGGCGAATGCGATTTCGCTTGAGCGGTCAGACAATCGCAGAGACGCCGTCAGCGGATCACCCTTGAAGCTGTCCCACAAGTAGAGATCGCTCGCCGCCCCAACTCGCCGCCCACGCTAATTCATGGTAGATCCAAGGCGGAATGCAGATCGAACGTCCGTCTACAACCTCGCTGTTGCGGTTCGCCTCCGGGGACCTTGCGTTCAATCTCTACTGGCAGAGCGTCTCTCTGTTTCTCTTGTTCTTCTACACGGACGTGCTCGGCCTGCCGCCTGCCTTGTCCGGACTGATCTACATGGCGGGCGCGGTGTGGGACGGCCTTGCCGACGTGATCGTCGGAATGATCGCTCAGCGGCCAAATACGTCATACCGCCGGTTCATCTATGCGGCCGCCGCACCGCTCGCATTGAGTTCCATCGCGCTGTACCTGCCGACGAAGCTAGATGTCGCTTGGACAGCGGGCGCGGCGCTCCTGGCGCAAATCAGCTTTCGCACGATGTATGCTCTTGTGAACGTGCCTTACGCTGCTTGGAGCGCGCGGATTAGTACGGAAAGCTCCGATCGCACCACTCTCGCGGGCATGAGGATGCTGTTTGGCGCACTCGCCGCCGTTATCGTAGTCTTGGCAACGCCTTGGATCGGGTTGCAGATGACGGGCGACCCCACGGGTCGCGCCGGCTTCTTCGCAGCGGCGATTCTGGCTGCCACATTCGCCACGCCGCTTCTACTGAACGTTGCACGTACGGCACCAGAGATGCTGCATCAACCGCATGCGGCGGCACCGTCTCTACGCGATTGCTGGCGCACACTTGGCTGCAACCGCGCCTTTGTGACGCTCAACCTTGCCGCAGCTTCCGCGGGAATGGCCGCTGCGCTGCTCAACCAATCTGTGCTCTACTACTTCAAGAATGTGCTGTCCGATCCATCCGGTGGTCCACAGACACTGGCCGTCATGGGTCTTGCGGGCACACTCTCCGTTCCGATCTGGACGCTGGTAGCCCGCCGGATCGAGACACGGACGACGTGGTTCGCCGCAAGTACGATCGGGGCCGTCGCCGCGATCGGCTTCGCCGCCACGGGTGACGACCATCCCCGCCTCTTCCTCCTGTCTCTTCAGGTCGTCTTCACCGGCCTCAACATCGGCTTCCATGCGATGCTGCCCGACACCGTCGAATATGGCGAGATGCGCCACGGCGTGCGCGTTGAGGCGATGGCGTTCGGCGTGGCCGCCCTTATGCAGAAGCTCGCAGTGGCGGCGGCTGCCGGCGCGCTGGGATTGGTCTATATGCGCATCGGGTACGTGCCGGCAGGACCGCAAAGCCCGACTGCGCAAGTCGGCATACGATGGTTGATGCTTGGCGCACCGGCACTCGGCCTCGCCACGGCCGCACTGCTGATGCTCGCCAACCCGCTGCGGCGAGGCGTCCATGCACAGATCGTCGCCAGCCTCTCGACGAACATTCGTGAGCAGAATGACTAGGCTTGCATCAGGGTGAAGGTGCCGCTCACCCCTTCCGCCTGCGCCGAGGGTGCGATCCACACATTGAAGACGCCGGGTTCGACCGTCGGTGACATGTCAACGCCGTGGAACAACAGGTCGGCGCGGCTGAGCGTGAACGTCACCACCTGCGCCGCGCCGGGCGCGAGCGCTATCTTGCGGAAAGCCTTCAGCTGGCGGACCGGGCGGGTGATGCTGGCGGCGACGTCGTGGATGTAGAGCTGGACCACCTCCTCCGCGGCGCGCGTGCCGCTGTTGGTGATGGTCGCGCGGATCGTCAGCGTGCCGTCCCACGCCATCCGCGTATCGCCCAGTTCCAGCCCGGCATAGGTGATCCGGCCATAGGTCAGCCCATGGCCGAAGGGAAACAATGCTGCATTCGGAACCTCGCGGTAGTGCGCCTTGTACGGCTCGGAATCGCCGGGCGGATTTGGCCGGCCCGTCGATTTGTGGTCGTAATGATAGGGCTCCTGCCCAGTCGCGTACGGAAAGCTGACCGGCAGCCGCGCGGACGGCCCTTCCGCGCCGAACAGGATGTCGCCGATCGCCGGACCCGATTGCGACCCCAGAAACCATGTCACCAAGATCGCCGGTGCAGCCAGCGCCGCACCCTCCAGCGCAAGCGCGCGGCCGTTGCGGAGCAGCACGACCACCGGCTTGCCCGTCGCCGCAACGGCTCCGGCGAGCGCCTGTTGTGGTGCGGGTACGACGATCGCATCGCGCGACTGCGCCTCGCCGGACATCGATTGTCCCTCGCCGATGGCCAGAACGACGATATCGGCGGCCCGCGCCGCAGCCACGGCCGCAGCGATCCCGCCTGGGATCGGCTGCTCGACGCCGGAGCCCAGCGTCATCGTGACGAAAGTTGGATCGGCGACGGCGGCACGGACACCGGTCAACAGGTCGACCCCATCGGCATCGGAGCCATAGACGTTCCAAGGACCGATCAGGTCGTGCTGCCCGGCCGCGAAGGGACCGATCAGGGCGATCCGCTTGCCGCGCTTCGGCAGTGGCAACAGGTCGCCGTCGTTCTTGAGCAGCACGATAGAACGCCTTGCCGACTCCCGCGCCAGGGCAAGCATGGGCGCGGTGCGAATTCGCGCCTTCTCGCGCTTCGGATCGATCCGGCGGAACGGATCCTCGAACAGACCCAGCTTCACCTTCAACGCCAAGACGCGGCGTACCGCCTGATCGAGGCGCGCCATCGGCACCGCGCCCGCTGAGACCAGCGCTGGGAGATGATCGATGTAGAAGCCGCTCTGCATGCTCATGTCGACACCCGCCATAAACGCGAGCCGCGTCGCCTCGCGCGCGTCCGCCGCGAAGCCATGACCGATCAGCTCCATGTCGCCGGTGTAATCCGACACGACCAAGCCTTCGAACCCCCACTCCTTGCGCAGCACTGTATCAAGAAGCCAAGGATTTGCCGTCGCAGGGATGCCGGACAGTTCGTTGAACGACGCCATCACCGTCTGCGCCCCCTCGCCAAACGCCGTCTGGAAGGGCGGGAAATACACGTCACGCAAAGTTCGTTCGGAAACGTCCACGGAATTGTAGTCGAGGCCGCCCTCGCCTGCGCCGTAGGCGACGAAGTGTTTCGCGCAGGCAAGCACCGCGTCATCGGCCGCCAGTCCGCGGTCGCCCTGGAAGCCACGCACGCGCGCGGCCGCCATCATCCGCCCGAGCAGCACGTCCTCGCCCGCACCTTCGACACCCCGACCCCACCGCTGGTCGCGTGCGATGTCGACCATCGGGGCGAACGTCCAGTCGATGCCAGCCGCAGACGCCTCCACTGCCGCCGCGCGCGCGGTCCGTTCGGCAAGCGCCGGCTCGAAGCTGCCCGCTTCGGCGAGCGGCACCGGGAAGACGGTGCGGAAGCCGTGGATCACGTCGGCGGCGAACAGCAGCGGGATCTTGAGCCGGGACTCCCGCATCGCGACGGTCTGCATCCGGTGCGCCATCTCGGCGCCGTTGCCGTTGAACACGCCGGTCAACCTGCCTGCGCGAACGTCGGCAAGTTGCGTATCGAACGTGCCGGTGGCCGAGATCGGGTTGAGCGCGTTTGCGGCGCCGCCCGCCCACGCCGCCGCCATCAGCGTCAACTGGCCGGCCTTCTCCTCGACGCTCATCCGCGCGAGCAGCGATTCGACCGAGGCGGGCAGCGTGCCGTGCGTTTGACCCAACAAAGCGCGCGCGGGACTTGTTGCCCACGCCGCGGCGGCCGCCACACTCATCAACGCCGCGCGACGCGAAATCCGATCGTCCATCCCACACCCTCCGCCCATATTCACGCAGCGTTCTAGCATCGCCGCTTCGTGGATCATCATCTTGATCTGCGTCTTTGCTTGATGTAACCGGTTACAGCAAGCGGCAAGATCGGCACGGTACCAGCACCGATGTCGGCCGGGGAGGATAACAAGAAGATGGCTCATGCCACGATCCGCGACGTTGCGCGCGAGGCTGCGGTGTCCGTGGCTTCGGTGTCGCGCGTGCTGAACGGGCATGAGAACGTCCGGCCGGCGCTGCGTCAGCGGGTCGAGGCGGCAGCTGCGACGCTGGGCTACGTGATGCACGCTGGCGCGCGCAATCTCAGTCTTGCCCGGGCGAACGCGATCGGAGTGGTGCTGCCGGACCTGCACGGCGAATTTTTCTCCGAAGTACTGCGCGGCATGGATCGCGCTGCGTCAGAATGTGGACTGCAGCTGCTGCTATCGAACATGCATCATGATCCGCGACGTGCGGTCGAGGCGCTGCGGACGATGCGCGGACGCGTCGACGGCATGATCGTCATGGCGCCGCACGTCGATCCGGAGCATCTCGCGGGACAGCTTCCGCCTAGCGTGCCTACGGTCCTCATCAACTGCGCCGGTCACAGTGAACAACGCGCCGAAATCCGCGTGGACAACTTCGGCGGGGCGGTCGCGATGACGCGTCACCTGATCGCCACCGGCTGCCGGCGCATCGTCCACCTCTCGGGGCCACTGGGCAACAGCGAGGCGCAGGAGCGGGCGCGCGGCTATACGGCCGCGATCGCCGAGGTGCCCGGCCTTGCCGCGCGCGTGATCCCGGGAGACTTCCACGAAGCCTCGGGCGTGGCCGCCGCCGAGACGCTTCTGCAAGGCATCGACGCGGTCGATGGCATATTCGCTGCCAACGACATGATGGCGCTCGGCGTCATGGTCACGCTGCGTGAGGCCGGGATCGCAGTTCCCGACCGGATCGCCATCGGCGGCTTCGACGATATCCCGCTCGCCCGGATGGTGTCGCCCGCGCTCACGACGATGCGCGTCGACATCGCTAGTATCGGGGCGCGCGCAGTCGTCCGGCTGACCGAGCTGATCGCCAGCGACGGCGACGGTCCGCTTGAGGTCAGCCTGCCCGAGCTCGTGCCGCGAGCCACCACACGACAGGGCTGAATCGAACAGAAACATCCGGAAAGCCGGACGCAACAGGGGAATGACAATGAAGATCAAGATGCTACGATTGGCACTCTCTAGCGCGACCGCACTCACTGCCGTGGTTGCAGCGAGTGCGCCCGCCTACGCTCAGACCACCACCGGATCGATCCGCGGCAAGGCAACCGCGTCGACCGGGACGGGCGCGGCTGGCGCGAGCGTCACGGCCGTCAGCCAGGCGACCAACCAGACGCTGCGCGCAACGACCGACCCGAACGGCAACTACTCGCTCAACGGCCTGCGTCCAGGCCAGTACACAATCGCGATCACGGCAGCGAACGGCGAGACGTTCGAACGCGACGTGATCATCGCGGTGGGCCAGTCGGCGACCCTCGACGCGACCCTGACCGCCGCGCCGGCGGCGGGCGCCGAACCGTCCGCCGACGCCGCACCGACACGCGACATCGTGGTGCAGGGCAGCCGTCTCGTCGAGACTAAGACCAGCGAGATCGCGACCAACATCAGCCAGCAGCAGATCCGCACCCTGCCGCAGACCGATCGGAACTTCCTTTCGTTCGCCGCCCTCGCCCCCGGCGTCACCTATGTCGACAGCGAAACCAACAAGGGCATCCAGTCGGGCGCATCCACGCGCAGCCAGGTCAACGTGTTCATCGACGGCGTCAGCCTGAAGAACCAGGTGCTCGACGGCGGCATCGCCGGTCAGCAGGACAGTCGCGGCAACCCGTTCGGCCAGCTTGCGATCGGCGAGTTCCGCGTGCTGACGCAGAACTACAAGGCGGAGTACGAGCAGGCCGGCGCCGCCGTCATCACGGCGGTGACGAAGTCCGGCACCAACCAGTTCCACGGCGAGGCGTTCGGCCAGTATACCGGCAAGGGCCTGACCGAGAAGGCGTACATAGACAAGCGCGACGGCAACCCCGAACCTTCATTCACGCGCAAGCAGTATGGCGCCTCGCTCGGCGGCCCGATCATCAAGGACAAGCTGTTCTTCTTCGGCGCCTACGAAGGCAACGATCAGGATCGTGCGTTCAACGTGCGGCTCGGCAATCGCACCGCCACCAACCTGGCGCAGTTCGGCCAGTACGAGGGCACCTACGTCAGCCCGTTCCGCGGCGACTTCTTCTTCGGCAAGCTGACGTTCACGCCGGACGCACACCAAGTGTTCGACCTGTCGTATTCAAAGCGGACGGAGACGGACATCCAAGGCTTCGGCAACGGCCAGAACGTCGCCTACTCGGCCGCCGAGAACAAGAAGAACACCGTCGACACCTATGACTACAAATGGACGTACACGGGCGCCGACTTCATCAACCAGTTCGACGCCAGCTATCTGAACTACGTCTACAACCCGACCTCGCTCAATCCGAACGAGTCGACGTTCATCTACAACGGCGTCATCACGTTCGGCGGCAAGAACGCGAGCCAGCGCATCAACCAGCAGAGCTACACGCTGCGCGACGACGTGACCTACAGCGGCCTCGACGGCCACGTCTTCAAGGCGGGCATCAAGCTGGCGTTCCAGGACTACGATTTCCAGAAGCTGTTCTACGTCCAGCCGACCTATACCTATGACATCAACACCGCCAACGGCACCGATTTCAGCTTCCCCGCGCAGGCGCAGCTCGGTGTCGGCAACACGCATATCGGGGCACGCAACTCGCAGCTCGGCGTGTTCGGACAGGACGATTGGGACATTACCGACAAGCTCCAGCTCAACCTTGGTCTCCGCTGGGACTACGAATCGAACATGAACAACAACAAATATGCCACGCCTGCCAACGCTGCCGCGTTGCTCGCTCAGCTGCCGCAAACCTACTACTACAATCCCAAGGACTACATCGCCACCGGTCGGAACCGTCCGGCATACCTAAAGATGTTCCAGCCGCGCATCGGCTTCTCCTACGACTTCAAGGACGACCAGACGACGGTGCTGTTCGGCGGCTATGGCCGCTATTACGATCGCAACGTGTTCAACAACACGCTGGATGAACAGTACCGCCTGCAATATTCGATCTACAACTTCTACTTCTCAAAGAACGGCGGCGTGAACGTCAATGGCAATCAGACCGTCGCATGGGATCCGAAGTATCTGACGCGCGACGGACTGCTCGACCTCTTGGCGACGGGCACCACCGGGCGCCCGCAGCTGTTCGCCGTGAAGAACGATACCAAGCCGCCGGTGACCGATCAGTTCAGCCTAGGGCTGCGCCAGAAGGTAGGCATCTTCCGCACCAGCTTGACCGCCAGCTACATCCGCGGGCGCAACGGCTACACGACTCTCTGGGCCACGCGTAAGAACAACGGCCTCGGCGACTGCTGCGACACCGCGCTGGCCAACAGCTACGGCTACGACAACGTGCTGATCGGCTATGACGGGCTCGATACCCGCTACAAGGCGATCTACTTCACCATCGACAAGGACTATACCCAGGCATCGCACTGGGGCGTGAACATTAACTACACGCTCTCCAAGGGCGAGCAGAACGGCGGTGACCTGTTCAGCCTCGATGGCGTGACTCCGGATGCCTACGGCTGGCGTCCACGTGCCGGCGACGAACGTCACCACGTCGTCGTCTCCAGCATCGTCGACCTTCCATTCGGATTCCAGTTCTCAACTCTGTCCACGTTCGGGAGCGGCCAGGCATTTCAAGTGTTCGATGCTACCAACCCAGTCCGCAACGTCATCCGGTCCGCGTATCCCCAGAAGAACTGCATCGGCGGTGTCTTCGCCTACTGCGAGGTCAATCTGACGCTCCAGAACAAGGTCAAGCTGTTCGGATCGCATGAGGTGAGCGTCGCGGTCGACCTGTTCAACGCGTTCAACAACAAGAACTTCTCAGGCTTCGACGGATACGTGAACAACCAGCAGGTGACCGACGCCACCGGCACGCACGCCGCCGATCCGCTCAACCCGGCGAACGCGCAGAACGCGACCACCACGCTCACGCTGCCGAGACGCATCCAGTTCCGCGTCGGCTACCGCTTCTAGTTCCTCACATCGGGTGGGCGGCACCGTGCCGCCCACCCTGCAGCGCGTCACGAACAAGGAGCGTAGATGCTCGACCGACGACATTTCCTCGGGACCGGCGGCCTGTTGCTCGCCGGCCTCTCCAGCGGATGCGCGACGATGCCGCACCAGCCGGCGAGCACAGCGCCGGTGGACAACCTCATCACCGGTCTTCAGGAGCGCACGTTTCGATTCTTCTGGGACACGACCGATCCAGCAAACGGCCTCGCGCCGGATCGCTGGCCAACGCCGAGCTTCGCCTCCATCGCTGCGGTCGGCTTCGCGCTCACGGCCTATCCAATCGGCGTCGCCCACGGTTGGATCACGCGCGAACAGGCCCGGCAACGCACGCTCGCCACCCTCACCTTCTTCGCGAACGCGCCGCAGGGCAAGGACCCGACCGGGTTCAGCGGCTACAAGGGCTTCTTCTATCATTTCCTCGGCACGACCAAAGGCCAGCGGTTCGCGCGCAGCGAATTGTCTACGATCGACACCGCGCTGCTGCTCGCCGGCGTGCTGTTCGCGCAGAGCTGGTTCGATGGCGAACACCCGGAGGAAGCGCGCATCCGCAGGCTTGCCGACCAGCTCTATGGCGCGGTGGAGTGGGACTGGATCACGCCGCGCGCGCCCTTCGTGGCGATGGGATGGCATCCCGAAACGGGCTTCATCCCGAGCGACTGGAACATCTACAACGAGAGTCTGATCCTCTACATCCTCGCGCTGGGGTCACCGACGCATCCGCTGCCGCCGGACACCTGGGCGAAGTGGACGGCGCGCTTCGATCCGTCGTGGGACACGTCGACCATCGACAACTACTTCACCGGGTTCGCGCCGCTGTTCGGCCACCAGTACAGCCAGATTTGGATCGACTTCCGCGGCATGGTGGACGATTACTCCAAGCGCCGCGGGATCACCTACTTCGAGAACAGCAAGCGCGCGACCTATGCGCAGCAGCGCTATGCGATCGCCAATGCCGGCAAGTTCGCCGGCTACGGCGCCGATGTCTGGGGGCTTACCGCCTGCGATGGGCCGGGAGATTTCAAGCGCACCATCGGCGGCACGCCGTACGAGTTCTTCAGCTATTCCGCGCGCGGGCCCGGCGACCGCGACGACGGCACGATAGCTCCTACCGCCGCGCTCGGCTCGATCGCGTTCGCGCCGGGCACGCCGTACGAGTTCTTCAGCTATTCCGCGCGCGGGCCCGGCGACCGCGACGACGGCACGATAGCTCCTACCGCCGCGCTCGGCTCGATCGCGTTCGCGCCCGAGATCGTGGTGCCAACCGCGCAGGCGATGGTCGCGCGCTACGGCCGCGCCATCTACGGCAAATACGGCTTTCTCGACGCCTTCAACCCGACGCTGACCGATCCCGCCGCACCCCTGCTGCACGGCCAGATCGTCCCCGGCATCGGATGGGTCGACAAGGACTATCTCGGCATCGATCAGGGTCCGATCGTTGCGATGATCGAGAACTGGCGCAGCGGGATGATCTGGAGGACCATGCGCCGCAATCCGCACATCCGGCGCGGACTGGAACGTGCCGGATTCACCGGCGGATGGCTGGCGTGATGGCCGTCGTCGCCGCGCCGGCGGTCGCGGTGGAGGCGACCACGCTCGACGGGTTCGAGGCTACCACGCCTTGGACCGCTAGCGCGTCCGATGGCGTCTCCGCGCACTTGGCCGCGGTCGCGGGCGCCACGGGGCACGCGCTGCGGCTCAATTACGACTTCGCGCAGGTTTCAGGCTATGCGTTCGTGCGGCGCACGCTGCCGATCGACTGGCCTGCCGATTTCGAGATGACCCTGAAGGTTCGCGGCACAGGCGGCGTCAACGATCTCCAGATCAAGTTCGTCGATGCGAGCGGCACCAACGTCTGGTGGTACCGCCGCGCCAACTTCCGCGCGAGCGCCGAATGGCAGACGGTGCGCATCCGCCCCCGCGACCTCAGCTTCGCCTGGGGGCCGAGCGTGGACAGGACGCTACGTCGCACGCAAACGATGGAAATCGTGCTTGCCCGTGGTCGGGACGGCGGTGCCGGCGACCTCGAGGTGGACGATCTGACGCTGACGACGCTGCCGCCGCCGCGCCCGTTGCCGCCGGTGCACGCGAGCGATCCGCGCGCGACCGACGGCGATCGCGCAACGGCATGGGTCGCGCGCGGCGGCGACGCGCTGACGCTCGATTTCGGCGGCCGCAAGGCGCTCGGCGGTCTGATGCTCGACTGGGCGCCAGGTGCCGCGGCGACACGCTACGCGATCGACGTGTCCGACGATGGGCGGACGTGGCGCCGGGTCCGCGAGGTCACCGCAGGCGATGGCGGGAGCGATCCGATCGCGCTTGCCGACACCGAGACCCGCTATCTACGGATCGTCCTGCCGTCGGGCGCGGCGCCGGCGCGCCTCTCCGAGCTAGCGGTCGAGCCGCCAGCCTTCGCAGAGACCCCTAACGCGTTCATCGCCGCGCTGGCCAACACGTCGTCACGCGGCAGCTATCCGCGCGGGTTCTCCGGCGAACAGCCCTACTGGACGCTTGTCGGTACCGACGGCGGCACTCAGTCCGGCCTGATCGGCGAGGATGGCGCGATCGAGGTCGCCAAGGGTGGCTTCTCGATCGAGCCCTTCGTCGTCGCGGACGGCCATGTCTTCACGTGGGCAGACGTGACATCGCGCCAGTCGCTGAAGGACGGCTACCTGCCGATGCCGCAGGTGACTTGGTCTTCGCCGGGCTGGACGCTTGCCACCATGCTTTTCGCGGACACGCGTGCGCCCCGTCTGATGGCGGCGTGGCGTCTGACCAATACGGGCGCGACGCGTCGCACTCTGCGCCTGCTGCTCGCAGTCCGGCCCTTCCAGGTCAATCCTCCGGCGCAGTTCCTCAGCCAGCAGGGCGGCGTGAGCCCGATCTCCGCAATCACGTGGAACGGCGAGCGACTGGCCGTCACCAGTCCACCCGTGATCGACGGCGACGCGGCAACCATGCGTACGGTCCGGCCGGTCGTCAGGCCGACTGCGGTCACCGCGCGCCCGTTGGATCAGGGCGCGCTGATGATCACTCCAACGCCGACGGGTGCGTCTAGCGCTAGAGATCCGACTGGCCTGGCTTCCGCAACGCTCGCCTACGATCTCACCCTTGCGCCCGGCGAGAGCCGCGACATTCCGGTGGTGCTTCCTTTCGCCGGCGAAGGCTATGCGGTTGACCACGCTGCATTCGACACCGCCCGCGAGACTACCGCGCAGGATTGGCGGCGAAAGCTCGGCCACGTCATCATCACCGTGCCACCCGCGAAGCAGCCGATCGCGGACACGGTTCGCACCGCCCTCGCGCACATCCTGATTAGCAGAGACGGTCCGGCATTGAAGCCTGGCACCCGCTCCTACGATCGTAGCTGGATCCGCGATGGCGCGATGATGTCGGACACGTTGCTGCGGCTCGGCGTGACATCCCCTGCCCGAGCCTTCGCGGACTGGTACGGCACCAAACTGTTCGCGAATGGCAAGGTGCCGTGCTGCGTCGACGCGCGCGGAGCCGATCCGGTGCCCGAGAACGACGCGCCGGGCGAGTACATCCACCTCGTCACGCAGCTCTACCGCTTCACGCATGATCACGCCGCGCTCACACGGGACTGGCCCCGGCTCGATGCCGCTCGCCGCTTCATGGACACGCGACGCCTGTCCGAACGTACGCCTGCGAATCGCAGCGGAGACGGAGCGCTAGGCTACGGACTGATGCCGCCGTCGATCAGTCATGAAGGCTATTCCGCGCAGGCCCAGTACAGCCTCTGGGACGATTTCTGGGCCATCACCGGCTACAAGGACGCGACCTTCGCCTCGCGAGCACTCGGCAAGCCTGAAGCGGATGAGATCGATCAAGCCCGCAAGCAGTTCGTCGGCGACGTGCACGCCGCGATCAGCGCGGCTGCAGCGCGTTGGCGGATCGACTACATCCCTGGCGCGACCAGCGTCGGGGATTTCGACGCAACCTCCACGACGATCGCGCTGGATCCGGCCGGCGAACAGGATGCGTTGGACCCTGCGCTGCTCCGGCACACGTTCGAGCGTCAGTGGGATCGCGTGACAGCGCGCACCGCTGCGGGCGCGGATTGGAGCGACTACACGCCGTACGAACTGCGCAACGTCTCCGCCTTCATACGCCTGGGCTGGCGCGCGCGCGCGAACCGGCTGCTCGACGGCTACATGGCGGACCGGCGTCCCGCGGCGTGGAACGGCTGGGCCGAAGTCGTCGGGCGACGTCCCCGTGAGGTCCGCTTCATCGGCGACATGCCTCACGCATGGGTCGCCTCGGACTTCATCCGGGCAGCGCTCGACATGTTCGCCTATGCGCGCGCGCCCGACGAGGCGATCGTGATCGCCGCAGGACTCGATGCGGGATGGCTGACGGGGGCGGGATCGAGCGTCCGGGGGTTGGTGACGCCCTACGGCAGCCTTGGCGTCTCGGTGAGCGGAAGCGCTGAGCGGCTGCGAGTTCATCTTGCTGGGACTGCCAAGCCACCTGGAGGATTCGTCATCCCGCTGCCAAATGCGGGACTTGCGGCGACTGCTACCGTCGACGGCAGTCCGACTTCGACGACTAACGGGGCTGTCGTGATTGCAGCCGATGGGAAGTCCCACAGCGTCGTGATCCAGACGCAGCGCGGAACGCCAATCAGACTGCCTAGGTCGAGGTAGTTCATATCCAGTGCTGGTCTGGCCGCATAAGGATCTACAAGCCTTGGCTGACGGACCAGCCACTCCCGCCCGCGCTGCGGGATTGAACGACCTCCGCCACTTCTCGACCGTCACGGTAATCACGAACTGTCGAAGGTGGGAAGCGCCAGCGCCTGCTTCCGATCACAGCAACGACTGCTATACCGGGTTTGGCGCTTCGCACCGTTCGGTCACTCCGCGGCGGCGCAACTCGTTGTTCGCGCCGTACCGGATGTCCACGTCGCGATCGCGCACGAAGGCGGACAGCGCCTCATCGCTTAAATCTCTCCAAGGGCGTCTGCGGTCAGGCCCGGACATCTCTTGGACCGGATCGGCACGGTCCTGGCGAGGGCGGCGGAAGTGGTCACGTCCCGAGATCGTTGGTGGCACCTGCCGCCCGCCGGACGACCCGCTACCAGCTTGCCGCCCGCTCAGGCGCTCTGATGAAAGCCCTAGTGTCTTCGTAGCCGGATCCACCGGGGTGGCGTGGAGATCGGAAGCGACCGAGGCGTCTCGTCGGCGTTGCTCGGCCGTTCAGGCTTTCGCACCATTCTCAGCCATGCCGGCGTCCAGCAGCTTCATAGATCGCTTCTTTCGATCGCCGTTCCTGGCCTAAGTGGCGGCACCCTCGTCAGGCGGCGAGGCGCAGCCTGTTCCGCCCCGACGATTTAGCGGCGTACAGGGCCTCGTCAGCCGCACGGTAGACCGAACCGCTGTCGGCGTCGGGCGAGATCGGGGCCACACCAAAGCTCGCGGTCACCCGAACTTTCTGGCCAGAGATAGAAGACGACGCTCGCCCCTGCCGCCGCGACGTCGGCAACACGCTTCTCCATGTAGAAGGCTTCGAGATCCTTGATGGAGTAGGAACGGATCTGTCGCACCTGGTGCGGGGGGTCGGTGGAAAATGGTTTGCTGATCCCGCCTTCCACTTCGGAAAAAGCCGGCGGGCGTGATCGACCATGCTCAGGAGCGAAATCAACCGGGCGAAGCGGCGGAACCTGCAAGCAGGCCTCCATCGATGTTGACTTCCGTCCCAGTCACGTAGGTCGCCTCATCTGAAGCGAGTGTCACGGCGATGGCCGCCACCTCGTCCGGCATCCCGAACCTTTTCAGCGGCGTATCCGCGACGAGCGCTCGCATCTTCCCGTTACGGCCGGGACCGCTTCCTAGCATCGGTTCCCAGATCGAAGTGAGGATGGCTGCCGGGTGAATGGAGTTGCAGCGAATCTGCCAACCTTGTTGAGCGCAATAGAGTGCAACCGTCTTGCTGTGGTTGCGAATCGCGGCCTTGGACGAGGCGTACGCCGCAGCGCCGGGGATGCCGACCAACCCAGAGCGCGAGGATATATTGATGATCGATCCCGTTCCCGCCCCCTTCATCGCGCCGATCGCATAGCGACAGCCGAGAAACGTTCCATCAAGGTTGACCCGATGGACCTCGCGCCAATCCGCTAGGCTGGCGTGTTCCGGGTCGTGGGGCACCAGACCCGCTTCGAACCCCGTAACGCCCGCATTGTTGACCACGACGTCGGCGACAGGAACGATCCCGGCCAGCCGCGACCAGTCGGCCTCCTCGCGCACATCGACACGTTCGAACCGACAGCCGATCTCGGCGGCAGTAGCGGCCCCCATGGCTTCGTCTATGTCGGTGACGATGACGACCGCGCCTTCGTTATGGAAGCTCGTCGCGATGGCGCGGCCGATGCCACGCGCAGCGCCGGTGACGACGCACGTCTTATTGCTCAGTCTTTTCATGATGATCTCGAGATAGAGCCCAGTCGGCGGATTGCTCCGCTGGCGATTGTCTTGCCCCTAGGGGTGACGCTGGATCATTTCGAAGAACTCTTGAGGATGGCGTGATCTAACTGGTTGCGCCGCCGACCGCAACTTCCAACACCGCGCTGTCCTACATTTCGCGCGATGGCACTCGCCTTGGCCAGTCTGAGTTGGAAGCGTCTTCAACCCTACCGCCGATCAAACATCGTCGGCTCGCTTTCTCGCAACAGGGCATGCACCAGCCGCATCCTTATCGTCGAGCGCGACCAGACGATGCCGATGCGGCGACCGATCCTCCGCTCGGGCAGAGGTAGCCTTACCACATCGATGCCTTCGAGCCATGGTGGCGCCCAGTCCGGCACGAGTGAAACGCCGAGCCCGCGGTCGACCATCATTGCGATCGCATTCAGCGCGTTGAGCTCGAAGCGCTCGTGCGGCATGATCTGCATCTCCTGAAGATAATGCTCCGCCGACCAGCCGCCCCATTGGTCGCGACCGTAGCGGATGAAAGGCTCCTCGCGCAGCAGCGTCAGTGGATCGCTCTCCGCAAGCGCCCGCGGCGCGAGCACAATTAAGGGTTCCTCGCGCAGCAGCAGCCATTCGCACGTCTTCGGCAGCGGATAGGGCGCTTCGAGAACCAGTGCCGCATCAAGCTGGCCGGCTTCTACGCTCGCGAACAACTGCGCCGAACTACCCGACTCGATGTGAACGCGGAGCCGCGGGAACTTCGTGCTGACGCGGGCAAGGATGTCGGGCAGCAACCCGGTCAATGGTGTCGTGCAGGCCCCGAGACGCAATTCGCCCGCGACCGCGTCATCGTGCGCGATGCTGCGCAGATCGCCTGCATCCTGCAGCAGCTTGCGCGCCGGCGGCAGGACCCGGGCGCCCTCCTCCGTCACGCGCATCGTGCGCCCGACCCGGAGCAGCAGCGGCACTCCCAGCTCGCGCTCCAAGACCTGCAGCTGCTGGGCGACGGCGGAAGCGCTGATGTTGAGCGCGCGTGCGGCGGCCGCCATCGACCCATGATCGACGACCGCGACGAAGGTCCTCAGGAAGCCGGTATCGATCGAGGACCCTCCTCCACATGCGTGCCGCCGCCGAAGATCGTGAGTCCATCGAGCGATTGCATGGGCCGAGGGAAAAACCAGCTGGCGAGATAGCCGATGCCGATCGAGGTGGCGATTGCAAGCGCGAGATAGAGATATGGGTGGATCAGCCCGTAGAGCCACACCACCAGCGTGATCGCCGAGGCCACGACGATCCCGATCGCCACGCCCTGCCAATTCGCGCGCCGGGTGAACATGCCGAGCGTATAGGCTCCGGCGCAACTGCCACCGAGCAGGCCGAACAGTTCGATCGTCAGGTCAAGCAGCGAGTGGATGTCAAGGCGCGACAGGATGATCGCGATGGCGATGCCGACCAGTCCGACCCCGACGCTCGCCACCTCGGCGAAGCGCACGATCTGGCGCTCACTGCGATCTGGCACGAAGCGGTCGTAGAAGTCGACCGAGAGCAGCGTGGCGACGCTGTTGATGATGCCCGATAGCGTGCCCATCGCCGCGGCGATCAGACCGGCGATGATAAGGCCGATCACGCCATGCGGTAGTTCGGTGCCGATGAAGGCCGGGAACACCGCGTCGATCGGCAACATCGGGTTCAGCTGGCCGGGTCGCGCATGATAATAAGCGAACAGCATCGTTCCGACGATGTAGAACATGAACGCACTCGGCAGCAGCACGATCGCGAAAAGCCAGATCGACCGGCTTGCCTGCTTCTCCGACGAGGTCGCGAGAACGCGCTGCATCAGCACCTGATCCTTGGGGAACGTCAGCACGACGTCGAACAGAGCCAGCACCAGAAAGCCCCAGATCGTCGGTTGCGTGATGTCGAAGCTGGTGTTGAGCATCCGGGTCTTGTCGAAGGCGGTCGTCGTATCGGCGATCGTGCCGAAGCCGATCGAATAGATGATGAAGCCGATCGCGAAGACCGCGCCGCAGGTCAGCACCAACACTTGAAACACGTCGGTCCAGACCACCGCCCGCATGCCGCCGAGTGCGGTGTAGACGATGGTGAAGAGACCCACGACCAGAATGCAGGCGGTGACGCTCGTGTCGGTGATCGTTCCGATAGCCATGGCGGGAAGAAACAGCACGATCCCCATGCGGCCGCCGACCTGCATCAGGATCCACAGCGCGCTCGACAGCATGCGGATCACCGGGTGGAAGCGCATTTCGAGATAATTGAACACCGAGACGAGATTGAGCCGGCGGAACAGCGGCACGACGAAGATCGCGACGAACATCAGCGCGAAGACCGTCGTGATCTTCGACATGATGTATTCCCAGTCGGTCTCGAAAGCCTTCGCCGGGATCGCGAGATAGCTGATCGAACTGATGCTGCCGGCGAACATGCTGATTCCCGCCGCCCAGAACGGAATTGTGCGAGATCCGAGGAAGAATTCGCTCGACGGACCGCGCTTGGCGAGACGGTAGAAATAGAGTCCGATTCCGAGCATCGCGAAGAGATAGCCGCCGATGATCGTCCAATCGAGCCAGTCGAGCGACCGGCGATCGACCTTCAGCGCAACCGATGCGACGTTGCCTTCGGCCGAAGCCCAGAGGATTCCGTCGTGGAACGGCGCCGCGGCAACCGGCGTGCCCACGAGCGGCCGGCCCAGTGGCGCCCAGGCATCGGTGATCGCGCTGTAGCTGTAGAGTCGGGTTCCTGCGGCATCGTGGAGCAAGTAGAGAAGATAGGCTTGGCCGACGGCGCGCCCCGATCCGGCGACGATCGTTCCCGGCGCTCGCGCGCCCTTGCGCCATCCAGTCGTGCGCTGCCAACGCCACTGATCGCCGCCGGTCAGCGTGATGAAGATCCCCGAGTTCTGCGAAGCGACCGAGGCCGGCGCGGCTTTGCCAGGCCAAGCAGGGATGGCCTGCCAATCGCTCGCGCCCGTCCACGCCAGCCTGAAGAGACGCGGGGAACCGTCGGGGGCAAGCCCCGCGACGAGGACGCCGTCGGACGCGACACCGGCGGTCGCACTGCGCAGCATGATCGGCAGCGGCGGCAGGGTGCGCGGCTGAAGCGCGGCAACCGACCATGTCACTTCGGCGACCGAGCGGGTGACGCCGTCGACGGTATGAAGCGCGACGGCGTGATGCCCGTCGCTGACCAGGCCAGCGCGTTCGATCGGCGCTCCGAGCGCCCGCATGTCAATCGGGCGCCACGCGCCATCTGTCCCAAGCGTCCGGGCCTGCTTCCCCAAAGCGATCGTATGGCCGTCGATCGTCGCGAGCACGGGCGCCGGATCACCACCGCCGATCGGCGACAAGGGCGTGACCACGGTCGAAGTAGGCTGGCTCGCCAGCGCCGGCGTAACCAAAAAGATCAGCGAAAGCGCAACCACGACGGCACGTAGCCATGACGCCCTCATGCCGCTGGCGCCATATCGTCGACCAGCGCGCGGGCGGCCGCGAGCGCCGGTTCGTCGACCATCGCACCCTCGAACACGAACGCGCCGTGCCCCGCTTTGGCAGCCGAGGTCGCGGCCAGCAGCAATCGCCGCGCGCGCGACAGATCGGAGCCGCGATCGAATATCTCATTCGCGATGGCGATCTGGCGTGGATGGATGCAGCTTTTGCCGAGATAACCGAGGCTGCGCGCCATTTGCGCTTCGGCGCGATAGCCTTCGTCGTCGCGCAGGTCGGGCCAGGCGCCGTCATAGGCGAAGACTGGCGACGCCGCCGCGGCAGCGCCGAGCCGGATCGCCCACAAGGCCGAGTGGACATGGCGTTGATCGTGACGCTCCATCCCGAGTGCGGCGAACAGATCGTTCAACCCGACCTGGACCCCCACCACCCGCCGATGCGCGCCTGCGATTTCGGCGACGTTGGCGAGACCGGCTGCCGCTTCGATATTGACCAGAACGTCGGCGGTCACCCGGGCGGCGTCCATCCGCGTGATCGCCCTGCACACGGCCTGCGCTGCGTCCGCCTTCGGCAGGTTAAGAAGATCGACCCGCACCCCCGCCAAGGCGGCGAGATCGTCCGCGAAGTGCGGCGTATCGGCGGCATTCACGCGCACGATCATGCGTTTGGGCGAGGCAGCAACCATGTCCGACTGCAGCACCTTGCGGAGGCGTTCGCGCGCTACCGCCTTGCCGTCCGCGGGCACCGAATCCTCAAGGTCGAACGACAGCGCGTCGGCCTCGCTCGCCAGAGCCTTGGCGAAGAAGTCGGGGCGTGAACACGGCACGAACAGCTTACTGCGCATCGAAAAGACGTCTCCTAACGGCGGTCGTACGCCGCGCCCTCTGGCTTGCGGGCCAAAAGCGTAGCTGCCGAGATCCCTCAGCGAAGCCGCATTGCAACGTGCACTACCATGCTTTCGGACGGTCCGGACCACAGAATTCCTGCGGTGTGAACACAGCCCAGATCGCTTTCTCCCTCACCGCCGTACCCCTACCAAGGCTCAAAATAATAAGGGGAGGATTACCATGCACCGAACATTTCGCCTGACCTATGCCGCTGCACTCTTGTCTAGCGTGGCCTTCCCCGCCTTGGCGCAACAGGCGGGGCCGCAGCCCGCAGAACCGACCCAGGTTCAGGCCGCGGCCGGCAACACGCTCGAGCCCAGCGCGCCCGAGCAGGCCGACGACTCGGCCACGCGGAGCGACATCATCGTGACCGGAAGCCGCTCGCCCAAGGCGGTCGACCACGTCGCCGGAGCGATCACCGTCGTTACCCTCGCCGACGTGCAGCGGTCGCTCACCATCACCGAGGACGCGACGGCCGTCCTGGCGCGCACGGTGCCGGGCTATTCGGAATCGAACCAGTCGCTCAACACGCTTGGCGAAACGATGCGCGGCCGCACGGCGCTGTATCTTTTCGACGGCATTCCTCAATCGACCCCGCTGCGCGACGGAAGCCGCAACGCGACCTTCACCGACATGGCGACGATCGAGCGGATCGAAGTGATCGGGGGGGCGTCGGCCGCGGAGGGCATCGGCGCCGCCGGCGGGATTATCAACTACATCTCGAAGCGCGCGCGCGAGGAAGGCACCCATTTTGGCGTGACCGGGCGCTTTGGCACGCAGTTCGACGACGACAGCGAAAACTACAAGATCGGTGCAACGATCGCGCATAAGTCAGGTGGTCTCGACGTATTCGCCGCGGGGTCCTATTTGACGCGCGGCGTGACGTACGACGCCAACGGCCGGCGGATCGGCATCAGCGCGTCAAGTTCACTCGCCGACTCGAAGCAATATTCGCTGTTCGGCAAGGTCGGCTACAACTTCGGTGAAGGCGACTCCCAGCGCATCGAGGGCGTCGCGAGCTTCTTCTATCTAAAGGCGAACGGCGACTACCACTATGTCGCAGGCGTCCGACCGCCAATCGGCACCAATCAGACGAAGGGCATCCCCGACACCGCCGAGCCCGGCCCGCCCACAGACCCTGTCACGGGACAGCTGCTGTTCAAGCCCGACTTCAACCGTTTTCAGCAATATGCGCTGAACTACAGCAACGCCGACCTGTTCGGCGGCGATCTGGTGGCCACAGCTTATTACGCCAAGCAGGAGATGCGCTTCCCCGGTGACAACGGGATCGACAAGCAGGATCCGCGCATCTCGCCAGGCGTGATCTTCGACCAATCGGAGATCCTGTCGAAGAAGTACGGGCTGCGCACCTCGTACACGCACAAGGATTTCCTGACGAAGGGGTTCGAGCTGCGCTTCGGCGTCGACATCGTTCACGACCAAACGCAGCAGTTCCTCGCGGTCACCAACCGCGTCTGGGTGCCGCCGATGAACTATCTGAGCTTCGGACCCTATGCGCAGCTGAGCTACGACATCGGCCCGGTGACGCTGAGCGGCGGCTGGCGTCACGAGGACGGCACCGTCAAGGTCAACGACTACACAACCACCTATTATCGCAACAGCCGCTTCGTGAAAGGCGGCAAGATCCGGTACAAGGAGGACCTCTTCAACGGCAGCGGCATCGTGCGACTGGGCCATGGCTTCTCCGCCTTCGCCAGTTACGGCGAGGGCTTCACCCTCCCGAACTTCGGCATTCCGCTCCGCAACGTGAGCGTCCCCAACCAGAGCGTTGAAACCCTGCTGCCGGATCTGCAGGCGGTGATATTCCGGAACAAGGAAATCGGACTCAACTGGCGCGGTCGCCGGGGCAGCGCGGGCGTATCCTACTATCAGTCGAAGTCCGATCTCGGCGCCGGCCTGCTGGTTGATCCCGTCACGAAGGATTACGTCATCAGTCGCCGCCCGCAGAACATCTACGGCTTCGACTTCAGTGCCGAATTCCGCCCTATGGACACCTTGCGCCTGAACGCGCTCTTCAGCCACGTGATCGGAAAGACCACCTCGGCGAACGGCGTGACCAGCCCGGTCAACGTGCCGCTCGGCATCCTCAACATAGCACCTGACAAGGCAACAGAGACGATCACCTGGCAGTTCGTGCCCGCCGCGTCGGTCTCGCTCGGCGCGACGACCTTCATCAGTCGAAACCTGCCCCAGATCAAGGAGTACACGCACGGCTACACGCTGTTCGACCTCACGGCGAACTACAGGGTGAAGAACCTCGCGACCTTCTCGCTCGGCATCGAGAACATGTTCAACAAGTTCTATTTCCTGCAATCGTCGCAGATCGACATCTACCAGAACTACTTCGCCGGTCGCGGCCGCACCGTCTCGCTGACGGTCCATCGCGATTTCTGAGCGGATGGAGGACATGCGGCCCGAAACCCGAAGCACTGCCGTGGTACTAGTCGCCGGATCCGCCAACGTGGACTTCGTCGTCCGCGCGGCGCGCATCCCGCGACCGGGCGAGACGATCCTCGGCGGCGACCTGAACGTCGTTCCGGGCGGCAAGGGCGCAAACCAAGCGGTCGCCGCGGCGCGTGCCGGCGGCGTGGCGACCGCAATGCTGCTCGCGGTCGGGCAGGACGATCTCGCTCCGCTGCTGACCGCTTCGCTCGAGAAGGCGGGCGTGCGGCTACATCTGCGCCAATCGCAACGTGCGACGGGCGCGGCGCTGATAACCGTGTCGGACGACGCCGAGAACGCGATCACCGTCGCACCGGGCGCCAATGGCGACCTGGCGGCGGAGGACCTTCCGGATCTGGCCGGCATCGCCTGGATCGTGCTGCAGCTCGAAACACCGATCGCGACGGTCCAAGCCTACGCCGCCGCCGCGCGTTCGCACGGGGTCGAAGTGATGCTCAATGCGGCACCAGCCCAGGCCCTGCCCGCTTCCCTGCTGAGCATGATCGATCTGCTCGTCGTCAACGAAGACGAACTCAGCGCGCTGGTGGGCGACGACGGGACGATCGCCGACCGGCTGTCGCGAACGGGCGTCGCGACAAGCGTGGTGACGCTCGGTGGGCGCGGCGCGTGCGCGCACGCCGATGGCGCCATACGGCTGCAGCCGGCGTTCGCAGTCACACCGATCGATACCACCGCCGCCGGTGACACCTTCTGCGGTACATTGGCCGCGGGCCTCGCCGAGGGACGAGACCTTCCCAGCGCGCTTGCCGGCGCCGCGGCGGCGGCGGCGCTCGCCACGACCCGCGCCGGCGCGCAGGCGAGCATCCCGACACGCGCCGAAGTCGACGCATTCCTGAGCGAGCCGCGACACGCCAATGCCTCCGGGCTCGCCGCCTATTGCGGCATCGCCCAAGCGCAGTGAAGACATGTCCATGACCAGCACCCCGATCCGCACAACCAGCGACGTTAAATTCTCACACGCGCTTACCGGCCCCTATCTCCCGACGCCGGGTCAGGCGCAAGGCTGGCCGTTCCAGGAGATGGGACGCTGGAAGATCGACGCAGACGGCGCCGCCGATACCTGGGTGCAGGGAGTGACCGAATGGCGCCGCGAGCATCTCATCCGCATCGGTTTCGACGACGCGCTGTATCGGCGTCCCGAGCTTAGCTGGTCGCAGGCGAACTTCGTTCATGTTCTCGCCATGGTCGAAGATCGCTATTTCTATGATGCCGCGAGCGGGCGCTACACGGTCGACCGCTATCTCGACGATCTCGAGACGCGGCTCGGGCGGATCGACAGCGTGCTCGTCTGGTACATCTACCCCAATATCGGCGTGGACGACCGCAGCCAGTTCGATCTGGTCGACGCGCTGCCCGGCGGGATCGAAGGGCTGAAAGGCGTCGTCGCCGATTTCCACCACCGCGGGGTGAAGGTCTTCCTTCCGACGATGCCCTGGGACAACGGCACGCGCGAAGGTGCCGCGGCCGACTGGGACCGCATGGCGGCGATCGTCGCCGTGACCGGCGCCGATGGCATCAACGGCGACACCTACAGCGGCGTTCCGCTCACCTTCCACACGGCATGCGAGGCCGCGGGCGGCGCGGTCGTGCTGCAGCCCGAGACCACCGCGCAGGCGGGCGACCATATCCTCGGCTGGAATCTGCAGAGCTGGAGCAAGCGTGTCCCGGACGAAAGCATCCCGACGGTGCTCAAGCTGAAATGGCTCGAACCCCGCCACATCGTCAACATCGAGAACCGCTGGAGCCGCCAGCGCACAAACGACCTGCAGCACGCCTTCTTCAACGGCGTAGGCTATGTCGCGTGGGAGAATGTGTTCGGCTTCATAAACCGCTTCACCGATCGTGATGCCGAGACGCTGCGGCGCGTCGCGCTGATCCAGCGCGCCTTCGCCCCGCTAATCGTATCTCGTGACTGGCGCCCGTACGAACGCACGTTGCAGGCCGGCATCTTCGCCAGCCGTTTTCCTGGGGAGCAGCGGACGCTGTGGACGCTGATCAACCGCCAGGAATATGCGATCGGCGGCGAACAGCTGTCGCTCCCGCACGATCCTGGTGCCCGCTATTACGACATCTGGGCGGGGATCGAGATCGCGCCTCGCATCGCCGGCGAGCGCGCGATCGTCTCGGCCGAGATCGCGGCGCGCGGTTTCGGCGCCATCCTCGCGATCTCGGAAGCTACATCCGACGTCGACCTGGCGTCGCTGCTTAGCGAGATGCGCGGCGCCAGGCCGCTCGCCGAGTATTCGTCGGGCTGGAGTTCGGCAAAGCAGGTCCTCGTTGAAACGCCCTCTTGCATACGGCATGCCGACGCACCCGACGATATGATCGAGATCCCCGCCGCGACCTTCGACTTCGCGGTGCACGGCATCGAGATCGAGGGTTACGCCGCCGATGGCGTCGACGTGCAATATCCGTGGGAGGACAGCCCGAGGCGCCATCACCGCCATCGCCTGGAGATCGAATCCTTCTGGATCGACCGGTTCCCCGTCACCAACGCGCAATTCAAGCGCTTCGTCAACGCGACTGCTTATGCTCCCGCCGACGGCCGGAACTTCCTACTGCACTGGCAGGACGGGGTGCCGCCGTTCGGCTGGGAGAACAAACCCGTCACTTGGGTGGGGATCGAGGATGCGCGCGCCTATGCCGCCTGGGCGGGCAAGCGCCTTCCGCGCGAATGGGAGTGGCAATACGCCGCGCAAGGCCTCGACGGACGACTCTATCCCTGGGGTGATGGGTGGAACGAGACCGCGGCGCCGCCGGCCTCGCTTGACCGCACGATGCCCGCGCCTGCCGATGTCGACGCGCATCCCACCGGCGCGAGCCCATTCGGCGTGATGGATCTGGTCGGCAACGTCTGGCAGTGGACCGACGAATATCACGACGAGCACATCCGCGCGGCGGTGCTGCGCGGCGGCACCGCCTATCTGCCGCAGACCTCGCACTGGTATTTTCCCCAGGCCTATCGCCTCAACGAACATGGCAAATATCTGCTGATGGCGCCCGCCAAGGACCGTTCGGCGGGGATCGGATTTCGCTGTGCCGCGGACCGCTGAACCTGCCATGCGGCTTGCGCAGCTCGGAGCGGTGACGCTCGGCGGCGTGCTCGGCGACGCGCTTGAGGCGAACCGTGCGGGTCGGCTGTCGCACTTCATCACCGACGAGACGAGCCCCGCCATCGCCCTATTCGCGCCCGAGGTCGTAGCGGGCAATCTGGACGGCGACTGGTATGGCGAACATGCCGGCAAATGGCTCGTTGCCGCGACACGTGCCGCGGTTCGCGCCGGCGATGGGGGACTGCTCGAGCGCGTGCGCCGGGTTGCCGACTATCTGATCGCGCATCAGGATGACGACGGCTATCTCGGCAATTACGCGCCACCGGGGCGTTTCATGGTCCCTGCCCCCCCGAAGCCCGAAAGCTGGAACGGCGAGCCAGCCCGGCGAACCTGGGACATCTGGACCCACAGCTATCTGATACTCGGATTGCTCGAGCTTGAGCGGGCCGTTGGAGACGGGCGTTATCTTGATGCCGCGCAGCGGATCGGCGACCTGTGTTGGCGCACGCTGAGCGAAAGCGCCATCTCGATCACCGATCTCGGCAATCACTTCGGCCTGTCGGCTACGGTGCTGCTTGATCCTGCCGTGGAACTCCACTTCGCGACCGGAGAGCCCCGTTATCTCGCGCTTGCCGAACTGATCGTGGCGCAGGTCGAGCAGGAGCCGCGCAACCGGCTGCTAAGCATGGCGCTGGCCGGTGCCGATCCGTCCGAGATCGCCACGGGCAAGGCCTACCAGCTGCTCTGGAATCTGGTCGGCCTCGCCAAGCTCTACCGCGCGACCTCGGATGCCCGCTATATCGGCGCCGTTCGCGCGATCTGGGAGAAGGTGCGCGCCCATCACCTCACGCTGGGCGGCGGCCCTTGGGGCGGGGTCGCCCATCGATCGCGCGAAGTGTTCAACCCTGCGGGAGTCTTCAGTCCCGAGGCGTACGTCGAAACCTGCTCCACGATGGCTTGGATCCAGATGAACCGCGAGCTGCTCGTCATTCTCGGCGATGCGGCATTCGCACAGGAGATCGAGCGGAGCGCCTACAACGATCTGGCAGGGGCCCAATCCCCCAACGGCGAGGACTGGTGCTACTACTCGTTCCCGAACGGGCGCCGCACCGACACGACCTACTGGCGATGCTGCAAGTCGAGCGGCGCAATGGCGCTCGAGGAGCTATCCACGATCGCCTGCGGTCTGACGGGCGACGGCGCGATAGCGATCAATCTGCTGGGGCCGTCCGAAGCCCTGCTCGATTTCTCCGAGATCGGTGCCGTGCGGCTTCGGCAGTCCACCGGCTACCCCCTCGACGGCACGATCGAGATCGTCGTCACGCCGTCCGTCGCGACGTATTTTGCGATCGACGTTCGCATTCCCGATTGGGCGAAGGGCGCAACCTTGCGCGTCGGCGCGCAGAGGATCGATGCGTCTCCCGGCTCCTACGCCCGGATCTCGCGAACTTGGAGCCCTGGTGACATCATCGAGCTCGACCTGCCCATGCCGGCGTGCTTGCACCGGTCGGTAGCACGCAACGTGCAGGAATCGCTGGCTCCCGGCGGCATCCCCGTCGCTCAGGAGGTCCTTCGGTTCGACTACATAGCAATTTCTCGAGGACCGCTCTCCTATGCGACCGGGCTGATCGACGGCTTCAAACGTGCCGAAACTATTCGCTTCGATGGCCCCCCGATCCTGACCATAGAAGGCGAGCGGATACGGCTCAGCCCCGCCGGCCGCCCACCAATCCTCTTCGAACCCTACTATCGCATCGGAGCAGATTCGAACGAAAGCTGGCGGATTACGTGGCTCGGGCTCGCCGATGACACCGGCGGGGAGACATGAGCGCTCCCGCACCGACCCGCCGCACGGTCGTAGGAGCGGCCGTCGCGCTGATCGGCGCCACGCCCCTTCGCGCGCTAGCCGCCGACCCGGTCGTGACGTGCCATGCGGGTCCATATTCCGGGATGCGCATGGCGGGCGTGACGGCGTTCCGAGGCATCCGCTACGGCCGCGCCGACCGCTTCAAGGCGCCAACCGCGATCTCCGCGCAGCGAGACGTCTTGCGCGCGGTGACGCCGGCACCGGCCTGCCCGCAGCGCGGCAAGCGGCATCCGCAGTCCGAGAACTGCCTGGCGCTGAACGTGTGGACGCCGAGCGTGCACGACGCCGCCATGCTGCCGGTCTTGGTCTATGTCCACGGTGGCGGCTACGCTTATGGAAGCGCCAACGACGAGATCACAGATGGACAGGCACTCGCGGCACGGGGCATCGTGGTCGTCACCGTCAACCATCGCTTGAACGCGCTCGGCTATCTGCATCTCGCGCCATTCGACGCCCGCTTCGCGGATAGCGGCAACGCCGGGCAGTCGGATCTGGTCCTGGCACTTCAGTGGGTACGCGCGAACATCGCGGCCTTCGGAGGCGATCCGGGCTGCGTGACGCTGGCCGGCCAGTCGGGTGGCGGCGCCAAGATCGCCACCTTGCTGGCGATGCCCGTGGCGCGCGGACTGTTCCACCGCGCGCTCACCATGAGCGGCCAACAGATCACGGTGTCCGAGCCCGACCATGCTGCGGCCCGTACACGCGTCTATCTCGCTGGGCTGGACGTGGCGGGGCGGGATGTTGCCGAATTAGCCGATCTTCCGGTCGAGCGGCTGATCGAGGCGCTCGAAACGCCGGATCCGATCGAACGCAGCCAGCTCTATTTCGGTCCGGTACGCGACGGGCGGTGGCTCACCCGGCATCCCTTCTCGCCCGACGCCCACCCTGCCGGCCGGGATGTTCCGCTGATGCTTGGCGGAACGCGCGACGAGACGCGCGACTTCTTCGATCCCGGGTCGGTCGAGATGCGTCGCTTGACTTGGGAGACGTTGCCCGAACGCGTCGCCGCCGAACTTCCCTTCCCCGCACCGCCCTCCGCAGTGATCCGTGCCTACAGGGAGCATACGCCAAACGCATCGCCTCCCGACGTCTTCTACGCCGCCACCACCGACGGGCGTAGCTGGCGCCCTCAGTTGATAGAGGCGGAGGAGCGTACGCGCGCCGGACGAACCGCATACGTCTATCAGGTCGACTTCACCTCCCGCACCGACCCCGCCCGGGGTGCGTTCCACGGAATCGACATCGCCCTGCTTTTCGGAACGCTGGGTGCTTCGGATGCAGGAACAGGCACCGCTGCGGATGCCCGAGCCCTCTCGGAGCGCCTCCAGGATCATGTGATCGCCTTCGCCCAGACGGGTCGCCCGGACCGACCAGGCTTGCCGCAATGGCCCCCGTACGATCTGGATCGGCGCGCGACGATGATCTTCGACACGAAGTCGCGGGTCGAGAACGATCCACGGCAATGGCAGCGCAACATGTTCGCTCCCTACACGTACAACCAACCAGGAACATGACCGCAATGCCCCCCGCCTTTATGCCGCCCTCTAAGGATCGTCAGACCGATCGTCTTATTCCGACATTCGACGCTTCCGCGCGCGAGGGCCCGTCGGGGCCGCTCAGCGGCATCCGCGTGCTGGATCTCAGCGCCTATATCGCGGGGCCATACGGATGCACGCTGCTCGCTGATCAGGGCGCGGACGTCATCAAGGTCGAGCCACCCAACGGCGACAACCTGCGTGCCTACCCCTCCACGCTCGAAGGCGAAAACCGCGCGTTCCTCGGCGTCAACCGAAGCAAGCGAGGACTTGTTCTCGACCTGAAGACTGACATCGACCGCGCCGTGTTGCTGGATCTGGTCGATAAGGCCGACGTGCTCGTCCACAACTTCCGTCCAGGCGTCGCTGAACGACTGGGGATCGGCCACGCCCAGCTCGAACAGCGAAATCCGCGACTGATCTACTGCGCGGTCACCGGCTACGGCGAGGAAGGTCCGCTGCGCGGGAAGGCCGGCTACGATCAAGTGCTCCAGGCGATGACAGGCATGTGCACACTCCAGGGCAAACCCCACGCCCCCGAGCTGACCTACGGCTCCCCCGTGGACTACTACGCCGCAGCCCTCGTCGCCGCGGGCACGGCGTCCGCGCTCTTCGAGCGCGAGCGCAGCGGGCGGGGGCAGTACGTCGGTGTCTCGCTGCTTCGCAGCGCGCTCACGATGCAGTCGGCGCGGTTGATCCAGGCGGAGGGAGAGGCGCTGGACATCGCACGCGACATGCGTTCGGGCGGCATCACCGGCCTGCATCCCACTGCGGCAGGGCACCTATACCTGTCGGCGAACACGCCCCGGTTCTGGGATGCGCTGTGCGAACTGGTCGGTTTGGACGATCTCGCGTCCAATCCGCGATACGATACCGTGAGAAAGCGCGCCGAACATGCGGGCGAGATCATTCCCCTGCTGCGCGAGCGCCTCAAGACACGCACGGCATTGGAGTGGGAGCAGACGTTCGGCGATGCCGTCCCATGTTCGGCAGCGAGGGCGATCGAGGAGATGTTCGACCACCCGCAGGTGATCGCCGAGGGGATGATCTCCTCCATTCCGCATCCGGTACTAGGCGAATACCGCGGCGTGACGCGTTCGATAAAGTTCTCGCGCACCCCGGGCCCTGTTCCATTCGCCGCGCCCCTATTCGAAAACACCGCAGTACGAAACGCGAAGAAGACGGAATAACCGATCTTGAGATCCGGTTCGTCCGTTTCTTGTGCAGGACAGCAAACTCGAGCGGCGCCCGTATCGGCTAGACCGCTCGGACACCCGCACGTCCGTGGGAGCGGTCGAGATGCAGAGGGCTGATGTTCATCGGACACCGCGATCCCTGCCTGGCACGCACGAACGCGGTTTTCGATGATCTTCCACCAGTCTTCGAGCATTGGCGCTACGCCCACGAACCGCCCGGCAGCAGATACTTAGCCCACGCGATGCCCTCCTGCTCGCCCCATTCCTCCCAATTCAGATGCATCAGGACTCCGCCTTTGGTCGTGATCTCCACCCCGAGCCACTCGGTCGAGCTGAACGAAAGGGTGGCCACCAGCTCGTGCACCGCCTCCATCGCGCGCGAACGCGTCGCGAACCGGATGCTTTCGTCGTGATCATCAAGCGTTTCCCGGAGCGCGAAGATGCGATTGCGGTGTTCCTGCGGTGACACGGCGCCGCGAGCGGCCACCACGCGCCTCTCCAACTCGCCGACGACAGCGTCATGCCCGTCTACGCGAGCCGAGAAGTCGAGCCATTTCGCCTTCACCTCCGGACGCTTGTACTCAAGATACAGGCTCAGGGCGGTTTCGGCTTGGTCACGATCCGCGGCCCGGGCCCGAAGCCGTTCCGCCAATTCTATATCGAGCAGCCTCGCCGTCTCCGGCGCTGAGAAATGCCTATCGCCCATTGCATCCAATAGGACAGCATCTAGGATCCCGCTTTCCCATACGCGATAATTGAAATGGTAGCCGACGGTGCAACCGCGCCCGCGCTGGTAGCTGTCGCAGATCAGGTAGTCCTCGTTGACGACTGATCCGTCGGCACGCGTCTTCAATCCCTTGCTTCGAAAGGTCATGGGCGAGGAACATGACTTGCAGTGGGCCAACCCGGAAAAGAGGTTCACAAGCCGCCGGCCACGTCCGACGACGCGCCGCTGCCGCCCAGCCATGCTTCGCATGGCATGCGCATGGAGGTCGGCGTCTACGACCTGCGGATAGTAGTCCGCTACCTCCTCGCCCACAAGGCGCCGCTTCTCCCCCCTCGGTTCCTGACCTGGATGGAACGCACCCAGGACGGCCGAACTCTTAGGTATCTTCTGAATATACGATGCATGCCAGCCAAGAGCCCTTCCGAACGGTGGTATCCCTTCGCGGTTGAGATTTCGCGCGATATGGTGCTTGCCGAGCCCCACCACCGTCTCCTCGAAGATGCGGCGTACGATGGCGGCGCGTTCTGGGATGATAGCGAACGCGGGCGGCGTACCGGTCACCTCGAGCCACGCCGGCGCCCTTCTCGTGAGCAGCATCCGTTCCCCGCTAGCCAGACGCCGCCGCTTCGAAGCCCAAGCGGCTGCGAGCCGCGTCGCCTTCTTCTCCGATTCCTCGTTGGCGAGCTGGGCCTTCACCACGACCTCGATGATAGCCGCCATGTCCAGATTTTCGCTGCCGTAACGCCGGTCCCCGTCCACCGTTGCCACGATGACCCCGAGCTCGGTCACTCTCAATATCCAGGAGAAGACCCTCTTGGCCGGCTCGCGGGACAGGCGATCGAGCTTCTCCGTAAGGAGGATCACGCCGTCAGGATATCTGCCTGCCTCGACCTCCGCCACGAAGCGGCCCAGCTCGCCCGTGGCGGAATGTTTCCCCCTGAAGGCCGAGACGCCGTCATCCACAAGCGGCGGGTGGATCACGTTCCAGCCCTTCCGTGCGGCGTGGGTGAGACACTCCTCTCGCTGCCACGCGATCGTCCACGCAGAAGGACGGTGAGGTCGCGGGTCCACCGGCCGACGGCCCCGTGCCCAGCCACCGCGAACGCGCGCAGACGCTCTTCAATCAACGGCGGGACCGGGCCAAGTGGTTCGGCGCGCACGCGAAGCTGTTTCAGGATCCGACCTGGGGAATCCTGCTCGAGTTCTTCCTCTGCGGAGAGGACGGACGCGCGCCATCGACCACCAGCGTCGCCTACGGCACCGCGGTTCCGACGACGACGCTGCGGGCGCTGCACAAACTCAAGGTTAGCGGCCTCGTGGAGAGCTGGACGGACGCGAAGGACACGCGCGTCAGACGGGTCCGACTGTCACAGGAGGCGACGCGCATGATGCGGCGCTACCTGGATCACGTCTGATGCCGGCCCCGGACCCCGTGTCGGGATCCTTTCGGATCTCAGCATGACGGCCACCGCAGTCTGCGATCCGAAGCGGGAACGGCCGACAACCCGCTCCCTTCAAATAGTCCAGTCGAGATGGTCCCCGGGTTCGAGGAGGAATGGCGCCAGTGGGCGGATGAGGGAGAAAATGATGAAGAGGAATACCGAAATGAACGCCGACAGTGCCGATCTTCAGCTTGTCCGGATGCTCGTCGCGAAGCACCTCCGCGACCGCGGCGCGGCCGATGGAAAGGAAGACACTTTCCGGTACGAACTCGCGCCCACGAAGCGGTGGCACGCGGCGGCGGGCGAGCTACACGTCAACGTGGACCTCGGCCGCGGCGCGCGCCCGCGTCGATCAGGTTTGGTGGGCGAAGGCTGACCGCAAAGTCGAGTCGCTCGTCCGTGCGGCCAACGAAATCGCGGACAGCGTCGCCGAAATCCTCAAACGGAGAAGCGAAGCGCGGGAGATGCTGACCCAGGTCATCGAGCTACCGCTGGCGATCGGCACAGCGCCGATCACCTGATGGCGGGCGCGGATACTTCCAGAGCTAGCGGCGCCGGTCTTGATCGCGCGGGGTCCGGTGGCACCTGACAGCCCGTGGAGTCGGCCGGCCCTGCAGAAAGCCCCGCTAACAGCCTGATAATCCCGGCCTATCCCGCCGCGCCTGTCGCTTCCGCCGGAAAAGCATACCGGCCGCGAAGACGGCTCGATCCCACCATCGTCTGCCGGCGCCACATGCCGACAGAGCGAGCGGAAAGGCAGAGCCTTGCCCATCAGGAAGATCAGTGTCCCTGCAGTGAGTGGGAAAAAAGTGGAAAGTGACGAGAATGACGGAAGCCGATACCCAGAAGATGGTTGCCAACTACATGGGCGCGGTCGCGCATCTGTTCTGCGGGAAGCTCGGCCGCGACGAAGAGTTCCACGCGACGGTCGACATCCTCCTCGCTGGCTCACCGCCGCAGCTGATGCAGCTTTGGCAGCTCGCGGGCAGGCATCGATCCCCTCCACGCTTCACCACCGCCCGTGATCAGGCACGCAGATCCGAGCAAGACCGGCGCGTGCGACCCACGCCTCGGCATGAGCCTGTCTGGAGCGTTCCAGCCGCGAAGCAGCGGCGAAGGAAATACGGAAGTCCGGACCCAGCTCGGGCCGGCATCGACACATTGAACCAGGAGTTAAACGAATGACGACCGAAACCGACCAGATGCGCGACGCTCGCCACGAACTTGAAATGCTCTCGGCGTCCGATCCGGCGGCCCAAGCGAACATGCTTCAGCACGTCGCCGCCTTCCGGATGATGCTCACGGGTCGACGACACGATCAGGAATGCGAGGTTCTGCTCATCGGCGCCGGTTTCGTCCTCAAGCACGGTTCCGAGAAGCTTCTCGGCGCCGTCTGCCGCGAGGACGGCCGTGAACGCATCTACATCGCCTTCGATGTGGACGACCCTGCCGGGCCGCCGCTCTGCTGGGGCCTGTTCGTTCCGCAGTGGGGTCAGGTGACGTGCTACGGGCGATGTCGACTGTGGTCGCCAGCGAACGACGCCCGGGCGTTGATCGTTCCGTCCTCCGAGCCTGGCTCCAGTCACTACGCCTACCGATCGGGATCGAAGCTCCGCCGTCTGGAGGGTCTGCCACCCGGCGACCTAGAGGCCGGCTTCCGACGCGCCGACGCGCGCCTCGCCAAGCTCCTGAAGTCCGAGGACTTGCAGCAGTTGCGAGACAAGGGCTTCCTGGCCGTGCTCCGCAGCAGCGACGGCAAGCTCGAGCGCCACACGGAGAAGATGGCAGCGTGAGGCCAGCGGGCGGCCACCGCGCCGTACAGCCATCCTCGACCGCCCGCCGCACCTGGTCGGCCACCACCGCCACCCAGTCGGCCCGCGCGCTGCGGATCGCGGCGGCGACCGCCTCTGGCATGTCCTCGTCCACGAAGGCCGCGATGAGCATGCAACCGGTCGGATGAACAGGAATACCGGCACTCGATCGCGCGCGACGTCGAACGCCTTGCGGACGGCCGATCCCGGTTCAGTAAACGGGAAGGCCGCCGTCACGTCGTCAAGTGAGACGGGCCGGTCCAGCATATCGAAATCTCCTCGCGTTCCGATCCGCCATCGATCTGCGAGACCGGTCGATCTTGGACAATGGCGGCTTCCTTGAAGCATGAGACCGGAGCGAAGCTGGAGAGGCCGACCAGCCAGCGCGCCTCCTAGGCCGGCTACCGGTATCACTTTGCGAACGAGCTCGTGGTCCTCCGACGGGCGGCGGAAGAAGACCAAGCCGTGGATCTCGGGCGAGAATCGAAACCCCCGAGAAAACACCGGCGTCGTGGGGCCGTCTCGGGGGCGGGGGGCGTTCCGGCTCACCTTAGGTCGAAAGCCTTACTGGGGCCACGAAGCACCGGGTAGCAGCGACTTCGTCCACGCGATCCCCTGCTGATCGCCCCACTCCTCCCAGTTCAGATGCATGAATACGCCGCCTTTGGTCGTGATCTCGACGGCGGGCCAATCCGACGCGACGAATGAGATGGTCGCCACCAGTTCGTGAACCGCCTCCATGACCCGCGAGCGCGTCTCGAAGCGAATGGCATCGTCGTCGTCCTCTAGCGTGTCGCGAAGAGCAAATATGCGTCGGCGGTGCTCCTCGGGCGAGACCGCGCCGCGGGCGGCCAGCACGCGCGTTCGCAGATCCGAGACGATCTGGTCGTGCTCGTCGACCCGCGCCGTCAGCTCGACCCATTTCTCCTTCACCTCGGGACGCGTGTGCTCCAGATACAGCTTCAGGGCGGTCTCGGCCCGGTCGCAGTCCGAGGCCCGACTGCGCACGCGCTCGGCTAGCTCGATCTCCAACCCGCGAACGGCGTCGGCCGCCGCGAAGTGCCGATCGTCCATGGCGTCCAACAGCACGGCGTCGAGTATGCCGCTCTCCCAAAGTCGATAGTTGAAGTGATGCCCGGTCGTGCAACCCCGCCCCCGCTGGTAGCTGTCGCAGATTAGATAGTCCTCGTTGACGACCGAACCGTCGGCTCGGGTCTTCGACCCCTTGCTCCGAAAGGTCATCGGAGACGAGCAGGACTTGCAGCGGGCCAGGCCGGAGAACAGATTCACGAGCCGCCGTCCCGGTCCAGCCACCCGACGCTGCCGCCCGGACATGCTCCTCATGGCGTTCGCGTGGAGGTCCGCTTCCACCACCTTCGGATAGTAGTCGCGGATGACCTCTCCGACCAGCCGCCGCTTCTCACCCCGCGGCTTCTGTCCTGGCTGAAGCTCGCCCAGCACCGCGGCGCTCCTCAGGATCTTCTGGATGTAGGAACCGTGCCAGCCAAGCGCGCGGCCGAAGGTCGGCACGCGTTCGAGGTTGAGCTTTCGAGCGATGTGGTGCTTTCCGTAGCCCGCCACGGTCTCCTCGAAGATGCGCCGCACCACGGCCGCCCGCTCTGGGATCACTACGAAGGCGGGCGGCGTGCCCGCGACCTCGAGCCAGGCCGGTGCGCGGCGCGTGAGGACGAGCGTCTCCCCATCCGCCAGTCGCCGCCTCTTCGAAGCCCAGGCGGCGGTGAGGCGCGTCGCCTTCTTCTCCGACTCCTCGTTGGCGAGCTGCGCCTTGACGACCACCTCAATGATCGCGGCCATGTCGAGGTTCGCACTGTCGTACCGCCGATCGCCCTCGACGGTGGCAACGACCACACCCAGTTCCGTCACGCGGAGCAGCCAGGCGAAGACCTTCTTGGCCTGCTCGCGTGAGAGGCGGTCGAGTTTCTCGGTGAGCAGGATCACGCCACCAGGGTATCTCCCCGCCTCGACGTCGGCTACGAAGCGCCCCAACTCCCCGGTCGCCGCATGCTTTCCCTTGAATGCCGAAACCCCGTCGTCCACAAGGGGTGAGCCCGCGACCTTCCAGCCCTTCCGCGCCGCGTGGGTGAAGCACTCCTCGCGCTGTCGTTCAAGGCTGCTGCCCTTCCCCTGCTCCGCGCTCGACCAACGAATGTAGATTACAACGTCCATGATAAATCCTACCCGGTGTAGGTTGATCCTATCTTAGCAGGTTATGCCCGCCCGCCGCGGCGATCTCGAGCGCACGCTTGGCACTCTCCTGCCCCTTCACCTGCCTGAGATCGGGGCCGTGCGCGACGTCGATCGCCTCACCCGGCTCCGGTGCGCCGATCAGGCCGTGGCCTTTGAAATGGTTGACCAGCGAAAGGATATCGGGCGCCGCCAGCACCCCGACCGACCCCGCCCACGCGGCTTCCGCGCCCTGCGCGGCCGGGCAGATCAGCCCCTTGCCCTCCGCCGAGGCATGTAGCGCTGCGAGCAACACCCCCGACGACGGCGCGATCCGCGCATCGAGGCCGAGTTCGCCGACCACGACGAAATCGCCAAGCTGCTCGACATCAACCACACCCATCGCCGCAAGCAGCGCCAGCGCGATCGGCAGGTCGAAGTGCGAACCTTCCTTGGGCAGATCGGCGGGCGACATATTGACGACGATCCGCTTGGGCGGCAGCGCCAGCCCCATCGAGGCGATCGCCCCGCGCACCCGTTCCCGGCTTTCCGCCACCGCCTTGTCGGCGAGGCCGACAACGTTGAACGCCGGCAGGCCGGGGATAAGCTGCACCTGCACCTCGACCGCGCGCGCCTCCAGCCCCAGATACGCGACCGTCGATACGCTTGCGACCATGTGAAAACCCCCTGCCCCGGCGCTTAGCGGCGCGCACGAACAGGGCAAGGACGTTCTTCACGCACGCCGCGCGCGACGTCATGTGATTGACTTCACCCGTCCATCACCCTACAGGCCTCCGCCACGAGGCTGCCTTTCGGGGTGGCCCTTTTCTATTCAGACGATCAGGGAATGACTCATGAAACGGACCTTTCAGCCGAGCAATCTGGTGCGGGCGCGCCGTCACGGCTTCCGTGCACGGATGGAAACGCCGGGCGGCCGCAACGTGATTCGCGCACGCCGCGCGCGCGGCCGCAAGAAGCTGTCGGCGTAATTCACGCGGTCGACAGCGCCGGCGTGCACACGGCCCCCGGCGCTGTCGATATCCACACGCTATCGCGCCGCGCGGACTTTCTGGCGGCGAACAATGGCAAGCGCGCACCGATGCCGGGCTTCGTCCTGCTCATGCGGCCACGTGGCGATGACGATTCGGCGATGCGGATCGGCTACACCGTCACCAAGAAAATCGGCAACGCTGTTGTCCGCAACCGGATGAAACGCCGGTTGCGTGCACTGGCGCGTGAACTGCTGCCGACTGCGGGGGTGCGCGGCGCGGATCATGTGCTGATCGGTCGGAACGGCGGCATCGAACGCGACTATAGCCTGCTGAAAAGCGAGCTAGCCAAGGCGTTGGCGAAGGTAGCACGGTGATGGCCGGCGCATTGCCTGTCCGCAAACGCACCTTACCAGTCGCGAAAACACGCATTTGCTTGTCCTCATGCTGACCCGCATCCTCATCATCCTGGTGCGCGCATGGCAGATCGGCCCTTCCGCCATCCTGCCGCCCTCGTGCCGATACCAGCCTTCGTGTTCCGCCTATGCAATTACCGCGCTTCGCCGCTATGGCGCTGTCAAAGGCGGCTGGCTCGCGGCGAAACGGATCGGACGGTGTCACCCCTGGGGCGGACATGGCTCGGACCCGGTGCCGTGATCCGGTGACACGACGCCCAAGACTTTACGACGGGATTTCCAGGTGAAAGACGAAAGCAGAAACTTCCTCCTGTTCGCGGTGTTCGCCGCGCTGATCCTGTTCGGCTGGCAGTTCTTCGCCTCCAAGTATCTCCCCGCCGCCAACCCGCCCGCGACCAAGATCGTCGACGGCAAGAGCAAGCCCGTCGCCTCCTCGACCGGCCCCGCCGGCCCGGGCGCCGCCGCGCCCGAAAAGGTACGCGACCGTCAGCAGGTCCTCGCCGACAGCCCGCGCGTGCGGATCGAGACGCGCAGCCTGCAAGGCTCGATCAACCTCAAGGGTGGCCGCATCGACGACCTCGTGCTGAGCAAGTACAAGGAAACCGTCGCCAAGAACTCACCGCCGATCCGCCTGTTCTCGCCGGCCGGTACCGATCACGCCTATTTCGCCGGCTTCGGCTGGTCGGGTGACGGGGTAACGACGCCGAACGCGAACACCGTCTTCACCGCGAGCGCGCCCGTGCTCACCCCCGCCCAGCCGGTCACGCTGGCGTGGACCAACGCGCAGCGCCAGCGTTTCGCAATCCGCATCGCGGTCGACGAGCGCTACATGTTCACGGTCCGCCAGACCGTCACCAACCCGACCGGCACGCCGATCACCGTGCGCCCCTACGGGCTGGTGTCGCGCGCCGGCGTCTCGCCCGATCCCGATACCTGGACCGATCACGTCGGCCCGATCGGCGTGTTCGACAATGGTGCGACCTACGACATCACCTTCGCCAATCTGCAGGGCAAGGACGCCAGCCTGATCGGCAAGACCGTGTTCGGCAACATCGGCAAGCCCGGCGACAATTACTTCGACGCGACCGGCGGCTGGTTCGGCTTCGGCGACAAATACTGGCTCGCCGCGCTGATCCCCGATTCGGGGGCGAAGATGCACGGTGGCTTCCGCGCCGCCGTGGGCGACACCTTCCAGGCCGATTTCGCGCTCCAGCCGAGCGTCGTCCCCGCCGGCAAGGCGCTGGTCACCACCGCCAAGCTGTTCGCGGGCGCGAAGGAAACCAACACGCTCGACGCCTATGAGGACAACCTCAACATCCGCCACTTCGGCAAGGCGATTGACTGGGGCTGGTTCGAAATCGTCGAAAAGCCGATCTTCAAATATCTCGACTTCCTGTTCCGCGTGATTGGCAATTTCGGCGTGGCGATCATCGCACTGACGCTGACCATCCGTGGCCTGCTGTTCCCGATCGCGCAGCGTCAGTTCGCCTCGATGGCGAAGATGCGCGCGATCCAGCCCAAGATGAAGGCGCTCCAGGAACGCTACAAGGACGACAAGGTCCGTGCGCAGCAGGAGGTGATGGCGCTTTACAAGGCGGAGGGCGTCAACCCGCTCGCCGGCTGCCTGCCCACCTTCCTCCAGATCCCGATCCTGTACGCGCTCTACAAGGTGCTGCTGCTGACCATCGAAATGCGCCATCAGCCGTTCGTGCTATGGATCCGCGATCTGTCCGCGCCCGACCCGGCGACGATCCTCAACGCATTCGGCTATCTGCCGTGGCATCTGCCGCCGATGCTGGCGATCGGCGTCGTTCCGGTCGTGCTCGGCATCTCGATGTTCTTCCAGTTCAAGCTCAACCCCGCCCCGATGGACGAGGCGCAGAAGCAGGTCTTCAAGATCATGCCGTGGGTGCTGATGTTCGTGATGGCGCCGTTCGCGGTTGGCCTCCAGATCTACTGGATCACTTCGAACACGCTGACCATCCTTCAGCAGCGGCTGCTGTATGCGCGGCACCCCGAACTGCGCGTGAAGGCGGAAAAGTGAGCGACGACGGCACCTTCGACGAAGAGGCGATCGAGACCGCGCGGAAACTGTTCGCCGGCCCGGTCAGCTTTCTGAAATCGGCCCCGTCGCTTGAGTTCATCCCCGATGCGATCGTGCCGGAGGTGGCATTCGCCGGTCGGTCGAACGTCGGCAAGTCGTCGCTGCTCAACGCGCTGACCGGGCGCAATTCGCTGGCGCGCACGTCGAACACGCCGGGCCGCACGCAGGAACTGAACTTCTTCAACGTCGGCGGCGACCCGCTGCACATGCGGCTGGTCGACATGCCCGGCTACGGCTTTGCCAAGGCGCCAAAAGACATCGTCAAGAAATGGCGTTTTCTGGTCAACGATTTCCTGCGCGGGCGCGACGTGTTGAAGCGCGCGCTGGTGCTGATCGACGCGCGTCACGGCGTGAAGGATGTCGACCGCGAAATCCTCGAGATGCTCGACAAGGCGGCGGTGAGCTACCGCATGGTGCTGACCAAGGCGGATAAGATCAAGGCGACCGACCTCGCCGACGTTACCGCCGAGACCGCTGCGGAAGCGCGCAAACGCGCGGCCGCGCACCCGCAGATCCTCCAGACGTCGTCGGAAACCGGGCTCGGCATCCCCGAACTGCGCGCGGCGGTGATCGAAGCGATCGGCTAACCGCATCGTTATGCTTGCCGGTGGAAGCGGAGCGTAGTTCCGGGTCTGCGCAAAATCACGACCTGCCGCGACAACCGTAAGCGTTGGGCTGGATCTCCGCCGTTGCCGGCACAGGACGCAGCGGCAATCCGCCTAGACCGCGCTCGCCCGCCCCGCTAAGCCCGCCGCCATGAAACTGATCATCGGCAACAAGGCCTATTCCTCGTGGAGCCTGCGCGGCTGGCTCGCCGCCAAGCAATCCGGCCTTCTGTTCGAAGAGGTCGTGGTGCCGCTCTACGATGCAGAGTGGGACAGGCGCCGCGAAGGCGATGAGTTCGCGCCTTCCTCAGGCAAGGTGCCGATCCTGTGGGACGGCGAGGCGGTGGTGTGGGACAGTCTCGCCATCATCGAATACCTCGCCGAGAAAACCAGCCGCGACCTGTTTTGGCCGGCCGACCCCGCCGCGCGCGCGATGGCGCGATCGATGTCGGCGGAGATGCACTCCAGCTTCACCGCGCTGCGCAAAAAACACAGCATGAACATCCGCCAGGCTTTCCCGCCTAAGCGGCCGGACGACGACGTGCTCGCCGATCTCGCGCGGATCATGGAATTGTGGGCGCAGGCGCGGGCGCGGTTCGGCGGTGACGGCCAGTTCCTGTTCGGGCAGTTCGGCGCGGCCGACATCATGTATGCGCCGGTGGTAACGCGGATCGTTACCTACAGCCTGCCGATCGCACGCTTTGCCGCCAGTTACATGGATGCGGTGATCCAACACCCGTTCATGCAGGACTGGATCGCCGCCGCACAGGAAGAGGAATGGGTGATCGAGCAGTTCGAGCAACCCACCGCCTGACTCGGCCAGCGCGACGCAGCCTCACCCGCCCGCTCCGCTGCATAATCCTCGGCCGCCTTGGTAATGTAACGCCCGTCGGCAGCAAACAGCATGTCGATGGCGGAACAGCCGCCGCCGGGCCTGCCCCCACCGCGATGAACACCCAACCGGCATCGCTGCGGTTAGCAAGGACGTGGCGGGTTGCGCACTCCGCTAAGAAACGCTGCGCGCTCACCCGCGCGCACAAGCGTCGTCGATCAGCACCGCCGCGCCTCGCATTACCACGAACTCGTCCTCTCACCATCACGCCAGTGGCGCTGGTAGGGCTACGCTCCCGGCTTCAGCACATCATGACGTACACCCATGTGCGTCAGGCCGGCAACGGAGCCGAGCTGCCGATACCAGCGCCCCTCCACCACATCGGCAAATTGCGAGGGATAGCCGGTACGGTTGCTCTGCGGGATTGTATCCAGCTGGCGCTTGAGCAATGCCCTCTCCCCATGAATGACACGACCAATCTGCCCGATCCGATCGCGCTCACCAGGGCCCTGCTCGCCTGCGACAGCGTTACGCCGGCGCGCGGGACCGTGTTCGACGTGCTGGAGGCGGCGCTGCTGCCGCTCGGCTTCAGCGTCGCACGGTTTATTGAAGGCGAGGCGCCGGACGGCCCGGTCGAGAACCTGCTTGCCACCCGCACGGGAAGCGGGACGCACCTCGCCTTTGCCGGCCATCTCGACGTGGTGCCGCCGGGTGCAGGGTGGAGCGACGATCCCTTTTCCCCCACCGAGCGTGACGGACTGCTATACGGGCGCGGCGCGGTCGACATGAAGGGCGCGATCGCCGCGTTCGTGGCGGCGATTCCAGCCACACCGAGCGCGCCCGTATCGCTCATCATCACCGGCGACGAGGAAGGCCCCGCCACCTACGGCACGCAGGCGCTGATGGCGCGCATGGCGGAGCGCGGCGTCCGGCCCGATCTATGTCTGGTCGGCGAACCGACCTCGGTCGCAAAACTTGGTGACATGGTGAAGATCGGGCGGCGCGGGTCGGTCAACATCTGGATCGAAGTGCCGGGCAAGCAGGGTCATGTCGCCTACCCGCATCTTGCCGACAATCCGATCCCCAAGCTGGTCGCCATCCTCGCGGAGATCGGCGCGGTGGTGCTGGACGAAGGCAACGCCTGGTTCCAGCCGTCCAATATCGAGGCGACCGACATCACCGTCGGCAATCCCGCCGCCAACGTAATCCCCGGTCACGCCTCGGCGCGGCTGTCGATCCGCTTCAACGACGAACATCGCGGCGCTGATCTAATCGAGCGCATCCGTACGGTCGTGCACACGCACGTGCCCAACGCGACGGTCAACGGGCGCATTTCGGGGGAGGCGTTCCTGACCGCACCGGGTGCCTTCTCGACATTGATTGGTGATGCTATCGAGGCGCGGCTCGGCCACCGACCGGAATTATCGACGACTGGCGGCACATCCGACGCGCGCTTTCTGTCGGCGTTGTGCCCCGTGGTCGAATTCGGTCTCGTCAACGCGACGATGCACAAGCTGGACGAAGCCGTCGCCATCGACGATCTCGTCGCGCTTGCCACGGTCTATGCCGACATCCTCGCACGGGTAGCGGAACTCTAGGCGCGCATCGCCGCCGATCATTTCAATGGACGCTCTGGCCGTTTTGGTTAACATGGCCTTACCCTGATGGTAGCGGATATGCCGATCAACGCCTGGTTCCTTGTTGCGATGGTGTGCAGTCTGGGGGGCTATGGTGCGTATCTGGTCGGGCTCCGACGTCACCTCGTTCAGCCCAACCGCGCCTCCTGGTTGATCTGGAGCGCAGGGACCGCCGTTGAGGCTGCGACCTACCGCGCCCTCAACCCGCATGCGGTACAGAGTTGGGTCTTCCTGCTCGCCGCCGCGTCCTGCATCATCGTTACCGTCGCGATTTGGCGGCGTGGCGCGTGGGAGTCACCAAGCGTCAGCGAAACGGCGTGTATGGCCGCGAACCTCGCCGCGCTGGCGATCTGGCTGGCGTTCCGCGAGACGTTCTGGGCACACATGATGATCGTCGCGGTGGTGCCGCTCGGCTTCTGGCCGACCTGGGTAAGTGTCTGGCAGGACCGCACGCGCGAACGTTCGCCCGCGTGGGGGCTGTGGACGATCGCCGATCTCGCCACGCTGCTGGTGGCAACGCACGTCAGCGTCGCGGGCGGCCCTGCTCGGCTCGGTGAATATGCCTATATCCTGACCGAGCTGCTGTGCCACGCAAGCGTTTGGTTCATGATCGGACTGGCAACGATAAACCCGCTACGATCGCTGGGATCCTGGAGCGGACGCTTCCATGTGCTCGACGCATATGCGCCCGCCGCCAACCTGTTTTCGATCGCCGAGACGCATCTCGGCAAGGCGGTGTATGCGGCGGCAGGATTTGCGGAGGGTGCGGAAATCGTGCGCTTCACTGGCCGGCGCTTCCGTGCCGATAAAGTGCCGGGCATGTTGCACGGTGCGCGAGACCGGTTCGTGCAGATCACGCCGGACCATTACATGGGACCATCGGGACGGATTGACGACCTTATCAACCACAGTTGCGAGCCTAATGCCGGCCTGCGCTTCGACGGTGACACGGTGATGCTCGTCGCGATCCGCGCGATTGGGCCGGGCGAGGAAATCAGCTGGGACTATTCGACGACGCTCAGCGGGTCCGACTGGTATATGGTCTGCCAGTGCCGCAGCCCGGATTGCCGGCGCGTAATCGGCAACTTCGACACGCTGCCGCCCGAGCGTCAGGCCTGGTTCCGCGTACGCGGCCTGGTCGCGCCATATCTGCGCGCCAATGTGCCGATCACGGCCAACGAACGCGCGGCCTGATCGACGCGCCGTCCGCCTCCCCGCCCGGTCCACGCGTACTCCCTGCACGGCGAAGGCCAAGATCCGAATTCCGAGATTGTGGCGATGCGGCCGCAGCAGCGTTCCGGGACTGGACCGGGGCGTGCTCCGCGAACCAGACCGTGAACGCATGGTTCGCCAGCATACCTTGCAAGCTAACCTTCCAATCCGCTATCGTACGTGGATGGACTCGCCCGATCTTCAGCCTCTGGAAGCGCTTGTCGAGGACCTGATGCATTCTACTGGCCTGCTGCTGCGTCGCCTACGCTTCGAGGGCAACCCAGCCGAACTGTCCTGGTCGCAATCGGCCACGCTTGGCCGGTTGGCGCGCGGCGGCCCCGCCACCACCGCCGATCTTGCGCGCGCCGAGGGCATCAAGCCGCAATCGATGGGGGCGACCATGGCGGCGCTCGAACGCGAAGGTCTCGTCGCGCGCGCGCCGCATCCCACGGACGGGCGGCAGGCGCTGTACGATCTCACCCCGCTCGGCCTCGAAACCCGAGCACGCCAGCGCCTGGTCAAGCGCACGTGGCTGGCGGCGGCGATGGCCGGGCTCGACCCGGCGGAACAGGCGTCGCTTGCGGTGGCGCTGAAAACGATCCGCAAGCTGGCCGAGGCGTGACCGCGATGCTGGCCCCGGTGCGCGCGAAACGCCGTGGAGCGTTCGTGTCGCTACGCACCTATAATTACCGCATGTGGTTCGGCGGCGCGCTCGTCTCCAACGTCGGTACGTGGATGCAGCGTACCGCGCAGGACTGGCTGGTGCTGACACAACTGACGCATCATAACGCCGCGTCGGTCGGAATCGTCATGGCGCTGCAATTCGGACCGCAGTTCGCGCTGCTGCCGTGGACCGGCTTCGCCGCCGACCATTACGACCGGCGCAAGCTGCTGATGACGACGCAGGCGGCGATGGGACTGCTGTCGCTGGCACTCGGTGTGCTGACGATCACCGGCGTCGTCACCTTGTGGCAGGTCGATCTATTCGCGCTCCTGTTCGGTTGCGCGGCCGCATTTGACGCGCCGGTTCGCCAGACGTTCGTCGCCGATCTGGTGGGCGAGCGCGACCTGGCCAACGCGGTTGCGCTCAACTCCACCGCCTTCAACGCGGCGCGCATGGTCGGACCAGCCGCGGCGGGCCTGTGCATCGGCGCGGTCGGCACCGGCTGGGCGTTCGTCGTCAATGGCCTGTCGTACATCGCAGTGCTCGGCTCGCTGATGCTGCTGCGGCAAGGCGAACTCCACGCGCGCGACCATGCGGTACGTAAGCGCGGCAGCCTCGCGGAGGGCTTCCGATATGTCGCAGGGCGGCCGGATCTGCGCGCCATCGTGCTGATGCTGTTCCTGATCGGCACGTTCGGGCTCAACTTCCCGATCTTCGTATCGACGATGGCGGTCGGCGTGTTCCACGTCGGCGCGACAGGCTACGGCCTGCTGAGTTCGATCATGGCGATCGGAACGGTAGCAGGCGCGCTGCTGGCGGCGGGACGTGAGAGCCCGCGCTTCATGTATCTCACCGTCGGAGCAGGCGTGTTCGCGTTGGGCTGTGCGGCGGGAGCGCTGGCGCCCGGCTATTGGCTGTTCGCCGCCGCACTCGTGGTGATCGGCGTCGCCGCGCTTACCTTCACCAACAGCTCCAACAGTCTGATGCAGCTCACCACGGAGCCGGCGATGCGCGGCCGCGTGATGGCGATCCGGCTTGGCGTCGCGCTGGGCGGGACACCGATCGGCGCTCCGTTAGTTGGTGCGGTGGCCAATCACTTCGGTCCGCGTTGGGCGCTTGGCGTGGGCGCGCTGTCCGGCCTGCTGGCGGCACTGGTCGGTTTACGGCACATGCGACACACCCCCGATTTTTCCCCACAGGAGCAAACGAATGAGTGACCAACAGGTGACGATCCAGACGCGCGACGGCGAGTGCAGCGCGCACGTGCTGACGCCCGAAGGCAACGGTCCGTGGCCGGCGGTGATCTTCTACATGGACGCGCTAGCGATCCGCCCGGCGATCATCGAAATGGGCCAGCGGCTCGCGTCAAGCGGCTATGTCGTGCTGCTGCCCGATCTGTTCTACCGCTACGGCCCCTATGCGCCATTCGACCCGAAGGCGGTGTTCGCGCAGGGCTTCCGCGAAGTGATCGGCCCATTGATGGCGACGACCGACAACGCCAAGGCAGCGAGCGATACGCAAGCGTTCCTCACGTATCTGGACACGCGTGCGGATATCGCCGGCAAGATCGGCACGGTCGGTTTCTGCATGGGCGGGGGCATGGCGATCACGGCGGCGGGCACCTTCCCGGACCGGATCGCAGCGGCGATCAGCTTCCACGGCGGCCGCCTCGCAACGGACGAGCCGGACAGCCCGCACCTGCTCGCGCCCAAGATCACCGCCGAACTCTACATCGCGGCGGCGGACAACGACCATAGCTATCCGCCAGAAATGGCCGCCAAATTCGAACAGGCGCTGAACGATGCCGGCGTGACCTACCGTGCCGAAACGTACGAGGGCGCGGCTCATGGCTGGATGAAGCCAGATTTTCCGGTCTATGACGAAGCCGCCGCCGAACGCGGCTGGGCCGAGATGCTCGCGTTGTTCGGACGCGTGTTGAAGTAAGCGGTCACGCGGGCGCGCTGACCCGTGCGCCCGCGAACTCCTCCGCCAGCACCACATCGATCTGACGGGTGATGCCGCGCGTCAGGTCAGGCGGCACCGTCACCTCGAAGCCGCGCTCCACCAGCCCGGCCACGGCCCAACGCACGCAATAATCGGCCGCGACGCCGATCACCGTGACGCGTCGCACGCCGGCATCGCGCAACCGTTCAAAAAACGCCTCCCGCGGCACCGGCGGCATCGCATCACCGCGCGCATCTTCGATCAACAGCCCTTCCTCGGCCCACATGTCGAACACGCCCTTTTCGATCCGCCACACCGGAATACCGCGATCGATCAGCGCCGGATCGAGCAGGTTCGCCCAGCCTGGCGTGCCTTTCACGCAATGCGCCGGGAACGCCTTCGCCTCTTCCGATGCGGCGTAGACTGTCGGCACATGCGTATCGAACGTGAATAACACCCCCGCCGTTTGCTCCGCCTCCAGCCCGGCAAGGAACGCCCGCATCGGCGCGACCAGCGCGTCCGCGCCAGCGACACTTAGCGCGCCGTCCGCCGCCATGAAGTCACGCTGCGTGTCCACGACAACCACGAATTGCTGCATCCCTTACGCTCCCTGTCAGCGGCGTTCCGCCTTAAACCCGCATGAACATAGGAATTGCGCACGGTCCTGTCAGCGGTTGACGAGCGGTTCCCTTGGCACGCGGATCGGATAAGGGTCGCACCCATGGCTTTCACCGATATCGCAACCCGCACCTACGAGCATAACTTCCGGCTCGACCCGATCGTGCGGAGCCTGCTCGACACCGATTTCTACAAGCTGCTGATGTTGCAGATGATCCGCCACGTCCATCCGGACGTGGACGCGACCTTCTCGCTCATCAACCGCACCAAGTCGGTCCGGCTCGCGGAGATCATCGACGAGGGCGAACTGCGCGCGCAACTCGATCATGCCCGCACCGTGCGGTTCAGCCGCAAGGAGCTGATCTGGCTGGCCGGCAACAGCTTCTACGGCAAACGGCAGATGTTCTCGGCCGAGTTTCTAGCCTGGCTCCGCGATTTCCAGCTACCCGAGTATGATTTGCGCAAGGTCGACGGCCAATACGAACTGCACTTCGACGGACCGTGGACCGGCACCTCGATGTGGGAGATACCGGCACTCGCCATCATCAACGAGCTAAAATCGCGCGCGGCGATGCGCGACATGGGGAAGTTCGCGCTCGACGTGTTGTATGCGCGCGCCAAGGCGCGGCTATGGGAGAAGGTCGAACGGCTGCGGGACCTGCCCGATCTGGTACTGAGCGATTTCGGCACGCGGCGGCGGCACGGCTTCCTGTGGCAGCGCTGGTGCGTCGAGGCGTTGAAGGAAGGCCTTGGCACGCGCTTCGTCGGCTCGTCCAACGTGTTGCTGGCTATGGACGCGGACCTGGAGGCGATCGGTACCAACGCGCACGAATTGCCGATGGTCGAGGCGGCGCTGTCGAATGGCGATGCCGAACTCGCCGAGGCGCCGTACCGCGTGCTGGAGCAATGGCGCGCGCATTACGGCGGCAACCTCCTGATCGCGCTGCCCGACGCGTTCGGCACCACAGCCTTCCTCAAACAGGCGCCGGCGTGGCTGGCAGAATGGACCGGCTTCCGCCCCGACAGCGCTCCGCCGATCGAAGGCGGCGAGGAGATCATCCGCTGGTGGCAGCAACAGGGCGTGGATCCGCGCGAGAAGCTGCTGATCTTTTCCGACGGCATGGACATCGACACGATCGAGCAGACCTACCGCCACTTTCACGGTCGCGTCCGGATGAGCTACGGCTGGGGCACCAACCTCACCAATGATTTCCGTGGCTGCGATCCGCGTGGCGGTCGTGCGCTGGAACCGATTTCGCTGGTCTGCAAGGTTATCCGTGCCAATGGGCGGCCTGCGGTGAAACTGTCCGACAATCCTGCCAAGGCGACCGGCGAGCCCAACGAGATTGCCCGCTACCTGCGCGTGTTCGGCGGTGACGGGCGAGCGGAAGCGCAGGTAAGCGTTTAGAGACGTGTGAGCCGATCACATCTGGCTCATGCGTTTTGCTGCACGCATCGGCGTCACACCAGGCAGCTTGGCGAGTCCGCTAATTGCCGCTGCGAGACGTCTGCTTGAAAGTCTCGCTGATCGCTCTGCTCGCTCGTGACAATCGGACGTGCGCGACGACGCTCGCGCGCGCCAATCCCGAGTACCAACCGTCGAGATTGCGTCGGCAGCACCGCATCGGCTGCCGCATACCAAGCCCGAGCAAGCCGAGCCCGGCACGCTCACTTCTTGCGCTTGAAGTCCACCGCGACGACGTTCGAGCCATCTTCGACCGGCGTAACGGTCGGGCCGTCGTTCTCGGCCGTGTCCTGCGGATCCGGACCCTCCGGTCCCTCCTGCGCCTGGAAGCGCAACTCGAAATTGACCGCTGGATCATGAAAACCCGTGATCGCCGAATATGGGATCACCAGCTTCGATGGAACCTGATTAAAACTCAACCCGATCGAGAATTTGGAATCATCGACCAGCAGATCCCAGAAGCGATTCTGCATGACGATCGTCATCTCGTCCGGGAACCGCTCGATCAGGCGCTGCGGGATGTCGACGCCGGGCGCCTGCGTCTTGAAGGTGATGTAAAAATGGTGGTCGCCAGGCAAACCACCGTTCGACGCGACCGAGCCGAGCACGCGGCCGACCACGGCGCGCAGCGCTTCTTGTACGATATCGTCGTACGGAATCAGGCTGTCGGGTAATCCATCGCTCATGCGCCCTTGGGTAGCGGGGTTTGCCGGGGGGTCAAGGTTCGACCGCCAAGTTTCCCGCGGCTGAACCCTCACGATTGCATGACGCGCCATTCACGCTAAGTGGAAACAATGCGCACCGCGACCATCTCACGCTCCACCAAGGAGACGTCGATCGACGTGACCGTCAACCTGGACGGCACCGGGCTTTACGAAATTTCCACCGGCGTAGGCTTCTTCGATCACATGCTGGAGCAGCTCTCGCGGCATTCGCTGATCGACCTCACCGTCAAAACGGTCGGCGATCTGCATATCGACGAACATCACACGGTCGAGGATACCGGCATCGCGATTGGCGAGGCGGTGGCGAAGGCGCTAGGCGACAAGAAGGGCATCCGCCGCTACGGCGATGCGCTGTCGCCGATGGACGAGACGTTGATCCGGGTCGCGATCGACATTTCCGGGCGGCCGTATCTGGTGTGGAAGTGCGACTTCACGATGGAACGGCTCGGCAACATGGATACCGAGATGTTCGGCCACTTCTTCCACAGCTTCGCCGGCGCGGCCGGCATCACGCTGCATGTCGAGAAACTGTACGGCACCAACAACCACCATATTGCGGAAGGTGCGTTCAAGGGCCTCGCACGGGCATTGCGCACCGCGACCGAGATCGACCCGCGCAAGGCGGATGCGATCCCCAGCACCAAGGGGATCCTGTAGGTGGCGCTGGCGCTGATCGACTACGGCGCAGGCAATCTCCACTCTGTCGCCAACGCGCTTAACGCGGCGGGTGCTGAGGATATCGCGATCACCGCCGATGCCGACGTAGTCGCAAAGGCGGACCGCATCGTGCTGCCGGGCGTCGGTGCATTCGCCGCCTGCGCAGCCGCGCTTCGCGCGGTGCCGGAGATGATCGAGGCGATGGAGCAACGCGTTCACACAGACGGCGTGCCGTTCCTCGGCATCTGCGTGGGCATGCAGTTGCTCGCTGGTACCGGTGAGGAGTTCGGCGTGCATCCCGGCCTAGGTTGGATCAAAGGCACGGTACGGCGGCTGACCCCTGCGGACGCTGCGGCCAAGGTGCCGCACATGGGGTGGAACGACGTGCGCGCGGTGACGGCGCACCCGATGATCGTGCCGGGCGAGGCCTATTTCCTCCATAGTTTCGCATTCGAGGGTGAACACGTACTGGCGACGAGCGATCATGCCGGGCCGGTCGTGGCGGCAATTGGACGTGACACCATCGTCGGCGTGCAGTTCCATCCTGAAAAGAGCCAGCGTTACGGGCTGGAGTTCCTCAACCGTTTTCTGAAGTGGCATCCGTGAGTCTTTTGGCATGACCCTTATCGTCTTCCCCGCCATCGACCTCAAAGGTGGTCAGGTCGTTCGTCTTGCCGAGGGCGATATGGACCGCGCGACGATATACGGTGACGATCCCGCCGCGCAGGCGATGCTGTTCGCCGATGCGGGTGCGGAATATCTCCACGTCGTCGATCTCGACGGTGCGTTCGCGGGTGCATCGGTCAACGGCGACGCGGTGCGCGGCATCGTCGAACGCTTTCCAGGCCATGTGCAATTGGGCGGCGGCATCCGCACCCGCGCTGCGATCGAGGGCTGGTTCGATGTTGGCGTATCGCGGGTGGTGATCGGCACCGCCGCGCTCGAAAACCCCGATCTGGTGCGGGATGCCGCGCGCGATTTTCCCGGCGGCATCGTCGTCGCGGTCGATGCGCGCGACGGCTTCGTCGCGACCAAGGGTTGGGCCGACGTATCGACCGTCACCGTTACCGACATGGCGCGGCGGTTCGAGGATGCCGGCGTGGCGGCGCTGCTGTTCACCGATGTCGGCCGCGATGGTCTATTAAAGGGCTGCAACGTCGAGGCTACGGTCGATCTTGCGCGTGCTGTGCGCATCCCTGTGATCGCGAGCGGCGGCGTCGCGGGGATCGGCGAGATCCACGTGCTGGCGCTGCATGCGCGCGATGGCGTGGAGGGCGTGATTACCGGGCGCGCACTGTACGACGGGCGGCTCGATCTGGCGACCGCGCTGGCGGTGGCGGCGGCAGCGTGACCGTCCGGGCGCGCGTGATCCCCTGTCTCGACGTGGCGAACGGCCGCGTCGTTAAAGGCGTCAACTTCGTCGATCTGAAAGATGCCGGCGATCCGGTCGAACAGGCGCGCGCCTATGACGCCGCCGGTGCGGACGAACTCTGCTTCCTCGACATCACCGCCAGCCACGAGGCGCGCGGCACCATCCTCGACGTGGTGCGGCGCACGGCGGAGGTGTGCTTCATGCCGGTCACGGTCGGCGGCGGCGTGCGATCCGCCGAGGATGCGCGCGCGCTGCTGCTGGCCGGCGCGGACAAGGTCGCGGTCAATTCGGCGGCGGTGTCGCGGCCGGAGGTGGTGGCGGAAATCGCGGATCGCTTCGGCAGCCAGTGCATCGTCGCCTCGATCGACGCGCGGCGCTCCGGCTCCGGCTGGGAAGTTTTCACGCACGGCGGCCGCCGTGGCACCGGCATCGACGCGGTGGCACATGCGCGGCGACTGGCGGAGCTTGGCGCGGGCGAATTGCTCGTCACCTCGATGGATCGTGACGGCACCCGCAGCGGCTTCGATCTGAAACTGACCCGCACGATCGCCGATCTGGTCAGCGTGCCGGTGGTCGCCTCGGGCGGTGTCGGCGGCTTGGCCGATCTCGTTGCGGGCGTGGTTGAGGGGCATGCCAGCGCGGTGCTGGCGGCGTCGATCTTCCACTTTGGCGATGCGAGCATCGCGGACGCGCACGCGGCGCTGGCGGCGGCAGGTATTCCCGTGCGTCGACCGGTGCTGGCGTAATCCCATCCGCCCCTGCTAAGGCGTCGCCATGTCACTCCTGTTTCTAGCATCCGCCGCGCATACCGGCACGCCGGTCGAGCGCACCGGCCCTGCCGCATCGGACATCGCTTTGTTCGTGATGGCGGCGATCGGTGTATTTTTGGTACGCCGCGCACTGCGCAAACGCTTCCTGAAACCGCGGCACAAGCCACCGATCGATCGGGAGTGATAGAGATGGACGACATCCTCGACACGCTTGAAGCGACGATCCGCGCGCGCAAGGGTGCCGATCCCGCATCCTCCTACGTCGCCAAGCTATTCGGCAAGGGTCGCGCCAAGATCGCGCAGAAGGTCGGTGAGGAAGCGACCGAAGTGGTGATCGCCGCCGTCTCCGAAACGCCGGAAGCGCTGACCGGCGAGGCGGCGGACCTGTTGTTCCACCTGCTCGTGCTGCTTGCCGACGCCGGACTGAGTCTCGAGGATGTCCGAGCTGAACTGCGCCGCCGTGAAGGGCTGTCGGGAATTGACGAGAAGGCAGCGCGCCTCGCCTGAACCTCACCGAGCGTGGCGCAGGTGCCGCGACGTCGCTCGAGACCAGCCCAACAGGATCTGACCCAGATTTCGTAAGGAAGCCTTATGCCGATCGACGCCACCCTGCCCTATGACGACGAGAACGTGTTCGCGAAGATCCTGCGCGGCGAGATTCCTGCGAAACGCGTCTATGAAGACAATTTCGCGGTCGCCTTTCACGACATCACCCCGCAGTCACCAACGCATCTGCTGGTGATCCCGCGCGGGCGGTATGTGTCGTGGGACGATTTCAGCGCGCGTGCGAGCGATACGGAGATCGCCGGCTTCGTGCGGGCGGTCGGGGCAGTGGCGCGCGCGGCGGGACTGGTCGCGCCGGGATATCGTCTGCTCGCCAATACCGGCGTCGATTCGCGTCAGGAGGTGCCACATCTCCACGTTCATATCTTTGGCGGGCACCCGCTTGGGCCGATGCTCGCGAACGGATGAACGGGTAAAGGGGATTGCGTGGCAGGAATTTGCCGGTACGCTCCGCGCCATTCCGATAGAGCGGGCTTTCGAAAGCCAATCGCCATCCACCCGGGGGTTCGTTGATGATTTTTGGGCGTGTTAAATCTCTAGATTCGATTCTCGCTACGGCGGAAAAGAAATCGCTGCACCGGTCGTTGGGGGTGTTCCAATTGACCATGCTTGGCGTCGGCGCCGTGATCGGCACCGGTATCTTCGTGCTGACCGCGACCGCGGCGCAGAAGGCCGGGCCGGGCATGATCATGTCGTTTGTCGTCGCCGGCGCGGTCTGCGTGTTCGCGGCACTGTGTTACTCCGAACTCGCCTCGATGGTGCCGGTCGCGGGATCTGCCTATACCTATTCCTACGCGGTGATGGGCGAGTTGATGGCCTGGCTGGTCGGCTGGGCGCTGATCCTCGAATATGCGCTGGGGGCAAGTGCGGTGGCGGTCGGGTGGTCCGGCCATATCGTCGGCTTCCTAGACGGGTTCGGGATACACTTACCCCACGCCCTCACGGTCGGCCCCAAGATTGACTGGGGCTTCCTGGAGGGCGGCGAGGTCGGCGGGTTCATCAACCTGCCGGCGGTGCTCGTCACCGGCTTCGTGACGTGGCTGCTCGTGATCGGCACCAAGGAAAGCGCGACCGTGAACTCGGTGCTGGTCGCGATCAAGATCATCGCACTGACGCTGTTTGCCGCGATCACCGTGCCGATGATCTTTGGTCACACCGCCAACTTCGCGCCGTTCACGCCGCGCGGCTGGGGCAATCCGCTCGGCTCGACCGGCACCGGCGTACTGGGCGCGGCGGCCTCGATCTTCTTCGCCTATGTCGGTTTCGACGCGGTTTCGACGGCGGCGGAGGAAACCAAGAACCCGCAGCGTAATGTGCCGATCGGCCTGATCGCGTCTCTCGCGATCTGTACCGTGTTCTACATCGTGGTCGCGGCGGGTGCGATCGGCGCCTACGGCGCGCAACCGGTCATGAACCCCGCCACCGGCCAGTATTTCGTCGAGGGTTCGCCCGAGCTCTATGCCAGCGCCGCCTGCCAGTCGGCGACCGCGCCGCTGGTCTGCTCGAAAGAGGCGCTCGCCTATGTGCTGCGTCAGGTATCCTCGCCGATCTTCGGCCAGATCGTCGGACTCGCCGCCACCATCGCATTGCCCTCGGTGGTGTTGCTGATGATGTTTGGCCAGACCCGCGTGTTCTTCGTGATGGCGCGTGACGGCCTGCTGCCCGCCGGTCTGTCCAAGGTGCACCCGCGTTACAAGACGCCGTACGTGGTGACGATCGTCACCGGCGTGGTTGTCGCGGTGGCCGCTGCATTCCTGCCGGTTGGGACGCTCGCCGATTATTCGAACTCCGGCACGTTGTTCGCCTTTGCCATGGTTTCCGTAGGCGTAATGGTGCTGCGCGTGACGGACAAGGATCGCAAACGTCCGTTCCGCACGCCGGCCGTGTGGGTGGTGGCGCCACTGTCGATCCTCGGCTGCGTGGTCTTGTTCCTCAGCCTCAACATCCAGTCGAAGGTGCTGTTCTTTGCGTGGACCGCGATCGGACTCGTGTTGTACTATCTGTATGGCTATCGCCGCTCAAACATCGCGCGGGGCGTAATGGACTCCGATGATGAAACCGGTTCGGCACCGCTTGTCTAAACGCCAGGCACGGTAGGCCCGGTTGCTTGCTTCGACTTACGCTTTCTCTCGCCGACCTATCGCTCTGCAGCGATAGGTCGGCGACGGTGTTTCAGCGGCTGGCGCTGGGCCATCGATACGGAACTATTTAACCGGCACGGTCGCATGGACAGCCCCATGAGGAGTTCGCCGACGCGAAGCGCATGTGCATCGTTGCGGCTCCTACGGCGGTTTAACGGCACTCCGCGCGGCACGGTATGACACTGGCATCTATGGCTGCGCCGTGTCGTTTGCGGACATTTGAGATATGCCAGGACTGACCCATGACGACAGCGCCCTTCTCGGTGGCGATCGCCTGAAGGCGGCGGGTAGGACGTACCCGCTATGTTGAACAATCCTGCGGCGATCACCATCTCTCCTTTCGTAGCTGCCCGGGTCCAGCTCTTCAGAGAACTCGCAACCTTCCTGACGCAGTAATCCAGCCTGAGCGTCCGCGCAGGCGTTGTGGGCGCGACTGCTTCCCTTTGGAGCGCTTTCCGGCTATGGGCGCGCTTCGTTTGGGAAATCCCCCGATCACCAGAATGTATTCAGAGGTTTGTTTGGCAAAAGAAGAACTGCTCGAAATGCGCGGTCAGGTGGTGGAGCTTCTCCCCAACGCGATGTTCCGCGTCCGGCTCGAGAACGATCACGAAATCCTTGGTCACACCGCCGGCAAGATGCGCAAGAACCGCATCCGCGTGCTGGTCGGCGACGAGGTGCTGGTTGAACTGACGCCGTATGATCTTACCAAGGGTCGTATCACCTACCGCTTCAAGTGATGCACGCACGCACCGCCAGCGGATCGTTCGGCATGCGGCGCAGTCTATGACGCCCGATCTCGTTCTCGCATCTTCCTCGCCGCGCCGGCGCGATTTGCTGGCTCGGATCGGGGTTGTGCCCACGCGCGTTGCGTCGCCCGACATCGACGAAAGTCCGCATCCGCGCGAAGTGCCGCGCGCTTATGCGTTACGGCTTGCGCAAGAGAAGGCGGAGGCGGTGACGCGCGCCGAGGGTGAGGTGGTGATCGCAGGCGACACAACCGTCGCGGTCGGCCGGCGTATCCTGCCTCCTGCAGAGAGTGAGGACGTCCAGCGCGAACTGCTCAGCCTGCTGTCGGGCCGGCGCCATCATTGCATCAGCGCGATTTGCGCGATCGACGCCACCGGAAAGGTGCGCACGCGCATCGTCGACACGATCGTCGCGTTCAAGCCACTGTCATCCGCCGAGATCGACGCATATGTCGCGTGTGGCGAGGGACTTGGCAAAGCAGGTGGCTACGCGATCCAGGGTCGCGCCGAGGCTTATGTCCGCTATCTGGCGGGCAGCCATTCCGGCGTGGTCGGCCTGCCGCTGTTCGAAACGCGCGCGTTGTTGATCGCCTCCGGCATCCCGCTTGGCTGAGTGGCTGTACGAGAGCGGCATCGGTGAGGCGCGTGCCGCGCTGGTGATCGATGGCGCGATCGTCAAAGCCAGGATCGAGCGAGACGACGTGCATCCCCGCTGTGGCGCCGTCCTGGCCGCCCGCCTTGTCGAGATCACCGCGAAAGGACGCGAGGGGCGCGTGCGCTTCGACGGCGGTGAGGCGATGCTGGTTTCGCTCCCGTCCGGCATCACCCAGGGTGCGGCGTTAACCGTCGAAATACTTCGCGAGCCAATCCGGGAGGCCGGCCGTGACAAGCTCGCCCGCGCCGCGCCGACCGACGCGCACCCGCGCGCCGCGCCGACGCTGCTGGAGCGGATCGGGGCCGATGCCCTGCCCGTTCGCACCTGTCTTGCGCATCAGAGCGACGCATTGGAAGCGGCCGGCTGGTCGGAGGTGCTGGAGGAGGCAATCACCGGTGACATCGCTTTCCCTGGCGGTATGCTGCGGATGATCACGACGCCGGCGATGACCTTGTTTGATGTGGACGGCTCCGGCCCGCTCGAGCCGCTCGCGGTGGCGGCGGCGCAGGCGATCGCCGCGGCGATCATGCGACATGATATCGGCGGCTCGATCGGGATTGATTTCCCGACCATCGCCGGCAAGGCGCCGCGCCAGGCGGTCGCGGCAGCGATCGACGCGGGGCTGCCGCAACCGTTCGAACGGACCGCCGTAAACGGCTTCGGCTTCTTGCAGATCATTCGCCGTCGCACGCGCGAATCGCTGCCGGAACTGCTTCGCGCGAACTCGGTGGCAGCGTGCGCCCGGGCACTGCTGCGCACCATCGAACGCACGCCGCCGCCGGTGCCGGCGCTTCATTTTGTGCCTGCGCCGCTGCATGCCGCACTGGCAGCACGCCCGGACTGGCGCGATGCGCTAGCACGGCGTACCGGCGCCGACATCCGATTCGAGGTACGATGATGGCCAGAACCAAGCCTTGCCCGCTATGCGGCAAAACACCCGCTGCCGAACATGCGCCGTCCTGTAGCCAAGGCTGCCGCGATCGCGATCTGCTGCAATGGCTTGGCGAGGGCTACGCGATTCCAGCCGGTCCTGCGGACGATGCGAATAATCTTGAGCGCGGACATAAAACCGGGCTGGACAGCGAAGAAAAGCCCGCTTAAGGACGCGCCTCCCCGATCCGATATGGATTAGGCCCGAGTAGCTCAGTTGGTAGAGCATGCGATTGAAAATCGCAGTGTCGGCGGTTCGACTCCGTCCTCGGGCACCACTTTCCCCGTGTTTGTGAGACACTTAGTAGCATCGTCATTTGCTGCTGAAAGATCGTGTGTAATTTTGGTGTAGGACGGAAGCCAAGGAGCAACCCCTTCCCTGATCCGCAACTCTAAATTTCGCATTGCCGAGTCGATATGCGCTCCGTTTGCATGAGCGTAGCGCGCGACCATCGAAAGTGTCTTGTGACCACTCACCCGTTGTACGGTCGGCAAA
>NZ_JAKNQH010000014.1 GCF_022662305.1 Sphingomonas sp. BAUL-RG-20F-R05-02
GACATGATAAGCAGTGGCATAGCCCGTATCGCCGCCAACATAGAGATTTGTCGAAGCGTTTTCGTCGTAAGTGACTGTGAAATTCACCTCCCGTCCTCCGGACGCAAGGGGTATATTGTTGAGATCCAAGTACGTCTGGGAATAGTGAAACTGTATCTCACCCATGGTCTATCCCCAGTAACGCGCACTAGCGGCCGCCAGCGCATTTAGATCCTGACTGTAGAGAGTATAAGCCACGCTTTAGAATACGCAATCGACAAGCAGCGCGCCGAGAATGTCTGGTTCTGGGCGACTGCGGAAGGGCAGCTTTGTCGTCCGAAAGCAGTCACTGCGTGGCTAACATGGCAGCGGGCGCACTTTGGGCCGCGCATCGGCGAGGTCTGCGCTTGCCGCAGGATCTAGCCGTCACGGGATTTGACGACAGTCTCGTCGCCAGTCGCGTCTGGCGGGCATTGACGACGGTTCGCCAGCCCATCGATGCAATGGCGGCGTGCGCTATTGAAATGCTGTTGAAAAGCCTGGCTTCACCGGAACCGCAGTCACCCCCAACAGTGCGAGACAAACTGTTCGATTTTATTTTGATCGAGCGAGCCTCGACAAGAGCCGAAAAAGCGCTTGTGCTTTAGCGTTAAATCACTGAACTGGCCTCTCCACGTGCTATCTGCGCGAGGAGAGATCATGAATACATCATCGGCTGCGACGTCCACTTCCGCCTGGCGCCGGGGAAAAGCCACTACGTCGTGCTTGATGGTTTGTGCGGCGTGGCATCGCTGCTTGTGATGACATTCCATAACCTGGAAACCTTCTCGAACACCGATCCGGCCAAGCAGATCATCAACCATGGTTACCTCGCCGTGGATTTCTTCTTTCTGCTTTCAGGCTTCGTGATCGCCTATGCGTATGATGATCGCTGGGGCCGCATGACCCAGTGGCAGTTCTACAAACGTCGGCTCATCCGCCTACAACCGATGGTGGTGCTGGGAAGCCTGTTCGGCGCAGCACTCTTCTACCTCCAGGTAAGCTCCGTCTTTCCGAAGATCGGTACGACGCCCGTCTGGGAAATGCTGCTGGTGATGCTGCTGGGCTGTACGTTGCTCCCGCTGCCCAAGGCGTTTGACATCCGGGGCTGGAACGAAATTCACCCGCTCAACGGCCCCGCGTGGTCGCTCTTCTACGAGTACCTCGCCAATATCGGCTACGCGTTGGTATTCCGAAAGCTATCTGTCCGCTGGCTGGCTGTTTTGGCCGCCTGCGCTGCGGCCTTGCTGCTGGAGGTCGCGCTCGGCGGTGAGCGCCGCGCTCTTATCGGCGGCTGGGCGCTCGACTTCGACAGTATCCACGTCGGTTTTGCCCGGCTGCTGTATCCGATTCTAGCAGGCATGCTGCTGATGCGAGTGGGTAAGCGCATCGCAAGCCGCCACGCCTCGCGATTAGCAGCCTGCTGCTGGTCGTGGCGTTGGCGCTTCCGCGCTTCGGCGACACGCCGCACCATTGGAGCAACGGCTTGTACGACGCTCTATGCGTGATCCTGCTGTTCCCGCTGATCGTGGCGATCGGTGCCAGCGACAAGCGGGCAGATGGCACCACCGTGCGGATCGCCCGCTTCTTCGGCGATCTATCGTTCCCGCTCTATATAACCCATTATCCGCTGATCTACCTCTACACCGCCTGGGTTGTGGAAAGCCATCCGTCTGCGGCTCAAGGCGTAGTTTGGGGCGTAGCGCTGCTCATCGCGGCGGTGACGTTCGTCTATGCCAGCCTAAAGCTTTACGACGAACCAATGCGGCGATGGCTCAGCGCCCGGTTCCTCAAACGGCAAGCCTGAACCTGCCAAGCGCGGCTCCACAGCCGCGCTAAGCACAGAGCTTGGACGATCTACCTCCACCGGGATCTCGCGACGTCCTCCAAATTAAGAAGTGCTCAATGTCTGAATCCGCAGCAGGGTCACGCCTCGCCACTCGTCTAGCCTTTCTCGTTTCCGGCTTTGCCCTTGCATGCTGGGCACCGCTCATCCCGCTCGCAAAAGCTCGGTTGGAGATCAGCGATGGTACTTTGGGGGTTCTGCTACTCTGCCTTGGCCTCGGGTCGGTCGGTGCGATGCAACTGGCTGGGCCGCTGACCGATAGGCTGGGTGCTCGGCCAGCGATCCTGATCGGGGGATAGGTTTGATACTGCTGCTGCCATGTCTCGCACTTGCACCGACTTTGCCGACGATGGCGGCAGCATTGTTGGTGTTCCGCGCATCCCTTGGTTTGATCGAAATCGGCATGAACGTGCATGCGGTCTAGGTGGAAAAGCGCGCCGGCTGTCCACTCATGTCAGGGTTCCATGGCCTGTTCAGTGTTGGCGGTTTTGCCGGCTCGCTGTCGCTTACTGCCGTCCTTTCAGCCAAATTGAGCCCGATTACCGGCACTGTTGCCGCGTCGGGGCTCATGCTCGCGGCGCTGATCGTCGCCGTACCGCGCCTGGTCGCCACGCCGAAAGCAGAGGACACTTCACTGTTTGTGATGCCGCGTGGCGTCGTTGCGGTGCTTGCTACACTTGCTGGGATTACCTTCCTGACCGAAGGCGCCATGCTCGACTGGAGCGCGTTGCTGCTGAGTGGTAGAATCTGTTGCCGATCACGCAAGCGGGCCTTGGCTATAGTGTCTTCGCCGTAGCGATGACGGCCGGTCGCTTGTCTGGTGACACGATTGTCGCGCGTCTCGGCGATATGCGGACGATGGTGTGGGGCGGCCTGCTCGCGATCAGCGGCTATGCCGTCATCCTGCTGGTGCCATTCGCCTCGGTCGTACTGCTGGGCTTTTCCCTTATCGGGATTGGCGCCTCCAACACCGTGCCGATCCTATTCCGCCGGGCCGGAGCGCAGACCGGCATGCCTGCCGGCCTCGCAATCGCGTCAGTCACTACGGTGGGCTATGCCGGTGTTCTCGCAGGGCCTGCCGGCATGGGTTTCATTGCACAGGGAATTGGATTGCCAGCAGCGTTCTGGCTGTTGGCCGCGTTGCTCTGCTCCGTTCCGCTCTGCGCTCGGGTTGCTACATCCAGCGGTGAAAAAGACTAAATGCGAGGTCTTGACGCCACAACTCCTCAGCAGTTGTGACAGGAAGCATGAGGCCTTCCCAAATCCGGTCGGACTATGCTGCTTTACCAGCGAAGCGAAGGCCTGGAAGGTCCGGAGGTGGGGGCGCTGCCGTCGGTCTGCGTTTCGACGGACAGCAATCGGCTACCCGCAGATGCGAGGAGCCGATGTCGGACCAGACCTGACGTCCGCTGCTAAAAACGAGAGGATCTTCACATCCGCGCCAAGGTAATGGACGGCGTTTTCGTTCTTGGCATGCCCGGACAGGGCTTGCACCGCTCGCAGGCTCCCCGAAGCCTTGTAGATGATCGACGCCTTGGTTCGTCGAAGTGAATGCGTCCCATACTCTTCTCGGCGTAGGCCTTCCCATTCATCAACAAGTCGGGCGTACTGACGCGTGCTGAGTGAGCGAGCATGATCCGACCGACGCGGAGGCATCGAAACGGCTCCAGATCGTGGTGACCGGAACGGTGGCACTCAAAAGGGTGTCTGAGTGGAAACCTTCCTTAACGGTTTTGCGACAATACCGCTCGGGATTGTGCACCGTGGCGAACTTATGCTGAAAACCCTTTTCCAGGAGCGGAAACGCACTCAGGCTGTACGTGGCCTCAGTATCGTCGGTTCGGCCTCCGAACCGATATATGATCGCTTCGTTTCCGCTGCGGCTCGTGCGTTCGACGCGCCGATCGCGTTGCTGTCTCTAATTCACAACGATCAGCAATGGTTCAAGGCCGGTCACGGCTTGGTCATCGACTGCATCCCACGTAACAGTGGGTTTTGCAGCTTCACGCTTGATCGTCCCGAGGTTCTGGAATCGATCGACCCCGAAGACGACCCGAGATTTGCTCAGCTTCCGGTTGTTGTGGGTGAACCGCATGTCCGATACTACATCGGGGCGCCACTACGGCGGATGAACGGCATCGATGTCGGTGCTTTGTGTGTCTTGGACACGAAGCGCCGCTTACCGGCTTCAGCAGATCAAAAGGCCTATCTCATCGGCCTAGCGCGTCAAGCGTCCACCGCAATGGAGGCTCGTTTAGATCTGTTGAACAGGGGAGATGCGGCATGATGCGGGTCGCGCTATGCATCGCTCAAGAGCATGACCTGCGTCTGGTGCTGCTGGCTTTGCTGATCTGCGTCATCGGCTCTGCAGCCACGGTCCAGCTTTTCAGGCGCGTGACGGCAAGCGCTAAGCATAGCCGTATCGGTTGGATCGTGCTGACCGCGGTTGCGACAGGTACGATGGTGTGGGCCACCCACTTCGTCGCGATGATGGCGTTCCGCACAACGGCACCCGTGATACTCGACCCTATTCTGACATTGTTCTCGCTTCTCGCGGTGATCTTCCTGGCGATTCCCGGCCTGTCGATCGCTGCACGTCGTCGTCGCTGGGGTGGTGCGGTGGGCGGTGCGATCATCGGCGCTGGTATCTCGGTCATGCACTACGTCGGTATGGCGGCGTACCGCGTTGACGGCATCGTCATATGGGAGTGGGGCTACGTCGTTGCCTCCGTGATACTCTCCAGCGTGCTCGCCGCGTTCGCATTTCACGTACTCACGGGCCGTGGGAGATCCCGAAGCATCAAGGCGGCAGGCCTGCTATCCACGGCCGTCGCCGCGCTACATTTCACGGGCATGGCAGCGATGGACATCACCGTGCTGCAAACTGGACAGGGTCTATCCCATGTTACGATGGTGGCGCTCGCGGTCACCACCACCGTGGCGACCTGCATCATCGTGGGATGCGCGGCGATCAGCGCACTCATTGACGGGCATACCCAAACGGAGGCCTATCGCCGGCTGCGACGCATGGCGATGCACGATGGTTTGACCGACCTTCCCAATCGCACCAGCTTCATCGAAGAACTGGAACAGCGCTTCATGATAAAAGGCGGCTATGCTTGCATGGCCGTCATCATGATGGACCTGTCGCGCTTCAAAGTGGTCAATGATACGTATGGCCATCAAGCGGGCGATCAGCTTCTCGTGGCACTCGCCGCGCGCATGGCGGCATTGCTGGAGCCCGGCGAATGCGTAGCGCGTCTCGGCGGCGACGAGTTCGCGGCGGTCGTGTCATATCACAACGACGATGAGCTTACAGGCTTCTTGAGCAGATTGCAGGCCGCTTGCACGGAGACGTTCGTCTTCGATCGGTTCAGCGCGACAATCAGCGCCAATATCGGGGTGGCACTCGCCGTTCACGACGGTTTCGACGCTGACGTTTTGCTCGCCAAGGCAGATCTCGCAATGTACCGGGCGAAGTCGGCGCACTCGGATACGCCGTGTTTCTACGACAGTCAGATGGATGATGCAGTTCGAGAACGTCGTGAGCTGATTGCCGACTTGCGCAAGGCGCTCGATACATCAGCGCTTGAACTCCATTTTCAGGTACAAGCCGCGATACCGTCTGGTGAAATATCGGGCTATGAAGCTCTCGTGCGCTGGAGGCATCCGGTCAGGGGCATGGTGCCGCCCGCGGTCTTCATTCCTTTAGCTGAAAAGAGCGGCGACATCGTTCCGCTCAGCATCTGGATACTGCGACAGGCGTGTTTCGAAGCGGCGTTATGGCCAAATCGGCATCCCGTTGCCGTCAACATTTCGCCGGTACATCTGGCTGATCCCAGGCTGGTCGAGACGGTAAGGTCAGCGTTGATCGACAGCGGTCTTCCGCCCGAACGACTCTCGCTCGAGCTGACAGAGAGTGCGATCATTCATGATCGCCGGTTCGCGCTGCAGCAGCTCACTGCGTTGAAAGCGATGGGAATCGCGATCGCACTGGACGACTTTGGTGTCGGCTACTCTTCGCTGGATGTCCTACGGTCGTTTCCCTTTGATCGCATCAAGCTGGATGCGTCTTTTGTTGCCGAGATCGATACGGACGAGCAAGCCGTCTCGATCTTGCGATCGGTGGCGGCGTTGGGAACCGTCCTCAACATGCCCGTGCTGGCGGAAGGTGTTGAACATCCGGCTCAACTGTCGATCGTGGCGCGAGAGGGATGTTCAGCCATCCAAGGCTATCTGGTTGGCAAACCGTCGCGTGTGCTTGCCGACCCAGAACACGTTCGCAGAATCATGTCGCTGAAGCCACGGAGCATTGAGGCGGATGCTGCCGTGGCATGATCGTGGCGTTTGGCGCTGCCGCGAGCCGCTTGGTTTGCAATGTGTAAGGGGGGCGCGCGATAGCGTTGTCTCGAGCGCTACCGGATCAATTTCGCCGCGCATTAACAGACAGCGCTCCGCTTCTGGCCGCCTTGGCGGCGACCACGGTATTCCTGTTCCCCCACTGGCTTCTGGCCCATAGCGTAGCGCGTTTCCGGCCATGTCCCGCGTTGTCGACACCGTTTTGTTATCCGAAGTCCGTGATGCGCGTCAGTTCGGCAATGGTGGGATTTAAGTGGTAGACGCTGCGGGGATCGAGCTCCGGCTCGGCCAGCACGGCATAGCGATGTTTAAAGATCAAGTCGGTGAACCAGATCGATCCGCCAGGCGCCACTGTCACGTCGATGGGCGCGTTGAGGCGATTGCGCTCAAAGTGTGTGATGACCGGTTTAGGACTTCCCGTCAGGTCGGCGAACGAACGACTGATACAGCGGCGACCGTGTTCGCAATGACAGACCGTCCCGTCAGGCGCGACAGCGTTACTGTTCGTGAATTAGGTCGCGTTGATCGCGACCCTCCACTCGGCCGTCGTCTTCATACCACGCGTTCAGCCGGCGGTTTGGGACTTTGGAGAACAGGAGACGGCCGTGAGACGCCTGCCACGCGGATCCCTCGGCGTGGTTGTCCCTTCGTGCAACACGAGCAAGGGTGCGTCGGGGGATAGCACCTCCGCAAGCTCAGGATCATCGATCTCGCCGCCTAGCAAATAAGCGTTTCACTTTATGAAATCGGGCTGCCGCAGCAGGCGGCCGGGCAGGAGGTCAACGTTGCTCACAGCAACTCCTTGGATGTTGGTGCCGATGCTAAAAACTGAGTCATGCAGCAGTTGGCAGAAGTGCGACCTTTGAATTGATGGGGCAATTTGAAAGCGGAGGAACGGGCCGGCAAACCCTGCGTAACGAGAAGATGGGGAACCGTGGAGGCTGCCATAACTGCAAACCTGCTCCGGAATTAGAGCGCGGACATTGCGCCGTGACGAGCACGGCTGGTGGCACGGCCGCAGTGAGGAACGGCATAAGCGTTTCCAAAACAACCCGGCGCGCGTGGCCGATCCGAGCGCCCTTCCGACAGATGTTTTTGCCATCGCCAACCCTTGCGAGGCCAAAAACATTAAGCTATGAAACATAGCAATTAAAGGAGAGGGTAATGACTGAACATCACGCGCTTGCAGAGCGCGCAGATAGCGCTGCGACCTTCGATCGTCATGATGCGGTGACGGGCGTGCTTGCGAGTACGACGCCCGCCGCAACCGTGGCGGACGCCGATGCTGCTTGCGCCGCCGCCGCGAAGGCGTTTCCGGCGTGGGCGGCGCTTGGCCCGAATGCGCGTCGCGCAATCCTCAACAAGGCGGCCGATGCGCTGGAGGCGCGTGCTCCCAAATTCATCGAAGCGATGATGGGCGAAATCGGCGCCACGCAGGGCTGGGCGGCCTTCAACTTGATGCTCGCTGCAGGGATCGTTCGCGAAGCTGCGGCGATGACGACCCAGATCGGTGGCGAGGTCATCCCCTCTGACAAGCCGGGCTGCATCGCGATGGCGATCCGCGAGCCGGTTGGCGTGATCCTCGGGATCGCACCCTGGAACGCGCCGATCATTCTGGGTGTGCGCGCGATTGCGATGCCGCTGGCGTGCGGCAACACGGTGGTGCTGAAGGCGAGCGAGCAATGCCCGCGCACGCATGCGCTGATCGTGGAAGCGTTCGAGGAGGCCGGCATGGGCGAGGGGATCGTGAACCTCGTCACCAACGCGCCGCAGGATGCCGCCGAGATCGTCGGTGCGTTGATCGACCATCCCGCCGTTCGGCGCATCAACTTCACCGGATCGACTGCCGTCGGCAAGATCGTCGCCAAACGTGCGGCCGAGCATCTGAAGCCCGTCCTGCTCGAACTCGGCGGCAAGGCCCCGCTCATCGTGCTGGACGATGCCGATCTCGACGAAGCGGTGAAAGCGGCGGCGTTCGGGGCGTTCATGAACTCGGGGCAGATCTGCATGTCGACCGAGCGCATCATCGTGGACGAGCGTGTTGCCGATGCCTTCGCCGCCAAGTTCAAGGAAAAGGTCGGCGGTATGGCGGTGGGTGATCCGCGCGAAGGCAAAACCCCGCTTGGCGCGGTCGTCGATCAGAAAACCGTCGATCATGTCCGTGCCCTCGTGGACGACGCGCTTGCGGCTGGCGCGCAGGCGCTCGTCTCCGGCAGTGGGGACGGGGTACTCATGCCCGCTCACGTGATCGATCACGTCACGCCGGCGATGAAGCTGTTTCGCGACGAAAGCTTCGGCCCTGTCGTCGGCATCAGCCGCGCCAAGGATGAAGCGGATGCGATCGCGCTTGCCAATGACACCGAATACGGCCTGTCGGCGGCGGTGTTCACGCGCGACACCGCGCGCGGTCTTCGCGTTGCCAAGGCGATCAAGTCCGGCATCTGCCACATCAACGGCCCGACCGTGCATGACGAGGCGCAGATGCCGTTCGGCGGCACCAAAGCCTCCGGTTACGGCCGGTTCGGCGGCAAGGCCGGAATCGACAGTTTCACGGAGTTGCGCTGGATCACCATCGAGACCCAGCCGGGCCATTATCCGATTTAAATTCATTCGTTCGAGGAAAATTCATGACCGAAACGTCTACCAACGGCACTGTCGCCTATGATGTCGCCGATCGCATCGCCTGGGTGCGCTTCAACCGGCCGGAAAAGCGGAATGCCATGTCGCCGACGCTCAATCGCGACATGATGGAGGTACTCGACCTGCTCGAATTCCGAACCGATGTCGGGGTTCTGGTCCTATCGGGGGAAGGCGTCGCATGGTCCGCCGGCATGGACCTGAAGGAGTATTTCCGGGAAACGGAAGCCAAAGGCATGGGCGCGACCCGCCAGGCACAGCGTGAGAGCTATGGCTGGTGGCGGCGGCTGCGCTGGTATCAAAAGCCGACGATCGCGATGGTCAACGGGTGGTGCTTCGGCGGCGGCTATGGCCCCTTGTTCGCCTGTGACCTTGCGTTCGCGGCCGAGGATGCGCAGTTCGGTCTCTCCGAAATCAACTGGGGCATCCTTCCCGGTGGCGGGGCGACCAAGGTCGCGACCGAACTGATGCCGTTCCGCAAGGCGATGTACCACGCCATGATGGGCGAAAACGTCGACGGCAAGACGGCCGCCGATTGGGGGCTCGTCAACGAGGCGGTGCCGCTGGCGGACCTGAAAGCGCGCGTGACGGCGGTTGCCGAAGTCCTGCTCAAGAAAAATCCGGTCGCGCTCAAGGCCACCAAGGACGCGGTTCGGCGCGTCGGCGTGTTGAGCTACGACGATGCCGAGGATTATCTGATCCGCGCGCAAGAAGCCGCCAATTCCTACGACAACGAGGGTCGCAAGGAAGGCATCAAGCAGTTCATCGACGACAAGACCTTCAAGCCGGGCCTTGAGGCCTATGATCTGAACAAGCAGCGCGGCTGAACGCTGCCACGCAATATACGGCGAGAGGATGAGGGATGAGTGGAAATACGGCTGGACGGGCGCCGGTGCGGTCGCTCGAGCGACTGTTGCGTGCGCGCTCCATCGCGATCGTCGGCGCTTCGGAAAAGCCGGGGGCGCTAGGCAACGCGGTGTTGCGCAATCTGGAACGGCATGGCTTCGCCGGCGATATCCACCTCATCAATCCCAAACGTCCGGTAATCCGCGGTCAGCAGGCTTGTGGGACGATCACCGAACTTCCTGACGGCGTCGACGCCGCGGTGCTCGCTGTTCCGGGGGCGGCGGTGCTCGACACGATTCGCCAACTGGCGGCAAAGCATGTCGGGGCCGCCGTGATCTTTTCGGCAGGCTTTGCCGAGGGCGGCGAGGCTGGGCTGGCCGCGCAGGTCGAGGTGGCAAGGCTGGCGGCCGAATCCGGGATGGTGATCGAGGGGCCAAACTGCCTCGGCATGGTCAACTATGTGGACGGGGTGCCGTTGACCTTCGTCGAGACGCCCGTCCGCCGTCCGGAGGGCAAACCCGCCATCGGCATCGTCTCGCAAAGCGGCGCTATGGCGGTCGTGCTCGGCACGACGCTCATGGCGAAGGATCTTGGCATTTCCATGTCGATCTCGACGGGCAACGAAGCCGCCTCCGGCGTAGAGGATTATGTCGAGTATCTGCTAGACGATCCCCATACCCATGCGATCGGCATGATCGTCGAGCAGTTTCGCGCGCCCGCGCGGTTCCTCGCACTGGCGGCGCGGGCGAGGTCTGCCGGCAAGCCGATCGTGCTGCTGCACCCGGGCAAAAGCAGCGCCGCGCGGGAGTCCGCCGCGACACACACCGGCGCCATGGCAGGTGATTATGCCGTCATGCGGGCCAAGGTCGAACGGGCCGGGGTAGTGCTGGTCGATAGCCTCGAGGAACTTGGCGACGTTCTCGATCTGGTGTTGCGTTGCGGTGGCGTATGGGCGGGCGGAACCGCCGTGTTGACCGAGTCCGGGGCGTTCAAGGCGCTGGCGCTTGATGTGTGCGAAGCGCTGTCGCTGGATCTTCCTGCAATGGCGGCGGAAACCGCGGCGGTGATGCGCAGCGCCATCCCCGACTTTATCCCGGTCAGCAATCCCATGGATCTCACCGCGCAGGCGCTGGTCGATCCCGACCTGTATCGGCGCACGCTCGCGCCCTTGCTGGATGATCCCGCGTTCGGCAGCATCGTTCTCGGCATCATCCAGACCGATGAAGCGACGTCGCGGCTCAAATTCGGCCCGATCATCGAAGCGGTGCGACAGCTGCGACCGGCCAAGCCGGTGATCTTCGCCGGATTGGATGACGGGGCCGATGTGCCAGCGGACTTCATCCGGGACCTGCGCGGTCTCGGCGTGCCGTATTTCCCGTCGCCCGACCGTGCGTTCCGCGCGATCGCACAGCTTACGCGATGCGCGAAGCGGGACGTTGTCACCGCGCAGGCTGCGCCGGTCGTGGCCGAACTGCCGGCCGGTGGCGGCGTGATCCCCGAATACCTCGTTAAGACGTTGCTTGCCCCATTGGGAATACCGTTTCCCGAAGGTGGGTTTGCGCGCAGCCCTGCCGAGGCCAACGCCATCGCGGCGCGGGTCGGCTATCCGGTCGTCCTCAAGGCACAGGCGTCGGCCTTGCCGCACAAGAGCGACGCCGGCGGCGTGATCCTGAACCTGGCCGACGAGGCAGCGGTCGAAGCGGGGTGGGCGCAGTTATACGCCAATGTCGCGCAGCGCGCGCCGCACGTCACGCTTGACGGTGTGCTGGTGGAGGCCATGTCCACACGCGGCACCGAGTTGATCGTCGGCGCAAAAAACGATCCCGAATGGGGCGCGACGATCCTTGTTGGTATGGGCGGGGTGCAGGCGGAGGTATTGCAGGATGTCCGGCTGCTGGCGCCCGACCTTGCGCGCGCGGCGATCATCGCCGAACTCGGCAAGCTCAAAAGTGCGGCAATCCTCGCAGGCTATCGCGGGTCGCCGCCGCTAGATGTGGCGGCAGTGGCAGACATCATCGTTGGCCTTGGGCGCGTGCTGGCAGGTACCCCGGCGATCCGTGAAATCGATCTCAACCCGGTGATCGTCTACCCGGTGGGGCATGGCGCGATGGCGCTAGATGCGTTGATCCTTGCTGATCCCGGCTGACGTCGCGGCCGGGTGCTGGACGCGAACTCGCTCGCGCCCAGCAGGTCGCGAGGGTCAGGCCCGGCTCAGCGCGTTGAGGAAGACATCATGCGTCATCGGACGCGAGAACATGGGAAAGTTCTTGGCGACAGACGCCTGCTGCTCTTCAGGACTGAGCGTTGCGGTGCAGTCGGTTAGCGTCACCACGTCGTAGCCGCGTTCGTAGGCGGAGCGCATGGTCGATTCGACGCAGCAATTGGTCAGGAATCCTGCGATAGCGAGATCGGTGATGCCGCGCTGGCGTAGGATGAAGTCGATGTTGGTGCTGGCGAAGCAGTCGAGCCCGCGTTTACCTTCCACAACGATATCGCCCGTCGCAGGCATCATCTCGGGTGCGAATTCAGCACCCCAACTGCCTTTGCGAAAGGCCTTGGCGGCCACGATCCCGGCGAGAATGCCATAGGCATCGGTGCCGATTTCAGGATAGCCCTCGGCAAAGCTGATCGGCGCATGCAGGATCGTGGCACCGGACTTGCGCGCCGCCTCGACCAATGTCGTGCTGTTGGCCAGCATCTTCGTTTGCGCCATGACGTCGCTGACGGCATCGTGCTGAGCCCCGCCATCGCTGACGAAGTCATTCTGGTACTCAATCAGCAACAGCGCAGTCGTGCTCGGGTTCATGGCGTTTCCTTCCCGTTGTTGCAGGATGACAGCAGGCGCGCATCTCCATACCGCCCAGCGATATCGCGAGATGGCCCTGCGTAATCGTCCCGCGTGAAATCAGGCGGCCGTCGGCAGGTGCTCGAAATGCTTGTCGAGCGTGATCGGATAATCACGCACCCGGACACCTGTCGCATTGTAGACCGCGTTGGCGACGGCCGCGCCGACGCCGCACAGGCCGAGTTCGCCCACACCCTTCGCCTTCATCGGATTGGCAAGCGGGTCGGCCTCTTCGAGGAAAACGACCTCCTGATGCGGGATGTCGGCGTGAACTGGCACCTCATACTGGGCGAGATCGTGGTTGATGAAGAGGCCGAACCGCGTGTCCACGGCCAGTTCCTCCATCAGCGCGCCACCGACGCCCATCGTCATCGCGCCGATCACCTGGCTGCGCGCGGACTTCGGGTTGATGATCCGACCCGCTGCGCAGACCGCCAGCATACGCCGCACGCGGGTCGCGCCGGTGAAGCTGTCGACGCCGACCTCGACGAAGTGTGCGCCAAAGGTTGAGAGCTGGTACGTCTTGTCGATGTCGCCGTACTCGATCTTGTCCTCGGCCATCAGCTCTCCCGACGCGGCCGCCTGGCGCAGGTCGGCGGAACGATTGCCACTCGTGACCTTGCCGTCCGCGAACACCGTATCGGCCGAATTGAAGCCGAGCCGCTGCGCGACCTGATCGCGCAGCTTCACGCATGCGGCATATACGCCTGCGGTCGAGTTGGCGGCGCCGAACTGACCACCCGAACCGGCTGATACCGGGAAAGCGGAATCGCCTAGCTTGACCAACACCGCTTCGGCGGGAACGCCCATCATCTCGCCCGCGGTCTGCGCGATGATGGTGTAGCTGCCGGTGCCGATATCCGTCATGTCGGTTTCGACCGTTACCACGCCGTCCTTGCCGAGCCGAACGCGCGCGCCGGACGTCATGTTCATGTGGTTGCGAAATGCGGACGCCACACCCATGCCGACCAACCACTTGCCATCGCGAACCTGACCTGGCTTCGGGTTCCGTTTGGACCAGCCGAACCGCTGCGCGCCCTCCTGCAGGCAGCGCACCAGCTGACGCTCCGAAAAACGGCGCTCCGGCTTTTCAGGGTCTACCTGCGTGTCGTTCTTCACGCGGAAGGCGATGGGGTCCATGGCAAGCTTCTCGGCCATTTCGTCCATCGCGATCTCCAGCGCCATCAGGCCGGGTGCTTCGCCCGGCGCACGCATTGCGTTGCCTTCGGGCAGGTTGAGCACCGCCAGCTGCATCGAGATCTTCCGGTTGGCGCCGGCGTACAGCAACTTGGTCTGGCTCGTCGCGGTCTCGGGCTGGCCGTTCGGCTGGTCGCCGGAACCGCTATGATGCGCGATGGCCGTGATCGTCCCGTCCTTTTCCGCGCCGATCTGGATGTGCTGCGCGGTGGCTGGGCGATGCGTGGAATTGTTGGGCATCATCGGCCGGGTGATAGCGACCTTCACCGCGCGCCCGGCTGCCTTTGCGCCAAGCGCCGCCATGACCGCGTCGGTACGCAGGAACAGCTTGCCGCCAAAACCTCCGCCGACATAGGGCGACATGAAGCGGATCTTTTCCTTCGGGATGCCGAGTGTCTTGGCGAGATCGCCACGGCCCCAGTCGATCATCTGGTTCGACGTCCACAACTGAAGCTCGTCGCCGTTCCACACCGCGATGGAGGCGAACGGCTCCATCATCATGTGGCTCTGGTCAGGTGTCGTATAATGCTGGTCGAGCTTGACCGGCGCGGCCGCGAAGGCAGGTTCAAAGGTGCCGACGCGATCGATCGCGGGCGAACCGCTGCCTTCCTTGCTGGAGCCGCCGGTCAGCGGCGCAGTCTTGAGCGCTTCCGCCAAGTCAAACTGACCGGGCGTACGAGCGTAGTCGACCCGCACCAGCATCGCCGCGCTGCGGGCTTGCTCGAACGTGTCGGCCACCACGATCGCGACTGCCTGGTGGTAGTGATCGACATCCGGCCCGGCGAGCAGCTTCACCGTGTTGAACTTGCCCTTGCCGAGCTTGCCCGCGTCCTGCGCGGTGACGATGGCGAGCACGCCGGGTGCCGCCTTTGCTGCCGCGAGATCGATCGATGTGATCCGGCCCTTGGCGATCGCTGAACCAACCACATAGCCATAGGCTGGCTTGGGAGGATCCTGATGTTCGTAGGCATAGGGAGCGGTGCCGGTGGTCTTGAGCGGACCGTCGATCCGGTCGTGCGCGCGGCCTACGACCTTCATGCGATCGATCGGGTTGGTACCGGCGGGAGTGTCGAACTTCATGGGATCAGGCCCCGATCTTCTGTTGCGATTCGGCGATGACGGATGCCAGCGCACGGGTGGCGAGCGGCAGCTTGAACTTGTTGTCTTGCGTCGGCGTCGCGCCCTGGAAAGCGCGCGCCGTCACCGCCGCGGCACCCTGCGGTAGCAGCGCGTCGGCCGCTTCGACCCGCCACGGCCTCGGCGCTACGCCGCCGAAGGCGACCCGGCCGGTGCCGTCGGGCTGGATCACCGCCGCCACGGAGACGAGCGCATAGGCGTAAGACGCCCGGTCGCGTACCTTCTCATAGAAGTGCTTGCCGCCAAGCGGCCGGGGCAGCGTCACCGCCGTGATGAGTTCGCCCGGCTTCAACACGGTGTCCTGTTCGGGATGGTCGCCCCACAACCGATGGAACTCGGCGATGGGAATGGAGTGGTGCTGGCCGGTCGCATCGACCGTCTCGACTGCCGCATCGAGCACGCGCATCGCCACGGCCATGTCGCCGGGGAAGGTCGCGATACATTTGTCGCTCACGCCGATCACGCCAAGCTGGCGCGATACCCCGCCGATCGCGGCACAGCCCGAGCCGGGCTTGCGCTTGTTACACGGCATGTTGATGTCGTAAAAATACGGGCAGCGGGTCCGCTGGAGCAGGTTGCCGGCGGTCGACGCCTTGTTGCGGAGCTGTCCACTCGCCCCCGCAACGATGGCGCGGGTGAGCACGGCATAATCGCGGCGCACACGCCCGTCCGTCGCAAGATCGGTGTTAGTGACGAGCGCGCCGATGCGTAGCCCGCCATCCTTTGTGTTCTCGATCTTGTCGAAACCCAGATCCTGTACATCGACAAGGTGGGTCGGGGTCTCGACCTCGATCTTCATGAGATCGAGCAGATTGGTACCGCCGGCGATGAACTTGGCGCCCGGCTGTGCCGCCGCGCGTGCCGCGGCGACGGGATCGTGCGCGCGTTCGTAAGTGAAGGCCCTCATGCCCGCTGCTCCCTGAAGTCGTCTCCAGCCACTTCCGCCATCGCGTCCGCAATGTTGGAGTAGGCGCCGCAGCGGCATATGTTGCCGCTCATCCGCTCGCGCATTTCGATGTTGGTCACCTGCGGCTTCGCGCCGACATCTGCCTGAACGTGGCTGGGAACCCCGCGCTTGATCTCGTCGAGCACTGCGACTGCCGAACAGATCTGCCCCGGCGTGCAATAGCCGCACTGATATCCGTCATGCTTCACGAACGCGGCCTGCATCGGATGGAGCTTCTCGGGCGTACCCAGTCCCTCGATCGTGGTGACGTCGTCGCCCTCGTGCATCACGGCAAGGCTCAGGCACGAATTGATCCGCACGCCGTTGACCATCACCGTGCAGGCGCCACACTGGCCGTGGTCACAACCTTTCTTGGTGCCCGTGAGATGCAGATGCTCACGCAGTGCGTCGAGCAACGTCGTGCGCGGGTCGAGCGAAAGCGTCTGTTGCTTACCGTTCACCTTGAGGCGAAGCGGTAACGCGGGCGAAGCCTCGGTGCGGTGCGCCGGCTGCGACACGGCGGACGCGGGCGCGGCGGCTACCATTGCAGTGGCAGCGCCCCCCGCAAGAATGCCGCGCCGCGACAATTCGAATTCGGACGTATCCGACATCAAAGATTTCCTCGTTGAACGACTTGGCGCCGAATTGCCGCGCAGCGGCGCTCCGGATCATACCCCTAACGCTTGTGTAAGCTGATCGGACCCACCCTACAACGCATTGCAACGATGATAATGCTTCAATGACACGATGATAGTGCCTCAAAGTCGGCGTAATCGACGGGCTTCGGATGGTAGAGCCGAGGTCGGTTTGCGCGTGACGCTGTCGCCGGAGCCAGGTTCCCGCAGCATTTCGCAGGTCACGGTGGTGCAATGTGGTTCTTTCCGGCACCAAGCTGCGTTACACCGCCGGCACGTAGGAAAGATAAACGGCCGACGTCACAGGATGGAGGATGCGATGGAGCGCGAAGTAACGAGACGCGGCGTGATCGAACTTGGCATGGGCGCCGCTCTGGCGATCCCGGCCGCCGGCGCGATGGCCAATGCCGCGCAGGCGCAGCAGAAATCGCCCGGATCGGTCGGCTATGCGGTGGTCGGCTTGGGCAAGCTGAGCATCGGGCAGATCCTGCCCGCACTGAAGCGAACCAAGAACGCACACCTTGCCGCCTTGGTGAGTGGGAGCCCCGACAAGGCGAAGCGGCTCGCCGCTGAATATGGCCTGCCCGAGACCGCGATCTACAGTTACGACACGTTCGACCGCATCGCCAAAGACCCCAACATCCAGGTCGTCTACATCGTTCTGCCGAACTCGATGCATGCCGACTTCACCGTGCGCGCGTTCAAGGCCGGCAAGCATGTGCTTTGTGAAAAACCGATGGCGGTCACGCTGGCGGAATGCGAGCGCATGATCGCTGCCGGCAAGGCCGCGAACCGGCAGTTGATGATCGCCTATCGCTGCCAGTACGAGCCCGTGAACGTCACCGCGATGCAGATCATGCGCAAGGGCACGCTCGGCACGCCGCGGCTGGTGAGTGCGGTGATGGGCAAGCAGACCGACCTGTCCGATCCGTCCGACGCCTGGCGGCTGGACATGGCGATGTCCGGCGGCGGCGCGCTCGCCGACATGGGTATCTACGGGATCAACGCGACACGCTATCTGCTGCTGGAAGAACCGGTCGAGGTGCGCGGCTGGGCGCGGACCGACCGGAACGATCCACGCTTCAAGACGGTGGACGACATGATCGCGTGGCAGATGCGGTTCCCCTCCGGCGCGATCGGGGAGGGGTCGTCCTGCTTCTCGCAGCCGGGCACGATGTCGTGGCAGGCGATCGGCAGCGATCGGCGCATGGTCGCCGATCCGGGCTGTTTCTACGGCGGCAATTCCCTGCGCATCGTCGGCGGCAAGAACGACCCTCAGCCGCAGGTGAAGGAGATCGACCAGTTCGGCAACGAGATGAACTGGTTCGCGGACGTGGTGCGCGGCAAATCCCCCAACGTCTCGCCGGGGGAGGAGGGGCTGCAGGATATGCGGATCATCCACGCCATCCAGCAGTCGGTCGCGAACGGCGGTGCATCGGTGAAGATCGCCGGCGGTTACCGGCGCGCGTATGATCCGGCCACGACCGTCGGCATCCGCACCTCGGTGTGATGCGGCGCCGGCCGCGTGCTCAGTGCACGCGGCCGGCGCGGTTCTCCAGCACCACGTTGGACAAGGTCGCCGTTTCCGCAACACCGGGCAGGTGCGACGAGAAGCCGATGCCGACATAGAAGGGCGCGGTGATGTCGAGCGTGATCGGCGCGCCGAACTGATGCATCGGCTCACCCTGTTCGCTCACCCACAAGGTGAACTGGTTGCCCTTCTTTTCGATGCCGATGCGCTTGGCGTTGAGCGTGACTAGGCTGTCGGGCGACTTGCCGCCGGGCAGGCCGCCGCGACTGCCGATGCGATATTCCATGTCGCTGATCCGCCGGCCGGGCTCCGGCCGCTGGGCAAGGTGGAACATGCCATCGCCGTGCAGCGCGACGAACGCTTCCTTGGCATCGTCGTCCAGCGACTGGCGGATGACGAGCAGCGCCTTGTGATCGCCGAAGCCGCCGTTCGGATAGGCGATGTCTGCCGCCAATGAAACATCGCCAGACATCTTGTTGAACAGGAAGCGGAACTCGTCGCGCGTGTACCAGACATTATAGCCGGCCGAGTGGATCGTGTAGGTGCCGTCCGCGAAGGTCGCACTACCGGGTGCGACCGCGCCGCCGACATCAGCCTGCGCCGAGAATACACCAATCGCGCGGTTCTCGACGCGGGTCGGGCGGTGAAAGCCGGGCGGCGGCCCAACCTGATTGTGCACGGTCGATTGCGGGTACGCCCAATCGGGCGCGATCGGCGCACCCGGCGGGCTGTTGGCGATGGAACTGCCGGGAACGTCGGCATGCTCCTGCGCGCGTGCGGGGGTTGCAGCAGGCGCGGCACCGATCGCCACGATTGCCGCCAGGCTTAGGATCTTGTGCATGAGAACCTCGCTCACTTCTCGGGATCGGGCGCGGCGAAGGGGGAGCAGCACGGCTTGCCGATCGCATGGAACTCCATCAACTCCGCGCGCGTGCCGTCCGGGTCGAGCAGGTTGAGCTGCCATTTCGCGTCACGACCGATCTTCGGAACCTGATCCTGCCCCTGTAACCGGTCGCCGTTCCACAGCAGGGTATAGGCGGTGCGCGTGTCGGGTACGCCGAGTGCGAAATGGTTGAGTACGCCGAGATTTGCCGCACTCATGTCGGCGGGAATGCCTTTGGTGTCAGGCGTGCCGACGACCATATATTCGATCCAGTCGCGCCCGTCGGGCAATTGGAGCGAGATCCAGGTCGGGTGATCTTCCTTCATCCCGCCCTCCCAATAGGGTTTCAGGCCGAGGACGCCCTTGTAGAAGCGATCCTCGTTGGCGCGATTGTGGACGATGAAGCCGAAGTGCATGATGTGGCTCGACAGCGGGTTGACCGGCACCGTCGGCAGCTTGGCGGGCGGTTGCATGAACTGCACGACCGTACCCTCGGGATCGGTGACCGAGAACCAGCGGCTGCCATCGGGCGCGGTGCTGAGCGCGGCAGGCACCGTGACGCCGTGTGCGGCCAGATACGTGCGCATCTGCGCGGCATTGGCGGTGTTGAAGGCGACGTGCGCGAGCCGGTTGATCGAATGGTCGCCGGCTGGCAGCGGCAGCACCTCGACGAACTGGGTGGGCGAGAAATAGTAGCGTGCGCCGGAGGATTGTTCCGGGTCTGGCTGTTTCACAGCGCCGAGATCATGGACGTAGAACCGCTCGCTCTTGGCCGGATCGGCGGCATAGACCGCGATGTGCGAGACGCTGGCGAGCGGCGGTCGTGCCGGCCCTTGCGCCGAACTCGCGGTGGGCAACAGCATGGCGAGTGCCACGCCGGCGCAGGCTAATGAACGTCGTGACATGGTCTGCTCTCCTGGGTTGCGCTACTTACGCTTGGGGTAATTTCAGATGGCGACGTGCCGAATGTCGTGATGTGGGGGCGAAGGCCGTCAGGATCGTCTGCGCGGGTCGACCGATCGTGATCGTACCGCGCGCAGGCTGGCGAGCGGACCCGCGACCCGGACCGCGTCGGTCGGTTTGCCGAGCATGTCGGTCTCGCCTGCCGGTCCCGCAGCGGATCGCGGCAGTGGCGCTTCGGACGAGAGCGTCAGCGTCAGCGCATCGGGATCGAACGTGATCCGCAGGTCGGCGACCACCGAAGTCCGGTCCCAGCCATGCGCCGCGCGCCAGCCCGCCAGCGTCTCGTAGCGGATGTAACGCCACGCGTCGGGCAGGCGGGCGGAGGCGGGCATGCTCGTCAGCAGACCCTGGAAGGCGTCGGGCATATCGACATAGACGTTGCCGTCCGCCGTATTGTTGGTGCTGAGAAACACGATCCCCACCTTGCACTTGGCGAAGATGTTGCCGGAGATGGTATTGCCCTCCGCAACCGGCCGGCCGCGATCGGGCCGGACGATGGTGAAGACGCCGGCATTGTCGCAGCGGCCGATCAGATTGTGCGCGATCACGAGGTTGCTGGTGGCATTGTCGAAAATGCCCGAACCCGCGCAGCCGCGTTGCCCGGGCGTGCCGGGTTCGGCATTGCGCACGTCCCAGATCATGTTGTTGTCGATCATGTTGCGCGCCGGGTTCATCTCGAAATGCACCGCAGCGCTGACGGTCAGCACGTCGGTGAAAACGTTCTGCGTCACCCGGCAATTGTCGTTGCCGACGTCCCACCAGGCGGCGGCGCCGTGGCGGATGTGGCGGATGACGTTGCGGCGGAACAGCATGCCGCGCGCGCGGTGGAACTTGGCGCCGGCCGCCTCCCAGCCGCGCTCGGCATCGGCCCAGCCGCACCACTCGATCAGATTGTCCTCGATCAGCGCGTCGCTGGTGCCCATGCCGCCGATCCCCTCGACACCGCAGTAGCGTAACGTGTTGCCGCGCACGATGATCGCGGTGCCGGCCAGCGACGCGCCATTGCTGTCGCCGTCGCTGCCGATATCGAGGCCGATTCCGTTGGCCCACTCCAGCACGTTATCCTCAAGGATCCAATGGTCGCCGCCTGCCAGCGACACCATGCCGAACTGCGGGAACGGGTAGGCATTGCCGACCTGCTGGAAGGTGAGGCCCTTCACCCGGATGTAGCCGGTGCCGCTCTGCGCCGGGATGAAGGCGTGTTGACGGGTGGTCACCTCCATCATGTGATCGGCGGGGGTTCCCGCCGCGAGCCGCACGTAGATCGCGGTGCCGCTATGATCGGTCCAGCACCGTGCGGTCGGCGTGCCACCGATCTCTTGCATGATCGGACCGCCGCGACGGCGCGGCGGCAGCCCGTTCTGCGGCTTCGCAGGTTGGGTGAAATCCGGCATCGGCGGCAGGTCGGGCATCACCAGTTCGCGAAGCTGCTCCATCGGCTCCAGCGGCTTGCCGTCGGCGAACACCAGCCCGCGCCGCCGCATATAGGGGCCGAGATCGGTGGTCGCGCCGTCCAGCCACTCCCACGATCCCATGATGCTGGGCAGCGCAAAAGGGTTGTAGCCGTCGGGGAACAACGTGCCGGGCAGATCGTGTCGCCACACCGCGACATCTGACGCATCGCTGGTGCCCCACGCCGGGCCGCGCGGGACTGCCACCCGCCGCCAGCCGTCGCCAAGGACTTCCGAACCACGGATGCAGACCTTCGCGCCGGGTGCCGCCTCGTAACTGATCATCTCGCCTGGGCCAGTACCGCCGCGCGCCGGGCGGACGCACTCGCGGTACACGCCGGCGGCGATAACGACGCGCTCGCCCGGCTGCAGGATTTCGGCGGCGCGACCGATCGTGCGGAACGGTCGTGCGGCATCGCCGGGGCCGGCATCGTCGGCGGACCGGGACGCGATGTCGACGTAGTAGGTTTTGGAAAAGGTAAGCGGCTGTTCCCAGCGGGGGAAGGCCGCCCCGTCGGGCAGGCGCGTGTCGGTTGTGGCGCTGCCGTCCCGCGCGGTCGCCGTGCCGGTCGTGCCAAAGCCAAGGCCGGAGGCGGCGGTTAGCCACGCGGCAGTTTCGATAAAGGCGCGCCGGTCACAGCCTGTTTCGGGGCCATTCGACGCCGGCTGTCTCTGCGCCGATCGCTCCTGTCGTGCCGCCACCGTCCCGCTCCTGATTCCGCGTTCCTACGGCGAGCTTGCTGCCCGCCGTCGACGCGGCGCCAAGATGCCGATGTAAACGGGTTTAAGGCAAGCGTTTTGTCTGAGTAATCGGTTGTTCTTCAATCTATCACCGGCGCTGCCGGTGCTGTCGGCACCTTTAGCCAAGCGCCAGCCGGTCAGGCGCCGCGTTTCTGTTCGAGCGGGGCCGATCGCAGGCGGCTCGTGAGCAGGGTAATGAGTCTCCGCTTGCGGTGTACCGGTTCGACCGCCAGCACCGGTTGATGTAGCACCACTACCAGACCGTCCGTGGGCGGCGGCGCTTCCTGTTCGGGGCTCACCAGCGTGAAGTCTCCGTTGGTGGCGATGGTCGCGACGACCCAGCTATGCTCGTCGTCACCCGAGCGTTGATCAGCGGGTTCGACGAGGAAGGATGCACCGGCCTGCATCAGGTCGGACAAACGCGCGTGCGCCATGTCCATGGCGACCGCGATCTTGCCGCGCCACTCACGCGCAGAGGCGTAGCGGCCGGTGCTATCGTCCGGCGCGATCTGGTAGACCCGCTCGCGCCCAAGCTCCGGCGCGAAGCGTGTGCAGACCAGCGCGTTGTACGCATCGTCGGGCGTGGCGGCGAGGAGATGCTCGTAATCGCGCAGGTCGACCACCTCCTCGCCGATGACGGACAGGATTTCGACGCGGAGGGTCTGGAGGCCGGCGAGGCGGGCCGCCCGCAGCGCGTTGGCGGAACGGTCGACCAGCAGCACCGGTATGCCGGCACCGCGCAGCGCCTCGCCAAGGCCGATCGTCCAGGCGGACGCGCCGACGATGAGTACACCGCCGCGACCGCCGCTGGCGAGCTTCAGCCGGCGGGCGAGCGGAGCGAGCGACAGGCCGTGGAGCAGGACGGTGGACGCGATCACCGCGAAGACGAGCGGCAGGACGAGGTTGGCGTCCGGGTAGCCCGCCTTGGCGAGCCGTTCCCCCGCGACGCCGGCGATGGCGGCGGCGACGACGCCGCGCGGCCCGATCCAGCCGACAAGGAGACGCTCGGACCAGCTCACCTTGGCGCCGAGCGTGGCGAGCCCGATCGCGAGCGGGCGTGCCACGAACAGGATCGCCAGGGTCGTCGCAGCGATCGGCCAGCTCAACATCATCACGGTCTGCCGGTCGATATTGGCGGTCAGCAGGATGAACAGGCCAGACACCAGGAACACCGTCAGCGATTCCTTGAAGCGGCGGAGTTCCTGAAGCCCGGTGACGTCGATGTTGGCCAGGACGACGCCGAACAGCGTCGCGCCCACCAGCCCGGTTTCGGGCTGGATCGCTTCACCGGCTGCGTAGACGCCCAGCGCGCCGGCGAGGAGGATTGGCGTTTTCAGATACTCAGGCGCGAGATCCCGCCGGAACAGCGTACGGATGCCGAACGGAACCGCCAGCCCGAGCGCGGCCGCGATCCCGCCGCCGAGCAACGTACGCCACGCAAGCTGCAGGACAGCGTCGGTGTTGCTCATCGTCGTCGATAACGTCAGGAAGCTGAGGACGAGCAGGGTGATGGTCGCGCCGATCGGATCGTTGACGATCGCTTCCCACTTCAGGAACGCGGCGGAGCGCGGTTCCAGCTTCGCCTGCCGCAGCAGCGGCATGATGACGGTGGGGCCGGTCACCACCAGGATCGCCCCGACCAGAATAGATACCTGCCACGACATGCCCGCCACGAAATGCGCCGCCAACGTACCGAACAGCCAGTTGAGCGGCAGCGCGACCGCGACCAGCCGCAGCACGCCCGAGCCTGCCGACCGAAGCTCACGCAGGTTGAGGTTCAGGCCGCCCTCGAACACGATGATGGCGACCGCCATGCCGATCGCCGGGCGCATCACCTCGCCAAGCGCGACCGATGGTTTGACGATTCCGGCGATCGGCCCGGCAATCGCGCCGATCACCAGCAGCGGGATGATGGCGGGAAGCTTCAGCCGCCAGCCGAGCCACTGGCCGAACACGCCCGCGACGGCAACGCCGACGACCAGCAGCAATATCGTGTCTTCCAAAGGTTTATCTCCGAGCGAGCGCCTCGCCTAAACGGCGGGCGATCCATTTAGTCGCGTGTCTGAAGCAGGAATGCTGGGTCGTTCGGCTGACCCGCATCAGCGATCGGCGGCGGGTTCCTGCAACCGGGGTACGGGGGTTGCCACGATGACCTGCCAGCGGCGGCACGACCGCACCCGCCTGATGTGCCAGCCGCCGCCGGCGAACCGCAGGAACCGTTCCTGTATGCCGCTGGCGTGCTGCGCGAAGTCGTAGAAGTCGATCGCGTGGTGCGCCAGCACCAGCCGGCCACCCGGTCGAAGCGCGGCGGCGACATCCTTCGCCACCCGCGCCATGTCCGCCGACGACAGGTAATAGAGCAACTCCGCGACGATCACCGCATCATAGCGGGTGCGGGGCAACCGGCCCGGCAACGGCAGCATGATCGCGCGTGCACCTGCGTGGTCGCGGATTGCCGCAGCGGTCAGGCGCGTGCCCTCGGCGGTGCCCTCCGTCGCGTCGAGGCGCAGCGCGCGCCGTGCCAGCGCCCTGCTGTTCGACCCATTGCCGCTGGCCAGTTCCAGCACTCGCCCGACCGGCCCGGGGCCGAGCGCGTGCAGGATCGCCGCGCGTTTGACGGCCTCGTCCCGGCTGGTGAAGGTGTCCCAGGGATCGTCGCTCTGCGCGAACTTATCCGCGAACCCTTCCAGGCCGATCGCCTTCATCGGCGCACCTCCACGAAGGTTTCGAGCGGGTGCGCGAACGCGGCGAGTTCGTGGCGTGCGATCGCGAACCCGGTGGGGTCGTCGGTGATTGCGCCCAGTTGCGTGCGGTATAGGCGAAGGAGCGACCGTTTCGCCGCATGCCCCCCCAGCATCGGCACGGTCCGCGCCCGTGCGATCGCACCGGCGCGGGGCGGCCAGACGTGGTAGCTGAGCTGCCGGACCGCGCCGAAGCCGCGTCCAAGCGCCATCGCCACCGCGCGATGATCGGGGTGCGCGTCGGTCGCCGCCGGGCCGACGATCAGGTCCTGGCCCGGTCCCACCGCGCGGCGGACGCGCTGTCGGCAGCGGGGCAGGTGCTGGGGTAGCGCTCCATCGGGCAGGCCGAGGAAGTGGACGTCGCCGGCCGGGATGTCGAGGCGACGGAGCGCGAGCAGGCTTTCACGCCGCCGCGCACCGACCAACCGCTTGGGCGGCCATTTGCGGCTGCCGGGGTGTGATGCGGCGCCGTCGCTGACGACCACCACCCGGACCCGCGCGCCATGTTGCTTCAGCGCGAGCATCAAACCGGCCGCGCCGATGATCTCATCGTCCGGATGCGGCGCGACGATCACGGCGCGCCGTACGCGCGTGATATCGAGCTTCACAGCGCCGGCACCAGGAGGCCGTCCTTCACCGCGCGCCCGACGCGGAGCCGCTGCGCATCCGGCGCGGGTTGCCGCAGATAGACGGATAGATCGGTAATCATCGCCGCCAGCGGATGATCGACGAAATGCCCGGCAAGGCCCACGGCGTTCTGCGCGATATCGATCGCGCGTTCGGCGGCTTGAGCGACCGCCATGCGCGCGGCGGCGACTCTGGCGAGCCGTTCCTCGCCATCGGTTTCGAAGAATGCGACGGCGGCGCGGCGCACGAACGATGCGGCGGTATCGGCCAGCCAGAACAGTTCGGCCAACCGAGCCGTCTGAAACGGATCGTCCGCGCGGCCGGTGGCGACGAGATGGTCGCGGGTACGGTCGCACAGCCCGGCGATGCCGCCGGCGTGGACCGCCACGAAGCGCAGCGCGCCGCCGCTGAAAAAAGGCTCCGTCGCGTAGACGTTGGCGTCACCGATCTGGCCTGCCGCCTCGATGACCGCGTTCGACCAACGGACCTGATGCGTTTCGGAGCGCTGCATACCCGTCATCCGCCACCAGCTTCGGTCGATTACCGGTGGCGTGTCGGCGAGATCGATCAGGATCAGCCGCGTGCCGCCAGCCTCCTGAGCGGTGACCAGCGCGTGCGTGAGCACGCCGGCGCCCGACGCGTAGCTTTTGCCGCCGTTTAGCAGCCCTTGCTCGAGCAGCAGCGGTTCGTCCGGCAACGCGGCGTTCCACACGCCCAGCATCGCGCCGCCAGCCAACGCCTGTCGAAGCCCGCCGATCTGCGCTTCGTTGCCGTAGCGCTGTACGATCTGCGTGGCGTCGACATGCCCTTCCAGAAGCCGGCCGAGCGGCAGATCGGTTCGACCCTGTGTGTACAGCGGCTTCAGGATTGCCATGCTCTCCTGCGCTGTGCGCGGGTCGGCGGCCGGATTTTGCGCCCAGCCTGCGGCCGCGATCGCCCCTCGCAGTTGCGCCGCCATCGTCACGCCGCGATCTCGCTGGCGCCGATCTCGAGCGCCGATAGTGCTTCCTCGGCCGCTGCGAGGCTTACCACGCCGAAGCCGGCCGGTGCGGCGGGCACGATCCGGATCGCGAAGGCTTCGGCATTGGGGCAATCCCGCGCGACGCCGAGAACATGATCGGCGGTGAGGTCCAGGCGCGCGGCCAGGCTCTTGCGAACATCAGGGGATCCGATCGTCGCGAAGGCGGCGCGGGCCGCCGCGTGCGCTTGCCACTGCCATGCTGCCCCACCAGGGTGGGCGACGTGCGGCGGCAGACCGGAATCGAGGGCGAGCAGCGTACTCGCCAGCCCGCTGGCCGCGCGCCCGATGCGCCGCGAGGATGTTTCAACCACCATTGCGGCGTCCCGGCGCACCCGCAGACCGGCGCGTGCCGCTTCGTCGAGGATCGTGGCGTCTTCGCCCGAGGGCAGGGCGGGAAACCCGCCGAGCGCGCGGTAGGCGGATGCGCGAAACGCCATGTTGGCGCCGCCCGTGAAATGATGGGTGTCGCGCGCTTCCCAAGGGATCGGATCGAGCAGGCGGCGGTACCGATACAGACGATCGTAATATGCCTCGATGCGGCACTGCGCAGGATCAGCGGACCCGTTGCGGCGAACGATCCGTCCCGCCACGGCGTCGGCTTGCACCAAGGCGGCGTAGCCTGCCCGGATCCAGTCATGGTGCGGTCGGCTGTCCGCATCCGTGGTGAACAACAGACCCTCGGCGTCGCCCAGGACGGACAGCGCCATCGCCATTGCGGCCCGCCTTGCCGCACCGGCGTTTTCCGCGTGTTGGGTCGGGCTGCTCGCGATGACCAGCTCGAACGGCAGCCGGCCCGCAGCCTGTCGCAGCAGGGTCTCGCTGCCGTCGCTGCAACTGTCGAGATAGATGCAGACGATCAGCCGTCCACCCTGGACATCCAGCGCGCAAAGCGCTTCGAGCAGTGCGGGGAACAACTGTTCCTCGTTTCGCGCGGGGATCGCCACTATGGCGGGAGCAGTGTCAGGCAGGTTTGCTATCACGGTTTTCAGGCACTCCGGGCGCAAACGTATCTGCAAGATCGGCATCGGCGTTTACCCCATGTGATCCCGAGCGCCAGCGGCTAATGCGCTGATTTGGATCAAGTGGTCTGATGCTTGCGGCAAGCACACACTGCGCAGCGGAGCGTAGGGCGCGGAGCTAAAGCCGCATCTTGTCGGACGGGTGAATGGAGCGGAACCGACCGGTGCGAACAACACCGGTGGTGATCGCTAGCGCATTTCGCTTTGCCTTGGCGGCATCACGGGAGACCCTAACGTGCGATGCAGCGCGTCGCGCCATCCTGCGACCAGTGTTTCGCGGTGCTCTGCCGTCATCTTCGGTTCGAAGCAGCGGTCCCGCGACCAAAGCTCCTCAAGCACGGCGAGGTCCGTCCAAAGCCCAACCGCGAGGCCCGCGAAAAACGCCGCGCCGCGCGCCGTGGTCTCCAGGTCGCCGGGACGCTCCACCGTCGTCTCGAGCAGATCGCCGAGGAACTGGCAGAGCCAGTCGTTCGCGGCCATGCCGCCATCCACGCGGATCACGGCGGGGCGGGCGGCGCCGTCGGCGATCATCGCCTCCAGCAGGTCGCGCGTTTGGTAGCCGACCGCTTCCAGCGCGGCACGCGCGAGATGCGCTGCCCCCGCGCCCAGCGTCAGCCCGTGGATCGCGGCGCGGGCGTTCGGGTCCCAGTGCGGCGCGCCGAGGCCGACGAACGCCGGCACCATGTAGACGCCGTGGTTGTCCGGCACCTGTGTCGCCATGTCGTCGGTCTCGCGCGCATGGGTGATCACGCCGAGCCCGTCGCGCAGCCACTTCACCGCCGCGCCCGCGACGAAGATCGACCCCTCCAGCGCATAGGTGGTTCGGCCATCAAGCCGGTAGGCGGGGGTGGTGAGCAGTCGATTGGTCGAGCGGAGCGCGTCGCCGCCGGTGTTGAGCAGCATGAAACATCCGGTGCCGTAGGTGGATTTGGCGGTGCCGGGCGCAAAGCAGGCCTGCCCGAACAGCGCCGCCTGCTGGTCGCCGGCCATGCCCGCGATCGGGATGGTGGTATCGAACAGGCCGGGCGCGGTCTCGCCGTACAGGTGCGCGTTGTCGTGCACCTCGGGCAGCATCGCCATCGGCACGTCGAACAGGCGGCATAGCTCCGCGTCCCAACATCCTTTGCGGATATCGAACAGCAGCGTGCGCGCGGCGTTGGTGATATCGGTTGCGTGGCTCCCGCCGCCGGTCAGGCGCCAGAGCAGGAAGCTGTCGATCGTGCCGAAGGCGAGTTCGCCGGCTTCGGCCCGCGCGCGGGCACCCGGGATGGCGTCGAGCAGCCACGCGATTTTAGTCGCGGAGAAATACGGGTCGAGCAGCAAGCCGGTACGGTCGCGGACGAGCGGCTCCGCGCCGGCGGCCTTCAGCGTCCGGCAGCGATCGGCGGTGCGACGGTCCTGCCAGACGATCGCGTTGTGAATCGCGGCGCCGCTCCGGCGATCCCAGACCACGGTGGTTTCCCGCTGGTTGGCGATGCCGATCGCGGCGATCCCGGCTGCACCCACACCGCTTGCCGCGATCGCCTCGCGCGCGGTGGCGAGCGTGTCGCGCCAGATATCCTCCGGGTTATGCTCGACCCAGCCGGGCTGCGGATAATGCTGCGTGAACTCGCGGTGCGCGGAGGCTATGCGGCGGGCATGGCGGTCGAACACGAGGCTACGGGTCGACGTCGTGCCTTGGTCGATTGCCAGGATATGGGTTCCGGTCACCTGGTTCTTTCTTGCTGCATGTTTGACAGTGTCGCCGTTTCGCGCGCGCCTTCAACGTCGAATTGCGCAGATCGGTGCGTCGGGAAGGGCTTCCAGCCGGGAGGAGTGGCTGGCATGATGTCCGATACGCAAGCCCGCCATGACGGGTCGGGAGGAAACCATGACGATGCTGCTCCGCACGATAGCCCTGTTGATCCCGGCGACGATGGCGGTTGCGCCGCTTGGCGCGCAGGACGCGCCGCCTGCGCCTCCGGCATCCGGCCCGGTGCTGGTCGCGGCCGATCTGCGCGCCGGCACCGACCTGTCCGGGCCGTGGCATTACTCGATCGATCCGTTTCGATCGGGCATCGCCGGTTTTCACGGCGAGGCACCCGATAAAGGTCAGCAGCGTTGGCTCGACATCGATCCGCGCGCGGCGATGGCGACCGACAACCGCGTGCTCTACGAATTCGACCTTGGCCATTCGCCCGTCACCACGCTGCCCTCGTCCTGGCTGACCGAGGCGCCGGAGCTGCGCCATTATCAGGGCCTGATGTGGTACCAGCGCACCTTCCCGGCGCCGGTGCAGCGCCGTGGCCGATATTTCCTACGCTTCGGTGCGGCCAATTATTCGACGGTCGTGTACCTCAACGGCAAGCCGGTCGGGCGGCACGAGGGCGGGTTCACGCCGTTCGCCTTCGAGGTGACCAAACTGCTGCGCGACGGCGACAATCAGGTGACGGTTGGCGTCGATTCGCAGGCTACCGAAACCACCGTGCCGCCGCCGGTGACCGACTGGGAGAATTACGGCGGCATCACTCGGCCGATCCGGCTGATCGCCACGCCGGACACCTATGTCGACGATGCGTGGGTGCGCCTGCAACGCGACGGCAAGCTGGCGGTGGACGTGCATCTCGACGGGCCGCAGGCGGCGAACCGGGCGGTCCACCTGAGGGTCGCCGAACTGCACCTCGACCGCGCCGGTGTCACCGACGCGCATGGCGACTGGCGTGCCACGGTCGCCGCGCCGCGCGCGCTGGTGCGCTGGTCGCCGGAGCGGCCCAAGCTGTACGACGTCGCGGTCGATGCCGGCGAGGACCACTGGCACGACCGCATCGGTTTCCGCACGATCGAGACGCGTGGGGCGGACATTCTGCTCAACGGCAAGCCGATCTTCCTGCGTGGGATCTCGATGCATGAGGAAGAACTCGGCACCGATCCCACCCGTGCGATGACGCCTGCCGCCGCGCGCGCGCTGCTGAGCGAAATCAAGGACGGGCTGCATGGCAATTACGTGAGGCTGGCGCATTACCCGCATGCCGAGGTGACGCTGCGGCTCGCCGACGAAATGGGTCTGCTGGTGTGGAGCGAGGTGCCGGTCTACTGGCGCGTTGCCTGGGGAGATCCGGACACGCTGGCGCGGGCGCGTGCGATGCTGGCGGAGAACATCCACCGCGATCGCAACCGCGCGGCGATCGCGATCTGGAGTGTCGCCAACGAGACGCCGGTGACGGACGCGCGCAACGCCTTTCTGCGCACGCTGGTGGCGGACGTGCGGCGGCTCGACGATACCCGTCTGGTCAGCGCGGCGTTGCTGGTGGAACGCGACAAGACGGCCGACCACCCGGTCATGACGCTGGCCGATCCGCTGGCGGGTGCACTCGATGTGCTGGCGATCAACACCTACAATGGCTGGTACACGTCCGACCGGCTGAACACCCTTGCGACCAGCGAATGGCGCGTGCCCGCCGACAAGCCGCTGATCTTCTCGGAACTGGGCGCGGATGCACGCGCGGGCTTCCACGATCCGGTCAAGGAGCAGAAGTTTTCCGAGGAGTTTCAGGCCGACTATTACCGCGCCACGCTCGGCATGGCGGACCGTGTGCCGACCCTGCGCGGCCTGTCGCCGTGGATTCTCAAGGATTTCCGTTCGCCACGGCGGCAGAATCCGGACTTCCAGCAGGGCTGGAACCGCAAGGGGCTGATCTCCGAAACCGGACAGCGCAAACAGGCGTTCGACGTGCTCGCCAGTTATTATGCCAACCGTGCCAAGTAGCGGCGTGTAGCGGCCCGTCGGCGACCGGTTGGGCTCACAAAAACGCCTTCACGCTCGGCGCTAAGTCGCGCCGCCGCGCGTTCGTGGGCCGCACACGTGGAAGGATTTTGAACATGAAGGCAATGGTGCTGCGCGCGCCGATCGATCTCGATCGGCTGGTTACGGAAGATCGCGCCGATCCCGGCGATCCGGGGCCGGGCGAGATCCGGGTGGCGTTGCACGGCAGCTCGCTCAACTACCACGATCTCGGCGTGGCGACCGGACGGATGCCGACCGATGACGGCCGCATCCCGCTTGCCGACGGGGCAGGCGTGGTCGAAGCGGTCGGCGCTGGCGTGACCGAATTCGCGGCTGGGGACATGGTGGTGTCGTGCTTCTTCCCCGACTGGCAGGACGGCACCCCGACGGTGGGCGACTTCAGCCGCACGCCGGGCGATGGCATCGACGGCTTCGCGCGCGAATATGTCGTCCTGCCGGCGACGGCCTTCACGCATGCGCCGAAGGGCTTCGACGCGGTGGAGGCGGCGACGATCACCACGGCCGGGTTGACCGCGTGGCGCGCGCTGATCGTCGACGGCAAGCTGAAGGCCGGCGACACGGTGTTGTTGCTCGGCACCGGTGGCGTGTCGATCTGGGCGTTGCAGATCGCCAAGCTGATGGGTGCGACGGTGGCGATCACGTCGTCGTCGGACGAGAAGCTGGAGCGCGCGCGTGGCCTCGGCGCGGACTTCACGCTCAACTACCGTGAGCAGCAGGGCTGGGGCGCGGCAGTGCGGGACTGGACCGGCGGCCGCGGCGTCGATCACGTGGTCGAGGTCGGCGGGCCGGGTACGCTCGCGCAATCGATCGACGCGGTGCGGGTCGGCGGCCACATCTCGCTGATCGGCGTTTTGACCGGCGCGAGCGGCGAGGTGCCGACCGCGGCATTGATGGCAAAACAGGCACGCTTGCAGGGGCTGATCGTCGGCAGTCGCCGCGAGCAGCAGGAGTTCGTCCGGGCGCTCGACAGCGGCAAGATACGCCCGATCGTCGACCGGCGTTTCCCGCTAGATCAGCTTGCCGAGGCATTCCGCTACGAGATGGCCGCCGGGCACTTCGGCAAGATCGGCGTCGAATGGTGAAGACGTCCGGCGCGGCCTGTCAGGTATTGGCAGGCCGCGCCGGGTTTACCTCATGAACTTCGCGGCGCCCGTTCGATCAGTCCACCGGCCCATTCGATCTCGCCCGCGTCCGGCGCCTTCACCGTCTGTCCGTCACCAGACAGGTTGGCCGTCTGATCTTCGCTAGCATCCGCCTGATCCTGTTCGGTGCCCTGCACGCCGCCGATGGCGTTGTCGATTTTCTCTTCCGGGGTGTCCATCGTCCGTCTCCTTCTCCAGCCGGATCAACGCGCGAGCCGATGAATCGGTGCGTCATCGCCAACGCACCGGGCGTGCCGCACCCGCACCGCCTGGCGTGCGGTTGCGCGACGCGCGGGAATGCGCAAAAGGTGCATACAAGCGAAAGAAGGTACTTGCATGCGACGCGACGCGCTCGAACGCCGTGAGGCGCTGATCCGCGCGGCGGCGGCGTGCTTCGCCGAAAGCGGCTATGACGTGCCGCTGGAGGACATTGCCGATCGTGCCGGGGTCGGGCGGGGTACGCTCTATCGCAATTTCCGCGATCGGCTCGACCTGCTGCTGGTGATCTTCGAGCGTGAAATCGATGCGATCGGCGCCGAACTCGATCCCGCGGCACCGCTGCCGGTGCTGCTGCGGCAGATCGTGCGCAGGACGCTGGGCACGCGGCTGCTGTTCGCGCGGCTGACGCTGGATCTGGCGAAAGACGACGCTCACTTCGCCGCCTTCCACGCGCTGCACGGCCGAATGACGGCGATCCTCCACCCCTTTGTCACACGTGCCCGCGAGCGCGGCGAAATCCGCGCCGACGCCACCACCGAACAGGTGATGCTCGGCATCCGCATGATCAGCGCGCTGCTGAAATCGCCCTTGGCGGAGCGCGACCCCGATGCGCTGATCACCGAGGGGCTGGACCTGGTGTTGCGCGGACTGGCGCGCTGACGCGGCAGCCGCAACGAACATCCGCCGCTGGCAGCTCCGCCCGGTCCAAGCGCCCCGATCAGGGTGCCGGCGACGTGGCCGGTTCGCTCCAGCCAAGCCCGAGACTCTTCTGCACACCGATATAAGCGTTGGTCACTTGCGCCTTGGCCTGTGCGACCGACAGTGCGGCGGAGAGCTGCTGTCGCTCGATGTCGAGCTGGTCGATCAGCGTGCTGGTGCCGGCCTGATAGCGCTGCCGGTTGAGCAGCGCCGCCTGCGTCGCGGTGCGCTCCGCCGCGCTCAACTGGCCGAGTTGCTGGCGGACATTGCCGAACAACGACAAGTTCTGCTCGGCATCCTGCAACGCCTCCAGCACCTTTTCGCGGTACTGCGCATCGGCCTCGTCGCGCTGCGCTTCTGCCGACCGGATTGCCGCGCGGGTACGGCCGAAATCGAGGAACGACCAGCTCAGCATCGGCGCGGCGAGCGTGGTGAGCATGCTCGGATCGAACACGTTACCGGGGCTGGTGCCGCCCAGCCCGATGATGCCCATGAAGTTCAGCTTCGGGAACAGCTTGGCTTTCTGCACGCCGATGTTGGCATTGCCCGCCGCCAGCGCGCGTTCGGCCGAGCGGATGTCGGGCCGGTGCGACAGGAGCGTGGCCGGGTCGCCGATCGGCACCTGCGCGGGCGGGAGCGGCACCGGCGCGGGCGTATCGAGTATCGCGTCGAGCGACCCCGGCTCGCGCCCGGTCAGCATCGCGAGTTGGTCCTTATACTGGTCGATCTGCGCGGCGAGCGGCACGTTCTGCGCATCGGTGTTCTGCGCCTGCGTCTGCAAACGCTGCACGTCGAGCAGCGAGGCGGTGCCCGCCTGATAGCGCTGCCGCGTCAGGTCGAGCGCCTGATGCTGCAACTTGCTCGATTGCACGTTGATCCGCTGCCGCGTCTGTACGTCGCGCAGATTGACATAGGCCTGCGCGACCTGCGCCGACAGGCTGACCTGCGCATCGGCGAGATCGGCGAAGCGCTGGCCGACGGTAGCGCGCGCCTGTTCGATGCCGCGCCGGCCGCCGCCGAACAGATCCGCCTCCCACGAGACTTGCCCGCCGAGATTGTAGAAGTTCAGCGACGAGATATCCGACCCAGAACCGCTGGTGTCACCACTGTTCGAGGCGTTGCCGACGCTGGTGCCGGGCAGCTCGGCATGCAGATAGGTGGCGTTGGCGCTGACGCTCGGCAGTTGGCCGGCTCGACGCGAATCCACCTGCGCGCGCGCTTCGCGGATGCGCGCCTGTGCGAGGTCGATGTTGGGGCTGTGCGCCAGCGCATCGTCGACAAGCCGGTTCAGCGTCGCGTCGCCAAGCGATTCCCACCAGCGCGCGAGGCCGGGCGTCGGCGTGAACGCCGTGTCCTTTGCACGCACGAACGTACCGCGCGCGACCGCGTCGGACGCGGCCTTGGGCGGTCCGGCATAATTCGGCCCGACCGTACACGCGCCGAGCAATATCAAAGCGGCAAGGGGAAGAGTTTTCAGCATCAGTGCATCGCCGCCGGTTCGGAGTGTTTCGGCAGGGGCCGAAGGAACAACACGAGTGGCAGCACGATCAACGTGCCGCACGCCATGATGAAGAAGATATCGTTATAGGTCATCACCAGCGCCTCGACCTGGATCTGCCCGCCCAATTGTCGATAGGCCGCCGCCATGCTGCCGGCGCGCTGCGCGCTTCCGGCCATATAGTCCTGCACCATCACCGAATTGGCGTTGAGCGTTTCCTCCATCCGCCGCGAATGGAACCACGTGCGCTGATCCTGGATGATCGAGATGCCCGCCAGCGCGAAACTGCCGCCGAGGTTGCGCATCGCGTTGAACAGGCCGGAGGCGTCGCCCGCATCCGCCGGCGGCACCGACTGCACCGCCGCCTGGCTGAGGAACAGCATCGCGAGGATCTGGCCGACCCCGCGCAGCAACTGCGACTCGGTAAAGTCGCCGCCGGTCGCGAAGGCGTTGAGGTTCGCATCGAAATACGCCGACATGCCCATGATGAGCAGCCCGCCGCCAACCGCGATGCGGATATCGATCCGCCGCAGCAGGATCGGCACGATCGCCATCAGCATCAGGCTGGGGATGCCCGACAGCATGACCACCTTGCCCGATTGCAGCGAATTGTAATCCGCGATCGAGGCGAGGAACTGCGGGATCACATAAGAGGTGCCGTACAGCACGATGCCGAGCACCACGCCCATCAACGCGACCGAGCCGAACTGCCGGTCGAGCAGCAGGCTGAGCTTGATGACCGGGCGGCGTGCGAGGAATTGCCCGGCGAACAGGCTGATGAAGCCGACTGCAGAGATCGCCGCCACCGTGCGGATCAGGCTGGAGGCGAACCACAGTTCGCGCTGCCCTTCCTCGAGCATCACCGTCAGCCCGCCGAGACCCAGCGCGAGGCCGATGATGCCGAGGAAATCGGCCTGCGCGAATTCGCTCAGCTTGGCCTTCTGGTGGGGCAACCCGATCAGCAACAATCCGACTAGGAGCGCGCCGATCGGCAGGTTGAGGAAGAAGGCGTAATGCCAGCTGACGTTCTCGGTCAGCCAGCCGCCGATGACCGGACCGATCACCGGCCCCATGATCGCCGTCACGCCGAACGCGGCAATGCCGACCGGCTGCTGGCTGCGCGGCAGCCGCTGCGCGATGATGGTCTGCGCGGTCGGGATCAGCGCGCCGCCGGTGAACCCTTGGCCGACGCGGCCGATGATCATCTGCGTGAGGTTGGTGGAGATGCCGCAGATCATCGAAAAGCCGGTGAACAGCACCACCGCGATCAGCAGGAAGGTGCGCAGGCCGAGCATCCGCGTCAGCCATGCCGACAGCGGGATGATGACGATCTCAGCGACGAGATAGGCGGTCGCCACCCACGTCCCCTCGGTGCCGCTCGCGCCGATCTCACCCTGGATGGTCGGCAGCGAGGAGTTGACGATCGAGATGTCGAGCGTCGCCATCAGCGCGCCGAGCGTGCCCGCCGCCACCGCCAGCCACGCCGCCGCATCTGCACGTTCGGGCGCGGCGGGGGTGTTAGCCATGTTTACGAGCCTCGTCGCGCTGCTTTTCCTGCCGCTGGATCTGCTTCAGGTCGTTCTTGGCGCTGATCGTGTCCACCGACACCGTCACCGACAGGCCAGGGACGAGCAGGCGCCGCGCAGCGGGCGTCGCCTCGATCGAGATGCGGACCGGCACGCGCTGTACGATCTTGGTGAAGTTGCCGGTCGCGTTCTGCGGCGGCAGCAGCGAGAATTGCGCGCCCGTTCCCGGCGACACGCTCTCCACCCGGCCGTGCACGTCCGTTCCTTCGAGTGCGTCGACCGAGATCGTCGCCGGCTGGCCAGGACGCATCAACGCAAGCTGCGTTTCCTTGAAATTGGCGGTGATGTAGAGCCGGTTGAGCGGCACCACCGACATCAGCCGCGTGCCGGCCTGCGCATACTGGCCGATCACCACCGTCTTGTCGCCAATCCGACCGTTGATGGCCGAGCGGATCAGCGTCGCGCCGACATCGACCTGGGCGGCGGAAAGCTGGGCCCGCGCGCCTTCGCCCTGCGCGCGGGCCTGACCAACCTGCGCGCGCAACGAGGCGATCTTGCGCTCCTGCGCCACCAGCGTGGCGGCCTGCGCGCGGGCGTCGTCGGCGGACTGGCGCGCGGTGACGGTAAGCTGCGCGAGCTGCTGGCGGGTTTCCGCGCCGCTCGCCGCGAGCGGGGTGTAGCGGGCCACTTCGGCGGCATCGTGCGCCGCCTTGGCGCGCGCGGCGGCAAGCTGCGCGCGGGCCTGGTCGATCGCGGCATATTGCTCGGCAATGCCGGCGCGCGCGTTCTGCACGCTGGCGTCCGCCTGGGCGATCTGCGCCTGCGCCTGTTCGGACTTGGCGCGGTAATCGCGCGGATCGATCCGGACGAGCGGATCGCCCGCCTTTACGTCCTGATTGTCCACCACCAGCACTTGCTCGACATAGCCGCTCACCTTGGGCGCAACGACGACCGCATCGGCCTGGATCGTCGCGTCGTTGGTCGATTGCAGGTACTTGCCGGTCGTCTGGTAGTGAATGAACCAAAGGATGCCGACGACGATCAGCACCAGCACCAGCACGATCAGCACCAGTTTAACGACCGGGCTCATCTTCTTCTTTGGCTTGGCGTCCTTTGCGGGCGCGGGATCGGTCCCGCCATCGCCGTTGCCCTGTGGCGTCTCGGACGTTTCGATCCGATCCTCGTCATTCTGGCTCATCGCTGCACCCGGAAACTCACAAGCGGACACTATGTCCGAATCTCATTGTCCCTAAGCAGAAATTGTCACGGTGATCCAGTGAATACCGCAGTGCACAACAACCTAGCCCGATAAATCCCAGATAATGTGAGGTGAAATCGCATGTTGTAAGTTCCAGCTACGTCGTGCGATGCTGCGACAGCCGGAGTCGCCAGCGGTGCGCGCCGATACAATGATGATCAGGGAGAGGGTTCGATGAACGGCACCCGTTTGCGACGTCGCGATTTTCTGGCGAGCGCCGCCGCCACGGTGACGCTGGCGACCTTCCCGGCGCGCGCGTTCGGCGAAACGGTCGCAGCGGTCGGGGGCGACGACGTGGCCTGGCTCGACGAAACACTCCCGACCGGCCACGAAGGTCTGAGCTGGGGGCAGCCGTGGCCGCGCGGCACACGCTATCGCAGCGGCGGCTACGCGCTGGCGGGTGAGGGCGGCACGCGCGAGGCGCTGCAGAGCTGGCCGCTGGCATGGTGGCCGGACGGGTCGATCAAATGGACCGGCCACGCGCTCGCCGCCGGTGGCGGTCGTGCGAAGGGCCTGAAAGTCGTCGCCGGCACCAGTCCACGGTCCCGCGACGGGGTGAGCGTGCACGAAACCGCCGACGCAATCGAGGTGACGGTCGGCGATGTGCGCTGGCAGATCGGCAAGCATGGCGAGGCGGTGATCCGCTCCGCTGAGGTCGGCGGGCGCGAGGTGATGCGCGCGGTCCGCCTCGTCGCCAGCGCACAGGACCGGTCGGACGACGACGCCGACGGCGCGGCCACGCTGTCGCACGCGAGCAGTGCGATCCGCGCCGCCACGATCGAACAGCGCGGGCCGGTGCGCGCGGTGGTGAAGCTCGACGGCACGCATCGCGGCAGCGGCGGCGACTGGCTCCAGTTCACCATGCGCCTCTATTTCCACGCCGGTTCCGCCTCGGTGCGGATCGTCCACAGCCTGATCTTCGATATCGATCCGGCCAAGCTGTTCGTGCGCGGTCTCGGTCTGGAGGGGCAGGTGCCATTGAGCGACCCATTGCACGACCGCCACATCCGCTTCGCCGGGGAGAACGGGGGCCTGTGGGGGGAAGGTGTCCGCCCGCTCACCGGCCTGCGCCGCGACCCCGGCGCGGCGTTCCGCGAAGCGCAGATCGCCGGTCGCGCCACCCCGCCGCTCGCGTCGTCGTCGCCTGCCGTGCGCGACGAGGCGCAGTATATCACCCCGTGGGGCGAGTTCCGCCTGCGCCAGCCCAATGCGGACGGCTTCGCCATTACCAAGCGCACTGGTCCCGGCCATGGCTGGATCGACGTCGACACCGCTGGTCGCGCGCCCGGCCTCGGCTATATCGGCGGCGCGACCGGCGGCGGCGCGGCGTTCGCGATGCACGATTTCTGGCAACGCCCGCCAGTCGGTCTCGATGTGGCGGGTGCCACCGGGGACGCCGCCACCTTCACGCTCTGGTATCACGCGCCCGACGCGCCGGCGATGGACCTGCGCTTCTACCACGATACCGAGGGGATGGCGGATTACGCGCACCAGAACCTCGGCCTCGACATCGCCTATGAGGATTTCGAGCCCGGTTGGGGCGATGCGCACGGCATCGCCCGCACCACCGAATTCCGGCTGTGGCCGCTCCCCGCCACGCCGGAGCGCGCCCGCCTCGTCGAGATGGCCGCACAGATCGCGCAGCCGCCGCGCCTTGTCGCCCGGCCCGAGCGCGTCCACGCCGCCGAGTTGTTCGGCATCTGGGGACCGGTGCGGCAGGGCGGACCCTTGCGCGCGAAGATCGAAGGCCGCGCCAAGCGGGAGCTCGATTACTACATTGGCCAGGTCGACCAGCGCCGCTGGTACGGCTTCTGGAACTATGGCGACGTGATGCACACCTACGATACCGATCGCCACGTCTGGCGCTACGATATCGGCGGCTTTGCGTGGGACAATAGCGAACTCTCCACCGATCTATGGCTATGGTACGCCTTCTTGCGTACGGGCCGCGCCGACGTGTTCCGCATGGCCGAGGCGATGACGCGCCACACGGGCGAGGTCGACGTTTACCACACCGGTCGCTTTAAGGGGCTGGGCACGCGCCACGGCGTGCAGCATTGGGGCGACAGTTCCAAGCAGCCGCGCGTTTCGAACGCCGCCTTCCGCCGCGTCTATTACTACCTCACCACCGATGAGCGCTGCGGCGACCTGATGCGTGAACTGATCGACAGCGATCGCGCGCTGCTCACCGTCAACATCGGCCGCAAGGTCGAGGATCGCATCGGCGACAATCGCCCGCCCGGCGGCAATGCCGCGGTGTCCGCCGGGCAGCTCCCCGCGGGGCAGGTGTTCATGTCGTTCGGCACGAGCTGGGCGGCACTGGTCGCGGCATGGCTCACCGAATGGGAACGCACCCGCGACCCGCATTGGCGCGACCGGATCATCGCCGGCATGCGCTCGACCGCGGCGCTGCCGAAGGGCTGGTTCGCGGGCGGCGCGCCATTCGATCCGGCGAGCGGTCGCTTCGTCGGCGGCGGCGCGGAGGTCAGCATCTCGCACCTGAACGGCGTGTTCGGCGTCTTTGAGATTACCGCCGAACTGCTCAGATTGGTCGACGTACCGGCCTACCGCGAGACCTGGCTCGATTACTGCGCGTTCTACAACGCCCCCGCCGACGCGTTCCGCGCCAAGACCGGCGCCAGCGGCAAGGGACGCGGGCTGACACAAGCGCACTCGCGCTTTACCGCCTACGCCGCCGTCGAGCGCAAGGACCCGGCGCTGGCGCAGCGCGCGCTCGCCGAGTTCCTCGGATCGGGCGACCGCGCCGGGCGCGACCCATGGCGCACGCTGCACCATGTCGATGGCGCGGCGGTGCTCAAGCCGGTCGACGAACTGAGCGACGTATCCACCAACGATGCCGCGCAATGGGGCCTCGCCGCTACCGCAAACCTTGTGCTGCTCGGTGATCTGATCGACAAGGCGGGCTAGGGCGAAGGAGTGCTGACGTGGCCGGTGGCGCTTCGACCTTTCCCACCATCTACCTTCCCCGGAGCGCCGGGGAAGGTAGAACAGAACGTCACTCCCGTACCACCGCCGGCATCCCGGCATGCGCCGCGCCACCAGCAAATCCCGGCAGCGTCAGCCCGGTAACATCCACCGCCTGCACCGCGTTGGAGAAGCCCACGCCCGGTCGGTCCCACGCCACGCGGCAGCGGTCCAGCACCACGCGATCGACATGCCGCAGGAAGAACCCCGGCGTGTCATGCGGCTCCTCCGCCGCCACCGCGCTGGTCGGCCGGTTGTCGAACACCCCGCCGGGATAGCGCGTCCACCGCCCCAGCGTCACCGCCACCTGACGGAAGGTGATGTCATGCGCGCGTGCGCCCGCGCTGCCCTCGATCCGCACGCTGTTCTCCGCGCGGCCGGTGACGCGCTCGACCGTGATGTGGTGCAGCGTCCCCACCCGCGTGGCGGGGTCACGAGGAATGGCGGTGAAGGAGATCGCCTCGCCGCGCCCCCACCATGGCGCGGAATAATGCCGCGCGGTAAAGCGGATATCGCGAAAGGTGATGCGATAGACATCGCCCGCGTCGCGCAACTGGATGCACAGGCCGCGACTGGACGTGACGATCTCGCAGCGTTCGAACAGCACGTCGTGGATGTCCTGAACCGTCTCGGTGCCGATCTTCAGCCCGGCGTCCTGAGTCTCCAGCACGCAATCGTGCACATGGATGTTGCGCGACGGGCCGTACCGCTCATGCCCGCGCGTAGTCTTCACCACGATCGCATCGTCGCCGCAGCGGATGTGGCAGTTGCGGATCACCACGTCCTGGCAGTGATCGGGGTCGATGCCGTCGCAGTTCGGCACGTCGGGCTGGTTGTCGATGCGGATGCGCTCGATCAGCACCTTGCGACAGCCGATCATGTGCACCGTCCAGAACGGCGCGCAGGCCAGCGTCAGGTCGCGGATCGTCAGGCCGGCGCAATCCTCCAGCACGAGCAGGCGCGGGCGAAATGCCTTGGGCACATACCACTCGCCTGCCGCGTCATAGCGCTCCATGAAGGCGGGCGACTGGCCGTCGATCGTTCCCGTGCCGCAGATCGTCAGCCCGGCCGCGCCGTTCGCGTGGAGCAGCCCAGCGAGCGGATCGGCATAATTCTCCGCACGAGTGGAGGCGAGCAGGGTGCCGTCGACCCGCAGCTCGATTTCGCCCTTCAGCGTCACCGGCCCGGTCACGAAGCGCAGCCCCGCCGGCACCAGCACGCAGCCGCCCGGCGCGGCGGCATCGATCGCGCGTTGCAGGGCGGAGGTGGCAAGCGTGCGGCCATCGCCGATCGCACCGAAGTCGCGAATGTCGAGCGGGCGCCTCGCCGCGCCCGCGCGCGTGGCGATGCCAGCGGCGGCGAGCGCGCCGGTGGCGATCAGGCTACGTCGGTCGATGGCAGGGGCAGGGGCGGGGTTGGTCACTTCGGCGGATCTCCTGCGAACGAAACGTCCCACACCTTGGCAAGCGTCGAGGTCCCCGCCGGCCCGGTTGCGCGCAGGCTCACCACGAACTTGCCGGGCGTGGCGTAGCTGTGCACTGGGTTCTGTTCGCTTGCGTGCGTGCCGTCGCCGAAATCCCAGTCCCAGCGGGTTGCGGTCCCAAGCGTATCGTCGTGGAACGCCACCGTCCGCCGCGCCCGGTCGAGGATCGCGAACGACCAGTCCGCCTTGATCGGCGGGCGCTGGTCGCTTTCCAGCGGCATCAGCCGAAATCCGCACAGTTCGGAAGCTTGGCCGTACATGGTGTGATGCGGCGACAGGTTCCAGAACTGGCTCTTCTTGTCCGGCCCGTCATAGTCGATCACCGCCCATGACAGGCCGATCACCTTGCCCTCGCTCAGATTGCTCTCGACCGAATAGGCCGCGCCGCGTGCATCGGCATGGTCGAACGGGGTGATCCAGAACTCGGCGGTCAATTTGCCGGGTTGGCCAGGTTTGAAGCTGTAATGGTAGGCGATGTTCGACCACGGCAGCCGCTTGATCCACGCCGCCTGTGGCCCCCACGCCATCGCCCAATCCTTGTCTTTCGCGGGCGTGAAGATGTGGTAGTTCTGCGCGTCCTGGTTCTGGAAATCGAACCATGCCTGATCGTCGCTCACCCCCGGCCCGGTATCGCCACCGCCGGCTTTGAGCGGGTGGAACCGCGAGATGAACGGCCCGCCCGAACGGTTGCCGTCCACTGCAATTTCAAATGTGTCGTTGTGCAGGCCGGGGCCGGCGAAATCCCAATAGTCGTCATACGCTTCGTACAGGACATAGAGCCGGTTCAGCCCCTTGACCCAGCCGACCTTCACCGACACGTCAAGGCTGCGACGGTCCGGCTTGGTGCCGCTGCCGGTATCGGCGGCAATCGCATCGGTCCCGATCGCATAGCGCGCCGGCACCTTCGCCCAATCGTCCGCGCTGCCGTCGATGCGCGGAATGGCGTCGGCGGGGAATTGATAGATTGGATAGCCTGCCGCCGGGCAGCCTAGCCCAAAGGTGGGAAGCGGTAGCCCCGCGCAGACTGCCGCCAGCATGACGCCTGGCGTGCGTAGCCACGTCACGCTTGACCACCTTTGTTCGCGAAAGGCTTCACATCTTGCCACGGTTCGCCCCTCTCGAGCGCGGATACAAAAGCGCCGCCCGGCATATGTGACGGACGGCGCAAGTGGGAGGGAGGTCGCGCCGCCCGATGATGGAGCGGCGCGAGGATCACGTCAGAACTTGTACCGAGCGCCGAAGAAGAACTGCCGGCCGGTCGAGCTGTAGGTCTGCTGGTCGCGACGCTCTTCACCGTCCCAATAGCTGGTCGGCTGATTGGTGAGGTTGATCGCGTCCACCGTCAGCGTGACATGCGGGGTGAGCTTGTACGACGCCGACATGTCGAAGTTCGTGCTCGAATACGAACCGGCCGTATCGGCGTATCCGGCGCGCAGCGGCACCGTCCGCAGATATTCGTCACGATAGGCGAGCGAACCACGGATCGAGAACTTGGCATCCTCGTAATACAATGTCGCGTTTGCCGAATTGGGCGAGACGTTGACCAGCGGCGCACTGAACGTCGGGCCGGCCGCATTGGTGGTGAGGATGTAGCTGATGTTCGACTTGATGTGCGTATAATTCAGGATCGTGCCGAAATGCTTGAGGAAGCCTGGCAGGAACGTGAACGGCTGCTGATACTGGATCTCGACACCCTTGATCTTGCCGCCTGAGGAGTTGGCGTAGGAGGTGACGGTCGTCGTCGTGTTGGGGTCCTGCGCCGCGGTCAGCAGCTCCAGCGGCAGTCCGGCGGCGGCATAGGTCGTCGTCGAGCTGATCTGCTGCACGAAGCTCGACACGTCCTTGTAGAAGAACGACGCCGACAGCAGCGCGCCATGCTGGAAATACCATTCCACCGACGCATCGAGGTTGGTCGCGCGGTAGGGATCGAGGTTCGGGTTGCCCACCGTCGCCGAGAACGGCGGGTTCGCGGTGGAGATCGAGCCGCCCGGCGTCAGGAAGCCGAGCGAAGGGCGCGACATCACCTTGGCGGCGGCGAAGCGCGCGGTCAGCTTCGGCGTGACATCGAGCGCGAGGTTCAGCGCGGGCAGCCAATCTTCATAGTTGCGCGTGAAGTTGACCGCCGTGCCGATGCCGACATAGCCTTCCGAATATTGATGCGTGTGCGCGTAGCGGATGCCGGCATCGCCGCGCAGCGCCATGCTGCCGAGATCCATGTTGAAGTCGAACTGGAGGTAGGGGCTGACGTCCTCCTCCTGCACCGCGCGGTTGTCGCCCTGCGCACCGGTGCCGAGGCTGCCGAGACGGAAGTCGCCGTACTGGTTGACGCAGTAGCAATCGACGCCGAACGCATCCATGATCTTGCCGATGTTCGGCACGATGAAGCTGGAGGTCGATCCGTTCGACAGGCCGATCGTGTCGATGTTGATCGGCGCGGTGCTGACGTCGCCGATCGTCAGACCGGCGGAAGACAGCGACGGAACCGTGCCGGTCGAAGCGATACGCTGCTGCCGGCGCGAGATGAAGTTGAAGCGTTTGTACGCGCCGCCGAACTTCACGGTGAACTGGTCGTTCACCTCCCACTTCAGGTCACCCTTTACCGTGTGCAGCCGGTTCGTGACCTTGTTGGTGTATTCGCGGATCTGATCGTAGCCGTTGAGGAACTGCCAGTTGTTCGGATTGGTGGCGTCGAACCCATAATTGAGGATCGGTCGCGTCGGGTTGGTGCGCGCGTCGTACACGAAGCCATCACTGTCGAAGCGGCTGAACGTGACGAGCCGCGAGTACGGATTGTCGAAGATCGATTCGCTCTGCCCGTATTGCAGGTGCAGATTGACCTTCTCCCCGATCTTCTGATCGATGTTGATGCCGGCCTGATAAAAGCTGGTGGTCGAGCGATTCTCGCTGTTCGTCACGCTGAAATCGGTGTCGTCGAACACACCGTAGACAAGCTGTCCGCTGGCATCGACCTGCGCATCCCGGATCTTCATGTTGGGGCGGCCGGTCAGCTGCGCAGCGGTCAGCCCCGCCGTCGCCGTGCCGTTGGCACGGTTGAGGCTGATCGGGTTGGTGGCGAGATCGTTCTGATCCTGCTTGTAGCGCGCGTACACGCCGTCGATCGTGATGAGCGTCGTGTCGGTCGGCTTGGCCTGGAACGTACCCGCGAAGCCCATCCGCTCCTCGCGGTCGAGGAAGCGGCCGTAGCCGGGCAGTTTGGGCACGAACACGTTGGGTTGGTAGACGGTGTTGTACGCCGACGGGGTCGAACCGGGATATTGGCCGGTTGCGGGGATGCACGGGTTGGTGACGGGCTTGGAGCCGACCAGCGGATCGACTGGGGTGACTGGCGTGTTCGGCACGACCGGGCAAAAGCCGCCGTTCACGCCGCCGAAATCCGCGAGCGCGGTGTCGGAATAGGCGTCTTCCTGCACGTTGCGCTTGCTGTAGGCGCCCGACAGCATGATGCCGATGCGACCATCGGCGAACGTCTTGCTGACCGATCCGGCGAGACGCGGTTCGACGTTCTTGTTGATATCGTAATAGGCGGTTTGAGCCGAGAACGCCGCCTGCCAGCCCTTGGGCAGATCGAACGGCCGCGCGGTCTGGAGATCGACCGTCGCGCCAAGCGACCCCTCGTCGATCTCCGCGGACTGCGTCTTGCGCACGACGATCGAGTTGAACAGCTCGGACGCGAGCACGCTATAATCGAAGCTGCGCCCCTTGTTGACGCCTGCGCCCAGCGTCGAGCCGGTCGTCGCAATCGTCGATTCAAGGCCATTGAGGCGGGTGCGGCTGAAGTCGCCGGACAGGCCGCGGACGGTGATCTGGCGACCTTCGCCACCGTCACGTTCGATCGAGATGCCGGGAATGCGTTGCAGCGAGTCCGCTAGGTTGGCGTCCGGAAAGGAGGCGATGTCGGACGCATTGATCGCATCGACCACGCCGTTCGACTGTTTCTTAACATTGAGCGCGGAGACGAGGCTCTGGCGATAGCCGGTGACGACGATGTCCTGCACCGGCGCGGTCGTGGCGGGCTGCGCGGCGGGGGCAGGGGCGCTCGATGCTTCGGCTGGCGTCTGTGGGGTGGGGGTTGGTGTCGCCGTGGCCGTTGGCGTGGCGAGCGGGTCGGCGCTTGGCTGCGCGGCGGTTGCGGTCGCGGGGGCGGTCGTGCTTTGCGCGAACGCCGCGGCCGGCATCGCGAGCATACCCGCCATCGCCAGCGTGGAGGTGCATGTCACCAGACTTTGCCGCGTCGCGAAGATCTTCGTCATCTCGTTCTTCCCTGCACTGATTTTTTGTACGAAACCGGCGGTCGGTTCACTTCGCCTTGGCGATTTCAACCGCGTAGACCTGCGTGCCGCCGTACATGTTGGAGCGGAACACCAGCCATTTGCCGTCCGGCGTGAAGTTGCCGTTCGGCTCCAGGCGGTAATCCTGCTTTGCCATGTTCACGAGCTTCTCGGAGGTGAAGTAGCCTGGCTTGATGAGCGAGGCGGCACCGGGCGCATGGATGCCGGCGACATCGGGAATGCCATGCGGCGTGAACAGGTAGAGGTACTTTCCGTCCGGTGCGTGCGCGACCATCTCGGGATCGCCGCCGTCACCGGAGAAGTGCTGACCGTCGGGTGCGCTGTGGTAATGTACCGACCATTCGTTGCGCTGTAGGTGGTAGCGCGTGCGCGCGCCGGTCGCGACGTCATAGCCCGCCACCCAGAAATCCTCGCCACGCGGCGTTTGCAGGTCGTACCAGATCGTTTTGCCGTCCTGGCTGAACCATTCGTGCCCGGCGATTTCCATGTTCATGATGCGGTGGTGGAGGGCAAGCGGCGGCGTATCGGGATGGTCGAGCCGCATCAGCCATAGCCGGTCGACCTTGTGCCATGGCCCCTCGTGGCAGAACATCAGCAGCTGCGGATCGGTGGGCGAGAATTGCAGATGGTTCAGCCAGTCGGTCGCGCGGTGGATCACGCGCTTCTCACCGGTGCGCGTGTCGATGGTGAACATCGTCATCGGGATCTTGGCCTCGAGGCGCTCGTTCATGCGCACCTCCTTGGACTCGGCATAGCTGAGCGGTTTCCCGTCGGGGCCGTTCGCCTTGTAATCGGCCTGATCGTAGCGCGTGTCGCGCTTCTTGAATGCGTCGAGTGCGCCGCTGGTCGAGGCGGGATCGGTGTCGACGCCGGCCAGCAAGGTCTCGTCCGAATTGATCGTCTGGATGTCGCCCCGGTCCAGCGTCGCGACCTTACGCACCTTGCCGCTATCCACATCGGCGGCGAACACCGTCTTTGGCCCGGTGCCGTCGGCGGATTGCGTCTGGTAGAATGCGGTGCGGGTGCGGTGGCCGACAAACAGGAAACGGAACGGCGTGGCGATCTTGACGAAGGTCGTCAGCTTATGAGTCTTGAGGTCGACCCTGGCGAGACCTTGCGGTGTGGAAATGACGAGCTGATCGCCCTGCGGGGTGTAGCCGTTGAAGTTGAAATAAAGGCTTGAACTGCCCGGTTCGTCGGACAGGCGGATGACGCGGTGCCCGGTTGAAGGGTCGATCCACGCGCGCGGCACATTCTGCGCCTGCGGCTGTGCGTGCGCGGCGATGGGGGCAAGCGCGATGATCGTTGCCGATATCATCCGTTGCGAGATGCACCCCATGATCGATCCTCTCATATGTTCATATTATGGGACGATCTTCTATATAATGCCCTACTTATTGTCAACCCAGATTGGCGGTATTTGGTGTACCGGGTCGCCGAATCTTGCGCTTGCCGTTCCATCCGGCTCCGTTCATCGCGGCATGATGCAGGCGTCGGGGGATACACGTTGGTGGTGGCGCGAAGTGCGTGCGATGGTCGCGCTCGCGTATCCGCTCGTTCTGACCAATCTCGCACAGGCGCTGATCGCGACCACCGATGTGGCGCTGCTCGGCTGGGCCGGGGCGCACACGCTGGCGGCGGCGTCGCTCGGCGTCAATCTCGTCAACGCCTGCGTGTTCTTTGGCACCGGACTGGTCAGCGCAGCCGCGCCCATGATCGCGCAGGCGCTCGGTGAGCGCAGCAATGCTGTGCGCGACGTGCGGCGCACCGTTCGGCAGGCGATGTGGGTGTCGGTCGCGCTCGCCGTGCCGATGTGGTTAGTGCTGTGGCAGGCCGAACCGATCCTGCTGTTGTTCGGCCAGCAACCTGATCTCGCGCACGACGCGGTTCGGCTGGTGCACCCGATGATGATAGGACTGCTGCCGCTATTCTTCTACTATGTGTTGCGTGCGTTCGTCTCCGCGCTGGAACAGCCGATGTGGGCGTTCGTGATCGGCGCGGTCGCGGTGGTGCTCAATGCGGTGCTTAATTACGCGTTGATTTTCGGGCGGTTCGGCCTGCCGCCGCTCGGCCTGTTCGGCGCGGGGTTGGGGAGCGCATTATCCAACCTGTTCATGTTCGTCGGCATGGTGTTGGTGGTGACGCGGCAGCGCCGCTTCCGCCGCTTCCACCTGCTCGGCAACTGGTGGCGGGCGGATTGGGCGCGGTTTCGTGGGTTATGGCGGATTGGCCTGCCAATCGCGGTGACAGTCGGGTTCGAGGTGACGATCTTCAACTGCGCGGTTTTCCTGATGGGGCTGATCGGTACCGCCGAACTCGCCGCGCACGCTATCGCCATCCAGCTTGCCGCCTTGTGCTTCATGATCCCGCTCGGGCTTGCTCAAGCGGCGACGGTGCGGGTCGGGCTGGCTTTCGGGCGCGGCGATGCGGCGGGCGTGTCCCACGCCGGGCGCGCGGCCTTGGCGATCACGATGGTGGTGATGGCGGTGACCGCAACCATCCTGCTGGCCCTGCGGTGGGAACTGGTTGCGTTGTTCCTTGAGCCGCATAGCCTCGCGGAACAGCGCGTCGCCACCCTTGCGGTGTCGTTCCTCGGTGTTGCGGCGCTATTCCAGTTCTTCGATGGTGCGCAGGCGGTGGGCGCGGGGATGCTGCGCGGGCTTCAGGATACCTTCGTGCCGATGCTGCTCGCACTGGTGGGGTACTGGATCGTTGGCTTGGGAACGGCGGTGGCGCTTGCGTTCTGGTGGGACTGGGGCGGCCTCGGGGTTTGGATCGGGCTTGCCGCAGGGTTGGCTTCGGTGGCGGTGCTGATGGTGGGCCGCTGGACGCTGCGCGCACGTTGATACCGCTACCAGTTGCAATCTTTGCAACCGGGCGCTTGGTGTTCGCACTTGCAGCATGATCCGCAGAGCCGCATATCAGCGGTGCCTTTCAGGCATCCTCTCCTAAAACTTTCAAAAGCCGGTCCCTTCGGGGATCGGCTCTTTTTTTACGTTCGCCGCGTCAGTAGACTGCTCGGCAGGCCAGCTTGGGCAATGCGCCAGAGCTTCTGCTGCTCCGGCTTCATTATGCCGTGATCGCGTAACCCCGATCCCGGGCCTGCCTGCTGGTCGCGCTGGCTTTGCTAACGAGCAGGATCACAGTTTTGATGGGGGGGTGGTGCCCGAGGACGGAGTCGAACCGCCGACACTGCGATTTTCAATCGCGGGTGAAGATGTTCCCGAAGAAACCCAAAACTTCCTAAGCCTCTACAATATAGACGAATTCTTATGAGGGACAGATCGGCGGCTTGCCTTTTTTATCCTCCCATTTCCCCCCGTTTCCTGGACTGGTTACACAGGATTTACACACGACCGCGCAGGCGAGCGGCGCTGTGGACGAGTCCGCCCAACATAAATTGTCTGGATTGCGCCGCCACCGGAGGTATCGGTTCGCAAAGCAACGCTACTTCGCGATACTAACTGCGCTTTTGTAACAGAAGTCTAAGAGTCTCTCGGACCAGCCTTCAATACATCGTAGCGAGACACTGGTGGCACCCTCTTCCATATCAGACTGCCAACCGCAGTTGCATCGTCGAAATCAATTCTAGTCGATCTATCGACGTAAGTTGCGTATTCCCATTCTAGGTAGTTGAAGGCCGCGTCAAAATCAGAGAATCCATTCGGGCCGCATGATATATCGCCGATGACTCCCAATATCTGGTCAAAATAATCATGAGCACTGTCTGCTAGCGCGGCGATATACGATGGAACAGCCCCAAGATGTACAACTGAATTTCTTGCTCTGTAGATTCTACGAAGCTGCCATTCTACCTTTCGTAAATGAGTGTCGAGCATTAAGGTTATGCCGCCAGATGAGGTTACAGCTTTATGTATCCGGTAAATCCTGTTCCGTAGTAGCGCATTACTTTCTAGAACCGCTAATAAGTTGCGCAGTTCACCCAATCTTGAAGGTTGGGTGCATAGCGCTAAAAGCTGAAACTTCTTTTGAGTTCCAACATTGGCGGCACTCTCAAGTATGACGCCTGCGCGTTTACGGTTCTAGTGTAATAAATCGTAGGTTAGCGAGGAGAATATTCTATCGATGTACTTCAAGCCGACACATGGTATTACGCCGGAAATGACGCTTTCGATTTTGCTTGAACCTTTTTTTGACGGGCATATCGTTTCAAGAGATATCCACGTATTCAAAAGTTTATTAGGCAAGGACTCACTGTCCATGCTAAGTCCATGAAATTCGGAAACGCTAACGAACTTTTCATAGTGCCTTCCTTTTAAAAAGGCAGAATGCTTCATGATGTTAGTTAGCTTTCTTGACGCCAGTCGTTCAGAGGAGTCGCTCACTGCGCGCCTAACATAGCCTTCACTTCGAACAAGTTTTACGCCCGCTTCACAGCATTGCTCTAATAATATTTCATCATACAATACAAATGGATTGTCGTGGTTGTACATTCTGTACATATTTTTGAGCAGTGAGACACGACTTTGAGCCTTTGCAATAGCCGAGTGTCTGTCGAGAGCGGTGATATTCTGCACTAGAAGGAATCGATTGCCAGACCCTTGCGGCTCTAAGTCTATTTGGTCGCTTAAAGCATCGAAAGGAGCAGGAATGTCACGCAGCACGCTTATACCTAACGGCTCGAATCTAACCGCATGCAGGGCGTCCACATTTTCAGTAACCCTAAAGCAAACATTAAAAGTGTGTCCTTGCGGGAAAATTCTTAAGTACAATTGTCTTACGTCTTCAATACAAGATAAGTCACCACCTTCGCCCCAAAAAAATTCAGTCACCGCCTCGTGAATAAATCGCCTGCTCATGCTAAGATTAACAAGAGTGGTGACAATCTCCGTTGCGAGAAATTCTATATCGGTCTTTCGGCTTGTAGCGAGGAGTTCGATAGCTAAGTGCATTGCTTGTGTGGCATATGCCCAGCCAGATAGCTCTTGCTTTAATTGCATAAGTATACCGAAAACTATATCGGGTGAAGCGGCACGTATTTTATTAATAACCTCTCTGTCCGCCGGAATGATACCGCTCGAAACGATATTGCCGGAAAGACGGAACGTTAACTCTTCGATAATCGGATTGATTGACGAAGATGGCACTCCACTTGATGCGTTTGCTATCAGACTCGCCTGCTCTACTGCTTCCATCAGGAGCGAAGGTATGTTCACCGTCGGCGCGCGAAAACTGTCTAGGGAGGCTGGGGAAGATAGCTCCTCCAAACGTTGTGCGAAAAAGATGAGTGCTTCTTCGTCGCGAATACCTTCTTTGATGGCTGTAGGTCGATCGCCACGCATTTGGTTGCCCCTCAATTGCCCGATAGGTTTTCTGCAACGTTGGAGGTTTCATGTCGGTCGATCAAGCGTTGCGTTCGCGGCACAGGATTTAATCGGTCGATTCCGATACACCGCGCACGCTTGTAACAGAAACTAGACTCGACTCCTTTCGATACACCATCTACTAACGTTACACCGATTCGATACAGGGTAACAAAGATGAGCCGCGTTTTTGCATATTGCCGGGTTAGCACGGGTGATCAGACCACGGACAACCAAGTTCGAGAGATCGAGGCGGCAGGCTTTGCCGTAGATGCCAAGCGCATCATCACGGAAATCGTATCAGGATCGGTGGCCGCATTGGAGCGTAAGGGCTTCGCTAAGCTCGTAGACCGGCTTGAAGCTGGCGACGTGCTGATAGTGACGAAGCTTGATCGGCTGGGCAGAAACGCGATTGACCTTCGCGCCACCGTCGAGCGCCTAGCGGGTGAAGGTGTCCGGGTTCATTGCCTCGCGCTTGGCGGTGTCGATCTTACCAGTGCGGCGGGCAAGATGACGATGGGAGTTATAGCTGCGGTTGCCGAGTTCGAACGAGACTTGCTGATTGAGCGTACACAGTCTGGGCTTGCTCGCGCAAAGGCAGCAGGAAAGGCCCTAGGAAGGCCACAGGCGCTTAGCAAAGAGCAGCAAGAACAAATCATAGCTGCGCGTGCGCAAGGTGTCTCCTTGGGCGTCCTAGCTAAGCAATTCGGCGTGTCCCGCCCTGCCATTCAACGAGTTGAGCGCCGGGCGCTTAGCTAAGGTAGACTCCTGCAACATCGGCGCATATGTCTGCACTGTTGCTTCGACTTTGAACGGAAGGAGCGACCCGCAATCGGCGGCGAACATAGGCTCTCGGCTACGCCGGGCGGCCTGCGGAATATAAGACCTTCGGGAAATACGCGGGAGGCGTGTCCCTATGTTCGCGTCGTTCAACCGACCCCGGTTTGTCGGGGCGGAGCGGTAAAACATGGGGACAACGATTGATGCGCGTGACTTCGTTCGCAGCGTTGGTACTGCTCGCTTTTGCCACACCGGTAACGGCTCATAAGGTAGAAACGGCCTTTTCTGATTTAGGCCCCGAACCAGAAGACCCAATCGGCGCGACAAAGAAGCTGATGCTCGATGAACTTCGCGATCCTGACAGCGCGCAGTACCGCTTCATCGGTATCCACCCCGCGCACTGCAAAGCCGGGTGGGCGAAAGGTAATAATGGTTGGACCGGGTATGCCGCCACCGTTGAGATCAACGCTAAGAACGCTATGGGCGGTTACGTCGGGTTCGCCAGCTACACCGTGCTTTTCATCAACGGCTATGCATGGAAGTCAATCGAGGGCACAGAGTTCGGCGCTTACGGGCCTTCAAAGGGTATGCTCGGACTTGACGGTGGCGCTGGAGTGTGTCGATGGTTGGATCACTGAAACACACCGATGTCTTACTAGACTAACACACCTGCCATACGAATCGGGTCCCAGCTTACCGACCGCGTTAGGCTATCCTCACACTTTGCAAAGACGATTAAGTGGCTCGCACTATGATAATCAAAGCGCGTTGATCTCTCGCTAACCAAATTATCATAGCTGATTTATCCGCGCGCTAGATGGTGCCTGTAGCAACGCTAGGCCGGGGCGAGAACCCTCCCGCCGCCTCGGTCTAACGCTGTTGCACCACGCGTTTGTTCGCTCTCGTGCGAAACCATCGATTGTACCAGAGGCGTTCTCTTAACCGACGCGCGCATTCGCGTATTCATAGAAAAGGGCCGCTAGTTTCCTAGCAGCCCTTCAACGTTGCTAAAGCTGTCTTCTCTTACGCAAAGGCAATCTTGGTCGACTTGCGGCGGTAACGCATCGCAGCGCCCATGCCGATGAAGCCAAGAATCATCATGCCCCAGGTTGCCGTTTCGGGAACCGAAGGCGTGAACGCGATGCTGCCGCCGTAGGAGCCATTACCGCGCGAAATGCCGTTCACGACGATCGAATTTGCACCAGCCGAAAGCATAACGCCGGCGCTCGACGCGATTTCTACAATCCCGTTTACCGACTTGCTGATCGTCGCGGCAGCGCCGTTGATCAGAACCGACGTGAAGTCGAGGTCGGTGGGGCCGTGGAACTTCGCAGCTACCGTGGTCAACGATCCGCCACCGACACCGTTGGTCGGAAGCAGGAAGTTGTACGTATCGGTGAAGGCGCCGGCAGAAGTTACGGTGTTACCCAGGTTAGCCGAAATCGAACCGCGATAGCTTGCGTCGACGTTCGAAGGGGTAACCTCAAAGCTCGCTTTCGGTGCAAGCGTCGAAGTGCCGGTGATTACGCAGTTACCGGGCTCGCAGGTCACATCAGCGTAAGCGGCTGGAGCGCCAAGAACCGTCACGGCCAGACCGGCCATCATCAAAACAGATTTCCGCATACTCATCTCCCTTCGCAGTTAGACATTCTAACCGTCTCTGCGGGTATGACACGCGCGAGACGCAGTGTGGTTACCCGCATTTTAAGGTTACGTACATACACGGATGGAAGCGCGCGCCCCGTTCTGAGCACCCGCAGCATTTTCATCCAGTTTGAAGCATTCTAACTAATCGCGGCCTATTAGGCATAACCACTTGGCAGCGGTTACTAGGCCGGGGTTTTCGCATGTCCCGGCCTAGGTTTGCGTCGGTTGCGGCAGAAGGCTGCTCAATCCAATTTGGGCTGCAACGCGGCAGTAGTCGCTTTGTTCGCGCTTATATGCTTTTCTAAGCGCTCGCTCTGCCACTTGGTTCGAAATATGCCGGTAACATTTTACAGGCAGATGAGACACAGTTGGTGTTGTGCGTTATCCTTGAGCTTACAGGCGCAGCCGGGCGCGTGGTTCAATCAAGCGGTAAGAGCATGCAGCTCGACAATGGGACTCTTACCGACCGCATCGGGAATGATGCTCTCTTTTAAAAACGCTTTTAAATCGCCTAGGAGGCCCGTGCAGCGCAATTTCGGTTATAAGCCTACTCTGCTAGTCTAGACGGACAAAACCCTCTGTACGGTGCTTAAAACGACTTACAAAGACGTTGTTTTCAGATGAGCGGAAGGCGGTTTGACGACGGCGCTCAAGACGCACGTAGTGCAAGTTATTACACGGTACAGCGACACCGTCCGCCGTTTTACCGTCGAAGGTATTCAAAGAAGAAAGGGCCAATAGTTGCCTAGCAGCCCCTATAGTTTTCTTAGAGCTACTTCCCCCTATCCAAAGGCAATCTTGGTCGACTTGCGGCGGTAACGCATCGCAGCGCCTATGCCGATGAAGCCGAGGATCATCATGCCCCACGTGGCAGTCTCCGGTACGGGCGATACAGCGGTTAAGCCAAATTGCTTATCCATATCGTGGTAGCCAGCAAGTTGAACTGCTGCTGTCGGATGAACGCCATCAAAGGAGAAAATGCCTGCACAACCGGTTGTTTGTGCGCCCTCATCGATGCAAGTCGTATCAATTCGCTGCGGCGGCAATCCGAAGGAAGCCGGGTCGTCAATCACGCGCTGATTAAAGCTGCTAAGGCTGTAAAAAAAGAAATCGGTATTAGACCTCAACGCAACATTTGTAAGCGCTGTATTAAGATAACCATTAGCATCGGCTGTTAGCGGATCACCCGCTCGGGGGAAATCAGTCATAAGAATATTGCGAGCGCCAAGGCCAATTAACGTGTTCACTCCGGAAACGTACTGTTGCGCTGCGGCCTGTAGATAGCTGTTGGTATCAGGATAATTGCCAATCGCTCCGTCTTCGCCGAAGACACCTTCCGCGCCAAAGACATCGTTTCCACCGAAGTTAAGGATGTATAACCCGTTTGGATCGACGCCTCGGCCAGATACTTGAAAGGCGTCAAGTTGCGCTTTCAAGTCAGGGATAGCATCGCCGGTGTCTACAATGCGCGCACCGCCAATAGCGAAGTTGCCGCCGCCCAACAGCGACGGCGTGGTCGGTACGCCAAAGAGATCAAGAGATAGGAGATCAGGGTAATCATAGCCGTTGGTAAACCGGTTTTGAAAGTAACCCTGCGTTGGATCAGGATCGCTACCATCGCTTGCAATGTAGTAGTTTCCCGCATCTACCAAACTGTCACCAAAGACCGTCAGCGATGTGTAATGAGGCGTATCGCGTTGCGCTAACGCTGGTGTGGCGACGATCGATAGAAAGACGCCGATCGCACAAAATGAAATTCTTGTCATCATATTCTTCCCCCTTACGAGCTTTTATAAAGGAAGAACCGCGGACGTCTTCATATTTTTTTATTGCGATGCCGTAACCATCGATCGATATTAAATCACGCTAACACGTCGAACCTGGAACGTTGCAGGGAACTGCGTTCGTTGCGTAGGATAACACGGATCGTCTTGGCGACAGAGTTCGCAATGCCTCCGACTTGTTGTTATCGCTATCGAGCATATCGCCTTGAGCCAATCGATCATACCGTTGAGCATAAAAGGCAGATGGGTGCTTCTATCAGGCGTTACGGGTATGCCGTTAGGCACTGGGAAGCCCTTGCTCACAGCATCGGGGATGGTGCCGACGATTAAACATGCTCTAAAATCGCCTGTAAAGCCCGTACAGCGCGATTCCATTTGTTAAAGCTACTGTACCAGCCTGACGCAACAGGCTCTCTGCACGAAGCTTAAAACGGGCTTGCTGATGAGGCAGGCTTAATTCAAGAAATACCTGAATTACAGATCACCCGCGAACATAACGTTTCTAGTAAGGTAGAAGAGGGGTGGGGGGGGGTTATATATTATATCATAATTATACAACCTGAATCATCGTCTGATAACTTGGTTTGAGTTCCGGTTTGACACCGACCGTTGTTTCAAATTCCATTGAAAATATATGCAAGGCAATTGCCATGCTCATCAACGGAACTCTGATCGAGTCATGTACCGGCAATGCCGTAATTCCAAGATCGTTTAACCGAACAACGGTGTTGATGATGACCTCGCTTTCGATGAATTGAAGGTCGGCCCAGTCCATGTTTACCGATGCGCGATCGGTTAAGAAGGGATGATGGGCGAATACCTTATCTTGAATCTTACGGAATGGATAATCTGCGGCAATATCCCTGCTGTGGTCTTTTAAGTATTCCTTTTTCGTGTCACGCGGCCAAGACTTGGGTATCTTCCGCTGACTAAGGGTAAGATTCACCATCAATTTGACGATGTTACGGTCCATGCCAGGAATGCGGTACAAGTCTTCACTGTGATCGAAGTATATGCCGTTTTTAGCCAAGTATATGACCGGGTGACTTGAACGGATATCAAGTTCCACCGTTGGCTGGCCGTTGATGGTGATGCCTTCGCGATCGGCTTTGCTAAGGGCTTGGTAGCCTCCGCCCACAGACCAGATGCGGCCGCCTTTGCGGTAGCCGTGGCCGTGCATATCACCCTGATTAAAGATGCAGCGGAAATAGTCATGGTCCGCGCCGCCGATCGTTTGTTTGGACGTGAAGGCGTTGATGCGTTGTAATTTGCAGATGCGGGCTGCAACTTCCGGGCGGTCGTAGTCGATCGCCATCCGCTTGCCTGATATCCGCTTTCCCTCCTTCCAGTGCGATGCATCGTTAAGGAAGACCAAATCGGCAGCCGTCTTCGGCATGATGCGCCGTGCGAAATGGGTATGCTGATTGCCGGGTGTGATACCGAAGCCTGCCAAGGTCGCAATGAGGTGCGGCGCGGGGGTGATCCGCGTTACAGCGCCAGTTTGCGTGTCGCGATCCAAGTACCCGCTGACGCGAACCACCAGCTTCGTCTCATGCAACCTATCAAGCACCAACTTGGCGTTGCGATACCCAACGCGAGCGCCGTTGAACGAAGCTGCCGCCATAGGGCGACAACACGCTCTAACGGGCTGGTGGACGGCGGCGCGCAACAGATCGCAAACTATTGCGCCGATCGCATCGCGAAAGGGAGCTTTGCTTTTAGTGGCAAGACCGTTGCCACCAAGGAAGTTGAAAAGACTGTCCACCGCTTGCTGTGCAGGCGCGGAAGTGGGGTAGCCCTCTAAACTCATGCGGACGGTCGGCTCATCCCAAAAAGAAGTGCCCGAGTTGACGGACACCAAGCCGATATCCGCATCGTTAGCTGGGGCGCGGGTACAACTTGTCTCGGCCCGACGCTTAAGGAGCATTGATGATACTGCGGTCGCCATCAAAACACCACTCTCTTGGGGATCGTGGTATTCGTGCTATATTGAAACTTTGCGGCGGCTATGTTTAAGTAAATATAAGTTTTGTTTAGATGATACATTGATTTTCTAGATATGAATTGTGAGAGACGTTTAAAAAACGCCTAAATTAACATGACGATTTTGCCACGGTTATTCCTGCCGAGGAGAAATAGCGCCATGTGACGGTTGGAAGGGCTGCTTGGTCAATGATCGCCCTAAAACACGCAGCCCTCACTAAGTATTAGATGAGCGAGACGATCATAGCGCCCGGATGATGGATTAGGTAGTATCCACCGAGCATCGAAACACATAGGCCACGCGCCCTAGCCATAAGCAGTAATTTCGCCTCGGATGACTTAGTGCCGACCGTTGAGATCTTCCGCTTAACCATTCCAGTAGGCAGATTTAGGGCAGCAGCTTCAAAAATCGCGTTAAGATATGTGGCCTCTGAAATCGGAATGATACCGCCTAGCCATCCGCATGCCACGGTGCGCGCACGTCGGCTCATGAATTCCATCCTTGGTGAATGAATGAGTTCAGATCGTCTTCGAAGTAGAATACGCGCCCGCCCACCTTGCCGCACCGGGGTCCGAGGCCCCGAGCGGCGTAGTTCGCAAGAGTTTTGGCGCTAATTCCGAGATATGCAGCCGCCTGCATACGGTTATAACGCCCGTCTGGCGTGCAGTTGACAGTACAATTCATTGGTATAAATTCCTCTATATTGAGTGCTTCGGCGATTCGAGGTCGCCGTCAGCTGCAATACGTGAGGTGAAATCGTAAAACAACGGCTTGTACCTGTAATTACCAATACAATTACTGTCGCATAATCTTACATGACCTCTTAACGCAACCATCTTAACTACGGTTTCTACTATGACTCTTAAATACGAACGGCTAACCCGCGAGGGTATTAAGCGCCTCACTCCCGGCGGCAAACTTACCGAGCACGGCATCACGGTTGAACGGTCTGCCAAGGGTGATCTGGTCTATCGCATCAATATAATGGTGGATGGCAGGCGCATTCACCGCGTCATCGGTAAAGAAAGCGATGGCGTTCGCCGGGAGCAGGCGGAGCGGGCGATAGAAAGCTTGCGGACCAAGGCGCGCGAAGATCGTCTAGACCTTCCGGAGGGGCGTAAGGTGGCAAAGCCGTTCCTGCTATGCGGCCAAGATTATATAGCCCGCTTGCGCCTTGAGGGGGGAAAGTCGATTGAGCGGAAAGAGCGCTCGTTCGAGTTGCACCTAAACGGGTTCTTCGGGGCTAATCCGCTTTCAAAAATCTCACACTCGGATTTGCAGCGATATCGAAAGCATCGGCTGGGGCAGGGCGCGTCGGATGCGACGATTAATCGTGAGCTAGCGGTTGTGTCCCATCTTTTCGGCAAGGCCGTGGAATGGGGTTGGATTAGCAACAGGCCAGCGAAGATACCGCGCGCGCAAGAAAGCGGTGGCCGGATCGTCTATTTGACCACAGAACAGTGTCAGGCGGTGCTAGCGGCGGCGCAGCGGGACATCAGTCCGCATATCTATGCTTTCACCTTAATCGCGCTATCCACGTCAATGCGCATGAGCGAGATTCTTTCAATCCGGCGGCACGACATCGATCTGCCGTTGAAGCGCATTTTTATACCTTTGGCTAAAGCCGGAAAGCGCGAGCAACCGATAACCGCCGAACTAGCGCGTTTTCTAGAGGGCTACGTTAAGAGGCTGGCGAACGATAGCGACTGGATTTTCCCTAACCCAGCAAGCGCCAGTGGGAGGCTGACGGGGATACGAAAAGCTCACCGTCGCGTTGTCAAAGCGGCGGGCTTGGACCCGGATATAGTTGTGCGCCACACGCTGCGCCACACGGCCATCACGCACCTCGTTCAGGCCGGTGCGGATTTGC
>NZ_JAKNQH010000015.1 GCF_022662305.1 Sphingomonas sp. BAUL-RG-20F-R05-02
CTGCTGGGTCCCGCTGCCCGCAAGCTCGCCACCAATCTTCCGCCGTGTGGCCGCACTGTGTCGACTGTGAGTGGCTGGTCGGTGCAAAGCATCGCGCCGATCAGCCCCATTCGGGTTACGCGGCGTGTTCGCGGACACCTGCGGTGATCAACCAGCCGATACCGTAGATCAGCAGGAGCGAGAGAAACGCGGTCAGGACGATCTTGGTGCGCTGCGGGTACAGCGCGCGGACCGGCAGATTGGCATCGACCACCGGTACGACATACAGCTGCTGGCGTTGAGCGTCGTCCCGTGCGCGCTGCAGTGCCGCGGACGCGAGTTCGAACTGCTTGCCCGCCAACTCCTGGCGGATCTTTATGTTCTCATACGCGCCCATGCCGGCAGCGACATTGCCGGGTCCTTGCGACAATTTGGCGGTTTCTGCGCCGACCTGACGAGAAAGCGCCGCTACCCGCTGGCGGGCCGCGATTAACTGCGGGCTGTTGGGCGACAGGACCGCTGCCATCGACGATTCCTGCGCACGGGCAATGGCAAGCTGGCCCTGCATTTCGGATACCATGCTAGTCCGCGAGGTCCCCGTCACCTGCGGATTGAAATCGCGTTCGTCACGGCGAAACCGGGTGATCTGCCCCTGGACTTGGGCAAGATTGGTCTCGGCTTCGGTGACCTGGCGCTTCGATGCGGCAACAGCATTGGCGTAATTGCGACGATTGAGCGTGTTCACACGCGCCTCACCCAGCTGGATCATCTCGCGGACAATTTGATAGGAATCTTCCGGTCGAAAGCTGCGCACCTTCAGCGTGGTGATCCCCGTCTCAGAACTAACCTCGACCTCGGCCTTGCCTTCAAAATATTTTTGCAGCTGTTCGGGAGTGGGATTAGCATACCACAGGCGAGAGACGATATCGGCCTCGGGCCGCTGGAAACGCTGTGCCAGCCCGATCCGCGACTGCAAGGCATCCACCGCATCGTGCGACTTCAGATAATCGGCAACCAGCAAGGCATCCCGCTCGGATGAAGCCCCGCCCACCAAACTTAGTGCCTGGCCAAGCCCGCTGGGCGCAGCGGGTTGCATATCCGATGTGCGCACGACGAAATGTGCCTCGGATACGTACTGATCGGCCGCAATCAGATAATAATAGACAGCGATCAGCAGCGTTGGCGCGAGAACGATCAGGCACCAGTTGCGATGCGCCCGCATCCACCCAAGTAGCGCACCGCCGCGTCCTGGCCGGTCCAATGAAGAAACGTTATCCAAGTATAGTTACCTTAGTGAAGATGAATGCGACGCCGCGTCACCCGGATCGACACCAACCCGGCATATGTCAGCACGAGGCAGAAGCCGATGATATAGGGGATATCGACGTACGTGTCCTTCGCGGCACTGAATTGGCCGTAGCGAAGCAACTCGAAGACCGTGGTCAGCGGAAACCACGTAAGCCACGTTCGATACGGCTCGGGGATCCAGGCCAACTGGTAGAAGGCCCCCGATAACGGCATCAATATGTAAGTAATGGGGTGTACAAATCGTGCCACCAGCCGGTTGTCGTGCGTCCAGGCGCAGATCAGCAGGGAGACTGCAAACGAGAACCAGAATATCAGCATGATCCCGATCAGGAGCTCCAACGGGCGTGCCGGCAGGGATGCGAGATTTATGATCATGACGAAGCCGATCAGTACGGCATACGTGACGATCGTACCCGCGCCTTCCAGCAACGCACGCGCGAACATCATATCGAAGATCGTGACGCGACGATGGTACAGCAACGGCATGTTCGCCTCCAGCGCACCGTCGGCGCGTGTGACCATGCCGCGGAACATGATGAAAAGCGTGTACCCGAGAATAGCGAAGGGGATCGGGTTGATGCCCGTCCCGTGGGACGATCCGCCACCGATATGCAGCAAGGCGACCGCGCCTGCCAGGGTCATCGGCTCCAGGAAAATCCATAGATACCCGATATTCTCTCGGCCGTAACGGGTATGGAGTTCGCGCATCAGCAGCGCCCCGATCACGTCGCCCTGCACCTTCAGACCGCGCCAGAAGCCACGGTCTCCGGTCGACCCCGAGGTATCCGAAATCATCGTCATGCCCAAGCATCCATTGGGCAGAAGGAAAGCATGCGCGACGCATGTGATGCCGCAACGCGGCGATGGCTTGCGCAAGACGACTTGGCGTGGCGATGCGAGACGCACCGCGAACCACGTGAGGAAAGCGCGTCAGCCACTTTAGCCTGCCCGACAGAGTTGTGTGTTTGGGATACTGTCCATGGCCGCGCAATATCAGCAAATTGCGGTAGGGAAAGGGCACTTCCATCGATATCGCTTCGGTCACAGGCGTTCCACGCCCCGCAACCAAGCGTTGCAGCGACGGAGCGTGGCAGACTTGGGAAGAACGCGACGTGATCGCCTGCCCGGCATCGTGGATATCACCGAGATCAAAATGCGGTCCAAATGTGCGTTGTCATGCACTGATTAGAGCTATGCTGGTAAAAAAGGAGCGGCGAGTAGCCGTGCGGCAACCGGCGGAACCAGTTTTCTCCGTCTCAAAAACTGCACGGTTCTCTCGTGCTGCGTCCTGTGTAACGATATCATCCGCCGGGTAATGGTCGCCTTATGGTCCGACCTGTCATATGGCGACCGCATGAATCAGCCTTCTGTTTTGTCGAGTATCGTGTCTCGTCTACATCGTCGATCGACCGCCGAGGCGGGCATCCGCCTGTTCCATCTCGATCATCTGCATACCCAGTCACGTCAGCGTAACGAGGCGGTGATCCGGCAGCTCTGTGCCAACGCCTATCTCGGCGACAACCGCTCGCTGTGCCGGGTGCTGGGCCGATACAAGATGATCGTCGACACGACCGACGTCGGCCTGTCGAGCCATCTGCTGCTCGACGGCTATTGGGAAATGTGGCTCACCGAACTGCTGGCGACGCTGATCAAGCCAGGTATGAAAGTCGTCGATGTCGGGGCGAACCTCGGCTATTTCACCTTGCTGATGGCGGATTTGGTGGGGCCGACCGGGCATGTCCATGCGTTCGAACCGAACACTGATCTGGCGCGGCGTATGACGCAGAGCATCGCCATCAACGGCTTCCACGATGTCGCCACGGTGTATGAGCAGGCGCTGGCCGATGACGAGGTCGACGTTGTGCTGGTCGTGCCGACCGACGAACCCAAAAACGGCCATCTGCTGCCCGCCGATCATCCGGTTTCGGACGACCAGGCGACAGAGACCCGCCTGATGCGGACGTGCCGGCTGGACAGCTTTGCCACGTTGCTGGATGCCGACCTCATCAAGATCGATGCCGATACGTCCGAACTGGCGATCTGGCGCGGGATGGCGGGTATCCTGCAGGCGGCGCGGCCGCTGACGATCGTCCTAGAATTCGCACGGATGCGGTACGACGATCCGGGTGCGTTCATCGACCGGATCGTCGCGGATGGTTTCACGCTCGCGGAAATCACACTGGAGGCAGGCATCCAGCCGACGACCCGCGCGGCGATCCTTGCGGCACCACCAACCGAAGACGTCATGCTGTTGCTGGTCCGCTAGACCGGACGGATACGAAGCTATGTCGGCAAGGGCGTGGCAGCAAGCGGCAAGATGTGGAAGTACAGATTAGCGAGCCGTAAGGCTGTCCATCGAAACCATCTGGGGGATAAGTCTTGCGAACAGCTGGGCGGGGATTGCCGTAAAGACCCAACCGGTATCTACCGCTACCAATGGCGTTTTTTGCTCTTGGGAGCTTGCGGCGGCGATTCCTCGACAGCAACCCCCTTCCTTTGCCAACTCCGACGCCTTTATATCGGCCCGTATACAATTTCTCGCGTGATCGCAGTTTTGCAGGGCTAGTCACGGCAAGTACGACGCAGGCCATTACTGCGAGGATCGGCTATGGGTTTCGATACCGCCACGATCGCGTACACCGCCGCAACGCGAGCAATCGTGGCGTTCGGCACGACCATCGTACCGGGCATGATGGGCGCAACGCTCGCGCAGACCGGCGACAGCTTGGTCTACACCTATTTGATGGGCACGTCCCCCGCGATACTCACTGTTTATAGCGGATCCACGGACACGACCTATGTCGGCTATGTGCACGACGATGAACAGGTAAAGCCGGTGGGCCTCGTCAACTTTGCGCTGATCGGCGCCCCGACGTCCGTCGGCGAACTGCCTACGACCGGGACGAGCACCTATCGATTGACCGTGGCACGGATCGGCACGTCGGCTGCTGGACGGAAGCCCGTCGTCGATGCGGCAGCTCGGCGTGTCGGCGGTACCGTTGCGATCACGTTGACCGGAGAGGCTTCGACACTCAACGTTGTATTTCACGGGCAGCGATCGGAGCCCGATACGCATCTGTTGTGTTGAACAAGAAAGCAGGAGTCCTATGGGGTGTCCTGCTTGGACGGCGCAAACGGCTATGGTAGCACCGCCGCTTTCCGATGGAGTATTGAATGCACGAGCTTGTCTGGGTCGCTGGCCATAACGGCATGGTAGGCAGTGCCGTTACGCGGGCGCTCAGGGCGCAGGGGCGGCGTGTGCTCACCGTCGACCGTGCCGAGCTCGATCTTACCAATCAGCGCGACGTGCGCGACTGGGTTCAGCAGAACCAGCCCTCCTCTATCATCTTCTGTGCGGCCAAGGTCGGCGGGATCATGGCCAACGACACGCTGCCCGCAGACTTCCTGTATGACAATCTGTGCATCCAGGTGAACACAATCAACGCCGCGCATCTTGCGGCCGTCAACAATCTGGTGTTCCTAGGCTCGTCGTGCATCTATCCGAAATTTGCCGAGCAGCCAATCAAGGAGGATAGCCTCCTGACCGGCAGCTTGGAGCCGACGAACGAATGGTACGCGATCGCCAAGATCGCCGGTTTGAAGATGTGCCAAGCCTATATGCGGCAATATGGCCGGAACTATATCTCGGTCATGCCGTGCAATCTGTACGGCCCGGGTGACAATTTCGATCTCCGCAGCAGCCATGTCATGCCTGCGCTGATCCGCAAGATCGTCAACGCCAAGCGGCAAGGAATCTCGACCGTTCAGGTCTGGGGTTCGGGCAAGCCCATGCGCGAATTTTTGCATGTCGACGATCTGGCAGCCGGCGTGGTCTTCTGTCACGACAACTACACCGATTATGAGCACATCAATTGCGGCAGCGGGTCGGAAGTCACGATCCGCCAACTGGCGGAGACCATCGCGTCGGTGGTCAGCTATGAGGGTGACCTTGTGTTCGACACGAGCAAGCCGGACGGTACCCCGCGCAAGGTGATGGACTCGAGCCGCCTGCGGGCACTCGGCTGGGCGCCCAAGATCGAGCTTGTCGATGGTATTCGCTCGACCGTCGACGCGTTCTTGGAATCTTCCACGGCCGAGTAAGGCACGGCGCCGTCGTCGTGTGACAGCCCTTTTCGCTTACGAGCCCCTTTTCGAGAACGTGTTGATGACAATCGAGCATGCCGTACCTGCAGACCAGGCGGCCGATCTGGTACGGCAATTATATCGGGCGTTTCTTGCTCGGGACCCGGGTGACGGCGAGGTAGCCGTGCATATCGCAAATATGCAGCATGATGGCGCGATGGCGGCCGTATCGGACATTATATATAGCCAGGAGGCGTTGTCCGTTCGGGCCCACGCCGAGCCGGCTAGACCCAGCCTTCCCGAAGGGATGCTGGCGATTAGTCGAGCTGACATTGCCGAGGTGGTGGCGTACGCGCTTGAAGCGGCCAGACACGATGCCCCGTCGGCCTATGAAGTGGAGTTGCGTGTCGATGATGTCGGACGCGGAACCCCGCTCGCCGTGGTGCTTCGGGATGCCTTGCAGCCACCCCAGCTACCGCAGGAGTCGGTAGAGGACGACGCCTCGATCAATCGGACGATCGAGATTATGTACCGGATGGCACTAGGGCGCATGCCTGGCCCGGCGGATTTGGAAAATTGGCGTGGCGCAGCCGGCAACGGAGGTCGTCTGTCGAACGTGGTTTTCGGCATTGGCGAGAGTGCAGAGGCCAAGTTGATCCGCGGGGCGTTCGACGTGGTTCCGGGAATCAAGGTCCAGCTTGCGTTCGAAATCGTGCTGGGTCGCGGTGCCGCGGCTGCGGAAGTGGACCATTTCCGACGCATGGTCGACAAGCAGGGATCGGATATCTCCCCGCTTGTCTGGCAACTCTTCGCCGACGAAGCGCGCAGGCGCCTGCTACCGCCACAGCACGCCAACGATCCCCATCTGGCGTATATATTCGGTTCGCGCGGCGCCGTGACCCTCGCGGATTGGCGGACCGGTAAAAAGGCTGTCGCCAAGACTGCGATCAAGCACGATGTCCTCGGTTTTGAAAGCGTCGTCCGTCTGCGGCCTGCCGAGGACTGCGTCGTCAGTATCCTCACGAGCCTCTATCGCGGTGGGGCGTTCATCCGTTCCTTCCTCGAGAATATGACGTCCCAGACGATCTTCAGGACGCATTGCGAACTGATCATCATCGATGCCAACTCGCCCGAAAACGAGCGCGCGGTGATTGAAGAATTCTGTCGGGACTTTCCCAACATCGTCTACAAGCGGATGGACGCGCGCGTCGGCATCTACGAGGCCTGGAATATCGCGGCGGAGATGGCCAAGGGGCGCTATCTCACCAATGCTAATGTCGACGATATCCGTCGCAACGACTCGTTCGAAATACAGGCGGCTCTGCTCGACACGCTCGATTTCGTCGACGTTGCCTACCAGGACGTCCTTTACTGCTTCGAACCCCGATTGCCGTTTGAAGAGATTGCGAAACGTGACTTTCGCAGCGACCTGCCGGTCGTCAGTCGGTACAATCTGATGGAGTTCAACAGTCCGCATAATGCGCCGATGTGGCGCGCGGCGCTGCACCGCGATGTGGGGCCGTTCAATCAGTCGCTGCAGTCTGCTGCGGACTTTGAGTTCTGGTTGCGCTGCCGGGCTGCCGGGAAGATTTTCTACAAGGTGAACGAGGCTCATGCCGCCTATTTCGTCAATCCCGACGGCATGTCCACGCGTCCGGACACACGCGGTGCGGTCGAAGCGTATGCGGTTTCCCGCGAGCTCTATCGCAAGATCGTATCGCCCATGCTCGTAATCTCCGACGAAGAGTTTCTCGCCAGGGTCGACGAGATCGACGCGGCGCCGCTGCGTGAGGGACGTCGATACGACATCGTCCAGTCTGCGCTGCTCGCGCTGGGTACGCGGCGCGAAGGAGTGGTGGCGTGAAGCTTCTTGTCGACGGCGTGTTCTTCCAGCTTGCCGGTTCGGGCATTGCCCGCGTGTGGCAATCGGTCCTGCCTGCGCTGGCCGCAATCGAGGGTCTCGACGTGCTGGTGCTGGACCGCGGCGGGATGCCCGTGCTTGAGGGCGTGACGCGGATCCCGTTCCCGACCTACAAGGATCTCTACACTGCGGACGACAGCGAACTGATCCAGCGGATCTGCGATTTCTACACGGTCGACGTCTTCACATCGACTTATTACACAACACCGCTGTCCACCCCAATGTTCCTCGTCGTCTATGACATGATCCCTGAACTGTTCGAGTTCGATCTGGCGCACCGCCATTGGCAGGAAAAGGCCGTCGCGATCGCCTATGCCAGGCGGCACATTGCAATTTCGCAGAGCACGCGCAAGGATCTGCTGGCCTGCTATCCGACGCTCGATCACGTCAGCGTCGCGCATCCGGGCTTCGACCGCGCGGTGTTCCATCCGGTCGGCGAGGAGCGGGTTGCGGCGTTCCGGCAACGGATCGGTTTCGACCAGCGCCCCTATCTCGTCACGGTCGGTTCGCGCGAGCAGCATCTCAACTACAAGAACGGCGCCTTGCTGTTTGATACGGTCGCCACGTTCGGTATCGATGCCTTCGATATCCTGTGCATTGGAGGTGAGCCGACGATCGCCCCCCAAAAACTGGCGGCACTGCCTCCAGCCGTAAAGGCCACGCAGATTTCGCTGACCGATGATGATCTGGCAGCCGCGCTGTCCGGTGCGACAGGCTTGATCTACCCGTCGCTGTATGAGGGATTCGGCCTGCCGGTCCTCGAGGCGATGGCCTGCGGGTGCCCGGTCGTGACAACCGCGCGCGGATCATTGCCCGAGGTAACGGGGGATGCCTGCGTGATCATCGACGGCGTGTCCCGGCCGGAGATGGCGGCCGCGCTCGCAAAACTGACGTCGGCTGCGGTTCGTGATGGTCTGCGCCGTGCCGGGCTGGAGCAAGCGGCATTGTTCGACTGGTCCGCTCTGGTCTCGGCAGTCGCGGATGCGGCGCGCGAAACGGCCAAGCTCGGCCAAGAGGCTGACTACCAAGCCTTTGCCGAGACATGGCAATCGCTTCGTCGCCTTCAGGCGGCGGTAGACGTCAATACATGGGTGCCAACGACGTGACGGTGATAGAAGACCCAGTCGCTCGTATTGCCGCGGTCGACATAGTTCTGCAGGGGTGGATCAACGTCAGTCGGGTCAGCATGAAAATGCCCGATGGTGCCTTGGTCGAGCGGCATGTTGAGGATCATGGGCCGGGCGTCGCCGTGCTACCCTATGACGGCAAGCGCCGGACCGCCCTGCTCATTTCCCAGCCGCGTGCAGCCGTTATGCTTGGTGGAGATACCTCCATCCTTGAGGTGATTGCAGGGCGGCTCGACGCTGCCGATCCCGCTACGCGCATTTGTGCGGAAGCGATGGAGGAGGCAGGCGTCAAACTCAGCTCACTGGAGCATGTCGTCTGTCTGTGGACAATGCCGTCCATCTCGACGGAACGTCTGGATTTATTTCTCGCCCCCTACACTATCGCTGATCAAATCGGACAAGGTGGCGGGTGCGACGACGAGCACGAGAATATCATGGTGCACGAACTGCCGCTGGCACGTCTGGCGCAGGATGCCGACAATGGGCGACTGCTCGACGCCAAAACCCTGATTCTTGTTCAGGCACTTCGCCTTCGCAAACCGGATTTGTTCGCTTGAAGCAGACCTCTGCCGCGTTAGCCCGTTGGTTCCGACCGCTCCTGCAAGGGTGGACTGGGTTATCCCAGGTATGTCCCGACGAGCTTGTGAAAACGACTAAGGACGAAACCACAGCGCACCCTGTGCCTGCGGGGGCTGTGAATCGACGTTTCGTGATCGTCACACCGGTCTTCAATGCGGAAACCTTTATCGACGAGGCGATCGCGTCCGTTCTGCGACAGGGGGTTCCTGGGTATTCGCTTCATTACCATGTGCAAGACGGTGGCTCCACCGATGGCACGATCGACAAGCTCCGCGCATGGGAGCGCCGATTGCGCGAGGGTTTTTATCTTCCTCATGCGGGCAACGTCGTCTTCAGCTTCGTGTCCGAGCAGGATGCCGGCATGTACGACGCCTTGCAGCGCGGCTTTGCGAAACTTGCACCGCAAGACACCGATATCCTCACCTGGATCAACAGTGACGACGGGTTGGCGCAGGGGGCATTGGTTACCGTCGGCGGTGTTTTTAAGGACATAGCAGGTTGCGAGTTTCTCAGCGGCCGGACTGCACTGCTCAACGAAGCGGGAGCAGTAATCGTGCTGGCACCTGCTTTGCCCTATGCACGAAGTGCGCTCGCCAACGGCCTTCACGATGGCCGTGCCTTATCCTTCCTGATGCAGGAGGGAACTTTTTTCTCCGGGCGGGTCTGGAACGCGGTTGCGGGTGTCGATCCCGCCTTTCGTCTTGCCGGCGACTGGGATCTCTGGCGGCGTATGGCACGCGTGACCGGGCATTGCGTGGTGGATTCGGTAACAGCCTATCACCGCCGCCGCGTCGGGCAACTTTCGGGCGATATGGAAGCTTATTACCGGGAGATCGACGCCGCCCCGCCTCTGCCGGACGCAACCGAACTGGGCGCGCTCGGCACGGTTGCCACCTTTGATCAGGCAAGCGCGCATTGGATCGAGGCCGCCTACGATCCCGTGACGCTGACGGCGCCGGCGCTCCTGCGCGACGGCCGGCCGGAACTCAGTGGGGTCTGCCGACCCGTGTCGGGTTTCGCCGCGCCGGAAGGCCCTTATCCCCAATATCAGCTTCCTGGCGGCATTCGCTGGATCAACGGCAATCGAGCCGAAATCTCGATCCTTGTGCAGGCGACCGGCCGCTATCGGCTTCGGTTGACACTTCGCGTAAGCCATGACGGCGTTGTCGTTGGTCTTGGGATTGGTACGCGCGCGCCGCAGCCGATCACGCTTGAGGCACCGGTGCCTTTGGTGGATCAAGTCATCGAAACCGTTCGCTGGCTCGATATGGGCGAGAACCGCCTGCTGATCGACTGCAACGGTCCGTCCGAAGAACGATCGGTACTGCTGATCCGGTGCGAGGTGACGAGCACCGACGAGGCCTTCCTGCGCAGACCGGTTCTTCCCCCTCCCCAGCCGACGCGGTCCGATCGTCGGGCGCTGGCGATCGCCATTCTGTGCAAGGACGAAGAGCCCGATCTGCTCGATCTGAGCCTGGCCGGCTGCGCTGCGGTTGCGCCGGCTGGCACGACGATCTTCGTCGTCCGCGATCCGCAAAGCGCGGCACTGGACCGGGTGGTCCGTGCCCGAGACGCTGACATAGCCGGCTGCATCGATATCGTAGGTCCGCATATTGACATCGAACTGCTGCGCCACATGCTTCATGACGCAGGTCATGACGAGGTGTTGATCCTGCAGCGCGGGTCGGTGATGACGCCTCGCGGCATCGACGCGGCATCGGCTCTGCTCGACGCGACCGGCGCGGGCGCTGCGGCAGGGTTCGTCGACGAGCGCGATTCGATGGGGTGCTCGCTGCAATTGTCGAGCATGCGGGAGGCTGCACCGATGCTGTACCGCGCCACGACCGAGACCACTGCGGTGGTCCGGGTCGGATGCGCGCTTGCCCAGGCTGTCGCGCGAGCGAGCGCGGTGTGCGATCCACCGATAATATGGGTACTCGACGGCGATCGACCGATGCTCGGGCGGACGCCGGCCGCGCTGCTGGCGGCGGGGCTTGTGCTGCTGGGATATGACGTTCGGCACATCGTCGTCGCGGCCGATACCTTGCCTACTCTCCCCCCCGGTAGCCTGGTCGTCGCATCGAGCACTATCGCCGATCGATCCGACGCTACGATGACGGTTGCCTTAAATGGTGGAACGTTGCGTCTTGTCGGTCAGGCAGGAAGGGCTGTCGACCTGCCGCTGGCGGTGGATACCGATCTGCTTCTCCCACGCGATCGGCGCGAGGTGCGCCAGCGCCTAGGCTTTGGCGCGGACGAGCGGATCGTCTGCATCGCCGAGGCCACTGTAGAGGATACGGCGACTGCGATCGCGCGGGTGGTCGCGATGGCGGAGGGCCCGTCGCGGATACTGAATTTCGGCCATAATTCATCGCCTGCGACGCCGGACTGTTCGGTGCTTGCGCTGGACGGGATCGCGGATCCGCTGCTGCTGTCCTATCTGCTCAGTGCGGCGGACGTCGCTGTCGTATCCGGGCCTGGGGGCACGATGCTTGCTGGCGCGGCATGGGCGTGCGGGCTCATGGTCCTCGACCAGAGCGGAAGGGTTCTGCGCCCCGAAGATGATTTGCTCGAGTTGGGGATAGCGAAGCGCCTTTCGCAAGATACGACGCAGGACGCGTGCCGGTTCCGCGACCTGATCGTGGCAACGCGATCGCTCGTCGCGCTCGCCAACGCAATAGACGAGCGTTGCCCGGATCTGCGCGGTGTCGGCGGATCATCGCCGCTCCATCTGCGCGGCGGAACCGTGCGGGTGCGGTCCTACCGCGACCCCGATCGCCCCGGATGGTTCGATCCGGTCGCCAGCTCCGCGACGATGGCGGTGCTGGGCGACGCGATGCCCTACGTTGCTGCGGACGGAGAGCGCGGTCTGTCGATCGGCGGGCGCGATGCGGAGATTATTGTCTGTCTCGATCATATAGGCATGTCGGGGCTGCGGGTGCATGTCCGGGGCACACCGGGTGACACATGGACGGTCCATGTCAACGAAGGCATAATGGCGTTTTGCGTCGGCGCGGACGGTGCCGAGACGGTATCGGTGGCCGGCGCATACGACGCCGGCCCTACCCGAGTTCGGTTCGAACGGCTTGGCGATGCCGATGACGGTGCCCCACTCCTCCACGTGATCGGGCTGAGCGCGACCGGCAAATCGGTATCGCCGGCGCCAGGCTGGGAAGAGACGAAGTTCGCGCTCGTACCCGCTGCGGCCTGGTCGACGCCGATGCTGGCGGTAGACGGCGACTGGGAGCGCGTGGCGCGCTTCCTCCCAGAAGAACCGGCGGTCCCGCAGGAGGGACTGCACGCTCCCTTCCGTTGGAGTCTGGGCGATAATTGCCAGATTCGCGTGCGGACTACGGACCGCGGACCGCGGACATTGCGGCTAGTTTTAGCCGCGGGCGTGCGTGATCAGCGCGTCCGCCCGGTAATTGCAGGACGGGCCTACGACTGGTGCGTGCCTCTGGCCGGCCCGATCGGTCACGTCGAACGCCGTGCATGGCTCGTGGACTGGCCGGTCGGGGATATCGATATCACGTTGGAAGTCAGCGACGTATTGCGCGCCCCCGGGCAGGAACTCGGCATCATTTTGTTTGAAGTTATGGTAGAGTATTAAGAGATTTCTCAGGCTTTATCTCTGATGATCGGAACTTAAGCCTATCTTTTATTTAATGATAAGTGCTAGTATTGTATCACTATAGGCGAAAGCTCGGCAATGGTAATATATGGACCGCACGTAGAGTCGTATAGATTGTAGATCTATATGGACTATAGTTCTATCATTAAAATGCCGATACCCGGAGCCGGCACCGAGTCATTTGTTTTTTCGGTCCATAAGGCAGGAAGTTCTTTGCTTTTTGGGATGTTGGAACACATCTTTGAAAGATGCGAGATTCCGGCGATATCGATACCGGATATCTTGTTTCTCGAGGGTGTCCTCGATGATATCTGGCAGGCTGACGACGATATCCAACCAATGTTCATGCCGGGCTGCGTGTATTTCGGGTTTCGGTCTTTTCCTGCAGTGTTGAAAAATTACGCACGGCTTGGTGGCGTGCCTAAAGTTTTTCTCATACGGGATCCAAGAGACATGCTGACCTCGCAGTATTTCGCCTTTGGCGGAAAACATTTTTCGCACAAGCTTCCAAACAAGAATGCGGACTCGCTTGTGGATTATCATATGCGCGATAAGCATATGGAGATCGACGAGTATGTCATCAAGCATGCGGAATTTTTGCATGCTAAGCTCTACGATTACAGAGAGCATGTCTTTGACGAAAACCTGCTCATGCTTCGCTACGAGGATATTTTCTTCGACAAGGCTCACTTTCTTGAGTCCGTGTTGACACATATCGGCGTAATAATAGACAACGATATCATAAAACAGATTGCCGCAGCGCACGACATTCGCCCGGTGTCCGAAGATCCGACACGGCATATCCGGCGCGGAACACCGGGGGATCACGCAAAGAAACTGCAGCCTGCCACCATTGAAAAGCTGACGACGATGTTTCGCGACTTAATGGGCGATTTCGGGTATCGACTTTAAGGTGTGCAGACCGTGTCCGGTGCTTGGATCTGGCGTTGGTCGCGTCAGAAGTAACACAAGGGCATCTTCTAGGCGCCCGTTACCGGCAAGGTCGTGACTTCTATCTTCTCGATGATGACGTCGCCGATGATCGGTACAATCGTGATCCACAGGGGCTTGGCGACATTCGGCAGCGGGCACGCCATGATTTCCGGCATGCCGGGTCGAATACGACACGTCTGGTCTAGGCCGTCCATCGCGATTTTGGCTGCGGCTTCGGCGCGGCTAGGCGTGAAATGGATGTGCAGCATGGCGCCTTGCAGGCCTGCCCAGTGGAACCGCAGCGCAGCATCATCCCCATCGATCCTGCATCCGGACAGACCGGGTGACTGCCACGCCCGACCATGCCGGAGTGCTTCACCTTGCCACGTCTCCGCCGACGGTGGATCCAGCACGTCTGTCTGGTGCGGCAGCGCCAAAGTCCATTGCCCTGCACCGGCGAGGCACGGCAATGTATTCTGCACGCGCGACGGGATGTTTCTGGACTTGGCAACGACATCCTGCGCGATCCCGCGCCATGTGCGCGGCACATAGTCGCTGCGGATCACCGCCTCGGCACTGTGTCGCGTCGGCGCGTGCAGGAGCGCCCGAACGGTCGCCGCGATATCGGCAGGATCGCCCGGATCGAAATACTGTGCGAAGCGTCCGCCGGCTTCGGGAAGCGACGACACGCGCGAGATCGCCGGAACTTTACCGTACGACAGCGCTTCGGACACCGGCAGTCCCCATCCTTCGTAGAAGCTGGGGTACAGCGCGAACAGGCAGTGCTCGTAGAGGGTGGCCAGCGTATCGTCAGGAATCCCGTGCAGGATGATGACCATGCGGCGCAGCGCTGGCCGATCGCGCAGCATCCGGTGCAAGTCCTCGTTGAGCCAACCGCGACCACCGACGCAGACCAGCCGGGGAACGTGCGCTTCGCCCAGCGTATCGGCAAGCGCCAGCCACGCTTCGAATGCATTCTGATGATTCTTCCGGGGCTCGAGCGTCGACACAAGGAGCACGTACCTACCGGGTTCGAGCCCATAATTTTGCAGCGAATTGCCATCGGGAGATGCTTGGCGGAAGTCGCCGTCGAGACGGACGACCGGCACCGATTCCTGGGGAACAGGTGCGCTCCAGTCGACGGAAACACGCACTAGATCGTCGCGCGTAGCTTGCGAAATCGCTAGGAACCCGTCGGCGGAATGGAGCAACGATCCGAACCAGGTCCGATAGTCGCGGACCAACGACTGCATGAACCACTGGGGCCCTATCACGGGAATCAGATCGAACACCAAAGGCACATACACAACGCCATCGCGCGCGCGGCTAATGCGTATATCGAGTAAGTAGTTTCGATCCGACCATGACGTCCCCAAATTGACAAGCACAGTCTTGGGGGAAAACCGGATGGTGCGCGCTACCGCGATCTCGCGATACACATGATCCAATTGGCTTTTCCATGCCGGATCCTCGATATCGTCGCTTTGCTTGGCCAGTCGGCATAACACCTCGAAGCTTTCGTGGGGCAGCCTGATCCAGCCACGGCGCGCGCTCGCGTAAACGCAGAATACCGGTTGCGGATCGAACGTTCGATCAAGACAAGCCAGCGATATCTCGATCTGTACCCGCTGGATTCCGGTAGGAAGCCGGCGCTGTCCAAAGAACGCGATCAGATCAGTGACGTCGAACACCATCGCTTCCGGGGGAAGAGGCCCGCAGTCCTCAAGCATATGGTCCGACGGGTCTATCTTCAGCACCGCTAAAACGGCAGACCACAAGTCTGGATCAACCTCATCCCGATCGGGCATCAGGCGCACGAGCTCGGAGACCGCCTGCAGGTTCTCGCTGTCGCGCTGCAATGCATTTACGAAATAGCTTGCGGCCACGGCCGGCTGATACCAGGATTTTGCCATGTGGCCCAGACGGATCAACGGTTCAGCATCCTCTGGCCGCAGGCGGGCCGCTTCCTGATAGGCGCTGGTAGCCAGATTGATCTCGCCCGCTTCCTTTTCCATGTGGCCAAGTTGCACCCAAAGATGCTGCAAGTGCGGTTCACTCGCCAAGGCCTGTCGGAAAGCGTTCGCGGCGGCCGGCCAATCCTGTTCCCTGCGCGCGATATTGCCGGCCTTGATGTGGCGAGCGGTGCCGCGACGCACACGCACGCCGTTTGACCGAGGCTTAAACAACAGTTGCGCGGATACTCCGGCCCACCACCTTCGGATTGATCGCATTTAGCGGCCCTTAGCGGACTAGTGCGGAAGCCAACAGTAATTTTGCACCAAGACGTCGGTGCCGGGGGTACGCAGTGGGTGTGGCGCCCAACCGAAAGATTTCGGTCGAATGCTCTCGACAATGAGCTGTAGGCGAATTGGGGAAGATCCTCATGCTTCAGTAACCGTATCTATTTCCGTCTATGACCAGCGCATGCAGGTACAGGGTAACTAAAAACACGAGCCCCTTCCCGGCCCCCCTCCCGTTATGAAGTCAGAGATGGATCGACACACAGCTGAGCGTCAGCCAATCCTCGTGCTTTCAGTTTCCCTATGTCTCTCTGACAGATAGTAGATTGTGCAATCCTGCCGCACTGCATAATATCAATTAAACTTTTTTGAGGGTGTGCACACGTGCAGATTATCACCGTTGCAGCTCAGAAGGGCGGCGTTGGCAAGACGACGCTAGCTGTCAATCTCGCGGTCGCTGCTCAGGCGGCTGGGATTAAAGCGGCACTGTTCGATCTTGATCCGCAGGAAAGCGCGACGGCGTGGAGTGAGAGACGCGGAGCAGATCTCCCACATGTCGAACCAATCAGCGCACGTAGGCTCGATCAGGCGATCAATGCGGCGGAGGCCAACGGGTTTGGACTTACTATTATCGACACGCCACCGGCGGCTGGTGCAGAAGCCGCAGCCGCGGCTCAGCGCGCGAACATTGTGGTCATTCCATGCCGGCCTTCGTTGATCGACCTCGACGCGATCAAGCGTACCGCGCAGCTTATCACCAGTACCGGACGAACGGGCGTGGTCGTCCTGAATGCAGCTCCCCCGACCGCCACGACGCTGCTGGATGATGCCAGGAAACTTGCCGAGGCCACGGGCTTGCGAGTGGCGCGCGCGGTGTTGCGCGAGCGTAGCGCATATCGGGCGGCCTGGCCTTACGGCTTGGGTGTCATCGAACATGAACCAGAGGGTAAGGCGGCCATCGAAGTTGCAGCCTTGCATAAACATCTATTTGATGATTTGATGATTTGATGGATTGCACATTTGCAAATGTGAAGGTTTGATATGGCAAAGCGGGTCTCCTTGCTAACTCCGGCCGTAGCACCTCAAGTGCGTCGCGAAAGTGAGCCGAACGCTATGCCTTTACCAGCCATTCCTACACCGGCAGCCAGTGCGGCGCGATCGAGCGGCAAGCGGCCAGGCAAGTATCACCTCGGCGCCTATTTTGATCCGACCGACCCTGTAGCCGAGGCGTTCCGTGTGTTGGCGGCCCGTACTAGGCGTAGCCATCAAGACCTGCTTGCGGAGGCGATCAGTGAGCTAGTGGCAAAGTACGACGCCGATAAGCAATTCGGTCGCATGCGTTAATGTGCACATTTGCACGCGTGCACACCGGCAGAATTGACGTTGTGCACGCAGGTATTCCCGCCCAGATTTGACGTGTTCATCCCGTCTCCCGCTCAGGATCAGCGGGAAGTCGTAGAACGGCCATTCATCTCGCTTCAAAAGCGCAAGCGGTGAAGCCTGTAGTATAAAGCCCGGGTGGCGAAACGTCGGTAAATCGGTGAAGCTACCCGCCGTACTCGATCCGCACTTTTGGCAACAGGGATCACAGTGTAACGGTTGTTCCCAAGGAAATGATAGCTGGAACGCTGCGGGCAGCGCCGCCCCATTCGCGCAGGAGAATGGCAGGAATGAAAGGCCGAGTTCAAGAACATCCGCTGACCGGCTTCTTCACGTCGACGGCGATCATTGACTATGCACCAAAAGACGATCCCGAGATGATGCAGCGGCCGTTCTTCTCGCTGTCGAAGCGGAAGCGCAACAAGGCGATCGAATTACGTCGCCGGACGGCACGGTCTGGGTCCGCGTCGAGGCCAACCCATTGCACGGGATGGCGACGATCTGGGATGCAGATATCCTCATCTGGTGTCTGTCGCGGCTTATGGCGCGCCACCAGGCAGGCGATAACGACGTCAATGGCCTAATCCACACCACGCCCTACGAACTGCTAAGAGGGATCGCGCGCGACGTCGGCGGCGAGGATTACAAGCGTCTCATGGCCGCGCTCACCCGTCTGCAGACGACGCGGGTCGAGACGAACATTCGCAAGGGTCGGCGCCAGTTCGCGTCGTTCCACTATATCGAGAGCGTAGAGGGAGCGAGCGACGATCCCAAAGGGGAAGACCTGAAATCAATATCAATCCGCGTACCGGATTGGCTGCTGCACGGCGTCCGGAGCGGTGCGGTGCTGACCCTCGACCGCGAATACTTCCTGCTCAAGGGCGGCATCGAGCGTGCGATCTATCGCGCCGCGCGCAAGCACGCCGGGTCGCAGTCGCAGGGCTGGACATGCCGCATGTCCAGCCTGCACGAGAAGACAGGCAGTGAGGCGGCGCTGAAGATGTTCGCATTCAAGGTGCGCGAGTTGTGTCAGCGCGACGAGCTGCCCCGCTACGCGATGACGGACACCAAGACGGAAAGCGGCGAAGCGGCGGTGCACTTCATCGATCGCACCTTCATCGCTGCGGCAGAGGTGAAGGAACGGCGCACGACTGCGATTCGCGCCGGCCGTGACCGCGCGCGCATGGCGTGGATCGATGGCGGGCATAATCCGCGGCAGTTCGACGCGGCCTATACGGACTGGTGTGAGCTCAATCATCCAGCCGACTTCGTGCCAAACCTGTCAGCAATTCCACGCTTGTTCTGATTATCAGGCGATCGGAAACCCAATGTCCTGTTCTATCGGGCTATCGCAAACTCTGAGCAGTTTGCATTAGGCGCCAGCTTCTGCAGCAACCCACATTGTTACACAAATTAAGCCAATACGGCACATCGACCACGTCAATCTACCCGATTAGTCCCGATTCCGATTAAATTGAACGCATCGGGCGATTGGAAACCGGTTGGTAGCCATATCGGTCTTTCGTAAACCCAACGCATCGGGCGAACGGAAACCAGCCGTTCGGGCGAACGGAAACCATTTCTCGGGCTATCAAAAACCGAACACACAAAATTATTGCGCTTTGTCATCGGGTTAAGCGCAAATCCGGCAAGCTTAACTTTCTAACACCTATAATTTAACAGCAATTTCCTAACGCCGTTTGAGGCGCTGCCCTGTGGACAACACGCCTCAGGAATTATGCAAGGCTCCCGACTTGGCCCATGACAACGTGGTCATTCGCGGGATGAAAGCGGGCGCTCGGGGGCCACGCGAACGTGATCAAGACTCTAATCGACACGTCGCCTCGCTTTTTAAGCCTAACCGTCTTAGGTCAGTGGCAAGCGTCGGTGGGTATTAGACGCGGTCACCAAGGTCATACCCGAACTGACAAAGACCTTGAAACGGGGCCGCAGGAGATCAAGGTGCTGTGGGGAAAAAAAGTACCGATGCCGACGATCGGCTCGACGTACTCGCTACGCCGGTCGAAACCTATACAAAGCCTCGCTAGCCTATCAAGCTTCTTGATGCGATGCGCGGAATCGAGACGACAGTGGAGATGAACAGCGTACAACGACCAACTATCGTCTAACATGCTAAACGAAGTTCACCTGATCCAGTGAACTAGCCCCCGTTTCGCCCGGGCAGATTTGAGCCTAATACGAAGGCTTAGGGATGGCCCCCGAGCATAGGCTTATGTCCTTGTCTAAGATCATCACTGATGGCGGCCGGCGCCGTCGATGGAGCGCTGCTGAGAAGCTGAAGATCGCGAGGAGAACAATCGATGGCGGCGGTAGCCGCAGGTTGGCAGGCCGGCAACCAGCTCGGCGTCTAGCAACGCGGCCGCCCTCGTGATCTTGGCGGTGACCTGTTGCGTATTGCGGAAAGATGCGGGCGAGCAACGTCGAGCGCCGCTGCAACCACGCTCATAGGCCATCCCCCTGGCAACGAGGTCGAGCGCAACCGCAGTTTTTTTGGGCCCACGGCCCGGGAGACCGCCTCACGGAACAGCTCGTTCTCCATGTCCTTCTTGCCGAGCAGCCGATGCAACTCGCGGACCTGTGCCTCGAGCGCACGATACTCGGATGCCGGCACCACTTCTTTGCCAGCGGCTGCGGCCGTCAACACGCACTAAATTATCAGCCTGCGCCAGGTAAAAACCTGACTGCCGCTGATGCCGTGTTGGCGGGCGACAAGCGACACACGATACGACATCACTTGACCCGACGATGGCTAAAGCTAATCGTTAGGCTGAGAACTCGTTGATCAGCCCCAGAAGCGGACGGTGGCGTCGAGAGCGGGGGCAAAAAACGTTTGTGCTCGCCAAAGTGAATGTAGTGCTGGATGCTGAATAAGCCCTTCATTATTTTTAATATGATCGCGAGATGCAGCACAGTATTGGGAGAAACTGCTTGCCTTACAGAATAGATATTCCCGGACAAGTTTCCGAAGCGCAGCTTCAGGCCATCGAAGTGGTTGCGACACTAGTTCCCGCCGGTGGTTGCGTGGTTGAGGTCGGGTCATTGTTCGGCAGATCAAGCTGGGCTTGGGCCCGCAGTGTCCCGGAAACAGCGACGGTTGTATGCGTTGATCCTTGGGAGGGCAATGAAGGGGCTCATGAAATCGGCGGACGGACAGGATATGGATACGGGTACGACAGTTTTTCAAGATATACTAAAGAATGTACCAACATAATCCCAATAAGAGCTTACAGTCCTGACGGTGTATGTTGGTCAAGGCCCATTGATTGTTATTATGAAGATGCAGTTCACATTGAACCAATTCTTTCTAGGAACATTGATTTTTGGACATCCTTCCTTCGACCTACTGGCATTATTTGCGGTGATGATTACCGGCCACGGTTCCCAGATGTCCGCCAAGCAGCCGAGAAGATTGCGAAAAAATTAAACCGGCGATTGTTCTTGGTGGACTTTTTCTGGTGCGTACTCCCCGATCCAGCCGATGTGCCGGGTGTAAAGGAAGTGGCGGAAAAGCTTCGTGCTATCGCGGCTGAAACGGTCGAAGCCAACAGCCGCCTGCCGGCCGCAATCCACATCAGCCCGCTCGTGCCGCCTGCGCGCAAGGTCCCAGCGGGACAGAATCACGTCCTAAAGATGCGCGTAACCAACGATGGCATGCAGGACTGGCCGGAGAAACCGGAGCAGCCGCTCACAGTCCGCGTCAAGCAGACAGGATCGGCAGACGGGCGCGTGCATGTCATGGACATTCCCCTCGGATGCAACGAATTGTCGTGGGACCAAGCCATACTCTTTGACATTCCCCTGTCCGGAAGCAGACTAGATGCAGCGGTCATCGAAGTCGAATGCCATATTGCCGGCCATGACGAAGACAGCCGTGCGACCCCTTTCAGTCACAGGCTGGCCGTCACGGACGCCGGCGAGCATTTCATCCCTCCGGCAGAACTAACGATAGCAAAGCTCCGGTTCGATACAGGCTGGTCCGATCCAGAGGCAGATTTCCGTTGGTCTGTGGGTTTTCGCTCACGGCTTGTGCTCGATGCCGTGCCCGCTGCTGACGACGAGCCACTCTTCCTGAATTTGGCACTGCATCCCTTTGTCACGGCCTCGATCCGACGTCAGAGACTCATGCTTCTAATTAACGGCAGCCCCGTGATTGCAGGCACTTTTAATGCTGACACATTATTGTCTGTGCCTATTCCCAAAAATATTGGCAATAGTTTCATTCTTGATTTTATACATCCGGAAGCGCATCAGCCCGCCGCATCAAGTATATCCAGCACGGACCGACGTTCACTTGGATTTGCTCTCAAATCAGTAACGTTTTCTATTGGAAAACCTAATGTATTATGATTATTTCTACTAAAATATACATAATACCCTTACATTTCTATTTAAGATCTTTGAAGGTCGATTATTAATATGGCAAATGTACATATCGTTTTAAGTGACCAAAACTGGATTATCGAAGAACTTGCCAAGCATCTTGTTCATGCACTTCCCTATGTAAGTGCGGACATTAAATCGAATGCTAGCGCCGAAATTCAGTATTACATGACTTACAGCGCCAGAACGGAACGTGTCTCCCCGGTTGAAATTGCACTTTTTACGCATCGCGAGGATGAGGCCAATGCCGCGCGCCGCTTCAATGATGCGGCCAAAGCTGTCGATCATGCCGTATCCATGTCACAGGCCACTGACCGGCTGGTGGCAGCGCTGGGTGTGGAGGCGCGCAGCTGCATCTCGCCGGGCGTGGATCTTGAACGATTCAGGCCGCAGCTCAAGATAGCCGTAGTGGGGCGGACCTATCATACCGGCCGCAAGGGAGAAGCCCTAGTCCGCGCCGTGATGGACATCCCCGACATCGAGTGGCATTTCACAGGCAGCGGCTGGCCGGGACCAGCTTTGCATCTCGCAGAGAACGAGCTTCCCACTTTTTATAGGTCGATGGATTACATCCTAGTACCCGCCACGAATGAGGGCGGTCCGATGAGCGTTCTGGAAGCCTTGGCCAGCGGCGTGCCGGTTATCGCGTCGGATGTCGGCTGGGCTGCTGAATACCCACATATTGCCTTCGAGCGTGGCGATGCCGCGTCGCTGCGCGCCGTGCTGGAGCAATTGCGGGCCGAACGGTTTGCCTTGCGCGAAAATGTGGCTGGAATGACTTGGTCCCGCTGGGTGGGGGAACATGACCGGCTGTTTGCGGATCTGATTTCCCGTCACGAGCCGGTTCTCGCTGCGGCACCGCCTGCAGCCGCGTCGCGTCACCGGGTACGTTCGGTAGCACTCCTGACTCATGGCGCTGAGGATTATACGCTGGGGGGCCCGAGCGTGCGCGTGCCGCGGACGCAAGAAGAATTAACGCGCTTGGGCTTGCGTGTAACGGCTGGCAAACATTTGGATACGGCTGTCGCATCAGCAGATGTTGCGCATGGTTTCAACATATGGACGCCGACGGACGCCTATCGGATGGCTTGCCAAGCCAAGCGGCTGAGCACGCCGCTTGTATTTTCACCGATCCTGCTTGATCTCAGCGAGGCGCCATTCTGGCAGGTGGATCTGTTGCGCGCTTTCCGTGCCGCGAGTGATGCGCAAAATGCCGAGGCGCGGATTGACGATGCTTTCGCCGGCTATGTGAAGCAAACGAAGCCGCCGATCGATTTTGAGCCCGGTTATACGGCCGCCCTAAGAGCGATCAACGAGATGGCCGCTGCCACAGTGTTCCTCAGTGACAAGGAACGCAAATTATACGAGCGCCTCGTGGGGGCGCCGCCAACCAATCCTTTCCTTGTACGCAATCCTGTGGACGCATCCCGCTTCGAGGATGCAGATCCGGACCTGTTCCGCGCGACATATGGGCTGGGCGATTATGTGCTGTGCGTCGGCCGTCTGGAGCATCGCAAGAACCAGTTAATGCTCGCTGCCGCGCTGGCATCCAGCGGCTTGCCCCTCGTCCTCATCGGCCACGAGGCCGATGAGGAATACGGCCAACTGATCCGACGTTTCGGCGGCTCTAACTTGCATGTCATCGGGCGCATCGATCCCAATTCGCCCCTGCTGGCCTCGGCCCTCGCGGGTGCGCGGGTATTCGCTCTGCCGAGCTGGGCCGAGGGCGCCCCGCTGGCCGCGCTGGAGGCTGGCGCCGCGGGCGTACGCATGGTGCTGTCCGACCGGTCCGGCGAACACGAATATTTTGGTGATCACGCTGATTATTGCGATCCGGGAAGCATGGCCTCAATCCGTGGCAAAATCGTTGCGGCCTGGGAAAAACCGCGGGACGAGGCTGCCAAGGAAGCACTGCAGCGCCTGATCCGCGAGCAGTATGATTGGTCCAAGCACGCCGAGACCACCCGCGCGGTCTATGAAGCGGTGGCGAGCCGACAGATCATTGCCGCCGCACCGACAACTCCCAGTCCGGCACTTCCTTCGCCGCGCGGTATCATTTTCGATATTACCACTTGGGCAAACAACCCTGATACGCTTTCGGGCATTGTTCGCGTGGAATGCGCGATTGCGCAATCTCTGCTCAAGCATGACGATCAGTCTGTGCGCTTCATTTTATATCTCGATTTTGCGCGATTTGTGGAAGTTCCACGAGTGGTTGTTGAACAGGTTTCCATCGGTAGCTTCGTCAAGGTAATGCGCAATTTTGGCGAGCTGCCATCGATCGGCTTCGATATGCGGGATTTCTCCGATCTCATCACGGTCGGCAGCAGTTGGATGCAGAGCACCACCTATGCTGCGTCGATCGCGGGCTTCGCGCAGCAGAACGGCCTCCGCCTCAATGTTCTTATGCACGATCTGACGCCACATCTGTTCCCGCACTGGTACAATCCGGGTTATACAGCAATATGGGATAAGAATTGTCGCAAGATAGTATCGCAAGCTGATCGGATACTAGTATATTCAAACAGTACTGCACGTGATGTAGACCAATTTTGCCGATCGCAGGAAACACAGGCACCCGCGCTTGCCAAAATTCGCCTAGCCGACGAAATCGGTGATTTCGCCATCGGCGAGATCACTGCCGCCAGTCAGGCATTGCGCGACTGGTTCTCGCGCCGCCCCTTCGTTCTCGCGGTCGGGGCTATCCATGCTCGAAAGAATTACGGCCTGCTCTATGACGTCTGGACCATGCTGACCGAAAGCATGGGGGACGCGGCACCTTATCTCGTCATCGTCGGCGGAGTGGCATGGAATGGCCAAGAACTCGCCAGGGCCATTCGTGAAGACAGCAGGGTCAACAGCCATATCCGAATTCTTGAGAACGTCGACGATCAACTGCTCGCTTGGTTTTACGAGCACTGTCTGATGACGGCTTATCCCTCGCTCTACGAAGGCTGGGGCCTGCCTGTCGGCGAAAGCCTGTCGCGGGGCAAGATCTGCTTATCCTCGGCGATTTCCTCTATGCCGGAGATCTCGCCGGAAGCAACAGACCTGCTGCCGCCGATGGACCGCTTCGCTTGGCGCGCGCGGATCGAGCACTATACCCGCTCGGCGGCCTCTCGCGAGGCGCGCGAGGCCGAGATCCGCGAGCGCTTCGTCGTAACGAGTTGGGCGCAGACCACCGATGACATCATCCGCGCGCTACGCTCGCCCACCCGCCAACCAGTGCCGGACAAATACCTAGCTGGGGCGCTGGTCGCGATGGCCATGGACGGGGCTTCGCGCTATCTTAAGGAAGGCTGGTACGGCGTCGAATCCTGGGGCGTCTGGTCGGGAGACACCAGGGCTGTGCTCGCTTTCCAGCTCGCCGGCCAGCCGGCCGGCGATATGGTTTTTTCGATTCTGGCCCGTGTTCTAAAACGTGCTGCCGACCAATGCACCTACCGCGTGATCGTGAATGATGTGAACTGCGGCGTGATCGTTTTTGGCGCGGAAGCCAAACCAAGTCCGATCTTTCAATCGGTCGCCCGTATTCGCGTTCCGGCCAAGGCGCTGAACCGCGAAGATGGGTATGTCCGCATCGTCTTGGAAACGGACTTTCTGCTCCGGGTTCAAGATGTCGATTCTAATTCCCAGGATAGCCGCCGTCTTGGTCTTGGGTTAAGCGCCTTCATGCTCGAGGCCGAGGAAACTGCGGGTGACATGCCGCGCTTTCTCAGCACCCGCCCCGAGATCCGCACTATGCTCAAGGTTCCGGTGACGCAGGATCTGACACGCATGTTGTCGTGTCATGCCGGGCGAACGGCTATCTTGCCTAATCAGTGGACATCCTCGGTCGGTGATTATCTATGCGCGGGCAACAGTCAGGCCCACGGTGCCGTTTCGGCCGAGGGGATCTTGAGTTTGGCTATGGGGACAGCGCGGCTGCGTCTGGCCGAGGATGCGACTATCGATTTGGTTATTGCCATCGATGAATTCTCCAATGGAAAAACAGATATTGATCTCTTCGCCAATGGAGAGCCAATTTACTCCTGCGTCATCGAAGCTGGCGAAACACTTGTCCGGCTGAATTTGCCTCACGATACGCTTGGCGCATCAGATCCGTTGAACTTGGTGCTTGCTGTCCGTCACAAGGCCAGTTGGCAGGAATTTGCCATCAAGAAGCTGCGTATAAGGCAGGATCACAAGGCTCCGCCTTTAAATTTGTCGCATGGGGAGAGTGTGGTCATCTCCGAGTGGCTGCCAGAGATCGCTTACCAATCGGGCGGGGAAGTATCTGCTCGGCTGACTGTATCCGGGGTTAATACTGATAGCGTGCTGATCATCAGAGGGGGCGCGCGCCAACTGGCCGCCGCCGAGTTCGACGGGGTAGCTGTCTCCTTTGTCCTTGATGATACGGGGGAAGCACTAGTGATGCTCAACAATGGGTTGCGGGCATTAAGCCAGGGCATACTAGTATGGTCCTCCAAAATGGTTGGCACCGACGAGGGCCTGATCACCGTTCAGCAACTGGCGGCCCTTGATGCACCGCCCGTTGCCATGGCACCGCGATATATTCCTTCAGGCATGTGGAATGAGGTCGAGGAGGATGGCAGGCATTGGGGCTGCTGCGAAACCCTGTCTTTCTGGGTGAAGCCGGGCCGGGCCAGCGGCATGCTGGTCCTAGCAGAACATCTCCTTGGACATCGCGCGATGAACTCAATCTCAATCACGGTCGCCGGCGAGGCCGTAAAGGTCGAGATCGCCCCGTCCGAAGAAGTGGGTCAGTTCACCATCCGCATTCCTCTCCCGCAGAGTGACGACCCAGTGTGTCTGATCTCTCTATCTGGCCTGCTAGTTGTACGGCCTGTCGATCTTGGCATGAACCTGGATCAACGCGATCTGTCGCTGCGATTAATCGAGCTATCAGCGCTGGACGGCCAGACGGTCATGGCGTCATAACGTGACGTCGCAAGCGAGTACAGGGGACAGCGTCGCGGCCCCCTGTACTCGCTTGTGCCCCGTCAAGGTGGGTTGAGCAGGCAACCTTTGAACGAACGGCTAGTGCTGCCCGTCGCCTCCGCTGTGTTGCCCCGCAGAAATCCCCGCGATGCTGCCGCAACATTCACCTGGCTGCTGACGTTCAACAGGCCACAGGTCGACCTGACCCGACCAGCTGGCGCGCCGGAAATGCTGTTGTTCGTAACGGTCATTTCACCAGTTAGCCCCTCGATGTCGATCGGCAGGACCGCATTGACGATCCTGTTGCCGGAAACGACGCCGCCGCTCGTCGGGGCATCATACCAAGGCGTGGAACCCAGCATCAAACCAAAGCCACAGTCACGCTGCGGGCCGCAGTTGATGTCATTGTTGACCACTTTCGTGCCGTCATAGCGGCCGGAGGTTGATTTTGGCCAAGCCTGGACCATCAGTTCCGCGTAAGATCCTCCGGCAGAGACCCCACCGTGCCGAAAGATGTTATTTGCAACGATGCAATGCGTGCAGCCGCCGAAAATTAATTGGACGTCGGTATTATCGATAAAATGATTATGGACGACAGCAAGGTGCTGCGCATCATGAACGGTCAAACCGTCGGACCACATTAGATGAACGGTGTGCGTGCCGTTCCCTGCGATTGTGTTGCCGAAGATATGGCCATTTTCGCCACTCTCATATTCTAGGGCAGTATAGCACGCGAAGGATTTAAGAATGGAGCTCGTCAGCGAAAAATCATTGCCGGCAACACTCAATCCCCCCCCTGCAGGACGCGTTGCCGGATTGAGGCAAAGCGAGGCATTGGCTCCCCCGGCGAAAATGATGTGGTCAAAGCTGACGCTCGAGGCGCGGATCGTTACCGGCATTGCTCGGGGTTTTATCGCATCGGGCCGAAGCTGGAGAAGCAGTGTGGCGCAGCGCGGATCATGCACTCGGCAGGGCGGCGCGGAACGCGCCATGCCACGCGTCAGGATCGACACCGGCCTGGAGATAAGCACCGGGGCAGTGATCAGGTATTGGCCCGGTACAAGGGCTATCACGCCACCCGACGGTTGCGAGGCGATGCAGGCGGCGAGCGCCGGGGAGGCGTCGCGATCTCCGCCGTTCATCTGGTCTAGGGCGCGGCAGGCAGCGTCCGTCGTATTGTGTGGCGCAGCCAGCATGGCATTCGCCGGCGCTGCAAGCATCGCTATGCCTAGAGCCGTAACTGCTACCAACTGCCGCACAGTTTGATAAAGTGCGGGCCAGACGTATGTATAGCCTCTCATGTCCAGTCCTTTTTCGATGGTGTCTGGCTCGTACTTGGTGAGTTCACCATGCCGAAGAATAGCTCAGGACGTAAAGAGTCACCGCGCCTTCTAACCGGATCGCAAACCGAGTCTTCGTAGGTGTCGATACCACTGCATCACGTCACTTGCTGCCGATGCTGCCGAGATCACGCAGACGATACGACCCAAGCTGTGACGGTCAGAGCGCAGCTAGACGCACGGTCTTGGATGCCAGGATCGCTGCTGTTAGTTCGTCGCTACCGATTTCACCGGCGACATAGCTGGCGTTCAGGCGCTCGATCTCACACGACAGAATGCCCCCTTCGTAGCGGACAGATCCTCGCGCGAAATCCGCCTCACACTGTCGACGAACGCTTTCGTCTTCGCTGACCGCAGGCGGGGTAGGCGAGGGTGCATCGATGTCGTTCAAGGGCGAGATCCTTTGGACTTGCTTCAGAAAAGTGGAGAGTTTCCTGCGGTGAAAGGCGAACTCGATGACGAAGCAACGACGGTTTACAAAGGAATTCGAGGACGAGGCGGTTCGGCTGGTGGCGACCAGCGGTCGCACGCAGCGCGAGGTAGCGGAGGATCTGGGCGTTGGCCTGTCGACGCTGGTGCGCTGGATCGGCCGTCGTCGTGATCGGGTGACGGAGATGCCGGGCGAAGCGCCGCAGGCAGATCTGGCTGCCGAGTTGAAGCGGCTCCGCCGGGAAAATGAGATCCTTCGGCAGGAGCGCGACATACTGAAGCGGGCGACCGCTTTTTTCGCCCGAGAGGGAAGTCGATGAGGTTCGCGCTCGTCGATCAGGCGAAGAAGGATTTCCCCGTACACCGCCTTTGCCGGGTGCTCGGCGTCAGCCAGGGCGGCTGTTTTGCCTGGAAGGACCGCCCAGCATGCCGGCGCCAGCGCGACGACATGGTGATGCTGGTGCATGTCCGTTCTGCGTTCGCCCTCTCGAACGGCACCTATGGCAGCCCGCGCATGACACGCGAGTTGAAGGATGATGAGGGAAACGACTGACAGGAGTCCGGCCGTGCGGTTCAGACGGCGCGGCGCGGCTGAGGCGAAGGCACTCGCGGAAGAAATGAGAGTTTTCCGCCCGATAGCACGAACCGTTCGGGCTGCGCCGGCTCGCCAAAGCCGCTACACTCGCGAAGTCTAGCGCGGCTCGATGCAGGTTGCCGATTAGTTGATCGGTTCCGCATGCTAACTAGGCTTGATGACGGCACGCACAGTAATGGCAACAATGAGGAGGCCATGACCAAGATCATCCCGTCTCAAGGCGACCTCTTCCGCCTGGATAGTCCGCTTTACGGTGACATCCAAGGTGAGAGGACCGTCGCGGAGTTCCCGTTTTTCGCGCTGACGAAACGCGCTCAGATGGAGCCCATAGCTTTCGCGAACGACACTGCTCGCATCGAGATCAATCCGAGCAAGACGGGCGTCGCGACGATCTACGACAAAGAGATCCTGCTCTATATCGCCAGTCTTATGGTGAGCCGACTTGAGAATGGCGAAACGATCGATCGGACGCTAACCTTCACCGCGAATGACCTTTTCCGGATGACCGGGACTAATCCCTCCGCGCGCTCCTACACGTCGCTGAAGGCCTCGCTTACCCGCCTCCAGGGTACGCAGATTATCACCAACATCGAGACAGGCGGCGAAGGCTCTGACAGCGCCTTCTCCTGGCTCCTGAAGGCCGACATCAAATATACGAAACTCCCCAATGGAGAAAGGCAGATGAAGCATGTCGAAGTCATGCTCTGCGACTGGCTTCACCGGGCCATCCTGACGGATCGCCGAATCGCTGCCTATCATGACGACTTCTTCAAACTCGGCCCAATCGAGCGCCGCCTCTACGAGCTGGCCAAATTTAACTGTGTCGACGGCGCCCGCTTCGAGGCCGATGCCGTTGATCTCGCCGGCCGAGTCGGCTGCTCGCTCGAACCTCGCTCGATTGAAAATTTCAAGCGAACACTGCGGGAGGTCACCAAGGACCAATCTCTCCCGGAATACTCCCTGGCCTTGGCCGACCGGAAGGAACCTCGAACTGGCGGGGGACGTCCGAAGCTGTCGACTCTGGTGACGATCACCCCGCTCGATAGTCTTCGCTTGGCCGCCGCTTCGGCCAAGTAGGCCACCGTCGTCGCCTGAGTTGGCGAGCATCGGCGCTTCCTAGTTTTCCGCCCGAAAGCACGACTCCGCTGGGGGCTTTTCCGCTCGTTAGCACGACGGGCGCTTGATCGAGGCGAAGCTAACCTTACCAGGCACCGCCTTTATCCATGATGCCACGTTTAGCGGCCGGACGTCGCGATTCTGTTGCCTTGAGGCTAACCGTGGCCTCTTGGACAGGGTTTTCCGCCCGAAAGCACGAGCTCGCGCACGTTGTCCGAGACGGTACGCCATGATCCGCTGCGACTTCTCCGCCCAATAGCACGAACATTAAGGGGCTTTCCCGCCCGATAGCACGAGTTCGCGAGGCTTCCGCCCTCGCTCCGCCTTCGACAAATATCGCAAGGGCCCGTCACAATCCGCGACGGGCGGAAGGGAAATGGCTGTGAGCACATAAACGAATGCCCAGCACGATGGCTGGGCATCCTGAAACATCTAGGTGACTGCGTCGCCAAACGCCGGCCAGTTTCCACAGGTCTTCATTTAGTTGTTTCCGAGCCTCGGTTCAAGGACGCGCGCCTCGTGCCACGCTTCGTTTTGCCTGCTGACGGTCCCTTCGGCGAAAGGACGATCAATGACTTACGCTCAAACAGCTTTCACCGGACGAACGGGCGCTCGCCCGATTACCGAGATGACACGCAGGATCGCGCGCGACCTCGAGGCGCGCTTCAGCGACGCGGTAGAGATCAGCGAATGGAAAGATCTTTATCGGGTTGTCGACCAAGCAGCGATCTCGCTCGGCCTTGGCGCCGGCGCACGGGAAACGCTCAAACACCTAATCGGCTACACGCGCCTTGAGGATTGGAAGGACGAGCGAACCCCTGTTGTCTGGCCCAGCAATCAGACGCTAGCCGACGAAGCCGGGAAAACGGTGGGGGCGATCAAGGCCCGACTGCGGCAGCTCCGCGAAATGGCTCTGATCCTCGCACGAGATAGCGGCCATGGGCGCCGCACCGGCCGGCGTGACGATCGCGGTGCGATCACCTCGGCTTTCGGCGTCGACCTCTCGCCGATCCGGGTCCGCTTCCGGGAGCTCCGGGAGCGCGCTGAGGCCTATACGGCGCAGTCTCGCCTGTTTAAGGAAGGAAAGCAGGAGATTGGGCGCGTGCGCCGCACTGTCGGCCAGGCGCTCGCTCAGGCCGCCCACCTGCGTCTGACCGGGGCACACTGGATCATGCTTCAGGACGCGATTGAGCAGGTGGCTGGCATGGCTGCTGCGGCGAAGGCTGTGCGCGATAGCGCCGCTTATCAAGCGGCCCTTGATCGGCTTCCGGATGTGGATCGACTGGTTGCCGAGACGATCGACCGCTTTATGTTTTCTAGCGAAAATGACGGGTTGGGGTCAAAAAATAGCCCCTCTATATATATACAAACCAACCCCCCTATAATCAAAAATGTACAGAGCAATCGAACCTGTAGTTTTGACCCGACCCGTCAAATTCCACCCTCAGTCGATCTCCCGGCCTCACCGTCCAATAGCACCTTCAAGGCTAAGCCGGCGGAGCTCATGGAAATGTTTCCTACCACCGCAGCATACGTCGCCGCCGAGAATCCGCGTTGGAGCGAGATCCACGCTGCGGCTTGCCGCCTCCGCCACGATCTCGGTATTCGCATCGGCACCTACGTCGATGCGTTGGAGAAGCTCGGCCTCGACGCCACCGCGGTAGCTGTCATGATTACCGCCGAGCGATACACCAGGGATGAGATACGCTTAACTGCGGGCGCTTACTTCGCCGGCATAGTCGGCAAGGCGAAGCGCGACGAGCTTGACCTCGCCAAAAGCCTATGGGGCTTTCGGACCGAACGTATGGCCAGCTAGCGCTGACAATCGCGTGCCAATCGGCGCTGACATTTACAAGCCTGTCAGCAATCCCGCGCTTGTTTTGACCATCGGGCGATCGGAAACTCAACGCCCTGCGTTTGTCGGGCTATTACAAACTTTGAGCAATTAGCATTAGGCGCCAGTTGCTGCAGCAACCCACATCGTTATGCAAATACAGCCAATACGACACATCAACCGCGGCAATCTACCCGATCAGCCCAAATTCCGATTGAACTGGACGCATCGGGCGATTGGAAACCGGTCGTCCGGGCGAACAAAAACCAGATCTCGGACTATCAAAAACCAAGCACACAAATTGTCTTTTGTATGAGAGGGTTAAACATCAATCCAGTCAAATTAACTTTCTAACACCTATATTTAACAGTAAATCTTTTAACATAATTTAAGGGCACTGCCTGTGGATAAACCGCCTCAGAGTCTGACATCACCGACAGCGCGAACATGTCTCGGCCCACCATCACGTCATGTCATCCAGCGTACGGGTCGAAAGCGGCCATTGGTGCGGGCAAGAGGGCCGATCCAACGCCACCGTACCGTGCCATCGCGATCGGAACGGTGTGGCCGTTGGATCGGTGACGCCGTCGAGCAGAGCAGGCTCGTCGACCAGCACATGATACGCAGCACCGGTGGCCGCTGCACCGAAATAGTAGACCGTCCCCGCGCAGCCGGCGATCGCGCAAGCCGTCGTCCGGTTGATGAGACTGGCCGAGCCGCCCAGCTCTCGGTGCAGCGCGAGCAGGTCGATGCACATCAAGCTGTGGCATCGCCGGCAGCGCGAACGTGCCTGGGCCACGCGTCGGATCATGTCGTCCAGCGTGCGGGTTCAGGCCGGCCAGAACGGCACGATGATGGCAGTGGGTGCCATGCTATGGACGGGCGGTATCGGAGGCCAGAATGGCTGCCGTCAGCTCGTCACTGTCGATCTCGCCGGCAATGTAGCGAGCATTGAGGCGCTCGATTTCTTTGGACAGGATGCCGCCCTCGTACCGCACCGACCCGCGCGCAAAATCCACCTCGGTCTGACGCCATACCCGCTCGGATTCGTCGAAAGCGGGACGGTCGGTGCAGGCTGGTATCAGCTTGTTCAAAGGAGATCCTTTCGGACGTCGAAGCGGATGTTTTAGCTTAGCTAGGGGCAGTGAGCGATCAGGCATGGCCGTCCGATCTTTGCACCAACGACATACCATGTTTGCCGTCACGATGCGATCCGAACGACAAAATCGCCGGTGAACTTGCGACCGCGCGGGATGGAGCAAAGGGGCGCGATCGCTCGTCTTTTAGTTCCAGCGGTTCGCACTAGGGCCGTTTCTCGAACGCGGCGATGAGCGCAGGATCTCGGAGCAACGTCGTCCACTGACTGCCACAGGTGCGTGTCGCGAGATAGAAAGTCGAGCCGAAGCACTCGACCATCCGGCATCGCTCGAGCTTGTCGATGAGCGAATAATCCGAACCATGGCGAGCGAAAATGTCCTTCAATCTCAGCCGGATCAGTGTCCTGCATGTGCAGCAGCGCGTGCGGACCTGCGCATTCATCCGGAGTATGCCCCCGCTGTTCTCCATCCAGCGGGGGCATAGTGCGACGATGTCAGCAGTGGTCTCCATGTTCGGAAAGATAGGCAGGCCTTGGGGCGGCATGCTCGAATGCTGAGCCGTGTTCTCAGGCGGCGCTTGTCTCGGCCACATGAGCCCAAGCAGGGGAGGGAAAGCGCCTTGCCAGAACCACTATGCTCCACTCCGCGTCATTTGTGGGTTCCGGTTGCTAGCATGAGTTTGAAAGTTTATATGGGTGTTAGGCTAGATATGGCAGGATATCACAGAAACCACCGATGTATGACATTGTTGTTTTGAGATCCGCTGCGCGGGGCTTCTAAGATGATCGTGACTGTTCGACTGAAAGACGAGCTGGTCGAAGAGATCGACCGCGTAGCCGCAGCGAACGGCCAGACCCGCAGTCGCTGGATCGCGCGCGCTCTCATGCGCAGCGTGCTTGCGCCGGAAACCGAGGATCTGCCGATCTTGCCGGTTCAGGGTAGGAGCCACCCCGACGACTATATCCGCCTGACCGTTCGGCTGAACAGGAGTGAAATCGAAGGCATCGACACCGTGGCCGCGCCGATGCGTCTGACACGGAGTGAGTGGGTCAAGCGCACGATCCGCTGGCAGCTTTGGGACAAGGCCGCACTGCTCCGATTGGCTCCTTCGACACAGACCGAGATCACAAAGATCCGGAAACAGATCCAGAAGATCGGGGTGAACATCAACCAGGCAGTCCACGCGATGAACGCGGCGAACATGCCGGAAAGCTCGCTCGACATCGCCCGGATCGCTGTGCCCTTCATGGAGACATGCGGCGATCTGAGAACACTGCTGACCGAATCCCGCCGCACCTTGGCCTCCTCGATTGGCGGTGAGATCAGCTACTGGACCGGCGCAGCACCGGTTCCGGTGGAATGAGTTTCCGCTTCTCTTCTGGTACGATGGATTCGATGGCAGGCGTCTTCGCGCCGTTCAAAAAGCATCGTCCCAGCTCCGGGCGAGGAAGCACCAAAGCCCCTAAAGTCGGGGGCAGGATGCTTGGCAAGACTGTCGCATTGATGTTGCCGAAACCCGAATCGTCATCTGCGGCATCACGACCAAGTGCTCAAGCGAAGCACGCGTTCGGAGGCGGTTCTCGCGACCGAATGAGCGGCCGGGCGTTCATGACGTTGGAGCGAACATCGCGCCGTGTTCCCGAGGTGATGGTGCGCATCACTGGTCGCCAACATGGCGGCGGACATGTCCTCGCAAACTTCACCTACATTTCCCGGCTGGGTCACGGCGCGGAGAAGGAGCTGGGTCTTGAAACGAGCGAAGGGGAAGTCGTTCACGACGGTCGCGAGATGCAGTTGCTCGCAAAGGAGTGGCACGAAGCGGAGATGGACGGGGACGCGCGACGGAAGGGCGCGACCTCCATTTCCATGATCCTGTCGATGCCGTCTGGGACCGATCCGGAACGCCTCAAGGGAGCCGCGCTGGACTTCGCGCGCGACGAGTTTGCGAACCGCCAGTGGGTCGCATCGCTTCACGTCGATCGCGATCATCCCCATGTTCACATCACGATCGCGCGCCGGGATCTGGACGGCCGGCGCTTTCATCCGGACCGCGATGACCTGTTTCGCTGGCGGCAGCGCTTCGCCGAAAAGCTCCGCGCGCGTGGCATTGAAGCCAACGCGACACCGACCAAGGCACGTGGGATCGACCGCACGCATGAGCACATCGCGGTACAGAAGATCCGCGACAAAGGGCAGGTGCCTCGGCTTGATGTGAGCCGGGTGGAGCGCGCCCAGCGACTTCGCGAACAGGGTATTGTTGACCCCGTTCAGGCGTTCCTTGGAACGCGTCAGGAGACGGTGCGCGCTACCTATCAGCGCTCGATCGACGAGCTGTCAGGTTCAGCTTCGTTCGTCGATCAGGTGGTCGCGCAGGGCCTGCAAAAGTTCGTCGCGACGATGCCTGCGCCCGAGCCAAACTCGACCAGGGCCGTCCGCGAGGCGGCACTGGATCGCGGGGTTCCTGCTCCGGCGTCGGATGTTGATGCACGCCAAGCCGGTGCAGATCACGGCCCTGACCGGATCGCAGCGGCGGTTGAACACTTGCTTGGGCGCGCGCGCGCAACGCGTGAAAAACTTGAAGCCAGTAAAGCGCTTCAAGCGCCGGACCGTCTCGCAGCAGCGATTGAGCGCTCGCGTGCGATGAGAGAAAAAGTTGAAGCCAACAAGGCGCTCCGGGCGAGTTCCGACCTGATCCGCGCCGACGAAGTCGTTCGCGTGATGCAAGCGCGCGCTCGAGAGCGCCGCGAACGCGATCCAGACTCCGGTCGACACGTTGCCTCACCTTCTGAGGCTGGCCGTCTTGAACCAGTGCCCAAGCGTCGGTGGTCGTTGGACGCGGTCGCCAAGGCTGTTGCTGAACAAGGCAGGGCGCGGAACCTTCGCCCCGCCAAGGTTGAGACGGATGAGCAGCCCAGCATTCGGAGCAATCGCCTTCGGATTCCAGGCGAAGAGAGGACGGCTCCCAAATCACAAAATCCGGCTGAGGCAAAAAAGATATCACGTCTCGACGATGTACCCGAAAGCACGAGCCGGCTCGACCTGCCCGGCGCGATCCAGCGTTATGCTCGTGCCGTAATTGATACCGCCGGCACCAAGGAGACGGGGCTGGCGGTGCTGCCGCATAAGCGAAGCGAGCTCACCCAAGCCGGTGAAGCGTTGGACAAGATACGGTATGATGGCTTGCGTCACTTCGTGACCGCGATCGAGCAAAACCCGAGCCTTGTGCATGAAGCTGCGGCTGGCAACTTCCGCGGCACGCTTAAGGCAATGGCTGTGGAGGCGCAGGTCGACAGCGATCCCCAGCTTCGCGCGGAACGGTTCATGGAGCGCTGGTGGACGGTGGAGAACGAGCGCAGATTAGGCGACCCGATGGTAGCGGTCGTTAGGAATGAGATGATCGAGGGTCTGTATCATGACCCGGCCTTGCGTGAGGAGCTGGAGCGCTCTGCACCCGAACTTGGGCTGGTTCGGCAGCAAACGCCCGAGGAAATCCTCCAGCGAATGCTAATCGAGATGGACCGTGAACGCGATCGTCAGCAGGATCGTGATGGACCAAGTCGTTGACGGGCAAAACCGTATGCGAGCGAGCAAAGCACCGTATCAAACGGTCTGTTACTTCGTTTGGCGTAGGTAGAAGGCTGACATCCGTTGGCAAAATTGACAACAATGCGATAGCATGAGAGATACGCGACCGATCGGCTGGGTGAAAGGCGCTCTAAGGGACTTCCGGCGCTTTCCAGAGGTGACCCAGGGCAAAGCGGCCGAGGCGCTGACGATCGTTGCCGATGGCGGAATGCCTAGGATCGCCAAGCCGCTTGCTGGCCTTGGCTCCGGTGTGTGGGAGTTGGTGTTGCGGGAGCGGGGTGATGCCTACCGCGTCGTTTATGCCGTCCAGCTTGGGGAGGTGATCTATGTCGTTCACGCCTTCCAGAAGAAGTCGAAGAGCGGGATTGCCACCCCGAAGGCTGAGATCGACCTCGTGGCAGAGCGGATTAAGCGTCTGAAAGAGGAACTGAAGCGATGAGCGACGACGACGATATGGCCATCCTTGCCGGCAGTGGTAACCTGTTCCGCGATCTCGGCTTACCCGATCCGGAGGTTCGTCAGACTAAAGCGCTGCTGGCGGCAGAGATCATCAAGACGCTGGACGAGCGTAAGCTCAGCGTCCGCGCCGCCCATGGCGCGACTGGCATCGCAGCAGCCGACTTCTCGCGTATCCGCAACGTCAATTTGGGACGGTTTACGATCGATCGGCTTATCTCGATCCTTGGTCGGCTTGATCGAGAAGTTGAAGTGTCCGTATCGGTTCGAGCGCGGCCGCAGGCAGCGCAGCCCGTAGCGATGCCTGCATAGATGGCCCGCTATGGCGAACTCGTCCGAAAGAATCGCTAGCGACGAAGCGGCCGCTGAAGCAGGCCGCAATGAAGATCACGGAGAGGTGTTGCCTCGCCTTACGAGCAGTGAGGATGCCGAGCGTTTCGTTGGCTCTCAGATTACAATCTATCAGCCGTTAAACCGACGCATTTGAGTTTCGAGCAACAACGCGTGGTAAAAAAGCATCTTCCGGCGACCCGCTCAATGCTCCGGACAAGACGGTAACTGATGTTACGCAGCTTGATTTTATAGCGGTCCTTCGCCCCCGAAAGCTTTGAGGCGGGGACATGCGGATGGTCGAGCCGCTCAGCGAGCTTCTTCTTGAACTGGTCCCGTGTCTGCGTGCCGAGTTTGCACCATACTTCAGCGCAGAATTCAAGGAGCCCCAGCTCATAGGTCATGAAGCGCGATCTTGGTGACGGGTTCCCCCGCGCGGGCATCGGAGATCGCGTTCAGCTCAGCATCCTCCAGCCGATCCAAGAGCGCTTCGAAAGCCTTGGCAGGAACGCAGTAGAAAGCCGGCTTTTTCCGGTTGAGGATGGCGACGGGAAAACCCTCGCCAGCTGCGACGGTGCCCATTGGATTGCGCATCAACTCGGATACGGTGGCCGTCGTTTCCGCAAGGAGTGTGCTAGCTATGGAAGTCACCTGTTTTCTTGGGAGGCCTTATATAGCACCCCTTAAGGTCCTTATAGCAAAACGTCATTATCCAGCATGCTGAGTGGAGTGGGCGTGATCCAGTCGGCTCCGAACAAAGGGTAGGGGCCGTAGAACAAGTCGCCGAGGGCACGTCGGTAATGCGCGTTCATCCAACGCCGGCGGCGGTGTTCCGGGCCATCGTAGAGCATGTGGCAGCGCTGGCAGAGCGCCGCGAGCTGATGGAGCGCGCTGTCACTGGGGTTATGGTTGAGGTGCGCGCAGGCCAGCACCACGGGCGTCCAGGCACCATGCACCAGAATGTTCTCGGTCGGCCGTCGCACGCGGCGACCCTGTCCGTTGCGCCAGCAATGCCGTTTCCGGTCCCACCACCGCCCGTCCCGGAGATGGAATACTCTCTGCCCATGGGGGCGCCCGCAATGCTCGCAGCAGCCTCCTGCCCGCACGAAGCGAACATAACGCGAGAGCTGCGGCCAGTCGATCGGGTACAGGAACACGTGTTCGGGTCGGATCGGCATCAGGCCTCCCCTTCCGAAGCACCAGGTTGCAGAGCGCTCACGGAGCCAGCGCAGCAGTCAACGCCCGATAGAGCGTGGCATGGTGACACTTGAGCAGTTTGGCGGTTTCGCGAACGGAAGTACCCTCGCCTACCAACCGTTCCCCGAGCGCGATCTGGTCGGGGGTGAGCTTAGGCGGGCGGCCGAACCGAACTCCTCTCGCCTTTGCCGCTACCCGCCCGCTGCTGGTGCGCTGGTGGATCAGCTCGCGCTCGAACTCAGCGATGCCGGCAAACACGGTGAGCACCATGCGACCCGCTGGCGATGTGGTGTCCGCCCAGGGCTCGGCCAGAGAGCGCAGGCCGGCACCCGCCTCCTTGAGCTTCTCGGCGATGTCGAGCAGATCACGGGTGGAGCGTGCCAGCCGGTCGAGCCGCGTCACCACCACCGTGTCATCGTCGCGGAGCTGCTCGATCATCTTGGCTAACTGGGGCCGGTCACGCTTCGCACCTGAGACCTTTTCTTCGAACGCCCGCTTGCACCCGACGTCCTTCAACGCGGCGCGTTGAAGGCGGAGGTCTTGGTCGTCGGTGGACACACGGGCGTAGCCGATCAGCATGTCGCAGAACTGTATCAGAATAAAATGATTATGCAACCGACTTTTGCGACATTGATGGACGAGGAATATCGAGCATCGACAACTTTGTCGCGAAACTTAGAACTTTAGCGACGACCGCGTGGCGGCTTTCGGCGGCCGTCAAAAAACCTTCTTCTTTATGGATTGCCGGCCTATCTGGTCTCATGCAGCTCCACGGATCAATCTTAGAGAACCTTGAGAATGCCATTGCAAGCGCCCGCAGGCTGCGTGGTCACCCGGTTTACAAGGATACCATCACCTATTGGTCGGACTTGGTACAGGAGGCCCGACGGGCGCGGCAGGAGCCTTCCTGCGCGCAATTCGACGCGCTTGGCGTTGCCATCGCCAGACTGGAGAGTGAGCTGGCTGAGCGGTAGCAGCAACCTTCCTTCGCGACCAAGAACGCAGTCGAACAATCCGCTGTCGCAGGAGAGATAGCATATAGCTGGCGTAACTCAGGACATCCACGCGGCATCAACGCTCTCCCATAACTCCGTCGCTGTGTTGCCCGTCGGGAAACGCAATCGGTAACAGGTTTTGAGAAACGCCTCTGCTAGTGCTCCCGCGCTGATCGGATCACCCGAAAGTCGATTGTCTCCTGTCGCTCACTTCCGGACAATCGAGTGAGCAATCCGAAGTGCCGACAGCGGTCGGGCGTTAGCACGGTCTTTCCCGTTTTTTCTGTCTTCGGGTGACGATTTCGGGAAAGTGTAATTGGGAATAGGTTCGCTACGGGTTCGTCCGCGAGAAAGATCGACCACAATTAATTGAGCCTAAACTGCGGAATCCCAGGGGGCATAAAGCTTTATTTTAGGGACGAAGTTCCGCAGCGCTTTCGCGCCCGCGTCACGAGCTTTTAAATAGACCTTTTTGTAACAGTTCAAACATAAACCTCTACCATGCCTTACTCGATCCGGGTGATTGCAAGTCGCCGCATTAAGCTTCTCTTCTATAGCGGCATCTATCGATCTATATATAATCCCAGCTTCTGCCTCCTTTTTACGGGCGCGTGCATTGGTCCGGTTATAGCAAGATGCACACAAACCTTTGGCGTGAATCTCGCGCTCAGGATGGGGACACATGGCTTCGGCGAACAGCTTCAATCGGATGCTATTCATACCTATCATTTCTCGCGTTAGTTGAACCGATAGACTTCGCCCACTGGCTTGATAAGGTCGGTCGGTGCCAACCATCTAGCGGGTTGTAATCAGACTTAACCGCGCGACAGTATGGTTGCTACAATTTTCGCGGTTAACTCGTCTTCTCGGGATGTCTGGAGAAGACAAATTTCGAAAAGCCGCTGGCGTTCGCAATTTGCGGTCCTTTTCGGGAAAGCCTGCGACACTCGGCTATGTCAGCTTTTAGAGCGGTTTCTGATCAGTCTGCATCGTAACCAGCGGCTGCGAAATAGTTCGAGCATTCCTGGGGCGAGTAGAGGTCGACAATACGGCCGATGGCATCCCAGAGGCCGTGGATAGTCCGCTCGGCCGCCTTTCGCAGGTGTGCCTTCAGTTTCGAGAAGGCCATCTCGATAGGGTTGAAGTCCGGGCTGTAGGGCGGAAGGAACAGGAGCCGGGCACCTGCGGCTTCGATGGCAGTGCGCACGGCTGGCGCCTTATGGCTCGACAGGTTGTCCATGATGACGACGTTGCCGGGTGAGAGTTCGGGCACCGGGACGCGGGTCACGTAGGTGGTGAAGGCATCACCGTTCATCGGCCCGTCGAGGACCCAGGGTGCGATCATGCCGGTGCGGCTCAGACCGGCGACGAAGGTGGTGGTTTTCCAGTGCCCGTGCGGCACGCCGGCCCGCAATCGTTCGCCGCGTGGTGCTCTGCCATAGCGACGCGCCATGTTGGTCGATGCCCAGGTCTCATCGATGAAGATGAGCTGCTCGGGATCGAGATCGAGCTGACCGTCGAACCATTCCTCTCGTCGCTTCAGGATGTCGGGGCGATCCTGCTCGGTCGCGTGCGCTGTCTTTTTTTGCGCGTGATCCCGCGCCGCGCGAAGAACCGCCATATCGTGCCGAGCGCGACCTCGGTGCCCTGATCGGCCAGAAGCGCCTGCAACTCGGCAAGGGTGATATCGGGCGTCGCCTTGTAAGCGTCCAGGATCAATCCGGCATGCACCTCGATCCTCATCGAACGTCGATCGTCGCCCTGCGGCTGCGGTGCCGGCGTCCCATGCTGGCTTGCAAGCTTCTGCCACCGGACGGCGCTGGCCGCGCTGACACCGAACCGTACCGCGGCCTGCCGACGCGACAGACCACACGCGATCGCCGCTACAACTCTATCCCGAAGATCTACCGATAATGCTCGCGCCATCCATGCCAGCCTCCTGCGCCGGCAGGAATTCTGAATCAGAAAACCGCGGCGACGGGAATCCCCTTATGATTCAGCCCGGTGAGAAACCGCTCTAGCATCTGCTTGCCCAAACGGCCGGACGGCTCACGACCAAAACACGACATCCCCATGTCGCAAAAGGTGGGACTTACGAGGCGATCGAAACTTAGGATATCAGCGACAAAAAGTGCTCAGCGCCGCGATGCGGCCGATCGGCTGCCGCCATGATCAAATTGTCGACACCGACGATGGCGACATGTACGCCGTCGGTGCGCACCAAGCAGTTGCTCGTCTCGATCGCGATCACCTCCAACCCTGCTCGAATGCGCGCGGCCGTCAGCGTCAAAATCGCTGATTACGTGCAGCGCATCCAGCTGCCGAGGTCGTCCCAGCCCATGCTGACCGGGACCACGGCGACGCGATCGGCCTTTTCTATCACCGCATAATCAATCTAATCGTCTGGCGATGTGGCGAACGCCTCTACGTCCGGTAAGATGCGCTTGCCGTCATGCTTGGTTTTGGCCATCGCGAGCTCTCGTACACCGTCCTCTTAATAAGTCCGTGAGCCTGCGCTGACAGACAGGAATCAACGACGGATCAAGCTGTTTTTTCAACCTGCTAGAGTAGCGCTAGCTAATACGGGCATTTCCATGCAGCCATGATAAGGCGTGAAAGGAGCTCTAGCCACGCGAGATATGTATGCCCCGTATGCACACAGCTGAAATTGACAGGTTTGTTCATGCTGTCGATGCGTCAGGTGGTAACCTTGGATGCCCGACGATCCAGCAAGAGTTTTACCCCATCGACCTCGATTACGATACGGTAGTGGATCAATCGTTCGATCCATTTTCAGGGTCCTATTTCGAACAGCAGGTTGAGCTTTATCGTGGGATATCATCCCGCGATCTCGACCAGTCGTCTGGTGAGTTGCACGACGACGATCTTCGGCCGCTACTGGATGCGCCCAACCCAACCGGAATCAGCGACGTCGCCATATTGGCAGATAGCATGCGCGCGTTGACGACGATGCTATCGGTATCTAATCTTAAGTCGTCCCCGCGCATACTGGATCTCGGCGCCGGGCATGGACTTAGTTCCGAGATTTATGCGTACGCGGGATGTAACGTCCACGCTATTGATATTGACCCGGCGCTTGGGGAGCTGAGCCGGAGACGCTCGTCAGCGCATAACCTCAACATCACCCGCGACGAGATGAATTTTGACGATCTTAGCAGACTTAGCAGAGTTTCGGACTCCGCATATGATGCTGCGTTTTTCTTTCAGTCTTTTCATCATTGCCTGAGGCCATGGGATCTCATCGGGCAGCTTAAATCTAAAATGGCGGCAGCGGGCATTATAGGTTTCGTTGGAGAACCGGTTCAAAAAAACTGGTGGAACAATTGGGGTATTCGGTTGGATCCCGAGTCAATCTATGTCGCGCGAAAGCGAGGATGGTTCGAGAATGGGTGGTCGCATAATTTCATCAGGCAATGCTTTGAGCGAAATGGATTAACACTGGTTTTCTTTACGGGAGGCTTGGGAGGAGGAGAAATCGGCATTGCAGCCTGTTGCTCTGAAACACTTGAAGGTGTGCGAGCTCAAGCGCGTGCCATGGGGTTGTCGGAAATCTACCGCGTTGGGACATTATCTATTCCTGACGAAAGTTTTTATCAAAGTCTGGAGAACCCACAACTTTGATTGATCGGCCTGCATTTGGTAAAGTCTCAGATCGTAAAGGTGCCTTGATCTATGGTCCGTACGTCGATCTAGAGCCCGGCTTTTACGAAGTTTCCGTAATAGCGCAGCGCGGCGCACGCCGTTCCACGCTGCGCTTGGACCGATTAACGATCGATATACGGTCTGAAGGAGTTTCCTTACCGCTATGCAAGCGCCGGTATTTTGGAAACTTTGCTGTACCAAAAATCATTTATCGTCAGTTTGAGGTCAAGATGCTGGCACGACGGACGGAAGTCCGGGTTTTTGTTTCTGAAGAAAACTGGACTGCAACGCTGCCCGTCATTCGTAAAATTTGCTGACAACAAGATGCGGCATGATCGGCTAATTGCGCGTATAGCCGGGGCATCGATAAGTCTAAGAGCGCGTTTGAGCGATCGTCGTCGTCCGCCTTTTCGGAGGATCTCGCGCAAGCAGCACTTCGTCGGGGCGATCCTGGGGCGGCGATCGCGGCGCGTGCGCTTCGCGGCGCCGTCGTGATGGTCGATTACTTGCGTCCTGTTGCCGTCTTGCGCATCGCTGCGGCTGAGGCACGGTATCTGCTCACGATCGCCAGCGACTGTCCTGCGCCCCGTTTTCTGCACGTCGATCTGAGCCCGGAGGACATGGCGTTGTCGACGACCATTCGGTGCGGCCGGCGCTATTGCCGGGTCGTCGCCCGTCGCAGCGCCCACCTGCCGGGTGTGGACTAGGCACTGTATAACAGAACGGATTCGCCGTGTATGGGTAGTAGGGCGTGCGCTGATCGCCAAAGATCATCAGCGCCCTGACATAAGCGGACGGCCCTTTTGCGGGTCAGGCTTTCCCGGCATGGGCCGAGAATAGGTCCGTAAGGGGACTACCCAGCACGGGAATGCCTCGTCAAAATGCAAAAAGGGCAGAAGATTTTCTGGTTATCGGCGCATGACGCTACTATCGCCCCGCTCATGTTATCGAGGGAAGAAACTATGTCGAAGACCGCTATCGTTACCGGGATCAGCGGCCAAGATGGCGCATATCTGGCTGAAAATCTGCTAAACCGCGGCTATACGGTCTATGGGACGTATCGGCGGACGAGTTCGGTCAATTTTTGGCGGATCGACGAGCTCGGCATCACCAATCACCCCGGGCTCAAGCTGGTCGAATATGACCTTACCGACATGGGTTCGGCGATCCGGCTGATCGAAACGTCGGAAGCCACCGAGATCTACAACCTCGCTGCGCAGAGCTTCGTCGGGGTGTCGTTCGATCAGCCGATCGCCACCGGGCAGATCACGGGCCTCGGCGCGGCTTATCTTCTGGAAGCGATCCGCACCGTCAATCGCGACATCCGCTTCTACCAGGCATCAACGTCCGAGATGTTCGGCAAGGTCCAGGCGATCCCGCAGAAGGAAGATACGCCCTTCTACCCGCGCAGCCCGTACGGCGTGGCCAAGCTCTATGCGCATTGGCTGACCGTGAACTACCGCGAAAGCTTCGGGATCTTCGGCACCAGCGGAATCCTGTTCAATCATGAATCGCCACTGCGCGGGCGTGAATTTGTAACCCGCAAGATCACCGATACCGTCGCCAAGATCGCTCAGGGCAAGGCGGAGATCCTCGAGCTCGGTAATCTCGACGCCAAGCGCGACTGGGGCTATGCCAAGGATTATGTCGAAGGTATGCGGCTGATGCTCCAGCACGATGTCGCCGACACCTATGTCTTGGCGACCAACCGCACCGAGCCGGTCCGCACGTTCGTCGAGCTGGCGTTTGGCCATGTCGGAATCACGCTCGACTGGTCGGGCAAGGACGAGAACGAGACTGGGATCGACCGCAAGACGGGCAAGATGCTCGTGCGCGTCAATCCGGCCTTCTACCGTCCGTCCGAAGTCGACCTGCTGATCGGCGACCCAGGCAAGGCCGAGCGCGAACTGGGGTGGAAGCCCGAGGTTCAGCTCGAAGAACTCGCGCAGCTGATGATGGAAGCCGACATGCGTCGCAATACTGCCGGATGGTCGTTCTGATGCAGGTCGCGCTGACCGGAGCGACCGGCTTTACCGGTCGCTTCGTGTCCGCCGCGCTGGAGCAGGCCGGCGCGACGCCGGTCGCGCTGCAATGCGACCTGCGCGACCAAGCGGCCGTCGACCAGGCGGTCGACGGTCTGGACTTCGACCGGGTCATCCATCTTGCCGGTCATGCGTTCGTCGATGCGAGCGACTGGATGTCCTTCTATACGGTCAACCAGCTCGGTACGCTGAATCTGCTCGACGCGGTCAGCCGTAAAAAGTCCGGCGCACGGTGCATCCTGGCGTCGAGCGCGCAGGTGTACGGCCCGAATGCCGAGGGACTGATCACCGAGGACACGTCGACCAATCCGGTCAACCATTATGCGATCAGTAAGCGTACGATGGAGCAAGGTGCGAATTTGTGGCGGGATCGGCTGGAGATCGTCGTGACGCGGCCGTTCAACTATACGGGCGTTGGTCAGGACACGCAGTATTTGATCCCCAAGATCGTCAACCATTTTCGCCGGCGTGCCGATGTGATCGAGCTCGGCAATACCTGGGTAGAGCGCGATTTCGGCGACGTGCGCTCGGTTGCGGACGCTTATGCGGGCCTGGCGCTGGCGGTCGATGTTCCCCCTGTGGTCAACGTCGCGACGGGGGCGGTCTCCTCGATCGGCGACATCCTCGAACACCTGACTGCGATCAGCGGCCATCGTATCGAGGTCGAAGTCAATCAGGCGTTCGTCCGCAAGGGCGACGTCGAAGTGCTGGGCGGCGACGCGACGCTGCTCCGGCAGACGCTGCCGGATTGGGCGCCGCGTAGCCTCGCCGATACGCTACAGTGGATGTACGCCGCGGGCGACGCTTAGGCCCGAATACGAAGACCCCCCGCATAAAGGCTATGGCAGCCGCTCCGGTCGACAGGAGCGGCTGCGCGGAAATGTCACCGGGCATGACCAGTGACGCGGGGATTGCGCCAGTCCTGAACACCGTCGACCCGCGGCGTCGGCTTGCCGGCAAGGTCCATGATGGCGGGACGTTCGGCCTCGAGTTGCCACCCCGCTGATAGCAAGTCATCGCAGAGGCGACCTTCGATCTCGCGCGAATGGGTCCCGATCATCATGTAAGCGACATGCTCGTTCAAAAAGTCCAGCGAACTAGCGACCAGATCGGCCTCGCCGCCCTGGATATCGATATGCAGTAAATCCACGCGTTTCACGCCAACCGCAAGATCGGCGAAACCGACCGCGGGCAGCTTGTGGTAGAGTCCGCTGTTTTCCGCCTTTAATTCCTGGTCTTGCGTTCCGTTGATAATCGGGTCGAGCCCACTCCCCTCGGGCGGGAAGAATGCGGTTCCCGAACGGGGCGCCGCGACTCCGTGATGGATCGTCACGTCTTCTGAAGAAAACCCGTTTGCCAAGGTCTATTCCCGGGCGAACGCCGCGTGATTTGGCTCGCCTTCGATGCCGACCGCACGAACTTTCTTACCCGCTCGACGCGCTGCTACACCCGTAATGTTGATCCAGCACCCCCAGTGGCAACCAAGCTCGATAACGGTGAACACATCGCCAGCCAGATCGACGGCGCGCAATGCCGCTCCGAACTCTGCCATGTCGGCATGCCACTTGGCCGGAATAACGTCGACTTCGACGGTCCCCTTCATCGGCTCGAGATGCTCGGGAAAGAATTTTGGATCGATCGCCATACCGAAATAATTAAGCGCATAGTCAGAGCGTGCGGTCTGCGGGCCAGCCGCATGACGTCGAATAGTCCCTGTAATGTCAAGCCGGGCTTGATAATGCCAGAATGGGCTGTCGACCATTGCAACTCTTGGTTACTAGACCAAATACTGATTGGATGGGTATTTGTAAAGCATCGCAAAAACCTCTCAAAACTATCGAATTACGGTATAAAATTGAGCAGAGACGATGGTATGTTTGTCAGTCTGGTCTAGCAAGCGGTATTAATGCCGCTGCTTGAGAATTACGTCTCGGAGCCTTACACTGAGCACCGAGCGCGGTGACACGGAGCATTGAGTTGCTCGGCAGATGCGAGCGTGATCGTACAGGACGATGACATTGATATATGTGGTTAATTGATGATTTCGTTTGAAAACGTATCCAAAAGCTATCACATCCGGAAGTTCCGCAAGGATGTGCTGAGCGATCTGAGCTTCGATATTCCGACCGGATGCAGCCTCGGTATATGCGGTGCCAATGGTGCCGGTAAATCGACCTTGATGCGTCTGATCTCGGGTGTCGAGGCGCCGAGCGCCGGCCGCATCACACGCTCGGTATCATGCTCTTGGCCGATCGGGTATTCGAGTTGCTTCCAGTCCAGTTTGACCGGCGCCGACAATGCCCGGTTCATCGCGCGGATCTACAGCAGGGATATCCAGCAGCTGCTCGATTACGTTGAGGATTTTGCGCAGCTGGGCGCTTATTTCTATCAGCCGATCTATAGCTATTCGGCCGGTATGATGGCGCGTCTCGCGTTTGGCATTTCGTTGGCGATCGATTTCGATTGTTATCTGGTGGACGAGGTCACCGCAGCGGGCGACGACCGCTTTCGGCAGCGCTGCGAAGACGCGCTCCATCATCGGCGCTCTGCCGGCACCCTGTTGATGATCAGTCACGATCCAAATACTTTACGTGCGTATTGCGAGCGCGGTGCAGTTTTGCAGGATGGCCGGCTTAGTTTCTATGACACGATAGATGAGGCCATTGATATTCACATGCACAATCAGTCCATACAGTAAAAACAATATCCAATCAGTGTACAGCTGGGAAATGCATGTATGAGCAAGTCTATTCTTATCCAGAATTATCACCCCCAGGGTACCGAAGCGTTAATTCGTGATTTCAAATCGATCGGCTTCAAGGTCTTCAGTCCCGATTGTGACTGGGGACGGATTACGTATTTCGCCGAAAATACCGGTCTTGGAAGCGAGATCCTATCCTTCGAAGACTATATGAAGACGGAACCCGGTTTTGTTTTGATCGGGTGCAAGGCACAGGAGGAAGATCTAAAGTCTATTGCGCGCGAGCATGGCGACAAGATGATCCTTAATATTGCTCAGCAAAACCATGTGTATGAGCCGCATATATCCAATATCCTCATATGCCCGGATATTGGGCTTTGGAAAAGTTATCCTGATCCGATACAGCACAGGCTGTTGTATTTCCCACGACCCGTAATTGCCGACGTTACTGCCAAGGATATCGTTCAGTCGTTCGAAGACCGGACGATAGCGTCATTTATAAGTATGCCGACGTTCTGGACGCGGGGACTGCCTGCCTTTGAAGCGTTTCGTGCGCAGTGGCAGGGGAATTGCTACATGTTCGGCCATCAAGCCACCGATGGCCTGCTTACGCATGCACAATGCAATGCACGGATGGCAACATCGTTCTTCACGGCGCACTTCAAAGACGAAGAGGCCTATGGCCTGTCCTGCCTGGAATCGATGATGCTTGGAACCCCGGTTGTGAGCACGCATGAGTTCATGCGAGATAAAACGCTCGGCGAGTATTTCCTGCGTCCCGAAAACTCCATTGTTACAGATACCATCGAGCAGGCCATCGCAGCGTTGGAGGCGCTTACGCTGGACGAATACAGGCATCTAAGCGAGAACGCCCGGACGACCGTTCTTGACCTTACGGCCAACGAGAAAACGGTTGATATTCTGAACCACGCAGTCGAAGTCGAGATGCGATCGATCTAGCCTAGCGGATACTGTAGTTCAGAATGCAGTAATGCTTGGCGGTCGTGGCCGTATCCGTAGCGGTCAGGGGCAAAACCATCCGGGACCTTGCGGAGAAGTTCGCCGAAGCACCGGAGATCCGTTGCGGGCCGCACATGCTCGGATAGGTGCCGGAGACTGCTTCGAGGTCGTTGTGCGCGATCACCATCGGCCCCGTGAGATAGTCGACGTTGAGCGCCAGCATGGCCCCGCGAACCCGATTGTCGGTCACCGCACCCCCGAATGTCGGCGCCTCATACCAGGGGGCCGACCCGATCATGATGCCGAAGCCACATCGCCGCTGGGCGCCACAATCGATCGTGTTGCGGGTGACCTGCGTGCCGGTGAAATCGCCGCTGGTGGCGTTGGGCCAGGCTTGCAGCATGATCTCGGCGAACGCACCGCCCTCGGCAGTCCCGCTATGATTGAAGTTATTGTTGGTGATCGTGCAGCCGACGCAACTGCCGAATATCAGCTGGACGTCGGTATTGTCGCGAAATCGGTTGCTCGAGATCTGGAAGCGTTGCGCGGTATGGATCGTCAAACCGTCTGCCCAGTGCAGCAAGGTATTATGCGTGCCGTTTCCGATGAAGGTGTTGTCGCTGATGACGGCCTCGACACCGGTTCCGTATTCGAGTGCGGTATAGCAGGCCATATCGCGAAAAACCGAGCGGGTGATCGTCACCGAATTTCCGTTGACGAGAAGTCCGCCCGCCATAGGCCGTTTCTTGTCCGATGCGCAGCGCCTTGCCGACAGGGCTGGATCGGTCAGTCGCGTTCCCTGGAACACCAGGTGATCGAGCCGGACGGCGTTGCTGTCTATCGTGATGGGCATGATCGCGCCCGCCATCGCGGTCGCTTTGATCGCGAGATGCAGGACTGCGCAGCGACGTTCGTCGGCAAAGCACGGACGCGCATCCGGTGAAAGGCCGCGTGTCGTCAATGTCACCGGACGTCGGAGGCGAACGGGCGTTACAACCTCATACCGGCCGGATGGAAGCGCCAGTTTCCCGTTTGTCGGGGTTGCGTCCAGACAGGCCTGAAGAGCGGGTCCTGCATCGTGTCCACTGCCGGCCAAGCGCGGTATCGCGGCGCAGGGCGCAGGCGCAGCCGCTGCGGTCGCGACTGATCGATCCCCCCCGCCGAACCCCGACATCGCCGCTAGCGCGACTGCCAGCATCAGAACAAGCGCCCCGATGTATCGGTAGGTATATGAGGTCCCTTGCTTGCGAGGCGATGCCCGCTGGTGCAGGGAGCGCCGCAACAGTGGAACTCGACGGCTCGGGCGCGGTAGGAGCAAAACATGCTTTCGAAATTTTTGAACAAGAGAAGCCGGGCTAACGATCGCCGTACCGGTAATCAATGCCGTAATGCCCACGACTGGGTGGGCGCATCGGCTGCGTATGCGCGGCATCTTGTGGTCAACCGCACCGACCAGCCTATCTGGGTTCAGTTGGGTCACGCCTACAAGGAACAAGGGCTTCTGACCGAGGCAGCGAACGCGTATCAGGCCGCGGTCGACCTCGATAGCCGCGATGCCGATGCCAGCATCCACCTTGCCGACGTTCTGCGGCGACTGGGTCGCGGCGAAGACGCACTTGCAGCCTATGAGAGGGTAAACGACATCGCACCTAACGTCGAAAGCATGCAGCAAATCCGGTTGCTACGCCGTGACACGAAGGCAATCGAAGCATTGGGCTTGGGGGAGGGCACCACCTTCTTCGCGATCCAGGATCTTTTCGGGTATCTCAAGGCGCATGTGACGATGTCCGGGATCCAGCGTGTGCAAGCGGGCATCGCCATGCATGCGATACGGGATACCGATATCGACGTCCGTTTCATTCTGAGCAATGTCGGACCGGAGACGCCCGCGCTTCCTGCCGGTGAGTTCTGGATGGTCGACAACGCCGAGATGATGCGAGCCATCGACTATGCCTCGGGACGGCAGGTGGATCACGAAACGCTGCGGGCGATGTTGATGGCGTGCGAGGACGCCGCAGAACGCGTCAGGCCGCTCGAGGGCAGTACGATCATCCTGCTAGGGGCTTTCTGGGGCCTGGGGAACAGCATCCAGAATTTCGTCCGCTCCAAGCGCGACGGTGTGCGGATCGGTGCCTATGTCTACGACATCATCCCGGTGACGCATCCGGAATTCTGCGACGATGCCCTGGTCACCGACTTCACGATGGCGATCTGCGAGCTCTGCGGTACGGCCGACTTCGTTTTGACGATCTCCGACGCGACGCGCATTGCGCTGACCGACTTCATCACTGAAAACGGGGGGCGGCCCATCCCGATGACGACCGTCCCACTGGCGCATCATTTGACGCGCGAAGCCGGTCATTCCGTCGCGTGGCCCGAGCAGCTCCGGCGTGTGAAGGGAAAGCCCTACGTCGCGTATGTATCGACGATCGAGGGGCGCAAAAATCATTTGTACGTCATCAACGCCTGGCGACGTCTGATCGCCGAAGGCGTCGATGTGCCCGATCTTGTTTTCGTCGGCCGGCATGGCTGGAAGATCGGCGCACTTACCGATGTCTTGACGGCGACCGAGAATCTCGGCGGACGACTGCATATCGCGCACAACCTGTCCGATGGCGAGTTGAACGCGGTATATGCCGGATGCGAATTTTCGGTGTTCACGAGCTTTGTCGAAGGCTGGGGGTTGCCGGTCGGCGAGAGCCTGTTCCACGGACGCCCGTGCATTGCCTCCAATACATCGTCCATTCCCGAGGTTGGCGGCGACCTGGTGGACTATGTCGATCCTTTTAACCTGACTCAGGGGGTCAAGGTCTTTCGGCGAATGATCACCGACCGAGGGTATCTTCGTAGCCGGGTAGAGGCGATCCGCGATCGTTTCATTGCACGGACGTGGAACGATGTCGGCGCCGATTTCCTAGAAAAGATAAAACTCCATCAGGATACACCGATCACGCCGTTCACGGCGACGCTCAAGGAAGGTGAGAATTTCTCTTTCCAGGTCTATCCTGGCGATCGCGTCGATACGCATCGGTATTTTCAGCGTCTGAACCGCTTGTTGGCGGAATCCGCCTTCTTCTACGCCGCCGAAGACCATGGGATCTGGATGAGAGGAGCCAATCCAGAGCTTTCGATAGCGACCGATATGGCAGCGGGGACTTCGCTATTGGTCTATCTGAAGCTTTCGATCGCGCCCGGTGCGCTTGAGTGTCGTTTGAAGATATCCGACATCGCGTCGGATACGGAAACAGCATCGATCGGATTGCATGATCTTCGGCACGCTGGGGGAGCGATCCGCATGCCGGCCGTGGTTGGTAAAGATGGAGCGCTCCATTTGCGTTTCAACGTTATCGGATCCTATTCCCAGTTGCCGGGCGAAGTCCGCAACTACGCGATCGGGCTGCGCTCCATTGGGTATGCGCAGGTCGACAACACGCTTGCGCGGCAGGAGCTAATTGAGGCCATGACCTTGCAGGATTTGGCAGCCTGATATCGGACGCCACACGCTTCGGAGGATCCGCGGCGGTCAGTTCGTCGGCAATGCCGATCTGCGTCGACGGGCGGATGCTGTCCGAAGATGGAGCCGGTACCGGTATCGGGCAATTCGTACGAACCCTTATTGGTGCCTTGCAGAGCATAGGAATCCATCCGTCGATCCTTAAGGATGGCGGGCCGGCGGTTCGTCGGTCGCAGATCGGCAAGCTGCTGGCGGCAGCGCGTCCGTGGCGCCGTCATGCAACCGCGAGTGCGGAAGGGTTCCTCGTGCCCGACGTCTTCCGCGAGGCGCAGGTGTTTTTTGACATCCACAAGCGGCCGATGCCGATCACCCTGCCTGGCCCTCCTGGGATCATGCACTGGACCTATCCCCTGCCCTTGCGGGTCACGGGCTGGCGCAACCTTTATACGATCCATGACGTGCTGCCGCTCGATCCGGCGATCCCCAGTCCGGTCAATGGCCCGCGCCTGCGGCGCCTGCTCGATGCGCTGCGGGCTTCGGGCGGTGATTTCGCGACGGTATCGGAAGCCGCGCACGCCCAGATCGTCGCACGGATGGGGTGGCCCACGGTGTCGGTAACCTGCTGCCATCAGGCCATCGATGTCGCCGGTGCCGAAGAGGGTCCGTTGCCCGGCTCGCTCCATGCGTGCGGCTATCTGCTGTATGTCGGGGCGGTCGAGGCTCGCAAAAATCTGCATCGGCTGCTCGACGCCTACCACGCCAGCGGAATCACGACCCCGTTGGTTATCTCAGGGCCGGACGGGTTGGATGCCGCAAGCATCGACGACCATATCGCCGCGACGCCCGGCGCGGTTCGGCTCGGGCTGCAGCCGCGCGGCCGCGTGCTGCACCTGATCGGCAGTGCGCGCGCGCTCGTGTTCGTGTCGCTCGCCGAAGGTTTCGGGCTTCCGGTGGCGGAGGCGATGGCGCTGGGAACGCCGGTGCTGGCGGCCGACGTCGCAGCGCTCGCCGAAGTCGCGGACGGCACGGCGTTATTGGTCGATCCGCTCGATCTGTCCGCGCTGCGAACCAGGCTGATCGCGATCGACGGCGATGCGGCGCTGCGCGACCGTCTGTCGCGCCTGGGACGGCAGCGGGCGCAACACTTTGCGCTCGGCCCCTATGCACAGCGCCTGCTATCCCTGTACGGGATGGCATGACCGACCATGATTCATCGGCCGTCCGGATCGGACTGGATGGCTATAACCTCGCTTTGCCGCAGGGTACCGGGGTCGCTACCTATGGCCGCAACCTGGCCGCGGCGATCGACCAGCTCGGCTATCCGGTCGATCTCGTGTTCGGCGTCAACATCCCGCGCAAGGCCGATATCGATCTTCGGGAATCGCTGTTCTTCGGGCAGTTGGGGGCCGATGTGCCAAATCGCCTGACTTGGCGCAAACGCGTGCGGCGCTGGCGCGTCCACCCGCTGGCGCATCAACTGATCGAGATTCCTGTGACCGGCCGGGCGATCATGGCTGATGCGGGAGACCGGTTGCCGCGGTTTGACCGGCTGTTCAATCTCAGCGAAATCTACGACGTCTGCGCGCGGCATTTCCGCCGCTACGGCACGTTCATGACGCTGCGGATGCCCAACCCGCCGACGATCATGCACTGGACCTATCCGTTGCCGCTTCGCGTGGCTGGCGCGCGCAACATTTATACACTGCACGACCTAGTACCGTTGCGGCTGCCGCGCGCCAGTCTCGAGGATAAGCGCTATTATGACCGGCTCGCGCGCGCCTGCGTCGCGCGCAGCGACCATATCGTCACGGTGTCCGAAAAGTCGCGCGACGACATCATCGAACTGCTCGGCGCCGATCCCGACCGGGTCACCAACTGCTACCAGGCGAGCGACATACCTCCGCTGCGCGATCCGACCGGATTGGCCGGGCGGCTGCGCCGGCTGTTCGACCTGGAGATGAAGGGCTATTTCCTATTCTTCGGCGCGATCGAGCCAAAGAAGAACCTCGGGCGCGTGATCCAGGCCTATCTCGAAGCTGATCTCGAGACCCCGCTGGTCATCGTCGGCGCCGAAGCCTGGCATGCCGAGCGCGAGCTGAAGCTGCTGGGCAGCGCGCATGGCCGACAATTGCCCGGGGTCGAGCGGATCCGTCGTATCGATTACGTCCCCCGCGCTCTGCTAACGGATTTGCTTCACGGCGCCAAGGCAAGCCTTTTCCCGGCGCTGTACGAAGGTTTCGGTCTGCCGGCACTGGAGGCGCTGGCGGCCGGGGTTCCGCTGCTGTCGAGCAGCACCGGCTCGCTTCCCGAGGTGGCCGGAAATGCTGCCCTTGCCGTAGATCCATACGACATCGACGCCATAGTCGATGGCATCCGCAGGCTTGATCGGGACGATACCTTGCGGAATCAACTGGCGACACGGGGGCCGCTTCAAGCCGCCAAATTCACCCATACCATTTTCGCCGAACGCCTCCGTCAACTTTACCAGCAAGTCGCCAAACGCTAGGCGCGTTCGCGAGGCACGTTCGGGATCGTCCCGGACAAGCCGCGTATTTTCGCCCGAGCATCTTGGGTGGCATTGGAGTAATATCATGCGTGTTGCACGCTCGGTACAGTTCGTCCGTCCAGGACTAGCGTTGTTGGCGATGTCGGGGATGAGCGCTTGCGCTACGTTGCCGCGTAATGGCCCCACCGGGGGACGGATCACAAAAGATGCGACGAAGCGCAACGACATCGGGTTTCAGATCGTCGATATTGCGCCCGGTAACATCGCCGCCCTGTCGACTATGGATACGACTGCCGGTGCGCTTGCTACTCTGACCGCCGACGGCGCGATCGATACGCTCGGAGCGGGCGACGTGCTCTCGATCGAAATTTACGAGGTCGGCGCATCGCTGTTCGGCGGACACGCTAATATTGCGGCTGGGGGCGCCTCCGCAAGTGGCGATCCGCCACCCTCCGCTAGCGGTGAAACAGTTGGTGACGGCGGGATCGTCGTCGATCGCAATGGCGAGATCACCGTACCCTATATCGGCACGATTTCGGTCGGCGGATTAACCACGGTGCAGGTGCAGCGCCTGATCGTAGCGGGCTTGCGCGGCAAGTCGCAGAGCCCCCAGGTAATTGTCACCCTTCGCCGCAACGTTTCAAACACCGTCGTCGTCATGGGGGCCGTCGCCAATCCGCGACGCGTGCCCTTAACGCTGGCGCGCGAACGTCTGCTCGACGTGATCGCGGATACCGGCGGGATCAGCCGTGCTGCGCAGACCGGTTCGTCCACCGCGACCGGAACCGGACCGCAGGACGAGATCGTGCGCTTCACGCGCCGGGGACGCACGGTGGAGCAGCCGCTCGACACGATCCTGTCCGGTTCGCCCGACGATCTGGTGTTGCTAGGTGGCGACCGCATCGAACTGATTCGCCAGCCTCGCACCTTCACCGTGTTCGGCGCGATCGACCGGATTTCACAGATCCCCTTCGAGAGCCGCACATTGACGCTGGCGGAGGCGCTAGCGCGCGCGGGCGGGCCGAATGACGGTCGCGCCGATCCTAGCTCGGTGTTTGTCTTCCGCCTGCCGGCCGGGGCAGCATCGCTCAAGCCGAAGCAGCCAGGCGCAGCACCCCCGACTGTCAGGCCGATCGTCTACCGGATCGATATGCTGCGCGCGCAAAACTACTTCTTGGCGCAGCAATTCGTGATGCGGGACAAGGACGTGGTATATATCGCCAACGCCTCCGCCAACCAGCCGCTGAAGCTGGTGCAGGCGCTGGGCCAGCTCTTCTCACCGGTCATCGCCGTCCAGAATGCGACGCGCTGACGACGTGATCGGTTCGCCGTAGCGCACCGATCATCGATCTACTGGGCATGCGCATGTTTGTGGACCCGTCGCGTGCGTACAGCATCGTTTTGGCGCGAGACAATGGCAGACGGTCGGGTGCCGCTAACGCGGTCCGACGTATGCCCACCGCACGGCGTACAGAAATCGGGCTGCTGAACACCACGCCCGCGTTGCCCGAGGCGCTTGGCCACGCGGCAAGGCCTGCTGGCTCATACGCTAGGCTCGGGCGAACGCGTGCGGAGGAACGCGGACTGTGCCAGACCTGAGCATGGGCAAACCTGCGACATGGTGCCTCGATTGCTCGGCGCCCATCGAACAGCCCCGATC
>NZ_JAKNQH010000016.1 GCF_022662305.1 Sphingomonas sp. BAUL-RG-20F-R05-02
CTGGAGAGCATCCGCGTCTATCCCGGCCGCGACGCGAGCTTCACGCTGTACGACGATGACGGCGTGACCAACGCCTATCGGAATGGCGGCGGCACATCCGCGACGCTGCATTGGGACGATGCGACCAAGCGGCTTACCGCGTCGGGACGGCTGCCGACCGGTCAGGACGCGGCAAAGCTGGTGCAGGTGGTCCAGCCAGACGCCCGCTGAGGCGAAGCGGCCGGCGACCGCCGGCGTGTCGAGCGCAAGATTGTGAGCGGCAGGCGGCGGCTCGAGGTGCGTCGATGGCCGATAGGCCAACGCCGGTCAGCGGCTCCCCACGCCACCGCCTGCCGCCTGGAACAACGCGACCGTATCGGTCAGCCGCGCCGCACGCGCCTGGATCACCAGCGAGCGTGCCTGTGCGTCGGTGCCGGTCGCGTTTAACAGCGCAAGCGTGCCGACATCACCAAGCGCCAGCTGGCGGCGAATGAAGGTGAGCGCGCGGGAAGAAGCATCGCCCGCGTGCGCCGCCGCGTCGAGTGCATCCGCGTCCGTGCGCAAGCCGGTCAGTGCGTCCGAAACGTCGCCGAACGCCTGCAACACGGTCGCGCGATACTGCGCCTTCGCGCCATCGAGCGCGGCCTCCGCGGCGTGCTGCTGATGCCGCAGCGTGCCGGCATGGAAAATTGGCTGAGTCACGCCGCCGAGCAGCGCCCAGAACGGATTGCCGCTCTGGAAGATGTCGAACAGGTGCTGTGCCGCGCCGCCGGCCTGCGCGCTCAGCTGGATCGCGGGCAGCCGTGCCGCGATCGCAACACCGACATCGGCGGCAGCGCCTTCCAGTTGGGCGCGGGCCGCGCTCACGTCGGGCCGCCGCGCCACCAGATCGGAGGGGAGCAACAGCGGCAGGTCGTGCGGCAGCGTCAGTGCGGATAGCGCCGGCAGCGGCGGCAGCGGCGTTCCGGCCGCCCGCCCGATCAGCGTGCCGATCACGACGCGCTGGTGCGCCTCGGCACGGATCAGGGCCGGCAATGCGCTCTGCGCGGTGGCGAGCGCCGCCTGCTGCGTGGCGATGTCGGCGGCACCGACCGCGCCGAGCTGCTGGCGCCGCAGCAAGGTCGCGAGGATATCGCGATTGACCGCCACGCTGGTCTGTCCGGCGGCGATCTGATCGGCTAGCGCGGCGCGCTGGATCACCGCCTGGACGAGGTTGGCGATCACGGTGGTGCGGGCCGCGTCCAACCGGTGCCGCGCAACGTCCGCCGCCGCGCGGGCCGAACGGATGCGCGCACCTGTGCCGCCGAACAGATCGGGATTGTAGCTGACCGTGACCTGTGCGGTGTGGAGCGTGTAGAGCTGCTGGTTCTGGTCGGCGACAGCGGGCGACAGCGCGTTCGACACCCGCACGCGCTGCGCCTGATAGCTGAGATCAGCCTGCGGGAGCCGACTGCCTGCGGTTCCGGCCGCCTGTTCCCGCGCCTGCCGGAGCGTCGCGTCGGCGACCGCGATATCCGTGGCGTGCGTCTGCGCCTCCGCGACAAGCGCGTCGAGATCGCCGCTGCCGAAGCTGCGCCACCACTCGGCGGGGACCGGCATCGGTCGCGCGACCTGCTCCGGCCCCTGCGCCGGCGCGAACGCCTGCGGCGCGGTGACCGGCGGGAGGGTGACGGGCGGCAGCGGGTTGCGCGGACCGAGCGTGCAGGCGCTCGCCGACAACGCGAGCAGGCTGGCAAGAGGACGCTTCATGCCAGGATCTCCCCGGTGTCGGGTTCGTCATGCGGATGATGCCCCACGTCGCGGCCGTGTGCGCCGCGATCCTCCGGCGGCACCCGTCGCGAGAAGATGTCGATGAGCACCGGCAGCACCAGCAGGATCAGGATCGGCGCGAGCGTCATCCCACCGACCACGACCAGCGCGAGCGGCTTCTGCACCTGACTGCCGATGCCGTTCGACAGTGCGGCGGGCAGCAGCCCGATCGCGGCGACCAGACAGGTCATCACCACCGGGCGCAGGCTGTGCTTCACCGTCGTGGCGAGCGCGCTCTGACGGGTGTTGCCCTCGTCGATCGCATGGTTGAACGTGGTGACGACGAGGATGCCGTCCATCACCGCGATGCCGAACAGCGCGACGAAACCGATCGCCGAGGAGATGCTGAACGCCGTGCCCGACACCGCCAGCGCGAGCACGCCACCGATGATCGCCATCGGGATCGCCGAGAATGCCAGCAGGCTGTCACGGATCGAGCCGAAGTTGCCGTACAGCAGCAGCAGGATCAGCAGCAGGCTGATCGGCACCACCACCTCGAGCCGGGCGACCGCATTGTTGAGGTTGTCGAGCTCGCCCGCCCATTCGAGGTGATAGCCCGACGGCAGATGCACGCTGCGGGTGATCTCCGCCCGCGCCTGCTCGACCGCGCCGCCGAGATCGCGCCCGCGCACCGAGAACTTGATCGGGATGTAGCGCTCCTGATGCTCGCGGTAGATGAACGACGCGCCAGACGTCAGGCGCACGTCCGCGACTTCGGAGAGCGGCACCTGGATCGTGCCGGTGCCGTTCGGGGCCGGCGCGCCGATGGTGATGCGGCGGATCGCATCGATGCCGTCGCGCTGTTCCGGGCGCAACCGCACCACGATCGGGAAGTGGCGGTCGGTGCCCTTCTCGTACAGGTCGACGGTGGATTGCCCGCCGATCGCGGCGGCGACGGTCGCGTTGACGTCATCCGGCGTCAGACCGTAGCGCGAGGCGCGCGCGCGATCGACGTCGATCCGCACCGTCGGCTGGCCGAGCGACTGGAACACGCCGAGATCGACGATACCCGGCACCTTGGCCATGCGGTTCTTGATCTGGTCGGCATATTTCTCCAGCGTTTCGAGATCCGGGCCGAACAGCTTGATCGAATTGGCGCCCTTCACGCCCGATGCGGCCTCCTCCACGTTATCTTCGATGATCTGCGAAAACGAGAAGTCGACACCGGGAAATTTCGCGGACAGCCGCTTCGACATTTCGTCGGTGAGCGTTTCCTTGGTCACGCCCGCCGGCCAGGTGCCGAAGGGTTTGAGCGGCACGAAATATTCGGCGTTGAAGAAGCCGGTCGAATCGGTGCCGTCATCCGGGCGGCCATGCGCGGACAGTACCGCCTCGACCTCAGGATAGGTGGCGATGATGCGCCGCACCTCATTCACCACCGGCTGACCCGCCTCCAGACTGATCGAGGCGGGCAACGTCGCGCGGATGTACATGTTGCCTTCTTCGAGGTGCGGCAGGAACTCGATACCGAGCGTGCGCATGCCCAGCATCGCCGCCCCCAGCAGCAGCAGCGCGCCGCCGACCGCAAGCACGCGGTTGCCGAGCGCGAAGGCGGCGGCGGGCTCGTACGCGCGGCGCAGGCGCGCCACCACCCGCGTCTCGACCTCGGACAGTTTGTCGGGCAGCAGCATTGTCGCCAGCACCGGCGCAACCGTGAAGGTCGCGATCAGGCCGCCGCTGATCGCATAGGCATAGGTCTTCGCCATCGGGCCGAAGATGTGACCCTCCACGCCCGTGAGCGTGAACAGCGGCAGGAAGCTCGCGATGATGATCGCGGCCGCGAAGAAGATGCCGCGGCTGACCTCGCTGCTCGCCCCCAGCACCGCCGAGAAGCGCGTCGCCATCGTGTAATGGCCGCGCCCGCTTTCGACATGGGCGGAGCGTTCGACCATGTGGCGGAAAACGTTCTCCACCATGATGACGCTGGCATCCACCACCAGCCCGAAATCGAGCGCGCCGACCGAGAGCAGGTTGGCGCTCTCGCCCTGGATCACCAGGATGAGGATCGCGAAGGCGAGCGCGAACGGGATCGTCGCGGCGACGATGATCGCGCTGCGCAGATTGCCGAGGAACACCCACTGCAGCACGAAGATCAGCACGATGCCGGCGACGAGATTCTCCAGCACGGTATGGATGGTCAGCTCGATGAGGTCGGAGCGATCGTAAATCCGGTCGAGGTGGACGCCCGGCGGCAGGATGCCGGAATCGTTGATGTCGGCGACTTCCTTCTGCACCGCCTTGATCGTCGGCATCGACTGCGCGCCGCGCTGCATCAGCACGATGCCCTGCACGATATCGTCCTGATCGTTATAACCCGCGATACCGAGCCGGGGCGCGTTGCCGATCACGACATGCGCGACGTCCTTGATGAGGATCGGCTGCCCATTGGCGGTGCCGACCAGCGCGTTCTCGATTCCCGCAACCGACTGGATCAGGCCGACGCCGCGCACGATCGCCGCCTGCGATCCGAAGTTGATCGTCTGCCCACCGACGTTGCCGTCGCTCTTGGACAGGGCGGCCAGCACCTGCGGCACCGTCATGCCGTGCGCGGCCAGCCGGTCGCTGTCGATCACCACGTCATAGGCGCGCAGCTTGCCGCCCCAGCCGGTCACGTCGATCACGCCGGGGATGCGCTTGAAGCGACGTTGCAGCACCCAGTCCTGCAAGGTCTTGAGGTCCATTACCGAGTATCCCGGCGGACCGGTCAGCTTGTAGCGGTAAATCTCCCCGACCGGGCTCGTCGGCGACAGCGTCGGCTGCGCACCGCCCTGTAGCGGCGGGAGCTGCGACAGGCGGTTGATGACCTGCTGCTTGGCCTGATCGTTGGTGAAATCGTAGCTGAACTGGATCTTGATGTCGGACAGGCCGAACAGCGAGATCGCGCGGATCGCGGTGAGGTGCGGGATACCCGCCATGCCGACTTCGATCGGGATGGTGACGTTGCGCTCCATCTCCTCGGCGGAGAGGCCCTGCGTCTGGGTGATGACCTCGACCATTGGCGGCACGGGGTCGGGATACGCCTCGATGTTGAGGTTGTAGAACCCGATGCCGCCTGCCAGCAGCATGGCGGCGAAGATGCCGACGATCAGGACGCGCGATCGCAGCGAGAACGCGACGATGCGGTTCACGCGCCCAGCCCCGCCTCGTTGACGAACAGCGCGCCGGTCGTGACGATCCGCTCACCCGCGCTCAGTCCGCTCTGGATGACGACCTGTCCGTCCTGCTCGTCGCCTGCGACGACGCTGCGCGACTGGAGCAGGCCATCCGGCCGCACCACCCACACACGCGCCGAATCACCTTCATGGATCACGGCGGCGGCCGGCACACGCAACGCTTGCCCCGCCTGCGGCCGCTGGATCGAGAAGCTGGCGAACATCTCGGGCTTGAGCGCGCCACCAGGGTTGGCGATGGTCGCGCGCACCGGCAGGCGGTGCGTCTGCGGGTCGAGCGCCGCGCCGATCAGGTCGATCGTCGCGTGGAAGCTGCGGCCGGGGAGCGCCGGCGTCGTCACCGTCACCTCGTCGCCAAGGTGAACCGCGCTGGCGTCTCCCTCCGCGACCTGCGCGATGAGCCACACGCGCGAGGGGTCGGTGATCGTCATTACCGGTTTGTCGCCGCCCTGCGAGACGAACTGCCCGGCCGACACGTCGCGCGATGCGATCAGCCCCGCGATCGGCGCGTGCAGCGTGGTGCGGTCGTGGATGCCCGACACCTCGCCCGCGCCCTCGAGCTTGTCGATCTCGCCGGCCGACTTGCCGAGGATCGAGAGCTTGTCGCGCGCCGCGCCCAGTGCCGCGGCGGCGGTGCGAGCGGTCGCCTGCGCGGCGATCAGGTCGGTCTGCGCCTGCTGATAATCCTTCTGCGCGCCGCCTGCCGTCTCGAAGATCTGGCGCTGGCGTTCAGCATTGCGCGTCGCCGTGGCGAGTTGCGCCTGCGCGTTCTGGAACGCGGCCCGCGCCGAGAACAGCCCGCTGCGTGCATCGACGAAATCGCCGGTCTTGATGAGCAGCAGCGGCTGGCCCTGCTTCACATATTGCCCTGCGTCGGCCAGCACCTGAACGACCTGCCCGGAATAGGGCAGCAGCACCGGCGTGCTGCGATCGCCATCGACACTGATCGCGCCGCTCGCCAGCAGATGCGCGTCCGATGCCTGATAGCCGACCCGGATCGTCGCCATGGCCGCCATCTGGTCGTGCGTCGGGCGGAAGGTGCCCGGCGGCGTCGTGACCGGCACGACCGGCGCGGGGCGGGTCAACGCGGCGACGATCATCCAGACGATGGAGATCGCGACCACGGCGCCGACGACGATGCCCAGCCAGCGCAATTGGCCGGCGCGGGACAGGGTTGGAGCAGCGGGCAAGGATTGAGGCGTTGGAGAAGCGTGCATCGGTCGCCCTGTTCGGGATGGACTCGCGCCGCTAGGCCGACTGGCTTACAGCACGCTTACATTTTATGAAGCGTCACGAAATCGACCAAATGCGGATCCTGCTTATCGAAGATGAAGAGGCAGTGGCGGCGGCGCTCGGCGCGGCGCTGTCGCGGCGTGGCATCGCGGTCGACCGGGCGCGGAGCGCAGCGGAGGCGGAGGCGTACCTCGCCGCGATCGACTATGCCGCCGTCCTGCTCGACCTCGGCCTGCCCGACGCGGACGGCATGGATCTGCTCGTCCGCATGCGCGCGCGCGGCGATACCCGGCCCGTGCTGGTGCTGACCGCGCGGGGCTCGATCGACGCGCGCATCCTCGGCCTGACCGAGGGCGCCGACGAGTACATGGTCAAGCCGTTCGATGTCGACGAACTCTACGCCCGGCTGCTGGCGGTGCTGCGGCGCCGCGACGGCTATATCGGGCGTTGGCTATGCTGTGGGGGTCTTCGCTTCGCGGTCGACAGCCGAGTGGCGTATGTCGGCGAGACGCCGCTGTCGCTATCGGTGCGCGAAACCGAACTGCTCGAACTGTTGCTGCGCCGCGCCGGCCGCGTCGTGCCCAAGCGAATCGCGGAGGATCAGTTGTTCGGCCTCGACACCGATCTCGGCTCCAACGCAATCGAAGTCTATGTCCACCGCCTGCGCAAACGGCTGGACGAAGCGGCGACCGGAACCCGCATCGAGACGGTGCGTGGCCTCGGATATATGATCGTCCCCGCATCATGAAGGCGGCCCGATGAGGATCGCCGCACCGCGATCGCTGCTCGCGCAGTTCGTGGTGCTGCACGTCGCGGTGGCCGTGGTGGCCACGGTCGTGCTGCTGTGGAGCGCGACGACGTTGCTTCACCAGACCGCCGACCATTTCCAGCGCAACCTGCTGCGCCAGCAGGTCGAGATCGTCGCCGCCGCCCGCCAGCGCGGCGAACGGATCATCTCGCCCACGGTGTTGAGCGCCGGCATGGCGGTCACCGTGATTGACCGTTATCGCCATATCGATGGCGCCAGCGGGCCGGCGCGACCCGACGTCCTCGCCGCCGCACCGCTGAGCCACCACCCGCGCTTCTTTCGGCACGGTGATGTCGAAGGGTTCAGCCAACCGGTGGGCGGCGGCTGGATCGTCGCCTCGCAGGACGACACCGATCCGCAGGTGGTGACCGACGATATCGTGCGCAGTTTCCTGAAGCGTTTCGCGCTGATAACCGTGCCGATCGCCGCGCTGGTGCCGCTGATCGGCGTGGTGCTCGCCCGCCGCCTCACGCTGCGCATGCGCAGCGTGTCCGCGATCGCCGCCGCGATCGGGCCGTCGTCTTCCGACATCCGCCTGCCAATCGGTCTGCTGCCGCTGGAGGCAGAGCCGCTGGCGGAGGCGACCAACGCCGCGCTCGACCGGCTGGCCGACGCGTTGCACGTGCAGACAGCCTTTGCTGCCGACGTTGCGCATGAGCTGCGCACGCCACTTGCCGTGATCCGCCTGCGCGCCGACGCGATCGAAAACCGCGCTGTGCAGGGCGAGATGATCCGCGCGGTCGATCGCGCCGCGCGCGTCATCACGCAGTTGCTGGTGCTTGCCGAACTGGAGCAGCCATCGGCGCTCGGCATGACGCCGGTCGCGCTCGATCGCCTCGCCGAAAATGTCGTGGCAGACCGGGCGCCGGCGATCTTCGCGGGGCAGCGGACGATCGCGCTTGAGGCAGCGGCAAACGTGCCGCCAATCGAAGGTTACAGCGAGGCTATCGCACTCGCGCTTCAGAACCTGATCGACAACGCCACCAAATACACACCCACCGGCACCGCGATTGTCGTGTGTGTCGGGCCGGGCGCGCAGTTGAGCGTCAGCGATGATGGGATCGGCGTACCCGACGCGCACCTGAGCCGCCTCAAGGACCGCCTCTGGCGCGGCAGCCCGGAGCGCATCGAAGGCTCCGGCATCGGCCTGTCGATCGTAGACCGGATCGCGCGGGCCCATGGCGGCGGTCTTGCGGTGGAACGCGGACCGGGCGGTACGGGTCTCACCGCCCGCATCACGCTCTTCGGCGAGCCGGCGGCCTGATCCGGCGTAGCGACGCTATCTGACCACTTTCCAGACCAGCACCGGCGAGTTGCGGATGACGACCGGGCGCAGCCAGGGGAAGGTATCGCCCCGTTCTAGTCTTGCCCAAAATCCGTTCGGGGCGAACTGCTTGTACATTTCCGTCTCGTTCGGCCCCGGACAGCCGACCACGTAGGACGCGCCGCTCTCCAACACCCAGCGGTGCGCCGTTGCGGGATCGGCCATGAACGTCGCCATCGCCCGCTCAATCGCGGCAAGATTGCGGTGGTATCCGCCCGCGATCGCGCTGTGCGTCGTCGTGGCGAGGATTTGCGGGGTGATATCGACGGGGGCGAACAGCCTGGCGGTGGGAAGCGCGGCGAGATCGGCAATCTCATGGAGTCCATCGCAGGGCGGGCGCGTCAGCGCGGCCGAAGGTGCCCCGCGCACCGTGGCAGCGGGCGCAAACCCGAACAGCGCGGCCGCCGCCAACCCGGGGGTCGCCGCCAGCAATGCGCCCGCCGTCGCCGCGATCCGCTTCGGCAGCATCCTTACTGCGCGCGCGCGCGTCAGCATCGCATGCAGCGCCCATGCGCCACCCGGCAACGCCAGCGCGTTGGCGGTCGCGCCGGTCCGGATCACCAGCAGCGACAACGCGAAAGTCGAAGCCGCCAACGCCAGCAGCATGGTCCAGCGGATCCGCGCCTCGCCCGTGCTTGCGCGCCACGCGAGCACGCCCCCGATCAGGCCGGTGATCGGGAAGCCTACCGTCATGGCCGCCCAGGATGGAACCTGCTTCCAGACCGGCAGGCCCTCCGCCACATTCTCATACCAGAAGCGCCGAACGAACGGGTCGAGCCCCGCGAACGGCCCCCTCAGACATTGCGGGCTGATCGCAGCCAGCGTCGCCAAAGCGGCACCACCCGCCGCGGCCAGCATGACGAGGCGCACGATCAGCGGCATGCGGTACGGCAGCATCGGCACCGTCGATCCGATCGCGGCGATGGCCAACGCGGCGATCCAGGCGGGTGCGATGGCGTCACACGCGGGGCTGAACATCGCCGGCCCGCGCGTCGCGACGTGGAGGAGCAGGGTCAAGCCGGCCAGCGTCCAGATCGCGACCAGCGCCTGCTCGCGGCGGGCGGGCACGAGCGCACCGGCAAGCATCGCCACGCCGAGGATCGCGGCGGTGACCGGCAGGCCTTCCAGCGAGATGGTGAGGAGGACCGCCAGCGCCAGCCCCATCACCGCGCCGGACCGCCGGTCCGGTCTGCCGACCAGCGCGACCACGGCGAGCAGCGCGAACGCGATCTGCCAGCCGTGATGGTCGATCCGCAACGGACGAAGCTGATAGAGGAGCGGCACCGACAGCGGTGCCAGCAGAACGGCGGATTTCGCCTGCTCCATGCCGCTCAGCCGTCGGGTGAGTTCCGCGCCGAGCGCCATCACCGCCAGCAACGTCAGCAGCGGCACCGTCGTAGCCGTGATGCGGGTCGACAGCGCCTGCCCGAAGACCGGGTCGAGCAATACCATCATCAGCGCGAGCGGCAGATCGACCAGCCGCGACCAGTGCATCGCGAAATGCCCGTCCCACAGCCGGCGCTGGCTGACATCCCACCAGCTCTGGCCGCCAAGCCAGTCACGGACCTGCGCCAGCCGCATGGCGTCGTCTGGATCAGGGAACCACAGGTGCGCGATCGCGCGGGCCGACACCAGCACCAGCACCGCCGCCGCCAGCGCCCAGCCGGCGAGGACCACCGGCCAGAGCCGTTCCCGCGTCATGCCGCGCGGCGGGCCGGAACGTGCCGGACGCTGGCCAGCGCGGCGACCGCGCCCTCGTTGCCGGATTCATGATATTCGGCGTCTTCGTTGACGTTCCAGATGTCGTAGACGCGCGCGCCGTGCGCAATGTTCTTGACCGTCAGCATCGCGGTCATCATCGCATGGTCCTGGTTGTTGTAGCGGTGCATGCCGTTGCGTCCGACCATGTGGAGCGTGGGGTAGCGATCCTCCAGATCCCGGCGCAACGCCTCGACGTTCTCACGATAGGCGTCGTCATAGACCGGATAGGCCTTCTCCTGCCGTACCACTACGCCGCCGGTCACCGTCTCCGGCTTGGCCAGTCCGAGCTGATCGAGTTCCCGCGTGGCGAGCGCGACGAGGTCCGCGTCCGACGCATTCCACAGCCCGTCGCCCTCGAAACAGAAATATTCGAGGCCGACGCAGGCGATGGTGTCGTCCGGCACCATCTCGGGCGACCAGCTCCGGAAGTTCTGTACGCGACCGACCTTCACCCCCTCCTCGTGGATGTAGATCCAGTTGTCCGGGAACAGGTCTTCGGACCGGATCATGAGCGCGACCGTCAGGAAGTCGCGGTAGCTCAGGTCCATCGCTGCCGGGATGCTCGCCGGGGTGGGCTGGACACGCGCCGCCAGTTCCCGCATCGGCGCGGAGGAGATGACGTGGGCGGCGTTGATGGTGACGGTCTGGTCCTCATGCGTCGCCTGCACGTTCCAGCGCTGCGTCGCGTCGTCGAACCGCAATGCCTTCAGGGCATGGCCCATCAGCACGCGGTTGCCGCCCGCGACCACCCGGTCGCGCGCCGCGTCCCACATCATGCCGGGGCCCTTGCGCGGGTAGCGGAAGCTCTCCAGCAGCGTCTTGGTCGCCATGCCGTCATTCGGTTTCTTGTTAAGGCGCAGCGACCGTTTCAGGCCGTCGATCACAGCCTTGCCCAGGCTCAGCCCCTTGATCCGCTGCGCGGCCCAGTCCGCCGACATCTCGTCGCACGGCATGCCCCACACCTTCTCGGTATAGGTCTTGAAGAAAATCGAGTAGAGCTTGTGGCCGAACTGGTTGACCACCCAGTCCTCGAAGCTTTTCACGTCCTTCTTCGGCAGCAGCCGCGCCTTGGCATAGCTCGCGATGCACAGCGTCGAGGTCCAGATGCCGAGATTGAACAACGCCTCGAACGCGCGCAGCGGATAGCTGTAGAATTTGCCGCCATAGAAGATGCGGCTCATCCGCGGCCGCTCGATAAAATCGTCCGGCAGGATCTCGTTCCAGAGATCGACCACTTCCCGCGACTTGGAAAAGAAGCGGTGTCCGCCGATGTCGAAGCGGAACCCCTCGTGTTCGACGGTACGGCTGATGCCGCCGACATAGACCGGGTCCTTCTCGATCACGACCACCGAGAAACCGAGCTTGGTCAGCTGATAGGCGGCAGTCAGCCCGGCCGGCCCCGCGCCGATGATCGCCACGTCGACAGCATGGTCGCGGTGCATGGAACGCCGTCTCCTGTGTGAAACCCACGTGCGGCTATGCCAACCAAACCCTAAACTGCGGTTAACCACAGGCGCCGCAGGTGTGCGAACCCGCAAAACCGCGTAGGACACGCCGATGCAGCGACAGCGGACCGATTGCCCATGGTGGCAGCGCGGGGTGATCTACCAGATTTACCCGCGCTCTTTTCAGGACAGCAATGGCGACGGCGTGGGCGACCTCGCCGGTATCGAGGCGCGGCTGGATTATGTGGCGACCCTGGGTGTCGACGCGATCTGGCTGTCGCCGGTCTTTCCTTCACCGATGGCGGATTTCGGGTATGACGTGGCGGATTACTGCGGGATCGAGCCGATGTTCGGCGATCTTGCCGCGTTCGACCGCCTGCTTGCGGGCGTGCACGCGCGTGGGCTGAAGTTGCTGCTCGATTTCGTGCCGAACCACAGCTCCGACCAGCACCCGTGGTTTGCAGAAAGCCGCGCCTCACGCGACAGCGCGAAACGCGATTGGTACATCTGGCGCGACCCGGCGCCGGGCGGCGGGCCGCCCAACAACTGGATCAGCGATTTCGGCGGGTCGGCGTGGGAATGGGATGCGGCGACCGGGCAATATTACCTGCACGCCTTCCTGAAGGAACAGCCCGACCTCAACTGGCGCAAGCCGGCCTTGCGCGCAGCGATGATGGATGTGCTGCGCTTCTGGCTGGATCGCGGCGTGGACGGCTTCCGGATCGACGTGCTGTGGCACATCGTCAAGGCGGAGGGCTTCCCCGACAACCCCGTCAACGTCGACTGGACGCCGGACCGGACCGAGCGCGACCGCCTGATCCAGCGGCATTCCACCGATCAGCCGGAAGCACACGCCATCTCGGCGGATTTCCGCGCGCTTGCCGACAGCTATGGCGAGCGGGTGCTGGTCGGCGAGATCTTCCTGCCGAACGATCGCCACGCGCGCTGGTTCGGCACGCCCGAGCGCCCGCAGGTCCACCTGCCCTTCAACTTCCAGCTCATCGAGAACCGGTGGAACGCCGCCGTGCTGCGCCGGGTGATTGCGGACTACGAGGCGTCGTTGCCGACACATGGCTGGCCGAACTGGGTGTTCGGTAGCCACGACGCGCCGCGCATCGCCGCACGAATCGGCGATGCGCAGGCCCGTGTCGCGGCGATGCTGCTGCTCACGCTGCGCGGCACGCCCACACTGTACCAGGGTGACGAGATCGGCATCGGCGACGTCCCGATCCCGCCGGAGCGCGTCCGCGATCCGCAGGATCTGCGCCAGCCCGGCCTCGGCATCGGTCGCGATCGGTCGCGCACCCCCATGCCGTGGGACGGATCACCCTTCGCCGGGTTCAGCGCTGTCGAGCCATGGTTGCCGCTCAACGCGGACTGGCCGACGCGCAATGTCGCCGCACAATCGGACGATCCGGATTCGCTGCTGACGTTGTACCGATCGCTCCTGACGCTGCGCCGCGCGCAGGATGCGCTTTCGATCGGGAAGTTTGCGCTGGTCGACGCGGACGAAGACGTGCTCGCGTTCGAGCGGTGGCATGGTGACGACCGGTTGCTGGTCGCGCTCAACCTCGGCACGCAGCGGCGGCGCCTGCCGCTGCCGGCGCACGGCGCGATCGGCGCGGTGCTCGCCTCGACCTTGCCGCCGCGCGTGCTTGACGGATCGCTCGCCCCCGACGAAGGGCTGGTCCTGCGGCTGGAGGAGGCACGCTGACCATGCGTATCGCAATGCTGGCGCCGATCGCATGGCGCACCCCGCCGCGCCACTATGGCCCGTGGGAACTCGTCACCAGCCTGCTGACCGAGGCGCTGGTCGCGCGCGGCGTGGACGTGACGCTGTTCGCGACGCGCGACAGCGTGACCGCCGCCACGCTCGACGGGGTCGTCCCCGCGCCGTACAACGACGATCCGTCGATCGACGCGAAGGTGTGGGAATTCCGCCACCTCGCCCATCTGTTCGATCAGGCGGACCGGTTCGACCTGATCCACAACCAGGCGGACTTCCCGGCCCATGCCTTCGCGGGGCTGGTCCGCACGCCGATCGTGACGACGATCCACGGGTTTTCGTCAGACCGCATCCTGCCGATGTATGCGCCGTACCAGGACCGGGTGCACTATGTCGCGATCAGCGATGCCGACCGTCATCCGGCATTACGCTACGCCGCGCGCATCTACCACGGCATCCCGATTGGCGATTTCCCGTTCGATCCGGTCGGCAGCGACGACCTGTTGTTCTTCGGACGCATCCACCCCGACAAGGGCGCGGCCGAGGCGATCGCCGCCGCCCGCGCGAGCGGTCGCGCGCTGCATCTCTACGGCATCGTCCAGGATGCCGGCTATCACGAACGCGAGGTTGCGCCGGCGCACGACGGCGCCACCATTTGCTATTACGGCGCCGTCGGCGGCGAAACGCGTGTACGCGCGCTCGGCCATGCCCGCGCGTTGCTGCACCTCATCAATTTCGACGAGCCCTTCGGTCTGTCGGTGATCGAAGCCATGGCCTGCGGCACACCGGTGATCGCCACCCGGCGCGGGTCGATGCCCGAGCTGATCGAACACGGCGTAACCGGCTTCCTCGTCGATGATGTCGCGGGTGCCGTCGCCGCCATCGACCGGATCGGCGAGATCGACCGCGCCGCCGTCCGCCGCGCCGTTATCGCGCGCTTTTCGGTCGAGCGGATGGCGGACGATTATCTCGCCCTGTACCGGCAGATCCTCGGTACATAGGCGCCAATTTTCCGGTCGGTGTGTGGGCTGAGCAGTCACCCGTCCTCGCGTGATCCGACCGTCCGGTTCCATGATCAAAGTTATTCGCGGCTCCCACCGCCAGCCGCGCAACCGACCCGCAAGCACGTCGTTGTTACCGGTAACTTGAGGGATGCTGCCATGACCGATACGACGAGACGCCAAGTGATGAGCGGGGCCGCAGCGCTTGGTGCCGCAGCAACCATTGCCGCACCAGCCGCTGCACAGGACGCGGCGAAACCGCGTGGCGGCAAGCAGGACCCGCGCAGCAAATACCCCAAGCCCCCCTTCAAGTCGCAGTCGCAGCCCTGGCCGGGACTCGCCAGCCGGATGGACCCGCGACCGGACCACGGTGAGACCAGCTATGTCGGCAGCGGCCGGTTGCGGGGGCGCAAAGCGCTCATCACCGGCGGTGATTCCGGCATGGGTCGCGCCGCCGCGATCGCCTATGCGCGGGAAGGCGCGGACGTCGCGATCAATTACTTGCCCGAGGAAGAGCCCGATGCGCGCGAGGTGGTCGACCTGATCCGCCGCGCCGGCCAGAAAGCTGCGCCGCTGCCCGGCGATATCCGCTCGGAGGCGTTCTGCAAGCAACTGGTCGACCGCGCGGCAAGCGCGCTGGGCGGCCTCGACATCGTGGTCTGCAACGCCGCGCGGCAGCAGTCCATCCCCTCGATCCTCGACCTCACCAGCGAGGAATTCGACCGGACGATGAAGACCAACATCTACGCGCCGTTCTGGATCATCAAGGCGGCGTTGCCGCATCTCGAACCCGGTTCGGTCATCATCGGCACCACGTCGGAGCAGGCCTACGATCCCTCGCCCGATCTTTACGCCTATGCGCAGACCAAGGCTGCGACGATGAACTATATCAAGTCGCTCGCCAAGCAACTCGGACCCAAGGGCATCCGTGTGAACGGCGTCGCACCCGGGCCGATCTGGACGCCGCTGCAAATCTCGGGCGGCGCACAACCGGGCAAGGTCGTGACGTTCGGCGCAACCGCACCGCTCGGCCGTCCCGGCCAGCCGGCGGAGCTTGCCGGCATCTACGTCCGCTTGGCCGAGGATGACGGCAGCTACACCACCGGCAATATCTACGGTGCTGGCGGCGGCCAGGGACAGCCATGAGGAGCATCGTTATGCGAACCCCCGCCATGCTTGGCGCGGCGACGCTGGTCATGTTCGCCGCTCCGGCCGGCGCGCAGGCATCGGGCTCGGCGCAGACGCGCAACTACGTCGCCGCCGCCGGCCAGTCGGATGCGTTCGAGATGCTGGAGGCGGACACGGCGCTTGCCCAGAGCAAGGACCCCAAGGTTCGCGCGTTCGCGCAGCAGATGCTGAAAGATCATGCTCAGCTCAGCCAGACACTCGGTCAGGCGGCCGCGAGCGCGGGTGTGGCGCCCCCGCCGATGATCGTAGGCGCCGATCAGGCGCCTCTGCTTGCGGCGCTGCAAAGCCTGAACGGTGCCGACTTCGACCATGCCTATTGGCAGCATCAGGCGCTCGCGCATCGCTCCGCGCTGACGGTGACGCAAGATTATGCGACGACCGGCGACAACACGTCTGTGCGTCAGGCCGCCGCGTCCGCAGTGCCGATCATCACCGCGCATCTCGCCATGGCCAAGCAGATGGAAGCGCAGTCCGGGGGACAATAAGATGTCCTGGCGAGCGCCGTTGATATGGCGCTTGGCAGGCCGGAATGCCTAGGCGATCGGCGGCGCTGCGTTCGTGCCGGTAATCTTCCTCCTCGCCACAGTAGCGGGCAAGGCGGTGCTTGCGCAGGCGTAGAGTACAGCCATCTGTCTCGCGGAACTGGGCGTACTGCTGGATGCGAGCGGCATCAGGTCGGCATGCGGCTGGACTGACCGGCATGCGTTGAAAGCCGCTGGAGACCCGACATGACAGAGACGACCGTATTGCAGCTTGGCATCCGACGATCAGCGGAGATGGCCGCACTGTTCATGATCGGCGACGGGCTGTTGGGTTTGCTGCAACCGGAACGTCATGTGGACCTCTGGAGATCCGACATCAGCGCCGTGGACGTTCTGGTGCGCCCGTTTGCCGGCCACCCTACACGCCGCCGTGCCTACGGGCTGCTACAGATCGGCGCAGGTATCCTCCTTGCATCCGCCCTGACGCGGCGGGGAAGCGATGCCGACGGCTAACTTGGGCTGACCTCCATCGTTGCCAAGGCGGGCCGCCGTTTGTAGCTGCGATTATGTACGCACGCGTCGCCCGGCCGGCCGCGCCCGCACGGTTCGCCTGCCGATCAGCGAGACGACCCGGCACCCATCACCGCATTCGCATGAAGAACGACAGCGCGCTGCGGGCGCTGTCGGCAAAACTGTCGTAGATCATGCGAGAAACCTCGGCGATGCCGGGCTGGCGGTCACGTCCACCACGCGCGAACACCGCGACCGCCACGCGGTGCCCGTCCGGCATGGTGATGAACCCGACGTCGTTGGTGACCCCGTCGAGCGTGCCGGTCTTGTCCTCGACCAGGGTACCGGCGGGAAGCAGGGCGCGGATGCGGCGCGTACCCGTTGCGCACCGGCTCATCAGGTCGAGCAGGAAGCTGCGGCTCTGCGCACTGAGGACAGTGCCGCTGCTGAGCTTGTTCAACAGCGCGACCATGGCGACGGGCGTGGCGACATCCCTGCTGTCGGCAAGATGGCCGTGTTCGCGCAGCAATTGCGCGATCGTCCGGTCTACCCGGATGCCGGTCAGCCCGTGCGAGGACAACCACTGCTGGACGACGACCGGCCCACCCACCGTGGCGAGGATCTGATCAGCCGCGTAATTGTTACTGTGCACGATCATCTGATCGAGCACTTGCGCGGCGGGGCGGCCGGAGATCATGTCGGCGAGGCTGCGTCGGCCCTGATCGACCTCGGTGAGGTAAGCGGCCGCGATGGCGAGCTTGACCGTACTCGCCATCGGGAACGGGACCTCGCCGTTGACCGCGACGATCGAGCCGTCGCGAAGATCGAGCGCGGCGATGCCGTATTCGCCGGAGCGCCCAGCCACCAGCATGCTCAGCTCGCGTTCGAGCCCGGTCAGATGTGGAGAACTTGCCGCCGCCGGTGCCGGAACGAGGAGGCTTGCCGCCATACCGGAAAGAAGCAGGCGGGAAAGCAGCGGTACGCGCATCAATCGTCCTCGAGTATTGCCCTTCAGCGACGTACTTATGATAGCTCGAAAACGTGAACACGTCATTTGCATGCCACCGAAGTGCGACCAACCGTTGGTCGCAGGCCTGTCCGACAGACAGGGCTATGCGCCCCATTATACCGAACACCGCGTGGCCATCGCACGACGATCAGAAACAGGCGCTGTCTCGTGCCGATGCCGAGCATCCGCAGTGACCGTCAGGCGCAGAGCAACGCTGGCATGCACTCGCTGCTCATCACCGGCGTCGAGGATTGCCGATGGTGAAGCACCCGCGCGATCAGAATTTGGTCGGGATGCTGGTTCGTGATCGGCGCAACGGACTTCCGCGACACCACGCGAAAGTCCGTTCAGGGCCTCTAGATGGCGATTTCGCCCTCGTCGCCGCCGTCCCAATAGCGGATCGCCTTCGCTTCGACACGGATCATCACCACGCCCGGTGTATCGATGCCTTGCGGGAAATACCGATCGAGGTCCTTGGTCCAGTGATCGGCGAAAGCCGCCTTGTCGTCGACCAGCGCTGCGGTCCCCGAGACAGTCACGAACAACGGAGGGCCGCCGAGCATGCCAGCCGCGCCGGTGTAGCTTAGCGTCACCTGCGGGTCGGCGCGCAGATCGGCTACTTTGCGCGACGAATCGTAAGCGAAGAAGTAGCTGTCGCCGCGATATTCGACATCACCGTTGTTGCTCATCGGACGAGCCGTCATGGTCCCATCCTGCGAGCGGGTCGCCATCATCGTGAAATCAAGCTTCGCCATCTTCTTGGACAGATCGTGCAGGCTGAGGTCCGACATCGGCGGCTCCTTTGGTTTGACAGGTCGGCTTGTACCGGGAAGGTATAACGTCCGGACCTGCGGATCGGGCGCATGGTTCGTCGGCAGGACGCCGGTCTCCGAGCGCCCGCAATCTCAGCCCTCGGCCGGTGCGCCCACGAAAACCGCCACCAGACAGATCAGGCCGATAACGACGAACCCGGCCCGATGCGCAAACGTGCCCGCACCACGCTTGAGCGACACGAGCACGGCGAGCAGGCATTGCATCGCGTAGAACAAGGCAAACGCCCGCGACGACAGGGCAACGACCTGGAACGGATCGGTCAGCCACACCACGAGGACGGCAAGCGCACCGGCAAGCGTGAACGCCAGCGGGACGCTGATCTTGCGGTGCGAGACCTCGTTGACCAGACCGCCCGACCCGATCGAGTCCGCGACCGCCGCGCTGAGCTGGCTCGACACCGCGCCGATCAGCACGAACACGCCGAGTGCGGGTGCGATCAACGCCATGATATCGAGAATGCCGGCAACCCCCTCGGTCGCGGCAGCGCGCGACAGGAAGGGCGTGAGCAGCGCAATGAACGCGAGGTAAATCGCCGACGCGATCCACTGTGCGTGCCGCATCGTCTTGATCCGCAGCTCGGGCGGATAGGCATGGCCGAGATAGCGTGAGGTTTCGAAACCCTGCACCGTGATAATAAGACCGAGCAGCATCGGAATACTTCCCCAGGACAGCCGCACCGGTGGCAGTTCGCCCGCCATGCCGCCCGTCGCCCAGGCGATCCCCAGCGCCACCAGCAGCCCGGCGATAATCCCGATCTTGATCGACACCGTACCGTGCGCAAGATGCTCGACGCGACGCAGGCTGCCGCCGAGCGCGAGCAACGTCATTAGTGCGATCAGGACGGTGACGATGACGTTGGCGGCGAGCGGCTCCCACGCGGGATCGATCGCGATCGGCTTCAGCGAAAACTCGGCGAGAAGTTTCAGGTAATAGGCGACCGAGACGGCGTAGGCGAGCGCTAGCACGCCTTGCGTGATCCGTGCCGTCCAGGCGATCGGATCGTTGAACGGGGCCTGCGCGAGATGGTTCTCGACATGCACGATGTTGAACCGGATCACCCAGCCTGCCGCATAGGCGATGGCGAGTAGCGCCGCCATCGCCAGCAACGCGGCGCTGCCGAACTCCCGAGCGAGCAGCGGCCCGCAGATCAGGAACCCGGAACCGATGATCGATGCAAGCGGCGTGACGGTGGCGCGCCACCCGTCGCTGCGTGCGAACCGCCCAAAGGTCAGCGCAAGCGTCACGACGAGCGCGACGATCAGGGCAATGGCGACGATCATGCGGTTTCTCCGATACAAGCGGGCCCGTCGCGCAGCCGCCTTTCCTTATCCGTGGTGGCGAACCGGTCGCACAGTTTGTCGACACACCGAAGTACCATGACGCGCGGGACATCGCCCACTGCGATGTACGTCGCGGCGCGCGTCGGGTTCGGCGGTGCAGCGCCAGGAGGCGCGGAGGTAGATAGCCTCCGGACGTTCAAGGGTTCACCGCCGCGCCCGGGATGAGCGCGAAACGCTGCCCCGCCGATGGTGTTGCGATTGGGACGATACCCTGCGCCTTGAGTAGGGTCGCGATCGCAAGTGCCCGGCGCTGCGAAAGGTTGGGCCGTGCCGGCGGTTCGCCGGACGGCAGCCCGGGAACCCCAAGCGCCGGCATGTTCCAACGCTTTGCCGCCCAGATCGAGGTGGCGACCGCGTCATGCGCGGCTGGATCGAGCGTGTCGACATTGTCGGCAAAGGCGATTTGAGGAAGCCCGGACTGCGGCGGCACGACCGATACGCTCCAGCCCGCATCTTCTGCCGCTATGCGCGTTTCGAGAACCCGGTAGGTGTCGAGCGCGGCTCCGGGCAGCGCCGCGGCCGCCGCAGTGACGCGGTGGTGATCGCGATCAATCGTCACGTCGTCAGCGGCGACGCCGGTGACGAGTTCGACCATGCGCGCAAGTGAGGCGCTGCGCTCCGTCTCCTGCTTGGCGAAGTCTCCGGCTTGACGCAGTTCCTCACGCTGCGCCTCCAGTGCACCAGCACCGGGCTCCAGCATGATCTGATCGAGGTTCAGCCTCACCGGGCGGCCAAGACGGCTGGACAACGCGCTTTGCAGTGCCGCAACCTTCTGCATGGCTGCTCGGGGTGCGATGACGACCGCGCGGATCAGCAGCGGGTCGGCGGAAAAATCCAGATCGAGCTGCGTCACCCGCGCTGTTGCGCCGAACTTGTCGTTCAGCAGCGTGCGGGTCTGCGACGTCGCCAGCGCTTCGCGTCCGATCCGGTTCAGCGAAATGCCAAGCGGCACCGCCATGATCGCGAACACCATGAAGAGGAGGACCGTCTGCGTCAGGCTCTGGCGGCGCGACAGATAGTGACCGAAGCCGTAGAACCGCGCCATCGCCGTGGCCGATAGTGCGATCGTGATGAAGTTGGTGACGAACAGCGCCAGCGCCCCTGCCCCGACGGGGAGATTATGCGTGGCGAGACCGTAACCGACCACCGCGAGCGGGGGCATCAGCGCCGTGGCGATAGCGACGCCGACGATGGTCTCGCCGCGCCCGCGTATGATCGCAAAGGTACCGGCGAGCGCCGCGAACAGCGCCACGGCGAGATCGAACAGATTGGGCCTGGTCCGCGCGACGATTTCCGCAGTCGGAGCCTGAAGCGGTGAGATCAGCACGATCAGGGCGGTAAAGATCACCGCGGCGACCGACCCGATCGCAAGCGCCTTCAACGATCGCCGAAGCTCCCGAAAATCGAACAGGGCAAGGCTGAAGCCAAAGCCGAGGATCGGGTTCATCAACGGCGAAATCAGCATCGCACCGATAACCACGGCCGGCGAGGACAGCAGCAGGCCAAGCACGGCGATGCCCGCCGACATCATGGTCATGAACGCGAACCGGGGAGACCAGCCGCTGTCTTCGACGATGCGGGCCACGACCGCTTCGTGATCGATGTCCGCGACGATGGCGCGACGCCACCAGCGATAGAGCGCCAGTTGCGCCAGTCGAGGACTGAGGTCGCCGTCGATGGCAGCTGCGTCAGGCTTCGTGGTCACCAGCGCCTCGCAACCGTCATCAACCGTCATCGCCGGAGCGCACCGAAGCACGTGCGCGCGGCGGATGGGAGCCGGCCGGCCATCCCTCGCGCTGCCGGGTACGGTCGCCGTCGGTCTCTTCGGTCTGGTCGTGGAACAGGATCTGCTGCGTCGGGAACGGCAGGTCTATGCCATTCTCCGCTGCGGCGTGCCAGATCGCCAGGATCACGCGGGCGCGCAGGTGGACGATATTGGTGCGCTTGGACTGCGACCACCACCGCGCGCGCAATGTCACCCAATTCGCATCCAGGCCCCAAGGCAGCACCTCCGGTGCGGGATCCACCTCCACGCCGTCGACCTTGGCGATCGCTTCAGTGAATATGGTGATCGCGCGATCGGGCTTGTCGCCATAGCCGATGCCGATATCGAACTGGTCGCGGCGCACCGGAAACGCGGTGTTGACGGTAACCGGCGAGGTATAGACGTCGGAATTGGGGATGATGACGCGCCGTCCGTCATAGGTCTTGATGAGGGTCGCGCGACTTTGGATGTGCTCCACCGTGCCCTCGAAATCCTTGACGACGATCTGGTCGCCGCGCCGGTAGGGCCGGTTGACGAGCAGCAGGATGCCCGCGAGCAGGTTCTGCAGGATATCCTTGAAGGCAAAGCCGATCGCGACCGAGCCGATGCCGAGGCTGGAGATGATCGTCGCCGGCTTCACGCTTGGGAAGATGATGACCGCTGCGATCATCACCGATGCGGCGACCACCAGGCCAAACGTCAAGGATGCAAGCACACCGCCGAGATCGATCAGGTTCTTATGGTGGAAGGCCCTGCGCACACCGGCCGCCACCAGCTTTCCGACAAACCACGCAAGCACTACAAAAAGCAGGCCGCCGACGATGTTGGGCAACTGCAGGAAGAAGTCGTTCGATACGACGTGCAGCTTAGCCGTGATCAGGTCGATCGGGTTTTTGGCCGGCGGTGGCGTGACAGGTTGCATGATCCGCGAACGGGTTGCCCTGTGGGTTTGTTCCGGTGCTGTCATGAACCAGCCGTCTAATCGCGACGCTCGGATGAGCTACGGATCGTGGCGCGACGGCTTGTATGGAGCTTCATCGGACATCAGCCAACCGGTGCGGGCGACGCCAGGTTGCAGGCCTGTACGTTCATCCTCTCGAATCGCGCCGATCCGCCCATCACGACACAGCTTAAAAGATCTTCAACATGCGACTGTTATAGGATGGCGATGCGGTGGCTGCGATATGGTCTTGGATGGATGTTGATCGCCGCCGCAAGCGTGCTTGGCGCCGCCGCGGTCCATCCCGATCGTCCGCATCCTCTCGCTCCGGCCCCATCTGTTTTCACGGTTGCGGCACATGATCCCTGGCGATCCGTCGCCGACCTGTTCTTCAAGGTCGCAGCGCGGGATGCTGCCATCCCCGATGCCGGATTGCCGCGCGCGGTGGCGCAGGACGGGCAAGGCTTCATCTGGCTGGCGACGGACGGCGGGCTTGCGCGTTGGGACGGGGTCGGGTTCAAGTCCTATACCACCGAACCCGGCCCGGCGACCGGCGCACTGCCCGAGCTGATGGTCAGCACGCTGTTCGCGGATCGCGGTGGGCGACTGTGGCTCGGCATGAGCGCCGAAGGCCTGTTGTGGCACGACGCCGCTACCGAGACGTTTCGCCGGCCTGCCAATCGCACCGCGCTGGATCACGCCCACGTGCAGGCGATCGATGACGACGACGCAGGCAATCTGTGGGTGGGAAGCGATCGTGGTCTCGCGGTCGTTCGTGGTCCCGACCATCACGTCACGATGGTTGCGCCAGGCAGCGCGAGCGGTCTGCCTGCTGGTACGGTCCGCGCGGTGATGGCCGACCGCCACGGTGCGCTCTGGGTGGCGAGCGGGGTACGTCTGTTCCGGCGCGAGCGGGGCAGCCGCCGCTTTACGGAAATCGCGCTCGGCCTGACGACGGGCACGATCGAATCCCTGGTCGAGGATCGGCAGGGTCGGGTGTGGGTCGCGACCGATACGTCGGGTCTGGTGGTGGTCGATCCGGCAGGCGGCTCCCGTCGCTTCGGCATCGAGCAGAATGGTCGCGCGCCGGTGGTGACGTCGATGATCGACGCCGGGGACGATCAGCTATGGGTCGGATCGCGGGACGGGGTTGTGGAAGTCGACGCTTCGTCCGGACACGTGCGGCATCTGACCCATGATCCCGCCATCCCCGGCAGCTTGCCTGAAAACGGCCTCAACCACCTGTTCCGCGACCGTTCCGGGATGATCTGGGTCGTGGGAGACGCCACGTTATCCTACGTCGATCCGGTTCCGCACCGTGTGCTCGGTCTCGTCAGCATCCTGCGTCCGCGCGCCGACATTGCCCCCGAGGCGGCATGGTCGGTCGGTGCGGCACCGGACGGCAGCATCTGGTATGGATCGGCGGATGCCCCGGCCCGACGCCTGACGCCGAACCGGAATGCGCCCGGCTCGCCGGTGCGGCAATCGACGGTGCCCGGCGCGCGGCGTGGCGTCACCGCCTTCGCCTTCACGCCGGGCGGCGGCGCGTTCACCGCGGGTGAGGACGGGCTGTTCTTCACGCCCGCGAACAGCCGCCCGCCGATCACGCTGTCGTCCGCGCGCTGGTCGCGCCTGCTGCTCGACGGCACGACGCTTTATGTCGGCGGCGATGGCGTTGGGGCGGTCGACGTGCGCCATCCGACGACGCTCATACACGTGGCATGGTCAAAGATGTTGAGCGACCCTCGCGTCCGATCGATGGCGACCACGCCGGACGGCGCCTTGTGGATCGGAACGGCGCGCGGACTCAACCGCGTCGATCTGGCGAGCGGCAACGTCACTGCGTTCCAACCCCATTCCGCCGCCGCACCGGAGTTGCAGGCCAACTACATCAGCACGTTGCTCGTCGATCATCACGGACGGTTGTGGGCGGGGACGCTGGGTGGCGGGATAACGATCTTCCAGCGCGACGGCGCAACATGGCGCTCGGTTCGTCACCTCGGCCGATCCGACGGATTGCCGCACGATACCATCGACAAGCTGCTCCGCGTGCCAGGCGCTGCGATCTGGGCAAGCACCGATGGTGGCATCGTCAGGATCGATCCCGATACGTTGACGGTCACCCCGCTCCGGGCTGCCGACGGCGTTCCCTTCGTCGCCAACTGGACCGGAGCCGGAGACGTTCTGCCCGACGGCCGGCTGGTGTTCGCCAGCTTCGGCGGACTGGCCCTGGTCGACCCGGCGGTCCCGGCGCGCCCCACCGTCGCCGCGCCGCTGCGGTTCACCGCAATCGATGCGGGCGGTCATGCCGTTCCACCGCCACAGCCCGGCGCTGTGCTGACCATCGCCTCGGCCGAACGCGGCGTAACCGCCGAATTCGCGCTGCTCGATTACGCGGGCCGGGATCAGACCTTCGCCTACCGGCTGTCGCCGCTGGAACAGGACTGGACGCGGGTCGACGCGCAGCACCGCGTGGCGCGCTACACCAATCTGCCGCCGGGCACGTCGACGCTGGTGGTGTGGGCACTTGCCCCGTCTGCGGGCGGCAGGCTGCGGCCGGTGGGCACGCCGCTGGTGCTCAAGCTGGAGGTGCAGCGCAAGTGGTTCGAGACGACCGTGTTCCGCGTCTTCGCCGTCCTCGCCCTGATTGCTGCCGTCGTCGCCCTGTTCCAGTTGCGCATGCGCGCTGCCCGCAGCCGCCAGCGGAGACTGGAACACCTTATCGCGCAGCGCACCGCCGAACTGCTCGTCAGCCAGACGGAGCTGGAAAAGCTCGCCTATACCGACACGCTCACGGGTCTCGGCAACCGGCGGCGCTATGGCGAGGTTGTCGGCCGACAACTCGCGCAGGCACGCCGGCAGCCGTTCGCCCTGCTGCTGATCGATCTCGATCGCTTCAAGCAAGTCAACGACGAACTCGGCCACGACACGGGTGACGCCTTGCTGGTCGCGGTCGCCGATCAGTTGAGCGATGCCATGCGACAGCGCGACACCATCTTCAGGCTGGGCGGTGACGAATTCGCGATCGTCGTTGCGGATGTCGCCGATGCGCACGCCGTCGGGGAGGTGTGCCGCCGCCTCTACGCCACCTTCGCGGACCCGGTTTCGGCGGGCGCGCACAGACTGCGCGTTGCGCTCAGCATCGGGGCGGTCATCGTCGACCGTGACGAGCAGGCGATGGAGGTGGTGTACCGCCGCGCGGATCAGGCGTTGTACGAAGCCAAGAACGCCGGACGCGGCACGTGGCGCATCGCGTCGCCGGCCGTACCCTGATCCGCTCATCGGCCGCCGATCCGGGTTGACTTCCCGTACCGCCACGCCGATCCCGCCATCACGGTCTGAGGGAGAGCGACATGCTGCATTTCGATCTCGTGCAGTCGATCAGCCTCTCCGGTAGCGCTGCCGTCGCCAACGACGATCGCGCCGGCGCGGGCATGCGGCTGGCGTGGGTGATCGACGGGGCGACCGATCTCGCGCCGCCCGGACTGCTAGGCGAACAGGGTGGCGCCGCGTGGATCGCCGCCATGGCAGACCGCGCGTTCGCCTCCTCGCCGGCGGCCGCGCTGCCGGACATCGTCGCGGGCGTGTTCTCCTCGCTGCTGGACGCCTTCCACCGCGCTCGCCTTCGCGAGCCGCTGGAACGGTGGGAACTACCCAGCGCCGCCTTCCTGTGCGTCGCGCTTGAGGAAACACGACTGAACGTCGCCTGGCTTGCCGACTGTGCCTGCCTGCACCTGCGTGGCGATTTGGTACGGCGCCTCGGTCCGCAGCCGAGCCCGGCCGAAACGCAGGAGGCGGAGGCGATCCGCGCCGCCGGATTCGCGCTGCTGCCGGCCCGCAGCGCGCCGACGCTCGACCACTTGCGCCGCCACCGTGCCCGCGCCGAACGGCGCATCCTTGGCGTGGAGCCGAACCATGCCGAAGCGGTCCACTATGATGCGGTCGTCGTCGCGCCCGGCGACGAACTGGTGCTGATGACCGACGGCCTCGCCGCGCTGATCGACGATTACGGCCTGCCGGCGGATGACTTCGCCCGCGCGCTGCGCCGCGATGGTTTGCACGGTCTCGCGACCCGGCTGCGTGCGATCGAGGGGGACGACCCTGATGGTACCCGGTTCGCCCGCTTCAAGCCGTCCGACGACGCGACCGGCCTGTGGCTGAGCATCGCCGGAGCGCCCTAAGCCGCCGCCGCGATCACCGCATCGCCGACCGCCGGGCGCAGCGTGAAGATGCCGCTGTCGCGGTGGCGGGTCGGGTGGACGCGATTGGTAAGCAACGTCCAGGCAAGCCCCCGCTCCGGATCGATCCACAGGCCGGTGCCGGTGAAGCCGGTATGCCCGATGGTGGCGGGCGAGCAGCGCTGACCACCCGACCAGTCGGCATGGCGAACCTCCCAGCCGCAGGTGCGCGGGCCGTTCACCGGCGTCAGGATTGCGCCAAGCGCCGCGGGTGACAGGCCGCTGCCGTCCAGCACCCGCTGCGCGAAGCCGAGCACCCCCGCGACGGTGCCGAACAGCCCGGCATGTCCGGTCGCCCCGCCCATCGCCGCGCAATTCTCGTCATGCACTTCGCCCTTCAGCACACGCCCGCGCCAGGCGCACCGCTCGGTCGCGACCGCAGGCCCTGGCGGCGGCCCGAAGGAGAGATCCGGCCCCAGCGGCCAGTCTGCCAGCGAAGCACCGGTGATCCGTTCGATCGCGATGCCGAGCAGGATAAAGTTGATGTCCGAATAGACCGCCGGCCCATGCCGCCATTCGCGTTGCAGCACGAACGCGCGCAGCCGCGCGGGATCATCGCCATAGGTGTAGATCGGCTCCACCGCCGGCAGGAAGGTGCGGTGGACCAGACAGTCGCGGAACGTCAGCCGCCGCTCGGCCGCGTTTGCGACGTCATACTGGCGCAGGTCGGGGATCGCGTCGGTCAGCGGCCGGTCGAGGTCGATGCGACCCTGATCGGCGAGCGTGAGGATCATGCTGGTGGTCGCGATCACCTTGGATACGGACGCGAGATCGAACCAGTGCGCCGCCGTCAGCGGCTCCGCTTCCGGCTCTTTCTGCGCCAGCCCCGCCGTCCGCGTGGCGATGTGGCCGTCGCGGGTGACCACGCCCAGCGTCGCGCCGGGGATCTGCCCGGCGGCAACGGCGGCGGCGGCAGGCGCAAAGGCGGCATCGATGTCGATCATGGTGTCTCCTCGTCGCGCGGCCGGACGCCGGCGATCACCGGCAGGAACAGTACCGCCGCCAGGCTAAGCGCGCCGGACAGCCAGAAGAAGCCGTCATAGCCAATGCTCTTGACGATATCGCCGCCGGCACCTTGCAGCAGCCGTGGCAGCAGGAACGCGAAGCCGGACAGGAACGCATATTGTGCGCCCGCGTAGCGCGGGTTCACCAGCAGCGACAGGTAGACGACGAAGATCGCGCCTTCCATGCCGTGCGCGAATTGGTCGACGGCGGTGGCTGTATAGATCGCCACCGGGTTGGGCGGCACATGCCACAGCCACACGAAGATCCAGTTGCCGAGCGCAGATCCGATCGCGCCCAGCGCGAGCGCGCGGCTCATGCGCAGCCGCACCGCCAGCGCCGCGCCGACCACCACGCCCGCCATGCTCGACGGCGTCGTCACGAACCCGTCGGCGATCCCCATGGTGGTAAGATCATAGTGCGCGGCGATTTCGAGCGGCTTGACGCCCCAAAGGGTCAGCACGTCCCCCATCCGGTAGAAGGTGACGAAGCCGAGCAGCGGCAGCACCCGGTAGCCGAACCGCCAGAAGATGTTGACGTACGGCCCCAGCCAGGTGGAACGCCGCGCCCAGGCCGTCGCCGGCAACCGCACGATCTTCGGCAGCGCGATCGCCATCAGCACGAATGGCACCAGGCACAGCAACAGCACCGCGACGGTGGCGTTGCTCTTCGCGGTGACGCCGGCGGCGGTGGCGAGATGCAGCGCGACCCAGCCGAGCGCACCGAACACGACCAGCGTTCCGGCCAGCAACACCACCACCGCCGCCAGCCCCGCCGCCAGCGCGCCCGCGCGCTGGCGGGCGTCACGCGCGGCCGGCGTGAGGCCGAGCAGCAAGGGCAGCGGCAACGCCGCGAGCAGCGCGACGGCGAGGTAGCTCCACACCCAGCCGGCGCGATCCGCCACCGTCAGCCCGACCAGCGACGAGGCGGCCATGGCGGTGCGGTACCCCCACAGGTTCGCGGCGGCGAGCGGCCCCTGCTCCGCCGCGGTTGGCGCGAGTTCGATGCGCCAGCCGTCGGCGGCCACCTCCAGCGTCGTCGTCCAGAAGGCGAGCAGCACCGCGAGCAGCGCGACCAGCGGCAGGTTGGTATCGGCGGAGGTGTAGGCCATCGCCACCATCGCCGCGACGATCCCGATCTGCGCGGTGATGATCCAGCCCATGCGCTTGCCGTAGAGCCGCGACAGGCCCGGCACGGGAAAGGCATCGAGCAGCGGTGCCCAGGCGAACTTGAAGGTGGGCAGCAGCGCCACCCACCCGAAGAAGCCGATCAGGACAATATCCAGCCCATGTTTCGCCAGCCGCGCCGACAGCACGGTCGAGAACATGTAGAACGGCAACCCCGCCGAAAACCCGAGCAGGACGAAGATCGCCATCAGCCGCCGAGCCGGGCGCGGCGGGGCGTCGGCGGGCGCGGCGACCGTCACAACCATCGGCCCGCGCTAGCGCGCACCACGGTCCGTGGCGTCGTCCGCCGGCAGGTTCGCCATCGATGCGGCCACCGCCTGTGCGCGGTCCAGCACGCGCAGGATGTTGCCGCTGGTCAGCTTGGCGAGGTCGGCGTCGCTCCAGCCCCGGCGGGCGAGTTCCGCGATCACCTTGGGATAGCCGTCGACACCGTTCATCCCTTCGGGCGCGGTACCGTCGATCCCGTCGAAATCCCCGCCGAGCCCGACATGGTCGTGCCCAGCGACTTTGGCGACATGCTCGATATGATCGGCCACCGTCGCCACCGTGACATGCGGCATCGGGTGCGTCCGGTCCCATTCGACCAGCGGCGCGGCGGCGCGCGGGCCGTACACGTCGCCCGGCACGCCGAGGGTTTTGGCATAGGCGGTACGCGCCACGTCCCATTGCTTCCACGCGTTGGACAGGAACGCCGGGTAGAAGTTTACCATCACCACACCCCCGTTCGCGCCGATCGCGGCGAGCAGATCGTCGGGGATGTTGCGCGGCACGCCCGCCAGTGCACGGGCGGAGGAGTGCGAGGCGATCACCGGCGCCTTCGATACCGCGAGCGCGGCGCGCATCGTCGTATCCGCGATGTGGCTGACGTCGACCAGCATGCCGATCCGGTTCATCTCGGCGACCACGCGCTTGCCGAACGGCGACAGCCCGCCCGCCACCGCATCGTCGGTGGAGGAATCCGCCCAGTCGAGGCTGCGCGTGTGGGTGAGCGTCATATAGGCGACGCCGAGCGCGCGGTAGTCGCGCAACACCGACAGCCGCCCGTCGATCTGGTGGCCGCCCTCCACCCCGATCAGGCTGGCGGTGCGACCGCTCGCCGCGATCCGCCGCACGTCGGCGGCGGTAGTGGCGAGCGCGAGGCGATCCGGATTGGCCGCGACCAGCCGACGCACCACGTCGATCTGCTCCAGCGTCATCTCGACCGCCTTGGGGCCGGTCACGTCCGCCGGGATCCACACCGACCAGAATTGCCCGCCGACATGGCCGGCTTTCAACCGCGCGAGATCGGTCTGGAGCGGGCGCGGCAGGTCCGCGCCATTCTCCCGCACAACCGCGACCCGACCGCCATTGTAGTGCGCGATCTCCCAGGCGAGATCGTTGTGCCCGTCCACCACCGGCGCGCGGGCGAGCACGCGTTCGGCACGCGCCACGTCGGCCTGCCCCGGCGCTGGCTCCGTCTGCGCCGCCACCGGCGCGGCGAGCGCCAGCGTGGCGAATAGCAGTTGCCTCATCGCGTCTGCACGCGAATGCCGACGCGGAAGGCCCGCCCGAGCAGGTCGGAATAGGTGCTGTTCGCGGCGAGCCCGGTCTCCGGCACGAGCAGCGGCGCGCGGTTGAACACGTTGGTGACGTTGACGAAGAATTGCGCCTGCACCTTGTCGGCGACGGTCACGTTCTGCGTCACGTTCACGTCGGCGTAGAACAGCCCCGAGACCTGATTGTTGTCATAGGTCGGCGCGTTCGTGGTCGAAAGCGGACAGCTCGTCTGGCACTCGATGCCCGTGCTCGCGTACCGCCCCGCGCTGACGCCGCGGCCGACCACGGTGATCGAGGTGGTCGGCAGGTCGAGCGTCGCGCTGCCCCGGAAGATCCAGGTCGGCGTCGTCGACTGCCCCCCGTTCACGCCCACCGTATTGACGACGACCGCACCCTGCACGCCGGTGTCGAGAATGTTGTCGAGATACCGTGTCGCCTCGCCGCGCAGGGTCAGCACGGTCTTGCCGGAAAGCGGCAGGCGGTAGCTGGTGTCGAAATCGATGCCGCGCGCAAGCTGGTTGGCGGCATTGAACGGCTGGGTGCGGATCAGCAGGTAGGGCTGGCCTGGCGTTGAGCGGGACTCATCCCGGGTGATCGCATCGCAGAACTGCTGCTGCCCCAGGCTGCACAGATTTTCGATGTCCTGTGCGCTGAAGCTGGTGATGCCCTGCGCGATCTTGATCCGCCAATAATCGATCGAGGCGTTGAACCCCTTCAGGAAGCGCGGCGAAATTACCGCGCCGATCGTCCAGGAATTCGCGATTTCCGGCCGCAGGTTCGGGTTGCCGGTCGCGATCCCCGAATAGCTGTAGCTGGCGGGACCATGGGTGCCATCGGCGGTGAACAGCGGGTTGCGCACCGCATCGCTGTTGGCCGAGCCCGCCTGATACAATTCGTTCAAATTGGGCGCGCGGATGTCGCGGGAGCGCACCACGCGGAAGCGGATGTCCGGGATCGGCTGCCACGTTCCGCCCAGCTTCCACGTCGCGACGCTGCCCGAGGTCGAGTAGTCCGTGCCACGCACCGCGCCGTTGAACTCCAGCCCGAGGCCGAGCGGCACCACCGTTTCGAGATACGCTTCCTTGACGTTGTAGCGGCCGTTGGTGGGCAGGTAGTTGCCGACCGACCAGGTGTTGGTCACGGTCGGCCGGCCTTGCGCGTTGACGGTCGAAACCGGCTGGAACTGCTGCGGCACGTACCCGCGGATACTCTCCTCGCGCCATTCGCCGCCGATCGCGACGCTGACGTCCCCCGCCCAGGTGCGGAACGGCGAGGCGCGCAGGTTGAGGCCCGCCGTCTTCTGCTCGGTCGTCTCGTCGCGGTACGGCGCGCCCAGCACATAGGCGATCGCCGCTGGATCGGCCACGCCGATGCCGAGCCGGTTGAGCGGCACGCACGCCTTGTCGTCATTGGCGGTGCCCGCATCGACGTTGATGGCGCACTGGATCGATCCCGCCGCATAGCCGCCGGGATTGCCGGCCGGTGCGGTGACGGCGGCAGTCGCGTTGGCGATGCGCGCGATGTTCTGGACGTTGCGGAGCTGCTCGCGCAGGTCGGCGCGGCCATATTGCCCGTAAACGTCCCACGCCACCGATTTGCCGAACAGGTCGAACTTGCCGTCGGCGCCGATCTGATACCGCTGCACCGCGCGGCGGTTATCGACGATCCGGTACGGCAGATCGACCGAGGTGGTCGCCAGCGTCACGCTGCTGATGCCGGCCAGCCGCGAAGCGCCGAGCGCCGCGACAAGGTACGGGTTGGTCGCGGCGATGGTCAGGCCGGTCTGGAGGTTCGGGCCGGCGTTGAACAGGATGTGCTGCCGGTTGTACGACGCCTCCGCATACACTTCGACCTGATCGGCCACGTCGTAGCTCACCCGCCCGAACACGCCGTAGCGATCGTCCTGCGGGTCGAGGCCGATATTGCGACCCGAATCGTTGACCTGCCAGCTTCCGCCCTGCGTCAGCGTGGGCGCGGCGCTGCCGGTCGGCGACGGGAAGGTCAGCCCGCCATATTGGAACTGCTGCGGCTGGCCGCCCGACGTGAAGTAGATGCCGCGCAGGCTGTTCGCAGCGATGCCGCGTCCGGCAATCGGTGTGCTGCCGGTGATGAGGCCGCCGGGCGCGGAGTTGGCCGCGCCGATCTGCCGCTGCGTGGTGATGAACTGCGGCGTGGTGCTGTTCGCGGTCCAGTTCGGGTCCTGGATGCGGACATAGCCGGTCGCGTTCCAGTCGCGATCGACCTGGAAAATGCCGTCGCGGTGCGCGTATTCGCCCTCCACCTCGATATGGCCGCGACCATCCGCGAAGCCGGTACCCGCCGTCAGCGTCGCCGAATAATTGTGGCCGTCGCCATATTGGGTGATGCCCTGATCGGCGGTGACGCGGAACCCGTCGAACTTCTTGTCGAGGATGAAATTGACGACGCCCGCCACCGCGTCCGACCCATAAGCGGCGGATGCGCCCCCGGTGACGACCTCGACGCTTTTCACCAGCCCCTGCGGGATGGTGTTGACGTCGACCAGCCCAGTAATCGTCGAGCCAACCGAGCGGTGGCCATCGACCAGCACCAGCGTGCGGATCTCGCCAAGGTTGCGCAGGTTGAGCGCATTGATGCCGGCCTGACCGCTCGACAGGTTGAGGCGCGAGTTCGACGGGCGGGTCGATCCCGCCAGCGCGGGCTGCTGGTTGACGAAATCGGCGATATTGTTCGACGGCGACTGGTTCTGGATTTCGGCCTGGGTCAGCACCGTCAGCGGGGACGGCGACTGGAAACCGTCACGTGCCACGCGCGATCCGGTGACGGTAACCTCCTGCGCTTCGTCACCGGTCTGATTTTCCGTCTGGAGGTCCGCACGGTTCGACGGTGCAGCCTCTTGCCCCGACGCGCCCGCCACGGGGGGCGTGGTCGTCTGCCCCGCAGCGGGAACAGCCGACGCGCCCGCCAGCACCAAGGCCGCGAGGCTGCACCCGACCGTCATCGCCATCCGGCGCCGGGCCTGATCCGAAGTCGTCATATCTGTTCCTTCCCTGACCGGTCCCGCAGCCGTGGCGCGTTTCTCGACGCTTTCCATCACCTGTGAACTTCGGCTGTTGTACCCCCGACCTCTGTGGGTCAGTTCCACCTGCTTCAATGCGGGAGGTTGAGCGGTCTTGTGCGAGGGCGTCAAGAGCCGGATAGTCACTCCCCCATAGCCTGCCTCTATGGGCGGCATGCCATAACTTATCGCTATGCCTTAGCCAGTGCTATTCATGCCCCCGCACCGCAGCACGCGGCTAGCCTTACGGCTTCGCGTGAGCCAGGAAAGCCCCATGATGATTGACCGCCGATCCTTTCTGCTGCGTTCGGTCGCAGTCGCCGCGCTCGCCGCCGGCCCGGCCTGCCACGCGGCAGAGGCAGGCGTGCGACGGACGGGCGTGCGCGGGCTGACATCGGCGATCGAGATCGTGGACGATGTCTACGGCGTGCCGCATATCCGCGCGCAGTCGATCCCCGATGCGTTCTTCGGGCAAGGCTATGTCGTCGCACGCGACCGGCTGTTCCAGATCGATTTCGGGCATCGCCGCGAACTCGGCCGCATGGCGGAGGCATTCGGCGCGGAGTTCGTGGCGCATGACGCGCAGGCCCGGCTGTTCCATTATCGCGGCGATCTCGATGCGGAACTCGCCCGCGTGCCCGCCGATGTGCTCGCCTGCGGCCGCGCGTACATCGCCGGCATCAACGCGCGCATCGACGAGGTGACGGCGGACCCGACGCTGCTGCCGCTGGAGTACCGTATCCTCGGCGTCGCGCCGATCCGCTGGGATATCCGCGACATGGTGCTGGCGCGCGGTGCGGCGTCAGGCAACACCGACGACGAGGTCCGCCGTGCGCAACTCGCAGCGCTCGGGCTGCTCGATCTCGACGCCGTGATCGCCCCCTTGATGCCCGCCCACCCGCTCAGCGTGCCGGACGGGCTCGACGTGTCGAAGGTGTCGGACGACGATCTCGGCGTACTGAGGCTCGGGCGGCTGCCGTTCGGGCCGAACACGCCCGTCACCGATCCCGACGAGCGCTCCGGCCGACTGGAGCGCGCCAATGCCGGCAGCAACGCCTGGACCGTCGCGCCGTCGCGTACGGCGAGCGGGCGGCCGATCCTCGCCAACGATCCGCATCTCGGCATCGGCGGGTTCGGTCCGCGCCATGTCGCGCACCTCATGGCGCCCGGACTGGACGTGATCGGCGGCGGCGCGCCGGGGCTTGCCGGGATCATGCAGGGCCATACCGACCATTTCGCGTTCGGTCGCACCAACTTCCATATCGATCAGGAGGATTTGTTCGTCCTCGAACTGCACCCGAGCGACCCCGAACGCTACCGGCATGCAGGACGCTGGGAACGCTTCACCCGCGTCGAGATCAGCATTCCGGTCAAGGATGCCGCACCGCATACCGAGGTGCTACGCTACGCGGTGCAAGGCCCGGTCGTGTCGCACGATCCCGCCCGACGCCGCGCCACCGCGATCGCCTCGATCGCGATGCAACCGGGCGGCGGCGGATCGTTCGCGATGATTGCGATCAACCTCGCGCGGGACTGGGCCGGGTTGCAGGAGGCTTTCAAAATCCACCCTTCGCCCACCAACTTCCATTATGCGGACACGGCGGGCAACACCGGCTGGCAGGTTATCGGCTTCATGCCGGTGCGCAAGCGTGGCGAAGGGCTGATGCCGGTGCCCGGCGACGGTCGCTACGACTGGACGGGGATGCGCGACCACCGCGCGCTGCCACACGAATACAATCCGGCGAAGGGCTGGTTCGCCTCCGCCAATCAGGACAATCTGCCGCCGGATTGGCCCGCCGACCGCATACCCGCATTCGATTTCCGCGACCCCTATCGCTACCAACGCGTTGCCGACGTCCTCTCGCACCAGAACCACCACACGCTTGCCGACAGCGTTGCGCTTCAGCACGACACGCTCTCCACGCCCGCGCGCCAGCTCGTCGCTTTGCTGCCTGCGGCCGCTTCCGACGCGGCGCGCCCGGCGGTGACGATGCTGCGCGGCTGGGACTGTCGCCTCGACGCGGCGAGCGGCGCGGCGGCATTGTTCGAGATTTTGTGGCGCGAGCTTGGCCACCGGATGCTTGACCTGATCGTGCCCGAGCGGGCGAAGGCAATCGTGACGTCGATCGGGCCATCGGTGCTGCTCGGCCTGCTCGCCCACCCCGACGCACGGCTCGGCGCCGACCCGGCTGCCGCGCGCGATGCGATGTTCGATGCCGCCCTCGTCGCCGCATGGCGCTCGGCCCAGGCGCAGCTCGGCACGGATCCGGCGCAGTGGCGCTGGGGCACGCTGCATACCTTGCGCATCCAGCACCCGCTCGCGCGCATCCCCGCGATCGCCGCCGCCTTTCCGCCGATCGAGGTCGGTCCGACCGGCGGCGACAGCTATACCGTGCAGGCGCGCTGGCTCGGCAACGGTCCCGGCTGGTCGGCGGGAGGCGGCGCGAGCTACCTGCAGGTGATCGACGTAGGGGCATGGGACAATTCGCTGATGCTCAACCTGCCCGGCCAGTCGAACGACCCGCGCTCGCCGCATTATCAGGATCAGGTCGCGACGTGGAGCGTCGGCCAGCTTCAGCCGATGCTGTACAGCCGCGCCGCCGTCGCGGCGCACGCGGTCGCCCGCCTCACCCTCACCCCTGAAGGATCCCGACCATGACACGCCTGCCCATTCTCGCCGCGCTGCTGCTGGTCGGTGCTGCGCCGTCTACGCTGGCGAAGGTCGATGTCGTGATCCGGGGTGGCACGATCTACACCGGCGCGCAGACCCCGCCGATGACCGGACAGGTCGAGATCGCGGGCGACCGCATCGTCTATGTCGGCCCGGCCCGACGCACCGCCGCTGCGAGCGTGATCGACGCAACCGGCAAGATCGTCGCGCCCGGCCTGATTGACGCGCATACCCACCCGGACACGTACATTCGCTCCAAGGATGCCAAGGCCCGGCTCAACCTGCCGTGGCTCGCGCAGGGCGTATCGACCGTCATCACCGGCGTTGACGGTGGCGGCACACCCGACGTGGCGGCGGATGCGCAGACGCTGCAAGCGAGCGGGATCGGTACCAACGTCGTCCCGTTCGTCGGTTTCGGCGCGATCCGCCAGCGCGTGCTGGGCGAGGCCGATCGTGCCCCCAACCCCGCCGAACTGGCGCAGGAAAAGGCGCTCGCCGCCAAGGGCATGTGCGAAGGCGCGCTGGGCCTGTCTACGGGTCTGTTCTACGCCCCGCAAAGCTACGCCACCACCGACGAAGTCGCGGCCGTCGCCGCCGAAGCCGGCAAGCGCGGCGGGCTATACGACACGCACCAGCGCGACGAATCGGATTACACGATCGGCCTGATCGCCAGCACCAAGGAAGCGATCGAGATCGGCCAGCGCGCGCACATGCCGGTCCATATCGCGCACTTGAAGGCGCTCGGCGTCGATCTGCAAGGCCATGCCCCCGAGCTGATCGCCACCATCGAGGCCGCGCGGGCCGCCGGACAGGACGTGACGGCGGATCAATATCCCTGGCTTGCCTCCGGCTCCAGCGTGGATGCGTCGCTGGTGCCGCGCTGGGCGGTTGCGGGTGGTTACAAGGCGATGCTCGCGCGGTTTGCGGACGCCCCGACGCTTGCCCGAATCAAGACCGAGATGACCGAGAACCTGCGCCGTCGCGGCGGCGCGGAGTCGCTGCTGCTCACCTCCGAGGGCGTACCGTGGACCGGCCGCACGCTCGCACAGATGGCGACGCAGTGGCATGTCTCCCCGATCGACGCCGCGATCCGCATCCTCGAGACGCCGGACGCAGCAGGCACCGGCCCCTCCGGCGTCGGCGTTGCCAGCTTCAACATGGCGGACCGCGACGTCGATCTCATCATGAAGCAGCCGTGGGTGGTGACCAGTTCGGACGGGTCGGACGGCCACCCGCGCCAATATGCGACCATGCCGCAGAAATACCGGGTGTACGTGCAGCAGCGTAAGGTCATTACGCCGGCCGAATTCATTCGCCGGTCGAGCGGGCTGACGGCGGACATCTACCGGATCGACCATCGCGGCTATCTGCGCCCCGGCTATTATGCCGACGTGGTGGTGATCGACCCCGCCCGCTACGCGCCGCGCGCCGATTATATCCACCCGCGCGTGACGAGCGTCGGGGTGACAGCGCTGTTCGTCAACGGCAAGCTCGCGTTGCGGGACAGCGCCGCGACCGGCGTCGCGGCGGGTCGCGTGCTGCTCCGCCCGCGCCCCGCCGGCTGCGGGGCATAGCCGGCGGTTATGACCTGCCCCGCGCGTGTTAGTTGGCGGATCGGCGCGCGGGTGTACACCGGACGCACCACCCCGTTTCCCACAGGACCGCGATGATCCCCGGACCCTTCCTGCTCTATCTCGGGCACTCCGACGACGATGTCGGCATCAAGACCTCGCGCGGGCTCGCCGCCTTCCGCCGTGATGACTGCGTGGGCGAATGGCGACACGACGATTGCCCGCTCACGCTCGGCCTGCCGCGCATGGACGCCGCCGCCGGACATGCGGCAGGCGCACGCACGCTGGTGCTCGGCATCGCCAATGCGGGCGGTCGGTTGGAGGAAGCGCTGATCGCGGACGCGCTGCTCGCCATCGCTGAGGGCATGCACGTCGCCTCCGGTCTTCATCAGCGGCTGCGCGACGAACCCCGGCTGGTGACTACCGCAGCGCAGGCGGGCGTGCAGTTGTTCGACGTGCGCGATCCCCCGGCGACGCTCCCGGTCGGCACCGGCAAGCGCCGCGCGGGCAAGCGTCTGCTCACCGTCGGCACCGACTGTTCGGTCGGCAAGATGTACGCCACGCTGAGCATGCGCGACGCCTTGCAGCGCCGAGGCGTCACCGCCGATTTTCGCGCTACGGGGCAGACCGGCATCCTGATCGCCGGCGAGGGCGTGCCGCTCGACGCGGTGGTGGCCGATTTCATCTCGGGCGCGATCGAGATGCTCACCCCGCCGCGCAACGACGATGGCTGGGATCTGATCGAGGGCCAGGGATCGCTGTTCCACCCCTCCTTCGCCGGCGTGTCGACCGGCCTGCTCCACGGCGCGCAAGCCGCGGCGATCGTGCTGTGCCACGATCCCTCGCGCGCGCGCATGCGCGGGCTGCCGCATTACCAGCTTCCCGATCTTGCCGAATGCCTCGCCGCCAACCTCCAGGTCGCGCGGCTCACCAGCCCGGATGTGCAGGCGGTCGGCATCGCGCTCAACACGGTCAAGCTGGATGAGGATACCGCGCGCCGGCTGTGTGCCACGACCGGTGACGCACTCGGCCTGCCATGTACCGACCCATATCGCTTCGGCGCCGAGCCGATCGTTGATAGGCTGCTGCAATGCTTCGCACCCTCGACGCCCGCCACGACCGCTTCGGCCTGAGCGCGCCCTTCCGCATCGCGCGGGGCGTGAAGACGGCGGCGGATGTCGTCACCGTCACCGTGCGCCAGGGCGACCTCATCGGGCGCGGCGAAGGCGTACCCTACCCGCGCTATGGCGAGACGATCGTGGATGCGCTCGAGCAGATCGCCGCCGCCACCGACGCGATCGAGGCGGGTGCAAGTCGGGATGATCTTGGCGCGCTGCTCACGGCGGGCGCTGCGCGCAATGCGGTGGACTGCGCGCTGTGGGATTTGGAGGCACGCCTCGCCGGCACCACCGTCGCCGCACTCGCCGGGGTGGCCGCACCCACCCCGGTTGCCTCGGCGATCACCATCGCGATCGACACGCCCAATGCCATGGCCGCCGCTGCGGCTCGCGCCGCGCGCGTGCCGCTCCTCAAGGTGAAGGTCGATCGCGGGAGCGCGGCCGATCAGATCGCCGCCGTCCGCGCCGCCGCGCCGCACCCGCGCCTGATCGTCGACCCCAACGAAAGCTGGACGATCGCCGAGTTGGAACGCTGGCACGATCTGCTGGTCGAGCACCGTGTCGACCTGCTCGAACAACCGCTGCCGGCGGGCGAGGATGCAGCGCTGGCGGGCTTCGCCAGCCGGGTGCCGTTGTGCGCGGATGAGTCGCTCCACACCCGCGCCGATCTGGCTGGGCTTACCGACCGATACCAATACGTCAACATCAAGCTCGACAAGACCGGCGGGCTGACCGAGGCGCTCGCGCTCGCCGATGCGGCACGCGCGCGCGGCTTCGAGCTGATGGTCGGCTGCATGGTGTGCTCCTCGCTCGGCATCGCGCCGGCGATGCTGCTTGCCGGCAACGCCGCGTTCGTCGATCTCGACGGCCCGCTGTGGCTGAGCGAGGACCGACCAGGTAGGGTGATCGACCGTGACGGCGTACTCGACCCGCCGCAGCCCGGCTTCTGGGGCGCAGCCGCTTGAGCATCGTGCGCCGCTGGTTTGCCGTACCATTGTGGCAACGCGTGATCGGCGGGCTGGTGCTGGGCGTGATCCTCGGTGCGGCATGGCCCGCCGGCGCGGACGCCATTGCCATCGTCGGCGATCTGTTCGTGCGGCTGATCCGGATGCTGGTCGTGCCCGTCGTACTGGTGACGATCGCCGCCGGCATCGCCGCGCTCGGCGATCCGCGCCGGCTCGGGGCGATCGGCGGGCGCACGGTGCTGGTGTTCGCGTTCACCACCATCGTCGCCGTGACGATCGGCATGGCGACCGGGTTGCTCGTCCGCCCCGGAGCGGGCGTCGTGCTGGCCGGCGTCGCGCCACATGCGCTCGGGCCCACCGTGTCCGCCGCCGATCAGTTGCGCGACATCATTCCCGTTAACATCATCGACGCGCTTGCACAGGGCAACATGCTCGCCGTCATCTTCACCGCCGTCCTGCTTGGCACCGGCGCGGTGGCGGCGGGGGAAGCCGGGCGGCCGGTGGTGGCGCTGTTCGAAGGGCTTGCCGCCGTACTGCTCCACATCGTGCGGATCGTCATGGAGGTGACCCCGTTCGGCGTGCTCGCGCTGATCGCGCGCGCGGTGGCGAGCGGTGGTGCTGCAGTGTTCGTCAACATCGGCGCGCTGGCGCTGTGCGTCGTCATCGCTTCGCTGGTGCAGATGCTGTTCCACGGCGCACTGATCGCGTTCATCGCGCGACTGTCGCCGCTGGGCTTCTTTCGCGGCATCCTCGATGCGCTGGTGGTCGGCTTCTCCACCGCATCCTCCTCGGCGACGCTGCCGGTCGGCCTGCGCGTGGCGGAGGACAATCTCGGCATCGCCTCTTCGGTTGCAGGCACGGTGCTGCCGCTCGGCACGAGCATCGGCAAGGACGGCACCGCGATGTACGTCGGCCTGATGGGTCAGTTCGCGCTTCAGGCGCTCGGCATCGCGCCCGATGGCGGCATGCTGGTCGTCATGCTGCTGACCGGCGCGCTCGCCGCGTTCGGCACCGCGCCGGTGCCCTCCGCCTCGCTGTTCATGCTGGCGGCGATGCTGTCGGCAGTGGGTGTAGCGCCCGAGCAGACCGCGCTGGTCGTCGGCCTCGTGCTGCCGTTCGACCGGTTGCTCGACATGACGCGCACCACGCCCTCCGTCTCCGCCAACCTCACCGTCGCCACGCTGGTGGCGCGCCGCGCGGGCGCGCTCGACACGGCGGTGTTCGCCGCGCGGGCACCCGGCTAGGGTGGCGCGCTGATGAACCTGCGCCATATCGAGATCTTCCACGCCGTCTACGTCAACGGCTCGGTCAGCGCCGCCGCGCGCGCGTTGAACGTGTCGCAGCCGTCCGTTTCCAAGACGCTGCGCCACGCCGAATCCCTGCTCGGCTTTGAACTCTTCCAGCGCAGTGCCGGCCGCATGGTGCCGACCGAGGATGCGCACGCGATGTTCGGCGACGTCGCCGACATTCAGGAACGCGTGCGGGCGCTGCGCGAGGCCGGGCGCAACCTGCGCACCGGCGGCGGCGCGACGCTGCGCATCTCCGCGTTGCCGAGCCTCGCCTTGAGCGCGCTGCCCACCGCCGTGTCGCGCTTCCTCAAGACGCATCCGGGCGTGCGCTTCGATCTCCAGACGGTCCACCACGACGATGTGCTGCGCAAGCTGTACGAGCGGGAGACCGAGATCGCGATCGGCTATCAGGCACCGCGCGGCGCGCCGCTCGGACAAATCTGGCTTGGCGAGGGCGAGCTGGTGATGCTCTACAACGAAGCCGAGCTACCGGATGCGCCGCCCCGGCTGGACCTGGGCGAGCTTGCCGGCAAACCGTTCATCACGCTCGCTGCGAGTGGCCCGGTCGGCCACCTGTTCACCACCGAGGTCGAGCGGATCGGGCTGGAGCTGGACGAGATCGTCTCCGCGCGTACCTTCTACATCGCGGCGGCGCTGGTGCGCACGGGCGTGGGGATGACGGTGGTGGACAACCTCACCGCCGAGGCGTGTCTTGCCCCCGGCATGGCGATGCGCCCGCTCAAACCCTCGCTGACGTTCGACATCAATGCGATGCACCTGCTCGACCGGCCGCCGAGCGCGCTGGCGAGTGATTTCCTGGCGGTGCTCGGCACCGTGATCGAGGCCCCATGACGCCGATCCTGCTCGCGCTGCTGCTCGCCGCCCCCGCCGCGCCCCAATCCCTGACCCCACCCGACCCGGTCGCCACCGCGATCGCGCGCGCCGCACCGGGCACACGGATCGGGCTGGTGGTGGTCGACGAGACCGGCCGCGAGATCGTCGCGGTGCGGCCCGACGAACGCTTCGTACCGGCTTCGAACACCAAGATCTTCACCACCGCCGCCGCTTTCGCCACGCTCGACATGACCGCGCCCGACGGCGGCGGCGGCGCGGAGGTGCGGCTGGAGGGGCGCGACGTGGTGCTGAGCGGCCATGGCGACGCCCGCCTGTCGAGCGCCGCCGATTGCCGCAGCGACTGCCTCGCCGACCTCGCCCGGGCGGTCGCCGCGCGCACCCGCATTGTGCATGACGTGATCGGCGACGACAGCGCCCTTCCGGACGAACGCTGGCCACAGGGCATGAGCTGGAACAATCAGGTCGGGCGCTACGGCACTGCGATTTCGGCGTTGACGATCGACGACAATGTGGTCGCGCTGTCGGTCACGCCCGGCGCGGCAGGCGCGCCGCCCGCGATCACCGGCGACGGGTATTACGAACTCGAGAACCGGGCGACCACCGTTGCGGGCGGCAAGACCGCGCTGGAGGAGACGCGTCAGCCGGGCAGCCCGGTTTTGCGGATCGGCGGCTCGGTCGCCACCGGGGCGCCGGCACGAACCGTGCTGGTCGGCATCGACGATCCGGCGCACCGCGCGGCGTGGCGACTGGCGCAGATGCTCCGCGCCGAGGGCGTGCGCGTTAGCGGGGCCGTGTCCGTCCGCCACCGGCCGCCCTCACCTTCGGACGATCCCGACCAGCGCGGCGGGGCACCCGCGCCGCACGCTCCTACCCCGCCCACCGCGCTCGCCCGGCTCGCGCCGCCGCCGCTCGGCGAGGATGTGCGCCATACCAACAAGGTCAGCCAGAACCTCCACGCCGAACTGCTGCTGCGCCGCGTCGGCGCGGTCAGCGGCAGCGGCTCGGTCGCGGATGGCCGCGCTGTCGTGATCCACATGCTGGGCAGCATCGGCATTCCGCGCTGGCAGTATGAGTTTGCGGATGGGTCGGGCATGTCCAACTACAACCGGGTCACGCCCCGCGCCACCGTCGCGCTGCTGCGCTGGATCACCGCGCGACCGTGGGGCGCGGCATGGCGGGCAACGCTGCCGGTCGGCGGGGTTGACGGCACGCTGGCGTCGCGCTTCCACGCCACCCCGCTCGACGGGCGGCTGTTCGCCAAGACCGGTTCACTCAACGCGACCAGCGCGGTGTCGGGCTATCTCACCGCCGCCAGCGGGCATGTGCTGACCTTCTCCGCCTTTGCCAACGATGTGCCGGGCGATGCCTCGGCCACGGCGGCGATCGACCAGGCGCTGCTCGCGGTGGCGGCGACGCACTAGCCCGCGCTAGAAGTCGGCGAGCGGCGTCACGATCTCGTAGCGGTCGCCGCGATACACCGAGCGGGTGAACTCGACGAACCGGCCGTCCGGAATTTGCGTCAGCCGCTCGATCCGCAACACCTCGGAGTTCTGCCGCACGCTCAGTATGCCGGCCTCGGTCGGCGTCGCCAGCGAGGCGCGGACGCGTTGCGTGCCCGCGGTCGGGCGGAAGCCGTGCGTGTCGAGCGCCTGATACAGCGAGTCGCCAAGGCTCTCTAGATCGGGCAGGAACGTGGCCGGGATGATGGCATGTTCGATCGCCAACGGCTCGCCGCCGGCCAGCCGCACCCGGCCCAGCCGCGCGACCTGCGCGGTGGAGGTGATGTGAAGCGCCGCCGCTTCCTCCTCGGTCGGCTGCGCGTAGGTCTTGTTGATCCACACCACGCCCGGCGCTTCGCCGCGCGCCCGCGTCTCGTCGCTGAAGCTGCTGAGCTTGCTGCCGGCGGTCTCGATCCGCCCCGCGACGAACGTGCCGGATCCCTGTTTGCGCAACAGCACGCCCTCGCCGACGAGTTGCTCGATTCCCTTGCGCACCGTCACCCGCGACAGGCCCGCCATTTCGCTGAGATCGCGTTCGGAGGGGAGCGCGCTGCCCGGATCGATCCCGCCGCTGCGGATATGCTCGCGCAGGCTGCGCGCGAGTTGCAGGTAAAGCGGCGTCCCCTCCTCGGGCGTTGTCCAGGCAATGTCCCGCATCGTCGCTCAGTCCCGCGCTTCCAGCGCCATCAGCGCGCGGCGCAAGTCGCCGCCGCTTGCGTCCAGCAACAGCTTAGCATCGGCGATGGACGTGCCAAGCGCGACGAGCACGCCTAGGCGAATGTCGTTGTGCGTGGTTTCGAGCGCACGCGCCGCCGTGTCGACATCAAGGCCTGCGATCTGCGCGACCATATCGCGTCCGCGCGCCAGCAGCTTCGCGTTCGAGATCCGCATCGCCACCATGCGGCCATCGTACACCAATCCGCGCCGCAGCATGATCGCGGTGGAGAGCATGTTGAGGATCGCCTTCTGCGCGGTACCCGCCTTCATGCGCGTCGATCCGGCCAGCACCTCGCCGCCGGTGACCGCGCAGATCGGATGTTCGGCCGCATCGAGCAGCGCGGAACCGGCATTGTTGGCGATCGCGATGGTCAGCGCGCCCGCCGCGCGGGCAGTCTCAATGGCGGCGAGCGTATAGGGTGTGCGGCCGCTCGCCGCGACGCCGATCACCACGTCGCTGGCACCCACCGCTGCCGTGTCGATCTCGGCGCGCGCGGCCGCCGCGTCATCCTCCGCGCCTTCATAGGCTTGCGTCAGCGCGCTGCTGCCGCCGGCCATCAGGAACACGAGGCGGTCCGTCGGCCAGCCGAAGGTCGGGTGCAGTTCCGCCCCGTCCTGCACCGCCAGTCGGCCCGAGGTGCCCGCGCCGACGAAGACCAGCCGACCGCCGTCGCCGAGCCGCACCGCCGCCGCCTCGGCAGCCTGCGCGATCGCGCGGGTTTGCGACTGGATCGCGGCGATGGCGGCCATCTGCCCTTCCAGCATGGCCTCCACGGCCAGTTCGGTCGGCCAGCGATCGAGATCGCGATAGCGGGGGTCGAGCGCTTCGGTCTTCATGGGTCTGTCCTGAATTCAAGCTGCGGTGGCGGCGATCGTCCGTCCGGACCCGGCGGGCGCGACGCAGACGATGAAGGCGACCAGCGTGGCGATGCACAACTGGAACGGAAACGACAGCGCGCACAGCACGGCCGGCAGCCCGACCGCGGCGGCGATCCTCGGCTGCAGCGACAGCACCGTGACGAACCCGACGATCAGCGCGGCGATTACCGAACCCGTCGTGCCCCGCCCGGTAAACAGCGCGGTGAAATACACGCCGAGCAACCCGGCATAGGTGAACACCATCACCTGCAGCGCGAACTCCAGCAGCCCCATGCTGCTGTAGCGCTGCCAGTAATAGGACACGACCGCCATCGCGAACATGGCCACGCCGATCACCCCCATGCCGACGCGCCCGGCCTGCACGTAATGCTGCTCCGCCGCATCGCCGCGCCGTTCGCGCCACGGGCGGTAGAAATCCTGCACCAGCACCGACGACATCGCGTTCAGCGCCGAGTTGGTGGTCGCCACCGCCGCCGCGCAGATGCCGACCGTCACCAGCCCGCGCAGGCCGCCGGGAAGCTGGGTCAAAATATAGTGCATGAAGATGCTGATCTTCTGATCGCCGAAGCGGCTGCCCGCCACCGCCGTCGCGCCACCCATCAGGTCGGGCCGGTCGTAGAACACATAAAGCAGCAGCCCGATCACGATGAACATGCCGACCACCGGCACCGTCGCCAGCACCGACAGGTACAGGCTGCGCGCACCGGTCTTGGCATCCTTGCATGCCAGCAGGCGCTGCGTGGTGTCCTGATCCATCCCGGCATTGGCGATGTAGAGCAGCGCAAGCCCGGTGACGATCGCCAACAGCGAAAACGGCTTCGACAGATCCAGCGAGAGATCGAACAGCCGCAGTTTGTCAACACCCTCGGGCGTATGCGCGAGCCCTGCGAGGATCTCCGCGTTCGAGGCCGGGATCGACAGCCGCAGGAACACCAGCACCGCGATCGCGGAGCCGATGTAGACGGCGAACTGGATCAGGTCGTTCCACAACACCGATTTCAGCCCGCCGACGAAGGTGAACAGCACGCTCGCCACCACCAGCACCGCCGCCGCGATCATGATGCCTCCCGCATCGACGCGGCCAGTGATGACCATCGCCAACGCGATCGCCGCGAGATACACCCGCGCGCCGCCGGCAAACACGCGCCCAACCAGGAACATGCCCCCTGCCCAGCGCGTCGCATTCGCGCTGAACCGTAGAGTGAGCAGTTCGTACGCCGTGGTCGCGCGGATCGCGTAGAAGCGCGGGATCATCACATGCGCCACGAAGATCGCGCCGATCAGCCCACCGATCGTGCCGCTGAGATACGTCAGGTCGCCGTGATAGCCGTAATCCGGCCCGCCAAGGAACGTCGCGGCGGATTGCGTAGCCGACAGCACCGAGATCGCCGCCAGCCACGACGGCACGGTGCCACCGGCCAGGAAATACTCGCGCGCGGACGTGGTCTTGCGCGGCGTGAAGATCCAGCCGCCCGCCACCAGCAGCAGCAGATAGGCCGCGATCACCAGCCAGTCCGCCGTCGAGAAAGGCAGTGTCATCGCACACCGCCTCCGGATCGTCGGCGATGCCTTGCCAGCCAGTTCGGCACGAACGTCCGGCGACGTGGCTTCCTCAAAGGTGCGCGCTCAGCGTGAAGCCGATCGTGCGGCCGAGGATATCGTAGGTATCGGGGAAGGTGTTGAACACGCCACCGCTGGAAACGCGCGGTGGGTCCTTGTCGAGGAGATTGTACAGGCCCGCGCTCATCGTCACCGCATCGGTGAAGGTGTACGACGCCGACAGGTCGAAGGTGTTCTGTGCGGCGATCGCCTCGGTCGACCCCACCGTGCTGGAGCGCACCTTGCCGATGCGGTTCCAGTCGAACTGGATCACGCCCTTGTCGAACAGCCAGCCGATGCCGGCGGTGTGGCGGTAATCGGGCTGCACCAGCGTGGTGCCGTCGCTCGAACAGGTCGCGCCGAACGTGCCCTTGCACTGCACCGCGCCGACCGTCGGGTTCGCCTGAATCTCATATGAGGTGACGATATTGCCCTGATAGCTCAACCGAACGCCCGCACCCGGCAGCCAGTCCCGCCGCAACGTGTAGCTCGCGGTGATGTCGAAGCCGCGCTGCAACAGCCGGCCGAGGTTTTGGTTGTTGACGAAGGCGTCGGCGAAGGTGCCGTTGGGGTTGCGGGTGACGAGCGCGCACAGCGGATTGCCGGCGGTCGGGTTGGTTACGTAGCAACTGGTGATCGCCGCGATTGGCTGGATCACGCCGACCGCGCCCTTCAGGTCGAGCTGATACCAGTCAACCGTCACGTTCAGGCCGGGCACGAACGTCGGCGTGAACACCGCGCCCGCGGTGGTGGTGAAGCCGGTCTCCGGCTTCAGATCGGGGTTGCCGCCGTAATAATAATTGCCGGTCAGATAGCTGGCCGAGGTCGAGTTGGTCGATCCCGCCGCCGGTGCGCCGAACCGCGCGCACTGCGCCTGATTGCCGGTGCCGAGCACGCACGGATCGCCGCCATAACGCGGCTTCAGGCGATCCACCGTGACGAGGTTGCTGAACGGCAGCGACGACACCCCACCGGCGAACTCACCGAAATTGGGGGTGCGCAGCACACGCTGATAGGTGCCGCGCAGGCGCAGGCTGCGATCGACCTCCCAGTTGCCCTCAACCTTCCAGGTGCCGTGGGTGCCGAACAGATTGTAATCAGACAGCCGGTACGCGCCGCCGATGTCCAGCTTGCGGATCAGCGGCAGGTTGTGCAGCACCGGGATCAGCACTTCGCCGTACAGTTCCTTCACGTCGAATTCGCCGCTGTACGCCGCCTGTACGCCCTCGCGGTAGGTGTTGCCGGTGAGCAGCGCGCTGTCCTGGCGGATGTCGGCGGTTTCGCGGCGATACTCGCCACCGACCGCAAAGCCGATCGGCCCGGCCGGCAGTGAGAACAGCTCCTCCAGCGAACCGCTCAGCGTTGCCGCCGTCACGAACTGGTCGCGCTTGCGGTTGAAGCCGTTGATGTCGCTGCCGAGCGCCCCGGCCAGCGCGGTCTGGTTCGGCCCGAAGATGTTCACCGTGTTGACGATCGACGCGAAATTGTTGGCGCCGCTCGCATTGGCGACGAGCCCGTCACCGCTGATGACGGTGTTCTCGGTCGAGCGGCCATATTGCGCGTAGATGTTCCACTTGATCTTGTCGGTCAGCGGGCCGCGCAGGCCCGTCTGTGCCTGGAAGGTGTTGCGCTCGGTCGCGTAGTCGATGAGGCCGAGCTCGGCGAGCGAACGCGACACGTTCACCTGCGCCGCGCCGTTGACGAAGGTGAGCTGGCCCCGGATCGCGTCGGTCAGGAACGGGTTATTCTGCGCGATTAACACGGTGCGGCTGACCGAGGCCGGGGTCGCGCTGGGCGTCCCGGTCTCCTGCGTGCGTGTGTTGGTGTACATCACGCGGCCATAGATCTCGACCGCAGGCGTGATCTCATACTTGTAGAGCGCAGCCACGTTGATGCGCTTGAGCGGCGAAACCAGCGGGTAGCGGTCCGAGATGTTCGACGTCGCCGACGGATTGGTGCTGAAGGCGCCCTGATCGGAGAAGCCGAACCTGCGCCCGCTCGCCACATCGGTAAACACGCCGCCGATGCTCGGGATCGTCTGGTTCGGCGTCGCCGCCCAGTCGCGCTGGCCGGCGCGGATCAGGTCGCGCTGCGTGTAGTCGGCGGCGATGACGATGTTGCCGCGATCGCCAAGCCCCGCCCCCAGCATGAGCGAGCCGCCATATTGCGCCCCGCCATGTTCGGACAGGCGGGTCGACGCGGTGCCCCGCAGCCCCTTGAAATCGTCGTTGAGGATGAAGTTGACCACGCCCGCCACCGCATCCGCACCGTAGACGGCGGCGGCACCGCCGGTCAGCACGTCGACGCGCTTGATGAGCGAGGCGGGGATCGCGTTGACGTCCACCGAGTTGCGGAAGCTGAACGGCGTGCCGCGCGTGCCGTCGATCAGCACGAGCGACCGGCTCTGGCCGAAGTTGCGCAGTTCCAGCACCTGCGCACCGAACGCATCGCTGCCCTGCGACCCCTGCCGCACGCCGCCGGAAAGCTGCGGGATTTTGGTAGAGAAATCCTCGATGGTCAGCGCCGACTGAAGCCGGATCTGCTCCTGGTTGGTGGTGGCGACCGGGCTGCTCGACGTCAGGCCGGCCAAGGCGATGCGGGTGCCGGTGACGACGATGTCACCAGCCCCGGCCGTTTCGTCGGCGGTCTGGGCAAAGGCGGGCGCGTGGAGGAGAGCGGCGGCAAGCGCGGCAAACGCCACGGTGCTTTTGTGTAACGTAGCCATAGCTTTCCCTCCGTTCGCCTTGTCCCTGAACAGCTCCGCCGGCTAGCGCCGTGGTTGTCTTGTGCAGCACTAGATGCCCTCAGAGAGTAGACATTGTAAAGCACCGGTAGCTTAGTGGTATGGCTTTTCCACGTCTCGCTGTTTGATAGGCGATCCTTACCGTGTTGACAGCAATACCAGTTGAACATTTCTGCTGCAGTGGTATCTCAATCGCATGGCCACACTGGATCGCCTCACCACCAAGATGGCGCAAGAAGCACGCGAGGCTCCTGTCAGAGCCGCAGAGCAACTCCGCCGCAATGCCGATCTGGTTCGTGCCGCAGGGCAACGTCTTCGCGCCCTTTCACCACCGTTCGCCGCAACCCTTGCGCGCGGCAGTTCGGATCAGGCGGCGGCGTTCGCCAAGTTCCTGCTCGAAACCCATGTCGCGATGCCGACGCTCAGTCACGCACCGTCGATCGGCTCACTCTACCATGCCACCTCACCGCGTTTCGACGGCGTGCCCCTCATCGCGATCTCGCAGTCCGGCCGAAGCCCGGATCTGCTCGCCGCCGCCGAGGACGCGCGCCGGCAAGGCGCCGTGGTGATCGCGGTGGTGAACGACGTCGCATCGCCGCTCGCCGATCTCGCCGAGATCGTCATCCCGGTCCACGCCGGTGCGGAGACGAGCGTCGCCGCGACCAAGAGCTTCGTGTGCACGCTGGTCGCACTCACCCATCTCGCGGCGGAGTGGAGCGGCGATGCGGCGCTGCTCGCCGCGCTGCAAACGACCGGCGACGTGCTCGAACAGGCGGCAAACGCCGACTGGACGTCGGCTGTGCCGCTCCTGCGCGATGCAAAAACGATGCTGGTGCTGGGCCGCGGCCCGACGCTGCCGATCGCGGGCGAGGCGGCGCTGAAGCTGAAGGAAACCTCCGGCCTTCATGCCGAGGCGTTCAGCAGCGCCGAAGTCGCGCACGGTCCGATGCGGCTGGTCGGTGCGGGCGATCCAGTGCTGGTGCTCGCCCCGCTCGACGTGTCGCGCGCGGGGCTGGTCGAGCGGCTGGCGGATTTTGCGAAACGTGGCGCCGAACTGATCGTGGCGGGTGTACCGGACGGGGTGTCGCCTGCGACCGTGCTGCCCTTCCACACCGACGTGCATCCGGTGCTGGGCGCGATCGCGCAGATCCAGAGTTTCTACGGCCTTGCCGAAGCGCTCGCGCTGGCCCGTGGCCTCGACCCGGACCACCCACCCCATCTCAACAAGGTGACGAGAACGCTATGACGATGACCGCGCTGACCGGCGCACGCATCGTGCTGGCCGACCGGATCGTCGATGGGCAGGCGCTGATCGTAGACGGCGCGCGGATCGTCGGTCTCGCCGCCACCGTACCGGATGGCTGCGAGCGCCACGATCTTGGCGGCGGCTGGCTGCTGCCGGGGTTCATCGACACGCAGGTCAACGGCGGCGGCGACGTGCTGTTCAACGACATGCCGAGCGTCGCCGGCATCCGCGCGATTGCGCAGGCGCACCGGCGTTACGGCACCACCGGCCTGCTGCCGACGCTCATCAGCGACCGCGCGCCGGTCGTCGAAGCGGCGATCGCCGCGGGTGAGGATGCGATCGCGGGCGGCGTGCCGGGAGTGCTCGGCGTGCACATCGAGGGGCCGCACCTCAACCCGGACAAGAAGGGCATCCACGACGCCGCGCGCTTCAGCGCCATCGATCCCGAAGCGCTCGCACGGCTGACCGCCCCCACGCGCGGGCGCCGCATCGTCACGCTCGCCCCCGAACTGGCGCCGGCCGGTGCGGTACGTGTGCTTGCCGAGGCGGGGGTGTTGGTCTGCGCCGGCCATTCGCTGGCGGATTACGACCAGACCCGTGCCGCGCTGGTGGACGGTTTGGCCGGCTTTACCCACCTGTTCAATGCGATGACGCAGTTCCTCAGCCGCGATCCCGGCATGGTCGGCGCGGCACTGGAAGACCGGGCGAGCCACTTCGGCCTGATCGTGGACGGATTGCACGTCCACCCCGCCACGCTGCGCGTCGCAATGCTCGCGCGTGGGGTCGAGGGGATCATGCTGGTCACCGACGCGATGCCGCCGGTAGGCGGGCGGCGCGATTGCTTCACGCTGATGGGGCAGGATATCTCCGTCGTCGGTGGCACCTGCCGCGGACCGGACGGGACGCTGGCGGGTTCGGCGCTGACGATGGCGCAGGCGTTCCGTAACGCGATGGAACTGATGGGGTGCGACATCATTGCCGCCTCCCGCATGGCGAGCGGTAATCCGGCCAGATTCCTGCGCCTCGACCAGCAAACCGGCACGATCGCCCCCGGTCTGCGCGCCGATCTCGTCCACCTCGACGACGCACGCAAGGTCACGGCGACGTGGATCGGCGGCGCGCGCGCGGATCATCCCGAATGAGCGTGCCCCGCTGCCCGGAACCTAGCCTGATCGAAGCGCGCTTCGGCCTTCGGGAGGTGACGGAACGCGGCCTAATCGCGCCGACGGGGGCCACCGCCGGTCACCGCTTTTACCGCTATGGCAACACCGTATATCGCGGGCTGGCGACGGGAGATGCCGCATGACCTACTATCTCGGCATCGATGCGGGCGGCAGCAATTGCCGGGCGCGGCTGATCGATGAGGGTGGCACGGTGATCGGCGAAGGTCGCTCCGGCCCGGCCAATGCACGGGCAGGCATCGAGGCGCTCTACGAAACGCTGGAAGAGACTGCTGGCCAAGCGCTCGCCCACGCTGCCGTTACGGCGGAGCAGCGCGCCGCCATCCATGCGGGAATGGGGATCGCGGGGATCAGTCGCCCCGGCGTTCTGGACGCGCTTACCGACCTCGACTTCGGGTTCGCCAGCGTGACCTACGCAACCGATGCGCAGATCGCGAACCTGGGCGCACACGCCGGGCAGGACGGCGCGATCCTCATCATCGGTACGGGCAGCGCGGCGCAGCTCCGCGTACAAGGCCGTGACTTCACGATCGGCGGCTACGGCTTTCCGATTTCGGACGAAGGCAGCGGCGCCGCGCTCGGCCTGTCGGCGATGCGGCATGCCTTGCGCGCGCTCGACGGTCGTACCCGCAAGACGCCGCTCAGCGCCGCCGTGACGGAGCGCTTCGATCACGATACCGCGCAGGCGATCGCCTGGATGGATCAGGCCACGCCGCGAGACTATGGCATGCTCGCCCCGCTCGTGATGGAATATGCCGAGGCCGACGACGTGATCGCCCGCTCCATCGTCGAACATGCGGCCAACCATATCGAGCGGTTCATCGAAACGATCTTCGAACGTGGCGCGACGCGCTGCTCGCTCGTCGGCGGGCTTGCACCGCGCATCCGCCCGTGGCTGCGCGCGCGCACCGTCGAACGGCTGAGCGACGCAGTCGGCGATCCGCTCGACGGGGCGTTGCGGCTGGCGGGGTATCAGGCGCTCGGTTGAGACGCGCCGCATTGCCTCATTTCTATGCGCTTATGCGTCAAGATAGGCGGCGAGTTCCTCTGGCGCCGCTTGTGGAAAGGATTGCCGTAGCAGGTCGAGGAACGCGGATACCCTCGCGTTGAGCAACCTGCGCGACGGATAGAGCGCCCACAGCGCGACGTCCGATCCCGGAACGTCTCCCCAGTGCACCAGCCGCCCGTTGGCGATGTCGCGGCTGACGAGCGACAGCGGCAGCCGCGCCGCCCCGGCCCCTGCGCGCACCGCATCGCGGATCATGACGAGCGACGACAGACGCAGCACCGGATCGACCGCGAGTTTCATGGTCGTTTCCGACGTGGTGAGCGTCCATTCTTGCGCGCCGTCACCGCCACGGACGACGGCAGCGACGGGGCCGCCGTCCAGACGCTTATCGATGGCGGCCACGATCACCAAGCGATCGTGCAGGAACGGGCGGCCGACCAGCGCCTCGTCCGCCGCCGGATCGACCCGGATCACGAGATCATACCCCTCTTCGATCATGTCGACCGCGCGATCGTCTGCGGTCACCTCCAGCCGCACTTCAGGATAGCGGCGCGTAAATTCGGCAGCCAGTCGGCCCATCGACATCTGCGCGAACAGCAGCGGCGCGCTGATCTGAAGACGACCACGCACCCGCTCGCTGCCCGAGGCGATCACCGCAGCGGTCTCTTCCAGTTCGGTCAGCAACGCGCCGGCGCGCTCGAACAACGCGCGCCCCTCCTCGGTCAGCTTGAGGTCGCGCCGGCCGCGCTCGAACAGTCGCAGGTCGAGCGCCGCTTCCAGGTCCGCCACGCGTCGGGACAGTGTAGCCTTGGGTCGACGCGCGGCCCGCGCCGCCTTCCCGAAGCCGCCGTGGCGGGCGACGAGCACGAAATCGGCAAGCGCGAGCAGGTCCATATCGTTCCACCAGTGAGACGCGGCGTCCAGATTGCGCGTCTATTTGCAACGCGGTGGATCAACCATCTTCTCCTCGTCAGCAAGAGCAAACGAAGGAGTGAACACCATGACCATTCTCGTAATCGGAGCCACCGGCCGCGTCGGCCGCCATGTCGTCGACCAGCTTCTGCAGCGTGATGCACGCGTGCGGGTGTTGACCCGCGACCGCACCAAGGCTGCCTTCCCTGCCGAGGTCGAAGTCGTGCAGGGTGACCTGCTCGACATCGCCGCGCTGCGGGCCGCCTTCTCCGGCGTCAGCACGGTGTTTCTGCTCAACGCGGTGACGGGTGACGAATTTACCCAGGCGATCATCACGCTCAACGTGGCGCGGGAGGCAGGCGTGGACCGGGTCGTCTATCTGTCGGTGTTCGGAGCCGAACGCGCCGTCAACGTTCCGCACTTCGCGGTGAAGTCGGGCGCCGAACGGATGCTGGAACAGATGGGCTTCGGCGCAACCATCCTGCGGCCGACCTATTTCATCGACAACGAGGTGATGGTGAAGGACGTCATCCTTCAGCACGGCGTCTATCCCATGCCGATCGGCGGCCAGGGCGTGGCGATGGTGGACACGCGCGACATCGCCGAGGTAGCCGCGATCGAGTTGATCCGGCGGGATAGCGCGGCGGGCAATCTGCCTAGCGAGACGATCAACCTCGTCGGACCGGACACGCTGACCGGTGAGGACGTGGCGCGAATCTGGTCAGACGTGCTGGGCCGTCCTGTCGTCTATGGTGGCGATGACCCCAGTGGGTTCGAGCAGACCATGGCGACCTTCATGCCGCAGTGGATGGCGTATGAAATGCGGATCATGGCCGAACGTTACGTGAGCGACGGCATGGTCCCTGAAGACGGCGACCGCGAGCGCCTGACGACATTGCTCGGCCGGCCGCTGCATGCCTACCGCGAAACCGCCGCAAGCATCGTCGCCGTCTGAGCTAACAGCCACCCATCACTACGCCCACCTGTCGCCTGTTACGGCCGACGACAGGTGGGCCGATTCCACATGCTTAGACTTCATCGAGATGATTGCGAGCGCTTGTAAGCTTTACGCGTCTCAACAAACATCTCGCGATGCCTCATGCCATAGTGCCAGAACATCGGCAGTTCGGCGAGGCGCGGACTTTGTGTGCCATTACCTCGTCTCTGCTCCCGATGACCAGTTGCCAAGTGACGTGCTCCCCAGAATTCATGCCATTGGTAAGTTAGCTCGTCAGATGGAGACGAGTGATTCGGCGAAGCCGATTTACCGAAGATCAGATCATTAGGGTGCTGCGGGAGCATGAGGCGGGCGTGAAGACGGCCGATCTGTGTCGGAAGCACGGGATCAGCGATGCGACCTTTTACACCTGGAAGTCGAAGTACGGTGGCCTGACGGTGTCCGACGCTGCGCGGTTGCGGGCGCTCGAGGACGAGAACCGGCGGCTGAAGAAGCTGCTGGCGGAGTCGATGCTCGACGTGTCGGCGTTGAAGGATTTGCTGGGAAAAAACTGACCCAGTCTGTGGAGCGCTACGCTGCGGTGGAGAAGTTGATGGCCGATCACGGCTTCTCCGAGCGTCGCGCCTGCAGGCTGATCGGGGTCAATCGGTCGGCGTGGCAATATGAGCCGCTTCGCGGGAAGGACGATGCTGTCCGCGAGCGGATGTGCGAGATCGCCAATGAGCGCCGTCGGTTCGGCTACTCGGCGGCTGTGGCGATCCTGCGCAAGCGTGGTGGCCGCAAGCGCGCGCTGGGGACGCGAGCGCCGATCGCGATCCCGCAGGAACCCAACCAGCGCTGGTCGCTCGACTTCGTATCGGATGCACTGGCCTGCGGCCGGCGGTTCCGTAT
>NZ_JAKNQH010000017.1 GCF_022662305.1 Sphingomonas sp. BAUL-RG-20F-R05-02
CCACCCGGCAACCCAGATCAAGTTATCGAGCCGGCATCTGTGCGTGAAGTCGTCGTACATCATCGCCCAGAGCCTACGAAACCCTGCGGGACCATGCTTTCCCCACCAGAACCAGTCTCCGCTGAATTCATGGAAAGGTCGCCATAGCACAGGGACGCGTGCATCACGGAGGATCGCCAGTTGCCCGGCGATCTCTGCCATCTGAGACGTCATGAGCCGATGCTGCGGCGTGCCCGGGGTAAGCGCCGCGTCCACGTCGAAACGCGGTTTGGAATTCTCATAGCCTGTGCCGATATCGGGCGCGCCCCAATGCCAACACAGCGGCACGAAACCACCGGCGCGATGTCAGTCAATCGCACGTTGAGCAACGCCCCGCCATTCGGCGGGATCAATGCAATCAAGGTCGAGCAGCGCGGGCTTCCTGCCAGTAGCCCCCACCAGATAATCAAACTCGGTTCTCGGCGGCGCCGGGCACTCTTGCTGACCGGTTAAAGTGCGGCGACCGTAGATCGACCATAGGTATGCGTATAGCGACCGCGCTTCCGCCGAAGCATGCGGGTTGCTCAGCCTACGAGCCCCGGTGACAGCCTTCGCGGGCCCTGACAAAGCCAACGTCGTCGCGCCCGCAACCACTTCCCGCCGAGTGAACATCGTCAGAGTTCCTGATGGAACGATCTGGTCTCACCTATTCCCATGGAACAACATTGGCCGAGCACCGAGCCGCGCCTTCAGCGACTCACGCACGCATTCGAAGGTGACCTCAAGTCGCCTCCATCCGCGCTCCGAGATCGTCCAGCTTGAGCTGTTTGGTCTCCGGGAAGAACCGCCACACGACCAGCAGCTGCACCGCCATCGCACCCGCGAAGATCGCGAACGGCAGCCCGGCGGAGTGAACGACGAGGATCGGGAATATCTGGGCGATCACCGCGTTCATCAGCCAATGCGTGCTTGCGCCCAGTCCGCTGCCCCTCGCACGGACCGGAGTCGGGAAGATCTCCGAAAGATAGACCCAGATCACCGCTCCCTGACTCGTTGCGAAGAACGCGATGAAGCCGATCAGGGCCGGCAGCAGCCAGCCTCTGGCCAGTGCCCCGTACATCACTGCGGCCGCCGCGGCGTGACACGCCACCATGCCCGCCGCACCCGCCATTAACAGGGTCCGGCGCCCGACGCGGTCGATCAGCACCATGCCAAGCATTGTGAAAACGAGATTGGCGAGCCCGATCAGCACCGCCTGTCGGTCGGGCGACAGGCTGCCCGCCCGAGCAAAGATGTCGTTCAGATAGTACAGCACCGCATTGATACCAGCGAGCTGGTTGAACGCTGCCACCAAGATCGCGAGCACGATCGGACGACGATGGCGCGACCACGAGAGTCGCTCGCCACCGGCAGCGCCAGCAGAGCGCGCCGCTGCGATCTCAGCGTCGGCTTGCGAGCGGGAGACGCCGATCCGGGTCAGTACGTCAGCCGCCTCTCGTTCCCGTCCCTTCGCGGCAAGCCAGCGTGGACTGTCGGGGATGCGGAACAGCAGAAGGAGCAGGATCAGCGCCGGCGCCGCCGTCACTCCGAGCTTCCAGCGCCACGCGATGCCGCTCGCCACGAGGCCGCCGACAATCGCATTGCTCAGATAGGCGAACAGGATGCCGAGCACGATCATCCACTGGAACAGCCCTACGAGCATTCCACGCCTAGCAGGTGGCGCGATCTCGGCGATGTAGACCGGAGCGAGAACGGACGAGCCGCCGATTGCCAACCCACAGGCGAAGCGGAACAGCAGGAAGAGTGGCCAGTTCGAGGCCAGAGCGCAGCCAAGGCCCGCCAGAAGATAGAAGAAGGCGAGCAGGCGAAGCACGGTGCGACTTCCGTACCGGTCGCCTGGCGCCCCGGCGCCGACCGCGCCGACAAGCGTGCCCCACAAGGCCGCCGACACGGTCACGCCGAGGGTCTCGGGCGTCAGCCGGAACAACCGGGTGAGATCGGCGGTCACACCCGCGATCACCGCCGTGTCGAAGCCGAACAGCAGCCCTGCCAGCGCTGCGGTCGCGATGCTGGCACCAAGCAGACCCCGCCCGCCGGTCATCGTGCCGCGCCGATCCGCACCGCCGCGCCCCCAGCGCGTGACAGGCGCAACGTCAGCGCGTCGTCACGCGATACGTCACGTTCAGAAATGGCGAGAGCGGCCGGCGTCGCGCCATCGGCCCAGATCCGCGCAGGATGCGCACCCGGGCCGAGAAAATCGAGCGGCACGGTCACGGTGCGCGCCGCATCGGTCATCGCGCCGAGATACCAGCTCTGGCCCTTGCGCCGCGCGATGACGATGCTTTCGCCCGGTGCACCGGACAGGACGCGCGTCTCGTCCCATTGGGTTGGCACCTCCTGAATGAAGTCGAACCCGTCCTCCCAGCCGCCCCCGGGCTTGCGATACACGTCCGGAGTGTCAGCTACACCGCCGAGCGGGCTGAGGAATGCCACGTAGAGCGCGAGGGCCTGGCCGCGGGTCGTCTGCACCTGGGGCGGCGCGTTGGTTGGAACGAACGTCTCCGGGGTCATGTTGCGGAAGCCGCCAGGCGTGTAATCGGCAGGGCCGAGCATCGCACGGGTGAAGGCGAGCGCGATGTTGTGACGAGCGGTCACCCGCCGCGACCACTTGTTGTATTCGGCGCCCATTACGCCTTCCTGGGTGATATAGTTGGGCCAGGTCCGCACCGTGCCGCGCGGCACGAACGCGCCGTGCAGGTCAAGCAGCAGGTGGTGCCGCGCGGTGGCGGAGATCAGCCGGTCATGGAAGGCGACCATCGCTTGATCGTCGCGGTCCATGAAGTCGACCTTGATCCCCGCCACGCCCATCCGCTCGACGCTGGACAGAACGCGCTCCATGTCGCGGTCGAGCAACTGCCAGTTGATCCAGACGATCAGCCGGACTCCACGGGTGCGGGCGTAGTCGACGAGACCAGGCAGATCGAAGCCCGGGATCACCCGCGTGGCATCGGCGCCGGCGAGGACCTGACCTGCGGTGCCACTGTTCACGTACCAACCGTCATCGACCATCATGTACGGCAAGTGCGCGTCGGCGGCGAAGTTGATGAAGCTTCGGATGGTCTCGTCATTCATGCCGGCATGAGCCACCCCGGCCAGCGTCGGGCCGTTCCACCAGTCCCATGCGTACTTGCCCGGCTTCACCCAGCTGAAATCGCCCGCAGGCGCGGGGTTCAGGCTGGTGACGATCGTCGAGGGTACGATTTCTCCAGGCGAGTCGCCCATCAGGACGACACGCCACGGTGTCTCCAGCGCTCCCTTCGTCAGATCAGCCGTAACCGCCACCCACTTGTCGTCCGGATGCGGCGCCATGCTGACGGCGACTCCTAACTCGCCCGTGCCACGTCCTGCCAGGTACATGCCCGCATAATCATGGAGGTTCGCCTCCGTGATCGCAAAGCTGCCCTTCTCCGCGCGGCACATCAGCGGCAGATCGAATAGCGTGTGGCCGCGGATACTTGCGGCGTTGAAGGAGTCGAACTCACCTTCATGGCTGCTGCCAAAGTGTCCGACGTTGAAGCCCGTGCAGTCGTAGGCTGACGGAAAGGCGAATTCGGTCTGCTCACCTGCAAGACGCAGCTGGGTCAGCCCAGGCTGTTTGGCGATCCGGTAGCGAAACGCGGCGCCCCCGTTGTAGGCGCGCATCACCAGGGTCATCTGCCGACCGCTTCCGCTCGGCTCGGCAAGGTCGATGGAAGCCTCGCGGTAACGGTCTTCGACCTCCGAGCGGCTGCCCATCGGCAGAACGTAGCGGTCCACTCCCTCGCGCCGACGCACCGCGAGGATCCGCATACCAGGACCGATGCTGCCGTTCTGCTCGAGCGTGAAGCCAAGTTTGGACTGTGCCAGCACCGCCGAGCCACGCCAGCTAATCCGATAGGTAGGATCGCCGGTCCCATCCTCGACTACCACGGCTGCCCGGCCATCAGGGGAAGTGAGCACTACGCTCTCGGCAAGGGCGGGCGCCGCAATCAACAAGGCCGTTGCGACGGCGACCAGCGTCGTAGCCCTTCTTCGGGCATGCCCGCTTCGTAAGCCCATGCTGTTCCCTCCATGTTACACTGTTTCGACCAGAGAACACGAGCATCTAAATATATTCAATAAAATTCTTTAATTTTTTTCAATGGGGTGTTCATTCCGCTGGAAAATCACGTTACGCGGTGTCGGAGATGCTGACTAAGTGGAGCCCTACGCCAGCGACTGCCTAAGATCGGAACATCGAGGCCGATTTTGTTACCGAGCTGCGATGGATTTGCTCGCACCCGAGGGTGCGCCTAGCGCCGGTTGACCGCTTGAGCGGATGAGCTGGTGTCGCGGCGCTGAACGCATTTACGCTTCATTAAAAATTCAGGAGAGAGATTATGGGCAAGCTGCATCAGGTCATCTTCTTTGCGCTGTCGGGCCTTCCGGTCTCGACGATGGCGCAGGTCCCCTACAAGCGGATCGAGCACGAACGACCAGCAGATCGTTCTCGATGGCCACGCGGGAAGCAAACGGTTCGACGGCATCGGCGTGGTCGATGGCGGGGGTGTCACTTCGGTGCTGCTCAGACCCAGACTTCTCCCGTCGGATCGAGCCTCGTTGCAGCAGATCTTCAGACAGCCGTTACCCACAAGCAACGCGTGATGCGCGTGCGCGGCCCTCGCGCCGATGCATGACCCCATCAAATCCGCCGTTCGCATCCTTGCGGGCGATACAACACCCAAGTGAGAGAACGTCCATGCGCAAACATCTTCTAAACGCCATCTGCTCCCTTGCGCTGCTGACGGCAGGCATGCCTGTGGTTGGGCAGGAGGTTCTTGATCCCGATCCGAACACGCTTGCCCCCTCCAAGGATCCGAAACGTCAAGCCAACGGCCTCGCCCAGACGCCCCCGATGGGGTGGAATAGCTGGAACAAGTTCGCCTGCCGCGTCAACGAGAAGGTGGTCCGTGACACGGCGGACGTAATCGCCTCGAACGGGATGAAAGAGGCAGGATACGAGTACGTCGTCATCGACGACTGCTGGCATGGCTCGCGCGATGCGAACGGCTTCATAACCGAGGATCGGACGCGATTTCCCTCCGGGTTGAAGACGCTAGGCGACTACATCCATTCCAAGGGACTGAAGTTCGGCATCTATTCGGACGCCGGGACTAAGACCTGCGGCGGCAGGCCGGGTAGTCAGGGGCATGAGTTCCAAGACGCGCTCCAATACGGGCGCTGGGGGGTCGATTATCTGAAGTACGACTGGTGTTCTACGGGCACCCGAAATGCGGAAGAGGCATATGCGGTGATGGCCGACGCGTTGAAAGCATCCGGTCGTCCGATCGTCTTCTCGATGTGCGAATGGGGCAATTCCATGCCCTGGCTGTGGGCGAGCAAGATTGGCAACCTCTGGCGTACAACCGGCGACATCACTGACAAGTGGCAAGGCAAATACAACTACAGCTGGGGCGTGGCCTCGATCGTCGATATGAACGAACCCCATTGGCCCTACGCAGGCCCGGGCCATTGGAACGATCCGGACATGCTCGAGGTTGGCAACGGGGGAATGACCGAGGTCGAATACCGTTCTCACTTCTCCCTGTGGGCGATGATGGCTGCACCTCTAATCGCTGGCAACGATTTGGCAAAAATGAACCGGTCGACCCGCGACATCCTGCTGAACCGGGACGTGATCGCGGTGGATCAGGATCCGCTTGGAAAGCAGGGACACCGGGTTTCTAAACAGGGCGATCTGGAAGTGTGGTCCAAGCCAATGGTTGACGGGGGGCGTACCCTGCTGCTGTGGAACCGGGGTGCGACGCCGGCCCGGATCAGCGCGGAGTGGACCGCCATGGGGCTTCCTGGCAGGCTGCAGATGCAGGCGCGCGATCTCTGGACGAAGAAGAATCTCGGCCAGTTCTCCGGACGGTACGACGCAGAGGTCGCGCCGCACGGTGTGGTCATGGTCAGGCTGAAATCGTGATTGATCAGCATCGCGCCTGCCGCAACGCTTGTCCTCGCTGTCTCGGCAGCGTGGAACGTTGATCCGCGAAACGGCGAGCGGTGCGCGGCCTGCGACGATAGAAGCGGAGGTGGGACTCGGGGGTGACAGGCCCGGTCTTCATGATCCGCTGGAGCAGCCACGTCATGCGAACATTTCGATGCGGGATCCAACCCAAGCATCTTGCTTCGAGCAAGTACAAGCCAGAGGAACTCGTGTGGAGGTGATGAAGCATGTTTAAGACGCAAATGGCACGGGTTGCATTAGCCACCATCCTGCTGGCCAGCGCCACGGCGGCACATGCTGCCGCCCCGCCCTGCACCCCTGAAGCGTCCCCTTCAGGCACGTATCCCGCAGGCGTGCGCATCACCAAGGCAGACCACATTCCTGCTTCCTCCGCAGTGCCGAACGCCTCATCACCATCGGCCTTGCCGGCATATTACCGCATGTCGGGCATCATAAACGAGCGTCGCGGCGTCAACGGCAAGACCTATGGCATCGGCTTTGAGGTGGCATTGCCCGACGATTGGAACGGACGCCTGCTGTTTCAGGCGGGTGGCGGTCTCAACGGCGTCATAAATCCCCCGATCGGCGAACAGGTGTCCGGCGGGCGGCCTGCGCTTGCACGCGGCTTCGCAGTCGTTTCCACCGACAGCGGACACAAAGGCGTGGGTGGCTTCGATCCATCTTTCAAGGCAGACCAGCAGGCCGCCTTGGATTTCGCTCACTTCTCCGTCGGGACGACCACCTTGGCGGCCAAGGCGATCGTGCGCAGCCACTATGGTCGGGCTGCGAAGCGCAGCTACCTTATCGGCTGCTCCACTGGCGGGCGCGAGGCGATGTTGGCGTCACAACGCTACCCGGACCTGTTCGACGGGATCGTCGCCGGCGCGCCAGCGATGCGCACGGAGGTCTCGAACATCGCAGCGGCCAACATCACCGCCATTTTCAACCGCGCCGCCGCCAAGGACGCTGCCGGCCGGCCGACGGCGCTGTTCTCACAGGCAGACAGGTCGCTCATCCTCAAATCAATCCTGGCGGACTGTGACGGCCAGGATGGGCTCAAGGATGGCGTGATCGCGAAGGCAGGCGCATGCATGTTCCGTCCGGCGCGGATCGCCTGCATCGGCGGGAAGACAGTCGACTGCCTGACGGCAGTTCAGGTCCAGGCTCTGGTGGCCGCGTTCACGCCGGCCAAGGATGCGGCGGGCGCACAGATCTACCCCGCATTTCCCTAGGACATGGGTATCGTCGCCGATGCTGGTGGAATCCCTGGCATCCTGACGAGCGGTCTGCCAAGCCCGCTCGGGCCGCCGAACGCTTCGACGAGCATCGATCTCGACGCTCGCCTAGGAGGGGTCCGCGCCGACGCGATGCAGACGCTGACCGACACCTACACCTGGACGAACCTGTCCACCTTCCTCGATCCCGGGGGTAAGATCATCTGGTATCATGGGGTGAGCGACCCCTGGTTCTCGGCCAACGACACGCTGGACTACTACGAGCGAGCCGCGGCTGCCAACGGCAAGCGCTTCCTCGACTCATCGCGGCTCTACATGGTTCCCGGCGCAGGTCACTGCGGCGGCGGTGCGAACACCTTCGACCAGTTCGACCTCCTCACAGCATTGGACGACTGGGTCGAAGCGGACAAGGCACCCGGCTCCATCCCGGCACGACGGAAGGCACCGACGCCTGCGGAACGTCCGCTCTGCCCGTATCCGACGTATCCCTTCTACCTAGGCGGCGACGAGAGTCGCATCGAGAGCTTTCAATGCCGATCGTAACGCGGCGCCTGGCTGCGAGCCGCCTTCAGGCGCGGCTTGCGTAACACGGTCTATCGCCAACATCGCCGATCAGCCCCGTCAATCTCCACACTCCGTCATCGGTATCGAAGCGGATTCGATCTTCACTTCGGAGATCGACAAGGCGAGCGTTCATCGATCGCAATCACGGAAAGGCGCAGTGACATGCGCCATGTCGATGTCCTGTCTCGCAAAACGTTGCAGCGGAACGACCATCTGCTGCCAAACGCTTGACGCTGCCCCTAACGTCTCCGAGATCGGTACGGCCACCACCAAGCCATCGTTGCTCAGCGTGCCCAGCTTGACGAGACGGTTCCGGTGACGATCCGGTCGAAATTCAGCTACGAGGTTGAGCCCGCCGCTGCTTTCCCGCGTCAGATTCCAGCGGTCGATCCGCCTCGACGCGGACCCCTGCCCGTCCTCCCGCCGAGATGAAAGAGCGCGGCGTTCACGATCATGATGCGGCGTCGAGAGCTAGCGCAATCGCTCCTAGCGGGCCCGCCTCGTCGCCTAGCGCCGGCGGCACGACGTATTCATCGACCTTCGATGCGATCAGGACCGCCTCACCATAACCAGACAAACTTTCAACGAGCATCTGCCTGATGGTGGCAAGCAGGTGAGGCTGCTTGCTGACGACCCCACCGCCGATGAAGATACGCTCCGGGACCGAGCCCATGACGAGGTTATGGCACAGACCTGCAATAGCATGAGCGACCATCGGCCACACCGGATGATCGGGTGCCAGCGAAGCTCCAGTTTCGCCGGTCCGACATTCCACTGCGTACCCGGAAGCTAGTCCCTCGACGCAGTCGCCATGATAGAGGCACGAGCCTTCCCAATCGTCTCCGGGGAAGCGCGGGATCCGCATGTGGCCCGCCTCCGCATGCCCGAGACCGGCGACAGGCCGGCCGTTGACGATGATCCCCGCTCCGACGCCCGTGCCCACCGTGATGTATGCATACGTCGAGAGGCCGCGCGCACCGCCCCAGCGGGACTCCGCAAGCGCGGCACCGGAAACGTCCGTATCAATGGAGATCGGCACGTCGTACCGACGCCTCAGACGCGGTGCTACATCGGTGTTCCTCCAGCCACGCTTGGTCGTGGCAGTGATGAAGCCGTAATTGGGCGCCTCGGGATGCAATGCGATCGGCCCGAAACAGGCCAGACCCAGTGCCTTGAAGCCATGGTCCTGTTGCCATTCATCGAGGACCTGCTCGATGCCTGCCAGCGTCGCTTCAGGCGTCGTAGTCGGGATCACCCGCTTGGAAACCACCTCGTCGGGACCGCTGGCAAGTATGCACACGCACTTCGTCCCGCCCATCTCCACCCCGGCGAGGAGCACCGGTTCTCGCCCGCTCATCGAACACACCTGAGCAGGCCTGGCTCCGCAATCGCCGACTTCGCTTCCAGCATCAAACCCTCGCACCAACATCTAGGCTCATCCCCCAGGATTCCGCCTCCTCGCCAACTAGGGCGCCTGGAGAAACCCGGAAGACCGTTGCAATCACTTCATTTAAAAAAAAGAAGATTGAAAGAAGTATTTTTTGGCTAAGGTACCGCGATGCGCACGGCGACGGCGTAACCAGTACGAGAACGCACGGGAGAGTACCATGACCATCATCGGAGGCCGGCGGCGGATCAGCCTGATCGCCGCACTCATAACTTGTGCGATGCCGATCTACGGTCTGGAGGCGGCCGACCTGGCGCAACCCTCGATCGTCGACGGCCGAGGACCCTACAATCTCGCGATCCTTCAGGGCGGCGTCGGCGCGACATATCCGTTGACCGCCTCGGCGGCGAAAGCCGCGAGCGAGGGGAACTTCTCGATCTCCGGTTCGATTTCGCCGGACAGTCTTAGCTCGGACTTCGCGCCACTGGTCGTAATCGGCGATCCTGCGGGCGCTTGTCGGAGCCTCGGTCTCGAGAACGGTCATCTCGTGTTCCGATCCGGCAACGCTTCACTTCGTGCGACCGCCGCCATCGCGGCAGGTCAGTGGACAGCGATCGCGCTGGTTGCGGATGGTCGACGTGTCAGCCTTTTCGTCGGTGGGCGCATGATGGCGAGCCGCGTGATGTCGGTCGAAGGCGTGGCTCCGAACGTCGCGATCGCTCCTGTGGTCCCGGGCCAAGCGCACTTCGGCGGGAAGATCGCCGGATTGACGATCCTCCCCTCAGTGCTGACGGCTGCAGACCTGGCCGCGACCGCAGGGCGGAAGCCCGACGCGGAGCTGACCCCCTTCATCCGGCCGGGTCAAGGCTGGGAATGGCAGGAAAGGCAATGGCGCGGAATGTTCCAGCCGCAGGATCCCGCCACGCTGCCGACCGGAAAGACGGGACCGTCAGCGCCCGTCGTAGTTCCCGCGGTCGACACGGCCCCGCTCACCAAGCTCGCCGACGGGCATTGGCGGCTGGGCGGCTGGAAGCTGGGCATCGGGCCCGACGTCAAGGCGAACGCCGCCACCATCAGCGCCAACGCCTTCGACAGCTCCAAGTGGTTTGACGCCACCGTTCCCGGGACAGTGCTGACGACCCTCGTGGATCGCGGCGTCTATCCGGATCCGTCGTACGGGCTGAACAATATGGCGATACCGGAACAACTGGCGCGGCAGGACTATTGGTACCGCACGAATTTCGACATCCCGGCGGGAAGCGCGTCAACACACCGCCGATTGTTGCTCAAGGGCATCAACTACGCAGCCGAGGTGTGGGTCAACGGCAAAAACGTCGGGAGCGTCACCGGCGCTTTCATCCGTGGTGATTTCGACGTCTCCGCACTGCTGCAGCCCGGGCGGAACACAGTGGCGGTCCACATTCTGCCGCCTCCCCACCCCGGCATACCACATGAGGAATCGATCGCTGCCGGGCCGGGGAACAACGGCGGCCAGATGGCGCTCGATGGTCCGACCTTCGTCGCGACCGAGGGCTGGGATTGGATCCCGGGCGTGCGTGATCGCAACATTGGTCTCTGGCAGCCAGTCGAACTGGTCGAGACCGGGGCCGTCCGCATCGGCGATGCGCAGGTGGTGACGAAACTGCCTCTGCCTAATCTGGGTCTCGCCGAAGTGACGATCACGGTGCCGATCCACAATGACGGCGCTACGCCGGTCCCCACCACCGTCACGGCGAGCTTCAAGGGCGTATCCGTCTCAAAGCAAGTGGTCGCGGCGCCCGGCGCGGGCGAGGTCCGCTTCGCGCCGACCGATTTCGCGCAGCTCAGGGTGGCAAATCCGCAATTATGGTGGCCGAACGGCTATGGGCCGCAGAACCTCTATACCCTGAACGTGGTCGCCGCGGTGGACGGCCAGCCGTCCGACCAGAAATCGTTGCGCTTCGGCATGCGCGAGATGAGCTACGGCCTGTCCTTGTTCGACAGCAAGGGCACGCTTCGCCGCGTCGAGATCGAGCCGACGCTGGCACATGAGCGTGGCGAGCAGTTAGTCGCCCTGCGTCACGAAGACATCAAGGAGACGCCCGACGGCTGGGCGGAGTCGTTGACGCCCGCAGGTGAAATCTCGCCCGCCGTTCGTGATATTCCGAAGCTGATGCGTGAGCCGCACCTGACGATCTTCGTCAACGGCGTCCCGATCGCAGCCCGTGGCGGCAACTGGGGCATGGACGATTTCATGAAGCGCATTTCGCGCGCGCGGCTTGAACCATATTTTCGCCTTCACAAGGAAGCAAACGTCAACATTATCCGCAATTGGGTCGGCCAGAACACCGAAGACAGTTTCTTCGATCTTGCAGATGAATATGGCATGCTGATCCTAAATGACTTCTGGGAGTCGACGCAGAACTTCCAGAACGAGGCGCAGGACCCGCAGCTGTTCCTGAAGAATGCCGCAGACGTGATTGCCCGCTATCGCAATCACCCTTCCATCGCGGTCTGGTTCGGCCGCAACGAAGGTGTGCCCCAACCGATCATCAACGAAGGACTGGACGCGCTCGTGTCGAAACTCGACGGTACGCGCTACTACACCGGCAGCTCGAACCAGATCGGCTTGCAGAACAGCGGGCCGTATAGCTGGCAGAACCCCGTCGGGTACTTCACCAATCTCGACACCGGCTTCTCGGTGGAGAACGGCACGCCGTCGCTTGCAACGCTGGAAGCCATAAAGGCGATGGTGCCACCTGCGGACCGGTGGCCGATCAGCGATACGCTCGCTTACCACGACTGGCATATCGGCGGAAACGGCGACGTGCGCAGCTTCATGAAGATTCTCGACGTTCAACTAGGACAAGCCACCAGCCTCGAGGATTTCGAACGCAAGGCGCAGATGCTGAACTATGTGGACTACCGCGCCAACTTCGAGGGCTTCAACGCCCATCTGTGGACCAAGAACAGCGGCCGCATGTTGTGGATGACCCACCCGGCGTGGCCATCCAACCATTGGCAGATCTACAGCTCCGACTACGACACATCGGCCGCTTACTATGGTACGAAGGCAGCGTCTGAGCCGATCCATGTCCAGATGAACCTGCCGGACTTCGCGCTCGCGGTCGTCAACACGACGCGTATGCCGGCGAATGGCCTAACCTTGAAGGCGCATGTCGTCGACCTGACCAACCGCACCCTGCTAGATCGTAGCGAGACGGTGTCCGCGCCCGCCAACCGGACGACGACACTGCCCGCGTTGGCGATCCAACCGCTGCTCAACACGGATGGGCTGGTGCTCGTGGAACTGACGCTGACCGGCAAGGATGGCGCAGTGGTGAGCCGCAACTTCTACTGGCAGGGCAAGGACGACAGCAGTTACCGCCGACTCAACACGCTCGCGGCGCAGACATTGACCGCGACGGCGCGGAAGAGCGGCGTCGACACCGTGATCGACATCGCCAATGCGGGTGCGGTGCCCGTGCTGGCCACGAAGATGACGTTGGTCGATGCCAAGGGCGAGCGGGTGTTGCCGGCGTTCTACGATGATAATTACATCAACCTGCTGCCGGGCGAGAGCCGCAGCATTACGATCCGGACGATGGACGGCGTGAAGGCCGCCGGCAAGCCCGCCGCTGTCCAGGTGCGCGGATGGAACGTGCAGCCGAGCAGCGTGAAGATCGACTGACCTTTCGCAGTCGGGCCTCGGTCGTCTGAACACGACGAGGCCCGATTCCGCTGGTGTCAGTGCCCGCTCGGCATCGCGACCGGAGCAGCATCCGCACCCTTCACACGCGCTGCGGCGACCGCGAAGATCAGGATGCCGACATAACCGACCGCCGGTACGATGAACGCATTGCCGAAGCTCCCGCTCACATCCGCGATCTTGCCGGCAATCCAGGGAAGGACAGCACCGCCGACGATCGCGACGCACAGCAGACCCGAGGTTGCCGAAGACGGCGCGGCCGAGCGTTGGAGCGTCAGCGAGAAGATAGTGGGGAATTGGACCGAGTTGAACAGGCCCATCGCAAGCGCACAATAGGCAGCCGCCGGCCCCGTGAGCGTCAGAGCTGCCACCGACAACACCACGTTGATCGCGACCACGATCGTCAGCAGGATCGGGGCGGGCGTCACCGCCATCACCGCGCTGCCGAGGAAGCGACCGATCAAGGCGCCGCCCCAGTAGTAGTTGGCGAGCAGCGAGCCCGCGGCGAGCAGCGATATGCCAAGCACCTCCGGGCGGTTGAGGAAGTTGATCATGATCGAGCCGATCGACACCTCCGAACCGACATAGAGGAAGATCGCGATCGCGCCGGCCACCGCCCAGCCGGATCGCAGGGCGGCGAACACGGACGATCCTGCGGCGTCCGCCGTCGCGGCAGGGTCACGCGGGACCGCCTGCTCGATGCGGTGCCGCATGACGAAGATGACGAGCACCAGCACGAGCAGGAACGCCGCGATCAACAGGAACGCGTGATCGACCGCGGCGAGACCGGCAGCCCGCGAGGTTTCGTCCGTGATCGTCGCGCCGCCGTTCTTGAAGACGTCGCCCGACAGCATAAGCGTCGCGCCGAAGTGCACGCCAAGCCACACGCCCACCGAGTTGAACGCCTGCGCCAGCGTGAGCCGCAACGCCGATCGCTCGGGCCTACCAAGCGCGGCAGCCAGCGGATTGGCCGCGACTTGCAGCGCGGTGATGCCGGCGGCCAGCGTGAACAAGGCGACGAGCACCAGCACGTACGTCCGCGCGGCCGATGCCGCGAGCACGATCAAACAGCCGACGATCATGACGCCGAGCGCCGCCATGATCGTTCGGCTTGGGCCAAGCCTTCCAAGCACCGCAGCCGCGGGCAGCGAGAAGACGCCATAAGCCAGGAAGAAGGCAAACTGTGTCAACATCGCTTCCGCGGTGGTGAGACTGTAGATGCCACGCAGTGCCGCGATCAGAGGATCGTTGTTGGAAGTGATGAAACCCCAGGCGAAAAACAGGCAGGTCACGGTGACAAAGGCGGGCAGCGCGCCCGACGCAGAACGGCTTCTCATCTCTTCATCCTATTTGGAGCGCGATCGTGGATTGGCCAACGGTCCGGAGCATCGCGTGCATCGATCCCGAAGCTACGCGGCGGACGCAGGTCGTCAAGGCAGCGTCCGGTCCCGGCAGACGACATCCTCCGCCGCCGACTGCGGGTCGGCGACATCTTGCCCGAAGACCATCCGCACAGGGGCGTCGGCATGGTAGCGGCTCCATCGGGGCAGCGACGCCCCATTGGGGTCGCCGCTGCGCGCGAAGTTCAGCCAATAAGTCTGCATGGGCGCCGCGCCGCCTCTGCCGGGCGCTAGGACCGACGTGATTTCAGATCCGTGCGCTACGGGTTTACCTGAATCGCCGACATGATCGAATCGGTAGAGCCAAACCGCTCCGCCCGTTGCGGTTCTGCCGCGAGCCATCACCTCCGCCGGACAACGGAAGATCAGATCGGTCGTGATCGCGAGCGGCGAAGCCAGATCGCGCCCGGACAACTGGTAATATGCGAGAACCTGCGGCGCGCGCGTTCCGAACGATCGATTGATGACGCCACGCGGATCAGCCGAGATGTCGCTTGTGGCAAACTCCTGGGAGTTCGTGCCGATGATGAGTGGACGTCGGTCGGTCGATCGCGCCAGAAGACGCTGCGGTGAAGCAGGCAGGACGGCCCCGTCGACCGTCATCTGCAGCCAGATAAAACTGTCATCGCCGAGATCGGGAACGTGGATGTCGTCGGCGGCGCGCAGTAGGCGTGCGACCGGCAACGTCCGCAGCGTTCGGGCATCGGCGTGAAGCGGGGCACCGGCGAGATGAGCAAGACGGTCCCCAAGAACTTCGGCGGCGCCAAGTGTCCGCGACGGCACGCCGAAGCCCGGCGCACCGCTCTCCTCGATCGCGCGCGCGAAGAGCGCGCGGCTCGCCGGCATCAACAGGTGGAGACCTATGTCCTGCGCACCCGCCGATTCACCGAACAACGTGATACGAGCGGGATCACCGCCGAACCTCGCGATGTTGCGCTTGATCCAGCGCAGCGCCGCCTGCTGATCCATCAACCCGTAATTGCCCGAGACGTGGCTTGGGGACTCGGCGCTCAACGCAGGGTGGGAGAGGAAGCCGAGCGTTCCAAGCCGGTAGTTGAAATCCACGAGAACGAAGCCCTTGGCCACAATGCCGGACTCGATGGCGCCCACACCGCTGCCGGCACGGTTTCCACCACCATGGACCCAGACCATGACCGGCAATGGCGCTAAAGGCGAGAGCATCGGCGTCCGCACCTCAAGCGTTAGACAATCTTCCTGGCCTGATAGGGCATCGTGGTGGTTCCAGTCGCCGTAGTCGCTCTGGGGACAAGGAGCGCCCGGCTCGACCGCCGCTCGTGGCCTGCGCCATCGCATCGACTGTGGTGGCTTCCAGCGTAGATTGCCAATGGGTGGACGCGCATACGGGATGCCGCGAAAGGCGAGAGTTCCGTCCGCCCTCAGCGTACCGACGACAGGCCCTTGCGTCGTGTCGACCTGCGGACCGGCCGATGCCGCGAGGCTCGCGGCGATAAGGATCGCGATCACTGCCGGGTGTCGGCTGTGGGCCGGGGGTTGTGAAGCGCCCGAGCCCGGGCGATCGCGTCCATGGCTACCGGCACCATGACGTCGAACCCCGCCGGACTGGGGTGAACGCCATCGATCGTCCATTCCGGCCGGAAACCGCCCTGCCCGTCGTTCAGGACCGACCAGTAATCGGCGTAGATCGCGCCGGAGCGCGCGGCATAGGCCCTGATCCACGCGTTGATGCGCGCGATCCGGTGCGTCACCTCCAAGCCTGGCCGCCATGCGAAATGCGACGCGGGCGGGATCGAGGCGAGGATAACCCGAATGTGATGCGCATACGCCAACTCGACCATTGTCTGGAGATTGGCCTCGGTCTGCTCGTCCGTCATCGGGCCAGTATTGCTGGCGATATCGTTGGTGCCGGCCATGATCTGAACGACATCTGGTCTAAGATCAATGACATCTTGCCGGAAGCGGACCAGCATCTGCGGCGTGGTCTGTCCACCGATCCCACGATCGATGCGGCCGTCTGTGAAAAAGCCCGACTTGGCGTCGCGCCACATCTGCGTGATCGAGTCCCCGACGAACACGATGCGGGGGGCTGCGCGATCACGGCTCAGCGCAGCATTCTCTGCTTGATAGCGCGTCATCCACGCCCAATCGATCTTGAGCCGCTGCTCGACCAGCGGTTCGTTCTGCTGCGCCGCGACAGGAAACGCAGCGAAAAGCATAAGCGGCACGAGAAATGCTAACTGGAGGTGCTTCACATTCTCTCCTCACGATGTGACCTGCGTTTTCTCATGTGAACGTATCTTGGCCAACAACCGGCGGGTCTCACCAATTTAAGAAAAAATCAATCTTATTTGTTTAATCGCCGGGTTGCCTCGTTTACAATGCGCAACCCGATTGGGCTCTAACAGGCTGCGGAGATAGGCGCGTTTGAGGCGGATCTGACAACTTCGCCCTTTAATGGCAGCTTTTAAGAGTGGCGAGCGCTTCCTGATCACGGCGTTGGTTCGCGGCACCGACACGCTTCTCGCCAGCGCGACGATGGGCAGCTTCAGTTACCAGCGGCAGGACATCCGTCCCGATCATGACTTCGTTGACATGATTTCTAATCACGACGGCGTCCTGCATCTGGACATGGCGCTGCTGCATGACACTCGACCACTACTGGCGACAGGGCCGGTGGGTAACATGAACACGGCCCCCAGAGGTTGACGACACCTCATATCAGATCGTAGCTATTCGGGAAAAATCGGCTCGTCTGCTATGTTTCGGGTCGCTACGGTTTCGAGACCGACCCAATCCGGCAGTTCGCAGCCTCTCTTCGTATCCCCAACTTCGGCGGTGCGTTCACCTCGCTTGAGCGGCGGCATCGGGATGCTGCTCATCACGATCGAAGGACGCTATTTACGACAGACCAGTCTTTCACGCCGAGTTCGCCGAGCGAAGCGTTTCGGCAAGAAGCGGCCAGCTCGGGCGGGTCCAGTGCCCACCACAGTGTAGATGAAAAATCGGGGCGACCAGCCCCATCGACGGACATCGCCGCACCGGTGACAAACGCGCCCAGATCAGCACTCATCCAAAGCACTGCATCGGCAATCTCCTCTGGTTTACCAGTCGGCCAACGGGCTCAAGATCGTTCGCCTTCTAGATGTCGCCGTTAGTAAAGCGATCCATCATCGGCGTCTCGATGTTCCCTGGCAGGATCGCGTTTACGCGAATGCTCTGCTTGGTTAAATCGAGCGCCGCGGCCTTGGTTCGGCCGATAATCGCGTGCTTGGAGGCGCTGTTGGACGCGCCGCCAGAAACACCGCGAACGCCGGCACCCTACGACATGTTGACGATCAAACCACTGCCCTGACGCACCATCTGAATCAGCCTTATGCAGATCATCGTCCGTGACAACAATGTCGACCCGGCCTTGCGCGTCCTCAAGAAGAAGCTGCAGCGGGAGGGGGTTCACCGGGAGATGAAGCTGCGCCGCCACTACGAGAAGCCGTCGGAACGCCGCGCACGAGAACACGCAGCGGCCATCAGCCGGGCGCGAAAGGCAGACCGCAAACGCGCCGAGCGCGACCGCTAATCGGGAATTTGTCGTGCGGCGGATGAGAGTTGTTCGCCCACGCCGCGCCCGATCTGGCCAGCACGATCAACATGGCCGCGATAGGATCACAAGTAGACCAAGGCCGTACGATGATCGGCTTGGATCGCACGCATGTCACGGCCTTCCATCAATCCAGTGGAACGTGATCCACGAAGACGACGCGCGATCGCAGCGGGCTCTCCTGGTCAGCCGCCGGCGAAGGCGCCACGTGTTCGATCTCGGTGATGCGGATGCGTCGCCGCCCGGCTCCCGCAGGCAGCGGCATCGATGCCGCTGCGCCTAGCGCGACCTCCTGGGAGGCACCCACCTGACGCCATCCGGGCAGTGACGCGTCGTCGGACAGGATCGACGGCAAGCCCGCGTCCAACTTGCCGCCGCTAGCCTCCTCCACGACGAACTCCACGGTGTTCGGCACAGGTCCGACCGGCCCGGTCCCATCAAGCCTTGCGTCGGCCCGTCCGTCCGCCCTCGTGACAGTCACGGTTCGGCGCGGCATCAGCGGGACGAAGTCCGTCCGGGCGATCTCGGACAGCATCAGTCCGTCCAGGCTCTCAGGCTGATAGCGAGCGAGCGCCAAACGAACGAGAGGCGCGTAACCCGCATCCGCCCATCCGGCGATTTCGATGTCACAGCACCATCGCGCCTGCGCCGGGTCGAAGAACGGCTGATGCGGAACAACTTGGACGGCCGTCGATGAACCCGGTGGCGTCAACACCGCGACGGAGCCGGCCGCAACCGGAAATTGGTCGGCGGTCGGCCACCGCTTCGTGGCAGCCGTCGCCCAGATCGGATCGCGGCCCGCTTCGCTTAGAATCGGCTGCACCTCCGGAGCTGGTGCATCATCCGCAGGCACGATGACCGCGAGCCGCTCCCCCTCGCCGGTGACGAACCACGGCCGCTGCAACGCGACCCGCAGCAGACCCTCGCGTACATGCGTCACCGTCCCGCCTGCGGTTTCGGAGGTCCAGCGGAACGCAGGGTAAGCCGCAAGGACCTTCAGCGCCGCCGGCCGAGCGGAGTTCGGTATTGAGACCGATTCCGGCGCTCCGACCGCGGCAAACCACTCGTCGGGCTCGTCGGCGAAGAAGCAGTGCCGGAAGCGGCTGATCGCGCGCACGGTGTAGCGGACGATGCGGTGGCGCGTGTCGCCGAACTCCTGGACGATCGGCTCCGAGAAGGTGCGATCACCTCGGTCCACGGTGACGTCCCGGAGGCTGCGCGCCGCGACGACCCGAGTCTCGGCATCGTCCGGCTCGGTCCAGTCTGCGCCGATCTCCACCTTCGCGGTGCTCTCCGGATCTAGCTGGAACAAATCCAGCTCCGGAATCAGCTCCGCCTGTGTCGCGCCCGCCTCCCGCGACGACAGGATGCCGCCTGTCGGATCCCGCAGCGGCTTGCGCGTAGCATGGGTCACCTGAATGGTTATCGCCGGCGTGACGACCGGGTGGCGCCCGACCCGCGCGAGAGCCGCCGCCGCCGGATCCAGGTCCAACTTAGCGGCCATGTGCGCTTCGAACGTCTCACGCAGCGTGGACGAAAGCTCCACCGTCACCGCAGCGGCTTGCGCGAGCACGACGGCGAGATCGTCCCCGCGCCAGCCCAGCTCGGGCTCGAGCGCATCCACCCTTCCCTGGGCGACGATCCGCTTGGCGACGACGTCCGGCCATGTCGGCCATGCGAGCACCGCCGGCGCGGGCAGTCCGATCGCGAAGCCCGCTACCCCGTTGGCGGCAGGGTCCGGCAGAGCCAGGCCCCTCGCCGGATCATCGCCCGTGACGACCGGGGCGATGATCTTCCAGCTCTGCTCCGCCGTCTTGTCGTCCAGCATCTTGTGCTGTTCGGCCATTCCGATGGCCGCACGCGGCGGCTCGATAATGCGTTCGGCAATCTTCGGATAGGCGGGATTTGCGGCGGCGAACTCGGCCGGGGTCATACCTCTGTCGCTACGTACGACGAGATCGGTGACGCTCTCTCCCGGCGCGGCCGGCGCGTCGTCGGGGGGCAGCAGGTGCGGTGATCCGACCGGTTCGTAGCGACCGTAGGAGACGACGCCGGTGACGTGGCGCTCGGCAAGCGGATCATCGAGCGCCAACCCGCCGCCGGCGATGTCTGCGACGCGCAGTCGCAGTCGGTAGCTGGCGCCGAAGCGCAGCCGCGGCTGCGCACCAGGCACCGCGGCGAAGCTCCAGCCGAGCCGTCGCATCGGGTCGGGCTCCGCTGCTTCGACCTCGCTCGCCACGAAGTTCGGACGTCGGCTGGAATGGTTCCAGCCGGTCCAGCGCGCGACGATGTCGTCGGTCCGGAGCACGCCGTCGCCGTAGTCGAGCGCCGCGCCGGCCTTGATGTGACCTTCCTCGACGAGCGTGCCAATGCCCAGTGGCACGCCCGCGATCAGATACGTCGCCTCACGCGAACTGAGCGAACGCCATGCGTCCCCCTCGCGCTTGACGTCCAGGCGGTAGCCGAGAAGCAGGTGCTCGGCATCCAACGGTGCCGCGAACCGATTGGCATTGGCCGCCCGGACCCGCGCGTTGCGGACATTCATAGCCGCGCCCATGTCGAACCTGGCGAGCGCGATCCCGCCCGAGCGCAACGCCGGAAGGACCGGGACAGCGTCGTCGGCCGCTCCCGCGGCTATGCGGGCGCTCAGATCGCGCAGCGCGCCCACGCCTGCGTCTACGTCGACGGTCAGCACGCGCCAGCCGGCCGCGTCTTCGACAAGCCGCTCCACGTCATCCGGCCGCGGAGGCCCGTCTCCGACGACCGCGTCGCCGATCTTCACCATGCCCGCATCGATCGCGCCGCCGGACATCGCCATGAAGCGGCCACCGCTGAGCTCATAGGCTGTCCAGGGCGACATGATCGCCGGCACACCTGCGGGCAGGCCCGTGCATTCGACGCTCACGACCCCGCCGCCTCTCGCCAGCAGTGCCGGCGGAGGAGCGCTGATCTCGACGGTGAGGATCAGCCCAAGCGCCTTCTGCACTGTCGGGTGTTCGCGCAGGAGGCCGACCAGATCATGAAAGTCCAGCACCTCGTCCTCTCGTGCCGCAGCCGCGCGAAACCGGGGCGGGGGAGGCAGCGGAACCGACAAAGCATTGCGTTCAAGAGCGGCGACGAGCGGATCGGCGCCTGCCATCAGACGCTCGCCGTTCGGAGCGGCCGCAGCGGCGACAGCCGCGTGGAAGACCGCCTCCACCGCCGCGCCATCCTCTCCGACCGGTTGGACGAGCACCTCACCGATTATCTCGGGTCCGTTGTCGGCGCGGATGGGCGTGTCAGGCGGAAAGTAGCGCGTCCATAGCGACGGCTCCGCCTCCGGCTTCAGTGTGGCATCCGGAGTGAAATCGGGCTCATCCCCGATCTCCTTCGCGAACAGCAGTCGTATGCGCGCGGTCGCCAGCTCGGCGGGTGGCCATGATGCCATCCCGGCGGATGCGAGCGTAGCGGATTCGAGCCGCGGCGTGACGACCACGTGCGCGCGCAGCGCCCCGGTTTCGGCAACGTGCCCGGCGGGTACGACGGCCCAGATCAAGCTGTCCATGTGGAAAACGCCTGCCAATAGTTGTGCCACTCGCGTTCGGCATCTCCCGGTGCGAGACGCTCGTCCCCTCCACCTGCAATCAGGCGCTGGTGTTCCGCCTTCTTGCTGCCGGCAAGGATCCATTCACCGCTGTCGAGCTTCACGGATCGCGAGAAGAACAGCACGTGTATCTCGATCACTAGAGTAGCCCGGCCGGACAGGATGTTGTCGTCCGGATCGTACTCGAGCATCAGCACCAGCTCGATCGCGACGGAGACGATGCCCAGCACGTCGATGCTGCCGCCAAGCCGCAGGGTTGCCATGAACTGCGAGCCGTTCGGACCGACCTTGAGCTGGACCGCGCCATAGGCGTGGACCTCTCCCTTGGCGATCACGAAGGAGACGGAGACGAAGGCGCCGAACTGAAGGAGCAGGTCCACCGCCTGAATCTCGCCGCTGCCCATGGTGATGAGGAAGTATCCACCGCCGCCGAAGATCGTCACGGCGAGAACGAACGGATTCTCGGGCCGCGCAAAGCTGAGTGTGATCCTGACGGCGTCGCCGTTGAACGGGATGTCTATGTCGATCGACACGCCCATGTTGCGCATCAGGAATACGCCGGCAGCGACCTCCGGCAGCACGAAGGCATAGCCGGCTGCAATCCCGGTCGGCGTTCGACGGACTACGATGCCGGGGTTGCGGGCGGAGAAGTACCGGAGCACCTCCTCCTGCAATGTGCGTAGCAGAGCCAACGCGCCTTCGAGTTCGAAGTCGAAGCCCTCGACCTGCACCGCAGGCGGCCTGCCCTTCTCCTGAACCATGCGGAGCGATTTGAACGAGAGCGTGACGACCGTGTCCGTTGGAGGCAGCGCCAATGCGAACTCACGCACCGTCGCGGTCGTGACGCTGTCCTCCGCGACGACGCGCACCTCGAGATCCAGTTCGCATGAGCCCGCCGTCGCGGGAGGTCGCGCTACGCGCGGACGGAAGATGCCTGCGGCCTTGAGGGGCAGCTTCAGCCATTCCATACGCACGCCGATCGGCCTGACGCCGTCGAGCACGGGAACGATTGTGGGACCGCCGGGGATGGTCACGCCCTGGCGCGCGGAGTCGATCAACTCGCCCAGCGAAAGTCCAAGCAGCCTGGTCTCCTTGTAGAGCGAAGCGAAGTCGGGGAGTTCGGCCTCGTCCAGCACCGAGCGGGCGACCGGTCCCAGGGTTCGCGACAGCGCGTCCGCACCGAACACAGGCGCAACCAGGCCGCCGGCACGATCGGCATGGGCGAGAAAGTTGATCGCGATGGGAAGCGTCGGGACGAGCGGTGACTTCACTGCGTCCGCCGCGGTGTTGTAGGCCAGCGAGATCAGCTTGTCCTCGTTTGGCAGCAGCGCACGCAGTGCGGCAACCTTGGCTTCGATCCCTGCGATCCGCGGCGCGAACTGCTCCACCGCGTCGACCGCCTCGATGACGAGCTTGTGGATCTCATGAACGTCGCCGGGCAGCGGCGCGGCGTCCTGCACGAGGTCGAAGGACACGCCGCCAGCGAGGTCGACGTGGCCCGCCTCGTCGCCCTGCCATTTCGAGCGGAGCGTGCGCGCGATCCCGGGATCGGTGAGCGAGGAGAAGTCGGGCCAGTGAAGATCGCCCACGGTCGTGACGTCGTTGACGAACATCAGGGGGATGCGGACGACCAGGTCCCCGCGCGGCGTGGCCAGCCGGACATCGAACGGCAGCCTGGCGCCGCTCACGTCACCCGGCCAGAACGCGACCACGGCCGGGTTCGCGAGGACTAGCTTGATCGCCTCGATGCGCGCCTTCAGGTCCGCAGACTCCCGAGCGATCGCTCGAAGTCTATCGACGATCCCTGCCGCTTCGGCCTTGAAGTCGGCGATCGCCTCTTTGATCAAAGGCCAGATCTCGCGCTGGCGCTTCAATGCCGCCGCCAACGCCGCCTTAACTGCGGCAACACCGCTCGGAACCTCGTCGCCGGTTGGATTGTCGAGTTCGGATTGCCACTGCTCGATCTGCGCGCCCAGCTCCTCGTATTCGGCCGCGTTCGGATCGCCGAGAACGAGGGAAAGGTTGCCCAGCGGCGCGCTCAGGCCCTGACTGATCTCCTCCCCGCGGGCCTGGAGCGCCTCGGCCTCCTTGCTGAAATCGGCCTGCTGCTGCTCTTCGGGAAGGTCGATTTCGGGCACGGGGCGCCGGGTGACGTTTACCTCGGCGGCATAGGCAAGCTTGCGGGTCAGGATCTCGACCTGCGCGAAGCGGAAATCTTCGCGAGGCGTGCTACGCACCGGCTCGTCGACGACGATGTACCGGAAGGTCCGAATGGCCGCGGCGGCACCCGCTTCGTCGCCGATCGTCCGTTCGCTGATGCTCACGCTGCGGGCGCGGTGGCCGAGGGGATAGAGCAGCCCCTTGGACTCGATCATGACCCGCTGGTCGCGTCCCTGAGCGGTGTGATGCGACCAGCGGAAGGTGTCGCTGGCCAGTTCGGCATCGAGACTAGCACCCAACGCGCCCATGGAGAGAGTACCCGTCACGCCGGTGCCCGATCCGACGATCCGGAGCCGCTCGTCGTACGTGAGCGCGAGCGTTCCGTTGAGGCCGAGATCACGCGCAGCGAGCGGTCGCAGCCGAACCAGGCCATCCACGCCGTGCAACTCGATCTGCCACAGCCCGGTCGTGTCGGTCGCGCCGGCGATCGGGGCGGTCGCAGCGTCCGCGCCGCCGTCCGCAGCGTCGACCGTCAGGATCAGCCCTGCCGGGACCTCGAGCCGCGTGCCGGTGGCATCGTCGGCAGAGCCTGCTGCGACCAGCAAGCCTTGCGAAATGCCGGTAAGCAAACCTTCCGCGGACAGGGCGATGCGGGTGCCGGCCGGCAGCGCGAAGGAGAGCCGGCTTGGACCGGCGAGGCGCGCATCCGCCAAGACGCCCCCCATGAAGGACTGCTCGCCTATAGCCTGCGGCGGTAACGTCAGCGTCAGAGTCGCCCCCTCCCCGGCCACCAGCAGAGGCTCGTCGCCGGCGACATCCACATCGACGTTCGACCAGTGGACACCCACGCGGACGAAGTCCGCGGGACGGTTCAGCAGGAGGAAGGGATCACCTGCCCGGATCACCGCAAGATGGTCCGAAGAGAATAGTCGTGCAATATCTGGATGATATTCATCCAGATGACGTGAAGTAGCGAGCCGGCTCTCATGCTGGACACCCCCTGACGTGCACCGCAACCGCCATGCGGCTGTTCGGCAGACCTCACGACTATCGCGGATCTTCGCGACCGGCCTCCTCCTTTTGGGGGAGACACTTGCCGAATTCTTCAATCGCGATAATCTCGACTTCCCGAAACTTGGCGAAGGACGTCGCGTGACCTCGCATATCGATCCGGACCGTCTGTCGTTGCTGATCGGACTGATCTACGACGCCGCCCTCGACACGGCATGCTGGCCGGTGGCGATGGAGGCCATTCGCATCGAACTGAACTGCGCCAACGCCGCCCTCGCGCTGCAGACGATGCCGGACGGCGCCTTCATCCTTCACCTGAACACAAACATTCCGAAGCACTACGAGAAGCGCATGGCCGGCTACGCGGCGGATGTGATGGAGCAGTGGGGCGGCGTCGAGCGGATGATGACGCTGCCCATGGACGAGCCGCACATTCTGTCGCGGATTAATCCCGCCGCCATCGACCCAGAGCGTACCGTGAACCGATACACGATCGAATGGGCCCTCCCGCAGAACCTGCACGACGTTCTCGCGATCGGGCTGGCGCGCGACGCCGCGGCGATCGGGTCGCTGGCGTTCGGTCGCAGGCGAGACGCCGGGCCGTTCGAAGCGCGCGAGCTGGCCATCGCGCGCCTGCTGATCCCGCACCTCCAGCGCGCCGCGACCATCAATCGGCTATTGGAGGCCGCAGCCCTCGCACGGGCCACCCTCGAAGCCACCATAGACACACTGAGCGTCGCGATCACCCTGGTGGACGAGCGGATGCGTATCCTCTTCGCCAACGCCGCGGCAAGGACGATGCTTACCCGCGGCGACCCCATCCATAACCACCAGGGAAAGCTCGGCGCCACCGGCCAGCCGGCGAGCCGGGCGCTGCAGGTGGCGGTGGCGCAGGCCTCGACGGATGCCGGGGCGCTCGGCCGACGGGGCTTGGGCATTCCGGTCTACCGGAACAGCGAGGCGAGCGTCCTATACGTCCTACCGCTCAGGACGTGTTCCGCCTCCCCCTCACACGCGTCCGTGGCCGTGTTCGTTTCCGACACCGCGACCCCGTTCGTGCCCCCCACCGAACTCGTCGCCGCGCTGTTCGGCTTGACCCCGGCGGAATCGCGGGTGTTCCAGCGCATCGCAGGCGGCGAGAGCCTTGCCGAGACCGCTGCCGCGCTCGAAGTGCAGTCGAGCACGGTGAAGACTCATCTCAACGCGGTGTACGAGAAGACGGGCGTGCGACGACGTGCCGGCCTGCAGCGGATCGCATCCGCGCTGGTGCTTCCGGTCGCGGTCGGGTGATCGGCCGAGACGTGGTAGTACGCGAAGGGCCCGTCGCGGTTCGCCCGAGGCGCAAGTCCGCTTGCAATTAGCCCGGAGCGCTGGCGCGGGGCGGATCCGCTTGGACCCCCATGAGCTTCACCAGTACAGTTGCGACCTCGCGAAAGTGCAGCAGAATGCTCTTGGCGCCCGAGGCGAGTGGCCAAAAGCTCCGTCTCACCCAGATCAAACCGCCCCCCATCGCCACGTCACCAAAAAGCAAGCGGGGTCGCATGAACCGGTTCGAAGCCGGTAAGACCTCAACATCGTCAGAGCGCGTAAGCGCACCTGCTGTGCCGGTCGCGGCTTCAATAACGCTCGACCGTCTCAATCGTGCGACCGTATCCAGCTCGGAGCAATCTCCTCACGCTGCGTCAGCAGCCTCGTCCACGCCAACCCATTGGTCAGTTGGCACCCTCAGAAAAACTCGGCGCCATCGTCGATCTCGTCGGAGGAAGGTGGCAAGATCTACAGCTTGTTAGCTCCTGTCAGGCATCGTGATCTGCGGTCCAAATCCTACAGGGGAAAATTGAATGTTCCGGGAAAGTCAAAGCCAGTTTGAAACGACACGCATTCCAGCGTGCTACCGCCATTTCGTTATGGGTAACGGCACGTCCGTCGCCGACGCGCTCTCGTCTGCACTCGACCTAGACCTCCGCATCAGCGGTCGCTTGGACGGTGCGGAGGTTCTGAACGCGCTTAGAGAGGAGGAAATCGACAAGCTCGCCGCCCAGCTGCAGGTCGTGTTCGAGGTGAAGCACTTCGAGTTCACCCTTCCCCTCGGCACCATCGTCAAGTCCCATGCCATCGGGGAGGTGCGGTTCGGGGGCGAGGCATGGGCGCTGGACGCAGGCAGGCCCGGACTGCATCCGGCGGAAACGATGCGTCGCGACGCTCATGGTCCCAACTTCGACCTGCTTCTCGCGGAGATCAAACGCGCGACCCGCAAGCTCGCATGCCGGCGTCTCGGCTTCCCGCAGCCGGTCTTCATCGTCGACAGTGAAGCTCGCCATCTCCTGCAGTTCCCCCCGTGCCAAGAGGCCGGTGGCGTTGTTCTGCAACTATGGGCGAACGGCACGGAAGCGCCGCGCTTCGCTGCGGCGTCATCGGCGCAGATCATCGAGTTCGCCGAGTCCGTTGTCGCCGACATGCGAACGTTTTGGAAGCGGCGCAAGGCGATCGCCATTCGCGCAAAGGAGGTCCGCGATCTCGTCGATGCCGTCGCGGTCGAACATGATGCCGAGATACAACTCGTCGCGGTCGATCTCAGCTATCAGCGCGAAGACGAGAATATCGACATGTACGTCCAATACCTCGCGGTCGACGAGGCAATGCGCACCGGTCCAGTTCTCGATTTTCTGCCGTGCCGCGATCACATCACCTCGGAGTTCTACTTCGGGCCATTCGGCGTCACCCGCCGGCCCGAGGATCTTGCCAAACTGCGCTCGCTAGGGGCAGACGGACGCATCGACGACATGGCCGCCGCGGTTGCCACCGTGGCCCCCGGCGGGGCCGCCGCAGTGTTCGCGAAGCTCGCCACGGAGTACGAGACGACCTTCGAAGTTCCGACAGGTGGCGCGCCGATGTTCGTCACCCTCTACTGGCGAGACGGCACGATCAAGGCCGAGATCTCCATGGCCGGCTCGCTGGACTGGTGCCGCACGGAACTCGAGATCCTGGGCCATTCCCTTCCCGAGACCGTGATCGACACGTTGCCGGGACGAACCGTCGAGAGAATAGCGGAACTGCCATTCGCCTGCCCGTGCAAGGTGGAACGGGCGGAGAGCCTGACCAGGGGATTGCGTCTGAGGCTGCAGGTCGGCGAGCGCCTCATCCACCTGTCCAGCGGACGGATCTGGGATGAACCGATCCGGAAACGCTGATGATCCAGGTGCCGCGGCGGCTCGGATCGGCCGGCTGCGGCACTTGCCGGAGGGAACGCGGCGCTCCCCGCCGAAGCCCGGCCCGGATCGCAATGCCCTGTCGTTGAACGCCAGAACACTTGCTCGTCGGCACTGAACGATACGAGCCGGAGCGGCATTTTCTGGTGAAACCGTCGCGCACGCGCGGCGAACGGCAACGGCGGCCCTCTCCGGAAGCCGAAGCGACACAAAGGAGTGACCAACATGCCTCTATCGCACCTTCCGATAGATACTTCGGGGCTTACACCGAACATCCTGATCGCGGCGGCCAGGATCATGGAGCGACTCGAGGAGATGCGCGCAGGCGAGTATCCAAGGCTCAGCCGACTTGCCGTTCGCGTCGTCGACGACGACATGGAAGGAGCCGAGATCGACTTCATCTTTGAAATCGAACCAGGCCCTTTTCATGGAGACACAGCTTGAGCCGGTCGAGTTCGAGCTGTCGACCGGAGACCCCGCGGATTAATACGCCGCGCAGGCGTGCAGCTACGTCGGCGCGATCCGTGACAACCTGACGGCGAACAGGACGCATCTCGAACTTATCCGCGACAGGGCGTCGGCGCTCGTCTCCGGCGCCGGCGAATACGGATTGCCGATCAGGCTGCTCGATGGGCGCATCAGCGAGTTCGGTGCGTGGACCGGCCCCGCGTCGACCCACTGCAGGATTCTGCTGGAGACGCTCGCCGACAACCTGACCCCCACTATCTCTAGCCTGCATGCGGGGAGCGTGGACGAGCTGGAGCGGCAATTCGACGACGTCGCCGCCGACGTCGAACGGAGATGGGCGGCGAAGCAGACGCTAGACCGGATCGGGTCGCACGGCACGATAGACGCGCTAGCCTTGAACGCGATCCGGCAGCAGGTCGAACTCGCGCCCTTCATGGCGACGCTTCGCGGCCGCTGCCGCGCCTGGCTTCCAGACGAAACGGCGCTGATCTGGCAAGACGGCCACATAAGCTCGGGCGGCGACCCGCTGAACCCGAAGTTCGACTGGACGGGCAACCGCTTCACGATCTGGAACGCCACGCTTCCCGAAGCCAGCAAGATAGCGGCGATCGGCAGGCCTGCGTCGAGCGTCTTCCCCCACCCGCCCTTCAGTCCGGAGATCGTGGTGGAGGACGTCACCGATGGGGTGGACGACCAGGACCATTCCTGTCTGAACCTCCTCCTCGCGATGCCGAGCTTCCACTTCACGGTCGAGGACGGCTCCGTCGATCTGCGACCGGTTTGACGTCAGGCGCGCCGGAGGTAGCAGCGTAGCGCTGACGCAATGTACCCGCGACGATGCGCACCACGCCACCATCGAAGCGAGCTGGCCCATCGCCTTCAACGACGCGTCCCAGGGCGTGGTCGAGCCCCGGCCGAAGCCCGCCTTCAGCAAAGCGTCCCGGTAGCGGATCAGGCCGGCCCATGCGTGGACGTGCTCATGGTCCTCGCGCGCAGTCAGCGTGCGGATGACGACCCGGTCGCACCAGATACTCCTCGGAAAAGGTCAGTTTGGCTCGGCAGGCCGAGGGGAAAAGCCTTCGGCAGAGCCTAACGGCAAGGAGAATACAGATGAATGATTCGATTCGGACGACGACCGGAGCCCGTATCCTGCAGGCCGCCCGGCGTCTTGTCGAAGGCGACATGGCCGACGCTGCAGTGGGCCGTTTCTCACGGACGGTGTTCATCGCCAACCGGAACGGCGACGAGACGCTCGAGAAGTGCACCTTCGAGGCAGCGCTGGAGGAGGGCCTCGGCGCAATTGTCCTGCGGTACGGACGTGATGCGAACTCGACACCCCGCCGGGCGAACCTGGCGTTCATGCACGAGGGTGAACGTCTGGAGATGCGCAACAGCGTGCTCTGGTCGGACGACGACGGACCCATCCTGCTCGTGCCGTTCGACGCCCGTGAGGACTTTCACGTCGGCATCGGGCCGAACGGCCTCGAACGGCGACCGGGCCGACCGGCAGCGCTCCTCGGCCGAGGCATGTCACGTGCAAAGGAGCGTCTCGAACGCACTTCACGCGACCTGCGCGAAAGCGAGCTCGGTCAGACCGTGACGATCCTCACGACGGCCGATGCCGCGTGATGATCCGGGACGGGCTGCCGCCGAGCGATCCGGCTCCCGCGACCTGCAACCCGTTCTCCCGGTTACGCGGTTCCCACGAAACCCGAGCAGCACTCTGAAGATCGAAGTAGCTCCTAATGGGGGAGCGGAAAAGACCGCGACGGTCGCGGTCGGAAAGGAAACGCAATGGACGAGACCATCGAACAGCAGCAGCGGCGCGTGGCCGGCTACATGGCGGCGATCGCGCAGACGCTAAGCGGTCGGCCCGGGCTCCTTGAGGCCTTCATAGACAACGTCGAACTCATCGTAGCCGGATCGGCAGCGAACGTGCTGACACTCCTGCGGTGGGGCGAGCGCATCAGACGGAGCGGGGTGCCGATCCTGCTATTCTCCCCCACCCACGAGCCGACTGTGCCGCAGATCACCCTGATCGCGCACACCGACGGCCGGACCTACATAATCGAGAGCTGCATGCTCTGGATGGGTCGCGACGACGATCGGGCGCGCCTCGTGCCGGCGAACTGCGAACTCGGAGCATTCGTGTTCGGTGACGACCTGACGATCCGGCACCGGAAGCGGGCGCCGGCCCGCAGCCTCTATGCCGCGATGTCGGGCATGAAGCGGGCGTACGGTCGACTGCTCGACCTCGAGATCGAGCAGCGGAGCCGCTGCGCCGAGCTTCCGCTTCCGTCCCTCCTGCCGATCGCGGCCTGAGCCGCGATACGACTGATCGGCACGTCGGTACGGCGGGCCGATCAGTTCGCGTCCGGCGTCCTTGACCGTGGCGTCCGGCCGGTCACCTCGCCAATGGTGGCCGCCGGTGCCGTGCGGTAGTAACGACCGGACTTCTCCAGAAGTCCGGCAGCCGCCAACCTGTCCAGATGCCAGTTGATCGCTCCGGGCCGAGCCGGCAGCTTTCCGCCTCCGGAAGCGGAGGTGACGAGCGAGGCTCGGCCATCGGTCGCGCGAAGCCCGGCTACAACTCTCGTGAGCTGGTTCGCCGACACCCGGCGCCCCGGACCGGAACCGGCGTACGTCTCGGTCACGAGCTCCCGAACGAGGTCCGTGCCCGGGGCCAGCCCTTCCGGAACGAGCTTTGGACGTCCGGTTCGCGACGCGCGAGCGGCCCGGTGCGGCGCAGGACCGCGCCCGGATCGGGCTGTCGGGTCGGTTCCGGCCGGACTCTGATCGGACGAGACGTCATCGCCGGCGCGATTTGGCCGGAAGTCCAGGACTCCGCTGTCGAGCACATCGTCCGGTTGCCCGGTCACATCTGCGAAGGCGCCGCGCGGCAGGCGGACGAGATAGCGCTCGTCCCTGCTAGCTCCCTTGAGGTTCGCCTTCGCCACGTAGACGACCAGCAGATCCTCCCGGTCGACGCGGCCGCCGAGCCAGGCGCGCAGACCGGGAGCCTCCAGATGGACCCTGCCGCGCTCCCGCCACTCCTGGATCAGTCGAACCTCAACCGTGAGCCTCGGAGCGGTCGTCCACATCGCCACGCCTCGAAGCCGCGACGCGGCAGTCGCTCGGGCGTTCGTCCTCGGAACGGACGTCGTCTTCGGAGTATGGCCTATCACGGCCCAGAAGATCCGAAGCCGCTCGCAGAGGCGGCCGAGATAGAAGAAGAAGTTGGTCGTCGCCTGCGCGTCCAGGCTGTCGAAGCCCGCCATGCTCGTCGCGGAGTCCATGACGACGCCCACGATCCTGTCCTCTACAGCCGGATGCAGCCGGTTCCATTCGGCTATGTAGCGTCGGATCTCCAGGAGCACCTCGCTCGGCCCCCAGGGCTTGTCACGGGCCTGCTCGAGCAGACTCGGATTGGGATGCTCGAATTCGCCCTCGGGCATGCTGAGGAACGGCATGACGTGAAGCCTCGCGCACGTCCGCAGGCGTGCGGCCTCGTCCTGGTTCAACGAGTGTGTGACCACGTCCCTAAGCCGCCCGATGATCTGCTCGCGGGTGTCCTCGGCGGTCAGGATGAGGACGTGTCCCGTGCCATTCACTCTTCCGCCCAGCCAGGTCTGCTCCGGCCGGTCCCGTGGATGGCTCGCGATCATCGCGGCCATCCAAAGCATCAGCTGCGTCTTTCCCGTGGAGCCGGCACCGAACCACACCGATGTGCCGCGCTCGGCGAGCCAGCCCTGGATACGGTAGGCAACAGTGGCGTCCGCCGTGGAAAGATGCCGGTCCGCCAGCCACTTGTCGGCCTCCGGCTCGGAGTTCCACTTCAGACTCCCGGGTTTGGAGTTCACCTCATCTTCGGAATCGTCCGTAGCGGTGGAGTTGAGCGAGGCGTCACCAGCAGCGGCATCCTCAACCACCAATCTTCTGAGTTCGCTTTTCCAATCGTGACCGAGATCCACTTCGCTTGCCTCCGCTGCCTGCATCCGAAGTATGGATCGGCGTCGGAGTTCAGCTTTCAGCCTGAATTCCTTCTATATAGTATATATGGATCAGAAGCTGGCTGAAGTATCAGCCAGCTTCTGATCCAGCCTGGCGCTGAATTGGGAAAGCCGTCGGAGGTTACGCCTACGGGGAAGCCGCGGCGGTCTTCGCTCGAGCTCTACTCGACTTACCTGCTGAGTGGCTTGGATCGCTTCACGCCGGCAATCGGCTCGCGTCTTGCGCATACGCAAGAGTATCCGTCGCTACTTTCTAACGCCGGGCAGACGCCTGGTACGCAAGAACGCCGGCAGCGCGCAGGCGGTGACACAGTGGCACGCGACAAACGCCTCGGCTCGCGCTCTAGTTCAGCCAGAAGTGCTTTTCGCTAAACCGCCGTATGCGCAAGGACGAGCCCGCCGACTGACACTCGGCCGAGTAGGTACCGAACGCGACACCTCCGATCGCTCAAATCTCCAGCAGCCGAAAGGTACGCGGTGTGCCTTCCGCCATTATTAGCTCCTCGTCCGGGTGGCGGTACCAAGCCAACTTGAGCTTCATGCCCGGAGAAATCCCTTCATCAGCGAAGCGATCAGCAGCAAAGAATATGCCATCCCCCTCTCCGCCGACGGCATCACCCCGAAAGGACAGCGACGGTCCAGCCATAGTCGGACGTTGCGTTTTCAGGAAAGGCGCGTCAGCGCCACCGACACGCTGATGTGGGTGCCCAACATCGTAGCAGCACCCAGCATCATACAGAGCAGCGCGACCGCCACACACAGCCCGAAGTCCCAACGAGCTCCAATGATGCGCTCATTTTCCTCGGCAGGGCCCCGGCGTCGGTAGAAAGCTCCTCGAAGATGGTTAATCATCGGAAAGACCTTGTCATAGGCATCCACACGCTTGGCGTAGCCGCCGAGCGCCGCCTCCAGGCCTTTGCCATCAATGCCCCTTTTCGTCAGCTGACGCTCCACCTCCTCGATTCGGCCGGCCGCTTTATTAAGCTTCGGAACCAACTCTTCCACGCGCTCGGCGGCAGTCTTCTCGGCCGCCGAGCGACCGTTCAAGATGCCCGCAACCTCGTCGATGAGCCGCAGGTGAACTACGAGAAGCTGGCTTAGCTCGTCATCACGCGCCAAGCCCATGACCCGCTGCACAGTATGGAGCGTCTCGCGGGTGAACACCGACGGCTCCTTGCTGAACATGGCAACGTAGAGCTTTTCGGTTTCAGATGGGTCCACCATCAGAAACGCCCCTCGAATGCGGCCGCAACTGCCTTCTCCCACATACCGAGCTTCATACGATTTCCGAACGAGAAATTGGCCTGGCTCGCCATTCGATCCGTGGCAATCTGGTGCACGCGAAAGAGGTCGTAGAGGTGCTTTGGCATCGCGGGCGTGACGAAGACGTCGCCTCCGCTCGCAAAGATGCGGTCGACAAGCTCCTCATCTACCAGAGAGTAGTCCTGCTCCTCCCCGTGCCACCGAGGCAGGTTCAGGTGGACGGGGCCTGGCAGATCGCATTCGAGCAGGGCGAGCAGCGTCGTCTTTGAAGCATGGTCGAGGCCCATCGTCCAGATGATATTCGTGTTGAAAAGCTCGGGCATGTGCTCGCTGGCATAGGCTACCACCGCATGCACCTCGTCAAGTGCAGAGAGGGAGCCGCCCGGGATGTTCGCCATGATGACCGCGCCCTCTGGCGCACTCACGACCGCATCTATCAGCATGTCGCCGGCATCAGACAACGTGAGATCGATAAGCTTGACCTCGTGGTGCTTACCATAGGCATTATAGACATCGCGCTGCGTGATGCTCGCCTCGATGAACGAGACGGGCGTTCCCGCAAGGATATGATGGTGTGCCAGTGTGATCAGAGAGCCCGTGGCGCCCACGCCGCCCTTTTCCTTTTCAAACAAAATCAATGTTTTAGGCAATACCGTGCTGTTCTTGAGTTCGTTCTTCATGTCGTGTCTTTCATTCTATATTCTGCATTCCAAATGGCTAGTAGCGGCCAATAGATGCGCCGGTCTCGTTGTCTCGTTCGGCGGCGGCCCCCGCGCGCAACCCTGAAGCCTCACTGCGGACCTGCCTCAGCGGCATCGTGCTGCTGCGCCACCATGTCTGCGAGCCTTCCGTAGGTTGGCGGGGCGGCTTTGGTCCGCGCGCTCCAGTTGCGAGTCAAAGAACTTGTGGATCCAACCCCACCCTTTTCTTTTACAAACAAGATCAATGTTCCGGTCGATGCCGTGCTGTTCTTGAATTCGTTCTTCATGTCATATCTTCCATCTTAAAATGTGTATTCGAGGAGCCGTCAGCGGCCACTAGATACGCCGGTCTCGTTGTTCCGGTCGGCGGCGGCCGGCGCGCGCAACCCTGAGCCTCATCGCCGACCTGCCTCAGCGGCATCGTGCTGCTGCGCCACCGCGTCTGCGAGCCTTCTGGGGGCGGGCTTGGCGGCCTTGGACAGCGCACTCCATTTGACAGATCTTTCGGGTGCCCCGGACGGACCAGGTTCGTTCACAACGGAGGCTTTGGACGGCGTCTGTTCGGCTGCCGCAGCACGGGAGACGCCGCCGGGCCGCGCCAAGACGTTTGCGGGCCCGACATTCTCGACTTGAGCCGGAAGCACGCTGGCGGATGCGGTTGCGTCGGCTGCATCGCCGCGGTCAGCATCATACGTCGGTAGCTGCTGCGGCTCACCGCGCAGACTACGCGCATGAACGATCCGTCCCGCGATCGTGATGATGTGCTGGTCGCCGTTCGGAAGCGCCGCGAGTGCCAACAGCTTGCTGACCAGCCCGGCGACGTTCAAGGCGCTGGCTTCGAGCGGCCTGAGGCGCGCGGACGCATTCTCGGCCGGCCTATCACTTGCAGCTGCAAGGGCTAGCGCCTCCGCGACCGTGGCGGGCACGTCCGCAGCCGTGATCTCGCGACGCCGCAGTCTGGGCCCAGTTCGTCCGGTCCCCCCTTTCTCCTTTGAAGGGTAAATGCACTTTGGGCCCACCGCAGCCGTGATGGCGCGTACCCGGATCGACGCCAGCTCGATCTGCGAGAATGCCGATGGCGAAGGGCTCCCTTGTGCAAACAGCACTGCGGTATTGATAGTGGCGTCAGCCGCCTCCCCCTCATCGATGAGCGGCTCACGGCCGAGGCGGGGGTGCGACCGGTACATGCGAAAGCGTTCTGCCGTTTTGCGCTCCACCCCTTCGCCAGTGGCTTTGAGCAGCGCCGCCAGTTCGGGTCGAATGACCGCTTGAACGAGTTCACCCTCGCGAAACTCGCGAGCGCGATCCCGCATCACACCGTGGCGCCGGGCGTCTGCCGCGAAGGCCTCGCAGATCCAGTCCGCGAGGACATCGGTCAGGCGGTCCAGCGATGCGGTAAGGTCGTCCACGGCATATCTCCGCATCGGGAGAAATGCGCATCACGACCACCGTGCCGCTACACTTCCCGAGCGGCTAACCAGATACACACATGACGACCCATGATCTACAAGAGACGATACTTGCGCAGGCGGAAATGTCCGGCCGCAAGGCACCAAGCATTACGTCTGGGATACGTAAGGTTGTTCTGCCGATCTCCTTACAAATAAAATCTTTCGGTACGGGCCTATCTCCAGAACCTTACATCCGCCTTGGCGATGTAAGGACCGCGCAGACGGAACGTACAAATCAGGGATCATGACAGCCAACGAGAATTTAGGCGCAATACCGCAAACGTGGTGCATAGCATCACGTTTGCTGCGCCGCCCCGGGTCGGGCGGGTGTCCGCGCGTAAGCGCGCGGGAGTCGGCGCTGACGCTCCTCTGATCGGACACGACAGTGTCCTCGGGCGGCGCCACTGTGTCGTTGACCACAGTGGCGCCTTGGTGCGGCTTGCCGCCCCGCCTATAAGTACGGGCAACTTGGAGAACACCATGGACGACCTGATTGACGCCCTCAAGCTTCTCGCCCGGCGGTATAATAGCCGCTGGCAATCAATCGACGACGCACTCAAGCGCATCCGCGCCAGTGACGGCGCGTTCAAGACGGGTAAAGGCGAACAGACACGACGGCTGCTCGCTAACGCGTTCCGTGTACAAAGTTACCCAAGCGCCACACGAGAACGCCTCACGACCGACCGAAACAATGCTTTGCGAAAGCTTGGAGCGCCGCTTGCAGAAGCGTTGGGGCACATCATAACGCTCGAGCTTACCGAGCAGATGCTTACCGAACTCGACCGCGCCGAGAAGGAGCGCAGCATCGAAGACGACCTTGCCAAGGCAGATGAGGAATCGGCGAGCGTATACGGTCCGCTGATCGCCGAGCTCAAAAACCATGGAGTGTCGCGTGGCAGTTACAGCACGCTAAGAGCCGCAGAGATCGCCGCCATCGCGAAATACATCAACCGCAAGACGGAGCAGAGGCTAGTAGAGTTACCCCCCATCCGGACCGACAAGGAAACGCGTGGGCCAGATGGTCGTCGGCACCCGTTCTGGAATCCATATCATCTGCCGAAGCGCTAAATGAAAGGGGGGCCGTCAATCGGACTTGCTGCGCTTGGATCCACCCAGCACTGCACGGTTTCGCATGTTCAAGCATCTCCCCCCCCCCCGGTTGACGTAGAAGCGCGGGGTCAATTTGAGTACGTAATCGACGCGGTGATCGAGATTGTCACCGGCTTCGCACTTCTGGACGGCTTGGTCCCCATGAGACGGCTCCTAACTTCGTCTGCAACATGAGAGATTTTCGGCGCGGGGTACGCGACTGCGCACCGGCTCTTGCGCTGGCTGGATGAAGATGAGGCGATCATCTCGCGGTCGCGGCCTGCACTCTTCATCGCGTCGGACGGGCTCAGCCTGTTCCGAAAGCCGAAGAAACGGAAGTGACGAGGGGGGGACAAGCGCGACGACGCGGTCTCTCTGATCTTGTCCTTGCTGACGGCCGAAGTGCTTCGGCGGGGGCGATAAGGTATCCATAACACGCCGGCGCTCGCGCCAATCATCATGGTCGACCTCCAGGAGGTCGCGATCTGCATTCGCCCAGCGTTGCCCGGTTTGAGATCGAGCAGATCGACGGCTAAACGCCTTCTGAAAATCGCCAGGCCGCTGGTTCCGCTCGTCGAAAATGCGGTATTGGCGCGGATCTGGCTTTGGAAGGACCGGCATCCGGCTCAACCATGAAACGCATTCCCGATGAAAATTAGGTGCTGCCGCGTACCGTTTGGATAGGTCACGACATGTCCGACACCCCAGGCGGTCACGGGACCGCGCGCATATCGAAGTTCCGACTGGCATACCCCGCTGCAATAGATGCCGTCGCGGCTGGTTGGTCGATGCGTATGCCCGAGTGTCGCCTTGATGGCGAGCCGCTCAAAGAACCGAACGTCGCCCTGCCGGCCGTCGGCGCCGAGGTGGCCATGGATGCCCGTCTCGATGCCAGCGATCCGCAGGCTTTCACCTGTCTGCAGGAAGCGCACCCCAACCAGGCCGTCCGCGGACATCGTGCGCAAGGTCTGCTCGAAGAACCCGTCGATAGACCTGCCTGCGGCAAGCCGCTTGTGAAGCTCCATCGAACACTCCAGAAACATGATAGCGTTCTCCGGATCCTCCCTGAAGTCCGCCTCCGCGAGCCAGCGCTCGAGCGCACCATCGTGATTGCTGCCGACCACGATGCTTTGCGCCCATTCGCGTCGGGTCTTCCGGAGGAAATCCGCCGTGGCGGTTAATTCAGCACGAACATCACCACCGCCGGCAACCATCTGTGCGAAACGACGGTGATGGTCCTTGCGGTCGTGATGATTCCTCGCATCGAAGTCGCAAACGTCGTGGAAGACCATGTACTTCGGGCGGAGCCGGTCGACCAGCGAGACGCTTTGAATTGGCCTCTCTTCGCTCGAACCCCAGGTCGCCGCGGCCACTGCAGGATCGAGGTGGGCGTGATGGATGTCACCGAAGGTCAACGCCTCGACCCTGCAGCCCCGCTGAACGGATCCGTTGGACACATGGACGTCGAGGTCATGGAATGATCCATCACCATCGACATCGGCAAGGATGTGACGGCAATATACTAACCCACCGGCAGTCACCTCAATGATGACTGCACCGAGTTCGCGGCGCCCCGGCGTCGTCCGGTTCAATGGCACAGTCATGGCGCCGGTCGTCAGCTGGGCCTTGTAACCGTCCACCCGCAGACGAGGCAGCGTTTCGAACTGCACGGCCGGATGCACGATGATGGTCCAGCAAGCTGACGAACGGTGCCGTACCGTCTCGAGCGGGCGCGTCAGGCGCGGGAGCACGCGCTCGTCCAGCGCGACGTCGAGCAGACCATCAATGCCAAACTGTTCGTTCGCGATATGATCCGCATGGTCACCACGCACGGGGCGCTTCGGCGATACCCAGCCCACCCGAGCTACCGCCAGCCCCGCGCCGCAGGCGGACGCGTAGGCTTTAAGATTTCGCCAGAAGCCACCGTGCACTCGCGCGTCCGGCTCCACCGACGTGACGATGAGGCGGCTCACGCCGTACGCCGGTATGGAGATCATAGGTGAACCATCGCGATCGGATCCGGTGGGCGCGATTTTCGTAGAATAGCTACCATGCTGCTTATACTTCGCCGGCCTGCCGCCGGCCTCCTTGCGCGACACGCCGAAGCGCGTCGTCACGTCGCCCTTCAGCATCTCGCGCAGCGGAGGCACCTTCATGCCGGCATCCCGCATCACGTTCCGCTCATGCTGGACCAGAGCCTCACGGACCCTGATCATCGTGATGCCGAGGGCGCGGCCCACCACGGACATGCTACGATGCTTGACGAAGAGCGCGTGGATCACCGCCTGCTGGGTCGTGACGTAGGTCGATTCAGGAATGCGCGCCATCAACCTGTGCTCCTGCGACATCGAGCGAAGTTACATCCAGCGGATCGAATGACGGCACGCGGATATGAGCGTTTGGTGTGATCATTCATCGATGTTCTCGTTAGTGAAGCTGGAGAGCCGCCTGCGGTGATTTCCTGGTTCGCCGCAGCCGGGCTGCAACCCGGAAGCCGGGTGATCGGCGTTTCCAATCAGGGGCGCGGTGGCGACATCGTCGGGCCAAGGCATTACGACCGGGAGCTCGCCGACATCGAACAGGATAATCGATCGGCCTGCCATCTGCAGAACGTCGGCAATGACATATTTCCTTCCGCGCAGGATCGGGTGGTCGACGACCGCATCGAGGTCGAGCCCCTCGCAGTAGAGCGCGACGGTATCCGGTAGCGGCTGTGGAAGGGCGAGATAGGCGGTCCCTGCTCTGGTCGCCAGTTGGAAGCCTTGGCCATGCAGATGGATCTCGACGGAAGACCCCAAAACGACAAGCATGACGAAATCGCCGACGCTGCCGTCCTGGAGGAGGGCTTCACCGGTAGGATCCGCCGGATTCTCGCTCCACGGTTCGCGCGAACAAGCGTGTTCGGAATGCGTGCCGAGCGCTGTGGGCGCGTGTCGCGTGTGGAAGAAACGGCGGTCCGTATCCGGAGCCGAGAGCCAGTTCTTCGAGGGCCGGAGACTCTGGAGCGCCTGCCCGACCTCGAAATCCGCCGCCTCGAGCACGAGGCCGGCAAGCGGCGACATCGTGACGACCGTCGCCTGCAGATATGCGCGGAACGAGGTCAGCCGGAGTTCAATCGCTTCGCGTTCGATAGCGTATGACTCCCGCTGGGCACGCTGCCTCGCCGTCTCTCTCGGTTCGGGCGCGCAAGGCTGCGTGCCCCGCCGGAGCTTATGCTCCCCGCTGCTTGCGTCCATGACAGGAACTCCCTTTTTCCGTTGAAATTCTGGGATAGGGACGGGCGGGAACCGTCGCGCAGCGGGTGTGAACCCTCGCCGCAGCCTTCGGTCACCGGCCGAATTGGCGATGAGCCAAGTGAAGGTCCATCCGACTTTTCGGTTTCGGCAATACCTGCGACCGATCACGGCGACTGACACGGTCGGTGCGCTCTGTTTGGACACGAAGCCATCTGGGCAGCGCGTCTCGGTCAAGCCATGGGTCGGGCTGAGACAATGAAATCCGGCACCAAGCGCCGGCGCGGTCAGTCCCGGAACTTTCACGTTTCGAAGACGGCCACGGCTCGGAGCATTCCGCAGATCCACGTCTCGGACGAGGACATCACCTGAATTGGACACTGTCCGCCCATGGCTCTACTTGATCGTCGCAGCCACGCCTGGATGCGCGCCTCGTCCCCAAGAAGCGCGTCCAGACCAACGGCAAGTTCGATCAGGAGCTGCATCCGCCGTTCGAGGCGGAACGCGCACCAACTCGCCGCCTCGCCGGCGGGGCCGGCGAGGCCGCCACCTCCAAGAAGATCCGCCTCCTCAATCGCACTGAGTTCCCAGTGTTCCCGCACATTCTCCCAGCACGCGAGAGACGCCTTCAGGCGGGGTGGGCAGTTATCGACCATCTATCGCTCCATTGCAGATGATCGCGTACCCCACGGACTATAGGGACGGATCGGGTGTATACTTCCGGTGCCAGTGTTCCGCCTTGGCGGTGCGCCAGTTCCGGACGACGTACCGAGCACTCGACAATCAGAACGCACGAAGCTAAATAAGTTTCATATTATGGAAGTTAATTTCGTCGTGGAGCCTAGTACGTTCGTCCGCGCGTCGCCTCTGTAGGTACTGGGCGCCGTGCAAAGCGGTACGGGGCCACTGCCTAACTGAGACCGCTGACACTGGCTCAGCGTAGGCCACGCTGCGTACCGCACTTCCCGCTGGCACACCGCGATTCTTGGCGTGCTGCGGCCGGGCGAAGCCCAAAGGATGCGCGCACTTCGCAACAAGATGCTTCCGATTGGTGATCCGCGAGCAGAAGACAGGTTTCCACGTACATGCGAAACGACAACACTGCGGCTCAACCGGCGAGTCCGTACATCAAAGAGCCTTGGATAGACCCGGTCTCGCACCGGGCAGAGGTCGAGCACGTAATCGCCGCCGCGATGGCCGCGATTACCGCGCCCATTCTGAAGCGGTTGAAACGGCTTCGCATAGTCGAAGCCACCGGGGACTATGGCGGTGAGAATCATCTCCAGATCGGGTCGGACGCGATTGGCAGATCCGGCATCGAGTTCCGGTTCGCGATGCCGGCGTGGCGAACGGGTGTTCAGCAACTCGGACCCGTGATCGCAGATCTGGTCCGGAGCGCGACACGCCTCGCGAACACGGCCTCGCGGCTACGAGAGTTCGGCGAACTGCTTAGCGATATTGCGGCGGCGGCCATCGCGCCGGCTGCCAGCGGCATGGCGCCGATGAGCGTCGTTGCCGTGGGCATTTACCCCCGTCCCGACCGATGGCTCACGATCACCGTGGATGTCAGGATGCTCGCTTGCGATCTTAGCGTCGGTGTCGAACGCGTATCGGGTGGCAGTACAACATTCATAGGCGATCAGCTGGCGGGGCTCGTCGCGGCCCATCTCCGACGCCGATCCGCCTTGGCTCAGGCGATTGTCGCGGGCGGTTCCGGCTGGATAGATGATGTCGCGGCGCGCCTGCTCGATCTTTCAGGTATCGATCTTGCGCACGCATGCGAGCTGCTGCGTTGCCGGTCTGACTTAGAGTTCGGCTATGGCGGCGTAGGGAGTTGTAGATCGATTGGTTCGGTGCACTGGTCGGACGGCACGATCAGGGCCGATGTCGCAAGTCGGGGCGCGCAGGACTTCTTCAGGGTGTACCACGACGTTCTTTCGATCGAAGCCGAGAAGCTGCCGGCCACGGTCGCGGCCAGCCTCGCCAAGCGGCGGCTCCGAGATGTCATCGACTTCGACATCATCCCTGCAGACGCCCTGATCGTGGACGTGCGCGAGGCGGACGGTCGGCTTCGGCTCACGCTTCAGATTGGGCGACGGGTGATCCAACACGCCTGACAATTCGGAGCTCGGCCGGCTAAAAGGGAACGTGCTCGAAAGAGTTAGCGCGATCAGTAGGATCGATGCCGCCGATGACAACACCCCGATGCATGACTGCGAATGCCGGACGTGCGCTCGAACCTGAAGGTAAAGGGCATCTCCCCTTTCGCCGCTATAAATGAGAGCAGCCGCGATTGTCGAACTCGCCGCAATCTCGATCCCGCACGCGGGCGACAGCCGGCTCAATCATGCACGGCGGAGTCGCGATCCGACCGGCACGAGAGGCGGCCTGCCCAAGCCGCCGGCGGGCGACCGCGGGCCACCCGCGCAGGCCGTGCGCCTAGCTTGTACCTCAACCGTGGGCGAACTCCTCCTGCATCAACGTTCCTTCAGCCGTGAGTGAGTACAGTTCCTGGTCAGTTTAGAAATGTCGAGGCACGTCGACGAGTTAATACTCGCAAACCGCTGGGCGGTTCCAGCGGGCTGACCGACGAAGCCCATTGGCCAGCTCGGAGCCTTCGGCTTTCGCTCCGCTCGAAGTACAAGAGCGATACTTCCCGTTTGCGCTCGTCCTGCTGGATGCGTGACGCTCTCCACAAGCATGAGCGCGACAGCGCGACCTGGCAGTCTTTCCTCCAGACGCTTTGTCTCTAGCAGCCCACGGAACTAGCCCCGCCGACTATGCTGAAACCGGAGTGTCAGCATCGACGTACTGACAACGTTTTTTTCCGAACGTCGCGTTTTTCTCACGAGTGCGGGCGTCACTCGGAAAAGCGCAGCCTGTCGAGCTCATGCGAAAGTTCGGACACGGTAGCCATCGTCGCTTGGGCGAAACCGTTCACGATCGCCGGCATGTAAGTCGCCGTGTCCAACAGAATCGCGGCCCCGCCCAGACTCTTCATCGCAGCTGATAGGGCTGTGCGATCCGACACGACCGCATCGCCGATGTCACCGACATAGCGTTCGCCGTGCTGCCCGCGCTGTCCCATGTCCGCCAACGCGCTGCCCTGGATCACGATGATGGTCCCCTCCTCTAGGGGACGGCGAGCAACATAGTCTTTCGGCAGCGCCGTACGCGCTCCGGCCAGGAGCGCCGGAACCAGCGTTCCCCACCGTTCCGTCACATGACGCGCGGCAAGCGACGGCACCATGAACGCCGCCATCAGCCGCATGGCGGTCGCGAGAGCCGCGAGTTCGAGGATCCCGTAATCGAGCCGCCCCGCCGCACGCACCCCTTCGTCCCGGAGCAGCCCGAGGCGTTGCAGCTGCCGGACCCGCGCTTCGAAGGCGGTCAGCGCCGACGGACCAATCCCGCACGCCCGCATCAGCAGCGGCACCGCGTGTGCGAATCGAAGCGCGACGCCTGAGCTAGGTCCGGAAAGTTTGGCCACCGGCGACGCATTCCCCCGACGCAACACCAAGAGCAAGCATAACCATTGACATCTTCGCTATACGATCGTATCTCGTTTTTACCATGCAGAACATGACCGACAACGCCGACGCACTCCCGGCCTTCCGCATTGGGCTGAACTCCAAGCGCAAGCGCGCCATAGATCTGCTCGTCGATCCACCTGGCAGCCAGATGGAGCCGCTCACGATCTGGACTCGTCAGTTCGCGACGGACGAGGACCGCGACGCACTGCTAGAAGGAATGGACGAGGGTAGGATCGACCCCATTTTCCTCGGCCGGCTCACCATGACGTTCGGCGGCGCCGCACTCGACGATTTGGCTGACGGATTGACTGCGGCGGCGCGAGCGCGACGTCTGGAGGAGGAAAAGGCGGAGGCGCAGCGGGCACGCGAACATCTCGTCGTCGACCTATACACCCGCGAGGGCAAGCATGGACGTCATCTGCTCGAGCTACAGCGCATGAGCTGTAACAAAGCGGACTGGAAAGTGGCATACGACCGGGCGATCGAGCGCGACCGTCTGTGCGACTGGCTGCGTTGGCAGAAAAGTCGATTTCTCGAATTCCTCGATCATGCCGCGCAGCACGGCGACGAAGCGCTCGCCAGGCTGCTCGTCGACGAGATGTTCGCCACCGAGCGCCGCGTGAAGAAAGAGGGCCGCGGCGCAGGCGGCTCGCGACCGCTGCGCATGTGGAGGGGCGACTGATGGACGTGATCGCTCCCTTCCAGCCCGCGACGCCGGCGATGATCGTCGGACATGCGGGACCCGGCGAACCGCTGCCGCTCGAACTCGGCGAGCCATTCGCGCTGCTCGGCGGTGACCGGCTCGGACCGGAGGGCATCCCGTTTCTCGTCATGCACGAGCATCAGCCGGACTTCCTGCGCTGGGTCCGCGAGTGCTGCGCGGCAATGCTTGCGGCGGAGCGGCCATGGTTCGGCGGCGGGAGGCTGGTCATCGGCGGAGCAGCCGGTGCGGGGCGCACTCATGCGGCGCGCTGGCTCGCACGTGTCGTCGGCGTTCCGCATGGAGTGCTCAATCTGACCGATCCCGTGATCGCCGCCAACGTCGCCGCGTCCGGCGAGATCAGCGAGGCTCTGGGCGCCTCGCCCGTCACCGTCGCCATGGCCACGGCCCGCTGCGCGAACCCGATCGTCACGGTTGTCGGTGCGGACCAGGTCGGGGACGACGTGCTCGCTGGCCTGAACGCGATGATCGACCCGGAGCGCTGCCGCCGGTGGCGCGAGGACCGGCTCGGAGTGGACGTCGACCTCGGCGAAGTGACGTGGATCCTCCAGAGCCACGGTGCGCGAGCGATCCCCTCCTGGGTCGCGCCCGGCGCGGCGGAAGTCACCCTGCAGGCCAGCCCGTCCCGGAAGAACACGGTACTGGCGCTGTCGATCTGCCTCGAGGCGATGGGCGATCTCGGCATCGACCCTCGCGCCGAGCGCCTCTCGTGGAACCAGATCAGCGAACAGCTGCCGAACGACGGGCTGCGATCCGCGAAGATGATCTACGCCAACATGGTCAACGCGCTGCGCATATGCCTGCGCGCCACACGGACGACGCCCTCATCAACCCTGCCGTCCAACCGCATCGCTTTCCAAGGAGAATGACTATGTCGCCGATCAACGATCTCGCCTCCGCCGCCGCGACCGTCGCCCCCCCGGCCATCGTGCAGTCACCGACCGCGCCGCGCGCTCGGACCTTCTATCTCGTAGACGAGGCGGAACGCTCCACGCCCAAGCCTGTCGCGGCCGAAGGACGCACGATGATCTCCGTCAACGGCCGCTGGGTCGGTCTGCGCGGTCGCACCGCGAGCCATGCGCAACTGCTGCGCATCGCCTATCCCGACCGGGAGGGCCAACTCCCCGGCTCGGCGTCCGTCTCGTATCGTCGCCGTGGCGCAGAGGGTCTGGCCGGGCTGCTGACGCCAGGCGACGTCGTACCGCTCGCAGACGGGCTCCTCGTCAACGTGAACGCAACCTATGCCAGCTGAGCCTGAGAGCGGCGCGGCCGAAGGTTTGGCGGCTGGCCCGTTCGTCTACGCCGACACGGGGTCGACCCGCGCGGGCATCGACGCGGTGTCGCACCGGCTCGCGGGGGGAACGATCGCGATCATCGGCCTCGGCGGCACCGGATCAGTGGTGCTGGATCTCATCAGCAAGACACCGGCGGAGCGGATCTTACTGATCGACGGCGACCGCGCCGAACAGCACAATGCGTTCCGCTGGCCGGGCGCGATGCCGATCGAGGACATCGCCGCAGCGTCCTCGAAGGTCGATTACTTCGCGCGCGTATATGGTCGCATGCATACCGGGATCAGCCCCCACATGACGCACCTCGCGCCCGACACGATCGATCTCGTCGACGATGCGGACTTCGTGTTCGTCTGCGTCGACAGCGTGGAGGCACGGGCGTTCATCATCCCCGCGCTCGAGGCGCGCGGGCTGCCCTTCATCGACTGCGGGCTCGGCCTCAGTCTCGTCGATGACCGGCTGATGGGGTTGGTCCGCGTCACCACCAGCACGCCGACGATGCGCGCGCACGTCCACGCGAAGGACCGCATCCCGATGCTGGGCGACGCCGACGACGAACTCTACCGAAGCAACATCCAGGTAGCCGACCTCAACATGCTCGCAGGCACCTTAGCGGTGATCCAGTACAAGCAGCTGCGCGGCTTCTATCTTGACACTGAGGCCGAGTACCACGCCATCTATTCGACCGACGGAAACACCATCATCAACGACGACCGCCCGTAGCACGGGCCCGTTCGCGTGCCTCCTCGATCAAACGGTCGAGCAGACGCCGCTCGCTGGCGGTCGCACGCCACGGCGACACCGGATCGGCGTCGGAAGGCAGTACGGCCCACGCTGGGTCGGGCACCGGCTCAAGCGGCGCCCAGCTGCTCCTGACGGTAAAAACCACCGATGAACCCTCGTCCGAGATGCCCTCGATCATGAGTTCGGCAGCAGCGAAGAAGGGGTGGCTCACCACATCCGCAAGCGGACGCAGCGCGTTCCGCTGTGGATCCTGCCGCAAGGCGGTCATCAGCGTCTCGGGAAGCTGATGCCGTTCGATGCGGACAAGGGCGATCTCACCGATCGAGGCGACGCATCGCGGACGGCCGGAAAGTTCGAGCCTCTCCAGGACCGCCGTTCCGCCTACCACCCGTATCCTAGCACCGCCCTGGCCGAGTTCGCGGCGGGCGCGTCGGTCCAAGTAGCCGACAACCGGCGCCTGGCCGACTTTGTCGGTAAGGGTCAGCACCTTCCGCAGCGCATTCGCAGCGCCTGCCCAGGCGAGCCAGGCGGCGAGAACATCGGACCCGCGTACCAGCCACAGCGGCAGCGGCTGCGACGCCAATCCGCAGGAGTTGATCATGCGGCTCACCCGTTCGGCAGAAACGCGAGCCTCGATTGCCGCCCCGAGCTTTTCGAACGACAGACCGATCGCAGTTCGCGAAGTGTCGAAGTGGATCGGCTGTCCACCAACCGCCACCCGGAATCTCCGCTCGCTGCCGATAACGGTCGGAAGTGGTATGTCGAAGCTCGTCAGCATTTGCTCAACTAGGTCGCGCATTGTCTTCGTACATTCCTTGAGCCATCGATGTCTATCCAGCAGGCATAAAACCGATGCGATCGTATGGAAGGTCGAAGATCAGTTAGGTACGACTCTGGGGCGCGGTCCACCTGCTATTGGCGTGGATTCCGCATATCCGATTTGAACGCTGAAGGATAAAGCGGACTCACCCTAAGATATACATGTTCGTCGATACCTTCGGCCGCTCACTGGTTTGAGCATAAGCCCGCGGCGAGCGACATCACGCTCGCGCCCGACCTCCTCGCAGGCTTGAAACATGTGTCGCGCTGGTTGAATGCGTATGACGGCAGCGGATTGCGGTGCTCATTGCCGCCTTGGACGCTGTGGCGGTGATCCCTTCCAGACGCAACCGCAAGGTCTGCATCTCGCAAGATACTGTCATCTACAATCCTCCACGAGCTACAACCAGCCTCCAATCCAGGCGGGATCCGACATTCGGCACACAGGTCGCCATCGTCACTCCGCTAGTTCTTCCCGCAGGCGCCGGAGTAGGAGCGGCAACGTCTCTCCCGATGAGATCAGAGACGCGAGCAGCGTCGTCCCGGCAGCGTCGTCCGCCTGCCGTATCAGAACCTCGGCGTCTTCGCGGAACACCGCGATAAGAAGATCGCACGTCTCCTGTAGCTGGCGCAACCTGGTCTCTTGGTCATGTCCGAAAGGCTGCCATTGGCGGGAGACGGGTATTGGCCAACCAATGTCTTCTATCCCCAGTATGGCGATCACCTCCGAAGGCCGGACGTCGAGGATCCGCAGACTTCGTTCAAGCCTGGCGATCACCGCCCTGAGCTCCCTAGCATCGTCATTCATGATGTCGCCTCCTTTGCCACGAGTTTCATTTCTCACCTCGATCCGCGACATGCTTCCGTCCCGTTCCCATGGGCAATTGTCTCTGAGGCCAGTGCTCCGGATGGTTTACCGCTAGGAGCGTCATTCGGTCGAAGACCGCCATTCCGGCGGTGCAATCGTCCGAGCTACAGCTGCGGCCGGCCGCACCCGCCGATGTTTAGCATCGCCCCTGCTCCTGCCTCAGAATGTTTCGTAGGGTGATGAGCGCGTCCATGCCTCGCAACATGAAGCATACTGGCGAGCAACCCAGGCCGGGGTTGTACCTCCGCATCCAAAGTCGGGCTTCGATACCCATCAGCGAAGCGGCACTAGCGCACACCTCAGACAGGGACGTGATGCGTTCGAATTGTTCATCACTGGGCCACCAAAGCTCGAGCCTCGCCGCCGCGATCGGCCAGAGACCGCCGTGAATGCCGATGAGCTGTTCGACCTCGGTTGTCCGGATGTCGAGATCGGTGGCGAGAATTGCCAGTCCGTCCAAGAGATCCGGCACGGTGCGCCGCACGGATGTCGATTTCACCATCCGATCGTCCCCTCCAGGTCTGTGGCCGTCGGTAGCCGCCAAGTCACCAGGCCGGTCTCGAAGATGATCGCCGTGGCCCCAATCCGCTTTTCGCGAACGGAAACCACCGGCCAATCCGAACCGGAGAACCAGCGATGTTCGACGAGCTGCGAAATGCTTCGTCCTGGCATCGCTATTGCGAGTGTTCGCGGCAACGGGCTTTCGAGCCATAGTCGCGCAAAGCCGTCGAAGGTGTCGAGCATGAGTCCGCCATCGACCACAGTGAGTTCGATCGAGTCCTTGATAATCCTGACTCCGAGGACGTTGCCGCCGGCACCATCCCACCGAGCGATTAGACCGCCGCGCCGATGCCGCCGGAAGATCGCTCCTGGTTCGAAACCGAAGTCCCACTCCAAGCCGAGCATTTCGGAACGGAGGTTGGTCGAGAGCGGCACTCGCGGCCACGATAGCGGCGGCCGGATCCGCTCGATCATCGCGGTGAGGTCGATCCTCTCGGATCGTGAGATGATGTCCAAGAGCGGCGTCGCAGTCCTGACGTTCAACTCGAGATGCCGCCGGAACAGCGAACTCCTAATCCCGGCGATGACATGCGGGAGGATCCGCAGATCGCTCGCGAGCGCCTGCCGCGCCGCCGCCTCGTCGTCCAGGCCGTACGAGCAGGAAGTCACGCGACGGTTTCCGACACGACCCAGTCGACTGGCGGCCGCCCGTTTAGCGGGAGCGTGACCCGGAAGACCGTGCCCGAACTGTCGGAATCACGCTCGATACGACCGTCTCCCATCCTAACGAGCTCGTCTACGATCCCGGCCCCAAGGCCAGTGCCGCTCGTATCACGGGAAGCCGCAATGCCGGGTCCGTCATCAGAAACCACTAGGATTACATGATCGTCCAGCAGCGCCACGTCGATGTCGAGACATCCACAACGACCGACGAGCGCGTGACGGATCCCGTTGAAGATCAGCTCGGCGGCGATAAGAAGCAGGCGCTGCCCAGGACCGCCCGGAAGAGGCGGCGTGGTCACGGATATGTTGACCCTTGTCCGGTCGAGCCCCTCCCTCCCCGCAACGAGACCGCGGCATAGACGGTGGAGGCCGGCGCCCACGTCAACCAGGCGGGAGGGCCGCGCGGCAAGGACGCCATGAACCTTGCCAAAGCCTTCCAGGCGTTCGACCGCCCGCTCGAAAAGCGCAATCCGGGGGCCCTCGAAGCCCGCGTTGCCGGCGAGGCGCATCGCCGAGATCGCGCACGCCACCTCGTTGGACACCCTGTGCTGCAACTCAGCAAGCAGCAGCGTCGCCTCGCTCGCGACCGGACGCCCTTCGTCCCAGTCGATCTCCTCCCCACGCCGAACCGACATTCCGTTCCCCTTCTCGATCATCATCGAGGCCAATTTAATTTCCACATCGTGAAAGTAAATAGGGTAGGAAAAATATATTGGGTCTTAATGTCGGACGTGATCCCGGCCACGGCTTGATCGCCGAATAAGGTCTGTGCCGTCACCCGAATGACGGCGAACGCCAGGCTCGGTCGCGCGCCGGCACGGGTGTGATTACCGGTTCGCAAAGCCGGTTCGAAATAGTTTAAGCTGATGTCGGTGTCTGCACCGAAGCCGCGAACCGGTCCGCACCCGTTCCGGCCATGGGCTTATCCAACAGAGGCCATCGTCCCGATTACGGTGCCGTCCTCATCCATCCGCGCACGCAGCGATCGCGTTTGGAGCGGCCGGTCGAAAGGCGACGACCGCCGTCGCGCAAACGGCAGCCTTGCGCTCAAGACGCTCAGCGGCGATGAGCATTTTCAGGATGGACGACGATCTGAAAGGCGCAAGCGATCCCGCGACCCGTTTGGGCGGTGCCCAGGCGGTGGCGCGTGCGCTCGACATCCTTGACGCCATTGCGGAACGGCCGATGAAACTTCCTGAACTCGCCGTGCAGGTCGGGCTCAGCACGACGACGTGCTACAGGCTCGCCAACGCCTTGGTCTCCCGCGGCCTGCTGTCGACGTCCGGCCGCAGCGGCTATGCGCTCGGCGACCGCGTTGCTGAACTGGGCGCCGCGTTAAAGGCGCAGCGGTCGAAGCGCGCGAAGGGCTAAGGAGTCCGCGCCGGGCCTACGACCGCCCGGACGCGTGAGCACGGTAAGCCCGCCGGCATCTCCGATATCCAAAGGTCCCCCGTTCCGCATCCGGGAGGGCGCGGTTCGAACGCCGCATTCCCGCGACGCGTCGCGGCAAGAAGCGGCTGAGCCGTGATGCCGGTCGTTGCGCGAAACGGCAGGTTCAACATTGCGGAGCCGGTGTTCCGATCTCCAAGTGGGTTGGGAAAAAATGGAACAGTCTCGGCTTCAACCGCTCCAGACTTTGCGGAACGGGTGTCGAGGTCCCCGTCGAACGAGCCATCGTCGCCTTCCAGTCCGACCCACGAGATCAGCGGAGTTCAGAGCCCATCGATCCGCCATGCGGCCGTAGTGCTTTGGACGGCATCCAGATGCACAAGGACAACGGTGCCAACTTCGTACGCGAAGTCTGCCTTACGGGAAGCGCCATGTTCGTCACCGCGGCGGTAACGTAGTCAAGTCGATTGCGGTACCGATCGCCGTGACGGTCGCATGCCGAGATGGGGAAGTAGCGACAGCCACCACGCCATGCCACGATCGGGTGCGAACCCGCGGACCGACATCGTTACGACACCGGCGGCTACTCCGACATCCGGCGAAGCGTGGGATCTTTGAAGCGGACGCGTCGATACGCCTTCTCCTTCATCGCATCGTCGGGATGCTCCTCATAGGCGCGGCTGTGATGCCCCTCTCCGCGCTCCAGGCGGGAGAGTTGGGACGCCGAGATGCCGCAGCGGTTGCCCAGTGCGCGAAGCGTCAAAGCCTGCCGCCGGCGAGCGCTGCGGACAGCTCTGCCAAGCTCGAGACGTAGGTCTCCGCACCAGCTGCCGTCGAACGGCCTCGCTACGCGGTCAGTCGTGCCGGCGACCGCAACCTGCGACCAGTCGAGATCAAGAATGCGCATCAGTGCGTCGATCGTGTCGGGACGCGGCAGCGCCGTTCCCTTCTCGATCCTGCAGAGCGCTACGCGGCTGATCCCCGCCGCATCCGCAAGCGCCTGCTGGCTTCCACCGAAGTGATCGCGGCGCCGACTACCCAGAATGCCGCCCAGGTCGTTCCTGAAACCAACAAATCCAAGAGGAAGCTTTGACCTGTTCGAAATTTCTTTTTGCGACACGTTACGAATGCATCGTTGTTGCATATGCGGTCTTCCGCCATCCTACCAGCGCATTCGTGAATGCCGCTCCATCATCCTCGCCGCCCGCAACCATCGCTCGCCGCGTCAACGCCGGCCGGGGACGACGCGTGCATTCGCCTGCCCCCGCCTTACGGAGACCGCCACATGGCTGACGAGCTTCCGGATCTGGCGCGACGCTGGTCGCGCGCGATCGAACGCGGGCGCGGCATCCGCATCGAGGCGGCCGATCTTGATCTGCTCACAGGCATCGGCGTCAACGAACTCATCCAAACCGCATCGGCAGAGACACTGAAGGAGCGAGCGAAATGGCGGGCAGACCAAAGAAACGCGGGATCTACCAGCGCGGAGAATACTGGCTCGACTGGGACAAGCGGACCGACGGTAGTCTACGATCCCCCTTCCTCACGATCTTCTGGCACGACAGAGAACGAGGGCGCGCTCGCTCTGCTAGCACACGCACAGGAGATCTCGCGGCCGCCAAGACGGCGCTAGATCGGCACTACCTCCAGCACACGGAGGGCGAACTGATCTGCCCGACGTGCGGCCAGCGGAAGAACGGAGCGGCGGACATGCTCGCGCTGCGCGCGATCACGGATTATCTCACGACCCATGAGGATCTGCCCTCGATCAAGGCAGTGCGACCGCGGCTAAACCACGTGGTCCGCTACATCGCAACTCTCGAGACGCCCGATGTCCGGTGCTCGAAGATAGACGAGGTTTGAATCGGACGCTTCCGCGACTGGTTGGGAAAGCAACCGGTCATCACAAGTTCGGGCAAGGAACGGGCGGCCGCGAGATCGCTGTCATCAGTCGAGAACTCGGTGCTACAGTTTGCTGCGGCGATCAACGCGGCCAAGAACCGCGGAGACATCTCCAGACCGTCGCAGTTCAAGCCGATCCCGACCAAGGAGCTCAACCGCACGCCGCGGCGTCGGCTGTCGGTCAAGAACTGGCTGACGCCTTCGTCTATGCGACCGACCCGCGATATCCGACCAAGCGGTTCGGTCTCCACCGCTTCCTTATGCTGAGCGTCGGGACGAGCGCCCGGCCATACGCCGTCCACGACTTCTCGACGAAGGCCGATCGCCGCCAGTGGAATTCAGAGCGGAAGGTGATCGCGTTCAATCCCGCAGGCCGCCGGCAGACCCGAAAGCGGAGGGCGATCGTCATCGCGCCGAAACAACTCGCCGAGCGGATCGAAGGGGTCGACGACTTCTTCGTTCCGTTCCTTTCGATCAAAAGCGCGTGGGAGGCGATGATCCAGAAGCTTGGTTGGCCGATCGATGGCGAAGGCGGCATGAAACCTGTCCGGCGATCGATGGGCCAATTGCTCCGCGACGCGGGAACGCCTCGGGCATGGTCAGCGGAATGGAGCAATCCGGCGCGCAAGGTGCCAACCGAGCAGATCGAGGTGCAGCTCGGTCATCGCGTCATCGACAGCGTCACCGACCTCTATGCGGGCTTCGATCCCGACTACCAGAACGAAGCGACCGCGGCGCTCGAGGCCATCATCGACGCGATCATCCGTCTCTGCCCCGGAGCCTTTTCCGAACTCAGCGAAGGTGAGAAGTGACCTTGGACCGGGACGGCGAGTTGTCTCTGTAGCGACGGGGCCACTGCCTAAAGCCCTTCTGAGCTCTTTTCAGGCGCGGTGGCAAGGATATGGCGAGATGACGGTGGATTACCCGCTGAGAGGCAGCTGCCTGTGCGGGCGCGTCGCCTATGAGGTGGCCGACGCATTCAAATACGCGATGAATTGCCACTGCTCGCAGTGCCGGCGTTCGACTGGATCGGCGTTCAAGCCGCTGGCTGGTACAAAGGTCTCACGGCTGGCGATCACAATCGGGGATGGCGAACTCCTGCGCTACGGCGACGAGCACGGCTATGACGCCCATTGCCGATCCTGCGGCTCACTTCTCTACTCGCTCGTAGGCAACGGACAGTATGTGCATGTGGCGATGGGCACGCTGATCGATGAGCCGTCGGTCAGACCGACAATGCACATCGTTGTCGGCTCAAAGGCACCTTGGTTCGAGATTACGGACGCGATGCCGCAATTCGACGGGTTCCCCGACCATGGCTGACGATCGCCGGCCGCTGCTGACCTTCGCGAACGCGGCGTCGCTGGATCGGTGGCTCTATAAGCGGGGGCCACATCATGGCGAGACCAGGAAGGCTGACAAAGCGCGAACTATGGGCGCAAGCTGCCGGGCAGCTCTATCAGCCTCAGTTGTAGACGTTCGTGGCCCTCCTTTCGCATTCCCGTCTTCTACCGTTGGTTCATCTTGCTTGGCGACGTATTGTTTAGCGAATGAACGGGTCGGTCGAATGACAAGGGCGGTGGCGAACGTGCCGTCGATTTCGACTGGCTCTTTTGAAGCCGACGATGGCAGTGGTCCCTTGGCGAAGCGGCCGCGATCTTGGTCCCAAGGGCGTCAGGTGATTGCACGGGCAAGCTTAAGGAACAACTGGATCACGGCTTCGGCAAGCGGCCCGATCAGGCGTGGGACAATGTTGGCATGGGGAAGCGACATCCGCAGTAGCACCAGCAGTCCAATCACCAGCAGGAAACCGAACCGACCGAGCTTGGCGTAATGGTAGGCGAGCCGACGTGGCGGGATACCTTCAACTACATGACCGCCATCGGATGGTGGCAGCGGCAGCAGATTCAACAGGCGACTGCGGAAGGGCAGGTTTTGAGCTGTGACGGGGTTTTGCTGCCCTTCCCTGCCCTTCGACGCAACGACCCATAACTCGCGGTTCAATGCCCTCCGCGGCATTCCTAACTGCAGACGCTCATCAATCTTAGCCACACGGGCGTTCGACCGGCCACCAAGCCAGCTTCTGAGGGCAACAAGTGGGACGAAGCGGCCGTAGCCGCAACGGGCGCCGTACGGCAGATATAAACGGAAGCGGACGTTCAGCGGCTGGAGCCATTTTCGCCTTCTACGCCCGCGCCTGGTGGAGAGCTGCCGTAGGATTTGCCTTAGCTATCCCTGCTCGGCTCCTGATCCATGTATGCCCGAAGATCATCTTCGTCATGGATATTCGCGAACAAACCAAAGCGGCGCTCAAGAAATCGAGAAACCCGAACGGCATCAGCCTTGCTTTCGACGTAGACATCACTCAACGACAAGGACGGCTTCCCTCCCACATGCTGGATATGTTCAATATGAACTCGGCCGATTAATC
>NZ_JAKNQH010000018.1 GCF_022662305.1 Sphingomonas sp. BAUL-RG-20F-R05-02
GAAGGCCGCTCAGGATGCGGCTGCCGCCGCCAATCAGGCCGCCAAGGCCGCTGCCGACAAGGCTGCGCAGGATGCCGCCAAGGCAGCGTCCGACAAGGCCGCTCAGGATGCGGCTGCCGCCGCCAATCAGGCCGCCAAGGCCGCTGCCGACAAGGCTGCGCAGGATGCCGCCAAGGCAGCGTCCGACAAGGCCGCTCAGGATGCGGCTGCCGCCGCCAATCAGGCCGCCAAGGCCGCTGCCGACAAGGCCGCGCAGGATGCCGCCAAGGCCGCTGCCGACAAGGCTGCGCAGGATGCCGCCAAGGCAGCGTCCGACAAGGCCGCCCAGGATGCGGCTGCCGCCGCTAATCAGGCCGCCAAGGCCGCTGCCGACAAGGCCGCGCAAGATGCTGCCAAAGCTGCACAGGATGCCATTAAACCCGGACCTGACAAAGCTGCGCAAGATGCCGCAAAGGCGGCCGATCAGGCAGCCAAGGACGCCGCGAACAAGGCCGCGCAAGATGCTGCCAAAGCTGCACAGGATGCCATCAAACCCGGGCCTGACAAAGCTGCGCAAGACGCCGCAAAGGCGGCCGATCAGGCAGTCAAGGACGCCGCCAAAACCGTGTTAGATGCTGTAGATACGGTGGGCCAAGCCGTTAAAAATATTGTCAAAGGATAGCAGATGCTCAACTTGCGTCTGAAGCCCCGTCATAAAATCTTTGAACTGGCCGAAATTACAATTTCAGGCCAGACAGGTCGTGCACATATCCTGAACCTTTCCCTCAACGGGGCTTAGTTGATTGTTCGATGACCTTGAGACATAGCTCACTCGTTGTGCTTCAATGCGGCCATCAAAGTCGAACGGCGCACGTCGTTTGGACACGTGGACGTAATGCAGGTATCAAATTCTTATCCCCGCTTCTGACCTAAGAGCTAATCGACTTTTTAAATGCTTGATTTTGTTCTTAACTTTGCACAACTGAACGTGGCCTATGAAAAGCAAAGCCAGCGCTAGGCCTTCCCCCCTTCTTCTGAACGAACAGCTGTTACAACAATCGCTGCCGGAAAGCGGCCTGACCGCTCTCCACCATCGACGGGCGTTTGAGGCCCTCCTGCCCCACTTCTGAACAGACGGCAGCTTACGCAGGCGACTTCCCTAAAGCGGACAGGCCGCTTACCACCAAATCTTCAAATTCATGAACTTAGTACGACAAATGTAGGCTCGACACCGTCCTTTTTATCGGTGCAGCGGCGCCGCTCGCCAACGCTAGGGCTTGGCGTGGCATGGCAGAGTGCTGGATCGATCTACAACTCTGTTCTCGTCACTAGATGCACTCCCACTTCGCGACAAAGGTTAACATCTGCGATCATGTACTCCTTGAGAAGGATTTTGGCCTGCCGTGTATCTAGAACTTGCATCGGCCTGTCGTTCAAACGCTAATCTGGGATTAGATGAAGCATCTTTCAGCAGCAGACCAACGGCACGAGCGAGCGCTTTGGGTCGCCCGAGAGGTGCTGCCGCACGAGCATAAGGTGCGGGCCTGGCTTCGTCGCGCGCGCGTTTCTCCCGAAGATGCCGATGAGATACTTCAGGAAGCCTATTGCCGTGTGGCAACGCTGGACAGCGTTGCCCACATCACGTCGCCGTATAGCTATTTTCTTTCGACGGCGCGCAACCTGCTGGCGCGACGACTGCGGCGTCAACGGATCGTGCCAATGGAAGCGTTGGTTCAGGTTGACAGTTATCAGGACGACGCACCGTCGCCTGAGGAGTTGGTCATGTCCAAGATCAGCCATCACGCCATGTTGGCGCTCCTCGATTGCCTCCCGGAGCGCTGCGGAAGAATCGTCCGTCTGCGGAAGCTGGAGGGATGGTCGCAAAAGAAGATCGCCGAGCATCTCGGCACAACGGAAAAGGCGGTTGAGAAACAGGTGTGGCTGGGCGTCCGACTGCTACGCGAGGCATGGAGCCGCGCGGAGGTGGATGCCGACGAGCGGCTTGTTCAATCCTCGTCCCCTGTGAGAGTTCGACGGTGGTGGAAATGACTCAACAAGAGATCGACGACCAGGCCGCAGCCTGGGTCGCGCGGATGGACGCGGGTGAATGGTCTGAATCGGAGGAGGCTGAACTTCAGCGGTGGTTGTCGCACGATACGCGGTGTTCGGGCTCCCTGCTACAAGCTCAGGCATTGTGGATCTCGCTTGCTCCGGAGGCGGGCGCCATGTTGCCGGTAAGCGACGCAGGCGCCCTCAAACGGCGCATGTTCGTGCTCGGCGGCACCGGCCTGATGGCCGCCTCGCTCGCCGGCCTGCTGTTCTGGAGCCGGTCGTCGGCAGTGTTCAGGACCGACGTCGGCGAGATTCGGCAGGTGCCGCTCGCCGACGGATCGTCAACTGCGATCAACACGGCGAGCAAAATCGAGATTACGCTTTCAAAAAGCCGGCGCGACGTTCGACTGGATAGGGGGGAGGCCTGGTTCAAGGTCGCCAAGGACCCTGCCCGCCCGTTCGTTGTCGAAGCGGGCGACGTGCGAGTGCGCGCAATCGGTACCGCTTTTTCGGTGCGGCGCCGCGAAGAAGGTGTCGACGTGTTGGTGACCGAAGGCGTCGTGGAGGCTTGGGCGGGCGAGAACCAGCGCCCGCTTCTGCGTCTGACGGCGGGCCAGCGGGCCTATATCGGCGACGATGCCGAAGTTAGGCTGGAAGCAGAGACGCCGTCGGTCGTGGATCGAGCGCTGGCCTGGCGCCAGGGATCGATCGATCTGGATGGTGACACGCTAGCCAGCGCGGTCAATGAGTTCAACCGTTACAATCGACGCAAAATCGTGCTGATCGACACCCGCCTCGCCAGTCGCAGGTTTGACGGGACGTTCCGGACCGACGATCCTGAAGCCTTCGCTCAGGCAGTCGGGGCGATCTTCAACGTGCCCGTAGATCTAAACGACGAGCACGACATCCGGATCGGCCACTCGCAATAAAGTTTTTTAGCGGACATGGAAGGATTGGCACCGGTCCGGTCTCTACTTCATCAGCAGCAACAAAGCTGCATGAACGGAGAGGATCGTATGGGGATGGGGCGGGCTAGCACCTGGCTGGCGTCAGCAGCAGTTTATCTGGTCGCGGCGGCGCCTGCGCATGCCGAGACAAAAAAGTTCGATGTTCCTCGGCAACCTTTGCAAAGCGCGGTCACCGTGTTCGGTCATCAGGCCGACATCCAGATCATCGGCTCGCGCGAATTTACGGAAGGCAGGTATTCGAACTCCGTTCAGGGGGTAATGACGGTTGATCAAGCGCTAGCCCGGTTGCTTGCGGGCACCGGCTTGTCGGCGCGGCGCACGGGAAGCCAGACCTATGTCATTACGAGCAAGAGCGCCGTCGAACCGGTTGCTGCGCCGCAGACACCCCCTGCGCCAACAGCAACGTCGCTCGAACAGGATGCCGGCATGTCCGATACCGACGCAGCGAGCGACATCATCGTTAAAGGCTTTCGGTCGAGCCTGCGCAAGGCGCTGGATCTGAAGCGCGCAGCGCCCAATCTGACCGAGTCGATCGTTGCCGAGGACATGGCGAAAATGCCTGACCTGAACCTTTCAGAGTCGATCCAGCGTGTTCCCGGCGTGGCGATCACACGCGAAGGCGGTGAGGGCCGCAACATTACCCTGCGCGGCTTCGCACCCGACTTCACGCGCACGACGCTGAACGGCATGGAAGTGCCGGCGAGCACCGACGGCCTCGATTCGGGCGGTTTCACCGTTAATTCAAGCCGCGGCTTTGACTTCAACGTGTTCGCCTCGGAACTCTTTAATCGTATCGACATCCAGAAGACGCAGCGGGCATCGATTGAGGAAGGCGGCATTGCCGGCACAGTCGATCTCTACTCGGGGCGGCCCTTCGATCGCCCCGGCGCTCATGTCGTTGTTTCGGGCCAAGGCAGCTACAATACGGTCACCCGCAAGGTCGATCCCCGCATCGCCACCGTGTTCAGCGACACTTTCCTCGACGGGAAGATCGGGGTGTTGCTGTCGGCCGCCTATTCCAAACGAACTGTCTATCAAGAGGGCCGTTCGAGCGTGCTGTGGACCAGCCCGCAAGTCAACGGCGATTCCTGGGCCGACACCAACCCCAAGGTCACGGGCACGCCCAAGCCCTGCGGTGCCGCCGATCCGCTCGACTGTCTCTACGCGCCGCGCCTGCCGCGTGCCGATTTCTTCGGTAATGACCAGAAGCGCCTGGGTCTTGCCGGAACCCTCCAGGTCAAGCCGATCGAGCGCATGACGATCACCGCTAGCGCGCTCTACTCGCGGCTGAAGAACGACCGCTACAATTACAACTCGATGGAGTGGCTGCTTACGCATGGCCCCGCGGGCAATCAGGTCGGCCAGACGCCGGTCGCTTTCACCGTGTCGCCCAACGGGAAGGAACTGATCGCGGCAACGTTCAACGACGTGACGTCTTGGTATGAAAACCGGCATCAGACCTCACGCTCGACCTTCCAGCAATATGTCGGCGATCTCGACTACAAGATCACCGACGAGCTGTCGTTCAAGGCGTTGGTCGGAACGGCACGAGACTCGGCGGACCGCGATGAGTTGCGCTTCTACCTCCACTCCATCCCGCATCCCTATAGCTACGATTATAGCAGCAGCATCGATGTTCCGACGGTATCGTTCGGCACATACGATCCCAACACGGCCAGCAACTACACCGATGCCCAGACCGCAGCGAACCGGTTGAACTCGGTCGTGAAGGACAACTTCACGACGAAGGAAGACTTGACCTTCAGCCGCGGCGACCTGCTGATCAAGGCCGGCTTCGCCTATAACCGCCGGCTCGTCCGCTATGGCGAGGCTAACGGCCAGAGCCTGACGATCACTCCTGTCTCGCAATTTTTAAAGGCGTTTCCGATTCCGCATTTCGGATCGGGCGTCATCGCTGGCGGCCTGCCGACTTTCGCGGTGATCGACTTTGATGCGATCGACAAGTCCGGAATCTTCAACGGACAATATGTCGACAACGTCGGCGCCGATTGGCAGGTTATCGAGCGAACGAAGGGCGGCTATGTGGAGCTTAACGACCGTTTCGATCTCGGGTCAATGGCGCTGCGGCTGAACGGCGGCGTACGCTACGTACGCACCGGCGTCGACTCCCGCGCGACGGTTGCGGATTCGGCGGTGCGGGTCAATAACGACTATGGCAACTGGCTGCCGTCGGTGAACGCCGTACTCGAGTTCACGCCTTCGTTCCTTGCACGTGCCGCTTATGCCCGGTCAATGACGCGACCGTCGCTGAGCGCGCTCAACATTGCGGGTCCGCAGTTCGGCTACGATACGCGCACCGTCAGCGGTCTCGGCAATCCTTATCTGAAGCCCTATCTGTCCAACGACTATGATCTTGGCGTGGAATGGTATTTCGCGAAGGGCGGCCTGCTGAGCGCGGCGGTGTTCTATAAAGACATCGTAAGTTCGCTGACGACCGCCGTCGTCACGCAAGCGGTGCCCCAACAATATTGGGCGGCAATCTACGCTGACCCCCGCTACAGCCCTTCCTATCAGGCCGATCCCGCTAAGGTACCATACACCTTCGCCACCGTAGTCAACACGCCGAATGGCAACCGCGTAAAGGGGATCGAGCTTACCGCCAACATCCCCTTCACGATCTTCAGCGAGAGCCTTTCGGCCTTTGGCATCGCGTCCAACTACACCTATGTCGACGCGCGCGATCTGACCGGCCTCTCGCCGAACTCGTGGAACGTGACGGCCTTCTATGACACCGGTAGCCGTGGCATCAGAGCATCGTTGAACCACCGCGACGATTATCTGCTCACGTCTCCAGCTGGCAACGGCAACCTCGAAGCGCGCAAGTCCGGCTCGACCCAACTCGACATGTCGGCCTACTGGAACATCACTAAGCGCTGGGAGATCAACATTCAGGGCGTGAACGTCAACAACCAGCACGAGCGGTACTTCGACACCGGCGATGGTACACAGTACCTCACGCGCGAATACACCGGGACGGGGCGCACGATTTTGGCCGGTGCGCGCTATCAGTTCTGACAGCTGACGCGCGCCATCCGGCTTCGGAGGGCGCGCGTCTTGATGGCACGGGAACTGGGAGAACGAACGCATGAAGGCTCCTATATTGTTTGCGGCTCTGGCGTTTGGCATCGCCTGTCCCGCGAACGCGGACCGTGTCGTCGATGACAGCTACACCGTGGCACGGCGGTTCGAAGGCTACCGCTCGCAATATCCCGGCATCTCACTGCCCGTGATCGCGCCGCGCACCGGGCAGACCATGGCTTACGATCTGGTCTACAAGTCGCTCGGCGCGCGCGATCTGCACATGGACGTTTTCAACCCGTCACCCAAGCAGCAGGTGCGACAGGGCATTGTACTTGTGCACGGAGGCGCATGGCGGTCGGGCAGCAAGGCGCACTTCTATGCGCTTGCCAATTTGCTGGCGCAGCGCGGCTTCACCGTCTTTCTGCCGGAATACCGCCTTGCGCCCGAGGCGCCCTATCCCGCAGGCATGGACGACATCGCGGATGCACTCGGCTGGGCGCAGCTTGAGGCCGCCCACTTCGGCCTGAGCGCCGATCGCATTGCGATCGGCGGCGCCTCGTCGGGCGGGCAGATGGCGTCGCTTCTCGCCTATCGAACGGCCGTCGATACAGGTCGGCTGTCCATGCCGCCCAACGCCTTGATCGATCTCGACGGAGTGCTCGATGCAACCTCGCCGCTGGCGCTCCAATATGAAAACGCAGCGGGACCGCAGTCTCCGCTGGCGCAATGGCTGGGCGGGTCATTCGAACAGGTTCCCGATCGCTGGCGGGATGCGAGTGCGGCGAGCCATGCAGGCGCGGCTTCGCCGCCGACCCTGATCGTCAGCAGTGGCACGCCGCGCTTCACCGCAGGACGCGAGCGCGTGGCGGCAGCGCTGCAGCGAAACGGCATCCGTACTGTAACCTACACCTACGCTCGCGCGCCGCACGACTTCTGGTTGTTCGAACCTTATCTCGATCAGGCAGTCGCTCAGATCACGACGTTCCTCCACACCGTCGACGCCGACGCCGCGCATAGGAAGCCCCAGTGAAGATGATCGTACCAAGCGCACTTGCACTGATGTTCGCGCTTGCGCCGTCGAACGGCACGGCGGCCCAACCCGCCGAAATAAGGGTGAGCCGCACGTGCGCGGCAGCTACGCACTGCTTCGGCTCGATCGAGGCAGCGCTGGCGAGCGTTCAGGACGACGTGAAACAGGACTGGGTCACGATCCGCGTCGCTCCGGGCGACTACCGCGAGAAGGTGACGATCGCGCGGAGCAAGGTGCGGCTGATCGGCAGCGGGACGGCGCGCACGCGGCTGCATTTCGATGCGGTCGCCCAGACCGCTGGCCACTATCATCGCAACGGCTGGGGAACGCCTGGCTCCGCCACGCTCACGGTCGATGCCAGCGACGTCGTCGTGTCCGGCATGACGATCGCGAACGATTACGATTATCTGACGAACGACGCACTTTCCGATGGCGAGAAGACCAAGATCGGCAACCCTCAGGCCGTCGCGTTTCTGGCGGATGTGCACAGCGACCGCTTGACCGTACAGGACAGTGCTCTTCTCGGTTATCAGGATACGCTGTTCGCGAACGGCAGGCGACTGTATATCAAGGACAGCCTGATTGCGGGCAACATCGACTTCATCTTCGGCAACGGTATGGTGCTGATCGAGCGATCGGAGATCCGCTCGCGCCGGCGTTCGGCAGATACGCGTGACGAGCCGTTCCAGTCCTTCATCGCGGCCCCTTCGACTTTGCTGGATCAGCCGATTGGGATCGTGATCTATCGCTCGCGCCTGACGCGCGAGGCGGAGGTTCCGGATGGTTCTATCGCACTGGCAAGACCGTGGCACCCCACCACCCGTTTTGCGGATGGTCGCTATGCCAACCCGCAGGCCGTCGGTCAGATATCCTTCATCGACTGCTACATGGGTGCACATATCGCGAAGGATCATTGGGCTACCATGAAGGGTACCGCGCACGACGGCACGATGACCGACGTCTTCCGCCCGCAGGACTCGCGCTTCTTCGAACGTGGCTCGACCGGTCCCGGAGCCAGGCGGCGCGACATCGGCATGCCCTCGCATGGGCTTGGCGACATCCACGTCGTCAGGCGTATCTTCTTTGACGGCTGGCAAGCGGCCAAAGCAAGATGACCGAGGCGGTAGCCCCCGCAACCGGATGGATGCCGACCCTGCCGATCAACGCGACCGATCAGCAAGACAGCAGCCCGCATAAACCAGCTCGTCGGCGCGCGACGATCACGGACGTGGCGGAGCGCGCCCAGGTTTCGAAGAAAACCGTCTCCAGAGTCATCAATCGGGAGCCGCGGGTCACCGCCTCGAAAATCGAGCGAGTCAATAACGCCATTCGGGAACTCCGCTTCAGCCCGAACGCGCAGGCCCGTGGCCTGGCTCTCGGTCGTTCGTTTCTGGTCGGGCTGATCTACGAAAACCCCAATTCGACGTACGTGGTGAATTTGCAGCTCGGCATCCTCGACGTTCTGCGTCATGCCGGGATGGAGCTAGTCGTGCATCCCTGTCAGCGGGGAAGCGACGGTTTTCTCGATGACGTTCGAACCCTCATTGAACGGCAGCGTCTGGCCGGCGTCATTCTCCCTCCTCCTCTGTCGGAGGATGAACGACTGGTCGCCGTGCTTCGAGATGCCGGCTGCCCCTACGTCCGCATCGCCTGCACGGCATTGGATGATGCGGAGGTGATGGTCGTCAGCGACGACCATGTTGGGGGGCGTCAGGCGGCGGAAAGGCTCATTGAGCTAGGGCACACGGTAATTGCCCTGGTGCGCGGCCCTGAAGGTTATCGTTCGTCACAGCAACGTGGCGACGCGTTCGTCTCGCTGCTTACCCAACGCGGCATCACGATTGCAAAGGAGTACGACGTCGAAGGTGACTATACGTTTGAAGGCGGAGTCGCCGCCGGTCATCGCCTGCTCGCGCTGGCCGTTCCACCAACTGCTGTTTTCACGCTGAATGACGACATGGCTTTTGGAGTTATGCAGGCTGCAAGAGAGCGCGCGATAAGCTTGCCTTCCGATCTTTCGGTTATTGGCTTCGACGATCTTCCTATGGCGGCGAGGGTATGGCCAAACCTCACGTCAGTCCGCCTCCCCGTAAGGGAAATGGGGAGCCTTGCGTCTACTAAGCTGCTGGCTCGCATCAGCGGTGTGGTCGTCCCGAGTGGCGAATTAGAACCGCCGACGTTGATCGTCCGCCAGTCGGACGCTTTCCACGGTCAAGTCAGTCCAACACAATCATCAAATTACTCATCTGATGCCGCCAGTACAAATGAACAAACGGAAAATCTGCCGGGATTGCTACTCGAAAGCGGACGGGCCGTCACCTGGAAGCGGCTCTTCCGGAGTCTGCCCTCCCCCTGCTCGACTGTCCTGAACAAACGGCAGCTTACTGCGAACGGCTTCCCGAAAGCGGACGGGCCGCTCTCCACCAAAAATTCCACAGAAACGGCGTTTGCTCGAGTGCGAAAGCTCTGCTGATTGCTTCCACGTTGCCTAAAGAGCGCATGCATTTTTCATGATGCAAAAGACCGGACCAGTCTTGTCCTGATCGCTGAACCTTCGGGGCAGGGTGGCGAAAGCTTTCAGGTGGGCTGTCCAACGCGGTGTCTCGTAGGACCTGACGCCTAGGTCTTCACAAGCGCATGCGTGAATTTGACCGACCTCCTCTGAGGAAAATTGCGCAGCAGGCAGTAAATGTCGTTGAAGGCAGCTGACTGAAAACACAGGATGGACGTAGAGCGTTATCCGCCAAATTTGTATAAGAATACATTTGAAGACGATATTGCACAAAGCTCATCCTTGTCTAATATCGTTATAGAGACGAAGTTGGCAAAGTTTACGGGGCCGTTAATTTAGAACGTCTCGCGCCTGTTTCTCTTCCGAAAGAGATCACTCCTCTTGACAGCACGAATCAATATGTGATTCGTTATTGTTGGAAGTCGCGAAGGCAAACTATCGTCGCGATTTGGCGCAAAGCACTTCCAGCGAGGCAGGCAATGGGCAGCGACAACTGGCACGGACACATCAAATGGTCGCTGGAGCGCCGAGGCACGTCGCTGTTGCAGATCGCCCGTGATCTAAGCGTCAGCCCCAGCACCGTCACCAGAGTTTCCAAAGGCCTCGTGCGCTCGCGCCGGGTCGAAGAGGCTATAGCCGCGGCAGCAGCTTTTACCCCTGCCCAGCTCTGGCCCGCGCATTATCCGCAACCAGCGGGAGGAGAACGATGATGTAGTAGCAGATTGACGCGCTGACGCGCTGACGCGCCAAAACATCCCAAAGCTACGGAAATGAAAAGGCCCCGCCGGTTGCACCCAGCGAGGCCCTTAGAAGATCAGAGACCTTGTAAGCCCTGATCTCCTTCATTCCGTGAAACCTGTCAAGGTTCGGGCCCGTCCCGGATCATGTCCCCTCACGTCCATCGCACAAAGTCGCGAAATGGAAGGAACGATCATGAGTTTCAAAGCCGCAGGCCACGATCACCCACCGAAGTCAGTGCTTCGCCCAGAGGGCGACCGAACCCCGAAGTTCACCCGCGACAAGCACAGCGATGCGCACCACGTGCGGATGATCCGCGCCGAAGATGGCGGCGCGCTGCGCACCTTCAACGGCGGGCTCGCTCATGAAAATGGCTGGTACGTAAGCCGCAAGGCACGGCGCGTCCTTCACTGGCAGGGTGCGGCACAATACGACTTTCTGACTCGTGCCGAGGTAGAATTCCCTGTGGTGCGGGTAGCATCGGAATCAGTACGCTTTGAATTCGAGCGCCACGGGAAAATGCAGATCTACACCACGGACGTCGAATTGGTTGCGTCTGATGGCACGGTCACGCTTATTGAGATCAAGCGCGATGAGCGCGACCTTGCTGATCCGGAATACCACGCCAAGCTTACGGCAGTTCATACGATTTGCGATGAGCACGGCATCCGGTTCAAGGTCATTCTGCGCCACCAGATTTGGGACAGCCTGGTCCACCGCCGCAACGTGACGCTATTCTGCTCGCGCAGGTTCGTGACCATTCTGCCGGAGCACATCGAGCGCCTTGAGGGGCACGCGCGGCAGGTGGGTGCGGATACTTGCTTCGGCAGCGCCGCCCGAGCTGTTGCTCCTCACTGCTCCCGCACGGGCGAAGCCGTGCTTCAGGCGCTGACAGTAGCTCGACGGATCGAAGTCGACCTGACTCGCCCGCTCTTGGATACAACGCCGGTGACCATCCACTGAGCCACACTGTCTGCTCAGCGCCTGATCGCCTCGGCAGTCCGTGCAATATCCATTCTCAATCACCCGCGCCTCCCGCCGGCATCATTGGGATGCCGGCGACTCTCCCGGCGCGCCCAGAAGGGACTAAATCTTATGCCGCATATCCGCTTTTCCCCCGGCGCGGTCATTGACGTCCGCGGAGCTGAATATCGCCCTGCCTATTCTCACGGCCGGATCCAACTTGCGCACATGATAACAGGCGAGATCTTCAAGTATGAGCAGAAGGACGGATCGCTTGAACTGCCGACCGTCGAGCAGTTCCAGCTCATGCAGCACTGTGGCGATGCCGTGACGCGAATGCCTCGTTCATCGGACGAGATCCGTAACTACAACGATGCAGCGGAATGGACGCGCGATCAGGCGGGTGAGATCTCGGCCCGCGCATTGCGCATGGCGACCGCCTGCCAGATCCTTGACGAAAGGGGCGTTCCGCAAGGGATCCGCGCCATTAAGGTCGCCCTGGAAGATTGCTGGACCCCTGCGCTGGCTAGTCAGTTCGGACCTAAACCTTCTGCATCGTCGGTCAAGAACTGGCGCAGGAACCGTGGCAGCATCGGGAACCGTCATCCCCGCCATATGGTCCCGCTGTCGGGCAGGCACATCATGCGTCCGCAGGAAGGCGGCATCAATCAGCAGCTCCTTTGGACGTGCGTACTTGAGGGCAGGAAGGCAGGGCGCACGGTCGCGGACATCCATGCCGATTATTCCTACCAACTAAGTCTGGTGAACGACGGGCGTCACCCGTCCATCGACAAGCCTCGCGAGCCCTTCGGAATCTGCTCGGAGCGCACCGTGCGACGCCGCTTCAACGAACTGGAATCGGACAAAACCCTGGCTACCTCCATAGAGGTAGAGGCCGTCAAACAGGATTGGTCAGGAGCCGGCAAGCCGCTCACCGCCGATTTCGTGATGCAACACGTGATCGTCGATCACACCTGGCTTGACGTGCATGTCGTATGCCCGGCCCTACAGATGGTTCTCGGGCGGCCGTGGCTAACACTCGCCATCGACGTCAAAAGCCGCGCGATCGTCGGCCATCTGATTACCTTCCACGATCCATCCAGATGGTCGGTCAGTGAGGTCCTGCGCCGCATCGTGCTGCCCAAACGTCCCCCGCCAGCCATGGCGAGCCGGTACCCCGTTCTTGCCATGCTTTGCGGCAAGCCTGGCTGCCTGATCCTCGATAATGCCGTCGAGTTTCGCAGCCATACGCTCGAAGCGGCAGCGCGTGACGCGGGCTTTTCCGTGCGGTTCTGCCCGATCAAGCAGCCGACCTACCGAGCAATTGGCGAGCGGGCGATCAAGACCCTGAACGATCAAATCACCCGTCTGCTCCCGGGGAGAGCGCTGACGCTGAACTCGACTCACCTTCAGCCATCTCCTTCCTCTCGGCTGCCGGTGGGGTGGTCCGCTCCTCATCCCAGAGCACCTGATCTAGCGGGGCACGCACCTCTGCCCGATCCCGTTCGGACACGTCGTCCATCTCTCAGTCCTCCGGTTTTACCTCGGTCGGGCAACTTACCTCCTTCGCTCCCTGCCTGCGGCGCGCCTCCAGTACGTCCGGATTGGCGATCATGCCGCTCGACACCCAAGGGCAGAGCCCTCAATCAGCTATCACCGACGAGGAACGCGCGCGTCGTCAGGCCGAAGTCGATTTTGCCCGAGGTAGCGTGCGGTACGAAGGCGGCACGCTCCCGGATGAGATTGAGCGTCTAAACACCCGCTACATTGCCGGTGAGATCGACAGCGGTGAACTCACCGCCGCTATTCTGTCATCCCACACGGTTCAACGTCAACGTCCCTAAGTTTGCAGGCACAATGACCAACCGGTCTGAAGCTGGCAATCGGCCGCCTGCGAGCGGGGCCGAGAAGGCCCTGTCGTCGACACGCGTCAAATAAGACGAGCTGCCAGTCCGTTGTTCAAGCAGGTCGCCCCGAATAGTCGTCTCCACGTCTCGCATCCGGTAAGACCCACAATCGGTCAATTCGAGCGGCGTTGGCGCTTGCCGGAATCAGCCATCCGTTCAGCTTCGCCGGTCAACCTGTCCAAGCTCTCGGCAGGCGGGCGATGTAGGCGACTACGAGAGTTAACGCCGCTTGATGACGAGCTGCGCCAGCGCTCCCGGCGGCGCTTCCTCTTTGCTAAAGATCCACTCAAGCTTCGGAAAAGAAGCTTCTGCGTACGCGCGCTGACGGATTAAGTCACGATAGGCTTAGTAGTTGATACGTCTGAATCACCGCTCCCGCCGGCGCTCGGCCGCGTTGAATCTTGCCAGAAGCGTCGGTAAGGTCAGTTGCGCCGAGCTTTGATTTGATGCGGCTTCCGATTGTTTGGTTGGCGTTAGTCTTACGGGGGTTTCCCAGTGCCACCGCGTGGCCACGAATGTAAGATTCGTAGCGGTGCAGCCACTCCTGATCATTCTGACACGCCTCGAATGTCTTCAGGGTAATGTCCGAGCTGAAACCTTGAGAGTCTTGGATCGCAATCATCTTGTCGATTGCTTCGTCGAGCTGCCGCGATGAACGCTGTTGACGACGAACTCGTGCCCCTCTGCCTGGCTGCCAGCTATGTCACCGGCCTAAGCGTGGCGCCGAGCCGGAGCCTTCCGGCGTCGCAGGTGACCTTCATGCAGGTGGGCCCACATTTTCCCCGGCCGCGGGCGATGGGCCTCGGGTTTCCGGCATGTCCGGACGACACATCGTTCGCCCGGGCGATAGCCAACTTCGTCGTGCCATACCCGACCAAGGGGATGGACGAGAACATCCGACTCATCGCGCATCACTTCCTCGACGCGCTGGCATTCTGGTCGCTTGAGGATCTCGTGCTCAGCACTACCACGATCCTTGAGATCATCGCCATTACTGCCAAGCGCATGGCAGGCACGCAGGGGCAGACGATCAAGGACTTCACGCCCAGATTGGCGTTCGCGGCTGCCCGCTTCAATCTTCCCAATTTGCCACCGGATTTCCGTAATATGCGCAATGACCTGGTCCATGAGGGAACGCTTTCGGGGCCGAAGTTCCCAAGCAAGGATGCCTTCGCGTGCGGCGTTGCCGTCGCAGAGGCTCTGGACTGGATCGATGAATACGTTTTCGCGGCGATGGGATTAGGTAAGCCGGCTCAGCCGCGGTTTATCGAAGAGGCTTTCGGTGGAGCGAACAGCTTCTCACTTTGATGGTCGCTCCCACCCTGCTCAGCTCCACGAGAGGCGCATAGCTGCCGGCAACGCCGCACAGTCGGGCATCCGCTGCGCGCCGACGGAGTCGACCCACAGCACGAAGCCGCTGCGCGGCAGTGGTATTGGCGGTTAGGTAGCGAGCATACGCTGAGGTTTGGCCGCGCGGAGGCGGTGGCCGACTATGGAGTTCCTTCAACGAGAGGAACTCATCATGGCGACTCACCCGATCGACCCACCCGTCACTCCGCTACGCCAACGCATGCTCGACGACATGGCGATGCGCGCGATGCGCGCGCGGACCCAGCACGGCTATGTTCGTCACGTCCGCGCCTTCGCAGCGTTCCTCGGACGGTCGCCCGACACCGCGAGCGCCGAGGACGTGCGGCGCTTCCAGCTTCACCAGCGCGAGCACGGTGTTGGCGAGTCCACGATCAACGGCTCGGTGTCGGCGCTGCGCTTCCTGTTCGACGTGACGCTCGAGCGGCCCAATCTGTCGCGCCGCCTAGTGCTGGCGCATTGTCCCAGGAAGCTCCCCGACGTGCTGAGCGTCGACGAGGTGGCCAAGCTGCTCGAGGCGGCCCCGGGCATTAAGTACCGCGCGGCGCTCGGCGGGCGTATGGCGCTGGCCTGCGCGTGTCGGAGGTCGCGCATCTCAAGGCCGACGATATCGACAGCAAGCGGATGCTGATCCGGATCGAGGAGGGCATGCTCGGTCGCCCTCTTCGTGTCGGTAAGCATCTCTCGCATGCGGCTATCGGTAACCGAGACGTGGACTTCGCGCCACGGTTTCGCGGTTGCGTCCGAAAGCGCGGATCATCGATGGTGCACCGTTAGGAATCGGCGTGGTTGATGACTTCGACTGCGTCGGGATTCACTTCGTAGTAGTGCTCGAACTGCCGCTTCGCGAGCGCGATGAGCTCCCTGTTCTCCTCCTTTCCCGTCAACCATTTGAAGTCGTATCTGAATGGGCCCGGGAACAGCGTCCACTGCAAGGCGAGGTCGAAGGCAAGCATGCCGCTGAAGAAGCCGTTGACGAGGCCCTTGATGTTTTCCGTGCTCCTGCCCGGCATGGCGCGTGGAAAGATCTGCTCGGTGTCGCCGCGGTCCTGAAACAGGGAGAGGTGCGCCTCGAACGTATTCTGGATCTCGTCGGTGCACCGCTCGCCCGCCAGCCACATCCCGGGCCAGCAGAACATCTCGGGCCGGGCCCTCTTGTCCCGCGCGAGTGCGAGGTGATGGGAGAAGATCACCCTCACGGGCATATTCACGGGGCCGAACCCGAAGGTCCGGTGCTCCTCCAGCAGCGCGTCAACGGGGCCGCCGTCGCCGAACAGGCCTACGATCGCGTCCAGTCCCGCGAACGGGTAGTCGTAGCCGCACTGGTCGGCGAGGCGGGACGCGACGAACTCGTATTCCACGGCCGAGAAGCACTGTATCGCCTTCTGGAGCTCGGGCGCCTCGGCCGCGGCGAGGCACAGCCGTGTGAACCGGGCGCCGGGATCCACGTCGCAGATGAAGTCCTCGAAGGACTCGATCTCGAGCGGGTATCCCCGCGTCGGATTGATGGCGAGGTCGCATATGAGCAGGAAGAGTCCGACGAGGGGATCGTCGTAGCGCTCCGGCCAGACCGCGCCCAGCAACTGCAGGAAGAGCTCGAACGCCGCTACGTAGATTGGCCCAAACTGACCCTTCTTCCGGTAACTCTCGAGCAACTCCGGCCCGCCCGAGCTGGCGAGGAACTGGAGCTGGCAGAAGCGCGCCTGGCCCTCGAAGATCTCCGCCAGGCCGACCTCGGCGATTGGAGGCATCGAGCCGTGAACGAAGCCCTCCGCGTGCTCGGCCCTGAGCCGCAAGATGTGTGGATCCCAGCTCGCCGGATTGGGAAGCTGACCCTCGCGCAGGTCGCATGAGCCGATGATCGCGAACACGGTCTCGCCGTAGGACTTGAGGTAGCTGTGGCCGACGCTCTCGAAATATGGCGTGTGACGCATCTCGAGGGCGTGTTTCGGCGACAGGGCGATCTTCTTGTAGAAATCGATGTCCAGCGCGTTGTTTACCGCGATGTTCGCCGCCGCCAGCGTTGGATCGGCATGCGTGGCACCGGCCACCATCGCCCGGTGCGCCCAGGTCTTAACCGGCTTGACGCACCCGGCGCCCCGGCCGAACTGCTGCAGGAACACCATGCTTCCGTAGACTTGGGCCGGATAAGCGAGGCTGAGCATCAATCCAGCCGACGAACCCATGTGCTGCCACCAGTGAATCGTCTCGTGGAGGTAGACAGAATAGGCCTGCATGAGGTCCGCCGTATCGTGGCCGTCGGTCTCGCGCTTCGTGATCGCGTCGACGAGTTCGTGCACGCGGGGGCTGAGGCGGAGGACGAAGTGCTCGGTCGTGTAAGTCCCGTGGGCATTGAGGGTCGCGTTGAAGACCCCGGGTGCGGATACCGGATCGAGCAGTTGCGGGTCGAGGCGTGAGAAGCGGAGCATGACCCTGGATAGCACGGTCCTTTCCCCGGCGTCGCCGACCATGCCCCTGAACCTCGGGCCAGAGGTCGTCGAACGCCCGCTGCCTTTGATCGACTAGCTCGACGAATGGACGCAACTGCTCTGGAAGATCGTCCGGCAATGAAGGAGAAGAGCCGTCGATCATTTCCGTTGAACGCGATGGGGATGGAGAGAAGCGCAGACTGGGGGAGCACGTGTATCTCGCGTAGCTTACGATCAAGAACTTCCGGCGGATCCCGGCTCAGGACTACGGGACGCACTCGCTTCGGCGCACAAAAGCATCGATCATCTACAAGGCGACTGGTAACCTTCGCGCCGTTCAGATCCTTCTCGGCCATGCCAAGATCGACAGCACAGTGCGCAACCTAGGCGTTGACGTGGCGGACGCTTTGGAACTGGCCGAACGCACTGAGGTCTGAGCGGACCCAAAAGCGATACTGAGCCCGCCTGAGTCGCTTTCCAACTTGGGCCGTCCATTCAGCTTAACTCCCGTCGGGGGCTAGCGAACTGCACTGGTTTTGCACCGATCCTCCATTGAAGCTCCTGGCACCTGAGATCGCCCATGCATCACGACCGATTAGGTCGACTGCCTCAACGGCAGGAGCAGGCGAGTGCGTTTCAGTTTCCTTTTCAAGGCTATGCTGGTGGTCGCACTGGTGGTGCTGTTCGACCAGTTGTTTCCATATGGCTTCTCCGGTGCGGGTGTCGGTGCCTTTGCGGGCCTATGGCTGATGGGGCTTGTACTTGGTCGGCGCGATGTACGGCGAAGCGCGCCTGCCTGGATCGCCCTCGCCGCCGCCGTCGTGTTTGCAGGTTCGCTCTTCGATAGTCCGGGACTGCTTGCCTGGGCGTTATATTGGGGGGCGCTTTCCGTCGCCGCGCTGCTGCCGAAGGCCGGCCACTTCGACGATGCCTGGCTTTGGGGCGCCCGCCTCGCCCTCCATGCGGCGACGGGGATCGGCAAGGTTATCAGCGACCTGCGCCAATTCGCACGCTTTCGGCGCAACAAAGGCGCCAGTGCTGGCGCCATCATGGCAACGCTGGGATTGCCGCTGGTCGGCGGTTGCCTCTTCGTGGCGCTGTTCGCCGCCGCAAATCCGTTGATCGCGCAGGCTCTCGTTGCAATCCGACTACCGTCGGCATCGCAAATGCTGGTCTGGGCGGCCGTAGCGACCTGCGTCTGGCAAAGCCTACGACCACATGCAGCCGTGATGCGACTGGCGAGCCGCCTGCCCGCTCCCGAGCCAGTGCTGCCGGGCACATCGCTGCCATCCGTTCTGATCGCGCTCGCGGTGTTCAATGCGATCTTCGCCGTCCAAAACGGGCTCGACATCGCCTTCCTGTGGAGCGGCGGCGCGCTGCCGGCCGGTATGTCGCAGACCGAATATGTGCATCGCGGCGCTTATCCGCTGATCGGCACCGCGCTGATCGCAGGGGTGATGGCCTTGGCGATGCTGCGCCCGGGCAGCGCCAGCGCAAGGCACCCGTGGGCGCGACGGCTGGTGACCTTGTGGGTGGTGCAGAACCTCGTGCTGGTCGCCTCCAGCGTGTTGCGGACGATCGACTACATCGATGCCTCGATGCTGACGGCGTGGCGTATCGCCGCGCTCGCGTGGATGGGACTGGTGGCGCTTGGGCTGGTGCTGATCTGCTGGCGCATCCTGCGCGGGCGCAGCGCGCGCTGGCTGATCAACTGGAACGCGCTGGCGGCCTTGCTCGTGCTCACCGTGTGCACCTTCGTCGATCTTGGCGCAGCGGCCGCAGCATGGAACGTCCGCCAGCAGGCACCGGCTGCGGTCGATCTCTGCTATCTCGGGGAGGTCGGCGATGGCGCGCTGCTGCCCTTGATAGCGCTGGAGCGGCAGCCGATGGACGCGGTGACGCGTGACCGCGTGCGCTATGTCCGCGATCGCGTCCTTACCGATCTTTCGGCACGGCAAAACACATGGACGGAGTGGACGCCGCGCGGCGCCCGCCGCCTGGCACAAGCGCAGACTTTGCTCGGGCGCGATCGGGACCGACCGTTGGCGGTCGAGCAGCCTGCATGGCGGCTTTGCGACGGGACGATCGAACATCCTCCCATCGTTACCACCCAGTCTTGACCGCAGGAGCGTTAGCTATGATCCAATGCCCCATGCCGCGCACCATTCTGATCGCCGACGACGATCCCCATATCCGCCAACTGCTCGCCTTTGCGCTCGCGAAGGCCGGGCTCGACACCATCGAGGCGGAGGACGGCGAGGCGGTGCTCGCGGTGGTGGAGCGCAACCCGCCCGATCTGGTGGTGCTCGATATCAACATGCCGCGCATGGACGGGATCGAGACGTGCCGTCGGCTGCGCGCGAGCAGCGACCTGCCGATCCTGTTCCTGTCCAGCCGCGATGATGAAATCGATCGTGTGCTGGGTATCGAACTGGGCGCGGACGATTATGTCACCAAACCGTTCAGTCCGCGCGAGGTGGTCGCGCGGGTGATGGCGATCCTGCGCCGTACTGCGGGGCGGCCGCCGGCGGTGGTCGATGCCATACCGCCGCTCGCGCATGGCTACCTGCACCTCGATCCCGACGGCTGGCAGGCGAGTTGGTCGGATCAAGCGGTGCCGCTGACCGCTACCGAGTTCGGTATCCTGCGTACGCTCGTGACGATGCCATCCAAGGTGTTCAGCCGGGAAGCGATCATCGACCGACTGCACGGCCCGGGCTTCGCCATCACCGACCGTACGATCGACAGCCATGTCCGCAACCTGCGGGCTAAGTTCGCTGCCGTGGGTGCCGGAGACGTGATCGAGACGCGGGCGGGCATCGGCTATCGTCTGGGCGCATGTGGCAGGGGATGATCGAGCGGTTCAAGCAGGTCGTCCGCCGCCACTGGCCGCGCCTGCGGCTGCGGGCCATCCTGCTGCTGACCTTCCTGTTCGTGGCCGCGCTGCCGGGCTTCGGCGCGCTGTTCCTGCGGGTGTACGAGAATTCGCTCGTCCGTCAGACCGAGGCTGAGTTGGTCGCGCAAAGCGCCGCGCTGGCAGCCACGGCGGCGGTCGATTGGCCCGGCGCCCACCCGCTCTCGCTATCGGCCGAGCGTGTCCCCGAGACGCCATCGATCGACCTCCGCCTGACGCGCATCCTGCCAGAGCGACCCGAACCGAAGCCGTCGTACTCTGGCGAGGATCGAGCGGTGCTTGCGTGGGCCGATCACCTTCGCCCGGTCGTGCATTTGACGGCGCGCACCACCTTGGCGTCAATCCTGCTGCTCGACGCGTATGGCCGCATCCTCGTCGGCGTACGGGCAGGAGCATCCTATGCCGATCTACCGGAGGTGCGGGCGGCTCTGGGCGGCCAGCCGGTGACCACACTTCGCCGCAATGGCGCCTACCGTCAGCATTACGCGCTGGAATGGCTTAGCCGTGCCTCAGACTTGCGCATCCACCACGCCCGCCCGATCATCCTGGACGGGCGCGTCATCGGTGTGCTGTTGCTGTCGCGATCACCGCGCGCGCTGTTTGCAGGGATTTATGATGACCGCGGCAAGATCGCGCTTGGCGTGGGGCTGATCTTCGCCACGCTGGTGGTGCTGAGCGGATTGCTGTCGCGTGGCATCGTTCGACCGGTCGAAGCTTTGCGTGACGCGACACGGGCGGTCGCGGGCGGCGGAGGGCCGGTGCCACCCGCCCCGACCACGGCGGCGATCGAGATTCAGGAACTGTATCGTGATTTCGGGGTAATGGCCGAAGCGATCGATCGCCGCTCCCGCTATCTGCGAGACTTCGCGCATGCGGTCAGCCACGAGTTCAAGACTCCGTTGGCCGGGATAGGCGGTGCGGTCGAGTTGCTTCAGGATCATCCTGACATGACCATCTCCGACCGCGAACGCTTCCTCGCCAACATCGGCGCGGACGCGGCGCGCCTCAATCTGCTCGTCAGTCGTCTGCTCGACCTGGCGCGCGCCGACATGGCGACGATGGTTGAGGGCGCCGCTGCCGACATTTGCGACGTCGTTCGCGGTGTCGCGGATGCTTTCAACGGTGCCGGTTTTCGCGTGCTGTCGGACTCCGACATGCCTCTGCCAAGCGTCGCCGTGCCGCCACACGTGCTGGGATCGGTGTTGACCGGGCTTGTCGAAAACAGCCGGCAGGCGGGCGCGTCCTGCGTCTCGATCACTGTCCAAGTGGCGGCCGGGTTCGTGGAGCTCGCGTTGCAAGACGATGGTCCAGGCATTCCCGGCGGCGATCGTGGCCGCGTCTTCGAACCGTTCTTCACCAGTCGCCGCGAATCGGGCGGCACGGGGCTGGGATTGCCGATCGTTCGATCGTTGTTGCAGGCACACCATGGTACGATCCTGCTCGCTCAAGACGATCGCAACGGCGCCGCCTTCCACCTCACCCTCCCGGCGTGCGAAGCGACACCGACGTGGGGAGCGTAAGCTTGCCCAAACGGCCGTTTGCGTTGTCAGCGCTATTGGTCGGTGTCACCATTATCGCCGGCCTCACGATCAGGCTGGCGCCGTTGGGATTGCCGAACACGCTGACCAAATATGGCGGATCGCTCCTGTGGGCGATGATGATCTACTGGATCGTCTCGACCGCTCGCTTGAATTTGACGCTGACGGCTTACGCCCTGATGTCAGGCACGGTCGCATTGACTGCTGAGCTTTTCAAACTCTACCATACGCCGCTGCTTGATGCCTTTCGGATAACTTTGCCCGGGAAGCTGCTCCTCGGGCGCGTGTTTTCGCTGTGGGATTTGCTCGCATACGCCATCGCAATCGTTGTTGGCGTTTTTACGGATTGTGCGATCCGCTCCCGTACATGGCTCTAATCTGCATAAATGGCAGTTCAAGGAGCCGTCGAGCATGTTCGTTCTTAGCCGCCGTAAGCTGTAGCCCCGTTTCATATCAAAGGACGACCCAGATGCGGCCATTCAACGCTGCCAGAACGCTTCCCGCTTTCTGCCGTTCGTTCATCTCGCGACGCCGGATCGTTCACACCGATGCGGGCTGGCCGGGCGTCTCCGCTTTGAGCGCTTCCGGATGAGTAGGTGGGCATGGCCGACATTAGTTGGCTCCGCTGGCTTTTTCAGAAAAGAGCCTTTTTGGGCTCGCCGATACAAAAAAGCTTAGGCCAAGGCGGCTTGAGAGGATCGGCGAAGAAGCCTTTTCACTCGATCTAAGCCGCGTCATAGCGTGATCGGAAACTCGGCGGATCGTGGCGTCAGCGGGCGTCGATGAACCGTGAGGCATCGCGTTTTTTTCAGTTGTCGCCGGATGATAACGAAGGAGCTTTGTGGCTGTACTATCCACGCGACGATCGGGAACTCCGACGCGCCACGATCCGCCGCTCGCGATGAGGTTCGCCCGACTGGGACTCGCGATCCTCGCCTTGTCGGTGTTGTCAGGCTGCGCGGCACTCGACCACGGTATCCTCAACGCTCAAGGCCGTGTTGCCAGTCACGAACGGCACCTGCTGCTGATCGTGTCGGGTATCCTGCTGTTCGTCTGGGTCCCGGTGGTCATTCTCGTGCCCTTGATCGCATGGCACTATCGGCATTCCAACGCCAAGGATGCCTATCGCCCGAAATGGGCGTTCTCTTGGCCACTCGAAGGGTTCATCTGGATACCGCCGATCGGCATCGTCATCCTGCTCGCCTTTCTGCTCTGGCCGGCGACGCAGAAGGATGATCCCTATACCCGGCTGGCCGGACGAGGAGCTCCGGTTCGCGTCCAGGCGATCGCGCTCGATTGGAAGTGGGTGTTCATCTATCCCGATCAGGGCATTGCCACCGTGAACCAGCTTGCCATCCCGGCCGGCCACCCGGTGACGGTGGAACTGACCAGCGGTACGGTGATGCAGTCGCTCCTGCTGCCCCAACTCGCCGGCCAGATCTACGCGATGGCAGGCATGCGGACGCGGCTGAACTTCGCAGCCGATCATCCCGGTCATTATCTTGGCGAGAACGTCCAGTTCAACGGCGGCAAGTTCGCTCACCAGAAATTCCCCATCGTCAGCATGACCCCGGACGCCTACGCCACGTGGATGGCCCGCGCCCGACAGGGTACCAAGGCGCTCGATGCCGCCACCTGGGCCAGGCTCTCGCGCCGCGACACCACCGGGCCAGAAACGTTCTCCCGCGTACCGAGCGGCTTTTTCAATCATATCGTGACCGCGACGGGCGGAGCTTCGCACCCCCGTTCCGGTCAGCATCCCGCTACACAAAAGGCGCATTAAGCCCGTGCAGACTGCTCACCCTCCGATCTGGCCCGAGGTTCTCGGCCGCTTTACCTGGCACGATCTGCCGTTCGTACGCGCCTGGGAGAACCCCACCGCCAGCGAGATCATCGGCGCCGGAGCCGCGTCGCTCGTCATCATCGGCTTCGTCGTCACCGTCACGCTGCTGACCCGGTATCGTCGGTGGGGCACGCTGCTCGAGTGGGTAACCAGTCTCGATCACAAGAAGATCGGCATCATGTATGTTGTGATCGCCTTGGTGATGCTGTCACGGGCGCTGGTCGAAGCGGTGCTGATGCGGATGCAACAGGCTGCGGCGGTCGGCAATCCGGGCTTCCTGTCGTCCGACCATTTTTCGCAGCTGTTCTCCACCCACGGCTCGATCATGATCTTCTTCATGGCGATGCCCTTCCTGACCGGCCTCATCAACTATGTCATGCCGCTCCAGATCGGCGCGCGCGACATGGCGTTCCCCTGGGCCAACTCGGTCGCTCTGTCGCTGACCGGAGGCGGCGCCATTCTGATGATGGTGAGCCTTGTCGTGGGCAGATTCTCGACCGGCGGGTGGAGCGGCTATCCGCCCTATACGGGGCTCGCCTTCAGCCCCGACGTCGGCCCCGACTATTGGATCTGGGCGGTGACGCTCGGCTCTATCGGCTCGACACTCGCCGCGATCAACATCGCCTGCACGATATTCAAGTTCCGCGCGCCCGGTATGACGTACATGCGGATGCCGCTGTTCTGCTGGACGAGCCTGTGCACCAGCATCCTGATGCTGTTCGCGATGCCGGCGCTCACCGTCGCGACCGCGCTCCTCGCCCTCGACCGCTACCTGGGGTTCCACTTCTTCACCAACGACCTCGGCGGCAACATGATGAACTACGCCAACCTGTTCTGGCTGTTCGGTCATCCTGAAGTCTACATCCTGATCCTGCCTGCGTTCGGCGTCTATTCCGAGGTCGTCTCCACCTATTCCTCCAAGGAGCTGTACGGCTACGTCTCGCTGGTGCTGGCGACGATGGCGATCGCGGTGCTGAGCTTCACCGTCTGGGTGCACCATTTCTTCACCATGGGGCAGTCGGCCAACATCAACGCGGCGTTCGGTATCGCGACGATGACAATCGGGGTGCCGACGGGGGTCAAGATCTACGACTGGATCTGGACCATGTTCTGCGGCGAGGTGCGCTTTGCCGTGCCGATGCTCTACTCGCTCGCCTTCATGATCACCTTCGTCATCGGCGGCTTCACCGGTATCATTCTGGCGATCCCGCCGCTCGACTATGTGTTCCACAACACGCTGTTCCTGGTCGCGCACTTCCACAACATGCTGATCCCCGGTCTGCTCTACGGCATGCTCGCGGGCTACACCTACTGGTTCCCCAAGGCGTTCGGCTTCCGCCTGAACGAGCGCTGGGGCCGGGTGTCGTTCGGGTGCTGGGTCGTCGGCTTTTATCTCGCCTTCATGCCGCTGTACGTGCTCGGCGCCAGCGGGATGGCGCGGCGGACGCACGAAGTCTTCCAGCCCGAATTCCGACCCTGGCTCTATGTCGCAGGCTTTGGCGCGCTGATTCTGCTCGCGGCGTTGGCATCGTTGGTGATCCAACTCGTTGTCAGCATCCGCGAACGGGATGAGAACCGGGTCTTCGCCGGCGATCCGTGGGACGGGCGCGGGTTGGAGTGGTCGACCTCGGCACCGCCTCCGGAATACAACTTCGCCGTCATCCCGCATGTCGGCGGGCGTGATCCGTTCTACGACGGCAAGCGTAAGGGTGGCTACTATGAGCGCCACGCGTTTTATGACGCAATCAGCGTACCGAAGAACAGCATTACCGGGCTGTTGCTCGGCATCGGTGCGACGGCGGCGGCTTTTGGACTGGTCTGGCACATGTGGTGGCTGGCCGGCATCTCGGTCGCGATGAGTGCCTACGCTCTTATCCTGCGTAGCTTCGTACGCTTCAGTGACCGGACCATCTCCGGAGCCGAGGTTACCGAAACCGAGCATCGCTGGCATGCGGCGCTCGATGCGGCCGATCCGACGCCGCGTCAGCTCGAGCTGACGCATCGCAACACCGGCCTTGCGGAGATTTCGGCATGACCCAGCCTTCGCTGCGCCACGCCGGTATCAATCTGGGCGGCACCGAGCAGAACCCGAATGCCAATGCCGAGAGCGGCATCTTCGGCTTCTGGATGTTCCTGATGAGCGATGCCATCATCTTCGCGTTGCTGTTCGCCGTCTATGGCACCGCCGTGGCGGCAACGGCGGGTGGGCCGACCCCGGCGAGCGAGTTCAAGCTCGGCAGTGCCTTTGCCGAGACTTTGCTCCTCTTGACCAGCAGCCTGACGATCGGGCTGGCGGTGCTCGCCATGAAGTACGACGCGACGCGGCGCCCCGTCTTTGTCTGGATGGGCATCACCTTCATTCTCGGCGTCACCTTCCTGGCGATGGAGATGCATGATTTCACCACCATGTTCTCGGATGGCGCCTACCCTACGCGAAGCGCCTTCCTGTCGGCATTCTTCGCGCTGGTGCCCCTCCACGGGCTACACGTCCTGGCAGGATGTATCTGGATGTTGGTGATGGGCGGGCAGGTCCTCGCTTACGGCTTCGACACGCGGGTCAAGATCAACATCCTGCGCCTCAGCCTGTTCTGGCATTTCCTCGACGTTATCTGGATCGCCATCCTGACCGTCGTTTATCTTCAGGGGCATGTGCTGTGAACGAACGTCGTCGCGAAACCCGGACATATCTGATCGGCTATGCGCTGGCCTTGGCGCTGACGCTTGCCGCCTTTGCGGTCGTCAAATGGCCGTTGGCTGCGGCCGGCACGACGTTCGGGATCATCCTGGGCCTGGCCCTCGTGCAGATGATTGTGCAGTTCCGCTGCTTCCTTCACATCAGCCTTGCCAAGTCGTCGCGCGATGATCTGCTGCTGGTGCTGTTTGCGAGCCTGATCGTCACGCTGATGGTGTCGGGCACGCTGGTCATCATGTTCAACCTTCGCGAGCGGATGATGTAGCCGTGGAGGGACTGACGACCACCTTCTTGTCGATCTTCGGCAGCGGCAAGGACCTGAGCGTCGCGCAGGAATGCGCGCGTGCCGTGCTGGTGCTCGCTTACGGCCTTCTGGCGGTTCGCGTGGTCGGCCGACGCATCTTCGGTAAATGGTCGGCGCTCGACATCGTCGTGTCGATCGTGATCGGATCGAACCTCAGCCGGGCGGTGACCGGGAGCGCGCCGCTGCTGGGCACACTTGCGGCGACCAGCGTGTTCCTGCTTCTCCACTGGCTGCTGGCGCATCTGGCGGCGCGCTTCCCGGCCATGTCCCGCCTCCTGGAGGGACAAGCCATCACGATCTTCAAGGAGGGCAAGGCCGATCACGGTGCCCGTCTACGCCACTCGGTGTCTGAGGCCGATCTCGACGAGGCGCTCCGCCAATCCGGTCTATCGAGCGTGACCGACACTTGTCAGGTCACGCTCGAGCCGAGTGGGAAGATCACCCTCCTGAAACGTTGATCTCCCCTGCGGGTGTCAGATGTCCAGGCGCCTGGCGGCCTGGTGCGCCAGATACCCCAGCCCGGCGAGCCCAAGTGCATAGAAGGCCGTTCGGTGACGGTCGGTGAAGAACTCGATGCTGCGTCGACGCGAGCTGTCGTCGAAGCGACCGTGGGCGCTGTAATCACCGGGTACCGGCTCGAACAGGTTCGAGGGCGCATCGGCGGGCGCAGGCTCGTCCGTCAGCTGCCCCGTGTAGCCGGTCTTGGCGAGGTAGCGGTCGATCAGCCCGGGCGCGATGCGATTGCCGAGGATCGCCTTCACCGAGGAGAAGCCCAGCCACACGTCGCGACGCTTATGGGTGGCCGCGTAGAAGATGGCTCGCGCGGGGACTTCGGGTTCGAAGATCGGCGCAACGGGGCGCGCCTTCTTGCCCATCTTGTTCAAGGCCCAATCGAACTGCGGCGTGTTGACCGCCGGCAGGTCGACCATCGTCAGATGCACATCGATCTTGTCGTGGATGATCTCGGAACGCAGCGAGTCCGTGAACCCCCGGATCGCGGCCTTCGCACCGCAGTAAACCGACTGAAGCGGTACCGATCGGTAAGCCAGTGCTGAGCCGACGTTGACGATCGTACCCCGACGCGTCCGCATGCGCTTGAGCGCACTCATCATGCCATGGACCTGGCCAAGATAGGTAACCTTGGTGCCACGCTCGACTTCCTCGGGCGTCAGCTTGGCGACGGGCGCGAAGACGGTCGCCATGGCGACATTCACCCATACGTCGATTGGTCCGAGCTCGCGCTCGGCGCGGTCTGCCGCCGCTTCCACCGCCGCGGCATCGGCAACGTCGGTCGGGATCGGCAAAGCACGACCACCATGGCGTCGCAGTTGCTCGGCTGCGCGTTGCAGCCGATCGGGATCGCGCGACAGCAACGCGACGTCATAGCCTTCGCTCGCGAACTTCTCGGCAGTGGCGCGGCCTACGCCTGCGCCGGCTCCGGTAACAACGACGACTTTTCCCATGCTGCGCTCCTAAATGTTCAACGCTGGGAACAGCATTCCGTCGTTGGGGTTCCGGCTACGCCACGATGGCATCACTTGGCAGCGGACGCATGCATGGCTGAGAACACCCACTACGACGTCATCGTGATCGGTAGCGGTCCCGGCGGTGCAGCCCTTGCGCAGCGGCTTGCACCCACCGGCAAGCGCATCCTGATCCTCGAGCGTGGCGATTATCTGCCGCGTGAGGAAGCGAACTGGAGCGGTCAGGCGGTTTTCGTTGAGGGCAAGTATCAGGCCGACGAGCAGTGGGTGAACAAGGATGGCGGCACGTTCGCACCGCAGCTTCATTACAACGTCGGCGGCAATTCCAAGGTGTACGGCTCGGCGCTGTTCCGCCTCCGTGAACGCGATTTCGAAGAGGTAAGCCACGCGGGCGGCGTGTCCCCAGCCTGGCCGCTCTCCTACCAGGATTTCGCGCCCTGGTATGACGAGGCGGAAGCCCTGTTTCACGTCCACGGCCGCCGCGGCGAGGATCCGCTCGATCCGGGCAGCACCGCTTACCCCTTTGTTCCGGTCAAGCACGAGCCCAAGGTGCAGGAGCTATCCGACAAGCTGACCGGACTGGGGCTGCACCCGTTTCATCTGCCGCTTGGCATCCTCCTCGACCAGAAGGAAGATGGGTTCGCGACGCCCACCAGCGTGTGCATGCGGTGCTCCTACTTCGACGGCTTTCCGTGCCTGCTGAACGGCAAGGCAGACGCGCAGGTGATGTGCGTTGACCCGACCATACGCGACTACCCCAACGTCACGCTCCTCACCGGGGCCTATGCCGAGCGGCTGGATACGGATGCCAGCGGAGGCCGGGTGGAGTCGATCCTGGTCCAGCGTAAAGGCCAGCAGGAACGCTATAGCGCGGATACGGTCATCGTCGCGTGCGGGTCGCTATCTTCCGCGCTGCTGCTGCTGCGCTCCGCCAACGAGCAGCATCCGAACGGTCTCGCCAACGGATCGGATCAGGTCGGCCGCAACTATATGCGCCATGAGATGTCGATCGTCATGGCGGTGATGAAACACGTCAACGAGACGGTGTTTCAGAAGACGCTGGCGCTGAGCGACTTCTACTATGACAGCGGCGATCCCGACTATCCGCACCCGCTCGGCCTCATACAGATGTGCGCCACCAGCCATGCCGACCAGATCAAGGGCGAGGCACCGCTGGCGGCCCTCATGAAGCATCTGCCCGACATGCCCTTTGCCGAGATGGCGCGGCACTCAATGGACTTCTGGCTCCAGGCCGAGGATCTGCCGATACCGGAGAACCGGGTCTATTATCAGGGCGGGCAGGTCCATCTCGACGTGACCGAAACGAACGAAGAGTCTCTCAGGCGGTTGAGAGCCAAGCTGGAGCAGGTGCTGTCCGATATCGGCTGGCCTGCCATGCTGGTCGAGCGTTCGCTCTATCTCGGCAAGGACATACCCTTGTCGGGGACCGCGCATCAGGCGGGCACGTGCCGCTTCGGCACCGATCCGTCGACCTCGGTCCTCAACCTCGACTGCCGCGCGCACGAAGTCGCCAATCTATACATTGCCGACGCCAGCTTCTTTCCCTCGATCGGTGCGGTGAACCCGACGCTGACGATCATCGCCAATGCGCTGCGGGTGGCGAGCATCATTGAGCAACGGCTATGACGACTGCTGCGATCGCGGCGCTCGTCGTGCGCTACGGCATCGTCATGCTGTTCCTGCCGTTCAGTGCACTCGACAAGATTGTCTCGTTCGATCATGCGGTCAGCCAAGCGCAGCAGGTCTTCTCTCCGCGCTGGCTCGCGGTGGCGGTGCTGATGGTCGGGCTGTTCATCGAGATCGTCTGCTGCGGCGCGATCGTGTTTGGGGTCGCTGACCGCGCTGCCGCCTTCGTTGTTGCCGGCTACTGCGCCGTGACGGCGGTGTTGTACAAGCAGTTCTGGAAGCCGGGTGACTTCTTCGCCGATCCGGGCGGCAAGGCGCGCACGCTGTTTTGGGACTTCCTCAAGAACCTGTCGCTTGGCGCGGGCTTCCTCCTCCTCATCGTCGGCACCGACGGGTCCGGGCTCCAGCCCTTCCTCGATGCGCCCTTCGCCTCCAGCCATCCTTACGGGAGATAGAAGATGTCCGATGCCGGTCCCAAGCCCTCCGTCCCCTATCAGCATCTCTATGTCGACGGCGATGGCATCAGCCGTTTCAGCGAGTGCGCGCTGACCAATTACGAGCTGAAGGGCGTGGGGCCCGCCGATCCGCAGTGGAACGACAAGATGGAACGCGGCGAAGCCACCGTCGTCTTCACCGTTCAGCCGGTCGGTTGGATCGGCGACTGGCACGAGAACCCGGCACCGCAGTGGATCGTGGTGCTGTCGGGCCGCTGGTGGATTGAAGCGATGGACGGAACCCGCATCGAGCAGGGGCCGGGGGAATTCTCCTTCGGTGGCGATCAGGGTTGCGTCGAGAAGGACGGCAAGAAGGGGCACAAGTCCGGCACGATCGGGGACGAGCCATGCCGCCTGATGACGGTGCAGTTGCACCGCGACCCGGTCGGGCGGTGCGAACTCAGATGACCCTCGCCCGCATCGCCGCGTTCCGACTGGTGACGCAGCAACCTGAAGTCCTCGTCGCCTTCTATGCCGCGCTGGGCTTCACCGTCGGCGATCCTCGACCGATTGAAGACGCTGAACTGGCGATGCTCGGCATCTCGGGCGAAGGGATGCGCTGGTCGATGCGGCTGGGTGAAGCGACGGTCGAGCTTGATCGCTACGATCAATCTGGCCGCGCCTATCCTCGCGACGTAAATGCGGCGTCGATCTGTTTCCAGCATCTCGCCCTCGTCACCGACGATGTGGAAGCTGCCTGGTCAGAGGCCCGTTCGGCTGGTGCGACGCCGATCAGTGATGCTGGACCGGTGACCCTGCCCGAGTCATCAGGTGGCGTCACCGCGATCAAGTTACGTGATCCGGAAGGGCACCCGCTCGAACTGCTCAGCTTCCCCGACGCAGCGGAGAAGGGCTGGCGCGGCAGCGGGATGCTCGGCATCGATCATAGCGCAATCGTTGTCAGTGACCGGGCCGAGAGCGAAGCCTTCTACACCGCTCATGGCCTGACCTGCGGCGACGCCACGCTTAATCAGGGCAGCGAACAGGCGGCGCTCGACGGTCTGGAAAGCCCCGTCGCCGATGTCGTGCCGATGAAGCCGGCGGCGCCGCCTCCCCATGTCGAGTTACTGCATTATCACCAATCGCCCGGCGCGTCGTCCAAACCCATCGCGGTCAACGACATCGCAGCGACGCGGATCGTCTGGCACCACGGCCCGCCGGCGCTGCTGCGGGATCCGGACGGGCATCTCCATCAGACCGGCGGCTGATCAGACCGCGCCCCGCTGCACCACCGGGCGTGACAGGAAAAGGGCGGAGTTGACGACGCCCAGATGGGTCAACGCCTGCGGTACGTTGCCGATCAGCTGGCGCGTGGGAACGTGGAACTCCTCGCTCAGCAGCCCGACGTCGTTGCTGAGGCCGACCACCCGGTCGAGCATGGTCGCTGCTTCCTCGCGCCGTCCTTGCATCGCCATGCAGTCGGCAAGCCAGCACGAACAGGCGAGGAACGCGCCTTCATCGTGACCGTCGCCCTTCGCCGCCTTGCGTCGAACCAGCCCGCCTTCCATCAACTCGCGCTCCACAGCCGCAATCGTGCCCGCGATACGCGGGTCGTCGGCGGGCAGGAACTTAACCAGGGGCAGCAGGAGCAGCGAAGCGTCAAGCGCCTCGCCGTCGTAACGTTGGACGAAGTGCCCTGCGCTGGACGAATAGCCCCGCTCGCACACGGTCTGGTGGATCTGCGCTCGAAGGCCGCGCATCCGCCCAACCAGTTCGTCGCCTGCCGCCGCGCGCATGACGTCGCTTTCGACGAAATGGTTGACGCCCACCCATGCCATTGCCTGCGAATAGGTATAGCAGCCCGGGTCGCCGCGGCTCTCCCAGATGTCGGCACCGGGCTTGTCCCAGGCGCCCTCCAGATATTCGATCAGCGCGATCTCCACCGCGATGTCACGCGGCGTGCGCTCCACGCCCGCGCGGGCGCCGACGTGGAAGCTGTCGATCAACTCGCCGTACACGTCGAGCTGGGTCTGGTCCGATGCGGCGTTGCCGACCAAGACCGGTTTCGCACCACCATGGCCCTTCAGCCATGTCGCTTCATACTCCTGCAAGCGACGCCCACCGTCGATGCGGTACATGATGCGCATGTCTTTTGGATCACCTGCGATCGCGCGCAGGATCCAGTCGCGCCAGCGTACCGCCTCAGCGCCGAAGCCGGCATTCAGCAGCGCGGTCAACGTAAAGGTCGCATCGCGCAGCCAGCAATAGCGGTAATCCCAGTTCATCGCGCCACCCGGCACCTCGGGAAGGCCCATGGTCGCGGCGGCGACCAGCCCGCCGGTGCGCCGGTCGATGAGCGCCTTGAGCGTCAGCAGCGAGCGCTTGAGCGGCACGCCCCAGCGCTCGGGTGCATCGAAGCGGCCGATCCAGTCATGCCATGCCTTGTCGGTCTGCTTCAGCAAGCGCGCGGCGTTCGGTTCTTTCGGCAGATCGGCGTAGGATGGCGCATAGGAAAGCGAGAAAGCCAGCCGTTCTCCCTTTTTCACACGGAAGGTGGCGCGGGCGTCGCCGTCTGCAACCTCAAGCGCGCACGGAGCGTGCAGTACGAGTTGATGTGGCCCGGCGTCGGCACACAGACCACCGTCAAACGGTCGCATCCATGGCGGCACCCGCCCATAATCGAAGCGCGGGCGAAGAAGGCTGGCCATCTCGACCTCGCCCGACAGACCCTCGACTACCCGCACGACCATCGGTTTGCCGTCGTGCCAAGGCATGAAGTCCGTCACGCGGACCACGCCACTCTCGGTCGAGTGATCGGTTTCCAGGATCAACGTGTCGCCGCGATAGCGCCGCTCTACGGCCGTCACGAACCCGGTCGGAGCGATCTGCCAGCAGCCATCACCCTGATCGCCGAGCATCGCCGCAAAGCATGCGTCGCTGTCGAAATTCGGCAGGCACAAGAAATCGATCGAACCGTTGCGTGCAACCATGGCCGCCGTGCGCCCGTCGCCGATCAGGGCATAGTCCGCGATAGGAGAGGTCATGCATCAGCCTTCAGATCGAGTGCAAGCAAGCGGCTTCCCGCCGCGATGAAAAGGCGCGCCCCATTGGAGCCGCCGAAGCAAAGATTGGAGACGGTCGCGTCGATGGGTACGAAGCCCAGCCTGTCGCCATCCGCCGACCAGACGTGAACACCGTCGGCAGCGCTCACCCATAACCAGCCGCGTGCGTCGGTCGTGAACCCGTCCGGATAGCCGTGATCTGTTCGGCAGAAGCGTGTTCGCTCCCCCCAGCTACCGTCCGGCTGGTGGCGGAAGCGCACCACTTCGTGCTTCGCGCCTGCCGTAAAGCCCGGTACCTCGCCGAGCGATAGTGACGTGTCCGATACGTACAGCGTCCCACCGTCGGCAGACAGCGCGACACCGTTGGGCTGTTCGAAATCCGCGATCCGCGTCAGTTCTGAAGTTGCGGGATCGAAGCGGTACACGCTGTGGTTATCGAGCTCCGGCTCGGCCAGCGCGCCCTGGCTAGGCATGACGATGCCGAAGATCGGATCGGTGAACCAGATCGATCCGTCGGGCGCCACCGTCACGTCATTGGGCGCGTTCAGACGCTTGCCCTCATAGTGTGTGATGACCGGTTCAGGAGTTCCCGTCAGGTCGGCGAACGAACGGCTGACACAGCGGCGACCATGTTCGCAATGCCAGACGGTGCCATCTTTCGCGACAGCGTTACCGTTCATGAACCAGGTCGCATCGATCGTGACTTCGACCCGGCCGTCGGCTTCGAACCACGCGTTCAGCCGGCGGTTGGGAACATCGGAGAAGAGCAGCCGGTCGTGAGATGCCTGCCAGACAGGTCCCTCGGCGTGAATCGCCCCTTCGTGCAGCACGAGCAAGGGCGCGTCCGGCGATAGCACTTCCGCAAGCTCAGGATCATCGATCTGGCAGCCTCTAAAGTGATCGGCATGCGTGATGGCGCCAGGACGCCGCAGCAGATGGCCGGGCAGAAGGTCAACGGAGCTCACAACGGCTCCTTGAAAGTGTTTTGCAAGGCACAGTCGCGTGCAGCAGCGTGTGATGGCGTAGAGGCGGGAGCCTTGCTTCCCTTTGCGTAGATCGCCAGCGAGGCGAGTGACATGACCGTAAACCCGATCATGAAGGCGGTCTGATCCATATGGGCATCCCCTGTTCGGGACTGACCCAGTGTCGGACCCAGAGGATGCTAACGCGCATCATTGATCTCGGAGCCGCAGGCGCAACGATACTCAGTAAAATGTAAATGGCTGCTGGCGCCACCTAGCATGCACCTGATGGGCCCCCGTCATTTGTCTCGGGCTTCAAAGCCTCCTCTGCCTCCCCTACATGTCCTACCGTTTGCATCATAAGCAAAGAGTTTCGCCGCGTATCACGGCGGAGAGGACCCAGTTGCGGACATTCAACGTCCAAAACGCTGCCCCCGAAAGCAGACGCCCGTTCATGTCGCTTGAACGTCCGTTATCAGGCGTTCGAAAGTGACCGCGGAGTGGCTTAGGGTGGCGGAGAGCCGCCGGTCCGCTTTCGGGCAAGCTGAGGCTAGTAGTTGACCTAGCTGAGCGACGCCGGCAGCCTCAGAAAGAATGATTTCCCAAGAACGCCGGCGTTTCAGTGGCTCACATCACAAAGTCTTGGTAATCGAGAAGCGCGCTGATCGTGGTTCGAGCGGATGCACCTGGAAGCCGGTGATGCCTTCCGCCGGCTCGCCCGGTAGACGGCTCGTATAGAAGTAATCGGCCGCTTCGTCATGGCTGTCGAAGAGATTGAAGACACCGACCCCAACTCGCCAGCCGCGAGGCAGAGTATAGCCGATCTGAAGGTTCCACTCGCTATAACCCTTGTCGGTCGGATACGCCTCGCCATCGGCGAGGTGGTGCGTACCGAGACGCCGCCACACCAGGCTCCCGGACCAGCCGCCGAGGTAATCCACCAGCACACCGGCCGAGTAGATGAAGTTCGGCGCATCGGCGATATAGCGGGCGTTGAGGCCGTAGGCCGCAAGATCGTCGGTGTGATACCTCGGTTTCGAGAAAGCGAGATCGGTGTTTAGCTCCAGCCAGCGGAATGGATGATACTGGCCCGACACCTCGATCCCTTGCCGCCGGGATGGCGCGCCCGCCTCGTCCTGCCCGCTGTCGGCATTGTAGGTCAGCTCCGACGTGAAATCCTGCTGGAACGCCGCAAGCTGGACCTGAAGGCGCGGCACGATGTTTGAGCGCACCCCAATTTCATAGCCAGAGGTTTGTGCGAGCAGCGGCGTCGCGCCGCCAGACAAGGGCACGCCGACCTCCGGCACCGTGCCGAATACACCGCGCACGTCGTCCGAATGGAAGCCGCGCCCGGCGCTGACATAAAACTCGGTCTTGGCCCAAGGACCCAGGATCAGGCTGCCCTTGGGCTGGAACAGCCATTGATGCCCGCGCCCGCGTGTGCCGGTGACTATGCTCCTGTCAGTCGCATGGTAGTATTCCTCGCGCACGCCCGCGACGGTGCGCAGCCAAGGCGTCCAGCGGACGGTTTCCTGAACATAGGGCGCGACGTCGAGCAAATGCGCCCGATCGGCGTTGCAATAGCCGTTCACCGCCGGATAGGTCAGCGTCGGTCCGTCCTCCCGCGCCAACTGGCATCCGGGCAGGATGGTGGTGCGCCCAACCGTATGCCGCCGATCGACGAACACTGTGTCGTAGCGCCCCTGGAAGCCCATAACGGTTTCGAACCCGACCCCGGCGAAGGTCGAGGTGATGGTATAAGCGAGCGCGCCGCCCGCCGTGGTGCGGTTCTCGTTCTGCTCCTCCTGATCGCCGTTGATCGGATCATCCAGATAGTGCGTAAAGTTGTTCCACAGCGTCATCGTGCTGTGGATGCCGTACAGGTTGACCGCCAGCGCGCCCGCGCCAATCGGTTTGTCGAGATGCGCGGACAGGCTGTAGCGGAGCGAGCGACTGGCGTCGGTCGGATCAAGCGTGCCGAACCGATCGATCAGCCCCTGCTCAATCGCGCGCAGCGGCTGGTCAGTGATGAGCCGGCCCGCGCTTTGGTAAAACATCGCGGTCAGGCTCATTCCATCGATGGCGGTGCCCTGGCTGTAGCGCAGCAGCGCGTTGGTCTTGCGGAAGTTCTGCGTCGGCTGCCACGGCCCATCATAATGCGTCAGCTCGACGGCACCGAGCAGTCGTCGATCGTCGCCGAGATGATACGTGCCCCCGGTCACGAGTTGCTGATACCCGTCCGTGCCGACCGTCACCGTCGCCTGCGCCGGCGTCTCGTCGGCGATACGCGTCTGCGCGCTGGCCACTGCACCGAAGTCGCCGATCGCGGCGTAGTACGGGCCTTTGGTGTAATCGAGCCCGGCGACCGTCTGCGGGATGATGAAGTTTAGATCGGAATAGCCTTGGCCGTGGGTGTTGGTGGGCCGATTGACGGGCATGCCGTCAACGAAGCTGGCAAAGTCGGTGCCGTGATCGAGATTGTATCCCCGGATCAAATATTGCTGCGCCTTGCCCTCGCCCGAGTGGATCGTGACAACCAACCCTGGAATGCTCTCGAAGATCTGCGATGCCCGGTAAACGGGGCGAAGCTCGACTTCTTTGGCGGTGATCGTGCCCTGGCTGGCGGTGTTCGCCTTGCCAAGCAGATCGACGCGGGACGCCGTGACGACGATTTCGCTGTCGACTGGCGGGGATGAAGGGGCAGTCTCCGCCAAGGCTGGAGCGGCGGGCGTAACGGCAAGCAGGAACGCCATACGGCGTGTCCGGGGTGAGAAGCAGCTAATCATGAGTGTTCGTTTCGTCCGACGCCAAGCCAACGCTGACGGGGACCTGCCGCAGACGCGACCGTCCACGGACCCGGCGGACGCCAACGCCCGACCCGCGACACCGAACGGCCCCCGCCGTTCACGTCGCTCGACCGGACAGGTCCGTGCCACGGCCACCCCCTGGGCCAGAGCAAGAGCGACCAGACGCCGGCAGGTCTCCTGGCTCACGGGTCAATGCACGATGCACGGCCTTCCCAAACCTTTGCGCGTTGCCGCGCTCGGTCCAGTGGCTTGCCTCCGAACAGGAGGCCGTGTGCATCGCACTCACCGCTTACAGTTGCAGGGACAGCCTCGGCCTGGGGCGGCGAACCGTCCGCACCGCGTTCCCTTTTAAGCCCCTTTCGGGGCACCAGCGCGATCTAGCGGCCTTTCGACCGCTGTGCGCGTCATAGCTCCATTGCAGACCGTTGCAATACATATAAAGAAATCTTTATATGTGTTTCCGTGCTCGGATGCTGGGTGACAGGTATTTGCGCTGGCAGAGCGACCGCTTTCAGGGATGCGAACTGCACACCTGAGTGTCCGGAAATGGGCGTTTTCGGCATGGCCGCTATCGTAAGGGCCGCGCGGGAACTCCAACGACAGTTTTCCCTGATAACACGTCCCGGATAACGACAGCACCAGCGCCAACGACTGAGTTTTCGCCTAGCTTAATTCCTTGAAGTATAGAGGCGTTCAACCCGACGAACACGCCCACACCTGCTTGAACACAGCCCGCAAACCGTGCGCCAGGACTGATATTTGTGAAGTCTCCAATCTTGCAGTCGTGGTCGATGCTCGCTGCATGGTTGATTATCGTAGAAACGCCTACGATGGTGCGCGGGCCTACGATCGCTCCAGCGAGTATAGCCGATCCTGCACCAATCTGGGCGCTCGGAGAAACTATTGCTGCTGGATGGTAGATGCTTCTGAGCGTCGCTCCTAGCGATGACAAGGTTGCGCTCTGCTGGCGCCGTTGCTTATTCGAGCCACAGGCCACAATGAACTCGTTTCCTTTCGCGATCTGCGAGGTCGCAACGTCGCCAATGTTGCCCAACCAGGGACAATCGAACATCGAGGGCGGTTCAGTGTTCCGGACTGTGGCGAAACCTAAGACGCTCATCCCCGAAAGGACGGCCGCTTCGTACACGACAGCGGCGTGCTGACCGCTTTCACCCGCTACGATAATCAGTGCCATCACCAACTCCGCTCATGCGAGTGGTATGTCGGCTTCAAGCCTGCTCGGATAGGCCCGTCAGCGTCAAATTTTGGACGACTGCGGAACGACCGCTTTCCCGTTTGAGATCGGGTTTTTAAGAAATCTCGCCTAAAGCAGCCAGCCCGGCCGAGCTAAAGGTCGCAGACCTTTTGAACGATGCCATCCGACGTTCGGTAGGTACGAAAGCCCATAGCGTCATAATATTTGAGGCCGGATGGATTGTCAGCGCCGATGTAGGCGTCGATCTTTTTCAAACCCGCCTGACACGCGGCTTCTCGGGTTGTAGAAAACAAGAGCTTGCCGACCCCTTGTCGGTGAGCCGTCGGGCTGATGTGAGTTCCGATAATGCCCCAACCTTCCGGTGTGTCGTAGGGGTTGCCAGCGACCGCCTTCTTCAAAGATTGAAAGCCAACGATGTTTCCTGATCCGTCGACGGCGACGGTGCAACGTATGCTTGTAGGATCAGCAATGTAGCGGCCCATAACAATGTCTACGTCGTTCGGACGCTGGCGGCCCGTATGTTCAATGATCTCTCGAATTACCTGCCCCATACCTTCGGCATCCTGCGCCGACGCTGCGCGCGTTTCCATTGCTGTTCCCCTAAGCGATGCTCACCCGTATCCAAAATGCCGTGCCCATCACCTGGCCGCAACACGACGCTTCACGTTCCTGCAAACGACCGGACGGCGAGACGGCGCAGGCATTCCAGAACGATCGTTCAGCGGGAAGCTATCACGCCGCTGCCGTTTGCCCCTTTGCCGACCAATCACGGCGAACCGCGATGGCTGACGCAAGCCAGAGCGCACCAGCGGCCATAAATCCAGCCAACTCGCCGCCCGTAGGAGCCCTTACAACGAACCCGGCCATTGCTACCAGTATGAGGGCGGTGCCGAGGACATAGAACGGCCGAAAGCTCGCCGCGAAAGCTATCGGCAAAAAATGCAGACCAACAACTAGCGCCATCGCCGGCAGGAGTAGGTCGGGCCGATGCAGATTGATGACGATATTGGATGCGAGGAAAAGGCCTACGCCCTCCCCGATGCTGCTCCACATGATCGCGCGTTGTTCCTTCGGTGATGGCTTGATCCCCTCACCGGGCGATCTGATGACATAGCTTGCAGCAAGCCCGATCAGGACGAACCCTAAGAAGGGCAACGCCAAGGCTGCTCCGTTCAGCTGCCATTGCCAGTATAGCGTCAATGAGGCGAACACCGCCCCGAAGAAGCTCATTATAAGCGCGCCCCATGCCCCCATTTGTCATCCCCTACGAATGCTAAGTGGATGGTAGGGCAGCTCTCTGAATTGATCGAGCGGAAGCGCGTCTACGTCAGTGTGAGAAGCGCAAACTCCTCACAAACCACGCGTAGATCATCATCAACGACGTGATCTATAAGGGTGCGTTCCCAAAACGCGCGATGTGTGGCACGCCACCAAGCCAGCGTGCCATCGCCCTCACCTTCAAGTTCTGCGAAGGTGGCTGGAACGTCAGCGAACCGATACACCATAACGCGATGTGTCCTGATTAGCGCCCTTGCCTCGCCGATCCAATTTGTCACAATGAGCAGCTTGCCCGGCTTTGGAAGAGGCTCACCTGCATCCTGATATGACACCAGCGCTGATGCAGTCGCTCGTTTAAGCTCCGAACAAATTAGGTCAGCGCAGGTGTTGGCGTCTATTTCATTGTCGCAGAAATGTTCGGCAACCGGCGGTTCGCTGGGCGCACACCCCTCCTGGATCCGATACTGGTCCCAAAGCCTATGGATCGATGGATGGCGCATGTTGCGGCTATGATGCCCATGTCGCTACTTTCCCGCAAACGAAGGTTTAGAGGGACAGCATCGGCGAGCTCGGGCTCCAGATGCCTCCCGATCCAGCCGTTTTCCCAAAACCTGTTTCCGATTGTATTTTCCCAAAACGGCCCGTCGGAGTTGGAGAAACGGGACCGCCGCAAGAAGTTGAAACGGCTTGCTCCGGGATGCCGCGCCGATCTGCTAACAGGGCAAACGACGGATCGGTCTTGCTCGTCAGGTTTAGACAACGACGACCCATTTGCAGTCTTTCGCAGCTGGTTTGCGGCTCCCCAACTTCAGCCGCCCATTCATGTTCAGTCTACAGACGCTGCCATCGCTTTGCGGGGTTAATTTTAGCACCAGCCGTATTGGATCAAATCGACTCTATAGCGGTTTGGTTGGGCAAGGTTCGAACAAGGCTTTGCAAATGAATTATCAAGATCTCATTGACGATCATGATCAAATCGATGCCTTTTCGGAACAGCTCGAGATGATGGTTAGACACCAAGACGGCACCTCGAGCGACGTCAACGCCCTTATTGGTCGACTTGCAGCTATTGTCACGGATCACTTGTGCAAAGAGGATAGCTTCATATATCCGCAGCTTGCTGCGTCATCCGATCCAGCAGATTCTGCAAGTCTCATTGATGAATTTGAAGAAATTAAACGTGATTGGCAAATGTACCTCGCTGCATGGCAGGCAGGTGAACCTAGCAATAATTGGGAGAAGTTTAGGTCCTCTACATTAGGAATGCTGGCAAGATTGAGATCTCGGGTGATGAAGGAGACAGGGCTGCTATACGGCATGGCATTACGGGAGGGTTTGATCACGATGAAGCCGGCTGCCTAGCCAGGTTGCTTAATACGGGCGACCCACCAGATTGTGCGGATCGGAGACAGCCGTCGGACCACGTGATCTGGAGACCCACAACCAGTCGTTCGCGACGTATCTACCTCACCCCAACTACAGCCATCCGTTCATGTTGATTTAGCGTCCAAACTTAGCTTGGAGGCAAGTCGGTGCGATATGAGTTGTTTTGGGCTACAAATGGGGACGCCATGGGAGGCGTCAGTCTGCGATTAAATTTTATTAGAGGCCGAGTAGACGTCGATACTCTGCCTCGGCGAATCCGTAGGTGTCGCCAGCGAGCCGCAGCAGCCGCTCCCGGTCACGCACGATCACGCGCCCACGCACGGATCGGACAGCCTCATCCTCTTCGAGCTTGTGGAGAGCGTCGGTCACGCTGCTGCGACGAACGCCAAGCATTAGCCTGAACTCCTCGTGCGTCATGCAGATGTCGTCCTCCTGCACGCGGTCGTGGTAGAGCAGGATCCATCGCGCCATCCGCCGTTCGATCGAGTGTGCGAGCGACGAGACGATCGTCCTGGACATCTGGGTCATGACTACGTCGACGAAGCGAAGCAGGACGGTTCGGATTGCCGGACGTTCGGCCACTATCCCGTTTAACGCCGCGGCCGACAGCCTCATCGCTGTGCCGTGTTCGGCCCTCATCACCACGTCATGCGCCCAGCGCCCGTTGCCAAGCAGCAGCTGCCAACCGATGAACCCCTCACTCCCGACCAGCGCGACAGCATAGCGGCGATCGCCCTCAAGCGAGTCGAGTATTGCAGCGATGCCGGTCAACGGGAAGCAGATGCTGTCTGCCGCATCGCCGGCCCGCGCGATCATGTCGCCGTTGCGGAACGGCACAAGTTCGAGATGCGGCGCAAGCGCGGCGCGGTCAGCGTCATTCAAGAGACGCAGCAGAGCATTCGCCTCACACGGCGTCGCGTGGGAACCCCTTGTCATATCCGCCTTCAAAGCCTGACCATTCATTCCGCAGTCCATACGCCCGAACCCCGCCCCTCAAGCCGTGCGTCTACTTTCGTACCGAAACGCAGAGTGTCGCTGATAGTTGGGAATAAGATAGTTACAGGAGTGATTTTTGCGCAGAACCATTGCAATGCTGATTGCCGCCTCGACCGCCGTTGCCGGCGTTCCAGCTCTGGCCCAGTCGGCACGCTCGGTCACAGCCCCGCCGCTGCCGCCGCCCCTCGCGACATCCGTGCAGCCACCGAAAGCCGCGCCCGACATGCAGTCGGTCCTAGACGCGCTCGCAACGCTCGGTGGCAAGCCGATCGAGACGCTAACTCCGGCCGTGGCGCGTATGCAGCCGTCGGCCGCTGATGGCGCAAAGGCAGCGATGGCGAAGAAGGGCATGTCGACCGAGCCCGACGCTGCCGTCACGACCCAGGACGTGCCGTACGGCAGCGACCCCAAGCAATTCGCCCGCATCTACAAGCCGGCCAATGCCCCCGCTGGCGGCAAGCCCATGCCGGTTATCGTCTACTATCACGGCGGCGGCTGGGTCATTGCCGACGTGGACACCTACGATGCCGCACCGCGGGCCATGTCGAAGGCGCTGAATGCGATCGTGGTCTCGGTCGAGTACCGCCACGCACCCGAGTTCAAATTCCCTGCACAGCATGACGATGCGGCCGCGGCCTATCGCTGGACGCTGCAGAATGCAGCGAGCTGGGGCGGCGACCCTGCGCAGATCGCCACGGTTGGAGAGAGCGCCGGAGGCAACCTCGCGGTTGCAACCGCGATCTATGCCCGGGACAATGGCCTAACGCTGCCGCGTCACATCATCTCGGTCTATCCGATCGCCAACAGCAGCATGACGCTGCCCTCGCGACGGGACTCGGCCAGTGCCAAGCCGCTGAATGGCGCGATGCTGCCTTGGTTCGGCTATTACTATCAGACGAGCAAGGCGGATGCGCAGGATCCCCGGCTGAACCTGGTTGCCGCGAACCTCCGTGGGCTTCCGCCCACGACGATCATCAACGCGCAGATCGATCCGCTGCGCTCGGATGGTGAGACGTTGGCGGCTGCGATGCGGGCGGCTGGTGACAAGGTTGAACAAAAAACCTTCCCAGGCGTGACGCATGAGTTCTTCGGCATGGCCAAGGTCGTGAACGGCGCCAAGCAGGCGAACGACCTGGCAGTTGCTCGGCTGCGCGCAGCGTTCGCAGCGCCTGCCAGCCGGCGCTAAGCGTATGGGGTGGCGGCCGGTTGGCCGCTGCCTCTTCTTTGTTCGATAGGATCTGCGACCATGACCCAAGCACCAGTCCGCTACTCCCCCGACGTCGAGGACGTGAAGCCGGAAGAAGCCGAGACCATCGCTCAGCTCAACCAGACGTTCGACAAGATCCTTGAGAAGACGGCGGAGGATTATGGTCATGCCGTTCGCTCCGTTCATGCCAAGGCACACGGCTTTCTCGAAGGCACGCTGACTATCCGTGATGGACTGCCCGAGGAGCTGGCCCAGGGGATGTTTGCAACGCCGGGCGAGCACAAGATCGTCATGCGCTTCTCGACCAACGCCGGCGACATTCTGCCGGACACCATCAGCCTGCCGCGCGGTCTGGCAATCAAGGTCATGGGTGTGGACGGTGCACGGCTTCCAGGCGCTGACGGGAACACGCAGGACTTCGTGATGGTCAACGGCCCGGTGTTCCAGAACAAGACCGCAGACCAGTTTCTGGGCAACCTGAAGCTCCTGGCCGGCACTACTGACAAGCTCGAGGGCACCAAGGAGGCGATGTCCAAGGTGCTCCGCGGCGTGAACACCGTGCTAAGCGCGGTAGGGATTGAAAGCCCGAAAGTGCAGACGCTCGGCGGGGCGCCCAACTCCGATCCCCTTGGCGAGACCTACTTCAGTGTCACGCCATTCCGCTATGGCGACTACATCGCCAAATTCGCGATCTTCCCCGTGTCCAAGGACCTGACCGATCAGACCGACACCACCATCGACGCGACTGGCCGGCCGGACGCCCTACGTGACGTGATCCGCTCAGAGACCCAGGTGCTTGAGATGGAGTGGGAACTGCGCGTGCAGCTGTGCCGCGACCTCGACAAGCAGCCGATCGAGGACTCGACCGTCGAGTGGAAGCAGGACGATGCGCCCTTTCAGACCGTGGCGACGATCCGTGCAGCCAGGCAGGACAGCCTGACTGAGGACAAGTTTCAGCAGATCAACGAGGAAATGCGCTTCTCGATCTGGACCGGCCTCGCCGCACATCAGCCGCTTGGAAACATCAACCGTGCGCGTAACGGGACCTACCGCCACTCCGCCGACTTTCGCGCTCGCGTGAACGGTTGCCCCTACCATGAGCCAGTTGGCGGTCGCGCGTGATCAGGAGGGTGGCGCTCGTCCCTTGACGCAGACCCTGAGCAGATCGGCGTGGCGACGAATTGAGTGCTTGGTCGTTCTGAAAGCCATCACGTCGATGCTTTCGAAGCAGAGGTGAAACGGCGGAGCCGACGACACGTTCGAAAAACCTTGAACCGCCAGGAGGCTGACAAATGCCGATGATTACCGCTGGCGACCTGAACATGGAGGTGTCGCTTCACGGCACGGAGCAGGGACAACCGTTGCTCCTCATCCATGGGTGGCCGGATGACGCGTCGACGTGGGATCAGGTGGCACCCGCTCTAGCTGCCGAAGGATTTCGCGTCATCGTTCCTACGTTGCGTGGGTTCGGCGCCACCCGCTTCGTCAACGACGATGTCTTGCGGACCGGCAACAGCGCAATGCTGGCGATTGACGTGATCGCGCTGCTCGACGCGCTCGGCATCGACCGCTTCATGGTCGCCGGACACGACTGGGGGTCGAACACCGCCGAAGCTCTTGCGGTAGGCTGGCCCGATCGGGTGGAGCGGATGGCGATGCTGTCGACCCCACCTCGGCTCGGCGGCATGCCGACGCCGCCATTCGAGCAGACTCAGCGGCAATGGTATCACTGGTTTATCGCCACCGCGCGCGGGGCGGAGGCGGTACGTGCAGACCCACGCAAGTTCACGCATCTGCATTGGGTCAACTGGTCGCCACCGCGATGGTTCAACGAGGTGACGTTCGACCGTGTCGCGCGGTCGTTCGACAATCCCGACTGGGTCGACGTGACGCTCCACAGCTATCGGGCGCGCTGGGGCGAAGCGGAGCCGGATCCACGAAGTGCCTGCCTGGAGGACAAGGTCGAGGCAACCAAGACCTTGTCTCTGCCGACGCTCTACATCCACGGCGATGCCGATGGCGTCAATCCGCCCTCGACGGCGGAGGATGTGCGAGCAAAATTCGCCGGGCCGTTCGCCCGCATCACCATGACCGGGGTCGGCCACTTTCCACAGCGCGAGAACCCGCAAGCGGTGGTGCGCCACCTCCTTACTCTCTTCGCCGGCAATCCCGCCGCGCTTACCGATGTCACCGATAGGAACCTGTCTATGAAGAAAGCCGCCCCCTATGCCGCCGGGATCGCCGCCATCGGCCTGGTCGCCGCTGCCGCAGTCGGCGTCGCTCACGCGCAGGGACGCAGCGCACAGCTGACGCAGGTGGCGCAGTTCGACCATCAGGCGACCGGCGTCGCCGTGACTGAGGATGGCCGTCGCTTCGTCAACTTTCCGCGCTGGACGGACGACGCGCCCATCTCTGTTGCCGAGGTGATGAAGGACGGATCCCTACGTCCCTATCCCGACGCCAAGTGGAACAGCTGGCGCAATGCTCGTGCCAACGAGTTGCCGGTCGGCGACTATTTCGTCTGCGTGCAGTCAATCGTGCCCGATGGCCACGGCAACCTCTGGGTGCTGGATCCCGGCGCCCCCGGAAACGAGAAGATCCTTGAAGGCGCGCCCAAGCTCGTCCGCATCGATCTGGCATCGAATACGGTGACGAAGACGATCCTAGTTCCCGGCAACGTGGCGTTGCAGGGCACCTACCTCAACGACATCCGCTTCTCGCCCGACGGCAAGACCGGCTACATCACCGACAGCGGCACGCGCGGCGCCATCATCGTTGTCGATCTGGAAAGCGGCCAGAGCCACCGCGCGCTTGACGGGCACGCGTCAACGCAGATCGACAAGACAGTCAAGGTCACGCTTGACGGCAAGCCACTGGTGCGCCCCGATGGCCGCCAGCCCGCCTTCGCCGCCGATGGCATCGCGATCTCAAAAGACGGCAAGACGCTCTACTATCAGGCGCTGACCGGCAAGACGCTGTACGCGATTGACACCGCCAAGCTGCGGTCAAACGTGAGCGAAGCCGACAGGGCGGCAGCCGTAAAGACGGTCGCGCAGACGCATGTCGCTGATGGCCTATGGATGAGCAAGGCAGGCGTACTCTACCTCACCTCGCCCACTGACTATGCCATCAAGCGGCTGAACGGCGCGACGGTCGAGACGGTGCTGACCGACCGCCGCCTGCGCTGGCCCGACACCTTCTCCGAAGGGCGCGACGGGACGATGTACGTTACCGCGAGCCATATCCAGGACACCAACTGGTTCACGCCCGGCGCACCGCCGTCTATCAAGACGCAGCTGTTCTCCTTCGCGCCCGCCAAGTGATCGGACATTCCATGACCTATCTGCGCTATTCGCCCGACATCGAAACACGCGAGTCCGACGAACAGGAGAGCATCGACGGCATCATTCAAGGCATGACCCAGGAAAGCCGGACCGTCGAGAAGCGCGACGGACACGCGGTACGCGCGAGCCACGCCAAGAGCACGGCTTGTGTGATCGGCAAGCTCATCGTCGCGCCTCGGTTGCCGCCCGAACTTGCACAAGGCCTATTCGCGGAGCCGGGCACGTTCGATGTTGCCGTCCGCTTCGCGCAAGGGCCGGGTGAGAAACTGGGCGACCGTGTCTCGACCCATCGTGGCATGTCGATCAAGGTGTTCGGCGTCGATGGCGCGAAGCTGCCCGGCCATGACGCACCGACGCAGGACTTAGTCCTCGCCAGCGGTACGACCTTCCCAGCAGGCACCGCTGCGGGTTTCCTCTCGCAGGCCAAAAAAATAGGCCTGACGGTTCCCATGCCCGAGGGGGTGAAGAGTGCGGCCGCCTCTGTCGCTCGCAATATCAACAAGGTGTTGAACGCGGTTGGTGCGGGTCTAAGCCCGACGCTGGACTTCTATGGCCATCCCTTCAGTCACCCGCTGGTCGAGGAATATTTCAGCCAGTGTCCAGTGCGCTTCGGCGACCATGTCGCCAAGATCGGGGCCTTTCCGGTTGCGGCAGAGCAGAAGGCGCTCGCCGATTGGCAGCTCGACGCGCATCAGGATGAGGATGGTTTTCGCCATGCCGCGGTCGATTACTTCGAAGGTAACGACGCAGTGTTCGAACTTCGGGCGCAGCTGTGGACCGATGCCGAGACGCAGCCCATCGAGGACACCTCCGTCGACTGGCCGATGAGCGAAAGCCCGTATCGTACCATCGCCACCATCCGACTGCCGCAACAGTCAGCTTATGGTCCAGACCGCGTCCGCTATTTCGACGAGGTGATGACGTTCCGCCCGGCCCATAGTCTCGAGGTCCATCGCCCGCTGGGCGGAGTGATGCGCGCGCGCATGCAGGTCTACCAGGCGCTCAGCGACCTACGTCACCGAGAGAACGGCATTGCCGCCGCGAACACCGCCGACATCCAGGACATTCCAACCTGAGCTGTACGCCAGTGCTAAAGATAGTGAGAGGTCAATCATGAAATTCGAAGACAAGCACGATGTTCAGGCGGAGAACGCGTGATGGCGCGCTTTTCCAACAAGGTCATCATCATCACGGGTGCCGCCTCGGGGACCGGTGAAGGGGCCGCGCGCCGCTTCGCCGAGGAATGCGCAACGCTGGTGTTAGGCGACATCGACAAGGCCGCGCTCGACAAGCTGGCGGGCGAACCGCACGGCACAGTCGAAACCCGCGAAACCGACGTCTCCGACCGCGCTGCATGCGATGCGCTCGTCCAGGCTGCGATCGATCGCTTCGGTCGGATCGATGTGCTCGTCAACGACGCCGGCGTCGATCATCTCGGCAAAGTCGATGAGGGCGACTTTTCCGAATTCACCAAAGTGATTGAGACCGACCTGTACGGCGTGGTTCATATGAGCCGCGCGGCAATCCCCCATCTGCGCCAGTCGAAAGGCTGCATTGTCAACGTCTCGTCGGTTTCCGGGCTGGGCGGCGACTGGAACCACAGCTTCTATTGCGCGGCGAAGGGGGCGGTGAGCAACTTCACCCGTGCGTTGGCAATGGACGAGGCGAAGCACGGCGTCCGGGTCAACGCGGTCAATCCGTCGCTCACCTACACTGCGCTGACTGCGGGGATGAAGGAACAGCCTGAGCTCATCGCCAAATTCGAAGAGCGCATTCCGTTGGGTCGCGGTGCCGAGCCCGCCGACATCTCGGGCGTGATCGCATTCCTGGCGAGCGAGGATGCGCATTTTGTGACGGGCGTGAACCTGCCGGTTGACGGCGGTCTTACCGCGTCAAACGGGCAACCGGCGCTGTCTTAACGAATGTGAGGCGGGCCGTTGCGCCCGCCCACCATTCGGGACTGGACCATACCGCTGGTGCCGGATTTAGCACGAGCAAATTGCTCAAGCCGATGGGATTTAGGTCGCAGCAATTGGACCCACTTCCGGCCGTTCGCGACGCGTTTTTGGTTTCCCAACTCCGGTCACCCGTTCATGTCGCTAGAACGTCCGGTTTCAGGCGTTCGAGAACAGCCGCGGAATGTCGCGGTGTGGTGGCAAGCGGACCTTCGTCTTTGTTACATGTGATTGTCTGGGTCCCAATCCCGGATGCTAGGTGTCACCGGAAGTCCAAGGCTTTGGCCATCAAGCCACTCGATTACTCGACCATCCATGTTCCTAGCTGCAAGTAGGTCTGTGTGGGCTAACATCATTCCGAGCAGTAGTGCTTGGACTTCATCCACGCCACCAGCCCGCTTGTTCTTCGTCCCCTCTGGCCAGTCGATTTGAACCGGGCAGAAGAAACTGCCAGCATCTTCCTGTGGTTTGTAAAAGCGACATTCCGCCTGCTGCCCGTCGATTTTGAAAACTCGTCGAGCGATCACGTCGTCGGTCATGCGGCTCCTCCTTCGTGATGGTCTAAACTCGCTCGCCAATGACCGCTAGTGGGCGCCTGCGGAAGGTCCGGTATTGGTCGGCTGACGTAGAGTAGCTGCCCTTCCCCTGCCCTCCGGCGCAACGACCCACAATCCGCCATTCAGGGCCGGTTTGCCGCTCCCCAACACCGGACGCCTGTTCATCTCGGGATCAGCGGCCAATTTAGGGTATTCCAACGCGCAGGCTGCATGCCGTGGTTTGGTGACTAGCGATCAAGCCGCTTTCGAGCGAGCAAAGCCGAAGAGCGGGCGTTCGCAATGCCATATACGCCTTTTGCCCGTCGCTCTGCCGGACGGATGCACTTGGCATGCACGCGACCATCGGTATCATGAGACAATGCCTCACTCACCTCTGCGCTCCCCGCCCAACCCAGCCAATACTCCGAGCGCCCGCTTCTTCGGCGACATCGGCATCACTCCCGGTGCGCGGGTGCTTGATGTCGGTTGCGGCAATGGTGACCTCAGTCGATATGTGGCTGGGCTTGCCGGACCAAGCGGCGAAGTCGTGGCGATCGACCGGAGCGAACAGGCGCTCGCGATGGCCCGAACGATCGACGCAGACTCGGGTGCCGCGCACATCCAGTACCGCGCGGCCGATCTTTCGGGCGACTTGCCCGATCTGGGCCGTTTCGATGCGATCGTCGGCCGTCGCGTGCTGATGTACCTACCCGATGCCGCCAAGACACTGGAGCGACTAGCGGCGATGGCCAACCCGGACGCGATCTTAGCGTTTCAGGAACATGCACGCGCCGGCCTTCCTGCGGGACTTGGGGATCTCGCGTTGCACCGCCAGCTTTACGACTGGAACTGGAGCACGGTTGCAGCGGAAGGAGGCGATGTGGGATTGGCGCTCCGGCTCGCCGAACTGATGCAGCAAGTGGGGCTTTCGGTCGAGCAAGCGCGCGGCGAGGCCATCTTGCTCCATCCCCACCAGCCCTCGTTCGTGCCGACACTCACGCACGCGATGCTCCCGCGAATAGTCGAGCGAGGCATCGCCAGTGTTGAGCAGATCGATCCCGACACGCTCGCGCAGCGGATTGAGGACGAGCATCGCGCCGCGGGTGGTACGATCGTTTGGGACCTCGCCTTCTTGGTGGCGGCTCGCGCCCAATCGGTCTCTCGCTGAAACGTCCGCATTCAGACCGCTGAAAACGCGAGCTGAACGACGAAGTCTGCGGCGTGACCTGCCCGGCAGCCTCGCGGCCCCGACGCCCCATATCCAGACATTCGCGATGCCTTAGGATCCTCCCTAAACCGGACGCTCGTTCATCTTTATCACAACGCGATCGCAGCCCGGTTATCAAGAACGCCTAGCCGTTGATCTGCTGCCAAGCTGGTCCAGCGCGTCTGCATCGTCGCGTCCCCAGGCGTAGAGCAACTCTACGGCTCCACGAAGCGCTGGCCGAGCGGCGTCAGCCGGTACTCGACCGTCGGTGGGACGCGCTCTGCACATGGCGAGTTACGAGCCCCGCCTCCTCCATCTCGCGCAGCGTTTAAATCAGCATCTTATTGGATCCGCCGGGCAGGCTACGCCGTAGCGCGCCCGTCCGGCATGCGCTTTGGTGACGCACGTGGAGCGTATGCAGGACCATGCTTGTCCACTTGGTCGCGAACAGCGCCAGCAAGCGCCGCGGTGCGCAGTCCTCGCGCCACTCATCCTCGATCGATCCCGGCTGCATAGGTGGTTACCTCTTGGTGCCTGGTACCCTGTTTGGTGCCGTCTAGAACCCGGCTGCGACGCTGCCTAGCTCTGCATGCTCAAGATCAAGAGAAAGATCAGTATGACAAAGACGGCATTGGTAGTGGGCGCGAGCGGTATCGTCGGCAGCGCAACCGCAGCGCTTCTCGTCGAGCAGGGATGGAGGGTGCACGGGCTTGCCCGCCGGCCGACCGGACAGGCGAACGTGCACCAGGTCGCGGCCGATCTGCAAGATGCCGAGGCGACGAAGACGGCGCTTTCCGGCATCGAACCCGACGCGGTGTTCATCACAACCTGGCTGCGTCAGGACAGTGAGGCCGAGAACATCCGTGTTAATGCGGCGATGGTGCGCAACCTCCTCGACGGATTGCCCAAGCCGACGGGTCCGAGACACGTTGCGCTCGTCACCGGGCTCAAGCATTATCTCGGACCGTTCGAAGCCTATGGTAAGGGCACGCTGCCGCAGACGCCGTTCCGGGAGGAACAGGGCCGACTCGACATCGAGAACTTCTATTATGCGCAGGAGGACGAGGTGTTCGCGGCCGCCGAGCGCGACGGCTTCACTTGGAGCGTTCACCGCCCGCATACCGTGATCGGCAAGGCGGTCGGCAACGCGATGAACATGGGGACAACTCTCGCTGTCTATGCCACCCTCTGCCGCGAGACCGGCCGCCCGTTCGCCTTTCCCGGCTCGGCTGCGCAATGGTCGGGGCTCACCGACATGACCGATGCCGGACAGCTCGCCCGGCAGCTTCTGTGGGCCGCGGAAACCGAAGCGGCGCACGATCAGGCGTTTAACATCGTCAACGGCGACGTCTTCCGCTGGCAATGGATGTGGGACCGCATCGCCGAATGGTTTGGGTTGGAGGCAGCGCCATTCGAAGGCACGCCGCAGCCGCTCGAGCAGCAAATGGAGGACGACGCAGAGTTGTGGCGCCGCATCGCCGAGCGGGACGCGCTCGTCGAACCCGACCTCGCCCGGCTCGCATCGCCGTGGCACACCGATGCCGATCTCGGCCGGCCGATCGAAGTGGTGACCGACATGTCGAAGAGCCGCCGGCTCGGCTTCACGGGCTACCAACCCACCGACGACGCGTTCTTTGCGCTGTTCGAGCAATTACGCGCCGATCGCCTGATCCCCTGACCCGACAGACACGAGACCTGCCATGACCCATGACCATCGCCCCGACGCCAACTACGCAGATCGCGACGCCGCCATCGCGATTAACACTTACACGACCGTCCTGAAGCGCCCCCAGGTTCCACACGAGGTATTCGCGACCTACTGGCGCGACGTCCATGGCCCGCTTTGCTCGCGGGTGCCGGGGCTGGCCTGGTACGTCCAGTATCATCTCGACCGCGAACAGGATGCGCACCTCTGGCCTGCGCAGGAGGGAATCGTGCCGTTCCCCAACTATGTACTTGATGGCGGGGTGGAGATCGGCTTCGCCGACGCTGCCGATCAAGCCGTCTTCAACGAGGCGTCCACCATCCTGTTCTCCGACGAACAGAATATGTTCGCCGCAACGGTCGCCTATGCGCTTCCACAAGGCTCGCGGACGCTGGTGGATCGGATTGCAGACCCGAGCCCCAACGGCAACGACGCGCTCGACAGGATGCACGTGCATTTCGGTCCGGGAGCGAAAAATCCGGAAGCGTTCGCGGCCTTCATGGCGTCCTTCGCCGAGACGCTCGCGACCGACCCGGCGCTACTGCGCGTTCGGCTGCACCTGCCGGAAGCCTATGACAATGCCGCTCCCGCACCGCCCGCGCCGGACGTGGCCCACACCGTCCCGCCAGAACGCGAACGCTTGGCGGTCCTGGACCTGACCTTCGCCACGCCGCTCACCCGGCGGCGCTTCTTCGCCTCCAACGAGTTCGCCCGCACGATCGACGAGCAGAAGCAGCGTATTGGCCATGTCACCGCCTTCGCGGTCAGCGGGATGTACACCTACGTCCGCGACAAGGGGTTGACGCTTGCGGGCCTGAGGGGAAGTCGGTCGGCGCAGCTCATCGAGCGACTGGGGGCGGTCAATCAGACAGCGGAGGATGTTCGCCGTCTGATGCTGACAGGCACGCTCGATTAGGAGCCCGAGGGTCGGCAGCAATCCTGGAAGATCGCTGCCGGCACCCCATGCGTAAATGACCCAGTTGCAGTCGTTCAGACCGCTCGGCGGGCCTCCCGAAATCTGCCGTACATTCATGTAAGCCAATGACAGCCTTTCGGGCGGCGCTTCGCCGACCTTCAAGCGAGAATATGGCTATACCCAGGTTCCTGCCGGCTCGATGGTGAGTCGCAAGCTCTGGTAAGTGGCTGCGATTGCGATCTGCTGCTACAAGTCCACTCGCAGCCGTTTGGCGCGCTCCTTGAAGGCTTCCTCACCGCCTTCAAGGATGTTGCACACGCTTTCTCGGATGGTTAAATCTTCCAAACCGCCCGCCAAGTAGCGTATTTCGGGCAGTTGCCCCGGGCGGTGCGGTCCACAGGTCGCCACGATAACCTGATCGGCGTCGGTGTTGACGATCAGGTTGGCGTTATGCGTGACGATGATGATCTGTCGCCGCTGCTTGGCTGATCGGAAGCGCTCCATCCTCTTCCTCTCGTCCATGACGCTAAGTCTTGCATTCAAGCGCCATCGTCGGAGCAGCATCGGATTTGCCGTCACGCCAATAAAAAGCATCATCGTCCCGCCGCAAATTTGCTATCGAGGAGAAGACGGGCGCGCGCGGCAGGCTTGCGAGCGGATCACGATCGAATAATCCTGTTGCCATGAGGATTTCGGCCCGGGATCTACGGCGCGGCGGTTCGGGAGGGAACGCTAGCTCCAGCCATCGCGCGCCTTTGTCGCGGCGCTCGCTGATGCCCTTCGCTAACCCGCTCAGCTTACAACTACCTGAAGCGTTCATCTCAACAAGCACGTCCGCAGCCGGCCGTGAGCCCGTGTTCTGCAGGCAGAAAACTGCCTGCGGCCAGTCGCGTCGGCGGTTCCATTCCGCATGGAACCCGGCGATATTTTGAACGAACGCCCGACACCCATTTCCGATAGTCATCCTCATACTTATCGATAGCGATCTGGGTCAGAGGCATCATGCTATCATCAGGGTAGGCGATGCTTGAGATGTCGAACCCCTTGCCCGGGCTTTGTGGCTTGGAAGCTTCCTTCAGTTGCGTGGGCGTCAGCTCGGCCATCGGGGCAAGCGCGGTAACCCGCTCCACAAGCCGATCGACTTTATCAGATGGAACCGAAAGATAGCGCTTCATTGTCACGTCGAGACGCTCAATCTTAGTGCCAGCTTGATCAGTAAAGCGAAGCTGAAGCATCGGCTCTGCTGCCTTCAGCCGAGCAATCTCGGCGTCCTTGCGGGCAAGCTCCTTTACGCTGTCATCAGCCTCGGGCTCTTTCAGCCAGTGAGTGGGCAACACCCGCACCGGCAGCCCGAAATGCTCTGCCGTCACTGCCGCGAAATTATCGTCGGTCAGGAGGACGACATCATACCCCTTATCTAGGCTTGCGAGCGCCTGATTCATGATAGCCTGATCGTCATGGGTAAGGTCGATTTCCTCGCGCATCTTGGCTTGGTTCGGCGCGCCGGGCGCGAGACGCAGCATGACCCTGGGCCCGGTTTCGCGTAGCAGCTCCCCCAGGGCTTTGGTCGCCATCAGCTCGCGCACCTTCGTGCTGACCGAGCGCGCAACCTTCCCAACTCTCCCGGGCCGGTTTTTCCAGTCGATCAAGCTCGCGGATCACTGGCCCGCAAAGCACGACGTCAATGTCGTCGCGGCCCAATTCTCCCCAGGGCTGATCCTTGAGCGCGCGTCCCTGGATGAAGACGTTTGTGTCAGGAAAAACGATGAGGGGGGATTGGTCGATGATACGGCCGCTATCCTGTCGGAGCGGCAGCTCACCTTCTAGCGCCGACCATGCTTAGATGTGCAAAGGGCGGAAGATCGCTCTTCCGCCCCCTACTGGTGACGTCGGCGCAACTGCGCCGATGGTGCGAGGCCGGCCGCACCAGCAGACCAGCCAACGATCAGTGCCCAGACGGTCTCAAAACAAACAGAGCAGAGCTTCATCACGTTAGTTACTGGGTTCAGGTTGGTGTTCTTGACCTTGTGCGTCTTGCGAGCGCGAGATTTTGAACGTGTAATCATAGGCAATCCCTCCACAAAAAGGACGCTCGCGAAGCGAAGCGCCAGAGCCAAAAAGAGGACACCGAGAATTAGCCAGCCTGCAGGAGTTGCCCCCCCAGCACCCCGAAGCCACGAAGGCCACTGTTCATGCAGGTTCGGCGGTTTGCGTGTTCAATTCCCGGGCAGGTGTGCCACGTGGCACACCCTCGACCACTAGGGCCGAACGCGCCTCAAACGACGCGAACAGGTAGCGCCAGGCGCGGCGATGGAAGGCGTTCAGCCATCGTCTCCGACGATGCTCAGCCGCATCATGGATCATGTAGCAGCGC
>NZ_JAKNQH010000019.1 GCF_022662305.1 Sphingomonas sp. BAUL-RG-20F-R05-02
TAATTCTGAACGTTCAACGCGAGCGGATCACCATCGCTGCATCGCTACGCCGCTGAACATGATCAACAGCCTCTCAAACGCGCTTTTAGCGATGATGCTCATCAGGCGCTTGCCCGTCACGGATGAGATCCCAACTGACCTCTGAGATTTATAGTATCATTTATCGGGGTTGAAGCTTAGGCAATTGCCAAAAATATATCGACGGCTTAAAGCCGCGATCCTCGTTACCATAACCATTCCCATGACCTATGTGTCGATCTTGAGCTCCCTAGTTTTATTATCAGCGCGGCCCTTTCTCATGATTCTACGGCGTGTTGCATAGTATACACCTATAATATGAACCGCGCTAATCGAGTTTACTATTTAATGAACACCCGTTGCGCATCCTTTGCAGATAATAATAAATCGTTCTTTCGTTCGAAAGCTAAACTCTTTCCAGCAATTTTATTTGGCTGCATTGTATGCACGCAGCCTGGGGCAGCTAAACCAACTTCTAAGCGCCAGATCTCCGAGCTTCTTCTTAATGCCGCTAATGGCAAGGTAATATACGCCGTACGACCGGACGCATTGCACCACCCAGCTTCGCTTACCAAAATGATGACGTTGTACCTCGTGTTCGACGCACTGGACGAAGGTCTACTACGCGAAGACAAGAAGCTGATTATTTCAAAAAGTGCGGCGCGTCAGCCCCCATCCAATTTAGGATTTCGTCCTGGCGATACTATCACGGTGCGAGACGCTATACGCGCAGCAGCAGTTCATTCAGCTAACGATGTAGCAGTGGCTTTAGCCGAAAGTCTCGGTGGTGACGAGGGTAATTTTGTGAAGAAAATGAATATCAAAGCTCATAACCTAGGAATGGCTCACACGAAATTTGCAAATGTTACCGGATTAACAAATTCGGGTAATATCACAACAGCACATGATATGTCATTGCTGGCCCGGGCTCTGATTAACCATCATAGCCAATTCTATCGAATCTTTAATACACGATCGTTCGTATGGAAGTCTCAGAAAATATTCAACCATAATCACCTTCTTGGTAAAGTTTCTGGCGTTGATGGAATAAAGACTGGCTACACAGCCGATGCAGGTTTTAACATTGTAACATCTGGTAAACGCCATAGAGATAGAATAATTGCTATAGTGTTAGGTGCACCATCTATTTCAATACGAGACGTACGCGTTGCGAACCTCCTGGAACTAGGATTTATTTCTCAAAGCAAGTCATCGTCATCAGGGCTTATACCGAGGCTTGGTGATCATGACTCGCAAGCGGGTTTTCTAGAGCAGTGAGCTTTTATGTAAAATGGCAAACGGACAGGAGTTTGCCATTCTCATCGCACTTCGCACCAGTTTTGACGCTTCTGCGGTGAGATCTGCGGCGCGTAAATCGAAGGACGGCGAACAAGCTCGTCGGCCTTGGGCTTGGCCACAGGCATGTTGAGCAGCGCGGGCATGGTCCGGTAATCCGACACCTCGCCGCCTGTCGGGGCGAAACCAAGAGGGCGTCCCTGACCGTCACAGCGGGCGTGGATTTTACTCGTAAAGCCGCTGCGGCTTCGACCAAAGCCTTCCTTACAGGTCCCCCTTTAGCGCACGCTGCCTGGGAATGGCCGCGGACGATTGTGCTGTCGAGATTATGGGCTGCCAGTCATCGGTCAGGGCTTCTCTCCTGCCGGCTACAAACCGACATAGCCCAATTCTGCTTTAAAACGCGGTGGCAACGAATCCCATGCCTTTGCCCTCTGCTGATATGAAAAGATGCCTTCCTCCATGGACGTTTTAAAATGTCGTCGGCACGATCTTCCCGAAAGCACGTGCCGACTCGTGACACTCTCCCCGAAAGCACGTGTGGGTCGTGAGATGCGGTACGAAAATTATCAACGTTCTTCGCGAAAGCACGAGTAATTCAGAGCCTGAGCTTCCCGAAAGCACGAGTCAGATGTGTTTCATGTCCGTTGCAGTAAGGTAGTTATCTGCACTGACCGACGTTCAAGGGTTCGCGACACGAACTACGATCAACGCCAGCTAACTAAGCCGGCATTGAAGTCGGCATAGAGGTGAAATGGGAGATACTGTGCTGACATAAGAAGCCCGGCTGGCAGGCCGGGCTCCTCGATGTGCCTACTAAGAGCAGGGTTCGCAACTCCTTTTAGCAGCGCACCTACAATCTTGCAAGCTTTAGCGCGTTTTGCGCGCTGAAGCTGTTTGTCCGCACGGGCTCCAAAAAGGGGTTTCCGAACAATGCTATCTACTCAGAACCCTGGAACGGGTTTTCGACGCTTTGATGCGGCGGCTGCACAAGCTGAAAGTGTAGCAAATGCCTTCACAGGGTTGCCGAAAGGGATCGGCACAGGTCACGCTTTAGCTGCGTTTAAACGTGCTGCTTGCTATCTCGGTATATCCCCCAGCGTAGTTCAGCTCATCGACGTCCTTTTCTCGTGGACCAAGGTACAAGATTGGCAAGCTGGCCAACTCCCTATTGTGTGGCCTCGCAATGAGAAGCTTGCTCGTAAGTTAGGGATCCAGGTTAGGCAGCTACAAAACCTGCTTGACCGAGCCGTCGCCCTTAAGCTGATTAGCCACCGCGATAGTCCGAATGGGCACCGGGGAGGTGTGCGAACTAAAGAAGGGCTTATCAAGTGGGCCTATGGGATTTTACTAAGCCCAATCGGTGCGCGCTACCATGAATTCCTGCAGATCGCCGCTCAAGGAGCTGCCGAGGAAGAGCTAATTGATGAGTACCGGCGGCGACTTGCTTCTACTCGGCGACGAGTAGCTGGCCTGGTGAAAACCGCGATAGATTTTGATTTGCTCGAAACGAAAGCGGATAAGGAGTACGAGTTGGTGCTCCTAGCGACCCGACAGATGCGTCGGGTTCGAAATGTGCGTTTGTTGGTGGAATGTGTCGAGGACCTAGAGGCGCGAGCGGGCGCCTTAGCAGCCGCAATCGCGACAGCCATAACTGTCGAGACTGCGCAAACTTTTGACCACGTTTCTCACGATAATACATGCATGGACGCGTTACCTTGCACCCACTCTACAACTACAAATAAACTTCAAACTGCTAACGCAGCTACATGTAGTGCGATGCCCGGGATGAATAGTGAGAATCCCGTCGTGCCCAAAACTGAAGTGGAAAAGGATCTCGAAGAATCCGGCATAGGTTTACGGTTTATAAAGAACGCTGTTCCAGGCCTTTGCCAGACACTAAAGTTCGATAGTATCGAGTGGGGACCTGTTGTGGCATTAGCGGAACAACTCGCCTATCAAAACCATATTCACCCTCAAGCGTGGGGAGCCGCTTGCCAAATAATGGGTGAGCGCGGTGCAGCAGCATCTGTTCTCGCGATCGTACAAAAATATCGAGCTGGTGAGGTTCGGCGACCTGGAGCCTATCTACGGGGAATGAGCAATCGTGCCACCAAGGGTGAGTTACGTTTAGGGAAAACATTCCATGGTCTCAAAGCGTTACAGCGGTACGCTGAGGTGCAACCATCTCATGAAAGTGATAATTTGCGCTCTGCTGGAGAGATCGTACAGCGAGCTATGGCTAAGGCATCACTCGTGCTTTCGGGAAGGTCGTTATCCCGACCCTAACCCTTACATTTTGAAAAATGACAAGTTCAAGGTGCGGCAGATCGTGCTTATGTACCACGACTGGTTAACAGAGCCACCTTGGGCAGGTACGCCTGCAGCTTAACGCTGCCTACTCAGTTAGCTTGGGGCGAAGCGCGGTACTGAGGCTCTTGAACTGAACTCGTTTCGTCAGGACAGATTTGGGCCTAACATGGAGGCTTAGGGGTAGCCCCTGAGCACAGGCTCATGTCTTTGTCTGAGATCATCACTGAGGGCGATCGCCGCCGTCAGTAGAGTGTCGCGGATAGGCGTAAATCGCCAAGAAGACACTCAACCGTCGAGACAGCACTTCAATCGTCACCCAGCGAAACGGCACCGCACCCAGCCTCCTGTCCCTCTGGAGGCAGCTTATACTTGCAGGTGCGAGTGTCGGGGTGACCGGCAACGATAACGTAACCAGCAACCGCAAAGTCCGCGAGATAAAAACCGCATTCGTGAGCTTGAACACCAACTCGGCAGGAAGACACTAGGTCGAAATCCTCAGGGAAGCGCTCGATCGCTCGTGCTCAAAATTGACTTTAATCATGCGATCGCAGCTACCAAAATTTCCGGTGAACCTTGTGGCAAGCTCGCCCGGCGTAGCGCTAAACAGTATCAGATCCACGTTCGAGACGCGCTTCCCGAAAGCACGAGGCGCTCATTCGAGCCTAACATCAAATCATTGACTTCAGGATTGCCAGCTAGCGTAGATGCCTGCCTTGCTTATAAAACTCGTGCTTTCGGGAAGGTTGTCGCTGTAACGGCTGCTTCTAGCGAAAACCGCCGCTAATGAAGGGATCCCACCCACTTCTACATGGGAAGCTGAAAGTGACATCGAAACAACCTGTCGTTGTTCGACAACGCTCCCTTCTAGATCTTGACAGTCCGCTGCACGGAAAGGTCCGCGGTGAACGATCTGTTATGGACTTCCCGTTTTTTGCCTTGTCAAAGGTAGCAGTTCACAAGCCGATGGAATGGCAACTCGGGGACGTAACGATAGCCATTCGACCAAGCGCCACCGGTATGGCAACTATGTATGATAAAGAAATTATTTTGTACATTGCTTCACTCATGGCTCAAGACATCGCCGATGGAAGTAAAATATACGACACGTTTACCTTTACGGCTCACGACTTCTTTCGTATAACTGGAGTGCCTCGCCCATCGAAGCGAGATTATCAACGATTTAGCGAAGCACTTGAGCGTTTACAGGGCACTCAGGTCAGAACCAATATTCAGACCGGGTCAAAAATCGATCGTGGCTGGTTTTCTTGGCTTTCTGAAGCTCAGGCGCAGTATCACCAACTTCCAAATGGTGACGAGGTGCTCCGCACCGTTAGCGTCCGACTGTGTGGCTGGCTACATCGCGCAATATCACGCGACGGCCACATCTATCACTACCACCATGACTACTTTCGCTTGGGAACCATTGAACGGCGGCTGTACGAGATAGCACATTGCCACTGTGAAGGCGAAAGTGTTGAAATGCCACTAGATTTGCTTTCAACCAAAGTCGGATCAACTGCATCTCTTCACCGTTTTAAGCATCATCTCAAGGAGGTTGAGGCAGAGGATCGTCTTCCGGAATATTCCATAAGTTTAAAAAACGTGGTCCCTGATCAGCCTAGAATTGATAGTAGAGGTCGACGGATATCTAAACCTGATACCGTTGTAGTACTAACTCCTAAAGGAAAGTCCCGTAATGAATCTGTTCGCATTGATAACGAATAGTTTCATGACTATCTCATAGAGGACATCTTGTCACAAATTTATAGAGAGTAGTAGGGCCGAAAGTTATATGACATCGGTTTGCAAGGGTACTAATTTAGTTTTAAAGAGCGCAATGAGAGCCCACTAAATCTGTAATTCTAGGCAGTCGTGGTGTCGCTCATCGATCCTCTAACCATGCGACGCGAGAACAAGTCGACGCCGACAGCGACGTAGAACCGCCCTATGGTCGTACAAATATAGATGAATTCCGCGATCAGCCTCTGATCTGGCGCCTCGGCGTTGAACGGTGACCAAGGAGGTGTCGGTGATGACTAACCGCAGCCGTCGTCCCTGGTAAGCTACGACGTCGCGGAGGGTCTCTTACCAAATCCCGCTGATCATGACGCACGTGCCCATTACGTGTGCCGATCGACATGATGCGCATGGCTGATCGACGAGGCGGTTCCAGGCGAAGCAACAATGGTCGAGGATGTCGTTGTAAGATCGGAAAGATCCCGTTTGAGAGCCAGCTGTCGCGCATGTACTGCCAGACGGTTCTTGCCAGTTAAGCACCGGGCATTTGAACGGCAGCAGCAGCGTGATGTTTGGCGGCACGACAAGCGCTTCAGAGACATGCCATCCGGCTTGGTCGAGCAACAGCACGGCATGTGCGCCAGGCGCGATAGTCGCGGCGATCCCGGCGAGGTGAAGCGTCATGCCCTCGGTGTTGCAGCGAGGCAGAACGAGCCCGGCCGCCCTGCCCTCAACCGGGCAGATCGCGCCATAGATGTAGGCCATCTTCGTCCTTTGATCCTTCGGCGCTGACGGCCGCGTGCCACGCTTGGTCCAGCGGCGGGTGATGCCATTTTCTGGCCGATCCGGGCCTCGTCCTGCCACCATATTTCTACGGGCGTACCGCGTGGGAACGACGCGCGGATCACTGCCAACTGGGTAGGAAAAGCCCTTTAAAAGCGGGTATAGCGTCGTCATCCTGAGCATGATGACGCGGCCGTGCCGACAGCTTGCGGTAGCCAGCGTCGCTAAGCTCACGGCTCAGGGTCTGCTTGCTGACCGAAATGTCGAACTCGTCCCACACCCACCAGTTCAATCAGCCGCAAGCGCACCACACCATGCGAGGCAGGGATCGGTCTGGCCTCGACGATGCGTAAGAGCGCAAGTCGCTGCTCATCGCTCAACAACGGCTCGGGACCCGGCACCTTGCCACGATAAGGGCATCCAGACCGCGCTCGTTGAACCGTGCAACCAGTCACGCACGATCTGGAGACCCTACGCCGCCAAGGCGGGCTGCTTCGCTCCTGCTCCCTCCGTCATAAATGGCGGCTAACGCCAGGAGCCGCCGGACCTGCCGACCGTCCTTGCTCGTCCGCGCTATGAGCCGAAGCTCGCCTCCGTCGAAATCCGGACGCAACTCGATTGGTGCTGCCACCACAAGCCTCCTCCAGCTCGCGACACTGAATCAGATTGCCCGGCTTTGTTAATCCCCAATGTGAGCCAGGCTTCACAGGATTTGGTATTACGCCATAGACACGCATAAGCCGCTCGGTCTCAGTACGATGAAAGCCAAATGACAGGCCTTTGGTCTGAAGGTCATGCCAGGCGCCCAGCGCGCCCGTAAGTCCAATAGTTGAAGATGGAACTGGCCGACTTGTGGCGCTGAACTCCTTATCGCTACGGGCGCGCCCGCTGGCCGCCCGAACTAGTCAGGTGTGAAAGCCGCTGCGAAGATTCCGAACGCTTCACAGATCCGCGAAACCGACAGCAGCTCACAAGTCCGAAGCATCTAATTCAAGCGTACTGTTAACAACCGACGACGCCACATCGACAGACGCTCATCGTGATTGTGCATTGTAGGCACGGCTTACTCACCAAACTTTAATCCATTCGATAACGCCTTGGCCAAGCTCAAGGCGCTCTGGCGCAAAGCCTCTGCACGCACTTCCTATGATCTATCCCGCGCCCATTGCTGAGACAATCAACACCTGCACGTCCCGGTTGCGCCACATTAGACATAGTCTACTCTTGGTTCCACAAAAATCATCGGTAATTTTTGGGCAAAATACAGATTTATCGGTATTAAAAATATTAAGTAGTATAATGGCAATAAGCTATAATTTATTGACTTGGACAGAGTGCCTGTAATACCCTTTATTATATATAAAGTTCTTTATATAATCGTAAGTAGAGGCAATCTTTTAGCATATGGCTAGTTTTACGATCAGCACAAAATTTACATTAAGCAGTATTGCGATATAAAACCGTAGCATGTTAAACACCGCTCCGCGGCTGCCCCTTTTCCCCGTATTATTTCCACCTACATACAGATCAAAGGAACAAAAATGATTGAACAGACTGACCCTGTCGATACTGTTGCGCTCGCGGCCGAACTGACCGTTGCCTGGCTCGGTAATAACAACACGCGCGTTCAGGCGGATGAAGTGCCGACGTTTCTTCGACAAATGCACGATGCGCTAAATCAGCTTGCTACACCTAAAGCTCCCACTGTCGAAGAGCCAACGCAAGAGTACACGCCTGCCGTGTCGGCACGAAAGTCACTGGCAGATCCCGAGTACATAATCTCGATGATCGACGGTAAGCCTTATAAAGCGCTCCGTCGCCACTTGTCTGGACATGGTTTGACACCTGAGCAGTATCGTGAACGCTACAATCTTAAAGCCGATTACCCGATGGTCGCGCCGAGCTACTCGGCAACGCGTCGCGATATGGCGCATAAGATTGGTCTTGGGCGCAAGGCTAAGGATACTGTGGTCGAACCTGTGAAGGCAGTTGCGAAGAGGGCACGAAAAACCGTCAGTGAAGCTTCAAAAGCTGCGCAAGACCATCTTAGTGGTGGAGAGCCCTCGTCAAATTGACGCTGGAGTTATAAAGAGCAATTGAGCTGCCGTAAACCTTGATTTACTCAAAGTTCGGCAGCTTCGTTGTCGGATCTTAAAAAACGGGGAAGAAGTACTGCATTAGCAATAAGGCGAGCGCCGCAGTTTTAGCTTGCCACGTGACGTAGAGCTAAAAACGTATTCGGTTTGTCAAATCAACAACGCGAGCCGACGGCTAAACGCAGAGAGAAGGCCGCCTGCGGGGTGGCGCTATGAGATTAATCTAACGAATGCGCAGAAAACTAGGCGGCGTGGATGAATGCGAGCCAGTACCTAGCAGTGGCGATGTGGATCATGCTCATGGAGGTTTCGGCGAGTTGGTCGTACCACGTGGCGATCGCGCGAGTGGTCTTCAGTCGGCCGAACATGCGTTCGGTGCCTCTAAGCTACTTATATGTTCGGTCATGATCAATCTTCACGCGGCGGTTTGGAGCGGCCGGGAATGACAGCCCGTATGTTGCGGATCGCGAGGTCTGCGTGAGTAGTATTGGCATCCAACTCTTGGCTAACAGCGCCTTCGGTGCCCGCTCCGATAATGCGATCGACGTGTCATAAGCCTTGTGGGTCAGCCGCTTCGCCGACCGTGAGGTGAAAGACGAGTGGTCGTCCTCGGGCATCAGCCAAGCAGTGAAGCTTACTGGTGAACTCGCCCCGCGAGCGGCCAAGAGCTCGTCGATAAGCCCCTTTATGGATGGCTCGCCCCTTTCTGAACCGTTGTTACTTCACGACAGCGGGTCGGTTGAGGAAGGAGCAAAGGGCATGAGCCTATCAGTTCTTGGGACTGATCTGGGCAGAAACAGTTGCAGTGTGGTCGGCCTAGATGCAACCGGTAAGGTGGTTGTCAGCCGGCGGATGTGACGCGAGATGGTCATCACGTACGCGGCGACCCTATCTAAAAAGCGAGGGAGATAGTGCGAATTGCTCGTTAGTTCCTGCAGCTGGTTGGTAAAAGCGTCGGCCGCATCCACAGCTTGGGTGAAGGTGGTTGCGAACGACACGATCAAGTCGAGGGCTGGGGTGATGCGGTCGATGTTGAGGCGGGTCGCGGCGCGGCGCTGCTGCGGCAGCAGGCGGCCGTCTAGAGCATCGCGCAATCCTGCCTGCGCTTTGGCGGAAGGTCGATCGCGTTGGCGACCTGTCCAGCGCGCGCTGAACTGTTTCCAGCAGCCTCGCGTGCGGCGAATATGCGAGCCATAAGCTGCTCGCGCTGATCGGCCGACAGGGCTGCACGGTTAGGAAGATAGGTCCGAAACAAAGCATTGCCGTAGAAGTCGTCGACGTTGCGAGCTGCCCCCCTGCCCCATGTCCTCACCTGCCACTAAAGTGAGGCGAGCGCTCGATCAACAATCGCGCCGCGCCCGATGACCAGCGCTCACACATTGTGGGTCTGCCGCTTCTCGCGTGCAAGGCCGGCCGCACGCGATTAGCACGACAAGGCTCCCTCGCTGCTCACTCGTGACGGCTGCGCCTACGATCGTAGATCGTTGCCAGCGTTGGAAATCGCTGAGACGAGCAAGCCGGTCGGCCTGATCCGCGAAGGCGGTAATCTCGGCCGCTACTGCTGCATGACCTGCTACTGAGGCAGGTGGTCTAATTTGGTTGCGCCGCTGGCACTAGGAGGGCGTGTAGCAGCACGCCCATCACGTCCTCGTGCTTGCCGAGTGTGGGCGCTGCGGCCGAGAAGCGTCCAGACTCACCAATGATATTATAGGTTCATCGGCCTTTGTCTTCATTGATATCTAGCAATTTTTCGATCGCTTCCCAATATGCAAGACGTTCCTTGTCGCAATAGTCAATCAGGCGTTCCATCACACGAACTGGCCCCTTGATGCTTATCTGGTGTTGAGGCTCACCTTGCATTGCGGTGCGCCGACGCTTTGGGTTTGAGGACGGTACGGATGCTTTGGTAAAGCCATGATCTTTGCCAATCATGTCTATGGTTGCGTTTTCGAGGCGTTCTTGAGCTGATGTTTGGGGACGAGGTGTGTTTGGCTGAATGTCGGAGAGGTCACCAAGGCCAAGATCAATCTTGCTCACGATGCTTTCTCCTGTGCCTTTTGCTGATTTCTAATTTCTTGAGTGACTTCAGCCACAAAGGCCGCGGCGTTTTGACGAGCTTTATCTACGCCCGTTGCTTCATCGCTCAAATCCCAAAGCGATCGGTAGTGAGTGAACATCGCCCTAAATGCAGCACGATCATTCAGGGCGACCCCAAAAGCGGCGATTTGCGCGTTGCGAAATTGAGCTCTAATTTCTCGTTCATCGCGTGTCGCTATCGCTGGATTAACTCGCGTGAAAAGCATCCGATAGGGGATCGTTCGGCGAAGCGCCCTACCCTCGTCAACAACAAGCTTTATCGCTCGGCTGGCCTGTCGAGCGTCAACGGGAGATGCTTGAAGAGGTATAACCACCAAGTCTGTGCGTGAAATGGCGCGAGACATCGCCAAGTTCGCCGTGCCTTCTAAGTCGACGATAACGAACTGGCTTCGTGTCGCAGTTTCTTCAATTGCATCGAGAATCTCGTTGTCTGAAGGTAATTCGCTACATTGAAAAACCGTGGCGTCGGCATTCCTAGACCAGTTAAAAAGGGTTCTGTTCGGGTCTCCATCTATAACGGTTACGCTCGCACCAGCATGCGCGAGGCCACTTGCTAATATCAATGCCGAGGTGCTCTTGCCGACGCCGCCCTTCGGACTTGCGAAGCTTATAACGGGCATTATAAAATCTCCGATTAGACAACAAGATAGTTTAAGTTTAATGAAAACTCGATAACCGCTTAAAATATCGTATGAAATTCGCCACTTACTACTGCTGTAGTTCACTAGTCCGGCGACCGCAAGTCATCCCTACTAATTGAAACGCTACCAAACCAATTGGTACCATCCGGTACGGTACCATATACACCAAAACCAATTAGTGCCAAACCATAGGTAACCATACACACCAGCACTGAACTCACCTAATGAGGTGGATAATGATTACCCCAGTACCGGACGATACCTTTTGCTGATATGGTCAGCAATACAGTAGGTTGCAACTTTGAACTGTGAACCGGCCCTAACTTCATACGGGCAGATCTAAGCTAGTCGCAACGGGTGGTTGCGGTGGGTTTCCGAGGGATATTAGCTGCTGTACGGGATGGCAGATGAGGCCGTCAGCCAATCTTTATCGGTGCGTAGCCGTCTTCAAAGCGGCCAGCGGCAGCTCTTTTCGTCTATGGTGGCGCATCGACCCTTTGGCGGTCTTATGGGTCGTAAGATTGAGCATGGCGGCGAGATACAACCAGCCTTTGCCAGTGGCGACACAGGTAAAGTCGGTCAGTCAGACACGGTTGGCTCCTCCGCAACAAACTCCTGTTCAGGAGGTGCGGCGTGATCGGCAGATAGGGGGGGCAGCTGTGAGCCGTACACGGCTTGAACCTGCGGCCTGCAAGAGCGCGAATACCATGTCGCGGCATCAGATGTTCGACACAGCCACGACTTGCCGTTCCGCTTTCCGCGCGTAGCGCGGCATGCATCCTGGGGCTCATAGCGGCCGTGATGCTCGGCATGTAGACGGCGAACATCGCCAAGTAAGGCGCGGTCGGCCCACACACGAGCGTTTTTCCGCGCGGTTACGCCAAGGCTGGCTGAACCTCGAGTACCCGGCACATGGGCCGGATCGACCGACGATCGGCGTGGTTGCGGATGGATTGACGCTCATCTCGGCGCCTCCACGAAGATGCCGACCGCCTTTTTACACGTCGCGCCCTAGGCGTACGGTCCAGCTCATGCTTCAATCGCGTAATCTCCGATGCCGTGGTCCGCTGTTCACGGCAGCGGCGGCATACCTGGTGCTGAAGCCGCTCGCGATCGTGCACTCCCGCCGCCATCCGCCGTTCGCCAGGTCCGCAATAGCAAAATGCCCACGTCGGGCGCCACCCGCATCGCTGGCCCGGCCGCTGCTCTCCAGCAAAGCAACTGCCTCTCGCTCGATCTCGGGAGAAAATTCCCTCCTCATCTTCGCCACTGCATACCTCATACCCGCTCAGGCTTAGCAAGGCGTCCTCTGAAATGAAGGACCATCAGCTGATGGTAAACTCATTTCGGCGAACCAAGAATGAATCCGCCATCGGCACGAGTTGAGACAGCTACGCGCTGGCACCGCAAGCGTTCCGCGTCGACAGATCAAGCATTGGTAATGCTTTCTTCTGCTTCGGTATCGAACGCGCGTTTACCGCGACGTTTCCAGAGCGCGAGCGTACTGCCGGCGTCGTCGCACAGTGCCTTACCAACGAGCTCGAGCAGTGCTCCGTAGATGGTGGCGCGATCGTCTTGCGTGAGGTCGACCAGACCAGCCTTCTGGACAAGGCCGCCGAGCTCTATAAGGTGACGGGTGCGCTCGCGTCGTTGCATGATCCAGTCCCGCGTATCAGTCCGACGCCGGTTCGTTTCCAAGCGCTGAATCAATGCCCAGTTGCGTCGCTGTGCCTTCGGCGTTGCCATCAGCCTTTTGGCCAGCTTTGCGCCCGCGTCGTTGAAAGAAGGCGGCGCCTTTTGCCCGCCATGCCTCCTTTACGCCGCTATCCTTCGAAGAAACGACGTCGAGCAAAGCGCCAGCGAGAATTTCGATGTCAAGTGTATCGGCGCTAGTCGCAGCGACAAGGCTGCCGAGCTGTTCGATGCGTTTTGCCTTTAGACCTCGTGCGCGTTCTTCTAGCGCTTTAAGCTCAGCGTTATAGTCTCGGACCTTAGGCATAGATGTCTCCACCCTCCACATTAAGCCGTTCAAGGCAAACGGTTCGACGCGCTTGAGCATCACTTTAGCATAAGCGGAGCAGGTCACAAGCAGGGAGCGAAGCGAGCTGTGAGTGCGCGCTTATATATCGTTGCCGATCTGCGCTAAGAAGGGTAGAAACGCGATCGTCATGGCGATCTACCATTTCTCCGCAAAGGTGATCGGCCGTTCAGCTGGCTCCAGCGCTGTTGCGGCAGCCGCTTACCGCTCCGCATCCGAGCTGTTCGACGAACGGCTGCAGCGGCACCATGACTTCTCGAACAAGACCGGCGTCATGCACTCCGAGGTGATGTTGCCGGAAGGTGCGCCGAAGCATCTGGCGGATCGCACAACGCTCTGGAATGCAGTGGAAGCTGGCGAGAAGCGCAAGGATGCCCAGCTGGCCCGTGAAATCGAGTTCTCGATCCCCCGCGAGATGACCCGCGATCAGGGCGTTTCGGTGGCGCGTGACTTCGTCATACGCGAGTTTGTCGATCGTGGGATGATCGCGGACCTGAACGTGCATTGGGACAAAGCGGAGGACGGCAGTCCGAAGCCACACGCGCACGTCATGATGACCATGCGCGAGGTCGGGCCGGAAGGATTTGGCAACAAGGTGGTGCCGTGGAACGACCGGGCATTATTGCAGCACTGGCGCGAAGCGTGGGGGGCGCACGTCAACGAACGGCTGACGGAACTTGGGATCGATGCGCGGATCGATCATCGCTCCTATGCCGAGCAGGGCATCGCGCTGGAGCCGCAGCACAAGATTGGGCCCGCTGCATCACGCCGGCCGGAACAGGGTCTCGAAGCCGAGCGGATCGAAGACCACGCCCGCATCGCACGCGAAAATGGCGAGAAGATCATCGCTGATCCGCAGGTTGCGCTGGACGCGATCACGCGGACGCAGGCGACGTTCACGACGCGTGATCTCGCGGTGTTTGCGTTCCGGCATTCGGACGGCAGGGAACAGTATGACCAGGTATTGGAGGCTGTGCGCGCCAGCCCCGAGCTGGTCGCGCTGGGCAAGGACGGCCGCGATCAGGAGCGCTTTACCAGCCGGGAGATGATCGCGACCGAGGCACGGCTTGAGCAGGCGGCAGATCGGCTTGCGGGTACGCGGGATCATTTCGTTGCCGCCAGGCATGTCCAGCGCGCCCTGGATGCGGCGGAGGGCAGGGGGCTTACCCTGTCCGGGGAGCAGCGCGATGCGCTGGGGCGAATCACGGAACGTGACGGCCTTGCGTCGGTCATCGGCTATGCCGGCACCGGCAAGTCGGCGATGCTGGGCGTGGCGCGTGAGGCTTGGGAGGCAGCGGGCTACACGGTGCGCGGTGCCGCGCTGTCCGGCATTGCAGCCGAGAACCTGGAGGCCGGCTCCGGCATCAGTTCGCGTACCATCGCCAGCCTCGAATACGCTTGGGGCAAGGACCGCGAGCAGCTTGGCCCCCGCGACGTGCTGGTGGTGGACGAGGCAGGGATGATCGGCACTCGGCAAATGGAGCGGCTGCTGACCGCAGCCGACCAGGCTGGTGCCAAGGTGGTGCTGGTCGGCGACCCCGAGCAGTTGCAGGCGATTGAGGCAGGGGCAGCCTTTCGTGCGCTATCCGAGCGGCACGGCGCGGCCGAGATCACCGAGATCCGCCGGCAAAGGGCGGACTGGCAGCGCGATGCCACGCGCTGGCTCGCCACGGGACGGACGGACGAGGCTATTCAGGCGTACCGCGACCATGACATGGTGCGCGTCAACGACACGCGAGATCAGGCGCGGGCGGTACTGGTCGGCAAGTGGGACCGGCAGCGCCAGGCGGAGCCCGACAAGAGCCGGATCATCCTTACGCATACTAATGCGGAGGTGCAGTCCCTCAACGAGGAAGCACGCGAGCGGCTGCGGGCGTCGGGTGATCTCGGGCGGGACGTGGCCGTCCATGCAGATCGCGGAACACGGCAGTTCGCGTCCGGTGACCGGATCATGTTCCTGCGCAACGAGCGGAATATGGGGGTGAAGAACGGCACACTGGGTACGGTGGAGCAGGTGGCGCCTGAGCGAATGGGCGTGCGGCTCGATGACGGGCGGCAGGTTGCCTTCGACGTGAAGGACTATGCCGCAGTCGATCACGGCTACGCCGCCACCATTCACAAGTCGCAGGGCGTGACAGTCGATCGCACGCATGTGCTGGCGACACCAGGCATGGACCGGCACGCGGCCTACGTCGCGCTGTCGCGGCACCGCGACGGGGTGCAGCTCCACTATGGCCGGGACGATTTCGCGACCGATGCGAAGCTCGCCGCAGTGCTGTCGCGCGATCGGGCGAAGGACATGGCGACGGACTATGTGGCCGAGCCGGACGAGGCTGCTCGTGCTTTCGCGGACAGACGCGAGATCCGCTTGCCAGAGCGGGTGCGCGAGATCGTACGAACGGTGGAGACGAAAGCGAAGAGCATGTTTGCAGGCTTCCGCCCAAATGCGCGGGACGCAGAGCGTCGCGACGCCGTACCCGAAAGCACGAGCCGGCCTGATCAGGATGTCGCGATCCGGCGCTATGCGCGCGCTACGCTCGATGCGGCGGAGATGCAGCGTAAAGGGTTGCCGGTTCTGCCGCACCAGATGACCGCAATGGACCGCGCAGCCGAGGCACTCGACAGGATGCGCGATCATAGCACGCATGACCTCGTTTCGGCGTTTCAGCGCGATCCAACGCTGATCCACGATGCCGCAGCCGGAAAAACCAGCAGGGTTTCCCAAGCGATGGCCCACGAGGCGCGCGTGCGTGCCGATCCGGGCTTGCGCGCTGATCGTTTCATGGAACGCTGGCGGGGGCTGGAGGCCGGCGGTGGTGGCGGTCGGTCCCCGGCGCAGGCGGAGATGATCGACGAGCTGAGGCATGATCCCGCCCTGCGGGGCGAACTGGAGCGTCAGGCACCCGAGCTGGGGTTGGACCGCGACCGGCAGCAGGCGGTTGAGCAGATGCGGCAACGTCAGATCGAGATGCAGCGGGCACGCGAGCGCGACCAGGATCGCGGGTTCAGCCGATAGGATGATACATGGCGGGCGCAGAAGACGAGGCGGCACGGGCGTTCGAGGATCTTCGCAGCGAAATCACGTTGTTGCGCCGGGCGATAGAGCGCCTGGCGGCTGAGCGTGCCGATGACAGCCACGCTCCCGATTATTCCGAAACGCTGGGCGTTATCGCTGCGAACATCACCGCAACAGCGCAGCGGGTCGATGCCCTGATGACGAGCCCGGCGCTGTCACTCACGCCTGAAGCTTTGAACCGGCAAATCGTCGAAGTTGGTACTGCAGGGCGGAGCGAGGATCGCCGTGTCATCGCCGCTGCCCGGCAGACGATTGAGGAAGTTGCAACAAGGCTTGGCCGTCAGCTGGAATCGCATGTCATGGCGGACGATCAGCGACGCCGGCTCCGTTATGTCGGTCGGAATGTTGGTCTGATCGCGCTGATGGTGGGCGCGCTTTTGTGGGCAATCCTTGCCGGTCCGGTTGTGCGTGCCCTGCCGGCGAGCTGGCTGCTGCCGGAGCGGATGGCGGCGCGCTCGCTGCGCATGCCGATGTGGGAAGGTGGGCAGCGGATGATGCGGGCTAGCAACCCCCGCGCCTTCGCCAGCATACTGGCGGGCAACCGACTTGTGACCGCTAATCAGGAAGCGCTGGAGGCGTGCCGCAAGCGGGCGGCGAAAGCCGGCAAAGCGGTGCGCTGCGCGATTGAGGTAGAAACGGGAGAGTAGAGTGAGCGAGGATGTCGAGGACGAAGCGTCCGCTCCGCCGGAAGCCTTCGTCCGGGTGCGGACCATCTCCAACCTGACGTCGTTCAAACGCCACCTGCTCCGGATGTTCGACCAGGGGCAGCCGGGCTACCCTGACGCATACGACGCCGATGACGATCCTTGGAATCTCTGGCCCGAGATGGTGCCGGACTTCGTGGAAGACTGGCGGCCGATCAGAGCCAGGAAATGCGGATCCAGGCGTCCGGTGATCGCCGTGGTGCTTACTTTCTCAATGCCGGCAGGCACGGATGTCGTCGTCAACGAGGCGGCTGTGCTCGCCGTAATACGGCGAGAGTTCGTCGGGCGCGATCAGATATGGGTGGCGGGTGAGCATGAAGGCCCGTTCGTTAAACTGCTGGTGGCGTACCGGGATGAGGACGGCCGTCCATTGTCGCCAGGTCCGGCCGATCTCCGCCGCTACCGTAAAACGTATGCCTCCGAGCTGGAGGCTCGCGGCGTTGTTGCCGTAGCGACTGCGCGGCGCAGCCGGGGCTTGAAGTTCGGAGAAGGCCGGGACGCCTACAAAGAACGGCTGCGATCGAGTGAAAGTTGAGCGCAGAGTGCCAAAACCTTGGGTCAGGCTTGGCGTCGGACACGTAGCGGCGCAGCGCTCGGTTGATTTCAGTCTAATAGCCACGATCCTGGGCATGCTCTTGAACCAGGGCCACCACATCAGCATCGAGGCGAAGCGTGACAGGCTTCTTGATTGGCCGGTAGAGGCTAGGCCGATGGGCGTGCAGCAACGCCTCCAATGGAGCCTCGGGAAAGTCAGTCGTGTCGATTTGCTCGTCAGGCAAGGTCGCGAGCCTATCGAGCTGATTCTGCAATCCAGGGCTAAGCGCTTTCTCGCTCATAGCGGTGCCTTTCCTGCTTCGTCGCCTTTCGGACGCTAATGATGCGTGCCCAACCTCGTCGCCCGGATCAGGGTAGTTATGAATGCCAACCAGCAGGACAACCGGTCCGACCAGACCAAGCGCTTGACATGGTTGTTCTCCGCCCTCGGTACGATCGGAGAGGATGACGTGGGAGGGGGCGTTCTAGACCTCTTTGCCAGATCAAACGACGCGTCGTGTTTGTCGCAATTTTTTGAAGCCATCTTCGTCGTCTTAATCGAAATCACGCTTTCTCCTGTATTGCCGAAACCGTGTTTTCAGATCATCTGTGCTGGCCGCAATCCGCCGAGAGATCCTCAAGCCGCTACATATATAATTTTTTACATAGCTCATGTGCTGGCGGGTGTGGCACCCGCCAAAGGAGGAACAAGCCGCCGCTTTCACCTCCGTCCGTCTGTCAACTTCGGGCTCTCGCTCATGTTTAATGCCGATGCCCAGCTCCCATCAAAATCGATCTGCTACTTGTTCGCAATGGGTGAGCAAACGAGATTGGTCCGGAACGTCCGTAGGTCACTGTCTTAAGGCTGTCATAGCGTACTGGCAGGCATGATCCATGAAGCACCTCGTTTCGCTGTTCGTCGCCTCTGCCACGCTGCTGCCACAGCCGGCACTCGCTTGGGGCTTTGAGGGGCACCAGGTCGTGGCTGACATCGCCCGCGCCGAGCTGACTCCGGACGTGCGCGGCAAGGTTGACGCGCTGCTCGCCACCGACGCCGACCCGCTGACCGGACACGACATGGCAAGCGAAGCGACCTGGGCGGACGTTTACCGCAGCCATGGACACCGTGAGACGGCGCAGTGGCATTTCGTCGATACCGAACTTGACCACCCGGACCTCGATGCCGCCTGTTTCAGCCACCCCGCCCCTGACCAACCGGCGAGTGCTGGTCCAGCTCAGGATTGCGTCGTCGACAAGGTGCAGGAGTTCACGGCCGAGCTTTCAGCGTCCGACACTGCTCCGGCGGAGCGGCTGCTCGCGCTCAAGTATCTACTCCACTTTGTCGGCGATCTCCACCAGCCGCTGCACGCGTCGGACAATCACGACAGGGGCGGCAACTGCGTCCTCCTCAATTTAGGCGGACAGCGTACGCAAAACCTTCACGCCTATTGGGACACAGCCGTCGTTGAAGCGTTAGGGACCGATCCATCGCGGGTCGCGATAGAACTTCGTGCAAATGTCACGCCGGCACAGCGTCAACAGTGGCAGCAAGGTTCGCCATCAGATTGGGCGCAAGAGGCGTTTCAGGTCGCCCGCTCGACAGCGTACACGATTGGCTCGCCGACTAGCTGCCAGCAAGACGCTACGCCAATCTCCCTGCCGCCCGGCTATGCCGAACGCGCGAAAGCGGCCGCAGCCGTACAACTCGAGCGGGCAGGCGTGCGGCTTGGAGTGGTACTAAACCGCGCACTGGCGGCCGTGCCGGTCACGGTTGGATCATACGCGCCGTGATGAACACGGCGACCGGTAACGGCAGTACATAAGTAAAAATAACGCTTTCAATGTTGGAACATATAGAGAACAATATTGGCTCTGAAAGGAGTCGGTCTATGATCGTGTTGTCTGAATCCGCTCTGCTCGGCGTCGCTGCCGTAGTCACCAGCCTGTCGGCGCTGATCTGGTCGATCCGCCGCAAGGCGTGAAGATCCGCTGGCCGTTTCATGTGCAAGCGGCAAGCATCAAATGATGTCCCGCAGGCGTTGACCGCCTGCAATCCAATGAGAGGAAATGCCATGCCTGACAATCGTCAGATCTTAGCCGGCAGCGAGCGCATGGCGCCGCGGGATATGCAGTCGACCGGTCGCGTTACCGGCGACGATCCAATCACGATCAGCGTATATCTCCGCCCCAACGAGGATGGGTCCCTTGCGGCCGGACCAGTGCACTCGCGTGCGACTCTGCAACAGCTACGAAAAGAAGCTCAAGCGGAGAATATTGCTGCCGTTACCGCCTTTGCTACCCAGGCAGGGCTCGAGATCGTCGAAACCGATGCTGCGCGGCGGCTAATAAAACTGCGCGGTCCTGCGTCGGTGCTGGAAGCGGCGTTCGGGACGGAGCTGCATCAGTACGAACGCGACGGCGTGAGCTACCGCGGACGGGAAGGCACGCTAAGCCTGCCCGGCGAGCTTGCGTCTGCCGTTTTGGCCGTGCTCGGCCTGGATACCACCCCGATCGCAACACCCAAGTTCGTGCCACACCGTGGGACAACCTCGCCACACGGCTTCCTGCCAACGGAGGTGGCGGCCGTCTATGGTCTCGGTAACTGGAAAGCGACGGACCAGTGCATCGGCATCATTGAGCTTGGCGGCGGCTATACCGATGCCGACAACCAAGCTGCGTTCGAAGCGATGGGCCTTGCTGTGCCGGACATCGTCGCAATTGGAGTTGATGGAGCATCCAACAATCCTGGCGACGCAAGTGGCGCGAACGGCGAGGTGGCGCTCGACATCCAGGTAGCGGGCGGCGTCGCGCCGGGTGCCAAACTTGCCGTCTATTTCGCGCCCAATACCAACCAAGGCTTCGCCGACGCGATCAGTCAGGCGGTGCACGACGAGACGAACAGGCCCTCGGTTCTATCGATCAGCTGGGGTGGGCCCGAGAGCGGCTGGACCGGCCAGGCGATCGCGGCAATGTCGGCGGCGTTCCGGGATGCGGCAATCCTTGGCGTTACTGTCACCGCGGCATCCGGTGACTCACTGGCCACCGATGGCGAGAGCGACGAAAAGGCCCATGTCGACTACCCGGCCTCCGATCCCCTGGTCCTGGGCTGCGGCGGTACGCACCTGACCGCAACGGCGGGCAAGCGTCGCGGCGAGACGGTGTGGAAAAGCAATGGCGGCGGCACCGGTGGGGGCGTCAGCACGCTGTTCCCCAAGCCCAACTATCAGGCCAGCGTCGAGGTGCCTGCGTCCAGCACATCCAAGGGTGGACGCGGGGTGCCCGACGTCGCGGGCGATGCCGATCCCGACAGCGGCTATCGCATCGTTACCGGTGGACAGACGGGCCTGATCGGTGGAACCAGCGCTGTTGCCCCGTTGTGGGCGGGCATTATTGCGGGTCTAAACGCGCGCTGCAGCTCGCCGGTAGGCACCATTCAGACCGCGCTCTACGGAATGCCCTCCGCTTGTTACGACGTTACCAATGGCGATAACCGGTCAGGCTCTGTCGGCTACGAAGCAGCGCGCGGCTGGGATCCGTGCACGGGGCTCGGTTCGCCCAACGGGCAGCAACTCGAGAAGTTGTTTGGCGCAACGGTGCAACCGTCAGTTGCGGTTGCCGACCCGCTTGCCAGCAGTCTGTTTAGAATCATCGGACTGGACGGCAGTGCCGTGCTGATTTCAGTCGGCTCTATCTACCGCATTCGAGCATCCGTCGCTGACGGGGAACCCGATGCGACCAAGGTGGAATATGGTGCCGGTTACCTGTTCACGCAGGAGACAATCGCGCGCTTGCTCGATCGGATCGGACCCGCGGACCGGTTCATCGAGCTGACCAGTCGCAGCGGCACGGCTGTGTACCTGAACGCTGGAGCCATCGTCTCTGTGCGGGCGGCGCTCCCGCAGAATGCGCCAGGTACCGAAATCGTGGTTGCCGGCCAGTACCAGCACGTGATGGAAACCGTCGATCAGGTCGCAGCCTTGTTGCGGTGACGATGGGAGGGAGCGCTCAATGATCCAAACTGTCGTGATCTTCGCGCTGGTGCTCAGTGCAGCTAACTGGGTACTGTTCTTGGCCGTCGTGGTGGTAAGCAACATCGCAATGATCCGACAGGCCTTCAGCCCATTGTCTCCAAACGAAGGGGGCAAGGATGAGTCATTTCAAGTGCGGCAGGCGCCGCTCGACAAGCTGATTGAATCGACAGGAACCCTGGCAACATCGTTCAACATAGCTGGACCAGGAAGCTCGGCAGCTGCCATGTCACTAGTCTGCCTCTTGATAGCCGCTGTAGCCGCTGGCATCGATCGCTTTTAACGTTGTTAAAATACCTCGCAGAAACCACCGGCCAAGAATACTCACATCAGGTCACCAAGCGGCTTAGCGGTCATCGGAAACCGGTCGAACAGCCTAGGTGTTTGATCCCAGTGCTTCGAACTTAATCAAATACTTATCGCACGGCCACAATCCACCCGCGGCTATTGCTGTTTACCGATAAGACTGTGCAGACAAAGCAAGCGTTCACAGTATACAGCGGGCTGATACAAACTACTTAGAGGCCGCGCTCTAGCTGATCATTTCCAACGGCTTATTGGTAAAATAATGCGACTTTCTCGGCTCTTATCGTTACGCTCCGATGACATCGCAATGGATGTGGGTACGACAAACACGGTTGCGTACGTGCGTAAACAAGGAATCGTTCTCAACGAGCCGTCCGTCGTAGCTGTGGAAACGCAGAATGGGTTTCGTCGAGTATGCGCAATTGGAGATGCAGCCAAACCCATGCTTGGGAAAACTCCGAAGGGCGTCCAGACAATCCGGGCTATCCGCAACGGTGTGATTGCTGACTTCGATGTCGCCGAAGGAATGGTCAACCACTTCGTGGAGAAGATAAGTGGTGGTCGCAACCAGTTCCGACTACCACCAAAAAATATGATTATGTCGGTTCCATCTAGTGCGACTATGGTAGAGAGGCGAGCGATCCACCGAGCAGCGATCAATGCCGGTGCACAAAATGTTTGGCTCATTGAGGAAGCAATTGCAGCGGCGCTAGGAGCCGGCTTACCAGTCACTCAACCAACGGGTACTTTAATAGTGGACATCGGCGCAGGGGCTACACAAGTAGCGTTACTCGCATCCGGGAAAATACTTTACAAAAAATCAGTTAGAGTTGGAGGTGACCGGATAGACGATGCAATTGCATCTGGTATTCGTCGCGGCCACAATTATTTAGTCGGAGAGATGACTGCTGAGCGCATCAAAATAGAAATTGGCGCTGCTGTCCCGCCAGTTGACGCGTACGGGAAAACAATGCGCGTGCGTGAGCTAGACATTGTGCGGGGTACACCTGCAGAGATCGAAGTGACAGAAGCTGCTATCGCCTTCTATATCAATGAAGAAATAAAAAATATTACGGAGGCAGTAATAAGCGCGCTCGAACAGGTTCCACCTGAACTCGTATCTGACATCTTTGATAAAGGTATCGTGCTTACAGGGGGTGGGAGTCTTTTATCCTACCTTGATCAAATGTTGGCTGAAGAAACGGGATTGTCAGTGATTGTTGCTGAAAATGCTTTAACCTGTGTAGCCTCTGGCGCTGGATTACTGCTTGAAAAGCCTGTCTTCGTGCAGAAATCTTCGGAGCCTGAGGCACCGCGCAGGATGCAAGTCAGATGCGAAAGGTCAGTTCGTTATCAAACCAGAAGCTATATAGTTCTGCTGTCGCGCGGCGACTCACCACCCCGTCCTGCTTATGCAACCCGCGATCTGACCTAACTACGCTTCTTGGTTGTGCGGGTGACAACGTGGGAATACCGTTGCAAGCGGATACAGAAAGCCGCTGCAATCAGACGCTGGCGAGAGCGGGGCGCACAGACAAACTGCCAGTAGCCAAAAACAAGACACGTAACTGCATACCCATTTTGAGCGTATCCAACGAAATTTACGGGCCGCTCGAGATGAAATTAGCTCGCCTGATCACTCTGGTTGGCATGTTTCCTCACAATTTAAGCAGCTTACCGCATTAACGATGCGGTCTACCTCCTTTGTTTAGCACATCTGCTAAGAACCTCTTACGAGTTAACGCAGAAGAACAAATCATAGGCCAGGTGAGTGCATTCATCTGCGGTTAATCCGCAACAATCAAATCGCTCAAACAAAATCCACTGCTGGTGGTTTTCCAAACAAGCGTTTCCATTATTTGTCGGTATGATCTGAGCTAAGCGAAAGCCCTCATATACGCTGGATTGCACAACCTCATGTACTTCAAACCAATCACTTCTCACAAAGTTCCTAGAGATCAAAGTCGTGTTGATCGCATGGGGAAGGCTATTCTTAACAACGAGTTGCTTAGCTTCTACGATCCGGTTATTGATCAGTCGGTCACCGTTAGACTGGCCGATGATTATTGCGATCGTTACGATGCTAACCTTCTTCTAAATAGAATGTATTCTTGGAGAGGGTATGGATCTCATCATGAGATCGCAGAATCACCCAGTCATACTACGTTTACCGCCTCGTCTAATGAAAGGCTGCTTGGTACGATAACGTTAGCTGTAGATTCCGCTAATGGTCTCGCTGCCGATGAACTTTTCAAGGATGCAATTGACGAATTTAGAGCGTATCCAGGCGCGAAGGTCTGTGAGCTAACAAAATTTGCCTTTGAGACGACTAAGCCGTCAAAGCCGATGCTCGCCTCGCTGTTTCATCTCATCTTTATCTATGGACAACATGCATATGGTTGTACGGATGTCTTCATTGAGGTGAACCCACGGCACGTCCGTTTTTACGAGCATATGCTTGGATTCAAACGCATTGGCGATTTGAAGGACAACACCTCCGTCGCGGCACCAGCACAGTTGATGTGGCTCAGTGTGGCTCATATTCGTAGTCAAATTGATGAACATGCTGGGCAGGGCGTCGATGCTTTAACGCGTTCTCTTTATGCGTACTTCTTCTCGCCACGTGAGGAAGAAGGGCTATACACTAGAATGGTAACCGCACCTGCGACACAGGGTTGCGTCCGAGTTGAAAAGGTTGGATCGCCACGAAACGTTGCTTCCGACGCACAGCAATATCGTCATACTGCGATCCAGCAGCCGCCATGTGGTTGCAAACTACATGACGACATATGTATCGGGGCGGCAGAGATGGCGCTTAAACAAGCCAACGTTGAAAACTTTGCTCCTACCGGTAGGCAGCAGTGATTTAACTGAGCCTACTGCTGCAGACGGGGTATGTGTCACAAAAGTGCGAATTAAGTTTCGATGTGAGTGACCTAATACCTTAACCTTAAGGCTTGCTCCTAGGTGCAGAAGGAGGCACATAGCCTTCAGCATAGGAAATCTTAGCTTGTTGGCGTAGCGCTAGACCACGCTGCTGAATAGCATCATTAGTTTGTTTCATAGCGATACGTTGCCGCGCGGCATCTGCTGCGGCGTCGCCGTCGAGAGGCATCGGCTTGCTGTCCGCAATGACATTAGCTGTAGAATTTGGGGAATTTAAAATAATAAGGGGTTCGCTTGGCTGTAGTGCATCCATTTTGCTATTCAGATCGTCAGGCAAACCGGCAGTATCAACCTGGGGTTGAGCGCGTGTAAATTTAACATTGTGACGCTGTAATACCACGATGACATCGTTTATTGTTTTGGCCGGCTTCAGCTCAGTAGCAACGGCCTTGTTTGGAAGTGGAAATGTCAGCTGATCAAGCGTAAGAACTCGGCGATTTGACGCAATGTCCGGGTGGTCATCAAGATACTGATTGATCTCGCTGGTAGAGATCGGTTGCCGAGCACTGGCAGCAATCTGCTGCGCAGCTTTCTCTGCAAGCATCAACTCGGTTGTTCGCCGCAGTTGCAATATGAAGTCTGGATTGTGGTCCATGCCTTGGGTTTTTGCATATTCTGCCAAAACCTTGCGATCGACCAACGTCTTAATCACCAAAGGTTGTGCCTGCTTACGCTCCCCAGGCGGCACGTTTGCCATTTCAAGTTGCAAGTCGCTGGTCGTGATTTCACCATCGTTAACGGTCGCAATCGTCTGCCCACTTGGCGCATTATGTCGGTTGCATCCGGCGGCGATCAACGGCAGTGCCATCGCTGCACTAAGGAAGGTCGTCCGGTAAAAGCGTCGGCCAGTATGGGCTTGTTTAGTCATTATCGTTATCGTTCCATGAATGCGACCGAATGAGGGTCGGAGGTTTAGGGATGTCTCATGCAGACAGTTTACGACTGGATTACTATCGCCGTTTTTGCAGGTCTGATCGTGCTGTTTTTGCAAAGGTCAACTGCTGACGTAGCTACCGATCGACTCTGGCAGTATTTGCCTCCGGCATGTGGATGTGCCTTTGCAAATTGGTTGGGCAACAAAGGTGAGGAGCTGCCCGCAATCGCGGTGCTCATGCTAGTGCTGGTATACATCTTTTATGTACTCAAACCGTTCCCATCGAAACGCTAGCCGGGCCGCCTAACAGAGCTCGGCCCGCCGGACTTGAGGCGGCGTAAAGTTCTGCGGCAAATCGAGTCAACCGTATCTTGGCATCTTCCGGGTCTGGATCAATCGTTGATAGTCTAATCAGGGCGCCATCGGGGGAGAGTCCTCGCAGATTTTGAAAAGCGAGAAACTGACGTTCCTCGTCCCAACTGCGCGGGAACTCGTTGCCTAACCTTGTCCAGTAAAGCACCTGTTCAATCCGCTCGTCTCGTTGAGTGCTGAGGTAGCGACCGTGTGGCGCTAGGCGGGCATTTAGTGGTATTGCAAGGGGTCGATCTGCGGTGATCGTAAAGCCAGAGCCAGGGTAACAAGATTCTGGTCGATGGACCATTAGCATGCCACTTTGGCTACGGTCGTAAGCAAGCACGAACATGATTGCCGCGCTATCATCGCTGCGCACGTAGGTGCGCATAATCTGATCTTCGTAAATTTTTGCGGCGGCTTGTTCATCGTCAGGCGGCATGACCACGTCGCCACCGGGAGCCGGTCCCCAAGGACCTACCCGCAGTGGAATTGCCTCGCCAATGTCACCATGCGGCACTGCAACGACACGGTTGCTGGGCGTTCGCACCCATGCAACCGCCGCTGTCAGCAGCATCGCGCCGCCCAAAAGTGCATCGCGCCGGGTTCTACTAGGAAGGACCTTTTGTTGCATCAGCCGCGCACCCATCCAAAACGACGGAATAGAGGGAACAGGGCCGCATCGATTCCAAATAACAGCGCTAGCGCTAACACAAAGGTACCAAGCCCAGCGGCATCGTGTACGAATCCTTCAACTACCCCCGTTCCAAACCAATGTGTTGCTAGCACCAGTCCCATGATACGAAACAAGTTCGTTAGCAGGGCGATTGGTAGCAGGAGCAGCGTAAGCACAGATGCGTAGCGGGGTTCGCTACCATGCCTTAGATAAACGTAGAACAAGCTAATCGCGCCGATCCCAATAAGCGAATTAAGTCCGGAGCACGCGGTTGCCACCAGCAATTGATAGCCATCAACCTGGATCATGGATCCTGAGTTTCCCACTGAAAGTCCGGCTGCTGACAACAGGTCAACGGAGATCTCGCTCAGTGCCATCTTTAACGGCCGCGTAGCCACGAAAAGCCAGTTTTCAGGCGGCGTTATAAGGAACAGCAGATAGACGAACGGAAACCACAGCCGTTTGAGCACCGTCCCGCCATATCGGAGGAACATCAGCGTTAGCAAAACAAGATAGAGCGAAAGGCTTTCGATCATCAAGATGCTGGTGATCCGACCAACTCCGTAGAGCGGCAGCGCTACCAAAAGCAACAATGCCCCCGGCCACAGCCGTTGGCGTGCGCCACTGCGAAGGCAGTCGCTTTCCCGCCACAACAGCCAGATTGCCGTTGCAAACACGATCGGCCCATGCGCGCCAGCTTCTGTAGACCAGCTCAGCTTAGCCAAACGAAAGAGAGTGGGTATGGCTAGCGCAGCAAACCCGCAGAGCAGAACGACATCTTCTAAGGCTGGCAGGCGCCAAGCGGTTGCTGGCGGCGATGGCGCCGGATTGATCGTATTCGCCATACCAGCCCTAATTCCCTCTTCAAAGCGGGTACTACAACACCGCCGCAAAACGCGCAAAATACTCACTACGCATCGGACGCTACGTTGGGACAGTCCGCAACCTCGCTTCTGTGCGCAATCGACGATGCCTATGTTGAAACGCTGTTCAGTTTAGTGATGCCGGTAGCTTAACGTCATTATGTATTTAGGCACTGGTCACCAGAGCGGCTTGACGTTGTTCTCCATCTCACTGCCAAGTTTACCGGCATCGCCGCTTCTGTGTGCCTGCGCTAGACTACAGGAATCGCTCATGGATGTAGATTGTATCGTTAGGCTGAACCGGGGCGTCTAGATCTGCCTTCTTCACTTTTTGATCACTGCGATAGATGGTGATTTTGTTTTGTGAACCAGCCAGCGTCGGCCCACCAGCGCGAGCGAGAACCTGGCGAAGCGTCATGCCGCTGCGGACGGTAAATGATCCTGGCGAATTGACCTGACCATAAACGAACACCACTGGAGCAACAGGGACATAAAGGGTATCTCCCGGCTGCACTGTCGTAGCGGTACTCAAGTCACCAGTCAGGCTATCGAAGGGGATGTGGTGCTCGACGGGATCGCCTCGGCGGCGCAAAATTACATAATCTGCGCCATCGGAGCGGCCTCCGCCTGCTCGGGCTACGGCCATGCCGACCGTCTGTAACCGATCAAGTGGGTAAATGCCGGGGCTACCGACCTGACCAAAAACGGTTACAACGTTGCTGACATACTGCGTGACATCGACGTTGACCGAGGGCTTTGTAAAATAACCGCCAGATCGTAGTTGGCCGGTGATCTGCTCAGCAAGCTGGCGCGCAGTCCGATCCCGCGCCTGCACTGCGCCCAAAAAGGGCAGCGTGATTGTGCCATCTTCCTTGATCCGCGTGCGAACCGCTTGGTTTTGCTGCTGACCAGGGCCGTAAATCGTCACTTCTACTTCATCATTGGCACCCAGCTCGTACCCATCGCTGGGTTGCATTGGGCTGACCGCAGCCATCGGTGTCGCGGTCTGAAGGGGAGCGTTCGCTAAGAGCGGGAGCGCGGCGACGGCAATCAGAGCGCGAAAGCGCATAGCATGTCTCCTAATCATCAGAAATTTGCACCAATCGAGCTTGATAGGGCAGTCGAGGTGTAGTCGTAGAGTGGATTGTCTGCCTTACGCCAACGATGGCTTAACGAGACGCTGGCACGCAGCCGGCGCGACAGGTTGTAGCTATAGCTACTTGAAACGGAACTAAAGCGATCGACGCGAACTGGCAATAAAGACGGAGTTAGGTCCTCACCACGGTAGTCGCTCCTTGACCGATTACCGGAAAGCCTAATATTGCTTTTGCCGCCAACCTGTAAAGTTCCTGAAAGTCCATAGTTTTCACGAATTACATAAGTAGCGCTAATGCCGTTCTGGTTGGTGACCTCCCGTATGCCTGTGCCACTAACCGTGAATCTAGGAATAGGTGACCAATCCACCTCCGCGTTATAAGACGCCCCAGCAAATCCAGCGACACCCCGACGTTTTGGGTCAGCCTTAGTAATGCCGCCAGAGGCACTGATCCGAACTCTTGGCGAAACTGATCGACTGAGTCCAAGGGTTAGGCTGTAAACATCTGTGTCGTCATTCACGCCTGTCAACTCGATAAGGAAAGGGCGGTGTAATTTTGCTACCGTACCACTTAGTGTTACAGTGCCTATACTTGGTTGAGCGTAAGCAACACCCAGGTTGCCAATATACTGCTTATAGTCGAAGAAGTGGGTTCGACTGCTGCTGAGCGACCTAAAGTTGAACCGCCCCACTGGAGAAAAACCAGCTCCACGCGCGCAACTCGCGCTCACACCATAGACTTGCGTCGTTGACACCGACCCCACCTGGGCCTGCGTATCATTGAGATCGTAACGGAACGTATCATAATTAGCTTGCGTTCTAAACGAGCAAACTGCGCCAACTGGCGCCTGTGCCGATCCGCTGAAGTCGATCCGACGTTGGTTTAAGTAACGGAAGCGGCTGTTGAAATCGTACCCCGCTGAACCGCTTACGCCGAGTGCTACGCGTCCAAACTGGCGACGGTAATTGAGATCGAGCCCAGGTGTTACGCGTACGTTATCGCGAGGGCCGCGTACTTCAACATAGCCTAAGGTATTTGTCTCATAAACGGTGCGGACACTAGGAACTAGCGCAAAACGAGGGCTATTGTCGACTTTGGTGGTGCTGAGGGGCGAGTTAGCTGGTACTTGACCTATTATAGAAGCTGCTGTTGGCTGACCCAACGGCGCGGTTTGCGCGTTTGCCTCGCTTGTTATGCCACCAACGATCCCGACTGCCAAAATCAGACAAGCGCTGCCTCGATACGGGCGACATTGCCTCCGTTCAGACGCGCAACGCGACAAAAGTCATACTCCTTGCAACCCCACGACCCATAATCGAATATGTCCATATGGTGTGAAGCGACTGCTGGCAACGGGCCGCGGTGCTCCAACATGTCTACGCGATCAGGCAGGATATATTGTCCGTTTTGGCGGAGCGATGACAGTGGGCGCAAAGAGAGTAATTACCAGGTTGTGAGTAAGCTTTTAGAAACGGCGTTTAAGCAAGCGTCGTTTAATTCGCCTTGCTGCGTCGCGCCAGTGAGTTGGAGATGCTAAATCCATTTGGAGGCCCTCAATAAAGCCGGCTCGACCTCTCCTCTCGTGCCAAGCGCGGTCCAGTTGAAGCCGTTCAAGGGATGACGCTCGGAGCTGTAGTGCTCGTACTACCGGAGGTTGTGCGGATACGTCTGGTTCAGATGCGACAGCGCGAGCACGCGATATCTGTCCACTATAATCAACTTGAGTCTTGCTCCATCCCGATTCTCGTCCAGTATATTTATAAAAGCTGTATTCCCGGCATATAAAGAAGCGAGCGCCCGCGCGGAGGGCTGAAAGCATGAACTCGAAGTCCTCTCCGTGGCGAACGGAAGTTAGGTACCTGACCTTATTGTTTTGCAAAAATTCCTTTCGAAATATAGGTTTGAGAAGGCCTAAGTCCGCGTCCTTAGCAAATGGACGCGCTCCAGAGATATAATCTACTAAGCTAATTAATTGTATGCGAGGCCTCTCTCGCAAGGATGGGCCAGATTCTCGTTGTTTTATGGGGTCGAAGTACACAAAATTGTCGGCGATGATATCAGCTTTCTCAAGGCGCGCTATATTTAAAAGTGTATGTAATCGGTGTGGATGATAAGCATCGTCCGCATCCAAGACTGCTATCCACAATCCCTTCGCTGCTTCAAACCCTGCGTTACGGGCTGCTGACGGCCCGCCGTTATTTTTTAATTGGATTAGTTGTACGCGCGAGTCTTGATGCGACGCTAACGTAACGATAGTAGCTGTTTTATCAGTAGACGCGTCATCAACAACTAATAATTCGAGATTGACGTTGCTTTGTTTTAAGACAGAGTTGATAGCGCGATGAATGAAAGCTTCCGCGTTGTAAGCCGCCATCACTACGGATACTGTGGGTCCAATAATCCCGGTTTCGACTTCTTGCCCGATGATAACCTCCTGAATTAAGGGTCAGCTGCAGCGCCTAAGGCGGTTAACATCAGCGAGTTTCCATGCGCAAGCCGTGTTGGCACCGACATGTCAGCGGTCCATACGAGCCTCCTACGCAGATGGTCCTTACCGGTCTGCGGACAACGTGTGTGGGCGGCGGTTGAATATTACGCCGCCATTGCCTGGATGAAGCGTTCGCAGAAGATAACGGCGGCTGGGCCTTCGCCATGAACCACTCATGTGGCGGGATCTTGCATTCTTTTCCGACCGGTTCAATATCAGGTAAAGCAGGTTGGTAGCGGCCTCATTGTTGGGGAAGTGACCCCTGGCTCGACCGCGCGCCGCGGCTTCAAATTCAAAGCCTCTACTGCGTTTGTGGTATAAACGATCTGGCGTACCTCGTCGGGAACGCAAAAAAACGGGATGACCTCGGCCCAGTTGCGGCGC
>NZ_JAKNQH010000002.1 GCF_022662305.1 Sphingomonas sp. BAUL-RG-20F-R05-02
GTCAGCCGCCCCGCGCCGGCTTCGATACCAAGTAGCAAAACGAAATGACGCCCTTAGGCGCGATGGCGATGGCCACATCCTCATACCCTATACGGACGGGGCGGCATATTCAGACACGACGGTAACTATTTTATTGGCAAGTGTCCGAATTCGCTGGCTCGTCCGTATAGGGTGATAGACCTCTAGCCGATCTGTCAGGCGGCCTGCGCCCACAGCGTGCACTGTGCGTCGTCATATTGGACGCCCGGCCGCATGATCTGCCGGGCCAGCCAAGTGCTGGCGCGTTCGATGCCGTCGCTCAGGTCGTCGGCGGGCTTGCCGTCGATGTGCACGACCTCCCGCGGCGCGAGACGGAAATGCCCGCGTACATGGGCCTGCGGCAGGATCAGCCCGCGGCTGCCGGACTTTGACAGCCACAGGCGGCAGCCGGTCTGGATGTGGCAGCGACCATCGCGCGGCAAGAACATGGCGATGCCAGTCAGGGCCGGGTTCGGTCCGGTGCGAAACTCGAGGTGGAGCAGATCGTCGTCGGTCTCGACCGCATGGCGGCCGATCTCGATCTTGTCCTCGATGCCGAGCGCGTCGCCGCCGGTGATGACGACGCCGGACTTGAGCTTGCGACTGCCGAGCAGCAACTTGATGACGGCGCGGGTGACGGCGGCTTCGAAGGTCTTGGTGGTCATCATTCTATCTCCTTGTTTCATCCCCGCATCGGGGCCGTTCATCTTCTCGTTCATCTCAACCCTGGTGCTCGCTCCGGCAGGCGCGCACGATCTGGGCGGCGGCGCACTCCAGTCCGGCGGCGCGGTCCCACAGGCAGTTCCAGGGCAGCCGAGTGCCGATCTCGACCCCGTCGCGGCCGAGCTTCATCGACAGCCCGCCGCGAGCGGGCACCAGATGCAGGCCCCGGTCACGGTCGCGGAAGAAGCTGAGGTCGGTGAGGAGCAGCGGGCCGGTGATCGACCGCAGCGCGACGTCGACGCGGACCGGGTCGATCGTCTCCGGGTGGAAACCGTGCCGGATCAGCAACGTGTCGCGCCGCCGCGTGGCGGCGCAGCGCAGCAGCGCCTGGTCGAACATCGGCGCGGTGACGGGGGTCATCGCGATGATGACGTTATGGTCGAGGCATTCGACTGCCCCGGGCAGGCCGGAGTTGCCGAAGAGCGGCGCGGGTTCGTCGCAGCCGAGTGCGGCGAGGACATAGTTCATCAGCGCGACCGAGGCGGTCGGCAAAGCGTCGTGGATCATGGGGGACATGGAGCCTTTGCAGGACAAGCGTGATTCCCGGACCGGCCGGTCCGGATCAGGCCCCTTCGATTTTCATTTCTCGTCAGGGCTTCGCTCGGCCCCAGCTGACCTTCCCCTCTTCATGCGACAGCGGTCGCGGCCATCGCGAAAGATGGCGTTGCCGATCACGGCATAGCCCCAGGCATCGAGTGTATGAGCGCTGTCCGCGATGGTGCCGGAACGCTGAATCGCGACGGCCGGGCAATATACCTCCGACATGGCGGGCACCCAACCGGCGATGCTGCCGGCGGGGTGGTGCTGCCACCATTGCCCGGCGGCCGAGGTGGCCAACAGCAGGACGGCGCTCAGGCGGAACACCATCGGTAAGCGGCGGCGCTTCATTTTCTTTTCTCCAAACAGATTGTCGCTGCTGAAGAGGGTAAACAGCTGGAACTAAGCCGGATTGTGCGGTCAAAATCCTCCCATCTTGCCGCATGTTGCAGCAACCTGAAGGTCGTCCTGAACGGCAGGACTTCATTCGTTAACCGGTCAACGTCTCCCTGCCGCGAGGCGTGGCGGCGGAGCGGGCGTGGCAGGATGCGGTCGCCCGCGCCATCGGCGGCGGTACGGCAGCGAATTCATCGTTCTGATGCTATCAGCCGATCTGACTGCAGACGGGGCGGCATCGCCGCCCCGTCCAGAGGATCAGGCGGCGGCCAACCGCTCCCATCCGCTGCGGAAAGCGCCGCATTCCTCCGTCCACATGCGGTGCATGGTGTCGGCGAGATCGGGATGCTCCGCGGCCCAGCCGCTCGGCGTGTGCTGGCGCGCCAGGATGCAAATATGGACATGCGGCAGGGCGCGGCTCAGCTCGTCACCAGGGGCATGCGCCACGACCATGCTGGTCAGCGAGCGGCCGCAGGCGAGATGGATCGCGGCGTAGCTGGTCGCCATTTCGAACAGGTCGTGGATCGGCGTGCTGATACTGCCACGTACCGTCAGCACGCCGGCGAGCAGGCGCTGGTGCGGGCGGACGGCGCGGTCGTATTCGTCGAGCAGCGGTGCCAGTGCCATGTCGCCCACACCCCGGGCAAGCACGAGCCGATGCTGGCGGGCGGTCACCGGAATGCCGCAGCCGGTCGTGCGCGAGGCGCTGGTCGGCTCGACCGGCGCCATCTTGGCGCGGATCAGTGCGGTCGCGCTGTTCGCCTTCTGCTTGGCGCGAGGGCGGAGCAGCGCATAGCCCAGTTCCTCGCAGCCGGGCTCGCGCACGTCGAACAGCGTGTCCATCACCTGTGCGGGGCTCAGCCAGTCCGGCGCCACGTTCGTCTTGGTCTTCATGTCATTTCCAGTCCGGCGGCGTGGGGCTGCTCGCGTCGCCTTCGGGTCCATTTCACCATCATGGTGCAGCCGACAGGCTATTCCCCTCCTTCCTTCTGGCCGACCGCATCGATCGGGGCGGCCCGAGATCCGTCATTATCTCTCTAAACCGCGATTCATTGAACGCTGTGGCGGCGCTACGTCGTCCGGTCCCTTGCTCCGGATACCCGGCGGGGGGCCCTTCGGCCTGTCCCGCGGGGCGGGCCTGCGCTGCACCTGCCGCTCGCGTTCCTTCTCTCGCTGTGGATCGGCCCCGGTTACAACGGGTGGATCAGGTGCTTGTCGATTGACCGGCCGGATAGCGGGGGGAACAGCTTCGGGCGGCGATTTTCTTTCCGGCGCGGGTGGGCTGCCCGCAGGATCACCTGCTCGTCGATCATGTCGATGACGAGGTCCTCGGCCAGATCAGCGACCGCCCGATCGCGCCGGATATAGTCGAGATGGCTGATGATCGTGACCTTCGCGCCGTCCCGCAGATAGTCGAAATGCTTGCCCTCCGTGGCCTTGGCCTTGAAGCGGTGGTGGACCTTTCCGTCTCCGCTCGTCGGTACGTGGGTCTTGCCTATCGGCTTCATGTCGAAGTGCGGCACCCGGCCGCCACCGGTCTGGCGGCCACCTCGCCGGATCGGGCTGGGTCGGTGGAAGTCGATGCCGACCGCCTTGGCGAGCGCATCCGCCTTGCGACGAGCCGGCGATTGCCTCGCATCCAGTTCGGGCTGGTGATTGCGCCCACGACGGTACGACGCTCCCACCAGATCCCGGTCGGCCTGCGCTTGACGCGCCAGGAGCGCGCGCACGTGATGCGCGAAGACGGGCTGTTCGTCGGGCAGGCCAGGACCGGTCATGCCTCATAGTGTCCGGCATCAGCACGGCGCCGACAAGTACCCCCCCCGCCTTCCGGAAGCCGCCTGCGGCTGGAGGACACCGCGCTCGATTGCTCCTGAACGAGCGCGCGCACCGGCAAATTGGCGGCCTAGCCGCCGATTTGCGTTGTTGCGCCTAAATTTCCTCATCCCCAGTCACAAAACGCCGACCCTTGCCGATCCTAATCGGCTGGGGTGAGGATTCGCAGGTCAGGCGCCCCCTCGCGATCCATCGGCGGCCACGGTTGCGAACCTCGATGTCGGCCGCCCCTCGTTCACCTCGGAGCCCCGCCATGTCGACCGACCGATGGGCGTGACCGTCACGGTAATGCTGTCGCCGACCCAGCGATCAGGACATCGGGGCTGGACGCCTCGTCCGCGTCCTTGAAGACTGGACGCCGCCTCTCGCACCCTTGTGCCTCTACTACCCCGACCGGCGCAATTCCTCAGCGGCCTTTCAGGCGTTCGTCGCGCTCGCTCGAGACTTTTCCACCGGACGGCTTTGAGGACCCATTTGCGGCCATCCACGACGCCGCGCCTGCCGTCCAACTATCGACGTTCATTCATCTGCAGATCGCCGGCAAACTGACGCAAGAGTGGCTGTCAGGACGGCTGAGCTTGAGGTAGGCGGAGCCCGGTAGCTGACGTCGAGCTACTGTCCCGTTTTTTTTAAAACGAAACCGTAGGACAACGCGCCTACAGGGTCAGGTCATTTAGACCCACTCAAATGCGTGGTGGCGTTGGCATTGTTGGGGTTCAACACCAATGATTGCCGGTAGCTCGCAACCGACGCGCTGCGGTTGCCGGCCGCCTCATAAGCTTCCCCAAGGCTGTCGAACGCATCCCAATCCCTTGGGTAAAGAACGGTCCACAGGGTGAAGATCGCGCTGGCGTCGCCCGGCCGTTGTCGCTGCATCAAGGCATAACCCCAACCTTTGAGGTCTTGAGCGGTCAGGGAGAAGGAAAGATCCTTCTCGTGAGCGGCGTTGTAAGCCTCCACGGCATGCCCGAAGCCCTGGTGCGCCAGGTCGGCCGCAAATCGCTCTCGCGTTGCCGGTGTCAGATTCGATAAGTGGGTTTCAGCAAATATTGTGTGGGGCGCCGCGCCGTTCTCGACGGGCTGCCGTCCGAGAAAGGCGAACCCTACCTTACTCCCCTTCAGATATGCATCGAGGAAATTCCGAATATAGGTCGCACCGACATTGTAGGTCTGACGCACCTCCTCCTTGCTGTACTCACCATAAGCGCTGGGGTCGGCCTCATGCTGGCGCTGCGAAGCCATGTCCGGATGATGAAACGGATACAGGGTCAGTTGATAAACGTCGGCGTACTTAGCGGCGTTCAGCAAGCTGAAGCTCGTGTCGACCTCGCTGCGATTGATCTGTGGGATAGTCTCCGGCGCTCGCGAGATGTAGAGCCAGGGTGCGGTTAAGCGCCGAACATCGATCAGTTTGTTGAAAGTCGGCTCCCGCGTGCCATCCAAGCTGATGAGAGCACCAATCCGGCTGTCGCGCGCAGCGGCGAAGAGGTTGTTCATCCCGCCCCAGCTCCACCCCAAAACCGCAACGTGCGACATGTCGGCATCGGGCAACGACTGAGCATAGCCGAGCAGGAATTCTATGTCGCCAATCTGTGGCTCCGCGTCCGACATGTCATAGCCAATCGGCTTACCATGTGCTCCCAAGCTGGTTGAGGCGATCACGACATAGCCGTGGCTGGCGAGATATTCGGCGAGATCCGCATTCTCGTCCGCGAACCCGAAACCCCCCGCCGCGTAAATGACGACCGGGTATCGGCCCGCGGCAATGGGCGCATCCCTCGATGCCAAGACAGGGGCGTTCATCACTGTCTCCGCCCGAAGGCCAAGTTTAAGGGTCAACGCGGCGGCCTGTGCTGCCATCCCCTGTTGCAGCTCTGCAGGCGACGCGTCGAAGTTCGTCTCCTTGAGGCGGGTCGCCATATAGTCGCGGTAGCGCAACGGCGTTCCGCCTTTGGCGGCGGGATACCAGATAAGCGTTTGTACCGGGCGCGACCGCTCGCCGGTTACCGGCGTGCCGGTGATGGGGTCGATCACTCGCTTGTACTCCCGGGAGCGATCATATTGCTGAATGACGCGCAGCCCGACAGGATATCCGCCGAAGGCCTGTGAGATAACGTTCTGGGCCATCGCATGAGTGCCGACGCACGTAGCAATCAGCGCGCAACCTACGCGCGCCAGCAGCATAAATCTCAAAGCATTCCCCTTTATGAGGGCCAGTTCAGCCCGCTTAACTCAGCAAGTGTATTATACTACTAACGCAGCGACAATGCACGTCTCACATAGCTTGCTACCCCCCTTAGCTGAGCACGACGGTAGCGGCACGACCTCAAGATCGCGCTTCCCCGAAATAGCTAAGGTGCAGAGAAGCGAAAAAGGTTTCCCCTTGCCGCACGGCCTTTCCCAAGCCCGGATCGCGCGCTCGGACGTGCAGGGAGCTAAAGCTGCTCGGGAGCTAAGCGGTCGAGACGGACCCGACCCACATCCGGCCGTTCAAGTAGCTTGAGGCGCATCCCAGTTTTGGTCATTCGTTCATGTCGATAAAACGGGTCTTCGGCATCGTTGGCTCAGCGGTCGGACCGGCAAAATTTGGGACTTTTCCGACATTCCCGCCGCAAAGTGTGAACGACAGCCTTCGACCGAAGCCGACGTTCGCGATTTTGGCGTGCAACGGCAGCGCATGGGCAAGATCGGCCGATACGGTTGACCGATCCCAGACTGACTATTGGTAAAAGCACGGTCCTCTGGTTTAGTTGCAATAGAGCGCTCGTTCGAGAGTGGCCGCCCGCATCTGCGGTTGGACGAAGCGGCATCTCGCGGGTAAGCCTCTGCGCAGCGAGGAACGGAATGTGCGGATCGCGATTATCGACGAAAGCCCCGCGCGCGCCGCGGTGATTGAAGAGGGCCTGCGCGAAGCCGGTATGCGGGACGTGACGGTGTTCGTCGATCGCAAGGGTATCGCGGCGCGGCTTGAGGCGATGTCGCCGGATGTCGTGCTGATCAACCTGGCCAATCCGCATCGTGACGAACTGGAGGAGCTGTTTGCGCTGTCCCGGGCGATGGCGCGGCCAGTGGCGATGTTCGTCGATCAAAGCGATAGCGCAGCGATGGAAGGGGCAATCGACGCCGGCGTTTCGGCGTATGTCGTCGACGGACTGAAGAAGGAACGGATCAAGCCGGTGCTCGAACTGGCGGTGCGGCGCTTCCGCGCGTTTTCGCGGCTGCGCGCCGAACTCGACGAGGCACGCACTGCGCTGGCCGAGCGCGACGTGGTCGATCAGGCCAAGCGCCTGTTGATGAAGCGCCGGGGCATAGACGAGCCCGCCGCGTACGCCGCGCTGCGCAACGCGGCGATGGATAGCGGGCGGCGGATCGCCGATGTCGCCGATGCGCTGGTCACGGCCGACCGGCTGATGGGGGATCTATGAGCGATACACCGTTCCGCCTCGGCTTCCTGCCGCTCGTCGATTCCGCGCTGCCGATCCTCGCGCGCGAATTCGGTTTCGCGGAGGCGGAGGGTATCGACCTGACGCTGGTGCGCGACATGAGCTGGGCGACCGTCAACGATCGCCTGCTCTACGGCCACAGCGATGCCGCGCACCTTCTCGCCCCGCTCGCGATCGCGACGACGCTCGGGCTGGGGCGCCCGGCGATGCCGCTGTCGGTGCCGTTCGTGCTCGGGCTGAACGGCAACGCCGTGACTGTACGCGGCGATCTCGCGGCACGGATCACCACCGTCGGCGGGCCGGGCGATGTCGCCGCAATCGGGCAGCGGCTCGCCGAGGCAGCGCGGGCGGCGCGCGACGCGGGCAAGCCGCTGCGCTTCGGGGTGGTGCATCGCTATTCAAGCCACAATTACATGCTGCGCTATTGGTTGATCGGCAGCGGCATCGATCCCGACCGCGAGGTCGAGATCGTCACCGTTGCGCCACCCTTCGCTGCGGATGCGCTGGCCGAGGGCGAGGTCGATGGCATTTGCGTCGGCGAGCCGTGGAACAGCGTCGCGGTCGATCGTGGCGCCGGCGTGATCGTCGCGGTCACGTCGCAGATCTGGTTGCGCGGCGTCGAGAAGGTGCTGGCGATGCGTACCGAGCGTATGGAGGAACAGCGCGACACGACGCATCGCCTGATCCGGGCGCTTTACCGCGCCGGTCAGGCGTTCGTCGATCCGGCGCGGTGCGAGGAGATCGCGCGCGTTCTGGCGCGGTCCGAATATCTCGACGGGTCCGCCGATCTGATCCGCCACGCCATCTCCGATCGCATCGTGTTCGCGCGCGGCGCCGGGGCGATGCATGTGCCCGATTTCATGTTCCAGCACCGCGAGGCGGCGAACTTCCCCTGGATCAGCCAGGCGGCGTGGCTCTACGCGCAGATGTGCCTCGCCCGCCATGTCACGCCGGACGATGCCGCGTACCAGACGGCGCAGCGTGTCTTCCGGCCCGATGTGTACCGCGCGGCGCTACGGCCGCTTGGCGTTCCCTTGCCGGGCGCGAGTTCCAAGCTAGAGGGCGGCATCGTCGGCGGGCTCGGCGTCGGCACCACGCAGGGGCGGCTGATCCTCGGCGCGGATCGGTTCTTCGATGCGCGCAGCTTTGATCCCGAAGCGCTCGACGCCTATCTCGCCGGCTTTGGCGACGGGTAATCTCGCTGCACCGCAAAAATCGCTTGCGCGCGATGTGATTCGCAGGCATTTTTATTTCCATCGATTGGCGACTGCAACGGAGTAGCCCCACGATATCACCGAATTTGGCAAAGTCGCCGCTGCGTCCCGCATCATTGCGGGCGTCGCGGCGGCTTTTTTGCGTTTGCTCGAAGGGGATCGGGACAATTACGCAGGCTCAGATGACGATGACTGCCGCAGCGCCGGGGGGGCGCGCCACGACCACGCCCAAGGATACGTCCGCTTTCTGGAACGCCGGCCACCGGCCGACGCTGATCGCGGCGTTCCTCTATTTCGATCTCGCCTTCATGGTCTGGGTGCTGCTCGGCCCGCTCGCGCCGATCATCTCGAAGGATCTTGGCCTCACTCCGGCGCAGAAGGGCTTCATGGTCGCGGTGCCGACGCTGGCGGGCGCGATCCTGCGTCTGGTCAACGGCTTGTTGGTCGATCGGATCGGCCCGAAGCGCACCGGCGCGATTGGCCAAGTGATCGTGATCGCCGGCCTGTCGATCGCCTGGTGCTTCGGCGTCAACAGCTATGCGGGCACGCTCGCGGTTGGCGTGGTGCTGGGCTTTGCCGGCGCGAGCTTCGCGGTGGCGCTGCCGCTCGCCTCGCGCTGGTATCCGCCCGAGCATCAGGGCAAGGCGATGGGCATCGCCGGCATGGGCAATTCAGGAACGGTGCTCGCGTCGCTGTTCGCGCCGCTGATGGCCAAAGCGTTCGGCTGGAACGCGGTGCTGGGCCTCGCCGTGATCCCGCTCGCGATCGTGTTCGTGGTCTATCTCGTGATGGCCAAGGATTCGCCGAGCCAGCCCGCGCCCAAGCCGGTCACCGCCTATCTCACCGTGCTGAAGCATCAGGACGCTTGGTGGTTCATGCTGTTCTACGGCGTGACTTTCGGCGGGTTTGTCGGCCTGTCGTCGAGCCTCTCGATCTATTTCACTGACAGTTTCGGGATGACCCCGGTGATCGCGGGGTATTGCACCGCCGCTTGTGTGTTCGCCGGGTCGCTGGTGCGGCCGATCGGCGGTGCGGTCGCCGACAAGATCGGCGGGATCCGCACGCTGACCTTCGTCTATGCGCTCGCTGCGGCAACGCTGGTCGCGATCAGCCTGGGCACGACCTCGCTGCCGCTCGCGCTCGCCTTATTCCTGCTGGTGATGGGGACGCTCGGTTTCGGCAACGGCGCGGTCTTCCAGCTCGTGCCGCAGCGGTTCGGCGCGGAAAACGGCATCATGACCGGGCTGGTTGGTTTCGGTGGCGGGGTCGGCGGCTTCTATCTCGCCTCCTCGCTTGGTCTCGCCAAGCAGTTGACCGGCACGCCGCAGGTGGGCTTCCTGATCTTCGCGGTCCTGGCGCTGGTCGCGCTCGGTGGGCTGACGGTGGTGAAGACCCGCTGGCGCGCGACCTGGGGCACCGGCGCGAACGGGGCGCGGGTTTGATGCGCGCACGTCCGCTGCTCGCGCTGGGCGCGTTGGTAGCGACACCCGCGCTGGCCGATCCAATCGATCTCAAGCCGCTGATCGACGCCCGCCTGCGCTACGAACATGTCGAGCAAGCGCCGCTGGCCAAGGATGCCGATGCCCTTACCGCGCGCATCCGGGCCGGGTTCGAAGCGAAGAGCGGCGACTTCGCGCTGTTCGCCGAAAGTGAGGCCACGCTGGCGATCGACCCCGCTTATAACAGCGGCGTCAACGGCAAGGCGGCCTACCCGCTGGTCGCCGACCCGCAGAATGTCGAACTCAACCGTTTGCAACTGCAATATCGCGGCATCGCAAAGACGATCGTTACGGTTGGCCGCCAGCGCATCAACCTCGACGACCAGCGCTTCGTCGGCTCGGTCGCGTGGCGCGACAACGAGCAGACCTTCGACGCGGCGCGGATCGAATGGTCGGGCATCAAGGGTTTGAAGGCGGACCTCACTTACGCCGACAACGTCCGCACGATCTGGGGTGTCGATGGCGGCGACCGATACGGCCCGACGCGGCTCGGCGAGATCGGCGGCGACAACGTGTTCGGCAATCTGGCCTATGCGACGAAGATTGGCACTCTCACCGGCTTCGCCTATCTGGTCGATCAGGATGAGCGGCTGGTGTTCGTCAACAGCAGCCGGACCTATGGCGGCAGGTTCGCGGGTGCCTTGCCGGTGAACAAGGCCGTCAAGCTCACCTATGCGGCGAGCTACGCGACACAGAGCGACTACCACCGCAACCCCAATCGCTACCGCGCCAATTACTATCTTGGCGAGCTGGGAGTGTCGGTGAGGGCGTTCACGCTGGGCGCCAGTTACGAGGTGCTTGGCGCCGACACGGGCAGCGCCGTCACCAGTTTCCAGACCCCGCTTGCCACGCTGCACAAGTTCAACGGTTGGGCTGACAAGTTCCTCGTCACCCCGCCCGATGGTCTGCGCGATCTGTACGGCTCGACCGGCTATGGCTGGAAGAGCGTGGCGGGTCTCGACGCGATCGGGCTGACCGCCGTGTACCACCGCTTTTCGAGCGACCGGCTCGAACGCCGCTACGGCGATGAAATCGACCTGCAGGCGAGCGCGAAGCGCGGCCGCTACACCGCGCTCGTGAAATACGCCGATTACTTTGCCCACGGCTTCGCGACCGATACCCGGAAGCTGTGGCTCTCGCTCGAATGGAGCCTCTCGTGACCGATTTGAAACCACACCTCATCGTCATCGGCAACGGCATGGCCGGGTGCCGCGCGGTTGAGGAAATTCTCGTCCGCGACGCATCCCGCTACCGCATCACCATCTTCGGCGCCGAGCCACGGGTGAATTACAACCGCATCATGCTCTCGCCCCTGCTCGCGGGGGACAAGAGTTTCGACGACATCGTCATCAACGATCTCGCCTGGTACACCGACAATGCGATCGATCTGGTCGCGGGCGACCCCGTGGTGGCGATCGACCGCAAGATCAGGACGGTTACGGCGCGCTCGGGACGCACCGAAAGCTACGACAAACTCATCCTCGCCACCGGCTCCGATCCGTTCATCATCCCGGTGCCGGGCCGCGACCTCGACGGGGTGGTGACGTTCCGTGACATGGACGATGTCGGCGCGATGCTGCGCGCAGCGGACGCCGGCGGGGACGCCGTCGTGATCGGCGGGGGTTTGCTCGGGCTGGAGGCGGCGCACGGCCTCGCCCTGCGCGGCATGAAGGTGACGGTGCTGCACATCATGCCGACGCTGATGGAGCGCCAGCTCGACGAGGCTGCGGCATGGCTGCTCAAAAGCGAACTGGAACGGCGCGGCCAGACCATCCTGACCGGGGCCGACACCGCCGAAATCCACGGCCACGGCAAGGTCGAGGGCGTGCGCCTGAAGGACGGGCGCGAGATACCCGCCTCGATCGTGGTGATGGCGGTCGGCATCCGGCCCAACGTCACACTCGCCCGCGACGCCGGCCTCGCGATTGGACGCGGTATCCATGTCGACGATCATATGGTGACGTCGGACGCGGACATTCTCGCAGTCGGCGAATGTGTCGAGCACAACGGGCTCGTCTACGGCCTCGTCGCGCCCTTGTGGGACATGTGCCGCAGCCTTGCCGACGGGCTGGTCGCTTCCCCGTCGGGCTATACCGGCTCGGTCACCTCGACCAAACTCAAGGTGTCTGGCATCGACGTGTTCTCGGCAGGCGAGTTCTCGGGCGGCGAGGGTTGCGAAGATATCGTCCTGCGCGACGCCGCGCGTGGCGTGTACAAGCGCGTGATTGTGAAGGGCGACCGGCTGATCGGCGCCGTGCTGTACGGCGATACGCAAGACGGCAACTGGTATTTCGACCTGCTCAGGAGGCAGGAAGACGTTGCCGAAATTCGCGACGCGCTCATCTTCGGCCAGGCCTTCGCCGCTGGCGGGGGCGCTGACGCAAACCCTAACGCCGCCGTTGCAGCGCTCCCCGCCGATGCTGAAATCTGCGGCTGCAACGGCGTGTCCAAAGGCAAGGTGGTGACGGCGATCAAGGGCGGCGCCTGCACGCTCGACGCGGTGCGCGCCTGCACCAAGGCGTCCGCGTCGTGCGGCTCCTGCACCGGGCTTGTCGAAGGGCTGCTGGCGGTCACGCTCGGGGACGCGTTCGAAGGCGAGCGCGCCGCGCCGACCGTGTGCAAATGCACCAGCTTCACTCACGAGGATGTCCGCCGGCTGATCCTCGACAAGCAGTTGAAGGCAATTCCGCAAGTGATGCAGGAACTGCACTGGACCACGCCCGACGGCTGCTCGTCGTGCCGCCCCGCGCTCAATTATTATCTGCTGTGCGCGTGGCCGGGCGAGTTCGTCGACGACAACCAGTCGCGGTTTGTCAACGAGAGGCTTCACGCCAATATCCAGAAGGACGGCACCTATTCGGTCGTGCCGCGCATGTGGGGCGGCGTGACCAATCCCACGGAATTGCGTGCGATCGCCGACGTCGCCGAGAAATACGAGGCGCGCATGCTCAAGGTGACGGGCGGGCAACGGCTCGACATCTTCGGCATCAAGAAGGAGGATCTGCCCGCCGTCTGGGCCGATCTCAACGCCGCCGGCATGGTCAGCGGCCATGCCTATGCCAAGGCGCTGCGCACGGTGAAGACCTGCGTCGGCTCCGAATGGTGCCGCTTCGGCACGCAGGATTCGACGGGTCTCGGCATCCGCATCGAGCAGATGACTTGGGGCAGCTTCATGCCGCACAAGTTCAAGATCGCCGTGTCGGGCTGCCCACGCAACTGCGCTGAGGCGAGCATCAAGGATATCGGCGTGATCTGCGTCGATAGCGGCTACGAGCTGTCGATCGGCGGTAACGGCGGGATCAAGCTGCGCGGCACCGATTTTCTCTGCAAGGTCGCGACCGAACAGGAGGCGCTCGACTATTGCGCCGCCTTCATCCAGCTCTACCGCGAGGAAGCGCGCTACCTCGACCGCACCGCGCCGTGGGCCGAGCGCGTCGGCCTCGACTATATCCGTGAGCGGATCGTCGATGACGCGGCCGGGCGTGAAGCGTTGCGCGCACGCTTCCTCTATTCGCAAAGCTTCATGCAGGATGATCCTTGGGCGAAGCGTGCGGCTGGCGAAGACTATAAACTCCATCAACATCTTGCCGAAATCCGGCCTTTGGTGACCGCATGACGCTGCACGGTGAATGGCTCGATATTGGGCCGGTCGATCAACTCCCCGCGCTGGGTGCCCGCACGCTGCCGGTGCGCGGCGGGCGCGAGATCGCCATCTTTCATACCGCCAATGGCGAGGTCTATGCGCTCGCCAACCAATGCCCGCACAAGGCCGGCCCGCTCAGCCAAGGGATCGTCCACGACACGACCGTGACGTGCCCGCTGCACAATTGGCGGATCTCGCTCGTTATCGGCGAGGCGCTGGGCGAGGACACAGGCTGCGTGCCGGTGATCCCGGTCAAGATCGACGGCGGCCGGATTCTGATCTGCCGCGACGCCGCGCTCGCGGGCGTCGCTTGACACCGGTCAAGACCACCTGCCCGTATTGCGGGGTTGGCTGCGGCGTGATCGCCACGCCGACCGCCTCACGAAGCGCGACGATCAAGGGGGATCCCGATCATCCTGCCAATGTCGGCAGGCTGTGCTCGAAAGGGACGCACCTGGGCGAGACGATCGGGCTGGATGGCCGCTTGCTCGTCCCCATGATCGGCGCGAAGCCGGTGCAATGGGACGAAGCGCTCGACCGCGTCGCCAGCCGTTTCGCCGCGACGATCGCCGAGCACGGCCCCGACAGCGTCGCCTTCTACGCCTCGGGGCAGATGCTGACCGAAGACTATTATGTCGCCAACAAGCTGATGAAGGGGTTCATCGGCACCGGCAATATCGACACCAATTCGCGGCTGTGCATGTCGAGCGCGGTGGCGGCGCACGTCCGCGCGTTCGGCGAAGATGTCGTGCCGTGCAGCTATGACGATCTCGATGCCGCCGACCTGATCGTGCTGGTCGGATCGAACACGGCATGGTGCCATCCGGTGGTGTGGCAGCGGATCGAGGCGGCACGCAAGACGCGCGGCACCAAGCTTGTGGTGATCGACCCGCGCCGCACCGAGACGGCGGAGTGCGCCGACCTCCACCTTGCCATCGCGCCCGATACCGACGTCGCGCTGTTCAACGGCCTGCTGCTGGAGATGCGGGCGACATGGCGGCTCGACGGGCGCTTCCTCGCCGAGCGAGTCGATGTGCCCGAGAGTTTCTGGAAAGACCTCGCACGCCTCGATGTCGCCAAAACATGCGGAATTGCCGGGGAAGATTTGCAGGCCTTCTACGATCTGTTCGCAGACCATCCCCGCACCGTCACGCTGTTCAGCCAGGGGGTGAACCAGTCGACCAGCGGCACCGACAAAGGCAATGCGATCATCAACCTCCACCTCGCCACAGGCCGGATCGGTAAGCCGGGCGCGGGTCCGTTCAGCATCACCGGCCAGCCCAATGCGATGGGCGGGCGCGAAGTCGGCGGTCTCGCCTCGACGCTGGCCGCTCACATGGGGTTTTCGGATGCCGAGCGGGACCGTGCGCAGCGCTTCTGGCGATCACCGAAGATCTGCCCCGGCCCCGGCCTCAAGGCGGTCGACATGTTCGAGGCGATGGCCAAGGGCAAGATCAAGGCGGTGTGGATCATGGCGACCAACCCCGCCGTGTCGATGCCGGACGCGCGCATGGCCCGCGTCGCGCTCGCCAATTGCCCATTCGTCGTCGTGTCGGACTGTATCGCCAACACCGATACCGCCGTCTACGCGCAAGTGAAGCTGCCCGCGCTCGCCTGGGGCGAGAAGCATGGCACGGTCACCAATTCCGAACGCCGCATCTCGCGCCAGCGCGGGTTCATGGCCGCGCCCGGTGAAGCGCGCGCCGACTGGTGGGCGATCGCCGAGGTGGCGAAGCGCATGGGTTTCGACGGTTTCGACTATGCCGGCCCCGCCGATATCTTTCGCGAGTTCGCAGCGCAGACCGGGTTCGAGAACCACGGCACGCGCGCGCTCGATCTGTCGGCGCAGGCCGCGATCGACAACGCAGCGTATGATACGATGGCCCCCTTCCGATGGGGTGGCGCGTCGCCGTACGAACATCGTCCGTTCACGACCGCGGACGGCAAGGCGCGGATGATCGCGGTTCGCCCCATGCCGCGCGACGACGCGACCCGTGCGCTGCGGCTGCGGCTCAACACCGGCCGCTACCGCGACCAATGGCATACGATGACTCGCACCGGCTTGTCTCCGACGCTCTCGCAACACCGCCGCGAGCCGCTGGTCGAGGTTCACCCCGAAACCGCCCAATCCCACGGGCTTGTCGATGGCGGGCTGGCGCGCGTCGCCACCCAGCACGGCAGCAGCGTGTACCGCGTCGCCGTAAGCACCGCGCAGCGCCGCCGGGACCTGTTCGTGCCGATCCACTGGACGGATCATACCAGCAGCGGCGGCCGCACCGGGCTGTTGCCCTCGACCCTGCGTGATCCGCATTCCGGCCAACCCGGTTTCAAGAATACCCCGGCGACCATCACCCCCTATAAGCCGGAGTGGTCGGGCTTCCTCATCACCCGCGAGCGCCCGTCCGCCCCCGACTGCGCCTATTGGACCGTCGTGCGAACCGCGCACGGCTGGCTGACCGAGATCGCGGGGCGCGGCGACGCGGCGGTGGTGACCGCACTCTTGCCGCCGGGGGAGCGCGCCGAGATGATCGATGCGCGGCGCGGCGTGATCCGCGCGGCGGTGACGGTCGGCGACGCGTTGTACGCTGCGCTGTTCGTTTCGCGCGGGCCGGGTCTGCCGCCGCGCGACTGGCTTGCCGCTCAGCTCGGCGCGGATGATCCTTCGGTTACCGAACTGCTCGCCGGGCGCCCGGCGGCACCCGCGCCGGATCGCGGGCCGATCGTCTGCGTGTGCTTCGATGTCGGCATGAAGACGATCCTTGCCGCGATCACCGAGCGCGCGCTGGTAAGCGTCGAAGCCGTCGGCGCGGCGATCAACGCCGGCACCAATTGCGGCTCCTGTCGCCCCGCCATTGCCAAGCTGTTGCTCAAGGAGGTTTCCCATGCCTGATGCGTTCGCGCCCGGAGAGGTTTGGCTGGTCGGCGCGGGGCCGGGCGATCCCGACTTGCTGACGCGCAAGGCCGAGCGCCTGATCCTGGCGGCGGACATCGTGTTCTATGACGCGCTGGTGGGGCCGGGCGTGCTCGATCTGATCCCCGTGCATGTCGAATCGGTTTCGGTCGGCAAGCGATCCGGCCGGCATTCGAAATCGCAAGCTACGATCGACGCATTGCTCGTCGCGGCGGCCTTGGCCGGCAAGCGCGTAGTGCGCCTGAAGGGCGGCGACCCCTCGATCTTCGGCCGCTCCAACGAAGAGATCGCGGCGTTTGCCGCGCACGGTATTCGCGCACGCATCTGCCCCGGCATCACCTCGGCGAGCGCAGCGGCCGCGAGCGCCGGCGTCTCTCTGACGTTGCGTGGCGTCGCCCGCCACCTCCGCTTCGTCACGGCGCACGCCCGTGCTGGTGAACGGCTCGATCTCGACTGGGCCGCACTCGCCGACCACACCGGTACGTTGGCATTCTACATGGGGCGAACCGCAGGACCGGAGATCTGCCAACAGCTCATCACCCACGGACTCGATCCGGCGACCCCGGCGCTGGTCGCGGCCGATGTCAGCCTCCCCGGCGAGCGCCTGATCCATACGCAGCTCGCCCTGCTTCCGCTCGCCATCGATCGCGCAACCGGCGCCGGGCCGGCGCTGATCCTGGTGGGTGAGGCAGTGCGATCGCAACCTCTGGTTGAAACCACCCAGATTGCCGAGGCGGTCGAGCGGTACTGATCTAGCATTCGTCCGGCAACCGGCGACGCGACCGTGCGGGCCGCGGCTTCGCCTGACCCGCCGCCGGTACAGACTCGCCAGATCGCGATCCGGCGGCCATGCAGGGTTATGCATGCAACCGTACGGCTTCTTCCAGGATGCATTTTGCGGCTAAACGGCGAGGATCGCGCGCGCCGCCGGTTACCCTTTGGCCGGTCCGACCGGCCGCTTTTTCCAAGTCCAGACATTGAACGTCGCCAAATTGTACGACCGGCATTGGTCGTGAGCCGTCGGAAAGGACTGCAGGATCAGACCGTCCGCTATGCACCATCCAACCGGCAAAACCGGACCGGACGGAATCCACCAAACACGGCATTCCGCTGTCGCAGAAGGCGGGACTTACGAGACGCTCAAAAGTCAGCATATTGGAGACACCGCCATAAACTTACCGGTGCCAGATCTTATCACAAAGCCGATGCGAAACGCGAGTTTGGCCAGGTGCAATTGGGAACGGATACGACAATCTAAGCTCGCCGGCCCCGTACGTTTGCTCCCCGATCGCTCAATGACACGGCCATTCAATTCCCGGGTTATCTAGTCTAAATGGTAATGATGACGTCGAGCAGATTCGCCCGTTTACTTGCTTGTGGTGCGGCACTGCCGCTCATCCTCGGCGCCGCCTCGCCAGAACCGGCGCCAGCCGAAAGGCGGATTGTGGTCAATGTCACGGCAGCTGATGCGCCGGTTGATCGGTTTTATGATTTCTCGGTCGGCTCGGACTTTCCGGGGACACTGATCCGCCAGGATAGCCAAGCGCAGCTCGGGACCGCGGTGAACGAACTTGGCTTCCGCTACCTACGCTTTCACGGCATCTTTCACGACGTGCTGGGCACCGTGCGAGTGGTCGATGGGCGGACGATCTACGACTGGAGCGGGATCGATCGCCTGTATGACAGGATGCTGGCCAAGGGCGTTCGTCCGTTCGTGGAACTGGGGTTCACCCCTGACGCGCTCAAGACATCGAACCAGACCGTGTTCTACTGGAAAGGTAACACTTCCCACCCCAAGCTCGATCAATGGCGCAGTCTGGTATATGCCTTCGTTAGGCACTGCCGCTCACGCTATGGAGAGGCTGAAGTCCGGCGCTGGTATTTCGAAGTTTGGAACGAGCCCAACCTAAAGGACTTCTGGGAGGGAGCCGACCAGAAGGCCTATTTCGATCTTTACGACACTTCGGCCAAAGCCATCAAGGCGATCGATCCTGCCTTGCGCGTCGGCGGACCTGCGACTGCCGGTGCGGATTGGATACCGGCATTCCTCGACCATGCTGCCCGTAACCGGATCCCCGTCGATTTCGTCACTACGCATACTTATGGCGTCGACGGCGGATTTCTGGATGAGCAGGGCAAGCAGGACACCAAGCTTTTGATGTCGCCCGACGCCATTGTCGGCGACGTGCGCAAGGCTCGCGCCCAGATCAAAGCCTCGCCGTTTGCCGACCTGCCGCTCTTCTTTACGGAATGGAGCGCCAGCTATACGCCACGCGACTTCGTCCACGACAGCTACATCAGCGCACCATACATCCTGTTCAAGCTAAAGCACAGCCAAGGGATGGCTCAGGGTATGAGCTACTGGACCTATTCCGATCTGTTCGAAGAGCCAGGTCCACCGCCAACACCGTTTCATGGCGGCTTTGGGCTGATGAACCGCGAGGGCATCCGCAAACCCGCATGGTTCGCCTACAAATATCTTCATGCGCTGCGCGGCAAGAGCGTATCCGTCGCCGACGAGAACGCGATGGTCGCTGTCGATGGCAGGTACACTGCCGCGCTGGTGTGGGACTGGCATCAACCCGTACAGGAGGTCAGCAACAAGCCTTTCTACACGCGCCTGGCGCCCGCAAGCGCGAGCGCACCGGTCAGCTTGGCATTCGCCCATGTCGCACCAGGGCAGTACCGGCTACGGGTGCACCGCACGGGCTTCCGTCACAACGATCCGCTCTCGGCTTATATCGACATGAAGCTGCCCGCGCAGCTAAATCAGGACCAGCTTGCGCGGATGCGTGCCCTGACCGCCGACGCTGCCGAAGTCGATCGAGTGGTTCGTGTCAGCAAAGACGAACGACTATCAGTACCCTTGTTTATGAACACCAATGATGTGGCTCTGGTAACGCTGGAGCCGGCGAACCAAAAAAACAGTAGATGATATAGCCCGGCTTCTATTCGGCCTCGAGCTTCTGTCGTCCAGCGAGCGATTAAAACGACAGTCGAAATTTGTACTTCCGCGCTTCTTCGTCACAGTTTGCCGAGTGGGACGGATCCATACGGTGACAAGTTGCGGGTAATGTCTCCAGTAGAGGTTAGCAGGACCTCCGCCCTGCCCCGGCGCTGCAGCTCCGCCTTCGCAAACCTCGAGCCCTTAACTCACGCTGCATGGTGCGGCGGCGAAGAGCAGGTCGAACGGCAGCGAGACATGGCCGGTGCATCGACCCAGTGATTTGAGGCTGAGGATCATCGAATTTCTGCATGAGCCGGCGTGGTCGCAGGCGGACTCCTATGCCGTCTGCTCGAAAGTCAGGCGCTCCGCGACGAGGGCAGTTCCTGAACGCCAGCGATTCGGGCCCTGTGGACGCAAAGCGGACGGCTCTGCGCGAGCGGCTCAAGCAGCTCGAAGCCGTACTGGCAGAAGGGCCATAGTTCCGCGGTGCCGACTTCGGCATGGTCGACGCGGTGTTCGCACCGATCTTCCAGAATTTTCCAAGCGTTTCTGGATGGCGGGCGGAACTGGTCCTGCGACGAGTGTCATCGATGTCGTCGCACGGGAGCGCCACGACCACGCACGCCTTCCGAGCAGCAATACAGGATCGCAAGCTTCGCTCTCGACGCTGACCCGGGAGCTGGGGATCAACCCGACAACAGTCGCGAGATGGCGGAAGCGGGCGATAGTCGAGGATCTGATGACCGCACCGAAGGCTCCTCATTCTACGACCCTGTCCGAGGCCGAAGAGGCGATGGTCTAGGCGTTCCGTCGGCATACGCTGTTGCCTCTCGACGACTGTCTCTTAGCGGTGCAGCCGTCGATACCGCAGCTGACACGATCAGCTCTGCATCGTTGCCTCCAGCGGCACGGCATCTGCCGCCTGCCGGACATCGAAGCCGATAAACCGAAGCGGCAACGCTTCAAGCGAGACCCGATCGGTTTCTTTAACTTCAATATTGCCGAGGTACAGACCGCCGAAGGCAATCTGTACCTATTCGTCGGCATCGACCGCACGAGCAAGTCCGCGGTTACTCAATTGGTCGACAAGGCTGACAGGCCGCGCAGCGAGGGAGTTCCTGGAACATCTGCTAAAAGCTGCGCCTTACCGCAACCATACGATCCTGACCGACAATGGTGTCCAGTTCGCCGAGCAGCCCCGCAACCGCAACACCGCCTCGTCGCGTCAGCTGCGCTTCGACATGATCTGCGAGGCAGACAACATCGAGCACCGGCTCACGAAACCCAACCACCCGTGGACGAACGGTCAGGTCGAGCGGATGAACCGCACCATCAAGGAGGCGACTGTCAAACGCTTCCATTACCACAGCCATGACCAGCTGCGGACGCACCTTGCCGACTTCATGGCGGCATACATCTTCGCCCGCCGGCTTAAGACGCTCACCGGCCTCACGCCCTACGAGTACATCGCCAAGATCTGGACGTCAGAGCCAGACCAGTTCATCGTCGACGCGATCCACCAGATGCCGTGACTAGACAGATACTCTTCTGGACCCGTTTCTTTGATTGCTCGCCGAGGTGCTAGAGGGTGGCAAGTGATGGAGGCTTTGTGAGAACGCTGAGCGCCTCGTGTGGGGTGAACTAATCAACCATGGTGCCAGCGCCATCGATTGTTTTCTGCATTTCTTCCGTTTCGATGCCAATGCCGCCCGTTACGGCACAAATAAAAGTTTTCGCGTAGACTAGATGGTGAGCTGCCGTTCAGTAGGCTTATTTCCCGCGCAAATATCGACGATTCATAGCTTAACTCGGCGATACCACGCGCTGTATCTATATCACCATCAGCTTGACCGTCTTAAGTTCTTCCACACTATTTCCAACCGAAATTGTGAACGAACCGGGCTCGACTGACCATTTCATATCGACGTCCCAGAACGCGAGCATATCGGGCGTCAAACGAAAGCGAACGGTTCTTGACTGACCCGGCATCATCGGCACACGTTCGAATGCGCGCAATTCCAAAATCGGCCTTGGAACTGAGCTTACGTCATCTCGAATGTATAATTGTATGACTTCGTCGCCGACTCTCGTCCCGATGTTGGTAACGTCGACTTCGACATCAACACTGTCTGTCTGAGCGATCGTCGCCCTGGTCAAGCGGGGTGTCGAAATTCTAAACTTCGTGTAGCTCAGCCCATGCCCAAACGAAAATACCGTGGTACGCTTCCCCTCGACATATTGATTTAAATCTGTGGACGGGTGCCGATCGTAATAGACCGGGAGTTCACCCACCGAGCGAGGAAACGAGACCGTGAGCTTACCGCCCGGGTTCACCTTGCCGAACAGAACGTCTGCAACAGCATTGCCCCCCTCTTGTCCAAGGTACCAGCATTCCAACAGCGCATTTGCCTGCTCGGCTAAGCGCTCGATCGCCAAAGCGCGACCGTTGATCAGAAGCGCCACAATCGGCTTGCCGATTGCAATCATCGCCTCGACCAAGGCATCTTGATCACCAAACAGGCTAAGCGTGCTGCGATCGCCAGGGTCACCGAACTGCACTGCTTCACGGGTGATCTCAGGTCGATCCCCAAGCACCAGAACAATCATGTCCGAGCGCTTGGCCACCACGACGGCCTCGGCGATACGAACTGCATTGTCAGCGGTTGAAGGACGTCTTAGCGGCGTACCCCAAGTATGCTCGCCGTTTGGATCGGGCTCAGTGATCCAGACGCCGTCGGCATGCTCGACCTGAACGTTGGAACCGACTGCTGCCCGGATCCCTGCGAGCACTCCCACAGCGTTCGCATTCACGCCGGAATAACCGCCGAACAGCGCCTCGGTTGCATTGGGACCGATCACCGCAAGCTTCATTGAGGACGCTGGATTCAGAGGCAACGAGCCATCATTTTTCAACAAGACAATCGACTTTTGCGCGGCTTCCCGAGCCAGTGCGACGTGCGCGGGCGCAGACACCGCTCGCACGTTCGCAGCGGTGATATAAGGATGTTCGAAAAGCCCAGCTTCGAACTTCAGGCTGAGAATACGTGCTACAGCGGCGTCGATAGCCGAGATCGAGATGCGTTCACTTCGCACCAATTCAGGGAGTCTCTGAAACGCTGCGCCAAGGGAAGCTCGGCGTCGACACCGGCCGATATTGCGAGCACCGCGGCCTCGTCATCATTTGCTGCCACGTGGTGCTGGGTCACCAAATTCTTGACCCCATCGTAATCGCTGAAATACGCACCCGTGAACATCAAGCGTTCGCGGCCGGTCTTCTGAAGCAACTCCTTGTTTGCGTGGGAGGGAACGCCGGCGATCTCGTTGTACGAGGGCATAATGATAGCCGGGTGCGTCTCGCGGATCACCTGCTGGAATGGTATTAGGTACGCTTCCCGCAATGTCCGCTCAGAAACGTCAGCAGGCGCGAGATTGATGCCGCCTTGTGGAGTTCCGTGAACAAAGTGCTTTAGTGTTGCGAAAACCCTGTCTTTAGCGAGCGGTCGCGTGGGGCCTTGCAGGCCGCGAACAGCCGCGACTCCTATTCGGCCGTTCAACCAAGGATCTTCACCAAAGAATTCTTCGACCCGGCCATAACGAGGGTCTCGCGCTAGATCGAGCACCGGCGTGAGCGCGACGGTGATGCCGCGGGCGCGGGCTTCCCTTGCTGCGACCGTATAGACCTGCTCGACTAATACGGGATCCCATGTACTCGCAAGACCGGGAGGTACCGGAAAGATCGTTGCACCCCGGGCGCTGAAACCATGAGCAAGTTCTTCATGAAACAGGGCGGGAATCCCAAGACGTGTTTCTTCAACGTGGAAACGTTGAACGGCATTAATGAAGTCGATAGTTTGCTTACTACTTCGAAAAGCGGTTTGCGTAGCTTGCGTAGTGCCGGTCGTATCCCCCGGCCGCGCGATCTGACCGATTCCGTGCGGAATGGACGCCGCAGCCTTTCTAGCGGAAAAACTGCCATCTGCGTTCATGATGCTTGTCTTCTGCTGCCACAGACAACGCATCTGTGCTGTCATCTCTTCCAATGTCATCCGGCTGAGCAGATCGTGAACCCGGTCCGCGATAGCGGCGCTCGAATTGCGATACAAAGGCCGTTCCAAGCCGGCAAAGGCGGACGATGCAAACATCAACATAGTTGAGCCAAGCAGAGTGCGGCGGGTTAGGCAGGCTCGTTTCAAGGGCGTCGCTTTCTAAGTGGATTTTCATGAGCTCACCGCGGGATCGTCGCAGTACGTCCACCTCGCGGGCAAGTCTATCAGAGGAGTTGAAAGCGTACCTCATGATTGAGTGTAACTCCGCCGAGGCAATGACGACAACTGGGCGTCAGCGGAAAGCTGCTTTCAACCGTCATGGCTGATGGTTAACGCTTCTCGCAGCTTCCACAATGTCGTTTGAATGGGTGCCGTATGGTCCTCCTTTAAATGAGGCTCTAAGCCGATCAGGTAACCATGTTAATCAGACACATTTCAGACCTTTCTGAACAAAATCAAACATAGTAAGAGGTGGAATCATGTTATGCTAAATCATACTTAGCAATACGCTAGGCATGTATACTTTTAGAATCGAGAAATTTAGCTAATATGCCTACGCCATAGGCCACAATATTCTGCATAAATACCAGGGTAATATTAACATAAAAGGCACAAGTATAGTGAATTCCGCAAGAACGTCTAGGTTTTTATTATTAGATATGCTCGAGCATCATGTCCCTGACCTTCGTTTTTCCTTGGCATAAAACTTGTCGTATGGGTACTGCCTAACGACATGGTAGCCTTACAGTGCCTTAAGTTAAGCCTATTAAACGGTCGTGTCTTTAGAGTAGATACTATTTACGTCCATCTGTTTGACGTCACGATCTGCACCCCGCAACAAGACTGACAGGATACGGATAGATCAGATGATTGTTCTTGCCACATTGGTTTTTACCGAACGACATCAGAGTTGCCGTTATGGTCCTTCACGGGGAGTTCAAACGGCACCACCGGTAGTTCGCCTCCACCATAAAGATTAGTTATTGGCGCATCTGCCCATGCATAACGCACTCTCGTGGACTGCGTATCGCCAGCACCACGTAATCGGACGATACTGCCAGCCGCTTCACCCGGAACGAAGTGACATCGCGTGACAGCACATACCTCAAACCCGATAACCACACTGGCGCCATAAGAGCGCAATCCCGCGCCTGTGTTCCGGAACTGGATGATGAGATCGCCGCCCGACCGGGTCACGGCGATCGCCTCCGGCCCGCCCACGACACCGTCGTGATGATAGGCGATCACGCGCGCGGCGTTCGCCAGCCGTTCGCCCACCACCAGCTTTTGCGAGGGATGAATATCGAACCGGTCCCCCACGTCGATCGTCACGGCAAGCGCGGCATGCGGATCGGCGCGCGCCACGCGCGCCTGCGCAGCGCGCAGCTCCGCCCAGCCCGATTCCGCCGGGTCACTGCGCGGCGTGCCGTAATTGGCGAGCTGGACGATCGCGAAGGGCAGCTCGGGCTCGCCGCTGGCGCGCCGCCAGTCCGCCATCAACATCGGCAACAGCGTGGCATATTCGTTCGCAGCGCCGACGTTCGACTCGCCCTGATACCAGGCTGCAAGCTTCCAGCCATAGCGTGCGATCGGCGCGATCATGCCGTTGTAGAGCGTCGTCAGGCTGGTCGGCACGTCCCACGGCGCGGGCGGCACCGCAAGACCGGTCGCGCGCATACCGGTACGATAGCGCCACGCGCCCTCCAGCGGAATGAGCTCTCCCGTCGTCGTCCTGATGCCGCGCATCGCGGGATCGCCGGTCGGGCCGCCGCCACCCAGCACGCGCAACACGATCTCGTTGGCACCGGCGTGGAGCGTACCCGCCGGCAGATCATAGATCCGCCACGCCCAGGCGGTGCCGCCGCTGCCGACCCGGTGACCGTTGATCCAGGTCGTGTCGAACGTGTCGACCGGACCGAGTTGCATTTGCGTCGCCGCCGCCGCTTGCGCCGCGGTCAGGTCCACGCGCTTGCGCAGCCAGACCACGCCGTCGAACCCGCTAAGCTGGGTGACACCTGCATCCTTCCAGGAACCGTTCGGCGTGTAGACCGGCCAACCCGTATCGTCGAAGCCGGGCGCGATCCACGCGCGCTCTGCCGATGCCTGCGGGTCGTGCGCGTCCCACCACGCCTCCTGGCGATGGTCTTCGTCGGCATGCGCGCCGGGCGCGTCCACGGCGAGCCGCGCCACTTGCGCGACGCGCTCGCGATACGCCGGCAGCGTGGCGAGCGCGCCGGCGCTGATCCAGCCCTGAATGGTCGTGCCGCCCCAGTCGGCGGCGACGAAGCCTACCGGGACGTGCTCGCTCTTGCGCAACGCCCGCGCCATATAATAACAGACGGCGGACGCGTCCGGAATGGTATCCGGCCCAGCGATCTTCCACGGCGCGGGATCATGCAGATCGGCGAGCGGCGCGGGCTCGCTGTCCTTGACGATGGTGGCGAACCGCAGGCCGCTGTCCGCGGGGCTGCCGAGGCCGCTCCAGGCGCCGGTCGACAGACGCGCGGGAAACTCCATGTTGGACTGGCCGCCGCACAGATAGACGTCGCCGACCATCACATCCGCAAGGTTCGTAGACACCCCGTCGGCCGTGGCGGTGAGCGTATAGGGGCCACCCGCGTGATGCGCAGGCAGCGTAGCCTGCCATTTGCCCGACGCGTCCGCGACGGCGGTGGCGGCGCCACCACCCAGCGTCACACGCACGCGCGCGTGCGGGGCGGCCTGCCCCCATATCGCCAGCGGGCGATCCCGCTGTAGCACGGAATGATCGCCGAAGATGCGCGCGAAGGTCGGTGCGTTGCCGAGCGGGGCAGCCGAGATCGGCGCCGACAGGCCGCCGAACAGCGCGACGGCGAAAATATGGACGGCGGCGCGGTACGGCATGATCTCTCCAGATGGCATGATGCGGTGCAATAGCGTAGGACGGTCCGCCATCACCGACCCCTATGCTCGCGAACGTTCCGCGCGTTAAGGGCGAAGCTGTGCAGACGCGCATGGAGCGACGAGAAACATGATTCCTTCCATCGCCACCGCGCCGCGCGTGCCGGAGATGCGCGGCATGACGGCGGAGCGCTTCGCCGCCGACGTTTTGCCCGCCTATCATCCGGTGATCCTGCGCGGGCTCGTGGCGGATTGGCCAGCGGTTGCGGCGGGACGCGCCGGGCCAGTGGCGACCGCCGACTATCTCCGCCGTTTCGACGGAGGGCGACCGGCCAGCCTGTTCGTCGGCGCACCCGAGATCGGCGGTCGCTTCTTCTACCGGGAAGAGCTGTCCGGCTTCAATTTCGAACGCGGCCAGATCACGCTGCCGCTGTTGTTGGAGACGCTGCTGAAGGAGGCCGCCAACCCGCGCCCGCCCGCGTTCTACGCCGGTGCGGCCAGCGCGCCCGAGCATTTCCCCGGCTGGACGCGCGAGAACCCGCTGCCGCTGGCGACGCCCGACGCGGTGCCGCGGATCTGGATCGGCAACGCCAGCCGTGTCTCAACGCATTATGACGTGTCGAGCAACATCGCCGCGGTGGTGGCGGGTCACCGTCGCATCGTGTTGTTCCCGCCCGAACAGACGCAAAACCTGTACGTCGGCCCGCTCGATCGCACGATGGCGGGCCAGCCGACCAGCATGGTGGATATCGAGGCACCCGACCTCGAGCGGTTTCCGAAATTCGCCGCGGCGGCGGCGGCGATGCAGGTGGCGGAACTGGCGCCGGGCGACGCGCTGTTCATCCCGTCGCTGTGGTGGCACGAAGTGCGCGCGTCAGGGCCGCTCAACGTGCTGGTAAATTTTTGGTGGGGGCAGGAAGGACAGGTGTCGCCGTTCGCTGCGCTCGTCCACGCGATCATGGCAGTCCGCGATTTGCCGGCCGGTCAGCGCGCGGCGATGCGCACCTGGTTCGACCATTATGTGTTCACCGACGACGCCCCCGCCGTCGCCGATCATTTGCCGGTGGCGGCACGCGGCATCCTCGGCCCGGCCAGTCCGGAGCGTGACGACATGATCCGCGCCTATCTGTCTCGCGCGCTCGGGCGTTAGCGTACTCGCGGAGACGCTGCGATCCGCGCGAGAACGTCACCATGGGCGGGCAGCGTCGCGGCCGCCTGCGCCATGCCCGCGCGCAGGCGGCGGATGCCATCCGCCAGCCGATCCGCGTCGAGCGCGTCCACCACCGGATCGTAGCCGTCCGGCATGATGCCCTGGCCGAGCATCACCGCCACCCAGCTCGGCACCGCGAACAGTTCGTCGTCATAGCGGAACACGCGGCCCTTGGTGCGGAACAGATCGATCTTGCGGCGCAGGCTGTCCGGCACCGCCATTGTGCGCAGGTGCCGCCAGAACGGCGAATCGTCACGCCGCGTGGCGTGGTAATGGAGGATGATGAAATCGCGGATCGAATCGTATTGATCGCCCATCTGGCGGTTATACTCGTCCCGCTCGATCCTGCCGAAGCCGGTATCTGGAAACAGCGCGAACAGTTTCGAGATGCCCTGCTGGATTAGGTGGATGCTGGTCGATTCCAGTGGTTCCAGAAAACCCCCGGCTAAGCCCAGCGCCACGACATTTCCCGACCAGAACCGCTGCCGCCGCCCGGCGCGGAACGACAGATGGCGCGGCTCTGCGGTCGGTTCGGTGTCGATATTGGCGAGCAGTAACGCCCGCGCATCGTCATCGGACAGATGCGCGCTGGAATAGACGAGGCCGTTGCCGGTGCGGTGTTGCAACGGGATGCGCCACTGCCATCCCGCCGCGTGCGCGGTCGCACGGGTGAAGGGGATGATCGGATCGCTGCGGCGCGTCGGCACAGCGACGGCGCGGTCGCAGGGCAGCCAGTGCGACCAGTCCTCGAACTCGACCCCCATCGCATCGCCGAGCAGCAGGCTGCGGAAGCCCGAGCAATCGACGAACAGCTCCCCCTCGATCCGGCGTCCGTCGTCGAGGATCAGCGCGCGGACATGGCCGGTCGCCTCGTCGCGTTCCGTACGGTCGACCCGACCCTCGATTCGGATGACGCCATCCTCCTCCGCGCGTCGGCGAAGGAAGGCGGCGTAGAGCGACGCATCGAAATGATAGGCATAGGCCAGCCCGGATAGCGGCGCGCGCGACTCGGGCGGCGGCGGCGCGAACGCGCCGCGCCGCGCCACCACATCCGCCGGCGAATACGCGCCGATCGGCCCGATGCCATCGCGGGAGCGCAGCTTCAGCCACAGCTGGTGGAAGGCGAGCCCCTCGACATCCTGCCCAAACGTGCCGAACGGATGAAAATAGCGGTCCTGCCCGGTTTCCCAGCCGACGAACTCGATGCCGAGTTTAAAACTGCCGCCGGTCGCCCGCAGGAACTCACCCTCGTCGATGCCAAGGAAGCGGTTGAATTTTAGGATCGGCGGGATCGTCGCCTCGCCCACGCCGACGGTGCCGATCGCGTCGGACTCGATCAGGGTGATCCGGCGCTGGCCGTCGTCGAGGAAGCGACCGGCGGCGGCGGCCATCATCCATCCGGCAGTGCCGCCACCGACGATCACTACCTGCCCGATCGCTCGCGTCATATCCGGTTCCCGTTATCTATCGGCAGCGCGGCCACCGTTCGTGCGAGGTCGTCCGCCATCTGCCACACAGCCGTGCGCGCCGCATCGACAGGCATGTTCAGCGCAATCGGGCCGGTAAGCTGCGGGCGCACGCCGCGACCGAGCAGGATCGCCGCCCAGACATCACGATCGACACTGTCCTCCGCCAGCGGCGACAGCGTACCACGCCGGGCGAACTGCGCCATTCGCGCGGCAAGCGGTTCGGGCGGGGCCGCCCGCGCGGCGCGTGCCCAGAACGCGCCGCGCGGGCGCGTGCCGGCGACATACAGCGCGATCGCGGTATCACGCAGCCGGTCCGCATGCAGACCGGCACGGCGGTTGTATTCGGCGAGCAGTAGCGGTGCCATCTCGCGACCGGGCAGAAGCTCCAGCGCGAGCGCGAGCTGCCCCAGCGCGATCGGATAGCCGAGCAGGCCGAGCGGACCCGGCTGAACCGCCGCCTCACCGAGCGAAAGAACGTTGCCCGACCAGCCGTCGATCAGCCGGCCAGGGTCGAGACTGACCAGTTCACACCGTGCGCCGGCGGCGCCGAGATCCTTCCGCGCCGCCGCCTCGTCGGACGTTGCGGAGAAGCCATAGCCGGTGGCGGCGGGCCAGTGCGCCTGCCATCCGCCTGGCCGCGCCCGATACGTATCGATCGCGTGATAAGGTTCCGGTGCTGCAAGCAGGAGGCGATCGACCGGAAGCATAGGCCGCCAATCCGCGACCGGCGCCGGGGCCGATCCGCGCAAGGCCCGCGCCGAGCCGCTCGCATCGACGAACAGGTCTGCTTGCCAGCGACAGCCATCGTTCATGCCGAGCTCAACGATGCCGGCGGGACCGCGTTCGATCCCGACGATGGCAAGCCCGCGCGGCGCGACCTGTACGCCCGCTTCCCGCGCCGATCCCGCCAGCGCCCCGGTCAACCGCGCCGCATCGATATGCAGCGCCGTAGCCGTACCGACCAGTGGCGAGGCCGGATGAAGCGCCTGCGGTAGAGCGGCACCGGCCGTCGCCAGCGCACAGGCGGGCACAAGATCGTGGAACGGCGGCACCGACCCGCCCTCGGCGGCGCGCAGCCAAAGCTGTTGAAGCGCGATGCCCGGCGGTGCAAGCGCCTCGCCCTCGCCGACTAGCCACGGCACGTCCGCGCCCCAATCAGCGAAGCGGCTTGCCAGTCGCAGCGCGCCGATGCCTTGCGCGGACAAGCGTCCGACGGGGATGCCGAGCTTCGCCAGCAGCGCGCCATTGGCCGGCAAAGCCACCGGCAACCGGTCGGCAAGCGCATCGGCGGGGACGGGTACGGGCAACAATAGAACGCGAGCGCGCGGCAACGCGCGTGCAAGGCCAACCGCCGCCGACAGAGCGACCACGCCGCCGCCGCACACCACGACCGAACGTATCGCCCCGGTCATGCCCGCAGCAGATCCGCGTCATGCAGGGGCATCGCCGCCACCCGAGCGGCGATCGCTTGTGACAGGCCGCCGAACGCGCGCGTCAGCCCGCCCGCATTGGGCAGATCGGCCCGCTGATCCCAGCCGTGGGGCAGAACGCCTTGTCCGAGTAAGACCGCGACCCAGCTCGGCTCAAGGAACAGGCCTTGCGTGTATTTCGCGACCTGTGCGGTCTGCCGCCACAACGAGATCTTGTCGTCGAGGCTGGGCGGCACCGCCATCGTGCGGACGTGACGCCAGAACGCCGTGTCGTCCCGCGTCGTCGCGTGATAGTGCAGGATCAGAAAATCGCGGATCCGGTCATATTCGGCATCGATGGTCGCGTTGAAGCCGTCGCGATCGACAGCGGCGATGCGGCGATTGGGGAAATGCTCGATCAGCGCGGTGATCGCTGCCTGCACGAGATAGATGCTGGTAGATTCGAGCGGCTCCAGAAACCCCGAGGCGAGACCGACCGCGACGACGTTGCCGACCCAACTGCGCCGCCGACGCCCGGCACGGAACCGGAGGAAGCGTGGTTCGGCAAGGGGCGCGCCCTCCAGCGCCGCCAGCAATGCCTCGGTTGCGTCACCATCGTCGAGGTGCGAACTCGAATAGACGTAGCCGTTGCCGATTCGGTGCCGCAGCGGAATGCGCCAGCGCCAGCCCGCCGGCATCGCGACCGCGCGGGTGAACGGTTCGATCGGGCCGGGCGGACTCTCGCACGGCATCGCGACCGCCCGATCACACGGGAGCCAGTGCGACCAGTCCTCCCACGCCTCCTCGAGTTCGCCGCCGAGCAGCAGCGACCGGAAGCCGGAACAGTCGACGAAAAGATCGCCCTCGATCCGGGTGCCGTCGGCGAGCCTGACCGCGCCGATCCGCTCGCCCAGGCCGCGTTCGACGCTGACGATGCGGCCGGGCGTGCGCGTTACGCCGCGCGCTTCCGACCACGCGCGCAGAAACGGCGCGAAGCGCGTCGCATCGAACTGATAGGCATAGCCGAAGCTGGTGGTGGGATCGTTCGGATCGTTGCCCGGCTGCTCGAAGCGGCACGCCTCCGCCGCTGTGACACCAGCGGAAAACGCGCCTATCGGCGGCACCCCGCCGGCGTGCGCGAGGCGGGCGTAATAATGGTGAAACGCAACGTCGTTGAGCGGCTGCCCAAACGTACCGAACGGGTGGATGTACCGATCACCGACGCGTCCGAAGTCGCGAAATTCTATGCCTAGCTTATAGGTCGCATCCGTCGCATGCATAAACGCACGCTCGTCGATGCCGAGGCGTTCTAGAAACGCGCGCAGATGCGGCAACGTGGCCTCGCCGACGCCGATGATGCCGATCTCCTCCGATTCGATCAGGTCGACCGAGCAGGCGGAACCGGTTAGGCCGGCAAGAGCCGCCGCCGTCATCCAGCCTGCGGTTCCCCCGCCGACAACAATGACGCGAACCGGGGCAAACGCCATCCAACGCCTTTCAATGAAAAGATTGTTGCAGGAACACCACGCGTTTTGACCATAAAATTTTCTTAAATCAACTTTCTATATTTCGCTTGAGGTTGCCGCGTCTGAACCGTAGACCCTGGCCAACGTCGCTTTCAACGGTTTGCAGAAGTGACGGCAGTCTTATCAAAGGCGCCGTTTCAGGAGAGGTGGGGAATAATGAGTCAATCGGCATATTCCGTTGAAACGCGCTCGCGTCGGCTTTTGACGACGACAGCATCCGCGCTCGCCCTTGCGGTTGCTGCGCAGGTGCCGGTGAATGCCTTTGCCCAGACCGCCCCCGCGCCAGCCACACGCGACGACGCACCCGCCACCAAAGATGCGCAAGCCGGGCAGTCCGCCGCCGCGAGCGCGGACAAGAAGCCGGTTTCGAACAGCGTTTCGATCAGCAATACCGGTGCGCAGGATCAGTCCGCCGTGACAACGTCGGACACGCAGACGCCAGCTGCCGACGGCTCGGAGCCGCAGGACGTGATCGTCACCGGCCTGCGCCAGAGCCTCGCCAACGCGCAGAACATCAAACGCAACGCCGATACAGTGGTTGACGCCATCACCGCCGAAGACATCGGCGCGCTTCCAGATCGTTCGGTCAACGAGGCGTTGCAACGCGTGCCCGGCGTTGCAATCAGCCGCTTCGCCTCGCCCAGCGATTCCCAGCACTTTTCGGTAGAAGGGTCGAGCGTCACCATACGCGGCCTCAACTACGTTCGTGGCGAATTCAATGGCCGCGACACCTTTGCTGCGACGCCAGGCCGTGAGATCGGCTTTAACGATATCCCCACCGAACTAGTCGGATCAGTCGAAGTGTTCAAGAACCTGACGGCGGATATGATCGAGGGGGGTATCGCCGGCGACGTCAACATCAACACGCGCAAGCCTTTCGACAGCAAGGATCAGCTCCTGTACCTGTCGGGTAGCGTGAACTACGGCGACCTCGAGCGCCGTAGCGCTCCGGCGATCGTCGGACTGTTCTCAAAGCAGTTTCAGCTTGGCGGTGGCGGCCGCATCGGCGTGCTCGCCAGCGGCAGCTACAACCAGCAGTACAGCCGATCAGATTCGGTGTTTCTCGCCGCCACGCTGCCGCGGTACAATGACGACACGAACGGTAACGGCGTGCAGGATGCGGGCGAAGGTCATACGATCAACGCCGGCACGCCGTACGCGAGCACGATCTACGATCATTTCCCGGTGCCTGCCGGCAAGAACGTCGTCTACGCGCCGGCTGGCGCGGGTTCGCGCACGCAGGATTTCAATCGGGAGCGGATCGGTTTCGTTGGCGCGCTGCAATATGAGAATGCCTCGGGCAACCTGCTCGTCACCGCGCAGTTCGTCCGCGCCGATGCCCGCGAAGCCTGGGTCGAGCACACCAACGAACCCAACGTCTATTATGCCGACGTCGGCAATACATATCCAGTCGGATATAATGCCGCCGCGCCGATCGCTGGGCAAAATTTTCAGAACTATACGTTCGATAACGACGGCATCTTCACCAGCGGAACTATCGCACACACCGGCGGTGCCGTGTATGGCAACAGCCCGTCCGGCACGTATGGCGCGCTGTCGCAGTTTGCACCGGGCAGTCAGTTCACCACGTTTTCAAACCGCTTTTTCTATAGCAGTTCGGTCACGCAAGATCAGTCGATCAACATCAAATGGGAGCCCACGCCTCGCCTGCACCTCAATTTTGATGGGCAGTATGTGACGGCACATGCCGAGAATGTTGACGACATTGTCGATACGGCGACCTATTCGCAGGTTAACATCGATGCGCGCAAGAGCATTCCACAGATCACGTCGATCGCTCCGGGTTTCAATACGGCTGCCTATTTCGCAAGCCCCAATGATGTTTACATGCGTGACGCGTTCAACAATCGGCAAATCAACGACGGTCACGAATGGTCGGGCAAGGCGGACGCGCAATATGATCTATCGGAAGATTCATTCCTCCGTAAGGCGCGGTTTGGCATTCGCTACTCGGACCGCGAGCAGACAGTGCGCACCAATGACTACAATAATTGGGGTGCGGTCTCTGATACATGGACTTCGGGCGGTCCGGCCTATTTGTCGAGCTATCCTGGACAGACGAGCCTATTCTCTTACGACAACTTTTTCCGAGGTGGTGCGGTAACGCCTCCGTCTACCCCGTATATCTCCGATGCAGTGTTGACCAACCATACCGCACTCGAAGCGTTGCTGCGCCAAGCAACGGCGGCGGCCGGTGGCAGCTACAAGCCGCTGGAAGATCGCGGGACGAACCTCGTCGACGGCTACTTCCTGCCAAGCGAAATCTACCAGAATAGCGAACGGACATACTCCGCCTATGCCCGTGTGGATTTCGCCGTCGACTCGATCGGCGGCGGCGCATCGAGCCTATCGGGGAACGTCGGCGTGCGCTTTGTCCGTACCACCGACAGTTCTATTGGCGCGTTGACGTTCCCGACGCCAAATCAAGTATTTACGCCTTCGGCAAACTACAGTGATGTTGCTGGGTATTGCGCGTACTCGTCGGCCCACCCTAACGGTAGCAACACAGTCCCGGCGATCTGCACCATCAGCCCGGCGCAACAGGCTTCCGCGTTGGCGTTTTCAAACGGCGCTTCGCGTCCCGACGTTGCCACGCAATCGTTCAATAAGTGGTTGCCGAGCTTCAATCTCAAATATCAGGCCAATGAGAAGCTGCTATTCCGGTTTGCAGCTTCGAAAGCGATTTCGCGGCCTAACTTCGGCAGCTTGCGGGATTACGTCGGCGTTGGCGTGTCAGGCGGCAACAGCGCCGGCAACTTTGGCTTTACGGCGAGCGCGCAGAACCCGTATCTGCGGCCGGTCGACGCGCTTCAGTTCGACCTGACCAGCGAATGGTATTTCGCCAAGGTTGGCTCGCTCACCGGTGCGGTGTTCTACAAGGATCTGTCCAACATTATTCTCGACAATTACGGCTTCACCCGCAGCCTCACCAACAACGGCGCGACCTATGACGTTCTTGTGAACGGCCCTGCGAACGCACCCGGCCATGCCCATATCAAGGGCGCGGAAGCGGCGTATCAGCAGACCTTCGACTTCCTACCGGGCGCTTTGCGCGGGCTGGGTACGCAGTTGACATTCACTTATATCGATCCGGGCAAGATCCCGAACTCGGTGCCGGCGAACGGTGCGGCTGATGGCAGCCGGCCGCCGCTGGATGTGACCGGCCTGTACAGCAACTTGCCGCTGGCCGGCCTGTCGAAGTACAATTTTAACGCGTCGGCCTTCTATGATCTATTCGGCTTCTATGCTCGTGTCGCGTATAGCTGGCGCTCGAAGTATCTGCTCACCAACCGCGATGTCGTGTTCCCGTATCTGCCGGTCTATGCGCTGGCGAGCGGGCAGCTAGATGGATCGCTGTTCTACACGGTCAACAAGCAGTTCAAAATCGGCATTCAGGCGCAGAACTTGCTGGATACGACGACCAAGACGACCTTCGTGCTGAATGGCGTGGGGCTTGAGGCACCGCGCTCGTTCTTCAAGAGCGATCGTCAGTTCCAGTTGACCGTTCGCCTGTCGCTGTAACGTGTCGGCAGGGCCGGGAGGAGACTTCCGGCCCCGCCATGATCCGCTAATCGGTCGATCGGATCGGTCCGTTAGTCTGCGGGCTTCGCCCCTCTGACGATCACCGGCCCGCCTGGATCAGGATAGCGTCGGACGGCAACAGATGATCAAGGAATGGCAGGATCGCGGCACCGATCGCGGGCGCATCTTGCGCCATGATCGCCGGACGAATTGGTGCGCGCGACGGTACGGGCAGATTTTCCATCGCAGCGTTCAACTGTTCTGCCAGACGGTGGATCAAAGACATCGGCAAACGGCCACCGATCAGGATGGCATCCGGGTCGATCAGACAATTCACCGAGACGATCGGGGCCGTCAACGCCCGAACCGCATCGTCGAGCCAGTGATCGACAATCTTGGCCGCACGTCCTTCTAGCCGGTCGAGCGCGGCTACGGTTTCGACCGGCAGCCCGGCCGCTTCCAGACGACGGAGCAGCGCGGACAGCGACACCGTGTCCTGCACGGTCGCGCCGGCGGCACCCGCGCTCGCATCCGGGATCAGACCGATCTCCCCCGAGCGGTTGCCCGCGCCGCGATGGTAGCTGCGATCGACCACCAGACCACCGCCCAGCCCCGCGCTGACCAGCAGATACAGGAAAGTCGGATTGTCGAAGCCGGTGCCGAACTCGGCCTCCCCCAGCGCGGCAGCGGCGGCGTCGTTGTCACAATGCACCTGCCACGGCAGACCGTGAAACAGATCGGCGACCTCGGTGCCGTCCCAGGCGCGGTACGCTTCGGGCTGCCCGGGCAGCGAGATTCGGCCGAGATCGTCGGGTATCGCCACGCCGATGCCGAGAATCTGGTCGCGCTTGATGTTGCCGCTGGCGATCGCACGATCCATCTCGTCACGCAGGAAGCCGCGGACGGTATCGGGCAGCGCAAATGCAACCTCCCGCGTGGTGCGGCTGCGCACTTCGCCTGCGAGATCCATCGTCACGATGGTAAGATGGTCGCGATCGATGTTGACGCCGATGCCGAACGCGCCATCGGGCTCGACCATCAATTCCAGCGGCGGTTGTCCGCGACCGCCTTGGCGGCGGCCCATCACCCGTACCAGCCCCATTTCGATAAGACGGCCGGTGATATTGGCGATGGTGGCGGCGGTCAGCCCGGTCTGGTGCGCGATCGCGACACGGGTAGTGCCGGGCGCAAGCCGGATCGCCTGCAACACGGTACGCAGATTATAATCGCCGGCGCGGGCAAGATTGGTGCCCGACAGGCTGCGCGACAATCGCCCGTCGCGAGCATCTGCGGACGGAACGCTGCGTCGATCGCCATCGGCGGGCTGAGGACGGGCCTTCACGCTAGCCATCCTGAAGGGTCACACGTCATCCGGCAGCACGTACCGGGAAAATAACCGGAGCAGCAACAGTAGAAGATTATTTAAATTGAATTTTCCTTTGGAGTAGGCAAAATGCCGGAACAGGCCGGCATGGCAAGCCGAGGGGATGCAAGAACACCACGCATTGTGATCGAACCATTATCACCTCGCAGATACAGCGAAGGTTTGCACCGCGCACTGCGATACTCCAGCAAACCGACCCGTCTTCGCTTCGAGACGATCTCCCCTGATCGAATTGCAGGAATTTTTGATGACGACATCTTTTCTTCCTCCGCGTCGCCCGCGATGGAACGCGATCGCTTTCGCGCCGGGCTTCGGCAAGGTCCGGCCGGACACATCGGGTGAGGCGGTAGCGTCCCCGCGTTGGGCGGGCGTGACCACTTGGTCGCTGTCGGCGGGGTGCGCTGATCGTGGCTGACGAGACGGGCATGCAGATCGGCATCGATGTCGGCGGCACCAAGCTCGAAGCGGCGGCGCTGAATGCGGACGGCGCGATCGTCGCGCGGCTGCGCGTTCCCAATCCCGGCAGTTACGATGGCTGCGTCCACGCCTTGGTTGATCTGGTCGCGCAGATCGAGGCGCAGATCGGTGCGCGAGGGTCCGTGGGCGTAGGGCTGCCGGGCTTCACCAGCCCGCGTGACGGGCTGGTGCGCAACGCCAACGCCACCTTCCTCAACGGCCGCCCGGTCCGGGACGACCTCACGACCGCGCTGGGGCGCCCGGTGCGTGTCGCCAACGATGCCAATTGCATGGTGTTGTCGGAAGCGGTCGACGGCGCCGGCGCGGCCGGTCGAGTGGTGTTCGGCGTGATCGTCGGCACCGGCGTCGGCGGCGGTCTGGTCGTGGATGGCCGTATCGTCGAAGGCGCCAACGGTCTCGGCGGCGAGTGGGGGCATCTGCCGGTTCCCTGGCTGCGCAACGAGGAAGCGGACGCCGCCTGCTGGTGCGGGCAATACGGTTGCATGGAGACGATGATCTCCGGCACCGGTTTCGAGCGGGTGCACCGGCTGCGAACCGGCGTGTCGCTCTCCGGGCCGGCGATCACGGCGGCGGCACGCGACGGCGACGGCGCGGCGCGTGCGTCGCTCGACAGCTATGTCGATCGGCTTGGCCGCGCCCTGGCGATGATCGTCAACATCGTCGATCCCGATGTGATCGTGCTTGCGGGCGGCATGTCGAACGTGTCCGAAATTTACGCGCCGTTGCCTGCGATCGTGCGCGCGCATGTGTTCGGTGGTGTGTGGGACGCGCCAATCGTGCCGGCGCGCTGGGGGGACTCGTCGGGCGTCCGCGGCGCGGCACGGCTGTGGCCCACCACCGCCTAGCCGCGCCGCCCCGGATTCCTCACGGGATCGGGAGGCGGTTCGTCTCGCCTCCCGACGCGCTTAGGAATTATGGATTGATGACCCAGTGGCAAGGTACAGGCCGCAAATCCGTGCCCGCCACCGGTGCACCGTTGCCAAACGTGACGAAGCGGCGGCTCGCGCCGTAATCCGGCCAATGCGCCAGGCCGGCTCCGTTGGGATTGCCGGTTCGGATGAAGTTCGCCCAATAGTCCTGCAACGGCGGCGCGTCCGCTGAAATGCCCGCCTCGCCCGGCCGCGCGAAGACGAACGGCACCTCGCTGGCATGCGTGACGGTGCGGCCGACCGGCGCGTAGCCGAACAGATATTGCCATACCGGCACGCCCGTTTCGGCACGCGCGCGCGCGACGAGATCGGCGGGGCAGGTGAACAGCGCGTCGGTCGCAGCCCGCAGCGTCGCCGGGCCGTAGACCGGATCATCCTTGGTCGGCGTGGCGTCCATCAGTCCATAGAACTTGGCCGCCTCCGCGCCGTGGCCCGGAAACGCCGCGTCCAGCGCCGCGCGCGTGACGGCTGCGCTGTCGTAGAACGCGATCTCACGCGTGTTGTTGCCGATCAGCAGCGGCACACGCGTGCCGCCGCCCCGCGCCAAGGTCGCGGCCGGTGGTTCGGTGATGACGTGCCCGTCGACCGTCGTCTGAAGCCACACCGTGCCCGGATCAGGCAGGCCGGCCGGCGTGCGGATATGCCGCGCCGCCTCGAGCAGCTTCGCCACGGGCAGCGCCCGCAGCGCCGCCGCGCTTGCTTTCGGTACGCCGGCGAGCGCGGCGATCTCCTCGCCGATCGCCTCGCTCGTCCTGAGGGTGCGCGCGGGCCAGCCGAAACCGGCGGTGCCGCTTTCTTCGATCGCGGCATGAAACAAGCCCGTCGCGAGCGGCGAGACCTGCTGGTAGCCGACGTCTTCGCCGCCTGCCGATTCGCCGCCGATCGTCACGCGGGCTGGATCGCCGCCGAACGCCGCGATATTGCGCTGGACCCAGCGCAGCGCCGCCTGCTGGTCCATCAGCCCGTAATTGCCCGAGGCACGTGTCGGGCTTTCCGCCGTCAGCGCCGGGTGCGCCATGAAGCCGAGCGGGCCGAGCCGATACTGTACCGACGCCATGACGATCCCGTGGCTGACCAGCGACGACACCACCGCACCCGAACCGCTGCCCGCCTTGTTGCTGCCGCCGTGAATCCACACGAACACGGGCAGCGGTTTGGCCGGATGCAGAGCGGGCGTCCCCACCTCGAGATACAGGCAATCCTCCGCGCTGGTATCGACGAGCGCCTTGTTCCAGCCATCGGAGAGTTGCGCGCACGCCGGGGCGGACGACCGCGCCGCCCGTACCCCGGCCCATGGTACGACGGCGGATGGCGGGCGGAAGCGTAACGGACCGAGCGGCGGTGCAGCGAACGGCACCGCGCGAAACGTGACGCGACCATCGGGCTCGATCGTTCCGGCAATCCTGCCGCCATCGACCCTGACCACGGGCGCGGCGACCTCACGGGCAGGGGCACTGGTGATCGCGATCGGCAGCAGCGCGAGCGAAAGAAGCAGGTGTTTCATCTTGGGCGGGATCCGTGATCGGGGTGCGTGGTGGAGGGGAAGGCGAAGCGCGCTCGCCACGCGCCCAACCGTCATCTGCGGCATTACCGGACCGGCAACGTCGCGGGCGTGACGTTCCAGCCGCGCAACGTCACGCTCGGCGTGTGCGCTTTCGCGGTCGGAAAGCGGATCGTCACGACGCGGGTCTCACCCGGCAGCAGCGAGATGTAATTGTCGCTGAAATAGGCGGGCAGCACTTGCGTGCCGTCGGCGTTCATCACCGTCAGCTTGGCCTCGATCGCCGGCGTGGTGCCGGCATTGGCAAGGTCCACGCGCAGCTCGGTTTCGTCGCCGGCGGGCGTCTGCGTCACCGTTGCCGACAGCGGCGCGGCGGCAAGCGTGGTGAGCGCGCGATAGGCGGCATCGTCCGCGCCCTGCCAGTAGAAGTTGTTCGACAATTCGGCGCCATCCGCGCCGCTTGCCGTCAGGCGGATCAGCGCCATGCCGCCAGCGGTCAGTTTCGGCAGATCGAGCGCGAACGCTTCGCCGACCTGCTGGCGGGCCACCGCCACCGTCGCACTGCGATCGCCAAGCGCCTGGCCGCTTACGCCGACGACATGCGCGCGCACGCTTACCCCCGACAGATCACCGAGCGTGTTGTTGACCAATACGACCTTGCCGTCCGGCAGGTTCATCTGGACGTGAACGGGTTCAGACGCCTTCTTGACCCCGTAGAAGCTCGCCTGCGTGTCATAGTCGGACGAGAAGATGTTCCATGCCGACGACGGCCATGCCGGCTGCGTCATCCACAGCATCCGGCCGGAGTTCACCGTCCACAGGCCCGCGTTGAACCCCTCGAAGATCGCGCGGTACGATTCGTACTGCATCATCTGCGCTTTCCGTTCGAAATCGGGCAGGCTGGTGCCCGCGCCGAACCGCGCCGCCAACGCGTCGGTATAGGTCTTCACCGCGCCGTTCCCGACCTGATGCCAGTCGTGATAGGCCCAGGCATCGCTGATCGGCCACTGATCCGCCGGCGCCATCGTGCGTTGCCAGGATTCGAGCGTCGGCAGTGACGGCGTGCCGTCCTCTACCGAAAAACCGCGCGCGTGCGTGGTGAAATAGGTTTCCGGGCGCTGCCAGTTGTACGGGCCGGAATTCTGGAGGTTCACCCGGTTGGACGATCCCATGTAGAGCCGGGTGCCGTCCTCGTCGTGGATCAGCTTCTGCAGAGCTTCGTTGAGCGCCGGTTGCGGTACGCCCTCGTTGCGGCCGAACCACACCACGATCGAGGGGTGATTGCGATAGCGCTTCACCACATCGGTGGCGTTGGCCATGAAGGTGGCGGGAACATCGGTCTCGATGTTGTAATCCTGCGTGGATTCCCAGAAGTCGGACAGCACCATCATGCCGTATTCGTCGGCGAGGTCGAAGAACGTGTCCTCGGTGTCCTGCCCTACCCAGTTGCGCACGATGTTGAGGTGCGCGTCCTTGTGCAGCCGGAACATCGGCTCCAGCCGCGTCCGGTCGACGCGCTTCATGAAGTCGTCCATGCCGATGTTGCCGCCCTTGGCGGCGATGCGGACGCCGTTGACGCGCAGGACGAGATAGGGCGACAGGCCCGGTGCATCGACGAGCGGGGTGACGGCCGGGCTCGTCTCCGCACCCGGATACAGGCTGGCGGCCCAGCCGTTCGCGACCTTGCGAATGCCGGTATGGCTGCCATCGACGATCGGCTGCCCAAGCGCGCGCGCTTTGGTGAGATCGACGGTCACGCGGTCGAGCGCGCCATGCTGATCCATCAGCGACAGGTCGTAGGTCACCTGCCGCATGCCGAAGCGCAGTTTGCTGGTGTCGCTGGTGCGGCCATCGACGCTGGTGGTCAGCGTGAGATCATGCAGCGTCGGCGCGCCATAGCCGTTCGGCCACCACAGTCGCGGATGCTGCACCGACAATTGCGGGAAGTCGGCCGGGCGCAGCACCACGTCGGTCTGCTGGCCCGGCGCGAGCGTGACGCGCTTTTGAACGCTGACGTCGTCGAACGTGGCGCGCACGGTCGCGGTGACGGCATGGGCGACGCGATTGGTGAGCGGTACGGTGATCTCGACATCGGCTACGCTATTGTCCGGGCGCGGCAATGCGGTGACGACGTGTGCATCGCCGATCGCCGCGTCGCCGGTCGCGCGCAGCGCCACCCCCTGCCACAATCCGGTATTGCGATCGCGTATCGTCGGGATCCAGTCCCACCCCTCGGTCGCCACGAAGGTCGGCCCGTCCAGCATCATCATGCCACCGTTCTCGCCCACGCCCGAGGTCAGCGATTCCTCCTGGTTGAGGCCGGGGTGCGGCGGTGGCGACACGCGGACGGCGACCGCGTTGCGGCCCGGCCGCAGCTTGCCCGTGACGTCGAAGCGGCCACGGATGAACGCGCCGGTGATCCCGCCGAGCTTCTGTCCGTTGAGCCACACTTCGGCGGCATAGTTGACGCCTTTGAAATCGAGATCCTGATGACGACCGACCGCGTCCGCCGGCACGTCGAACTCGCTACGATACCAATAGTCCTGCCGCGCGAGCGTTTCGGGGATCGCGGTGTTGTTGATGCCGAAAGCGGGGTCCGCGTACACGCCGCGATCGACCAGCGTCGTCAGCACCGTGCCCGGCACGGTCGCCGCATACCAGCTCCGTGCGTCGAAACCGGCACGACTGATCGTCTCGCCGGGCACGGCGACCTTCGGCGCCTCCGCGAGCCGCCAGCCGGCGATCGACCACTCGCCCGGTCCGGTGGCGGCGATCTCCGGGCCGGCGGGCTCGGGCGACGCGACCGGTTTGCCGAGCGGCGCGCGTGAACGCGGCAGCGTCCAGGCATCCTGTGGCGCGATCTGGCCGTACATCTGATGGGTCTGCACCGGCCAGTGCGGGCTGCCGGTCTGGAAAGCGATATCCGACAGGTTCGGCATCGCCTGCGCACGGGCGCGCAGCGTCGCCGCATCAGCGGCACCGGCATCGAGTTGCAGGTCGACCACCCGCCCCGCGAAGCCGGGCGCGAACAGCGGTGAGGCCGCGTCGCCGCCGATGCGCAGGCGCGGGCCGACCGTTATGTCCGGCTTGACCGCCGCGACGCCGAGCGGCCCGGTCGCGACCTGACGACCATCGATAAAAAGTCGCGCGGTGCCACCCGCCACCGTCGCTGCGATAGCATGCCAGCCGCGCGTCGGCAGCGCGCCGCGCCCGGTGAGCGTGCCGGCTTCGGTCACCAGCGCCGCGCGACCATCGACCAACGCCAGAAACCGGCGCGGGGCATCGGCCGGGTCACCGAAGCCGCCGATCAGGATGATGCCGGCAGCCGGCGCGCGTGATGCCTCGATCCAGGCCGACAACGTCGATGCGCTGTCGGCGACCAGCGCCGTGCCGTCGCCCGCCGGCCGCACATAGCCCTCGCCACCGGCGGGTAGATCGACGTTGACCGGGCCCCAGCTCTGCGCCTCGGCAGGCGCCGCCATCGCCACCAGAAGGGTCGCAAGCGCCGTCCCCGCGTTCCGAATGCCGCCGTTTTGCAAATGCCCTCTCCCGTTCGCCAGCCGATTACCTGCTGGCTAATTGCCGCATCAAGCACACTCGGACGGAAAAAGTAAATTTGAAATATGTATCGTTGACAACACTCTCATGTCGATCGAAGGCTGTAACCAATCACAGATGGAGGGGTCGTACATGTCGCCATTCAAACGCGTGCTGTTGGCGTCCGCCATCGGCCTTGGCGCCTCCGCATGGATGAGCGCCGATGCGACGCCCGCACCCACGACGCCGGCCGCGGCGACCGCCCATCCCGATCAGTGGCCGCTGCTGCCGCACGCACGGCAGCGCGATCCCAAACTGGAAGCGCGGATCAACACGTTGTTGCAGCGGATGAGCGTCGAGGACAAGGTCGGCCAATTGATCCAGGTCGACATCGCGTCGATCACCCCGGCCGATCTGCTGACCTACAAGTTCGGCGCGATTCTGAACGGCGGCAACTCCGCGCCCAACAACGACGAATTCGCGCCCGGCCCGGAATGGCTCAAACTGTACGACGCGTTCTGGGATGCGTCGATTATGCGCTTTGACGGGCGAGCGGTCGTTCCGATCATCTGGGGCACGGATGCTGTGCACGGCGACAACAATGTCGTCGGCGCGACCCTGTTTCCCCACAACATCGGCCTCGGCGCGATGCGCGACCCCGATCTGATCGAGAAGATCGGCGCGGCGACGGCAGCGGAAACCGCCTCCACCGGGCTCGACTGGAGCTTTGCACCAACCGTGGCGGTGGTGCAGGACGATCGCTGGGGCCGCACGTTCGAAAGCTATTCGGAAGATCCCGCGATCGTCGCGAGCTACGCCGGGCGGATGGTGCAGGGGATTCAGGGCCGGGTCGGCGCGGGCTTCATGGCCCCCGGCCATGTCATTTCCTCTGTCAAGCATTTCCTCGGCGATGGCGGTACCGGCGGCCATGACCAAGGCGATACCCGCGTGAGCGAGAGCGTGTTGCGCGACGTCCACGCCGCCGGATACGAAACCGCGCTGCCGGCCGGCGCGCTGACGGTGATGCCGAGCTTCTCGAGCTGGAACGGCGTCAAGATGACCGCCAACAAGAGCCTGTTGACGGGGGTATTGAAGGATCGCTGGGGCTTCGACGGCTTCGTGATCGGCGACTGGAACGCGCATGGTCAGGTGCCCGGCTGCACCAACGAGGATTGCCCGACCGCGATCAACGCCGGGCTCGATATGTTCATGTATTCCGGCCACGGCTGGAAGCAATTGTACGAGAACACGCTGCGCGAGGCGAAGGACGGCACGATCGCGCCCGCGCGGCTCGACGATGCGGTCCGTCGCATTCTTCGCGTCAAGCTGCTGTCCCACACGTTCGATGCGGGCCGACCGTCGTCGCGTCCGCTGGCAGGCCATTTCGACGAGTTGGGCAGCGCGGCGCACCGCGCGATCGCGCGTCAGGCGGTGCGCGAATCACTGGTGCTACTCAAGAACAATGGTGGCGTGCTGCCGCTGAAGGCGAGCGCGAACATTCTCGTTGCGGGGCGCGGCGCGGATGATGTTGGCATGCAGTCCGGCGGCTGGTCGATCACATGGCAGGGCACCGGCGTCACAAATGCGAATTTTCCAAACGCACAATCAATCTGGTCGGGGATCGACGCGGCGACGCGGACGGCGGGCGGCCGCGCGACGCTCGCCGTCGACGGGCGCTACACCGCAAAACCGGATGCGGCGATCGTCGTGTTCGGCGAAACGCCTTATGCCGAGTTCACCGGCGACCGGCCGACGCTTGAATTCTCGCCGGACGACAAATCCGATCTTGCGCTGCTCAAGCGGCTGAAGGCGGCGGGCATCCCGGTCGTCGCGGTGTTCCTGTCGGGGCGTCCGCTGTGGATCGCGCCCGAGATCAACGCGTCCGACGCCTTCGTCGCGGCGTTCCTGCCGGGTACGGAGGGCGGTGGCATCGCCGACGTGCTGATCGGCGACGCGGCCGGCAAGCCACGCACCGATTTTCACGGCAAACTGAGCTTCTCGTGGCCGAAGCGGGTCGATCAATACGTCCTCAACCGGCGGGACCCGGGATATGATCCCCAGTTCCCGTTCGGCTATGGCCTATCCTACGCGCAAGCGACGACGGTGCCGCTGCTGAGCGAAGCGAAGCCGGCAATCTCGGCGGGCGACCAGAACGCGCTGTTCGTTCGCGGCCGGGTCGCGGGCGGCGCGCGGCTCGATGCGACCGCCGGTGCCCGAATCGCGCGCGTTGATCGCAACGCGCAGGAAGACAGCCTGCGCCTCAGCTTCCCCGGCACGGTCGCAATCGAGGAAGCCCACCCGATCGACGTCAGCCGGGAATCGAACGGTCTGCTCAGCCTCGTGATCGATTACCGCATCACGGCCGCGCCGACCGGTTTGATCACGCTCGGCATGGAGGGCGGCAAGCTCGTCGCGTTGCCGATCAAAGGTTCGTTGCAGGGGCCTGTCGGCGAATGGCGATCGCTTGCCGTGCCGCTGCGCTGCTTCGCCGACGCCGGTGTTGATATGGCGAAGATCACCCGGCCAATGGTGCTGACGAGCGACGGCGCCGCCGGTGTTGACATCTCGATCGCCCGGATTGCCAGCGCGCCACCGGGACCGGCCGGTTGCGGCAATTGATCGATGACGAAAAGGAAACAGACGATGGTGTGGAGCAGACGGGAAACCCTGGCGGGCGCGGCGGCACTGGCGCTGCTGCCGGGTGCCGCGAACGCCGCCGACATGGCGAAGCCGCGCACGCGGCGCGGGCAACTCAGCAACCGGGCCGCCTCGAAGGAAGCGCGGACGCTCTATGCCTATCTGTGGTCGCAATATGGCAACCACACACTGACCGGCCAGCAGGAGCAGGATTTCACCCCCGGCGGCGCGCGCCAGGAACTCGACTATATCGAGAAGACCACCGGCAAGCTGCCCGCGATCCTCGGGTTCGACTATATCGTGCCGAGCGATCAGGAACCGGTGAACGCGCGCGCGATCGCGTGGCACAAGACGGGCGGCATCGTCGCGCTGTGCTGGCACTGGGGCGCGCCCGATATCGGCACCGGCTATGAAAATTCAAAGAAGGATTTCGATGTCGCCAAAGCGTTGACGCCGGGCACGCGGCAGAACCAGTTGATGCGCGAACAGATGGCGCATGTCGCGGATCTACTGACGGAATTGCGCGACCACCAAGTCCCGGTGCTGTGGCGCCCGTTCCACGAATTCAGCGGCACTTGGTTCTGGTGGGGAAAGCATGGCCCCGACGCGGTGAAGGCGTTGTGGCGGATGCAATATGATTATTTCACGCACACACGCGGGCTCAACAACCTGATCTGGGTGCTGGGCTGGGCCGGTCAGAACGTCGACCCCACCTATTATCCGGGGCGAGACTATATCGATATCGCCGGTGCGGACATCTACGTTCAGGATCATGGCAACCTCGCGCCGATGTTCGCGCAGGTGAAGGCGATCGTCGGCGGCACCGTGCCGATCTGCCTCCACGAGAACGGCCCGATCCCTGATCCCGCAACGCTGGGGCCTGATGCCGATTGGCTGTGGTTCATGACGTGGCACACGCGCTGGCTGATGGACCCGTCGCAGAACACCGCCGAGCAGCTTCGTGCCTATTACAACTCTGAACGGTATATCACGCGCGACGAACTGCCCCGCTCGCTCGCCGGCTGACCCTAGCGCGCGCCGCCGTCCAGCCAGGTCGCGCCCCACAACCGCGGCACGTTCCAGTGGATCGCGACTTCGTTGTTGGCATAAGCGCGCCCGTCGTCGAGCCAGCAACGTTGCGGCGCGCAGCGGCCTTTCAGTGTCGCGAAGGTCGGATCGGCGAACGCGGTCGCGTTGGGGCCGCCTCTCAGCACGCCGGGCGGCGGCCCGGGCAGACGCGGGTCGAACTGATGTGCCCAAAACCGGTGGTGTGGCCGCGTCATCAGATTCCAGCCGAAACCGGTGACGTAGCTGCGGTCGAGCGGGTTGCGGCCGAGCACGTAATCGGCGGCGTCGACCGCGGCGTCGCGGTAGCGGGTCTGGCCGGTGAAGCGCGCCGCCAGCGCCAGCACGACGGCCCGATTGAGGATACCCCGTTCGAGGCCCAGCCGTAGCTGACGCCGGCGAACGGCAGATGGTAGCCGGTCCGCGTCTCCTCCGCGACCAACGTTCGGCGAGCGTTACCAGTTTCGCGCGCGCCTAGTCGCGCTCCGGTGCCGGCACGCCGCTTGCCGTGGCGGGCGTGATCGCCCCCAGCGCGGCGGTGCTGCCCCACCCCGCGGACCGGTAAGCGGCGATGCGTGCAGCGCCATGCCGTGCAGCGCGTCCGCCAGTTCGAGCCGGTGCGTGGTCGCGTAGAGTTCGGCGGTAGCCCAGTAGAATTCGTCGGCCAGATCGTCGTCGCCATAGCCGCCGCTACCGGGGAACGCCTGCGCGGCGAACACCTGCCGATTGCGCAGCGCCGCGCGGTAGGCATGCTCGGCGGCCATCAGGCAGCGGTGCGCGAAACCATCGTCCACACCCTTCCATATGCGTGCGCACTGCGCGGCCGTCGCGGCGAGGTTGAGCGTAGCGGCGGTGCTCGGCGGGTACAGCAGCCGCTCTTCGCGATCGTTGGCCGGAATCGTCGGCATGGCGGTCCAGTTGCGGTCGGCGACCTTGCGATGCGCCATGCCGCCGGCATTGATCGTCGTCAGCCGCACTGGGCCGGTTGCCGACTGACGACCGGCCGGCAGTGCGAGCCGCGCGCCGTCCGACACCTGCATTTCGAGCAGGAAGCGCATCTCCCATCGCGCCCCGTCAAGCAGATCGTTGATGCCGTTCCCTGCCTCGGGCAGCGCTGCACTGCCATCCGGGAAGGGATGCGGGATATTTGCCTCGTAGAGGTTTTGGAGTGTCCAGAGCGCGACCCCGCCGTTGACGACATATTTGCCCTGATCGCCCGCGTCGTACCAGCCGCCGGTGACGTCGAGCGTGTAGGCGCCGCCGGGCCAGACCGTGCCGCATTGGTCCGCGCCCCTGCGCCGCAGGCGTCAGCGGGTGGGACACGCCGGCACCGACAACGAACGGATGGCTGACGACACCGCCGACATCGAGCCGGTAGCGGCCCGGCACCCGTACTGTCGATAGGTCGATCTGGTGGACATGGTCGCCGGAGGCGGCGTCGTCACCGGAAATGTGTATCATGCCGCTCGCCGCGACCTGCCCGGCCTCGTTCAGCATGCACCACGATAGCGGACGCGCGGCCGCATCGGTGAGGATCGCACGCTTGGCGGTGTCGGGCAGGAAGCCGATCTAATTGAGGTGCACGCCGTCCTGCGCAGCCGAGACGGCCGCACCGGTCAGCAGCAGGGCAAGCGCGATATGGCGGATTAAACGGTCAGTTTCCCAGCGTCATCATCACGACGTCGTGTGACGGCACGCTGGCGGTGTAGCGTCCGGTGACTGCGGGCACATCCTTATGTGCCCACACATCGCGCATCTTCAGCTTTAACGAAGCGGGGTACCCCAGCATCGCCCAGTCGACCGCGATCGGAGTAGCGGCCGCCCCCCGGTTCCACAGCAACACCGCGCGCCCGCCGTTCGCAAGTGGCTTCATCCAGACTTCGCGGTCGCCGTCCGTCCAGATGCGGTGCCCCTGGATGCCGGCCGGATCCTGATCGATGGCGATAACGTCGCGGTTGAGCAGGATCGCCCGCGTCGCCGCGGTCATGCTGGCGACGTCGTTGCCCGCGATCAGCGGCGCCGCCATCATCGCCCACAGTGCGAAATGGCTGCGATATTCGGCATCGGTCATGCCGCCATTGCCGACCTCGAGCATGTCCGGGTCATTCCAGTGTCCGGGACCGGCGTAGGGCCACAGCGGCTCGTTCCGGTCGACGATCGTGCTTATGCCGAGGCTGTAGCCATGCTTGCCGACCCACTTGTCGGTGATGTCGCCCGTCGTGCGCCACAGGTTGCCGATCTTCTCCGCCCACAGCCACGGTTTAGCCGTCCCCCATTCGCACATTGAGAACACGATCGGCCGCCCGCTCGCTCTCAGCGCATCCGCCATCAGCGCATAGGCTTCCTCGGCATTGCGGCTGCCGGTCGAGCACCAATCGTACTTTAGGTAATCGACCCCCCAGCGGCCATATTGCAGCGCGTCCTGATATTCATGGCCGTGGCTGCCGGGCCGGCCGCCGCAGGTCTTCGTGCCGGCATCGGAATAGATGCCGAACAGCAGTCCCTTGCCGTGGACGTAATCCGCCAGCGCCTTAATGCCGCTAGGAAAACGAACCTTGTCTGCAGTGATGAAACCGTTTTCGTCGCGCGGACCTTGCCAGCAATCGTCGATCACGACGTAGCGATAGCCGGCATCTTTCATGCCGTTCGAAGCGATCGCGTCGACGGTGTCGCGGATGACCTTCTCGTTGACGTTGCAGGCGAACTTATTCCAGCTATTCCACCCCATCGGCGGCGTCTGCGCGAGGCCGTTGGCGGTACGATGCGGGTCCCGCGACGCCGGCAGCGTGTTGGGATCGGGATCGAGAACGTCCTGCGCGGCCGCCGGCGCAATCGCGCCGAGACCAAGCGAAGCGGTGAGAAGCGCGATCAGCAAGGACCGCGGCGAAATGATGTGTCTCATGGTAAATCGCGATTTCTCGTTGATGCGACGGCCTTGTGACATGCCGCGAAGCGTAAGGCACGTTGTATCTGTCGAGCCGGCGTGGACCAATCGTCAGCATGCCCTGATAGGCTCCGCCGGTAGCGGGAGACTGTGGCGTTGATGCGGACGATGGGCAGCACGCTTTCGGACCGACTGGTGGTCTGAGGCTTTGCGCTCGGCTGCGTCGCGGTGACCGCGGGCGTGGTCGCGCATCTGCCGGTGTTCATGATGGCGCGGGCAATGCACTACCATATGGCGCCGTGAAGATGGACCACGTCATGCTCGTGGGCATCGCGCTGATCGTCGTCGGTACTCTCATTCGATGTCAGCTTTCCACTCCGAAGCGAATAATGTGTCGCAAAGGCGGGATATACGAGACGCTCGAAACTCAGGAGTGGTGCGACACCCGACCTGAACGAGCGGCAGCTAAGCCTCTGCCGATCTCCAAACCAGCCATTCCGGTTTCCACCAGCTTCTCCTTGACGGATGGCAATTAGCGGGCTCATATCTTCATACACATGGGTACAGGCCGTGTGTACAAACGGATGGGTAAGCAGCCCACGAAACCGCAGAATTACGTGCTTCTCACGCTGGACCAACGCCTCCCGTAGGGGTCACCACTAGTTGTTTTTAAACAACATAGATGGTGGAAGCGGCGCAAAGACTCACATGTTGGTCTCGCGCGTTCAAACGCCATAAATCCGCCAGATCAACGGGATTGATACGCCGATCGCCGGCGCACCGCCGGATCGCCTGACGTTCAGGTGCGTCGATGAGGCGGACATCCTTCGAGCCTAGACGACCTGATAATCGTATTCGACAGCCCTCACCTGAGCCATTCAGGCTAGAACCAGCCGCCGCTTTAGCGCGTGCACCATGCCAGTTCAGACAGCCGCCGACCATTACATCGATTTAATCCCGGTCACAGGCTCAGTTGAACCTCGCGGCGCAGAAAGGACCTACGCTAATTCTATCGGGATCACATGATGCAATCGCACAAAGGTTTCAAACGACCGTCGAAGTTGGCGGCGCTGCTGCTGGCGGGTGGTGCGGCGATCGGCGCCACGGGCGCCTTAGCGCTTGGCGACAGCGACGTCAGTCGTGCCGTGGTCGCCCCGGCGGTCGCGCACGTGGGTTCCGGCCAACCCCACGCCCTTGCCGATATGGTTCAGGCCGTCGGGCCGAGCGTCGTGCAGATCAAGGTGATGAAACATGCCGAAGCTCAGCGCATGGCGATGCCACTCGGCGACAATGACGGAGAGGGGTCAGACGGCTCCATGCAGGATCAACTGCGCCGCTTCTTCGGACCTCAGTTCGGGGCGGGCGACGGTACGCCTCAACAAGCGCCGCTCCAAGGAGCGCTCGGGTCTGGCTTCATCATCGATCGCTCCGGTATTGTACTCACGAACAATCATGTCGTCGACGGTGCGACACAAGTGAAGGTGCAACTGAGCGACGGACGCGAGTTTGATGGGACGGTTCTAGGAACCGACCCCAAAACGGACGTCGCTGTGGTGAAAATCCACGGTACCGGCAATTTCCAGCCAGTCGAATGGGGAGACAGTGGTCACATCCGCGTCGGCGACAGCGTGTTCGCTGTCGGCAGCCCCTTCGGGTTAGGCAACACGGTGACCGCTGGCATCGTCTCTGCACGTGGCCGCGACATTGGTGAGGGCCCGTACGATGACTTCCTGCAGGTCGATGCGGCGATCAATTCAGGGAATTCCGGGGGGCCGCTGTTCGATGGCGATGGTCGGGTCATCGGTATGAACACCGCCATCTTCTCACCCTCGGGAGGCAATGTAGGCATCGGCTTCGCGATCCCCGAAGCCATGGTCAAACGCGTTTCCGACCAGATCATCGCGCATGGTAGCGTGTCACGCGGACACATTGGCGTAGCGCTGCAGACCGTGACGCCAGATATAGCCGATGCCATGGGCATGAAGAACACCGACGGTGCGCTCGTCGCCAGCGTCGATGTCGACAGTCCGGCCTTCTTCTCCGGGGTCAAGCAGGGAGATGTCGTGCGTACGTTCGCAGGACATCAGGTTAAAGACAGTCGAACGCTATCGCGCATGGTCGCCGATGCAAGAGCAGGCTCAAGCGTACCGGTGACGGTGCTACGCGACGGCCGACAATTTTCGCTAAACCTTCGCATCGGAGGTGACCACAACGCTTAGACTGGCACTTCGGTCGGAACCGGCGGGATCGCCGGGCGTCCCCTTCCCTGCTACGGGTCGGTCGCAGAGGGCGCGCGATGAAGCTGCTGTTGGTTGAGGACGATGCGCAGACCGCCAGCTACGTGCGGCACGGGCTGATGGAACTCGGTCATAGCTGCGACACCGCGCTTGATGGCGTCGGGGGCCTGACGGCGGTGCTGACGCACGACTATGATGCGCTGATCCTCGATCGAAACCTCCCGAAGCTCGACGGGCTCGCTGTACTGCAGGCAATGCGTGCGCAGGGAAACCGCACGCCGGTGCTGCTCCTGTCAGCTTTGGGAGAGGTCGGTGATCGCGTGGCTGGTCTGCGAGCGGGCGGAGATGATTATCTGCCCAAGCCGTTCTCCTTTCAGGAACTGATCGCACGCCTGGAGGCGATCGTCAGGCGCCGCAGCGAACATCCCCCGCCTGCCTCGCGGCGCCAGATCGGTAGTCTCACGCTGGATCTGCTTGGCCGGTCCGCGCGTCGTGGCGGCCGGCCGATCGAGCTGCTCAACAAGGAATTCCAGCTGCTCGAGTATCTGATGCGCCACGCCGGTCAGGTCGTCACAAGGACTATGTTGCTTGAAGCAATCTGGGATTACGACTTCAATCCGGGCACAAATGTCATCGACGTGCACATCAGCCGCCTGCGCGCGAAGATCGACGGCGAAGGCGAAACTCCGATGGTCCGAACGGTCCGCGGCGCGGGTTACCGGCTAGATGCCGCCTAAGCGCCGCCATACCCGAAGCGCGGCCTGGCGCGGCGCCTTGTGGATCACCCTGATCGCGCTCATTTCGACTGGTGTCGCCCTGACGCTACAGTACATCCAGACCGCCCGCACCTTTGAGGCTCAACGGCGGGCGGTCGTCGATGACGAAATGGCCGGCCTCATTGATCGTTACCGTAGCGAGGGCATGAACGGCGTCGCACAGGCCATCGAGCGACAACAGGCGGTGCCGCGCATTCACGAGTTCTTCTACCTTCTGGCTCTACCCGATGGCACGCCGATCGCAGGCAATCTTGCAAGCTGGCCGGCTGAGATCACCGACACCGGCTTCCGAAGTTTCGAAACCAGCGTTGCCAACACGCGCGGCGAAAGCAGCCGGCGCTGGGTAGAAGCGCGTGCGGTGTTACTCGATGGCGGCGACCGTTTGCTGGTCGGCGATTTCGCGGACGAACGTGCGACCCTGCGACAGCGCTATCTTTCCGCGCTGTCGTGGTCGTTGCTCGCGACGGGCGCCCTCGGCCTCCTGCTTGGCTGGTGGCATAGTCGTCGCGGTCTTGCCTTCGTGCGGGTGGTATCGGATGCGGGAGAGCGCTTCCTCTCGGGCCAGCTCGCTGAGCGCCTGCCCGTGTCACCGCGTGGTGACGAATATGACCGGCTGGCCGAGACGATCAACCGCACCTTTGGTGAGGTCGAAAGGCTGGTAGGGTCGCTCCGCGCCGCGACCGACGGTATGGCGCATGATTTGAAGACCCCTCTTACCCGTATTCGAACGAGGCTGGAGCTCGCCGACATGCAGGCAGACGCGGGATCGGCCCAGCGTGATATCCTTGAAGAGACGCGGCATGATCTTGACGGCATCCTGCACCTGATCGACGACATGTTAAGTCTAAGTCGCGCCGAGGCCACACCCGCTTCAACCTTCGTATCACTGCAGCTCGACGCGATCCTTCGCGAGCTCGTCGAAATCTACCAGCCGCTGGCAGAGGAAAAGGGCATAGCGCTCGAAGCAGAACTGACGACGGCGCTGGTGCTCGGGTCACGCTCGCTGCTTGGGCGGTTGGGAGCAAATCTTCTCGACAATGCGATGAAGTACACGTGCGCCGGCGGTATCATCAGGGTAGAGCTGGCGGTGCAGCAAGGACGTACCGTGCTGATCGTCGCCGATAATGGGCCAGGCATCGACCCTGATTACCGACAGGAAGTGCTCGGTCGGTTTCGCCGGCTCGACGATAGCCGAACCACGCCTGGAAGCGGCCTCGGTCTTAGTATCGTAGATGTCGTCTCGCACGTGCATGGCGCAACGTTGCACCTGCTCGACAATCGGCCGGGCCTGCGTGTGGAAGTGCGGTTCCCCGAGGTACGTTCGACGCCCTGACCTGCCGTTGCCGCCGCCACGCGCTGGGCTTGCGCATCGCGTTGACCCGTCGCGGTCGACCGGTCACTGCTCACATCGCCTCCTTCACACCCGCGCGGATCAGCAGCCAGTTGACCGGGTATGCGGTGGCGAAGCCGGCGATCATGGCTGCTTGCATCGCAAACCAGAATTCAGGGCTGTTCACTTCCGCGACGCCACCGAAGACAGGACGAAAGATCAGGAACTGGATGATGGCCATAACGCCGTACATGCCGATCTGCCACGAACTGATCGACGCGATGTCCGCCTTGATCGCCTGCCAGATGCCTTGCCCGACGGACAGGTCACGCATCGGTTTGATCGTGAAGTACTGAAAGACGATGCCGAACAGGAACGCGAGCAGGAAGTCAGGAATCCAGATCGCGAAGGTTCGGTTCGCAAACAGGCTGCCATAGCCGAACCACACCGCCACCGCCGGTACCGCAAAGGCTGTCCACTCAGCGACGATATCGCCAAGCGTGCAGCCCGCGCCACAGTGGCTCGCACCCTTCACTACCATGGCCGCAAAGGGCGGCTTTGCCTGCCTGTCGAAATCCCCGTCAGCAGGGCCGCGACCCCATCTGTAATAAGCGCCCAGCCAGATCACGCTGCCGAACAGGGCAGTCAGCGGCCAGACGACATACATGATCCGCATTTTCTGCGGACGGCGCAGCTCATCCAGCGCGATCACGATCGCGCTGGAAAATGCCAACGCAAGCGATGCGATTGCCAGCATGTGGAGCCAAGGGGGAAACGCAGCCATCAGATCACTTCCTGTCTCGACATCATAATGTCGCCGTCTCGGTGAGACATTTCAAACCATTTTCAGTAGCATTGTCAGACCTTGCCAGATGGCCCTTTAGAAGGGGGTTCCGTCCATCGCAGCATGCGTGCCGCTGAGCCCCCGATCGATCAGGCCCAGGAAAATGCTCGTCGCGGTCGCGATGTTTCCAGTAACACTCAGTTCGGCATGCGCCCGTATGAACGCGATGCTCCACGTCGTTGCGATCAGCCCGGCCGCGAGATGTGCGTCGAGATCATCGGCCGCGCGCCCCACCCCGTCTGCCAGCACGCCGGCCAATGCATGTACGAAATCGTCGCGCATCTGTCGCGCACGCGCTTTCAACGCCTCGCTGGCCTGTGCCGTTTCGACGAACCTGCGCGTGTCCGTGAAGAGCGGGAAAGCATCCGTGCGGTGTTCGATCATCTGATGCGCGAGCAGCCGCAGCGCCTGGATCGGCGAGGTGCCGGGTGCGCGCGTTCGGATCGCGTCGAACGCCAGATCATGTATCTCCTGCTCACGGTCGAAGAACATGTCCTCCTTGCGCGGGAAATGGTTGAACACCGTCATGCGTCCGACGTCCGCCGCGTCCGCTATCTCGTCGATCGTCACCCGATCGAAGCCGCGCTCCATGAAGAGGCGCGTGGCAACGTCGGATATCGCCTGACGTGTTTCCATGCGCTTGCGGGTTCTGCGATCCACCTTCGGTCCTTAATGGCTTGCGTATAAATATATACTGAGTACATGTTCCTCAGCAGCAAGTTTGGAGACTGTATCATGGCTTCGTCAACCATCAGGCCTGCGCGGTCGGCAGATCACGGTGGAGCCGTGCTCATCAGCGGCGCCAGCTTCGCCGGTCTTGCGACCGCATACTGGCTGAACCGGCTCGGTTATCGCGTCTGCATCGTCGAATCGGCGCAGGAGCTTCGACGTGGCGGAACCCCCGTCGACATCGAAGGAGAGACGATCGACATCCTGACCCGCATGGGTCTTGCAGATGCGGTGCGTGCCAAGGCGCTGCCCCCGCGCCGTTTCGAGTTCAAGAACGAAGCTGACATGACGTTGGGGGGGATCGGGACCGCCGGCGATCAGGCGTCACATGAACGCTACGAGATTCACCGGGACGATCTGCTGGACATCCTGTTCGGCGCGGTGGCGACCGACGTCGAGCTGCTGTTCGGCCGCTCGATAGATCGGCTGGAGGAGCAGCAGGACGCCGTGTCGGTCACCTTCAACGATGGCGACCGGCGCGATTTTGCTTTGATCTTCGGCTGCGACGGCAACCGGTCGAACACGCGCAAGCTGATCTTCGGCGACGGCGAGCAGTTCAGCCACTTCATGGGCGGCTATTTCTTTTTGAAGGTGGTGCCGCAGACCGGCTTGCTGGCAGCGAACATGTCGGAGGTTTTCAGCGTGCCGGGTCGGACGGCGATGCTGAACGGCTATGACGACCGGACCGACATCGGGTTTGGGTTCCGAACCCAAGGCGAAATCGACTACGACTATCGCGACCGTGCGCAGCAACGGCGCCTGATCCACGAGCGATTTGACGCGCTCGGCTGGAAGGTGCCCGCGATGCTTGCTGCTTCGGCGGACGACGACGACTTCTACTTCGACCGGATCAACCAGATCAGGATGCCGAGTTGGTCGCGCGGGCGCGTCGCGCTGGTTGGCGATGCGGGCTATTGCGTCTCGCCGCTTGCCGGCTTTGGCGGTTCGATGGCGATCATCGGTGCCGGGCGCCTGGCGGCGGCGCTGGAGCGCTACCCCGGCGATCACACCGCCGCCTTCCGGCACTATGAGGATGGCTTGCGACTCTTTGTCGAAGACGTGCAGAACCGGGCGGCAGACGACGGAATGTCGATGATGTGCCCCGCCGACGCAGACGAACTTGCCGCCCGCGACCAGAAAATCGCTGCGGGCGACATCGGCTTCTAGGCAACGCCGGTACGACGTTCGTCTTCGGCCTAGAAGGCGCACTGACCGAGTTGCTGCTTGTTTGATAAACTTCCGGCTCCACGGGCATTCATCCACTATGAACCCACCCGCCGAAGGGTCATGATGCACGCATGATTCCACTGGGAGCAGCGATGAGACATTCTTTTCCACGGGCGATGCTCCGTTCTGCCTGTGCTGCCGCCATGATATGGACAGGTCCGGCGCGAGCCGCCGATTTCGACCCGAAGATGGCATTCGCGGCGCAGCCGCTGCCCGACGGCGTGAACGTCTACCGTTCGTCCAACGGCGCACCCGGACCAGGATACTGGCAGAACCGGGTCGACTATGCGATCGACGCGCGGATCGACACCACCGCCAAAACGCTGATCGCTACGGAAACGATCGATTACACCAACAACAGCCCCGACGCGCTGCCAAGCCTGTGGATGCAGCTCGACCAGAATATCTACCGTCAAGACTCGCGCGCGGCGGTGTTGGGTGGGCGGCGAAAGGGCGGCGGCGCGGGCGAGCATAGCGACGGCTATGTCATTGCGTCGGTGGAAGTGCTCCGCGGCAAGACCTGGGTAGCGATCCCGTTCGTCGTCTCCGATACGCGCATGAACCTTCGGCTCGACCAGCCGCTCAAGGGCGGCGGCACGAAACTGAAGTTTCGGATTGCCTACCATTACGCCATTCCCGGCGTGTGGGGCGGGCGCAATTCGTGGCTCGACACGCCGAACGGGACGATCTTCGATATCGCCCAGTGGTTCCCACGCATGGCCGTGTACGACGATCTGCGCGGGTGGGACACGCTCCCCTATCTCGGGTCCGAATTCTACTGCGAATATGGCGATGTGGACTATGCGGTCACGGTGCCGGCCGACATGATCGTCGCCGGCGGCGGCGTGCTGACCAATGCGGAGGAAGTGCTGACACCGCTACAACGCACGCGCCTCGCCAAGGCGGCGGGCAGCGACGCCACGGTGATGATCCGCACGCCCGAGGAGGTGGCGCACGAGCGCACCCGTCCCGCGACGAGTGCCGAAAAAACCTGGCGATATCACTTCGCCAACACCCGCGACGTGGCCTTTTCCGCCTCGCGCGCCTTCGTCTGGGATGCGGCGCGGATGAACCTGCCCGGCGGCAGGACCGCGCTGGCGGAAAGCGTCTATCCGGTCGAGAGCGCTGGCGACGCCGCCTGGGGACGCTCGACCGAATACCTGAAGGATTCGGTCGAGCATTTCTCGCGACGCTGGTTCGCCTATCCCTATCCCAGCGCGTGGAGCATCGCCGGCGGTTCGACGGGCATGGAATATCCCGGGATGGCGTTCGACGGCATTCCAGACAAGGGCAAGGAGCTGTTCTGGATCACCGCGCACGAGATCGGCCACACCTGGTATCCGATGATCGTCGGCTCGAACGAACGCCGCGATGCCTGGATGGACGAAGGCTTCAACACCTTCATCGACACGTTCGAAAGCGACGAGTTCAAGAACGGTGTGTTCGGACCCAAGCGCGACAGCGAATATGCTCCCGGCGGCGGCAACCCGGTGGATGAAATCCTGCCGCTGCTGGCGGACAAGGATGCGCCGCCGATCATGAGCTATCCGGACGTAATGGGCGAAAAGTATCGCCACTCCGTCAGCTATTTCAAGACTGCGCTGGGATTGCGCCTGTTGCGCGATGTTATCCTCGGGCCGGACCGGTTCGATCCCGCCTTCCGCAAATATACCGCCGACTGGGCGTTCAAACATCCCAGCCCGTCCGACTTCTTCCGCGCAATGTCGAGCGAAGCCGGCGAAGACCTCAGCTGGTTCTGGCGCGGCTGGTTCTTCAACAACTGGCAGCTCGATCTGGCGGTGACGAACATCGCCTATACCGCCGGCGATCCGGCCAAGGGTGCCAACATCACGCTGGAGAGCCGTGACAAGCTCGTCATGCCGGCGGTGCTCGAGGTGAGATATGCAGACGGGCACGCCACGCGGATCAAGCTGCCCGTCGAAACCTGGATGCGGGTCAAGCCTGTGGTCGCGGTCCCTGCGGGCCGCATATCGTCGGTCATGCTAGACCCCGACCATCTTTTGCCGGACCGAGATCGCAGCAACAATGCAGTGACACCTTGAAGGAAGGCGAATGATCTACCCGCCGCCGACGAGGACCGAGACCGGTTTCGATAATGCGACACTACCCGGATCATCAGTTTCGAGGCTCACATCGATTCGTCTGACGCCAGGAAAATCCATGCTACGCCATACCGTCTTCTGCCCCCCCCCTAGCGAACGCCGGAAAGGAGTTCAGTTGCTGGCGTTGCGGACACAATCGAGCCGCCGCTCATCGCCTCCTGGATGACGGTCGCGAGTGCGGCAGGCTCCGCGATGTGCGCGTCGCAGCTTCATCAAAATGTCGCCTCGCGCCTTCAGCGCAGCGCATCTTCCAGGAAGTATGCGTCGCGCATTATCAGCAGCGGCTCGTTTTCGATGAGGCGCTTGAACCAACGCGACCGCTGACGCGCGAGCAACAGCGCCGCCATCGCGCTCACCACCAGCACGAACGCGGAGCCGCAATCGCTACAGGCATACGACTGCGATCAGTAGCGAGATTATCGCAGCCGTTTGGAGCCAGCGGAGGAACAGCGGGATCGCTAACGATGCTGCAATCGCCCGAATTGGTCGCCAGCCCCAAATGCCCGACCTGCCATCACGTGCCCGCTTCCACCCGGACCGGAACCGATTTCGACGCCGGGGTCTTGGACAATTGATCGTGGTGGCCGATCGGAACCAGCACATTACATTCGGGATAATAAGACGCGATCGTGCCGCGCGGCAGCTTGTAGGCGGTCAGCGTCAACCCGCCGAGGCGGCGGTCCTGGCCGTCGTCAACGTCGGTCACAAGCGTCACGATCTGGCCGTCGGTGAAACCCCGTTCAGCGATGTCCTCGGGGCACATTAGCAGAATGTCGCGCGATCCCTCCAGTCCGCGCAGACGATCCGAGTAACCGTAGATCGTTGTGTTGAACTGATCGTTGGAGCGCATCGTGATCAGCCGATAGCGACCTGGCGCATCCTTGAAGCCCAACGAATTGAGCTGGCCCGGTGTGGTGAACACCGCTTTGCCTTCAGGTGTCTTCCAGATCCGCTCGTGCGCGCCGTTGCCGCGGTAGAAGCCACCCGCCTGATACATCCGGGCGTTGTAATCACGGAAATCGTCTGGATAGGTGCGTTCGATCAGGTCGCGGACCAGCCCGTAATCCGCAGTCCATTCGTCCCACTTCAGCCCGGCCGACGGACTTACCGCCGCCTTGGCAATGCCGGTGACGATCGCGAGTTCGCTTTTGACCATGTCCGACACCGGCTCGCTATGCCCGATCGACGCATTGATCATCGAGAAGCTGTCCTCGGTGGTGACCGTCTGATTGCCGCTTGCTTGCTCGTCGATCTCGAACCGGCCGAGGCACGGCAGAATATAGGCCTGTTTACCGGGGAAAAGATGACTGCGGTTGAGCTTGGTCGAAATCATGACGGTCAAGTCCTGGCTCGCCCAGGCGTCTTCCATACGCTTCTGGTCCGGCACCGCGCGCAATAGATTACCGCCGAGACTGATGAACGCCTTGATCTTGCCCGCGAACAGCCCCTCGACCGCCTCGACGATGTTGACACCGTCCTCGGTCGGCGGATCGAAGCCGAACAGCTCCTTCAATTTGTCGAGCGGAACGAGCTTGGTCTTTTCGGCGATGCCGACGGTGCGCTGCCCCTGAACGTTGCTGTGCCCGCGCACCGGACAGCATCCCGCACCAGGCTTGCCGATATTGCCGCGCAGCAGCAGCAGATTGACGAGCATCGCGATATTGAGCGCGCCGTGCGTGTGCTGCGTGAGGCCCATGCCATAAACGCCGATCACCTTGTCGGCGGCGATATAGACGTCGCCCGCCTCACGCAGGGCGGCTTCGGTGAGCCCGGATTCCTGCTCGATCTCGGCCCAGCTCACGTCGCGGCACGACTGGATGAATTCGTCGAAACCGGTGGTGTGCTGCTTGACGAAGGCGTGATCGATGACCTCGGCTTTGCCGGCCGCCTTTGCGGCGTCGTCCGCCTCGACCACGCATTTGCACAGCCCCAGGATCGCGGCGACATCGCCGCCCGCCTTGAGCTGATGATATTGGTCGGAAATCTTGGTTTCCTTACCCGTCAACATCGCCGCAGGGCTCTGCGGATCTACGAAGGAAACCAGTCCCTGTTCGATCACCGGATTGAACGTCACGATCTTGCCGCCGCGATCCTTCAGATCCTTCAAAGGATGCAGAAAACGCGGGCTGTTCGTACCGGGGTTCTGCCCGAAGAAAAAGAAGGCATCGGTCTGCTCGAGATCGTCCCACACGATCGTACCCACCGGGGAACCGATCACCTTGGTCAGCCCGACCGAAGTGGTTTCGTGGCACATGTTGGAACTCTGCGGCAGGTTGTTGTTGCCGTAGGTCCGCGCCAGCAGTGCATAGAGGTAGGAAGCTTCCAGCCCGGCATGGCCCGACGAATAGAATATGGCACTGTCGCGCTCGATCGACGTAAGCGTCTTGCCAATTTCGGAAAACGCATCTTCCCAGCTGATGGCGACATAGCGGTCGGTCGCGGCGTCGTACCGCATCGGATGGGTCAGCCGCCCGGTCATCTCCAGGTCATGGTCCTTCCACTCCCGGAGCGCGGTGACGGTATGCGCGTCCTCGGTCCAGAATTCCGGGGTGCAGCGCGCCTTGGTCTGTTCCCACATCGTCGCCTTGGCGCCGTTCTCGCAGAATTCGAACGCCGAGTAGTTCGCCGGCTTGGGCCAGGCGCAGGACACGCACATCACGCCCTTCGGCTTGTTCTGGCGGGCGAGACTGCGCACCCCACCGCCAGCGGGCCAAGACTCGCCGAAGATGCGCGACATCCCCTTCATCGATCCCCATCCACCTGATGGCCCGGATGCGTGGGGAAGATCCTTTTGGTCAGCCATCGGTGGTTTCCTTGAGCCTGTGCTGGAGCGCGGGGCTACGTGTATCAGATGGCAACCCGGCCCGACACAGGTGCTAATTCCCCAACCGCATCACCTGTTCCGTGACATTCTCGACAGCATCGCCGCAGGCTGCGCCATCTCGGCGTCACGGTACAGAGCTTGTTGCGTTCGCAACATCTCATGGTGGGCGACCTAACGCATGGAAGACAGCGCAGGCCCTATGCTTGCGCGGCAATCACGTGATCGACCGCGTTGTTTTGCTGGGCGCGGCTGAACCTGCCTGCCCCCGCGTTCGCTGGCTGTGCAGCGTTCATGATCGGCACGAATGTCGCCGCAGTAAGACTGGCCCCTCCGACCAGAGCTCCATCGACGTCGCCCGCATGCAGCAACTGCGCGGCGTTGTCCGCTGTCACCGAGCCGCCGTACAGCAACCGCACCACCGCCGCATCGCCACCGATAAGATCCCGCAGCGTCGCGCGGATAGCGCCGTGCATCTCGACCACCTCGGTCGCGGTCGGGGTATGTCCGGTACCGATCGCCCAAACCGGCTCGTAGGCGATCGACAACCAATCCGGTGCCGCTTGTGATGGTAACGAGCCGATCAGTTGACGGACCACCATCTCGACCGCTCGACCCGATTGCCGATCAGCGAGCGTCTCGCCGATGCAGAGGATCGCCGCCAGCCCGTGACGATGCAGCGCTTCCGCCTTCGCGCGCACCTCGGCGTCGGTTTCGCCGCAGTCGCTACGCCGTTCGCTGTGCCCGATGACGCTGAAGGTCGCACCTGCATCCTTTAGCATCGCGGCCGATATACACCCTGTGTGGGCACCATGGTCTGCCGGATGAACATCCTCCCCGCCAATCGCAAGGCGCGGCACCGATGCGACTGCGGGGATAATCAGCGTCGCAGGGACCGCGATTGCGACATCGACGTCGGGTCGCGCTGCCGCAGCGATCGCGACCAGCTCAGACAAAGCGGCGCGGTTGCCGTTCATCTTCCAGTTTCCCGCCACGAGCTTGCGCCGGATCATTGGCAGACGCTCATCGCTGATGGCGTTCGAGTGGCACCGCAGGGGTGCATCACAATGCCGCCAGCCTGTCCTCAAGTGCGTCCTGCTGCCGCAGCAGCGCGGCCGGGCACCGATCCCCCAGCCCGTCGATATACGCCCGGTTGCGCTCTGCCTCGCCGACCCAGACCGCCGCATCCACACCGAGCAGTTCGGCGAGTTGCCCGGTGGTGAGATCAAGACCGGTTAGATCCAGTTCGTCCGCTGCAGGAACGAGCCCGATCGCAGTGGAAGTCCCCGCTACGCGGCCTTCACAGCGTTCAACGATCCACTTCAGCGCGCGGGCGTTGTCGCCGAAGCCGGGCCAGATGTACTTACCGGCCTGATCCTTGCGGAACCAGTTTACCAGGAAGATCTTGGGCAGCACCGACGCATCCGACTCCGCACTCGCGCCGATCCGCAGCCAGTGGTTGAAATAGTCCGCGATATGGTAGCCGCAGAATGGCAGCATCGCGAACGGGTCGCGCCGCAACGCGCCCACTGCATTTTCCGCCGCCGCCGTTCCTTCGGACGCGATGTTCGCGGCGAGGTAGACGCCATGTTCCCAATCGAATGCCTGACTGATCAGCGGGACCGCCGTCGCCCGGCGCCCACCGAACAGGATGGCGGAAATCGGCACGCCTTCCGGGCTGTCCCATTCGGGCGCGATGACCGGGCATTGCGCGGCAGGAACCGTGAAACGCGCATTGGGATGCGCCGCGGGCTTGCCGCTGGCGGGGTCGTACGGCGCTCCGGTCCAGTCGGTCATTCCCTCCGGCGGTGTCTTGGTCAGACCCTCCCACCAGACATCGCCATCTGCGGTCAGCGCGGTGTTGGTGAAGATGCAGTTTCCGGTCAGCGTCTCGATCGCGTTGTGGTTCGTGCCTGGGCCAGTGCCGGGTGCGACGCCGAAGAACCCGGCTTCCGGATTGATCGCGTACAGCCGGCCGTCGGTACCGAACCGCATCCAGGCGATGTCGTCGCCGACCGTCTCTGCCGCCCAGCCCGGGATCGCCGGTTCAAGCATGGCAAGGTTGGTCTTGCCGCACGCGCTCGGGAATGCCGCCGCGACGTAATGCACCGCGCCCTCGGGGTTGGTGAGCTTCAGGATCAGCATGTGCTCGGCAAGCCAGCCTTCATCCCGCGCCATCACGCTGGCGATGCGCAGGGCAAAGCATTTCTTGCCGAGCAAGGCGTTGCCGCCATAGCCCGAACCATAGGACCAGATCTCGCGCGTCTCAGGAAAATGCACGATCCATTTCTCGTCGCTGCAAGGCCACGCGACGTCGCGTCCGCCGGCCGCAAGCGGCATGCCGACCGAATGCACGCAGCGCACGAAAAACCCGTCATCGCCAAGCAAATCGAGCACCGGCGTACCGATCCGGGCCATAATCCGCATTGAAACGACGACATAGGCGCTGTCGGTAATTTCGACCCCGATCAAGCTCTTGTCCGAACCGAGCGGCCCCATGCAAAACGGGATCACGTACAGAGTGCGGCCGCGCATGCTGCCATCGAACAGCGTGTCCAATCGGGCGCGCATCTCGTTCGGATCCGCCCAGTTGTTGGTGGGCCCCGCGTCCCGTTCCATGTCGGAGCAGATGAAGGTCCGGCTCTCGACACGGGCGACATCGCGCGGATCCGACCGTGCATAGAAGGAGTTGGGCCGGATACCCGGATTGAGCGGGGTGATCGTGCCCGCCGCCACCGCATGCGCGGCCAGCCTGTCCCATTCGGCGTCGGAGCCATCGCACCAGTGGATTGCGTCCGGCTTGGCCTTGGCGGCAACCGCGTCGACCCATGCCAGCAGGCCTTGATGGCGTGTCAGCGTGGTCGCCGCCGCGCCGTCGCGTTCGATGGTAGCCTGATGAGACATGGTCTGCCCTCCCGGACGAATATCGCTTTTTCGTGCTTTGTCACTTGGCGTCGCGTCCAACAAATATGATTATCGGAGGGACATAAGATCAGGCTAAGAATGCCAAATGACGGATGCGTTCGACTTGAATCTCAGGCACCTGCGCCTTCTCGTCGCCATCGAGGAAAGCGGCAGCGTGAGCGCGGTGGCGCGGGCCGCGTCGATTTCGCAACCGGCGCTGACGCAAGCGCTGGGCGGTCTGGAGCGGGCGTTCGGCGCAACCCTGTTCCACCGGAGCGCAGCGGGTGTGGTCGCGACGACGGACGGGCAGCGGATCATCCTGCGCGTGCGCCGGGCGTTGAACCATCTTGCACGGGCGTGCCGAAATCTGGGCAGAGTACCGACGGGAGTTCCGCTCGAAAGCTATCTGACCATGGCGCATGTTCGTGGTTTGACAGCGCTGGCGGAAAGTGGCGGCTTTACGCGGGCGGCGGAAGCGGTGGGAATTTCACCGCCATCGCTGCACAGGGCAGTCCGCGACATCGAGCGCGTCGCAGGCGCATCCCTGGTCGAGCGGAAAGGCCGCGGCGTCGAACTGACGCGATCGGGCGAGAGGCTCGCGCGCCGTTTCCTGATCGCGCTGACGGAATTGGCGGCCGCCATGGAGGAGGCCCGTCACGTGGGCGGTCGCCTGGCGATCGGCGCGATGGCGCTGTCGCGATCGCTCCTGCTGCCGGCGACCCTGGCAAACCTGCTGGAGTCGACGCCGGATGTGGAAGTCGACGTGATCGAGGGGTCTTACCTCGAACTGGTGGAGTTGCTGCGCAGCGGTCGCATCGACCTGTTGATCGGGGCGTTGCGCGATCGCCCGGCGGCCGATTTGTTGCAGGAGCGGCTGTTTGACGACAACCTCACCATCATCGGGCGCGCCGAGCATCCGCTGGCGGGGACGGTCGCCGGGTTCGAGCAGCTGGCGGCATACCCGTGGATCGTGTCGCGCCGCGCCTCCAGTCTGCTCGACCGTTGGCAGAAGATGTTCGACCGATCCGGCAAAGCCCGCCCCAAGGCTCCGATCCAGTGCGGATCCGTCGCACTGATCCGGGGTGTGCTGGCGCGCAGCGACTTCCTGACGTTGCTCTCTACCGCGCAGGTGAGCGCAGAGATCGACGCAGGCACGCTCGTTCGCATTGAGTCCGAGGTGCCTGACACGCCACGCACGATCGGCGTGATATCCCGTCGCGACTGGTTCCCGACCAAACTCCAGAGCGAGTTCGTTGCCTGCCTGCGACAGACGGCGCTTCGTCAGGTGGCTTGATCGCTCTGGCCCCGTCGTAAGTGCATCGGCCTCCTCCTGGACCGTCACCTCAGTCTGCTGGACTGATCCGAGCGGCGTTTGCTTCGCCTCGGGCTGATGCTTCCCGGTGCACAGGATCACCCGGGTGGCGAGTTGGCATTGACCGACACGCCGGCGCGGCTCAAGATCAGGCTCCGATGTGTATTTCTGCCGTTCGTGGCGCTGTTGAATATCGGTGGCATCGGGAACAATCGAAGTGGAACATGAGGAGACCAGCATGACCGAGGCGACCTGGGGCGACGGTGCGATGAACTCGGACATCGACTGGCGGATGAGCGCCGCTTTGGCAGACGTGCCGCGCGGCGACAGCGACGTTGCGGAGGTCGCCAGCCTGGAACGCGCGGTACGCGATTGGCTTGGCCTCGATGCGGCGCACAAGGCAGCGGCAACACTGACGACCGAGCATCCGCTCAGGGTGGGCGGAGCAACCGGTACGACATTCACCGGGGCAGCGATCGCGGCGCTCGCCGAACAGTTGCCGCGCGCCGACCCGGCAGAGGGGTGAATCGCGATGGCGCAACATCGCGTTCTTTTCAGGCGCGGCCACGGGCACCGGGTGAGAGCCACCGATCCTACTGATCGTCTCGCACGTCACGGCTCGGTAGTAAGGAGACGGACCTGCGGATCATGTAGCACGCGTCAGCGTTTAGACGGGGACATCTGGCGAAATTACGCCTGATCTCCAGTCTGGACGGGAACGATGCGATGACCGACGAGAAGCTTGCCTCTGACTTCGCCGCCCTGTCTCCATCCGACCGCGCTGCCGTCGTGGGGTCGCCAGGCGAAGGCCTCCATAGCGCTCCTGCCGCACCGGATGAACAGGTCACCGGCGCAGCGTTCCATCATCCTGAACAGGACGCCGCCGGAACGACCTGGGAACCCAACTGGCAGCCGATCGAAAGTTATCGGGACGGCGAGGTGGTCATGCTTGACGATGGCGAGCGGCAGTTGCTCGGCAGGCGCGAGATGGGCCTGTGGATGGAGCTGACCGGTGGAAACGAGCTGGCTCAGCCCGACTACCAACCGATGCTATGGTCCTTCGCGCCGGAACAGGTGAAGTACGACATGCTGTGAACGACGCGCCCGGCTCATTATACCCGTCCGATAGGGGCTCATCCATGTGCATCTATGGTCCCGCCTCCGACAGGATAGCCGAGCAGGGCCTGAGGTGTTCGCCGCTTGTGCCGGCGTGTCACCCCATCCCGGTTCGCTCCGTGCGAAAAGCGGCCGGAAGGTGACCGCGCCCCGAACCGCGACTGCAGCGGAGCGATGGTCCGAGCGTATCGACGCCGTGGTTGGAGCCGTGCTGTCGCCGGTCGTGACGGGCATCGCTTCTTTCAACCGACGCAGGCTGCCGCCTCGCGATGCGCCACATCCCCTGCTCACCGGCATCCACCAGCCGATGACCACCGAGCTCACGCTCGAAAACCTCGAGGTCGAGGGCGTGATCCCGCCCGAACTCGACGGGCGCTACGTGCGGATCGGTCCGAACCCGGCGGCACCCGATCCCCGGTCCTACCATTTCTTCACTGGTGACGGCATGCTCCACGGCGTCCGCATCCGGGGCGGTTGCGCGCTTTGGTATCGCAATCGCTGGATCCGTTCCGAGGAAGTGGCGAAGGCACGCTGTGTTCCCGCAGCGCCGGGGCCGCGCCACGTGTTCGACACAGTCAACACCAGCGTACTGCATCATGCCGGTAGCGGTTGGGCGCTGGTCGAGGCGGGCAGCACACCGGTCCGGTTCGACGAGCATCTCGAGGCGCAACGCTATGATGACTTCGGCGGCACGTTGCCCGGCTCGTTCACCGCACACCCGCGCCGCGACCCGGAGACCGGCGAACTGCATGCCCTGTGTTACGAGGCGACCGATCCAAAGCGCGTCCGCTACAACGTCGTCGATGTCGCCGGCCGGGTGCGCCGCTCGATAACGATTCCCGTTTCGCACGGGCCGTTGATCCATGACTGTGCGATCACGCAGCGCTACGTCGTCATCATGGACCTGCCGCTCACCCTGTCGATGCGCACGGTCTTGTCGGGACACGGCTTCCCATACCGCTGGAATGCGCGACACCCGGCGCGGATCGGATTGCTGCCGCGTGACGGAAACGCCGAGGATATCCGCTGGATCGCGCTCGATCCTTGCTTCGTGTTCCACACCGCCAATGCCTATGATCTGCCGGACGGACGCGTCGTGCTCGACGTGATCGCCTATGATCGCATGTTCGCCAGCGACAATCTCGCTCCGGACGAGCAGCCTCGCGGGCTGGAGCGTTGGACGATCGATCCGGTCTCGGGAAAGGTCGACCAGCATCCGATCGACGCCGCTCCACAGGAACTGCCGACGATCGATGAACGTCGCACCGGCCGCGCCTATCGCTACGTCTATGCGCTTGGCCTGCCCGAGGAGCTTACCGAGACTCTGGTTGGCGAGGCGCCGCTGATCAAGCACGATCTTAAAACGCACGTTCGCTCCCTGCACGCATTCGGGCCCGGTCGCGTCGCAGGCGAGTTCGTGTTCGTGCCGCGCTTCCCGGGCGCGGATGAGGATGATGGCTGGTTGATGGGCTTTGTGGTCAACGCCGACGGGGGCAGCACCGCGCTGGAGATCCTGAACGCACGCGCCGTGACGGACCCACCGGTGGCAACCATTCGCATCCCGCACCGAATTCCGCCGGGTATACACGGTGCGTGGCTGCCGGAACGTGCAGTCGTTTAGCTGGCATAAGCGGCGGCATGCTGCGCCTGGCTATCATGCCATTCGGATCCTCTTCTAGCGCATGCAAGGCAGCCGACCGTTCGGATTACCGCCGGCTCGGGGAGCCTTCGCAACCTCAGGCGGCAACGTTGCTTGCGAAGGCGCCTGCGCTGCTTTTCAGCTCCGCCAGCCGGCTATCGAGGCGCCGTAGCCCGTCACCGACCCCGTCGATCTCACTCGCCACTTCATCGATATCACCACGCACAGCAGCAATCGTGTCGCTCATCAGGGCGGCGGCCAGCGCGGTCTCGTCGACCGATGCCGCAATCGCCGTCACCGTCTGAGCCTGCATGCCCATCGCCTCACGGAGCCGATCCGCGCTATCCTGCACTTCGCCAGCCGTGAGTTTGATCGAGGCATTGGTCTGTACGCTTGATTGTGTCGCCACCTGAATAGCGGTGATCTGCGCAGCGATTTGGTCGGTAGCGCGAGCGGTCTGGCTTGCGAGCGCCTTGACCTCCTGAGCGACAACCGCGAACCCGCGCCCGGCATCTCCGGCGCGAGCCGCCTCGATCGTGGCATTAAGGGACAGCAGGTTGGTCTGGCCGGCGATGTCGCGGATCAGCTGCAAGATGGAGTCGATGGATCGGGCGTGCTCGCTCAGGCGCTCGCTCATGCCGACGGCCTCACCAGCCTGGGTCGCAGCGCGATCGGAAATCGCCGCGGCGACCTGCACCTCGTTCTGCGTGCGCTCGATCGCCTGTATCAGGCCTGCGGCCGTGCGCGCTGCCTCGCGCATCGAGGTTGCCGATTGTTCGGCTGCCGCAGCGATCTCGCTCGCCTTGATGAGGACGCCGCGCGCCGAAGCGGAACTCCGCACGGCTTGTGACCGAAGCGCACGCCCCTCTTCGCCGGTCGTCTCGACCGAGGCCGCGATACCGTCGCGGAACTCCGTGGCCAACTGCTCGCGCGATCGGCGTGCCTCGTCCTCGATGGCGAACATGTAGAGGGAGGAATAGACATCACATTCGAGCGATCTGAGGCGCAGGAACACGTCGTTGATATATTGTCGCTCATCCTTGGAGCAGTCATGCTTCTGCGAAAGCAGCTCCTGTATGTAAGACGCCGTCACGCCGCCGATCGCAACGAGAGTGGTCAGCGTTACGCCTGCGTCAAAGGCGATCGCCACTCTCTTTCTCGCCCGACGGACCCACGCGTCTCCGCCAGGTTGTGAAAAGCGATCCCGCAGGTCCGCAATCATCTGTCGTACTGCTTTTTCCCGATGAACGGATTGGACGCGGTACTCGGGAGGAAATACCTCGTTCCATCCATCGATCTGCGTCTCGGCGACCTTGTGAGCGTCCGGTTCGAAGATGCTCCACATCAGGAGACACGTCTCTTGACGCTCTGCGGTGAGGCCAAATGTTTGCAGTCGCGCCTCCAGGTCGAGCGACGCAGTTGTGTACGGAACCTGGGCGTACTGTTCGTGGGCTCCGGACGCGATAGACACAGCGACTCCCTTTTCTTGCGAAGCTCTATGCCAGAAGGTAGCTAAGGAGCGGTTAAGCCAACATGCTCTTGCCAAGCGGCGCAGCCGTCTCGTCCACGGGATCGTTGCGATCACGCACCACCTCACACCCGATCGCAAGCGTCTGCCGAGCAGCGCCAGCGATAGGATGATATCCGGGACCGGTGTCGCACATGGCACGAGGCTCAGTCGCTAGCGTTCCGGGATGTCAGCCATCCTCCGCTAACGCGTGGACGATGGCCGCCACTGCACCGCGGACAATCGTGCCTAACAAAAGCATAATATGCATTGCGAGCCTAAAGTCGTGATACGATGCCGCGATGCAACGATCGAACAGAACAACGGGAGCAGTCAGCACCGGCCGCGTGGCGCGCCGGCACAAGCTGTTCGAGCCTGTCGAAATCATCGTCGAGCATCAGCCTGCAAGAGCACACATCCTCAACATTTCCTCCACAGGCGCGCTCGTCCATAGTGCGATGCCGCCGGCGACCGGCGCTTCGGTCAAGATAAAGCTGCTCGGTACGGAATGCGCGGCACACGTTGTCTGGAGTGCGGCTTCGCGGTTTGGCGTCTCCTTCGACACGTCGATCGCGGAGCGGGTGCTCGGCGCCATGCTCCGATAACAGCAGAGACATCATCTACCTGTAAGCACGTCGCGGACGGCGTGCGCTGACGTCTTCCCCGAGCGTAGAAGTAGACGTGCCCAAACGGCTCATTGCGTGTAACGATCCCGCGGTCGCACGTCAGCGGCACTTCAAAATGGGGCAGGAAACATGAGCCGCATAGTTCGCCATTCAATCTGCACGCTGGTCGCGCTCCTGTCCGCGTCTCAGGGGATTGCCGCACCAGTTCCGGCCGGACCAGCGGCTGTCTCGATCCGGATGGGCGGCTCCACCGTAACTGCGCTACGCGACATGCTCAACATCGTTCCGAACGATGGTTCCGTGTTCGGCAAGGACGTCGGCGCAAAGCAGGTCGGCAAGGCGCTCGCCGACGCCGGCGCGCCGACCGGCACCGTCACGCTCGGGGTCGATGCGCTGCTGGTGCGGCAGTCTGGCCGCAACGTCCTGATCGACACGGGTCTCGGCCCCAAGGTCGGTGGCGCGCTGATGGGCAGTCTCGCCAAGACGGGAGTGACACCAGGCACGATCGACGACGTGTTGATCACCCACTCTCACGGCGACCATGTCGGCGGCCTTGTGACCGCAACCGGCGCGCTCACGTTTCCCAAGGCGACGATCCACATGTCGGCAGCCGAATGGGCGTGGATGCAGCAAAAAGGCGATCCGGCGCTCGTAGCCGCGATCTCGCCGCGGGTGCGAACCTTCGAGCCCGGCAAGGCGGTGCTGCCGAATATCGTCGCAGTCTCGCTGCCGGGGCACACGCCCGGTCACGTCGGCTATCGGATCGGATCGGGCAGCAGTCACCTCATGGACATCGGCGACCTTGCGCACAGCACGATCGTCTCGCTTGGCCATCCCGAATGGATCATCGGGTACGACAATGACGGGATCACGGGACGGAGCAGCCGCGAGACGTGGCTGGCACGGCTCGCCAAAAGTGGAGAGCGCGTCTTCTCGCCGCACTTCCCCTTCCCGGGTGTTGGACGTGTGGTGAAGCATGGTACGGGCTACGCATGGCACCCGGACGTGGCACCGATCGGCTGAGCAGTTCCCCGGCGTCCGGTAGGGCAATCGGGCACCGCCCGTAAGCGGGGAAGCCAACCAAGCGTGGCCTACAGCCGCTCCTCTCCCTGCGGCTCGCACCACTCCGTCGGGGTCGCGCCCAGCACGGTGGTGGAGTTCTGCACGAGCGCGCCGCCCGAATACCAGATCTGCTCGTTGCTGAGGAACGCCACCACCGGCGCATCCCCTTCAATCGTGCGGACCAGGATGGGCCGATTGACCGGCACCCCACCCTGCTCAACCCTGCGCCACGCCATCCCGGTCTTCCTCTCATCCGTGCAAGCGACCTAGATGGCGAAGCTTTCGCCGATGTCCACCGCCTGACGGATCAGCCGATGCCCGCGCGGACCGTAACCGCGCTCACCGAGGCATCGTCGCAGTACCCGTGACGCGGAACTTCGCCTGTGCACCGGGCGCGCCGGTTCCGGGCTGCCCGCCGCCGATCCACACATCGTAAGTCGCCGCGCTGGCCACCATCGCACCCGTGGCGTCCGCCACCGCGAGGTCGCGAGGATCGAGCTGGAAGGTCAGCGTCTTCGTCTCACCGGCGGCGAGATGGACACGCTGATACCCCTTGAGCGACCGGATCGGCGCCCCCTCACGCCCGGGCACCGACAGATAGAGTTGCGCGACCTCGTCACCGGCCCGCTTGCCGGTGTTGCGGACGGTCGTTGACACGCTGGCACCCTGCCCCGCTGCAACGCTGCCGCTGACCGGCTTCACCGCGCCATAGGCGAAGCGCGTGTAGCTGAGCCCGTGTCCAAACGGATATTCGACCTTGCCCGCGAAGTAGCGATACGTGCGGTTCGCCATCCGATAATCGTCAAAGGCGGGCAACTGTTCGGTCGAGGCGTAGAACGTCACTGGCAGACGTCCGCTGGGGTTGATCTTCCCGCTCAGCACGTCGGCGATCGCCTGCCCGCCAGCTTCACCAGGATACCACGCCTCCAGCACCGCCCTGGCCTTGGCCTCCTGCGCGCCGAGCGCCAGCGCGGAGCCGCTTTGCAGCACCACCACCAGCGGCTTGCCCGTTGCGGCAAGTGCGTCGAGCAAGTCGGATTGCGCGGCCGGCAACGCGATGCCCGTACGATCGCCGCCAGCGAAGCCCGGCACGTGGAGCGGCATCTCCTCGCCCTCAAGCCAGGCATTCAGGCCGACGAAGGCGACAACCACATCCGCCTGCGCCGCAGCACGGACCGCCTCGTCCCGAAGTGCCGTCAGCGGCGGTTTCCACGCGAAGGTGACATCGCTCGCCCGCGAGGATTCATGCGCGAAATCGATGCGGAACGCGCGCGGACTGGTGTCGGCGAAATGCACCTTCATCGGTGCGAAATCCTGTGCGCGGCCATTGCACTTGGCGGTGACGCTCTGGTCGGGCGCGCCCTCGATATGGATGGTGTAGCGCTCTAGCCCGTTGCCGACGTCGCACCGTTCGCGGCGTTCCAGCTCGAACTGGTAATCGCCGGCCGCGGGCGGCGCGATCTGTCCGCTCCACCGGACGGAGAAGGTTCGCGGATCGACCCCGCTTGCTGGCGCGATCGAGCCCCAGTTGACGTCGATCTCCTTGACGCGCTGCGTCGCCACCGGCGTACCGCTGAAGTTCGGATTGTTGTAGAAGCTCGCGGTCAGGCCGCCGGGGAAGGCGCTGCGGGGCACTGCCACCGCAAGTTCCTGCGTGAACGGTGCCCCTTGCGCATACACGACCCGGTCCGCGCCGAATGCGGCCGCCATGCCGTCGACCGGCAGCACCGCGCCGACGGGCGTGCCGTTGTAATTGCCCTCCAGGGCGATGAGCGACGCCGCGGTCGGCCCTACGACGGCGATCCTGCGCGCGCCCGCCGCGAGCGGGAGCACGCCATCGTTCTTGAGCAGCACGATCGATTCATGCGCCGCCTTCAGCGCGAGCGCACGGTGCGCGGCGGAGTGGTTCTGGTCGATGCCGATGGTCGAGAACGGCACGTTCGCCGCCGGATCGAACATGCCGAGCTTCATCCGCGCGGTGAACAGCCGCTTCAGCGCGACGTCCATATCCGCTTCGGTCAGATATCCGGCCTTCACCGCTTTCGGCAGATCGAGCATCTCGTCCTTGAAATCGCAGCCGGTATCCGTCCCTGCCTTCACCGCCAGCGCCGCGCCCTCCGGATTGGTCGCGCTGTTATGGTGCCCGGTGGTGATATCGTCGATCGCGCCGCAGTCGCTGGTCACGAATCCCTTGAACCCCCACGCACCGCGCAGCGTATCCTGAAGCAGCATCGTGTTCGCGCACGCAGCCTTGGTATCGACCGCATTGTAGGCGCACATCAGCGACTCGGCGTGCCCCTCGACGATGGCGCGGCGGAACGCGGGCAGATACGTTTCTGACAGGTCGCGCGGCGACGGGTCGACGTTGAAGCGGTGGCGGGATTGCTCGGGCCCGCTGTGGACCGCAAAATGCTTGGGCGTCGCGACCGCTTCGAGGTATTTGGCGTCATCACCCTGCAAGCCGCGCACGAACGGCACCGCCATGGTGCCGGTGAGGTACGGATCCTCCCCGAGCGTCTCCTGCCCCCGTCCCCAGCGCGGATCGCGGAAGATGTTGATGTTCGGCGACCAGAAGGTCAGCCCGTAGTACCGATCATAATTCTTTTGGGCTTGCGCCTGATTGTACTTGGCGCGGCCCTCGATCGCGATCGTCTGCCCCTCGGCGAGCATCAGCGCCGGATCCCAGCTCGCCGCCATGCCGATCGCCTGCGGGAACACCGTCGCCTCGCCCGCGCGGGCGACGCCGTGCAACCCTTCGTTCCAGTAATCGTACGGCGGGATGCCGAGCCGCGGGATGGCGGGCGCGGTATTCTGCATCTGCGCGGCCTTCTCCTCGATCGTCATGCGGCGGACGAGATCGTCGACGCGCGCCTCCGTCGATTGGTTAGGGTCGCGGTAAACCTGGGCCGCAGCATGCGAGGCGCAGGTCGCCGCCAGCACCGCTAGCGAAACGCTCGCCAAACGATCGCGCACCTTGCTCATAGTCATCGCTCCCCTGTTTACGCGCAATCGGCCACGTATGTTCGCGCTACCATAACGTGGTCCTGCATGCGCGTAAGCATGCATGCGGTTCATCTTCGATCTTTTTTTCAATTGCGCGGCATGCTCACGTCGTTTCAGAGCTTCGTGTCTGACGCGGAAGTTTGATCGCACGGTTGACGCCGATCATAAGCTGGATCCGCTTCAGTCGCTACATCAACGCCGGTTGCGAGGTGTACTGCGGGTGCGATGCTGTGTGCAGCTTACGCCTGGACGTACGATAGTGTTAAAGATCCCACAGTTTCTTCTTGAACACGCCTTTGATCAACCGGTCCTCCAGAACCCGGCCGACCAGATACAGGACCGCGAAGATACCCGCGAAGACATAGGCGGTCGTGGCAGACGGTTTCTTCTTTCGCCCCTCAGGCTTGCTTCCGTCCTTCTTGGGTTTCTCGGGTGCGGGGGCGCCAAGCGCCTTGTCGATCGGGTTCATCGGCACATCGGGCTTTTTGACCGCAGGCTTCTTCGTGTCCGATGCTTCGTGCGACGACTTCTGGTATTTGCCCACCACGAGCGTCAGTTGGCCGATGGCGAGGAACAGCAGCGGTGCCAGGAAGCAGAACAACAGGGCGCGGCTGGTCAGTTGATATCGCAGCACCGCTTCGGCCCCGCGTTGTTCGATGTGTAAGACGCCGTCGTCGAACACAGACATCTTATCCTGCGCGTCCTGATCCTTCTTCTGGAAGGTCAGCGTCTCCCCGGTCCGCTTGTGGGCGGTTCCGGACTGGCGAAACAACGGATCGAGCCGGTCGAAGGCATCATCGCCGGTCTGGCCGGGGGCAAGCGCGAGATTGCCGCGAATTTTCCAGATCCAGTCGATGTAATGCGAGGTCATGCCGTCACCTTATCAAGATCTTCCACCAATGGCTTGAGCGGCAGGTCCGTCACTCGGCTGGCACCGCCACCGGTTGACTGGCGAACCGCTCCTTGAGCGTCTTCCAGCCTTCGGTGAACGGGTAGGTCATCTGTTCGCGGATCGACATGCGACGCCCGCCCTCCATGCCGAGCAATTCAGCCTCGCCATCCACGCAGGTGCCGAACATCCGGTCGATGAAGATGTATGATCCGGAGAAGTTGCTGCGGCTCGCCTCGTAATCCTGCGAGTGGTGCAGGCTGTGATGCTCGGTCGTGTTGAACAGGAAGCGCCACCAACGCGGCGAGTTGAAGCGCACGTTGATGTGCTGATAGGTGCCGATCGCCATGCCGAATGCACCGGCGAGCAGCGCGGCACGCGGCAGGAAGTCGAAGAACCCGCCGATGCCGAGCCCGATCAGGAACAACTCCACCGGATTGCCGACCGCGCCTTTGTTGACGTTCAACTGCGTGATGTAGTGGTGCACCGAGTGCGGCAGCCACAGCGGGTACCAATTGTGCATACCGCGGTGCATCCAATACTGCCCGAAATCGAATAGGAACGAGATCAGGAAGGCCTGCAACAGCAGCGGCAGCCCGATGAACCATGCGAACTTTTCCCAGTGGATCGAGTGCTGGATAGCTTCCACCATGACATCGCTGCCGATGAAGCTGTCGACGATGCGGAGCAGCGTGTAGCCTAGACCGACATAGAACAGATCCGTGACGAGTTCCTTCCACGTCAGGCGCCAGCTTTCGTAGCGCGGGTTCACCCATTCAAGCCCGAGCAACAGCACGGTAAAGCCGATATGGATGCCGATCGCGGTCGATGCCTTGGCGATCGAATTGGGCGCGTAGAACCAGAACGCGACCAGCGCGAACAGCACGACCGGCTGAAAGTAGGTGAAGACGAACTGTTTCACCGGCCCGCCCTCCACCTTGGGGATGTTCTCCCAGCCGATGGTCACGGGCGATTGCGCTCCGATGATCCTTTTGCCTACGCGAATGCCGTTCATGTTTTCCCCGCAGATCAAATGCGGTTTTCAAACTGCCCGAATATTCACGCGCCCGTCATACGTCATCCGACTTATAAGCGCGTGCTGACGAGAAATGTCTGGGCTGCGCAACAGCTTGCCACCGTCCGCATCGCCGGCGGTGCGTCTGCCCGAGGCGTTGCGTGCAAGGTGCGGTCGGCTAAGGTGCACCGCCAAGCAACCGCAGGGGCTACACGTTGGTCGATCGCGCAACCCTACCGGACAAGACCTTCGCCAGCCGTGTCGATTGGAACCTGCTGCGGACCTTCGTGGAAATCGTTCGCGCCGGCGGCATCGGCGCGGCGGCGCGGCGGCTGAACAAGCAGCAGCCCAGTATCAGCGCCGCCTTGAAACGTCTGGAAGACCAGGTTGGCGAGCAGTTGCTGCGCCGATCCGCCTCAGGAGTCGAGTTGACGGCGGCCGGCACGGCGTTGCTCGGCCTGTGCGAGGAAATGCTGGAGGCGGCGCGCATGGTGCCACACCAGGTCGCACAGGCGACCAAGCGGGTGGAAGGCATCGTTCGCATCCAGCTGATCTCGGCGGTCGCTTCTCCCGAGTTCGACGATTCGATTGCCAGTTTTCACCGCCGCAACCCCAACATTCACATCGAGATTCGCGTGTCGCCGTGGCGCGCGGTGCTCGATGCGCTGGAGCATGGCGAAGCCGAAATCGGCGTCGGCTATGACAGCAACGTGCGCAGCAGCCTGGTCTACGAGCCGCTGTTCGTGGAGCGTCAGCAACTTTACTGCGCGCGCAGCCATCCCATGTTCGGGCACCGTGTCGACCGGCTGGGCGAACTGAAGGACGAAGGTTTCGTGCTGACCGGGGAAGATGAACTCGACACCATCACCCGGCTACGTCGCCGCTACCGGCTGGGTACGCGGGAGAACGGCCGCGCCGAGGATATCAACGAGGCGATCCGCTTGATCACCCTGGGTGTCGGGATCGGTTTCCTGCCGATGCTCGCCGCCGCCGATGCGGTGGCAAAGGGGCGTTTATGGCCAATGCTCCACGCCGATACAGAGCCGTCTTACGACATCTTTTTGCTCGCGCGCGCTGAGCCATCCCGCGACACCGCGACGCAATTGTTCCTCGACGAAGTGCTCCGCCGCCACCGTGCGCAGCGCAGGGCATAGATACCACCTATGCCTTTCATCATTATTTTGCGCCTTTATCGATGATGCCCAAGCCGCCAACATCGCCGACAAGGGTAATGTCTTGATGTTGCCGAACATCCTGGTGCGCGGGGCGCGACTTGGGGATCGGTAGCCGGACAGAAGGGAAGGCCGAATGATGCGTCGATCAGTGTTAGCGGGCGTTGCGGCAATCACCGTCGCGCTGTCGCTGAATGGGTGCAGCGGCAAACCGGCTGGTTCCACCGACGCGTCCGCCACGAAGAAGGACTTTGCGATCGGCTGGTCGATCTACACCGGCTGGATGCCTTGGCCCTATGCGCAGCAGGCCGGCATCGTGAAGAAGTGGGCCGACAAATACGGCATCAACATCCGCGTCGTGCAGGTCAACGATTATGTCGAATCGGTAAACCAATATGCCGCCGGCAAGCTGGACGGCGTCGTCTCGACCACGATGGATGCGCTCACCATCCCGGCGGCGGGCGGGAAGGACACGACGGTCCTGCTGATCGGTGATTATTCCAACGGCAACGACGGGGTCGTGCTCAAGAACGGCAAGAGCATGGCCGATATAAAGGGCCGCTCGGTCAAGCTCGTCGAACTGTCGGTGTCGCATTTCCTGCTCGCGCGCGGGCTGGAACTGAACGGCCTGAAGCTTTCCGACGTCAAGACCGTCAACACCGGTGACGCCGATATCGTCGGCGCCTTCGCCTCGCCAAGCGTAAACGCGGTCGCGACCTGGAACCCGCAGCTCGCCAGCGTCCGCGCCATGCCGGGCGCGACCGAGGTGTTCGACAGCTCGAAGATCCCGAACGAGATCCTCGACACGCTGAACGTCAGCTCCGAGACGCTCAGGGCCAACCCCAACCTCGGCAAGGCGCTGGCCGGCATCTGGTACGAGACGATGGCAATCATGACGCGCAACGACGCCACCGGACGCGCTGCGCGCGCAGCGATGGCGAAGGCGGCGGGGACGAGCGAGGCGAGCTTCGACGATCAGCTCAAGACGACGCACCTCTATGCGCAGGCAAAGGACGCGGTCGCCTATGCGCAGAACCCCGATCTCATCACCGTCACCGACCGGGTCCGCCGGTTCAGCTTCGCGCACGGCCTGTTCGGCCCGACCGCCAAGTCGGTCGACGCGATCGGCATTACCTTCCCCGGCGGCAAGGCGCTCGGCGACCCCAAGAACGTGAAGCTTCGGTTCGATCCGAGCTACATGAAACTGGCGGCGGACGGAAAGCTGTAAACGGGTTCAGATATCGGAGCGGGCGACACCGGAACACGCGTTCCGGTGGGTGGAGCCTCGTGCCGTTCGAGCAGGGATGGATGACGGAACCGAGATGCAAGTGTTGCCAGGACAGTCCTACAGCCTGACCGACGGGCGTTCGCGCACCGCCGCTGCGCGGTCCGCGCTGTGAGGCGGCTTGTCGACATTCGCCCGACGCGGGGCGCGCGGCTGCTGCTCGGCGCGCTGCCGATCGTCGTGTTGCTGCTCCTGTACCTGATCGCGTCGGAGGCGCGCCACGCCGACAATCCCGCCGACAAGGTGCTGCCGACCTTCTCCGCGATGGCGCAGGCGATTCACGGCTTCACCACCGATCGCGATCCCGCAACCGACCGCATCGTGCTGGTCGCGGATACGATCGCCAGCCTCTATCGGCTCGGCATCGGCCTCGCCATCGCGACCGGGACGGCGCTGATCCTCGGCCTGCTGCTCGGCGTCGTGCCACTGGCGCGCGCGATACTGGGTCCGGTGATCGCGGTCATCGCGGTCATCCCGCCGGTCGCGGTGCTGCCGATCCTGTTTATCGCGCTCGGTCTCGACGAGGCTTCCAAGATCGCGCTGATCGCGATCGGCATCGCTCCGTTCATGGTGCGCGACCTGACGAGCTTCACCGCCAACCTGCCCGCCGAGCAGTTCGCCAAGGCGCAGACGCTCGGCGCCAACAGTTGGCAGCTCGCCATTCGCGTCGCGCTGCCGCAATTGATGCCGCGTCTGATCGAGGCGCTGCGCCTGTCGATGGGGCCGGCGTGGGTGTTCCTGATCGCGGCGGAGGCGGTCGCTTCCGATGTCGGGCTCGGCTACCGCATCTTTCTGGTGCGGCGCTATTTCGCGATGGACATCATCCTTCCGTACGTCGCGTGGATTTCGCTGCTGGCGATCGCCGCCGATGCGCTGCTGCTGTGGATCAGCCGGCGCGGCTTCCCCTGGGCGCACGGAGGCGGTCGGTGAGCGCGCTTCTCGAACTCCGCAACGTCTGGGTCGAATATGGCGAGAAGGTCGTGCTGGAGCGCGTCGGCCTTCAGCTTGCCGAGGGGAGCTTCGTCGGCGTGGTCGGCCCGTCGGGCGCGGGCAAGAGCACGTTCCTCCGCCTGATCCTCGGCCAGGAAGCGCCGACGCGCGGTCAGGTGCTGCTCGACGGCACGCCGATGCGCGCGGAGTGCGGCCCCGATCGCGGCGTCGTGTTCCAGCGCTATTCGGTGTTCCCCCACCTCACTGCGCTGCGCAACGTAATGTTCGGCATCGAATGTGCGCAGGCGCCGTTCGCTGCCCGCCTGTTCGGGTCGAAGCGGCGCGACGCGCGCGACACGGCGGTCGAGATGCTCGCGGCGGTGGGCCTCGAACACAGTCTGGACGTGTACCCGGCGCAGATGTCGGGCGGCATGCAGCAACGGCTCGCGATCGCGCAGGCGCTGGTCAAGCATCCGCGCATCCTGTTGCTGGATGAGCCTTTCGGCGCGCTCGATCCCGGCATCCGGCTCGACATGCACGCGCTCATCACGCGGCTGTGGCAGGAACACGGGCTGACCATCGTGATGGTCACGCACGACATCGGCGAGGCGTTCAAGCTCGGCACCCGCGTGCTCGCCTTCGACAAGCGCCGGGTCGATCCGCACGCGCCGCACCGCTTCGGCGCGACCGTCACCTACGATCTGCCGCTCGACCGCAAGACCCTGCCGCCAGCGGCGCTGGTCGAGGCGCTCGGCGGCGCAGATTTGCCACAGAAAGACCTCGCATGACCACCAGCACCGCCGATCCGCACGGCGCCCGCGACCACGCCCGCGCGATGGCCGGCACCCGAGTCGATGCCATGCCCGTCCTGCCCCCGGCCGCCGACGACGCACCCGAAGGCGTGGTGTGGGAGGAGACGATCGCAGCGGGCGGCTATGCGTCTCGCCGGATCGCACGCGGCACGCGGCTGCGGCTGATCGACCTCGCCGGGGACGCCTGCGCCGCGATGCTGCTGTTCAACGCCGAGACCCCGACCGAGCGGCTCAACGTCGCCGATACGCTTAAGGTGCAGTGGAACGGCTATCTCGGCGCGGACCGGTTGCTGCTGTCCGACATGGGTCGGGTCATGATGACCATTCTGGAGGATGAGGCGGGCACGCACGACGCCTTTTGCGGCGCGTCCAACGAAGCTTCCAACGCGCGTACCTACGGCGAAGGCAAGAATTATGGCGCGCACCCGAATGCACGCGACCGCTTCATGCTTGGCGTGGCCAAGCACGGCCTCGGCCGCAAGGACGTCCACCCGTGCGTCACCTGGTTCAAGGGCGTGCGCATCGCGGAGGACGGCACCACCGAACCCGATCTCGGCCCGTTCGTGCCGGGTCGCGCGCTGCTGCTGCGTGCGGAGATGGAGCTGATCGTGGTGATCGCCAATTGCCCACACGTACTCGACGCACGGCCCGACTTCACCGTCACGCCGCTGCGCGCGACCGCGTGGCGCGGCGTACCGGCGGCGGAGGATGACGCGATCCGCACCGCCACGCCCGAAGGGCTCCGTGCCTTTCTCAACACCGAAGACCTTTATCGGCGCTGAAGAGATGATGACCGACATGACCACATCCGACCTCCCCGGCACGATCCGCCATGACGAGACCGTGCCCGCCCGCGCGCCGTGGATGCACCGCGTGCAGGCCGGCGAAACGCTGCGCATCATCGATCTCGAAGGCAATCAGGCGGTCGATTTCCTGATGTACGCCGCCGCCGACGATGCCGAGCGCTACAGCGCGCAGGACACGATCGCCGCACAGCGCAACATTTTCCTGCGCGCGGGCGCGGTACTCCTGTCCAACGAAGGCCGGCCGATGATGACGATCACCGGCACCAATGTCGCCTATCACGATACGATCGGCGGCGCCTGTTCGTGTGAATCGAACACGCTGCGCTACGGCCATCACACCAAGGCGCAACATAGCTGCGTCGACAACTTCCTCGACGCCAACGTGCGCGCCGGTCGCGGCAAGCGCGACATGGTCTCGAACATCAACTTCTTCATGAACGTGCCGGTGGAGGCGGACGGCACGCTCGGTATCGTCGACGGCATCTCCGCGCCCGGCCTGACGGTGGACCTGCGTGCCGAGATGGACGTGATGGTGGTCGTCTCCAACTGTCCGCAGATCAACAATCCCTGCAACGGCTTCAACCCGACGCCGGTGCGCATGCTGGTGGCGGCGTGATGTTCGGCAAGGTCCTTATCGCCAATCGCGGCGCGATAGCGTGCCGCATCATCCGCACGCTGAAGGAGATGGGCGTCGGCTCGGTCGCGGTGTTCAGCGACGCCGATGCCGGCTCCGCGCACGTCGCGCAGGCTGACGAGGCGGTTCGCATCGGCCCGGCGCCGGCGGCGGAGAGCTACCTCAACGTCGATGCAATCCTGGCGGCGGCGGAGGCGACCGGCGCGGAGGCGATCCACCCGGGCTACGGCTTCCTGTCCGAGAACACCGCCTTCGCGGAGGCATGCGCCGCGCGCGGCATCGCCTTTATCGGACCGACGCCCGACAACATCCGCGCGTTCGGGCTGAAGCACACCGCGCGAGACCTCGCCGCCGCACAGGGCGTACCGCTCGCGCCCGGCACCGACCTGCTGCGCGATGAGGCGGCGGCGATCGAAGCGGCGGCGCGGATCGGCTATCCGATAATCCTGAAGGCGACCGCCGGCGGCGGCGGCATCGGCATGAAGGTCTGCAACGACGAAGCCGATATCCGCGAGGGCTTCGCCACCGTCGCGCGGCTCGGCGCCGGCAATTTCGGCGATGGCGGCGTGTTCCTGGAGCGCTATGTCGCGCGCGCCCGCCATATCGAGGTGCAGGTGTTCGGCGACGGCGCTGGCCATGTAGTCGCGCTCGGCGAACGCGACTGCTCGCTCCAGCGGCGCAATCAGAAGGTGGTCGAGGAGACCCCCGCCCCGCGGCTTTCCGCCGCCACACGTCAGGCGTTGATCGACGCCGCCGTTCGCCTCACCGCCGCCGCCAAGTACCAGTCGGCTGGCACGGTTGAGTTCCTTTACGACGCCGAGCGCGACGACTTCTTCTTCCTGGAGGTCAACACCCGGCTCCAGGTCGAGCATGGCGTGACCGAACAGGTGACCGGCGTCGACCTCGTCTCGTGGATGGTGCGGGGCGCGGCTGGGGATTTCTCGTTCCTCGATGGCTTTGCCGCCGCGCCCGAAGGCGCCTCGATCCAGGTGCGCCTCTATGCGGAAGATCCCGCGCAGGATTACCGGCCAAGTTCGGGCAAGCTTGTCGGCGTATTGTTCCCCGATGGCCCACGCGTCGACAGCTGGATCGCCGCCGGCACCGAGGTTTCCGCATGGTACGATCCGATGCTGGCCAAGCTGATCGTCACCGCTCCGACCCGCGAGGCCGCGGTCACGGCCATGCAGGACGCGCTCGACAACACCGCGATCGCGGGGATCGAGACCAACCTCGACTGGCTGCGCACCGTCGTGCGCGCGCCCGCCTTCACCAGCGGACAGGTTTCGACCCGCGCGCTGGCGGACATTCCTTATACACCACGCTCGATCCGGGTGCTGGCGGGCGGCGCATCGACGACCGTGCAGGATTACCCCGGTCGGCTCGGCCTGTGGGATGTGGGCGTGCCGCCGTCCGGCCCGATGGATGCGTTGGCCTTCCGGCTCGGCAACCGGCTGATCGGCAACGACGAAGGCACCGCTGGCCTCGAGATCACCGCCGCCGGCCCGACCTTGCTGTTCAACACGGCCGCGCGCGTCTGCCTCACCGGTGCGGACTTCGCCGCGACGCTCGATGGTCAGCCCGTTCGCTGCTATGAACCGATCGAGATCGCCGCGGGCCAGACGCTCAAGATCGGCCGTGTCACCGGTGGCGGTATGCGCGGCTATATCTTGGTCGCCGGGGGTCTCGACGTGCCGCTGTTCCTCGGCAGCCGCAGCGCCTTCACGCTCGGTGAGTTCGGTGGCCATGCCGGGCGCGCGGTGATGACCGGCGATACGCTGCACCTCGCCCGTACCGCTCCGCCAGCGCCGTCCACGACGACGTTGGCCGCCGCCGACCAGCCCGCGATCACGCGCGAATGGACGCTCGCGGTGCTGTACGGTCCGCACGGCGCGCCGGATTTCTTCACGCCCGACGACATCGCCATGCTGCTCGAAACCGCGTGGAAGGTGCATTACAACTCCAACCGCACCGGCGTCCGCCTGCTCGGCCCCAAGCCGCAATGGGCGCGCAAGGATGGCGGCGAGGCCGGGCTGCATCCCTCCAACATCCACGACAACGCCTATGCGATTGGCGCGGTAGACTTCACCGGCGACATGCCGATCATCCTCGGGCCGGACGGGCCATCGCTTGGCGGCTTCGTCTGCCCGTTCGTGGTGGCGCAGGCCGATCTGTGGAAGGTCGGCCAGCTCGCGCCGGGCGACAGCGTGCGCTTCATGGCGATCGACAACCCGACGGCGGTGGCGGCGGAGCAGGCGCAGGACCAGCTCGTCGCAACCCTGACCGGTGCACCCGTGACCGCAGCAGGCGAAGACCTCGGCTCCCCAATCCTGCGCGCGATCGCCGCACAGGGCGTGCGCCCGGCGGTGACCTACCGCCAGCAGGGCGACCGCAACCTGCTGGTCGAATACGGCCCGATCGTGCTCGATCTCGAACTGCGGCTGCGCGTCCATGCGCTGATGCTGGAAGTCGAGAAAGCGGCCCTCAGCGGCATCATCGACGTGACGCCGGGTATCCGTTCGCTCCAGATCCACTACGACAGCCAGCAGCTCTCGCAGGCCGCGTTGCTCGATGCACTGGCGGCGGCGGAGGAGCGGCTTGGCGGCCTCGACGATTTCGAGATCACGTCGCGCGTAGTACACCTGCCGCTGTCGTGGAAAGACCCGGCGATCTACCAGACGATCGACAAGTACATGGAGGCGGTGCGCGACGACGCGCCGTGGTGCCCGGACAATATCGAGTTCATCCGCCGGGTGAACGGCCTCGACAGCATCGACGACGTACAGCGCATCGTATTTGACGCGGAATATCTGGTGATGGGCCTCGGCGACGTCTATCTGGGTGCGCCGGTGGCGACGCCGATCGATCCGCGTCACCGCCTCGTCACCACCAAATACAATCCGGCGCGCACCTGGACGCCACCCAACGTCGTCGGCATCGGCGGTGCGTATATGTGCATCTACGGCATGGAAGGCCCGGGCGGTTACCAGTTGTTCGGGCGCACCATCCAGGTGTGGAACGCGTGGCGGCAGACCGAGGCGTTCCGAGACGGCAAGCCGTGGCTGCTGCGCTTCTTCGATCGCGTGCGCTTCTTCCCGGTCAGCCACGAAGAACTGACCGAGTGGCGGCGCGATTTCCCGCTCGGCCGACGTGCAATCCGTATCGAGGAGGAGGTGTTCCGCCTCTCCGAATACCGCGCCTTCCTCGCCGAAAACGCAGAGTCGATCGCTGCGTTTCAGACACAGCGTCAGGCGGCGTTTGACCATGAACGTGCCGAGTGGGAACGGAGCGGCGAGTTCGACCGCATCGCCGCCCTCACCGAAGAAGCCGACGGTGGTGCCGCCGCAGCGGAGATCGACCTGCCGGAAGGCTGCGAACTGGTTGAGGCGCCGTTCGGCGGCAGCCTGTGGAAACTGCTGGTCAGCGAAGGCGCAAGCGTAACGGCCGGCGACACCATCGCGATTATCGAGGCGATGAAGATGGAATCACCGGTGACGAGCCCGGTGAGCGGCATCGTGCGGCGGATCTACGCGCAGGAACGCCAGCCGCTCGCGCCGGGTGGCGCGATGCTTGCGGTGGAGGTGGCGTGATGGACCTGCCGTTCGACGCCACCGCGATTGCCGCCGCCGTCTCGTCGCGCGAAACCAGCGCCGTAGCCGTCGCGCGCGAGGCGCTTGCCCGCATCCGCGACTATGCAGCCATACAGCCTGCGGTGTGGATCACACGCCTCGCCGACGAGGTGGTGCTCGCAGCCGCCGCGCGGGTCGATGCGCGGATCGCGGCGGGCGAGGTGCTGCCGCTGGCGGGGGTCCCGTTTGCGATCAAGGACAATATCGACCTCGCCGATACGCCGACCACCGCCGCTTGCCCCAACTTTGCGTACACGCCCGCCACCTCCGCAGCGGTGGTGGAACGCCTGATTGCAGCCGGGGCGGTGGCGATGGGCAAGACCAACCTCGACCAGTTCGCGACCGGGTTGAACGGCACGCGCAGCCCCTATGGCGCACCGGCCTGCGTGTTCAACCGCGCCTATGTCAGCGGCGGGTCGAGTTCGGGTTCTGCCGTCGCGGTGGCAGCCGGGCTGGTGGCGTTCGCGCTCGGAACCGATACGGCGGGATCGGGGCGCGTACCCGCTGCCTTCAACGGTCTGATCGGCATGAAGCCCACCAAGGGCCGCTGGAGCACCACCGGACTGGTGCCGGCGTGTCGTACGATCGACTGCATCACCGTGCTCACCCAGACGATCGCCGACGCGCGCGCCGTCGATGCGGCCGTCGCCGGCTTCGACACCACCGATCCATATTCGCGACACCGCGAAGACCATCCGGCGCGCGGCGCGCGGATCGGCGTGCCCAAGCCCGATCAGCGCCTGTTCCTTGGCGATGCGGCGGCCGAGCGGCTGTACGATCAGGCACTGGCGACGCTGGGCACTGGTGGCGCCGATCTGGTCGAGATCGACATGACGCCGCTGCGCGAGGCGGCGATGCTGCTCTACGGTGGCCCATGGGTGGCGGAGCGTACCGCCGCCGCCCTCCCGCTGCTCGACGAACGGCCGGAGGCGATCGACCCGACCGTGCGCGCGATCATGGAAGACGGCCGCTCGGTGAGCGGTGTGGCGGTCTTCGAAGGGCAATATCGGCTGGCCGAACTCCAGCGCATCGCCGAAACCATGTGGCAGAACATCGACCTGCTCGCGCTGCCGACCACGCCGACGATCTACCGCATCGCCGAAATGCGGGCGGCACCGATCGCGCTAAACAGCAACCTCGGCCTCTACACCAACTTCGTCAATCTACTCGACATGGCCGCGCTCGCACTGCCCGCCGGCTGGCGCGACAATGCCACCGGCTTCGGCATTACGCTGATCGCGCCGGCCTGGACCGACCACGCGCTGCTCGATGCGGGTGAAGCGTATCTCGCCGCGGCGGCCCTTCCCCCACCACCTCCCCTGCACCTAGAGGAACCGTTTATGGACACCGTGAAGCTCGCCGTCGTCGGCGCCCATCTCGAAGGTATGCCGCTGCATTGGCAGTTGACCTCGCGCGAGGCGCGTCTCGTCGCCACGACCACGACCGCGTCGAACTACCGCCTGTACGCGATCGCCAATTCCACTCCGCCCAAGCCCGCACTGATCCATTCCGCAGACGGCGCCGCCATTGCGGTGGAGGTCTACGAACTCGACGTGGCGGCGTTCGGCAGCTTCGTCGTCGAAGTGCCCGCGCCGCTCGCGATCGGGTCGGTCACGCTTGCCGACGGCAGCGTCGTCAAGGGCTTCGTCGCCGAACCTCGCGCTACCGACGGCGCCGAGGATATCACCGCGCTTGGTGGCTGGCGCGCGTATATCGCATCGCTTGCGCGGCCGGGCGGATCATGATCGCCCGCGACGACAAGGATTGCGAACGTGCGCCGGACGTCGCCGAACTCCAGCGCGCGAAGGCCTCGGCCGAAGCGGCGAACGAGGCGAAGACCCGCTACCTTGTCGCGGTGAGCCACGAAATCCGCTCGCCGCTCAACGTCATCTACGGCTATGCGCAACTGCTGGAACGCGATGACACGATTTCCGGCGCGGAGGCAGGCACGATCATTCGCCGCTCCGCCGAACACGTCACCAATCTGGTCGAGGGGCTGCTGGAAATCTCGCGGATCGAGAGCGGCATGCTGACGATCCGGTCGGACGTGTTCGACGTGCGCAGCCTGCTCGGCCATGTCGTCGACATGTTTCGCAGCCAGGCCGCCGCCAAGGGTCTCGACTTCAAGCTGATCATCGAGGATCGACTGCCCGACTGCGTGAAGTCGGATGAGAAGCGGTTCCGGCAGATCCTCATCAATCTCGTATCGAACGCGATCAAATACACGCAGACGGGCGGCATCACCATCACCGTGCGCTACCGTAGCCAGGTCGCCGACATCGCGGTCAGCGATACCGGCATCGGCATCGCCGCCGACGATCTGGACCGCGTGTTCGAGCCGTTCGATCGCGGCAGTTCGGCCGAGGCGCAGCGGCAACCCGGCATCGGGCTGGGGCTGGCGATCACCCGCGTCCTCGCCAGCGTGCTTGGCGGCGACATCGCCGTCACCAGCACGCCGGGTGTCGGCAGCGTCTTCCGGTTCCGGACGATGCTGCCCGCGCCCGCAAGCGCGGCGCGGTCGCCGGCGAAGGGTGGCCGGATTACCGGTTATCAGGGCGCGCGGCGTAGCGTGCTGGTGATCGACGACGACCCTGCGCAGCGCACGATCCTGCAATCGCTGCTAGGTCCGCTCGGCTTCGGCGTGCAGGTCGCGAGTGATGGGCCTGAGGGTATCGCACTTGCCGCAGCGGGTGCGCCGGACATCGTACTGCTCGACATCCAGATGCCCGGCATGAACGGGTGGGAGGCCGCGGCCCGGCTCCGCGCCGCGCATGGCCCGGGGCTGCGGATCGTGATGGTTTCCGCCGACGCGCATGAGTTTCGTGCCGGCGGTGACGGGCGCAGCAATCACGACGCCTTCGTCACCAAGCCCGTCGAGCTCGACGCGCTGGTGGCGGTGATCGGCACGCAGCTTGATCTTCGCTGGGAGGAAACCGAGGTCGCGGTTGTCGCGGACGCACCTGCACCCGCGCCCTCGGCGCCAGCGGACGCGGCGCCCTTCCTTCAGCAGTTGCGTGATCTGGCCGAAGTCGGGCACATTCGCGGCATGGAGAGTGCCCTAGCCGACCTGGAGCGCGCCGTTCCGGCTGCCGCTCAACTGGTGGCGTTACTACGCCGGCACCTTGGCGACTTCGACCTGCGCGGCCTCGTGAAAACGATCGACGATGCCGCGCGCTGAACCCGCCGACACGACGCGGCCGGTGATCCTGGTCGTCGACGACGCGCCGGAGGCGCTGCGGTTCCTGACCAGCACGCTGGAGGGGGCCGGCATGACCGTGCTCATCGCGATCGACGGGCTCGCCGCGATTGCGCTGATGAAGAACGTCACGCCCGATCTCATCCTGATGGACGCGGTGATGCCGAACCTCGACGGGTTCGAGACAACGCAGCGGATCAAGGCCAGTCCGGCGCACCAGCATCTGCCGATCATCTTCATGACCGGCCTGACCGAGTCCGAACATGTCGTGCGTGGGCTGAATGCCGGCGCGATTGATTTCGTCAGCAAGCCGATCGTGATCGACGAGTTGCTGGCGCGCATTCGTGTCCACCTCGCCACCTCCCGCGTCGCGCACGGCAGCCAGCTCGCGCTCGACATGAGCGGGCGACCGGCGCTGGCGGTCGACGGCGCGGGCGAGCCGCACTGGCTGACCCCGGCCGCGAGCGAAATGCTGGAGCGGTTGTTTCCGGATTGGTGCGCCACGTCCGGTGGGCTACCCGATCCGTTTCTGGCCGCGCTGCGACGGTTGCAGGCGAGCGCACCGACGCCGGGCGCGCGTCTGGCGGTCGAAGTCGGTGAGCGCACGCTCGAAGCGGGTCTGCTGCGCTGCACCGCCGCCGGCCAATGGGTGTTCCGCCTGTCCGAACGTCACGAGGGCGAGGAGAAGCAACTGCTCGCCGCGCAGCACGGCCTCACCTCGCGTGAGGCGGAGGTGCTGCTGTGGATCAGCCGCGGCAAGCAGAACCGCGAAGTCAGCGAAATCCTGCAGATCAGCCCGCGCACCGTGAACAAGCATCTCGAGCAGATCTTCGAGAAGATGGGCGTGGAGAACCGCGCCTCCGCCACCGCGATCGCCGTCACGACGCTGGCGCGATGAGGCAGCGCGGATGACGCTGCCCGCGCAGGCGCACCCGCACGGCGCGGCTATCCGGCTGATGCTCGCACGGGGCGATCACCACGCCGCCTTCGCTGCCGCCGACCAGTGGCGCAACGCCGCGCCAGCGGATGCCGAGGCGCATTTCCTCGCCGGGATCAGCGCCGCCCTGCTCGGCAAGGTGACGGCCGCCATCGTCATGATCGAAGCAGCCGTGACGCGGCAGGCTGACGGCGAATATCACGCGCAACTTGCGCGCCTCTACACGCTGGTACGCCGCGATCGGGATGCGGCACGGTCGCTCGCCGTCGCCGAGCTGTCGCCGCCCGGCGATGCGCTCGGGCGCGATACGATGGGGTGCGTTTATGCGCGGCTGGGCGATCATGCCGCATCATTGCCGCACTTCGACGCGGCGGTGCGGCTCGCGCCCGCGAACACCGCATTCCGCTACAACCAGGCCGCGGCGCTGAGTTTCGTCGGTCGGCAGGAGGCGGCGGAAGCGGCGCTGGAGGCGTTGCTCGCGCTGACGCCGGAGGATGCCCGCGCGCACCACCTGCTCGCCGGCCTGCGTCGGCAAACGCCCGAGCGCAATCATGTCGAGCGGCTGTCGCACGCCCGCGAGGCCGCACGTGCGCCCAATGATCGGCTATTGCTTGGCTACGCGCTCGCCAAGGAGATCGACGATCTCGCCGATCCACACGCCGCGCTTGCGGTCCTGGTCGAAACCAACGCCGAACATCGCGCCACCCTGCCCTATCGCTTTGCCGATGATGCCGCGAATTTCGATGCCATCGAAAGCTGTTGGCCACGCATCGCCGAGGCGCGCGTGAACGATGCGCCGTCCGCCGCGCCGATCTTTATTACCGGCATGCCGCGCACCGGCACCACTCTGGTCGATCGTATCCTCTCCTCGCACCCGCATGTCGAGAGCGCGGGCGAGCTTCAGGCCATGCCGCTCGCGGTCAAGCTCGCCGCCGGCACGCGCAGCCGGACGGTTCTCGACCCGGACACGATCGCTGCGCTGGCGACCGCCGATCTGAGCGCGATCGGGCGCGACTATCTTGGTCGCGCCGCGGCGCATGTCGGTGGGGTGAAGCCACGCTTCGTCGACAAGTTCCCCGGCAACTTCCTGTACGCGGGCGTAATTGCGCGGGCGCTGCCGAACGCGACGATCATATGCCTGCGCCGCAACCCCATGGACACCATCCTCGCGAACTTTCGCAATCTGTTCGCGATCGGCTCGCGCTATTACGATTACAGTTATGACCTGCTCGATATCGCCGCATATTATCACCGTTTTGACCGGCTGATGACACTCTGGCGGGAGGCGCTGCCCGGCCGCATCCTAGAACTCGACTATGAAGCACTGGTATCCGAGCAGACGCGGGAAACCGCCCGCCTGCTCGACCATTGCGGCCTCGGCTGGTCCGACGCCTGCCTCGACTTCCACATCAACAGCGCCCCCGTTTCGACGCCAAGCGCCGCGCAGGTGCGCCGCCCGCTCTACAAGGACGCGGTGGATCGCTGGCGGCGCCACACCGATGCGCTGGCGCCGGCGCGCGACTTTCTCGCCGCGCGCGGGATCGTGGTGGATTGATCCGCCCGCCGGGTACGTCATTCGCACACCTGCGGCCGCCGATCACGCCCGCTACCGTACCTGATGACGATCATGGGTACACTGCGATGAAGAAAATCCTGCTGAGCTATGTCCAGCCGATCATGGTGCTGGGTATTCTGCTGTTCTGGGCGATAGGTCCGGCTGCGTGGATCAAAAGCTCCTGGTCCGTCGTCGTGGCGACACTGCTGACGACTGCGTTCATCCAGGCTCTGGAGTGGGTGAACGAGCGCCATTCGAGCTGGCGCCTGACCAAACGTGAGTTCTTCACCGACGTTTTCTACGTCACGCTCAGCTATACCGTCATCTCCTGGCTGACCGCAAAGCTCGCCGACGAGCCGCTGGGTATGGTGAAACAGTCGCTCGGCATCTCCACCGCGTGGGCGATGCACCTGCCGTTCGTAGTTCAGGTCGCGCTGGTGATCGTCCTGGTCGAGTTCGGGCAATACTGGATGCACCGGCTTATGCACAATCAGGCGTTCTTCTGGTCGACCCATGCGCCGCACCATCACATCACCCAGCTCAATGCGATGAAGGGCGCGGTCGGCAACCCGATCGAGCTCTTCCTCATCAGCCTGAGCGTGGTCGCCGTATTCGATCTGCCGCAAGCCGCCGTCTTCTGCGCGATCAACATCCTCGCGGTGATCTCGACCTTCGCGCATGCCAACACCCGCTTCGATCCGCCGCGCTGGTACGCGTTCGTGTTTACCACCATCCAGCATCACAGCCTGCACCATTCGACCGGCTATGAACAAACGCGCTCGAACTATGGCAATTCGCTGATCCTGCTCGACCGGATTTTCGGCACCTATAGCGACGGCGAGGCGGAACTGGTCGGTCAGGACGATCGTCGCCGTCTGTCGATCCCCGAGCAGTTTCTGTTCCCGGCGCAACCGCTCGTCGGGCGACTGAAGGCGCGGCGCCGGCGCGAGGGCGTTACTAAAGTCGCGGGCTGGTCCACTCATTGGATCCCGCGAGATACCCGTACGCAGGAGCGCAGATTGACGCGATTGATGAAGACAATGACCTGGCTTGCCGTAGCCCTCGGCACGGGCACCGCGCAGGCCGGCGCACCGGCGACTCCGACCGAACAAGTGCAGACCGTGCCCGGCTTTGCCGATTTCCTCGCGGTGGATGGCGATACTATATGGGCGACCAATGTCGGCCGGGTCGAGCAATGGTCGCGCCACGGCAAACGCGCGGAGGTCGCCGTGGCGCACCCCTGTGGCGCGATGGCGGTCGCGTACCGTTCCTTGTGGGTGGCGAATTGCAAGGATCAGACGCTCGATCGTATCGACCTGAAGAGCGCCCGGATCACTGCCGTCATCCCGACCGGGATCGCCAATCCGAAGGGCGAACTGAACGTCGTCGCAGGTGCGGGGTCGATCTGGGTGGCGAGCGACGCGAAAGGCACGATCGCGCGCGTCGATCCCGCCACCAACCGCGTTACCGCGTCGGTGCAGACCAATCCCGATGCCTTTTACCTGGCGTTCGGGCTCGGCTCATTGTGGGCGGTCAGCGGCACGCAACAGACCCTCCAGAAGATCGACCCCGCCAGCAACCGCGTCGTCACGACGACGCCGCTTGGCCGCGAACCGGGCTTCCTCGTCGCGGGCGAAGGCGCGGTGTGGGTGCAGGAACAGGGCGACGGCACGCTGGCGCGGGTCGATCCGGTCAGCGGCGCGGTGTCCGGCCGTGTCAAGGTCGACGAGACGTTGAAATACGGCGATATCGATGCGGGCGGCGGCAAGGTCTGGCTGCGTACCACCGCCGGGCAAACGTTCGTCGTGGTCGATCCCGCGTCGTTGGCGATCAAGGCACGGGTCGGCACGGCAGCTGGCAGCGGGGCGCTCCGCTACACGCGGGCGGGCGTGTGGACCACCGCGCATAACGCGCACACGCTGTCATGGTGGCCCGACCCTGCCGCGATCGGTCGCTGATCTATCAAACGCGCTTCAGTTTGGTCGCGGTGCCACGGGATAGACGATGAAGTCGGCATGGCGGTCGATTGTCGGTGGCGATTTGGCCGCCGCAACTGCCTTATCCAGTTCCGCGATCGCTGACGGGGCAAGCGCCAGCCCGTGTTCGGCGGGATGCGCGGGCGCCTCCATCGGGTAATCCTGCCCCGGCGTGGTTGTCATCTCGATATGCGCGCCGAGCAGCGCACGGATCGGATGATCCTTGGCGAACGCCGCGAGCCGGTCCGCGCTGGCGTGGAACGCATCGAAACGGTTGAGCGGTACGTACAACCGGCCCGGATACAGCATGTCGCCGGAGAACAGCAGCCGGGTACGCGCATCATAGACCATGATGTGCGCCGGCTCATGGCCAGGCGTCGGCACGATATCGAGGACGCGACCGCCGAGATCGTAATGACCGATCTGGCGGGGCCAATCCTGTATCCCGAAGAACGCGGCGACCTGCTCCGGCGTCAGCCCGACCACATCGGTGTCGGGTCGGTCGCGGAACTCGGCATCGCCGCCATGATGATCGCCGTGGCCATGCGAATGCGCCACGATCAGGCGGACGGGGCGATCACCATGACGCGCGCGCCAGTCCGCCACCAGCCGGTCGATCGTCGGCCGAATCGCCAGCCCGCCCGCGCCGCTGTCGATCAGCAGCGCACGGTCGCGTCCGAACAGCAGGTACAGGAACGGCGCCTCGAAGTTGGTCTTGACCGACTGGCGGATCACGAAGGTATCCGCGTCGATGCGCTGTACCTGCGTTTCCGGCTCGTGCGGCGTTGTGCCGTCGATCCAATGCGCAAATCGTGGTCCGACGCTGGCCGGGGCAGCACCAGCGATGGCGAGGGTGGCAGCGACGAGGACACCGCAACGAAAAACGGCGGCAACGCGGCCGCCGTTTTCTACGAGGTTGAGTAATTTCATGCGCAGACCATACGGTCGGGCATATTCATCGCCATACGCCGTTTGACGGAGCCGCTCGCAAGCAATGCTGGCAGCGGCTCCGGTCCAGGCGTCATCGCATCGCCAGTTGCGTACCGCCAGCGGGCGCGCGCGCCGCCGTCGCTGCGCCAATACGGGTACGGATACCGGCGATCACGTCCGCGCGGCATTCCCGCGCCTGTGCGCCGAGCGCAAGATGGATCCAACTCATGCCCTCGCCGCACACCGCATTCGCCGCCTGGTCCATGCGGATCGCAAGGCGCTGCTGCCCCTCTACGCTGGTCAGATCGATGCCGCGCAGGTTGAGCACGGCGGTGTCGGCGGAAAACGGGTTAGCGCCGGGTGCGGCGACGGCGGGCGATACCGCCAGAAGTGCGGCACATGCCGCCAGTGCGAGCTTCATCATCATCTCCTGCAAACGCTGCCCATCGCTCTCTGGCGATCAGGTGGACGTTATGTAGGAGTGGCCCGGCACGATCACAAGCGTGGGCGGAGCGGGAGTGCGGACGTCAGCGGCCGCTCACCACCAGCGACGCAAGCTCAACGTGCGACCCAAGTGAACCGGGGGGGAGCGGCACGCTTTGTATGCGCTCGGTACCCGCTGCCGCATCAGCGAGTGTTACCCGCAGCGCATAGCCGCGCGCGATGGGCCATGTCCGCGCGGTCGCAAGAGGGACCGTCGCCCGCCAGTCCCGCCCGCCCTCGACGGCAAGTTCGCGCCCGCCGACGCTGACCGCCGTCGTCGCGTCCGACCGGTGCCCGGACAGGCGCAGGCAGGTGTCCGCCCCGCAATGCACCAGCCGCGCCTGCGCGGCGCTCTCCGCCTCCACCGGTACCGCGAACACCACCAGCCCGCAGATCAAGGCGGCAGCTTTTGCGACTGCGGACACAGGAGCGTTGGTGACCATGATCGTCGGCTACCGCATGCCATGTCATAACGGCATCCGCCGTTTGACGTAGGCGCTGCCGATCACCCGCCGCTTACGTCAAACGCCCCATGTCGGTTTGGCCATAATACCCACACTCTCAAGGAACGCGCATGGGCCCGGACGAGGTGCCGGCGCGACGCAATAAGATCGCGCAGGAGCGACAGCGTTAGACAGTATCATGGGGGCTTAAATGGTAACACGATTCTCGCGCGCGGGTTTGTTGTGCGCGACCGCGCTGGTGAGCGTTGCGGGTACGCCCGCATGCGCGCAGGACATGCCGCAGACGCCGGCCGCATCCCCCGCCGCCGCTGATGCGGGCGGCGTCAACGATATCGTCGTGACCGGCAGCCGGCGGCGGACGACGCTTCAGGATGCGCCGATCAACATCAGCGCCGTCTCGGCCGAGCTGATCCAATCGCAGCGCCTCGACGATATCCGCTCGCTCGCCAACTTCACGCCGGGCGTGACGGTGGCGGACACCGGCCCGGCCTCGACCGGCGGCATCATCCTGCGCGGCATCGCATCGGGCGATACCAGCGTCGACGGCGCCAACAGCGGCAATTCGGTCGGCGTATATCTCGGCGAGGTTCCGCTCTATCTTGACTTCAAGCTGATCGACATCAGCCGGGTCGAGGTGTTGCAGGGGCCGCAGGGCACGCTCTACGGCCTCGGCACGCTGGCGGGCGCGGTGCGCTACCTCCCCAACCGGCCGGACACGGACAAGTTCTCGATCGACCTGCATGGCCGCGCCTATGCGGAGTCGCATTCCGACGATTTCGGCGGGATCGGCGACGTCGCCATCAACGTGCCGCTCATCAAGGATCACGTCGCGTTCCGCACCTCCACCGGCTATTACAACAACGCCGGCTTCATCGATTACAACCACATCCTCCAGCATCCGGGCGCGTCCGATCCACAGCCGGGCCGTGCCACCGCGACGTCGACCGGATCGTTCGGCACCAACGACGATTATTACGCCAATTTCACCCGCAAGAAGGATGTGAACTACGAACACACCTTCACGACGCGCAACCAGTTGCTGCTGGAATACAACCCCAACATCAAAGCCTACCTCACCTACGCGCACCAGACCACCAAGACGGGCGGACGGCAGGCGAATGGCGGCGGGGTGCTCGACACCGACAAATACGAAGGTCCGTGGCGGTACAGCGAGCCGTTCAACCGCAAGTCCGACCTGTTCTCAGCCGAACTGAACATCAACCTGTTCAACGTCGCCCAGCTCGTCAGCACGACCGCCTTCACGAAGCAGCATTTCACCAATACCGACGATAACACTGATCTGCTGCTCGACCTCGACTACGGGTACGAGGCTTTCCCGCAATTTTCCTCCTACGCGAACAACCAGCGTGAAACTAAGCAGTTCAACCAGGAAGTTCGGCTTGTCTCCTCGCACGGCGGGCCGATCAACTGGGTATTGGGCGGCTTCTACAATCGCCAGAAATACCATTCGTCGCGGCAGGAATACACGCCGGGCTTCGCGGAATATTCCGATCTGTCCCGAACGGACAATCTCGAATACGTCTCTGACCTGCGAACCAAGAACGTCGAAAAAGCCGTTTATGGCGAGGCCACGCTACACCTGACCAAGGCGTGGCAGGTAACCGGCGGCCTACGCTACTTCAAATATACCGCCGATGTCGTAGGCGGATCAGCATTGCCGTTGATCGGCGTGGGCATCGCCGCCTATCCATCCACCACCATCCTGCCCACGCGCTTCCGACCAGGATCAACCGGCAAGGACGGATTGGTTTGGAAAGCGAACACGTCCTATAAGTTCAGCGACCAGTTGCTTGCCTATTTCACCTACTCGACCGGGTATCGGGTCGGCGGCGTCAACTCGGTGGTCGCCTGTACCGCTGAGGATCTGGCGCGGGCCGCGGCCGGCGGGCAGGTGCTCTGCGCGCTGCCCAACGAGCTGTTCTACGGGCCGGACAACACCCGCAACATCGAAGTCGGCGTACGCGCCAGCCTGTTCGACAAGCGCCTTCAGGTGACGGTGGACGGCTTCCATGTGAATTGGAACGGCGTTCAAGTGCCGAGCCAGACCGTCAACGGCGCGATCGGCATCACCGTGAACGGGGCCGACGCGGTGTCGCAGGGTTTCGATTTCCAGGGAACGGCGCGGATCACCCCGAACCTCTCCGTGACTGGCACCTATTCGTATGTCGACGCGCATCTGACCAAGGACGTCACCGGCCTCGTCGTCAGCCAGGGAATTCGCTACGATGCGTCGGCGGGCGACCGCCTGCCGGGTTCCGCCAAGAACTCCGGCAGCGCGCAGGTGAACTACAGCTATCCGCTCGGCGACGGGCGCCGGATCGAGGCGAACTGGGCGACGATCTACCGCGGCAATATCTATTCGCGCGTCGGCCTGCGCGGCAACGGCGAGATCATCCCGTCCTACGTGACGCACAGCGCCTCGCTGAACTACGTCACCAAGCAATATGAGATCGGCCTGTTCGCGGACAACATCTTCGACAAATACGCCATCACTGCGATCAGCAACGACAAGTCGTCGCTGAACCAGGTGCGGACAGACGTGGTCGAACGCTATTACGCGCAGGGCGTGCTGACACCGCGCCGTGTCGGCGTCGATTTCCGGGTTCACTATTGAACTGGACGCCTGACGGAAGGTGCAGCGTCGGCGTGGCACGCCGGCGCTGCACTTCGCTTCAAGGTATCCCGCCCGCCGCAGATCCGCCCCTACAAGGCGCGACGTTCGGCCTTAACGATCGATCGCAGTCTGCCGCGCTCCGCCACCCAGCGTCGCATCACCCCACCACCAGACCTCAGGATACACTATGGCCAAGTTGATAGTCACCACTCGCGAAGGTGAAACCCGCGAACTCGCATCCGCATCTGGGCAATCGGTGATGGAGATCATCCGCGACGCGGGAATCGACGAGTTGCTCGCGCTGTGCGGGGGCTGCCTGTCCTGCGCGACGTGCCACGTGCTGGTCGATCCAGCCGATTTCACCCGACTGTCGCCGATGACGAGCGACGAGAACGATCTGCTCGAAAGCACCGATTATCGTCAGCCGACCTCGCGCCTGTCGTGTCAGATCGCCTTCGACGACGCGCTGGACGGGTTGCACGTCACGATTGCACCAGACGCGTAAGCATCGTGCCAGCGGCACACCACGAGATTGTTTGGCGCGATCTCCCGTCTCGCGCGTTTTGAGGCGAGCAGAAGGAGAGCCATATGTCGGATCATAAGCCTAGCGAGCCAAAGCCGAGCGACTTCCGGGAGGCAGCTCGGCCGAGCGGTGCGGACGGTCATGTCGACACCGGCACGGACCAGCAGCCCACGCAGGGCGGCAACGACGAGAAGGAGAGCGAGGCTCACCCAAGCTAGGCGGTGCCGCTGAGCGGTGCCGCCTTGCCGCTCCGGCGGCCAAGGGTCACTTTGTCCCGAGCAACAACTGTCCCACGCCGACGATGCCGGTGATCATGATCTGGACGCCGATGCACAGGAGAAGGAACGCCACCAGGCGCGACAGGACGCGCGCGCCTGCCGGCCCGAGCAAGGCGGTCACGCTGTCCGACCAGCGATAGCAGACCCAGACCATCACCGCGATGCACGCGGCGGCAAGGCTCACCCCCACATAGAAACTAAGCAGACCGCCCTGCCCCCCAGGACGCTGCGATGCGAGCGCGATGGCGACGGCGATGGTCCCCGGCCCCGTGGTCAAGGGCATCGTCAGCGGGAAGAATGCCACGTCTTCGGCCGATTGGGCGGGCTCGGCCGAACTCGCCTTGCGCTCCTCGTGAACCTCGGGCTGCATGAGCAGGCCCCATGCCCGTACCGCCACGACAAGACCGCCGCCGATCCTGAGCGCGCTCAGGCTCACGCCGAAAAAGTTCAGGACGATGCCGCCGAGCAGAAGCGAGGCGAGCAGCACGATGAGCGAGTAGCTCGCGATCCTGCGGGCGAGTTCGTGCCGCTCCGCGCGCGTGCGGTTGCTGATAACCTGATGGAAGATCAACGCCGCGCCGACCGGATTGACGACGGAGAACAGCGTCGGAAACGCCAGCAGGAACGCGCCGATCACGCTTCCAAGTGGCAGCGGGTTGAAATCCAAGACCAATCCTTCCCGCTTACGCGCATCGCAACACGCGCCGATCGCTATCCGCCGCTGGGCCGACGCAAGGTCCGGCTTTAGCCGCTACAGGCGCTTGCGCAACCGGTGGATCGAACAGCCTGCGTCTGCCCGCGCCGCATTATCATGTTCCGCATGGTTCAGCGCTTCGCGCGGGCTTCGACCGCGGCCTCGCTGCGGCGGCGACCATAGACGAAGTAGATAGCCAGCCCGATCGCGTTCCACAGGATGAAGCGGACCAGCGTCATCGGCGGCAGGCTCGCCATCAGATACAGGCACCCCGCGACCGCCAGCCCGCCGACTAGGTACGGCGCGGGGCTGCGGAACAGCCGGACCGCATCGGGCGCCTTGCGCCGCATTGCGATCAGGCAGGCGCCGACCGCAATGAAGGCGAGCAGCGTGCCGGCATTGGCGAGTTCAGCGATCTCATCGAGCCGGAAGATGCCCGCCACCACCGCGATCGAGATGCCGGTCAGCAACGTGATGAGCGTCGGCGCGCCGGTCCGCTTCGACACCTTGGCGAGCCCGCGCGGCAGCAGTCCGTCACGCGCCATGACGAAGAACACGCGGCTCTGCCCGTACATCATCACCAGGATGACGGACGGCAATGCGAGGATCGCCGCCAGCGCGATCAGGTGCCCCGCGACCGGTTGCCCGATCGTGCGCAACACCAGCGCGAGCGGCTCGGGTGAATTGGCGAGCGCGGTGAACGGCAGCGCGCCGATCGCCGAGACCGCAACCGCGATGTAGATCAGCGTGCACAGGATCATCGAACCGATGATGCCGATGGTGAGGTCACGTTTGGGGTTCTTGGTCTCCTCCGCCGACGTCGCCACCGCATCGAAGCCGTAAAAGGCGAAGAACACGATCGCCGCCGCCGCCATCACGCCGTGCTTGCCCTCGCTGCCAAAACCGTAGGGCATGAACGGGTGCAGGTTCTTCGCATCGAAATGCGGCGCGGCGAACGTCACGAAGATCGCCAGCGCGACCAGCTTTATGACCACCAGCACGATGTTGAGCGTCGCACTCTCGCGCGTGCCGGCGATCAGCATACCCATCACCGCCAGCGCGACCGCCACCGCCGGCAGGTTGACGATGCCGCCACCGTGCGGGCCGACCAGCAGCGCGTGGGGTAGGTTTACGCCCGCCGATTCGATCCAGCCGACCAGATAACCCGACCAGCCGACCGCCACCGTCGAACACGCCAGCGAATATTCGAGGATCAGGCTCCAGCCGACCACCCAGGCGATGCCCTCGCCCAGTGCCACATAGCTGAACGTATAGGCGCTGCCCGCCGCCGGGATCATCGTCGCCATCTCGGCATAGGCCAGCGCCGCGCACCCGCACACCAGCCCGCAGATCAGGAAGGCGAGGATCACCGCCGGTCCGGCCCGCTCCGCACCAACCCCGACCAGCGTATAGATGCCGGTGCCGACGATCGCGCCGACGCCGAGCGCGATCAGGTGCGGCCAGCTCAGCGTCTTGGCGAGGCTCTGCCCGGCGGCATGCCGGGCGACGCCTTCGAGCGATTTGGTCGGTCCGAACATGTTTTCCCCCGGATGTGCGCGTCAGCTGGTGGCGTCGGCTGCAAACTGTGTTTTCAGATCGTCGAGCGTCGCCTGAATGTGCGCGCCGAGCAAGCTGGTGATACGCTCGTGGTCGCGCGACAACCACGCGTCGAGCATCTCGCGATGTTCCAGGTGCGCGCGCGCGTCACGTCCCGCGGGTTCGAGATGTGCGACGACATAGCGTTCGGCCAGGATCGCCAGCCGCTCGACCAATTGGGTGGTCAGCAGGCGTTGCCCGGGCCGCACCATCGCGGTGTGGAAGTCGCGGTTGCACATCGCCACCTCCGCCACGTTACTGGCGGCGGCCCGGTCGAGCCGCTCGAACGCCGCGATCGTCGCCTCGCGATCGGCCTCGGTCGCGTGGACGGCGGCGCGGGCGGCGGCGGCCGGCTCGATCGACAGGCGCAGCTCGTAGATCTCCTCCGCCTGCCGGCCCGACATCGGTTGCACGAAATAGCCGCGATTGGCCTGGCTGGTGAGCAATCCTTCCTGCTCCAGCCGCGCCAGCGCCTCGCGCAGCGGGATCTTGCTGACGCCGAGTTCGGCGGCGAGCGCATCCTGCCGGATCGGCAGTTCGTGCGGCAGCTTGCCCGTGACGATCTGTTCGCGAACCACCTCGAACACGCGTTCCGACAACGTACGAACGACTAAACTCATCGCGAGGCGGCTCCGATCGGGCAAGCGGGAATCACTTGACCTGGAAACCTTCCCAGAAGCGGTCGGCGCGATCAATCCAGATCGTGTTGAAGCCGGTACTTATCGCCGCCCCCTCGATCGACGGGATGATCGCGGGCTGGTCGCCGAGCATCGTCGCCGCTTCGACGCGGCCGATGAAGCGGCTGCCGATATAGCTTTCGTGAACAAAAGGATCGCCCACCGCGAGCCGACCGGTCGCGGCAAGATGCGCGAGCCGCGCCGAGGTGCCGGTACCGCACGGCGACCGATCGATCGCGCGGTCCCCGTAGAACACCGCGTTACGGCCGTCGGCATCGTTGGCACGGGGCCGGTCCGCCCACAGGATGTGGCTGACGCCGCGAATGGTCGGGTCGGACGGATGCACCGGCTCGTACTGCGCCTGCACCGCCTCGCGCACGCGCGCACTCAGTTCTACCAGCCGTGCCGCGCCGAGATCGTCGAGCCCGGTGTAGCGCCCCTGTGGTTCGACGATCGCGTAGAAATTGCCGCCGTAGGATACGTCGATCGACAGCGCGCCGATCCCGTCGACATCGACCTGAATGCCACGTCGCGCTACATAGGCGGGGACGTTGACGATCCTGACGGAGGTGACCTTGTCGCCCTCCACCTCATAGGCGATGTCGATCACGCCAGCCGGCACCTCGATGCGCAGCTTGCCCGGCGTGGCGGGCTGAATCAGCCCGTGCTCCAGCCCGAACGTGACCATGCCGATCGTGCCGTGGCCGCACATCGGCAGGCAGCCCGAGGTTTCGATGAACAGGATGCCGATATCGGTGTCGGGCATGGTCGGCGGGTAGAGAAACCCGCCCGACATCATGTCATGCCCGCGCGGCTCGAAGCACAGCCCGGTGCGGATCCAGTCGAACCGCGCCAGGAAGTCCTGGCGCCGTTCCGACATGGATGCGCCCTTCAGCAACGGCGCGCCGCCCGCGACGAGGCGGACGGGATTACCGGCGGTATGCCCGTCGATGCAGAAGAAGGTGTTCCGCACAGCCGCCCCTCGCCTTATGCCGCCAGCGCGCGTTCGATAACGGGGCGCGTCGCCGCCGCTTTCTCGACCATTGCGATCACCTCGGCACGGCGCGCACCGATCAGCGGCAGGCGCGGCGGCAGCACGCGTTCGGAGCCGCGACCCATCACCTGCTCGGCCAGCTTGATCGATTGGACCAGATCATGCTCGGCATCGAGATGCAGCAGCGGCATGAACCAGCGGTAGATTTCGAGCGCCTTGGCATGATCGCCGCGATCGAACGCAGCCACCAATTCGACCGATTCCTTGGGGAAGGCGTTGGTCAGCCCCGAAACCCAGCCCTGCGCGCCGAGGTACAGGCCCTCCAGTGCCACGTCGTCCAGACCGGCGAACAGCACGTAGCGATCGCCGAATTCGTTGCGGAAATCGGTGAAGCGGCGCGTATCCGGCGCAGATTCCTTGACGCAGACGATGTTCTCGACCGCGACGAGCGCGCGCAGCACGTCGCTGTCGATCGTGGTGCGATAGGCGGGCGGGTTGTTGTAGAGCATGATCGGCAGGCTGGTGCTTTCCGCGATGCCCTTGAAATGCGCGATCAACTCATGGCTTTGCGGGACATAGACCATCGGCGGCAGCACCATTAAACCATCGGCGCCGATGCTTTCGGCAGCCTGGGCATAGCGTACCGAGCGGCGCGTGTCGTACTCCGAAACCCCGGTCAACACCGGCACGCGCCCCTTCACCGCCTCCACGATCGCGGCGAGAACGGTCTTCTTTTCCTCGAACTCGAGCGAATTGTTCTCGCCGCAGGTACCGAGCGCGATGATCCCGGTGACACCGTCCACGATGAGATCATCGACCACGCGTTGCGTCTCGCCGAGATCGATCGACAGATCCTCGCGAAGTTGCGTCGTCACTGCGGGGAACACGCCGCTCCAACCGATTGCCATATCGTAAAATCCGTCCTGTAGTTTCTTTCTGGATACGGTATACGATAGGATATGTTGCGCGGCAACAGGAGATTAAGGCGATGAAGATTGCGATTGTCGGCGCAGGTGTCGTGGGGCTTGCCTGCGCGATTGCGCTGGCCGAGGCGGGGCATGCCGTCGAGATCCTCGAACGATCGAGCGGCAACGATGCCGCATCGTGGGGCAACGCGGGGCATATCGCCACCGAACAGGTCGCGCCGCTCGCCTCGCCGGCGACGCTGCGAGGCGCGGTGCGGCGGCTGTATCCGCTGGGTGGCGCGCTGTCGCTGCCGCCGGCGATGATGGGCGCATGGCTGCCGTTCGCGCTGCGCATGGCCGCCGCATCGACCCCGCGCGCCTTCGCAAGCGGCAAGCAGGCGCTGTCGGCATTGCTGGCGGACGCGCTGCCTGCGTGGCAGCGACTGGGTGGGCTGCTGGGCGATGGCGATCTGGTCCGCGACGGCGGCCATTTCGTCGCGTGGGAGACACCCGCCCGCGCTGCACATGGTCTTGCAGCGTGGCGCGCGACCGACACCGGCACCGCGCGTTTCGACTCCGCTTCCGCCGGGCAACTGGCGGCGATCAACAGCCTGACCGCGCGACCGGTCGCCGGGGCGATCCGCTTTACCGGCAGTGCGCACATCGCCGATCTCGGCCGGCTCGGAACCGCGATGCGGAATCGCTTCATGCAGGCGAGCGGCCGGATCACGCCATGCGATGCCGATCTCGTCCGCGCCGATGGACAGGCGCAAATCCCGGGCGTCGCCGCCGATCTGATCGTGATCGCAGGCGGCGTGCGATCGGGTGCGCTGGTCGCGCGGGTCGGCCACCGCGCGCCGATCATCGCCGAACGCGGATACCACATTCGCGCCGCTGCCGATCGCTGGCCGCATGATCTGCCGCCGATCGTGTTCGAGGATCGATCGATGATCGTCACCCGCTACGACGACACGGTACAGGCGGCGAGCTTCGTCGAGTTCGGCACGCCCGACGCCCCGCCGGACGCGCGCAAATGGGCGCGGCTGGAACGCCATGTCGCCGAGCTTGGCCTGCCGATCGCCGGGCCGTTCACCCGCTGGATGGGCGCACGGCCGACGCTGCCGGATTACCTGCCCGCGATCGGGCGGTCGCGCCGGGTGGACAATTTGATCTATGCTTTCGGGCATCAGCATCTCGGCCTCACGCTCGCCGCCATTACCGGCGAGATCGTGCGGCATCTTGCAGACGATATCACACCACCGCTTGCGATCGACAGTTTCGATCTCGAACGGTTCGGCGGCACAGGAGGACGAGCATGATTGGCGGATCGACGGCGGAAGCCGAACTTGGGGCCCTCGCGCGCTGGGCGAGCCCCGCGCCGGGGATCACGCAAGCCGAACGACTGACACGGCTCGACCGGCTGCGCGCGCTCGGGGCCGAGCGCGGCGCGGATGCGGTGCTGGTCAACGCTGGGCCGAGCCTGCACTATTTCGCCGGGGTAAGCTGGCGCGCGACCGAGCGGCTGGTGGCGCTACTGGTGCCGGTGAACGGCGAACCCCGGATGATCTGCCCGGCGTTCGAGCGTGGATCGCTGGAGGCAGAACTCGCGGTGTCGGCCGACCTGCTGCTGTGGGAGGAGGATGCCGATCCCGTGCAGCTGGTCGCAGATGCGCTGCCGCGCGGCGCCACGCTTGCGGTCGATCCGCTGCTGCCGTTTCATTATGGCGAGACCATACGGGCGGCTGGACTGACGCTGATCGACGGCGCCTTCGCGATCGACGGGTGCCGGATGGTGAAATCGGCCGCCGAACTCGCGCTGATGCGGCAGGCCAAGGCGATGACGCTGGAGGTGCACCGTCGCGCCGCCCGCATCCTCGCCCCCGGCATCGCGGCGAGCGCGGTGGTGCGCTTTATCGACGCTGCGCATCGCGCGCTGGGGGCAAGCGGTTCGAGCTTCTGCGCGGTCCAGTTCGGGCGCGCGACCGCGTTTCCGCACGGCCTGCCCGGCGATCAGCTGTTGGAGGAGGACAGCCTGGTGCTGATCGACACCGGCTGCACCGTGCATGGCTATCATAGCGACATCACCCGCACCTACGCATTCGGCACCGTCAGCGACGAAGTGCGCTCTTTATGGGCGCTGGAGAAGGCAGCACAGGCCGCCGCGTTTGATGCGGTCGCGCCCGGCGTGCCGTGCGAGGCGGTTGACGCGGCGGCGCGGCGGGTGCTGGAAGGTGCCGGCCTCGGCCCCGATTACCGCCTGCCCGGCCTGCCGCACCGCACCGGCCACGGCATCGGCATGGCGATCCACGAACCCGCCTATCTGGTGCGCGGCGATCGTACTCCGCTCGCACCCGGCATGTGCTTTTCCAACGAACCGATGATCGTCGTGCCGGATCGCTTCGGCATCCGGCTGGAGGACCATTTCCACGTCACCGAAACCGGCGCGGCGTGGTTTACCGAACCGCAGGTGTCGATCGACCGACCGTTTCCGTGACCGGCTACGGCCTTACTCCTCGTCGGGGTAAGGCCCCTTGCCGCCGTCCTTGATGAATTGATCGGTGCGTGCCTCGATCAGCGGGAGCGGCACCGATCCCAGTTGCAATACCGCATCGTGCCACGCGCGGATGTTGAACTTGGTACCAAGCGCCTGCTCGGCATGCGCGCGGGCTTGTTCGAACGCCAGTTCGCCCATGTAATAGCTCAGCGCCTGCCCCGGCCAGGCGATATAGCGATCGACCTCGGTTTCGATCTCGTGATCCGACAGCGCGGTATTGTCGTGGAGGAACGCCTGCGCCTGTGCGCGGCTCCAGCCCTGCGCATGAATGCCGGTATCGACCACCAGCCGCGCCGCGCGCCACATCTGGTAGCTGAGCATGCCGAAGCGATCATAGGGATCGTCGTACATCCCCATGTCGACGCCAAGCTTCTCGCAATACAGCGCCCAGCCCTCGCCGTACGCCGACAGATAGGCGTCGCGGCGGAACTGCGGCAGCCCCTTGTTCTCGGCGGCAAGCGGCATCTGGAAGGCATGGCCGGGCGCGGACTCGTGCAGCGTCAGCGCGACCATCTGATAATAGGGCCGCGACGGCAGGTTCCAGGTGTTGACCAGATAGATGCCCGGCCCACCGCGCCCGCCGGTATAGAACGGCGCGAGATCGGCCGGCACCGGCTTGATCGCGAAGCGGCTGCGCGGCAGGTGGCCGATCCAGTCGCTCGCCTTGCCGTCGAACGTCTTGGCGATCCACGCCGCGCGGTTGAGCAGATCCTGAGCTGTCTTCGGGTAAAAGCGCGGATCGGTGCGCAGGAAGTGCAGGAACGCGGGCAGATCGCCGTCGAACTTCACCTGACGGATCACGTCGAGCATTTCACCATGGATCTTGGCGACCTCGGCCACGCCGATCGCGTGGATTTGCTCGGGCGTCTTGTCGAGCGTGACGAACTCGCGGATCTTGGTTTGGTAATAGGCCTTGCCGTCGGGCAGATCATAGGCGGCGAGCGTCTTGCGCGCACCCGGGATATATTCGGTGCGCAGGAAGGCGAGCAACCTGGCATGCGCGGGCACGACGTCCCGTGCGATCGTGGTGGCGGCCTCCGCCTTCAACGCGGCTTGCGTGGCGGGCGTTATGCCGGCCGGAAACTTCAGGAACGGCGCATAGAACGGGTTGTCGGTAACCGTCTTGGCCTGGGCGACTTGCGCCACACCGATATCGCGGCCCTGCAGCGTCACCTGCGGCGGCGTGAAGCCCCGCTTGAGGCCGGCGCGCATGTTGACGATCTGCGCGTCGAAATAGCGCGGAATGTCTCGGAGCAACGCGAGGTAGTTGCGATAATCGGCTTCCTTGCGGAACGATCCGCGCGACGCTTCGGCGACATCGCCCCAGAAGCTGGTGTCGGCGTTGAGCGGCTTCTCGTAATCGCGATACTGCTGCTCGGCCAGCAATGCGTCGATCTGGCCCTTGTAGACGGCATAGTCGATCTTGCCCGCGGCCGAGAGGTTCGCCACCGGGATCGCTGCCAGCTGCCGTTCGGTGTCGCTCCAGCGCGCGAGCTTCGCCGCCTGCGCCCGCGCGCTGACGTCGGGCAGGTGTTCGGTGGCATTGGGGCCGCTGTTCTCATCCGGGCCTTGCAGCGCCTGCCGCCACGTATATTCGGCGGTGTAGATCGCCTTCAGCCGATCGTCGGCGGAGTTCGCGTGCGCGACCGGCGTGGCGGCGTGCGCCGCGATCGGGGTGCCGCTCAACGCCAGCGCCACCGCCAGCCAGTTCGTCCATGCGTTCATGCCTGCTCCACCAATGCTGCTATATCCGCGAGAAGGCGCGCCGGCACCCGGACGCCGTGCGCGAGACTCTCGGCGCGCGCTGCGTAACGGCGCTGCGACGGCAGCCGTGCGCCCTGCCCCTGAATGGCGGCGAACAGCCGTTCCGCACGCACGAGATGCGCGTCGACCGCGTCGCCGAGAAATCCGGCGGGATCGATCGCAAGGATCAGTTCACCGCCCAATGGCGATCCGCCCGCGCCGCCATCCGCCACGATCGACTCCCGGCTGGTGAGATCGCCGATCAGCGGGCCGGCGATCAGTTCGACCATCGCCGCCAATGCCGATCCCTTGTGGCCGCCAAAGGTGCGCATCGCGCCGTTCAGCGCGGCGAGCGCGTCCGTAGTAGGTGCGCCATCGGCGTCATAGCCCCAGTTGTCCGGGATTGATCTGCCGGCACGGCGGTGCAATTCGATCTCGCCGCGCGCCACCGCACTGGTGGCGAAATCGAACACGAACGGCGGGGTGTCCGGACGCGGCCAGCCGAACGCGATCGGGTTGGTGCCGAACACCGGCTTGGTGCCGCCCGCCGGCGCGACCCAGGCGTGGCTGGGTGTGAACGCCAGCGCCACCAGCCCCTGATCCGCCAGCCATTCCACCTCCGGCCACAGCGCGGCGAAATGCACGACATTGTTCAGGGCAAGCGCGGCGATGCCATAGGCCCGCGCCTTCTCCACCAGCATGCCCCGACCGGTTTCGAAAGCAAGTTGCGCGAAACCGCCGCCGCCATCGACCCGCACCAGCGCGCGTGCCGGCTCGCTCCGTGTCGGCACGGCATCGGTCCGCACCGTGCCCGCGCGGATGCTGTTGGTGGCAACGAGCAGCCGGTACAGCCCGTGCGAGGTGCAGCCGTCACGCTCACCCGCCACCATCGTCTCGGCGACCGCATCCGCGTGCGGCGCGGACAGGCCCGCGCGCAGCAGCGTGGTGCGTGCCAGCGTGCGAACCGCGTCCAGCGACATCGCGATGTCGGCAGCGTCTGCCGTCATGCGGCGGGCTTCGGCTTGGCGCTGAACAACACCACGCCGAACACCGGCCCGGCGGTATGCTTGGCATGTGGCACGAACCGCACCTTCAACTGCGCCTTGCCTTGGGTCAGCCCGATCGGCAGCGGATATTCGACATCCATGAACTTGCCCGGTTGGTCACCGCCGAGGTGTTGCGTGGCGACTTTCACGTTATCGACCATGATGTCGAAATCCGTGCCACGCTCGTCACCCCAATAGGTCGCCTGCAGGATCAACGGTCCGGGCTTCGCCTTCACGGTGAACTCGAAAAACCCGCCCGAGCGTGCATCGCGCCCGTTGCGATTGCGGTAGCTGACCGGATACGACAGTTCCGAGATCAGGCCGTGGTCATGTTCCGGCTGCATCTCACCAAGATGGACGACGTCGACCGAGCGCGCCGCGATATCCTTCAACCGCGCCTGTTCGGCGACGAAGGCGGCCTCCTCGGTCTTCCATTCGTCTTCGGAGAAGCGCTTGAAATACACCGCGCTACGCCGCTCGTACTGCCGGTAGAACGGCACGAAGGTGAGGTCGCCCGGGCGCGCGATGCCACTGGTGGCGTATGTCGCGGTTTGCGCGCCAGGACGAAAGCCGCTGAGCAGATCGCCGCCGACCAGTGCGGGATCCGCGCGCGACCAGTCGCCTTCGGTGGTGCCGAGATCGGCCGCCATCACCATCGGCCCGCGCAGGAACGCAATCGTCTTGTCATCGCCCGGTGTCGGCTCGATCCGCAGGTCGAGCGGCAGCGTGATGGCGAGCGTGTCACCCGCCTGCCAGCGCCGCTCGACCACGGCGTAACCACGCACGAACGCGGGCGTCACGGGTGCGCCGTTGACGGTGACGATCGCCTTTCCCGCCGCCCAGGCGGGCACGCGCAGTGCGATCGGGAACCTGCCCGGCCTGGCGAGTTTGGCGAGCGTCAGGGTCGAAGTGCCTTCGAAGGGATATTTGGTGTCGAGCACCAGCGATGCGCCGCGCGCGGCCCAGGTCGCCTCCGCAGGGATGTAGAGGTTGACGAGCAACGCCTTGCCCCGCGCCGCATCGCCTTCCCAGAAGATCGACTCGCCGTGTTTGGCGTGGCTCTCCATGCCGGTGCCGACGCAGCACCAGAATGCATCGTCGGCCGGTGTCGAATAGGCCCGTACCGCGCCGGTCAGCAGCGGGGTCATGTAGGTGAAGCCGGCGGTCTTCGGGTTCTGCGCCGCCATCACGTGGTTGAGATGCGCGCGTTCGTAATAGTCGAACAGCGCGCCGTCGGGTGACCACGAATATAGCTGCCGGGTCAGCTTGAGCATGTTGTAGGTGTTGCAATGCTCGCACGTCTGTTCGGTGATGTGCGTGGCGATCGTGTCGGGCGCGGAGAAATATTCGCGATCCGCATTGCCGCCGATCACATAGCTGTGATGCTGCGTCACCGCCTGCCAGAAGTAGCTGGCGGCAGTCGCCTTGGCCGGCTCGCCGGTCAGTTCGTGGATGCGCGCCAGCCCGATCAGCTTTGGCACCTGTGTGTTGGCATGGAAATTGGCGAGCCTGTCCTCGCGATGTTCGAGCGGGTCGAGCATCTTGCGGTCGTACAGCCGCTCGGCAACAGCGAGGTAGCGTTTGTCGCCGGTGCGGGCGGACAGTTCGGCGTAACTCTCGTTCAGGCCGCCATATTCGGTGCCGAGCATCTCCTGCATCTGCGCGTCGTCCAGCGCAGCGAACACCGGCTCGAAATATCCGGCGAACGCGACAGCGACCGCCAACGCCTTCGGATTGCGCCAGCTTCCGTGGATGTCGAGCAGCCCGGCGAACAGCTTGTGGACGGTATAGAAAGGCGACCATGCGCCATTGAGATCGAACCCGCCGGAGCGGATGTCGCCCTTCATGATTTCGGGGAAGATCTCGATCGCATCGACGACCTTGCCGTCTTTGCGCTTGCGCTGCATCGCGCCGATATAGCCGTTGCCGCGCGCCGCCTGCGCCGCCGCCAGTTCATCGACGATGTAATCAGCGCGGGTGCGGACGGCGGCGTCGCCGGTCTGTTCGTGCATGCGCACCAGCGCCGTCATGTAATGGCCGAGCGTATGGCCGGCGATGGTATCGCTTTCCCAGCCGCCGTAGATCTCGCCCTTGGGTGGCAGGCCGGCATACAGGCGGAAGTTGTGGAGCAACCGGTCCGCGCTCAGACGCAGCAGGTAGCTGCGGTTGACCTCGACCGCAGTGGCGAAATCGGAGGGACGCAAACGCACAGTGGAGAGCGGCAACGGCGTAGCTGTACGCGGCAACGCAGCGGCTAAAACGGTGGCCGCCCCCGCTCCTGAAGCCCGCCCGAGCAACGCGAGTGTTGCGGCGCCCATCATCATCTCGCGTCTTGTGGTGCGCATCGCCCTCACCCTTCGAATATGGTATACGATTATCTGTCGCCGCGAAGAAGGTCAACCGTTGAACGCCCTGCGCATCGCTGTAAATATACCGTATAATATTGTTGACCTGCAAACGGCATCCTGCTTGTTGTAAGCGATGTCATCTTCTCCGCACATCGTATGACACCGTTGGTGCAGCGCACCCGCCTCCTGGTCATAGCTTCGGCACTTGCCATTACGCCGGCGGTGCTTGCGCAGGAGCCGCCCAAGCCGAAGCCGGTGTTCACGCCGATCGCGACGACACCGCTGCGGATCGGCAGCTTCGACCTCGCGCTACGCCGCGATACGCAGACGCTCGCGCGGCTCTCCCCGGCGGCGGTGCCGGAGTTCGACTTCGTGCCCGGCAACCGCGAGGCCGAGCGGCAGGGCGACGGCTACAACCACATCGGCGATATCGATATCCGGCTGCGCACCACCGGCAGCGCGTGGCGCGATTTCGCTTCGGCGCACGCACGCAAGCCGATCCGCTCGCTCGCCGCCACCGGCAGGACGCTTGCCGCGGCCGACATCACCGCGTCGATGGGCGCGGGGTTTCCGCTGCGGGTCGAGCGGCGCTGGATCGATGCAGGCGGGTCGCCGCTGTTGCGCTTCACGCTCGTCAACACCTCGACGCAACCGGTCGAGATCGGCGCGCTGGGGCTGCCGATGGTGTTCGACAACATCATCGATGATCGCACGCTCGAACAGGCGCATGCGCAGGCGAGCTTTACCGACCCCTATATCGGCCGCGATGCCGGGTATCTCCAGGTCACGCGGCTGAGCGGCAAGGGGCCGGCGCTGCTGGTGCTGCCCGACGCGCACAGTCCGCTCGAAGCCTATGTGCCGCTGCCCGATGCACGCGCCGCGCCGAATGCGGTGTTCAGCGAACGCAGCAAGCGCAGCCAGACCTCCGAAGGGTTCTACGACTGGACGATCGCGTCGAAAGGCTATGCCGATAAGGAGTGGGCGAAGGCGGGCTCGCAGTGGAACGTGCCGACCAGCATCATCCTCGCGCCGGGCGAAAGCCGCAGCGTCGGTGTGCGGTTCGCGCTGACGCCGCAGATCCGGGGAATCGAGGACACGCTCGCCGCGCAGCACCGCCCGGTCGTGGTCGGCATACCCGGCTATGTCGTGCCGACCGACATGCCGGCATCGCTGTTCCTGAAATACCGCGCGAAGGTGGCGAAGATCGAGTCCTTTCCAGCAGGGGCACTGGTGGCGACGCGGGCCGCGCCGGCCAAAGGCTGGGCGCGCTACACCGTGCGGGCGACCGGCTGGGGACCGGCGCGGCTGACCATCACCTATGCCGACGGAACGGTGCAGACGGTGAGCTACGACATCACCAAACCGCTGGATCAGGTGATGGCGGATCTCGGCCGCTTCATCACCACGCGGCAATGGTATGGCGACAAGGCCGATCCGTTCCACCGCAGCCCGGCGATCCTTACCTACGACCGCGAGGCCGGCAGGATCGTCACGCAGGAACCGCGGGTGTGGATTTCCGGCATGAGCGACGAGGGCGGTGCGGGCGCTTGGGTCGCCGCGATGATGAAGCAACTCGACAATCCCGATGCGGGCGAGGTCGCGAAGCTGGAGACGCTGGTCGACACCACCGTGCTTGGCACGTTGCAGGTGGCGGACGGGCCGCATGCCGGTGCGGTGAAGAAGAGCATCTTCTATTACGCGCCCAAGGAGCATCCCGGCTATTACGACCCGGCGACCGACTGGAAGACATGGACGTCGTGGTCGCATGCGCAAGCCGACGATATCGGCCGCGCGTATAACTATCCGCATGTCGCGATCGGGCATTGGGTGCTGTACCGGCTGGCGCGCAATCACCCTGGTCTGGTCACCGCGCATGACTGGCGCTGGTATCTGGACCATGCCTATACCACCGTCACCGCGATGATGCGCGACGCACCCTATTACACGCAGTTCGGGCTGATGGAGGGCGACGTGTTCGTCGATATCCTGAAGGACCTGAAGCGCGAGGGGATGACCGCCGAGGCCGCCAATATGGAAGCGCTGATGAAGCGCCGCGCCGACCATTGGAAGACGCTGCAATATCCGTTCGGCAGCGAGATGGCGTGGGATTCAACCGGCCAGCCCGAGGTCTACGCCTGGATGCGCTATTTCGGCTATCAGCCGCAGGCCGATACCACGCGCGAGGCGATCCTCGGTTACGATCCCGCCATCCCGAGCTGGGGCTATAACGGCAATGCGCGACGCTATTGGGATTTCCTGTACGGCGGCAAATATCCGCGCATCGAGCGGCAGATCCACCATTACGGATCGGCGCTCAACGCAGTGCCGCTGTTCGATGCCTATCGCGCCAATCCGGCCGACACGCACCTGCTGCGCGTGGCGTATGGCGGCATGATGGGCGGCATCACCAATATCGACCGTGACGGCTTCGGATCGGCGGCGTTCCATAGCTGGCCGGACCGGATGGCGTGGGACCCGTATACCGGCGATTATGGCATGGGCTTCTTCGGCCACGCCTATGCGGCGGCGACGTACCTCGTGAACGATGCGACGTTCGGCTGGGTGGCGTATGGCGGCAACCTCACGCAAGGCGGCGGCATGGTGACGGTGGTGCCGAAGGACGGCGCGCGCGCGCGGCTGTTCGTGGCGCCGGCGGGCGCGTGGATCACGCTTGAGGCGGGCAAGATTGCTTCGGCCAGCTATGCGCCGAAGACGGGCGCGATCACGCTGACGCTCGACCCCGCCACGCCCGCGACACCGGCGGCACGGCTGTTCGTCGAGGCGACCACCGGCGGACGCGCTTACGCCACCACCAGCGGCAGCGACGAACGCGGCGGACGCACTGTTCCGCTTGGGAGCACCGCCACCGTCGTCCACCTGATGCCATCGCGGTCGTGACCGTCATGCGGCAGCGCCATCCACGCGGCTTGGCCGTGCTGGCGATGACGGAGGCGTGGGAGCGCTTCTCCTTTTACGGCATGCAGGCGCTGCTGCTGCTCTACATGGTGACGACGCTACTGCCGTCCGCGCCCGAGCGGCGGGTGTGGGGGTTCGCAGGCTTTCGTTCCACCGTAGAGGCGGTGACCGGGCCGCTCTCCGATCAGGCGCTCGGCTCGCAGATCTTCGGGCTGTATGCCGGACTGGTCTATCTCACGCCGATCCTCGGCGGGCTGATCGGCGACCGGGTGATCGGCAGCCGGCGCACCGTTCTGCTCGGCGCGGGGCTGATGGCGGGCGGGCATTTCCTGCTCGCGTTCGATGCAACCTTCCTGATCGCGCTGGCGCTGCTGATCCTCGGCTCGGGGTGCCTGAAGGGCAATATCGCCACGCAGGTCGGGCGACTCTACGATGACGGCGATCCGCGCAGCGACCGCGCGTATCTGCTGTTCAACCTCGGCATCAATATCGGCGCGTTTGCCGGGCCGCTGGTGTGTGGGACGATCGGCGATCTGCGGGGTGCGCACTGGGGCTTCGCCAGCGCGGGTGTCGGGATGCTGATCGGCATTGCCCTTTATGGCGCGGGCTGGCGCTACCTGCCCGCTGATCGGGCGCGGCGTGGCGGGACCGCCATCGCCATGCGGCAGGCCGGAGATGGCAGGCGGATCGCCGGGCTGATCGGGCTGGTCGCGCTGACCGCGTTCTTCAATATCCCGTTCGGTCAGGGCTATAATCTGTTCCCGCTGTGGGTGAGCGGCGCGGTCGACCGCCATATCGGCGGGTTCGAGATGCCGATCGCCTGGTATCTGGCGAGCGACGGGCTGGTGACGGTGCTGGCGACACCGCTGGTGCTCGCGTTGTGGCAACGCCAGGCGGCGAACGGGCGCGAGCCGCGCGTCGCCGGCAAGATCGCGATCGGCTGCGCGATGCTGGCGGCGGCAGATCTGTTGCTCGCCGGGTTTTCCGCGGCGTTCCCGCAGCCGCATGCGCTCGGTGTGATGTGGGGGTTCGGCTATTTCCTGCTGTCGTCCTCCGCCTATCTGTTCGTGATGCCGGTGCTACTCGCGGCAGTAGCACGCGCCGCGCCGCCGCGACTGGCCGCGACACTGATGGGCGTGGCCTATGCCGGCCTGTTCGTCGCCAACCTCACCGCTGGCTGGCTCGGCCGTTTCTACGCGCCGCTCGGTCCAGCCCGGTTCTGGCTGCTGCATGCCGCGATCGCGGGCTTCGGCGCAGGCATCGCGGTGCTGGTCACGCGTAAACTGTCGCATTTGCTCGTCCCCGAGCAGGCGCTGCCCACCGACATACCCAATCCGCGCCACCTCAAGGACAGCGCATAATGGATATCGTATATTTTATTTGACAGGGTGTCGTCTTCGTGGTGCTGTTCGTCATACGAACGAACTCAAGGGGACATGGCATGGTGCGCACTCGCGCTTGGGGACATCGCTCAGCAGGACTGGGCGCTTTGGCGATCGCGCTGCTGTCGCCACCGGCACATGCCCAGATCGCCGCCGCACCACCGCAACCGAGCACCGGCGATGCCGCCGACGTCGTCGTCACCGGCACGCGCATCAAGCGTGCCGACCTTGAGAGCAACAGTCCGCTGACCACGGTGAGCGACGCGGAGATCCGCCTGCAGGGCGCGACCAGTGTCGAAAGCGTGTTGAACCGCCTGCCGCAATTCACCGCCGACGCCAACGAGAACGTCTCGAACGGGTCGGACGGCACCTCCAACGTCAACCTGCGCCACCTGGGGTCGAACCGGGTGCTGGTGCTCATCAACGGACAGCGCATGCTGCCGCAACAGGCGGTCGACACCAACTTCGTGCCGTCCGCGCTGGTCAAGAGCATCGATGTCGTCACCGGCGGCGCCTCCGCAGTATACGGGTCAGACGCAATGTCGGGCGTGGTCAACTTCGTGCTGCGCGACGACCTCAACGGGCTGCGGCTGGATGCGCAGAGCGGCATCTACCAGCATGAGAACGGCAACACCGGCCTACAGGCACTGTCCACCGCCAAGGGCTATCCCAATGCGCGCGGCGGCACCGTCGATGGCGGCAAGATCGACGTCAACGGCGCGTTTGGGCACAATTTCGCGGACGGGCGTGGCAACATCACCGTCTATGGCGGTTATCGCCATACCGATCCGGTGACGCAGGATTCGCGCGACGTGTCGGCCTGCGCGCTCGATCCGATCGACGACGCCGGATCGGGGCTGACCTGCGGCGGGTCCAGCAACAATCCGTGGGGTCTGTTCACGCTGCTGAGCGGGCCGAACAAGGGCAAGACGCTCAACAACACCAAGGACGGCGCGCACACCTGGACGCCGTACAACTCGGGCTTCCTCTACAATTACGCGCCGACCAACTATTTCCAGCGCTCGGACGACCGCTACACCGCGGGCAGCTTCGCCAAGTTCAAGCTGAGCGACCTGGTCGAGGTCTATGGCAGCTTCATGTACATGAACGACCATACCAACTCGCAGGCGGCGCCGTCCGCGCTGTTCCAGGGTACGACGTTCACGATCCCCTGCAACAATCCTTACCTGTCGGCGTCCCAGGCGACGACCTTGTGTGGCGCCGCCGCCGGCACCGCGCAGACGCAGGACACCTTCATCGGCCTGCGCCTGTCCACACCGCGCCGCGACGACCTGCGGCATGAGGACTTCCGCTATTCGGGCGGCGTGCGCGGCACCTTTGCGCAAAGGCTGACCTATGACGTGAACTTCCTGCAATCGCAGGTGAACTACGACGAACACTATATGAACAACGTCGACAACGTGAAGGCGCAGCGCGCGCTCAACGTCGTCAACGTCGCCGGCAAGCCGACCTGCCAGTCGGTGATCGACGGCAGCGATCCGAGCTGCCTGCCGATCGACGTGTTCGCCTACAATGCGATCGACCCGAACAACCTCGGCTACATCTTCTCCGACTCGCGCACCGCCAGCCGCAACCGGCAGACGGTGATTTCCGGCACGATCAGCGGCAATCTCGACAGCTACGGCATCCAGAGCCCGTGGGCGGACAAAGGCATCGCCTTTGCGGTGGGGGGCGAACATCGCCGAGAGTCGAAAAAATTTACGGCTGACGCGATCGCGCAGCAGAACGGCACCTTCAATTCGGACGGCATCATCAGCGTGAATGAAGGCTATGGCGAGATCGAGATCCCGATCCTGTCCAACCTGCCGCTGTTCAAGGCGCTCACCATCAACGGCGCGACGCGCTATTCGTCCTACCACAACGAACAGGGTTCGACCGGCTTCTCGTCCGATTACAACGTGTGGACGTACAAGGGCGAAATCTCGTGGTCGCCGGTATCCGACCTGCGCTTGCGCGCCAGCTATAACCGCGCGATTCGCGCGCCCAACATAGATGAATTGTTCGGCGCGGTGGCACTCGGCAACGTCACCGCCACCGATCCGTGCGCGGGCGCGAACCCGGTGCTGTCGCTGGCGACGTGCGAGCGTACCGGGGTCAGCGCCGCGCAATACGGCACTATTCCGCAGTGCCCGGCCGGCACCTGTGTGCAGCAATATGGCGGCAACCGCGACGTGAAGCCCGAGAAGGCCGACACCTACACGATCGGCCTCGTGCTGACCCCGCATGAAGTGCGCAACTTCACGCTGTCGGTCGATTACTTCCACATCAAGATCAACGATTACATCAGCACCATCGACCCGTCGCTGTCGATCAGCCAGTGCACCGCGACCGGCGATCCGTTCTATTGCAACCTGTTCCACCGCGATCCCAAAAGCGGCGTGTTGTTCGGCAACGACGGCTATGTCGTCGGCACCACGCTCAACACCGGCTACCTCAAGACGTCCGGCCTCGACATCACGTCGAGCTATGCGTTCGGGGTGGGTCGCTTCGGGCGGATCAGCCTCGACCTGGTCGGCACCTATCAGCTCGATCTCACCACTGAACCGCTGCCCGGCCTCGGCACGTACAATTGCAACGGCCTGTACGGCTATACCTGCGGCGAGCCTGCGCCCAAGTGGCGCCACCAGTTGCGCACCACCTGGGATTTCGGCGGCGCGAGCCACCCCGCGCTGTCGCTGGCATGGCGGTATTTCGGCGGCGTGCGGCTCTCCACCACGTCGGACAATGCGTATCTCGCCGATGCCGGATCGCCCAGCATCGTCAACCGCAAGATCGACGCGTATAATTACTTCGATCTCGCCGCGACGATCACGGTCGAGAAGCGGCTGACGCTGCGCGCCGGCGTCAACAATTTGCTCGACAAGGATCCGCCCGCGATCGCGCAGGGCGTGCTGGCAAGCTTCGGCAACGGCAACACCTATCCGGGCGTCTACGATCCGCTCGGCCGCTCGATCTTCGTCGGCGCGACCGTAGAGTTCTGATGCCCCTTACGGCCGGTCGCAAGCCCTCGACCGGCTGACACCGTGTCCAAGACAGACCCGTCGTGGCCAGACCGTTCGCACGCTCGCTTCTGCTGGCGATCGGGCTCGCCATTTTACCATATCGGCAGCGGCGCAGGCGGCGGGGCTGAGCACCGCGACCGGTCATCCTGTCACCGCGCCACGCCGGCCCTGCACCGGCTTAGTGTGCCGGCCATTCGCGGTCTTCATCCGCAATAAACTCGGCGCAGGCACTTCGAACTGCCCCCCCCGGCTTCGGCAGCGCGGTACCAAGCCTAGGGATTCACTCCCCCGCGAGCATGTTCGTTCAGCCGGTCGAGGACTTTACCGCCGGCACGCCGCCCTGCAGCGGGCTGGCCGCTTCCAGCCGCGTGACCACCCCTTCCACCACCTTGTCGAGCGCCTCTTTCGAAAAGAACCCACCCGCAACGAGACAACGATCGATCAGCACGCGGCGGAAGGCGGCGAAGGTTTCGGCGTCGGGCTTGCCGGGTTTGCGCCAGAAATCGTCGAGCCGCCCCTGGTAGGTGACGTCCGCGATGTCGTACACCGCCTGCCCGAGCGCGATCACCGGCACGTCGAGCGCGAGCGCCAGCGTGCCGCTGGTGCTGTTGATCGTCACCACGCCTTCCGACCGGCGCGCGACCGGCACGATATCGCCCGTCTCGAGATAGTCCACGCGATTGCCGACGCCGTGCATCCGGGCAAGCGCGGCGGTTTCCTTCCGCCAGTCCCGCACGCCGTTGTCGAGCGGATGCTCCTTCACCACCAGCCGCATCCCCGCCGGCGCATGGCTCGCGAACGAGGCGATCACCATGCGGAGCGCGTCCGCGATACCGGCGAAGGACGAGTGCAGCCGGATCTGCGCGTCCGAATCGAGCTGGAGCGGGAACAGCATGTACGGCTCGGCGCTTGCCTCCAGCGCTGCCAGTACCGCCTGCGACCGAACCGCCGCTGCCTGCCGCCGCAGCAACCGGCGCAGCCAACCCATCCCCTCGACGAGCGGATGCCACGGCCGATGCGTCTCCCAATGCGGATAATGCCAGCGGGTCAGCACGTCGGCGGCGTTGTAGGCGAGTCCCTCCAGCGCGCGGCGGCGAAACGACGAGGGTACCGGATGATGCTCGGGCGCGGGCGGCAGCGCGGCGGCCTCGGCACGGTACCAGGCGGGATCGCGCGGCAGCGTCGAATGGCCGTTCACGCCACCCAGCTCCAGCGTCACCCAGTCGGGGCGGATATAGCCCTCCTCGAAGACATGCACCGGCACGCGCGCTTCGCGGCACACCGCGATCGCCGCCATGTGCAGCGGGCGGCAATCGCCGAACAGCACAACGTCGGTGATCTGGCGCTCGGCGATGATCCGCGTAAGCGCCGCCGGCCATTCCTCTGGCGTCCCCTGATAATCGATGCCGCCCGGCAACCGCCAGAACAGCCGGTCGCCGCCATTGAAGTTGACCTTGTAAACGCCGTAGCCATCGCGGCGCAGCGCCTCGCCGACACGGCGGAACAGCGGGCCCATCAGGCCCTGCAGCAGCAGCACGTTGCGGCTCGGCAACGCCTCCGGAAGCCCAGGCGCGGCGACATGTGGCGCTACGGCCACTCCGTCGGCGAACAGCTTGGACATCCGGCATTCCTCTTTCGTCGTCAGCGGTACCAATGCACCCGTCTCGTGCCGCGCCGCAATAAACATCGCACCGACACTGGCAAGCGCGGCCGGTGCAAGCGGTGACACTGTCGCGACAGCCGGTTATAGAGCGCGCCGTCGCAACGCTACAGTGGGCGCGACACATGGCGTAATCGAGGCGGGCAACGCGATACTTGTGACAACGATCGTGTTTTTCCTGCTGGCGTCGCTTGTGGTCACGCTACTGCTCGATGCGAGGGTACACCCGCGCCGCGGGCGATTGCGGCGTATGTCCGGCGTCGCCGTGCACGTGCTGATGGTGACGGGGGTGTTCGGCCTGTTCCTTGCTATCGCCGGCAACAGCGTGGTGGCGGCAGTTCTCGCCACCGGAATGGTCGCGGTGCTGGCCGTCGCCTCCAATGCCAAGCACCGGATGCTGGGTGAGCCGCTGGTGTTTTCCGATCTGGCGCTGCTCGCGGCGGTGGTGCGGCACCCGCGCTTCTACTTCACCGCCGTATCGTTGCGGCAACGCTGGCTGGCCGGCGTAGCGGCTCTGGCCGCCGCGCTGGTGCTGATTTCGCAAGTATCGTGGAGCGCGCCCGCGCATCTTACCGGCGGTGTCCTGGCGGGGGGTGCGGGGATCGGGTTGTTGTTTTGTCTACGGAGCCGGTGGCTCGTCGAAGCAATGCGAGCCCCTGCCCTCGAACCGGATCTACGCGACTACGGTTTGATCACGACGTTGCTGACATACTGGCTGCGCTGGCGCGAAACCGCCGATCCGCCCGCCGCCGCTCCGATTCAGGTAAACCGGTCACATTACGCCCCGCCCGAGGTGATCGTCATCATCCAGTGCGAATCGTTCGCCGATTCGGTCGCCATCACCGGCGATGCCCGCCATGCGCTGCCCGGCCTCGCCGCGGCGCGCGCGGCGGCCTGGCGCCACGGCGACCTCGCCGTCAGCGGGTTCGGCGCGTACACGATGCGCACCGAGTACGGCGTGTTGTTCGGCCGCAGCGAGGCGGCTTTGGGGTTTCGCCGCTACGATCCGTTCCTCAGCGCACACGGGGAAACCTCGCATGCATTGTCCGCGCGACTCGGCGGCGCAGGCTATCGCTGCACGTTCGTGCACCCACACGACATGCGCTTCTACGGCCGCGACCGGCTGATGCCAGCGAGTGGGTTCGACCAGATTATCGGGCTGGAGGCGTTTGCGTCAACCCCGCCGCAGGGCGGCCGCTATGTCGACGACCGCACCCTCGGCACGATGCTCGGCGATCTCGTCGCGGGCACCGCAGACCTGAGCTTCGTCTATGCGGTGACGATGGAGAATCACGGCCCCTGGCACGGCGAAGACGGCGCAGCCGGCGAACTCGACTCGTATCTGAAGCATGTCCGCAGCAGCGACGCGATGCTGTCCGATCTCACCGCGCGACTTGCCGCGGACGGTCGGCCGGCGCTGCTGGTGTTCTTCGGCGATCATCGCCCGAGCATTCCCGGCGTGAGCATGCCCGGCGCGGATCGCCACACGCCGTATGTCATGCTCCGCTTCGGGCCGGGCGGTACGCCGATCGGGACGGGTGAGCGCGTCGATGTGACGCCGGCCGACCTGCACCACGCCGTGCTGGCGTGCGTCAGTGCCCCGGCGGCGTAAGCGCTCGCAACAGACGGTCCCGCAGACTGCGCGGCAGCAGCCGGTCGAACCAGCGCAAGCCTGCGAACGGCCACCGCATCACGACATGCGCGCGCCCCTGCGCCGCCGCCGCCGCGATGCGCGCCGCCGCTTGCGCAGGCGATAGGCTGAACGGTTTCGGACCCGGCGTGGCATGGGCGGCGGCGGTGTCGATAAACCCGGGCGAGACGAGCGTGACCGACACGCCATGCCCGCGCGCGCCGATCCGCAGCGCATCCGCGAACCGCGCCAGCCCGGCTTTCGAGCCGGCATAGCCGCTTGCGAACGGCAACGCGTGGAATGCCGCCGCCGAACCGACCAGCACCACCTGCCCCCGCCCACGTCTCGCCATCCGCGCCGCGATCGCGGACGCCAGCGCCGCCGGCGCGACGAAATTGACGATGCCGAGCCGCGCGACCTGTCCGGCATCTTCCACATGCGCGCCCGGCGCGCGAATGTCGCCGAGCCCGGCGGCGAATATCGCCAAGTCGATCGTGCCGGCGGCATCATCCGCCTCGATCGCGGCAATCGCGGCGGCGACGTCGGTCAGGTCGAGCGAACGGATCGCCACCACCGCGCCCGCCGCCCGGCTGGTGGCGGCAACGGATTCCAACCGGTCACGATCCCGCCCCCACAGCAGCAACGTCCGTCCCGGCGCCGCATATTCCCGCGCCAGCGCCGTCCCAAGCCCGCCCGAAGCCCCGGTGATGAGGATGCGGTTCACGAAGCAGCAACCCCTTGACGCGTAACGGTCATCGCACTGTGGCTTACATACATCCCATCGTCACCTTTCGGGCTTGCAGCGCGTTTTGCTGCATTGCAGCTTGACAGGCGGTGGCGGGCGGTGGCCATACCGTGCTAATGTATGTGCGTCGATCCGGGAAAAAGCGAAACTGTCGATGATGAAGTCCGGGGCCGACCCGAAACGTGTCAGACTGTTTCGAAACGATCTGCTGGAACAGTTCACGCTGATCTCGCCGATCGCCTTTGCGTTGACTTGGACGGTGTTCCTCGCGGTCGCGCTGTGGGCGAGCTGGGGCGTGACCAACGTGTTCGCGTGGGTCGGGCTGGTGTTCACCGGCCTGCTGATCTGGTCGCTGTTCGAATATGCGATGCACCGGTTCCTGTTCCACATGAAGCTCGAGTCGCGGTTCGGCCGGGCGCTGATCTTCCTGACGCATGGCAATCACCACACAGTGCCGAACGACCGGATGCGCAACCTGATGCCGCCGGTGGTGAGCGTGACGATCTCGCTCGGCGTATGGGCGCTGCTGTACGCGATGTTCGGACCGGCCGGGTCGGTGGTCTTCCTCGGCTTCGGCATCGGCTATGTCAGCTATGACTGCGTGCATTACGCCTGCCACCAGTTGCCGATGCGCGGCCCGATCCTGCGCCAGTTGCGTCGCCACCACCTGCGCCACCATCACGCGCGCGAGGAGGGCAATTATGCGATCACCGCGATCTTCTGGGATTGGGTGTTCGGCACCGAAGTCCCCGCCAAGCGCCGCTAACCGCGCAACGCCTCGATCGCGTCGCACACGACCGTGATGTGATCCTCCCAGGTCGGCGAACGCCACTGCGCCACGCGGCGTAGCTGCGCCGCCCGCATCGGGCCGCCACCGTGGTGATCGAGGACCGCCGCGCGCCAGCCCGGCCCGTCGAGCGGATCGAGGAAGTCGGGCGCGTCGCCGCCCGCCTCGCGCAGCGCCGGCAGACCGCTGCACAACACCGGCGTGCCGACCGACAACGCCTCCGCCACCGGCATGCCATACCCTTCCGCGAACGACGGCAGCAGCAGCGCGCGCGCACCGCGCAGCAGATCGGTCAGCGCCCGGTCCGAACAGCCGTTGCGCTCCTCGACATGGCCGACCAGCGCGGGGCAGCGTTCCAGCATGTCGACGACCTGCTCGTTCTCCCACCCGCGCCGCCCGACGATGATGAGCTTCGGCACCGCAACCGCCGGCAACGACTCGGCCATCGCGCGCCACAGGTTGAGCAGCAGCAGGTGGTTCTTGCGCGGCTCGATCGTGCCGACGCAGAGGAAATACGGATCAACCGGCACCGCGCCCGGTGCGGGACCGGCCGGCAGCGCCTGCGTGCCCAGCAGCGCGACGTGGAGGTCGACCTTGCGCCCGGTGCGCTCCAGCCACGGTCGCATCGATTCGGCGGTCGCGGCGGAATTGGCGATCACCCCGTCCGCGCACGCCGCCATCGTCTCGATCCGCCGGCGATGGAGGTCGGCGCCGTTGGGCCGGGCATATTCGGGATAATCGATCGGGATCAGATCGTGGACGAAGCACAGAAACCGCGCCTGCTCCCGCGCGAGGATACGGCGCACCAGATCGGCCTTGGTAAGGTGATGCGGCGAGGCCTGCACATAGACGCTGCCCGGTACCGGCCGTGGCGCCTCGGGCAGGAGGCCGAGCAATGCCGGCAGCACCTGCGGCAACGAACGCGGGCTGACGTCGCCATCTTCCTCCGCCCAGCGTGCTTCGAGCAGATCGAGGAATCGCACTGCCTTGCCTGCCGGCAACCGCCCGTAGCGTCCGAACGGATGCACGATGGCGTAGCGCAGCCGGTCGCCGTACCGTTCCTGCAATCCCCGCGCGTACGCCATCTCGACCCGGTCCACCCCCGAGGGCGTATGGTGCCGGATACGCGAAACCAGTCGCGATATGTCGAGGATCACCGCTCCGCTCATGTCCGCCGCTTCATCAGTCGTCCCTGCACCTGCTTCAGCCGCGTTACCCAGCCGAGCCGGTTGTGCGCGGCGCCGTCCTGCATCCGGCGGATCAGGATTTCGGGCGCGCACGGCAACCCAGTAACCGGATCGAGGTAGCGCGGATAGGCAATCAAAACCCCTGCGACCAGCGCGTCCAGCGTCAGCGCCCGGCCGCGCCGATCCGGCACGGCAGCAAGATCGCGCGTCAGCCCCCAGCCGGCGTAGAACGGCACGCCGTGGCAGGTCACGTCCCGCCCGCGCAACAGCGCCTCGAACCCGCTCAATGAGGTGAGCACGTGGACACCATCGACGATATCGAGCAACGCCGCCATGCCGCCGCCGCGCACCACCCGGTCGGCATGAAGCAGCGCATCGGCATCGCGCACCGCGCCGACGCGGTGGCCTGCATCGACGTCGGGGTGCGGCCGGAACCAGATTTCGGCATCCGGCTCCAGCGCGCGAGCGCGACGCACCAGATCGAGATTGCTGGTCAGCCCCGCGCCGCCGAGCCGCACCGACATATCATCCTCGACCTGCCCCGGCACCAGCACCAACCGCTTGCCCGGTGCCCGCTCCGGAAAGACATGCGCGCCGCCACTGGCGTATTTGCTGATCCCCGCCCGCACGATCGTGTCGCGCAGATGCGCCGCGCGGGCGAGCAGTTCGGGCGAGAAGTCGTCGTGCGCGAGCAGGTGTTCGAGGTCGCTCTCCCGCGCCGGATCGTAATGGATGCCGCGCCGGTCAACCGTTACCGATGAAGGCGGCACCAGATTGCTGCCCAGTCCGACCGATCGCACGAACCCGTCCTCGACGCGCACCAGCGGCACGCCCTGCGCCGCCGCCTGCTCCACCATCGCCGCCGATACGCGGGATGGCCACACCGCCACCGCCCCGCCCTGCCGACGCGCATAGCCAAGCGCGCTGGCTTCGGAACGGAAGAAGCGCAGCCGCTGCGTCGGCGTCCACAGGAACCGCGCGATCTCGCGCCGTTTCCACCAGCTAAATCCGCAGCCGGCGACGATCCCGCGGTTCGCCTCGAACAGCCGCCGCCACTGCGCCAGCCGTGCGATCGTCTCATCGATGCCCGCCGCCGCGCCGGAGTACGGGTCGCGGTACTGCGTGGTCAGCAGATCGGCCGCGACGCAGCCGCGCTGCGCCGCCGGGTCCGCACCCGGCACCCCGAAGCGCCCGACGGACAGCAGCCGGACCTCACATCCCGCGATAATCGCCAGCGCCACCCACGGATCGTCCCCGTGTGCGATCAGCGTAAGCCCGGCACGAAACAGCGACCACGGATCGGTCGCGTTGTCACGCGGCACCGCCAGCACCGTCGCGGAATCGATCCCGTCGAGCAGCGAGCCAGCCTCCGCCAAGCTCCCGTGCACGATCGTGGTGGCGCTGCCGAGCGTGGCGGGCGCCGCCCAGAAGCACCCGCCGACGCGCGCGGTGCAGATTGCGTCGAGCAACCGGTCGATCGCGCTTGGCGTCACCAGTTCAGCCGGTGGCGCATCACCGGCGCGCGACACGGTGGCGTCAACGCCGGGAAACGGCGGTGCACGGAGCAACGGTGTGTCCATCGGCGTGCTAGAGGGCGGCTGCGCGGATCATCACGCGCGCTGTCGGGGAAGTGCCGCTGCGTTGCAAGCGCGGCGTGACGCCCTCAAGGCCGCTGGTCCCAGCCGAGCAGGCGGAGAACACCCGCCTCGCGCACGATCGTGCCGTAGGCGCCCGTGCGCAGCTTCAGCGAGGGCAACGCCGCCGCTTGCCGCTGCAATCCGGCATCGGACAACACAGCAAAGCGCGCCGCGCCGTTGCTGGTGACGATCAGCACCCGGCCTGCTCCCTGCGCCCATAGTGCACGCCAGCCGGAGAGGCGGCGTTCGGCATCGACGATCCAGCCATCCGGCGCACGCGCCGCCGAGTCCCAGGCATCGAGCGCAGCATGGCCGATGCGGGCGAGCACATCTTCCTCACGCTGTCCTTCGTCGGGGCCGTGGTCGATCTCGGTCAGCCAGTCCGCCGTGGACAGATCGGGCGCACCCGTGCGATCGGCCAGCATCGCCTCGGCGGTCGCACGCGTGCGCTGAAGTGGCGCGGCGAGCACCCGGTCGAACGTCTCGCCCGCAAACGCCGCGCCAAGCGCCCGCGCCTGCGCCACACCGCTCGCGACCAGCGGAAGGTCGGTGCGCGCCCCGATCCGGCGCGGCGGCTCGCCCGCGTCAAAGGTATTGCCGTGGCGGACGATCGTGACGATCAGGTCAGCCGGCATCACGTCCACGCCAGATGCGGTTCGCCATGCTCGGCGATCAGCGCCTCCGCCATTGCGACATCCTCGGGCATGTCGATGCCCGACATCGCGTGGCGCGGCGGCGCGACCTCCACGGTCAGGATGTCCGCGCCCGATTCGAGGAAACGGAGCTGCTCCAGCCCCTCCAGCACCTCGTACGGCGTCGGCGTGGTCTCCTCGAAGCGGCGCAGCGCGGCATAGCGATACGCGTACAGCCCGATGTGGCGGTACACCGGCGACAGATCGCCCGACGCGCGCAACGCCGCCTCGCCACGGATCGCGGGTATGACGGTCTTCGAGAACCACAAGGCGCGATCGTCCGCACCCCGCACGCAGGTGGTGCCGCTGAACGGCGACGCCAGCTTGTGCCGGCGCAGCGCATCGAGTGCGGCCCAGTCGAGCCGCACCACCGGCGTCGCGACCGCGCAGTCGGCGGCACGCAGCGCGTGGATCAACGCGGCGATCATCGACGGCGCCGCGAACGGCGCATCACCTTGCAGGTTGACGACGATCGGCGGCGGCACCGACCGGCCGCGCGCGACCGCCCACGCCCGGCCGGAGCCGGAGCTGATCACGGTGTCGGTCATCACCACCTCGCAGCCGAGATCCCGCGCGTGATCGGCGATGCGGGGATCGTCGGTCGCGACGACCACATCGGCGTTGCCGACGCGGGCGGCACCTTCGCGTGCGATCGCGACGACCCGCGATAACAGGCTGCGGCCGGCAATCTCTATCAGCGGTTTGCCCGGCAGCCGGGTCGAGCCGTAGCGCGCCGGTATGACGATAAGATCCGGGGGCAGGTCCGGGGGCAGATCGGAACGCACGCCGGCCGGCAGTATCGCGTCAGGCAACGCCTGCCCGCAGGATATCGTGGAGGTGGATCGCGCCGACCAGCCGCTCGTTCTCGCAGACGAACAGCACCGACACCGCACGTTCGTTGAGGATGCGCAGTGCATCCGAACTCAGCGTCTCCGGCACGATCGAGATCGGCGTCGCGGTCATGTGGTGGCGAATGTCGTCGCCGAGATGCTGGCTGGTGAAGCTGCGGCGAAGATCGCCATCGGTGAACGCGCCCACCAGCCGGTCGTCTTCATCCACCACCGCGGTACAGCCGTAACGCTTGCGGCTCATCTCGATCGTCGCGTCGACCAGGCTCGCGCCGATCCGCACCACCGGCACGTCGTCACCACGCGCCATCAACTGGCCGACCGTGGCAAGCTGCGCGCCGAGCCGGCCACCGGGGTGGAAGGTGAGGAAGTCCGACCGGGTAAAGCCGCGCCGCTCGATCAGCGCAATCGCCAGCGCATCGCCCAGCACGACCTGGACCGTGGTCGACGAGGTCGGTGCGAGTTCGTTCGGGCACGCCTCGCGCACCTGCGGCAGCGCAAGGCAGATGTCCGCCGCACGCCCGGCGGTGCTGTCGGGGCACGCGGTGGCGACGATCAGCGTCACGCCGAAGCGGCGACAATACGCGATGATATCGCCCAGTTCGGTGGTTTCGCCCGACCAGCTCAGCGCCAGCACGGTGTCGCCATGGCCGATCATGCCAAGATCACCGTGACTCGCGTCACCGGGGTGGAGGAACATGGCGGGCGTACCAGTCGACGTCATCGTCGCGGCGATCTTGCGCGCGACCAGACCGCTCTTGCCCATGCCGCTGACGATCAAGCGGCCGCTGTGCGAACTGATCTTGCTGACGGAGGCGACGAAACTGTCGCGCAACGGCGCCATACGGAGCGCATCCGACAGCGCGCGCAGCGCATCCATCTCGATTCGCGTCGTGCGCAGGGCTGATAATAGCCCTGATTCGTCGTACCCACCTGGAGCCGTCGCCTGCATAGTCATACTCAACACTCGCGCATCGGACGGATACCGTCCCCCTAAAGCGCCATCGCATTGACTTCCAGCACTTCAGCGGCGCAGGGAAGCGGCAAGCGACCGCCTGTTCTCCTAGAGAGACGAGCGTATGCAGGGCAAGGAACAAAGGACGATTATGCTTCTGTGTGGCAAGGAGATTGGTCCAGATCGGCGCATCTTCTTCATCGCCGGCCCGTGCGTCATCGAAAGCGAGTCGTTCACGCTGGCAACGGCGGAGCGGCTCCGCGCGATCGGCGAGCGGCTCGGCGTGCTGCTGATCTACAAAAGCTCGTTCGACAAGGCGAACCGCAGTTCCGGCACGTCGTTTCGCGGTCCGGGCATCGACGAAGGCCTTCGCATCCTCGAGAAAGTCCGGGCCGAAACCGGTCTGCCGGTACTGACCGACGTGCATGACGAGGCGCAGGTGCGTGCCGTCGCGCAGGTGGTCGACGTGTTGCAGACCCCCGCCTTCCTCGCCCGCCAGACCGATTTCATCGCGGCGGTGGCGGCGTGCGGAAAGCCGGTCAACATCAAGAAGGCGCAGTTCCTCGCCCCCGCCGACATGACCCACGTCGTCGCCAAGGCGCGCGCGGCGGCCGAAGCGGCCGGCGTGCCGTCGGACGCGTTCATGGTGTGCGAACGCGGTGCAAGCTTCGGCTACAACAACCTCGTTTCCGACATGCGCAGCCTTGCCATCATGCGCGCGACCGGCTGTCCGGTCGTGTTCGACGCCACCCATTCGGTGCAGTTGCCGGGCGGGCAAGGCACCACCTCGGGCGGGACGCGCGAGCATGTGCCGGTGCTGGCGCGCGCGGCGGTGGCGGCGGGCGTGTCGGGCCTGTTCATGGAGACGCACCCCGATCCGACGAAAGCGATGTCGGACGGCCCCAATAGCTGGCCGCTCGACCGGCTCGAGCCGCTGCTGGAGCGGCTGCTGGCGATCGACACGGTGGTGAAAAGCGCCCCGCTCGAGGAGCAGGATCTGGTCGCCTGATCGCGCAACCCGGCCCGGCACCTGCGCGTTAAGTCGTTATGTTCGCACATGTTCCTGTTTCCATTGGCATCCAGCTGGCGTGCTGGGCGCTGGGCCGGCGGCTTGGTGCTTCGACCCGGGCGTCGCTGTGGCTCGGCTGTTTCGCCGGTGCCGCAGCGTGCATCATGCGCGAGATCACGCAGCGCGAATACCAGTGGATCGAGCAGTTCGGCGGCGGCCACCGCGCCAATATGCCGGGCTATGCCGGGCTGGAAATATGGGACTGGAACGCGCACTCGCTGTCCGAAACCGCCGTGGCGATCGCGGCGTCGGTGGCGCTGGCGGCGGTGGTCACGCGGCGGTAGCGCCCGGCCGACCGGCACGCGATCATCGGCCTGCGTCCACCCCCTCGCGGATTCGCACATGGCGCACCCGCACATGGCTCAAGGTCGTGCGCAGGCCGAAGTGCCCGCTTGTATAGGGTTGCTCGTCCCGCAGCGTGAACAGCCGCACCCCGTCGCGCTCGACCGCCACGGTATGGCCATCGGCGATCAGCCGGATGTGCGTCCAGACGTTCGGTTTCAGCATGTCGGCGGCTGCGTGGCGGTCGTCCTCGGCCCGTAGCGGCCGGTCACCGGGCCGACCGATATACCGGCGGAAGCGCGTGGTCGTATTGCGGTTGCCGCCGATGCCGACATAATAGGTCTGAAGCGTGTCATAGGCCGCAAACGCGCCGCTGCGCGGATGCGCCAGCACCGACCCGCCACCGACCTCGCGGGCCATCCAGAACGCGTTGAGATCGCTCACCGTATCGTTGGTGCCGCCATGATCCACCATCATCGCATCGAACGCGATGGTGACCGGCGCGTGCAACGGCGTGCGCCACCACAGCGTCAGCCCCTTGGGCGTATCGATGTCGATGGTGCCGTGTCGCTCGGAGACACGGGCCTGCGGCGACTCGGCCTCGATCGACCAGTGTGTCAGCTTCGCAGAAGCGGCGGCGGGGATCGCGACCGCGAAGAGCGCCCATGCCGCGTAGTATGACCTCATGCGCTGCTCCTGTCGTCGGGGGGCGGCGCGCATAACGCAATGTGAAACGATATTCCACGATATGGTTGTTGTTGCTTGGGATAGGGCGTAAACATCTTGCACCGTTCTGGCAGAAGACGGGCCAGCATGGCGACACATAGCGGAGGATGCGTTCGATGGACCTTGAGGCATGACGAGCCGCCGCACTGTGCTGGCCGGCGCACTCGCCGGGATGTTGCCGCTGCCGCTGCACGCACAGGGGTCGCTGCGCGCACCCGACACGGCGTTCGAGGTCGAGCGTTTCCCGCTCTGGCCGAAGGCGCCGCCCGGCGGCGACGGTCTCACCGTCGCGGATCAGTTCGTGCAGCGCTCCGCCAGCCGTCCGGACCCGGAGGATATCGCCTGGCCGCATGTCGCCACACCCATGCTGACGGTGGTGAAGCCCGCCCGCCCCAACGGTGCGGCGGTGCTGATCTGTCCCGGCGGCGGGTATGCCCGCGTCGCGGTCGGCCGGCAGGGCAGCGGCATCGCGCGCGATTTTGCCGCGCGCGGCATCACCGCCTTCGAGCTGCTGTACCGCCTGCCGCACGATGGCTGGGCGGCAGGCCCCGACGCGCCGCTTCAGGATGCGCAACGGGCGATGCGGGTGATCCGCGCCGGCGCTGGCACGCGCTGGACGATCGATCCCGCGCATGTCGCCGTCACCGGATATTCGGCGGGCGGGCATCTCGCCGCGCGGCTGGCGTCTCGGTCGGCGCAGGCGGTCTACACCCAGACCGACGCCACCGACCGGCTGTCGGCACGGCCGATGGTGGCGGGGCTGTTCTTTCCGGTCATCACCATGCTCGACGATGGCGTGCATGCGCAGTCGCGCCGCGAGTTGCTGGGGTCCCACGCCGCCGATGCCGAATGGCAACGCCGCTACGCCGCGCAACTCGATCTGCCCGCCGACATGCCGCCGAGCTATGTCGCCTGCAACGGCGACGATCCGGTCGTGCCGATGCGCAACAGCCTGCTGATGTACGAGGCGCTCCACGCCGCCAAGGTGCCGGCCGCGCTCACCGTGTACGAACATGGCGGCCACGGCCCGCCGAGCGCGCACAAGGACGGGACGCCGGTCGACTGGGTGGGTGCGTTCCTCGGCTTCACGCGCGACCACGGCTGGCCGGGCTGAACGGTGTTCAGGCCAGCCGCTCGGGCACCGACAACGCCTCCTGCGTGATCGTCGCAGCGGTGCCGACCGCTTCCCACGGGAACACGAACCAGCGTTTGTCGCTGTTGCGGTCGATCGTCTGCGCGCGGTAATCGACCCGCGCTTTCGACCGCACATTGTCCATCACGACGGCGAAGCGCAAATTGCCGCTATCGCAGCCGGCGTCGGTCAGTGCCTTGCGAATATGATCGATCGTGCCGCCGGTATCGTTGATGTCGTCGACGAACAGCAGCCGCTCGCCGCCCGCGCTTTTGCGGGCGACCTTGCCGAGCAGTTCGTCGGCAAAGTCCGCCACCTTGGAGGAATGATCGATCGAGAGCATCGGCAGGTTGAGCTGGTGCGAGATGAACACCGCCGGCACCAGCCCGCCACGCCCGATGCCGATCACGAATTCCGGCTGCCAGTCGCCCTGCGCCACGCTCGCCGCCACCGCGCGCACGTCGGCGAGGAACGTGTCGTAGGGAATGTAATAAAGGTCAGGGCTCATGATCGTTGGCACATCCGACAGGTTGGCAAGCGCCCCCCGCTATCGCGAACCCGCGCGTACGGCAATCTAGCCACCGCGCTCCTTCACGGTTTCCATCGCGACGAAGGTGGAGGTACTCTCGACATGCGGCAGGCTGGAGATCTTTTCGCCCAGCACGATGCGGTAGCGGCGGATATCGGCGGTGCGGACCTTGAGCAGATAATCGAAGCTGCTGGCGATCATGTGGCATTCCTCCACCTCCGGGATGCGGCGGACAGCGTCGTTGAAGGCGCGCAGTGCCGCCTCGCGCGTGTCGGACAGCTTCACCTCGGCGAACGCGACATGATCGAGCCCGAGTTTCGCCGGATCGACGATCGCGCGAAACCCGCGGATCACGCCGCTGGCGATCAGGCGGCGCAACCGCATCTGCGTCGGCGTCTTGGACAGGCCTACTGCTTCCGCCAGATCGGTCACGGTCAGCCGCCCGTCCTTCACCAACGCGGCGACGAGGCGATTGTCGAACTCGTCCAGATCGCCTGCTTTTGCCGCCTTTTCCATGATATTTGCCTAGCGCGGGCAACGAAACAAGTCGATCCGGAACACCATAGCGTCGTTAAAAGCCGAAAAGCTGCGGCGCTTATCGCTACGTTCCAACCATGACCAGCCCCGCCCCCTTCACCGCGTTCGCGCCTCCGATCCGCCCCGCCACTGCTTTGCGCGACGCGATCACCGCCGCCTATCGCCGCGACGAGGTCGAGGCGCTTGCCCCGCTGATTGAGGCGGCGACGCTGGATGATGCGATGCGCGCGCACGTCGCCGCCACCGCGCGCGACCTCGTCACCACGCTGCGCGCGCAGAAGCGCGGCGGCGGCGTCGAGGGGCTGGTGCAGGAATATGCGCTGTCCTCGCAGGAAGGCGTCGCGCTGATGTGCCTCGCCGAGGCGTTGCTGCGCATCCCAGACGATGCCACCCGCGACGCGCTGATCCGCGACAAGATCGCCGATGGCGACTGGGGCGCGCATGTCGGCGGCGGCAAATCCTTGTTCGTCAACGCGGCGACCTGGGGTCTGGTCGTCACCGGCAAGCTGGTCAGCAGCGTGGATGAAAGCGGGCTTGGCGCGGCGCTGACCCGGTTGGTAGCGCGCGCAGGCGAACCGGTGATCCGGCGCGGCGTCGATCTCGCGATGCGGATGATGGGTGAGCAGTTCGTCACCGGCGAGACGATCGACGAAGCATTGCGTCGTGCGCGCACGGCTGAGGGGAAGGGGTTCGGCTACAGCTACGACATGCTCGGTGAGGCGGCGACCACCGCCGCCGACGCCACCCGCTACCTCGCCGATTACGAGCGCGCCATCCATGCGATCGGCACGGCCTCGGCGGGGCGCGGCATCTATGGCGGGCCGGGCATCTCGATCAAACTGTCCGCGCTGCACCCGCGCTACGTCCGCGCCCAGGCCGCGCGGGTCATGGCCGAACTGCTGCCGCGCGTGAAGGCGCTGGCGCTGCTGGCGAAGCGCTATGACATCGGCTTCAACATCGACGCGGAGGAGGCCGACCGGCTCGAACTGTCGCTTGATCTACTCGAAAGCCTGGCGCTCGACCCCGACCTGAGCGGCTGGAACGGGCTCGGCTTCGTCGTGCAGGGTTATGGCAAGCGCTGCCCGTTCGTGATCGACTGGATCGTCGATCTTGCCCGCCGCGCCGATCGCCGCATCATGGTCCGCCTCGTCAAGGGCGCGTATTGGGATGCCGAGATCAAGCGTGCCCAGGTCGACGGCCTCGCTGACTTCCCGGTCTACACCCGCAAGCTCCACACCGACATCGCCTATGTCGCCTGCGCGCGGAAGCTGCTGGCGGCGCGCGACGTCGTATTCCCGCAGTTCGCCACGCACAACGCGCAGACGCTCGCCACCATCTACCACCTTGCCGGCCCGGATTTCCTCCTCGGCGATTACGAGTTCCAGTGCCTGCACGGCATGGGCGAGCCGCTTTACGAACAAGTGGTCGGCGGCAACCGGCTCAACCGGCCGTGCCGCATCTACGCGCCGGTCGGCACGCACGAGACGCTGCTCGCCTATCTGGTCCGCCGCCTGCTCGAGAACGGCGCGAATTCATCGTTCGTCAACCGCATCAACGATTCCTCGGTGCCGGTCGAGACGATGATCGCCGATCCGGTCGAGATCGTCCGCGCGATGCCGCACCCCGGCGCGCATCACGATCAGATCGCACTGCCGGCCCGACTTTACCCGGATCGGGACAATTCGGCCGGTATCGACCTTGCCGACGAACATGCACTGGCGGCACTCGATGCGGCACTTCGGGAGAGTGCGGCGACCGGCTGGATCGCCACGCCGCCGTCAGGCGAGGGTGAAGCGCGCCCGGTGCTCAACCCCGCAGATCACCGCGATGTGGTCGGCACCGTGTTCGAGCCGTCGGTGGCGCACGCGCAAGCCGCCGCCGCCCGCGCGGCCGCTTCGACCTGGGCTGCAACGCCCGTCGCCGAACGCGCCGCGATCCTCGAAGCCGCCGCCGAGGCGATGCAGGCACGCATGCCCGTCCTGCTCGGGCTAATCGTGCGCGAGGCGGGCAAGTCGATCCCCAACGCCATTGCCGAGGTGCGCGAGGCCATCGACTTCCTGCGCTATTACGCACAGCAGGCGCGCAGCACCTTCACGCTCAAACAGGCGCCACTCGGCCCGGTGGTGTGCGTCAGCCCGTGGAACTTCCCGCTGGCGATCTTCACCGGACAGGTCGTCGCCGCGCTCGCTGCCGGCAATCCGGTGCTCGCCAAGCCCGCCGAGGAAACCCCGCTGATCGCCGCCGAAGCGGTGCGGCTGCTGCATGCCGCGGGCGTACCGGCGGACGCGCTGCAACTGCTCCCCGGCGACGGCGCGATCGGTGCGGCGCTGGTCGCCGCGCCGCAAACGGCAGGCGTGGTGTTCACCGGCTCGACGGACGTGGCACGATTGATCCAGCGCCAGCTTTCCACCCGCCTGTCGCCCACCGGCAACCCGATTCCCCTGATCGCCGAAACCGGCGGGCAGAATGCGATGATCGTCGATTCTTCCGCGCTCGCCGAACAGGTGGTGGCGGACGTGATTGCATCTGCGTTCGACAGTGCCGGGCAACGCTGCTCGGCATTGCGCATCCTGTGCTTGCAGGAGGAGGTGGCGGACCGCACGCTAACGATGCTGAAGGGTGCGCTCGCCGAACTGAGCCTCGGCCGTACCGACCGGCTTGCGATCGATATCGGCCCGGTCATCTCCGCCGAGGCACAGGCGGGCATAACCACCCATATCGAAGCGATGCGCGCGCGTGGCCACCGGGTCACGCAAGCTCCGCTTCCTAAGGACGCGGCACACGGCACCTTTGTCGCGCCGGCGATCATCGAGATTGCGTCGATCGACGATGTCGAACGCGAGGTGTTCGGCCCTGTCCTGCACGTGCTGCGCTACCGCCGCGACGGCTTGGCCGCGCTGGTCGACGCGATCAACGCCACCGGCTACGGCTTGACGTTCGGGCTGCACACCCGGCTTGATGCGACGGTGGCCAAGGTGACGGCGCGGGTGCAGGCGGGCAACCTGTACGTGAATCGCAACGTGATCGGCGCAATCGTCGGCGTGCAGCCGTTCGGCGGGCGTGGGCTGTCAGGCACGGGTCCGAAGGCGGGCGGGCCGCTGTACCTCGGCCGACTGACGCAGATCGCGCCCGACGTTGTCGAACATACCGGTCGCTTCCCCAAGGCGTTGCGCGACTTCGCCGACTGGCTCGGCAACGCCGACCCGGACGCCGCCGCGCGGACGCGGCTTTACGGTGCGGCCTCGTCCGTTTGGCTCGAGCGCGTGCTGCCCGGGCCCGTCGGCGAACGGAACCTCTACGAGCTTCACCCGCGCGGCCGCGTGCTGCTCAAGCCCGCCACACAAGCCGGATTGATCGAGCAGATGGCGGTGGTGCTGGCGACCGGCAATACCGCCACCGTAGCGGGCATGCCGCTCCCTATCGGCCTGCCCGCCAGCGTCGCGGCGGTTTTTTCGGAAGGCAGCGTGCCGCCGTTCTCGGTCGCGCTGGTCGAGGATGACGCCTCCGCAACGCTCGCGGCAGTGGCGGCCATGCCGGGCGCGATCGTGCCGGTATACCGGGCCGATCCGTCTCGTCCGCTCGCCTACGATCCGATCTGGCTGGTCGAGGAGGTTTCGACATCGATCAACACGACGGCCGCTGGCGGCAACGCCAGCCTGATGGCGATCGGCTGAGACGGTCGTGACGCCGGCGAACGCGCGAGCGCGTCGGCCGGCGCGCAACCTTTCCGCGCCCTTGCGGTTTCCATTCCCATCGCCCGCGCCCATATACCCCGCTCACCCCGGCACGCCCGCGTGACAGATGGACGGCCTTCTCGCGGGAGAGCGGTCAACTTCGTCCACGGGTAATCGTCATGTCCCTTCTCCACCCCTCCGGCCCGAGTTCGCGGCCACGGCGGCGCGGTGTCGCCTCGGTCAACGCGGAGGTACGCGACGGCATCATCCCGGCGGCGGGATCGCTGACCACCACGCAGGATATCGGCCCGGCGACATCCGGGCCCAATTACCGGATCGTCGCGCTCATCATCGCCAGCGCGCTGTTCATGGAGTTCGTCGACGCGACCGTGCTCGCCACCGCGCTGCCGACGATGGCGCGCGATTTCGGCGTCCGCGCGCCGGAAATGAGCATCGCGCTCACCTCCTACCTGCTCGCGCTTGCGATCTTCATCCCGGCGTCGGGCGTGCTGGCGGATCGCTATGGCTCTCGCACCGTGTTCCGCACCGCGATCGTGCTGTTCATGCTCGGCAGCCTCGCCTGCGGGCAATCGCGCACGCTCGAGATGATCGTGGTGTCGCGGTTCCTGCAGGGCATCGGCGGCGCGATGATGATCCCGGTCGGGCGGCTCGTGCTGCTGCGCTCGGTCGCCAAGCAGGACATGGTCAACGCGATGTCGTGGTTGCTCGTGCCCGCGCTGATCGGGCCGATCATCGGCCCGCCACTGGGCGGGTTCATCGTCACCTATCTCGACTGGCGCTGGATCTTCTACATCAACCTGCCGATGGGTGTGCTCGGCGTGTGGCTGGTCGGTCGCTTCATCGCCAACATCAAGGAAGACGTGCCGCCCGTGTTCGACGTGCGCGGCTTCGTGTTGAGCGGCCTGTCGCTCGGCTGCCTGCTGTTCGGGTTCGAGATGGTCAGCCGCCCCGGCGAAGGCACGTCGGCGGCGGTGCTGGTCGCGATCGGCGCGGTGGCAGGGTTCTTCTACATCCGCCACGCACGCGGGCGCGAAGGTGCGATCCTGGATCTGTCGCTGATGCGCGACCCCACGTTCCGGCTGTCGGTCATCGCCGGCTCAATAACCCGCATCACGCAGGGCGCACAACCGTTCCTGCTGCCGTTGATGATGCAGGTAGGCTTCGGCTTCACCGCCGCGCGCAGCGGTACGATCACGGTGGCGACCGCGATCGGGTCGCTGGCGATGAAGGGTTTGGCGCAGCGCGTTCTACGCCGGCTGGGGTTTCGCCGCGCGCTGATCTGGAACGGCGTGCTGGCGACCGGCGGCTATGCGATCTGCGGACTGTTCCGGCCGAGCTGGCCGGTATGGGCGATGTTCGGGATGCTGGCGATTTCGGGCTTCTTCATGTCGTTCCAGTTCACCGCCTACAACACCATCGCCTATGACGGGGTCGACAAGCGCCACATGAGCAGCGCCACGTCGTTCTACTCGACCTTCCAGCAGCTGATGCTGTCGCTCGGCATCTGCATCGCCGCGATCGCGCTCCATCTGGCGATGCTGGCGAACGGCCACATCACGCCGGCGCTGGGCGATTTCTCGGTCGCCTTCTGGGTGGTGACGGCGATCTCGCTAAGCGCCACGCTGTGGAACGTCCGCTTCGCGCGCGATGCCGGTGCGGAGATCAGCGGCCACCGCGAGCCGGCGACTGCGGAAAAGGTCTCCGCCTGAACCGCAGCGCTCAATCGCCGAGCTGGCCGATCCGCACGCGTTCCTCCGGAGGGATCAGCCCTTCGAGTACCGCCCAGAAGCCGCTCACCGCCGACTGCCCCGCGCTGGCATAGGCAGCGGACAGCCGCTCGCGCAGCGCGTCGAACAGCTGGTTTTCCAGACCGCGCCCGGTATCGCTCAACCGCAACAATCGCTGCCGCCGATCGCGGTCGCCCGGCCGCATCTCCACCAGCCCGCGTTCAATCAGTTCGTTGAGGACACGGCCCAGCGACTGTTTGGTGATCGCCAGCAGCCCGAGCAGCTGGCTAACCGTGAGATCGGGCTGGCGCGCGATGAAATAGAGCGCACGGTGGTGCGCCCGGCCCAAACCCTGGTCCGCGAGTCCCTGATCGATGCTGCGCGTCAGATGGCTGTTCCCGAAGTACAAAAGTTCGAGCCCGCGCCTAAGCTCGGGTTCGCGCAGGAATAGCGGCGACGCGGCGGTGTTCTGCCCTGCCATGTTGACCGGATTTGACCCTAACCCTATCAGGGTTCAACCCAAAATTTGTATCAAGATGTACGAAGGTTGCCATGCCCGATCAGATCGAACTCGCTACGGATCGCGGCGCCAGCGCCCCGTCATTTTCATTCGAACGTCACGCCAGCCCGGTCGAGGCGAACGAGCGCGCGCGCCTGCTGGAGAACCCCGGCTTCGGGCGCGTGTTCACCGATCACATGGCACTGATCCGCTTCACGGAAGACAAGGGCTGGCATGATGCCAAGATCGTGCCGCGCGCCGCATTCCAGATGGATGGCGCATCGGCCGTGCTGCACTACGCGCAGGAAATCTTCGAGGGCATGAAGGCCTACCGCCTCGCCGACGGCAGCACCGCGTTGTTCCGGCCCGAGGCGAACGCCCGCCGCTTCCACGATTCCGCGATCCGCATGGCGATGGAGCCGCTGCCCGAGGATCTCTTTCTCGCCTCGGTGCGCGAACTGGTAAAGGTAGAGCAGGACTGGATCCCGGAGGCCGAGGGCGGCGCGCTGTACCTGCGGCCCTTCATGATCGCGAGCGAGGTGTTCCTCGGCGTCAAGCCGTCCTCCGAATATCTCTACGCGGTGATCGCCTCGTCGGTCGGCGCCTATTTCAAGGCCGGCGCTGGCGCGGTATCCTTGTGGGTGTCGCAGGATTACACGCGCGCCGCGCCCGGCGGCACGGGTGCGGCCAAGTGCGGCGGCAACTATGCCTCCAGCCTCGTCGCGCAGGCCGAAGCGATCCGCAAGGGCTGCGACCAGGTGCTGTTCCTCGATGCGGTCGAACGCCGCTGGATCGAGGAACTGGGTGGCATGAACATCTTCTTCGTGTTCGACGACGGCAGCCTCGCTACGCCGCCGCTGACGGGCACGATCCTGCCCGGCATCACCCGCGATTCGATTATCACGATGGCGCGCGACATGGGGCTGACCGTGCGCGAGGAGCCCTATGCGATCGAGGATTGCCGCGCCGATGCGGAGAGCGGCCGCCTGCGCGAGGCGTTCGCCTGCGGCACCGCCGCCGTCGTCGCACCGATTGGCATGATGAAGATGGCGGGCGGCGACTTCACCATCGGCAGCGGCGGCCCCGGCCAGACCACGATGCGCATCCGCGATGCACTCACCGGATTGCAGCGTGGCAAGGTGGCGGACCAGCACGGCTGGGTCGAGCAGGTCGCCTGATCGAGACGATCCTTCACAAAAGGGTCTTTCCACCGGCGAAGGCTGCGCCTAAAGGCCTGCCTTCGCTGTTGGGGCGTAGCCAAGTGGTAAGGCAGCGGCTTTTGATGCCGCGTACCGCAGGTTCGAATCCTGCCGCCCCAGCCAGTCACTCCGATCGCCGTAGCCGATGCGTTCAGGCGGCACTGTTCGGTGCGCACACGCGTTGCCCACTCGCGCGCGCATGGCGACCATAGACCAGTTCGAACAGTGGCCCCGCCATCATCGTGGTGACGATCGCCATTAGCACCAGCATCGCGAACAAGGTCGGGCCGATAATACCCTTCTGCAAGCCGATGTTGACGATGATAAGCTCCATCAGCCCGCGCGAGTTCATCAACGCGCCGATGCCGAGCGCAGTGCGGTTGTCCTCCCCGGCCAATCTCGCCGCGAGGTAACAGGCGCCACCCTTGGCGAGGATCGACGCGGCCAGCACACCCAACGCGATCAGCAGCAGCGTCGGCGAACCAACCATGTCGAGGCGGGTGTTCAGTCCGGAATAGGCGAAGAACATCGGCAGCAGCAGCACCACCGTGACTGGTTCGAGCTTGCGGCGGATTTCCTCGGCAAACGCGCCGCGCGGAATGGCTACGCCCAGCACGAAGCCGCCGAAGATCGCATGGATGCCGCACGCGTCCATCAGGAACGCGGACAGGCAGAACAGCGCCAGCACGCTGGCCAGTGTGGCATTGCTCATCGCGCCGTCGCGCTCGACGACACGCGCGAGCGGCCGCAGCAGTTTCGGGCCGAGCAGCAACACCGCCACCGCCCATGCGACGCCACCACCGATCGCCAGCACCACCACGCCCGGCCCGCCGCCGAACGTCGCCAGCACCAGCGCCAGCACGCACCACGATGCGACATCGTCGAACGCGCCCGCCGTAAGCGTCAGCGTGCCGAGCGCGGTATCGGCAAGTCCACGTTCGTTGATGATCCGCGCCAGCATCGGAAATGCGGTCAGCGCGATGCAGGCGCCGAGGAACAAGGTCGCATCGGTTCGTGATATCGCGGCGGCGAACAGGCCCGGTACATTCAGCAGAAACGGCGTGAGCAGCACCGCCACTACGAATGGCGCGGCGATCCCCGCCATGGAGACGCTCGCGGCACTGCGAACCTTGGACCGGATGTGATCAACACGCAGCGTGGTGCCGACCAGGAACATGTATAGCCCCACCCCCACCTGCGCACCCGCATAGAGCACGTTCCGCGTTTCCTTAGGGAACACCGCGCCGGCGACATCGGGCAGGAGCAGACCGAACAGCGAGGGGCCGAGCACGACGCCGGCGATCATCTCCCCCACCACCTGCGGTTGGCCAAGGAAGCGTTGCGCGAACCAGCCCACCACCTTGCAGGTGAGGAGGATCACCGCGAGTTGCAGGAAGAAGTGTACGGAGAAATCAGCCGGCGCATAGCTGGCGGACGCCGCCGGAGCAGGCGCGCCGTGTGCGGACAGAATGCCGCCGACGGTGTGGATAAGACTGTCAGAAACCCGTTGCATCGTCAGCCCCACACCCCCGGCGTCGGCGACCGCTCGTACGGCGACGCTGCGACTGCGTGCCCGCGCTATCACGCGCGACCGTGGCTGGGCAACATGCGCGCCGCACGGATGCGGGTGTGGTCAGGCCCTCTGCACGGCATGCGCCCGCGCCGCGCCGGCAAAGTGACGCAGCGCGGTGGACAGGTCGCCGCGCCGATGCGCGATCGCCATGCGCACGCTGCGGCGCACGTCGCTGAGGTCGAGGTAGACGACACCCTGAATCAGCGCGCTCCGCATGCTGTCGGGCACCAGCGACACGCCGAGTTCGGCCGCGACGAACGCCAGCACCGAGGCGATCTGCGGCGCGGACTGGCCAAGCATCGGCTCGAACCCGGCGTCACGGCAGGCGCCGATAGCGGCATCGAACAGCGTCGGGCCGAGATCGCGCGGGGTCAGCACGAACGCCTCCCCCGCAAGCGTTGCGAGCGGGAGCGCGGGATCCCGGGCGGCCGCGTGCGCGACCGGCACGGCGGCGACCAGTTGCTCGTCATCAAGGTCGTGGATGGCGAGCCCGGCGAGATCGACCGCATCGGGGCGGAGGAACGCCGCGTCGAGCATGTCGTCGCGCAATGCTGCGACGAGATCGAGCGAATTGCCCTCTCGCAAGCTCAGTTCAACGTCGGGGAAGCGGCGGCGGTAGGCGCGGATCACACTCGGCACGATCGGGTTGAACGCCGCTGATCCGGTGAAACCGACCCGCAACGCGCCGGTTTCACCACGCCCGGCGCGCTGCGCTGCGTGGATCGCGGCCTCCGCCAGGTGCGGCAGATCGCGCACCCGCGCCTGAAATGCCGCCCCCGCTTCCGTCAGCTCCGCGCCGTGCGGCACGCGGTGGAACAGGCGGGCGCCGATCTCCGTCTCGAGATCGCGGATCTGCTGGCTGAGCGGTGGCTGGCCGATCCCAAGCCGTCGCGCGGCGCGGGTAAAGTTTCCCTCCTCCGCCACCGCGAGGAAGTAGCGGACGTGCCGCAGCTCCATAGCTATCTCCAAAAGCTATCACGATGATGCATGCCAGATATTAGACCAATGACCGGCGATGCGCCACATGATGTGCAACGGAGACTCGCTCATGTTCACCGATTTTGACGCTTTTGGTTTCGTCCCAGCCGTTGACGATCAGGATGTCGCCACGCTTGCGCCGGTCCCACAGCCGTTGCTGCCGACGGTGTTCCTGCCGGGCCTGCTTTGCGACGCGGCGTTGTGGCGGCCGCAGATCGACGCGCTCGCGCCGCTGGTCGCGCCGATGGTGGCGGACCTTACCCTCGACGACAGCATCCCGGCGATGGCGCGGCGCGTGCTGGCGGCGGCGCCACCGCGCTTCGCGCTCGTCGCGCTGTCGATGGGCGGCTATGTCGCGCTCGAAATCCTGCGGCAGGCGCCGGAGCGGGTGACCTCCGTCGCGCTGCTCGACACCAGTGCGCGCGCGGATTCGGCGGAGCGCGCGGAACAGCGCCGGGTGGGGATGGCCTCGCTTGAACGCGGGCGCTTCGTCGGAATCACCCGGCAGTTGCTGGAGCGGCTGGTCGGCGCGGACAAGACGGACGGGCCGGTCGCGGAAGCGCTGAGGGCAATGGCGCTACGGGTCGGCGGGGCGGCGTTCCTGCGCCAGCAACATGCGATCCTCGACCGTGCCGATCTGCGCCACATCCTGCCCGGCGTTCGCGTGCAGGTGCTGGTCGCGGTTGGCGATGGTGACCGCATCACGCCGCCCCGCGATGCTGAGGAAATTGCGGCACTGATCCCCGGCGCGCACCTGCATGTGTTCGAAAACTGTGGCCACCTGCCCGCGTTGGAACTGCCCGAGCAGACCACCGCGCTTCTGAAATGGTGGCTGGCGCGCGACCGCGCCGCCTAGCAGCCGGCTTCGCAGTCGGTGGTTTCGACCTGCACGGTGGCATGGCCGATGCCGAAGCGCGTGCGCAGCATCTCCTGCGTTTCGAGCAGGAAAGCGTCACCCGGCTGACCGGCTGGCATCAGCAGATGCGCGGTCAGCACCGTCTCGGTCGTACTCATCGGCCAGATGTGGAGATCATGGATGCGCGCCACACCCGGAAGTGCCTGTAGCGCCGCCCCAACCGCGTCATAATCGATCGCGCGCGGCACCGCCGCCAGCGACATTTCCACCGACTCGCGCAGCAAACCCCAGGTCTGCCAAACGATCAGCAGCGCGATGACGATGCTCACCGCCGGATCGAGCCAGGTGAGGCCAGTGAGCAGGATCACGCCGCCGACGATCACCACGCCAGCCGACACCGCCGCGTCGCTCGCCATGTGGAGGAATGCGCCGCGGATGTTGATGTCGTCCTTGCGCCCGCGCGCGAACAGCAGCGCGGTCGAGAGATTGATGACAAGGCCGACCGCCGCGACCGCCGATACCGTCGCGCCCGCCACCGGCGCGGGCGTGGCGAGCCGCTGCGCCGCCTCCAGCACGATCGCGCCAAGCGCGACCAGCAGGAAGATCGCGTTGAACAGCGCCGCGAGGATGGTCGATCCCTTGTAGCCGTAGGTGAAGCGCTTCGACGGCGCACGCCGCGCCAGCGTCGCGCCGCCCCATGCGACCGCGAGGCCGAGCACGTCGGAAAGGTTGTGCCCGGCGTCCGCGAGCAGCGCCACCGAATCCGCGACGAAGCCGAACCCTGCCTCCACCACGACGAACGCGATGTTGAGCGAAATGCCGATCAGGAACGCACGGTCGAACGCTGCGGGCGCGTGTGAATGCCCGTGGCCATGGCTGTGGCCGTGCGCATGGTCGTGGCCGCCATGATCGTGCGCGTGATGGTGATGGCCGGCCAAGGGAACTCCGCGCGTTGCTTGCTTCGACGACGGTTAGCACCGCCGCCGCAGGTGATACTAGGACAACACAGGTAAAATCGCCGTCATGCCGACAGGCGGACACGACTTTCGCGCGCACAGGCCAGCGCCTATGGCAAGGATCGTGACCGAACCCACTTTGCCCGTCCTCGCCGTTCTGCCTGACCTGCTAGCCGCCCTGCGCGCAGGAGCGAACGCGGTGCTGGTGGCACCACCAGGGGCGGGCAAGACGACGGCAGTGGCGCCGGCGTTGCTGGGTGAGGATTGGTGCACCGGCGAGATCCTGCTGTTGTCGCCGCGCCGGCTGGCGGCGCGCGCGGCGGCGGAGCGGATGGCGGTTCTGGCGGGGCAGACCGTCGGGCAAACCTACGGCTATGCGACGCGAATGGACAGCAAACGCTCGTCCGCGACCCGCGTCACGGTCCTGACCGAGGGCATTTTCGTCAACCGCATCCAGAGCGATCCGGAACTGACCGGCGTGTCGGCGGTGCTGTTCGACGAGGTGCACGAACGCAGCCTCGACAGCGATTTCGGATTGGCGCTGGCATTGGACGCGCAAGGCGGGTTGCGACCGGACCTGCGGCTCGTGGCGGTGTCGGCGACGCTGGACGGCGGGCGGTTCTCGGCGTTGATGGGTGCCGCGCCGGTGATCGAGAGCGCGGGGCGGATGTTTCCGCTGACGCTGCATCACCTCGGTCGCGCAGGTGAGGCGCGGATCGAGGATGCGGTGGCGGCCGCGATCCGCACCGCGCTGCGCGAGGAGGATGGCGGTGTGCTCGCCTTCCTGCCCGGCGTCGGTGAGATCGAGCGTACTGCCGAGCGGCTGGCGGGATTGGGCGACGGCATCGCGCTGCACCGGCTGCACGGCAACCTAGACCCCGGCGCGCAGCGCGCCGCGATCGCGGCCGACCCGCACGGGCGGCGCAAGATCGTGCTGGCGACCTCGATCGCGGAGACCAGCCTGACGCTCGACGGCGTCTCGGTGGTGGTCGATTGCGGCCTCGCCCGACGTCCGCGCTACGACCGCGCGGCGGGGATGACCCGGCTCGTCACCGAACGCGCGAGCCAGGCAGCGGTGACGCAGCGCGCCGGCCGCGCCGCGCGCCAGCGGCCGGGCACAGCCTACCGGTTGTGGGAGGAAGCCGCCACCGCCGGGCTGCCGCGCTTCAATCCGCCCGAAATCCTGGAGGCGGATCTGTCGGCGCTGACGCTCGACTGCGCGCTTTGGGGGGTAAGCGACCCGCGCGGGCTGGCGTGGCTCGATCCGCCACCCGAGGCCGCTGTCAATGAGGCGCGCGCGCGGTTGCGCACGCTGGACGCGATCGACGACGGCGGACGCCCGACCGCGCATGGCGCAGCCATTGCGAAGCTGCCGCTGCCGCCGCGCCTCGGACACATGCTGGTGCGTGCCGGAGACATCGGGCTGGGCGCGGTGGCGGCGGAGGTGGCGGTGCTGCTCGGCGAGCGTGGGCTTGGCGGCAGCGACGCCGATCTCGAGATGCGGCTGCGGCGCTGGCGCGGCGAGCGGGGTGCGCGCGCGGAGGGCGGGCGGCGGCTGGCGAAGCGCTGGGCAAGTCTGGTCCGCCACGCGGGCGCGGCGCGCGAGGACGGCCTTGCCACCGCGATCGCGCTCGCCTTTCCGGATCGGATCGCGCGTCGGCGCGACGCCAGTGGCGAAGCATGGGCATCGGTCGGCGGGCGCGGCTTCCGGCTCGATCCGACGTCCTCGCTCGCCCGCGCGGAGTGGCTGGCGGTGGCGGAAACGCAAGGCATGGCGGCGGGCGCGCGCATCCTGTCGGCCGCGCCGATCACCCAGACCACGGTCGAAGCCCTGTTCGGAGACGCTATCGTTACGCACCGCACCGTCGCGTTCGATCCGGCGACCGGGGGCGTGCGCGCCACGCGGGAACGGCGGCTCGGCGCCATCCGGCTGTCGAGCGGCCCGGATGCCGATCCCGACCGTGATGCGATTACCCAAGCGTTGCTCGATGGCGTGCGTGCAGCTGGCCTCGCGCTGTTGCCGTGGAGCGAGGCGGCGCAAGGTCTGTTGGCGCGGATCGCGTTTTTGCGCGGCCAAGGTCGCCCGGTCGAAGCGATCGACGCGGCGGCGTTGCTAGCGCGCGCCGACGAATGGCTGACGCCGCTGCTGACCGGCAAGCGGCGGCTCGATGCGATCGACCCGGGCGCGCTGGCGGAAGGCCTGCGCGGGGTGATCGGCTGGGACACGCTGCGGCTGCTTGATGCCGAGGCGCCGACCCACTTCCAGTCACCTGCCGGAACCAGCCACCCGATCGACTATGCGGCCGAAGGCGGCCCGCGCGTCGACCTGCGCCCGCAGGCGCTGTTCGGGCTGGCCGCACACCCGAGCGTGGCGGGCGGGCGTGTGCCGCTGGTGCTGAGCCTCACCTCGCCTGCCGGCCGGCCGATCCAGACCACGCGTGACCTGCCCGGTTTCTGGAGCGGAAGCTGGGCCGATGTCGCGCGCGAGATGCGCGGTCGCTACCCGCGCCACCCTTGGCCGGACGACCCCGCCGCCGCCGTGCCGACGACGCGCACGAAAAACGCGGATGCAAGGGCGCGTTCCACGCGTTAAGAGGGTTCGATCAAGAGGGAAACCGAACACCGATGGCTACCGCCCGTATCTACCAACACCCGAAGAATGCGATGCAGTCGGGCCGCGCCCGCACCAACGGCTGGATGCTCGATTTCGAGCAGGCAGAGGCACGCTACGCCGATCCGCTGATGGGCTGGGCTGGCTCGGGCGACACCCAGAACCAGGTTCGTATGGCGTTTCCGACGCGCGAAGCCGCAGTCGCCTATGCGGAGCGCGAAGGGCTGGAGTACTTCGTCGTGGCTGCACCCGAACGGAAGCTGAAGTTGCAGGCGTACGCGGATAATTTCCGGTAAGCTGGCCTGCGTTGCGGCGTCGTCCGGCCCTGCCGCGATGGCAGCCCTTGCGGACGTTTACGCGCGGGCGGGAGACTTCGTACGCTCAATTGTCGTCAGTCGTGAGGACGGCGGACGCTTCCTGATTGCGAACGTTGCCATAGCTTGGCACGATGCGAGAGGGGAGACATTCAGTGTCGAGATTTGGTCGGGCGGTCGGCATCGCAGTCATGCTGCTAGCTACCGGTGCTCTCGCTGACACGTCGGGTCGCTCGACCATAACGCTGACAGCGAACGCCCGCAAATTGAGCGTACGATATGATCCGCATCGCGAGGTGCACACGATCGAACTAGCGAGGACTACCGATAGCACCGAGAGGAGCGGCTGGACGTTCAGGCCTGCCTTTACGCTCGCTGGTGACTCGATCCGCCGCCCCGATGGGAAGAGTTTCCGCCGTGCGGTGACACTCATATCGCCGGACACGAAGATGACCGATCGTGTTTACCCGCAGGCACTACGTGTCGGAGAGGGTTGGCAGCTCTACGGTCCCTACCTTGAAACACTATCCGGCGACGCCCCACTCAAAGTCCGCGTGCCTCATGCCTGGATCGCTGCGCCATCACCATCGCTGGTGGGCTACCTCTATGTCTGGCCGCGTGCTTACCTTCGCGCCGGCATCGTTGCGGCTCCCGCCATCCCAAGCGCACTTCGATACCAGATTGTCGAAGCGTTCGAGGGTGCTCGTACCGTCTACACGCGTCGGCTGGGAAGAGCGGCATCTAAGCCGCCATTCGTTATCATTGCTCTTGATCCGACATTGCAGTCGGGATGGCGCGGCGATTCCACGCCAGGCACGCTTTCCCTGCGGTTTTCCCCCGATATCATCAGCCGGCATGTGTCACAGGACCGCGTCGCGCGGTTCGTTGCCCACGAGCTATTTCACGACTGGTGGCAGGGCAAAATTATCATGCCCGCTGCCGAAAAGGGTGCGTGGCTTCAAGAAGGTATGGCAGAATACGCCAGTCTGCTCGCCAGCGATGATGATGCATTGGTCGGCGCGGAGTTGGCACGGCATCTGAACGGGTGCAGCGACGCTCTTGCTCCGGCAGGGCTGCTTTCCGCGCCGCCAACAAGCGGGCAGGCAGTATATGACTGCGGCACGGTGTTCCAATGGGTGCGCGACCTGCAAGTTCGGCATGACAGCCACGGGCACGAAGACGCATTCACCGGCTGGTCCAATTTGCTTCGCCGTGCCCGCGACACGCACGCGCCGATCCCTTGGGCGGAAGCGATCTCGGCGCCGGCAGACATGGCCGACACCGACGCCGCGGCAGCTCTTCTTAGGCCAAACGCAGGTCGCTGGCCTGACCTTGTTGAGGCACTGAACAGGATGGGCGCTCAGGTGCTGCCGGTCCAAGATGACGGTGCGTTGCGCATCGCCATCCTGCAGCATTTGCTGACCTTGGCATGCCATGATCGGATCGGCTTCTTCACGCAGGAGGGAAGTGTGAAGCTGGAGACCGGTAATCGATGCGGACCCCTGAACTGCGATCCTGTGATCGACTCCATCGCGGGACATAAGCTCTTTGCCGATGCCGCAGGCGCGTTCGCTGCAGTTGCCGCTCTGTGTGCATCCGATCGACGCGTGTCTTTTGACAACGGCGACCGGCGAGTTGCCGAACTGTCCTGCGCCAAGCCGTTACCACCAGCGCCGAAGCGTTGGGCAGTGCGGGCTTGGCGTTCGGTTGAAGGTTAGACGAGCCTGGGAGAATGCCGTCGCCATTCGGATGCGCCACGAGTTGGAAGCAGACGAACCGCTTGCCACCATTCTCGAAGCAAGTTCTGCCGGTTCCCGGCAACCACCGGCAAGCCGTTCACCCCAAAATCGAAGCACCCAGCAGCAGCAACAACTTCACATCCACCGCCAGCCCCTCGGCGCGTTTGGCGGCGATGAACTTCGGCAGCGCGGTTAGCGCCACACGGTGGACGGTGATGTTCTCGCCCGGCACGCCGCCGCCGTCGCTGACTTTGCTGAGACCGGTCGCCCGCACCAGCGTGAAGCTTTCCGACACCATCCCCGGCGAGGAGCAGAACGCGCCGATCACCTCGATATGCGCGGGGCGATAGCCGGTTTCCTCTTCCAGTTCGCGCGCGGCCGAGTGAGCGATGCTCTCCCCTTCGGTCTCGTCGCCGACGAGGCCCGCCGGCATCTCGATACAGGAGCGGCCGAGCGGCACGCGATATTGCTCAACCAGCAGGACGTGGCCATCCTCGACCGCAAGGATCACCGCCGCGTGGATGTCGCGTGCGCGGCCGACATATTCCCACGTGCCCTGCTTGCGCACGGTGATGAACTTGCCCTGCCATACGGTCTCGACAGGATCGCTCACAGTTCGATCACCCGGTCGGGGAGTTCGTTCACGTCATCCTCCGTCTTGGGGAAGGTCTCCAACAGGATCGCGCCGATCGCCCCTACGGCGGCGACCATGCCGTCGCCAGCGCGGCCGTCGCGGACATGCGCGACGAGCGCGGCCATCGCGTCGCCCCAGCGTTCGGGCGGGACCGCGCGGTGGATCGCCGCATCTGCCACGATCTCCGCCATGCGTTCCTGCGTCGAGAGGTAGAGCAGGATACCGACGCCCGCCTGCGTGCGGTTCTCCGCGCCAATCTTGAAGCAGAGCAGCGCGCGCCGCCGCACCCGCCGCCGCCGCGTGGCGCGCGGGGTGAGCGCGGCGCGCACCGGCGCCCAGCCGACGAAGTAGCGCACGATCAGGAACACGACCGTCTGCACGACCAGCAGCACCAGCAACGCCCGGCCGAAATCGGGTTCAGCCCAGGCATCGGCACCGATCAGCAACCAGTGCCAGCGGAACGCGGCCAGTGCGGTGACGAGCAGCATCGCCAGCACCGCGAACTGAAGCGGCACGTCGTTATACCGGTCCGATTCGCGGGCGACGATCGTGACGATCTCACCATCAGTGCCGCGCTCGGCCTCGGCGACCGCGGCGGTGATCCGGTCACGATCGGCTGGGGTAAGGGCAAAGCGCGCCATCACCAGTCTCCCGAGGCGCCACCGCCCCCGAAATCGCCACCACCGCCCGAAAAGCCGCCGCCATCACTGCCGCCGCCGCCCCAGCCGGACGATCCGCCACCCCACGATCCACCCCGATCACGGTTCGACAGGCCATCAAGCACCGACCACAAGGCGACGTTCGCCACCGTGCTGCCGATGCCGCTTCCGCCTACGCCGCCGCCCCCGCCCGTGTAACGCTGCCCGCCGGCGCCACGCCGGAAGAACGACAGACCGACGAAGGCGACGACCAGCACGATCAGGATGACCGGCACCGCCGCGAAGCCGGCGTTGGCGTCCGGCCGACGCGCCTGCTGCTGCTGCTGCTGCTGCTGCTGCGTGGCGAGAATTTTGGCGGACCGTTGTTCGGCTGCCTCCAGCGGCAGTTTCATCTGCTCGGCGATGGCATCCGCGCCGGCAACGATGCCGCCCGCCATGTCCCCGGCCTTGAACTTGGGCAGGATCGTCTGGTTGATGATCACACTCGACAGCGCGTCGGTCATGATCGGCTCGAGCCCGCGACCGACCTCGATGCGGACCTTCCGCTCCTTGGGCGCGACGATCAGGATGATGCCGTTATTCGCGCCCGCCTGCCCGATCTTCCACGCGCGGCCGAGCTTGTAGCCATATTCCTCGATCGGAAAGCCTTGCAGATCGGGCAGGGTGGCGACGACGAACTGTCGCGACGACGCCTTCTCGATCTCGGCCGAACGCGCGGTGAGTTGCGCGATCTGCGCCGCGTCGAGCAGATGCGCGTCATCCACCACACGCCCGGTAAGGGGGGGAAACGTCTGTGCCGTCGCCGGCGCGGCCACCAGCAGCGCGGCGAGCAGCAGGAACATCCACCGAAGCAGCGGCATCGGCCGCATCCGGCTCAGTTACCGTTCCCGAAATCGACCTTTGGCGCGGTCTCGGCGGCGGGCGTCGTCGCCTTGAACGGCACCATCGGCTTGGCGCCGTAGAAGATCTTGGCGCCGATCGCGTCGGGGAAGGTGCGGATGGTGACGTTATACGCCTGCACGGCGGTGTTATAATCCGACCGCGCGATCGTGATGCGGTTCTCGGTACCCTCGAGCTGGCTCATCAGCGTGGTGTAGTTGCCCTGCGATTTCAGGTCTGGATACGCCTCCTGCAAGCGTTGCAGCGACAGGCCGAGCGCACCCTGCACCTGCGCGAACTGCTGAACCTTGGCGGGATCCTTCAGGTCGTCGCCCGACACCTTGACCGTGTTGGCGGCGGCGCGCGCCTGCGTCACCTCGACCAGGATCGATTTCTCCTGCGCGCCGGCCGCCTTCACGGTGGCGACGAGGTTCGGGATGAGATCGGAGCGGCGCTGGTACTGGTTCTCGACCTCGCCCCACTTCGCCTTGGCATTCTCCTCGGCGGTCGGCACGGAGTTCAGCCCGCAGGCGGACAGCATCGCGACGGCGGCGATCGTGAACACGGCACGAAACTTCATCGATTAACTTCCCTCAAGTCTTGGCGGCACCGTCTTACCCGGATAGCATCGTCGCGCGGAAGCAAAATCGCATGGGGAAGCTGCTGTGATCCAGGAATTCAAGGCGTTCATCGCGCGCGGCAACGTGCTCGATCTCGCGGTCGCCGTCATCATCGGCGCGGCGTTCGGCAAGATCGTGTCGTCGTTGACTGACGATATCATCATGCCGGTGATCGGCCTCATCACCGGCGGCCTGGATTTTTCCAGCCATTTCATCGTTCTCGGCAAGGTGCCCGAGGCGCTGGCGGGATCGTCCGACTATGCCGCGTTGAAAAAGGCCGGCGTGGCGGTGTTCGGCTACGGCGCGTTCATCACCGCCGCGGTCAACTTCCTGATCCTGGCGTTCATCATCTTCTTGCTGGTGCGCGCCGTGCACCGGCTGACGGTCAAGCCCGAGGTACCCGCAGCCGTCGCGCCGCCGGAGCCGGCAGACATCGCGCTGCTGCGCGAGATCCGCGACGAACTGAAGAACCGCCCGGCGGTCTGACGGCGGTTCAGGCGGCGGCGAGCACCTCGACCGCCGCCGCGTCGGCGAGGCTGGTGCCATCGAGGATGCGCGCGGTTTCGTCGCGCACGCGCAGCATCGCGCGACGGATCGCGCACGCCGACTCGCTCTTGCAATCGGTGCAGGAACGATAGGCGGTGCGGCTGACGCATGGCACCAGCGCGAGCGGCCCCTCGATCACGCGGATGATTTCACCCAGCGAGATCAGGTGGGTCGGCCGCGACAGGCGGTAGCCTCCCATCTTGCCGCGATGGCTGTGCAGGAAGCCGGCTTCGCGCAGATCCGCCAGAATGAGTTCGAGGAACTTGCGCGGCACGTTCGCTTCGGTGGCGATGCGGTTCATCGGAATGGGCGCGGTATCGGCGGGAGCTTCGGCAAGGAAGATCATCGCGCGGAGCGCGTATCGGGAACGCTGCGTCAACATAGTTCAAGCGCTATGGGCGCCTAATGTGGCGAGCGGAAGGCGCCCCTTTGCAATACGTTTCGCCTGCCCTATATGGATCGTGCAGGCCGGTTCGTCCGGTGGCTATGGCGATAAAGTGCGGCGTGAAATAGATGCAGCGGACCCGGGGGCAGTACCCGGCGACTCCACCACAGCCTGTTCTTTCAGGACGGGCTATGACGGGGTCGAATCAGGATCGACGTGTATTGAAAGGCGCTGTTTTTGCCCGGGCTGAGTAACCCGTTCAAGGCTCAAAACCACAAGTGCTAACGATAACGAAGCACTCGCGATTGCCGCGTAACTGAAAGCCTAACGGCTTAGGTTACGACGCATAAACGCGGTTCGGGCCGCACCGGGCAACAGAAGCGGACACCGGCGGTACGGGGGGCACCGAGCAACAGAAGCTCCCCACTTCCTCTTCTATGCATTCCGGACGGCGGACCACTGGTCGCCACCGTTGTCCGTGCGCCGGGAGAACGCGCCTATACCCGGTAACGACCGGCGCTCCGTCAGGCGGGCTAACGTCAGGACACGCGGCATTGGTTCTGCGGCACCCCCACGCTGAACTCCGGTGTTCGCCGCAGCGATTGGAGCGGGCGGAATGGTAGCGGACGTGCCGCCGTCCGCTCCGCTTCCGCCCCGACGCTTATTCCCGCTCGTCGCTGCTCGGCGGATTGGCCTTGGCCTCCGCGCTTTCGATCGGCTTACGCTCCTCGTACACCTCGGCGAGGTGGGCTTCGGTCTCGTCGGAGAGTTCCTCGGCAGCGGCCGGGAACATCTCCTCCTCTTCCTCGGTAATGTGGTGCTCGTATCGGCGGCGCATGTGGAAGAACTTTTCGCTCCAGGCGTCCGAGCCAAACTCAAGATCGCTCATTTCGCCGATCAGGTCGTCGACTTCCTTGTGTTCCGACACCGAATGGCGCGCATCGTCACGCAGTTCGGGATCGCCAAGCATGGTCGCGTAGAGCGATTCTTCCTCGGCGGCGGCATGGCCCTGCAACTCGACTCGGAACGCCTCGAACAGAGACTGACGTTCCTCCGATGCGCCGGTGAGCTCACCGAGCTGCTTGAGCATGTCGCGCTGCTTGTCGTGATCGCGCTTGAGATCGAGGTAGATTTGCGCTTCGGCCATAACGGTCCCCTGTGCGTGGAGTATCGCGGCACCAACACTCGGCGGCGTGCTAAGGTCCGCTCAGGCGGCGAGCAATCCGGTCGCGCCGCCAAGATCGACCGAGACTAGGCGGCTGACGCCCTGTTCGATCATCGTCACGCCGAACAGCCGGTGCATGCGGCTCATCGTCACGGCGTTATGCGTGACGATCAGGTAACGGGTCAGCGTCTCACGCGCCATCGCGTCGAGCAAGTCGCAGAACCGTTCGATGTTGGCATCGTCGAGCGGCGCATCCACCTCGTCGAGCACGCAGATCGGCGCGGGGTTGGTGAGGAACAGGCCGAAGATCAGCGCCACCGCCGTCAACGCCTGTTCGCCGCCCGACAGCAGCGTGAGCGATTGCAGCCGCTTGCCGGGCGGCTGCGCCATGATCTCCAGCCCCGCCTCGAGCGGATCGTCCGAATCGACCAGTTCGAGATGCGCCTGCCCGCCGTTGAACAAGGTGGTGAACAGCCGCCGGAAATGCGTGTCGACCGCCTCGAACGCAGCGAGCAGGCGCTGCCGCCCCTCGCGGTTGAGCGTGCCGATCGAGCCGCGCAGCCGGTTGACGGCGAGGCCGAGTTCCTCGCGCTCGGCGGCGTTGCCGGCGCTGGACGCTTCGAGCTCGGCGAGTTCCTGCCCGGCGACGAGGTTGACCGGGCCGATCCGCTCACGATCGATGCTGAGTTTCTCGTGAGCGGCGGATTCTTCGGCCGGTGTTCGAACGGTGGCGCCATCGAAGCCGACCCGTTCCGGTAGCAGTACCGAGGGGCATTGGAAGCGTTCGCCGGCAAGCCGGTTCATCTCGATGCGGCGCAGTTCCTGGTTTTCGGCACGGGCGGCCGCACCGGCACGCGCCTCACGCGCTTGCGCAAGCGCCTCGGCAGCGGCGTGGGTGCGCGCTTCGGCGTCGCGCAGGGCAACCTCGGCGGCGCGTTCGGCAATTGCGGCCTCGTCCGCAGTGGCACGGGCTTGAGTATGCGCGGCTTCGGCGGCGGCGATCCCGGCGGCGAGCGCGGCGGGGCGGTCGGCCAGCGTCACCGCCTCCGCGCTCAAGTCGGACGCGCGCCGGTCCATTTCGGCGATGCGCTTGGCCGCCTCGCCCGCGCGGGAGCGCCAGCCCTTCGCCTCGGCAGTGCCGGCGGCAAGACGCTCGCGGGTATCGGCGATCGCGCGGTCGAGCCCGGCGCGTTCGGCGCGGATGGTGGCGATGGCGGCGCGTTTCGCCTCCGCGTCGGCAGAGAGCGCGGCGACGCGGGCGCGGGTTTCGCTGCCGTCGGGCAGCGCGGCGCGGGCGATGGTGGCGCGATCGACCTCGGCGGACGCCTCGGCATGTTCCCCGCGCACGCGCTCGCTCCGCGTGGCGAGATCGGCGCGTTGCGCATCGAGCCGTTCCAAGGCGGTGGCGGCGCGATCCTCGGCGCGTGCAGCGTCGCGCGCGGCGGCTTCGGATGAATCGAGCAACCGGCGGGCATCGGCGGCGGCGCGGCGCGCATCGGCGATGGTGACGTCGATGCGGCGCAGTTCGCCATCGGCGGCGTCCACCGCGCGCACCAGATCGGGCCGCAAGTCTTCGATCGCGCGCAGGCGGTTGAGCCGTGCGAGCCGCTCCGCCGCCGCCGCCCCGCCGCTGCGCGCGACATACCCGTCCCAACGGCGCAGCGCGCCCGCCAGCGTAACGATGCGCTGACCGACCGCAAGCTGCGCGCCCGCGTCCGTCTCGGCGACGAACACCTGCGCGAGCCGCCGCCCGATCGCATCGGGCGCGGCGACGTGGCCGATGAGCGGCGTCGTGCCGGATGGCGCAAGCGGATCGTCGGGCTGGATCGGCGCACCCGCCCAATGGCGCTCGGCGGTCGGGTCCAGCCCGGCTTCCAAGTCGTCGCCGAGTGCCGCCGCCAGCGCGCGTTCGTAGCCGGGCTCGGGCCGGACGCGATCGAGCAGCCGGTCGCGTCCATCGCCCCGGCGCGTCGCCTTGGTGAGCGCCGCCGCCTCGCTATCGAGTGCGGTGAGGTCGGCGTGCGCGGCGGAGCGCTGCGACTGGGCATGATCGCGTGACCCGATCGCGGCACGTTCGGTGGCATCCGCGCCGGCCAGCGCGGCCCGCGCCGCCTCGGCATGACGCAGCGCCTGTGCGCGTGCCTCGGCGGCGCGGGCGCGTTCGGCGAGCAATGGTGCGGCGTCGGCGAGTGCATTCGCCTCGGCAGACACGCGGGCGAGATCGCGCGCGGCGCGCTCGACGCGGGCGCGGCCGGCGGCAAGCGCGGCATCGGCGACGCGGACGTCGGCGATCTCGCTGGCCTGCGCGGCGAGCCCCTGCGCGAGCACGACCTCGGCATCGCGGCCTGCCCGCTCCGCCTCGGCGACCGCAGCGTCAAGTTCGGGTGCGCGCGCAGTCGCCCCGGCAAGTCGTGTGTCGAGCGCTTTAGCCTCTTCCGCCAGTCGTGCGATCGCCGCGGCGGCGTCGCTCGCCAGCGCGCCCTCCCGTGTGCGGTCGGCGGCAAGGCGGGTAGTGCTGTCGTCGAGATCCTTGATCCGGCGCAGCACGGTGGCATGATCGGCGCGCAAGCCGGCGAGGATGTGCCCCGCCTCGCTCGCCGTATCGCGCGCCGCCTGCGCGGCGGCGCGGGCCTGCGCCACGGTATCGGTCGCCTGCGCGCTATGAACAGCGGCGGCACGCTGCGCTTCGGCGGCTTCGCGCACGCGCGTTTCGCAGGCGGCGGCTTCGGCCTTGGCGGCATCGGATGCGGCTTGCGCGTCGCGCCAGCGTGCGAAGATCATCCGCGCTTCGGCGATGCGGATCTGATCGGAAATGGCGCGGTACCGTTCCGCCTGCCGTGCCTGACGGCGCAGCGACGCGACACGCGCATCCTGATCGGAGATCAGTTCGTCGAGCCGGGCGAGATTGGCTTCGGTGGCGCGCAATCGCGCCTCGGCATCCCTACGCCGGACATGCAGACCGGCGATCCCCGCCGCTTCCTCCAGCATCGCGCGGCGTTCGGCAGGCTTGGCGGCAATCACCGCGCTGATCCGGCCCTGGCTGACCAGCGCCGGCGAATGCGCGCCGGTGGCGGCATCGGCGAACAGCAGCGACACGTCCTTGGCGCGCACGTCGCGCCCGTCGATCCGGTAGGCGGAACCGGCGCCGCGTTCGATGCGGCGGACGATCTCGGTCTCCTGCGGGCCATCCGGGCCGTCGACCTCGGTCAACATCGACACTTCGGCGAAATCGCGCGGCGGGCGGGTGGAGGTGCCCGCGAAGATCACGTCCTCCATCCCCGCGCCACGCATCGACCGGGCAGAGGTCTCCCCCATCGTCCAGCGCAGCGCCTCGAGCAGGTTCGACTTACCGCAGCCGTTCGGGCCGACGACACCGGTCAGGCCGGGTTCAATGCGCAGATCGGCTGGATCGACGAAGCTTTTGAAGCCCGACAATCGCAGCCGTTTGATCTGCACGCCCCCGCCCCCGGTCGGCCGCTTTACAGTGCGCCGGCAGCCTTCAGCGCGGGTTCGAGCTGTTCGTAGGCAGCGGCATTGGGCACCACCTTGCCGTTGACGATGAAGGTCGGCGTGCCGGTGATGTTGTACTTCTGGTTGGCGGTATCGGTCTGCTTGGCGATCGCCTCCAGCGCCTTGGGATCGTTGAGGCAGGCGTTGGCCTTTGCCTCGGGCACGCCGCGCTGCTTCACGAAATCGACATAGCCGTAGAAGTTGGCGAGGTAGCTGATGACCTGCGCGGGCGAAGCGTTGCTGAGCTTGGCCTGCTCGGCGGGCGAGATCTGCTCCTTGCGATAGATCAGCGTTTCCTGGTTGGCGAACATCTGGTCGAGCATCGGGAAGAACTGCGCCGGCTCGACACACTGGCCGAGCAGGATCGGGCCGAGATCGAGCTGGTTGTGGACCGGATAATCGTGGAATTCGTAGGACAGCTTGCCCGCCGCGATCGGCCCGGCCTTCAGCTTGGGCAAGCCCTCGGCATCGAACACGCCGCAATGCGGGCAGGTGCGCGAACCATATTCGATCAGCTTCACCGGCGCATCGGGGTTGCCCATGCGGTAGCCGCCGTCGTCGGTCTTGGCGACGACATCGACCCACTTCTCGCCGGCAGGCGCCGCTTTGGCTGTGGCCGGCGCGGCGGGCGATGCGGTGTCGGTATTGGCATCGGCGGCAGGCTTGCAGGCGACGAGGGTGGTTGCCGCGAGGATGGCGACCGCGAAACGGGTGTTCATGGGTAGATCAGCTCCTGAGGGGTGTCGGGATCAATGCGCGCCGGCGGCGCGGAGCGCCTTTTCGAGATCGGGCCAGCCTTTGTAGTCATAGGCCGCGCCGTTGAGCAGGAAGGACGGGGTGGCGTGGATCGCCTGCCACGAGGCGTCACTCATCTTGGCGATGGCGTCGATCGCGGTGGTGTCGGCGAAGCAGGCATCGAACGCGGCCTGGCTCATGCCGCGTGCACGCATCAGCGTGTCGAGGCCGGCGCCAGCTGCGACCTTCTGCAACTGCACGTTGATCGGATAGCTGGCGATCCGTGCAGCATTGAATTCGCTATATTTTATCGCTTCCGGCAACCAGGTGTCCTGCGCGGCGAAGATCGCCTCGGTCGCGCCGGAGAAGCCCGCCGGGCCGGCACAGCGCGCGAGTTGCGCAGCGGCGAGGTCGGCGCGGTCGCGGACCGCGTTGCGCAGTTCCACGCTGACCGAGCCCGATTTGACGAACTGGCCCTTCAGGGTGGCGGCCGATTCCTTGCTGAACGCGGCGCAGTGCGGGCAGGTGTAGCTGAGATACTCGACCAGCTTCACTTTCGCCTTGGGATTGCCGATCACGTACGATCCGGTCGCTGTTTTCGTGGCGACTTTGCTCCAATCGGGCGCGGCTACGGCGGGCAACGCGGTGGCAAGGCCGACCAGAACCAGCAACGCGAACAACCAACGCTTCATTCCTCACCCTTTCCGATCGCCGGCGCGCCGCGCGTAGAGGCGACACCTGCCGCCAGCGCTTCCAGCACCGCCTTCAATTCCGGATCGGCGATGGTGCGGAGACTCATGCCGAGCTCGGCCGGCACCGGCTTGAGCGACGGCGGTGCCGCACGCGGTCGCGGCGCGGGCACGTCGCCCTGCCGGATGATGACGCGCGCCACCGCCGCATAGCCGAAGAAGCGGTTGACCCGCTCGACGATCTCGGGCGCGATGTGCTGCATCATCGTGGCATGCGCGCCGCGCACGACGAGGTTCAAGGTGCCCCCGGTGCGTTCCCCCATCGGGAAACGGATCGATTCGGGGGCGGACACGCCGGCATAGCGGCTGCCGACGATCTCGCCCCAGCGGGTGACCACCGCGCTCTGCACGAAGCCGAAGCGGCGGAACGCGGTGCGCGTCGCATCGGGGAGGAGTTCGGACACCGCACGCGCCGCACCACCACGCCGGGCGGCGGGCGCCGGTTCGGTGGGAGGACGGCGTTTGCTCATGCGGCCGTCCATGCCATAGCCGGGGCGTGCCCGCCAAGCTTTCATCCATCGCCGCCGCTCTCCTCGACTGGTACGACCTACACGCCCGCGCGCTGCCGTGGCGCAGCCCGCCGGGGCAGCCGCGCGCCGATCCATACCGGGTGTGGCTGTCCGAGATCATGCTCCAGCAGACCACGGTGGCGGCGGTGCGGCCGCGCTTCGAGTCGTTCGTGGCGCGCTGGCCGACCGTGGACGCGCTGGCGGCGGCGGACGATGCCGAGTTGATGGCGGCGTGGGCGGGGCTTGGCTATTACGCCCGCGCCCGCAATCTGATCGCCTGCGCGCGGGTGGTGGCGGCGGCGGGGGCGTTTCCGGAGACCGAGGCCGCCTTGCGCGCGCTGCCCGGCGTCGGCGCGTATACCGCCGCCGCCGTCGCCGCGATCGCGTTTGGGGAACGGGCGGCGGTAGTCGACGCCAATGTCGCGCGGGTGGTGGCACGGCTGTTCGCGATTTCCGCGCCGCTGCCCGGCGCAATGGAGGCGATCCGCGCCGCCACCGACACGATCACCCCCGCCGACCGGCCTGGCGATTTCGCGCAGGCGATGATGGACCTGGGGTCGAGCATCTGCACCCCGCGCAAGCCCGCCTGCCTCGCCTGCCCGCTCCATGCTTCCTGCGCGGCGTATCTGGCAGGGGAGCCGGAAGCGTATCCAGTCAAGCCTGCCAAGGCGGCCAAGCCACAGCGTTACGGCACGATCTTCTGGCTGGAGGATGCCGGCCGGGTGTTGCTGGTGCGCCGCCCGCCCAAGGGGCTGCTCGGCGGGATGCGGGCGCTGCCGACGGGTCCGTGGACGAGCGTGCCGCCGGTGCTGGAGGCGGCGCCGGCACCGTCCAACTGGCAGATGCTGCCGGGGACCGTGGGCCACGTCTTCACGCATTTCCGCCTCGAACTCGCGCTTGCGGTCGGGCAGGCGCACGGGCATGCGGCGGCGGGCGAATGGTGGCCGGTGGCGGACCTCGACTCGGCGGGCTTACCCACCGTGTTCGCCAAGGCAGCGGCGGAAATCAGGAGAGTGAGCGCATGATCCGACAGATGGTTTCCGCAAGTCTGCTTGCCGCCGTGCTGGCTTTAGCGGCGTTCGCCGGTCAGGCCGTACCCTCGCCTGCCCCCAATGCCGCCCGCCCAAGCCCGTTGCCCGCAACGCAAGCACTATTCGACAGCTATATCCGCGAGGACAAGATGCCCGGCATCGTCGGCGCGTTCGGCGCGGGCGACCTGCCGACCGTATTCGTGTCGGCCGGGCGGATCGCCGACGAGGCGACCGCCCCCGCCGCCGGGCCCGACAGCCTGTGGCGGGTCTATTCGATGACCAAGCCGATCACCGCCCTCGCCGCGATGATGCTGATCGATGAGGGCAAGATCAAACTCGACGAGCCGGTGTCGGACTTCATTCCGGCGTTCAAGAATATGCGCGTGCAGATCAGCCCCGATTCGCTGGCCAGCAAGCCCGCCGCGCGCGCCATCACGATCCGCGAACTGCTGACGCATACCGCCGGGCTCGGCTACACCATCGTCACGCGCGGGCCGCTGCTCGATGCGTATGAGAAGGCCGGGATTACCCCGTTCACCGCCGATTCGAAGAGCGAGGCGCGGATGCGGCTCACCCGCCCGAAGACGCTGGAAGCGTTCGCCGACAAGGTGGCGACGCTGCCGCTGATAGCCGAGCCTGGCACCAAATGGAGCTATTCGATCGGCCTCGACGTGATGGGCCGCGTGATCGAGGTGGCGAGCGGGATGGCGTTCGATCGTTTCCTGCAGACCCGCATCTTCACGCCGCTCGGCATGACCTCGACCTTCTTCACCGTGCCGGCGCGCGCGGCGAACCGGCTCGCGACCGGCTATGTCTGGGTCGGGCAAGGCCGCATCCCGCTCGACCGGGGGATGAGTTCGGTGTTCCTCCAGCCGCCGAGCTTCCCCTATGGCGGTGCCGGGCTGGTGACGTCGGCGCGCGATTACGACCGCTTCACGCATCTGTTGCAGGATGGCGGCACGCTGGATGGCGTGCGGCTGCTGAAACCGGAGACGGCGGCGCTGATGATGTCCAACCTGTTGCCGCCGGGCGTCGTCTACACCAGCGTATCGGGCGCGACCGGCGGGACGGCGGGTGGGCCGGCGACGGTCGGGTTCGGTGCGGGTGGATCGGTGCAACTGGCCGATGCGCCCGGGCGCGCGCCCAAGGGCACCTACGCGTGGGGCGGTGCGGCGGGGACATTGTTCTGGGTCGATCCGGTGCGGCGCACGCGCGGTACGGTGATGGTCAATTATCTGCCGAGCGACAAATGGCCGATCCGCAGCGACGTGACACACGCGCTGCTCACCGATCTGGCGCGCTACCGATGATCGCGACGGGCTTTACCGGCGGGCTGCTCGATCGCTCCGACGCGCTGCGGCACGATGCCGAGGGGTTGCGCGCGGCGATCGCGGACCCGCGCGCGCGGCTGCTGCGGCTCGACGGGTACGAGCCGGATGTGGACGGCGACGGACGGCTGGTGTGGGACGCGATGGCGGATGCGCCGGCGGGGGCCGAGCCGGTGCTGCTCGGCGTGGACGCGGGCGTGCCGTATTTCGCCGCGTTCGTCGCGGCGGGTGCGGCGCCGTCGTTCCGCTCGGCGCGGGTGATGGGGCTGCTCGACCAGTTCGCGTCCGGTGAGGCGGCGACCTATGCGGCGGCGCGCAGCGTGCTCGACTGGCATGCGCGGCACCGCTTCTGCGCGAACTGCGGCACGGCCACCGCGCTGTTCCGCGCCGGCTGGGGCCGCAAATGCCCGAACTGCGGGACCGAGCATTTCCCGCGCGTCGACCCGGTCGTCATCATGATCGCCGAGCATGACGGACGCGCGTTGTTGGGGCGGCAACCGGCGTTCCCGCCAGGCCGCTATTCCGCGCTCGCCGGGTTCCTCGAACCGGGCGAGAGCATCGAGGAAGCGGTCGCGCGCGAGATCCACGAGGAAGCCGGCGTGCGCGTGACCGATGTACGCTATATCGCCAGCCAGCCGTGGCCGTTCCCGTCCTCGCTGATGATCGCATGCGTGGGGACCGCGCTGGACGATGCGATCACGCTCGACACGCATGAGCTTGAGGACGCAATCTGGGCGACGCGCGCCGAGGTTCGCGCCGCGCTGGCGGGAGAGCCGGGGCGGTTCATCACGCCACCGTCCTATGCGATCGCGCATACGCTGCTGAAGGTTTGGGCGGAGCAGGACTGACAGCCGCCCGCTCGGCGCTATCCCCGCGCGCGCGCCCTCGGATAGGCGCCGAGCACACGCACCGACTTGGAATGGAAGCCGAGTTCCTCCAACGCGCGATCGACGTTGGCGTCGCCGGGGCGGCCTTCGATATCGCAGTAGAATTCGGTCGCGGCGAAGGTGCCGCCCTGCTGGTAGCTTTCCAGCTTGGTCATGTTGACGCCGTTGGTCGCGAAGCCGCCCATCGCCTTGTAAAGCGCGGCGGGGACGTTTTTCACCTGGAAGATCAGCGTCGTCATGTACGGCCCCTCCCCCACCGGCGGGTGCCCAGCGCGCGCCAGCACCACGAAGCGCGTTGTGTTGTGATCGGCATCAGCGATATCGCTGGCCAGCGTTTCGAGGCCGTAGATCCCGGCCGCCCCCGGCGGCGCCAGCGCGGCGGTGGCGGGATCGCCTAGTTCCACCACCATTGCCGCCGCCCCGGCGGTGTCGGGGTAGCTGACCGGCGCGATGCCGTGTTCGCGCAACCAGTGGCGGCATTGGCCGAGCGCCTGCGGATGGCTCATCGCGTTGCGCACGCCGCCGACCGGGCCGAGGCCCATCAGCGCGTAGCGGATCGGCAGGAAATGCTCGCCGGTGATGACGAGGCCCGATTCGGGAAGCAGGAAATGGATATCGGCGACGCGGCCGTGCAGCGAATTCTCGATCGGGATGATCGCGCAATCCGCCCGCCCGTCGCGCACCGCGTCGATCGCATCGGCAAAGTCGAAACACGGCAGTGGCAGGCAATCCGGGAACGCCTCCAGCGCGGCGATGTGCGAATTGGCGCCGGGCGCGCCCTGGAAGGCGACCGCGCGGGCGGGTTCGGCACTGGCCTGTTCGATCATGCGCGCGACGATCGGTCGCGCGGGCGCTGCGAAGTTTTCCATGATCGGCGAGGCCGTAGCGGCGGCATCGCGTGCGCACAAGCACGGCTTGCGGTGGCGCGCGCGCGAATCTAAGGATGATCCAAACATCGGAGAGGGGCCCACGCACGATGGACAGCCGTACCAACACGATCGCGGGGTGGACGCTCGGCGCGTGCACTGCGGCGCTGGCGCTCACCATCGCGGGCAGCACGCTGTTCACCGCCGAAAAGCCGGAGAAGGCGGGCTATCCGGTCGAGGGCGTATCCGCCGATGCGGCGGGCGGTGGCGAGGCGGAGGTGCCGATCGCCGACCTGCTCGCCAAGGCCGATGCGGCGCACGGCGCGGAAGTGTTCAAGAAATGCGCCGCCTGCCACACCATCAACCAGGGCGGCGCCAATGGCATCGGCCCGAACCTGTATGCGACCGTCGGCGAGGCGAAGGGCCAGGGCAAGGCGGGCTTCGCCTTCTCCGACGCGCTGAAGGGCAAGGGCGGGAACTGGGACTTCGAGTCGCTCAATTCCTGGCTGGCCAGCCCGCGCAAGTTCGTGCCCGGCACCAAGATGACCTTCGCCGGGCTTTCGGCGGGCAAGGACCGCGCCGACGTGATCCTGTACCTCAACCAGCAGGGATCGAACCTGCCGCTGCCCGCACCCAAGGCGGGTGCGCCGACCGCCACGGAAGCGAAGGCGCCGCCGGGGTCCGCCCCCGCGACACCGGGCGACAAGGCCAAGCCGAGCGTCGAAGGCCTTTCCAATGTGGCGACGCCGGCCAACGTACAGGCGCCGGTGGAGAAGTAAGCGGGCAACAGATTTCCACCCGCCCTTCTCCGTTTCGGCGAAGTGCGCGCCGTTATTCCGCCGGGAACACCGCAGGGTCGGCATCGCGGTAGAAGTCGCGCACGACGTCCCAGCCCTCTTGCGCGGTCTCGACGAAGGTGAAGATGCCGAGATCCTTGCGCGACACCACGCCTTCCTCGACCAGCGCCTCGAAATTGACCACGCGGTTCCAGAAGTCGCGACCGTAGAGCAGCACCGGGATCGGCGCGATCTTGCCGGTCTGGATCAGCGTCAGCAGTTCGAACAGCTCGTCGAACGTGCCGAACCCACCGGGGAACGCCGCCAGCGCACGGGCATGCAGCAGGAAGTGCATCTTGCGCAGTGCGAAATAGTGGAACTGCATCGACAGCGCCGGCGTGACGTAAGGGTTCGGTGCCTGCTCGTGCGGCAGCACGATGTTGAGGCCGATCGACTCGTGGCCCGCCTCCGCCGCGCCGCGGTTCGCCGCCTCCATGATCGAGGGGCCGCCGCCCGAACACACCACGAAGTGGCGCTTGCCATCCGCATCGTTGGGGAACGCGCTGGCGAGGCCGGCTAGCTCGCGCGCGACATCATAGTAATGCGACTTGGCGACCAGCCGCTCGGCGATCGCCTTTGCCTCGTCGCCCTGCGCGAGATCGAGCATCGCCCGTGCCTTCGCCGGTTCGGGAATGCGCGCCGATCCGTACATAACGAAGGTCGAGGCGATGTTCGCCTCCTCGAGGATCAGCTCGGGCTTGAGCAGTTCGAGCTGGAACCGCACCGGCCGCAAATCCTCGCGCAGCAGGAAATCCATGTCCTGAAAGGCGAGGCGGTAGGCCGGCGTTTCGGTTTGCGGGGTGCTGATGCCGGTCTTGGCTTTTTCGGCATCCTGGCGAGCGCGCGGGAAGACGCGCGACGGTACGTTGGTATCACTCATTCAAGCTTCTGTAGGCGAAAGCGGCGCGGGTTTGAACCCTCCCCCTCACCGGCAAAAAGTCTTGTGATCGTCCTCCAGGTGGAAGTGGTTGCGATGCGCACTGTTGTAGTCCGGGCTCAGCACCGTTCCGAAGCGCTTGCAGGCCGAACCGCGCACGGTGCGCAGGAAACCGCGGATCTGCGCGTCGGGCGAGTTCCACCCGTCCAGCACGCTGATCCGCCGCCCGTCCTGCAACACGAACGCCGCCACGTCGACGGCGTTGGCAATGGCATGACCGGACAGCCGCGCATGCGCGGTGCCGATCGTATTGCGGCAGACATAGGTGCCATAGGTTTCGATGCGGACCAGATCGCTGCCGAGCATCTGGTGCGCCGCCGGCACCGCCGCATGGCGCGCCCAGCCGGTGAACGCGCGGGCAAGGCCGCAGCGCATCGCCTTGAGGTTGGTAACCGGCAGGCCGATGTCAATCAGCTGCACCGCACCAATGATCTGGCAGCCGCCGCCATAATCGCGATCCGGCAGCGGGCTGAAGCGCACGTCCTCGCGCGACAGATCGGTAAAGCAGGCCTGCGTCTCGCGACTGGTGGGGATGTTCAGCGTGATCGCTTTCGACCCGCGCGGGCGTGGCGGGGGTGGCTTTCCGCCGCAGCCCGCGAGCCCGAGCGTTGCGACGAGCGTCGTGAAAAAGAAAATCCGGCGTAGCATTCCCGCGCGTTTAGCGGGGCTTGCCGTCCAGCGCGCGCGAAATGCGCCGAACCGGCGTGGTTGACAGCCGGTCGTTCGCCGCTAAGGCCGTCGACGGGCCACGCGGTCCCAACGCCGCGCGTGCTCTCTGTAAGGAGAGACTATATGACTGATCTACCCGCGCTTCCGGCGACGAAGCCTGCGCGTCCTTTCTTCAGCTCCGGCCCCTGCGCCAAGCCTCCGGGCTGGTCCGCCGACCGACTCGCCACCGAATCGCTCGGCCGCTCGCATCGCTCGAAGATCGGCAAGACCCGCCTCGCCTATTGCATCGATCTGATGCGCGAGTTGCTGGAACTGCCCGACACCCACCGCATCGGCATCGTTCCCGGTTCCGACACCGGCGCTTTCGAGATGGCGATGTGGACGATGCTGGGCGCGCGCGGCGTCACCACGCTCGCCTGGGAAAGCTTCGGCGAAGGCTGGGTGACGGATGCGGTCAAGCAGTTGAAGCTCGATCCCACCGTGATTCGCGCCGACTACGGCCAGCTGCCTGACCTCACCACCGTCGATTGGTCGACCGACGTGCTGTTCACCTGGAACGGCACCACCTCCGGCGTGCGCGTCCCGAACGGCGACTGGATCTCTGAGACCCGCGAGGGGCTGTCGTTCGCCGACGCCACCAGCGCGGTGTTCGCCTACCCGCTGCCGTGGGACAAGATCGATGTCGCGACCTTCTCGTGGCAGAAGGTGCTGGGCGGCGAAGGCGCGCACGGCGTGCTGATCCTCGGGCCCCGCGCGGTCGAACGACTGGAAAGCTACACGCCGGCATGGCCGCTGCCCAAGGTGTTCCGCCTGATGGCGAAGGGCAAGCTGGCGGAAGGCGTGTTCAAGGGCGAGACGATCAACACCCCGTCGATGCTGGCGGTGGAGGACGCGATCTTCGCACTCGAATGGGGCAAGTCGGTCGGTGGCGCCGCCGGGCTGATCGCGCGCAGCGACGCCAACGCCGCCGCGCTCGACAAGATCGTCAGCGAGCGCGACTGGCTCGGCCATCTCGCCTCGGACGAAGCGTCGCGCTCGAAAACCAGCGTGTGCCTGACGGTCGAGGGCGCGGACGAAGCGTTTATCAAGACGTTCGCCGGACTGCTCGACAAGCAGGGCGCCGCTTATGACGTGGCAGGCTACCGCGATGCGCCCGCCGGCCTGCGCATCTGGTGCGGCGCGACCGTCGACACCGCCGATATCGAGGCACTCGGGCCGTGGCTCGACTGGGCCTATGCCACCGCAAGGGCGCCGGCCGCCGCGTAACTGATACCGCACCCCGGCGAGTCGCCGGGGTCGCCCTCCGCATCAAGTGCCGTGAGGCACGCTCTCCCCGTGCGCGGGGACGACAAAGGATTTCCCATGCCAAAAGTTCTTATCAGCGACAAAATGGACCCCAAGGCCGCGCAGATCTTCCGCGAGCGCGGCGTCGAAGTGGACGAGATCACCGGCAAGACGCCCGACGAACTGAAGGCGATCATCGGCCAGTATGACGGCCTCGCCATCCGCAGCTCGACCAAGGTGACCAAGGATATCCTCAGCGCCGCCACCAACCTCAAGGTGGTCGGCCGCGCCGGCATCGGTGTCGACAACGTCGATATCCCCGCCGCTTCCGCCGCCGGCGTTGTCGTGATGAACACCCCATTCGGCAACTCGATCACCACCGCCGAACACGCCATCGCTTTGATGTTCGCGCTCGCCCGCGATCTGCCGGAAGCGGACAAGTCGACGCAGGCCGGCAAGTGGGAGAAGAACCGCTTCATGGGCGTCGAGGTGACCGGCAAGACGCTCGGCTTGATCGGCGCGGGCAACATCGGCTCGATCGTCGCGGACCGTGCGCTTGGTCTCCGCATGAAGGTGGTGGCGTTTGATCCGTTCCTTAGCCCTGAGCGGGCGATCGAGCTCGGCGTCGAGAAGGTCGAGCTCGACGATCTGCTCGCCCGTGCCGACTTCATTACGCTGCACACCCCGCTCACCGACCAGACGCGCAACATCCTCTCGGCCGAAGCGCTCGCCAAGACCAAGAAGGGCGTGCGCATCGTCAACTGCGCGCGCGGTGGGCTGATCGACGAGGCGGCGCTCAAGGAAGGGCTCGACTCGGGGCATATCGGCGGCGCGGCGCTCGACGTATTCGTGAGCGAGCCGGCCAAGGAGTCGCCGCTGTTCGGCACGCCCAACTTCATCTCGACCCCGCACCTCGGCGCGTCGACCAGCGAGGCGCAGGTCAACGTCGCGATCCAGGTCGCCGAGCAGATGGCGGATTACCTCGTCTCCGGCGGGATCACCAACGCGCTCAACGTGCCGTCGCTGTCGGCGGAGGAGGCGCCGCGGTTGAAGCCGTACATGGCGCTGGCGGAAAAGCTCGGCAGCCTGGTCGGCCAGCTCACCCGTGGCGCGGTGCCGCGCATCTCGATCCACACCGAGGGCGCCGCGACCGAGCTGAACGCCAAGCCGATCGTCTCTGCCGTGCTCCATGGTTTCCTGCGCACGCAGACCGACACGGTCAACATGGTCAACGCGCCGCTGCTCGCCAAGGAGCGCGGCATCGAGGTGCGTGAGGTCAAGACCGAGCGTGAGGGCGATTACCACACGCTGCTGCGCGTGTCGGTGAAGACTGATGCGGGCGAGCGTTCGGTGGCCGGTACGCTGTTCGGCGATGCCGCGCCGCGTGTGGTCGAACTGTTCGGCATCAAGGTCGAGGCCGATCTCGCCGGGCCAATGCTGTACGTCGTGAACGAGGATGCGCCCGGCTTCATCGGCCGGATCGGCTCGCTGCTCGGGCAAGCGGGCGTCAACATCGGCACGTTCCACCTGGGCCGCCGCACCGCCGGTGGCGAGGCGGTGCTGCTGCTGTCGGTCGACGAGCCGGTCACGCCCGAACTGATCGCGCAGGTGCGTGACCTCGCCGGCGTGAAGACCGCGATGGCGCTGGCGTTCTGAACACCGGGTAGCGGAACGGCCGTGCCGCGCGAGCGTGCACGGCCTTTTCGTGCGCCTCGCGGAAAATGACGGCGCGAGGTTGACGACACCGCGCGCGCAGGCGACGGAACGCGCGATCTTTGCCAAACGGCGACAACAAGGCTTCCGTGATGACTTCGCTTCTCCCCCAGGGCTTCCGCGATCGCCTGCCCCCCGTCGCCGATGCGACCGCGCGGCTCGGACAGGCCGTGCTCGGCGCTGCATTTCAGCATGGCTATGAACGCGCCGATCCTGCGCTGGCGGAGTTCGAGGAAGGGCTCGCCGGTCGCCTCAAATCCGCCACCGCGCAGGATGCCGTGCGGTTCGTCGATCCGGTGTCGCAGCGCACGCTGGCAGTGCGGCCCGACATCACCGCGCAGATCGGCCGCATCGCGGCCACTCGCATGGGCCACCATCCGCGCCCAGTGCGGTTGTCCTACGCCGGCCCGGTGCTGCGGCTGCGCGCCTCGCAACTCAGCCCCGAGCGCGAGATGCTCCAAATGGGCTGCGAATTGATCGGCCTAGATACGATCGCCGCCGCAACCGAGATCGTCAGCGTCGCGGTCGAGGCGCTGGAGGCGGCGGGCGTGCGCGACGTCTCGATTGACTTCACCCTGCCCGATCTGGTCAGCACGCTCGCCAAGGGGCCGCTGCCGATCGACGACGCGCAGATCGCGGCCCTGTGCGACCGGCTCGACGCCAAGGATGCTGGTGGTGTGGCCGAAATCTCGCGGGCGTACCTGCCGCTGATCGAAGCGGCGGGGCCGTTCGCAGCGGCGCATGACCGGCTGTGTCAATTCGATGTCGGTGGCGCGCTGCGCTCGCGACTCGACGGGCTGTGGGCGATCGCGGAAGCGCTGAAGGGCCGCGTCGGGCTGACGCTCGATCCGACCGAGCGGCACGGCTTCGAGTATCAGAGCTGGCTGGGCTTCTCGATCTTCGCGCGCGGCGTGCGTGGCGAGATCGGCCGGGGTGGCAGCTATTCGATCGTGCACGAAAATGGCGCGGAGGAAGTCGCGGTCGGCTTCTCGCTCTACGCCGATGCGATCGTCGCGGCGGGGCTAGGCGAGATCGACCGACGCCGGCTGTTCGTGCCGATCGGCACCGATCCGGCAGTGGCGGCGGGGATGCGCGCGGATGGCTGGGTGACGGTCGCCGCGCTGGAAGCAGGCGACACGCCCGAGGCGCAGCTTTGCACGCATGTCCTGGCGGAAGGCGAACCCCGCGCCTTATAACGCGGCGGTTGTGACGCGGGGCGGCGTCGTTCAGCCGAACTCGACCGCCTCGAAGCGGATCGGCTCACCCACCGCCGCGTTGGCGAGCGCGCCATTCCACATCACGCGGTTGCCGCGCACGATCGTGCCGATCGGCTTGCCGGTCAGCTCCATGCCGGTGAATGGCGACCAGCCACAGCGCGACGCCAGCCAATCCTCGGTGATCGTCCAGCGCTTCTTGAGGTCGACCACGGTGAAATCGGCGTCGTAGCCGACCGCGATCCGCCCCTTGCCGACAATCCCGAAGATGCGCTGGGCGCCCGCGCTGGTCAGGTCGATCACGCGCTGGAGCGTGGTGCGCCCCTCGGCGACATGGTTGAGCAGCAACGGCAGCAGCGTCTGCACGCCCGGCATGCCGCTCGGCGAATCAGGATAGGGCTTGGCCTTCTCTTCCGCCGTGTGCGGCGCATGATCGGAACCGATCACGTCCGGCACGCCCTGTTGCAACCAGTGCCATAGCCCATCGCGGTGCGCGCCGGAGCGGATCGGCGGGTTCATCTGCGCATAGGTGCCGAGGCGCGGATAGGCCTCCTCCCCCGCCAGCGTCAGATGCTGTGGCGTGACCTCGCAACTGGCGATGTCCTTGTGCCGCGATAGCAGTTCGAGTTCGGCGGGGGTGGTGACGTGCAGCACATGGATGCGGCGTCGCGCTTCACGCGCCAGCTTGAGGATGCGCTGCGTCGCCAGCAGCGCGCTTTCGTCGTCGCGCCACACCGGGTGCGAGGCCGCATCGCCAGGGATGCGTTCACCCGCACGCGCGTTCATCCGCGCCTCGTCCTCGGCATGGATCGCGACGCGGCGGTGGCCGGAGGCAAGTACATCGGCGAGCGAGGAATCCTCCGACACGAGCAGATCGCCGGTCGACGCACCCATGAAGATCTTGACGCCCGCCGTGCCCGGCATTCGCTCCAACTCGGCGAGGTCCCGCGCGTTATGGTTGGTCGCGCCGACATAGAAGGCGTGGTCGCACCACATGCGGTGGTGGGCGCGGGTTAGCTTGTCGGTGATCGCGTCGGCGCTGTCGGTGTTGGGCTTGGTGTTTGGCATTTCGAACACAGAGGTCACCCCGCCCAGCACGGCGGAACGGCTACCGCTTTCGAGGTCTTCCTTGTGGACCAATCCTGGCTCGCGGAAATGCACCTGCGTGTCGATCACGCCAGGCAGGATGTCCAGGCCGGTGCAGTCGATCGTCTCACCCGCATCGCCGCTCGCGCCGATCGCGGCGATCCGGCCGCCGATCACGCCGACGCTGGTTTGTACCGGGCCGCTCGGCAAATGCACCGTGCCGCCAGTCAGGATCATGTCGTAGCGTGCCATCGCTGCCTCTTTCGCTTGTCTCGCCTCCCCCCTACCTGTTGCGGATGACTGAAACCACCCCAACGCTGCTCAGCGACCGCGCATTGATCCGCATCGCCGGAGACGATCCACGCGGTTTTTTGCAAGGCCTCGTCACGCAGGATGTGACCGGTCTCGACGCGTCCGGACCACGGTGGGGCGGACTGCTGACGCCACAGGGCAAGGCGCTGTTCGACTTCCTGCTGTGGGCAGATGGCGACGCGGTGCTGATCGACTGCGAGGCATCAGCTGCGGAGGCGCTGACGCGACGGCTGTCGATGTATCGGGTGCGGCGGGCGATCACCATTGAGCCGGCGCAGGGTGCGGTGCATTGGTCGCCGCTGGACGGCGGCGGCGCCGACCCACGCCTGCCGGATCTCGGATGTCGCTGGCTGGGCGAAGCGGGCGGCGCACCGGCAGACGCTGCTTGGCGTGCGCACCGGCTCACGCGCGGCGTAACCGAAGGCATTGCGGAACTCGGCAGCGATCAGACTTTATGGCTGGAATGCAATGCCCGTGAACTGAATGGCGTGAGCTTCACCAAGGGGTGCTATATCGGGCAGGAAAACACCGCGCGCATGCATCACCGGTCGAAGGTCAATCGTCGTCTGGTGGTCGCGCCGCTCGGCGAGGCGGGGGATCGAACCCGCACGCGTTACGCAGAGATCGGCCTGATGGTCGAACTGCGCCGGGTCGAGTCGCTGGGCGACGCCCTTTGTCCCGGGTGGCTCTACGCAGCGCTTGCCGAGCCTGCATGAACCTGACAGCCGCGATACTTCATCAGCCTTTGCGTGGCGGCTAACGTCGGGGTTGGTCCACGCGCCCATGCTGCTGGCCATCGTGACGTCGCCGCCGCTGCTTCATTCCCGACCGGCACCACGCACAAAAAAAGGGGCCGGTTTCCCGACCCCTCTCTTTGAACTCGCGTTCCAGTCAGTCTTACTGACCCGAACCCGGACCGTACGTGATTTCCACGCGACGGTTCTGGACTTCGCGAACGCCGTCGGCGGTCTGAACGCGCAGGTGCGAAGGATCTTCGCCGAATGCCTGCGTGGTCATGGCTGCTTCCGGGATCGAATGCGACGACAGGTAAGCCTTCACCGCGTCCGCGCGACGCTGCGACAGACCGACGTTGTACTTCGGCGTACCCGAGCGATCGGCGAAGCCGGCCAGCATGACCTGTGCGTTGCCGCACGAAGCGTACTGAGCGATCGCGTTGTCGAGGATCGACGACGCTTCCGGCGTGATGTCCGACTTGTCCCACTCGAAGAACACGATGAACGGACCAGGCGAGCAAACCGGTGCCGGCGGCTGTGCAACCGGAGCTTCCGGGGGCGGCGGCGGCGGCGGGGGCGGGGGCGGCGGCGGCGGGGGTGCTGCCGGCTCGCCGAAGTTGTAGGTCAGGCCACCGAGCAGGCTGTGCGAACGATAGCGCGTTTCGTACTGCGCACCCTCGATACCAACCAACTTGACGTTGTCGGCGTTGAAGAAGCGATACTTGAGCGAGAGATCGACATGGTTCGACAGCGGAGCGCGAACGCCCGCGAGGCCCTGCCATGCGAAGACCGTGTCGCTGTCGTCCAGGAAGCTCGCTGCGTTGCCGGCACGCGGACCAGCAAGCGTCACGCGCGCAACACCGACACCGCCGCCGACGAAGCCCTGAATGGCATCGTCATCGCCGAAGTCGAGCAGGCCGTTGACCATGAAGCTCAGAGCCGACGTGTGGCTGTGCGGGCTGTCATACTGGCCAGGCGTCGCGAACGAGCCGGTGTTCACGAACGGCGTGTTGACCGACGAGCGATAAGTGTCGCCCTTGGCGAACTTGTAACCGACTTCGCTTTCAACCCGGAACATGCCCAGGTCGTAACCGATCACGCCATCGACGTCATAACCGGTCTTGGTGTTGTACGTTCCTGCCGAAGGCGTGTTCGCAATATCGAACTTCATGTCTTCGACGATCATACCACCGCCTTCAACGCCGACGTACCACGACTTGTCGCGGGCAAGAGCAGGCGTTGCAAGAGCAGTGGAGGCAAGCGCTACGATAACGGCTAGCTTCCGCATAGAAATCCCCTTTCCTTAGGTGTCACTCGGACAGCCCAAACTCCCTAGTCCTGCGTTCGTTTCCACGCAAGCGCACAAAAACCGGCTACTGTTGCATATCCGCAACATCGACCGATACCCTCTTGGAAAATGCGTTCACGTGCCGATCAGTCCATGATTGTGCAGTGCAGCAACGACACTGGCAAGCACGCTGCGCGCCTCGGCATCGATCACCGCGCCACCGGTTGGTTCCGCGATGGCCGGCTGGCGCTCGCCGACTACCTGTACCCCGCCGATTTCCACGCCTGCCGCTCGCAGGATGCCGACGCTCCAGCCGGTGCCGTCAAAGCGGAGTTGCGCACCATCGGCAAGGCTCCAGGCGCACATGCCGGGGACGGGCAAGCAGAACCGCCAGCCGCTTTCGCTCCATCCGGCAAGAGCCTGTGCGGAGCCGCTCCACGCGCCGCCCGGCTTGGTTCCGACGATCCAGCACTGGCCGGCCACTGGCGCTTCCGGAGGAACGTTCACGCCGGCCGCAACCACGACCGTCTGGGTCAGCAGATCGAGCAGCGTAAGTGCCTCGTTATGCGTGATTTCCTTCTGCGCCTGGCCGGCGTCCAGCAACGGAAGTGCGAGTCGTGGGGAGAGATCGTCGCTCATGATTGTACCTCCAAAGACGGGATGAACAGGCTGGCGCCGGTGGATTCGCCAAAGGAACCGATCTGTCGCACGCTGACGGTGGTGCCGCCGCCGCGCTCGATCGCGGCGAGCGTGACGCGGGGCGAATCGACCTCGGCCGTGCGCGTGCCGTCGCGCCATGTCAGCGTGACGCGGTAGCGCTCCCGTTCCTCGACCAGCGGCGCATCGACGCCGTCGATCCAGCGCCAACCCCCGCGACTGCGCCGGGTCCAGGATATCGCGACATCACCACCGCCGACTTCGTGCCAGCGCAACGCGACCGGCGATGGCGGCAACACGGATGCGCCATCGATCACGCAAGCGGCCGCCGCCGGACCGGCGACATCGCCGACGCCTGCCGCCAGCACCCGCACCGTTCCGCAAAGCGTCGTCAACGGCAGATCCAGCGACAACGACGTGCCGGGTTCCAGCAACACGAAACGATCCTCCGGCCGCTGCGTGCCGATCGCCGATTCGGTCCCGCGTCGCCCCCGCAACAAGGCCGATAATCGCCAGCGCGCCGGGCCGATCTGCTCGGCGTTGGCGAACTGGAGCAGCTCGTCGCCGCACAGCGCAAGGTTGGCACCGGCGTCGATCGCACCCGCCGTCGCGCTTGCAAGGCTCATTCCGTCATGCGCCAGAACGACCTCGAACACCGAACGTCGGTCGAGCAAAGCGGCAGGCGCTTCGCCGGGAGTACTCGCCAGTTCACCGAGTGTGGCGGGTGCGGCCGTCGCACCGGCGTTCGCCCAACTGGTCCCTCCATCCATACTATAAAGCAACGCCGCACGCCGCCAGCCTGGTGCGCTGCCCGCGGCCACGATCGTCAGTCGCGGTGCACTCAGCGGCGTATCGTCGAGCGGCGGGATTTCGAAGGCGTGGACGATCGTCGTGCCGCTGAGCGCATCAGGAGTCGACAGCACGCGACCGGCGCTGGCCCGCACCGGCTGTGCCGCCGCGGCGAGACGCACGCACTCCAGCGACAGCACCATCCGCTCGAACGACCAGCCGGTCACGCGCCATACCCCCGGTGCGCCTTCGATCGCGACGCGCGCACCCGGGCCGATCCCGATCGAGTCCCAGCCGAGCGAAACCGTGCGCCGTACCCGCCCCGCTTCGGCACGATCGAGCGCCGCCTGCGCCATCGTCTTCGCCGCCACCGCGTCGAGCGCAGCAGGCATGTCGATGCGATCCTCGGCGTAACCGGCTCCCGGCCGCCGCACGCGCTGGAGCCCACTTTGGTAATCCCGCGCCGGATCATAATGCGCCAGCGTCATGGTGCGCAGCACCGTCTCGATGGCGGCGGTAGCGCCTGTCCCGCGCGCGCCGCCGGTCGTGCCGGCGGCCACGCCGCTGTCGATGATCGTGCAGTCTGCCGCATTACCGGCGCGCATCGTCAGCCCACCACCGGCCGGCGCGTACCAGCCGCCACTCGCGGAGCCGATCGTTTCGATCACCGCGCGCGCATTGCCATAGGCAGCGAAGCCCGGCACGGGCAGCGTCACGCCGGCGCCGTCAACCAGGCCGTCGGAAAGCTCCGCCACGATTGCCCCCGCCGAGACCGGCGCTGCATCGGCGATAACCTCGAACGTCAATGATGGAATGCGATTGCCATAATCCGCCAGTTGCAGGTTCTCGAACACCGCATAAGCGATGCCGCGATACGCCGGCGAAAGGCTTTGACCTTCCGCCGATGCGATCAGCGGATCGACCGCCTGATCCTCGCTGCCGAGGTGCAGGCGGAAACCGGTCGTCACCTTCCAGTCTTCGGCCGCACCGCGCAGCAGATTGCCGTCCGCCCAGATCCGCCTCACCCCCAGGATCGGCCGCCCCGACAACGCCACCGCGAACGATGCGGCATAGCTGTAGCTGGTCGCGCTCGGCTGGCCCTTGCCGCCGCCGGTGGAGTCGCGGCTCTCGATCAGGTCGGTCGACCAGATCACGCTGCCTGCCACCCGCATCGTGCCGAATACCTTCTGGATCGACGTCCCGTAGGAAGATGTCTGCACCGCGAGTTCGGTCAGGCGTGGACCCTCGCGACCTTTCGGTCTGAACAGCACGTCGCGATCGACCGCTTGCCCCAGGATCGCACCGAGCGCGCCGCCGATGGGCCCGCCCACCACGCTGCCGATCGTCGTCAGCACCAATGTCGCCATGTCAGTCCTCCCCTTCGAAACACCACGCGCCGACCAGCGGCCAGGGCGGCGGCCCGGGCCGTTCGACGACACGGCGCAGCATCGCGTCGGCATGGACGATCCCGCCCGGCACCATCACGGCGAGATGAAATTGCGCCGGACCTGCCGCGAACAGCAGCAGGTCGCCCGGCGCGGCAGGCACCGCGCGCGATAAACCCGCCGAGTCGATCGCGCGGCTCGGGTCGGCACCCCGGATCGCGTAATCGGCAGGGATCGCCCCCGCGAACCCGCCACCGCGCGCGGCGATCGCGGCGAGTCCGACGCAATCGAGCCCAAACACCGGGTCGCGCCCATGCAACCGGAAGCGCGCGCCGATCGCACCGCGGGCCGCCGCCACTGCGCCCTCGCGGCCGGTCATGCGCCGGGATACCGCGTCAATAGGTCGATGCCGGGCAGATACGGCTCGCCGCGAAAGTTCACGGCGTTGCCGAACCGTGCGGCGCACGTGGCAAGGCTCTTGTCGCAGCCCTCGATCAGCTCGATCAGATCGCCCGGCGCGGGCGCGTATACCGGCTCGCTCCGCAGCGTCACCACTGCGCCATCCGACAATGCGATCGCGCTTTCCAGCCCGGTGTTCGCACCACCAAACCACCGCAGCAGCCCACCGCCACACGCATTCTCGACCCGTTCGGCCTGATCGATCGTAACCTCGCGCGCGGCCACCGAAACGACTCGCGCAAACCGCCGCCGTCCCGCCATCGCCACGCGACAGCGCGTATCGCCAAGTTCGGCGCGACACTCCGCCGACGTCTCCTCCGCCACCGGACGGTCAAGCGCCGCGCTCCACCCGCGCAGTTCGGCGGTGAACGCGCCGTTCTTCGTCTCGACCGCTCCGATCGTCCCATCGCCGAGATCGACGCGACCTGCGCCGCCAGTCCAATCCACCGCGAACAGCCGCACCGCCGCCCCGTCCCACCGGCCGGCGGTGAGATCGGCCGCGCTGATCGCATTGCTGGTCAGCGCACCCGCAACATCCATCGTATCGGCATCCAGCCCGTCGCTGCGCTTGATCGCGGAGGGCGTCATCCCCGGCGCGGCGCGGTGGATCAGGCCGTCGATCGTCAGGTCGCGGTCGTGCGCGGTCAGCCCGATCGCAATTCCGTCACGCCGCTCGATCCGCCAGCATAGCGCGATCGTCGAGAGGGGTCCGTCGAGGAAGCTCATGCCTCGCGCACCTCGATCAGCGGCACCGATGCCGCCGATCCCGCCAGGAACGTCGCGCGCGTCACGCTAAGGCTGTCCTCGGCAAAGCGGACAGCCACGTCGAACAGGAACCCCGCCGTCACCACCGCGCCCCCCGCCGGCGCAGTGTCGAGTTCGACCATGCCGCCATCGCCAAGCGAGAACGCCACCGTCGTTACCCCGTCCACCGCCACCGTCACGCTGCCGCCGACCGGCCGGGTGATCCGCCGCACCGCCTCGCCGTAATGTTTCACCAGCGCGAAGCGGGTGCCGAGACCATCGCCGATGCCGAGTTGCTGGTCGAGCGCACCGGGCACCGCGCCGCCGGACGACGCATCGAACGGATCGCGAAACCGGAAGCCGCGCGCCGGCCCTAGTCGCGCGCGGAAGAAGGCGAGCAGTTCCGCGATGTCAGCCTCGGACCGGACGCCCGGTCCGACATCGTACCGCGTCCGCGCTGCCGCCCAGTCGGCGTTGCGCGCCTCGCTGCCGCCCGCGCTCGTCACGATCGCGGTGGAATATTCCGGCGTAACCTCCGCCTCGCGGCCAAGCGCGAGGGGGAACAGCACATCATCGAATGCCTGCACGTCGCCTGTCTCCTCATCGAAATGGACGTATCCGTCGCGGATCACCTGCGGCAGCGCCCAGATCACCGCGCGTTTCACCCCGCGCGCGCGCGCCACATCCGCCGCCGCGTCGATCGCCGCCCAGTCGGATGCATCCTCTGGCTTCAGGACGAAGCCGGACAGGTAATCGGTGTGGTCGGTCGGATAGCCGAGCCGCGCCTGCGCAGCCGCGATGGCGCGCGCGCTGAGCGCGGTGTTGCCGGCGGTGACGTAATCGTAATCCTCGAGTTGCAGCACATCGAACGCGGGAGCTGCCCAGCCAAGCGGCAGATTGGCACGCCGCACCTCGGGCGCATCCGTCGCCAGCACGCTCGGCAGATAGGCGAGCAGATGCGTCTCGCAGCCGGGCGCAACGCTGCGCACCGCCGCCACCAGCGTCGCCGTCGATGCGCTGAGCAGCGCGCCCGCCGCATCCAGCAGCGCCGTCGCCGCCACGGATTGGCCGCCGCGCACATCGGCGATCTCGACGCTGGTGCCGAACGCCCCGCGCGCCGCCGCATCGTACAGGCAGGGTCGGCCATCCGCCATCACCCACCACCACGGCTCACCGACCTGGAACTTCGGTGCCAGCCCCGCCGCCAGCGCGATTTCGATCACCTCGACCGCCACCGCACGCAGATACGCCATCGCCGATGCATTTGCAGGCGACAGCAGCGTGGAGGGCGGCACCCACCCGGTCAGCGCGGGGGATCCCTCCCACGCGCGCTGCTTCCAGTCCTCCGGACAATGCGTGTCGAACAGCTCGTAGCTGAGCGACCAGATCAGATCGTAGCCGAGTGCCTGCGCGCGCGCCGCATAATCGCGCTGCCACGCCCGCGCCGCCACGTTGAGCGCACCGCCGGCAAGCGTCACGATCAGCCCGTCGCCGAGCCGGAAGTAATGGCTCATGCCGAGATAATGGACGATGGCGCCGCGATAGCCGAGCTGCACCGCGTTGCGCAGCAGCCGCGCCGGGGTGAGGTTGTAGCTGTCGTCATAGCCCCCGGCGATCTGGAAATCATGCGCGGGCACCACCACGTCGCCGATCGCCAGCACCGCACCCGGCCCGTCGCAGGTAAGTTCGGTCAGCTCGACCCATGCTTCCGCCGGGGCAGGCAACACCGTGCCGCTGCCGTCGTAATCCGGCGGGACCAGCGATACGAACATTCGGTCAATATCGCCCGCCCACACCGGCACCGCCTCGCCCGGCAGCAGGAAGCCACCGTCGATGCTCGCGAAGTCGATCGCGACCTGTGCATCCTCCGGCGTGCCGGTCGCATAGTTCCACAGGCGCACGTACCACGCCCGCGCGGCGCCATCCGCGTCGCGCCCCTCGATGGTCAGCACCGGGCCGTTGACCGCATCGAGCGGCCTGATCCCGCCCGATCGCCACCGGAACGCCAGCCGGCACCCGCGAAAATCGCGCGCCGTCTCGTACGTCAGCAGCGGATGATCGAACCGGTCCTCCGCCTCCCAAATCAAGCCGGCAAGATCGTACGCGCGGTAGAACACCGCATCCACCCGCAGCGCATCCGCCGCCGTGGTCGTCACCGCCGCCATCATCGGGCGCGGGAAATTCACCGTCCAGAAACGCGGATCGAAGCGCGAGATCACGCCCTCGCTCTGCACCGTTCGTTCGGACGCGAGCCAATATGCCATCATTCTACTCCGTCGCCAGCGCGGCCTTCACCGCGCGCGCTACCTGTCGGCTCGATGCGGTCAGCGCCGCGCCGCTTTCACCCTTCGCCGCGTTGACGGTGATCGCCACCCGCACGTCACGCCCGCTGCCACCGGCGCCGCTCGCCGTCGGCACCACGCTGCCGCTGGTGGTCGGCACGAACAGTTCCGGCCCGCGCTCGCCGACCATGTACGGCCGCATCGGCGATACCGGCCCCCCGGTCGCCCGCCCCGGCGATCCGCCGAACAGGCTGCCCAGGGCAGACAGCAGCCCAGCACCCGTCATCCCGCCGCTGCTGCTCGTGCCGCCCACCACCGCGCCGATCCCGCCGCGCACCGCCGCGCCGGCAATGTCACCCAGTACCGACAGCGCCACCTTGCGCAGATCCTCGAAGCCCAGCGATCCACTCTTCGCCGCCTTGACCAGCGCGCTCTCGATCGATCGCCCCGCCCGGTCCGCTCCGCTCGACAAGGGTCCGTCGAGACTGACGCGCATCGTATCCACGTCGCGCGCGAAGCCGCTGGTGTCGGCGCGCACGCTCACCACCAGCCGGTCAATTTCCTCATCCATCCGGAAAAGCCTCCTGCAATGTCCTGATCGTGGCGGCATCGGGCGGCGCGACATCCTCGCCCGCCAGCACCGCGACCAGTGCGGCGAGTTCGGCGGGCGTGGCGTCCCAGAAGCGGTCGGGCGACCAGCCGAACGCCACCCCCGCCAGCCCCGCCAGCCGGCCCGCCGCCGGCGCGAAGTGGTCGCTCATCGCCCGCCGAGGATCTGCGCCAGCAGCACCCGTAGCACCGGCGTCGCCGCCGCCAGTCCACTCGCCACGATGCTCTCGCCGAACGTCTCGCGGCTGAGCGCGGGCGGGGCGGCATAGCGGCAATGCCAGAACAGCCCGACCAGCTCGGCCAGCGAAAGCTGCCCCGCCGCCGCGCGCTCGACCAGCGCGAACAACGGCCCGAGTTCCGCCTCCGCCGCGACCAGTGCGGCGAAGCTCGGCCGCAGCACCACCGTCTCGCCCGCGATGCGAAGCGCCGCCTCGCCGCGCACCGCATTGGCGCCGCTCATGCCGGCACCACCGGCCCGGAGCTTTCCAGCGCGATCGTGTAGCTGCGCTCGCCATTGTAATCGCCGGCGTAGTCGAGCCGCGTGACGAGGAACCGCCCGGTCAGCGTCTCGCCGCTTTCGAAGCTCAGCCGGTAATCATCGATCACGCCGGTGAGCGCATTTCCCTTCAGCCGCACCTCCGCGCCCGAGCCGGTGAACACGCCCGCCCCCGATACGCTGACCGATCGCACCCCCGCCCCCGACAGCAATTCACGCCATCCCCCTGAATCCTTGGAGGTGATCGCCACCATCTCGCCGTTGATCGACAACTGCGTCGTGCGCAGCCCCGCCACCGTGGTGAAGGCGGGCGGCGCACCGCCATCACCGACCTTCAACAGAAACGCCCTGCCACTTTCCGCGCCCATGTCTTGCTCCTCGTTGTTCTGAAAATCCGTTGCGCTAATCCGCCGCCAGCACCCGCACCCGGTACTCCACCACCACGCTCCACTGCCCCGGTGCCGGCCGCAGCAGCCGCGATCGCACGAAGACCAGGCTCGCCACCCGCCACCCGCCCAGATCGCGCGGCACGGCTGCGATCGCCGCACCCACCGCGTCGCCGAGCGCCTGCGCCCGCGCGGACAGCTCACCCACGTCGCGCACCGCCACCACCAGCCGCAGCTCGCGCCCGTCGCGGTCCTTCACGCTCCAGTCGCCGCTCAGCGTCTCGCCGATCTCGGCATAAGGTGGCGTCGCCTTGACCGGCGGCCCCTCGAACACGCCGTTGAGGCCCGCCACCCCGCGCAACGCGGCGAGCAGCGCCGCCTGCACCACTCCTTCCGCGCTCATGTCAGCACACTCACGATCCAGCGCAGCCTCGCATCCTCCGGGTCAATCCTCCCGGTCAGAACGATCGCGTCGGCCTGCGCCGTCACCGCAAGCTCCGGAAACGCCGCCTGCAACCGCACCGTCCCTTGCGCGATCGCACGGCGCTGCGCCGCCTCGGCAATGTCGCGCCCGCGCGCCGCCACCCCGCTCAACACGCGCGTACCCTCAGCCCCAGCGCCATCCGCCGGAACGGCCGCCACAGCGCCGTCACCGCCGCCGGCACCGCCGAGGCGGCATCCCGCTCGGTAAACAGATGCGCCGCCAGCAGCACCGCGCCCTGCCGGATCGGCGCAGGGATCGCGCCCCACCCGTCCGCCAGCCCCGCCACGAACGTCACCGCGACGCGGCCCGCACCGCCCGCGTCGATCACCCGCACCCAGCCATCGCCGGCGGCATCGATGTCGATCGCATACGCCTCGCTCGCCAAGGCAGCGCCATCAACCGCCGCCACCGCGCCGATCGATCGCACCGGCGCATAGGCCAGCCGCTGCCACGCGGCGCTCACCGGCAGCACGTCGCGCATCTCCCGCGCGATCAGCGCCTGGCCGATGAACTGCTCGGCCAGCCCCAGCGCGGTTTCGGCCAGCGCGGCGATCAGGGCATCCTCCTCCACACTCACCAGCCGCAGCATTGCCTTCACCTCGGCCAGCGCGGCGGCGCGATCCCCGGCCTCAAGCGTCACGTCGTTCATGCCCAATTCCCCACCTAACCCGTCAGGGGTGGGGCGACCCGAAGGCCGCCCCGAACGATCAGTTCGCGGCGAACTTCATCAGCTTGATCGCCTCCGAATTGCTCACGCAGCCGCCGATCCGCTTGCTCGCGTAGAAATTGACGAACGGCTTGTTCGAATAGGGATCGCGCAAGATGCCGGTCTCGCCACGCTCGGCGATGAGATAGCCCGAACGGAAATCGCCGAACGCGATCGCCAGCGCGTTCGCGCCGATGTCGGGCATGTCCTCCGCCTCGATCACCGGATAGCCGAGCAGCGTCGCCGGCTGGCCCGCGCTTAAGCCCGGCGTCCAGATGAACGCACCGTCGCTGGTCTTGAACTTGCGGATGCGCGCCAGCGTGGCGGAGTTCATCACCCACGTGCCGTTCTGCCGGTACGGTCCGCGCAGGGCCTGCACGAGGTCGATCAGCCGGTCCTGCGGGCTGGCCGCGAAATCGCCCGCCGCGCCGCTCGCCAGATATTGCAGCGTACCGAACGCGCGAGCGCCATCGTTCGCGCTTGACACCGGCGCGGCGAGGAACCCCTTGGGCCGCCCCACGCCGGACCCGCTTACGAACGCCGCCCCCTCGGCGCGTGCGAACTCGCGCGCGATCTCGGTGGCGAGCCAGCCCTCCACGTCGAACAACGCATCGTCGAGCATCGCCTGGCTCGCGCTCGGGTTGGCGTAGAGATCGCCCATCGGCGGCGCGATCTCGAAATAGGTTGGCGTACCCGTGTCGGGCCGCGCATCCACCTCGCTCGCCCAGCCCGACGGCGTGCCGCCCGCCGTCACCAGCTTGCGATATCCCGCCGAGCCGACCTGCACGACATTGGCGATGCTGCGGATCGGCGAGACGGAGGCGAGCGTCGCGCCGATCACCGCGTCGATCTCCCTGGGAATCGCATAGCCGCCGCTGTCCCCGCTCACGCCGGTGAACGACTTCATCTCCACGTTCGCACCCGATCGCAGGAACCCGCCGAACGCGCCGTTCTGCGCACGCGCCCCGCTCAACAACGGCCGCGCCACCGCGCCGCCCAGTTCGACGCCCGCGAACGTCGTTTCGAGCGCATCTGCCTTCACTTCGATCATGTCATTCTCCCATGCGAAACCCGTCCCGGCGACACCGCCGCCGGGCTTGACCTGTTGAAACCGTGTCGTTGTCAGGCGACCGCGTGGACCCGCGCGAGCGGCTGCATCGGCTGCGCCACCAGACTGACCTCGATCAGATCGAGCGCGGTCAGTTCACGATATTGCCCGCGTGTCGCCGCCTGCACGCGGTAGCCGAACGAAAGGCCGGACACCGCGCCGGAGCGCACCAGCCGCGCCAGATCGGCATCGTCGATCCGCCCGATCACGCGTAAGCCCCGCGCATCCTCGCCCGCCTGCTCGATCACGCCGACCGGTTGCCCACGGTGCTGCCACAGCAGCGGCACCGGACCGACGTCGCCAAACGCGCCACCGCGCACCACGTCGCCGCCGCGATCCGCGCGGTCGAATACCGCCGCATAGCCGGCGAAGCGCGTCACTTGATCCAGTCCGAAAAGCCGTAGCGCGTGGCGAGTGCCGCCAGCAGCAGCGCCCCGCCGATCCGCGCTGCCCAGCCGAGCACCGCCTTCCATGCCGATCGCTTGGCATCACGCCATGCGCCGAGCAGCTCGCGCAGCTCCGCCATGTCCTTGGCCGCACCCGCATCGTCGAGGCCAAGCCGTGCCAGCGCCCGGCTCGCGCCAAGTTCGCCGGCTTCCTCGGCGATCGCGCGCAGCGTCACCAGATCGCCGCCCTCCACCTGCCCCTGCGCCATCAGTTGCGCCAGCACCGCACCCTTGGTCATGCCGTACCTCCTGCTTCCGGCGCGAGCCCGAGCATCGCGCGTTTCTCGTCATCGCTGAGGAATTCCGCCGCGCTCACCTGCGCCCACAACCGCTCGCGATCCTCGGCAAGCGCGGTCACCTTGTCGACGTTGACGCGCAGCCACGGCGCGTCGAACCAGCCCGCCAGCCCCTGCAAAAGCCCGGCGAAGATCGTGTCCGCCAGCGGCAGGATCGCCAGCCGCCACAGCGCCCGGCTCGCCTCCTTGTAATTGGCGTAGGTGGCGTCGCCGGGCAGGCCGAGCAGCATCGGCGGCACCCCGAAGCTGCACGCGATCTCGCGCGCCGCCGCCTTCAGCCCGACGAAATCCATGTCGGCCGGGGTCATGCTCATCGCCTGCCATTTCAGGCCGCCTTCCAGCAGCATCGGCCGCCCGGCATTGGCGGCGCCGGCGAAACCCGCCTCCATCTCGGCACGCAACCGGTCGAACTGGTCGCGCGACAGCACCGACCCATCGCCCGGATCATGCACCAGCGCGCCCGATGGCCGCGCCGCATTGTCGAGCAGCGCCTTGTTCCAGCGCGCCGCCGCATTGTGCAGCGCGACCGCGCCCGCCGCCGCGCCGAGGCACCCCAGACCATTGTGATCGTCAAGCGGATGGAAGCTCTTAAGGTGCAACACCTCCGGGCGCGGACCGTCCGCGATCAGCCGCGTCACCCGCTCGCCCACCCGGTAGCGATACGCCACCGGCCAGCCGCCCGCATCCGCCTCGACGCTCACCCGCTCCGGGCGCAGCGCGAACAGTTCCGCCACCTCCCCGGCGGGATCGACCATGATCTGCACATAAGCGTTGCCGTGCAGCAGCAGATGCGCCGCCACCGTCTCGGTCAGCGCCTGCCCGCCCGATCGCGCCGCCACCAGCGCGAGCAGTTCGGGCGAGGATGCCTCGACCGGCGCGCTCGCCAGCCCCTGCGCGACCAGCCGCACCGAGCGTTGCGCGATCGCGTTGTTGAGGTAGCCGCTGCGCACCTGTGCGACGTAATCGTCGCTCCATTCGCCGCCTGCGCCACCGCCCGTCCACAGGCCATGCCGCGCCAGCACCGGACGCACGTCGCGCCCGGCTGATTTCCAGCCGAAGAGTTTCATGGATTGTCCTTAGAATTGGGCCGCGCCGGCAAACGCCGCGCACGCAAGTCTTCCTTCCCCGGCGAAGGCCGGGGTCCAGTTACGGAACGTCGATAAACTGGCGTCGCGCCCCGTTACGAACACTACCGTAACTGGACCCCGGCCTTCGCCGGGGACGGGCTAAATAGCGAGCGCCGCGCTAAACCTTCTTCGCGAACCAGATCACGTGGCGCGCGCCCTTGCCGCTGGCGCGCGCGCGGATCGTCACCTCGTCCACCGCCATATCCGTCTCGCGCAGCCGTCGCGCGAACTTCACGTCGGGCGCCGCCGACCAGATCGCCAGCACCCCGCCCGGCCTGAGCGCAGCCCGCGCCGCCTCAAGCCCGCGCGGTGAATACAGCCGGTCGTTGCCGCGCCGGGTCAGCCCGTCCGGGCCGTTGTCGACATCGAGCAGGATCGCGTCATACGTCCCCCGCCCGTCGGCGATCACCGCGCCGACATCGTCCTCGATGATCGCCACGCGCGGATCGGCAAGACTGTCGCCGGTGAATGCCGCCATCGGACCGCGTGCCCATTCCACCACCTGCGGCACGAGTTCCGCCACCGAAACCTGCGCCTTGGCACCCAATTGCGCCAGCGCCGCGCGCAAGGTGAAGCCCATGCCGTAACCGCCGATCAGGAAATGCGGCGCCTGCGCCGACACCCGCTCGCACGCCATCGTCGCGAGCGCTTCTTCCGAACCGCTCATCCGGCTGCTCATCAATTCCTCGGTGCCGAGCATGATGAAGAAATCCGGCCCACGCTGCACCAGCCGCATCTCGCCGCCGCCCGGCACCTGTGCCGTATCGATCAAAACCCTTGGAACCATACGTCCTCCTAACGGCTCGCGCCGCGATAACAACTACAGCGCCGGACTACAGGGTCCGCACGCCGGCGCGGCCGACCGCGCCGGGCAGCAGTTCCGCCAGCGCCCATACCATCGCATCCGCGCGGTCGGGCGATCGTCCCGGTCCCTGATAGCGGCCACCCGCGATCAGCCCGCACATCTCGTCCTCCAACTGCGGGAACGCACCGACATGATGCACGCGCCTCCGCGCATATTCGATCGACACCGGCTCCGCGCGCGCCGCCTTGCCGCGCGTCGCATTGACGGTGACGATCGGAAGCGACGGCTCGGCCCGTTCCAGCACCGAACGCACCATCTGCCCGCCCTGGTTGACCTCCGCCACCACCCGGTCCGCCGCGTGGCGGCCAGCGCATGCCACGACTGCACGCGCCCAACCCTCCGGGCTTTCGCCGACCACGCTGGCATCCTCGATCACATAGCCATGGCCATCCTCGCCCAGCCCGGCCGCGACGATGCCGCACGCATCCCCGTCGCCGCTCGCCGTGCCGGCGGGCGGATCGACACCGACCACCACGCGCACCAGCGCGGGCGCGTGTCGCACCCGGCACGCCTCGATCCCTGTGCGCGTCCACAGTGCGCCCGGCAGATCGTCGATCAGCTCGCCGTCGATCTCCTGCCGCCCGGTGCGCGTGCCGCCATATTCCTGCTCGATCGCCGCGACGAACGCCGCCGCCAGATGCGGATTGTCGCGCGTGGCGCCGCCGGTCGTCGCCAGACCGTCCATCGCCATGATCCGCCTGAGCAGCGGCACCGGCCGCGGCGTCGTCGTCACCAGCACCTGTTGCCGCTCGCCCAGCCGAAGCCCCAGCATCAGATTGGTCCACACCGCCTCGCCATGCCGCCACTTGGCGACCTCGTCGCACCACGCGATATGATGCTGTGGCCCGCGCAACTTCTCCGCCACCTCCGCCGAATAGGTGTAGGCCGATGCGCCGGAGGCGAAAACGATCTCGCCCGTGCTGCGCTGCCAGCCGACACTCTCGTCGGGCCGCGCCACCGACAGGATGCCGCTGTCGCCCTCCACCATGACGCGCGACACATCCTCGATCGTCGCGCCGACCAAAGCGATTCGTGCCCCCGGGCGTTGCCGCGCGATCTCGCTCACCCACTCCGCGCCCGCGCGAGTCTTGCCGAAGCCGCGACCGGCCTTGATGAGCCACACCCGCCAGTCGCCATCGGGGCGGTACTGCCCGGTATGCGCCCAGGCGATCCAGGCCGCGTTGAGCGCGCGCTTCTCCTCTGGCGGCAGGCTGCGGATTACCCGCACCCGGTCCTTCGTCGGCAAGGCGGCAAGCTGCCGCACCAGCAGCACCAGCCCTTCTCCGTTCACGATGCCACCGGCATGCGCTTGGCCAAAGCCGCCAGCTTGCGCGTCAGCGACCGCTCGACCGTGTCGAGCGAGGCGGTCCGCTCCGTGCCCGCCCGCATCCGCCCACGCGGTGCCTGCGCTTCGTGGCGCGCCAGCACCTTCAGCGCCAGCGCCGCGTCGAAGTCGACCGGCCCGTTGCCGATCGCACGCGCCAGCAGCTCCGCCTCCAGCCGGGCGTAGACGGTCGCCACCGCCGCGTCCCAACCCTCCGCGAACGCCGGATCGCGCCGCCGCAGCGCGTAAGCGCTATCGTGCGTCCCACCCGCCGCTTCCGCGGCCTGCCGCACGTTGCCGCCCAGCGCCAGCGCGTCGAGAAACACGCCGCGCATCCGCTTCGTCCACCCGACCATCGCGCGCCCACGACGTCGCGGATCATCAACACCTTCACCCATCCCGCATTCCCCCGCTGGAGGCGACGCCCCGTCATGCCAAGTCTCCTAGACGTGGCGGGATGCTGTAGGACAGAGGTTTTTATCCTATTTGGTTATACGCTTCCCGTAGCTACGAGGTGCGCCATCTGCGCGGCGGTGAGCATTTGCATGAAACGGATGCCGATCAGGTCCGGCTGCCGCCAGCAGATCGTGCCCGACAGCACCTCGCGCATCGCACCGACCCGCAGTTCCACGGTCGTGCCGACCGCGACGTCGCAGCCGCCGCGCAGCTTCATGCCGCCGGGCGAGATATCCGCCGCCACCATCGCGAAGCACCGGTCGCTTGCGGTGAGCACCACCGGCGTTTCGATCGCCACCCGCGGCGCGCGCGGCACGTCGGCGTCGCGCCGGAGCGATACGCTCAGGATCACCTGCGCGTCCTGCACGGAGTCGAACTGCACGCCACCGAACTTGCCGTCGTACCAGCGCACGCGTGCCGGCGTCGGCGGCAGGCCACGCATCGCCAGCGTCACCGCCTGCCCGACCTCTAGCGCCACCTCGCAGGCGATACCCGCCCCCGCCTCCGACAGGTCGCGCACCATGCACGGATGCTCGACCCGGCCGATCGCGATCTTGCCGATCGTCAGCAACGTCACCGATCGTCGCCGCGCGCGCCGCTCCGCCGGCATGTCGAGCAGCACGCGCTGCTCCTCGTCGAAGCCGCTGCGCGCACGGTTGATCCCGCCCAGCATCCGCGCGCGAAATGCCGCGCGTTGCAGCGTCACCGCATCGTCGAGCCGGCGCTCCCGAATTGCGAGGGCGATGGCGGATTCGATGGCAAGTGTCCCGCTTGCCGCCGTATCCTCCAACAGGTCCGCCGCCCTGCGCGCGATGATCTCGTCACATCCGGACAGGCCGATCGCGCGCGGTGGCCTGGTCTTGGTCATGGCTCTCTCCCTATCTGATCTTCACCCGGTACCGAAGCTGGAATGCGGTCGAAGTCGCGAAGGTGCCCGCCAACGTGATTCGGATCGCACGGATGCTCGGATTGTAATTCCCGGATGTGGCGCCGGCATTGGACGTCCAGGTGCTGCCGTCGGTGGAAAACTCGATACTGTCGACCACCGCCGGATTGTAGGTATAGCTCAGCCCGCTGCTGGCCAGCCCGGTGCCGAGCAGACTGCCGTCGAGGAACTCGACCGGCCCCTTGCCGGTGCCGGCGAGATCGGTGACCTGAAGGTCGCAGTTCGTCGGGATGTTCTCGACGATGACCATGTTCCGGACCGGCGTGAGCGCATTGCCCAGCGGGTTGTTGAAGGTCAGCTTGTAGTCCATCACCGAATCCGTGAACAGGCGCGGGTTCGCGTTGTTCATGGTGTCGGAGATCACCGTCGTCGCCCGGGTGATCGTGATCTGGTCGGCAAAGGCGCTGCCCGGCGCCAGTACCGACAGGAACGCGATCAGGGCTGTCACGATCCTGTTCATCGCCCCGCTCCCATGAACCGCCGCCCGATCGACCCGAGGCCGAGTTGGTCGAACTTCAGCCGCATCGTGACATACGGACCTTTGCGCGTATAGCGGTCCTGTTCGAAATCCCGGTCGCGGTAGCCCGCCACGTTGTAGCCCGCGCTGATCCACAGGTTCGGCGCCGGTGACGCCCCCGCGGATGGCCCGCCCGAGAAGGCGAAGCTGCCGCGTCCCCAGGCGTGCTGGACCGAACCTTGCACGCCGATATCGAACTTGCGGCCGACATCCTTGCGCAGATCGAAGCCGGTCACGTCGATATAGCCGGTGTAGTCGTCCGCGCCGAAGCTGCCGCGCACCCACTTCGCGCCGTAATAGACCGTCGCCTCGAAACCGTGACCGACGCCTTCCGCGCCGCTGCGGTAGTTGAGCGCGAGATTGTTGACGAGCCGCAACGTGGTCTGTCCCGCCGCACCATAACTCGACACGCCGAGCACGTTGCCCGCGCTTACGCCGGCATCCGCCTTTTCGTTGCGCAGTTCGAGCCGTTCCAGCACCGACCAGCGGCTATCGAGCGGTCGGTAAGCGAGCGCGAGATCGGCATCGAGGAAGGTCGCGACTTTGCCGGTCTTGTCGGTCACGCGGTTGTACTTGACGCCGGAAGCGAGCGTCTTGCCTTCGCCCAAAGTGCGCAGCAGGTTGCTGGTGAAGCCCCAGCGCGTGTCGTTGCTGCCACCCCGATATTCGCCGCGCCCGTTCCAGGACCATTTCGCCGCGCGGTAGCCCGCACCGAACGTCACCGCGACGTAGTTGCCGTTGGCGTCCTGCCCCTGCTGCGACAGGCTTCCGCCCGAGGCGACCGGCTGGAACGCGTTGATGACCGCACCCGTGGGGATCTTGCCGCGCACCGTGGTGCTGGCGTCGAGCGAGGCGTCCAGCGTCCAGTGCTGACCGATCGGCAGCGACTGGTTCATGCCATATTGCGCAAAGGTGCGCTGGCCGTTCTCGCCGATCGCCTGCTGGTTGATCGTGCTCATCAGCTTCGCGCCCGTCCACGGCTTCACGTCAAAGCCGACCTGCGCGGTGTTCGCGCTGTAATCCTTGCCGTTCGCGATCTCGTAGCCGCCGATCAGGCGGATGCCGGGCGTGATGCGGTACGATGCGGTGATCTGGTGGCGCACGGGAAAGTCCACGCTCGCCTTGTCGCCGCCCGGCGCGAACTGCGTCTGGCCGGTGATGCCGAGCTTGCCGCCCATCAGCGCCTGCGTGCCGCCGAGCGTGAGGAGCCGCGAGTCGCGATCCTTGCCGTCGATGCCGCGATCCATCGCCAGTTGCCCGCCGACGAAGATCGTGCCCGTCGCACGGCGATATTCCGCGCGAACCTCGGCGGCGGTGCGGGTGCCCGCCGTGTCGAGCTGCTGCTGATGCCAGGCGCTGCCGGTCACCGTGATCTTGGGCGTGACGACGACACGGCCGTCAAACCCGAATTTGCGCGTGCCCGCCTCGACCACGTTCTGCTGGCCGACGCCGAAACCGTAATCCTGCTGGCGCACGTAGAACAGCCCGTCCTTGCCCGAGGAGTGATGCTCCACTTCCGCCAGGAACGCCTTGCCGTCGGTGAGGCCGGTCTTGCCGCCGGTCGATGCTTCCGCGCGGATCTCGGTGGTGCGGGTCGGCTTGGCCTTTACGTCCATTCCCAACAGCGAGGCGTTGCCCGCCGTCTCGTCGTGCAGGCCGCTCACGCCGACCTCGACCTTGCCCTTGGCAAGGCGCGTCGCAACGCGGCCACCGCCGACGACCTTGTCGCCGCTGCCATAGGTCTCGTAGTCGACCACGATGAAGGTCGGGTTGAGGTTGGCATCCCGCGTCAGCACGGGCGAGCGGAAGCGCAGCGTGCCGAGCGAGGTGTCGATGTCGTAATCGATATGCCGCGTCAGCTGCGTGGTGGAGACGATCAGCTCAGACCGGAAGCGGTCGCGCACCTCGATCCGCACCTGGTCGCTGTTCGGCACGATATCGCGGCCGGACAGACGGTACGGGCCGGACAGGCCATTGCCCTGGATCTCGTCGCGCGCATAACGCTGGTCGGTCTTGGCGGCGAACGCGGTGACGAGCAGGTGGTGGCCCTCGTAGCCGACCTTGGCGCCATTCAGCGTGCGGCTGTAGCGCATCAGCTGCGTGTCGGTCATGCCAGTCTCATAGTCGCCGAACAGCGCGTAGAGTTCCTTACGCTCGAGCCGCACGTAGAGCTTCTTCGCGGTCGGCGCGTCATAGCCCTGGCGCGAACCGTCGCCATAAACGGTGTAATATTTGTCGGGATCGATCTGGCCGAGCAGTCCGCGATCGCGATCGTATTTGCGATCGCTGTCATAAGCGAGCGTCAGCAGCCACGATCCCTTGACGCGCCCCTTGGCATAGAACGCCATCTGCCCATCGGTGACGACACGCTTGCGGTCGCCACGCGGCAGTGCGCTGGAGCGCGACTTCAGCGTGTCGTAGCCGAGCGTCCCCGCACCGAAACCGACCACGGTCCACTGCTTCGCCGAGCCCGCCAGCCACGCACGGATGTCGCTGTCGCGCGTCACCTTCTCCTCGGTAAGGCTGACGGTGGCGTGAACCGCACCCGCCTGCGTGGTGGGTTCGAGCGCGATGAAGGCGAGGCCGTCGTCGCCGGTCACGCGCGCGGTGGTGGCGCTGCGGCCCTTGCCCGCGGTCTGGCGGGCTTGCTCCAGCTCGGCCTCGACCGCCGCGGTATAGGGCTGGTCGACATGGAACGGCACGATCGTCCCGTCGCGCACCGGGCGGCCGTCGCGGTCCGTCACGCGCACTGCGATCAGCGGGCGGGTCAGGCCATCGGCGACGAGGCGGCTCTTGTCGGCCACAAACGTCGCACGCACCGGGATGCTGCCGGAATGCACGGTGCGGGTGAGCGTGGTGACGAGGTTGCTCTTGTCGTCGAGCACCCGCGCCTCGAGGTTGTTATCGCCTTCGTTGAGCGGAATACCGGTCCAGCGCGACACCGCCACGCCGTGTGCGGCATCGACGTCGGTGGTGTCGAACGCGAGCGTATCGACCGGCGCACCGTTGATGCGCAGCGCGACACGCTGGCCGGGGAGATGCTTGATGACGACGCGCAGCGTCGGCGCGCGCGGGTTGTGGCCCTCGGCCGGGAACAGCATTTCGACACCTGGCGTCTGGCCGCTCAGCCAGTCGCGGTTACCCGCAGCATCGCCATCGCTCGCCACCGTGATCGGCAGCGGCTGCACGGCGGCGGCCTTCCTGCCGGTCGGGCGGAGCTGGAAATCGACACGCTTGAGCAACCCGCCATCCGCCTCGACAAAGCGCGAGATCGCGCTGCCCGCCTGGCGGGTATCGACGTCGCACGCCACGGCTTCATAGGTCGCGGGAATGCTCTGCGTGTCGAGCTGGACGACATGGCGGCCGACGCGGACGCCCTCGAAATGGTACAGCCCGTCGCGATCGGTCGACACATAGGTGCCATCCTCCATCAGCAGGCGGATTCCGGGCAGCCCCTTGCGCTTGGAAACCGGGTCACCGCACGCGCCCTCGGTCACGCGGCCGATAATGGTGAAGCCGTCGGTGAACAGCAGCGGGCGCACCCGCACCGACGCCGCCGCCTCGTTTGAGGTCGCGCCGTTGCTGCCCGAACCGAGCACACGATTCAGCGCCTCGCCGGTCGCCGCACCCGGCTTTACGGAAACCACATAGGTTACATCGATCGACTGCGCCGGCGCGAGGCGCGGGACGATGAAGGCCAGATTCTTGCCATCGGTCGAGACGGTCGGCTCCGCGATCCCGCGTGCCGAGCCGCGCTCATAGCGCAAGGGCGACGGCAACAGGTCGGTGAGGTGGATATCGGTGACCGGAATCGTGTCGCGGTTGGCCAGCGTCAGCCGGTACTGGACGAAATCGCCCGGCGCCGCCTCGCGCACTGACGCGGTCTTGGTCAGCAGCAACATCGCGTCCTTCGGCCGGTCGAGCGGGATGTCGGTGTAGAAAGGGTTGGCGTCGGCGATGGTGAAGCGCCCTTCGGTCGAGGCCGCGTTCAGGATGAACGGCTTGCCGGTGGGATCGCGCAGCGCTGCCAGCTCCGTCGCCGACTTCACGGAAGGCGCGGTGTAATGCCCCGGCGGCGTCACCTTGATGTGGTAGGTACCCGGCGCGACCAGCGGGAAGCGGTAATTGCCCTGGCTGAAGGTATAGACGCGGCCGCTCGCATCGTTTGCCGACGCGCCGCTGGTGACGGTGGAGGGATAGGCGCTGATCCCGTCATCGCCATAGACCTTGGCAGGCTGGTCGTTGTCGTCGAGCAACGTGACGATCGCGCCGTCGACCAGCGCACCGGAGGTGGAATCGAACACATAGCCGGCGGGATCGACCAGGATCGAGGCGGTCGATCCGTAGCTGTCATCGTCCTCGGCGAAGGACAGCGAAAGGTTCACGCCGCGATCCGTCTGCGGGTTGCATGCTGCGATCGCAGGGCTGTGGTCGGAGATCGCGGGCACGCCTCCGGCGAAGACACCCGTGTTCGGCCCGGTTTCCAGCAGCGGGAGCGGGTTGCTGTGGCCACCCGACGTAACGGTGATCGAAACCGTATCGCGCGTGTTCGGGTCATGGTTCGCCCCGGCATCCTCCAGAACGATGATCTGCGCTTCGTGCACATCCAGCGTCTTGGTGGGCGGAGCTGCCGCGAGCGTCGCGGCGTCGATCGGCGCCGGTGTGAAGCGGACCGCGGGCACGGTCTCGCATGTCATACCGGTGAGCTGATAACCGATGGGGAGAAGGCGGAAGCTCAGCCGGGTCGGGACCTTAGTGCGGTCGACCACGAGGCTGACGGTGTTCGATGAAATCGTAGTGGGTCCGCGCGCGCCCGTAAAGGTCAGCGTGGCGGTATTATCGACATGATCCACCGTCTGCGCGCACACGGGTGCGGCGACAGTGCCGAGACAAAGCGCAACCGCGCTGGTCTTCAAGGCGTGGCGGAATATGGACATGGGGTGTCACGTTCCGGCGCGCGTGGTTGCGCGCGCCGGAAGCGCGGTTCTCCTGTAGTGCGATTGGGGTCGGGTAGCGCTTAGTTGATCGTCACGCGGAACGACGCGGCGACCGAGGCACTGCCGGCGACGCTGGGGATCGTCGCGGTCACCGTCTTGGTCGAGGTGTCGTACGCACCGGTATAGCCGGTGGTGGTGCCGAGCGATGCCAGCGTGCACGATGTGCCGGCCACGCCGGGCGCGCCGATCGTCAGCGTGTTGGGCACGAACGTCGTGTTGGCCGGTACGACGTCGGTCAGCACAACGTTACTGGCTGGAACGCCGGCGGTCGCGTTGTTGACGGTCAGGCAATATTCCACGACGGCGCCGGGCAGCGCCTTCGGGTTGATCAGGTTCACGTTGTCGGAGATCACCCGCGCGGTCTTGGTGACGGTCAGCGCGACGTTGCGCGCGCCGGCTTCAAAGGCGGCATAGGCGATACCCTGACCATTGCGCGCAATATCGCCCGCATAATCGCCGTCGCTATCGCCGTCGGCGAACACGATGTCGACGGTGTTGTCGGCATTGGCGAGGTTCAGGTCGGTCTGGACCAAGGCCGTGCCCTTGGTGCCAACGCCGCCGCCATTGGCGACCGTCGCGTGCAGCGCGACCTGTGCCAGGTTAGAGCTGCCCGTCGACGGCACGTCGCCGACGATGAAGATCTCGACCGAGGCATCGGGGGCGAGTTCGTCGACATAGGTGGCGACATCGGTACCGGGATCATACACGCCGTTGCCGTTCGCATCGACGAAGATCTTGATGTTGTTCAGCGTGAAGTCCGGTGTGTTCGGGAAGAACCCGACTGGTACCGCCTGTGCGGAGTCGAGCAGGAAATCCTGCGCGCCGTTGGTGGTGTTGGTCAGCTTGAAGCTGGTCACCGCGCCGACCTGACCGGCGTTGACCTTAGTATTGGTGGTCTGATCGGTGATGACGGTGAAATTGACCTTGCGATCGACCACGAAGGTCGCGGTCGTCGAGTTGGTGGTCTGCGCCGAACCGTTGACGGTGTACGTTACCTGCGCGGTATTGGTGATGGTGGTGCCCGCCTGGGTCTGCGCGGCCTCAGCCGTTCCAGCGGTGGCAATGATGGCCGTGCCGGATAACAGCATCAGCCTGACCTTGTTAGCGAACATGTAATGTAACTCCCTGCGATCATACGGTTTGGTGGAGGACAGGTCGGGGTCGGGGATCATTTCAGCACGGCCTGGAACGCCAACTGGCCATGCGAGCCGGCCGTGATCGGGCTCGTCAGGCGCCACCGGACGTGGGTGACATCATCGGGGCTCGCGGGGCGCACGCCGCCGGCGGCGGTCCGCACGCGCAGCGCGCTGAGCTCTCCATAGGTGTGGCCGTCGACCGAAACCTCGGGCGTGGGTGACCCTTGCGCCGCGCTGCGATAGACGAGCTGCTGCGGCACCGGATTGTCGAGCACCACGTTGCCGAGCGGCTGCGTGCCGGTGTTGCGATAATCGAGCACGAACACGACCTTGTCGCCCGGCACGACCTTCGTGGCCTGCACCAGCGCGACGCGGGTGGTGCCGTCGGCGGCGGCGGTCTTCTTCTCGGTCAGCACCTTGGAGGCGACCTGAAGCGGACCAGCCGCTAAAGCCGGTGTGGCGAGCGCCGCCACAAGCGCGGCGGCGGCGAACAGTCGGATGGTCTTGGCGTTGCGGTTCACGGGTGCACTCCTCACTGGATCGTCGTTTGAAAGGTGATGACGCGGTCACCCGCCGCCGCGATGTCGCCGAGCGCGACGCGGACGGTGCTGCCGTCGAAAGAGCCGGTGTCGCCAAGCGCACCGCCGTCGAGCCGGAGCGAGCCGGCGCGGTAGCGGGTGCCGGCGGGAACGGGATCGGCGATCACCGCCGCCGGCGTGGCGCCAAAGAAATGCGCGGTGAGCGTGTAGGTGATGGTCGCGCCGCGGATCGCGCGTGCGCTGCCATCGGGCGCGGCGACGCTCTGCGCCTTGACGAGCGTCGGCGTGGCGACCGCGCGTACCAGTAGCGCCTCCGCGCTGGCCGCCGCTCCGGTCGTGCCAACCACCGCGTCGCCGCCACCATCCCCCTGACCCGCAAAGGTCGTCCCTGGCGCACCAGTCCCCGTGGTCGCGCGCACGCTCGTCGTGACGGTAACGTCGTCACCGGCGACGCCGGCGGCGGCGACCAGCACCAAGACGCGCTGCTGCACACCCGCGCCGATCGCCGGCAGCACGGCACCGCTCAGCAGCGTGTCGACAGCGGCGTCGTAAGCGCCGTTGCCATCGCGATCGATCGCGTAGCCTGTCACGGTAGCCGCTGCTTGGTTGGTCGTCGCGGAAAGCGCGAACGCTTCGCTGCCGTTTCCTGCGTTGGTGACGACGAACGGCACGCCAGTGACGGCAGCATCGCCGGTTATAACGGTACGTGGCGTCACGACAGCAACTGCAACATCAAGCTTCTCCGCGATCTGCACGGAGGCTAGGTTTGATGACGTTGAGTTCTTATCGCCGCTTGTTTCGTATATCGCAGTTGCCACATTGGGAATTATAGTGCCGGCAGCGACCTGCGCGGACGCAGAGTAATAAAATACCTCGGGTGTAATTGCGGCGAGCAACACACATGACACCGCAATACGGCGAACACACCGGATTTTGTCTTGCTGTATCGAAAGCGGAGACATTGCAACAACCCTTGCGCACTTCGATGTGCACAAGGGCAAGAACACGCACCTCGGTTAAGCAGCACTTACAAGCGCACTACGTATCAGGCGCATTTGCGACCAAGGTCTAAGACGAATTCGACCAACGTCGCAGGAACTTTCGACCAGGGTCGTAAAGCCAGAACGAGCCGCACGTAGGTCATGACGTCACAGCGTCATCGCGGCACGGTATTTAGATGCGCTCCTCCACCTGTCGATTCGGCACCTCGATGCCTAGGCGGAGATCTCGGCGAAGCGACGCCGCACCGTCCGTGCCAGCGACATCGGATCGAATGGCTTCGTGATGACGCCGTTCGCGCCACGGTCGAGATACGCCCGTATGTCGTCGCGGCGTGCGCTCGCGGTGACGAAGATCACAGGCAGCGCCTCCAGCCCAGCGCGCATGCGCAAGGCGCTGAGCAGGTCCGCCCCCGACATGCCCGGCATCATCATGTCGATCATGGCGATATCCGGCTTCCAGCCGCCCGCATCAACGATGCGCAGGGCATCCGGGCCGGATTCTGCCATCTTGACGTCAAGACCAGGGTCGAGCCGGAATGCCAACGCCACAATCGTGCGGATGTCCGTTTCGTCGTCGACATACAGAATGTTCATGCGTCACCGCTCCACAGCGGCAGTTCGAAGCAGAAACGTGCCCCCTGCTCGGACGGAGCATGCCAAATACGACCGCCATGCGCCCGCACGATCTCGCGCGCGATGGTCAACCCCAACCCAGATCCCGCCGATGCCCCCGTCGGGCGGGCACCTTGCCCGAAGCGGGTGAACAGTCTCCGGCCGAGCTCCGGATCGATTCCCGGCCCCGCGTCCTGCACCGATACGATTGCGCGCGCGAGCGTCACCTCCAATGATAGCACCACCGCGCCGTTCTCTGGCGAAAAGCGGACGGCGTTCGACAACAGGTTGCTCGCGACCTGCACCAAGCGGTCGCTGTCGCCGTCCACGATCGCGGGCCTCTCACCGGTCTCAAGTCGCAGCGCAACGCCGCGCCCTTCGGCCAGACCGCGCATCGTCTCTATGGCGTCCGCCATCGCGCCCCGCAGATCGAATGACTGGAAGTCGAAACGCATCGCGCCCGCCTCCAGCGTCTCGATATCGAGCAGATCGTTGACCAGCCGGATCAGCCGGGTCGCATTGGCTTCGGCGATCGCCACCAGCCGCTGCGCTTCCGCCGGCACGCCGGCCACGATGCCGCCGCGCAAAAGCCCGAGCGCACCGATCACCGAAGTCAGCGGCGTGCGCAGTTCGTGGCTCACGGTCGAGAGGAAGCGGGCTCGGAGTTCCTCTGCCCGCTCACGCTCACTGACATCGCGGAAGGCGACGACGACATGCGTGCCATCAGGCAACCCCATCGCACCGAGCGACGCCTCCACCGGAAGCAGCGCACCGTTCTGCCGCCGCGCGTGCAACTGCGTTCGGAACGGATCGGCCAGCCCTTCGGCACGATAGCCGAGCCGATCAAGAAACAGTCCCTTCCCCGGTGCGAGGTCGACCAGCACAGCGATATCGCGCCGCAGCAGGTCGGGCGCTGCATAGCCGAACAAGCGTTCTGCGGCAGGGTTCACCGTTTCAATGCATCCATGCGGATTGAGCAGGACGATGGCATCCTGCGCGGCGTTGAAGATCGCGTTCTGATGGATGCCGAAACGCACCGCCTTCAGCGCAAGACTGTGGGCGTGGCTGCGAGCGCGCCAGAACAGATAGCCGAGCACGAACGCGCTGACCGCCATCGTCAGCACCAGTTCCCAGATCATCCGGCGCGTCGCGGCCACGCGCGTGCGCTGGCGAGCGAGGCCACCGCGCAGCAAGCGATTCTGTTCGTCGACCATCGCGGCGTGTATGTTACCGATCGCAGACATAAGCCGCGCGCCCTCGCCTTCGCGAACGCCTGCCGCGGCTGCATCGAGCCCCTGCGCTGCCCGTAGCGCGCTCATCTTCTCCATTTCGGCGAACTTGGCCGTGGCAAGCTCGCGCAGCCGTGCCAGCCTGCGTTGTTGGCCCGGTAGATGGCGAAACGTCTCGCCAAGCGAGGTCGCCTGCCGCTCGAAGCCTGCCCGTGCGGTGCGGTAGGGGACGAGAAACGCCGCATCGCCGGTGATGACATAGCCGCGCTGAGCGGTCTCGGCGTCCCGCAGGGCGGCGAGCAACGTGTCGATCTCGACCCGTTCCCGATACGTGCGATTTACGTTTGCCGAGGTCTGGGTGGAATGGTCGTATTCCACCCCAAACACGGCGGCGAGCAGGAACAGTCCCAGTGACAGTGCGGCGGCGACACCGAATGTCCGCCACAGCTTCGGTTCCCAATCTGGCGTGAGAACCGGGATGTCGTTCACAGGGAATGTTGCGGATTGAGCAACGGCTGCATCGTTAGGATCGCCTGCACGCGGTTCTGCACACCGATCTTGCGGAAGATCGCGGTGAGGTGCGCCTTCACGGTCGCCTCTGTGACGTTGAGATCGCCCGCGATCTGCTTGTTGAGCCGCCCCTCGACCAGCGCCACCAGCACGCGTCGTTGCGACACCGAAAGCGTGGCAAGCCGCCTCTGAAGAGAGTCTAGCGCGCCGCTGTCAACCGGCGGAAACACCCTTTCACCGGCAAGCAGCGCGCCAACCGCACCAACCAGCGCGTCGAGCGAGTCCGCCTTGGACAGAAACCCCGACGCACCGACCGCACGCGCGGCAGCGACCAGCGCGGTGTCGTCACTTGCCGAAATGATCGCGATCGGCCGGTTTCCGAGATCCTGCTGCAACTCGAAGAACCCGGAAAAACCACGCGCGTCGGGTAGGCGAAAATCGAGCAGGACCAGATCATAACCGCCATGTGCCGCGATCAGCGCGCGCGCACCGGCGATCGTCGTGGTCGTGTCGATCGCAATGTCCGGAATGCGTGAATGCACGGCGAGTTGTATGCCGTTGCTGATGAGCGGATGATCGTCCGCCACCAGAAGCCGCCGCGCCGCGACCATAACCGCCCTTTCGCTTTATTATATGACCTTGTTTACTGGGCAATTCTTGTCCAAATTGCCAAAACGATCAAGCGACGTTGTGAGGACAAGCCGATATTCCTCCGATATCGCCGCACAACGCCCCAGAGAAGCCGCCGATGTGACCAGCGCCGCCATTCTATTCAGCGACGACATCGATCTGTGCCGCACATGGGCGAGCTTGCTGACGCCGAATGGTTGGCGCACCACCATCACCGCCGATCCTGATCGGGCGATCGGTGCGCTCACGCCGGATGTCGCGCTGGTGCTTCTCGACTCGCGCGCGGTGGGCGCTGCCGACGTACTCGCCCGACTGCGGGGCACCGCACTGCCCGCCGCCGGCGTGCCCGTACTCCAGCATGGCGACGCACGCTGGCCCGGATCAAGTGCCCTGTTGCCGCCTGGGGATTCGGCCATGCTGATGGCTGCGATCGAGGTCTTTACAGGGGCCTTGAGCGATCACGCATTGCGCGTTGCGCCGTTCTCCCCGTTCTATCGGCTGGTCCGTCTGCTCGGCGCGCGCGACGCTGCGGCCATGATCGCACGGTTTGCCGACACGCTCTGCACGGCGCTGGCAGAAGAGATGGTCTCTAACGATCAAGCGCACCGGCTCGCGGGTATCGCCGGCGCGCTCGGCTATACGGACCTCAGCCTGGCATGGCGTGCCGCTGAGCAGGACATTTCCGCGCGTGGTGCTGCCGTAGCGGCGAGCCGAATTGTCCTGGACCAGATCGAACACGATGACCTCGCCCGGTATGGAGCGGGACCGCTTCTTTAACATCGCCGTCGATCGGGCGGCTCCGATGAGGCCCGGGTCAGGGTCTGCGCCAACCGCGCTCAGACCACCCGATCACGCGTTCCGGTAATATCCGGCGTATTTGCGCGAGTAGTAGTACAAGCCGCCGACACCTTCCGCACCCGCCCCGACCATCGCATACACCATGCCGATCGGGTTGGCGCCGTCGGTCCGCAGCCAGTTGATCGCGGAGGAGGCCGCCGCCGCCGACGTATCGTCCCACTTCACCACCAGAATCGTCGCATCCGCCAGCGCCGCCAGGAAACGGCCGTCGGCAAGACCCATCAACGGTGGCAAATCGAGCACGATGTGATCGTAGCGTCCGCGCAGTTCGTTGAGCAGCCGGTCCATCGCGCCACCGCCGAAGATATCCTCCGAGCTGAAATAGCGCGAGACGACCAGCATGTGGTCGAGCCCCGGCACGTCGCCCGGCACAATCGCCTCGTCCACGCTCGCATCGCCGTGCAGCACCTCGACCAGACCAGTGCGCGGCGGCGCGCCCTTGACCATGCGCTGCATGACGGCGCGGCGGATGTCGCATTCGATCAGCAGAGTCTTGGCGTTGGCGATGGCAAGCGTGCGCGCGAACGCCAGCGCCGTCGTGCTCTTGCCCTCGCCCGGCAAGGCAGAGGTGAGCGCGATCACCTTCGGCGTCACCTGGCCACGCTGCCCCAGCACCCCCGCGCGCACGATGCGCAGTGATTCCGAGAAGAACGAGGTCGGTTCGGTGATGAGCAGATCGGCCGGATTGACACCCTTCGCGACCTTGGGGATCGCGGCGAGCATCGTCAGGCCGAGCGTGCGTTCGGCGTCCTCGGCCGAACGCAAGCCGCCCGCCATGAGTTCCTGCACCGCGATCACCACGCCGCCCGCGATCAGGCCGAGCACCAGCGCGACGGGATAGAACAAGAGCTTGTTCGGGCTGGTCGGCTTGGCTGGCGGCTGCGCGACCTCGACCACTTCGGCCGGCGCCATGGAGACGCGTGCCTCTTGCATGCTGTCGAGCGCCATCAGCGACATGCGATCGTACAGTGCACGCTTCGCGGTCGCCTCCCGCTCCAGGCCATCGGCGATCACGGCGCTACGCGTGTCGTTCGCCCGCTTGGACTCCAGATCGGTCATCGCGTGTTTCAAGCTCGTAACGCGCGCCTGCGTGGAGGCGGCATTTGCCGCCAGTGACGACATCACGCGACTTTCTTCGTTCTGGATCAGCGTATCGATACCGGCAAGCTGGTCGCGCACGCGGATCGTTTCCGGGTGCCGGTCGCCGTACCGCACGCCGATCTCGGCTAGGTTGCGCACCAGCTCCGCGCGCTGGCGGCGCAGATCCTGCACTACTGACGAGCTTAGCACGCCGCTGACCGAATCGCGCGCACCGCGTGCGGTCTGGCCGCGTGCCGCGTTGAGGTCCGACTGGGCGGCGGCGGCATCGGCCTGCGCGGTGGCGAGCGATCCGGCGAGCGGCGCGATCTGTTGATCGGTGATCGTGCTGCCGTTCGAGTTGCCGCCGTCGCTCTCGACGATGCCGGCCTTGGCGCGATAATCGGCAACCTGCGCATCGGCCGCGCGGGCATCGTCGGCGAGCTCCTTCAGGCGACGCTCGAACCATTGCGACTGGCGTTCGGCCGCACCCGCCTTGTTGCCGATCTTCGCCGCAATGTACGCTTTGGCAAAGGCATTGGCGATGCGCGCGGATTTGATCGGATCGGGCGACGTAAAGGCAACGTCGAGGATGTAGGTCAGTTTTTCACGCTGAACCGAAAGCTTCTTCAGAACCGCGTTAGCAAGCAGCGTCTCACGGTTTTGCGGGGTCGACGGACCGGTGCCGCTATCCGTCAGCACCTTTGCGTAATCGGGATCGTTCTCCAGGTGAAATTGCTGCATGATCCCGCGCGCGAGCGACAGCGACTGGATCGTCGCGACCTCGGTTTCGATCGCCTCGGACGTAAGCTCGGCTTTGCCGTCCGCCGATTTGGTGGCGAGCGGGTTCAGCGTCGGGTCAATGCGCACTTTGACGACGGACGAGTAGGACACGGGCAGAAACTGCACCGCGGCGATACCCAATGCCGACACGGCCAGGAAAACGATAAGCAGCACCGGCCACCGACGCATGACGGTGTCGCGAACCATCTCGACAATATCCGCGAGTTGCGCCTCGGACTGCCCGGCTTCCTGTCTGACTTCCATGAGCGTCCTGTTACCTTGCTACAAGCGTTCTGTTCCGGAGACGGGATTAAATCCGGAAGGTCAAACCAATCTCACTACGGATTTCGTCGAAGGGATTTCCGAGGATCGTCGAATCGGCGCTGCGGTTGCCGTACTTCAGCGAAGCATCGACCACGACCCGGCGTGACGAGAGATACTGCGCGCCGAGCCCTAGCTGATAGGACTTCGCCGTCAGGCCTGACTGGATGTAGCTTTGCTTGAAACGTTCCGCGATCACGTCGACCAGGACGCTGTGCCAGATCTCGCGATCCACCCGCAGCGTGAGCCGGTTATTCCAGTAAGCACCACCGGTATAGAGGCTGGTGACCTCTAGCGTCCGGCGCGCGCCGAGCAGCACGGTCGTCAACCGGGATGGGAAGACCTCAACCCTCGCTTCGACCGAAACACCGCCGACCGGTTTGTAGTTCGGCGCGGTGAAGGTCTGGTGCGTATAGCCGACGCCGACGGAGCCGCGTGCGAACCCGGGATCGTCGAAATTGAACCCACTCAGCACGCGATATGCGGTTGAACCGAGGTTCGGCAGCGTCGCGCTCAACTGCGTCTTGAACGCCTGATCCGCGTAGGATGCCTGCACGAAGAACGCCAGATCGGGCGAGCGGGCATATTCGAACTGACCGGTCGCGCGCGTGACGTTGCGGTCGCGGTTTTCCTGGCTGCGGACTCCGCCGGCTAGCAACGGCAGCGGTTTGAAGCGGAACAGTGCATAGTCGGTCGCGAAGGTCAGCCGCATCCGCCCGACCTGATTGACCGCGCGCAGGCTGACGAAGTCGCGGCGATACCGCGACAGCGCGGCCACGGTCGGCACCGTTTCGCCCGAGAACTGGTTTTCGGTAAGCTGCGCCGAAATCTCCTCGAGCGTGACGGTGGTAAAGCGGCCGAGGTCGACGCGGCCCCGCGCGTCGGTCTGCCAGGTCGTCTCGTTACGGCGCGGCTGGCCGATATATTGTCGAAACGTGCCCGTTCCCGACAGCATCAACTGATGACGGTTCCAGCGCGAAATCAGTTCCGCGGCTGGGGTCGTGGTCAGGAATGTCGAGGCGACGGGGTCAACGGTGTAATAGGTATTCGAAGTGGCACCTGCCCCGGATTTGATCGACGGCAACAGATCGAACGAATTGATCCGAATCCCGACCGGATCATACGCCTTGCGCGGCAGTTCGAGCACGCTCTGGTTGCGGCCACGGTCGAAGCCCGGTGGGATCACCGGCGGAAGCAATAAGGATTCGCCGACCTGAGCCTGCGCGGAGCCGACCACCAACACCGGCAACGCCGCACAGATCAGCAGCCGCGTAGCCAGCGCCCTGCCAAGTGAGTCAACGCCCGTAACGATGCCCGACCGAATCAAGCGGCCGCAACCCTCCGTTGAGGGCCTGCAACCGATCAGAAGAAGCGTTCCCCGATACGCACCGTATCGCCCGGATAGATCCGCAGGTTCAGCATCGCTTGGTAGGTTTCCTCCACGGCCGCACCCTCACGCCGGATATGAACCGTGTAGCGGTCAGCACGGGGCGTGAACCCTTGCGCGGTTGCGATCGCGTTGAACGCCGTCAAGCCGATCGAGTAAGGATATTGTCCCGGCGTGGTGACTTCACCCAGGATGAAGAACGGCCGAAAGCCGACCACTTCCATATTGACCTGTGGGTTGCGAAGGTAGCCGGCGCCGTACCGGGCGGCGGCATCGCTGGCCACGTCCTCGACCCGCCGCCCAAGCGCGGGGGTCTCCCCGATCAGCGGCAGCGCCATCGTGCCGTTGGGGCCGACCAAGAACTCTCCCGACATGTCGGGCTCACGGAACACAGACATACGAACCTTGTCACCGATACCAAGCCGGTAATCGGTGACGCCCGATCGATCGGAGACGTAGCATTCGCCCGTCGAGATGACGTTGCCGCCGTGCCCGCCGCACCCTGCCACCAGGACGAGGACGCACAACACTATCGCTGATCGGATTCCCACTAAAGCTCCCGTCACAGCGCTCTGCGGCGCGAATTGTGCTGTGCAACAATTGGCACAGCCAAGTACGGCAGGCAATATACCGCGCCATCTTGTTGCGGCGCAGCGTCGCGGGTCGCGCAACCGGCGTACGCGAAACCTGCCGATCGCAACGCGCGCCTGTGTGTCGTGAACCGAAGATCAACCAGCATGTTCGGCAGCATCGCAATTCGATGTAACGCGATGATGCTCCGCGCACAGGTTTGACGGCACACAATCTCACCACCATAGGCTTCGGTCCGGTAAGTAGGCTGCGCAACACGCAACCATACTTTCGGTACCAGTCGAGCTTGTCGCGGTCGGTTTTACCGGTGTCCCGTTCTGAAGAAGAGTCGCCTTGAAGATCGTCTTTGTGCCTGGATCGGACGGGTGCCGCATACGGGATAACGCTGCCGGCCAGTTGTGCACCACGGTGTCTCGCGCGCACCTCTCACGGGTGTGCGGCAGCGTTCCGGCATGACGCGATCGCTCATCATCCTCGGCATCCGCGGCATCCCCGCCGCGCACGGCGGGTTCGAGACGTTTGCGGAACGCCTCGCGCTTTGGCTGCGTGATCGCGGCTGGACCGTAACCATCTATTGCCAGGGTTCCGCCAGCGGCAAGCGCGAAGAGGACGAGTGGGAGGGCATTCGCCGCATCCACATGCCGGTGAGGGCCAAAGGGCCGCTCGGGACCATCCAGTTCGACATCGCCTCTGCGGCGGACTCGCTGAAGATTCCCGGCACGATCCTGACGCTCGGATACAACACCGGTTTCCTAAGCGGCTATCTGCGTGCGCGGCGGCGCGTTAACCTCATCAACATGGACGGGCTGGAGTGGAAGCGCGCCAAATACACCGTCGGGCCGCGCGTGTTCCTGTGGGTCAACGAGCGGTTGGCCGCACTGTCGGGCAACGCCCTGATCGCCGATCATCCGTCGATCGCCGATCACCTTGCCACCCGCGCGCCGCGCGCCAAGACGGTGGTGATCCCCTATGGTGGCGATCGGTTGGTCGACCGGCCGACCGCACCGCTCGCGCGCTTCGGGATCGAGCCCAACCGCTTCTTCACGCTGATCGCCCGGCCCGAGCCGGAGAATTCCGTTCTGGAGATCGTTCGCGCATTCTCTCGCAAGAAGCGTGGTGTCAAACTGGTGCTGCTCGGCAAATACGACCGCGCCAACCCCTATCACGCGACGGTGCTTGAGGCGGCGGGCCCGGAAGTGATCATGCCCGGTGCGATCTATGAACGGCTCACGGTCGACGCGCTACGGGCGCACAGCGCGGCGTATCTTCACGGCCATTAGGTCGGCGGCACCAACCCGTCGCTGGTCGAGGCGCTCGGCGCGGGCAACGCCATCATCGCGCATGATAACCGCTTCAATCGATGGGTCGCCGCGGACGCAGGGCTCTACTTCGCATCGGAGGATCAGATTTCCGACCTCATGGACCAGATCATCGCGTCCGAGCCGTTGCGCGCCGAACTGCGCACCGCCGCCGTTGCGCGCTGGCGGGAAGAGTTCACCTGGGACATGGTGCTGTCGAAATACGAAGCCTTGATCGAGAAATGGTCGGACTGACGCCCTTCCTGCCGGTCCGGACAACCGCTAGTCGACCGGGACACCCGCGATCCGCGCGATCAGCGCGATCTGGTTGGCGACGCCAACATCGCCGAACAGCCGGCGCACCTCGGCACGTCCTGCCGGCGCATGCGGATCGGCCAGCGCCGAGACGATCGCGTTGGCAAAGCCGGCTGCATCGTCGTGTACCTGGAACTGCCCGTCGACCTCCGGGCCGAACCCCTGCGCACCGATGGTCGTCGTGACGATCGGTGCGTCATAGCGCAGCATGTCGATCGACTTCACGTTGACGCCGCTACCCGACAGGATCGGATTGATCAGCACGCGGCCGTTCGCCAGAATCCCGTCGGCGCTCGGCGCGTTCGGTATCAATTCGATATTCGGCGCGCGCGCGAATATCGCCAACGCCGCCGCGCTCGGGTTGGCACCCGCGAACACGATGCTGAGACCCGGCCGCGCCGCCCGGAGATGCGGCAACACCGCATCGATGAACCAGCCGATGCCGCGCAGGTTGTTAGGCAGGCGCAGGTTGCCGATATAGGCGATGTCCCAGCGTTTTTCCGCCGGTGGCAGGATCGTCACCGCCCCGGCATCGGGGAAGACGGTCGGCACCCACGAAATCCGCTCGATCCCGCGTCCGCGCCAGAACGCCACGTCGTCGGCGGAGATATCGAATGTCCAGGCGACGCGACGCACGAGCGCGTCTTCATACCGCTCCAGGCCAAATCGCGCGATGGTCCACGCCAGCTTCGAGCGCAGGCTGGTGGTCGCCGCCGCCTGCTGGGCGAGATAGCGATGTTCGATGTTATGGCCGCGCAGGATCGCCGGCACCCCGCACGCCCGCGCGAGCGCCTCGCCGAGCACGCAGCCATAGATGTTGTCGATCACCACCGCCGCCGGTGCGAACGCCATCGCCTCGCCGGTCAGCCGCTTCCGCGTCGCCGCATCCGGAATGCGCGAGGCGACATGGCTGGGGTAGCGGCCGAGCCGAGCGATCCGTGCCGCCAGCGCGCGCGGGCTGTGCGGGATTGGCAACACGTCGATCGCCTCGAATGTGTCGCGCAACACGCGTTCGTCCTCGGGTGAAACCGGTGGATCGTTGGGCGACCGCCAGCAGATCAGCCGCAACCGCCAGTCCTGTGCGGCAAATGCGCGCCAGCGATGATACTGATCCACCTTGTGGCCGTGATTGGGCGGATACGGCAAATCGTTGGTCAGGACGATCAGGCGCTTGTCGGCGACCATGTCAGTTCCCCTGCGCGATCGGCGCGGGCGCCTGACCGGCCAGCATCGTCGCGGCCACATCGGCGATGCGGCGCATGTAGAGGCGTTCATCGAAACACTCGGCGAAACGCGCCTGCCCTGCCCGGCCCTCCGTCACCGCCAGCGCAGGATCGGCAAGATAGCGCTGTATCGCGGCCGCCAGCGCTGCGGGGCTACCGGGGGTGACGTGCGTCCCGGTCACCCTATCGACAACGATCTCGGCAAGCCCGCCATGCCCCGCAGCCACCACCGCACAACCTGCTGCCATCGCCTCGATCGCGACGAGGCCGAATGGCTCGGGCTCGGTCGAGGGCACCGCGACCACGTCGGCCCATCGATAGTGTTCGGCAGGATCGGGCGTGAACGGCATCACCGTGACGCAATCCTGCAGATTCAGCCGCTCGATACGATCGCTAATCGCGTCGGCGAAGTGGTCCTGCCCCTCGTAGGCGCTGCCGACCAGCCGCACCGCCAGCCGCGCGCGCTCCTCCGGTTCGAGCAGCGCAAGCGCGTCGAGCAGCAGCGGCTGACCTTTCCAGGCGTTGAAACGCCCGATCAGCAGCAACTGCAACGGCCCGGCGCTGACCCCGCGAGACAGGACCGGCACGGCGCGCGTACCGTTCCAGACGATAACGGCGGGCTTCGCGTCGAGCCAGCGAAAGCCGCGACGGGTCGCGTCGGAAATATACACCAGCACACTGCGCGACAGCCACAGCAGCGCGGAAAACGCGATCCGCGCCACGCCGGTCGGCAGTTCGTGGACATGGATGAGAACACGCCTGCTCTGCAACCGGCTCGCCAGCAGATGATCGAGCACCACTACCGTGTTGATATAGGTGAGGTCATGTGCGGCTATCGCACGCCGCGCACGGCGTACCGCCGCGATCAGCGCGGGCAAGCGAAGCAGGAACTGCGGGCCGAACTCACTGCGGCGTAGCACGAAAATGTCCTGATACCGGATATCCTTCACGATCTCCGACATGGGTTCAGACAGCGGGCCGGGTCCGGGCAGCACCACCGTGATCCGTGCCGCAGGCCACCGTTCCCGCAGCGCCCGCACCGATTGCAGGAACGTGCGATCGGAACCGTAAAGTTCGCGATTAGGGTGAACGCACAGGATCGACGGCGCTTCTGTCGCGACCACGTCCCCCATTCGGTTCACAGCGCGGCGCGGCGCAGCAGCGGCTGCCACCAATCCTCGCGGGCGAGGTACCAGGCCAGCGTCTCGGCGAACCCTAGCGGGAAATCACGCTTGGGCTCGTAGCCGAGTCCGCCCCGGATCTTGGTCTCGTCGATCGCGTAGCGGCGGTCGTGCCCTTTACGATCGGTGATATAGGTCTTTAGCTCAAGGCTCGACCCGCCGTTTGCCGCCGGTGCATTGGGAAACCGCTTGGCAAGGTCCGGATCGGCGGCGAAGGCGGCGTCGACACCGCGGCAGATCTCCTCGATCACCGCAACGTTGGGCAGTTCCTGCCCGCCGCCGACGTTGTAGACCTCGCCGACGCGGCCTTTCTTCAGGATCAGCTCGATCGCGTAGCAATGGTCCTCGACGTGCAGCCAGTCGCGCACGTTCATGCCGTCGCCGTAGATCGGCAGGTTACGGCCGGACAGAGCATTCAGCGTGAACAGCGGGATCAGCTTTTCGGGAAACTGGAACGGGCCGTAGTTGTTCGAGCAGTTGCTGGTGGTCGTCTCAAGGCCGTAGGTGTGGTGATAGGCCCGCACGAGATGGTCGGACCCGGCCTTGGACGCTGAATAGGGTGAGTTCGGTGCGTAGGCCGTCGTCTCGCTGAAGGCGGCATCGTCGGGGTCGAGCGAGCCGTACACTTCGTCGGTCGAGACATGGTGGAAGCGGTGCGGACGGCCGGTGCCGGAGTCCAGCCACGCCGTCTTCGCCGCCTTCAGCAGGCTGTGCGTGCCGACCACGTTGGTGGTGACGAACGCATCCGGCCCTGTGATCGAACGGTCGACATGGCTCTCGGCGGCGAAATGGACGAGCGTGTCGACCCCGCGCTCACGAAGCAACCTGCCGACCAGATTGGTATTGCAGATATCCCCCTCGACGAGATCGACCTGATCGAGCCCGTCGAGATTGGCGCGGTTGCCCGCATAGGTCAGCGCATCAAGCACGACGATGCCATCGTCCGGGTTCACCTTGCGCCAGTGATGCACGAAGTTTGCGCCGATGAAGCCGGCGCCGCCGGTCACGAGAATGGTGGTCATAGCGTTTGCGATCCTACCAGGGCGATCGGATGTGTCGTTGAAGCGCTGTTCGTCATGGCGATACGCCGCGCCTCACAATTGGTCTGGCAGTGCGCGCGCTGGCGTTCGGCATGGTCCTGTCCAGTATTGCAAGAAAGTCCGGCAGCAGCAGGTCATCCCCGAATGCGGTAAGATGATGCGTATCGTAGTAGATCGGCTTGCCGTCTTTGTAGCCATTGCAGAAATGAGCGTCACACAGCATCGGCAACGGGTCCCACAAGTAAATCGCAGGCAGATGCTGCTGGATCGACACCAGCGCGGCGAGCGGACGGCTGCGGCGTTGTTCGATCTCCGCGCGCGGTACGCGCCAGCCGGGGCGGCAGTAATCGTTGTTGCGGTTGAACCAATCGGCGCAGCGGAACACCGCGGTCGGCATATTAGGCTTGGGCGCCTCTAGGATGATCGACAGCCCTTGCTTCAGGAAACCGCCCAGCAGTGCCTGCGACCGTGCGATCTTTGCCGGGTCGAGCGGCAACTCCGCCTTGCCCAGACCCGTGTCGGCGGGAACCGCATCGTCCCAAATCTTGCGGTAGAGCGGCGTATACAGGCCGGGCAGGAACAGCAGATCGCCCGGCTTCGCTGCCGCACGCACTTCGGCCAGCGCAGCGTCGCGGAAGCCTTCGCAGCCGGCAGGAAGCATCGCATCGTCGATATCGAGCATGCGGCAACCGCCCGACCAGTACAGCACGATCGGGGTCGCGCGTCGCGCCGCGACGTGGTTCATCATCAACTGATAGGCGCCCGCATGGGAATCGCCGACGACGAAGATGCGGTGCGGCGCTACCGACGCGCAGGTCGGACGATAGCTGATTTTCAGGCCGGTGCCGAAATCGGCGCTGCTCCGCGCGATCGGACAGGTTCCGGCCGGCTCGGCGACAGCAACCCGAGCAGGATCCCAGATCTCGACATTGTTCGACGCGGCAAGGCCAAGACGCGGTTTTTCATGCAGCAACGCAAGACAAGCACCGGCGATCGCGACCCCGACCAAAGCGTAGATCCCGAAAAATAACGGCGTTCCCAGCGCGAGCAGACGGAGGTCATGCCGCAGCGGCCGCTCGACGAAGTGATAGCTCATCAGTGCGAGCGCCAGCATCAACACAACGGCGATCAATTGCAGCGGCAGCCTATCGAGGCCAACCGTCCACCGCATCAGCACCACCACGCCCCAATGCCACAGGTAGAGCGAGTAACTGAGATCTCCAAAAAAGCGTAACCCGCGTAATTGGAGCAGTCGGTCAAGCCAACCGCCCGGGGCAAGCCAGACGATCGCGATCACCACGACGGTCGCGAAACACGGCACCAGCGCGCCCGGCCACGGAAAAGCGTCTGCAGATGTAAGAACGAGGCTCGCCAGCAACGCGCCCAACACCGCCACCGAACCGGCTGCTACGACGTGGCTGCGACCGGGCACGGCCACGCCGCGTACCAGTCGCAAGCCCCGATAGCGCAGCAGAAAGCCGATCCCCAGTTCCCACAAGCGCGTCGGCAGCATGTAGAAGGCAAAGGCCGGCCAGCGGTGCGTGAAGTACCATGCCGAGGCGAGCGACAGCAGGCAGGCGACGACCACCGCCGCGACGGACAACGTCCTCACGCGCGCGCTGCTCGGCTTCCTGACAATCAACCAATAGGAGAAGATGGGGAACAGGACGTAATATTGCTCCTCCACCGCCAGCGACCATGTATGCGTGAAGGTATTGTTCTCACTGGACGTCGCAAAATAACTTCCGGCTTTCCAGAGCAATACGACGTTGCTGGCACCTAACAATGCGGCGATACCGGTCGCTTCGACATATCGGGTCACATCCGACGTCGGCAACACCAGAATCCCAACGGCCACCACCACCAGCACATAAAGGTAGATGGCCGGCAGGATGCGCAGGAAGCGGCGACGGTAGAACCAGCAGAAATACGCGCGGAAGGAACTGATCCGAACGTCCGAAACCGAGTGCGCGACCACGAACCCGGAGATCACGAAGAACACGTCCACGCCGACAAAGCCACCGGGCAGCCAGTGCGGGTTGATGTGGAATACCACCACCGACAACACCGCAATCGCGCGCAAGCCGCTGATTCCGCCGATAAACCGCGATCGTGCGCTGGACGCGACATTGAGACCGGCAGACGCCGCCACGCGGTCAGCCATGCGTTACGATTTCGGCGATCATGGTGCGCAGGTTGGCGCGCCAGTGCGGTGTCGGGTGGCCGAGCACGGCGAAGGTTGAGGTTTTGTCCAGCACCGAATAGCCTGGCCGCGTCGCGGGGCCCGCAAAGTCGCTGGTCGCGATCGGGATCACCGGCGCTTGCGTGGACAAGAGGCCAGCGGCAAGCGCTTCCTCCTGAATGGCAACGGCGAAGTCGTACCAGCTCGCCACGCCCGCATCGGTGTAATGGTGGATGCCGGTGACGCCCTGCCCCGCCATCGCCCACAGCGCTGCGGCGAGGCCGGGCGCATAGGTGGGCGTGCCGATCTGGTCGGCGACGACGCGCACTTCGGGGCGTTCGCGCATCAGGCGGAGCATCGTGCGCACGAAATTGCCGCCGGTTGGCGCATACACCCAGGCGGTGCGCACGATCAGCGCGCCGGAACCGGCCAGCCGCTCCCCGGCGAGCTTGGTGCGACCATAGGCGCTTAAGGGGTTGGTCGCGGCAGTGGGCGCGTAGGGCGTGCCGGCCTGGCCGTCGAACACAAAGTCGGTCGAGACATGCACCAGCTTGGCACCATGCTTCTCGGCGGCATCGGCGAGGAGGCCGACCGCCGTCGCGTTGGCGGCATAAGCCGAAGCTTCGTCGCTTTCGGCTTTGTCCACAGCGGTATAGCCAGCGGCGTTGAGGATCAGATCGGGCGTTTCCGTCGCAACCACCGCGTAGACGCTGGCCGCATCGGTGATGTCGAGCGTGGTGCGCTCAAGGGCCACAAGCCCGACACCTTCGGGCGCGGTGACGGCGAGACAACGGCCGAGCTGGCCACCCGCGCCGACGATCAGCGCCTTCATGCAAAACCCTCGATCTCGGCAAGCGGCGTGCCGGCGATGTCCCTCGCGGACAAGTTGAGCTCGATCCCGTCCAGCGGCCAGTCGATGCCGAGCGCGGGGTCGTTCCACAGCAGCGAATGTTCGCTCGCCGGCTCATAGAGCGCGGTGCACTTGTAGAGGAAGTCGGTATCATCCTCGAGCGTGAGGAAGCCATGCGCGAAGCCGGGCGGCACCCAGAACATCCGCTTGTTGGCGGCCGACAGCTCGACGCCAACCCACTTGCCGAAGTTGGGCGACGAGCGGCGCACGTCGACCGCGACGTCCCACACTGCACCTGCGGTCACCCGCACCAGCTTGCCCTGTGGATTGGGGTTCTGGAAGTGTAGCCCGCGCAGCACGCCCTTGGCCGAACGGCTGTGATTGTCCTGCACAAGCGCGAAGTCGAGCCCGCCATCGCGGAACTTGGCGGCGTTCCAGCTTTCGAGGAAGAAGCCGCGCTCGTCACCGAACACCGCCGGCTCGACGATGATCGGCCCGGGAATGGCAGTCTCGATGAACTTCATGCAATCACCTTGCCGTCGAGCAGATCGAGCAGATACTGGCCGTAGCCGCTCTTGCGCAAAGGCCCGGCGATGCGTTCGAGCTGGGCGTCGTCGATAAAGCCCTGTCGCCAGGCGATCTCCTCGGGGCAGGCGATCTTGAGGCCCTGCCGCTCCTCGGTGATCCGCACGTAGAGTGCTGCATCGAGCAGCGAGCCGTGCGTGCCGGTGTCGAGCCAGGCATAACCACGTCCCATGATCTCGACCGAAAGCTTGCCGGCTTCCAGATAGAGCCGATTGAGATCGGTGATCTCGAACTCTCCGCGCGGGCTTGGCTTGAGATCCCGCGCCAGCGCAACCGCATCACGGTCGTAGAAGTACAGCCCGGTCACCGCGTAGTTGGACTTCGGCTGCTCGGGCTTCTCCTCAATCGTCTTGGCGCGGCCTTGGGCATCGAACGACACGACGCCGTAAGCGGTCGCATCCTTGACGTAGTAGCCGAACACTGTCGCGCCTGCATCACGGTCGGAGGCGCGGCGCAGCAGGGCGGGCAGGCCATGGCCGTAGAAGATGTTGTCGCCGAGCACGAGCGCCGAGGGCGTGTCACCAACGAAGTCGGCGCCGATATGATACGCCTGCGCAAGACCCGCCGGCTCGCGCTGTACCGCATACTCGAGCACCATGCCGAGCTCGCTACCGTCGCCGAGCAGTGCCTTGAACGCCGCCTGATCGTGCGGGGTGGTGATGATGAGCACCTCGCGGATCCCCGCCATCATCAGCGTCGACAGTGGGTAATAGATCATCGGCTTGTCGTAGATAGGCATGAGCTGCTTCGACACGCCCTTGCTCAGCGGATACAGTCGCGTGCCCGAGCCGCCCGCGAGAATCACACCCTTGCGCAAAGTCGACCCCTGTTGTTGCTGTGTTCTACGTACCTGACCGGCTACAGGCTGTAATGCAGCATTCCAAACCGCTAGAACTTTGATGATCAACGGCTATCGCTAGGCGGTTACACAGTGCCCGGATCAGCATACCAGCATCGCCGACACGCCTTATACCGGCGTTCACACCGCCGGAAAGACCGTTTCAGGATCATCCCGCCACCAAAGTGGGACTGGTAATTACCGGCGCAGCGGTACTCATCAGGCGCCACCCGGTTGGCAGATAATCGACCGACATATAGAAGTAGAAGGCGCAACTTCCGTCATGGCGGTAGCTGCCGCCTTTCAGAATGCCGAACGCGGTCGTGCCGCTGAACACCGGTGCACCGCTGTCGCCGCCCTTGCAGGTCGGCCCCGCCACCGTGACCCAGTTGGGCAGACACGCTCCGCCGCACAACTCACCGCCCGGCGCGAAATCCGTCAGCTCGACCAGCGCGCAGCTATACCCGGTGCGTTCGCCGCGGTGGCACACGAAGTCGCCCGCCCGTGTCGACGCACGCGCGCGCTGGGCCGCAACCGGCCGCTCGATGGTGCGCGCGGCATCCACGAAGAACAGCGGATCGAGCGGTGTCGCGCTGAGGTTGATCTGCACATCCTGATAGCCCCAGCCCCATTGGCCGAGGTAATCGAGCGGCACCGTGCCGCCGTGCGGCTCACGGTAGCTCAAAACATCCGGACAATGGGCCGCGGTCGTGACGCCGAAGCGCGTCCCGTCGGTCACGGTAAACCCGGTCGTGCAGTAATAGCGGCGGCCGTCCTCGGGATTGATCCCCTCCACGCGCGCGCCGCCTTCGGGCGACAGGTTGATCTCGCGGCTTTCGATCTGGCGGATGCGGACCGGCACGCCGGCGATCGCGCTCATGCGCGCGCGGATCGCCGACTGTTCCGCTGGCGTCGCGCTGCCAATCGCGATCACGAGTTCGCCGGTGCGCGGGTCGAGCCCCATGCTGGGCGGAGAAGGGAGCGCAGCGCGGATCGCGGCCTGATGGTTGGTCATCGCCCACAACACCTGCTCGCGCGTCGCCTTGGCGCCAGTACGGAACAGCACGGGCACGCGCATACCAGCAGCGTCGATCACTTCGGGCGGAACCGCCGCCGTACCGGTCAGCGCGACAATGATGCGGTACTGCGGCCGATGCTCGATCGCGATACCGGCAAGACGCGCGCGAAAGCGCTCCGCCAGCGCATCGGTGGCAGTTACGCTCGCGGCTTGCGCGCGCAAGCGCCGGATCGCTTCCTCGATCGGCACATCATATTGCCGCGCATATTCGGCGCCGTCCTGAAGCAGCGACTGGCTTTCACTCTGCGGTCCTGGCTCGGGTAGCGGCTGGCTCATCGCCGACGACAGAATTTGCGCACGGGCGACGCAGGCCCAGCCAAGCAAGGCGAACAACAGCAAAGCGAGGGTGAGGCGGCGCACGGTTCCGCCGCCTTAGCAGAGCCCAACGATCCGCACAGCCTCCCCGCGCGTTTCACACCGCTGAGCGCCACGTTGCCCGTATCGCCTCCTGCGCGTAGAGCGTCACCATGCCTGATCCCCGCCCCGCGCCCGCTTATCATTTCACGCCCGGCACCGGTCCGGCAATCGTGTTCCTGCCCGGCTACGCCTCGGACATGACCGGCGCCAAGGCGCTCGCGATCGAAGCCTGGGCGAAGGCGAGCGGCCGCGCCTTCCTGCGCTTCGACTATGGCGGCTGCGGCGCGAGCGAGGGCGTGTTCGAGGAGCAGACGCTGGCGAACTGGCGCGACGACACGCTCGAACTGCTTGATCAGGTGGTGGGTGCGCCGGCGGTGCTGGTCGGATCGTCGATGGGGGGCTGGCTGATGCTGCTGATCGCGCGCGACCACCCCGAAAAGGTCGCGGCGCTGGTCGGCATCGCGCCCGCGCCCGATTTCACCGATTGGGGCTTCACCATCGAGGAGAAGCTGGCACTTCTGTCCGGTGGTCGGCTTGAGCGGCCATCGCCCTATGCACCGACCCCGACCGTCTACTCGCGCGCGTTCTGGCAATCGGGCGAGGCCAACCGGCTGATGTTCGGGCCGATCGCCATCGACGTACCGGTGCGGCTGATCCACGGCTTGCAGGACCGCGACGTGCCGTGGAACCGCAGCGTGCGGCTGGTCGAGCTGATCCGTTCACCCGATGTGCAGCTTACCTTCGTCAAGGACGGCGACCACCGGCTTTCGCGCGATGGCGACATCGCCCGTCTGATCGGCCTGATCCAACAAGTGATGCCCGCCGCATGATGCTCGCAATGGTTCTCGCCACACAAGCCCCGACAGCGCTGACCGCCGACATCTCTCCGGTGCGGCAACGCTACGAACATTGCTTGGAGCTCGCCGCCAAGGACCCGCCCGCGGCGGAGAAGGAAGCGACCAGCTGGATGCTGGGCGGCGGCACCTTTCTCGCGCATCAGTGCCTCGGTCTTTCCTACACCACACGCGATCGCTGGTCGGCGGGTGCGGCCGAGTTCGAGATCGCCGCGCGTGGCGCCGATGTCGCGCGCGACGACCGCGCGGCGTATTTCTGGGCGCAGGCCGGCAACGCCTGGCTCGCTGCCAAGGACGCGAGCAAGGCACGCGCGGACCTCGACGCCGCGCTCAGCCCGCACACGCTGGTCGGGCTGCAAAGCGGCGAGGCCTATCTTGACCGCGCGCGCGCCTATGTGGCGACCGGCGACATGGCGGCGGCGCGCGCCGATCTCGACCATGCCGTCGTCGAGGCGGACCGCGATCCGCTTGCTTGGCTGCTCTCCGCGACGCTGGCACGCCGCACCGGCGATCTGGCGCGCGCGAAAAAGGACATCGCCGAGGCGCTCGCGCGCGCGTCGGACGATGCCTCGGTGCAGTTGGAAGCCGGCAACATCGCCGCCAAGGATGGCGACGAGGCGGGCGCCAAGGCCGCTTGGGGCCGCGCCGCCGCACTCCAGCCAGGCAGCGCCGCCAACAAGAGCGCCATCGCCGCGCTGGCGCAATTCGACACGCCCAATACACCCTGAGGGTGGCGCGGCGTGGTCCGCGCACCTATTTGCGGGGGCGTCACAACAGGAGCCCTTGCGGTGAAATATCTCCACACCATGATCCGCGTTACCGATCCGGCAGCGACGGTGAAGTTCTTCAACCTGCTCGGGCTTGAGGAAGTGCGGCGGATCGACAGCGAAAAAGGCCGCTTCACGCTGATCTTCCTGGCAGCACCCGGGCAGCAGGGCGTCGCCGAGGTCGAGTTGACGCACAATTGGGACCCGGAAAGCTATAGCGGCGGGCGCAATTTCGGCCACCTCGCCTTTCAGGTCGACGATATCTACGACACATGCCAGCGGTTGATGGACGCTGGCGTGACGATCAACCGCCCACCCCGCGACGGCCATATGGCGTTCGTGCGTACGCCCGACGACATCTCGATCGAGCTGCTCCAGAACGGCCATCTCGAACCCGCCGAGCCGTGGGCGTCGATGCCGAACACCGGCGTCTGGTAAGCACATGACCGACCTCGAGATCGTCCGCGTGGCGGCGCTCACCGACAATTACATCTGGCTGATCCACGACCCCGTTTCGGACGAGACGGTGGTGGTCGATCCCGGCGAGGCGGCACCCGCGCTCGCCGAGGCCACACGGCGCGGCTGGACGATCGGGCAGGTGTGGAACACGCACTGGCACGCCGATCATACCGGCGGCAATGCCGAGGTAAAGGCGGCGACCGATGCGATCTTCAGCGGCCCGGCGGCGGAGGCGGCCAAGATCCCGACCCTCGACGTGAAGCTTGCAGAGGGCGATACGGTGCGGATCGGCAGCCATGTCGCGCAGGTGATCGCCGCGCCGGGGCATACCGCCGGGCACATCCTGTTCCACCTTGCCGGCGATGCGGTGCTGCTCGCCGGCGACACGCTGTTCGCAATGGGGTGCGGCCGGTTGTTCGAAGGCACGCCGGAACAGATGTTCGCCAACATGCAGCATCTCGCTACGCTGCCGGATGAGACGCAGGTGTTCTGCGCACACGAATATACCCAGTCGAACGGCCGCTACGCGCTGGTCGCGGAGCCGGACAACAGCGACATTGTGGCGCGAATGCGCGACGTCGATGCGCTGCGGGCCGCCGGCGAAGCGACGGTGCCGACCACCATCGCGCTGGAACGCGCGACCAACCCGTTCCTGCGGGCCGCGGATGTGCAGCAGTTCGCCAGACGACGCGCGGAGAAGGATAGTTTCCGGGGGTAGCGGCGTTGTAGCCAAGTCTCGCAACCGGAGGAACCGCGCGTGTACCGCTTCATCCTGCCCGTCGTTCTGCTCTGCGCCGGCACTGCCGCCTTATCGTCCGATCATGGCGTCGCGGCGCGCAAGGCCGCGGATCGCGCCAAGCTCGACAAGGCGCTCGCCGGACTGGTACCGGGCAAGCCACAGCAGTGTCTGGACGCGCGCGACGCGGCCGGTACCGAGCGGATCGGCAACACGATCCTGTACAAGCAATCCCGCAGGCTGATTTACCGCGCCGACACCAACGGCGGTTGCTACGGCCTCGACCGGGGCGACGCGATCGTTTCGCAGCAATTCGGCTCGCAATTGTGCGCGGGCGATCCGATCCGTACGATCGATCTGCTCAGCCATATACCGAGTGGCGTGTGCACGATCCGATCGTTCGTGCCATACCGCGCACCGAAGTGAGTCAGCGCGTCGCCGCCGGCACCGCGAGCGTGGTGACCGGCGCCTTTTCGCTCAACAAGGGCGCGATGATCTCGGCGTAATCGCGCGCGGTCAGCGCGTTGGCCTGCGCGTATCGCACGATCCCGGCCCGATCGATGATGTAGTTGGTCGGGATCGCGTTGCCGACCGCGACGTAGTCGCTACCGATGTGATCGACGAGCGGATAGTGCAGCACTTTGATCAAAGGGCGCAGTGCCGACAGCGGCGTCGGGTCCATCGCCAGGACGCCGAAAACCCGCAGGCCATATTGAGCGCCGTTGGCCTGGATCCGGTCGAGTTCCGGCATTTCGCGCTTACATGGCCCGCACCACGTTGCCCATAGATTGAGGATGACGACCTGCCCTCTCAGGTCGGCAAGCGACACCCGCTGGCCACCGGGCAGGCGCAACCGGAAATCGGGCGCGGGCTGACCCACCACGATCTTCCGCGCCGCCGCAGGTGTCGCGACGAGCGCCAATCCGGCCAGCGCCGCACCCCAAAACGTCCGAACTGCCATCGCCACATTTCCCCCGTCGCCACAATCGGCGGCGCGGGAACTGGCGTCAAGGCTACAGGACGAAGCGGCTGAGGTCGGTGTTGCGCGCGATGCTCGCGAGCTGCTTCTCGACATAGGCGGCGTCGACCAGCACCGTCTCGCCCTGACGATCCTCTGCCTCGAAGCTGACTTCCTCCAGCAGCTTCTCCATCACCGTCTGCAAGCGGCGCGCACCGATATTCTCGATCTCGCCGTTCACTTCCGCAGCGATGCGCGCGACCGCGCGGATGCCGTCTTCGGCGAACTCGACCCCGACGCCTTCGGTGCCGATCAGCGCGACGTACTGCTGGGTAAGCGATGCCTTGGTGTCGGACAGGATCGCGACGAAATCGTCCTCGGTCAGCGCCTTCAGCTCGACGCGGATCGGCAGGCGGCCCTGAAGCTCGGGCAGCAGGTCACTCGGCTTGGCTACGTGGAACGCGCCGCTCGCGATGAACAACACGTGGTCGGTCTTCATCGGCCCGTATTTGGTGGCGACGGTGGTGCCCTCGATCAGCGGGAGCAGGTCGCGCTGCACGCCTTCACGGCTGATCGAGCCGCCGCGCACGTCGGATACCGCAATCTTGTCGATCTCGTCGAGGAAGACGATGCCGTTCTCCTCCGCATCCGTCAGCGCGACGCGGTTCAATTCGTCCTGATCGAGCCGCTTGTCCGCCTCCTCCTCGACCAGCTTTTCCCATGCGGCAGGCACGGTCAGCTTGCGCCGTTTCAGTTGCTGGCCGCCGAACGCCTTGCCCATCATCTCGGACAGGTTGATCATCTGCGGCGCGCCGCCGGGCACTTCGAACGGCATCTGCGGCGCCTGTTCGAGTTCGATCTCGATCTCGGTGGTGTCGAGATGACCGTCACGGAAACGCTGGCGGAACGCCTCGCGCGTCGCTTCGCTCGCACCCTTGCCGGTGAGCGCATCGAGAAGACGCGCCATCGCCGCCTCCTCCGCCTTGTCCTTCACCGCGACGCGGCGGCGTTCCTTTTCAAGCCGGATCGCCTCCTCGACGAGATCGCGCGCGATCTGTTCGACGTCGCGGCCGACATAGCCGACCTCGGTGAACTTGGTCGCCTCAACCTTGATGAAGGGCGCATCGGCCAGCTTGGCGAGGCGGCGGCTGATCTCGGTCTTACCGCAACCGGTCGGCCCGATCATCAGGATGTTCTTCGGGGAAACCTCGTCGCGCAGATCGGCGCCGAGCCGCTGGCGCCGCCAGCGGTTGCGCAGCGCGACCGCCACCGCCTTCTTGGCGTCGGTCTGGCCGATGATGTGCGCGTCGAGCGCACGGACGATAGCTTTGGGAGTCAGGGCGTCGTTCATGGGGGTCTTTCGGATCAGGCGGCGGCGTCGGCGGCGTTGTCGATCGCTTCGACGGTCAGGCGTTCGTTGGTATAGACGCACACCTCGGCGGCGATTTTCATCGCCTTGCGGCAGATCGTTTCGGCATCGGCTTCATATTCGGCCAGCGCGCGCGCGGCGGCGAGCGCGTAATTGCCACCCGATCCGATCGCGGCGATGCCAGCCTCCGGCTCCAGCACGTCGCCGTTGCCGGTGAGGATCAGCGTCACGTCCTTGTCGGCAACGATCATCATCGCTTCGAGATTGCGGAGGTATTTGTCGGTCCGCCAGTCCTTGGCGAGTTCGACGGCTGCGCGCAGCAACTGGCCGTGATGCTGTTCCAGCTTGCGTTCCAGCCGCTCGAACAGGGTGAAGGCATCGGCGGTCGCGCCGGCGAACCCGCCGATCACCGAGCCATCGCCGAGCCGGCGGACCTTGCGGGCGTTGGGCTTCATCACGGTCTGGCCCTGCGTCACCTGACCGTCTCCGGCGACGACGACACGACCATTCTTGCGCACGGACAGGATCGTGGTGCCGTGCCACACCACTCGATGGGATTGTTCGCTCATGGCGGCGGATATGGGAGCGGTTTCCCGCCTCCGCAATCCGCCGCCGCGACGAAGCGGTTTAGTGGACCGCGTCGGTATGCTTGTCGGGCGTGCCGCCGACGGGAACGGTGGCCGGGCGGAAGGCATCGCGCTCCGCCGCAGAGACGGGGGCGGTGGGATCGGGCCGGAACGCCTCGGGCGCACGGGCACTGCCGTCGTTGTGCGGCTTGGTCGGCGCGAGATCGGGTGCGGCGTGTTCGTTGGCGGTGCGCGATGCCTTGGCGATGAGCCGGTCGAACGTGCCGAAGCGGAAGGCGGCAGCGAGACCGCCAAGCACCGCGACCGCACCGGCCGCGAGGCCGATCGTGGCGCTGGAGCGGGTCCGCTCCGGCTTGGGAGCGTTGGTCTTGCGCGCGGCGGGTTTCGGACTTTTCGACTTGGCGGCCATTGCGTCATGTCCTTTGTGGTGAAGACGTTAGCCTTCCAACGGGTAGAGCGGCCGGTCCGTTCCCCGCTCCGTGAGCGGCGGTTTGCCGGAACGTGCCGGTGTGGTAATGGTTAACGCAGGATCAGATGCCTGCCGGCACACGCGCGGGCAGCGTAGCCGAGGAGCTTTCGATGAAACGCTTGTCCCACCTGTCCATTGCCGCGATCGCCGCGGGTGTTGCCGTGTTCGGCGCGATGCCGGCGTCGGCGCAGAACTTCGGGCGCGACGATATCGTCGTCTATGGGCATCAGCCGATCCCCGAATATGTCGACTCGGTGTCGCAGCGGGTGAGCTACCGCGACCTGCACCTCGAATATCCCGAAGACCGCCGCGAGCTGCGCCGCCGGGTGAGCGTGACGGCGGAGGAACTGTGCGATTCGCTGGGGGATCGTGGTTATGGGTCGAGCTACGTGCCGTCCTGTACCGAGACCGCGAAGCGCGATGCGATGCGCCAGGTCCGCATTGTCGAGAGCCGGTATAATGAACGCCCGCGCTATTATGCCGACACCGCGCATGTCTGGCTGCCGGAGCGGCAATGGTCGGTGGAGGATGAGTACACCACGCGGCGGTGAGGAAGGAGCGAAGCTCCTTACGAATTAGAGCCGCGTGCGGCCGGCGGCGCCAAAGCGCCGTCCGACGACGCGGGGTTTACTCCCGCGTCGCGCGCCGCCGAAACGCCCCGCCCGCCCCGACGCGCGCCGGCCAATCTTCACCAACATCGCGCGTATACGGCCATGAGCTTTGCCGCCGCACGCGGGCGTGACCGCGCCCACGCCAGCCGTCCGCACCGACCCGCTCACCAGATGCCGCCGCGCTTGCGGACGCCCAGCACCTCTTCCCATGCGGCGATGGTGTCGAGGGTTTCGGGCGAGAGCGGCTGGACGTTACCGATCAACCGCGCATCGACCAGCGCCTGCCAATGCGCCCGCGCATCGCGATCCGCGCCGGTGTGGACGCCATCGATCTGACCGGGCCGCGACAGCGGGACCGACTGCGGGTGACGGGTGGCGGACATGGACGTGCCTTTCGTTTGTGGGAGGACGAAAGGGGTACGTGGGATAGGGGTTTGTAGGACAGATGATAACGCAAACTTAGACAAGCGATCGGCACTAACGATTCTAGTACCTACGCTTATCCATCGATCATTGTTGCCTGGACATTATTTTCAACCCGATCATGCTTCACACGACCTTGAGCAAAAAAACCATTTAATCGTTCCACGCGCCGATGAAGCGATAAGAAGACCTTTGCCGTTACCAAAACATTTTCCCTCGCCATGTGCTCTATATGGATGAAATCCACCGCCCCCAATGATCCGGAGAGATCCTCGGCAAGGCTACGAATCGCGTCTTGATAGTCCTGACTAAGGAAGGAATCAGGTGATGCTTTCAGAAGCTTAGCTTTTGCCATGAAGGAATAGAGATTTCGATAAGCCTTTCTGGCGGGCATCGGATCATTCGAGAAACGTGCAATTAGATTGATTAGGTCGTCAAAAGGCTTTTGCCTTGCCCGAACCTCAACATACCCCGGCGAGTGATATTGAATACCACTTACCCGCAACTGACTTTCCTGGTCGTTATCGTTTGCAATCTGCCCGTAAAAGCCAAGGTAGCTTCCTCCGCCCCTCCACGGTCTTAAAAACGCTTCCTGAAGCTTAAGTTTTTCATCAATAGACGTGTTATTATTGTAATATCTGTCTACTGTGTTAAAAATATAGTATACATCTTCAACTTGTCCATAAAAGCTAGAAAACTCTCCTAAGTTCCAACTTCCATCAATGTCAAATTTCTCAACAGCACTAGGCGCTGCGAGTGATACTGTTTTTATTGGTTCATGCGCCCGAGAAAATAGACCAGCCTCTGGAATAAAATCACGGATTAACTCCGCGTCGCGCTTGATACGAGTAAGCTTTATCTCTTCTTCATCATCAGACAACTCAAACTGATACCACGCTGAACGATGCGCGCGCAGCATTAGAAAACGAAGATCAAAATTTTCAGCTTGATATTGAACTAGCTGCCTAGGAGTTACCAAGGCCCCTAAGAATAGATCATTACCCAGCTTGTCAGTAGCCGCCACGGCAATTACAAATAATGTATTAGGGACACGCAGCAACAAAATCTGCGGGCCATCGTACCAAAGCAGAACTTGCTCTAGCGATGCAATGACTCTCGTCGCCATCAAACTAAATCCACTGCGACAACTGCGTCGAGAATGTTGAAATTTGCGTACCGCCAAAAATCGACGTGAATGCCTTTTTTTAAGACTCTTCCCTGCACCTGCGGGAATCTCTAATTGCACAGCGTACCTGTAACGAAGCTTTTTAAGCTTCCTCAACGTAGCCGGGTCGGTCGTCAGCGAACATGAAGACCAAGAGCATATGTTGGTTAAACTCCGAGGCATAACCTTTCCCAAAGCTGCATGCGATGCAAAACTTTGCTCCGTAGTAGGCCGGTCGTTCGTCAATCTATAGACACCACTCCAAGCGAATTCATTCGCCTCCAAGGGCGGGCATTGGTCTGGCAATTGTTCTGCAAACACGAACTGATCCGAAAAGTTAGCGCATGTGTCTTACTGAGTAGATCCTACTACGCAAGAAAGATCGCTGCGATCACCCCAACAACGGCGCCAAATACCGCCCGGTAAAGCTCGCCGCGACCTTCGCCACCTTCTCCGGCACGCCTTCCGCCACGATCTCGCCGCCCTTCACGCCGCCTTCCGGGCCGAGGTCGATCACCCAGTCGGCGGTCTTGATGACGTCGAGATTGTGTTCTATCACCACCACGGTGTTGCCCTGCTCGACCAGCGCGTGGAGCACTTCGAGCAGTTTGCGGACGTCCTCGAAATGCAGGCCGGTGGTCGGCTCGTCGAGGATGTAGAGCGTCTGGCCGGTGGCGCGGCGCGACAGTTCCTTGGCGAGTTTCACGCGCTGCGCTTCGCCGCCCGATAGCGTCGTCGCCTGCTGGCCGACCTTGACGTAGCCGAGACCCACTTCGGCCAGCATCGCCATCTTGTCGCGGATCGGCGGCACCGCCTTGAAGAACTCGACCGCATCCTCGACCGTCATGTCGAGCACGTCGGCGATGCTCAGCCCCTTGAACTTCACCTCCAGCGTCTCGCGGTTGTAGCGCTGGCCGTGGCAGACGTCGCACGTCACGTAGACGTCGGGGAGGAAGTGCATCTCGATCTTGAGCAGGCCGTCGCCCTGGCACGCCTCGCAGCGGCCGCCCTTGACGTTGAACGAGAACCGCCCGGCCTTGTAGCCGCGCGCCTGCGCCTCGGGCAGCCCGGCGAACCAGTCGCGGATCTGGGTGAAGGCGCCGGTGTAGGTGGCCGGGTTCGAGCGCGGGGTGCGGCCGATCGGCGACTGATCGATGTCGATCACCTTGTCGAGATATTGCAGGCCGCTGATCTTGTCGTGCTTGCCCTGCACGATGCGCGCGCCGTTGAGCGAGCGCGCGGCGGCGGCGTAGAGCGTGTCGATGGTGAAGCTCGACTTGCCCGAGCCGGATACGCCGGTGATGCAGGTGAAGGTGCCCAAGGGGATGCTCGCCGTCACGCCGCGCAGATTGTTGGCGGTGGCGTTGTGGACGGTGAGCTTCTTGCCGTTGCCCTTGCGGCGCTTGGCCGGGACCGGCACCTTGCGGCGGCCGGAGAGGTAATCGGCGGTGATGCTGCCCTCGGTGGCGAGCACTTCCTCGAAGGTGCCTTGCGCGATCACCGCGCCGCCGTGGACGCCCGCGCCCGGCCCCATGTCGATCACGTAATCGGCGGTGCGGATCGCATCCTCGTCATGTTCGACCACCAGCACGGTGTTGCCGAGATCGCGCAGACGGCGGAGCGTGGCGAGCAGCATGTCGTTGTCGCGCTGGTGCAGGCCGATCGAGGGTTCGTCGAGCACGTAGAGCACGCCCGACAGGCCGGAGCCGATCTGCGAGGCGAGGCGGATGCGCTGGCTCTCGCCGCCCGACAGCGTGCCGGAGGTGCGATCGAGGTTGAGGTAATCCAGCCCGACGTTGTTGAGGAAGCCAAGCCGCTCGAGGATTTCCTTGAGGATGCGTTCGGCGATTTCCTTCTGCTGGCCGGTCAATTCGTCGGGGATCTGCGTGAACCACGCGAGCGCATCGACCACCGAGAGGTGCGTGATCGACGAGATGTCGCGCATGCCGATCTTGACCGCGAGCGCCTCGGGCTTGAGGCGCGCTCCGCCGCACACTTCGCAGGGGGCGGAGGATTGATATTTGGACAGTTCCTCGCGCATCCACGCGCTTTCGGTGGAGAGCATGCGGCGGTTGAGGTTGCCGATCACGCCCTCGAACGGCTTCTTCACGTCGTAGCTCTTGCGCCCGTCGATAAAGGTGAGCGTGACGGGCTTGCCTTCGGTGCCGTGGAGGATGACGCGCTGCACCTCGGGCGGCAGTTCCTGCCACGCCGTGTCGAGGTTGAAATCGTATTCGCGTGCGAGGCTGCCGAGCACCTGCATGTAATAGGGCGACGGCGGGTTGGACTTGGCCCACGGCACGACCGCGCCCTTCTTGATCGACAGCGCGTGGTTGGGGACGACGAGGTCTTCGTCGAACAGCAGTTTCTCGCCAAGGCCGTCGCAGGCCGGGCACGCGCCCTGCGGGGCGTTGAACGAGAACAGGCGCGGCTCGATCTCGGCGATGGTGAAGCCGCTTACGGGACACGCGAACTTTTCCGAAAAGACGATGCGGTTGTCCGGGATGCCGGTGCCCTTCATCTTCTTGGTGGTCTTGCCCTTGGCGATCGTCTCCCCCTCGGCCTGGCCTTCGCTGACCGGCATCGGCGCGTTCCCGGCAAGGCCGGCGACGGTCGCATCGACGAGATCGACATAGGCCAGCCCCTCGGCAAGCTTCAGCGCGGTCTCGAAACTTTCGGCGAGGCGGGTGGCGCTGTCGGCGTTCACGACGAGGCGGTCGACCACCACCTCGATGTCATGCTTGAGCTTCTTATCGAGCGCCGGGGCTTCCTCGATCTCATGCAGTTCGCCGTCGATGCGGACGCGGGTGAAGCCGGCCTTCTGCCACTCCATCATCTCCTTCTTGTATTCGCCCTTGCGGCCCCGGATGACCGGCGCGAGCAGGTACAGCCGCGTGCCTTCGGGCAGCGCCATGACGCGGTCGACCATCTGCGACACCGTCTGCGCGGCGATCGGCAGGCCGGTGGCGGGCGAGTACGGGATACCGACGCGCGCCCACAGCAGGCGCATGTAATCGTAGATCTCGGTGACGGTCGCCACCGTCGAGCGCGGGTTGCGCGAGGTGGTCTTCTGCTCGATGCTGATCGCAGGCGACAGGCCCTCGATGTGATCGACATCGGGCTTCTGCATCATTTCGAGGAACTGGCGCGCATAGGCGCTCAAGGATTCGACGTAGCGGCGCTGCCCCTCGGCATAGATCGTGTCGAACGCGAGGCTCGATTTGCCGGAGCCGGACAGGCCGGTAATGACCGTCAGCGTATCGCGCGGAATATCGACCGAGACGTTCTTGAGGTTGTGCTCACGCGCGCCGCGTACGGAAATGGTGGTAAGGGCCATACCGATGGTTCTAGCTTTGTTCTGAAGGGGTTTCCAGAGCGGAGATAGGAACGGTTACCCCGCGCTGCGAGGGTGCATATTCGTTTCACCTTCGCCACAAAGCGATTATGGCGACAACCGCACAGCCCCCGCAACCCGCGCGCTGCCGATCGCAGCGATCGCGCCCAAGGATGTACTTCGACCATGATCGTGACGACGGTCCGCCGTATCGCCCCCGTACTGGGTGCGGCCTGGTTGCTCACCGGCGCAAGCGCCCACGCGCAGACGCGGCCCACCGACGCCGCCCCGCCCCCGACCGACACGCAGAAGCCGCCGACCGATACGCAGAAGCCGCCGACCGCAAAGCCGGCCGCGCTGTCGGCCCCCGTCGATATCGGCGCACCGGCACCCGCGCCGGAGGCGGCATCCGCAACCGACACGCAGGCGCCCGCCAACGCCGCGCCACCCGCCAACACACCGGCCGCGCGGCGTCGCTACACCCACGCGCTCCACCCGTATGACACGTCACCCAACGCACCGATCGGCGATACGCGCTATCAGGCGCCGCCGGGGCTGTTCGGCGACTGGCGCAAGACGCGCACGTACCTTGGCAAGCGCGGCATCGCGGTGTCGGCGCGCTATGCCTCGGAAAGCGCGTGGAACGTCACCGGCGGCGAACGTGAGAAGGTGACCGAGACCGGGCAGTTCGACGTCGGCGCCAAGTTTGATCTCGACACGATCGCCGGAATCGATGGCGGCACATTCCAGGCGACGGTAACGTGGCGGCGCGGGCGCAACCTGTCGGACGATGCCGGGCTCAACACGCTGCAACAGGTGCAGGAGGTCTATGGTCGCGGCCAGACCGTGCGCGTTACGGAGCTCTGGTACCAGCAGAAGCTCGGCGATCAGGTCGAGGTGAAGCTCGGCCGCACCAATCCGGGTGCGGACTTCGCGGTGTTCTCGTGCCACTTCATGAACCTGACCTTCTGCGGCGCGCAGCCGGGCAATCTGGTCGGCGATTACTGGACGAACTGGCCGATCGCGCAGTGGGCCGGCATCCTCCATGCGGATGTAGGGCATGGCGCCTATGTGCAGATCGGCGGTTATGTCGAAAACCCGAACGACCTGAAGAACAGCTTCTTCATCGCGCGGTTTCGCGGCGCGAACGGCGTGCTGATCCCGGTCGAGGCAGGCTGGACGCGTGGGTTGGATGGCGGCCATGTCGGCGCGTACAAGATCGGCGGCTGGTACTCTACGACCAAGGGCGACGACGTGCTGCTCGACATCGACCGCCGCCCGATCGTCATCACCGGCCTCGCACCGCTGCGACATTCCGGCCGCTACGGCGTGTTCGCCAGCATGCAGCAGCAGATCACCGGCATGTCCAAGGATGGCAAGGCGCTGACCGGACTCGGCGTGTTCGCGAATGTGACACAGGCCGACCGCGCCACCAGCGTGACCGACAACCAGGTCGCGCTGGGCGTGTTCTACAAGGGGTTGCTGCCGGGTGTGTCCGGCGACGTGCTGGGCGTCGCGGTCGGCCGCACCAACGTCAACGGGCGCGCGGCGCAGGCGGACACGCTGGTGCCCGGTACGCCGGTGCGCGACGCCGAATATGCCGCCGAACTCTATTATAGCATCACGCCGGTGCCGTGGCTGGAGCTGCAACCGAACGTGCAACTGATCCACCATCCCGGCGGCGTGAAGACGTTGAGCGATGTCGGCGTACTCGGCCTGAAGGCGGCGATCACGCTTTAAGAAAAGCCCCCGCGGCCGGCGGGGGCCAGTTCAGTCGCTGCTGCGTGCCGAGCCGCCGCTGGCTTCGGCGGACTGGCTGGTGGGCAGGCGCAGTACGCCGATCAACCCGCCGGTGATGGTGCCGAGGCCGAACGCCTCGATCTTGCCGATGACATGCTCGCTGATGACGCCCGCCACGATTGCGATCGTGAAGATCAGCGTCAGTGTCGCAAGCGTGGCGAGATAGGCGATAAGATGGTCGCGCTGGCGCATCGTCTCCCCTTCCCGCTCAACGGACCGGCAGCGGCTGCATCAGCGTCGCCGCATTAACGCCGCCCGCCGACAGGATCGCACCGCGCGTGCCCGGATGCACGCCGTTCCAGCCCGGCGCATCGGTGATGCGATAGGTGCTGGTCGCATCGGGCACGGTCGTCCACGCATCCGCGATCAGCAGTTGCGTCGCGCTGTTGCCGCCGATGCCGCGAGATTGCCCGGCGCCGGTACCCGACACGATCTGAAGCTCGGTACCGCGATACTGGCCGGGCGTCCACGCCTTGCCGGTATCGTTGAACGCATTGCCGGGATTGCTGCCCGAGGAGGTACCGCTCGCGTAGGTCTGCGTGGCGGGTGGCGAGAACCCGCCGTCGAGCGTCGGCACGCCCGCCGCGTTGACCTCCAGCCCGGCGCATGGATCGGCAACGCGCGCGGTGCCGGCATTGGCGACGCCCGCCACCTGCGCATTGGCCTGCGCGACGAAGCCGCCCGCGCCGGGATCACGCAGCCAGTCGTTGAAGAGGACGCGACCCGCTTCGTACACGTCCTTGCTCTGACCCGACAGGGTGAGGAACCCGTCGCTCGACGTCGGCGCCGGCAGGATGGTGGCGGCGATGAACACCTGCCCGGGTGCTGCACCGCGCGGCATCATGAACTGTCTGGCCGCCTGCAACCGCACCGCCTTCATCGCGGCAAGGGCCTGCGCGGGCGTGTAGCCGAGCGTCCCCAGGTCGTAGCTCAGATCGTTGCGGCCATAGGCCCATAGCACGTGCGTCGCATATCCCGACGCTTCCAGCCGCGACGCGAAGTTCCACGGCTGCACCGCATCGATCTCGCGCTCGCCCGGCAGGGCCAGCAGCATATGCGGATAGGCGGCGAACGCCCGCAGCGCCCAGCCGCCGGTGAAATACCCGTACCCCGCATCATCGCCCTTGGTGACGATGCTGTCGCCGGCGATCGCGATGGACGGCGCGACCGACCCGTCCGAGCAATAGCCCAGCACCGCCAGCGCGGACCAGCCGGCGGCGAATTGCGGCGCGGCGACGGTGACGTCGCCACCGGCATTGTCGAACGCGCGCTCCGCCGTGGAGTTCGCGGCCGAACCTTCGCCGCTGTCGGTGCCGAAGCCGCTGCTGCCGCCACGCAGCGACAGCGCGCTGAAGAACAACTGCCCGGCGGTCGCCACCGTAACCGAGGAGCGTTCGTAGAAGGTCGCCCCCGGCGCGATCGCGCCCGACACCGGATCGGACAGCAGCAGGTTGGGGAAGCCAAGTGCCGCCGACGACGGGCTCATCGTCGCGACCGCCTGACCGCCCCAGCGCACCGGCATGCGCGGTGCCGACTGGTCGGTCTTGGTGCCCGCGAACTCGATCGCGCTGTGCACCAGGATCGTGCCGGGATTTTGCCGTTCCTTGGGTGCGGACGGCGTGCCGCCCGTGCTGGTGGTGGCCCAGCCATAATTGCCGGCCAGCAGGCGAAGCCCCGATGCCATGCACCGCGCGAGGTTACGGTGCAGCACGCGCACGGTGTTGTACGGCCCGGCGGCGGCCAGCGTGACACCGATCCCGTACCATTGTTCGGCACCGGAGATGACCGAAAGCCGTGGCATACGAGTGGCGGCCGCGACCTTCGCCTGCAGCGCGAGCGCGCGCGCGGCGCGGTCCTGTTGCGCCTGGGCGGGCATGGCGGCGAGCAGCGAAGCGATCGCCGCGACGAGCGGGAAGCGGGCCGCCATTATTGTGCCACCACATAATTGAGCGTGCCCGATGCGACGGTGCACAGCAGGTAAACCTGCGTGTTGGCGATCGTCTCGTTCGTGATGATGCTGTTGACCGGGCCTGTGTAAGGCCCGCCGGTCGCGGCGTCGAAGATGGTCAGCGGCAGCTTGGTTGCGCCACCGTCGATGCTGTCGACCAGCTGGCAGGAATAGGCAGCATTGTTGGTCGTCCACAGCTTGAGACCGTCATCGCGGCCGAGTTGCGGCGTTAGCGGGCCGATCACCGCCGAACCGTTGGCGAAGCCGGCCGCGCCCGAGCTTGGGGTGACGGCGCCGCTGGTGACGGTGCCGGCCAGCGGCGTCGAGATCGCGGCGGCGAGCGGCCCCTGCGTGATCGGCCACGGCGCGACCGGGCTGACGGGGACGCAGCTGCCGTCGCTCTGCCGGACGCACGGCGCCTGCATCGGCGCAAAGCCACCAGGCGCCTGCACCGAGGACGCCTTCTGCGCATGAGCTGGCGCACCGGACAGCGGAAGCGCGAGCGCACCGGACACGGCAAGGAGATATCTCATCATATCGAAGTCCTTCTGGCTGTGAGCGCCGCTCGCTACCGGCACAGACACGCTGTAGGACAGAGTTTTTACCGATTTGGTTATAAATGCGGCTCGGCCAGGCGCACGTGCGCTGTCCTATAATGAGAAGGAGGGGCGTGGTTTAGGAGCGGATTAACCATGCGACGCTACGCGAGACCACGCACCGCCTCATCCACGCGCTTGGTGGAGCCGATCGGAAAGACCTTGATGGCCGTTGAACGCACGCTCCCCCGCCCCGCGACCTTACCACCCGCGCTGCCGGGCGCGACGACGCTCGATCCTGCCGACTGGCCGAGCTTGCGCGCGCAGGCGCACCGCATGCTCGACGATATGCTCGATCACCTTCAGACACTCGATGCACAACCGGTCTGGCAAGCTCCGCCACCCGCCGCCCACGCGGCGATGGCCGGGCCGTTGCCACTCGCTCCGACAGATCTCGTCGACACGCAGGCGATCTTCCGCGAGACGATCCTGCCGTATGCCAGTGGCAACCTCCATTCCGGCTTCATGGGCTGGGTGCAGGGCGCGGGCACGCCGGTGGGCATGTTGGCCGAGATGCTGGCGGGCGGGCTCAATGCCAATTGCGGCGGGCGCGATCATATGGGGATCGCGGTCGAACGCCAGATCGTCGCCTGGATGCGCGAGGTGTTCGGCTTCCCGGCGAGCGCCGAAGGCCTGTTCCTGACCGGCACGTCGCAAGCCAATTTCGTCGCGTTGCTGATCGCGCGCACCCGCGCCTGCCGCGCGGTCCGCAGCGGCGGCGTGGCGGCGGCACCGCGCCTGCTCGCTTATGCCTCAACCGCGGTACACGGCTGCGTGCCGCGCGCGCTGGAGATGGCCGGGCTCGGCAGTGACGCGCTGCGGCGGATCGCGACCGACGCGCGCGGCGCGATCGACGTGGCCGCACTCGCCCGCCAGATCCGCGCCGATCGCGCCGCCGGTTTCCAGCCGTTCCTGCTGGTCGGCACCGCCGGCAGCGTCGATATCGGCGCGATCGACGATCTTCATGCGCTCGCCGATCTCGCCGCGCGCGAGGCGGTGCACTTCCACGTCGACGGTGCGCTCGGCGCACTCGGCATGCTGTCGGATGCGATCGCGCCGCTGCTCGCCGGCATCGAACGCGCCGACAGCATCGCGTTCGATTTTCACAAATGGGGGCATGTTCCCTACGACGCCGGTTTCCTGCTGGTGCGCGACGGCGCGTGGCAGCACGACACGTTCGCGGCGGAGGCAAGCTATCTCACCCGCGCGGAAACCGGCCTGGCCGCGGGCGCGCGCTGGCCGTGCGACCTTGGCCCCGATCTGTCGCGCGGGTTTCGGGCGCTGAAAACGTGGTTCACGCTGAAGACCTATGGGCTGAAGGCACTCGGCACGGCGATCGACGCGAATTGCCAGCTTGCGCGGACGCTGGCGGCACAAGTCGAGGACCATCCCGATCTCGTGCTACGCGCGCCGGTCGCGCTCAACATCGTGTGCTTCGGCTTCGCGCGGCGCGGGGTGGAAGATGGCGACCGCAACCGCCGCATCGTCGAGCGGCTCCACGCCGCCGGGCGCGTCGCGCCCTCGATCACGCTGCTCGACGGCGTTCCCGCCATCCGCGCCGCGTTCGTCAACCATCGCACCACGACCCGCGATGTCGATGCGCTGATCGAGGGTGTGCTCGCCTTCGGCCATGCCGACCGCGCCTAAGGACTATCTATGACCGACTCCGACATTCTCGGCCTGCACCGCATCCTGCCGATGGCGTTCGAGCGGCAGGACATGACCGCGCTGTGGGCCGACCGCGCCGCTCGTGTCGCGGCGGACGCCGGCGATGCGGCGGCGATGATGGACCTGTCGATGATCCTGCAAGCCCATGCCCGCACCGACGAGGCACTGGCGATGATGGCGGAGGCGCTGAAAATCCGTCGCGACTACCGCGTCGTCCACGGCGACGGCAGCGGCATCCGCCTGCTCGCCTTCGTCACGCCGGGCGATTTCATGGCGAACACGCCGGTCGATTGCCTGCTGAACGGATCGGATGCGGTGCTGTGGCTGCACTATGTCGATGCCGATACCGCCGACCTCGACGATCTGCCCGAACATGACGTCGCGCTGCTCGCAATCGGCGAGGCGACCGCGCACCGGCCGGTCCTAGCGCGGATGGCGGCGTTGCTGCCCGGGCTGCCTGGTCCCGTCCTCAATGCCGACCCTCACACAATCGCCAGCCTCACCCGCGACGGCGTGAGCGCGATGTTCGCGGACGAGACCGCGCTGCTGGTGCCGCGCACGCACCATGTCGGTCGCGCCGCACTCGCCGCGGTTGCGACGGGCACCGTGACGCTCGAAGCAACAGTTGCCGGCTTGTCGTTTCCGATCATCATCCGTCCGCTCGGAACGCACGCCGGCGGCGGTCTCGACCGGGCGGACGACGCGGGCGAGCTTGCCACCTACCTGGCGTCATACCCGGACGATGCCTTCTTCCTTGCGCCGTTCGTGGACTATCGCGGCGCCGACGGGCTGTTCGGCAAGCAGCGTATCGTGCTGATCGGCGGCAAGCCGTATCCCAGCCATCTCGCCTTGTCCGACCACTGGATCGTGCATTATTTCGGTTCAGGCATGGCCGAGAACCCGGCGAAACGCGCGATCGAGGCAGCGTGGATGGCCAATTTCGACACCGACTTCGCAGCGCGCCACGCCGACGCCTTTGCGGCGCTCAACCGTCACATCGGGCTCGACTATTTCGGGATCGACTGCGCGGAACTGCCGGACGGGCGACTGCTGGTGTTCGAGGTCGACGTTGCGATGATCGTACACGACCTCGATGACGTCGCGACCTTCCCTTACAAGAAACCGACAATGCAGCGGCTGTTCGACGCGTTCGTCGCGATGGGGCGGGCACGCCTACCGGCGCTGGCGGACGCAGCCTAGCCGGAGACGTCGATCGTCGCGTGGAGCCCTGTGCCATTGCTGACCACGGAGACGTGCGCGCCATAAGCCAGCGCGGCGGTGATCTGCTGGACGACCTGCCGGACGACGTGCGTGTTGGTGCCGCTCGATGCAGCCTCGAACCGGTCGTCACGGATCGCATCCGGCAAGGCGGCGCGTTGGGCCGGTGTCGAGCGGGCCGGCTGGCTCGATGCGAGCGCTGCCGACGTGGACGTTGCCGTATCCGGTGCGGGCCGCTGGATACGCGGCAGGCTCAGTTCCGGTGCTGATACCCCTGTGATGGCTGACATGGACACGACCCCTCCCATGCCAGTCAACACCACCATCCCTTAATCGCCGCTATCCACGCGTGGTTGATACCGCCGAAACCACCTTAATCCGCAACCGGACCATGATCCGCCGGGGCCGGGCGCCGCGCCAGCCAAACCACCCCGATCAGCACGATCGAGATCCACCCGCACAGCCAGAAGATTTCAAGCGAGGCGAGCAGATACGCCTGCCCGACGATCTGCCGCATCACCGCGCCGACCGCCTGCCCCGGGCTCGCGCCCAGCGTCTGAAGCTGGTCGAGCGTCTGCCGGTAGACCGGCGACCAGTTGCTGCCAGCCTCGGCCAGCCGGCTCTGGTGAAGCGCCTCGCGCCGATCCCAGAAGGTGGTGGTGAGCGAGGCCGCGAAGCTGCCGGCGGTGATGCGCGCGAAGTTGGAGATGCCCGAGGCCGAGGGCACCTTCTCCGCCGGGATCCCGTCGAGCAGGATGGTGATGAGCGGCACGAAGAACGCCGCCATCGCCACGCCTTGCAGGAAAAGCGGCGTCGCGAGCACGAGGAAGCTCGCGTCCGGCGTATACCAGGAGCGCATGAAGAACGAAGCCGCGTAGCAGACGAACGAGAAGGACGCGATCCAGCGCACGTCGATCCTGAGCCGCTGGATGATCGGCGTCATCACCACCGCCATGATCCCGGCCGGCGCGGCGACCAGCCCCGCCCATGTCGCGGTATACCCCATCTGCTCCTGAAGCCACAGCGGCAGCAGCAGATTATTGGCGAACAGCACCGCATAGCCGAGGCAGATCGCCAGCGTGCCCAGCGCGAAATTGCGCCGCTTGAACAAGGACAGGTCGACGGCGGGCTGGCCGTCGGTCATCTCCCAGATCACCCAGGCGACGAAGCCGACCACCGCGCACACCGTCAGCACGACGATGATCGGGTTGTTGAACCAGTCGCGATCCTTGCCGAGATCGAGCATGGTCTGGAGGCTGAACACCCAGAAGGCGAGCAGCATCAGACCGACCGTATCGATCCGCACCTTGCGGGTCGGCGTCTCGCGCGACTTGAGCGACTGCCAGGAGATGAACCCCGCCGCCAGACCGATCGGCACGTTGATGAGGAAGATCCAGCTCCAGTGATAATTGTCGGAGATGTAGCCGCCGAGCACCGGGCCGAACACCGGCGCGGCCAGCGTCGTCATCGACCAGATGCTGAGCGCGGTGCCGCGTTTGTGGGGCGGGAAGATCGCGATCAGCAAAGCCTGGCTGCCGGGGATCATCGGCCCGGATACACCCCCCTGGAGGATGCGGAAGAAGATCAGCGAGGGCAGATCCCACGCGAGCCCGCACAGCAACGATGCGACCGTGAAGGCGAAGACTGATACGGTGAAGGTCTTCACCACGCCGAAGCGCTGCATGAACCAGCCGGTCAGCGGCACCGTCACCCCGTTCGCGACCGCGAACGAGGTGATGACCCAGGTGCCGTTGTCCGAACTGACGCCCAGACTGCCCGCGATCGTCGGCAGCGAGACGTTGGCGATCGTGCCGTCGAGCACCTGCATAAAGGTGCCGAGCGCCAACGCGACCGCCGTCACCGCAAGCGCGATCCCCGCGAGGGGCGGCGGCCCGGCGGCTGCCTGCGGCTGGCTGCTCACCGGGTGCGGCCCAGGTTCTGGTTGATGATCTGGCGGATGCGCGCATCGATCGCCGGACCACCGTCGAGGCTCATTTGCGTGCCACCGGCGGGCGGCGCGGCAGCGGCGACGAGCGGCTTGGACTGATCGGCGGTGTCGACCGTCACGCTCGCCGACAGTCCGACGCGTAAGGGGTGCTGGCGCAGCTCGGCCGGGTCGAGCGCGATGCGGACGGGCACGCGCTGCACGATCTTGATCCAGTTGCCCGACGCGTTCTGCGCCGGCAGCAGCGAGAACGCGCTACCGCTGCCCGCGCCAAGACCCAGCACCTTTCCGTGGAACACGAGCTTGCCGCCATAGACGTCAGCGGTGATCTTCGCCGGCTGGCCGACGCGAATCTGCTCGAGCTGCGTCTCGCGGAAGTTCGCGTCCACCCACAAGCTGTCGAGCGGCACCACCGCCATCAGCGGCGTACCCGGCGCGATACGCTGGCCGAGCTGGACGGTGCGCTGCGCCACCACGCCATTCATCGGCGCGACGATGTGCATGTGGCTGGAGTTGATCGCCGCCTGTTTCACGTTGGCGATCGCCGACAGCACGCGCGGGTTGGTGTAGATGCTGGTGCCGGCGACGGCACTCGCCGCCTGCGCGCGCTTGGCGAGCGCGAGGTTGAGCGCGGCGTTGGCGGTCGTCACCGCGTCGGCGGCGTGGCTCACCTCCTCGCCCGAGACGGCACCATCGGCCGCCGCGCCCCGGCGGCGCGACAGATCGCTGCGCGCCTTGGCAAGATCGGCGCGCGCCTGCGCGATCTCCGCACCCGCCTCGTCGACGGATGCCGTGTCGGAGCGCACCGCCCGCACCGCCTGGCCAAGCGCCGCCTCCGCCGCTTGCAACGACACGTCCGTGGTGGCCGGATCGAGATCGATCAGCGGCTGGCCGCGCTTCACCGCTTGCGTATTGTCGGCGTGGATCGCCAGGACAGTGCCGCCGTCGCGCGCGGTCACGCTCACCACGTTGCCGCCGACATAGGCATCGTCGGTCTCCTCGGTCGGCGGCGCGGTGAACACGTGGATCGCATAGACGATCGCGGCGATCAGCAGGATCACGCCGAGGATCATGAAGGCGATGCGCCGCGCGCGCGGTTTGCCGGGCGGTGGTGCTGGCGGAGACGGCGGCGGCGCGGGCGCGGCGGCGGCTGCGACGGGCGCGTCGTCATACGCCTCCGCGCGCAGATCACGGTCACGGTCGATGCGGATGGAGTCTTCGGTCATAGTCCCGCGTCCCTGGTGTTTGCTGCCATCGTCGTGCGGGCGTCGAAGCCCCCGCCGAGCGCGGCGATGAGTTTGATTCGTTGGCCGATCGCATTGGCCTGCGCGTCGATACGCTGCTGCTCGGCTTCGAGCAGGCGGAACCCGGAATCGACTGCATCGAGCCGTGAACCGAGCCCCGTCGAGGTTCGCACCGCATCGAGCCGCACGGTCTCGCGCAGGCCCCCGACGACCCTGTCCTGCTGCACCAGCGCGGCATCGGCCGCGCGCACGTTGGTGATCGCATCGGCGGTATCGCGCACCGCCACGACGACGCTGGAATTGTAGCTCGCCACCGCGCGGTCGAGATCGGCGGTCGCGCCGCGATATTGCGCGCGCAGCCGCCCACCCTCGAAGATCGGCAGGTGCAGCGCCGCGCCGCCCGCGACCTGCCCCGACCCGCTCGCGAAGAACGAGCCGAGCCCGAGCGAGGCGAGTCCCGCCAGCGCGGAAATGTTGACGTTGGGCAGGAAATCCGTGGCGGCGACGTGCTGTCCGGCAACCGCCGCGTCGATGCGCGCCTGACCCGCAAGCAGATCGGGTCGCCGGCCGAGCAGGTCGGCCGGCAGCACCGCCGGCACTTGCGGCGGGTGATCGAGCGACAGCGTCGGCGTGGCGATCTGCGGATAGAAGTCCGCGCCACGCCCGACCAGCGCGGCGAGCGCATGGATCGCCAGCTCACGCTGCTGGCTGCTGCGCACCTTGGCCTGCTGCGCTTCGGCCAGCAACGTCTCGGCGGTGCGCGCCTCGAACTGCGTGGCAAGCTGGTGCCGGATGCGCGACTGGACGTAGCCGACCGCCTGCTGGCGCGTCGTCACGAACCGATCCGCAATCTCGATCTGGCGATCGGCCTGAACGAGGCCGGCATAGCTCTGCGCGACCGCGGTCGATATCATCAGCCGTGCGGCGGCGGCATCGAGTTCGGCGGCACGCTCGCTCGATCGCGCCTGCGCGACCAGCGTGCGTTGGCGGCCGAACAGGTCGAGATCCCAGGCGAGATTGGCCTGGAGCGACGGCACCGAATAGACGTGCCCGCCATAAGGCGGCGGGATGATGTAATGTTCGCTGAACCGCTCGACCTGCAACCCCGTGTCCGCACTGAGCTGCGGCAACTGGCCGGCATGTTGCACCTCGACCGAGGCCTGCGCCGCGCGCACGCGCGCGATCGCGCCGGCGAGGTCGGGATTGTCGGTCAGCGCGAGATCGACCAGTCGGCCGAGTTGCGCATCGCCGAATGCATCCCACCAGCGATCCGACACCACCGCCGTTCCGGCGAGGCCAAGCGCGGCAGGTTTCAGCTGCGTGACCTGCGGCGCATCGTGCGGCACGCTCGCGCAGCCGGCAAGCAACAGCGCCGTGGCGGCAACGATCCCCCGCCTCATCATCGGCTTCATCATGATATCGCTTCCCCTGCGAAGACCGCGCTTTCCTTGCCGAGCATCCGCTCCGCCACCACCAGCAGCCGCGCCAGCATCGCCGAGAACTGCTCGACCTCCGTATCGCTGAAATCGGCGACCAGTTCGTTCCAGCCCGCCACCACGATCGGCGCGAGCGTCTGGACCAACGCGTCACCACCATCGGTGACTTTCAGGCCGACGAGGCGCCGGTCCCCGGCGCTGCGATCGCGCGCCATCAACCCGCGCTCCTCCAGCGTGTCGATCAGGCGGGTGGTGGCACCCGACGTGATGTTCAGCTCCCGCGCCAGTTCGCCCGGGTTCGACACCGCAGCATCCCGCACCACCTTCAGCGCGATCCACTGCGTCACCGTCACGTCCTCCGCCGCGAACCGCCGTTCGAGCAGCGTCTTCACGTCTTGTTCGAGCCGCCGCAGCATCCGCCCTGGCGAACGCTGCGTCGCGCAATCCTCGATGCTGAGTCGTGCCAAGATGCTGCCTCCGAAATATCTGCACGTGCAGATAGTGCGCATGCACGTGGATGCAAGCTGATTTTTGGCGGCCGTTACGGGAAGGCGGTTTACCACGCCACCAAGCGGCAGCTCGCCTTGGTCGTCACCGGCTTTATCGCTAAGGGGTCCGTCGGGGCTGCGATGACGCTGGGGGGAATGGGCTTGTCACGACCGGCTGGCGGCACATTCGACGTTGTCTCGATCCAGCAGTTACGCGGGCTCGCCGCGATGCTCGTCGTGTTTCAGCATGCAAACGCTGCCACCGACTGGCTGTTCGCGCCCTTCTCGCATCTCAAGTTCGGCATCGCCGGTGTCGACATCTTCTTCGTCATCAGCGGTTTCATCATGTACGTCGCGGCGCGGCGCGAGCGTGCCGGTGCGTTCCTGGTGAAGCGCATGATCCGGGTGGTGCCGCTCTACTGGATCGCAACCGCAGCCCTCGTGCTGATGCGGTTCAGCCATTTCGGCGAACCCGATGTCACCGCGACGACGATCGTGAAATCGCTGTTGTTCGTTCCTTACCGCTACGATCTGTCGAGTTGGCACGTCTATCCCGTGCTGGTGCCGGGCTGGTCGCTCAACATCGAAATGTTCTTCTATCTGTTGTTCGCGGTCGGCCTGCTGCTGCGCCGTCCGGCGTGGTTCAGCACGATCGCGATCGTCGTGGCGGTGACGATCGGGATTATCACCCACCCGGAAGACGCGGTGCCGTTCACCTACACGCGCGCGATCATGCTCGAGTTCGTGGTCGGGCTCGGCATCGCCTGGGCCTATGAGAACGGTCGGCTGGCGCGGTGGATGGGTGCCGCGTTGCCGGCGGGGGCGCTGCTGATCCTCACGTCCGACCTGCTACCGCTGGACGACGCCCTCACCCGGGCGCTGGGCGGCATCGGCGTGGTGGTCGGCGCACTGGCGCTGGAGGCGCACGGTACCCGGTTGAAGGCACGGCTCGCGACGATGATCGGCGATGCGAGTTACTCGATATATCTGTTCCATGTCATGGTGCTGATGCTGATCGGCCGCGTCATGCCGCACCTGCCGCTGCATGGCTGGCCCCAGTATCTGGCCTTCATGGTGATGGTTTTCGCCAGCGTCACCGCCGCAGGCTATCTGATCTTCAGCCTCGTGGAGAAGCCGCTGACCCAAGCGCTGCGCCGCGCGGTACTGCGGCCACCCGAGGCCGCGTCGCTGTTCGACGACGCTATACCTGCGCCACAGCAGCCGTGATGTTCGAGCGGCCTTGCAGCCCCCGAAGAATCCGCTAAGACGCGCTTTCTCCGCACGCGGGGGCGATTAGCTCAGTTGGTAGAGCGTCTCGTTTACACCGAGAATGTCGGCGGTTCGAGCCCGTCATCGCCCACCAGCGCCGGCGTGAGGCGGATTAGCAAGCTAATCCGCACACCGCCAAGCTCGGCCAGCGCAAACAAAGCGCGCCACAAGGCGCGGCTTTGCCGCGACTGACGGCGCACGACCGACGACAGCGATGCTTGAGAACCAGAGGTGTGTGGAAAATCTTGGTCGGGGCGACAGGATTCGAACCTGCGACCCCCACACCCCCAGTGTGATGCGCTACCAGGCTGCGCTACGCCCCGACCGAGGGACGCGCCAATAAGCGGCACCGCGCCACGATGCAAGCGCGAACGGCATTGCGCGCTTCCACACAGGCGATTGTTGCGCGCCCTGCGCGACCATGATAGCGCGCGCCGCTTGTAAGCGGGGCGGTTGCCGCTCCCGCACGCCCGGCGCTTGCCGGCGAATCTTTAGTTCGGGACGTTATGTTCGCCAGCCCAGCCTTTGCCGCTTCCGCCAGTTCGTCCGCCGCCGGGTCGGGCGGCATCGCCTCGATGTTCCTGGTGTTCTTTCCGTATATCGCGATCGCGGTGGTCGGCTATTTCCTGCTGCTGCGCCCGCAGCAGCAGCGACTGAAGGCGCAGCAGGCCAAGATCGCCGCGGTGAAGAAGGGCGATTCGGCGATCACCGCTGGCGGCGTGCTCGGCAAGGTGACCAAGGTCGAGGATCAGTATGTCGAACTGGAAGTTGCCCCCAATGTCCGCATCCGCGTCGTCAAGGCGACGCTGACCGAGGTGACCGGCCTCAACACCAAGCCCGCGAACGACTGATATCATGCTCGATTTCCCGCGCTGGAAGATCGCCTCGATCCTGGGGCTGCTCGCCTGCCTGATGGCGCTGGCGATCCCGAGTTTCTTTCCTGAGAAACAGACCGATACGTGGGGCTGGATCCCGCACCCGCACGTCAATCTCGGCCTAGATCTTGCCGGCGGCAGTTACCTGCTGCTGGAGGCGGATACGTCCGATCTCGCCAAGACGCGCCTGAATGCGATGCGCGATCAGGTGCAGAGCGAGATGGCGCGCGCCCCCGCGATCGACATCGGCGACATCGCCAGCGACACCGGCAAGATCAGCTTCATGCTGCGCGACGTCAGCAAGGTCGATGCCGCCCGCGAACGGCTTAACAAGCTGACCGCCGGTGCGGGCCTTACCGGACAGCGCGACTGGGATCTCAGCGTGGTCGATTCGTCGCGGATCGTCATGACGCCGACGCAGGCCGGCTTCGACCAGGCGCTCAACCAGGCGATGGGTGATGCCACCGAAGTGGTGCGCAAGCGTATCGACGAACTCGGCACCAAGGAGCCGACGATCGTCCGCCAGGGCACCGATCGGATCGTCGTACAGGTGCCGGGCCTCCAGAACCCGCAGGCGCTCAAGGATCTGCTCGGCAAGACCGCTAAGCTCGAATTCAAGATGGTCGACGAAACGCCGGTCGATCCGGCGCAGGCCGCGAAGGGCATCCTTCCGCTCGGCGATCAGATCCTGCCGTATGACGACGGTACGCCCGGCACCACCATCATGGTCAAGCGGCAGGCGATCCTGACCGGCGACCAGCTCGTCACCGCGTCGCAGGGCTTCAAGCCGGAGGACAATTCGCCGATCGTCAACTTCACCTTCAACAGCGAAGGCGGCAAGAAGTTCGCGCGGATCACGCAGACCAACATCGGCAAGCGCTTCGCGGTAATCGTCGACGACCGGGTCATCACCGCACCGTCGATCAACACCGAAATCCTCGGCGGCAGCGGCTATATCGAAGGCCGCTTCACCGTCGCCAGCGCCAACCAGCTCGCCATCGCGCTGCGGTCAGGCAAGCTGACGATCCCGTTGAAGGTGGTCGAGGAACGCACTGTCGGTCCCGACCTCGGCGCCGATTCGATCCATGCCGGTATTCTCGCCTGCACGATCGCGGTGCTCGCGGTCATCATCTTCATGTTCCTGACCTACGGCCGTTTCGGCGCCTACGCGAACCTTGCCGTCGTCATCAACGTGGTGGTGATCGTCGGCGTGCTGGCGTTGCTGAACTCCACGCTGACGCTGCCGGGCATCGCCGGTTTCGTGCTGACGGTCGGCACTGCGGTCGATGCCAACGTGCTCATCAACGAACGCATCCGCGAGGAGCGTCGGCGCGGCCGCAGCGTGCTGCAATCGGTCGAGCTAGGCTACAAGGAAGCGAGCCGTACGATCTTCGAGGCGAACGTGACGCACGCCATCTCGGCGGTCATCATGCTGCTGATGGGGTCAGGCCCGATCCGCGGCTTCGCGATCGTGCTGCTGATCGGCATCGTCACCTCGGTGTTCACCGCCGTGGTCTTCACCCGCATGCTGGTGGTCACCTGGATTCGCCGCACGCGCCCGACGGATATCACGATATGAACCCGTCTCCCTGTGGCGCCCGCTGCGTCCTCCCCAACAAGACCCCGGCTCCTGCCGGGGTGACGGTGTAAAATGCGCCTGCTGAAACTCGTTCCCGATAACACCAACCTGCCCTTCGTCAGCTTGCGGACGTGGGCTTTCGCGCTGACGATGCTGTTGTCGATCGCGGCGGTTGCGCTGACGGTCACACGCGGCCTCAATCTCGGCGTCGACTTCGTCGGCGGCCTGATGATCGAGGAGAAGTTCGCAACGCCCCCCAATCTCGACACACTGCGCACCACTGTCGATCGGCTCAACCTCGGTGAGGTGCGGCTTCAGAATGTGGGTGACGACAAGACTGTCTCGATCAAGCTGCCGCCGCCCAAGAGCGCCGACAAGGGCGCCACCGACGCGGTCGTCAAACAGGTGCAGGCCGCGATCAGTGCCAAGTTCCCCGACGCGCGCTTCTCCAAGCAGGACGCCGTCTCGGGCAAGGTCTCGAACGAACTGATCTGGAAGGGTGCGCTCGCGGTCGTGCTGGCGGTGCTCGGCATCGGCCTGTTCGCGATCTTCCGCTTCGAGTGGCAGTTCGGCGTCTCCACCGTCGTCGCCATCGTCCACGACGTGCTGATGACGCTCGGCTTCTTCGCGCTGACGCAGCTGGAGTTCGACCTCAACATCGTCGCCGCAGTGCTGACCATCATCGGGTATTCGATCAACGACAAGATCGTGATCGACGACCGCATCCGCGAGAACATGCGCCGCTATCGCAAGATGGACATGCCGCAGATCGTCGATCTCTCGGTCAACGAGACGCTGCCGCGTACCGTGATGACCTCGCTGACGATCCTGCTCGCGCTGCTCGCGCTGCTGATCTTCGGTGGACATGTGTTGCGCGGCTTCACCGCCGCGATGATCCTCGGCATCGTCGTCGGTACGTATTCGTCGATCTATGTGTCGTCGTCGCTGCTGATCTCGCTCGGGCTGCGGCCCGATCCGACCAAGGGTGACGTGCCGACCGGCAAGACGGTGCCGAGCGAGGGCATGCCGACGAAGAAACGCTGATGCGGATGGACAAGAGCCAGGGGAGCGACGGGCCGATCGTCTCGGCGTTCTCGCTCGGCGGCTTCAAGGTCGACGAGGGCGTGTACCGCGCGTTGCTGCTCACGCCCGAGCGTGCGGACGGCTGGGAACCACCGGCGCTCGACGCGCTCACGCCGGAGGCGATCGCGCCGCTGTTGGCGCTCGATCCGAAGCCGGAGTTTCTCCTGCTCGGCACCGGCGCGACGCTGGTGCGGCCACCGGTCACCTTTACACGCGCGGTCGAGGCGATGGGCTTCGGCATCGAGGCGATGGACAGCCGCGCTGCCGCCCGCGCCTGGGCGGTGTTGCGCGGAGAGGGCCGCTGGATCGCGGCGGCGCTGTTCCCGCTCGCCTGAGGGCTGATTAGGCGTGGACCGCGCGCGGCTGGCCGATTAGGGATCGCGCTTCCCGGCGACAAGATGGAACGGATGTTTTGGCGAACGTAGCGGTAATCGGCGCCCAGTGGGGCGATGAGGGCAAGGGCAAGATCGTCGACTGGCTGGCGGAGCGCGCCGATGTGGTCGTGCGCTTCCAGGGCGGGCATAATGCCGGCCACACGCTCGTCGTCGGCGAAGCGGTCTACAAACTGTCGCTCCTCCCCTCGGGTATTGTGCGCGGTACGCCTTCGGTGATCGGCAATGGCGTGGTGCTCGATCCTTGGGCGCTCAAGGCCGAGGTCGAGAAGCTGCGCGGCCAGGGCGTGACGATCACCACCGATACGCTGATGGTCGCCGATACCTGCGCGCTGATCCTGCCGCTGCACCGCGACCTCGACGGCCTGCGTGAAGACGCGAGCGGTGCCGGCAAGATCGGTACGACACGGCGCGGCATCGGCCCGGCGTACGAGGACAAGGTCGGCCGGCGCGCGATCCGGGTGTGCGATCTCGCCCATCTCGACGATCTCGGGCCGCAGCTCGATCGCCTCACCGCGCATCACGACGCGCTGCGTGCAGGCTTTGGGGAAGCACCGATCGACCGTGCGGCGTTGCTGGCCGAGCTGCGCGAGATTGCGAGTTTCGTGCTACCCTTCGCACGGCCTGCATGGCGTGACCTGAACGCGGCGCGTGAGCGTGGTCGCCGCATCCTGTTCGAGGGCGCACAGGGCGTGCTGCTCGACGTCGATCATGGCACGTACCCGTTCGTCACGTCGTCGAACACCATCGCGGGCACGGCGGCGGGTGGCTCCGGCCTCGGACCGGCGGCGGTCGGCTTCGTGCTGGGCATTGCCAAAGCCTATACGACGCGGGTTGGCTCCGGCCCCTTTCCGACCGAACTCGAAGACGAGACCGGCGAGCGGCTTGGACAGCGTGGACACGAATTCGGTACGGTCACGGGCCGCAAGCGACGCTGCGGCTGGTTCGATGCGGTGTTGCTGCGCCAGTCGGCGGCGGTCGGCGGCATCACCGGCATTGCGCTTACCAAGATCGACGTGCTCGACGGCTTCGACGAGGTGAAGATCTGCACCGGCTACAAACTCGGCGACGAGACGCTTGATTATTTTCCTGCACACGCTGCCGATCAGGCGCGTGTCGTGCCCGTATACGAGACGATGCCGGGTTGGCAGGAATCGACGGCTGGGGCCCGTAGCTGGGCGGAGCTCCCTGCACAGGCCATCAAATACATTCGCCGTATCGAAGAACTGATCCGCTGCCCGGTAGCGCTGGTGTCTACCAGTCCGGAACGGGAGGACACGATTCTGGTGCGCGACCCCTTCGCGGATTAATAGGTGACGCCCGGCAGCGTGAGCCGCCGGGCGTTCCTGATATCAATGACGACGCTTTTTCGACTTCGTCGTCATCTTGGTCGACGTGTCGGTAGACGTGGTTCCGGCAGTCGATGCCGAATCTCCGGCCGTACCGGTCGTCGACATCGTGTCGGTCGATGCCGGCGGCGTGGTGGACATCGTCGAATCCGGCGTGCCGGTCGTGGTGCCCATGTCCGAGGTCCCGCTGGTTCCTGCGGTTCCGCCTGGCATCGTCTGGCCACCGGTGGTGCCGGCGCCGCCCGCGGTCGTGCCGGTCTGTGCAATTGCTGCTGTCGACAGACCAAGTGCCGCAACGGCGAACATCATGCTCTTTCGCATTGTATCTCTCCAGTATCACCTGATGGTGTTCAGGCTCGGGGGTTAGAACGCACGTACCCGACAATAGAATCTCAGCAGACCGCTAATTTAAAACGGCCTGGCGTTTACCAAGCACCGGGAGAGTAAGACGTGTCAGATGCGTTGTTCTGACACGCAAGCTCCCGCGTCTGTTGCCGATACCGCGATGCTGTAAAGTTGCGAAGTGCAACCACTGACCTTGATCAATGATGTGGTTCAGCGGCGATGATCGATTGCTTGATCGTGTGCTTCGGCAGTCACCCGCATTGTGCGCGGTGGAGGAGCTTCTGGTCGGCCAGCACCAGCGCCACCATCGCCTCAACAACCGGCACGCCGCGTATGCCGACGCAGGGGTCGTGGCGACCTTTGGTGCGCAGCTCGGCAGCGTCACCGTCGCGGGTGATGGTCTGCATTGGCGTGAGGATCGAGCTGGTCGGCTTGAAGGCAATGCGCAAGGTGACCGGCTGCCCGGTTGCAATGCCGCCGGCGATGCCGCCAGCGTGGTTGGCCGCGAAGATCGGCCCGGCAGGTCCGGGGCGCATTGCGTCGGCGTTCTGCTCACCCGACAGGGCGGCGGCGGCGAAACCGTCGCCGATCTCGACGCCCTTTACCGCGTTGATGCTCATGCAGGCGGCGGCCAGTTCGGAATCGAGCTTGGCATAGAGCGGGGCACCCCAACCCGCCGGCACGCCTTCGGCCCGACAGGCGACTACCGCCCCCAGCGACGACCCTGCCTTGCGCGCGTCATCGACCAGCGTCTCCCAGCGCGCAGCGGCTTGCGGGTCGGGGCAGAAGAACGGATTGTTGCCAATCTCGGCCGCGTCGAAATTGGCGTGATCGATAGCGTCGCCGCCGATCGCCTCGACCCAGGCGAGGATCCGCACCTCGGGGATCACCGCGCGCGCCACCGCGCCGGCGGCGACCCGAGACGCGGTTTCGCGTGCCGACGAGCGGCCGCCGCCGCGATAATCGCGGAAGCCATATTTCGCGTCATAGGCGTAATCGGCGTGGCCCGGCCGATAGGCGAGCGCGACCTCGGAATAGTCTTTGGAGCGTTGGTCGACATTGTCGATCATCAGGCTGATCGGGGTGCCGGTGGTTCGCCCCTCGAACACACCCGACAGGATGCGAACCTGATCCGGCTCCTGCCGCTGCGTGGTGAAGCGCGAGGTGCCGGGACGGCGCTTGTCGAGGAACGGCTGTATCTCGGCTTCGGACAGCGCAATGCCGGGCGGGCACCCGTCGACCACCGCGCCGATGGCGGGGCCGTGCGATTCGCCCCAGGTGGTGAACCGGAAAACGCGTCCGAACGTGTTAAAACTCATGGCAAATGCGCCCCCGGGGAGGGTTCACAGCGGGTGGTGCGCCGGAGCCGCCCCGTCAGCCCCGCCCCCTCCGTAGGTCGAGAGGCGCGCCGTCAGGCCAGCGCGATATCCGGCGCATCCTCGGCCTTCATGCCGATCACGTGGTAGCCAGCGTCGACATGATGCGTTTCGCCGGTCACGCCGCTCGCCAGATCGCTGAGCAGATAGAGGCCGGCCCCGCCGACATCCTCGATCGTGACGTTGCGCTTCAGCGGCGAATTGAGCTCGTTCCACTTCAGGATCAGGCGGAAGTCACCGATTCCCGAAGCCGCGAGCGTCTTGATCGGGCCGGCCGAGATCGCGTTGACGCGGATGTTGTCACGACCGAGGTCGACCGCGAGATACTGCACGCTCGTCTCCAGCGCGGCCTTGGCGACACCCATCACATTGTAGTGTGGAATGACCTTTTCGGCGCCGTAGTAGCTCAAGGTCAGGAGGCTACCGCCATTCGGCATCATGGCTGCGGCACGCTGCGCGACGGCGACGAACGAGTAGACAGACACGTTCATCGTCAGCAGGAAGTTGTCGAGGCTGGTGTCCATGAAGCGGCCACGCAGTTCGTTCTTGTCGGAGAAGCCGATCGCGTGGACGACGAAGTCGATCGTCGGCCAGTCGACGGCGAGCGCGGCGAAGGTTCTGTCGAGCGCGGCCATGTCGCTTACGTCGCAATCGAACAGCCGTGCGGTGCCGAGTTGCTCGGCAAGCGGGCGGACCCGCTTCTCCATCGCCTCACCCTGGTAGCTGAACGCGAGTTCCGCGCCGGCCTCGCTCAACTTCTTGGCGATCCCCCACGCAAGCGAGCGATCATTGGCGAGGCCCATGATAAGCCCGCGCTTGCCCTTCATCAATTCGTTCACGCCTATAACGTCCCTGTTGTCGCATCCGTATGCGGTGTCTCTACTCCCGGTTGCAGCGGTTCCGCCAGTGCCGCGTTGAGATGCGCGCCGAAGACGATGCCCAGGCCCACCAGAAAGAAGAACAACAGCGTGATGATGACACCTGCAAGGCTGCCGTAGGTGAGATCGTAATCGGCGAGTCGCGACAGGACGATCGGCAGCAGCGCGGTGATCGACAGCCACCAGGCGGTGGTGAACAGCGCGCCCGGCCATTCCGGCGATTTACCGCCGAAGCGGTATTTGGAGGGCGTAACCGCGACGAACAGCATGAACAGCGCCAGGAACATGACGAAGCCGGGGATTAGGCGCGACAGGCCGATCCATCCCGCGATGTTCTGCGCGAACGGCAGCAGCGTGTAGATGAACTGCTCCACAGCGACGAGCAGACCCTGCACCAGAAACGAGAACACTGCGAGGATCACAGACACGAGGATCACCGCCATCGAGCTCAGCCGGTAATGCCAGAACGGCTTGCTCGATTTGACGCCATACGCACGGCGGAAGATGTCTCGGATCGTCTCGACAAAGCTGCCGACGCTCCACAGGGCGACGAGGCCGCCCAGCCAAGCGAGCGAACTGCCGCTGCGTGCCTGCAGAACATGCGCGATGGGGTCGCGCAGCAGATCCGCCACCGATCCGGGCAGCACGTGCAGAAACGAGGCGACCGCGCGCTGCGTCTCCGCGCTCTGGCCGAACAGCGAGGCGATGACTGCGGCCAGGATGAAGAACGGGAACACCGTCAACAACGCCAGATAGGCCAGGTTGCCGGCATGGATGAACCCGTCCGACAAAACGCCCAGCACCACGCGTTTCACGATCAACCAGGCGTAGGTGAGCCGCTTGAAACCGACCGGCACATCTTCGGGCTTGAGACCGATGCCCTCCTCGCCGTGCAGTCCGCGTTCTTCGGGCGAGAAGGGTGAGATGTCGGCCATATTTCCTTAGACGCCCAGATTGGCGCGCGGGTTCCTCTTGTCCTGGTCTTTCCAACCCTCGACGAAGGCGACGAGGGCGTCGTCACCGACCGGCAGGTCGACCATCAGCGTGACGAGCTGGTCGCCGCGCCCGCTGCCGTCCGCCTTGTGGAAGCCGCGCCCGCGCAGCCGCAACGTCTTGCCGGAGGTCGATCCCTTCGGCACCGTCAGCATCACCTCGCCCTCCACCGTCGGCACGCGCACGGCCGCGCCCAGCACCGCCTCGGACAGGCTGACCGGCAGGTCGAGCCGCACATTGTCCCCGTCGCGCGTAAAGAAGCGGTGCGGCTGGATCTCGATTTTGACGATGCCGTCGCCTGCCCCGCCCGGGCCGACCTGCCCCTTGCCGGCGAGGCGCATCTGCGTGCCGTCCTCAAGATTGGCGGGCAGTTTGAGGTCGATCGTCTTGCCGTCGCCAAGCGTCACGCGCTGCGGCGTGAGCGTCGCTGCGTCCACAAACGGCACCTTCAGTTCGTAGACGACGTTCGGCCCCTTCGGCTGCGGTCGGCGCCCGAACCCGCCGAAACCGCTGGCGAAGCCACCGCCGCCGCCGCCACGCCCGCCGAACAGCCCTTCGAAAAGGTCGCTCGGATCGCCGCCGAACTCGAACCCGCCCTCGGACGGGCGGAAGCCGCCGCCGGGATGCACGCCGCCGCCGCCGCCGCCGAAACCGAACGGCGCGGACGGGTTACCGTCACCGTCGATCTCGCCGCGATCGAAGCGCGCGCGCTTGTCCTTGTCGTTGAGCAGGTCGTACGCCTGCGTCACCTGGCTGAACCGCTCGGATGCCTTGGGATTGTCCTTGTTGCGGTCGGGATGGAGTTCCTTCGCGAGTTTGCGATAGGCCTTTTTGATGTCGGCCTCGCCGGCGTCTCGCGCCACGCCGAGCGTCTTGTATGGATCGGCCACGATATTCCCCGATGTGAAAACTTTGCGTCCATTTGGTGCGTCGGCGCGCCGAACGCAATTGTCGCGTTACGCCGCCGCTTCCATCTCCGGCGCGACGTCGACGCTGACGTCGAGCTTTTGCGCGCCCGCGCCCAGCACGATACCGTCGATCGGCGCGATGTCGCCGTAATCCCGGCCGACCGCCATGATGATATGGTCGTTCGCCATCCAGATGCCGTTGGTGGGATCAAGCCCGACCCAGCCGATCCGCGCACCACACCATAGCAGCACCCAGGCGTGCGTGGCATCGGCACCGACCAGCCGTTTCTTGCCGGGCGGCGGGATGGTGCGGATATAGCCCGAAGCATAGGCGGCGGGCAGACCGGCGGTGCGCAGGCCGGTAATCATGATCTGCGCGAGATCCTGACACACGCCGGCGCGCTGGACGAACGCCTCGTGCGGCGACGTGTCGATCAGCGTCGCATCGGAATCAAATTTGAACTCGCGGCGGATACGCTGGCACAGCGCCATGCCCGCCTCCAGCGCGCCGCGATCCGGCTGGAGATCGAGCGCGCAATAGTCGCCGATATCGCGGTCGAGCGGGATGCGTGGGGATGGGAACAGATAGCCCGCCGGCCCCACCGCGGAGGGATCGCGGCTGGCGCGTGCGGCCTGCGCGACTTCGGCCAGCGTGGGATCGTCGGCGGCGGGTATCGGAGCGGGCCGATCGACCGCGACGCGCGAGATGCTGTCGATCGACAGGAACTTGACCGGTTCCTCGACCACCAGCCGCATGACGTTGGCAAGCCCGCCCTCGGCGCGGGTCGGATAGGTGCGGCCCGAGGGCGAGATCACCAAGCGATACTCGAGCAGGTCCTGCCCCGGCCACGCCACCGGCTTCAGCCGCAGGTTGCAGCGCGCGAACTTGGCCTGACCCTGATAGTCGAAGCGGGTGATGTGGCGGATGTCGTAGATCATATCAGGCAAGCGTCATGCCGGCGGCGCGGAGCGGCTCGGCGCCTTGCAGGAAATAGCGGCGCGCGATCGCGTCGGACAGCGCATAGAGTTGCTGCTCGATCTTCTTCAGCGCCGGCTCGCTCAACTGCGCGGCGCTGGCGGTCAGCACGGCGGCGAGCAGCGCGTTGGCTTGCGCCTGCTGGTCCTCCGCCATGCCGTCGTCGCCGAGCACCGGCAGCGCGCCGAGATGCTCGACGATGCGCTCGATCTGGTAGGCGAGGCTGCGCGGATTGCCGGGATCGAGCGCGACGAGATCGACCACCGGCACGCGGGCGATGCCGGTCAGGTATCGCTGGCGATAGCTGATCTGGCTGTCGGCGAGGTCGAGCAGGGTCGAGAGATCGTCGACGCCGGTGCCGGTCATGCCGAACGCGGGCACCGCGCGCGCCATCGTCAGCGCGCGTTCGATCCGGCGGCCGAGATCGTGGAACCGCCACGCCGCCGTCCGCCCCATATGCTCCGCCGACAACCCGGCGAGCGCGGCGTAGCGGCGTTGCAGCGAGCCGGTACGGTCGAGCATGCCGCCGCGCGTCGGATACGGCGCATCGAGCAGCCGCACGAAATCCGCCGCGAGCCGGTCACGCGAGCCCTTGCCGATGCCGCGCGCCGAGCGGTTGATGGCGCGGACGCTGTGCGTGTCCTCGCTTTCCAGCGCGGTGCGGGCGAACTGGATGAGGTCGGCGCGCTTAAGGCTGGCGGGTTTGCTAGCGGCACCGCCGTTCACCACCAGCGCGACCAGTCGCCGGATCGTCTCCACGCCCAAGGCACCGCCGGCATCCGCGTCGATCGAATTGCCGAGCATCACGCGGATGATGTTGAGCAACGCCTCGCCGCGTTCGAGATAGCGACCGAGCCAGAAGAAATTGTCCGCCACCCGGCTCGGCAGCGTACCGGGGTTGCGGCGGATGTGCACGGTGTCGGCGGGCGGCAGCAGCGACACCGCATCGACCGGGTCCGATCCGTGGATCGCGACATCGGCGGACCAGGTGCCCTCGCCCATTACCGTCGCGCGCACGTCCGGCTCCGCACCGATCCGCGCGAAGCCTCCGGGCATCACCGTCCACTGGCCGTCCGCCCCGCGCGCCGCGAACACGCGCAGCGTGAACGGGCGCGGGACGAGCCCGGCCTCCGTAACGACTGGCATGGTCGACAGCCGCACGATCTCCTGCCCGACATAATCCTGCGGGCGCAGCGCCATATCGGCAAGCAGGCGCGCGCGAGCCTGCCCGGTGATCTCGGCGCCCGGCAACGGCCGCAGCCCGTCCATCCCCTGCGGCTGCACGCCGAACGCGGGGCCGATCAGCAGGTTGCCGAAATCCTCGATCACGGTGGCGCGCGCGCGGTCCTGCCCGCACCACCACGTCGCGATGTTGGGGAGGAGGAGGTCGCGACCGGTCTCACGCGCGCAGATGCGCGGCAGGAACGCCGCGAACGCCGCGGATTCAGGCACGCCGACGCCCGGCGCGTTGGCGACCAGCGTATTGCCCGCGGCCATCACGTCGATCAGGCCCGGCACGCCGATCTGCGAATGCGCATCGAACGCGAGCGGATCGAGCAGGCGCGGGTCGATGCGGTGCCACAAAGCATCGATGCGCTTCAGTCCGCCGATCGTGCGGACGTACAGCTTGTCCTCCAGCGCGGCGAGATCGGCACCCTCGACGAACAGGAAGCCGAGATAGCGCGCGAGATGCGCCTGTTCCGCGTAGGAGATGCTGTAGCGGCCGGGCGTAAGCAGGCCGATGCGCGGCTCGGTCCGGCGGCAGGCGGCGGCGAGGCCGTCGCGGAACGCGGCGAAGAACGGCGCGTGGCGCTCGATGTTCAGCCGCGTCTGCAACCCGCCGACCGCACGGCTGATCGCCAGCCGGTTCTCCAGCGCATAGCCGGCACCGGCGGGTGCGCGCAGATGATCGGCCAGCACGCGCCACTCGCCAGTCGGCCCACGCCCGAGATCGAACGCGACGAAATACAGGTGGTGATCGCCGGTCGGTTCCAGCCCGACCATCGGCCGCAGGAAATGCGGGCTGCCGGTGACGAGCGCGGCCGGGATCAACCCCTTTTCAACCAGCTTTGCCTCACCGTAGAGATCGGCGACGACATGTTCGAGCAGGTCCGCGCGCTGGACGATGCCGGCGGCGATCTGCGCCCACTCGTCGCCCTTGATCAGCAACGGCACCGGCGACAGCGGCCACGGCCGTTCCTCGGATTCACCAGCGATGCGGAAGCCGGTGCCGATATCCTCGGCATGGTGCTGCACGCGTTCGCGCGCACCCTCCAGATCGTCGCCGCCGACGGTGACGATCTCCTCCAGCATCGCCGCCCACGCCGCGCTGTCGGACGCGTCGCACAGCACGTCGCCGGCGCGACCCTTGGTGCAATAGTCGGCGATCCAGCGCCGCGCGTGAACGGACGGATCGAGCAGGCTCGTCGCGGTCAGCGTCGGCACGTCAGGTCAGCCCCTTTTGCAGTGCGCAGGTGTCACCAACGCATCATAGCCCGCTCGTCGCGTCCCACAAAGCCGCCGCGCGTGCAACCGCTGTTCACAGATCGGGCAGCACCTGATCCGCCACGCCCCAGCCGGCGAGCGCGCGGCTGCCGGCGCGCTCGATCAGCGCAGCCGCGTCGCGCACGCCCCACTGGTTCGCATGGGTAAGGTCGCGCAATTCCGCCCAGCTCACCGGTGCCGCCACCGGCGCACCGGCGCGGGCACGCGCCACATAGGGCAGCACCGCCGTCGCCCCGCGCTGGTTGCGCAGCCAGTCGATGAAAATGCGGCCCTTGCGCTTCGCCTTGGACATGGTGGCGACGAACCGCTCCGGCTCGTTGGCGGCAAGCGCACGCGAGAAGCGATCGGCGAAGTCCTTCACCGCCGGCCACTCCGCCTGCGGGGTAAGCGGCACGACGACATGCACGCCCTTGCCACCCGACAGCATCGCGAAGCTGACGAGGCCGATTTCGGCGAGATGCTCTTTCAGATCCTCCGCCGCCTTGCGCACGATCTCGAAGCCGAGATCCTCGTCGGGATCGAGATCGAACACCATGCGGTCGGGCTGCTCCAGCGTGGCGACCGACGATCCCCAGCCGTGGAACTCGATCGTGCCCATCTGTACGCAAGCGACGAGGCCATCGGCATCGACGACATAGAGGTAGTTCTCGGTCGAACCATCCTTTTCGAGGATCGGCACCTGATGAACCTGATCGCCGAAGCTGCCCGCATCATGCTTCTGGAAGAAACACGCCTTGCCGCGCCCCTGCGGGCAGCGCACCAGGCTGATCGGGCGGTTGCCCGCCCACGGCAGCATGACGCCCGAGACCTGCGCGTAATAATCGGCGAGATCGCCCTTGGTGACGTCCGATTCCGGGAAGATCAGCCGCTCCCGGCTGCTGACGGTGACGTGAATTGCGGGGGTGACAGCCGCCACCTTTGCCTTCCTGCCCTTCGCGGAGGGCGGATCGGCATGGACGGGTACCTCGGCCACGACTTCGGCCGCCGCCTTGTCTTCGCGCAGGCCGATGAAGCTCGAATGACGCAGCACCCCATCGGGCGTCGTCTCGGCGAATGCCACCTCGGCGACGAGTTTGGGCGTCACCCAACGCGCGCCGCGCACCATCGCACGCGGCGCGGTGACGGTGGCGGTCTTGCGCTCCAGCTTCGCCAGTTTGCCCGACAGATCGTCGATCAACGCGGCGTTGAAGCCGGTGCCGACCTTGCCCGCATAGATCAGCCCGTCCGGGCCATGCAGCCCGAGCAGCAGCGAGCGAAATCCGCGCCCCTTGTCGGATGGCAACCAGCCGACGATGACGAACTCCTGCCGGCGGATGCATTTGATCTTGAGCCAGTCGGTGGTGCGCTTGCCGCGATAGGGCGCATCCGCGCGCTTGGAGACGACGCCTTCATAGCCTTCGCGGCACATCGTCTCAAACAATTGCTCACCGCTGCCGATGATGTGTTCAGAATATTGCAGCCGCGCGTCGGCACCTGCGAGCAGCGGGCGCAGCCGTTCCTTGCGATCGATATTGCTAAGACCCGAAATATCCTCGCCATCTATCTCAAGCAGGTCGAAGGCGAAGAACGTCATCTCGCCGCCAGCCGAGATCGCATCCTTCAGGGTGGAGAAATCCGGGCGACCGTCCTTGAACGCGACGATCTCGCCGTCGATCAGAGCGTCGGCCACGTCGAGCGTCGCCGCCGCCTCGGCGATGCCGGGGAATTTGTCGGTCCAGTCGAGGCCGCTGCGGGTGAACACCTTCGCCTTGCCGTTGGCGATGGCGACGAGTGCGCGGTAGCCGTCGTATTTCACCTCATGCAGCCAGCCCGACCCCGTCGGGACCGCATCGATCAGCGTGCAGAGCTGCGGCGCGCGGAAATCGGGCGCCTTGCCGGTGCGCGAGGCCTTGGCCGCCCCGCGCACGGCTTTGGTGCGCGAGGGTTTGGCGCGCTTCGACGGACTTGCGGCTGGACGGTGCGGTTTGGCGCCCTCGGCGATCTCCGCCATCGTGCGGCCGGTCTTCACGCTGGTCAGCGCGGTTTCGACCAACGCATCGGTCGCGCCCGCCGCCGCATCGTCGATCTTGCGGAGCAGCCAGTTCTCGGCCTTTTCCTTCCCGCGCGGCTTGAGGCGGATCAGCAGCCACTCGCCCTTCATGCGCTCGCCATTCAGGACGAAATGGAGATGGCCGTGCTCGATATCCTTCGCGGATTTGCCCGCGACCGGCGCCCAGGTGCCGTCATCCCACAGCATGACCGTGCCGCCGCCATATTCGCCCTTGGGGATCGTCCCCTCGAAATCGGCGTAGGACAGCGGGTGGTCCTCGGTCCGCACCGCCAGCCGCTTCTCATTGGGATCGAGGCTTGGGCCGCGCGTGACCGCCCAGCTTTTCAGCACGCCGTCGACCTCGATCCGGAAATCCCAGTGCAAGCGCGAGGCGTCGTGCTTCTGCACCATGAAGCGATTGCCGTGGCCGGGGGCGAGCGTACCGGCGGGCTCGGCGGTCTTCGCGAAGTCGCGCTTGGCGTTGTAGCGTTCGAGCGGATCGGGGGTCGCCATGCCACTTCGCCTCAAGCGCGCTTTTTCGCCGCCGGTTTGCGCGCTGGCGCCTTTTTGGCGGGCGCTTTCTCGTCCGCAGCCGCGCCGCTACGGCTCTCGACCGATTTCTTCAGTGCCGCCATCAGGTCGACCACGTTTGATCCACCCTTCTTCGGCGCGTCGCCCTCGGCCTCCTCGACCACCTTGCCGCCCTTGGCCTTGCGTTTGCGCTCGACCAGTTGCTTCAGCGCATCGACGTAACGATCGTGGAACTCCTGCGGGTGGAACGGCCCCGACTTCTTCGAGATCAGCGTCTCGGCGAGATCGAGCAGATCGTCGTCCGGCTTGCTTTCCGGAATGTCGCGGAAATACCCCTGCGCCTTGTGGACTTCGTCGGCATAACGCAACGTCTCCAGCACCATGCCGCGCCCGCAGGGTTTGAGGCTGACGACATATTCGCGGCCGCGCATGGCGAGTTGCCCCAAACCGACCTTCTTCGCGCGCCTGAGCGCCTCGCGCAGCACGATGAACGCTTCCTCGGCAAGATCGTCGGCGGGGACCACGAAATACGGCTTTTCGTAGTAGAGCACGTCGATCTCGTCGGCATCGACGAACTGGGTCAGCTCCAGCGTCTTCTTCGATTCGAGCTTCACCGCGTCGATCTCGTCCTGTTCGAGCAGGACGTAATTGCCCTTCTCGAACTCGAAACCCTTCATAATCTCGTCGGTGTCGACCGGGCCGACGCCGGTGACCACCTTCTCATAATGGATCGGCTTGCCGGTCGGTTCGTGGATTTGCTTGAAACTGATCTGCGCGCCCGATTTGGTGGCGCTGTAGATCTCCACGGGAATCGAGACGAGCGCGAGGCGGATCTGCCCCTGCCAATATGCGCGTGCCGCCATGTGCCGGTTCCTTCATTACGAAACCGATTCAATTCGCGGCGCGCGGAGTCGTTCCAGCGGTCGCCTGTTTAGTGGCGGGCGATCGCGTGCAGGTGCGCGTACAGCGCCTCGGTGTTGGCGCCCCAGGTGAAACGCTCCGCGCCCTTGCGCACCGCGGCGGGTGGGACCTTGGCGGCGAGCACGTCGGCGATCGCGCGTGCGAACGCCGACGCGTCACGCCCGACAACCCGCCCGTAGCCGGGTTCGGTCACCACCTCGCCCGCGCCGCCGGCATCGGTGATGACGACCGGGGTTCCGCAGGCGAGCGCCTCGACCCAGGCATTGGCGAGCCCTTCGGACGAGGAGGCGAGCGCCATCACGTCCCCGGCCGCGACCAGCGCCGGGAGATCACCATGCGGAATCGGCCCGAGCAACCGCACCCGGTCGCCGACCCCAAGCGCGGCGATTTGCGCCTCCAGCATGCCCCGCGCTCCATCCGACCCGGCGATCAGCAGCGCGACGCCGGGCAGCGCAGCGACCGCGTCGATCACCACGTCATGCCCTTTACGCGGGATCAGCGCGCCGACGGAGACGACCAGCGGCCCGGTCACGCCATGGGCGGCCTTCGCCGATGTCCGCTCGCGCGGCGCGAAGCAATCGAGATCAACGCCGGTGTGATGAACGCGAATTTTCGATTCGGGGATGCCGATCGCCGCCATGTCGCCCCGCATCGCCTGCGATACCGCGAGCAGCCCGTCCGCCGCCTGTCCCGCCGCGATCACCTGCCGGGCGGTGGCGGGCGCGGTGCCCCAATGGTGAATGTCCGCGCCACGCGCCTTGATCGACACCGGCACACCGAAATGCCTACCGAGCGCAACCGCCGCCGGACCGTCGGGGAAGAAGAACTCCGCGTCGATCACGTCGAACGCGAAATCGCGGCGGAGGTCGGTCAGCACCGGCACCAGCGCACGCGTCAACGCCGCGGCGTGGAAGCGACCGCGCGTGCCCGGCACGGTGGTGAAGCGCGGGCGGCGCACGTCCAGCCCTTTCCACGTCTCCCGCGCCCGCAGCGCGGCGAGCGGCGCGTAGTGGCCGTGTCGAGACAGCGGCCAGGGCGGGAGCCCGACCGGCGCAACCACCCGCAGATCAACGGCGGGGTGCGCGGCAAGCCCAAGTGTCTGCCGTTCGACGAACACGCCGAGGTTCGGCGCGGCGGCGTGCGGAAACAGCGTGGCGAGGGTCAGGACGCGGAGCATGCCGCCCGCCCTAGCGCCCGAAGGTTAAGGGTGCGCTGCCGGAGCGCACCCTAGCTCAGATCCGCTTGTCGCCGGGATAGGTCAGCAACACGTCGGCACCGGCTTCCGCGACGACATGACACGCACCGGTCAGCGTGACGCATTCGCCGGCTTTCCATGCCACGCCGTCCGCCACGCCCGAACCGGTGACAGGCACCAGCCACGCCATCACCCCGTCCGGCAGCGTGATGTCGCGCGCGCCGCCGCCGAACCGTTCGATCACAAACTTCGGCCCTTCGGCGAGGATCGTGCGGTCCTTGCCCGCGGACACCGAATCGGGCGCAGGCGTGGGTAGCGGGACAAACGGGACCGGGTTCGACGCGGCGACGCCGGCATCGAGGTGCAGTTCGCGGTCGCTGCCGTAATCGTACAGGCGATAGGTGAGATCAACGTTCTGCTGAAGCTCTATCACCGTCAGCCCCTTGCCGATCGCGTGGACGGTTCCGGCCTGCGAATAATAGAACTCGCCCGCTTTCACCGGTTTCCAGTCGAGCTTGTGCTCGATCGACCCGTCGAGCGACGCCGCGCGCAGCTCGTCCTTGGTCATCGGTTCTAGCGTGCCGAGCGCGATCGTCGCATCCGGCTCGGCCGCGAGGATCAGCCACGCCTCGTCCTTGCCGCGTGGATAGCCGGCGGCGCGTGCCTCGGCATCATCGGGATGGACCTGCACCGACAGCCGGTCGCTGGTGAACAGATATTTGATGAGCAGTTCGGGCTCACCGGCATGGGGCGTCTGGAACCAGACCTCACCGATTGGCGGTGAATCCGGTGCCGGATCGGGAAAGCCGGGCCACAGGTCGTGCCTGCCCCAGGGCTTTTCGACGCGCTTGGTTGCCAGAAGAGTCGCCGTCATCGGATGTCCCATATTCGTTTCGCGGTTGTCCTAGCGGCAACGCACGGCTCCCGCCATCCGATCCGTGGCCGAAACGCGGCGCGGATACGGCTTTTTTTGAGGGGGATTGTTAGCGCGTCCGGCGTTCGGCTAAGGGTGCACGCGATGCGTATCCCACTGTCTCGCTCGATCGCGCTTGCGCTCATTGCCGCCTCGGCGCTTCCTGTCGCCGGCTGTGCCGGTCGCGGCAAGGCGAACGCGGATATTCCCTATGTCGCGCGCGACGTTGGCACGCTGTATACGGCGGCGCGCAAGCGGCTCGATATGGGCCAGTACAAGATAGCCGCCGCGCTGTTCGACGAGGTCGAGCGCCAGCACCCCTATTCGATCTGGGCGCGCCGCGCGCAGTTGATGAGCGCGTTCAGCTATTATCTCGCGCATGATTACACCAATTCGATCCAGGCGGCGCAGCGCTTCCTGTCGGTCCACCCCGGCAACCGCGATGCGCCCTATGCCTATTACCTGATCTCGCTCGGCTATTACGAACAGATCAGCGACGTGACGCGCGACCAGAAGATCACGCAACAGGCGCTCGATGCGCTGGGCGAACTGATGCGGCGCTATCCCAACAGCAAATACGCGCTCGACGCGCGGCTGAAGGTCGATTTGGTGCGCGATCACCTTGGCGGCAAGGAGATGGAGATCGGGCGCTTCTACGAACGGCGCGGCCAGTGGCTGGCGGCGTCGATGCGCTTCCGTACCGTGATCGACGAGTACCAGACCACCACGCATACGCCCGAGGCGCTGATGCGGCTGACCGAATGCTATCTCGCGCTCGGTACGCGCGAAGAGGCGGAGAAGGCGGCGGCGGTGCTCGGCGCGAACTATCCGGGAACGCCGTGGTATCAACGTGCGTACAAGCTGATGCAGGAACATCCGGTCAAGCCGGCTGCGAAGAAGGCCTGATCGTCAGGCCGTAGGGGCTGACATGCTGACCTCGCTATCCATTCGCGACGTGGTGCTGATCGAGGCACTCGACCTCGATTTCCACGAAGGGCTCGGCGTCCTCACCGGCGAAACCGGCGCGGGCAAGTCGATCCTGCTCGATTCGCTTGGGCTGGCGCTGGGCGCGCGGGGCGATTCGGGCCTGGTGCGCCAGGGTGCCGCACAGGCGGTGGTGACCGCCGTCTTCGATACGCCACACGGCGCCGGCCCGATCGCTGCGTTGCTCGCGGACAATGGCCTCGACGTCGAGCCGGGCGAGCCACTGATCGTGCGCCGCGTGGTGAAGGCCGATGGCGGCAGCCGGGCGTTCGTCAACGGCTCCCCCGCACCCGCCGCCTTGCTGCGCGAACTCGGCACGCACCTGGTCGAGATCCACGGCCAGCATGACGATCGCGGGCTGCTCGCCGCCACTGGCCACCGCGCGTTGCTCGACAGTTTCGCGCGAATCGACATCGGCACCGCTGCCCGCACGCACCGCGCGTTCCGCGAAGCGGAAGACGCGCTGCTGGCGGCACGCGCCGATCTCGACACGCAGGAGCGCGATCGCGAATGGCTCGAACATGCCGTCGCCGAGTTGCGCGGCTTCGCCGCCGAGCCTGGCGAGGAGGAGGAACTCGCCACCCGCCGCGCCGGCATGCAGCGCGGCGAGAAGATCGCCGGTGACCTTCAGGCGGTGGCGGATCTGCTCGACGGATCCGACGGCGGGCTCGCGCGGCTGCGGCAGGCGGCACGCATCCTCGAACGGCTGTCGGAGGATCACGAGGCGCTGGCCGAGGCGCTGGAGGCGATCGACCGCGCGATCAACGAGGCGAGCGCCGCGCAGGACGGCATCGATACCGCCGCACGTGATATGGCGTTCGATCCCGCGCAATTGGAGGCGGACGAATCGCGCCTGTTCGACATGCGCGCGCTGGCGCGGAAACACCGCGTCCAGCCCGATGCACTGACGGAACTGACCGAGCAGCTCGGCGCGCGGCTTGACCTGCTGGAAAGCGGCGGGGCGGGGATCGCGGCGCTGGAGCGCGCAGTGGCCGAGACCGCCGCCGCCTATGACGATGCCGCCGCCACGCTGACAGCCGCGCGTACGCTTGCCGCCGCGCGGCTTGACGCGGCGGTAAAGGGGGAACTCGCACCGCTGAAGCTCGACGCGGCGCGCTTCCGCACCGTCGTCGCGCCGCTGTCGCCCGCGCAGTGGAGCCCGAGCGGCAAGGACCGTGTCGAGTTCGAGATCTCGACCAATCCGGGCGCGCCGTTCGCGCCGCTGGTCAAGATCGCCTCGGGCGGCGAACTGTCGCGCTTCATCCTCGCGCTGAAGGTCGCGCTGGCCGAGGAAGGTGCCGCCGCGACGATGGTGTTCGACGAGATCGATCGCGGCGTCGGCGGTGCGGTGGCGAGTGCGATCGGTGAACGGCTGGCACGGCTCGCCCGCCGCACGCAGTTGCTGGTGGTGACGCACAGCCCACAGGTGGCGGCGCGCGGGCACCAGCACCTGCTGATCGCCAAGAGTCACGACGGCACCGTCACCCGCACTGGCGTGCGCGCGCTCGACGATGCCGAACGCCGCGAGGAGATTGCGCGCATGCTGTCCGGCGCGACCATCACGCCGGAGGCGCGCGCGCAGGCCGAACGGCTGCTGGAGACGGCCTGAGCCCGCGTTCGAGCGATCAGAACGCCTTCTTCAACGTCACCATGATGCGCTTGTCGGGCTTGCCGTCCGGCGTCGTTTCCTGCGCGACATAGGCGTTACCGTCGACGCTGCCGACGCGGAAGCCCAGCCCGGGCCCGTTGTTGCGATGGTACGCGTCCGGCACCGGCCGCAGCCGGAACTGCTCGGGATCGGTTCGCCCGCACACGATGATCTCGCCGTTCGCATCGGTCCCGCCGCGACAGCGTGGCGGCGCGACCTTCGGACCGGCCTCGCCGATCGGCGACGCACCGATGGGCACGGCCTGAGCCAACAGGGCGAGCAGCAACAGCATTGCGGACACCCTACCATGAGACGCACACCCGCCCAACAGCATTAGAGGGCGACAGCGCACACCGGGCGTGCTACAACACCGGCATCCCGCGAATTCGCCCACAAGCATCGCCGGGACTGAGAGACCTCCCGCGCTCCCGCTTGTTACAGCGACGGATGCGGTTCTTGTTTCTCCACTGCTCCTTTCAGGTTTCGTGCGACCGCCACTTGGCGATCGTACGCGCGTGCTCGCCGATCGGCTGAGCGCCACGTCATCGGGCACGCCGGCCAGGGCCGGACGGCGCGCCCGCCTTTGATCCCGGCCCTGCGGCGACGCTTTTCAAGCGCTGTCGATTCTCAAGGAAGTACACTCATGCCGATTGGCACCGTAAAATTCTTCAACGCCGACAAGGGCTATGGTTTCATCGCGCCGGAAGACGGCGGCAACGACGCCTTCGTCCACATCAGCGCGGTTGAAGCCGCTGGCATGCGCACGCTCGACCGCGAGCAGCGCGTGAATTACGAACTGGAGCAGGATCGTCGCGGCAAGGTGTCCGCCGTCAATCTGAGCGCAGCGTAAACGGACCGAGCGGCGTCGATAAGCGGCGCCGCTCGACCTTCCCCTTTCAAGGAGACGCGCGATGAACACCACCGTAATGTTCTACCAGGACCGTGCCCGTCAGGCGCATGCCGACGCCGCATCCGCCAAGCTGGACAACGTCCGTGATCGTTGGCTGCGCGCCGCGAAAGCCTGGGACGAGATGGCGAACCGCGCCGAAAAAACCGCCGAGCGTCGCAGCGTAAACGAAGATGCAAAACTCTCGGCTGAGATGACGGCGGACGATTGATCTGCCTCCGGGCGTGGTCGGGATCGGGCATCTGCAACACCCCGAGCGCGCCTGACTGACCATATCCACGCGAACGCACAGGGATTGCGGCCGAGACAGGATCGCCGCTTGATCCACCGCCCCGCTCTCCGCTAGCCCGGCGCGATGCCGACGCCGCTGCCCGAAACCGAAGACGCCGCCACCGCTGAGCTTGCCGCGCTCGCCGCCGCGATCGCGCACCACAACCAGCTGTACCATACCGACGACGCCCCCGAGATTTCGGATGCCGACTATGACGCTTTGGTGCGCCGCAACGCCGCGATCGAGGCGGCCTTCCCGCAGTTGATCCGCGCCGATTCGCCAAGCGTCCAAGTTGGAGCCGCGCCCGCCGGACATCTCGCCAAGGTCGCACACGCCCGGCCGATGTTCAGCCTCGACAATGCGTTCAACGCCGAAGAGGTCGCCGATTTCCTCGGCCGCGTGCGCCGCTACCTCAAGCTTGCCGACGATGACGCGGTGGCGCTCACCGCCGAGCCCAAAATCGACGGCCTGTCCTGTTCGATCCGCTACGAGAACCGCCGCCTCGTTCGAGCGCTCACCCGTGGCGATGGCCAGATCGGCGAAGACGTTACCGCCAACGTCCGCACCATCGCCGACATTCCGCCCACGCTGCCCGACGATGCGCCCGACGTGTTCGAGGTGCGCGGCGAGGTCTATATGGCGAAGGACGATTTCGCCGCATTGAACGCGCGTCTGCTGGCGGAGGCGGAAGGCACATCGCGGGAGGCGCGCCAGTTCGCCAACCCGCGCAACGCCGCCGCCGGGTCGCTGCGCCAGAAGGATGCTGCCGTCACGCGCGAGCGGCCGCTGCGGTTCTTCGCCTGGGGCTGGGGCGAGACGTCCGATTTGCCCGGTGATACGCAAAGCGCGGTAATCGCGGCGATCCGCGCCTGGGGCTTCCCCGTCGCCGAGGCGTTCCGGCCGGGCGGGACACTGGAAGACGCGCTTGCCACCTATGCCCGGATCGAGGCCGAGCGTGCGGACCTGCGGTTTGATATCGACGGCGTGGTGTACAAGGTCGATCGGCTCGACTGGCAGCAGCGGTTGGGCTTCGTCGGTCGGGCGCCGCGTTGGGCGATCGCGCACAAATTTCCCGCGCAACAGGCGCAAACCACGCTGGAGCGGATCGACATCCAGGTCGGGCGCACCGGCAAGCTCACCCCGGTCGCGCGTCTTACTCCCGTCACCGTCGGCGGCGTCGTCGTCACCAACGCGACGCTGCACAACGCCGATGAGATCGCGCGGCTCAACGTCTGGCCCGGCGACCGCGTCGTTCTGCAACGCGCCGGCGACGTCATCCCGCAGATCGTCGACAATCTGTCACGGGACGAATCGCGGGGGGCATGGCCCTTCCCCGCGCAGTGTCCCGAATGCCACAGTGCCGCCGAGCGCGAGCCGGGCGAGGTCGATTTCCGCTGCTCGGGCGGGCTGATCTGTCCGGCGCAGCGCGTCGAGCGATTGCGGCACTTCGCGTCGCGCCATGCGCTCGATATCGAGGGGCTCGGCATCACCAATGTCGAGAGCTTCGTCCGCGATGGGCTGATCCATACCCCCGCCGACATCTACCGGCTCACCAAGGAAGCGTTGCTGGCGCGCGAGCGCTGGGCCGAGATCTCCGCGCAGAACCTGATCGACGCGATCGACGCCAAGCGCGCGCCCCCGCTCGATCGGTTCCTGTTCGCGCTAGGCATCCGGCATGTCGGTGAGATCACCGCGCGCGACCTGGCGCGGCGATACCGGACCTGGGCCGCGTTCCAAGACATGATCGCGCGCATGGCGGCGCGGCGCGTGGACCTGAAGCCGGCACTGGGCGAGAGCGACGAGAAGTTCCTGGCGCGCACCGCCAGGGAGCTGGCGGCGATCGTGGAAACGCCGGGCATCGGTCCCGAGGTCGCGCTGGCGCTCGCCGATTTCTTCGCGGAAGAGCACAACACGCAGGCGGTCGCCGATCTGCTCGGTCAGGTCACACCGGCCGAACTGGTGCATGAAACGCGCGAATCCCCGGTCACCGGCAAGACTATCGTGTTCACCGGCACACTTGAAACGATGAGCCGCGACGAGGCCAAGGCGCAAGCCGAGGCGCTGGGCGCGCGCGTGTCCGGCTCCGTTTCGGCGAAGACCGATCTGGTGGTCGCAGGTCCGGGCGCCGGCTCCAAACTGAAGAAGGCCGGCGACCTCGGTATCGAGGTGATCGACGAGGCGGCTTGGGCCGCGATCGTGGCGGCCAGCACCTGATACGGCATGCGGCCGACCCGGCCGGTGTGATGTTTTTTTGCAACGCAGCGGAACTAACCGGCATCCGGGGCTGGCGCATGAGCCCATTGTCATTTTACTTAAACATTCGGACGTCAGGGGGCCGGGTGACGGCGTAGACGCCGCGTCCAGATGATCGCGTGTCCGCCAAAGCGATAAGATAACAGGGGTACCCAATGCGTAATACACTGCTTTTTAGCGTGGCGACGGCTGCGCTGCTTGTCCCGGGCGCGGCACTCGCCCAGACGACCGGCGCCGCCGACATCGATAATCAGGATATAGTCGTGAAGGGTTCGCGCAACACTTCCGTTGCGGGCATCCAGATTCCCGACACACCCAAGACGCGTCAGGTGCTGACGCAGGAATTCATTAAAAAGCAGGTTCCCGGCCAGTCGATCGACGAGATCATCAACCAGATGCCGGGCGTCAGTTTCCAGAACAACGATCCATATGGCTCGTCGGGGGGCCGCCTGACCATCCGCGGTTTCGGTCCGGATCGTATCTCGCAGACGATCGACGGCATTCCGACCAACGACACCGGCAACTACGCGCTGTATTCAAACCAGCAGATCGCGCCCGAACTGATCGACCAGGTCAACGTCACGCTGGGTTCGACCGACATCGATAGCCCGACCGCCTCGGCCTCGGGTTCCACCGTCGCCTATCGCACGATCACGCCGACCGACGACTTCCATGCACGCCTGATGGGTTCGATTGGCGACTTCAACTTTCATCGGATCTTCGGCCTGGTCAACACCGGCGTGTTTACCCCGTGGGGCACCAAGGCTTGGTTCTCTGCCAACAATGCCATCAACGACGTGATCTTCTCGAACTTCGGCAAGATCAAGAAGGACGAATACGACGCCAAGATCTATCAGCCGATCGGCTCCAACGGAGACTTCATCTCGATAGCCGGCAGTTACAACGTCAATCGCAATAACAACACGCCCGATTTCCGGCTCGTCAACAATCCGGCACTGCCGGTCAACGGCACGTCGAGCGGCCGCATTCCGTCCAGCCTCGCCGAAGCGTTCGCATTCAACAGCCCGCGTTGCACCACCGACGTTCCGCAGGCCGGCGTTGCCGATGTCCCGAACACCTGCGGCACGCTGTACGAACAGAACGTAAACCCATCGAACACGGGATCAGTACGTATCAACTCGCGCTTCACTCTGGCGCAGGGCCTCGTTCTCACGGTTGATCCGAACTTCCAGTACACCAAGGCAAACGGCGGATCGTATGGCGTCAGCGCGAACGAGACGGCTGGCCCGGGCGGATACCTCGGCTACGTCGCGGGCAACTATTATTACGGTCGCGATCTGAACGGTGATGGTGATCGTCTAGACAAGGTCGAACTCGATCAGACTAGCCAGACCGTGACGCACCGTTGGACGATAAATGCCTCGCTGCGCTATGACATCACCGACACGCAGACGGTTCGCGTCGCCTATTCGCACGATTACGGCCGTCACCGGCAGAGCGGCGAAGGCATCAACCTGCTGCTGAACGGCCAACCGCAGGACGTCTTCCCGCTCAACAGCCCTCTGCTCGCCTCGAACGGCATCGCCGTCCAAAAGCGTAATCGCATCTCCTACGCGGTGCTCGATCAAGCTTCGGCCGAATATCGCGGCAAGTTCTTCGACGACGCGCTGTCGCTGACTGCCGGCGTGCGCGTGCCGTGGTTCAAGCGCAACCTGAAGAACTATTGCTACACCACCTCGGTTAGCGGCAACGTCTCATGTATCGCCGGCGATGCTGCTACGGTAGCGGCCTACGGCGCGACCGGCCCGTACAACTTCACCCAGAACGCTGCCGGCAATGCGGTTCCGACCGGCTTTGCCCCCCCTCAGTTCCGCCAGTTCACCTACAACAAGGCGTTGCCGAGCGCGGGCATCCAGTACAAGTTCGCGGGCGCCTTCCAGGTGTACGGCAGCTACTCGAAGGGCCTGCAGGTTCCGGGTACGGATAACCTGTACCAGTCGTTCTATTACCCGGTCGGCGTCCAGTCGCCGGTGCCGGAAGTGACCGACAACTTCGATGCCGGTATCCGCTACACCACCAGCAAGATCCAGGCGCAGGTCGGCCCGTGGTACTCGCTTTTCACCAACCGTCTTGCCTCGTCGTACGATCCGCTGCTCGACCAGACGACCTACCGCAACCTCGGCAAGGTCAAGAAGTACGGCGTCGACGGCAGCATTTCGTATCAGCCGGTAAAGGCGCTCTCGCTCTACGCGTTCGGGTCGTACCTGAAGTCGGAAATTCAGGATAACGTCTTGGGCGGCACCTGCGGCGCTACAAACGTGACCTACGGCACGTTCGGCTGCACCACGCTCGGCGCGGACTATTACCTTGCCACGAAGGGCAAGCGCGAAGCCGGTGCGCCGACCTACACGTTCGGTGGTCGCGCCGAAGTGGATGTCGCACCGTTCAGCGTCGGCATTCAAGCGAAGCGTACCGGACCACGCTACATCAACGACCAGAATCTGCCGGTGTACAGCAACGTCGACATCCGCAACCCGACGACGACACAGTATTACGGCAGCAAGGCGCCTGCGTATACGGTCGTTGATCTAGACGCGCGCGTCTCGCTGGGCTGGGCCGGTCTTAACGATCGCACCTACTTCCAGTTGAACGTCACCAACCTGTTCAACGAATATTACGTCGGCAACCTGGGGAACTCGAACTCCTCTTACACGAGCGTGCCGTTCACCTACCTCGGCTCGCCGCGCACGATCAGTGGTTCGCTTAACGTCGAATTCTGATCGCCCGACGCATCAGGACACGCGATCCGGCCGCCGTTCCCGAAAGGGAGCGGCGGTTTCGTTTTGGAGGCTTTATGACAGCCCCCTTCCCGTCCGGCGCCAATTAAGCTATCGGCGCCCGCAATCTCTTCTCTCTCAAAGCATCGGGCATTTTCATGAGCCTTCGCAATATTGCGATCATCGCGCACGTCGATCACGGCAAGACCACCCTCGTCGACCAGTTGTTCCGCCAGTCCGGCACGTTCCGCGAAAACCAGCGCATCGAAGAGCGCGCGATGGATTCGAACGACCTCGAAAAAGAGCGTGGCATCACCATTCTCGCCAAGCCGACCTCGATCGAATGGGATGACGGCAGCGGCACGCTGACCCGCATCAACATCGTCGACACCCCCGGCCACGCCGACTTCGGCGGCGAGGTCGAGCGGATCCTGTCGATGGTCGACGGCGTCGTCCTGCTGGTCGATTCGTCGGAAGGCGCGATGCCGCAGACCAAGTTCGTGACCGGCAAGGCGCTCGCGCTCGGCCTCAAGCCGATCGTGGTCGTCAACAAGGTCGATCGCCCCGACGAACGTATCCAGGAGGTGCTTGACGAAGTGTTCGACCTGTTCGTCTCGCTCGACGCGACCGACGAGCAGCTCGACTTCCCGGTGCTCTATGCTTCGGGCCGCAACGGCTATGCGAGCGAGGACCCCGCGCGCCGCGAAGGCACGCTGACCCCGCTGTTCCAGAAGATCGTCGATCACGTGCCGCCGCCCTCGGCCGATCCGGATGGCCCGTTCAAGTTCCTCGTGACGCTGCTCGACCGTGACAACTTCCTCGGCCGTATCCTTACCGGCATGGTCTATTCGGGTTCGGTCAAGACCAACATGCCGATCCATGCGCTCGACAACGACGGCAACGTGGTCGAGACCGGCCGCGCCTCCAAGATCCTGACCTTCCGCGGCCTTGATCGCGTGCCGACCGACGAGGCGAACGCGGGCGACATCATCTCGATCGCGGGCCTGACCACCGCGACCGTCTCGAACACGATCTGCGACCCCGCCGTGAGCGAGCCGCTCCACGCCCAGCCGATCGATCCGCCGACGCTGTCGATGCGCTTTGCGGTCAACGATTCGCCGATGGCGGGCCGCGAGGGCAGCAAGGTGACGAGCCGCATGATCCGCGACCGCCTCGCTCGCGAAGCCGAGTCGAACGTTGCCATCAAGGTGACCGAGAGCGAGGACAAGGACAGCTTCGAAGTCGCCGGTCGCGGCGAGCTTCAGCTCGGCGTGCTGATCGAGACGATGCGCCGCGAAGGTTTCGAGCTCGGCATCAGCCGCCCGCGCGTGCTGTTCGGCGAGGATGAGGCCGGCAAGAAGACCGAGCCCTACGAAGTCGTCATCATCGACGTGGACGAGGAATATTCGGGCACGGTCGTCGAGAAGATGAACCTGCGCAAGGCCGAGATGACCGACATGCGCCCGAGCGGTGGTGGCAAGACCCGCATTACCTTCTCCGCGCCGTCGCGCGGCATGATCGGCTATCACGGCGAGTTCCTGTCGGACACGCGCGGCACCGGCATCATGAACCGGCTGTTCGAGAAGTACGGCCCGCACAAGGGCACCATCGAGGGCCGCAAGAACGGCGTGCTGATCTCGAATGGCCTTGGCGAAGCACAGGGTTATGCGCTGGGTCCGCTCGAAGAGCGCGGCGTGTTGTTCGTCGGCCACGGCGAGGCGCTGTACGAGGGCATGATCATCGGTGAGAACGCCAAGACCGGCGATCTCGAAGTCAACCCGATGAAGGCGAAGCAGCTCACCAACTTCCGCGCTTCCGGCGGCAAGGACGATGCGATCCGCCTCACCCCGCCGAAGAAGATGACGCTGGAACAGGCGATCGCCTATATCGACGACGACGAGATGGTCGAAGTGACGCCGAAGAACATCCGCCTGCGCAAGCGCTATCTCGATCCGAACGAGCGCAAGCGCCAGAGCCGCTCGAAGGCCGCCTGACCGTCGCCGTAGCGCAAGCTACGGCGCGGGCCGCTCAGGCGGCCCGGCCGGCGTCGCTCAAGCGGCGTCCGACGACGCGGCTTTGCCGCGGCGGCCCGACACCATCCGTGCGATGTTGGTCATGACCGGCATGTAGCTAAAACGAACATAATGATGACGAGGCCCGCGGCACCACAGTGCGGCGGGCCTCAACATATTTAGGCTTGCGCCGGACTGCGGTAGCGCGCGGCCGGCTCACGGCGGCTCAGCACCGTGGCGAGGTTCTGGCGCTCGGTATCAAGCGCCTGCCAGCGCGGCAGCTCCGCATCGGCGAGCGGCGGGATCGTCACGGTTTCACGCGCATCGAAACCGGCAAGCGCCGCGTCGACGAGATCGCCGACCGCCATCACCATCTCCGCCGGCATTGCTTCGACATCCTTGCCCGACCGTTCCCATATTTCGGTGCGCGTCGCGCCGGGCAGTACCGCCTGCACGTACGGCCCCTTGTCGCCATAGTGCGCGGCCAGGCTCTGGCTGAGGTTGAGCAGATAGGCCTTGCTGCCCGAATAGACGCCATCGAACGTCTCCGCCATCAGTGCCAGCACCGACGCGATGTTGACGATGGCGCCGCCTGCCTGACCGGCGGCCGCGCGCGCCACGAACGCCTTGCCGGCCGCACGCGCGAGCAGGGTCGGCGCGGTGATGTTGAGCGCGATGATCCGCGCGACATCGGCGGCCGACGCGGTGAAAAGATCGCCGTCGAGCGCCATGCCGGCATTGTTGACGAGCAGCGTGATCCCCGCATCATCGGCAAGCCGCGCGGCGACGGTGGCGACATCGGCAGAGTCGGTAAGGTCGGCGCGCAGCACGGTAACGGTCCGGCCGGTCTCGTCACGCAGCCGCCGGGCGAGCGCCTCCAACCGGGCGGTATCACGCGCGACGAGGATAAGATCGTAACCGCGGGCGGCAAGCCGGTCGGCATAGACCGCGCCGATGCCTGCGGATGCGCCGGTGACGAGTGCGGTTTCGTTGAGAACGTTGGCCATGGAATCTCCTCGACACCCAGCACGACGCCAGGTGACTTGCGTTTTAATAGGTACTGACTATCTCTTTGCAATGGACGTAGAGAAACTTTCCGGTGGGCAGTGTGCGATCGGACGCAGCATCGCGCGGGTCGGCGACGCTTGGAGCATGCTGGTGCTGCGCGATGCCGGGCTCGGCCAGACACGCTTCGATGGGTTCCAGAAGAGCCTGGGCATCGCTCCCAATATCCTCACCCGCCGGCTCTCGGCGCTGGTCAAGGCCGGGCTGTTCGAACGGCGGCGCTATAGCGAGCGGCCGCCGCGCGATGAATATGTGCTGACGGCAGCGGGGCGCGACTATGTGTCGATCCTGCTGATGCTCGGCGGCTGGGCGCGGACGCATTTTGGCGACGAAGGGACGAGCCGACCGATCGACCGAGCAACCGGCCGCACGATTCACCCGGTGGTGGTAGATGCGGAAACCGGCATGCCGCTCACCGACATGGATATTGGGCTGGAAATGCCGACGCGCTGATCCGGCGCGTGCGTGCCATCTTCCCTTCGCAACATGATCGGCTAAGCTGCTCGCAACAGGGGGAGTATGTCATGGTTGGTGGGCGCATCGTTTCGTCTTTGCTGGTTCTCGCAATGCTGTCGTCGTGCAGCGGCGGCGATGGCGGTAGCGGCTCCGGGCCAAGTGCCAGCACGCCGACCCCTACGCCCAGCCCGACCGCGACCCCTACCCCCACCGCCGCCGCCGGCTGCAGCTTGCGGGAGCGGCAGAGCTGGGCGGCAGCGCAGCTCAACGAGTGGTATCTGTTCCCCGAGACGCTGCCCGCCAGCCTAGACCCGACGCCGTATTCGACGCTGTCCGACTATGTTGACGGTCTTACCGCCACCGCGCGCGCACAGGGACGCGACCGCTATTTCACCTATGTCACGTCGATCTCGGCGGAGAATGCCTATTACGCATCCGGATCGAGCGCCGGTCTGGGCGTACGGCTGACCGCCGACACCAATGCGCGCCGGCTGTTCATCGCCGAAGCGTTCGAGGGTGCGCCCGCGCTCGCCGCCGGGATCGACCGGGGCACCGAGATCCTCGCGATCGGCACGAGCGCCGCGAACCTCCAGAGCGTGTCGAGCATCATGGCTGCGAGCGGGACGCAGGGGCTGGTCGATGCGCTCGGCCCCGACACCAATGGCACGACGCGCGTGCTGAGCGTTGGCGATGCCGCCGGCACCCGCACGGTGACGCTCACCAAGACCACCTACGATGTCGCGCCGGTATCGACCCGCTACGGCGCGAGCGTGATCAACGATGCCGGGCACAAGGTCGGCTACATCAACCTGCGCACGTTCATCACGCCGGCGGAAGGCGCGATGCGGGACGCCTTCGCCACGTTCCGCGCGGCCGGGATCACCGAGGTGATCGTCGATCTGCGCTACAACGGCGGTGGTTTGCTCTCGACCGCGCAGGTGCTCGGCAATCTGCTTGGCGGCAACCGCTCGACCTCGGACGTCTTCGCCTATCAGACGTTCCGGCCGGAAAAGGCGTCGGAGAACGAGACCGACCTGTTCGCCCCGCAAGCCCAGTCGATCTCGCCCACGAAGATCGCCTTTATCGGCATGGGCGGCACGGCATCGGCGAGCGAACTCGTCATCAACGCCTTCCCGCCGTACCTGCACGCCAATGCCGCTCTGATCGGCACCAACACCTATGGCAAGCCGGTCGGCCAGATCGCGCTCGACAAGGCGGCGTGCGACGACCGGCTGCGCGTAATCTCGTTCGCGCTCCAGAACGCGGCGCACAATGCGAACTACTTTAACGGCCTCGCCGCGACGATGGAGAAGACCTGTCAGGCGGGCGACGACCTCACCCACAAGCTCGGCGACCCGCAGGAGGCTTCGATCCGCCAGTCGCTCGACTACATCGAGGGCAAGAGCTGCACCGCGATCGGCACCACCGCAAGCACCGCGAGCGCGTCTGTCCACGACACTGCGATCCGCTTCACCACGGCGGATGCGCCGGTGCAAACGCTGGTTGCACCCAACCGGCCCAGCCCGGCACAACGCGCCGTGCCGGGGCTGTTCTAAGCGGACCACGCGCCATGTTTACCCCCGCGAACCCGCGCCGTAGGCAGTTCGGGCTCGCGGGGGAGGACATCGCAATGCGATCGAACGTCCGGTTTCTGGCCATGTGCTCGACCCGAGCGGGCGTAGCGCTGATGCTTTCGGGCGGTTACCCCGCTTTAGCGCGAACGGTTGAAGTACAGCATCGCGGCAGCGACCGCCGCCGCGCCGGCGGCAAGGCTCATGATCAAGCGGCTGCTACCTTCGGGTTGCGTCACCGGCTTTGCCGCTTTCAGGTTGGCCGCAGCCTGTTTTGCCAGATCGTGCCGCGTGTCCTGAAGCTCCGCCGATTGCGCTGCCTTCAGCGGAAACGGAGAGATGGACTCCTTTGGCATCGGCGGGTTGTGATGCATCGTTCTAACTCCCAAGGCTGAACGTGCCAAACGCGGCGCCGCCACATTCGTGCCGCTCCCTTCCGCTTTTCGCCCGAAGCGAAGAGGTGAATCGAACGCGCTCCAGAGCGAAGCGTCAGACCCGGCTCGGTCGCAGCCCATGCGGGGCGGCAGGGCGGCGGCGTTCGGCGGCGATGAAGCCGACCACCGCGATGGCGACCAGCGCGACCAGCATGCCGAGGATCATGTCGGAAAGGTAATGCGTGCCCTCGATTGGCGTCGACAACAACATCGCGACGTCGATCGCCACCACCGCCCAGCGCAACCGCACGATCTGCCATCCCGCCGCGATGTAGACGAAGGCAGAGGCGGTGTGGAAGCTCGGCGCGGAGACAATCCCGCGCAACTGCCCCAGGTCGACGACGCGGTCGCTGCCCGAACGAAGCGCGGGGATCAGCCCCTGCTGCCAGATCTCACTTTCGGGAAGATAGGGCAGCGCGCCATGCCAGAGGTAGGACAGCGGGCCGATCGCGGGCATCAGCGGGTAGAGCGCCAGCGTCAGGAAGGCCGCCAGCCAAAACGTCGCCAGGAACCGGTACACCTCGTCACTGCGACCCTCCCAGGCGAACCACGCCAGGATCACCGCCGGGGTAAGGTAGATGCTGCGATACGCGGCGGTGCCGAGCAGCTGCAGGCTGCGGTGTGCCGCCACCGTCTCGTAGAGCCCGACCCAGTTGAACCCGAGCATCCGGTCGGCCCGCTGAAGCGCCGCATCACTGAAGCCGTGCGACAGCGCCGCCAGCGGATAGGTCGATACCGCGCCGATCAGCACGATCGCGGTGAGCACCGCGTAATAGCCCGCGATTCGCGCGACGAGCACCAGCCACGGCACCGGGTGACGCAGCGCCGCAACGCGCAGCGCGAGCGCAATACCCGCGGCTGCGGCAAAGGGCAGGTTGCTCGGGCTCCACGGATCGATCGACAGGCCGGCGCTACGCATCAGCAGCACAAGCATGACAAGTGACAGCGCTAGACCCGCGGCGATCCATTTGGCGGGGAGGGACAGGGTGGCGAACACAGGCTGACTGACGCTCCAGTTTTACCGGGCGGCACGGGAGCGATGCCGGACGGTCGCGCTTGCTACCGCGCGTTACAGGGAAATGACAGCTATGGACGATCCCCCGCGTCGCGTTGCTGACCCGCGTGTGACATTCTCGTCATGCTGTCGGACGGTACGCCCTCTTTGCGTCGCGGATCAGCCGGCGTGTCAGGCCGGCCGCGCCTGACGGAGCGCAATCCCAGCGGCAACACCCTGGGAGCCTCGGCTGCGAGATCGGTAAATAAACGCCGGCTTAACATCGCATTCCGGGCCCGTTCAGCGCGACTCGTTCAGGTGGTTGCAACAAGCTGGTCCACCGAGGCGTTATAGTTGCCGCAGGCGGAAGGGCTTTGGGATGCAAGGAGAACGAACATGAACTCGTTGTTGAAGAAGGCCGGTCTAGGTGTTGCCCTCGCCGCGACCGCATTGACTGCGGCCGTTCCTGCCGAGGCGCAGTGGCGTGGCGGGTATCGCGGTGGCTATCATGGCGGCTACCACGGCTATCGTGGCGGCAACGCAGCCGGCGCGGCGCTTCTCGGCGGTGTGATCGGGCTTGGCGTCGGCGCGGCGATCGCGAGCAACAATCGCGGCTATTACCGCGACGGCTATTACGACCGTGGATATCGCGGCTATTACGCGGGACCGCCGGTCGCCTACTACGACGGCTATTACCGTGGCCCGCGTTGCTGGACGTCGTATCGCTGGGACCCGTATTACGGCGAGAACATCCCGGTTCGCGTCTGCAACTGATCCGACGCGATCTGGACGACGAGACGGCGCGGGTACTCCCCGCGCCGTTTTCGTATCTGGCGTTCGGCACCGTTTTGCGCCAAGAGGCCCGCCATCATGACCGACACGCCCCCCGATCGCCTTTCGTCCAACCCGCGCAGCCCGTTCTTCGACGAGGCCAAGCTGTCACGCGGGATCGGCATCCGCTTCAACGGCAAGCAGCGCACCGACGTCGAGGAATATTGCCGCTCGGAAGGGTGGATCCGCGTCGCGCTCGGCAAGAAGGTCGATCGCAAGGGCCAGCCGCTGACGCTGAAGCTGTCGGGCGAGGTCGAGGCGTGGTTCGAGCGCCCGGCTGACGATGAAGCGGTACCTGCCGACGAGGCGTAAGCCCACCTACCCTCAGTCGTGATCGACGAAGCTGCCCGCCGGCAAGGTCTGCTCGGCCAGGCCGAGGTCTAGAACCGCGTCGCTTGGTGCCACGCATGTGCGCGTCGAGAACGGCTTTCCGTTTTTGCTGACGATCACACCCGACCGGAATTCGGGATTGTTGGTGGTTTTGAAGCCGGTCCGGTACACACCGCTCCAGACGGTGTAGGCATAGTCGCCGCGCACGAACCGCACCTGACTTTCGCCGCCGCCTGAATAGGCAGTGTTAGCATAGGACAGGTCTGCCGAGTTCGCCGGCGAGGCGAGCGCTACCGCACCCGGCCTACCGGCGCGATACTGTACGCCACCCGCACCTGCGCATACCGACACGGTCTGACGACCAGTGCTGCACGAGAAGATCGGACGCTCGTCGACGGTGCAGAGACCCACCACCTGTGACCGAACCGGCGCGGCAGGCGCCTGCGCGGCGGGTGACACCAAAAGGAGCGCGGGTGCGATCAGGACTGCAGCGGTCGGTTTGATCCTAGGTCTCCGGCAATGCTTCCAGCGTTCGTGTCGAGACACCGGCACGTCGAGTGGTCCCTCGACGTCACTCGCGACGAACGCTGGGTGTGGAGTCGTGCCTCAGTGCACGAACCGCGCGACCACGTCGCGGTAGCTGCGGCTCACCTTCACCTGCGCGCCTGATCCCAGCACCAGGAAGCACTCGCCGTTGGTGTGCGGCTTCACCTCTTTCACCAGATCGAGGTTGACGATGGTCGAACGGTGGACGCGCTGGAACCGGCGCGGATCGAGCCGCTTTTCCAGATCCTTCATCGTCTCGCGCAGGATCAGCGTGTTGTCGCCGGTGTAGATGCACATGTAATCGCCGGCCGCGTCGATCCGCTCGATCGTGTCGACATCGACGCGGAAGATCTGGCCGCGATCCTTGATGTTGATGAGCTTCTCGAACCGGTTGGCGGACACCTGATCGCCGCCGTCGGTGATATCCTCGACCGAATCGGGCGCGACTTCGGCAAGCACCTCGCGCAACCGGTCGACCTCCTCGACGCCGCGCTTCTCGGCAAGGCGCTGGCGGACGCGGTCGAGCGTATCGGCGAGGCGTGATTCGTCGACCGGCTTCATCAGGTAATCGGTCGCCTGCGCCTCGAATGCCTTCAGCGCGTGGTCGGAATAGGCGGTCACGAACACGAACAGCGGCGGCTCGACCTCCATCAGCCCCTGCACCACCGAGAAGCCGTCGAAGCCGGGCATCTGGATATCGAGGAAGACGAGATCGGGCTTGTGCGTCTTGATTGCGCGAATCGCCTCACGGCCGTTGGCGCACTTCTCGATGATTTCGACATCGTCATGCGCTTGCAGTCTCAACTCAAGCCCTTGAATAGCAAGGGTTTCGTCGTCGACCAAAATGGTACGGATCGTCATGCGGCCTCTCTCTTCGGTTCCTCTAACTGGAACGGTATTTCAATCTCGATCCCGTATCCGCCCCCCGGGATCGAACGCGTCTCGAAGCGGTGGTCAGGCCCGTAAGCCTGCGCCAGCCGCTCCTTTATATTGGCGAGCCCCACGCCAGTTGAAGCGCTTGCCCGCGCTTTCATTTCATGCAAGCCCGGCCCGGTGTCCGATACGCCGATCTGCACCCGATCCCCGCTCAACCGCGCGACGACGTTGATTTCGGCCCCGTCCTCCTTGGGCGTCACCGCATATTTGATCGCGTTTTCGACCAACGGCTGAAGCAGCAACGACGGCAGCCGCGCCTGCGAGACTCGCGGATCGACATCGAAGCTCGGCCGCAACCGATCCTCGAAGCGCATCTTCTCGATTTCGAGGTACAGCTTGAGCGTCTCGACCTCCTGCTGAATCGTGACGTGCGCGGTCGGCTCGTTGGCGAGCGTGTAGCGCAGGAACGACGACAGCCGGCTGAGCATCGCGTTGGCCCGCTCGGTCTGCTTGAGCAGCACCAACGTCGAGATCGAATTAAGCGTGTTGAACAGAAAATGCGGGTTGAGCTGATAACGCAGCATTGCCAGTTGCGCGGAACTGGCGGTGTTTTCCAGCGCGGCCATCTGGTCCATCTGCTGCTCGACGATCAGGTAGAAGTTGATCCCAAAATACAGCGCGGACCAGCCCGCCAGCACGGTAAAGTTGAGGAAGATCGTGCCGAGCACCAGGCTGAGGTTTAGCCCCGGATCGGCCAGCTTGATGAACGAGAACGAGAACGCGTCGAGCACCGAGTACAGCACCGTCGCGACCGCCAGCGTGATGATCGACAGGATCGCTGAGGTGAGCCGGCGCCGCCTGCGATAATAATGGTACAGCGTGGCGAGCAGCAATGTGATGCAATAGCCGACGATCGACTCGACGATCACCGGCACCACGCCCGAAATATCCTGCCCGTTGGACAGGCTGGAGACACTGCGCAGGATCAGATAGCCCGACCACCCGGCGGATTGCAGCCGCCAGAAGGCGCGTGCCTTATCCTCGAAGAACGGCCGCGAGAAAATCGCGGGAAGGGAAAACAGCGCCATAGTGCCACACCCTAGCCCGGTCGTACCGCGAGAGCAAAGTCATGCCCATCGCGCACCCGCTGGCGCTTCAACCCGACCGCGAAGCCGGCTAGAGTGCACGCAGCCAGTGATTGCAAAACCCAGCGTGTTATCTACATACCACAGTCAGACCGCGGGCGATCCCGCAAAGGATGAGAGCATGGCCGATACGCAGACCACCGAGCAGAGCCTGGTGCTGACCCCGCCCGACCCGGTGCCCGTCCTCGCGCCGGAGAAGGCGGCGGGGCTGGTGCCGGTCGACGACACGGTCCGCACGCAGTTGCAGACGCGGGTGGCGGGGTTCGTGAGCGATCTCGTCGCGCAGGATGTCAACTCGCCGGAGTTCGGCAAGCGCGTCGATCAGATCGCGGCGATGGGGCAGAAGGAAATCCGCGAGGCGGCGGGTCAGTCCAACCGCTTCCTCGACCGCCCGGTCAAGGCGATGGATGGTGAAAGCGGCGTCGGCGCAGATCTCACCGCGCTGCGCCGCACGATCGAAAAGCTCGATCCCGCCGCCAACAGCAGCCTGATCTCGGGCAAGGGCGGATTGCTCGGCAAGATCTTTGGCGGTGGCGTCACCAGCTATTTCGATAAATACCGGTCTTCGCAGACGCACATCAACGCGATCCTCAAGGCGCTGGCCAGCGGCAAGGACGAGCTGCTGATGGACAATGCCGCGATCGATACGGAACGTTCCAATCTGTGGGCGGCGATGGGCCGGCTCGAACAGATGATCGTACTGTCCAAGGAAATGGATTCGAGCCTCGAGGACAAGGCGAACGAGCTCGATCACAGCGACCCCGCCAAGGCGAAGGCGATCCGCGAGACGGCATTGTTCTATGTCCGCCAGCGCACCCAAGACCTTCTGACCCAAATGGCGGTGACGGTGCAGGGTTATCTCGCGCTTGATCTCGTCAAGAAGAACAATGTCGAGCTGGTGAAAGGCGTTGATCGCGCCTCCACCACCACCGTCTCGGCGCTCCGCACCGCCGTCACCGTTGCGCAGGCGCTGGCCAACCAGAAACTGGTGCTCGACCAGATCACCGCGCTCAACACCACCACCGCCAACATCATCGATTCGACGGGCAAGCTGCTCAAGAGCCAGACCGCGCGCATCCACGAACAGGCTGCCGCATCGACCATCCCGGTCGAGACGCTGCAACGCGCGTTCCAGAACATCTACGACACAATGGACGCGATCGACACGTTCAAGCTGAAGGCGCTCGATTCGATGAAGTCGACCGTCACCACGCTGTCGAACGAAGTCGAGAAATCGAAGGGCTATATCGCGCGGGCCGAAGGGGCGACGCAGAACACGCTGTCCGGGCCGGCCGACACGTTCAAGCTGGAGGCGGTGTGACATGACCGACGTCGACCGCCAGATCGCGCGCACCACCGACCTGCTCGACCGCACGCGCGAGCGGACGCTGGCGCAGCGGCGTCGGGCGCGCGGCGGCACCAGCCTCGCCAAACGCGCCGGACTGATCGCCGGCGCCGATCTCGCCATTATCGTAGCGACGATTGTGGTCGGCTGGATCGTGCCGATCGGGATGGGCGGTGCGCTGCTCGCCGGCGCGTTGCTGGTGGCGGTGACGCTGATCCTCGCGTTCGCACGGCTGTCGACGCCGGTCGCACCCGAACGGCTTGCGCAGGTGCCGCTGAAGGCGCTGCCCGCCAAGACCGAACAATGGCTGGAAACACAGCGCCCCGCCTTGCCCGCGCCCGCGCAGATGCTGCTCGACGGGATCGGCACGCGGCTCGACATGCTCAGCCCGCAGTTGGCGACGCTCGACGAACAACAGCCCGCCGCTGCCGAGGTGCGCAAGCTGCTCGGCGAACAGTTGCCCGAGTTGATCCGTGGCTATGCGCGCGTGCCGGAGCCGCTGCGTGCCCAAGCGCGCAACGGCCGATCGCCCGATGCGCAACTGACCGACAACCTGAAGCTGATCGACGACGAGATCCGCGAGATGAGCGCGCAACTGGCGCAGGGCGATCTCGACAGTTTCGCCACGCGCGGTCGCTTTCTGGAGATCAAATATCGCGACGATAAAGCGACGTAAGATTTGCAAAATACTGCGTCGTAACGGCTTGGTCACCGTGCGGTCGGTATTCGGTAACCATTCTGCTCAATTCGCTGTTTAACGTATCTCCCTAAGCCGGCGTCTACTGCTTGGGGGAGTATAGGATGTACAGGAACTTGCGCGGCGCGGTCGCGATCGTCGCCCTTGCCATGCCGATCGCCGCACAGGCCGCACCTGCGGACGTGCTGCAGCCGGTTCAGGCCGGCGTGGAAAGCGTGCGGTTCGATCGCGGTGATTACATCGTCGATCATCCCGGCCGCCGTGCGGCAGTGCAGATTCGGGCGATGCCGAGCGACCACGGCCACCTCTCGTTCGTGGTGGCGGTGATGAACACTGGCGCGGAAGCGATCAACATCGATGTCGGCAACATCCGCGTCGATGGCATCGCCGAACCGGTCAGCGTGCTCACCCGCGCGCAGATGGAACACATGGCGGCGAACCGCGCCGGCTGGGCGAAGGCGCTGATGATCGTCGGCGGCGGGCTGGCGGCAGCGGCGCAGGCAACCCAACGCAATCACTATACTGCCGTCGCCGCCACGCCGCGCAGCTTCGCCGCGGTAAACGCCAGCACCGCCTGCGGCGGTTGTCAGATCGCCGCGAGCGAGACGATAGCGCAGACCGGCTCCACGCTCGACCAGATCCAATACCGGCTCGACGAGACGCGCCGGCAACTCGGCGAACAGATGTTGCAGCTGACGACGGTGTTCCCCGGTCAGTCGTATGGCGGCCGCATCTTCCTGTCGCGTTTCAAACATGCGCCGAACGATCAGGTCCGGCTGAGCGTGCAGGTCGGCGATGAAACGCTGACGGTGGCGTTCCGCTTTGCGCCCGCCGGCGCGCCGCTGCCGAGCTACCGGCTTGCCGCCGCGCCGGTGGTGCTGGCCACTACGGTCGCGCCGCCGGCGATGGCGATGCGCCCGGCGATCGTCGCGCCGCCTGCCGCGACGACGCTGCGCGCCGTGGCAAGGCCGGTCGCATTCGCCCCAACGGGCGCGATGCAGACGCCGGGCGTGGATGCTGAAACGCGTTCGAAATGGCAGCGCTATTACGCAACGTTGATCGCCAGCGGCGTGGCCAGAGGCCAGGCCCGTAACATGGCGGACGAGGAGTTCGGCGCGGTCGATTGAGACCGGCGAGCCTTCCCGCTCGGGGCGAAGAGAATCGTCCAATCTCCGGCACAATACAAGGCTTGTTTCGCGCGAAAATGTTGCGCAAACATGTGGCGTGCCCAGGCCTGGGTACGCCGTGTTAACTAAGCGAAAGGAGGTGATCCGATGTCTCATGGTTCAGCAATGGGGTCGGTTCAGTTCGTTCGGGGGACGCACCGCTAAAGCTTGCCGGGCGTGACGGGGGGTATCCTCCCCCAGACAACGTCGCCGCCCATCAAAGCTTCGCGGTCCGCATGGTCTCCCAAGCTGGAGCTTCCGGCCGCTGACCATGTCAGGAGGTTGCCGGGTGCCGAAAGGCCCCGGCAGCCTCTTTTCATATCCGACGGCGAGGGGGTCGTCATCGCCGCGCAATCTCTGCTTCATCTAGCAAGAGCCGCAGCACAGAAATCGGCTGTTTCCCTGCCACCGGTCGCATTTTCCCGGCCGCGATGATCCTGTGATTGACGCCGCCTGCGCGATTTCACAGGGGGGCGAGGGCATGCGCAAGATCGTCCTCTCCACCATTGGTACGCTTGGTGATCTTCATCCCTTTATCGCCATCGCCCAGGCGCTGGATCGCCACGGCTTCACGCCGGTGCTGGCGGTCGCGGAGGACCAGCTCGATAAATGCCGCGCGGCGGGGATCCAGGCCGTGGCGGTGCTGCCAGGCTTCGACACGGTGCAGCGCCGCATGGGGTTGAGCGAGAACGCCGCTGTCAAGCGCATCATGAGCAACCAGATCGAGATGCTCGAACAGGTGCTGCTCCCCGCCCTGCCGGAATGCATCGAAAAGCTCGAGGCGGTGGCACATGACGCAGAGGCGATCGTCGCGTCGATCTTCGTGTTCGCAGCGCCGATCGTCGCCGAGAAGACCGGCGTCCCGCTGGTCTCGGTTGTGTTGCAGCCGATGGCGATGCTGTCCGCCTACGATCCGCCGCGCACGCCCGATTTCTGGATGATGCGCCACGCGCCCAACGGCGCGATCGGGCGCGCGTGGAACCGCATCGTGTACGCAACGATGCGGCGGGCGGTGCAGATCAAATGCGGCCCGGCGCTCGCCCGCGCTCGTGCACGCCACCATCTGCCCCGCAAGAGCGCACGCCGGCTGCTGGAGGCGAGCGACCGATCGATGCTGACGCTGGGCATTTACTCGCGCCACTTCATGCCGCTGCCGCACGACGTCGCCGGAAACACGCGACTAGTCGGCTTTCCCATCTTCGACAGTCAGAGCGGTGCGGAGGAGATACTCGACCCCGCGCTGTCCGCCTTTCTTGCGCGGGGCGATGCGCCTATCGTGTTCACCTTGGGCAGTTTCGCAGTACACTGCCCCGGCAACTTCTACGCGGCGGCTGCCACTGCTGCGCGCGCGATCGGCCGGCGCGCGGTGCTGCTGACCGGCGGGCGCGATGCACCGTGTGACGAGGACGACGTGTTCCGCTGCGCCTATGCGCCCCACTCACTGCTGTTTCCGGCGGCGGCGGCGGTGGTGCATCACGGCGGTGTCGGGACGACCGGGCAGGCGCTGCGCGCGGGAAAACCGCAGTTGGTCGTGCCGCACATGGGCGACCAATATGATCACGGCCAGCGGATCGAGCAACTTGGTGTCGGTCTGTCGATGAAGGCGCACCGCTTTACCGCGACGCGCGCAGCCGGGTTGATCGGGCGATTGCTCGACGACACCAGTTACGTTGCCACGGCCGAACGCATCGGCCGGCAGGTCTCACGTGAACACGGCGCCGACGCTGCGGCGGCCGCGATCGCGCACGCGCTCGGGCCCGTGCAGAGCAATGCCGCACCGGTATTGCCGAGCGTGATAGCCTGAGCCTCCCCGGGCGGCGCGCGACGATCTGTTAGCGCACGCGCTCCAGAAGCATATCGCCACCAGCCGGGGGAGCGGCAATCACTGGGCGGCTTGCCTCCCCCTCCTTCGCATCCGCCCATCCGGTGGCACGCGGCAGCCAGGGGTTGAGGAACAGCAGCGGCAGTTTCAGGAATAGCAGCTCGCGATGAATCCAGAAGTCGATCAACCGCTCGCGCCGTTTCGCCTGCGGGCGGCCGGTGCGGACCAGCCAGTCGCGATAGGGTTGCCAGTGGCTTGGCTCGTCGCGCTCGACGATGCGGAAGATCTTCACCAGCACCGGATCGGACCGCACCAGCGCTGATTTCAGCAACGTGTCGACCTGCTTCATGCCGCGCATCTCGGTCAGCATGATGACACGGCACAACCGCTCGAACAGCGCTTCGCTGGCGATCACCGCCTGAGTGTCGAGATCGTCGATGGTCGAGCCGAACGCGATTTCGACGAAACGATCGATATGCCCGCACGCCCGATCGACCGAGAGCGGCATGTGTCCGCGCAATTCGAACCAGCGGCGGAACATCACGTAATGCTTGCGCTCGTCAGCGCGGTGCTTGCGGATCGCCGCGATAAAGCCAGCGTCATCCGGGCAGTGCGCCAGCACCGCCTCCAGCACACGGTCGATGCTCGTATACCCGCGATGTTCGTTGTAGATGTAGATGGAGCCGAGCACATCGAGATACCGGCGTCTGAAGGCGTCGAACATCGTCCGGTTATTAACCCCCATTTGGGCCGCATGCGGCCCGCCTCTCCGGTCTGCCCTGTTTCGGGCTTTCCTCATGGTAGCACCGCGCGCGGGATTGCCTAATGATATTGCGCGGGCACTTGCGGGCGCGTGCGGCCTTGCGCATCATCGCACACGAACAGGAGTACGGGGGAACTATGCGGAACATCCTTCTGCTGGCGGCACTGGCCGGCGCCGCGCCGGCGACGGCGCAAACCGTGGCGGTCGAGGAAGTCCCGGTCGAGCGGCTCGACGCGATGCTGGCGAACGGCGGAGCGACGAGCGAGGGGATCACCCGCGCTTACCTCGCGCGGATCGCAGCGATGGATCGCACCGGGCCGACGCTGCGCGCGATCATCGCGCTCAACCCCGATGCGCTGGCGGCGGCGCGGGCAAGCGACGCGCGACGCAAGGCGGGCAAGGCGATCGGCCCGCTTGATGGCATACCGGTGCTGGTGAAGGACAATATCGAAACGCGTGACCCGATCGCAACGACCGCCGGCAGCCTCGCGCTGAAGGACAACGTCACCCACCGCGATGCACCGCTGGTGGCGCGGCTGCGCGCGGCCGGCGCGGTGATCCTCGGCAAGACCAACCTGTCGGAATGGGCGAACATCCGCTCCGACCATTCAATGAGCGGATGGAGCGGTGTCGGCGGGCTGGTGCGCAACCCCTATGCGCTCGACCGGACCGCATGCGGGTCGTCGAGCGGGACGGGCGCGGCGGTGGCGGCGAGCTTCGCCGGTGCGGGCGTCGGCACCGAAACTGATGGCTCGGTCGTATGCCCCTCGGCGATGAATGGGCTGGTCGGACTGAAGCCGACGCTCGGCCTCGTCAGCCGCACGCATGTCGTGCCGATCAGCCACAGTCAGGACACGCCCGGCCCGATGGCGCGCAGCGTGCGCGACGCGGCGATCCTGCTCGGCGGAATGGTCGGTCGCGACCCTGCCGACACCGCCACGCGCGCAGCGGACGCGCATGTCCACGATTTTGCCGCACAACTTGCTGCCGCATCGCTGATGGGCGTGCGGATCGCGGTGCTGCATCCCGACATGCCCGAGGCGATGAAGCCGGTCTATGCCGCCGCGCTTGCCGTGCTGAAGGCGCGAGGCGCGGTGCTGATCGATGTCGACGCGCCCAAGCTCGACGGACTGGGCGAGGCGGAAAGCGCGGTGCTGCACACCGAGTTGAAGGCCGATCTCGCCAGCTATCTCGCCACCACGCCGGCGGCGGTAAAGACGCGCACGCTCGGCGATGTGATCGCGTTCGACGATGCCAATCAGGCCGCGGAAATGCCGTTCTTCGGGCAAGAGTTCTTCCTTGCCGCCGAACGGACGCATGGCCTGAGCGACCCTGAGTACCTCGGCGCACTGGCGAAATCGCGGCGGCTTGCGGGCAAGGAGGGGATCGATGCGATGCTGGCGCAGGCGAACGCCACGCTGCTGGTCGCCCCGACCTACGGTGTCGCGTGGCTGAGCGACACCGTGTCCGGCGACGGCAGCGAAGGGCCGAGCGCGAGCCAGTTGCCGGCGGTGGCGGGCTACCCGCACCTTACCGTGCCGATGGGCCTCGTGAAGGGGCTGCCAGTCGGACTGTCGTTCATCGCGACGGCGTGGGGCGATCAGGCGGTGCTGAACGCAGGCTATGTCTACGAACAGGCTTCACACGCAAGAGTTGCGCCGCGCTACTTGTCCAGCGCCAACCTCGCTCCCGCGATCGACGGAACGCGGTAAACGACCGGCTTGACGGATCGGCCAGCGGGGCGAACGCTCGGCACTCGCCTACGCGACACCCGCGCAGGCGATTCTCGCCGTCTGCATATTGCCGTCGGAATGACCCCGCGCAGCATTGCCGCTGCCGAGGCGGGATGCAGAACACCGTCGCGGGCGTCGTCGCATGGGCCGTCCGGTGCGTTGTTCTGCCAGATCGTGGACCGCGCGGTGAAGCGGACCCACAGGTTCACGCACGCCGCGTTGATGACGCACCTGCACGACATCGCGCCGACCGAGACTTATCTCAGCCTGATCGCCGATGACGCGGCGCACCAACTGTATGCACAGTAAGGCCGAGCAGCGTTACGGCGTCGTATCGGCGGTACAGTGGTAAACGATCTTCTCATTGGGGCTGGACGGTAGCGCCGCCCGCACCGCCGCCTGCTGGGTAGCCAGGCTGGCGCGCGCAGCGGGATCGGCCGAACACGCCTTGAGCGGCACCTGCGCGCGGATCTTCCGCACCGCGTCCATCTGGTCCGCGCCGAGGAAATAGCGCAGCGCGGTATAGCTGCCGGTCGCTGGGTCGAACTGCAGCAGCGACACGGTCTGCTCTTCCGAAGGCACGAGAACACGCTCCCACCGCGCACCGTTCTCCGCATATTGCGTACGGCCGTTCATGCACCCGTCCCGCCCCCAGTCGAGCTTGACGGGATCGGTCGAGGACGAGACGATGCGGCTACGCTCGGCCACGACCGAGCAAAGCAATTTGCCGCTCGCCGCCTGCGCGAGCGGGGTCGGCGTGGCGAGCGGCGTGGTGTCGGGGGGCAGCACGGGGTCGCCGGTCGGACGATTGAAGAACACGACGGCGGACGCGACCATCAGCAGCACGCCGAACGCGCCCGCGCCAATCGCCCAGCGCCGCTGCGACCGTACTTCGAGCAGCCCGCCCGCACCGACCGCAAGCGCACCGGCGACGAGCAGCACGGCGGCGAGCGCCATCACATTCTCACGGTTGTTCTCGACATCGGCGCGCGCCTTGGCGAGCGCCGCCTCATGCGCGAGTGCGGCGCGGGCGGCGGCATCACGCTTCGCGGCATCGGCCTGCGCGATCGCCTGCGCATCGGCATCGCTGTCGCGCTTGAGCGTGTCGGCCAAACTGGTGCACGGCAGGCCGACCGCCGCATACGGCTGCTTTGCGGCGGCGAGGAACGCGGTCAGTTCGCTGTCGGCGATGGCAAATCCGAAACTGCTGTCGCCATCCTGGTTCTGCGTGATCGCGGAATTCACGCCAAGCACCCGTCCGCACGGGTCGAGCAACGGCCCGCCCGAATTACCACGTGCGATCGCGGCGGTGTGAAGCAGCACCTGCGTACCCGACATCGACCGCCGCCCGGAGTAGGTGCCCTCGGTCCGTACCGGCGTAAGCGGGTGAATATAGTCGGTGGAGGATTGCGCGGTGGCGAGATCGACGTTGCCGGGGTAGCCGAGCGCGGTGACGCCGCTACCCTCCTCGACCGGGCCGCTGTAGAGCGCGACCGGCGGCAGCCGCGCGCCGGTGAACTCGATGATGGCAAGGTCGCGCGCCGCATCAAACGCGATCACCTTGCCCTCGTAGCTCTTGGTCCCCTCCGATGGGACCACGCCGACCACGACGTTGCCGGGGTAGCGGTGCGCCACCTCGACGACATGCGCGTTGGTGACGATGCGGTTGGGCGCGATCGCGAAGCCACTGCCGTGACCGAAGCCGACCACCTCGCCATCCACCATCGCGATGGTGACGACCCGCACCACGCCGCGTGCCGAGGCGGAGATATCGTCAGCGCGGGCGGGGGCAAGCGCGGCGAGGAGCGCGACTGCCAGCATCACGATCAGCCGATCGATACGGACGGTACGCGCGGCGACGAGGAAGGTTGAAACGGTCATCGCGGTATTTTCTGGCAGGAAGCGACGCGGCAGGACAGCCCAAAAGCGGCCACCTGCCCCGATCGCCCGGCGCGTTTCGCGCGATTAGCTGTCCGACTCGTGGCGGTCGCGCTGCTCCTTGAGCGCGGCCAACGCCGTGTCGATCCGCGTCTTGTCGCCGCTGTCGAGCGCGGTCGAAAGGTCGGCGGCAAAGGTGGTGAACCTGGCGCCGTGGCTGGGCGCGTAGGCGATCGGCGCGAGCGCTGCCTTGGCCGCCGGATACTCACCATCCGCGATCCGCTGGAACACCACGTCGAACCGCAGGCGCGGATCGTCCGCCAGCAGGTCAAGCGCATGGTACAGCCCAGCCTTGGCGTTTGCCGTGGGCGCCTGACCAGCCGCCGCAAAGCTTCGGTAATAGAGCATCAGCGGTTCGGGATCCTCGGTCTGGAGGCGGTTGGCCTGCGCGAAGCTGCGGCGCACCGCGCTCCATGTCGCGACGTCGCTCCGCTTGGCCGCCTTTGCGAGTTCCTGCTCTGCACGGCCCTTGAACACGAACGCCTTTTCGGTGGCGGGGGCGATCGCGATGGCGCGATCGGCGGCGGCGAGCGCGGTCGCGTTATCCTTCGCGTCGATCGCGGCTTCGGCAAGCTCGAGCTGCGCCGCGGCGTCGTCCGGCACTAGCGTCGCGGCCTTGCGCGCCAGCGCCAGCACGCCGGGCGCGCTCGATTTGTCCACGCCAGCCTTGCTGCGGATTCGTGCCGGCATGCTCGCCGCCTCGCCCGCACCCAGCTTGCGAACGTTGACCGCATCGATGGTGATCGCGCTCGCCGGAATGGTACGCACGTCCACCTTGGCCGCGCTGATCTGCCTGGCCAGTTCGCGCTGAAGCTGGTCGAGGTCGCCGAACACCTTGGCAGCCTCGATCGGCGTCTTGCCCTGATTGAGCGCTTGCAGGAACGCCCCGAGTTGGCCGCGACGGCTCGGCTCGAACGTCAGGTAGTGGATCAGCAACCACCCGCGCCCGTAGATTTCGCTCACCTCGTCCATGTAGATCTTGCGCGAGTCGGACGTGAGCATATCCCGCACCGACAAGGCATTCCGGTCAATCAGCGAGCGTACGCGGTACGCGGGCGGCGCGCCGAACGTCACCGATCCGTCCGCGCCGAACGTCGCCGTGCCATGGAATTCGGCAAAGCCCTCCACGAACCAGTACGGCAATGCCATCGTCGGATAAGTGTCGAACATGAAATGGTGCGTATATTCGTGGCGCAGCACGGAATCGCCATCCAGATCGTAAGCGCCGCCGCTGGTGCCGGTAAACAGGCGGGAGCCGGTGATGTGCGTTTTCGACGTTGCGCTGCGCGGCACGAAGGCGACCGGACCGCTTACCGACGGGCGATAGAAGCCCGCGACGTTCGGCCCGGCCAGGCTCTCGATCTCCGCGATATCCTTTACGACGTACACCGTGACGCGCGCGACCGGTGGCACCGGCGGATCATCGACGCCCCGAAACACCCGCATCGCCTTGTCGAAACGCTCGAGCTGTTCGGCATAGGATTGCAGATGCTTGGGGTCGTCGTTCGAGAACACCGCGAAATGCTTCGAATCCGCCTCGTACCAGTCGGCGTGCGCGGCGGCCGGTACACATGCCAGACACAGCGCCATCAACCGTCGAATCATCGCAGCCCCCCCCCCAATGCACCCCCGTGCGCTTCAAGCGTAAGAGCGCGCCTTACAGAAAGCTATACGGATCAACGTCCACCACCACCCGCACCTTGGCGGACCAGACCACCCCATCCAGCCAACTGCGGATCACATCCTGCACGTCGAGCGCGCGCCGCGCGTGCACGAGCAGGCGGAAGCGGTGTCGCCCGCGCAGCATCGCCAATGGCGCGGGCGCAGGGCCGTACACTTCCATCGCCTCGATCTTGGGCGCGGCGCGGCCGATCGCCTTGGCGGTGTCCTGCGCCGCGCCCTGATCCTCGCTCGATACCACGATCGCGGCGAAGCGCCCGAACGGCGGCGCCCCCGCCTCGCGCCGACTTTCGGTCTCGGCGGCATAAAACGCCTCGGCATCACCGGTGATGAGCGCGCGCATCACGCTCGCGTTCGGGCTGTGGGTCTGGAGGTAGACGTGGCCGGGCTTGGCGCCGCGCCCGGCGCGGCCGGACACCTGCATGATCTGCTGAAAGGTCCGCTCGCTCGCGCGCAGGTCGCCGCCCTCCAGCCCGAGATCGGCGTCGATCACGCCAACCAAAGTCAGGTTGGGAAAGTGGTAGCCCTTCGTCACCAACTGCGTGCCGACGATGATGTCGATATCGCCCGCCTCCATCCGGCCGACGAACTCGGCGGCCTTGGCGGGGGACCAAATCGTGTCGGAGGTGACCACCGCCACCTTCGCCTCCGGGAACAGCGCGCGCACCTCGTCGGCGATGCGCTCCACGCCGGGGCCGACCGGTACCAAAGCATCCTCGGTCGAACATTCCGGGCAGACGCGCGGCACCGGCTCGGCATGGCCGCAGTGATGGCAGGCGAGCCGCCGCACCAGCCGGTGCTCGACCATCCACGACGTGCAGTTCGGGCATTGGAAACGATGCCCGCAGGTCCGGCATAAGGTCAGCGGCGCATAGCCACGCCGGTTGAGGAACATCAGCGCCTGCTCGCCGCGCGCCAACGTCTCGTCGAGCGCCTTGACCAGACGCGGTGCCAGCCATTTGCCCCGCTCGGGCGGTTCGGCGATCAGGTCGATCGGTTCGATCGCGGGCATCTCCGCCGCACCCCAGCGGCCGGGCAGCTTGACCTCGGCATAGCGGCCGGCGGCGACCTGCTGGCGCGTCTCGATCGCGGGCGTGGCGGAGGCGAGGATCACCGGGCAGCCCTCAAATTTGCCACGCATCACCGCCACGTCGCGGGCGTGATAATGCACGCCGTCTTCCTGCTTGAAGCTAGTCTCGTGCGCCTCGTCGACCACGATCAGCCCGAGATTGGCATAGGGCAGGAACAACGCCGAGCGCGCGCCGACCGTTACCATCGCCTGACCGTCGGCGATCTGCCGCCATGCCCGCCGCCGCTGGGAAGACCGCAAGCCCGAATGCCACGCCACCGGCGCACAGCCGAAGCGGGCGGCGAAGCGCGTGAGGAACGGCTCGGTCAGCGCGATTTCGGGGAGCAGCACCAGCGTCTGCCGCCCCGCCGCGATCGCCGCCGCCACCGCCTCGAAATACACCTCGGTCTTGCCCGAACCGGTCACACCGTCGAGCAGGGTCGGCTGGAACCGCTCCGCCACGACATCCGCGACCAACCGCGCCGACGCCTCGCGCTGGTCCGCCGACAGCGCGGGCGCGCCGTGTGCAGGGTCGGGCATCGCGAACGGCTGGTCGATATCCACCGACACCGGCTCGATCGCGCCGGTCTTTACCAAGCCCCGGATCACCGCGTCGGATACGTCGGCGATGGTGGCGAGTTCGCGGATCAGCCCCTGATGCGCGCCGATCCGCTCCAGCGCCTGGGCACGCTGCGGGGTGAGCCGGTCCGGCACATCACCGGTGGCGCGGTATTCGGTGACCAGCTTCGCCCCCTCCAGCGCCGAGGTGGAGGCGAGCGCCATCCGCGCGACCGCGGCGGGCGGCGCAAGATAATAGTTCGCGGTCCACTCGATCAGCCGCCTGAGCGGCGCGGCGAGCGGCGGCACCGGCAGCACGCCCATCAGATTGCGCAAACGATTGTCGCCGACCTCCGCATCGGAGGGCATCCGGTCGGCCTCCCACACCACGCCGAGCAACTGGCGCGGGCCAAGCGGCGCAACCACGACCGACCCCGGCTCGACGCTCATGCCGTGCGGCACGCGGTAGTCGAGCGGGCCAAGCGCGGAATTCATGACGAGGACACGGGCACGGGACATGGTGGCCACGTATCTAGGGACCGGCGCGGCAAAACGCGACTGTCGCGTCCCACTTCGCGGTTGCGGCGGTTTGCGGTAAGGCAGCGGGGATGATCCTGCCCATCGCCTTTGCCGAGCATCTGGCCCGCGACCGGCGGCGGTCGGCGCATACCGTGCGCGCCTATCAGGCGACGGCGGAGCGGCTGATGGCGTTCCTGCAAGGCCATTGGGGTGCTGCGGTGACGCGAGAGGCGCTCGGGCAGATCACTGCGACCGATCTACGCGCGTTTCTCGCCGCGCGGCGCGGCGCGGAGACCGGCACGGGGCTTGGCAACGCCTCGGCCGCGCGCGAACTTTCCGCAGTACGCGCTTTTCTGGCCTTTGTGGGTGTCGCGGCGCCGCGACTCTCCGGCCCGCGCGTGAAGAAGGGCGTGCCGCGTCCGATCTCTCCGGACGAGGCGATCGCACTCGCCGACACGGTGGCGGAGGCGCGCGACGAGCCTTGGATCGGCGCGCGTGATCTTGCGGTCCTGCTGCTGCTCTACGGTGCCGGCCTGCGGATCGGCGAGGCCGTCGGGCTGACGGGGGCGGCGCTACCGCTTGGCGAGACATTGGTGGTGACGGGCAAGCGCGGCAAGACGCGGATGGTACCGCTGCTGCCGCAGGTCCACGCGGCAGTCGAGACGTACGTCTCGCTTTGCCCCTATGCGTTAGCGCGCGATGCGCCGCTGTTTCGCGGTGCCAAGGGCGGTTCGCTCGCGCCCGGGCTTATCCGCCGCGCGGTGCAGACGGCGCGCGCGCAGCTCGGGCTGGCGGAGCGCACCACCCCGCACGCCCTGCGCCACAGCTTTGCGACGCACCTGCTCGGGCGCGGCGCGGATCTGCGCGCATTGCAGGAACTGCTGGGGCACGCCAGCCTCGGCTCCACGCAAATCTATACGGCTGTCGATGCGGCGCACCTGCTCGACGTCTACCGCAGCGCACACCCTCGCGCCTGATGCTCACCGGTATCTTCGGCATCGAGTGACATCAGTCGGGGGGTAATGTTGCCACCCGCTAGTTTGCCAGGCGGCAGCAAGATTTACACCGCGAGGTTCTCGCTCGGGACGGCATAATAGCTCGCGACGCGATCGGCATAGGCCTGATCGAAATCGGGCGCGTTGTTGGCCCAGCTCGGGCCACCTTCCAACACGCGCCGGTCGATCGTGACGACATAGCTGTCAGACACCGGATCGAAGTCGAGCAGGCTGAACGGCAGCGGGTAGAACGCCTTGCCCATGCCGAGGAAACCCCCGATCGTCAGCACCGCGTACAGCGCATGGCCGCTGCGCTTGTCGACCATGAAGGCGTGAACGGTGCCAACGCGTTCACCATCGCGGCTGCGCACCTTCATCGCGTCCGAGCGGTTGGAGGAGATCAGCAATTGCGTGGCGGGTTGATCGGTCATGCGGGAGCCCTTTTACGTGTCGGAGTCGTAACGGGTGGCGCAGCGCGCGGTTCCTGAACGTGCGGGTGCGACATTTCATCGGCGAAGCGGCACGCAGCCTGTTGAGCCGGACGCCCGCCTGCCGCATAGCGTGCGGCATGCGCGCACGTTTCCTAGTCGGCCTTTGCCTCGTCTCGCTTGCGGGCTGCGTGGCGAAGGCTCCGCCACCATCGCCCCGCCCCGCGCCTGCGCCTGCGCCGATCCGAGCGCCAGTTCGGACCCCGGTGCCGTTACCGCCGCCACCGCCGCCCGCCGCAAGCGACTGGCGTGACGTGCCGTTGACGCCGGGGGATTGGGTGTACCGGCAGGATGCCCGTGGTTCGATCGCGTTATACGGCGTGCCCGGCAGCGACGCGCTGGTGACGCTGCGCTGCGACACGGCGGCGCGGATGGTGTACCTGTCGCGCGCGGGCAGCGGCCCGGCCGCGCCGGTGACGATCCGCACCACCAGCACCGCGCGCACGCTGAACTTCACCCCGACCGGCGGCAACCCGCCATATCTTGCGGTGGCGATCACGCCGCGCGATTCGCTGCTCGATGCGATGGGCTTCAGCCGCGGGCGTTTCACGGTAGAGCAGTCCGGTGTCCGCACTTTGGTCGTACCGGCCTGGGCAGAAATCGAGCGCGTGACCGAAGACTGCCGAGGCTAGAAGCTGCGAGCCGGAGTTACACGAAGGTTCGGCGATATCCGGCGTGCGTCGCGACGCAGCGCCACCGAGATAGCGGCGACATCATGGCGACACGCTGTGCTGGCGATATGCGGATGATGGACCGCAAGGCCGGTCGATGGGCAGGCGTCGCGCGACACGTGCCGCCGGGCGCCATTTACCGCTGAACACTGTGCCGATGATGAGGCACCGGCCGGCACTCCCGGTAGCGTAATAGCATCACCATCGCGGTAGAAGCCGCCTTTCCCGTCTACGCCAGAGCGAAGTGTGTCGGCACAATGCCGCGCCGTAGGCTGGGCATGCCGGCAGAACGTTTCTGGCACGCCCAAACGACGAGAGCCACGAGCAAACGCTCGTGGCTCTCAGATCCGCTTCGAGCGCGAGCGCGGAGGTGGTCAGCGTCCGATCAATGGCCGGGCGCTGGCGGGACTGCGCCGGGGGGCATCGCGCCGGGCGCTCCGCCCTGCATCTGCTGTTGTTGCATCTGCTGCTGCATCTGCATCTGGCGCAGCGTGGCTTCAGGAATGAAGTCGAGCAGGTCTACCGTAAAGGCCAGTACCGAATTCGCCGGGATCGGCCCCTTGGCTTCGGCGCCATAGCCGAGGCTGGGCTTGATCCAGAACTGGTACTTGGATCCCTTGGTCATCAGCTTCAAAGCCTCGCTGAAGCCCGGCACGACACCGCTGACGGGCATCGGCGTAGGCTGCTGCGACTTGTCGAAGGTGGTGCCGTCGAGCAGCTTGCCTTCGTAATTCACCAGCGCGACGTCGGTGTCGGTCGGCTTCTCGGTGCCCTGCCCCGGCTGCAACACCTTGTACTGCAAGCCAGACGGCGTCTCTACAACACCCTTGGCGTGGCGGTTCTTGGCGAGGAACGCGGTGACCGGATCGACCGGCGCCTGCATCGCGAGCGCCGCTGCCGCCACGAAGGCCAGCGCGATGCCGACCCACACATAAACCAGGATGTTCCGACGGATCGGTTTCATCGGTACGGCGGTGATCGACATTGGCTGTCCCCGGGGGATCGTCCGGCGCACGGCGCACCAGATCAGGTTATACTATCGACGGTCAAAGGCGCGAACGCGAGCGGCATTTACCGCGCGCCGTCACGCTCCAGGCGCTTGCGCTCAAGCTTGCGGGCGCGGCGCACGGCGGCTGCACGCTCGCGAGCGCGCTTCTCGCTGGGCTTCTCGTAATGGCGGCGGAGCTTCATCTCGCGATAAACGCCCTCACGCTGCAGCTTCTTTTTAAGGGCGCGCAGCGCTTGGTCGACGTTATTGTCGCGAACGATGATTTGCATAAAAAGCTCGAACTCCGGATCAATAGAAATCGGTCGTCGCAAGCCAAAGCTCGCGCCGCAAGCGGTGCGCCCTACACGCACCCACGCCCGTTTTCAACCGATTGTTGAATCAAGCCAACAGCTTCGGGCCTTCCTTGGCGAGCTTTGCGCGAATTTTGTCAGCGAACAGACGCAGCAGCGGCGGCAGGTCGATCACCGCGTGCACCTTGTCATCGAGCGCCTCGACTCGGCTCGACACGCGCTGGCCCATCGCGACGATCGTGAAGTGCAGCGTGTCGCCATCCCAGCGATGCTCCGTCACCGAACTGCCGGGCAGCATGGTCGTGGCCTTCTGCACGCCCTGCTCAAGCCGCGCACGGATCTCGGCGCGGGAGTGCTGGTGCGGAATGTCCATCGTAATCGGATCGGCCATGGATCAGGAAACCTTCATCAGCGGACGTTATGTCGCGAACAGCATCGCATCGTCGGCGAACGCCTTGAACTCTAGAGCGTTTCCGCTTGGATCATAAAAGAACATCGTCGCCTGTTCGCCGGGCTGCCCCACAAAGCGGATGTGCGGCGCAATACCGAAACGTGTACCCGCCGTCTGCAGCCGATCGGCAAGTGCCTGCCAGTCCGCCATGGTCAGCACCACGCCGAAATGCGGCACCGGCACGTCATGGCCGTCGACCGGGTTCGCCACCGTCACCGCCTTCGCGGCAGGATCGAGATGTGCGACGATCTGGTGGCCGAACAGGTCGAAGTCGATCCATGTGTCGGCGCTGCGCCCCTCCGCGCAACCGAGCGTATCGCCGTAAAATCCACGCGCGGCGGCAAGATCGTGGACCGGGAAGGCGAGGTGGAACGGACGCGGCATGACGGTACGATAGCGCGGATCGGCGTGTTCGTCACCCGCGTTACGCAGGCTTGTCCGCGCATCGTACCTTCCGCATAGCCGCAGCTTGGGGCGCCCGCCTCATGTGCTGCCGGGACGAAGGAAAACGTATCGTGACCAACGCCATCGTCACTCGCCGACCGGCGCTTCCGGCTTTGCTGCTCGGTGCGCTTTCGGTGCTGGGGTTCGCGCCGTGGGGCTGGTGGCCGGTGACGCTCGCCTGCTTCGCCGCGTGGTTGTGGCTGGTGCAACAGGCACCGACGGTCCGCGCGGCGCTGTGGCGCGGCTGGCTGTTCGGGCTGGCCCACTTCACATTCGGCAACATGTGGATCGCGCAAGCGTTCACCTATCAGGATGCGATGCCGCACTGGCTCGGCCCGCTCGCGCCGTTGCTGCTGTCACTGTACCTGGCGATCTATCCGATGCTGGCGGCGGCCGCGGCGTGGCGGTTTCGCCGGCGCGAGATCGACGCAGGGTTTGTGTTGATCTTCGCCGCCGCCTGGATCGCAGCCGAGTATCTGCGCGGCACCCTTCTGACCGGCTATCCGTGGAATCCGCTCGCCGAGATCTGGCTGCCGCTGCCCGGCGTGTCCGCGCTGCTGGCGTATGTCGGGACCTATGCGCTGTCGGGCGTTTCGATCCTCGCGGCGGGCGCGCTCACGTTGCTGGCCACGCGCCGCTGGCGGTTCGCGGCGGGTACGCTGGCGGCGTTGGCGCTGGCCGCGTTGAGCGTCATCGTGATGCCGACGACGCCGGTCGCCCCTGCCCGCAACGCCCCGCGCGTCCGCATCGTCCAGCCCGATCTCGATCAGGAACAGCGCCCGCGTGACGATTACCCGGAAACCAACCTGCGCGCGCTGCAAAACCTTGGTGGCAAGCCCGGCCCCGCCCCGCGCCTGATCCTGTGGCCGGAAGGGGCGCTGCGCTTCTACGTGGAGGATGGCTATCCGCCGCAATACTACTTCCGTGGCGCACCGTTCCTGGTGCGCTCCGGCATCGCCGCGACGCTCGGGCCGGACGATATCGTGCTGAGCGGCGGCAACGGCCTGCAATTCGACGCGGCCGGCAACCTGAAAAGCGCCACCAACTCTGTCTATGCGATCGACGCGCGTGCGTCGCTGTTGGGGCGCTACGACAAGGCGCATCTGGTGCCTTGGGGCGAGTATCTCCCCGCCCGTCCGCTGATGTCGGCGATCGGTCTGTCGCGGCTGGTGCCGGGCGATCTCGACTTCGCGCCCGGCGCGGGGCCGCGCACGATGACGCTGCCCGGCTTTGGCAAGGTGGGCTTCCAGATCTGCTACGAGATCATCTTTTCCGGCAAGGTCGTCGATCCGAAGCTCCGCCCGGACTTCCTCTTCAACCCCTCGAACGACAGTTGGTACAGCCGCTCCGGCCCCGAACAGAACCTCGCACAAGGGCGCATGCGTGCGATCGAGGAAGGGCTGCCGGTGCTGCGCGCCACGCCGACTGGCGTCTCCGCCGCGATCGACGCGCGCGGTCGTGTGCTGGCGTCGATCCCGTGGAACACGCGCGGCGCGGTCGAACTGCCGCTGCCCGCGCCGCTGCCGCCGACGCTGTTCGCACGCGCTGGCAACTGGCTGGCGATGCTGGTCGCGGGCGCGATGCTGTTGTTGGCCGTTGCGTTCCGCTTGGCGCGCCGTTAGGGCATATAAGGAAAGCTTTATATGCGCCGTTCCGCCGTGCGGGGCCGCGCCAGCAAAGGTGAAGATATGCGCGCTTCGTTCCTGTTCACCTCCGAGTCGGTCTCGGAAGGGCATCCCGACAAGGTCGCCGACCAGATCAGCGACACCGTGGTCGATCTGTTCCTCGGCAAGGACCCCTATGCGCGCATCGCCTGCGAGACGCTGACCACCACCAACCTCGTCGTGCTCGCCGGGGAAATCCGCTGCAAGGGCGTGTACGAGAACGGCGCCTGGGCCGACGGCGCGCTTGCCGAGATCGAGGCGGCGGTGCGCCAGACCGTCAAGGAAATCGGCTACGAACAGTCGGGCTTCCACTGGGACAAGTTCGCGTTCCACAACAACCTGCACGGCCAGTCGGCGGAAATCGCGATGGGCGTGGACGAAGGCGCCAACAAGGACGAGGGTGCCGGCGACCAGGGCATCATGTTCGGTTACGCGACCGACGAGACGCCCGGCCTGATGCCCGCCACGCTGTACTACAGCCACAAGATCCTCGAGCGGATGGCTGCCGATCGCCACTCGGGCGCCGCGCCCTTCCTCGAGCCCGACGCCAAGAGCCAGGTGACGCTCGCCTATGAGAACGAGAAGCCGGTGCGCGCCACCGCGCTGGTCGTCTCGACGCAGCACGCGCCGGGCTATTGCCTGCAGGGCGACAATGCCGATCCTGCCAAGTACGAGGAACTGCGCAGCTACGTCACCGGCGTGCTGACCGAGACGCTGCCCGAGGGTTTCATCACCGACGAGACCGCGATCTACATCAACCCGACCGGCGCGTTTGAAATCGGCGGGCCGGACGGCGACGCGGGCGTCACCGGGCGGAAAATCATCGTCGACACCTACGGCGGTGCGGCTCCGCACGGCGGCGGCGCCTTCTCGGGCAAGGACCCGACCAAGGTCGATCGCTCCGCCGCCTACGTCTCGCGCTACCTCGCCAAGAACGTCGTCGCCGCCGGCCTCGCCAAGCGCTGCACGATCCAGCTGTCCTACGCGATCGGCATCGCCGAGCCGCTGTCGGTCTATGTCGACCTGCATGGCACCGGCACCGTGCCGGAAGCGAAGATCGAGGAAGTCCTGCCCCAGCTCGTCCGGCTGACGCCGAAGGGCATCCGCGAACACCTCAAGCTCAATGCGCCGATCTACAAGCGCACCGCCGCCTATGGCCACTTCGGTCGCGAGCCGGATGCGGACGGCTTCACCTGGGAAAAGACCGATCTGGTCGACGCGCTGAAGGCAGCGGTGGCGTAAAGCCCCTTCCCTTCGCGTAAACTTGCATTAGCCTCCCGGAACATCGCTTCCGGGGGGCTTTTTCATGCGCATCATCTTGGCTTTTCTTCTGGCGGGCGTGGTACTGCCCGTCACCGCCGCCGCGCAGACGCAGCCCCCACCCCTCGCGATCGCCGCAGACAAGCCGTACCGGCACGAACCGACCAGCCTTGTCATCCCGACGACGCTCGATGGCCTCAAGCGCTTCGACGCGCGCGCGTTCGCGCCCGATCATCTCGACGAAGCCTTCAACTTCGGCACATCGAATTCGAGCGAGGACATCACCGTCTTCATCTTCCGCAACGTCACCGGATCGGTGCCGGTGTGGTTCGACCGCACCGCCCGCGTAGTCGCAGCCCGCGCCGCCTACGGCGGAGTGACCATCGCCAAGCCACCGGTCGCCTTTGCGCCGCCGGGGCAGAGCGCGGCGAGCGGACTGATCGCAAGCTATCGTCCGGTGAAGGGTCCGTACCGCAGCACCGCGCTCGCCTATCTGCCGCTCGGGCCGGGCTGGTACGTCGAGTTGCGCTATTCCTCGACCACGATCGGCGCGGAGGAGATCGACGCGCGGCTGCGCGGTGCGATCGCCGCGCTTGGCTGGCCGCGCAAGATCACGCCGCAACCCGCCGCCGTGCCGATCGCGGATTGCGCGACGACGCTCACCTTCAGCGGCAAGGCCAATGCGGTGAAGGGTGACAACGCGCTGGCATCGAGCCTGTTCGCCGGCCTGTTTGGCGCCAGCCGTGACGTAAAGCCGCGCAAGGATGCGCCGGTGGAGCCGGCGCGGGCGTGGTGCCGCGATACCGGCCATTATGCCGGACTGGAGCAGCACGGCGTCTACCGCCCCGTCGGCAGCATGGATTCGTACCTGATCGCCCTCAACGATGCCGGGCGCGGCATCTGGGTCGGCCCGGATTCGCTGGCGGCACTGCTCGCCAGCGACAAGGGTGCGAACGCCGCGACCTGGGCGATCGCACTGGACGATGTCGCTACCGTCACCGCCTATCCGGCTCGCGACCGGTTGCCGTCGCCGGACCAGGCGTTCGAAATCGTCCGGCACGAACCCTATGCGTCTAAAACCGGCACATGGGGCAAGAAACGCACGGTGCAGGTCAACAGCGGCAGCATCAAGTAACCCGCGCGGGTTCAGCCATGCTGATCGGACTTCGCGCCACGGCGGTCGAGCCTGCGCTGGCGGCGCTCTTCCTTTCTCTGCTTCAGCGCCTCCTTGGTCATTTCGCCACGCACCTGCCCGTGCGCGAGCAGCGCGAAGATGCCGGCCCCGCCGATCAGGTTGCCGACGATCGCCGGCAGGATCAGCCCGAAGACGGTGCGCAGGCCATCCGCATGCCCTGAGAAGAACAACAGGAACGCCTCGCACGAGCCGACCACCGAGTGCGAGAAACCACAGATCGCCACCACCCACGTCACCGCGAAGATGACGAGGAAGGACTGCTCGCGTGCGTTAGGCAGCGTCCACGCCAGTATGGCGATCAGGAACCCGGCCGGCACGGCGTTGATCAGCGTCGCGAACGGCGCATGATCGAGGATCGGCAGCGACACCGCGATCATCGCATCGTGCGCACCGGCCGACCCGAGGCCACCAAAGGCGATCGTCGCCGCGCCGATCGCGGTGCCGATCATGTTTGCACTCAATACGACCCCCCACAGCCGCAGCGTGCGCAGCAAGGATTCGCGCGTGGGATCGCTGACTAGCGGTAGAACCGCGGTGATCGTGCTTTCGGTGAACAATTGCATCCGACCGAGGATGACGATCAGGAAACCGATCGGATAGCCGAGCGCTGTGACCAGCTCGCGCCACGGCGTGTCGGGAAGGTGCTGATGCAACACGCCTTCGGTCAGCAACGACGTGTTGATCGCCACCCCCGCTGCGATGCCCGACCAGAACAGCGACGCCAGTGGACGGCGAAGCTCCTCCTCGCCCTCCTCCCTGATCGCGCGGTGCAGTTCCTTTGCATTCGCCGATTTGAGATCGTCGACATCGCCTGTCTCGTCCGCCAAAGCCCCGTCCTTATCGTTGGTCGAAAGCGCAACGGCTGGACAGCCGATTGTCTCCAAAGCGGGTGACGGCGCCGCGGCGCTTCGCTATCGCCCCAGCCACCATGACCGAGCCGACCATGAACGACCCCGCCACGATCCGCCGCCTTTACGGCCGCCGCCAGGGGCACAAGCTGCGCCAGGGCCAGTCCGCGTTGGTCGAGGATCTGTTGCCGCGCGTGAGCGTACCTGAGACGGAGCCGCTCGACGCGGCGACCCTGTTCGGCGCGGATCGCCCGCTTGAACTGGAGATCGGCTTCGGCGCGGGCGAGCATCTCGCCGGCCAGGCGGCGATGCGGCCCGATCACGGCTTCATCGGCTGCGAGCCGTTCCTGAACGGTGTGGTCGGCGCACTCAACCACATTCGCGACGGTGCGCTGGAAAACGTACGCCTGCACATGGGCGACGCGCTGGAGGTGGTCGAGCGGTTGCCGGACGCGAGCCTCGATCGGCTATATCTGCTCCATCCCGATCCGTGGCGGAAAGCGCGACACGCCAAGCGGCGCATGGTCAATCACGGCCCGCTCGACCTGATCGCCGCAAAACTGAAGCCTGGCGCCGAGTTCCGGCTCGGTACCGACGACCCGACCTATTGCCGCTGGTCGATGATGGTGATGAACCAGCGCCGCGATTTCACCTGGCTGGCAGGCAGCGCGCGCGACTTCCTGGAACGTCCTGCCGACTGGCCCGAGACACGGTACGAGCGCAAGGCACGGCGGCAGGGACACGAGGTGTGGTACTTCCGCTACCGCCGCGTGTGAGGCGCAGCACGTAGCGGCGGCGCGCGCCCTAGAAGTTCGACCAGTCGCCGTGGTCGGCCTTGCTCGCGGCGAGTGAGGCCAGCACCGCGCGGGTACCCCGCGCCACCCCAGGGCGCGTGCGCCGGACGGGCGCTGCGGTTTCCGCGGCACCTGAACCCGGCGATGCGGCACCGATCTGAAAGCGGCTCGCATTTTCCGCCAGCGTCGCGATTTCGGTGGTAAGGTTGCGTGCGGCGGCCGAGGTCTGCTCGACCATTGCGGCATTCTGCTGCGTCGATTCGTCCATGCTGCCGACCGCGCTGTTGACCTGGGTGATGGCGCTCGCCTGCGCATCGTTGTCGCTGGCGATCTGCCTGGCGAGGTGTGCCGCCTCTTCACCCGAGGCGGCGATCACGCAAAAGGCGGTTTCCACCTTCTGCACCGCATCGACCGCGTCGCCGATCTCCTTTTGCGTGGCGCTGAGCTGGTTGCGGGCACGCTTCGATTCCTCTTCCGCGCGCATCGCCAGCGCCGAAACCAGATCGGCGACCACCGCGAAGCCCAGACCCGCATCGCCGGCGCGGCCGGCCTCAACCGTGGCGTTCATCGCCAGCACGCGCGTCTGGAAGGCGATCTTGTCGAGCCCCTCGATCACATCGTCGATACCCTTGGCGCATTCGCTGACACGGTGCATCGCGTGCACGGCGATATCGGTGCGGGCGCGCCCCTCGGTCACCGCCGTCATCGCCTGCATCTGCGTGTCGACCGACCTGGTCGCCGCCTCGGCCGTCGCCTTCAGGCGCGTATCGATTTCCTGCACCGCAGCGGCGGTCTGTTCCAGGCTGGCGGCATTGCCCTCGGTACGGCGGGCGAGATCCTCCGACGCCATCGCGATCTCCTGCGAACCGACGCGGATGTTGTCGGTACTGGCGGTGACCGTACCGAGAAGATCACGAAGGTTCGCCAGCGCTTCGTTGAAGCTGGTCTTCAGCGCCGCATAGGCGGGCGGATAATCCTCGGTGATGTCGGCGGTCAGGTCGCCCCGCGACAGGCGCCCGAAATTGTCGGACATGCCGCGCACGATCGCCGCATGCTTCTCGGCCTCGCGGTTGAGCGACACCTGCTCCTGCGCCGCTGCGCGGAATGCGAACATCGCCTTGGTCAGCCGGCCGACGCAGTCATGATAATCGGTATAGGCGATCGGGCTTTCGAGATCACCAGCCGCAAGACCCTCCATGCGCACCACAGTAGCGACATAGGGCCGCGAGATCGCGTCACGGTAGAGATAAGACAGCACGAGCGCGACACCGCCCGCGCCGAGTACCATGCCAAAGGCGGTCATCTTCGGCAGCAGCAGCACCGCGCATGCGCTCGCCGCGAACAAGCCGATGAAGCTGCCGAACGCTATCAACAGTTTGAGCCGGATCGGCGCATTGGATTCGAACCAGTTCATCGACTTTCCCTGTGCTTGACGAAACAGACGCCCCATCCGGAAAGGGGTGCTCACAAGACATTATAGGATAGCCGCGCGCGAATGGTTTACGGTCGGAGGAAATCGTCCGTTACAGCTTGAGGAGGACGATCGGCAAAACGGTGCCGAGCGCGAGCGCAACCAATGAACCGGTACGGTAAGTGCGCAGGTTTAGAGCGATCACCATGCCGATCACCGTCGACGCGAACAGCCCGATCGCCATCAGCACGGTGAGGATCTTGAGCGGCAGCGGCGACGGGCCGGTCTGGGGCGGCCGCGCCGGCTTGGGGCGGGCGTCCTGATGGTCGTCGTGGCGGTCATCATGGCGAGCGTTGTCGCGCGGCGCGGACTGGTTTTTGTGGATCGCGCCGACCCACACCATCCACGTCGGCGGCGTGCCACCCCAGCCACGCGGTTCGTTGAGGCGGAAGGTCTGCAACGCGCCGCTCAACGCGAACAGCAGGATCATCGGCGCGAAGAACATGCCGATATACAAATGGATCTGGCGGAGCCGCCGAGTGGTTCGCGCTTTCATGATGGCGAGACTGGCGTGCGCCGTTCCGCCTTGCAAGCCCGCTTGCGTATCGGCGACGTGGATCCCACAAGGACGCATGCACGCGATCCCGCACGCCTTGCCGCCCGTCAACACGATCGCGCAGGCGATCCAGCTTTCGCTGTCGCCGATCTTCATGCTGGCGGGCATCGGCGCGCTGCTGAACGTGCTGGCCGGCAGGCTGTCGCGCGTGATCGATCGCGCGCGCGATCTGGAGGCGCGGCACACACGTTCGGACGGGCAGGAACTCGGCCGCTACGTGCGCGAACTGCGCCTGCTCGACAAGCGCATGACCGTCATCAACCGCGCCCTGACGCTGACCGTCGCGAGCGCGGTGATGACATGCACGGTGGTCGCGATCCTATTCGTGGCGGTGCTGTTCAAGCTGCACATGGGCACGGTGGTGGCGCTGTCGTTCATCCTAGCGATGGTGCTGCTGATCGCGGGGCTTTTCTCGTTTCTGGTCGAAGTGCACATCTCAATGACGGCGTTCCGCGTCCGGCCCGAACTATTGGAGGACGGCACGCGGATCATGCCTTAGTCGCGCGCGGCGACCTCGGTCTTGGTGTCGGACTTTGCGCAGATCGGCGCGGCGGTCATGTGCGGGGTCTTGCCGGACAGGTGCAGCGGCGCGCTGGCGCAGCTACGCTTGATCGGATGGTAGCTGACCAGCGGCGTGGTCTTGCCGGCGGGCGCCCAGCGCATCTGGTGCGTGTCCGAAAGCGACTGCGCGGCGGCAGGAGCGGCGGCAAGCGCCAGCGGCAGGGCGAGCAGCGCGAATTTGCTAAGCATCGGGAGGCCTTTCGTGATAATCGATGCTCTTCAAATATGTCCCCCGCGTTGCCCGCGATGGTCCTGATTGTGAGGAAACATGGCCGGGCCTGTACGCGGCAGTTGCCGCCGCATTACAAATCATTGCTCCTCGCCACGGTGCCGCTGCTACCCGCGGCACAGGCGTTGATCGCGCGGGCCGGCAGGCCTAGGTTCGTGGCCATGTCATGGTACCCCCGAGCGGCCGCATGAGCGAGCCGAACATCATCCTCGTCGAAGACGATCCGCCGCTGCGTACGCTGACCGCACGGGCGCTGCGCGAGAACGGCTACACCGTCCACACCGCCGGCTCCGCACCGGAAATGTGGATCGCGTTCGACAATGTGGCCGCCGATCTGGTCATCCTCGACATCATGCTGCCCGGCACCAACGGGATCGACCTGTGCCGCCAGATCCGCCGCAAGAGCGACGTGCCGATCATCTTCATCAGCGCGCGCGGCAGCGAGGAGGATCGGGTGATGGGGCTCGAACTCGGCGCGGACGACTATCTGCCCAAGCCGTTCGGCACGCGCGAGCTGATCGCGCGGGTGCGCGCGGTGCTGCGGCGGCGATCGGGCGACGGGCTGGTCGGCGCGGAACGCCAGGACGAGGCGCATTTCGACGGCTGGACCGTGAACTTCCCCCGCCGCGAACTGCGCGCGGCGAGCGGCGCGACGGTCGAGCTGACCGGCGCCGAGTTCGATCTGCTCGCCACCTTCACCGCACAACCGCAGCGGGTAATCGCGCGCGAACGGCTGATCGAACTGTCGCGCACGCGGCTGGGCGACAGTTCGGATCGCAGCATCGACGTTCTGGTCAGCCGGTTGCGGCGAAAACTGTCGGCGACCGGACAGGAGGCGCCGATCGTCACCGTGCGCGGCATCGGATATATGCTGCGCGCAGGGGTGACGCGGTCCTGAACCTGCGGCGTCACGCCTCGCTCGGGCTGCTCGGGCGGCTGCTGCTGATCCTGCTGCTGACGATCGGCGTGGAGTTCGGCGCGAGCACGTTGCTGTACGAACGCGCCTCCGAACTGTCGCTGCGGGAGGACGAGGCGCACCGGCTGGCGGAGCATCTCGTCGTCTCGCGCAAGATCCTCAACGAATGGCCACAGGCGCAGCGCGATCGGATCGCGCGCGAGTTGCAGACCGATCGTTACCGGATTGGCTGGAGTGCGAACCAGCCCGACCATTCCGCCTTCCGCCCGCAACTCGGCAGCATGCAGGGTCAGATCGTCTCATGGGAGCCCGATCTCGCCCGATCGGCGCTGCGGTTGCGGCTGCCCGCGCTTCAGCAGGACGGATCGACCGTGCTCGGCGACCTGCGGCTTACCGATGGCAGCTGGATGACCTTTCAGATGCGCGACGTGACAAGCGCGTTCAACCCATCATACGACCGTATCCTGCGCGCACTGTTGCCGGCGATCCTGCTGGCGGTGCTGAGCACGTTGCTGATCCGGTCGACGCTGCGCCCGTTGCGGGTGCTGATCCGTGCATCGCGAGAGGTCGGCATCGGCCAGCGTGCGCCGATCGCGGAAGAAGGATCGGCCGAGATCCGCAGCCTGATCCACGCCTTCAACGAAATGCAGGATCGCATCCATGAACTGATCGAGGGCCGCACGCAGGCACTGGCGGCGGTCGGTCACGATCTGCGCACGCCGCTCGCGCGGCTGCAATTGCGGCTGGAGGGCGTGCGCGACGGCGAACTGCGCGCCGAACTCGGCGAGGACGTGGCGGAAATGAGCGAGATGCTCGGCTCGCTGCTCGCCTTCTTCGGCGGACAGAACGACCCGGAGAAGTCGGCACTGACCGATCTGGCCGTGCTGGTGGCAACCGCCGTCGACAATGCCGCGGATCGCGGGATGGATGCCACTTATGATGGCCCGGATCACCTCGAGATGCGTGTGCGGGCGTCGGCAATCCGGCGGGCGGTATCGAACCTGATCGAGAACGCGTTGCATTACGGCGACCGCGCGGTGGTTCGGATCGAATCCGACGATGCGGCGGTGCGCATCGTCGTCGAGGATGATGGGCCGGGCATACCGGAGGCACGGATGCGCGACGTACTCACCCCGTTCGTTCGGCTCGACGAGGCGCGTGCGCGCAATACCAAGGGAATGGGGCTTGGCCTGGCGATCGTCGCGAATGCGGTCGAGGCCGAGGGCGGCGCGCTTACGCTGACGAACCGCGCCGCGGGCGGGCTAGCGGCAACGATCGCGCTGCCGCTGCCGCGCTGACCGGCCTCGTCCCTGTACCTTCGCCGACGCGCGCAGGCTGAAATACCGGGTGACCAAAAGATGCGGCATGCCGGGACGTTCCCGCACAGGCGCTCAAGCAACACTTTGTCACCACGACGCTGCGGCGCGGCAAAGATCGGGCCGTACATGGAAGGCAAGGCGCACCGCATGTGCGCGCGTTCCAAAGGAGTTCGACCATGAACGAACTAATCGGCCGCGTCTTTGATTTCGAGAAGACGTATTTCCCACCCCAGAGCGACCTGTTCAGCAAGCTGATCCGCGACGGGCAAAGTCCCAAGGCGCTGATGATTTCCTGCGCGGATTCGCGCATCGTGCCCGAGCAGGTGCTTCAGGCCGCCCCGGGCGACCTGTTCGTATGTCGCAACGCGGGCAACATCGTGCCGCCATATGGCGAGATGCTCGGTGGCGTGTCGGCGACGGTCGAATATGCCGTGATGGCACTCGGCGTGCGCGACATCATCGTGTGCGGCCATTCCGACTGCGGCGCGATGAAGGCGGTCGCGAACCCGACGGGCCTGTCCGCCATGCCCAACGTGGCATCGTGGCTGAAGCACTCCGCAGCGGCGGAAAGCGTCGTGACGGGCGGCTATCACGACCTCACCCCGCACGAGCGCGTCCACGCGATCGCGCTCGAGAACGTCGTCGCGCAGATCGCGCATCTGCGCACGCACCCATCGGTCGCAGCCGGCATCGCGCGCGGCCAGATCTCGCTGCACGGCTGGCTGGTCGATATCCATGAAGGTCAGGTGCTCGGCCTCGACGGCACGACCGGGCAGTTCGTGCCGATGCGCGAAGGCTCGCCGCTGCCGGTGGCGCATCCCGCCAGCCAGCGTCTCGCCGCCAACTTCACTCTTCCCGAAGCCGCAGAGTGACACCCGCCGCCGCGCCCCGCCCGCAGGGCTGGATGGTCCGCGATTTCGCGGCCTCGATCGTGGTGTTCCTGGTGGCGATGCCGCTGTGCATGGGCATCGCCATCGCCTCGGGCGTACCGCCCGAGAAGGGGCTAGTCACCGGCATCATCGGCGGCCTCGTCGTCGGTCTGTTCGCCGGATCACCGTTACAGGTGAGCGGCCCGGCGGCGGGTCTCGCCGTCATCGTGTTCGAACTGGTGCGCGATCATGGCCTGTCCGCGCTCGGTCCGATCCTGGTGCTGGCGGGTGCGTTTCAGTTGGCGGCGGGCATCTTCAAGCTGGGTGGCTGGTTCCGTGCAATTTCGCCTGCGGTCGTGCACGGTATGCTCGCTGGTATCGGCGCGTTGATCGTGGTCGGGCAGTTTCACACCCTGTTCGACGCGAAGCCGCTGTCGAACGGCCTCGCAAACCTCGCCGCTGCCCCCGGTCGCGTGATGGGTCTCGACCCCACCAACATGACCTCGACCGAAGTGGCGCTCGGCATCGGCCTGCTCACTATCGCGCTGATGATCGGTTGGGAGAAGCTGCGCCCGGCGGCGCTTAAACTCGTTCCCGGCGCGCTGATCGGCGTGGTCGGCGCGACGCTGGTGGCGTGGCTCGCCAGCCTGGGCGTGGTGCGCGTGAGCGTGCCGGAATCGATCGCCGCCGCCGTCACGGTGCCCGGCGCGAGCTTCCTGTCGCCGCTAGCCGATCCGGCGCTGATTCTGTCGGCGGTGGCGATCGCGTTCATCGCCAGTGCCGAGACGTTGCTGTCGGCGGCGGCGGTCGACCGTATGCATGACGGCGTGCGCACCGACTATAACAAGGAACTGCGCGCGCAGGGCATCGGCAACCTGCTGTGCGGTGCCGCCGGCGCACTGCCGATGACCGGCGTAATCGTGCGCAGTTCGGCGAACGTACAGGCGGGCGCGACCTCGCGCTGGTCTGCGGTGCTGCACGGCGTGTGGATCCTCGGCTTCGTCGCGCTTCTGCCGTGGCTGCTGCGCGAAATCCCGATGGCGGCGCTTGGCGGCGTGCTGGTGGTGACGGGCGCACGGCTCATCAGCCTCAAGCATGTCACGCATCTGTTCAGCCACTACGGCGTGCTGCCGGCGCTGATCTGGGTGGCGACTTTCGTGCTGGTGGTGACGACGGATCTGCTTACCGGCGTGCTGGCCGGGATCGCGCTGTCGCTGGTCGAACTCGCCCCGCATGTCCGCCGCCTCAACCTCAAGGTGGCGACCGCGCATAACGATGAGCGCAGCCACGTCAGTCTTGATGGCGCGGCGACCTTCCTCAGCGTGCCCAAGCTCAACAAGACGCTGGACGCACTGCCCGAGGGCAAGCCGCTGACGCTGGAACTGCACAAGGTGCCGGCGATCGACCATAGCTGCGCCGAACTGCTGCGGGAGTGGCTCGGCCGCCAGCGCAAGCGTGGTGTCGACGTGACGCTGCTCGGCTCGCCCAAGCATCTGGAACGGCTTGCGGCGTAACGCCACCGGCCGCCCGCGCAACCGAACTGGGGGCGGCGATCCACACCGGGTCGTCGCCCCCAGACACGTTTCGTCACGAAGCGGCAATGCACCGGCCACGCCGCCCTGCGACAAGGCGGTTCTTGCGGCGGATGCCTGCCCCGGTCATTCGAGAGGCGGCACGATCGCAGGTGCAGGCGGGGACGTTCACCGATACAGGGGGAAGGTCTTCCAAATGAAATATGCAATCGCGCTCATCGCCGCTCTATGCGCGGCGACCCCGGCGCTCGCGCAGGAACAAGCGCCGCCAAAGCCGATCACCGTGTCCGGCAGCATCGCGCTGGTCAGCGACTATCGCTTTCGCGGCGTCTCGCAGAGCGACAAGAACGCCGCCGTGCAGGGCGGACTAACCGCTAGCCACGAGAGCGGTTTCTACGCCGCTTTGTGGGGATCGAACCTTGCCGGCTGGGGCACGTTCGGCGGCGCCAACATGGAACTCGACGTGATCGGCGGCTACAAGCGCAGCTTCGGCGGCACCACGGTCGACGTCGGGCTGACCTGGTACATGTACCCCGGCGGCGCTAGCAAGACCGACTTCGCCGAGCCTTACGTCAAGCTCAGCCACACCTTGGGTCCCGTGTCGGCGCTGGTCGGCGTGGCGTACGCGCCCGAACAACAGGCGCTCGGCAATTGGAGCAATACGCCCGAGAGCCGGATCGGCGACAAGGAAGACAATTTCTACGTGTGGGGCGACGCCAGCGCAGGCGTGCCCGGCACGGCACTGACCGTGAAGGGCCATGTCGGTTATTCGAGCGGCAACCCCGGCCTCGGGCCCAACGGCACCAGCGTTGCGCCGACCGGCGACTATGTCGATTACCTGGTCGGGGCGGATTACGTGATCGCGCCGGTCACGCTGGGCATCGCCTTCGTCGGCACCGACATCAGCCGTCGCGATTCGGCGTATCTGCTGCCCAACTTCGCCAGCACCAAGGATGGCCGCTCGATCGCGTCGGGCAAGGTGCTGTTCTCGGTCAGCGCCGGCTTCTGACGCGCACCCTTCCCCGGCAAGGCGCCGGGGAAGGACGTGGCAAGGGCTGCGCTACGCATCCACGCCGAGGTGCTGCCCCAGCACCTCGTCCATCGCGCGCGCGACGTTTTCCAGCGTATAGGGTTTTTGCACGACGGTACGGCCACGGTGGTCCATCGGCAGTTGCGCCTGCTCGCCATAGCCGGTCGCGAAGATGAACGGGATGCCGAGATCCAGCAGCCGGTCGGCCACCGGGAAGCTGTTGCGATCCCCGAGGTTGATATCGAGCATCGCCACCTGCGGACGATGCGCCTCGATCGCGTCCAGCGCGCCTTCCACAGTGGCGGCAGTCGCGACCGTATTCGCCCCCAGCCGCGTCGCGATGTCTTCCGCGTCGAGCGCGATGATGAGGCTGTCCTCGACCAGCAGCACGTCGTGCCCAGCGAGCATTTTGTGCGGCGCCGCCTGCGGGTGACCCATCGATAGGCGCGGAAAGCGGATTGCGGGCCCGGCCACGCTCTTGGCCTCCGACACGTGCCGTGCCGGGATGCGGAACTGCGCGGAAACGCCGTCCGCGTCATAGTCGATCTGCGCCGCGCCGCCGAGATCATACGGCACCGAACGGTCAATGATGGTCGTGCCGAAACCGCGGCGTGTCGGCGCCTGCACCGGCGGCCCACCGCTCTCCTGCCAGTGAATGACGAGATCCTGCTCGGCATTGCGCCGCCAACTGATCCGCACGCGACCCTCGGGCACCGACAGGCTGCCGTATTTGGTCGAATTGGTGACCAGCTCATGCAGCACCAGTGCCATCGTCGAATAGGCCTGCGGGTTGAGCAGCACCGGCACGCCATCGGACTCCACGCGGTCGCGTTCATCGACGAACGCCGCCGCCTCGGCGTCGATCAGCGCCTGCATCGGTGCCGGCCCCCAATGATCGTCGGTGATCTGGTTGTGCGCGCGCGCAAGCGCATGGATACGCCCATCGATGAGCTTGACGAACTCCTTGACCGGCTCCTCGGACGGCTGCGACTGCCGGATCAGCCCGCGGATCACGCCGAGGATGTTGCGAACGCGGTGGTTGAGCTCGGCAATGAGCAGTTCCTGCCGTGCATTCGCCTGCTGGCGCTCGGCCGATGCCTCGTCCGCGAGCCGCAGCACCACCTCGATCAGCGTCGCGCGAAGCGTCTCGGCGACGCGCAGTTCGGATGCGGTGAACGGACGCGAACGGCCCTCGACCAGTTCCTTCCATTCCTGGAAGCTTTCACGCGGGCTCAGCCGCGGGCCGTTCGGGCCATATTCGACCGGCTTGTGCGGATCGCCACCCCAGCGGACAGAGCGAACCAGTTCGGAGCGGAACAGCACCACGTAATCACGTGGGCTTCGCGAAATCGGTATCGCCAGCATCCCGGCCGCATCCGACGCGAAGCTCTCGGCACCGGGCACCAGCGCGGCAATATGGTCGGTCGCGAACACCTTGCCTGCCGCCGTGCCGTTCAGCGCGCGGATGATCTTGCGGAAATCCTCCAGCGGCGGCGTGGTGCCCGAAAATGCGTGATTGCCAGCGATCCACACACCGACGCCATCCGCCTGGATCGCATGGGTGAGGATGTCGCCGAGCCAGTCCGGGTCTTTCAGCAACGTCTCGTCGGAAGCGACCGCGCCGAGCAACTGGTCCGAGATATCGCGTGCACGGCGTTCGAAATCCACCGTCGCCTGCCGCTCGCGGCTTTCCAGCCGCATGGAGAACATCTGCGCGAACAGCTCGCTGACCGAACGGCGCTCGAACGACGGGCAACGCGGCGCGTAGTGATGGCAGGCGAATAGCCCCCACAATCGCCCCTCGACAATGATCGAGATCGACATCGACGCCTCGACGCCCATGTTCTTGAGATATTCGATGTGGATCGGCGACACCGATCGCAGCACCGACAGCGAGAGATCGAGCGGACGCCCCGCCTCGTCGCGCTGCGGCACGATCGCGACGGGCTCGGCGTTCACATCGGTGATGATGCGCAGCAGATTGCGCTTGTAGAGTTCGCGTGCCTGCTGGGGGATATCGCTGGCGGGATAGTGCAGGCCCAAGAACTTGCCGATCCCGGCCCGCACCGCCTCCGCCACCACCTCGCCCGAACCGTCGGCGGCGAAGCGGTACACCATGACTCGGTCGAAACCCACCAGCGCGCGGATCTGGCGCGCACCCTCGCGGTAGAACGCCGCCATGTCGTCGCACTGGTCGAGCCGCGCGATCATCGAGCGGACCATGCCGGTGGCGTCGCCGTGTTCGCTGGAGGCGGGCTCGGCCTCGATCACGATCTGTCCACCGGACAGGTGGATCGCCACGTCGAAGCATTTGCCGTCGTTGACGATCTCGCAATTGAACATCCGTTCGACCGAGTCGACACCCCGCAGCATCGCGGTCCGATTGCGCAGCGCGTGAATGACCTTCGCATCGAGCACATCCGCAAGCGGCTTGCCGATCAGGTAATCCGGTGCGAAACCGATGAAATCGGCGGTGTTGGCGGACGCGCGCGCGACCATCCAGTCGGCGGTTAGTGCGAGCAGGAAGCCGATCGGCTGAATCGCGCCGAGGATATGGATCGGCTCCCGGTCGCAGTTGGTCAGATCGACCTTTTCGAAATCGTTCAACGCAGGTCCGTCCTCAGATATCGACGCCCGCTGCTTTCAAACAGCAGGAACACGCGAGACGCCGATTCGATTGCCGACGCGATATCGCCGGCCGAAGTTAACGTATGTTCTAATATCCCTAGCAAGCTGCGCCAGCCGGCGGAATCACCTGGAGCAAGGAAGTCGCGCGGGAAGTGCGCCGGAACGCCCCGCGCCAGCAGCGCACCACCAAGCCGCGATCCCTCCAGCACGTAGACGCCGCCGAGCACTGCGGCAGCCCCGTCAAACGTCAGAGCCGACGTTTCGCGCGGCACCGCCAATCCGAGCGCGGCGAGGTCGGAGCGAAGCAATCCCGTCCTCCGCCGCGCCGCCCAGCCCGGCACCAGCGTCGCTGCGCCGGCGTGCTCCAACGCAGCCTCGACCGGCAGGTAAGCCCCGGCCTGTGCCTGCAGGAAACGACCATAGCCTTCGCGATCGGTCAGGTCGGCGTGCGAGAATACGGCGTCGACCCGGTCGTGATGCGCTGCCGTGGCTGCACGCAGCGCGCCACGCGCCTTGGAAGGGAGAGTCATCGCCGCACCATAAGGCGCATGGCGCATCAGGCAAGCGCCGGTGCTGCCCAGGCGAGACGCGCCTTGCGAGCGGCGCCGGGCAACCCCACGTGGCGATCAGGCCGCGGGCCGATCCCGGAACCGTGGCAGACGATGGGAACCGAAGCATGCCAAGCCTCTATGCCGTTACCGTGCCGATGTTCGTGCGTGGCCTGAAGAACCTCGACCATCTGCTCGCCAAGGCGATCGACTGCGGCGTGGATGAGGCTTCACTGGTGGAGGCGCGGCTGATCGCGGATATGCTGCCGCTCACCCGTCAGGTGCAGATCGCCTGCGACACTGCGAAGTTCGCGGCGATCCGCGTGGGTCAGTCCGCGCCGCTGGCGATGCCGGACGAGGAAAAGACGCTGTCGGAACTGCGTGCACGCATTACCAAGACGATAGGCTATCTGGAGGCCGTCGACCCCGCCGGATTCGAAGGTCGTGAGGACGCCGAGGTGATCCTCAAGCTGCCCGGCACCGAACTGACCTTCACTGGTGCAAGTTACGTCACCGATTTCGCGCTGCCGAACTTCTTCTTCCACCTTACCGTCGCATACAGCCTGTTGCGCATGAAGGGCGTCGGCATCGGCAAGATGGATTACCTCGCCGGCGGCAGCCACCCTGCCTGACGCGTTGGCGCGCGGTGCCGGTCACCGCGCGCGACCGTAAGCCGGCAGTGCGATTCGCCAGTGGATCGCCGCTGCACGGAGCGCGAAGCCGGCGATCGCCGCACTCGGCGCGGCAAAGTTGGGCGGCACCCCGAGCGCGACCAACGCAACGTGCGACCCCGCCGCCAGCGCGGCTGCCGTGACGTACAATTCCGGTCGCATCAGGATTGACGGCTCACCCGCGAGCACATCGCGGATGATGCCTCCGACGCACGCCGTGATGACGCCCATCAACGCGGCCGGGATCGGCGGTACTCCGAAGTCGAGCGCCTTGGCCGCACCGAACACGCCGTAAGCGGCCAATCCGATCGCATCGAGCCAGGCGAGCGCCGCGCCTTGCCACCATCGCACCGGCGTCCACCACACCAACAGCGCCACGCCGAGACATACGCCCGCAACCAGCGGATCGCGGACCCAGAACACCGGCACGCCGATCAGCAGATCGCGCACCGATCCGCCGCCAACGCCGGTGATGAGCGCGAAGAATGTCGCGGTGACGAGCGTCTGTCCGCGCCCGGTCGCGGCAAGCGCGCCGGTGATCGCGAATACCGCGATGCCGAACAGATCCAGCCACGGAAGGATCGGGCCAACCTGCCAGTGAAGAGCGAGCGCGGTGTGCATCGGCGCGGTGTAGCGCGGCATGGTGCGAAAATGAACGGCGGTGGTGGGACGCTGCGAACCGTGGCTGCGGGATGTGTTCGCCGGCGGCTCTGGACAGACCTGTTCTCTGGATCAGGCGAACATCTCAGGAGCGCAGCTGCCGATCGTCATGTCACAAACGAAAAGGCCGGAGCACAGGATACCCTGCACTCCGGCCAATCCGACTTCGTTCGGAACGCCCATCCCGGGCGGGCCTTCCGTGCCGTTCGAGCGCCGCTCAGATGTGGATCGGCTTGCCCTGCACCGCCATCGCCGCTTCCTTGATTGCTTCGGAATGCGTCGGATGCGCATGGCAGGTATAGGCAATGTCCTCGCTGGTCGCGCCGAATTCCATCGCCTGCGCGGCTTGCGCGATCATCGTGCCGCCGACGCTCGCGATGCACCACACGCCAAGCACACGGTCGCTCTTGGCATCGGCGATGATCTTTACGAAACCGTCCGGCTCGTGATTGGTCTTGGCGCGGCTGTTGCCGAGCATCGGGAACTTGCCGACCTTGATTTCGCTACCCGTTTCCCGCGCGGCTTCCTCGGTCAGGCCGACGCCGGCGATCTCGGGCCAGGTGTAAACCACGCTTGGGATCACGTCATGATTGACGATGCCGGTCCGGCCCGCGATATTGTCGGCTACAGCGATACCTTCGTCCTCGGCCTTATGCGCGAGCATCGGGCCGGGCACCACGTCGCCGATCGCCCAGATACCGGCGACCGACGTCTTGAAACTGTGATCGATCTCGATCTGGCCACGCTGATTGGTGGCGAGGCCGGCCTTCTCGAGCGCGAGGCCATCGGTGTTGGGCCGACGACCGATCGACACCAGCACCACGTCCGCCTCGATCGTCTCGGGCGCGCCACCTGCGGCCGGCTCGACCGTCAGCGTCGCCTTGTCGCCGTTGACCGCAACCGCTGTGACCTTGGTGGACAGCTTGAACTCGAGACCCTGCTTCTTGAAGATCTTGTTCGACTCCTTGCGCACATCGCCATCGAAGCCGGGCAGGATCTGGTCGAGATACTCGACCACCGTCACCTTCGCGCCGAGCCGGCGCCACACGCTGCCGAGTTCGAGGCCAATCACACCGCCGCCGATCACGACGAGGTGCTCCGGCACGCGGGCGAGTTCAAGCGCACCGGTGGAATCGACAATAACCTTCTGGTCGATCGTCACGCCGGGCAGCGCCGTGACCGACGATCCGGTCGCGATAACGATATCCTTGGCGGTAACGGCCTGTTCACCGACCTGAACGGTATGCGCATCGACAAAAGCGCCGCGCCCCTTCAGCCACGTCACCTTGTTCTTCTTGAACAGATATTCGATGCCGCCGGTAAGCTGCTTCACCGCATCCTGGCGCTGCGCATGCATGGTCGGCAGGTCGAGCTCGGGTGTCACCTTGATGCCCATCTTCGCCATCGCGCCGTTCGCCGCCGCGTCGAAATATTCCGATGCATGCAGCATCGCCTTGGACGGGATGCAGCCGACGTTGAGGCAGGTGCCGCCCAGCGTCTCGCGGCTCTCGACGCACGCGGTACGCAGCCCGAGCTGTGCCGCGCGAATCGCCGCGACATAGCCGCCGGGGCCGGAACCGATCACCAGAACGTCATAGTCGTATTCAGCCATTTCAATCTCCGCTCCCGGGCTTTCGCCGGGGCCCAGTTGTCAGGCAATATCTGGTGATCGCCCGGTCAAATTACATCCGCCACGCCGCGTCACCGCGACGTAGCGAAAAGGATCACAGGTCGATCAGGATGCGCGTCGGATCTTCGATCGCGTTCTTCAGCGCGACGAGGAAGGTCACCGCCTCGCGGCCGTCGATCAGGCGGTGATCGTAGCTGAGCGCAAGGTACATCATCGGGCGCACCACGACCTGCCCGTTCACCACCACCGGCCGCTCGTCGATGCGGTGCAGGCCGAGCACGGCGGCCTGCGGCGGGTTGATGATCGGGGTCGACATCAGCGAGCCGAACACGCCGCCGTTCGAGATGGTGAAGGTGCCGCCCTTCATCTCGTCCATCTTGAGCGTGCCGTCCTTGGCGCGCTTGCCGAAATCGCCGATCGTCTTCTCGATCGTCGCGACCGACATTTGATCGGCATCGCGAATCACCGGCACGACCAAGCCGCCCGGCGACGACACCGCCACCGAGATATCGGCGTAATCGTGATAGACGATCTCATCGCCCTCGATGGAGGCGTTGACGCTGGGGATATCCTTCAGCGCCATCGTCGCGGCCTTCACGAAGAAGCCCATGAAGCCGAGCCGGACGCCGTGCTTCTTCTCGAACAGGTCCTTGTACTTGGCGCGCGCCTCGATCACCGCCGTCATGTCGACGTCGTTGAAGGTGGTGAGCATCGCCGCGGTGTTCTGCGCATCCTTGAGGCGCTTGGCGATGGTCTGGCGCAGGCGCGTCATGCGGACGCGCTCTTCCTTGCGGCCCGTGGATGCGGCGACCGATGCCGCCACGGGTGCAGGCGCAGCGGCGGCGGCCGGCGGGGGCTTGGCGGCGAACACGTCATCCTTGGTAAGGCGGCCGTCCTTGCCGGTGCCCTGCACGGTCGACGGATCCACGCCGGTCTCCAGAACCGCGCGGCGCACCGAGGGCGACAGCGCGGCGGGCGCGTTGTTGGACGGGTTGGGGCTGGACTGCGCGGGCGCCTGTTGCCCGGCGGTTGCGGCAGGGGCCGATTGCGGCGCGGCGGCCGGCGCAGCAGCGGCGGCGCCGTCACCCGCCTCGATCGTCGCGATCATCGCGCCGACCTCGACCGTATCGCCGACCTTGACTGCCCACTCGCCCATTACGCCCGCAACCGGCGATGGCACTTCGACCGACACCTTGTCGGTCTCCAGGCTGGCGATCGGCTCGTCGGCCTTGACCGCCTCGCCCGGCTTCTTGAGCCACTCGCCAAGCGTTGCTTCAGTGATCGATTCGCCCAGAACGGGGACTTTGACTTCGGTTGCCATACTATCTTCCTCGTTCCCGGCGCCGCCGGGGGTCCATCTGCATCAATCGTACGCCACGCGCCGAACGGCGGCGCGGCGGTTCCGGTCAGTTCTTGCGTGTGCGGCGGATTTCACCACGTACGTTGTGCCCAAGCGCCTCAGCGACGAGCGCGCCCTGCTCGACCAGGTGGCGCTTCATCAAGCCCGTGGCGGGCGAAGCCGACGCCGCACGGCCCGCATAACGCGGACGCTGCGCGATGCCACCGGCGGCGACCAGACACTCCTCGATGAACGGCTCGACGAAGAACCACGCGCCGTTGTTCTTCGGCTCTTCCTGCGCCCACACCACCGTTTCGAGGTTCGGCATCGCCTTCAGCCGCGCGGTCAGCGCCTCGCTTGCGAACGGATAGATCTGCTCGACACGGACGATCGCGGTGTTCTTGTCGCCGGCGGCATCGCGCGCCTCGATCAGGTCGTACGCGACCTTGCCCGTGCACAGCACCAGCCGCGTCACATCCGCGTCCGCCGGTGCCGACGGATCGGACAGCAACCGGTGGAAGTGGCTGTCGCCGAGGAAGTCAGCGGTCTTCGAAACCGCGAGCTTGTGACGGAGCAGCGACTTGGGCGTGAACACCACCAGTGGTTTGCGGAACGGCCGGTGCATCTGCCGGCGCAGAAGATGATAGTAGTTGGCCGGCGTGGTGCAGTTCGCGATCTGGATATTGTCCTGCGCGCACAGTTGCAGGAACCGCTCCATCCGTGCCGAGCTATGCTCTGGCCCCTGCCCCTCGTACCCGTGCGGCAGCAGCATGACGAGACCGTTGGCGCGGAGCCACTTGCTCTCGCCAGAGGCTATGAACTGATCGATCATGATCTGCGCGCCGTTGGCAAAATCGCCGAACTGCGCTTCCCACAATACCAAGGTCTTCGGATCGGCGAGCGCATAGCCGTACTCGAAACCGAGCACACCATATTCGCTGAGCGGCGAATCGAGCACCTCGAAATTGCCATGCGGAATGGTCTCGAGTGGACGATACTTATGCTCGTCGGTCTGGTCGGTCCACACCGCGTGGCGCTGGCTGAACGTACCACGCCCGGAGTCCTGCCCGGACAGGCGCACGCCATATCCTTCCGACAACAGCGACCCGAACGCGAGCGCCTCGCCGGTCGCCCAGTCGAAGCCGGCACCGTTACGGAACATCTCGCGCTTGGCATCGATGACACGCGCCAGCGTCTTGTGAACGGTGAGGTCCTCAGGGATGGTCGTGAGCGTGCGACCAAGCGAATCGAACAGCTTCTGCTCGATACCGGTCTCGACGCTGCGCCGCGTGGTTTCCGCATCGACCGGGGCATGCAGGCCCGACCAGCGACCGGCGAACCAGTCCGCCTTGTTGGGCTTGTACGAAGCGCCCGCCTCGAACTCGCCTTCCAGCAGCGTGGTGAAGTCGTTCACCGCACCGTCGATCCAGGCGCGATCGACCACTTTCTGCTCGATCAGCTTGGAACCATAGATTTCGCTGACCGGCGGATGCTGGCGGATCTGCGCGTACATCAGCGGCTGCGTGAAGCCCGGCTCGTCGCCCTCGTTATGACCGAAGCGGCGATAGCACCACATGTCGATCACCACGTCGCGGTGGAACTGCTGACGGAACTCGATCGCCATCTTGGTGGCGAAGGTCACCGCCTCGGGATCGTCACCGTTGACGTGGAAGATCGGCGCCTGCACGCCCTTCGCCACATCGCTCGGGTACGGGGAGGAGCGCGCATATTGCGGGCTGGTGGTGAAGCCGATCTGGTTGTTGATGATGAAGTGCAGGCAACCACCCGTGTTGTAGCCGCGAATGCCGGAGAAGCCGAGGCACTCCCAAACGATGCCCTGCCCGGCGAACGCGGCGTCGCCGTGGATTAGCACCGGCAGCGATGCGGTGTGCGTTTCGAGATCACCCGCGATCGTCTGGATCGCGCGCGTCTTGCCGAGCACGACCGGGTCTTCGGCCTCGAGGTGCGACGGGTTGGCGACCAGCGACATATGCACGCTGATCCCGTCGAACTCACGGTCGGTAGAGGTGCCGAGGTGATATTTCACGTCGCCCGAGCCTGCCACATCGTCGGGATTATCCGACCCGCCGCCGAATTCGTGGAAGATCACGCGGAACGGCTTCGCCATCACGTTCGACAGCACGTTCAGACGGCCGCGATGCGCCATGCCGAACACGAGTTCCCGCACGCCGAGCGCGCCGCCATATTTGATGACGCTTTCCAGCGCCGGGATCATGCTTTCGCCGCCGTCCAGCCCGAAACGCTTGGTGCCGACGTACTTCTTGCCGCAGAACCGCTCCCACTGCTCGGCTTCGATCACCTTGTTGAGGATCGCCTTCTTGCCGACGTCGGTGAACTCGATCGCCTTGTCCTGACCTTCCATGCGGTCCTGCAGGAAGCGACGCTCCTCGACATCGGCGATGTGCATGTATTCTAGGCCGACGTTCCCGCAGTAATTGGCGCGCAACGTCGCGACGATGTCGCGCACGGTCGCCCATTCCAGGCCAAGCGTGCCGCCCATATAGACCTTGCGGTCGAGGTCGGCGCCCGAGAAGCCGTGATATTCCGGGGTCAGATCGGCGGGCAGCTCGCGCTTGGAGAGACCGAGCGGGTCGAGCGTCGCGGCGAGATGACCGCGCACGCGGTAGGTGCGAACCAGCAGCATCGCACGGATCGAATCAGCGGCGGCGCGAACGATGTCGGCTTCCGAAGCCGGCGCGGCCGGTGCCGCAGCAGGCCTAGCACCGCCCTTGGCAGGCTTGGGCGCGGGCTCCATCTGGGTGGGGTCGAGCGCCGCGGTAAGGTCGTCGGTGCTGGCGAGCGGCCAGTTCGAGCGTTCCCAGCTCGGGCTCTGCGCGGCGCCGTCGAGACCCTCGAACAGGCCGCGCCATGCCGGCTCGACGCTTTCGGGGGAGGTCTTGTACCGCGCGTAAAGCGAATCGATAAATGCGGGGCTTACGCCGGCTGCAATGTCACCGAAATCCTGGCCTTCGAAGCCCATCGGACTATCCTTCATTCCGCCGGCGGAGGGCCGGAGCCGTCAACACATATAAGCACGCCTGCCACGCCCCGCACCGTGGCCGCCCCGACGATCCCGCCGGGGCGACATGCCTTAACCCTTCAGAACCGAAACCAGCGTCTCGCCGAGCAGCGAGGGGCTGTCGGCGACCTTGATGCCGGCCGCTTCCATCGCCGCGATCTTGTCCTCGGCGCCGCCCTGGCCGCCCGAGACGATCGCACCGGCATGGCCCATGCGACGACCCGGAGGCGCGGTGCGGCCCGCGATGAAGCCGGCCATCGGCTTCTTGCGGCCACGCTTGGCCTCGTCACGCAGGAACTGTGCCGCCTCTTCTTCCGCCGAACCGCCGATCTCGCCGATCATGATGATCGACTGGGTGGCGTCATCGGCGAGGAACAGTTCCAGCACGTCGATGAAGTTGGTGCCGTTGACCGGATCGCCGCCAATGCCGACAGCCGTGGTCTGGCCAAGGCCTGCGTTAGTGGTCTGGAACACCGCCTCATAGGTGAGCGTGCCCGAGCGCGATACGACGCCGACCGAACCCTTGGAGAAGATGTTGCCCGGCATGATGCCGATCTTGCACTCGTTCGGGGTCAGCACGCCGGGGCAGTTCGGCCCGATCAGCCGCGACTTCGAACCCGACAGCGCGCGCTTCACCTTGACCATGTCAAGCACCGGGATGCCCTCGGTGATGCAGACGATCAGTGGGATCTCGGCGTCGATCGCCTCCAGGATCGAATCGGCGGCGAAGGGCGGCGGCACGTAGATGACCGAGGCATCAGCGCCGGTCTTGGTCTTGGCTTCCAGCACGGTATTGAACACCGGCAGGTCGAGATGGGTGGTGCCGCCCTTGCCCGGCGTTACGCCACCGACCATCTGCGTGCCGTAAGCAAGCGCGGTCTGCGTGTGGAAGCTGCCGGTCTCACCGGTCATGCCCTGAGTGATGACCTTGGTGTTCTTGTCGACGAGAATGCTCATGCGGCACGGTTCCTTGTGTCGAGGCAGTTAGACGCGGGCGCTGCGACCCGCGCCGCAAATCAGTTGAGCGAGGAGTCGATGCCCTTGCACGCGACCAGCAGTTCCTTGACCGCGTCGACCGACACATCGAGGTTCTTCTTGGCTTCATCGCTGAGCGCGATCTCGACGATCTGCTCGACACCGCCCGCGCCGATCACGCAGGGCACGCCGACATAAAGGTTGTCGATGCCATACTGGCCGGTGAGGTGCACCGCTGCCGGCAGCACGCGCTTCTGATCGTACAGGTAGCTCTCCGCCATCGCGATGCCGCTGGTGGCGGGGGCGTAGAACGCGGAGCCGGTCTTCAGCAGCGCGACGATCTCGCCGCCGCCGCCGCGCGTGCGCTTGACGATCGCGTCGATCTTCTCTTGCGTGGAGCGACCCATCTTGATGAGGTCCGGCACCGGGATCCCCGACACCGCCGAATATTCGATCACCGGCACCATCGTATCGCCGTGGCCGCCGAGCACGAAGCTGGTGACATCCTTGATCGAGACCTGGAACTCTTCCGCGAGGAACGCCGAGAACCGCGACGAATCGAGCACGCCCGCCATGCCGACGACCTTCTCGTGCGGCAGGCCGGAGAATTCGCGCAACGCCCAGACCATCGCATCCAGCGGGTTGGTGATGCAGATCACGAACGCATCCGGCGCGTTGGCCTTGATGCCCTCACCCACCGCCTTCATCACCTTGAGGTTGATGCCGAGCAGATCGTCGCGGCTCATGCCCGGCTTGCGGGCGACACCGGCGGTGACGATGATGACGTCGGCGCCGGCAATGTCGGCATAATCGTTGGTGCCGGTGATCTTGGCATCGAAGCCCTCGACCGGCGCGCACTGCATGAGATCAAGCGCCTTGCCCTGCGGAACGCCTTCGACCACGTCGAACAGCACGATGTCTCCGAGAGCCTTCAGCGCGGCGAGGTGGGCGAGGGTGCCACCGATATTGCCTGCGCCGATAAGCGCGATCTTCTTGCGGGCCATTGTCATCCTTTCCGGAGTCGGTTTCAGACCGCGCACGCGGCCTCGTACACTATGGACGCGGCGCGGCTTAGGCCGGTTTTGGGAAGAGGGCAACCGCTAAAGGATTGCCGGGAAGGCTAATTAATGCAAATCATTCGCAGTTGCATTATGCTGCTCGGCGGTGTCGACGTAACGCCGCTCGCCAGTCACCGCATCGAACCATACCTCCATCACGCGGCCCGATGCGTCATCGACAAACCGCTCCGGCATCTCTCGCCAAGTGCTGCCGGTCGGCTGTCGCCGCGCTGCGCCGTAACGCGCGCGTTCGAACAGGATGCCGAACAGCGCCACCCCGGTCCAGACCAGCAGCGGCCACTGGAGCGGCACGAACGACACGACGATCAATGCGGCGGTGAAAGCCAGCATCGCCGCAACGAGCACCAGCGTGCGCAGCATCACTCAGGCGCCGGATCGAGGATGACGGCAGTACCGTAGGCGACGACCTCGTTCATCGACTGTGCGATCTCGCCCGAGTCGAAGCGCATCATTACGATGGCGTTCGCGCCCATCAGCGTGGCGTTCTGCACCATCCGGTCGATCGCGTGGCGGCGGGTGTCCTCGATCAGCCGGGTGTATTCAGGGATTTCGCCGCCGACGATCGAGCGCAGCGAAGCGGTGATGTTGCCGCCCAGGCCCCGGCTACGCACGACGACGCCGAACACCTGCCCAAGCGTGACGCGGACCGTGTGATTGGGGACGGTCTCGGTGGTGGTGACGAGCATGGCATCCTCCCGGTGTTCGCGCGGCAGGATAACAGGTGGAGCGGATCGTAACAGATGCGCCGTGATGGGCTACGTCGCCCCCGCCGAACCATGCCCCTGCGCGAGATAGTCTTCGGAACGCATTTCCTCCAGCCGGCTGACGGTGCGGTCGAACTCGAAGCGGCCGTCGCCCTTTTCGTATAGCTGGTCCGGCTCGGCGTCGGCTGCGGCGAGCAGCTTGACCTTGTGCTCGTACAGCGCGTCGATCAGCGCCACGAAACGGGCGGCCTCGTTGCGGTTTTCCGGGCCGAGCTTGGGGATGCCGACTAGAATGACGGTATGGTAACGTCTTGCGATTGCCAGATAATCGGCGGCACCCCGAGCCTCGCCGCAGAGCCGTTTGAACGAAAACACCGCGACGCCCTTGATGCTTTTCGGCACATGCAGCGTGCGGCCGCCTTCGACCCGAATGTCCTCGGCCGGCACGTGCGCCCGGTCCTCGACAGGGAAGTCGGTTAGACGGAAGAAATCGCCCGATAACAGGTCGGTAGCCTTGGCGCCGTTGGGGACCAGCCACGTGTCGATCGCGCCCAGCCGATCACGGCGGTAATCGACCGGTCCGTTCAACGTCAGCACGTCGAGCTGCGTCTCGATCAGGTCGATGAACGGTAGAAAATGTTCGCGGTTGAGGCCATCCTTGTAGAGATCGCGGGGCGTCCGGTTCGACGTCGTCACCACCGTCACGCCTTCGGCCAGCAACTGCGTGAACAGTCGCGACAGGATCATCGCATCGGGACTGTTCGTCACCATGATCTCATCGAACGCCAGCACACGCGTTTCTTCGGCGATTCCGCGCGCAGCAGGGACGATCGGGTCGCCGACTTCCTTTCTACGCTCGGCGGCGATACGCTGGTGGACCTCCAGCATGAATTCGGAGAAGTGCACCCGGCGCTTGCGACGGATGTCGAGTTTGTTGAAGAACAGGTCCATCAACATCGATTTGCCGCGCCCGACGCCACCCCAGATATAGAGGCCACGCACCGGATCGGGCTTGCGCCCCAGCAGCTTCCACAGCGTGGAACCCTTGCGCGGAACCGCCTCCAGCGCGACGGCTAACGCATCCAAACGCGCGGCAACCGCAGCTTGTTCGGCGTCGACGCGCAATTCGCCGGAGGCAACGAGCGCTTTGTAGCGAGCTAAAACGCCGGTCATGCCGTGACCTTGCGCAAGGTGCCGGTAAAGCTGGCGATCACCGGCTCGTCCTCCTGCACCAGCAGACCACGCAGGAACAGCAGCCGGCCGGTTTCGCGGAGCAGTTCGATCCGCGCCTCCAACATTCGGTCGAGTCGGCCGGCGCTGATGAACTGCGTCGCGAGGTCGACCGTCACGCCGCTCGCCGCGCCGCGTGCGCCGAGCGCGTAGGCACCCGCGAACAGCGCGATGTCGATGAAGCCCAGCGCCGCGCCGCCGTGCAGCGCGCCGTGGAAATTGCCGTGGCCGGCACCGGGCCGCATCCGGACCCGCGCGGTGTCGGCCTCGACGCGCACCCACAGCGCGCCGAAACTGGCGTTGTAGGTCGACGGGTCACCGCCGCGCCACACCATCCAGCCGGGCTGATCGGGATCGTCGACCGCCGCGAAGGCACCACCCGTAGCGTCGGTCACCTTACAGCGCGCGCTCGACTTCCATCTTCTTGATTTCGGCGATCGCCTTGGCGGGGTTGAGACCCTTCGGGCAGACGTTCGCGCAGTTCATGATCGTGTGGCAGCGATACAGGCGGAACGGATCCTCCAGCTCGTCGAGCCGCTCACCGGTCATCTCGTCGCGGCTGTCGGCGAGCCAGCGATAGGCCTGCAACAGGATCGCCGGCCCCAAGAACTTGTCGCTGTTCCACCAGTAGCTCGGGCACGAGGTCGAACAGCACGCGCACAGGATGCACTCGTACAAGCCGTCGAGCTTCTCGCGGTCTTCCGGGGACTGAAGCCGCTCCTTGCCGGCGGGCGGCGGGGTGACGGTTTGCAGCCACGGCTTAATCGACGAATATTGCGCGTAGAAGTGCGTGAAATCGGGGACGAGATCCTTGATGACGTCCATGTGCGGCAGCGGCGTGATGCGGATGTCGCCGCGAATATCCTCGATCGCCGTCGTGCAGGCGAGGCCGTTCTTGCCGTCCATGTTCATCGCGCACGAGCCACAAATGCCCTCGCGACAGGAGCGGCGGAAGGTGAGCGAGGAATCCTGCTCCGACTTCATCTTGATGAGCGCATCGAGCACCATCGGCCCGCACGAATCGAGATCGATCTCGAACGTGTCGTAGCGCGGGTTCTCGCCGGTGTCGGGATCGTAGCGGTAGATCTTGAATTTCTTGACCCGTTTCGCCTCCGCGCCCGCTGCGTGAACCTTGCCGTTCGCCTTGGGCTTGCTGTTCGCGGGGAGGAAGAATTCGGCCATTACAATCGGTGTCCCGTGGCTGGTGTGCGCCGAGGCGCAAAGGGCTTTGCACATGCCGTTACACAAGCACGCGCCGCGTCGCAAACATTAGCTGCCGAGACCCGTGCGGCAGCAGCAATGGTTTCGCCTGCGCAAGGAAAACTTGCTGCATCTGGCAAGATATTGAAATGGTGTCGCATTCACCTTCACACAAGGGAAGCGCCAGCAGAGCGACCCGTTGATCGCACCGCAGCCGCGCCCATTTTCGCCGCAGCGCGGAAAGACCCGTCTCGTGCCGGGCCTGCGCATAGGGATGTTTTCCATGAGCAACAGACTCGAAGGCAAGAAGGCGATCGTCACCGGCGGCTCGCGCGGGATCGGCGCAGCGATCGCCAGGCGACTCGCCGCCGAAGGCGCCGACGTCGCCATCACCTATGGCGGCAACGAGGCCGCGGCCAACCTGACCGTGGCGGCGATCACCACCGCCGGGCGCAAGGGTCATGCGATCCAGGCCGACGCCGGCAACGCCGACGCGCAAGCCGCCGCGATCGGGCAGGCGATCGACACGCTTGGTGGGCTCGACATCCTCGTCCACAACGCCGGCGTGTTCGAGATGGCACCGGTCGACCAGAGCGACAACGCCGCGTTCGAGCGGATCTTCGCGGTCAACGTGACCGGCGTGCAGGCCGGCACCGCCGCCGCCGCGCCCCGCATCAGCGATGGCGGCCGCATCATCATCATCGGCAGCATCAATGCGCACAGCGCGATCGCACCCGGCCTCGCCCCGTACGGCGCGTCCAAGGCGGCGGTGGCGGGACTGGCGCGCGGGTGGGCGCGCGATCTCGCGAGCCGGGGCATCCTCGTTAACGTCGTGCAGCCCGGGCCAGTCGATACCGACATGAACCCCGCCGATGGCGCGATGGCGGCACAGTTCACGCAGATGATCCCGATCGGCCGCTACGGCCGCGCCGACGAGATTGCGTCGATCACCGCCTTCTTGGCCAGCGACGAGGCGTCGTTCATCACCGGCACTACCATCGACGTCGACGGTGGCCTGTCGGCGTAAGATCGTCGCTTCAGATCACGTCGAGAACGAGGCCGAGGTCGCGCGCTTCCTCGGCCTCGATATACCAGTTGTAGGGCGCCTTCTCCCGCAGCGTCTCGAAATCGACCTGGCTGCCCCTTACCAGATCGCGGAAGCCCTCCTCCTCGATGCGGATCGACTCCTCGATTTCGTGCAGTGTCGCCTTGATGGTGGCGACGCAGGTGCGCAGCGGCCCCTTGATCTCGAGCGTCTTGGTGAGTTGCCGTTCGTGGAACATCAGCCGCGTGCGCCGCGTCAGGAAGCGGCGATCGACCGGGAAGGCCGACATCAGCGTGGCGCCCGCCGAATATACGGCGACCTTGCCGAGGAACAGGATTTCGCGACCGGTATAGTCCGCGATCAGCCGGATATCGTCAGCCATGGTGCGCGCCACCTCCGGGTCACCGCCGAGCGTGGTGAGCGCGAGGACGAGCGTCCCTTCCTGTGGGCAGCCATCAAGCTGCTGGCGGAACAGCGTGTACATATCATCGTCGATCGTACCGGACAGACGTATGTGCGGCTTGGCAAGCAGGGGGTAGCGGATATCGTTCATGGCGCGCGTAACCGCTGCGCGCAGTGTGAGTTCCACATGCCGGACAGTTTGGTAGAGTTGCGCCCCGTCAGCTTCGAGCGGTGCGCTATGGCCCCTTGCGCGTGAACAGGCTCGTCGCGGGCCGACCAACCGGCGTGCCCGCCACCTTCGGCACGCCGCGATCTAGCACGCTCAGCCACCGCGCCGCCCGCGCGCCGATCGCAAGTTGCGGGTTGGAGGCACGCAATTTGCCCTGCCGCTCCCATTTGGCGATCGTCGCGATCGCCTCCTTGGCCGCCGCCGCGAACGGCTGGTCCTTGCGCAGTGCGTGGTTGACGAGCGCATCGCCGAAGAACGTCCAGTCGCTGTCCGCCTCGCACCCGAACGACGAGCGGTCGGCAGCGGCGGCGGTCATCACCACGCCGTCCGGCTCGGCGAGTTTGGGCACGAACACGCCCGCGTAACACGCGCTGACGATGACCAACCGCCGCTTGATCCCTAGCCCGTCGAGCATCGCCGCAAGCCGCACCGGCGCGATCGTGCCGACACCGGCGTCGCCATCCTGATAGACGATACCGTAATCCGCGCCGTGGCTGGTGGTGTAGAGGACGAGCACGTCTTCCTTCTTGTCCATCACCTCGGCGATGCGAGCGAGTGCCGCCGCGATATTGTCGGGGGAGCCGCGCGCCAGCGTGTCGGTACCGTGACCATCGGGTCCGCCCAATACGATAGTGTGACCGGCCGCGTCGTAGCGGCGCGTCAGCACCTTCGCCGCCTCGCGCGCTTCCCGCCCGAACACCGCATCGCTGTCGAGCCCCGCCACCAGCACATAGGCATCGACCACGCCCTTGCGCTGCGGCTGCACGCCGGCGAGCGCGCGGTCGAGCCGGCGATGCTCGGCAAGCTGCCATTCGGGCGAGCGCGCATGTTCGAATTGGAACCCCTGCGCGGTATATTGCCCGAATTCGTCGTCATCCTGTTCGGCCGCGACCGGCTTTTTGGCCGGCGCCCTGGTTTGCGCCGACGCCGCGACCGACAGCACCAGCGCCGACGCGAAAAGCCACTCGAATGAACGCCGTACACGCATCGGGATATCCTGCCGGGAGAAGCGGCGATGCTCACTCGCGCGCGAGCCCCAAGTCAATGCGGATTACAGTTGAAACAAAGTTGCTTCCCGCTCTACGCCGTCACCATCACCTCATGAAAGGTCATTCCCTGCCGATGCGCGCCAAATCGCTCCTGCTGCTCGCCACCGCCGCCGCCCTGTCGGGCGCGGTCACCCCCGCCGCCGCGCAGATGGACAAGGCGACCACGCCGCAGAACCCACCAGTCTCGCCGCCGCAGCCCGTCGCCGGCGGCGACATTCCGGCCAAGTTCACCCAGCCCGAGGCGGCGCGCGATTACGTCAAGCGCGAGGTGATGATCCCGATGCGCGACGGCACCAAGCTCTACACCGTGATCGTCTATGCCAAGGGGTTGACCAACGCGCCGATCGTGCTGACCCGCACGCCGTATAACGCCAAGGGTCGTGCCAACCGCATGGACAGCCCGAACGAACTCTCCACGCTGCCGCTTGCCGACGAAATGTTCGTGAAGGCGGGCTATATCCGCGTCTATCAGGACATCCGCGGCAAATACGGCTCGGAAGGCGATTACATCGTCACCCGCCCGCCGATCGGCCCGCTCAACCCCACCAAGGTCGATCACACGACGGACGCCTACGACACGATCGACTGGCTGGTGAACAAGGCGAACCTGCCGCAGTCCAACGGCAAGGTCGGCATGATCGGCTCGTCCTACGAAGGCTTTACCGTGGTGATGGCACTGCTCCACCCGCACCCCGCGCTGAAGGTCGCCGCACCGCAGAGCCCGATGATCGATGGCTGGATGGGCGACGACTGGTTCCACTACGGCGCGTTCCGGCTCGCCAACATCGGCTGGATCGGCTCGCAGACCGGCTACAAGGGCAAGGGCAAGGCGCCGCGCTCTGGCGGGTATGACGATTACGAGAATTTCCGCAACGTCTCGGCAGGCGACTGGGCGAAGCAGTCCGGCTATGACCAGTTGCCGGCGTGGCAGCGCATGGTGTCGCACCCGGCCTATGATGCTTTCTGGCAGGGGCAGGCGCTCGACAAGCTGCTCGCACAAAGCCCGTCCGACGTCCCGACCCTGTGGGAACAGGGGCTGTGGGACCAGGAGGATATGTGGGGTGCGATCCACAGCTACGAATCGCTGGTGAAGGCGGGCAAGAGTGCCAACAACTTCATCGTGATGGGGCCGTGGCGGCACAGCCAGGTCAACCGCAGCGGCCGCAGCCTCGGTGCGTTCGACTGGAACGGCGACACCGCACAGCAATACCGCGAGGACATGGTGCTGCCGTTCTTCAACCAGTATCTGAAGGACGGCCCGGCGGTGACGCTGCCGGCGGCGGCGATCTACAATACGGGCGAGAACCACTGGGACCGTTTCTCACGCTGGCCACTGTCGTGCGAGAAGGATTGCCAGACGCCGCTGACGCCGATGTATCTGCAGGCCGACAAGGGCCTTTCGTTCCAGAAGGCGGCGAGCGGGGGTGACAGCTACCTGTCCGATCCCGCCAACCCGGTGCCGCACCTGCCGCGCCCGGTAAACTTCAACGACGGCCGCTGGGGCGACTGGCTGGTGTCCGACCAGCGCTCGGTCGACGGGCGCACCGACGTGATGGTGTACCAGACGCCGGTGCTGACCCAGACCGTGCGCGTGTCGGGCGTGCCGTGGGCGGACATCTTCGCCAAGACGACCGGCACCGACGGCGATTTCGTGGTGAAGATCATCGACGTGTTCCCGGCGGAGAACGCCACCGATCCGAAGATGGGCGGCTACGAACTGCCGATCAGCCTCGACATCTTCCGCGGCCGCTATCGCGACAGCTTCGCCAAGCCGACCGCGATTCCGGCGGGCAAGGTCCAGGAATACAAGTTCCGCCTGCCAGCGGTGAACCATGAGTTCCTGCCCGGCCACAAGATCATGGTGCAGGTCCAGTCCTCGCTGTTCCCGCTCTACGATCGCAATCCGCAGACCTTCGTGCCCAACATCTTCCTCGCCAAGCCGGGTGACTACAAGGCGGCGACAGTGACGATCGAACACGGCGCGGCAGGTGCGAGCTCGGTGTTGCTGCCGGTGGTGCCGGTCGATCAATCGGCGGCAATGGCGCGGTAACTTAGCGCTATGAGCGCTGGGCAGGCGCGGTGCGCTTGCCCTTGGTGCGGCTGGTGAGATGGAACCGGCCGCACCGGTCGCAGGCATAGGGGAGCAGCACGAACGGCGCGGCCGACGCGGCAGCGCGGGCGTCGGCCTCGGATGCATAACGCGCCTTGCGGCGGCAGATGCTGAGCCGGGTGCGCATCCGATATCCCCTCAAACCGCCTGAATTACAGGCAGCGACGTGGGCAAAGCCCACGTCGTCGGTCGCGGCTTTGGCCGCGCCGGCCGGGCGCGCCGCTGATAGCGCGCCCGAGCTTTGCTCGGGCTTGCGCGGCGTGCCTTAGTACACCCGCTTCTTCGGTTTGATATACTCGGCGTCATCCGTCAGCGTGTAGTCGTGGACCGGGCGGTAGCCGATCTCGACCTTGCCACCGGTACCGCCCCAGCCTGCGAACGTCGCGGTGGTGTGCTTCATCCACTCCGCGTCGTTGCGGTCCGGGTAATCCTCGTTGACGTGCGCGCCGCGCGATTCCTTGCGGTTGGCGGCGCTTTCCATCGTCACCACCGCCTGGGCGACCAGGTTGTCGAGCTCGAGCGTCTCGACCAGATCGGTGTTCCAGATCAGCGAGCGATCGGTGACGTGGACGTCCTGCATCTGCCCGTAGATCTGCGCGATCTTCTGCTGGCCTTCGCCGAGCAGCGCGTTGTCGCGGAACACCGCGCAATGCTTCTGCATGGTACGCTGCATCTCGGTGCGGATCTTCGCGGTCGGGATGCTGCCGTTGGCGTTGCGGAACCGGTCGAGCCGGGTCAGCGCCATCTCCTCCGAACCCTTGGGCAGCGGGTTGTGCGCAGTGTTGGGCTTGAGCGTCTCTTTGAGGCGCAGGCCGGTAGCGCGGCCGAACACCACCAGATCGATCAGCGAGTTCGAGCCGAGCCGGTTGGCGCCATGCACCGAGACGCACGCCGCCTCGCCCACCGCGAACAGGCCGGGGACGACCGCATCCGGGTTGCCGTCGCGCAGGTGGACGACTTCACCGTGATAGTTCGTGGGGATGCCGCCCATGTTGTAATGCACCGTCGGCGTGACCGGCAGCGGCTGGCGGGTAAGATCGACGTTGGCGAAGATCTTGCCGGTCTCGGTGATGCCGGGCAGACGCTCAGCCAGCACCTTGGGATCGATATGGTCGAGGTGCAGGAAGATATGATCCTTGTGCTCGCCGACACCGCGCCCTTCGCGCATTTCCAGCGCCATCGAGCGGGAAACGACGTCGCGCGAGGCGAGATCCTTCGCAGACGGCGCATAACGCTCCATGAAGCGCTCGCCCTCGGAGTTGGTGAGGTAACCGCCCTCGCCGCGCGCGCCCTCGGTGATGAGCACGCCCGCGCCGTAGATGCCGGTCGGGTGAAACTGGACGAACTCCATGTCCTGCAGCGGTAGGCCGGCACGCAGCACCATCGCGTTGCCGTCGCCGGTGCAGGTGTGCGCCGAGGTCGCGGAGAAATACGTGCGGCCATAGCCACCGGTCGCCAGCACGACGCTGTGCGCACGGAAACGGTGGATCGCACCGGTCTCCATGCACAGCGCGATCACGCCGCGGCAGGCGCCGTTCTCCATGATGAGATCGAGCGCGAAATATTCGATGTAGAAGTCCGCGTCATACTTCAGGCTCTGCTGGTAGAGCGCGTGGAGCATGGCGTGGCCGGTCCGATCGGCGGCGGCGCAGGTGCGCTGCACCGGCGGGCCGTCGCCCATGTTCTGCATGTGACCGCCGAACGGGCGCTGGTAGATCGTGCCGTTGTCGTTGCGGCTGAACGGCACGCCGGCGTGCTCCAGCTCGTAGACGGCGGCGGGCGCCTCGCGCACCATGTACTCGATCGCGTCCTGGTCACCGAGCCAGTCGGAGCCCTTGACGGTATCGTACATGTGCCACGACCAGTGGTCGGGCGTGTTGTTGCCCAAGGATGCGGCGATGCCGCCCTGCGCGGCGACGGTGTGGCTGCGCGTGGGGAACACCTTGGTGATGCACGCGGTCTTCAGACCGGTCTCGGCGATGCCCATCGTGGCGCGCAGGCCGGAGCCGCCCGCGCCGACGACAATCGCGTCATAGGTGTGATCGATGATCTTATAGGCTTCGGCCATCAGAGCGGCATCCCGGCGGTAAAGGCGATCTTGAGGATCGAGAAGATTGCGATCGCGGCGGTCACGACCACGAAGAAGTTGAGCGCGAACATCAGCGCGACGCGCGTCTCGGCATGGCCGTAATCCTCGATCACGACCTGAAGTCCCAGCCGGAAGTGCCAGAACACCGACATGACAAGGAGGACCATCGGCACGGCAACCCATGCCGAAGACAGCCAAGGCCGAACCGTTGCGTAATCATAGCCCGGCAGTCGCGCGATGGCGATGACGAACCAGATCATCAGAAACAGGTTGGACGCCGCCGTCAGGCGCTGATTCCACCAATGGTGCGCGCCGTGCTTGGCGCTGCCGAGGCCGCGAACGCGACCGAGTTCAGTCCCGCGACCCATTATTTGGCCCCCAACATGAATGCCCAGAAGATGATCGTGGCGAGGATCGAGAAGACGAACGTGGCCAGCGCGCCGCGCTTGTTGCCCTTCAACTCGTACCCCGCACCCGTATCGAGGATGAAGTGGCGCACGCCGCTTGCCAGATGCTGGAAGAACGACAGCGTCAGGCCGACACCGAAGATGTAGCCGAGCGCGCCGCCCAGCGCTTCGCCGAACACGAAGTGGAACAGCGCATAGCTCTTCGCACCCCCTGCGATGGCAGCGAGCCACCAGACCAGCAGCACCGAGCCGACCGTCGCCATGCCGCTGCCGGTCACGCGATGGAGAATCGAGACCGTCATATGCGGCCCCCATTTCCAGATGCTGAGATGCGGACTTAACGGACGTGCGGCGGGTCGTTGGCTGGCCAAGACGGAAATCCTCTTGCGGGCTATCGGCGTCGTATTAGTCCCCATGGGGCACGATGCAAGCGCTGCGACGCAATATGAAGTTGCACCCGGCGCCCGCCGACAGGAAATCGCCGGATGACGCGGCGCCCTAACCCGCTCTTAACCAGCCATGCTTAGGACCGGCAGCAGCACCCGTCACCCGACGGGCAGCCGTTGCACCAACCGGAGTCCTCCGCTTGAACCTTGAAGACCTGCCCGCCCCCGGCACCCTCGCAGCAGGGTTCGATATCGGCGCACGGCTGCGCGCGTTTGACATGGACGCGACGATGCTGGCGACCTGCCGCGCGGTATGGGACGTCCTGGAGCCCGACGTGCGGGTGATTTCCGAGGCGTATTGGGCACAATGGCTGCGCTGCTTCCCCGACAGCCGCGCCTGGGACCGTAGCGAAACCGAAAAGATGATCGATATCGGCTGCACCTTCCTGCGCAACCGGTTCTGCGATCCCGTGGGCCGGGCGTGGATCGAGTCGATCGAACGCTCGGTCGCTACCGCGGCGAAGGGCGATGTCGCGCCGATGGAATTGCGCGCGATGATCTGCGCGAGCGATCGAGTGGCGATGTCGGTGCTGCTGAAGCGGCTGGAATCCGGCGACGCTCGACTGCCGGCGATGGTCGATGCGCTGTTGCGGCTCTCCGCGCTGGAATGCGACGTTACCGCGTCGCTGTACCGCAGCTACGAGGAACACGCCTTGCTGAACGCCCGCGAACGACTCGCGACGCAGTTCCGCGAAGGCATTGCCCGCGCCGTGGAGGGTGCAACCGAGGACAGCGTGACGCTGCGCGCGCATTCGGTGCGGACCTCCGCCTCGACGCGCGGGATGCTCGGCAAGACTAGCGAAGTCGCCGCCGCCGCCGAACAATCGGCGATGGCGATGCGCGAGGCGGCGCAGACCGCCGCCGGGCTGATCCGCGCGATCGAGGATGCCCGCACCGAAGTGGAAGCCGCCGCCGAAATCGCAACGCGCGCGTCCGGCCAGGCCAGCCAGGCGGTCGGCATGTCGGAAACGCTGTCGGATCATGCCAAGTCGATCGAATCGATTCTCGGCCTGATCCGCGACATCGCCGGGCAGACCAACCTGCTCGCGCTCAACGCCACGATCGAGGCCGCGCGCGCGGGCGACGCCGGGCGTGGCTTCGCGGTGGTGGCGCAGGAAGTGAAATCGCTCGCCAGCCAGACCGCGCGCGCGACCGACGACATCGCCGCCAAGATCGCCGCGATTCAATCCGCGACGCGCTCGACCGTCGACACCAACGCCGGCATCAAAGCGACCGTGGCGGAAGTGCAGGAAAGCGCCAACCGCATCCGCTACGCGATGGAGGCACAGGCGCAGACCGTCACCGCGATCACCGCCGCCGTCGACGAAACCGCGCTCGCCGCCGATTCGATGTCGCACACCATCGCAACCATCCGCGAGGATACCGAGAACGTCGCCTCCGACATCGACCAGGTCGGGCGCGGATTCGATACGCTGGAGGGCAAGCTCGGCACGCTCAAGAGCAGCGCCGCCGATTTCGTGGCGCGCGTCGCCGCCTGACGATTGCAGCCCGTCCCGGCGCGAAGCCGGGGTGGGCCGTTACCGACTTCCACTGGCTGGGTTCGAACCCCGCCCGCGACCGAACGGGCGGCGCGCACTCTCGACTCGGCGCAATTCGGCTCTAAAAAGCCGCATGACCAACATCCTCCTGACCGGATCGTCGCGCGGCATCGGCGCGGCGATCGTCACCGCGCTCGACCTGCCCGACGTCACCCTCGCCAAGCAGGCGACGCGCGGCGGTAACGGCACGATCGCTGCGGATTTCGCCGACCCCGCCGCGCCGCAGGCGCTATGGGATACGGCGGTCGCGCAGCTCGGCACGATCGATGTGCTCGTCAACAACGCCGGCGTGTTCGAGGCCAGTCCGCTCGACGGTGACGAATGGGTGGCGCAGTGGGAGCGCACGATGCGCGTCAACCTTACCGCCTCGGCCGAACTGTGCCGGCTGGCGGTGCTGCACTGGCAGGCACGCGGGCGTCCGGGCCGCATCGTCAACGTCGCCAGCCGCGCTGCCTATCGCGGCGACAGCCCGGCGCACTGGCATTATGCCGCGTCCAAGGCGGGCATGGTGGCGATGACCAAGACGATCGCTAGGGGGTATGCGGGTGCTGGCATCCTCGCCTTCGCGGTGTGCCCCGGCTTCACCATGACCGGCATGGCGGAGGACTATCTCGCCAGTCGCGGCGGCGACAAGCTGCTCGCCGATATTCCGCTCGGCCGCGTTGCCGCGCCCGAAGAGGTGGCGACGACGGTGAAGTTCCTGGCGCTGGAGGCACCGCCGTCGATGACCGGCGCGGTGGTCGACGTGAACGGGGCCAGCTATGTCCGTTGATCCGACCGAAAGCTGGAAGCTGTCGATCCCGTGCACCCGCGACGAGGCGGAGGCGATCGACATGGGGGAAGGCTTGGCCGGGTTCGACCCCTCGCCCGTGATCCTGACCAGCGAGGAAATCGAGGACGATCCGACGAGCTGGCGGCTGGATGCGTTCTTCAGCGGCAAGCCCGGCCGCGCGGTGATCGCGGCGGTGCGCGCGCTCGCGCCGAGTTCGCAAGGCGTGAAGGCCAAGGCGGAGCGCGTGCCCGACGAGGACTGGATCACGCTCAGCCAGGCGGGGATCGAGCCGGTGCAGGCGGCGCGTTTCTATGTCCACACCAGCGCGAACAAGGGCGCGGTGCCCGACGGCGCGCGCGCGTTCCAGATCGAGGCCAGCCGTGCGTTCGGCACCGGTCACCATCAGACCACCACCGGCTGCCTGCTCGCGCTCGATGCGATGAAGGTGGCAGGCAAACGCTTCCGCAACGTGCTCGATATCGGCACCGGCACCGGACTGCTCGCCTTTGCGGCACTGCATCTGTGGCCGCGTGCCTACGCCACCGCCTCGGATATCGATGCGGCGGCGGTGGCGATCAGCAAGGAGAATGCGCACGTCAACGGCGTGGCGCTCGGCAGCGGGCCCGGCGCGCTCGCGCTCGCCACCGCGCCGGGGCTGGAGCATCCGCTGCTGATCGGCCGCGCGCCGTACGACCTGATCATCGCCAACATCCTTGCCGGACCGCTGATCGGGCTGGCCCCGACGATCGCGATGGCGCTGGTCGAGGGCGGCACGCTGGTCGTGGCCGGGCTGCTCGACTGGCAGGCCGCGCCCGTCACCGCCGCTTACCGCCGGCAGGGGCTGATGCCGGTCTCCGCCAACGCGATCGGCGACTGGCCGACGTTGGTCTTGCGCAAACGCGCGCGCTACGGCGCGGCGCGGGTGACACGGCTCGGGCCGGGCGGCGCCAACGATGCACCGGGGTTCGGCAGCTGGTGAGGCTTTAACTCTCGCCCCCGCTTCCCGCCGCAGGCCGAGATCCCGCTGCAAGGTCGCTGTGACGCAGCGCTTCGCCGGTCAGGCGACCGGCGCGGCTCAGGCCAGCGCCTTGCCCCGCGCATAATCCTGCGTACCACGCGTCACCACGACGTCGTCGGGCAGCACCTCGCCGGGCGCGAGGTCACTCTGGCGCCGCACCGTCCGATACAGCGGCGCGAAGTCGATCTGCGTGGTCGCGCTCAGCAGCTCCTCGAAACTGGGGATGACGAAGTAATTCTGCTGAAAATCGTCGATTCGGTACTCGGTCCGCATCACGCGTTCGAGGTCAAAGGCGATGCGGTTGGGACTGGCATCCTCCAGCGCGAACCGGCTTTCCGAGAAGCTCGACACGATCCCCGCGCCGTAGATCCGCAATCCCTCCGGCTCCGCCACCAGCCCGAACTCGACCGTATACCAGTAGAGTCTCGCGAGGTATTTGAGTGCGTCCAGCCCGACCGCACGCTGCCCGCCCTTGCCATACGCCTCGAGGTAATCCGCAAACACGGGATCGGCGAGCATCGGCACATGGCCGAACACGTCGTGGAACACGTCCGGTTCCTGAAGATAATCGAGCTGGTCGGCGCGGCGGATGAAGCTGCCCGCGACGAAGCGGCGGTTTGCCATGTGATCGAAGAACACGTCGTCCGGGACCAGTCCCGGCACCGCGACGACCTGCCAGCCGGTCAGCCCCATCAGCCGGTCCGACAGCTCCGCGAAATCTGGAATGCCGGGTTTAGACAGTTTCAGCACATCCAGCCCGCGCAGGTACGCATCCGACGCGCGGCCGGGCAGCAGCGCCGCCTGCCGGGCGAACAGCGTGTCCCACACGCCATGTTCTTCCGGCGTGTAACGATCCCAGTTCTGCGGCACGGTCCAGTCGGCGGCGGCGCCCTCGGGCGGGTGCGTGGGGAGCGTATCGGTGGTCATGAAAAGATCGTAACACGCGGGACGGCGGAGGGGAAAGCAGCGTGACGCGAAAATGGTGGCGTTTGATACGAAATGTGGCGATCGGCGTGGTCGCGCTGATCGCCGGATATGTCGCCGCCGGGCTGATCGGCGGTGCGATCCCCAGCAACGCCGGCTGGCGCGCGCCGGCAGACGGCATCCGCATCGCGGTGTCGAGCAACGGCGTGCACACCGGGCTGATCGTGCCGGTGGTCGCCGCAGGGGTGGACTGGCGTGGACTGCTGCGGCCCGAACACCTGCGCGATCCGCGCTACGCCGGCTATCCGGCGGTGGAGATCGGCTGGGGCGAGCGCGGCTTCTATCTGGAAACGCCGACCTGGGCGGACGTTCGGCCGGGCACGGTGTTCGCCGCCGCGATCGGCAGCGACCGGACGGTGATGCATGTCGACCACCTGCCCTTCCCCGCGCCGGATGCGCACAACCGCGTCATCATCTTGCGGCCCGAGGAATACCGCCGACTCGCGCAGTTCATCCGCGCGAGCTTCGGCCAGAGCGGCTGGCATCGCCCCGGCTACTTCACCGCCGACGCCTTCTACGACGGGCGCGGCCACTACAGTGCGATCCGCACCTGCAACACATGGACTGGCGATGCGTTAAGATATGCGGGTGTCCGCGTTGGTGCATGGACGCCGTTTGCGGCATCGGTCATGCAATGGTTCAAGATTTAGCGGTTCAAGATCTAGCGGCGCTCCCGCCCCCCTCCCGGTTTCTGTACGCCACCGAAGTGCCGCGCGGGCTGTTCGGGCTGGCCGAACTGCTCGCTGCGCGCACCCGACTGAAGACGGCGCCGCGCGGTGACAGGCGGCCGGTGATGATCCTGCCCGGCCTCGTCAACACCGATCGTTCCAATGCGCTGCTGCAACGATTCCTGCGCACGCTCGGCTACCGCGTGGACGGCTGGGGGCTGGGCCGCAACCTCGGCACGAAGGCGATCGGGCGCGAGGGCGAGGTGCTGATGGAGCGGATCGCCGCACTTCACACCGAGACGGGCGCGCCGGTGACGCTGATCGGCGTTAGCCTGGGGGGTATCATGGCGCGGATCGCCGCCCACCGCGCCCCCGATCTGGTGCGCGAGGTGGTCACGATCAGTTCGCCTTACGCCGGTTCCGCGCGGGCGACCAACGTGTGGCGGCAGTTCGAGTTTTTCACCGGCGACCGGCTCGACGACGAACATGTCGTCGCGCAGGCGGCGCTTGCCGCCACCCCGTTGCCGGTACCGGAAACCGCGATCTGGAGCCGCAGCGACGGGCTGGTCGCGGGCGAGATCTGCCACGCGCCCGGCTCACGCTCGATCGAGGTGCGCAGCAGCCACCTCGGCGTGCAATGGCGCGCCGAAGTAATGCTGGCGGTGGCGGGCATACTCGCCGGGACGTAGCCGCCGCTCGCCTGCGAGATGACGCGCGCCGACACCGATATGCGTGAGAAGCTCGACGCAGCGGTGCTGCATAGCGTCTACGTGTTCACGCTGATGTGACCGGGGCGCGTCAACGGCCAGCCGTTCTCAGGCTGCGGGCGCTGCGCCCCCAGCCTGACAGCCGATCAGCAATTCTGCCCGTGTTGGCGGCGGCATTCGTTGGCTTCGCGGCGGCGTTCGCGGCCCTCCTTCGCCTCCTGCTTGCGCATCTTGCGGCCGTAGTTGCGATCCGCTTCCGATTGGCTGGTGGTTGTCCAGTCGACCGCTTTGGACGTGATCCGCACCGGCGCGGTTACGACATGCGCGACCGTGCTGACACAGCCGCCCGCCAGGAGAGGAACCAGAGACACACACACCAACAGCTTACGCATGACCAAACTTACTCCCCGGCGGCGGCCCGTCGCGCCGATGCCCCGATATCGGGGAAGTCGGTGAAGAAGCCGTCGATGCCCAGTTTGATATAGTGCTGAATTTCGTCGGAAAGACGGCCATGCGTGGCTGGCGTGGCGCCGGTGCGAAAGCTGGGGATCAGGAAATAATTCTCCGCACGGAACGTCCAGGGGTGCAGCCGCAAGCCTGCAGCGTGTGCGTCCGCCACCAGCGTGGAAGGCGAATCGTCACCGTGCTGGATCATGTCGAGGCCCGGGCCGATGCCATAGGCATAGGTTGCGATCTGCTTCAGCCCGTCAGGTGTCGCCATCGCCGCATAAGAGGGCGCCGCCTTGTCAGCGGGACCGCCGCGCGCATCCATCAGCTGGATCAGGCGGATCCCGGTGAGCGTGTGGATATGCTTGAGGTTGTTCACTTCGAACGACTGGATGAACACCGGGTCGGTCGGCTTGCTCCATCCCGCCTTCTTCAACTGTGCGACCAGCTTGTCGTCCATCGGCAGCCCGATCGAGGCGAAATAGCTCGGATGCTTGGTTTCGGGATAGATGCCGATCCTGCGGTGCAATTCCTTCGTCCGCCGCTTGGCGAGCGCGATGATCTCGTCGAGCGTCGGCACCTGGAACTGGCCGTCATATTCGGCATTGCCGGGTCGAAGCTGCGGCAGGCGCTCCCTGGCCCGGAGCGTCTTCAGCTCGGCCAGCGTGAAATCCTCGGTGAACCAGCCGGTGTGGCTTTCGCCGTCGATGGTCTTGGTGGTTTTGCGGGCGGCGAACTCCGGGTGCATGGCGACGTCGGTCGTGCCGGTGATGTCGTTCTCGTGCCGCGCGACGAACACGTCATCCTTGGTCAGCACCAGATCGGGCTCGATGAAATCGGCGCCCTGTTCGATCGCCAGTTCGTAGGAGGCGAGCGTGTGTTCGGGACGGTATCCGCTCGCACCACGGTGGCCGATTAGGATCAGCGGCGCGTTGGGATCGAGGCGCGGCACCGTCGCGGTCTGCGCGCGCGCCGTGACCGGCGCCAGCAGCAACGCGACCGCAGTCGCGACCATCCGCCACGAAAAGCGTGTCGTGCGCGGCGCGAGGCCGGAAACCATCATCATCACAGGCGTTGTCCCCATCAAGGCGGTGCGCTCCATGCGCGTCCGCGCCATGCAACAGGATCATGACAGCTTGAAGATCAACGCGACCGCCAGCCGCCGGAGCCATGCGCATGGCCGATAACGACTCCGTCCTCGCCGCCGCCACGCAGTGGAAAGGTGCGCCGATGGCGCTCGCAACCGTGGTCTCGACCTGGGGCTCGGCACCGCGCCCGCGCGGCAGCCACATGCTGGTTCACGCCGACGGCCGGTTCGAGGGGTCGGTGTCGGGGGGTTGCGTGGAAAGCGACATCCTCGCCACCGCCGCCGAGGTGATCGCCGGCGCACCGTTCGCGCTGAAGGAATATGGCGTGGCGGACGATGCCGCGTGGGAAGTCGGCTTGCCGTGCGGCGGGCAGATCGCGGTGATGGTGCAACCGGTCGGCGCCGAGGGGTTCGATCCCGAACTGTTCGACCGCATCGCCGAGGCGCGCGATGCCGGCGATGCGCTCGCCGTGTCGACCGATCTCGACACCGGCCAGTCCAGCCTGCGCACGCTGGAGGGCGCGGCCTTCGTCAACCGCTACGATCCGCCGCGCCGGCTGCTGATCGTCGGCGCGGTGCAGATCGCGCAGGCGCTTGCCGGGCTCGCGCGCGAACTCGGCATTGCCGCCACCGTGATCGACCCGCGTGCGCGCTTCCTCACCGCCGAACGCTTCCCCGGCGTGACACTGGACGACCGCTGGCCGGACGAGGCGATCGAGGCACTCGGCCCCGGCCCGTCGACCGCTGTGGTGACGCTCAGCCACGACACCAAGATCGACGACCCCGCGCTGACCGCCGCGCTCGCCCGACCGACCTGCTATGTCGGCGCGCTCGGCTCGCGGCGCAGCCACGCCGCCCGGCGCGAACGGCTGGCGGCGGCGGGCGTGGAGGCGGCCGACCTCGACCGGATCGACGGACCGGTCGGGCTTGACATCGGCGCGATCGGCCCGGCCGAGATCGCGCTGTCGATCGCCGCCGCGATGGTTGCCGCCTTCAATGACAGACGGTGACCGGCTGACGCCAGAGCGCACCGCGCTGGTGCTGCTCGCCGCCGGCCGCTCGTCGCGGTTCGGGGCGGCCGACAAGCTTGCCGCCGACCTGTTCGGTCGGCCGCTCGGGCTACACGTTGCCACCACGCTGGCGCCCCTGCCCTTTGCCGCACGCATAGCCGTGTGCGGCGGTACCGCACTGGACTATGCGGCGCACGGCTTCGAAATGCTGTTCAACGCACGCGCGGCTGAGGGCGCATCTACCTCGGTCGCGCTCGGCGTCGCGGCGGCGCGATCGCACGGTTGCGATGCGGTGCTGATCGCACTCGCCGACATGCCGTGCGTGACGACCGCGCATATTCAACGGTTGTTCGACGCGAGCGATAACGCGAACATGGTCGTCGCGTCGAGTGATGGCGTGCGACCGTCCCCGCCCGCTCTGTTCAGCGCAGCCCATTTCGACACGCTTGCGAGCCTGAGCGGCGACCAGGGCGCGCGCGACCTGATCCGCGCCGGTCGGCACATCGTAACGCGTGCCGACGAGCTCATCGATATCGATACCGAGGCGGACCTTGCCGCCCTGCATCACAAAACCCGCTAGGAGGACGAACCATGGCCCGTACCGCATATATCGAGCGCACCGGCGGCCCCGAGGTGATCCAGTGGCGCGACGTCACGCTGGCAGAACCCGCTGCCGGCGAGGTGCGGATGCGCAACACCGCGGTCGGGCTGAACTTCATCGACACCTATCATCGCGGCGGGCTGTACCCGATCGACATGCCGAGCGGCCTTGGCACCGAGGCGGCGGGCGTCATCGAGGCAGTCGGTGCGGACGTGACGGATTTCGCACCCGGCGACCGCGTCGCCACCTTCGGCCCGACGCGCGGCGCCTATGCCACCGCCCGCAACCTGCCGGCGCGCGATCTGTTCAAGCTGCCGACGCACATCGACGACCGCACCGCCGCCGCGCTGATGCTGAAAGGTGCCACCACCGAGTTCCTCGTCGAACGCTGCGCACGGGTTCAGGCCGGCCAGACGGTGTTGGTCCATGCCGGCGCCGGCGGGGTCGGGCAGTTGCTGTGCGGCTGGTTGAAGGCGATCGGCGCGACCGTGATCGCCACGGTCGGCACGCAGGAGAAAGTCGCCACTGCCAAGGCCGCCGGCGCCGACCACGTCATCCGCTACCGCGAGGTCGATACCGCCGAGGCGGTGCGCGCGATTGTGCCGGACGGGGTGGCGGTGACGTTCGATGGCGTCGGCAAGGCGACGTGGCCGGCATCTTTGGCGGCAACGACGCGGCGCGGGCTGGTGGTCAGCTACGGCAACGCGAGCGGCGCGGTGGACGGGGTCAACCTCGGCCTGCTCGCGCGCAGCGGTTCGCTGTTCGTCACGCGCCCAACCCTGTTCGACTACTACGTGACGCCCGAGGAACGCCGCGCCGGCATCGCGCGCGTGTTTGAGATGCTGTCGCGAGGCGCGATCGCCGCCACCATAGGCCAGACCTTCGCGCTGGAGAACGTCGCCGACGCGCACCGTGCGCTGGAGGCCGGCAAGACGCAGGGATCGACCGTGCTGCTGCCGTGAGGATGGTGGCCGGAGTCGAATGCGCATAAAAAAGGGCCCGGCAACACGCCGGACCCTGAGGTTCTGTCCAGGGAGCACCCGGAACGACTCATCCCGTCGCAACGGGCATACGTCAATATAGCGCTGTGGCCGGTGCGGCGAAAGGCCGCGCCGGCCACAAACGATTACATCGCGTTCGACATCGTCGCGTTGGAATCCATCGCGTTGGAGCCCATCATGTTCGAATCCATCATGTTCGAATCGTCGACAGTGGTCATGTTCGAATCTTCAACGACGGTGTCGTTGGTGACCATGGTGTCGTTGGTGGTGTCGGCCTTCGGCGAGCAAGCAGCTGCGCCCAGAACAGCGACGGCGATCAGCGACATCGTGACGAACTTCTTCATGGACGTTTCTCCCATCGTTGGCAGGCCTTTGCCTGGGCAACTGTATTGCTACCCCCCGGCCCTGAATGTCCGAGGGTCTTATGCGGCCAAGGAAACACGATTGGTAGGGGAAATCGCAACCTGTGTACGGCAGTGTCGAAGCGATTCGCCAACACTTCGTCGCAAATCTTTCGGACCTCGCCCCTTTTTGGCCGAGTCGCGACGGTACCGCTCGTGCGCGGCGGACCGTGAAACGTCCGGTTCAGCCGCGATACAGCCCGTCGAGCCGCTCGCCGTATACGTCGCGCAGGACGTGCCGGCGGATCTTGAGCGAGGGGGTTAGCTGCTCGTTCTCGATGCTGAACGGCGCCTCGGCCAGTACGTAGCGGCGAATTCGCTCGGTCACTGACAGGTCGCGGTTCACCCGCTCGACCGCCTGGCCGATGATCGTGCGATATTCGCTGTTCTCGGCCAGCCGGGTAAAATTGCACGGGTCGCCGTTCATCGCGCACCATTGCTGCGTCCACTCCGGGTCCGGCACCAGCAGCGCGACCATATAGGGCTTGCGGTCGCCGTAGATCATCGCCTGCGCGATCTCGGGCTGGAGCGTCAGCATCCCCTCGACCTTTTGCGGGGCGACGTTCTCGCCTTTGTCGTTGACGATGATGTCCTTTTTGCGATCGGTGATCTTGATGCGCCCGCGTTCGTCGATCAGGCCGATATCGCCGGTATGCAGCCAGCCATCCTGCAACACGCGCGCGCTTTCCTCCGGGTTGCGCCAGTAGCCGTGCATGACGAGTTCGCCGCGCACCAGGATCTCGCCGTCCTCCGCGATCCGCACCTCGGTCGCGTCGAGCGGCGGACCGACCGTGTCCATCTTCAGCCCCGCCGCCGGGCGGTTGCACGACACCACCGGCCCGGATTCGGTCTGCCCATAGCCTTGCAGGAAGGCGATGCCGAGCGACTGGAAGAACACGCCGACTTCGGGCGTGAGCGGCGCGCCGCCCGATACCATCGCCTTGATCCGCCCACCGAAGCGTTGCGCGACCTTGGGCCGGAGCGTGGCGTTGAGCAGCAGGTCCATCGGCTTGTCGAGCACTGTCGATGTACCCCGATACCGTTTTGTGCCGAGCGCCTGTGCCTTGTCGAGCAGCCACGGTGCGATGCCGCCCTTCTTCTCGACATCCTTGGTGATGCGCGCGCGCAGCACCTCGAACAGGCGCGGCACCACCACCATGATGGTCGGGCGCACCTCGGCAATGTTGGCGGCGAGCTTTTCGATGCCTTCCGCATAATAAATCTGCCCGCCGAGACCGATCGGGAGATGCTGGCCGGCGGTATGTTCATAGGCATGGCTGAGCGGCAGGAACGACAGGAACACCTCGTCGCCCCAGCTGAAATCCTCGGCGATGATCGCGGAGGTGCCCGCGACGTTGTGCAGGATCGCGCCGTGGTGCTGCATCACCCCGCGCGGCGCGCCGCCGGTTCCGCTGGTGTAGATGATGCACGCGGTGTCGGCACGGGTCGCGCTCGCCACGATCGTTTCGGGCGCGCTGGCATGATCGCGGATCAGCTCGCCCCAGCGGTGGAAGGCGAGCGCGCCGGTTTGGCCGGGGCGCACCTCCTCCATGGAGATTACCGTGCGCATCGTGCTGGATCGGATCACCGCCGGCAGCAGGGCCTTGGCGAGCTTGGCGCCCGACACGATCACCGCGCTCGCACCCGAGTTTTCGATGATGTGCGCGTGATCGCGTTCGGTATTGGTGGTGTAGGTCGGCACGGTGATGCAGCCGGCCGCCATGATGGCGAGATCGCTGATGCACCATTCGGGGCGGTTTTCCGCGACCAGCATCACGCGGTCACCCGGCTTCAGCCCGATCCCTTTAAGCGCGGCGGCAAGGCTGGCGACCTGCTCCGCCGCCTCGCGCCAGGAGATCGCTATCCAGCCGCCATCGCGCTTGTACCACAGAAACGGCGCGTCCGACTTTTCCGATACTCGCGCGAGGAACATCGCCACGAGATTCGGAAAATGTTCGAGCTTGCGCATCCCTGCTCCCCCGCGACCGCTTGATCGGGCCGCTTTTATACCTACCCCTGTCGCGCCGGGACGTTCCGTCCCCAGCATCATTATTCGTGTGCGCCGTTCAGTTCGTTACTGCGCCGCGCGATCTGCGTGACGGTGCCGTCGGTCGTGACCGCGACGCCCTCGCTACGCGGATCGGCCGCGCCCACCCAGGCACTATCGACCCGCTCGATCGCATTAGCCTTCAATCCGAGCGGCCCGACCTTCACATCCTCGCCGAGCGCCTGGAGTGCGGGCACCATCGCCTCCAGCTCGGTGCCGGCTTCCGCGACCGCGCTCTTGCCCGGCGCATAGAGCAGTCCGGTTGCGATCGCCTCCTGCGCGGACATCTTCCAGTCGATTACGCCGATGATCGCCTTCGCCACCTGCGCGATGATCGTCGAGCCGCCGGCCGCGCCGATCGCGAGGCGGACCTTGCCGTCCGGACCATAGACGATGGTCGGCGACATCGAACTGCGCGGCCGCTTACCCCCCTCGACCCGGTTGGCGACGAGATAGCCGTCCTTCTCCGGCACGATGTCGAAGTCGGTCAGTTCGTTGTTGAGCCAAACACCGTCGACCGAAATGCCTGATCCGAAATAGCCGTCGATCGTGGTGGTGACCTCCACCACATTGCCGGCGGCGTCGGCGGTGGCGAGATCGCTGGTGCCGGGTACTTCGCTCAAGGGCGCGCGGATACGCTTTGGCGCGCCGGCGGGCAGGCCGGGCGCGATCGCGGCGAGGCTGTGATCGGGCGAGATCAGCGCGGACCGCTGTGCGATGTACTTCGCGTCGAGCAGCCCGGCGATCGGCACCTGCACATAATCGGGATCGGCAACGTACATGTCGCGGTCGGCATAGGCGAGCCGTGAGGACTCGGCGAAGAGATGCCATGCCGCCGGCGACGCCCGGCCGAGTTGGGCAAGGTCGAAGCGTTCGAGCTGCTTCAGGATCATCAGCACCGAGATCGCGCCCGACGAGGGCGGCCCCATGCCGCAGATCTTGTAGCCGCGATAGGTGCCGCACACCGACGCGCGATCCTTGACCTGATAGGTCGACAGATCGCCGAGCGTCATCTTAGAGCGGTTGCGCTCGGCGGTGTTGACGGCGGTGACGATCTTCTGCGCCTCCGGGCCGGTATAGAAACTCTCCACCCCGCGCCGCGCGATGGTGTCGAACAACGCCGCCTGCTCGGGGTTCTTGAACGTCGAGCCGGTCATCACGGCATGACCATCGGGGGTGAACATGTGCGCGCGGCCCCATGCCTCGACATGGCGGCCGTAGAGTTCGAGGCCGTTGTGCATCCGCGCCGACACGACGAAGCCGTCGCGCGCGTATTTGATCGCTGGCGCGAACAGCGTCGCCCACGGCAGCTTGCCATAGCGCTGGTGCGCGACCGCCATCATGCGCAGGTTGCCGGGTACGCCGACACTGCGCCCGCCCGGATAGGCATCCTTGAAGCTGAGCGGTTTGCCGTCGTCGCCGTAGAACCATTTGGCATCGGCGGCATGTGGCGCCGCCTCACGCCCGTCGAGCGTGATGGTCTTGCCGGTCTTGGCATCGTGATAAACCATGAAGCTGCCGCCGGCGATGCCGGAGTTCTGCGGCTCGACCACGTTAAGCACCAGCATCGTCGCGATCGCCGCATCGGTGGCGGTGCCGCCTTGCTTGAGGATGTCCGCACCCGCCTGCGCCGCGCGCGGATCGGCGGCGGAGACGATGCCCTGCTTGTGCGCAGGCGACGGCGCAACCGAGCCTTTCGCGAGCAAAGGCGTAGGCAGGAGCAGGGCGAGCGCGACCAGTGTTTTCTTCATCGGGTACGAAACGTAACGTACTCGGGCGTACGCACAACCCGGTTTCAGCCCTTGCCGACCGCGTCAGCGACATTTGCGAAGCCGTCGCGCGCGAGGATCGCCGAAAGTTCGCGGCACAACCGACGCGCCAGCCCCGGCCCTTCGTACACCAGCGCGGAATAGAGCTGCACCAGGCTCGCGCCCGCCAGGATGCGGCGATACGCCTCCGCCCCGGTCGCGATACCGCCTGCCGATATCAGCGGCAGTGCCCCGCCGGTCGCCGCGCGAAAATCGGCCAGCCGGGTGCGCGCGAGCGGCGCCAGCGGCGCGCCCGACAGCCCGCCGGTCTCGTCCCGATTGGATGAGGTCAGCCCGAACGGCCGCTCGATCGTCGTGTTGCTGACGATCAGCGCATCGATGCGGTGCTCAATCGCGGCGCGCGCGATCGCGTCGATCGCCGCCCGGTCGAGATCGGGCGCGACCTTCAGGAACAATGGCGGCTGGCGTCCCGGCAAGCGTCGTGCGGCGTCCGCGGCGGCGAGCAGTTCGGCGAGCGCTGGCCCATGTTGCAGATCGCGCAGGCCCGGCGTGTTGGGAGAGCTGATGTTGATCGTGACGTAGTCCGCCACCGCCGCCGCCTTGCCGACGCCCAGGACGTAATCGGCGATGCGGTCGCTCGCGTCCTTGTTGGCGCCGACGTTGATGCCGAGCACACCGCGCCGCTTCGCCTTGGCCGCGCGCGGCAGCGCCGCATCGATGCCGCCGTTGTTAAAGCCCATGCGGTTGACCACCGCCTTGTCCTCCACCAGCCGGAACAGGCGGGGCCTGGGATTGCCGTCCTGCGGCAGCGGCGTCAGCGTACCGATCTCGACGCTGCCGAAGCCCAGCCCGAAGAACCCGTCGATCGCCCGCCCGTTTTTATCGACACCCGCCGCGAGACCGAGCGGGTTGGCGAAATCAAGCCCGGCAATGCGGGTGGCAAGGCGTGGATCGTGACGCCCGCCACCGAACGGCGTGCCGAGCGTACCCCATGCAGCAAGGGCGTCGATCGTCAGATTATGCGCGCGTTCGCCGTCAAGCGCGAACAGGACGGGCCGTGTGGCGGAAAAGATCATAATGCCTGATGGCACTGCCGGCACCGACCGTCAAAGCCGGAAGATCTCACCAAAATGGAGGTTTTATCGGCGGTAGCCTGTTGCGGAACGATGGGTGTCACCAAAACCGTCGCTTTCGTCCGCGACACAGCCGCGCGGTTCTGCTCAATGAAAAGCGCGACCCAAGGGGCCCTCTGACCAGGGTTCCGCACCTTCATGGCCTGGACGAACTCCGTCCGGGCCACTTTCTTTATAGGCCGTGTCACACCGCCGCTGCGTTCAAGGTCGCACCGCCCGACCGCCCGACCGCCCATGCCGCCCGCAACTTCTGACAAGCTTTGTCGCTGCGACGTTTGTTGTCCGCGCGCAGCCAACCAAGAACTCTCTTCGGGTGGTTGACGTGAGGGCGCTTCGCGACCACATGCCCAATCGGAACGAACTGCTCCGATTTGAGAACCGCTCGCAAATGCGCCTGTCCAGCCTTGCCGATTATGCCGTCGTGATGATGACGGCCGCCGCGCGTCGGTGTGGCGGTGCGGGTCGTCTCAACGCGACCGTATTGGCTGAGGAAACCGGGCTGCCGCTGCCGACCGTGCAGAAGCTGGTCAGCAAGCTGTCCGCCGGCGGCCTGATTGAGAGCACGCGCGGCACCGGTGGCGGCTTTCGCCTGTCGCGCCCGCCATCTGCGATCACGCTTGCCGAGGTCGTCGAGGCGATCGAAGGGCCGATCGCGATGACCGCCTGTGTCGAATCGCGATCGCATGACTGCCAGATCGACGACAGTTGCAAGATGAAGCCGCACTGGAACGCCGTGAACGGCGCGGTGCGTGGCGCTCTGGCGAACATCAGCCTCGCCAGCCTGACACACCCGCCGCAAGGCACGGCCGCTGCCGAAGCGTCCGACGCGAATGACCTGAGGATCGAAGCATAATGGCCACCCGCAACGCAGACGCTTTCGCCGCTGCAAACAAGACCTACGAATGGGGTTTCAGCTCGGACATCGAGCAGGAATTCGCCCCCAAGGGGCTGAGCGAGGAAACCGTCCGGTTCATTTCGGCGAAGAAGAACGAGCCGGAGTGGATGCTCGATTGGCGGCTGAAGGCGTATCGCCACTGGCTGACGATGGAGTCGCCCGATTGGGCCAAGCTCGACATCGCGCCGATCGACTATCAGGACGCGTATTACTACGCCGAGCCGAAGGCCAAGCCCAAGCTCGGTTCGCTCGACGAGGTCGATCCCGAGATCCTGCGGGTCTATGAGAAGCTCGGCATCCCGATCGAGGAGCAGAAGCTGCTCGCGGGGGTCGAGGGCGGCACGCCGCCGCGCCGCGTCGCGGTCGATGCAGTGTTCGACTCGGTTTCGGTCGCCACCACCTTCCGCAAGGAGCTTGAGGCGGCGGGCGTGATCTTCCGCTCGATCAGCGAGGCGATCCGCGAATATCCCGAACTGGTGAAGAAGTGGCTCGGCCGAGTCGTCCCGATGCATGACAATTACTTTGCGGCACTGAATTGCGCGGTCTTCTCGGACGGGACGTTCGTCTACATTCCCGAAGGCGTGCGCTGCCCGATGGAGCTGTCGACGTACTTCCGGATCAATGCCGAGAATACCGGCCAGTTCGAGCGCACGCTGATCGTCGCCGACAAGGGCGCCTACGTCTCCTACCTCGAAGGCTGCACCGCGCCGATGCGCGACGAGAACCAGCTTCACGCGGCGGTGGTCGAACTCGTCGCATTGGACGATGCCGAGATCAAATATTCGACCGTGCAGAACTGGTACCCCGGTGACGAGAACGGCAAGGGCGGCATCTACAATTTCGTCACCAAGCGCGCACTGTGTCAGGGCGCGCGCAGCAAGGTGTCGTGGACGCAGGTCGAGACCGGCAGCGCGGTGACGTGGAAATATCCAAGTTGCGTGCTCAACGGCGAGAATTCGGTCGGCGAGTTCTATTCGGTGGCGGTCACCAACAACCGCCAGCAGGCCGATACCGGCACCAAGATGATCCACAACGGCAAGGGTTCGCGCTCGACGATCGTCTCGAAGGGAATCTCCGCCGGCCGCTCGGACAACACCTATCGCGGGCTGGTACGCGTGGCGGCGGGCGCGGAGGGCGTGCGAAACTTCACCCAGTGCGATTCGCTGCTGCTCGGCGATCAGTGCGGTGCGCATACCGTGCCGTATATCGAGGTGCGCAACCCTAGCGCGCAGATCGAGCATGAGGCGACCACCTCCAAGATCAGCGACGACCAGCTCTTCTACACGATGCAGCGCGGGCTGGATCAGGAGGCGGCGGTGGCGCTGATCGTCAACGGCTTCGCCAAGGAAGTGCTACAGCAACTGCCGATGGAGTTCGCGGTCGAAGCGCAGAAGCTGCTCGGCATCAGCCTCGAAGGCTCGGTCGGGTGATGATGCTCGCCATGGCGCTCCTTGCCGCGCAGGCTGCCGACGTACCCGCCGACGTGGTGGTGACGGGCGAGCGGTTGCGCCGGTTGCGCGTCCACGCCGCAGTCGCGCGCAACGGCCGGTTGCGTGGCTGCGAGGTGACGATCTCCAGCGGCGACGCGGCGATCGACCGGCAGGCGTGCGTCAGCACGCGCGATTGCATGGCTAGCGGCCAGCGCGCTGGCGAAGCGCTTGCAAACTGCGTCGATGGGCAACTGATCGCTTTCGTGCGCTCCGGGGCGGCGGGATGATCGCGATAGTATTCGCCCTTTCCGCCATGAGTGGCGCAAATTCTTCAAAAGGCGAGCAGGCCCTCTCAGACTATGATTTCTGCGTCGCGAACCACGCCATCGTTGCCCAAAGAGACAAAGCCAAGTCGATTGAATTGGCCGTTAGACAGGGCTTCGAAGGCTGCAAGGCGAAGCGCACCTCCGCTCGCAAGGCCATCGCGCCCATGCAGGCGTCTGCGAACAGACATCCGACGAGATGATAAACGAAAACGATCGGCAGTTAGCTGAAGAGTTGAAGTCTGAAATCTCGGAATATCGTCGAACTGGAAAAATCCCGAACAATGCTCAAAATTGAAAACCTCCATGCCGAGATCGACGGCAAAGAAATCCTCAAGGGCCTCAGCCTCACCGTGGGTGCGGGCGAGGTGCACGCGATCATGGGGCCGAACGGCGCGGGCAAGTCGACGCTCGGCTATGTGCTGGGCGGACGGCCCGGTTACGAGGTGACGGCGGGGTCCGCGACGTTCAACGGCGTCGACCTGCTCGACCTCGCCCCGCATGAGCGCGCCGCCGCCGGCCTGTTCCTCGGTTTTCAATATCCGGTCGAGATCCCCGGCGTGTCCAACGTGCAGTTCCTGCGGGAGGCGCTCAATTCGCAGCGCCGGGGGCGCGGCGAGCCGCCGCTGTCGGGCGCGGAGTTCCTCAAGGTCGCGCGGGCGCAGGCAGCGGGCCTCGGCATGGATGCCGAGATGCTCAAACGCCCGGTCAACGTCGGCTTTTCCGGCGGCGAGAAGAAGCGCAACGAGATGGTGCAGATGGGCATTCTCAACCCCCGCTTCGCGATCCTCGACGAGACCGACAGCGGCCTCGACATCGATGCGCTGCGTGCGGTCGGCGACGGCATCAACCGCATCATGCGCGCGCCCGACAAGGCGGTGCTGCTCATCACGCATTACCAGCGGCTGCTCGATTACGTGAAGCCGGACGTGGTGCACGTCCTCGCCGGTGGTCGCATCGTCAAGACCGGCGGGCCGGAACTGGCGCTCGAACTCGAAGCGGCGGGCTATGCCGAGGTTGCGGCATAGTGGACGCGCTTGCCCTCCCCACCCGCCGCGACGAAGCGTGGCGCTACAGCGATCTTGAAGCGGTCGCCACGGTCTGGCCGCTGCCCGCGCCCGAACTGATCGAGGTGCCCGCCGGTGAGAGCATCACCCGCGTCATCGTGCAGGATGCCGCCACCGACGTCGCCGCGATCCGTGATTACCGCGTGATCCTCCGCGCCGGCGCGACCGCGACGTTCCACGTCCTCAACACCGGCGGCAAGCTCGGTCGCGTGGCGATCGACGTGACGGCTCACGAAGGATCGCACTTCGAGCTCGGCGCGGCGATGCTGGGCACCGGCGACCAGACGCTCGAGATCGTCACCACGCTCAACCATATCGAGCCGAACGCGACATCGAACCAGACGGTCCGCTCGGTGCTGGGCGGGCAGGCGACCGGCAGCTATCTCGGCAAGGTCGCGGTGGCGCGCCATGCGCAGAAGACCGATGCTTCGCAGAGCGTAAAGGCGATGCTGCTCACCCGCACCGCCACCGCCAACGCCAAGCCCGAGCTGGAGATCTTCGCGGACGACGTGAAGTGCGCGCACGGCGCCACCGTCGGCGAACTCGACAAGACCGCTTTGTTCTATCTCGAAAGCCGTGGCCTCTCCCCCGCCGATGCCGCCGCGCTTTTGCTGCGCGCCTTCATCGGATCGGTGTTCGACGGCATCGCCGACGATGCCGAACGCGAATCGGTCGAGGCCGCCGCGCAGGCCGCGCTGGAGCGGATGTTGTGAGCGTCCTCACCGACACCCGCCCGCTCGACGTGGTCGCCGACTTCCCCGCGATCCCGGAGGGCTGGGCGTATCTCGACACCGCCGCCACCTCGCAGAAGCCACAAGCGGTTATCGACGCGATTCGCCACGGCTACGACACCAGCTACGCCACCGTGCATCGCGGCGTGTATCAGCGCAGCGCCGACATGACGCTCGCCTATGAGGCGGCCCGTCGCCGCGTCGCCAGCTTCATCGGCGCGCAGGAAGGCGAGATCGTGTTTGTGCGCGGCGCGACCGAGGCGATCAACCTCGTCGCGAGTAACTGGGCGCGCGAGCAGCTCAAGCCGGGCGACCGTATGCTGCTGTCGATGCTCGAACATCACAGCAATATCGTGCCGTGGCAGATGGCGGCGGAAGCGGTCGGTGCTGCGATCGACGTGATTCCGCTCACCCACGATCACCGCATCGATCTCGACGCGATGTCGGCGATGATCCGGCCCGAACACAAGCTGGTCGCGCTCGCGCATGTCTCCAACGTGCTCGGCTCGGTGCTCGACGCGAAGCGCGCCACCGAGATCGCACACAGCGTCGACGCGAAGATCCTGATCGACGGGTGCCAGGCGGTGCCGCGCATCGCCGTCGATGTCGCGGAGATTGGCTGCGACTTCTACGTCTTCTCCGGCCACAAGCTGTACGGCCCGACCGGGATCGGCGTGCTGTGGGGCCGCGCTGACCTGCTCGACGCGATGCCGCCCTATCAGGGTGGCGGCTCGATGATCGACCGCGTGTCTTTCGAACGCACCACCTATGCGCCGCCGCCGACCCGGTTCGAGGCGGGCACGCCGCACATCGTCGGTGCGCTCGGCCTGCATGCCGCGATCGATTATGTGGAAAGCATCGGGCTCGACGCGATCCACGCGCACGAAACCGCGCTGGTCCGCCAGACGCGTAACGCTTTGCGCGGCATCAATTCGGTGATGCTGTTCGGCCCGGAGGATGCGGCGGGGATCGTCTCGTTCAGCATCGAGGGGGTGCATCCGCACGACATCGGCACCATCTTGGATGAGAGCCGGGTGGCGATCCGCGCCGGGCATCACTGCGCGCAGCCGCTGATGGAGACGCTGGGCGTCGCCGCCACCGCGCGGGCGAGCTTCGGCGTCTATAACGGCGCGGCCGATATCGAGGCGCTGGTGAAGGGTATCGAGCGTGTTGCGCGGATTTTTGGGTAAGGTTTTCGGCATGAACGAGCAGAGCAACATCGCGGTGGAACAGGTCGATGCGGTCGAGACGCCGCCGCGCGCGCGCGTCGACGATGCCACGCCTCCGCCGCGCGAGCGCGATTATCTCGACGGGTTCCTCGCGCAGAAGCCGCAGGGTGACGCACCGGGGGAGCCGGGCGGCGCGCTGTATGAAGGCGTGATCGAGGCGCTGAAGGAAATCTACGATCCCGAAATACCGGTCAACATCTACGATCTCGGGCTGATCTACGGCGTCGAGGTGACCGAAGCGGGCCACGCCGTCGTGACGATGACGCTGACCACGCCGCACTGCCCGGTCGCCGAATCGATGCCGGGCGAGGTCGAGATGCGCGTCGGCGCCGTGCCGGGCGTCGGCTCGGCCGAGGTCAATCTGGTGTGGGATCCGGCATGGGACCCGCAGAAGATGAGCGACGACGCCAAGCTCGAACTGGGGATGCTGTAATGGCCACGGTCGCACGCCCCCGCCCCGCCGCGCTCAACCTCACGCCGTCCGCTGAGGGCCGCATCGCCGATCTGATGGCGAAGGCGCCTGAGGGTGCGATCGGCGTCAAGCTGTCGACACCGAAGCGCGGCTGTTCCGGCCTCGCCTATTCGGTCGATTACGTGACGGAAGCCAAACCGTTCGACGAACGCATCGACACGCCAGGCGGCACGCTGTTCGTCGATGGTGGCTCGATCCTGTACCTGATCGGTAGCCGCATGGACTGGGTTGAAGACGATTTCGCCGCCGGCTTCGTGTTCCAGAACCCCAATGCCAAGGGCGCGTGCGGGTGTGGCGAGAGCTTTACGGTTTAAGACCGCTCGCCCCCCTAGTCATCAGCCCTTCCCCGCCGCAGCCGGGATCAGTTACGCAACGTCGGCGGTATGCGCTTCGTCCCGTACATGCACCTGCGGTACAGCCCCCCCTTGCGCCGGAGGGGCCAGGAACGGGAAGGCAGCGCGGATGTCCGTTCGCCCCTTACTTCGCCGCCGCAGCCTTTGGCACCACGTCCATCGTCCAGTCCTTGCCCGGCACCAGATATTTCTGCGCCGTCGCCTGCAAATCCGCCGCCGTCATTCGCGTAACGTCGCCGTACAGATGCGTCAGCGCGTCGATCCGGCGCGGGTCATACGATGCACCGGTCAGTTGCAGCATCCAGAACTGGTTGCCGGTCGACTGGCGCTTGATCGCCTCCAGCATCGGCCCGATCGTGCGTTTCAGTTCGTCATCACTGACCGGCTTGGCGACGAGATCGGCGGCGATCTCCCGCGACAGCTTGAAGAACAGCGGCACGTTCTCCGGCGCGACCTGCCCGATCGCGACCATGCGACCACCGCCTGGCAACCCGATCGGCCAGGTGCTCGACACGTTGGGGCTGTAGCTCGCGCCTGCCTGTGAGCGAAGCTGGTCAAACAACCGGTCGCTGAAGATCGCGGCCAGCACGTCGAGCCGGCGCGAGTCGGTCATCCCCTCGATACCGCTGCCGGTTGGCCAGGCGATCACCGCCGCCGCCTGATTGGCGGGGCCGTCGTGCGTCAGCACCACCGGCGTTGTATCGTGCGCGGGGAAACGCACCGGCGGCGGGGTCGCGGTGCTGGCGGTTCGCGGTGGCAACGCGCCGATCGTCTTGCCGACGGTGGCGATGGCGACGTCAGCGGGGATATCGCCGAACACCTGCACCTCGACCGGGCCCGACTTCATCAGCGGTTCCCAGAAGGCGCGGAAGCTCTGCGGGGTCAGCGCCATGATCTGCTCGCGGCTGGGCGAGCCCCAGCGCTTGTCACCATCGCGCAGCAACCGTTCGAGATCACGCGTCAACACCCCGCCCGGCGACGCGCCGAGGCCGGCATAGCCGGAGAGCGCGACGCTCTTCGCACGCAACACCGGGTTCGGATCCCACCCCGGCGCGGCCAGTTCGGCGGCGAGCAGCTTCATCTGATCGGCAAAGTCGCTCGGCGAGGTTTGGCCGGACAGAGAGAAAGCATCATCCTCGATATCGAAGTCGAGGCCGATGCGCCGCCCGGCGGTCATCTGGTCGAGATCGCCCTGCCTGAGCTTGCCGATGCCACCTTCCACCAGCGCAAGGTCAGCCGCCCACGCCGGCGTCGCCTTGTCGGCGGGGAACGCGTTATAGCCACGCCCGAAGCGCACCCGTACATAGATGCGATTGTCCTCGGCATTGGTCGAATAGACCATCAGCTTGGAGCCGTTGGAATAGCTCACGCTGGTCAGGTCCATGTCCGGCCCGAACCGCGTCACCTTCTCGCGCGATACGACGGTGGAGGGCTTGCCGCCGGGCGCAGGCAGCTTGTCGAACGACACGGCCCCTTGGGCGCGCCCCAGAGTAGCCGGCGAGACCTTGGCCTTGAGCGCTGTCGCAAGCTTTGCAGTGGCGCTATCGTCAGGCGATTGCAGGCTTAGCAGTGCGCGCGTGGCGGTGCCCTGAAACACCTTCTTGGTGGAGGCGAGTTCGGCTGCGGGATTGAACATCTTCTTGGCGACCGCATCGTGATACACTTTCAGGATCGTATCGGGGGCGGTGGTCGTCTCGCGGATGTCGAGCGCCTGCACCATGTCGTCCGCTTCCTTCGATCCAGCTTCGGCGCGGGCGGTGTCGACGCTGGTACGGAAGCTGACCTCGAGATCGGCGAGCTCGCGGTCGATCTCGGCCTGGGTCGGCGCATGGTCCTGCGCGGCGGCGATCACGGAGCGAACGTCGCGCAACGCAGCCTCCCAATCGGCGCCGACCGGCAGGATCGACACGATCGTCACGTTGGCGGAACGCGACGGGTCGTCGAGGCCCGCCTGCGCGGCGATATAGCTGCCACCGGCGCGGGCACGCGCCTCCAGCCGACGGTTGATGATCGCCAGTGCGACCTGATCGACCATGCGCTGCTGGTTGAACAGCATGGTATCGTCGTGAAACTCCCACGGCCGCACCACCGCCATGGTAATGCGCGGCGGCAGGCTCGGCTCGACGATGGTGGCGGTGGTCGGCTGCTTGGGATCGGGCTTGCCGAAATCGGGATCGGCGGGCGCGGGGCCGATGCCCTGCCAGCCACCGAAATATTTGGCGATCAGCGACTCGATCATGGCGGGATCGGCATCGCCAGCGACCGAGATCATCACGCGGCTCGGGCGGTACCAGCGGTCGTGGAACGCCTTCACGCTGGCTGCGGTCGCTGCCTCCAGCGTCTTGATGTTGCCGATCGGCGAGCGGTCGGCGAGCGGCTGCCCGGCGAACAGCGTGTGGTTGAGCGCGTCGATATAGCGCACCTGCGCGCCGGGCTGTTCGCGCTGTTCGGCCAGCACGGCGGGGCGCTCGGCATTGAGCGCTTCCGGCGTGATATTAGGCGCGGACACCATGCCCGACATGATCTTCAGGCTCTCGTCGATGCCGGCGGGCGTGGCGGAGGGCAGGTCGAGCTTGAACACCGTCTGCGTGGTGGTGGTCTGCGCGTTGGTGTCCGACCCGAAGGTGGTGCCCATGCGCTGCCAGATGCGCTTGGCCTCGCCGTCCGGCACGTATTTCGAACCTCGGAACGATAGATGCTCGATGAGATGCGCATAGCCGCGCTCGGCATCGGTCTCGTACAGCGAACCCGCGTCGATACGCACCCGCACCGAGATCTGGCCTGGCGGCACGCCGTTGCGGCGGATCGCGTAGCGCAGGCCGTTCTTGAGCGTGCCGAAATGCCAAGCCGGATCGGGCGCGATATCGCTGCCCTTGTAGAGCCACGCATCGCGGCTGGCGATCGCGCTTGCCGGATCGACTGCCGGCGCGATGCCGGCGGAAGCGGGTGCCGCCGCAGGTGGCGTCTGGCCGGCGATGACCGGGGAAAGGCCGAGGAGGATGCCGGCGATTACGGGGCTGGCGATCAGCGGAAGGCGCGAGGCGCGCGTAAGCAACTTCATGGGCGTGATCCTAGCGCCGTTCGCGCATCACCGCCAGCGGCCCCGTTTGCACCATAATCGCCCCTGCAAATCACCCGCTACGCCATGATTTCGACCCACAACGGCAATATCCCGCAACGCTATCGGCGGCAAAGCAGCCGCGCCGCGCAGGCGGGAAACGTGAGAGAGGTTTCGGAAGGCGTGGTGCGCGTACAGTCAGATCCCGGTCACGCGATGCGGCAGACGATGGCCGATCCTGCCGATGCCATTCCGGCGCGCCGAGAGCGGGTGCTGACACTCGTGCCACCGGCGAACGATGTCCCACTTCGCGCCGAACGCGACCGACCGTTCGTCATCCGGCTCGGCAAACGCCTGCGCGGCATATTCGACCGGGTGATCGCGGCGTCCTCGCTGGTGTCGAACGATGCCGTGCTCGATGTGCGCGACTTCGCCTGGACCGCGCATCTCCGCGATCAATGGCAGGCGATCCGTGACGAGGCCCTCGGCGTAGCACTTCAGGGGCAGGCCGCACCCTGCCTCGCAGCGATTTCGCCGGACCACCGGGCGATCGCGCGCGCCAATATGTGGCGCACGTTCTTCCTGTGGGGCTATGGCTACCCGATCGAGGAGAATATCGCACGCTGCCCGGCCACGGCGGCGGCGGTGCGGCAAATCCCGGGTCTCGCCACCGCCTTCTTCTCGATCCTCGCGCCCGGCGCGCATATCCCCGACCACCGAGGCGTCACCAAGGGGCTGATCACCTGCCACCTCGCGCTGATCGTGCTGCGCGACGGCGACGTGCGGATGCGGGTCGGTGGCCGGGTGGTGCGCTGGGCCGAAGGCGAGACCCTGGTGTTCGACGATACCTATCCCCATGAAGTCTGGAACGACACGAGCGGCACGCAGGTCGTGCTGCTGATCCAGTTTCGCCGGCCGCTGCGCAACCCGGGCAAGATCATCGCCGACGTCTGCCTGGGGGCGATCCGGCGCTCCGCATTCGTTCAGGACGCGCGAGACAACATCCGGATGTGGAACGAAACGGTCAAGCAAACGGAGCGCTGATGCCGCCGTGAGGCATCTCCGCGAAAGACAAGCTTTCCCGAATACGCCTTGATCCCGCCATCACGCAGCGCCACATGTCGCCCATGTTGATCGAAACCGAAACGACGCCCAATCCGGCCACGCTGAAGTTCCTGCCCGGCCGGGTCGTCATGGATGCCGGCACGCGTGATTTCGCGACGCCCGAAGAGGCGGAAGCCTCGCCGCTTGCGGAGGCTTTGTTCGATCTCGGCGATGTGACCGGCGTGTTCTTCGGCCGTGACTTCATTTCGGTAACCGCCGGCCCCGGCAGCGACTGGGGGATGCTGAAGCCGGACGTGCTGGCGCTGCTGCTCGACCATTTCAGCGCTGGCATGCCGCTGTTCCGCGCCGTCGGAACCGCCGGTTTCTCCGTTCCAGCCGAAGACGATTTCGCCGAGAACCCGGAGGACGCCGACATCGTCGCGCAGATCAAGGATCTGATCGAAACGCGCGTCCGCCCCGCTGTCGCCAACGATGGCGGCGACATCGTCTATCGCGGCTTCGACAAGGGCAAGGTGTTCCTCCAGATGCAGGGCGCATGCTCGGGCTGCCCGTCCTCTTCGGCGACGCTGAAGAACGGTATCGAGCAACTGCTGCGTTATTACGTTCCCGAGGTCACCGAGGTGCGCGCGGTCTGACCGCCACGTGATCTGCGGTTGCGTTTGAAAGGAAATCTCATGGCCGCCAAGCTGTCCGACGAGGCGCTGGACACGATCTTCCGGTCTGGCCGCAGCTATAACGGCTATACCGACACGCCGGTGACCGAGGCCGATCTTCACGCGATCTGGGATCTGATGAAGTTCGGGCCGACATCGGTCAATTCGCTGCCCGGGCGTATGGTCTGGTGCCTGAGCGATGCGTCCAAGGAAAAGCTGGCGGCGCTGGCGAGCGGCACCAATGCCGACAAGATCCGCAAGGCGCCGGCGGCCGTCGTCATCGGCATGGATGCCGAATGGCACGAGCAACTGCCGACGCTGTTTCCGCACGTCGATGCGCGTGCCTGGTTCCTGGGCGATGACAAGGCGACCGCGCGTCGGGACGCGGCGCTGCGCAATTCCTCGTTGCAGGGCGCGTATTTCATCATCGCCGCGCGCGCGCTCGGCTTCGACACTGGGCCGATGTCCGGCTTCGACAACGCCGCCGTCGACAAGGCGTTCTTCGCCGACACCCCCAACGTTAGCTCGAACTTCATCGCCACGCTCGGCGTAGGCGATCCGGCAACACTGCACGGCCGGTCACCGCGCCCGCCGTTCGATACTTTCAACCGGATTGTCTGAAGCCGGTTTGCGTACGCTCGTCATCGAAACCGCGACCGCGGCCTGTTCGGCGGCCCTGATCGAGAACGGCGCGGTCGTCGCCGCCGCGCACGAAGTGGTCGGACGCGGTCATGCCGAGCGCCTGCTGCCGATGATCGCCGGCCTGCCGGACGGCGGACGCGCCCAGCATATTCTGGTCGATTGCGGGCCGGGCAGCTTCACCGGCGTGCGCGTCGGGCTGGCGGCGGCGCGCGCACTCGCGTTCGGTTGGACTGCAAGTATTGCCGGCTATTCTTCTTTGTCATTGCTTGCCGCCGCTGCGTTCCGGGCCAATTCGGGTATTGCAACACTTGCGAGCGTTATCGAGGGCGGGCATGGCGAGGTCTTCATGCAGACCTTCGACGCGCCGCTGTGCGCGACCAGCCAACTCGCCTCGCTGCGTCCCGACGTCGCACTCGCGCGGATCGACTCGCGTTTCGCGGTCGGCAGCGGCGTGCGGCTGATCGCCGGGCTTGATCCGGCGCACGCGGATGGCGCAGCGCTGCCGTGCGCCGCCGACGCGCTGTTGCTGCCGGCCGCGTTCACAGCGCTCGCAGCGGTGCCGCTGTACGGTCGCCCACCCGACGCAAAGCCGGCCGCCGCGTGAGTACGACGCTGAACCGCATCGACCTGCGCAGCGGTGGCGCCGCCGATCTCGGCACGGTCGACGCGATCATGCAGGCAGCATTCGACCCACGCTTTGGCGAGGCATGGACGCGCAGCCAGTGTCTCGGCATCCTCGCCATGCCCGGCGTGTGGCTGACGATCGCGTCGGTCGACGGTGAAGCGGCCGGCTTTGCGATCGCGCGGATCGTTGCCGACGAGGTCGAGTTGCTGTTGCTCGCCACCGCGCCGACGATGCGCCGCCGCGGGGTTGGTTCGGCGATCTTACGGTCGGTGATGGCGGATAGTCTCATGCGCGGCGCGATCAGCCTGCATCTCGAAGTCCGCGACGGTAATGGCGCGATCGCTTTGTACAGCCAATCGGGCTTCAACAAGGTCGGGGAACGCAAGCGATACTATCGCGGCGCGGACGGCCAAGCCTTTGATGCTTTTACCTTCCGTCGCGAATTGGCCTGAAACGAGAAGTTAATGAACAAATTGTTGCTTGCGCTCGTTTGAGCACGGGTCAATAGATTTGTGATGGCTACGGCAACAGTAGCTTTAGATAAGGGTCGAAAGGTCAATAATGGACGCACAATTGGAACTTCAAGAAACGCTCATCACGCTCACCGCAGACATTGTCGCGGCACACGTCAGCAACAATAGCGTAGCCGTATCGGATCTGCCGGTCCTGATCGCGAACGTGCATGGTGCGCTGACCGGTCTCGGCAGCACTGCGCCGGCGCCGGAAGTGAAGCAGGAGCCTGCCGTTTCGGTGCGTTCTTCGATCAAGCCGGACTATATCGTCTGCCTTGAAGATGGTAAGAAGCTGAAGATGCTGAAGCGTCACCTGATGACGCATTATCAGATGACGCCCGAACAGTATCGGACCAAGTGGAATCTTCCCGCCGACTATCCGATGGTCGCGCCGAGCTATGCCGAGCAGCGCCGCTCGCTGGCGAAGAAGATCGGTCTTGGCACCAAGCGTCGCAAGACCGCGACACGCTGATCGACCCGAAACGGGCGGCACCGGCACCGGTCGGAGCCGCTCTTTTCATATGCGCGCGGAAGAAGCGCCTTTATCCCGCGCGGTGAAGCGCGTAGAACGCCATTATGCCGCGCAAGATTGATATCGAAGCCCTCTGCAACGAAAAGGGCCTTCGCATCACCGAACAACGCCGTGTTATCGCGCGCGTTCTTTCCGAAGCTGACGATCATCCCGATGTCGAACGCGTGTACGAACGCGCCTCCGCGATCGATTCCGGCATCTCGATCGCCACCGTGTATCGTACCGTGCGTCTGTTCGAGGAGGCGGGCATCCTCGACCGGCACGATTTCGGCGACGGACGATCGCGCTACGAGCCCGCGCCCGAGGCGCATCACGATCACCTCATCGACGTGGAAACCGGCAAGGTGCTGGAGTTCGTCGATCCGGAGCTCGAACTGCTCCAGAAGACCATCGCCGAGCGTCTGGGCTTTCGGCTGGTCGATCACCGCATGGAATTGTACGGCGTCGCGCTCGACCGCAAGGGCTGACCGCCTTGCGGCGTGAGGACCGCCTTGCAGCCGCCGCCGGACGCCCGCCGACGCTGACCGCCACCGGTAGGCTGCGGCTATGGCTGCGCATCGCGATGCTGACCGGGCTCGCGGCGATGTTCGTGCCGCTGCATTATCTGTGGCGGCTGTTCCGGCTGTCGTCGCCGTGGCCGCGCCTGTTCCTGGGCGGCGCCGGGCGAATCAGCGGCGCGCGGGTGTCGGTGCAGGGCGTACCGCTTAAACGCGACGTATTCTACGTCTCCAATCATGTGAGCTGGATCGACATTCCCGCGATCGCCGGGGCAAGCGGCACCGCCTTCGTCGCCAAGGCCGAAATCCGCGATGCGCCGGTGGTCGGCTGGCTGTCCTCACTCAACCGCACCGTGTTCGTGGAACGCGAGAACCGCTTGGGCGTGGCGGGGCAGATCAACACGCTGCGCGATACGCTCGCTGAAAACTGGTCGGTCACGGTGTTCCCGGAAGGCACCACCGAGGATGGCCGGTCGCTGCTGCCGTTCAAGACCTCGATGCTCAAGGTGCTCGAACCGCCGCCGCCGGGCGTTATGGTGCAGCCGGTGCTGATCGATTATGGCGCGGTCGGCGAGGAGATCGGCTGGCTCGGCCACGAAAGCGGCAAGAGCAACGCCGCGCGCGTGCTGGCGCGGGCGGGAAGTTTCCCGGTGGTGGTGCATTTCCTCGAACCGTTCCACCCGCGCGACTTTCCGGGCCGCAAGGCGATCGCGGCGGAAAGCCGGCGGCGGATTGAGGTCGCGTTGAGCGGCATCATCGGCGGCCCGGTGCCCGCGTTCATCGGCCACGACGCCTGGGCGCAACGCGCTGAGCAAGCCCCTGTCCTGCCATGATTTGTGCGTAAGGCTGCGCAGGAGTATGAAGCGGCCATCATGAAATCTCCACCCAAGACCTTCCACGTCAAGTCGTTCGGCTGCCAGATGAACGTCTACGATGGCGACCGCATGGCCGAGACGCTGGCCGAACAGGGCATGACCGCGACCGATGATGCCAGCGCCGCCGATCTCGTCGTGCTCAACACCTGCCACATTCGCGAGAAGGCGACCGAAAAGGTCTATTCGGACATCGGGCGCATCCGCAAACACGCGCTACGCGACCACGGTAGCGATCCGATGATTGCGGTGGCCGGCTGCGTCGCGCAGGCGGAAGGCGCGGAGATCGTGCGGCGCGCGCATGTCGACGTGGTGGTCGGCCCGCAGGCGTATCACAACCTGCCGGGGCTGGTGGCGCGCGCGGCACGTGGCGAATCGGCGCTCGACACCGATATGCCGGTCGATCTCAAGTTCGGTCACCTTCCGGCACGCCGCCGTGTGCCGCCGAGCGCGTTCCTCACCGTGCAGGAAGGCTGCGACAAGTTCTGCACCTATTGCGTGGTGCCCTATACGCGCGGCGCCGAAGTGTCGCGCGGCTGGGGCCAGGTGGTGGACGAGGCCAAGGCGCTGGTTGAGGCGGGCGCCAAGGAGATCACGCTGTTGGGGCAGAACGTCAACGCCTGGGAAGACGACGGCAAGGGTCTGCACGATCTCATCGCCGCGCTCGCAGATCTGCCCGCGCTGCACCGCATCCGCTACACCACCAGTCATCCCAACGACATGACGCAGGGGTTGATCGAGGCGCACCGCGACATCCCCAAGCTGATGCCGTTCCTGCATCTGCCGGTGCAGGCGGGCAGCGACCGCATCCTCGCCGCGATGAACCGCAGCCACACCCGCGCATCGTATCTGCGGCTGATCGAGCGGGTGCGCGCGGTGCGGCCGGACATCGCGGTGTCGGGCGATTTCATCGTCGGTTTTCCGGGCGAGAGCGAGGCGGATTTCGCCGACACGCTCAGCCTGCTTGACGAAGTGCGCCACGCGCAGGCGTTCAGCTTCAAATACTCGCCCCGCCCCGGCACGCCGGCCGCGACGATGGCGGATCAGGTCGCTCCGCAAGTGATGGACGAGCGGCTCCAGCGCCTGCAAGCCACGCTGGGTCGCGATCAGGCCGCGTTCAACGCCGCCACCGTCGGCGCACGCTGCACCGTGCTGATGGAGCGCAACGGCAAGCTGCCGGGTCAGTTGATCGGGAAGAGCCCGTGGCTGCAATCGGTTCACGTGGTGGGCGATGCCGCGATCGGCGATCTGGTCGACGTGGAAATCGCCGCCGCCTGGCCCAATTCGGTGACCGGCGTCATTGTGAAGGATGAGGGTGCGAATGAAACCGGCCAGCGGGCAAAGCTCGATGTTGCCGCCTGAAGACAGCCAGGCGCTGTTCCTTGCCGACGATGGCCGTGCCGGCTGGCGTCGCACGCCGATCGGGCTGTGGTTCTATGCTGGACTGGGATGCGTGCGAATCATCCTGTCGGGCATGTCGATCGTATTGCTCCGCCGCTGATGCTGGCGTTTGCGCTGTGGAGCATCGGCGCGATCATTGCCGCCGGATATTGCATCGTTCGCGGGATCGGCGACATCCGGCGCAAGAACTATATGGCGGGGGTGATCGGCCTCGGCAGCGCGGCGATCTTCCTGCTTACCCCGATCAAGACTCAAGCCGTAAAGGTCGTCACGCCGGCAGCAGCACCCAAATAACGGTTCGCGTCTGCCGTGGCCTGGCGAACGCTGCCTTCGCTCAACACGAACAGCGGCGATTGTGGCGCTTTCCCTCTGTCGCCCCGCGTCGTGATCTGCCAAACTCCCGCCTGGATGCAGCGTAACCGCCCTCCCCGCCGCCAGCCCCGGTCCGCCTTGGGCGATCGCAGCCCCCGCTGGCGTACCGCGCGCATCACTCTCGTAATCCAAGGAACCGCATGAGTCGAAAGCCAGTCCCCGCCCAAGCCGGCGAACGCAGCCGCGCGGAGGTCGTGTTCGACCGCCCGCAACTGATGGCGCAACTGTTCGGCCAGTTCGACCAGAACCTGCTGCTGCTGGAAAGCCGGCTTGGCGTGTACATCACCGCCCGCGGCAACAAGGTCGGGCTGGAGGGCACCGCCGAATCGGTCGCCTCCGCGCGCGACGTGCTCCACGCGCTCTACAACCGCATCGCCCATGGCGAGATGGTCGATAGCGGCCTGATCGAGGCGGTGATCGCGATGTCGGCGGAACCCACCCTCACCGGTATCATCCGTGCCGAGGATCGCGGCAGCCCGCCGCAGATCATGATTCGCACGCGCAAGAAGACGATCGTGCCGCGCACCATCGCGCAGGCGCATTACATGCGCGAACTGCTGAACAACGATGTCATTTTCGCGCTCGGGCCGGCAGGCACCGGCAAGACCTATATCGCCGTCGCGCAGGCGGTGGCGCAGCTCATCACCGGCAGCGTGCAGCGGCTGATCCTGTCGCGCCCGGCGGTGGAGGCGGGCGAGAAATTGGGCTTCCTGCCCGGCGACATGAAGGAGAAGGTCGATCCGTATCTGCGCCCGCTGTACGATGCGCTGAACGACTGTCTCCCCGCCGAACAGGTCGAACGGCGCATCGCCTCGGGCGAGATCGAGATCGCGCCAATCGCCTTCATGCGCGGCCGCACGCTGGCGGACGCGTTCATCATCCTCGACGAGGCGCAGAACACCACGCCCGCGCAGATGAAGATGTTCCTCACCCGTTTCGGCGAGAACAGTCGCATGGTGGTGTGCGGCGATCCCCGGCAGACCGATCTGCCCGGCGGCATGGCGGCGAGCGGGCTGAACGACGCGGTCAAACGGCTGGAGGGCGTGGAAGGCATCTCGATCTCGCGCTTCGGCGCGGGCGACGTGGTGCGCCACCCGATCGTCGGCCGCATCGTCGAGGCGTATGAGGGTGTGGACGGCTGATGATCGACGTCGCACTCTCCGCCGAGGATGTCTGGCCTGCGCAGGATTGGGAGACGCTCGCGCTGCGCGCCGCCACCGCCGCGATCGAGCGCACGCCCAATGGGGATATCCTCACCACCCCGGCGTTGTACGAAGTGTCGGTGCGCCTTACCGACGATGCCGAGGTGCAGCAGCTCAACGCGCAATACCGCCACAAGGACAAGCCGACCAACGTGCTGTCCTTCCCGATGATACAGGCCGATCTGCTCGAATCGGTCGGGCAGAACAGCGACGATGGCGAGGTGCTGCTCGGCGATATCGTGCTTGCCCACGGCGTCTGCGCGGCGGAAGCAGCGGAGCGCGGCATCACGCTTGCGGACCATGCCACGCATTTGATCGTGCACGGCACGCTGCATCTGCTAGGATATGACCACATGGTGGAAGACGAAGCCGAGGCGATGGAGGCGATCGAGATCGATGCGCTGAAGTCGCTGGGCCTTGCCGACCCCTATTTCATTCGCGAGGACTGAAACGACCGCCATGGCTGACGGCCCCAGTAGCAGCTCAAGTACCAACGGCTCCGGCCCCAGTTCCGGCCATAGTAGCACCAACACCGGCGCGCAGGCCGGCGACGCTGCCCAGCATGAGGGCAGCATATGGAAGAACCTCAAGACGCTGATCTTCGGCGATGCCGGCGACGAATCGCTTCGCGCGCAGCTTGAGGATGCGATCGACGCGCACGAGGACGATCCCGCGCCCGACGCGAGCGGCGATCTGTCGCCGCTGGAACGCCAGATGGTGCGCAACCTGCTCCACTTTGGGGAGCGTGACGCGGGCGACATCGGCGTGCCGCGCGCCGATATCATCGCGGTCGAGGAAGGCACCAGCTTCGCCGATGTGGTGAAGCTGTTCGCCGAGGCCGGGCACAGCCGCCTGCCCGTCTACAAGGCAGAACTCGATACGATCGTCGGCATGATCCACATCAAGGATGTGTTCAACATCCTCGCCACCGGCGCGCCCCACCCGGAAACGATCACCGGCCTGCTGCGCGAACCGCTCTACGTGCCGATGTCGCGCGGCGCGCTCGATCTGCTCGCCGATATGCGCACCAAACGGGTGCATCTCGCCATCGTGCTCGACGAATATTTCGGGACCGAGGGGCTGGTGACGATCGAGGATCTGATCGAGGAGATCGTCGGCGATATCGAGGACGAGCATGACGAGGCGCCCGCGGCGCTGCTGGTGCCGATCGACGGCGGCGGCTGGGAGGCGGACGCCCGCGCCGAACTGGAGGATGTCGGCGAGACGATCGACCCGCGCCTGGCCGAGGTCGATGGCGATATCGACACCATCGGCGGGCTGGCAGCGGTGCTGGCAGGGCATGTGCCCGAGGTCGGGACATGCCTTTCCCACCCGAGCGGCTGGACGATCGAAGTGATTGAGGCGGACACCCGCCGGGTCGAGCGGCTGCGATTGCATCCGCCGCAACCGGTACATGAGGACGCCTGAGCGGCAGCGGGTCTTACCTGCGCGGCGGCGGCGAAGGCGGCGGGCCATGCCGTGAGCGTTCCCTTCACACCGGGCCGTACCGACGCGAGCGAAGCGCAGACCGATGCCGACAGTTTCATGCCGCTGGAGCCGAAGGTCGACGGGTTCCGCAACTACGACGGCGAGACGCATCCCCAGTCTAGCGAGGAACTGCTGGTCGATCGCGCGCAACTGCTCACCCTCACGCGCCGGAGATGACGGTGCTGGTCGGCGGTCTGCGCGTGCTCGGCGCCAATCACGGCGATGCCGCGCATGGCGTGTTTACCGATTGGCCGGGCGTGCTGACCAACGACTTCTTCGTCAATCTGCTCAAAAGTAGCACGACACTGACGTGGAGCGCGGGCGAAGACGGCACATTCATCGGTCGCAACCGGGCGACCCGCGCGGAGACCTACACTGCGACACGGGCCGACCTGATCTTCGCGTCGAACTCGCAGCTTCGCGCCTTGTCGGAAGCCTAAGCGACAGACGATGCCGAGGGTGGGTTCGTCGCGGCGTTCGTGAAGGCCTGGACGAAGGTGATGAACCTCGATCGGTTCGATCTCACCTGATCGCAGGATGCCGGGCGGACGGCGGCGCACGGAAGCGGTGATTTGCCTCTTCCGTGCGCCGCTCCCACGGCTTACCTATTGGCCATGCTCAAGCACATCCTGCGTATCGTCCTGATCCTGATCGTCGTCGCGATCCCGGTCGGCTATTGGATCAGCCGGCCCGACGTCGCCAAGCTGCCGCTCGACGCGGTGACCGGCAGGCGGCCAGATATCACGCCGCCGCGCAACCAGACGTTCCCGACGACGGACATCGCCAAGCCGATCGGCTGGACCGGCGGCGCGATGCCGACCCCGGCGGCGGGGCTTAAGGTGCAGGCGTTCGCGCGCGACCTCAAACACCCCCGCTGGCTGTACCGGTTGCCCAACGGCGACGTGCTGGTGGCGGAAACGGATTCACCGCCGCGTAAAGGTGGCGGGATCAAGGGCTGGATCATGGGCCTGCTGATCGGATCGGCCGGCGCGGACAGCGGCTCGGCCAACCGCATCACGCTGTTGCGCGATACCAACGGCGACGGCGTGGCGGACAGCCGCAGCGTGTTGCTGTCGGGGCTGAACTCGCCGCTCGGCATGGCGCTGACCGGCGGCTATCTATACGTAGCGAACACGGATGCGCTGGTGCGCGTGCCGTTCACCCCCGGCCAGAGCAAGATCACCGCGAAGCCGGAGACGGTCGTCACCTACCCCGGCGGCGGCAACCATTGGGCACGCGGTCTGCTCGCCGCGCCGGACGGATCGCTGTACGTGTCGGTTGGTTCGTCCAGCAACATCGCGGACAACGGCATCGACGCCGAAACCAATCGCGCCAACATCCTCCAGGTCGATCCGGTCCACAAGGCATTCCGCATCTACGCGGCCGGCCTGCGCAACCCGCAGGGCATGGCATTCGAGCCGAAGGGTGGTGGCCTGTGGGTGGTCGTCAACGAACGCGACATGATGGGGTCCGACCTGGCGCCCGATTACATGAGCCAGATCGAACTTGGCGATCACTTCGGCTGGCCTTGGTATTATTGGGGCGGGTATCCCGATCGGCGCGTTCAGCCCGAGAACCCGGCGTTGCAGGAATATTCCAAGCGCCCGGATTATGCGCTTGGGCCGCATGTGGCGGCGCTCGGCCTCGCCTTCGCCGGGGATGCCAAGCTCGGCGCGAACTTCGCCAACGGCGCGTTCGTCGGTGAACATGGCTCGTGGAACCGCGTACCGCCATCGGGCTACAAGGTCGTCTACGTGCCGTTCGGCGACAACGGCTTCCCGGCCAAGGGCGTACGGCCGGTCGATCTGTTGACCGGCTTCCTCGACGCGAAAGGTCGTGCGCATGGCAGGCCGGTTGGCGTGATCACCGACCAGACCGGCGCGTTGCTGGTGGCGGACGACGTCGGCAACACGGTCTGGCGCGTGAGCGCGGCTACGCCCAGATGATGCGCATAGGATCGCAGAGTGCCTTCCGGCAGCTGCGATCCTATGCAAGTCCCGATGACACCTGCCGTTCTTGGCCAAGGTTACACGCTGCGTAGAATCCCCTAGTTTACGAATCGATCACGATTACGCAGACTGGGGAATTAGGCCGATCCGGACGTACTCCGGCGTAATGCGTAGCTGGGGACATATGGGAACGACCGTTACGACCAATGCGGCTAAAATGGCCGAAAACTGGCGTGTGGCGATGACGGCACTGTGCAACCAGTTCCTGACGATGCACCGTGCCGTGTCCGAAGTCGCCAGCCTCGGTCCGACGGAGACGTTGATTTTCCTTACGATTTCCGTCGCGAACGTGCAACGCCTAATGCGAGAACGCGCCATTCCGGCGCAAATGTGCGGTATCGAGCCGCTTCCGCGGGAATGGGTCGTGCCGATCTCACGCAACGCGATCGCCTCGGCGACCGGCCTGCCGCGCGAGACGGTGCGTCGCCAGGTGGCCAAGATGATAGCGCGCGGCCTGCTGGTGGACGATCCGCGCGGTGGGGTCACACCGCAACCCGATATCATCACGAGCGGCGGTTTCGAGCCGATCCTGGAAGGCCTGATGACCGAATTCGCACGCACCATGGAGGTGCTGTGCCGGACCGGTGCGATCTCGATCCGGCACGATTAGGGTCACGCCTCGACGGTCAGCGCCTCGACGGTGATCCGCGCCACGCCGTCGGTCTGCACAATGTCCGTTACCACCAGATCGGCGAGGAGATGATCGCGCAGCGCGATTTCTGCCTCCGGCACATCCGCGAGCCAGCGATCGAGCGCGGCACTCGTCGCTGCCTGTAACCACAGTGTGTGTCGCGCACCCGCGAAGGTCGCGCTCGCCCAGCGCACCCAGGTTGCATCGACGATCGTCACCGCACAGCCGGCGCCGGCCGCGTGTGCGAGCAGCCCGCGCTCGAGCCGCGCACCTGCATCGGGACCGCGGCTCATCGTGCATCGCTTTGCGCAATATATGCCTCGATCCGGGCAATCATACGCGCGCCGGGTTCGCGACCACGCCGCAGATCGTGCACTAGCCGTGGGTCCCGCACCGCTTCGCGCCCGAACCGCGTCGGCGCCATTGACGTCGCCTTGAGATACCGATCGATCTTTCGCAAAATCATCACTGCCCGCCTCCTCGACTCAGCTTATGTTCTTGTTCTGTTCTTGCATTTCCAACTTGTCTAGGAAATTTCCTAGGGTATGGTCGGGCATGATGACGCCGGATCCCCGGACGCGATTGGCAGCGTTGGTCGCCGAACACGGGCAGAGCTATACCGCGCTCTCGCGGATGCTTCGCCGCAACGACGCATATCTCCAGCAATATGTGAAACGGGGTTCACCGCGTGTTCTGGCCGAGAGCGACCGACGCCGGCTCGCAGCGTTCTTCCGGGTCGACGAGACCGAACTTGGCGGGCACCCCCCTGCGGTGAAGACGACGACGATACGGCGGCTCGATGTAGAGGCTTCGGCCGGGCCGGGCGCGCTTGTCGAGGAGGATCGCGCGCTCGGCGCGACATATTTCGACACGCGGCTGCTCGCGCAACTCGGCGTGCGGGCGGAAGACGCGGCCGAGATCCGGGCGCGCGGGACATCCATGGCGCCGCTGATCCAGGATGGTGACCTGATGCTGGTCGACCAGCGCGATCGGCGCGTGCAGGATCAGGCGGCGGTGTTCGTCATCCGGCTCGACGGCGTACTGATGGTGAAGCGGGTCGCTCGCGTCGGCACGATATTGCACATTACCAGCGACAATCCGGACGCGCCGACGGTCGCCTACCAGGCTGGCGACCGAATCGACATTGTCGGCCGCGTCGTCTGGCTATCGCGCGCGTTACGCTAGCTCACCGTCTACGGTCGATCACCCAGATCGCGATCGCCATGCCGATCCCCGCACCGATGCCGAGCAGGAAACCTTTGGTCGGCTCGCCCAGGAACAACCCGACCATCGCGCCCCCGATCGCACCGATCGCGATCAGCACGCCGCCCGCCGCAGGATTGTTGGAGGGTTCCGGTGTCATCGCACCGCCCTGCCATGTCCCGTCGCCGGACGCCAGAGTCTCGTCGTGGGACCGGCGGAACGGCGCGGCATCGAGCCGTTTACCATCGTCGCACGCGCGCGGCCGTGTTTCAGCGCGCTTGGCACGCCGCGTGTTACGGGCGTTCGGCGCGTTGGTTGCGAAAAGGATCTTCGATGTCGTATTTGCCATGGCTGGAGGATCGCCGCGATGTCGTCGATGCCGCAACGCTGATCGCCGCGTTCGGGGACGATGCCGGGTTTCAGGCGGCCGCGCGTGCCGATCGCAGCCGCGATCTCGGCAACCACATCCACTTCTGCCGCTGGCGCCAGATCGAGCGTTTGATCGTTTTGATGTCGGTTGAACGCGCCGTCGGCACGGTCCACTGATCCAGACGGATCCGGGGCGATAAGCCCTTGTTGGGCGGACGATTGCCGGGCTAGGACAACCGACATGACGTTGTCGCTCGGGCAGCGGGGCGCGGCGTGTGGCGCTACCGCCTTTTTGCTGGTGCTTGCCTGCCCGGTCGCCCGTGCGCAGCAAACCCCGCCCGACCCGGCACCGCCAACTGATCCAACGCTCGATCCGCATTCGCCGCTTGCACCCTTGCCGGGGCTCGGCGTCGACTGGCCCGATCTCGGCGCGGGCAGCGGCGACAGCAATGTCAAGCCACAGGCGGTGACCGGCGATACGCGCTACACGTACCGCATCGATGGCATCGACGGCATCGCCTCGACGTTGCTCCACCAACGCTTCGACCAGCTGTCCACGCTCAACACCCATGACGGGCAGCCCGCCAACGCCGCGCAACTCGATCGGCGCGCGCGCGAGGATGCCGCGTTGCTCACGGGTCTGCTGCGCGCCGAGGGCTATTACGACGCCGCCGTCACCACCCGCGTCGAAGCGGGAAGCAGCCGCCCGCTCGTCATCCTCGACGCAGACCCGGGCGCGCTCTACACGTTCGGGGGCGTCAGCCTGACCGGACTGGATGCGACCGGCGACAAGGCGGAAGCGTTACGCGCCGCCTTCGGCATCAAGGCGGGTGATCCGGTCAACGCAGACAAGATCGCTGCGGGCGAAACGGCGCTGCGGACCACCATCGGCAGACGCGGCTTCCCGTTCGCGGTGGTCGGCGATCCGGCGATCGTGGTGGATCATGCCGCCCACACCGCGACGCTGGCGATGACGGTCGCGCCCGGAACGTCGCGCCTGTTCGGCAAGGTCGTGGTGCCGCCAGGCAAACAGGTGTTCGACGCCGCACATATCGCCGAGATCGCCCGGTTCGAGCCCGGCAAACCCTTCGACGATACCGCGCTCGCCGATCTGCGCCGCGCACTGATCCAGACCTCGCTGGTGTCGAGCGTGACGATCAAGCCGGTCGACGACGTCGATCCCGCGCTCGTCGACATCTCTGTCGCGACCGAACCGGCGCCGCCACGCACGGTTGCGGGCGAACTCGGCTACGGCACCGGCGAAGGCGCGCGCGCGGAAGTGAGCTGGACGCACCGCAACCTGTTCCCGCCGGAAGGCGCGCTGATCCTGCGCGGGGTACTCGGCACGCAGGAGCAGTTGGCGGGCGCGACCTATCGCCGCAACAACTTCCACGGCCGCGACCGGGTGCTGACGTTCCAGGCGACCGCCTCCAACCTCAAGCGCACCGCCTATGAGGCAAAGGCGCTATCGCTGACCGGTACGCTGGAGCGGCAGACCAACATCTTCTTTCAGAAGAAATGGACATGGTCGATCGGGTCCGAACTCACCGCGTCGGACGAACGCGACGTGATCCTCTCGACCGGCGCACCGCGCCGGCGCACCTATTTCATCGGCGCATTGCCGACGACGCTCAGTTACGACGGGTCAGACGATCTGCTCAATCCTTCGCGCGGGTTCCGGCTGGCTGGGCGGTTGTCGCCGGAGGTGTCGCTTGAGAATCACGTATTCGGCTATGCGCGGCTGCAATTCGATGCGAGCGCGTACAAGCAGGCGGCCAAGGGTGTGGTGGTGGCGGGCCGCATCCGACTCGGCACGATCGCCGGCGCGCCGCGCGATGCGATCGCGCCGTCGCGGCGCTTCTATTCGGGCGGCGGCGCGTCGGTGCGCGGCTATGGCTATCAGGATATCGGCCCGCGCGACCCGAACAACGATCCGATCGGCGGACGCTCGCTCAGCGAGTTTTCGCTTGAGGCGCGGGTCAAGACGTTCGGCGCGTTCGGCGTGGTGCCGTTCTTCGATGGCGGCAACATCTACACCACGCCGCTGCCGAAGCTGACCGGCTTCCGCTATGGCGCCGGCTTGGGCGTGCGCTATTATTCCAACTTCGGCCCGATCCGGATCGACGTCGGCACGCCGGTCAACCCTGCGAGGGGTGATCCACGCATCGCGGTGTACGTCTCGCTGGGACAGGCGTTTTGAGCGAAGATCGCGTTCCGATCGAATCGGACGAGCCCCCCGCCCCGCGCCCACGGCAAAGCTGGCAGCGGCGGATCGTGACCGCGCTGGCGCTGCTGCTCGCGGTGCTGACGCTGGGTATCGTCACGCTCGATTCCGATATCGGCCATCGCTTCGTCGTCAACAGAATCGGCGCGCTGCGCCCTGCCAACGGGCTGCGCTACAGCATCGGGCGGATCGACGGCTCGCTGTTCGGCCGCGCACGGTTGGTCGATGTCCGGTTGCGCGACCCGAAAGGGCTGGTACTCTACGTGCCGCGCGCTGAGCTGAACTGGACGCCGCTCGCCTGGCTGCACAACCGGCTCGACATCACCAGTCTCATCATCCCGCAGGCGCGCCTGTTCAAGCTGCCGCAGCCGACCCCGACCGGACGCACCGGCCCGATCCTGCCTGGCTTCGACATCCACATCGGCACGCTGCGCGTCGATCGGTTGAGCGTCGCGCCCGCCATCACCGGCACGCCGCGGCGTGGCCGTCTGTTCGGCCATGCGGACATTCGCGGCGGCCGCGCGCTGGTCGATCTCGATGCGGTGGTAGCGGGCAGCGACACGCTGCGACTCAAACTCGACGCGCAACCCGACCGCGACCGATTCGGCATGGACCTCCACGCGCGCGGCACCGCCAGCGGAGTGCTCGCCAAGGCGATCGGTTTCGCGCAACCGATCGCGGCGGACGTGCATGGGGCCGGTCGCTGGAGCGCGTGGCGCGGGCGCGCGGTTGCCGATGTCGGTACGACGCGGCTGGCCGACCTCACGCTTGGCAATCGCAGCGGCGCCTATACGCTGGCTGGCACGCTTACCGTCGCGCCGCTCGCACACGGCAAGGTGCAACGGCTGACCGCGCCACGCATCGCGGTCAACGGCGATGCCACGCTCGCCGACCGGCGGCTGACCGGCGCGCTTGACCTGCACTCGGCCGCGCTTGCGATCCACGGCGAGGGCGCGCTCGACTTGGCGGCCAGTGCGTTCCGCGACGTGCGGGTGCGTGCGCGGTTGCTGCAACCCGCCGTCTTGTTCGCCAACATGTCCGGCCGTGCCATCGAATTGCGCATGATCCTCGACGGTGCGTTCGCAACGGCCGCGTTCGAGTACCGCCTGACGGCGGAGCGTATGATGTTCGGCGATACCGGATTCGACACTGTCCGCGCCGCCGGCAAGGGGCATTTCTCGAAAGCACCGGTGATCGTACCAATCCGGCTCGCGGCGGCGCGCGTCACCGGGGTTGGCGATGTGGCGGGCGGCATCCTGCGCAACCTGTCGATCGAAGGCATTCTGCGCGTCACCTCCAAGCTCGTCACCGGCGACGATCTGCGGCTGGTCTCCGACAAGCTCAACGGCCGCGCGTCGCTGGTGGTGGATCTCACCAACGGCCACTTCGAAATCGGCCTCAACGGCGGTCTGTCGCGCTATCTCATTCCCGGCCTCGGCCTGGTCGAGGTCAATTCCATGCTCCACGTCGTGCCCGGCCCGGACGGCCACGGCACCCGCGTGATCGGCAAGGGGTCCGCACGGGTGCTGCGGCTCGACAACGGCTTCTTCCGCTCGCTGGCCGGGGGCTTGCCGACCATCGTCACCAACCTCGAACGCACCACCGACGGCGTGCTGCACTTCACCAATCTGGTGCTGACCGGACCGCAGATCCGCATCACCGGCGCCGGCATCCGGCGGCGCGACGGCACCTTCCATTTCGAAGGCGTCGGCAGACAGGACAGCTACGGCCCGCTCACGCTCAAGCTCGACGGCAAGATCGACAAGCCGACGCTCGACCTCGTCTTCCAAAGTCCCAACGAGGCGATGGGGCTGTCAAACGTCGTCGCGCATCTCGATCCGGTGCCGGCGGGCTTCGCGTTTTCCGCGCATGGCGGATCGCGGCTCGGGCCGTTCGACGGCGCGGGCATGATCCTGCTGCCGCAAGGCGGTCAGGCGGTCATCTCGATCGCGCAGCTCAACGTCAGCAACACGCATGCGCACGGCGATCTCGCGATCGTCGATGGCGGCTTCGACGGCAAGCTGAGCGTGACCGGCGGCGGTATCGGCGGCGACCTGCTGTTCCACCCGCAGGATACGCACCAGCGTATCGAGGCGCATCTCGACGCCACCGCCGCCCGGCTGGCGCAGGCGGTGAGCGTGCGACGCGGCCACCTCGATCTCGTCGCGCTGCTCGATCCCGCAGGCACCTCGATCGATGCGACAGCGACGGCTTCGGGCATCCGGCGCGGCGCGCTGACGATCGGCCGTACCGCGATCCACGCGGCGTTGCGCGGCGGCACCGGCGAGATCCGCGCCTCCATCGCCGGATCGCGCGGACGTGCGTTCAGCATCCAGAGCGTGATCGCGGTTTCGCCCGATCGGTACAGCGTCTCCGCGCAGGGCACGGTCGATCGCAAGCCGCTGCAACTCGTCACCCCGGCCGTGTTCACCCGCGCCGAGGATGGCTGGCGGCTCGCGCCGACGAAACTCGCGTTCGCCGGTGGCGCGGCGGATGTGTCCGGCACTTTCACCGGCACCGGCAGCGCGGTCGATGCCACGCTTGCGAGGATGCCGCTGTCGGTGCTCGACATCGGCTATCCGGGATTGGGCCTTGGCGGCGAAGCGTCGGGTAAGCTGTCGTTCGTGCAGTCGAACGGTGCCGCGCCTACGGGCAGGATCAACATGACGGTGCGCGGCCTCACCCGCTCCGGTCTCGTTCTGTCGTCGCGTCCGGTCGATGTCGGCATCGCCGGGATCCTCGAACCCGGCAAGGCGGCGGCACGCGCGGTGGCGGCGAGCGGCGGCCGGACGGTCGGCCGCGCGCAGATGCAGTTGACGCTCGCCCCCGGCGCGGACCTCGCCGCCCGCGTCGCGCGGGCGCCGCTGTTCGCGCAACTTCGCTACGACGGTCCCGCCGATACTTTGTGGCGGCTGACCGGGATCGAACTGTTCGACCTCAGCGGACCGGTGGCGATCGGCGCGGACGTGGGCGGCACGCTCGACAGCCCGCGCATTCGCGGCGTGGTGCAGGCGAATGGCGCCAAGATCGAGAGCGCGACCACCGGCACCGTGCTCACCAACGTCGTCGCGAGCGGGCGGTTCGGCGGGTCGCGCCTCGTGCTCGACAAACTCACCGCCGATGCCGGCAAGGGCGGGCGCGTGACCGGTACCGGCAGCTTCGATCTTGCCGCCGCCCACGGCTTCGGCATCGATCTGGCGGTGCAGGCGCAGAACGCGCTGCTCATCAACCGCGACGATATCGCCGCCACCGTCACCGGCCCGCTGAGCTTCAAGTCGGACGGTGCCGGCGGCACCATCGCCGGCAAGGTCACGCTGACCAAGAGCCGCTACCGATTGGGACAGGCGACCGCCGCCAGCGCGGTGCCGCAACTCAACATCCGTGAGATCAACCTGCCCGGCGGCGGTGAGGAGGACGACGCTCCGCCCAAGCCGTGGAAGCTCGCGGTACACGCCCATGCCGCCGACAATCTGCTGGTGACGGGTCTCGGCCTGCGCAGCGAATGGTCGGCCGATCTCGACATTGGCGGTGCGCCCGACAACCCTGCCATCACCGGTCGCGCCGATCTGGTGCGCGGCGATTACCAGTTTGCCGGGCGCGAGTTTCAGCTCGATCGCGGCAAGATCCTGTTCCAGGGCGAAGTGCCCGCCAACCCGGCGCTCGACATTGCCGCCAACGCCGATTCGACCGGGCTGTCGGCAACGATCCGCGTCACCGGGCCGGCGCTGAAGCCGGAGATTTCGTTCACCAGCAACCCGGCGCTGCCAGAGGACGAACTGCTCTCCCGCCTGCTGTTTGGCACGTCGATCACCAATTTGTCCGCGCCCGAGGCGTTGCAATTGGCCTCGGCGGTGGCGGCGCTCCAGAACGGCAAGGGCGGGCTCGATCCGATCAACGCGGTGCGCCGCGTGGCGGGGCTGGACCGGTTGCGCATCCTGCCCGCCGATCCGCAGACGGGTGCCGGCACCTCGGTCGCGGCGGGCAAGTACGTGACGCGGCGGCTGTTCGCGGAGATCATCACCGATGGCCAGGGCTATAGCGCCACGCAGGTCGAGTTTCAGGTGACGCGCTGGCTGTCGGTGCTCTCCACGATTTCGACGCTCGGCCGGCAGAGCGGCAACGTCCGCGTGTCCAAGGACTATTAGCGCGCTAGCCGCTTGATTGTCGGCGCGAAACGGTCGATCGCTGCGCAAACGCCCACCGTACGGTCGCCTACACCGCTGGCCCAACCCTGCTGTTTCCGGAGTTCCGCATGCGCCTTGTTCTCGCCGCCGCCCTGCTGGCTTCCGTCGCCACCCCCGCGTTCGCCGCTGCGCCGATCCATCAATATGCCGACCTTGCGCTCGCACCGCGCGGCGACCGGGTGGCGTCGATCGAGTCGGTCGGCGATGCACACGGCGTCATCACGGTCCGTTCGGCAAAGGACGGCAAGGTGGTGCGGACGATCGATCCGTGCCCGGCGTGCAGCTATACCGACCTCACCTTCGCACCCAACGGCACGCTGGCGTGGCTGGCGCGCGACAAGAAGGCGGGCACCGTGACGCTGGCGGTGGAGGGCGGCGCGACGCCGCACACCGTTGCGACGATCGCGGGCATCGCCGGGCATCCGCGCTTCTCACCCGATGGCAGGCGGATCGCGCTGCTCGTCACGCCCGGCGCGCAGAAGGAGACCGGCGCGGCGCAGGCGGGCGTGCGGCAGGTCGGCGAGATCGGCGAAAAGAGCGATGAGCAGCGTATCGCCCTGTTCGAAGTGGCCGGCCCGGCCGTCGCGGCTACGGCGGTGACGCCGCTGTCGCCGGCCAACCGCTATATCTACGAATATGACTGGATGCCGGACGGCAGCGGCTTCGTCGTGACCAGTGCGATCGGCAACGGCGACAACAACTGGTGGGTGGCGACGCTCGACCGGGTCGACGCCTCGACCGGCGCGGTGACCAACATCGCCAAGCCCACCACGCAGATCAACTACCCGCGCGTTTCGCCGGACGGGCGCACCGTTTCGTACATCGGCGGGTTGATGAGTGACTTCGGCTCGGTCGGTGGCGACGTATGGAGCGTACCGCTCGCCGGCGGCACCCCGCGCGATCTCACCGCCGGCACCGACTACACCGTCACCTCGCTGGTTCCGACCCCCGCGGGCCTGCGCGGCACCGCGCTTCGTGGCGCGGACCTCGGCTTGCTGATGGTGGGCGGCAGTCGCGCCGACGCGATTGGCTGGAAACGCCCGGCGAGCTTCAGCGCGGGTGACGCCAAGGTCGCCTACAGCGCGGACGGTCGCACCGTGGCTATGGTCGTACAGGATTTCACCCACGCGCCCGCAATCTACACCGGCCCCGCCGCAGCACCCGTTCAGATCACCCACGATAACGATGCCGCCCCCGCGATCGCCACCGTGCGCAGCGTGACGTGGAAGAACGACGGCTTCACCGTACAGGGCTGGCTGCTCGCCCCCGCCGGAGCCGACCCGCAGAAGAAGGCGCCGATGGTGACGATCGTCCACGGCGGCCCGGCGGCGGCGAACGTGCCCTATTATCAGACGGCGGACGGCGGCCCGGGCAACCTGCTGTCTGCGGGCTATTACGTGTTCCTGCCCAACCCGCGCGGCAGCTATGGCCAGGGCGAAGCGTTCACCGCCGCCAACAAGCGTGACTTCGGCGGCGGCGACTTGCGCGACATCCTCACCGGCATTGATGCGGTGGAGAAGGTCGCGCCTGTCGACGACGCGCGGCTTGGCCTCACCGGCGGATCGTACGGCGGCTTTATGTCGATGTGGGCGAACACCCAGACCAACCGCTTCAAGGCGATCGTCGCGGGCGCCGGCCTGTCGAACTGGGTGAGCTATTACGGCACCAACGGCATCGACCAGTGGATGCTGCCGTTCTTCGGCAAGACGCTGTACCAGGATTACAAGGCGTATGAGGATGCCTCGGCGATCTACTTCATCAAGAACGCGAAGACGCCGACGTTCATCTGGGCCGGCGAGCGCGATATCGAGGTGCCGCCGACGCAATCGACCGAATATTGGCACGCGCTGAAGGATCTCGGCGTGCCGACCAGCCTCGTCATCTACCCGGACGAAGGCCACGGCGTGCGCCTGCCCGCGCATGTCACCGATCTGCGCAAGCGCACGGTCGCGTGGTTCGACCACTATCTGAAATAACGCCTGCGGTTGTCGCCACGGTTCTCTTTGCCGCCGATCCGCGCTAACGGCACGCCCATGACACAAGTGTTTCTGGTAATGGCGGGCGGCGCGATCGGTAGCGCCGGGCGGTGGCTGGCCGGCCGCGGCATGACCGCGCTGTTCGGCGCGGGGTTTCCGTATGGCACGCTCGCTGTCAATCTGATCGGCGGCTTCGCGATGGGGCTGGTCGTCGCCATGCTGGCGCGCGTGAGCGGTGCGACCGATCATCTGCGGCTGTTCGTCGCGATCGGCGTGCTGGGCGGGTTCACCACCTTTTCGAGCTTCTCGCTCGATACCGTGACGATGATCGAGCGCGGCGATCTTGCGCTCGCGTTCGGCTATGCTTTGGTGTCGGTGATCGGCTCGGTCTGCGCGCTGTTTGCGGGGCTTTATCTGGTAAGGGCCGTGGCATGAGCGATACGCCGAAACTTGCGAACCCGAAGTACGAGAACGACGTCCGCACCTTCCGCATTGGCGCGGATGACGATGGCATCCGGCTCGATCGCTGGTTCAAGCGGCATTTGCCTGAAACCAGCTTCACCACCGTCGCCAAATGGGCGCGCACCGGGCAGCTCCGCCTGGACGGTGCGCGTGCCAAGCCGGGCGACCACATCAAGGCGGGTCAGGCGATCCGCGTGCCGCCCGCCGAGGCCGCCAAGCCCGATGCGCCGAAGGTGCGCGAACGGCCGGTGCTGAGCGACGACGAGATCGCCTTCGCGCGCGAACTCGTCATTCACCGCGATGCGCAGGCGATCGTCCTCAACAAGCCGCCCGGCCTCGCCACGCAAGGGGGGACCAAGACCACCGAGCATGTCGACGGCCTGCTCGACGCGTTGCAGGACGATTATGAGGGGCGGCCGAAACTCGTCCACCGGCTCGACAAGGATACCAGCGGCGCGCTGCTGATCGCGCGCACCAGCCGCGCGGCGGCGTTCTTTGCCAAGGCGTTCTCCTCACGTACCGCCAAGAAGACGTACTGGGCGCTGGTGGTCGGCGTGCCCTCGATCGAGGACGGCACGATCGACCTGCCGATCGGCAAGCAGCCCGGCACCGGCGGCGAGAAGATGCATGTCGACGAGGCGGAAGGCAGCCCGGCGCGTTCGCGTTACCGCGTGATCGAACTGGCCGGCACCACCTGCGCCTGGGTCGAACTGATCCCGTACACCGGCCGCACCCACCAGCTCCGCGTCCACATGGCGGCGATCGGCCATCCGATCGTCGGCGATGGCAAGTACGGCGGTCAGGCGGCGTTCCTCACCGGTGGCGTCAGCCGCAAGATGCACCTCCATTCCCGCAACCTCCGCATCGACCATCCCGACGGCGGCGCGATCGACGTCAAGGCGGAACTGCCACGCCACTTCGCCGAGAGCCTCAAGCATTTCGGCTTTGAGGAGATGCTCGGCGACAACATGCCGCTCGACACGCCGCCGCCACCTTCCAAGGCGGTGAAGAAGCAGCAGGCCAAGCAGCACGCCAAGACCTTCCGCAAGGAGCGCAAGGGCGAGCGCCGCCGTCGGGGTGCCCCGGAGAAGTGAGCGGCCTGTACCTAGACGATCTGACGCCGGGGGATGCCTGGCCCGGCACGCCGTTCCGGATCGACGAGGCGGACGTGATCGCCTTCGCGCAAAGCTACGACGCACAGCCGATGCACATCGACCCGGCGGCTGCGGCGGTCGGCCGCTTCGGCGGGATCATCGCCAGCGGCTGGCACGTCGCATCGCTGGTGATGCGCGATTTCATCACCAACAATCCATTCGGGGACACGCCGCTGCTCGGCATCGGCATCGACGAATTGCGCTGGCTGCGTCCGGTGCGGCCGGGCGATACGCTGCTCGCGCGGCGCGAGATCGCCACCGTGCGCCGCTCGGCAAGCAAGCCGGTGGGCACGGTCACCATGCGCACCTCCGTCACCAACCAGCATGACGAGCCGGTCCTGACGATGACCACGCTGATGCAGTTTCCGGCGCGGCCCTGATGCGATATTTTTCCGCATGAACCGGCTCGCCTTGTTTGATTGCGACGGTACTTTGGTCGACAGCCAGGCCAATATCTGCCGCGCGGTGGAGGATACGTTCACGGCGCACCGGCTCGACATTCCGAGCCGCGACGCGATCCGGCGCATCGTCGGCCTCAGCCTCGTCGAGGCGATGGCGGCACTGGTGCCGCAGGCCGAGGCGGCGCACCACCACGCGCTCGCCGCCGATTACAAGACCGCGTTCCAGACGATGCGCGGCAACGGCACGCTTGCCGAGGAGCCGTTGTTCGAGGGGATCGTCGGCGTGCTGGACCAGCTTGAGGCGGATGGCTGGCTGTTCGGCGTGGCGACCGGCAAGTCCGATCGCGGCCTTACCCACATCCTCGCCGCGCATGGTCTCACGCCACGCTTCCTCACGCTCCAGACCGCCGACTGCCATCCCTCCAAGCCACACCCCTCGATGATCGAGCAGGCGATGGCCGAGGCGGGCGCGACGCCCGAAACCACGGTGATGATCGGCGACACCAGCTACGACATGCTGATGGCGCGGAACGCCGGCACGCGCGCGCTCGGCGTCGGCTGGGGCTACCACACCCCCGACGATCTCCACGCGGCCGGTGCACATGCGGTGGCGCTGCGTGTGCCCGAGCTGGTCGGGATGATGACGGCGTGAGCGTCGCGGCACGGTATTTCGCGATGGTCGGCACCCGCATCGCCGGCGCGGCAGGCGCGGTGCTCGGCCTGATCCTGATCGCGCGCGCGACGACGCTACCGCCGAAGGTGATCGGCACTGCGCTGGTGCTGTCGGCGCTGGTGATGATGGCGGTGGTGCCGCGTGCGCTCGCGCGGCGCTGGCGCACGCCGCCCGAGGAAGGCGACCTGCGATGAAACGCTTCTGGAAAGACGTATCGGTCGATGCCGAGCTTGGCGTGCGGCTCGACGGCAAGCCGCTGCGCACGCCCGGCCGCACACCGTTGCTGCTGCCGACGCGTGCGCTCGCCGACGCGGTGGCGGACGAATGGCGCGCGTCCGGCGAGACGGTCGACCCGCGCGGCATGCCGCTGACCGGCCTGTCCAACGCCGCGATCGACCGGATCGCACCCGACCCCGCCACCTTCGCCGCCGGCCTGGCCGCCTACGCGGAGAGCGACCTGCTGTGTTACCGCGCCGACGCGCCGGAGGAGCTGGCCGACCGGCAACGGGCGGCTTGGGACCCGCTGCTCGATTGGGCGCGGCACCGCTACGATGTGCATTTCGAGATCGTCATTGGCATCATGCACCGCGCGCAACCGCTCGCCACGCTTGCACGGCTGGGCGAGGCAGTGGCGGCGCGGGGGCCATTCGAGCTGGCCGCGTTATCGCCGGTCGTGACGATCGGGGGGTCGCTGGTGGCGGCGCTGGCGCTGGCCGAAGGCGCGGCGAGCGCCGAGGCGGTGTGGAGCGCGGCGCTGGTCGACGAGGATTTTCAGGCGGATCGCTGGGGCCGCGACCCGCTCGCCGAGGCGGCGGCGGCGGTGCGGCGGCAGGACTTCGACGCGGGCGTGCGGCTGCTCGGATTGCTGGGCTGACGGTCCGGTCGGACGACACGCGCAACCGCTATTGCAGCGGCTTGCCCGAATCCTTCCACTTGTCGAGGATCTGCGAATCGCCCGGCTGCGCCTCCTTCGGCACCGGCGCGACGGGGGTTCCGCTCTGCGCATAGGCCGGCTGGATCACGGCGGCGGGCGTGCGCGGCACCGGCGTAGGCGCCAGCGGTAACGGCGCGCTCGCGGTGGCGAGCGTGATTGGCGCCGCCACACCCGGTAGCGGAAGCGGATCGGTGCGCGGATGCGGCCCCGGCACCGGTTCGCCACCCGCGTAGATCTGCCGGAAGGCGGCGGGCGTACCCCACCAGCCCTGCCAGCGGTGGAAGAAATGCGCGCCGATCGCCGCCGTCATCACCATGCTGCGGTTCCACGCCGGCGTTACCGCGAAAGTATGGTAATGCGTCGCAAGGCCGACCGGCGCGCAGACGTACCCGCCGAGCGCCGCCGCCGCCACGCGCATCGCCCGCAACCAGTAGCTGCGCGAGGGTTGCCCGCGCAGCATCGCGCCGTCGCAGGCGAAGCTGAACTGGCAGCCGGCATGTTCGGACCCCTGGTAGACCACGCCGCACACCGTCGCCGGGAAAGCAGGGTGGCGTACGCGGTTGAGAATCACCTGTGCGACCGCCTGCTGCCCGGCATCGGGCTCGGTCGCGGCTTCGTAATAAATAGCGGTGGTCAGGCAATCGAGCGCGCGGCCACGATCGAGTGCGGTGGCGCGGCGCATGTTGAACGGCGCGGCGGGGTGGATGGTGCCGTCGGTGGCGGGCGTCGTTGCCGCCTCGGGTGGGAGCGGCAGGTCGGGCAATGCGATCGTGCCGGTGGTGCCCTTCCCCGGTGCGGCGAGCGCGGCGGCCGGATCAGATACGGGGTCGGCGGCGTAGATCAGCGCGGCGCCGGGAAAGTGATCCTCCGCCTCGTATCCGGCTGGCGGAGTGGTGGCCGGTGCGGCCCGCGCCGCCTGCGCCGCGATCGCGCGGTAGGCGGCGTGCGCGGACACCGCCAAGCACACGAGCAGCACCACCCCGACGAGATGCCCCCACGTCACGCGCCGCGAATCGAGGAAGGGGCGAACTCTCACGCAGCTGCGCTTAGCCGATCAGGCGTTACCGGACTGCTGCGATTTCGCACCTGTCCCGTGGCGAAACACTGGGGTGGTGCGGGTAAGGGTTGGGACGGGATAACTCCCGCCCCTTTCATTCGAGGTGACGCCTATTTCAGCGCCGCCTTGCTGAGATCGAGCGTGCTGGCGGGGATCACCTCGACCTGCGGATACGCCTTCTTCAGCGCCGGCAGGAACAGCTTGGCATCGCCGACCACCACGACGCTCGCCCGCGCCGGGTCGATCACGTCTTGTGCCGCCTTCTGCACCGCCGCCGAATCGACCGCCGTCACCGCCGGCACAAAGCGCTTCAATTCATCGAGCGGCACACCCTCCAGCACATATTGGCCGAGCACCGACGCGATACCGCCGGTGGTCTCGCTGGCGCGGCCGAACCCGCCGATCAGCACCGCCTTGCGCGTTTCCAGTTCGGCGGCGGGCACCGGCTCGGCACCGAGTCGCTTCATCTGCTCGATCATGATCGCCACCGTCTCGGGCGCGGTCGGGTTTTTGGTCTGCGTGCGGGCGGACAGCGTGCCGGGGCCGCGATGCGCGTTGAGGCTGCTGCTCGCGCCGTAGGCGAGGCCGCGCTTGATGCGGATCTCGCTGTTCAATCGCGACGAATAGCCGCCGCCCAAGACCGCGTTGGCCACGCTTGCCGGATAATATTCGGGGTCGCTGCGCGCGATGCCCGGCCGTGCGACCACCACACCCGCCTGCCCCGCATCCGGCATGTCGACCACGATGACGCGCGGCGCGGGGTATGCGCTCACGACCGGCGCGGGGGCGATCACCGCCGCCGGTGCCGCCCATGCGGCGAAGTTGCTCTCGGCGAGCGTCCTGGCCTGCGCGGGCGTGATGTCGCCGACCATGATCAGCGTAGCCGTATCGGGGTGCCATGCCTTGGCATAGGCCTGGCGAATGTCACCCTGCGTGATCGCCTTGAGCGAGCCTGGCGTGCCGGACAGCGGATGGCCGTAGGGCGCATTCCCGAACACCGCGCGCGCCGACACCAGACCGGAGAGCGCACCGGGATCCTTCATCGTCACGCTGACACCGTCGATCGCCTGCACACGCGCGCGTTCGACCTCTTCTGCCGCGAACACAGGATGCTGCGCGACGTCGGCCAGGATGGCGAGCGCCGGTCCCGCCTGATCGGACTTGATCGTCACTGCCACGTCCGAGCCGTCCCAGCCCGCATCGGAGGAGATCGAGCCGCCCAGCGCCTCGATCTCGCGCGCGATCTGCGTGGCGGAGCGGGTGGTGGTGCCTTTCGTCATCACATCGGCGGTGAGGTCGGCGAGGCCGGCACGCGTGGCGGGATCGTCCGCGCCGCCGCCGGTGGTCACCAGTGCGGCGCTGAGAAGCGGCAGGGCATGCCGCTCGACCACCACCACGCGCAGACCGTTGGCGAGGCGGAACTCGTTCGGGTTGGGGATCGCGGCGGCGACTGGCGTGCCGGACTTCGGCGGGGCGATGCGGTCGGCGAGCGGCGCAAGTTCCGGCGTGTCGATATGTGCGGGCGGGACGAGGTTGGCGACCTGCACCGTATTGGCAACGGCGATCGTGTCGCCCTTGGCACCGGCGGGCGCCATCTCGGGCGATTCGTAGACGATCGTCGCGGACGCATCGTCGCGCAGATATTTGCGCGCGACCCGCTGCACGTCGGCGGCGGTGACTTTCTGGATCGCAGCGAGCTGCCGGTCGGACGTGCGCGGATCGCCGTCGATGATCGCCGAGGAGGCGAGCGCGCGGCCCTTGCCCTCCGCCGTCTCGCGGCCAAGCAAGGCGGCGGTGAGGATCTGGTTCTTGGCCTCGGTCAGTTCCTCAGGTGTAACCGGCGCATCGCGCAGCTTGGCGATCTGCGCCCGCAGCGCCGCCTCGCCCGCCGCGACCGGCTTTCCGCCCGCCATCATCGCGAACACGAACAGATTGCCCGGCCCCTGCTTGGTATCCACGAAGCTCTGCGCCTGCGCGGCGAGCTGATCGCGGTAGACGAGGCTCTGGTAGAGCCGCGAGCTTTCGCCGGTCGACAGGATCGCGTTCATCACGGTCAGCGCCGGATTGTCGGGGTCGTTGTCCGCCGGTACTGGATAGCCGATCACCACCGCCGGCAGCGGCGTGTTGGGTTCGTACACGGTGTAGCGCGTCGCGTGGGCGCGCGGCGGCTCGGTGACGGTGACGCGCGGGATCTTGCCGGCGGGACGCTTGATGGGGGCAAAATACTGGTTCACCCAGGCGTTGAGCTGCGCCGGGTCGAAATTGCCCGACACCACCAGCACGGCATTGTCGGGCCGGTAATAGACCGCATGGAAGGCGCGCACGTCGTCGATGCTGGCGCTGTCGAGATTGGCGATGCTGCCGATCGTCGAGCGCGCATAGGGGTGCCGGCTGTACGAAGCCGCCGCAGTGTAGGCGGAGAACAGCTTGCCGTAGGGACGCGCGAAGTCGCCGCGCAGCTCTTCCTTCACCACATCGCGTTCGGAGGCGAAGTTGGTCGGATCGACCACGAGGTTCGCCATCCGGTCGGCTTCCGCGAACAGCAGCCGCTGGAGATGGTTGGCGGGAACCGTCTCGTGATATTCGGTGTAATCATCGCTGGTCGAGGCGTTGTTGTTCCCGCCGACATCCTCGGTCAGCCTGTCGAACGTTTCCGGCGGCAGGTTGCGTGTCGCCTTGAACATCAAATGTTCGAACAGATGCGCGAAGCCCGAGCGCCCGGCGGGATCGTCCTTCGAGCCGACGTTGTACCACACCTGCACCGACACGTTCGAGGTGCCGGTATCACGGATTGCGTAGACCTTGAGGCCGTTGGGCAGCGTGCGTTCGGTGAAGTCGAGCGGCTTCAGCGTCGCCGAGGGCGGGTTCGGTTTTGCGCTCTCGCCCCCGGCGGATTGAGCATGCGCGGCGAGCGGGAGCAGGGCGGCGCCCAGCATGAGGGCGGCACGAAACAGGCGCATCGACATCTCCGAAAGTCAGGCGCGCACCCTTGGCCCGGCGCGCGGCTCTGTCAATCGGGGCGCGGCATCACTTCTTGCGGGTGCGGTTCACGTACAGGAACGCCGCCGTCATCGCCGCGGACCCGACACCGATCGCGATCGGTACGATCGGCCAGTGGTCGCGGTTGTAGACGGTCGCATCCGCCGCCGCTTCTCGGGCGCGCTTGGCATCGCGGGCGGCGGCGGCGATTTCGTTGAGTTCCTCGGATTCGTCGGTCATGATACACTCTCCCTTTGCCGGTTATAGGCCGCTCTGAACGCATCAGCGAAGGTCTTGAGCCGTCCGTCCGCGATCGCGCTGCGCAGATCGGCCATCAACGCCTGATAGAAACAGATGTTATGCTCGGTCATCAGCATCGCGCCGAGGATCTCGCCGGCACGCACGAGGTGGTGGATATAGGCGCGGCTCCAGGTGGCGCAAACCGGGCAGCCGCAGGCGGGATCGAGCGGGCCCTGATCCTCGCCGAACTTGGCGTTGCGCAGGTTGATCGGCCCTTCGCGCGTGAACGCCTGCCCCGTCCGCCCGGAGCGCGTCGGCAGCACGCAGTCAAACATATCGATGCCGCGCTCGACCGCGCCGACGATATCGTCGGGCTTGCCGACGCCCATCAGGTAACGGGGCTTGTCCTGCGGCAATTGATCGGGCGCGAAATCGAGGCAGCCGAACATCGCCGCCTGCCCCTCCCCCACGGCGAGACCGCCGACCGCATAGCCGTCGAAGCCGATGTCGATCAGCGCCGCCGCACTGTCGCCACGCAATGTCTGGTCGAGCGCACCCTGCTGGATGCCAAAGATCGCGGCATTCTCGGCATGCGCCCCGCCGCCGTCGAAGGCATCGCGGCTGCGTTTGGCCCAGCGCATCGAACGCGCCATCGCCGCCGCCTGCACCTCCGGCGTCGAGGTGGTCGGCACCAGCTCGTCGAACGCCATCACGATATCCGAGCCGAGTAGCCGCTGAATCTCGATCGATCGCTCCGGGCTGAGCGTGTGGCGCGTGCCGTCGAGGTGGCTCTTGAAGGTGACGCCGTTTTCATCGCGCTTGGTGAGATCGGACAGGCTCATCACCTGATAACCACCCGAATCGGTGAGGATCGGCCGGTCCCAGCCCATGAAGCCGTGCAGGCCGCCCAGCCGCGCCACCCGCTCCGCGCCGGGGCGCAGCATCAGGTGATAGGTGTTGCCGAGGATGATGTCGGCACCAGCCGCGCGCACGTCGGCGGGCTTCATCGCCTTTACCGTGGCGGCGGTGCCGACCGGCATGAAGGCGGGAGTGCGGATCTCGCCGCGCCGCATCTGGATGGTGCCAGTGCGCGCCTTGCCGTCGGTGGCGCTGATGGTGAACTCGAAACGCGGAGCCGTCATCTGAGGGGTTTAGCGCGGAACGGACCGATGTGGAACCACCCTAAACCGCCTGGATCACTCCACCCAGTCGAGCCCCATCTCGCGGTACATGTCGCGCTCGTCGTCCCAGCCGGGCCGGACCTTGACGTGGAGATAGAGGTGCACCGGCCGCCCCATGATGTTGCTCAACTCGGCCCGCGCGCGCGCGCCGATCTCCTTGATGCGGGTGCCCTGCTTGCCAAGCACGATCGCCCGCTGCGTCGGGCGTTCCACCATGATCTGCTGGTGGATCTCGACCGAGCCATCCTCGCGTTCCTTATACTGCTCGGTCTCGATCGCGCTGGCGTAGGGCAGTTCGGCGTGGAGCTGGAGATAGAGCTGCTCGCGCGTCACCTCGGCGGCGAGCGCGCGTTCGGTTGCGTCGGAGACCTGATCCTCCGGGTAATGCCACGGCCCGGCCGGCATCGCCCTGGCGAAATGCGCCTTCAACTCCGGCAGCCCGTCGCCGGTTGAAGCGCTGACGAAGAACGTCTCGGCAAAAGGCGCGAGGCCGTTCAGCCGCTCGGCATGGAGCAGCAGCTTGGCCTTGTCGGCGAGATCGACCTTGTTGAGGATCAGATATTTCGGCTCCGGCCGGGTGGCGATCGCCTCGGCGATTTCGGTCACCTTGTCCTTCAGCCCACCCTTGGCATCGACCACCAGCGCGAGGATATCCGCGCCCTCGGTGCCGCCCCATGCGGCGCTCACCATCGCCCGGTCGAGCCGACGCTTCGGCTCGAAGATGCCGGGCGTGTCGACCAGCAGGATCTGCGCATCGCCTTCGATCGCGACGCCCATCAGCCGGGTGCGCGTGGTCTGCGCCTTGGGGCTGACGATCGCGACCTTCTGCCCGACCAGCGCGTTGACGAGCGTGGACTTGCCGGCATTGGGCGCGCCGAGCACGGCGACGAGGCCGCAGGTTTGGTCGGTCATGGACATCGTGCTTTCTGGAATCATCCGCCGCCCTACCACATTTCGCCGGGTGGGGCGATTGCCCGCGCGTTACCGGGGCGAGGCCAGCGTCACGATCGACACGCCCGGCGTCAGCGGCACGCGCCCCACGAGGTGGCGTTCCCACCGGAAGATCGTCTCGAACACACTGTTGACCAGCTTGGGCGGCGGCGAATCGTCGCTGTCGTCCTTGCCGCGCAGCCGCCCGGCGATCCGCGACGCAGCGGCGAGCGGGAACAGCAGCGAGTTGAAATAGCCGAGCTTGCGCGATTTCAGACCCGCCGCCGCGATCGCCTTCTCCAGCGTCGCCTTGGAATAGCGGCGGTGGTGGTGGTTGACGGTATCGTGCGCGCTCCACATCCATTGATGCGCGGGCACGGTGATGAGGATCTTGCCGCCGGGCTTGAGGCACTCCGCCATCGCCTTCAGCGCCGCCACGTCGTCCTCGATATGCTCGACGACGTCGAGCACCGCGATCAGATCGTATGCGCCCCGCTCGACGCCGGTCAGCGTGGGCAATGGCGCGCTCCCCACCGGCTGCCCGAGACGCTGGCTGGCGATCTCGCGCGCGGCGGGATCGATCTCGATCGCCTCGACGCTTCCGAACTTGGCCAGCATCGGCAGATTGTGCCCGGTGCCGCAACCGATCTCGAGAATGCGCGCCTGCGCCGGCAGCTGCCCCTCGCGTGTCAGATAATCGGCGAGGATGTCGCGCCTGGCGCGATACCACCAGTGGGTGGAATCATGCGCCGCCATGCGGTCGTAAACGATGCGATCCATTATCCGAATACCAGCCAGCGATTGAGAATGAAGGTGAAGACCGTCGCACACGCGACCGCCGGCAGCAACGGCACCCACGCCGGAAAGCCCAGTACCGCCGTGCCGATCCAGGTGATCGCGGCGTTCAGCAACACGCCAGAACCCTGCACCATCACGAACTTGGCCTGCTTGGCAGGGCCGCCCTCGCCCGATCCGTGGCCCTTGAAGCTCCACCGGCTGTGCAGGAAATAGCCCGCCGTGACCGCCACCGCGAATGCGAACGGCACCGCGTAGACGGCGTGGTGACGCGAGAACACCCAGATCGTCAACGGCAGGTACACCGCCGAGTAGATCAGCGTCGATACGGCCCCGGCGATGCCGAAGCGGATCAACTGCCCGAACACCGGGTTCGACGTCACGCTTTCCACCCGCCCTGCCAATGTCATTACGTTCACTTGCCCTTTGCGCCGCCCCCGGTAGAGCGCAGAGATAGACGTGGAAAGCTTTTTGCATGGTTAGCGCACGCTCCGATACTCTGCTCGACCGCTACTGGGTGCGACTGACGCTGCTCGCGTGGGTGCTGACGAGCCTGTGGTTCCTCCACGATCGATGGGCGCAGATGCAGTTCCTGTTGCTGCCGGACACGGACGACAACATGCGGCTGATGCAGGTGCGTGCGCTGCTGAACGGCCAGGGCTGGTACGATCTGCGGCAATATCGGATGAACCCGCCGGGCGGGTTTAACATCCACTGGAGCCGGATCGTCGATCTGCCGATCGCGGGTATGATCCTGCTGTTCCGCCCATTCTTCGGCGTACCCTTCGCCGAGAAACTGGCCTGCGGCATCGCACCGCTGCTGCCGCTGTCGATCGCGATGCTCGGGCTTGCCGCCACCGTGCGGCGGCTGGTCAGCCCGCTGGCGTGGCCGCTGGCGATCGTGTTCCTGCTGTGCTGCCCCGCGACCATGCTGATGTTCATGCCGGAACGCATCGACCATCACGGCTGGCAACTTGCGATGCTGAGCCTGACGGTGGCGGGCCTGTCCGACCCGAAGGGACCGCGCGGGGGGCTGATCGTCGGCCTCGCCAGCGCGGTGTCGCTGACGATCGGGCTGGAAATGCTGCCATTCTGCGCGGGCGCGGGCGGCATCATCGCGCTGCGCTGGGTGTGGGATCGCGCCGAGGCGCCACGCATGGCGACCTATGCGCTGAGCCTGTCGGGCGGCTCCGCGCTCGGCTATGCCGGGTTCGCCTCCTACGCCAACAGCGTACTGCGCTGCGACGCGCTGACGCCGGTATGGCTGTCGGTGATGATCGTCGCTGGCGCCTTGCTGTTCCTGCTCGCACGGGTCTCCCCGCAGAACCGTGCGGTCCGGATGGCGCTGGCGATCGTTGCCGCGCTGGTGATCGCCGCCGGCTTTGCGCTGGTATTCCCGCAATGCCTCGGCCGGCCCGAACAGGTCTCGCCCGAACTGGCGCGGACCTGGCTCGCCAATGTTCGCGAGGCCAAGCCGATCTACCAGCATCCGCTCCGCAACGCGATCACCGTCGTCACGCTGCCGATCATCGGCGTGATCGGCGCGATCGTCGCAACATGGCTGGCGCGGCGGGACCGCAAGCTGGTCAATTGGGTAACGGTGCTGCTGTTCACCACCTTCGCCGCGCTGATGCTGCTGTGGCAGGCGCGCGCCGGGCCGGGCGCGCAGCTGCTCGCGGTTCCGGGCGCGGTGGCCTTGGGATGGCTGATCTTCCCGCATCTGCTCGGCAGCCGCTGGGTGCTGGTGCGGGTGGCCGGCACGGTCGCGGCGTTCCTGATCGTATCGGGTACGTTCGCGGGCTATCTCATCAACTACCTGCCGATCGCCAAGCCGTCGGCGCGCTACACTAGGGTGAACCGCGCGGGCGGATCGTGCAGCAGCAACTATGCGCTGCGCCCGCTCGACCGCTATCCGGCCGCGACGATCTTCACCTTCGTCGATCTCGGGCCACGGCTGATCGTGCTGACGCATCACGATGCCGTTGCCGGGCCCTACCACCGCAACGGCGATGCCATCCTCGACGTGCAGCACGCCTTTACGCGCAGCCCCGCCGAGTTCCGCGCGATCGCCAAGCGTCACGGCGCGACGCTGCTGCTGGTGTGCCCGAACATGGCGGAATCGACCGTGTACCGCGCGCGCGCGCGCGGCGGGTTCTACGACCAGCTGGCGCACAACAAGGTGCCGGCGTGGCTGGAGCAACTGCCGCTGCCGGCGAAATCGCCGCTGCGGCTCTGGCGGATCACCTATTGAGGTTCCGGTGAGGGCGACTTTCGCGCCCTCACCCCAGGCTGATCTTCACCCCGTCGATCACGAACTGCACCGCCAGCGCCGCGAGCAGCACGCCGAGGATCCGCGTCACCACCGCCTCGATCTTGGCGCCGAGCACGCGCATCAGCGGCCCCGCCGCGAGCAGCGCGGCAAGCGTCAGCAACAGGATCGTACCAAGCGCCGCAAGGATCACCAGGGTCCGCTCGATGCCCTCGTTACGGCTCATCAGCAGCATCACCGATGCGATCGACCCTGGCCCGGCAAGCATCGGCATCGCCATGGGGAAGATCGACACATCCTCCACCTCGGGTGAGGCCGCGACCTTGGCGGCGCGGTCTTCGCGGCGTTCGGTGCGCTTCTCGAACACCATTTCCAGCGCGATCAGGAACAGCATGATCCCGCCGGCGATGCGGAACGAGGCAAGGCTGATGCCGAGCCCGCGCAACAACGCCTCACCGAACAGTGCGAACGTCACCAGAATGGCGGCCGCGACCACCACCGCGCGGATCGCCATCGCACGCGCATGTACCGGCGTCGCGTTGGCGGTAAGACCGGCGTAGATCGGCGCACAACCGAACGGATCGATCACCACGAACAGCGTGATGAGCGTGGAGACGAACAGCTCGATCATCGCGGCGCCACCACGACATCGGCGATCACGCGGGTATAGCGCTTTCCATCCCGCACCTCGACGGAGAGCGTGCGATCGTTATCGGCGGCGACATGCCAGCGCAGCGTCTCGCCACCCGACGCGCCGAAGCCATTGCGCGCGCGCACGTTGAACCCCGTTGCCCATTCTCCCGCCGTCTGCGCGGCTTGCGAAAAGGCGATCTCCGCATCCCTTGCGGTCTTCGGCCCCGACCAACCGAGCAGCGGCGCCAAGGTCACAGCGCCGCCTCGTCGATCGCCACGCCCTCACGCCGCGCCGCCGAGACGAGCGTGTTGCGCAACAGCACCGCGATCGTCATCGGCCCGACTCCACCCGGCACCGGCGTGATCGCGCCCGCCACGCTCGCCGCGCCGGCGAAATCGACATCGCCGACCAGGCCGGTTGCGGTGCGGTTGATGCCGACGTCGATCACGGTCGCGCCGGGCTTGATCCACGTGCCCTTGACCATCTCCGCCCGGCCCACCGCCGCGACGACGATGTCGGCACGCTTGACCACGCTCGACAGGTCGCGCGTGCGCGAATGCGCCACGGTGACGGTGCAGCTTTCCTTCAGCAGCAACTGCGCCATCGGCTTGCCGACGATGTTCGACCGGCCGATCACCACCGCGTCGAGGCCGGTCAGATCGCCGAGCTGATCCTTGAGCAGCATCACGCAGCCGAGCGGCGTGCACGGCACGAAGCCAGGCAGCCCGGTGGCGAGCCGCCCGGCGTTGACCGGGTGGAAGCCGTCGACATCCTTGTCCGGGTCGATCCGCGTCGTCACCGCCAGTTCGTCGAGGTGGCTGGGCAGCGGCAACTGCACAAGGATGCCGTCCACCTCCGGATCGGCATTGAGCCGATCGACCAGCGCGAGCAGATCGTCCTGCGACACATCGACCGGTAGCTTGTGCTCGAAACTTTCCATGCCCGCCGCAAGCGTCGCCTTGCCCTTGGATCGGACATAGACCGAGGAGGCCGGATCCTCGCCGACCAGCACCACCGCAAGGCCAGGCTTGCGCCCCGCCGCAGTCACGAAGTCGGCGACCTGCACCGCGATGCGTTCGCGTAGGGCCAGGGCAAAAGCTTTGCCGTCGATGATGTTCGCGCTCATGGTGCTACCCCGTACAGCGTGTTTGCGCGTGCCGCCAGCGCGACCGGATCGCCAAGGATACGCAGCCGCTTGAGCCGCGCGCTCTCCCCCGCGATCACGCTCACCGCACGCTTCGCCACCCCGAACGTCCGCGCCACCAGCACGACCAGCGCGGCGTTGGCGGCGCCGTCGACGGGCGGTGCGGCGACCCGCGCGGCGAAATACTCCACAGTACCCGGCACCAGCGCCTCACGCCCGCCGCGCGGCGTCACGCGGACGGCGATCTGGATGCCGTCGTCGCGCGTCGTCCACGCCGCTCCGTTCACATCGGCGTGCCGTAGCGCAGGTGGCTGGCGAGATTGCCGAGCACAATATCTAGGATGATGAGGATCACGATCACCACCATCGGCGACAGGTCGATCGCGCCGGTGCGCGGCAAGTAGCGGCGGATCGGCCGGTACATCGGCTCCGTCAAGCGGTCGAGCGCCATCGCGACCGAACGCACGAACTCGCTCTGCATGTTGACGACGTTGAACGCGATCAGCACCGACAGGATGAATTGGATGATGAGGATCCACCAGACGACCTGGACGAGTACCTGCAGAATCTGGATCAGGGTAATCAACGCATGCCTCCGATAAACCGTGGGCCAACGCCTACCCGCTTTTCGGCTGCGCGACCAGCATCACGCATGGACGAGCGTACCCGCGCCGCGCTTGGTGAAGATTTCGAGCAGCATGGCATGCGGCACGCGCCCGTCGAGGATCACCGCCGCCTCGACGCCATTCTCCACCGCCATCACGCAGGTTTCGAGCTTGGGGATCATGCCGCCGGTGATCGTACCGTCCGCACGCAAGGCGGCGACACCGGCCGGATCGAGATCGGTGACGAGGTCCTTGTTCTTGTCGAGCACGCCCGGCACGTCGGTCAGCAGGAAGAAGCGTTCCGCGCCGAGCGCGGCGGCGATCGCACCCGCCATCGTATCGGCGTTGATGTTGTAGGTCTGGCCGTCCTTGCCGTGCGCGATCGGCGCGATCACCGGGATCACGCCCGCATCGGACAGCGTGTCGATGATGCGCCGGTCGACGTGCACGGGCTCCCCCACGAAGCCGAGATCGACGTGACGTTCGATGCCCTGCAACTTGTCCGGCTTGGAGCGACCCACCTTTTCGGCGGTGACGAAATTGGCGTCGCGCCCCGAAATGCCGACCGCGCGACCGCCGGCCTGATCGATCCAGCCGACGATTTCCTTGTTGATCGATCCCGCCAGCACCATCTCCGCGATCCGCGCGGTCTCTGCGTCGGTGACGCGCAGGCCATCGACGAAGCGCGATTCGACACCGAGCCGCTTGAGCATCGCGCCGATCTGCGGACCGCCGCCGTGGACGACGACCGGGTTGATCCCGACCGCCTTCATCAGCACGACATCCTCGGCAAAATCGCGCGCTGCCTCGGGATCGCCCATCGCGTGGCCGCCATATTTGACGACAAAGGTCGCGCCGGCGTGAAGCTGCATATACGGCAACGCCTCGACAAGCGTTTCCGCCTTGGCGAGCAGCGCGGGAAAGGGCGAATGATCGGTCATGCGCGCGCCCTTAGCGATTTCCGGTGGGGATTAGTAGCCTTCCGCGCACGTGCCGTTCGGCTCAGGCGTCCAGCCGGCGCCCGAACGCTACGAACAGGTAGATCAGCGGCGGCACCAGCACTGCCGACAACAGCACCTTGACGATCATCTGCCCGATCAGCAGCTCGCCGATCGGGAACACGCCTGCGAACGCTATCGTCACGAACAGCAAGGTATCGACGATCTGGCTGAGGATGCTCGCCACGCCAGCGCGCAGCCACAGCATCCGGCCGCCCTCGCGCCCTTTCAGCATCGAAAAAATCGTCACGTTGAGCGTCTGCGAGATGCCGTAGGAGATAATGCCGCCGAGCCATATGCGCGGCGTGCCGCCCATCATCATCGCGAACGCCGCCCGCCGGTCGGGCGCCATGTCGGGCGCGGCCGGAAGCGCCAGCACCAGCAGCGACAGCAGCACCGATACCACCAGCGGCACGAACCCGAACCGCACCAGCCGCGTCGCGGTCACGCCGCCATGCAGTTCCGCCACCGCGCTGGAGGTGATGACGAGCAGCAGGAACGCGGCGATCCCGGCCTCGATCGCGAGCGGCCCGAGCCCCAACATCGGCCCCAACGCCGACACCGGGCCGAGCGAAACCTGTTTGTTGCCGAGCACGCCGGCGATACACACCATGCCGCCGTAGAAGATGGAGAAGAAGAACAGCGAACGCGGGATGACGAGGGGCGGCTTTTGCATCCGCTGCACGCTAGCCCGTTTCACGGTTTCGTCAAAGCGGCCAATATCCGGTGCTTACGCATGGCGGCCGTGCGACGTTCTCTCTGGCGCGGCGGCCCTCGCCCTGTATGGTGCGCGCGAAAAAGGTGCCCGGGGGCGGCACCGCACGACTGGGCGCGAACGAACCGCATGACCAAATTCCTGATCGGCATCGCCGGTATCGTCGTCATCCTCCTGATCGCATTCGCGCTCTCCACCAACCGGCGTGCGATCCGCCCGCGCGTGGTTGGCGCGGCATTCGGGTTGCAGATCGCGATCGCGGTGCTGGTGCTGTACGTGCCGGTCGGTCGGGTCGTCATCCAGAGCATGGCCAACGGCGTCACCGCGCTGCTCGGCTATGCCGGCGAGGGCACGCGCGTGATCTTCGGCGATCTAACCAACCCGGCCTGCGTGATGACCACCGCGCAGCCACTCGGCGGGCCGGTGCACCAGCCACTCGACGCCACCGCCGCGCACTGCATCTACCCCGCGCACGCGTTCGCGCTTGGCGCGCTGCCGGTCATCATCTTCTTCGCGGCGCTGGTGTCGGTGCTGTACCATATCGGCGTTATGCAGCTCATCGTGCGCTGGATCGGCGGTGCGATCGAGCGTGTGGTCGGCGTCAGCAAAGTCGAGTCGCTGTGCGCCGCCGCCAACATCTTCGTCGGGCAGAGCGAGGCGCCGCTGGTGATCCGCCCCTATCTCGCCAGCCTCGCGCCATCGCAGCTGTTCGCGGTGATGACGGTCGGCATGGCGGGCGTGGCGGGCACCATCCTCGCCGCCTATGCGCTGTTCCTCGGGCCGGGCGCGCTGCCGTACCTGCTCGCGGCGTCGTTCATGTCCGCGCCCGGCGGCCTGCTGATGGCGAAGATCATCATGCCCGACCCGCCCGTGCTGATCGAAGGCGAGCTGCCGCTCGACAGCGGCGCGCCGATCGACCTTCAGGATCAGACCATCCGCGCGATCGAGGCCCCGCGCGAGGAGCGCGCCGCCAACGTCATCCAGGCCGCTGCCGAGGGCGCACGCACCGGCGTGCAGATCGCGGTTGCGGTGGGGGCGATGGTGCTGGCGTTCGTATCGCTGGTGGCGCTCGCCAATGGCATCCTCGGCGCGGCCGGCGGGCTGTTCGGTCATCCGGAGCTGAGCTTTCAGGAGATCCTCGGCACGGTGCTGGCGCCGGTCGCGTGGCTGCTCAACATCCCGTGGAGCGAAGCGCAGGCGGCGGGCGGGCTGCTCGGCACCAAGGTGGTGCTGAACGAATTCGTGGCATTCGATCAGCTCGGCAAGATGCCCGGTCTCAGCAAGCACACTATCGCGATCGTCACCTTCGCATTGTGCGGCTTCGCCAATTTCAGCTCGATCGCGATCCAGATGGCGTCGACCGGCAGCCTCGCCCCCAACCAGCGCCCGATGATCGCCAAACTCGGGCTGCGCGCACTTGCGGCGGGGAGCCTCGCCAATCTGATGTCGGCAGCGCTGGCAGGCCTGCTGATCGCCTAACAGCCGCCATGGTGGCTGCCGCGCCAGCCGCAGGGCTTCCCCGCGCGGGCGTGGAGCACCCGCACCAATGTTCAGCCCATCACTGCTGTAGCGTCATCGATCGCACCGGGCCTGCGCGCCCGCGCCGGCCCTGTGCGTGGCCATTAACAGGGTCACACCCCCCGATGCGGGAAATCGCAACCCACGGCTGATCGTACCGAGGACCTGAGCGATGCGGCGTCACATGGGCGTGACCGCCGATGAGGAGCCGCGGCTGTGGCGTGGTCGCAACGCCCACCGCAACGCCTTCGCACCGATGGATCAGCGCATCGCTCCTGCCGCCGAGAGCATCGCGTGCCAAAAAAAGGCCGGTGCGTCGCCGCACCGGCCAAAGGTCGTCCGCAGGAGGAACGCGGTGGGGGGCCGGGAACGCCGGCCCCGAACTGGATCAATTGTAGGCGCGCTCGCCGTGTTCGCCGATGTCGAGGCCTTCGCGTTCGACGTCGGGCGAAACCCTGAGCCCGGTCACCGCCTTGGCGACGTAGATCGCGATCACCGTGCCGACCGAGGCCCAGACGATCGTGGTGGCGACCGCCTCGATCTGGACGAGCAACTGGTGGCCCATGTTGAAATCGGGCTTGCCCGGGCCGCCGAGCGTCGGGGCGTAGACGATGCCGGTGCCGACCGCACCGATCATACCGCCGATGCCGTGCACGCCGAACGCATCGAGTGCGTCGTCATAGCCGAGCTTGGGCTTGAGGAACGAAACCGCATAATAACACACCACCGACGCAACGGCGCCGAGGATGATCGCCCCGAACGGGCCGGAATTGCCTGCCGCCGGCGTGACCGCGACGAGGCCGGCGACGATGCCCGAGCAGAAGCCCAGCGCCGAACCCTTGTGGCCGTTGGCCCGCTCGACCAGCATCCAGGCGAGCGCCGCGGCAGCGGTGGCGACGAAGGTGTTGATCATGGCCAGTGCCGCCGAACCGTTCGCCTCCAGTGCGGAGCCGGCGTTGAAGCCGAACCAGCCCACCCACAGCAGCCCGGTGCCGATACCGGTCATCGTCAGTGAGTGCGGCGCCATGCGCTCGGTCGGATAGCCGATACGCTTGCCGAGGATCAGCGCGGCGACCAAGGCCGACACGCCGGCGTTGATGTGCACCACAGTGCCGCCCGCGAAATCCAGCGCGCCCATCTTGAAGAACAGGCCGCCCGATGCCCACACCATGTGCGCGACCGGGAAATACACGATCGTCAGCCACACCGCGCCGAACACCATCACGGCGGAGAACTTCATGCGCTCCACCACCGAGCCGAGCACCAGGGCGACGGTGATCGCGGCGAACGTCATCTGGAAACAGATGAAGACATATTCGGGAATGGCGACACCGGCGGTAAAGGTCGCGGCGGTCGAATCCGGCGTGATGCCGGCGAGGAACGCCTTGCCGAAGCCAGAGACGAAAGCGTTGCCACCGTCACCGAACGCCATCGTGTAGCCGTACATCACCCAGATCAGCATCGCGAGGCAGGCGACCGCGCCGATCTGCGTCATCGTCGACAGCATGTTCTTGGCGCGGGTGAGGCCGCCGTAGAACAGCGCCAGGCCGGGCACGATCATCATCAGCACCAGCAGCGTGGACGTCATCATCCATGCCGTATCGCCCTTGTTGACGGTCGGCGCCGGGGCCGCCGCCTGTGCCCAGGCGGGAAGTGCTGCAAATGCCAGCGCGGCGATGCCGGCGGCGCCGGCGATCTTCAATCCTTGTTTCATCACTGCCCCCTTCACAATGCGGTCTCGTCGGTCTCGCCGGTGCGGATCCGCACCGCCTGGCCGACATCGAGCACGAAGATCTTGCCGTCACCGATCGCGCCGGTGTTGGCCGATGCCTGGATCGATTCGACCACCTTGTCGGCAAGGTCGGACGCGCAGACGATCTCGATCTTGATCTTCGGCACCATGTTGGTGCTGTACTCGGCACCGCGATAAATTTCGGTCTGGCCCTTCTGGCGGCCGAACCCCTTCACTTCGCTGACGGTCATGCCGGCCACGCCGATCTCGGTAAGCGCCTCGCGCACCTCGTCGAGCTTGAATGGTTTGATGATGGCAATAACGAGCTTCACCCGACGCCCCCTGTTCGCTTTATTCCAAACAGAGCGTCGCAATCCCCGTGCCAAGTTGAACCGACGGATTTTTGCGGCCCGCGACGGGAACAAAATCTTACCGACAGGTAAATTTTAAGCAGATACGGACGACTGCCCGAATTTCAGGCAGCGTCGGCGATGATCCGGCGTGCAGCGTCGGCATCATCCTCGTCCACCATCACCCGCACCGGGATGAACAGGTAGCTGCCATCGGCGATGCTCGCATTGGCGTCGAGCGCGAACGCGGGGATCCCCTCGGAATCGAGCCGTCCGATCACGATATGCGCTTCGTTGCGGTTGAAGCGGCCGATTTCGACAATCGCCATCAGGCGACCACGCGCGGCACGCGGGGCCGGCCGAGCGGACATTCGAGACTGTCCCGGTCCCATCCGGCGAGATCGGCGGCGGCATCGTAGGTCGACTGGCAGAAGGCAAGGATCGCCTTGTCGGGGTCGGGCGCGGCGCGGACCGCATCATAGGGCAGGATGAATTCGCCGAGCGTCGCGTCCCAGGCCGCCGCCTTTGGTCCGATCCGCGCCGCGGCGAAGCCATCCGGCGCGGGATAGGCATAGGCGTAGAAGGCGGCGGCCGGATAGGCGTCGCTGCCCGGCCAGAAGCCGACGCTCGCCTCCTCGTGGCTGTACGCTTCGCTCGTCACCGCATCGGGCAGGCCCGGAAGGCCGCCGGGATGGCGCGGCGCGTCGCGCCCGGAAAAGCGGGTCACGGCAAGATCGAAGCTGCCCCAGAAGAAGTGTACCGGGCTCGCCTTGCCGAGGAAGCCGGTGCGGAATTCTCCGAACACGCGCGCGATGCGGATCAGCGCCTGCCAGAACGCCCGCGCCGCTTGCGCGTCATACGGCCGTTCGGCGTGATCCTCGGCGAAGGGGGCGGCCTCGGGCATTTCGCTGGGCGTGGCGTCAAACGTGCTCGGCACGTCGAGATCGTCGAGGCAGGCGATCACCGCTTTGTGGAATTCGGCGATGCTGCCGGCGTGCAAGCCAATGCCGCGACTGCGCCCGTCGCTGGTCATGAAGACCAGCCGGTCGTGCAGGAAATCGAAGTCGATCTCGAGGATGCGGTCGCCGACCGGAATCGCCGAGGTGGCCAGCCCCCGCGCCGAGACATACAGCGGCACATGCCAGCTATGGTTGAGCCACGGCGTCAGCGCGAGCCGGACCTTGCCGATGATTTGCGTGCGCAGTTGCAGCGCGATCGCGGTTTCGCGCCAGGCGGACCAGTCGAGCTCGGGCCAGTTGCTCATCCGTGCCTCCAATTGACCCGCCTGCCTGATGCGCACAGCGTATGCGCATGTCCGCCAAACCCGTATCTGCCGGCAAGCGCCGCTCAGTCAACCTGTCGCTCGACGAAGCGGTGGTGGAGCAGCACGGGCTGCCGCTGGAAAGATACCGCCCATTCTGATGGCGCTTGTAGTCGACTGTCAGGCCGATCTGTTGCCGATGTCAGCACGCGGCTTGTGGTTGCGCTTCAGGCGCTCCATGAAGGCGGACAGTATCAGCGTGACTAAATTCAATACTCATGGTCGGCTCAGAGCGGCTGGTCTTCAAGGCGCACTTTGCGAGCACGGTGGACGCGCGGCTACTGCGGCTTCCAGTCGCATCACTGCTGGAGCATGAACACGGCATCAAGGCCGCGCTTGATGTGCTGATTCAGGGATCTGATCGCTGAGTCGGCGTGGCAAAACCACGCCATCGGTCCTCGCTGTCGCGCGGCCGGCCGAGCGGCGCGCGCTCATAGCGGCTGCGCCGCTAGACCGCCGTCCCGCCGACCGTCAGCCCTTCGACCAGCAAGGTCGGCTGGCCGACGCCGGCCGGCACAGACTGCCCGCCCTTGCCGCACATGCCGACACCCTCGTCGAGCGCGAAGTCGTTGCCGATGCCCTTGACCTTGGTGAGACATGATGGCCCGTCACCAATCAGCGTCGCACCCTTGATCGGCGCGCCGATTTTGCCGTTCTCGATCCGATACGCCTCGGTGCAGGAGAACACGAACTTGCCCGAGACGATATCGACCTGCCCGCCGCCGAACGACTTGGCGAAAATGCCGGTCTTCACACGGGACAGCAGTTCGGCCGGATCGTCGTTGCCGCCACGCATGAAGGTGTTGGTCATGCGCGGCATCGGCGCGTGCGCGAACGACTCGCGGCGGCCGTTACCGGTCGGCTCCACGCCCATCAGCCGCGCGTTGAGGCGGTCCTGGATATACCCCTTGAGGATGCCGTCCTCGATCAGCACGTTCTCCTGTGTCGGCGTGCCCTCATCGTCGATCGAAAGCGAGCCGCGCCGGTCCATGATTGAACCGTCGTCCACCACCGTCACGCCCGGAGCCGCAACCCGCTCGCCGATGCGGCCGGAGAAGGCAGAGGTGCCCTTGCGGTTGAAATCGCCTTCGAGGCCGTGGCCGATCGCCTCGTGCAGCAGGATACCCGGCCAGCCCGGCCCGAGCAGCACGGTCATTTCGCCAGCGGGAGCGGCGACCGAATCGAGGTTCACCAGCGCCTGCGCCAGCGCCATGTCGATCGCGCGGTTCCACGTCGCCGGCTCGAACAGATCCGCGTAAAGATAACGCCCGCCGAGCCCGTGATTACCGGTCTCGCGACGGCCGTTCTGCTCGACCACGATCGATACGTTGAGGCGCACCAGCGGCCGCACGTCGGTCGCGATGAAACCGTCGGGGCGGACGATCTCGACCACCTGCCAGCTTCCCATCAGCGAAACCGACACCTGCGCCACGCGCGGATCGCGCGCGCGGGCGGCGGCGTCGATCGTTTGGCACAGGTTCACCTTGTCCGCGAACGGCACGAGGTCGAGCGGATCGGCGGCGGTGTAGAGGTGGCGGTTGGTGGCGCGCGGCGGCGCCGCCTTGGGGCCGGTCGACGGGTCGATCAGCGCCATCGTCTCGGACGCACGCCGGATCGCGTCGGCGGAGAGTTCGTTGGCATGGGCAAATGCGGTGGTTTCACCCGAGACGGCGCGCAGACCGAAGCCCGAGTGCGTATCGTAGCTGGCCGTCTTCAGCCGCCCGTCGTCGAAGCCGAACGCCTCGGACTTGCGATATTGCAGGTAGAGTTCGCCGTCATCGGCACGCGACAAAGCGCTTTCGGTCAGCGCGAGCGCCGCATCGGGGGAAAGCTGGCCATCGTGATACAGGAAGGCGCGCGGATCGGTTGGACTGGTCATCGCGTCAATATAGGCACCGCGAAAGCGATGTCACCACACGACGATACCGGATCAGTGGCTGGCGCCCTCGGAAATGTCCGGCAACGTCGACTGGTCGACGCCATCCGCCGGCCCGCCGATCAGGATGAAGCGGCGGTCGCAATAGCCGCAATCGACGTAACCCTTCTCGTCAATCTCGAGGAACACGCGCGGGTGGCCGAGCGCGGCGCCGCCGGGAATGTCGCTGGCGCCGTCACAGGCGACGCGGGGCTGGGAGACGCGGGAGGTTTCGGGCGGTGCGATCATGACCACGCGGATAGCAAGCCACGCGCGCGCACTCAATCGCCTTTCGGGGTGCGCACGTCCTTTAGGGTTGCACCCGCCGATTGAGGGCGTATGCGCGTGAGCCATGAGCGAAGCCGCCATCTCCATCGCCGATCTGTGCAAGACCTATCAGGGCGGCAAGCGCGCGCTCGATGGTGTGACATTCGATGTGCCGCGCGGTCAGATCTTCGGGCTGCTGGGCCCGAACGGCGCGGGCAAGTCGACGCTCATCAACATCCTCGCCGGCCTCGTCAACAAGACCAGCGGATCGGCGACGATCTGGGGTTTTGATATCGACCAGCACCCGCGCAACGCGAAAGTTTCGATCGGTATCGTAAACCAGGAGATCCTGTTCGACCCGTTCTTCTCGCCCGTGGAGACGCTGGAGATCGCGGCCGGGCTGTACGGCGTGCCCAAGCGCGAACGTCGATCCATGGAGCTGCTGCGCGCGGTGCATCTTGAGGACAAGGCCAACGCTTACGCCCGCACGCTGTCGGGGGGCATGAAGCGGCGGCTGATGGTCGCCAAGGCGATGGTGCATTCGCCGCCCGTGCTGGTGCTCGACGAGCCCACCGCCGGTGTCGACATCGAGCTTCGCCAGCAGCTCTGGGCCTATGTGAAGAGCCTCAACGAACAGGGCGTGACGGTGGTGCTGACCACGCATTACCTTGAGGAGGCCGAGGAGTTGTGCGACCGCATCGCCATCATCAACCACGGCCGTCTCATCACCAACCAGCCGACGCGCGAACTGGTCGGCATGGCGCAGGAGAAGATCGTCGCGGTCACGGTCGATCGCGATGTTGCCACCGTGCCGGTGCACGACAGTTTCGAGAAGATCACACTGAAGGGTGATCGCACGCTGGAGATCACCTACCGCAAGGACCGGGTGAACGCGGGCGGCGTGCTCGCGGCGATCCAGTCCGACGGGTTCGGCATCGTCGATGTCAGCACGCGCGAGGCCGATCTCGAGGACGTGTTCCTCAACCTGACCCGCGCCGCCAACGCGCACGCGGCGTGACCCGACGCGCCGCCTGTCCCCGAACGGAATGATAGCCGATGGCTGAAGCGCAAACCTCCGACATCCTCATCATCGGCTCGGGCGCGGCTGGACTGACCGCCGCGCTCAACCTCGCCGATCGGTTCAAGGTGACGGTGCTCGCCAAGGGCAAGCTCAACGAAGGTTCGACCGCGTGGGCGCAGGGCGGCATCGCCGCCGTGCTGGAACCGGGCGACACGTTCGAGAGCCATATCGAGGACACGATGATCGCCGGCGCCGGTCTCAACGATCGCGCCACGGTCGAGTTCGTCGTGGAGAACGCGCCAAAGGCGATCGCGCGGCTGACCGAACTCGGCGTGCCGTTCAACATGGACGGGAACGCGCCGCATCTGACGCGCGAGGGCGGCCACTCCCACCGCCGCATCGTCCATGTCGCGGACGCGACCGGCCACGCGGTGCAGGTCGCGTTACAGACGGCGGCGGAGGCGCACCCGAACATCCGCTTGCTGCCCGACATGGTGTGCGTGGACCTCGCCACCAGCAAGCATGAGCAGCGCTATTCGGGCGCCGGCCATGTCTGGGGGGTCTATGCGGTCAACCGCGAAACGGGCCGTGTCGAGCTGTTCACCGCGCGTGCGACGATCCTCGCGACCGGTGGTGCTGGCCGCACCTATCTGTTCTCGACAGCCCCGCGCGGCGCGACCGGTGACGGTATCGCAATGGCGTGGCGGGCGGGCGCGCGCGTCTCCAACATGGAGATGATGCAGTTCCACCCGACCTGCCTGTACAATCTCGACGTCAAGAACTTCCTCATCACCGAGGCAGTGCGCGGCGAGGGCGGCCATCTGCTGCTCCCCGAAACCGGCTATCGCTTTATGCCCGATTTCGATCCCCGCGCGGAACTCGCGCCGCGCGACGTGGTGGCGCGCGCGATCGACCATGAGATCAAACGGCTCGGGCTCGATTACGTCCACCTCGACATCAGCCACCGGGGACCGGAGTTCATCCGCGAGCATTTCCCCAACATTCACGAGAAGCTGCTCGGTCTCGGCATCGACATGACCCGGGAGCCGATCCCGGTCGTCCCCGCGCAGCATTATACCTGCGGCGGCGTGGTGATCGACCTCGACGGGCGCACCGATCTGCCCGGCCTGTATGCGGCGGGCGAATGTTCGGAAAGCGGGCTGCACGGCGCCAACCGGCTGGCGTCGAACTCGCTGCTCGAATGTTTCGTGTTCGGCGAGGCGTGTGCGCGCCACATTACCGAACATTGGGAGGACCTGCCGCCGCCGCCCAGCATCCGCGCGTGGGACGAAAGCCGCGTCACCGATTCGGACGAGGAGGTCGTCATCAAGCAGAACTGGACCGAGATCCGGCGCTTCATGTGGAATTACGTCGGCATCGTGCGCACCACCAAGCGGCTGGAACGCGCGCAGCACCGCATCCGCATGCTCACCGACGAGGTGAACGACTATTACGGCCACTTCCGCGTCACGCCCGACCTGATCGAGCTGCGCAACCTGCTCCAGACCGCCGAGCTGATTGTGCGCTCGGCGCTGCATCGCAAGGAATCGCGCGGGTTGCACTACACGCTCGACTATCCCGACATGCTGCCGGACGCGATCGATACCGTGTTGGTTCCCTAAGCCGACTCGCCCTGCCGCCTTATCGGCGCGCTTCACCGCGCGTTGAGGCGGTTGCGCAACAATGCGATATTGCAACATACGAAAGTTTCAGCATTTTTGCCTTTCCTGCGAGAAGGGGCCGGCAGGCAACCATGAAGTGACCGAGACATTGGCGTTCGAATCCTCCCGGCCGTATTCCGGCATCCTGCTAGCCTTGGCGCTGTGCGCCTGTGTCCATGATGCTCGCACCGCAACGCAAACGCCGGAGAAGCAGACCACGCAAGTGGTGATGGCGGTGCCGCCCTCGGTCCCGCTGCCGGTCGCGGCGCCCGCTGCGCTGGCCCGCTCGATCAACGCGGTCGCGCAAAGCTTCGACGGCCGAGTCGGCGTGGCGGTGCACAGCGTCGACAAAGGCTGGACGGTCGAGAGCAACGGCGACCTGCGCCTGCCGCAGCAAAGCGTAAGCAAGCTGTGGGTGGCGATGACCGTGCTCGATTTCCGCGATCGCGGTCGCCTCACGCTCAACGATCCGATCACGCTCACCGAGGCCGACCTCACGCTGTTCCACCAGCCGATCGCCGCACTGCTCAAGAACGGCGGATATCAGACCACGGTCGGCGAACTGCTCCGCCGCGCGCTGACGATGAGCGACAACACCTGCAACGACCGGCTGCTGCGCTACGTCGGCGGGCCGAGCGCGGTGCGCGATTTCATCGCGCGCAAGGGCCTTGGCAACATCCGCTTCGGCCCGGGCGAGAAGCTGCTGCAAAGCGGCACCGCCGGCCTGACGTGGAAGCCGGAATATTCCTACGGCAATACCTTCGCGGTAGCGCGATCGCGGCTACCACAAGCGGAGCGGGTCGCCGCGTTCGAGCGCTACGTCGCCGATCCGCCAGACGGTGCCGCCCCGCGCGCGATCGCCAAAGCGCTCGCCCGGCTCAAGAAGGGCGATCTGCTGTCGCCAGCGTCGACCGCGCTGCTGATCGACACGATGAAATCCTCCAAGACCGGCAAGCAGCGGATGCGCGGCGCGGTGCCGTCCGGGTGGAGCTTCGGCCACAAGACCGGCACCGGCCAGGACTTGGCCGGGCGCACCGCCGGCTACAACGATGTCGGGTTGCTGATGGCGCCGGACGGGCGCACTTATGCGATCGCGGTGATGATCGGCGATACCCCGCGTACCATCCCGCAACGCCAGCAGTTGATGCAATCGGTGGTGGAAGCGGTGGTGGCGAACTCGTAGGGCTTCGCCGCCACCGCGTGTTGCACCGGCGCGGGCGCGCCGGTAGAGCCACGCCGACATGACCGATCCCATCATCATCGCCGTGCCCAAGGGCCGCATCCTCGAAGAGGCGGTGCCGCTGCTGAAGCGTGCCGGCATCGTACCCGAAGCCGCATTCAGCGACGAGAACAGCCGCGCGCTGCGCTTCCACACGGAGACGCCCGGCATCGACCTGATCCGCGTGCGCGCGTTCGACGTCGCCACCTTCGTCGCGCATGGTGCGGCGCAACTCGGCATCGTCGGGTCGGACGTACTCGCCGAGTTCGACTATTCGGAACTGTACGCGCCGGTCGATCTCGGTATCGGCCATTGCCGGCTGTCGGTCGCCGAACCCGCGCAGATGGCGGCGGGCGACGATCCGCGCGGCTGGAGCCACGTCCGCATCGCCACCAAATATCCGCACGTCACCGCACAGCATTTCGAGGCGCGCGGCGTGCAGGCCGAATGCGTCAAGCTGAACGGCGCGATGGAGCTGGCGCCGCTGCTCGGCCTCGCGCCGCGCATCGTCGATCTGGTCTCGTCGGGCCGCACGCTCAAGGAAAACGGTCTGGTCGAGGTCGAGGTGATCGCCGAGGTGTCGTCCCGGCTCGTCGTCAACCGCGCCGCGTTCAAGACGCGCGCGGAAATCGTGCCGCTGGTCGAGCGGTTCCGGCAGGCCGTCGCGATGGAGCTGGCGGCATGATCCGCCTCACCGCCTCCGATCCGTCGTTCGAGCGCGACTTCGCAGCCCTCGTCAACGCGCGCCGTGAGAGCGACGCCGATGTCGCGCGCGACGTCCGCACCATCCTCGCCAGCGTCCGCGACGAGGGCGATGCGGCGGTGGCGGCGTTCACCGAGAAGTTCGACCGCCACGACCTCAACGCCACCGGCTGGCGCATCGAGAAGTCGGAGTGGATCGCAGCCTACGAAGGCCTTGAGGCCGATCTGCGCACCGCGCTCGATCTCGCCGCCGCGCGCATCGCCACCTATCACGAGAAGCAGAAACCCGCCGACAGCGACACCACCGATGACGCCGGCGTCCGGCTCGGCGCGCGCTGGAACGCGATTCAAGCGGCGGGCATCTACATCCCGGGCGGGCGCGCGGCCTACCCCTCTTCGGTGCTGATGAACGCGATCCCCGCGCGCGTCGCCGGGGTCGAGCGGCTGGTGATGGTCACGCCGACACCTAACGGCGAGGTCAATCCGCTGGTGCTTGCCGCCGCGCATATCGCGGGCGTGGACGAGGTGTGGCGGATCGGCGGCGCGCAGGCGATCGCCGCACTCGCCTACGGTACACAGCGGATTCCGGCGGTCGACGTCATCACCGGCCCCGGCAATGCTTGGGTCGCCGAAGCAAAGCGGCAGGTCTACGGCATGGTTGGCATCGACATGGTGGCGGGCCCGAGCGAGATCGTCGTCGTTGCGGACGGTCGCAACGATCCCGAATGGATCGCTGCCGATCTGCTCAGCCAGGCCGAGCATGATCCGACCAGCCAGTCGATCCTGTTCACCGACGATGCCGCCTTTGGCGATGCCGTGGCCGAGGCGGTCGATCTCCAGATCGGCGAGCTTTCCACCGCCGACACTGCGCGGCAGAGCTGGGACGCGAACGGCGCGATCATCGTCACCGCCAGCCTAGCCGAGGCGATCCCGCTGGTCGACCGGCTCGCGCCCGAACATCTCGAACTGGCCTGCGACGACCCGCAGGCGCTGTTCGATCGCGTCCGCCATGCCGGCTCGGTGTTCCTCGGCCGGCATACCCCGGAGGCGATTGGCGATTACGTCGCTGGCCCAAACCACGTGTTGCCGACCGGACGGCGTGCGCGCTTCGCCAGCGGTCTGTCGGTGCTCGATTTCATGAAGCGCACCAGCTTCCTGCAACTCGACCCCGCCAGCCTTGCCGCCATTGGCCCGGCGGCGGTGGCGCTGGCGGAAACCGAGGGGCTGCCCGCACACGCCAAGTCGGTGGCGCTGCGGTTGTAGGTACGAACGGGGTGGGATTTTTCGTGCGTCTTCGCTAAGGCGCGCGAATGTCCTCCCGTACCGCCGCCCGTTCCAAGGCCCGCGCCGCCGCGCGCCTCGCCGCCACCCAGGCCCTCTACCAGCATGAGATGGAGGGCACGCCGGTGCCCCGCCTGCTCCACGAATTCCACGCGCACCGTCTGGGCGCGACGATCGAGGATGCCGAATATGCCGAGGCCGACGTTGCCTTCTTCGACGATGTCGTAACCGGCACGACCGCGCGCGGCGAGGAGATCGACGCCGCGATCCGGGGTAAGCTTGCCAGCGGCTGGACGCTGGAACGGCTCGACAAATCGATGCGCGCGATCCTGCGTGCGGGCACCTACGAACTGCTCGCCCGCGTCGACGTGCCGACCGCAACGGTCATCAGCGAATATGTCGATGTCGCGCACGCCTTTTTCGAGCGGCGCGAGACGGGTTTCGTCAACGGCCTGCTCGACGCCATTTCCAAGGACGTGCGCCGCGCGAGCTGAGCGCGAGGCCTATCCCGCCCGCCGCATCTCGCCGGGGGTATAGCCTTCCATCTGCGGCTGCGGCATCGGGCGGCCCATCAGATAGCCCTGCCCCAGCGCGCAGCCTTCGGCGCGCAGGATCGAATATTGCGCGGGCGTCTCGATTCCCTCGGCCAGCACCGGGATGCCGAACGTCCGCCCGATCGCCAGCACCGCGCGTACGATACCCAGCGCCTGGGCGCTCTGTTCGAGCCGCATCACGAAACAGCGGTCGAGCTTGATCTTGTCGAACGGGAACGAGCCCAACACCTCCAGCGAGGAATAGCCGGTACCGAAATCGTCGAGCGCGACCGCGACGCCGAGCGCCTTGATCTGCCGCAGCGCGTGCAGTGCCTGCGTCCGGTCCGCCATGATCGCCGATTCGGTCAGCTCGATCTCCAGCCGCCAGGGCGCGAGTCGAGACGCGATCAGCGCCTCGTGGATGCGGCGCGGCAGATCGGGGTCGGACAACTGGCTCGGCGATACGTTGACCGCGACCTTGGTCGATCCGCTCCACCGCGCCACATCCTCGCACGCCTGCCGCAACGCCCAGTCGCCCAGCACGCCGATCAGTCCGTGCTTCTCCGCCGCCGGGATGAACTCGGCAGGCGAGATCGGCCCCCGCACCGGGTGGTTCCAGCGGGCCAGCGATTCATACCCGACGAGCGCTCCATCGGTGAGGCTGGTCTGCGGCTGATAGTAGAGTTGCAACTGCCCGCGCTGGATCGCCATCTTGAGATCGGAGGCGATCGCGCGCTGCCTGCGCACCACATCGTCGACGCAGCCGTTGTAGAAGCACAACGGCTCCTCGCTGGTCGAACGGTGCCGGGCCAGCGCCGCATTGTTGACGAGCATGTCGGCGGAGGCCGAATCCTCGGGGTAGATCGCCACGCCCAAGGATGCGGCAATCTCGACGCGGACGCCCTCGATCTCGATCGCGCGCGAACAGGCTTCGCGGAGCCGCGCGAGGAAGCCGGTCAGTTCGGCGGAGGTGGCGAACCGCTTGAGCGCGCCGAATTCGTCGCCGCCAAGCCGCGCGACCCGTTCGCCCTCATCTGCGCCATCGTTCAGCCGCGCCGCCACCGCGCGCAGCACGAGATCGCCGAACAGATGGCCATAGGCGTCGTTGATCGTGTCGAACCGGTCCATGTCGATCGACACCACCGCAAAGCGCGCGTGCGTGCGCTCCGCCCAAGCGATTTCGCCGGCAAGATGCGCCTCGAACCCGGCGCGGTTGGGCAGGCCGGTGAGCGGATCGGTCAGCGCCATCAGGCTCAACTGATCGCCGAGCGTGCGGCGCAGTCGCGAATCGATCAGCCAGCTCATCGCGCCGGCCGCGATCACCACCAGCCCGACCAGCGCGGCGGCGATCGCCAGCACCTCGGTCCCCTCGGACGCCTTGACCGGGAGGCGATGCAGCGTCTCGACCGCGACGACGCTGGTGAAATGGAGGCTGGAGATCGCCGCAACCAGCAACGGTGCGGCCGCGCGCGACGGCAACCCGCGCATGGTGCCTCGGGCAGCGGCGAGCGCAAGCGCGCCGAACAGCAGCACCATCAGCAGCGATGCGGCAATGGAGTCGGCGTGCCACGAGGCGGCCCGCTCGCTTTCGGCCAGGAACGCGCCAAGATAATGCGTCACGCCGATCGCCAGCCCGAGCACGGCACCGCCGGCCCAGCTCGCACGGCGGCCGGTGCGCATGGCGGCGATCGCGAAGCCGGTGTAGGCGCCGGCGATGGCGACCAACAGCGACACCGCCGCGAGCGCCGCGCCCCGCGCATCGGGATCGGTGCCGATATAGGCGAGGGTCGCGACGTAATGCGTGCACCAGATCGCGAAGCCGGCGACCACCGCGGCGAGCAACAACCACGCGTGCCGCTCCGATCCGGCCTCGTTCATCATGGCACGGCCGAACAGGCGCAGCGCCGCCAGCGATCCGGCGATGCACAGCACGGCGGCGAGTATCAGCAAGCCGTGGTCGTGCTTGCCGCCAATACAGGTCAATACTGCCATCATCGCGTGCGGTACTTTTCCTCTCTCGTCGCGGCCGGAGCGGCATTCCTTTCCGTTATAGAAAACTTTACGGGGCTTCGGTGGACGGCATGGAAAGCAAGCGCATGAGTGAACGCGCCTTCATCGCGGCGTTGCGCGGTCTCGCCCGCGATCCCGCCGCGCGTGCTCTCCTCGACGATGCCGCCGTGCTGACACCGCTGCCCGGCCCGCTGGTGCTGACCCACGACATGCTCGTCGAGGGCGTGCACTTCCTCACCGGCGATCCGCCCGCCGACGTCGCATGGAAGCTGCTCGCGGTGAACTTGTCTGATCTTGCGGCGAAGGGTGCGACGCCGCTCGGCGTGCTGATGGGGTACGGCCTCACCGGCGATGCGGCGTGGGATGCGGCGTTCGTCGCCGGGCTGGGCGATGCGCTGTCTGCGTTCGGCGTGCCGCTGTTGGGCGGCGATACGGTCGCACAGCCGGCGGGCGATGCGCGCGTGCTCGGCCTTACCGCGATCGGCAGCGGCGGCGCGGTGGTGCCGGGCCGGAGTGGCGCACGCGCGGGCGACGCGCTGTACGTCACCGGCACGATCGGCGATGCCGGTGCCGGCCTAGCGGTCGCGCGCGGTGGCGACGGCGCGGCGGCGCTGCTCGCCGCCTATCGTCGTCCCAACCCCCGCTTGCCCGAGGGCCGCGCGCTCGGCCCGGTCGTCAGCGCGATGATGGACGTGTCGGACGGCCTGCTCATCGATGCCGAGCGGATGGCGGCGGCCAGCGGCGTCGCAGTCGAGATCGACCTTGCCGCCGTACCGCTATCGCCTGCGTTGAAGGCGCTCGGCACCGCGCGCGCTGACCGGCTCACCGCCGCGACGGCGGGCGACGATTACGAACTGCTGTTCGCGCTGCCGATGGCTGCCTCCCTGCCGGTCGCCGCGACCCGCATCGGGCGGTTTGGCGCCGGGTCGGGGCTGACGCTGGTCGATGGCGACGACGCGGTGCCGCTGCCGGCAAGATTAGGCTATCTCCACGCATCGTAGCCCCGCAGTAGCCATCCGCCAAACTGGCTTTGCCGCATCATGGCAAGCCGGTTGCCAACGCAGATCGCACGCCTATACTTTGCCGTTATAGAGGACGGAGGCGGCCACGCAGCCGACCATCCGCCCCTGGCATTTAGGGGAAGGATCAGCATGACGATCGTCTATGCCGCCATCATCTGTGGCCTGATTGCCGTGATCTACGGCGCCTTTACCAGCGGGCAGGTGCTGCGCGCACCGCCCGGCAACGACAAGATGCAGGATATCGCCGCCGCCATCCAGGAAGGCGCCAAGGCGTATCTCGGCCGGCAGTACCGCACCATCGCGATCGTCGGGCTGGTGGTGGCGATCATCCTGGCGGTGACACTCGGCATCGTGTCGACGATCGGCTTCCTCATCGGCGCGGTATTGTCCGGCGCGGCAGGCTATGTCGGTATGAACATCTCGGTCCGCGCCAACGTCCGTACCGCCGAGGCCGCGCGGACCAGCTTGCAGGGCGGCCTCACCCTCGCCTTCCGGTCCGGAGCGGTAACTGGGATGCTGGTGGCCGGGCTCGGCCTGCTGTCGATCTCGGGCTTCTTCTGGTATCTGGTCGCGGTCGCGCATCATGCCCCGGCGGACCGTGTTATTATCGAGGCGCTCACCGCGTTGGCGTTCGGCGCATCGTTGATCTCGATCTTCGCGCGGCTGGGCGGCGGTATCTTTACCAAGGCAGCGGACGTCGGCGCGGATCTCGTCGGCAAGGTCGAGGCCGGTATCCCCGAGGACGATCCGCGCAACCCCGCCGTGATCGCGGACAACGTCGGCGACAATGTCGGCGATTGCGCGGGCATGGCCGCCGATCTGTTCGAAACGTACGTGGTGACGCTCGGCGTGACGATGATCTCTATCGCGCTTGCCTTCAAATCCGCCGACCAGCTCCTCGCGCTGATGACGCTACCGCTCATCGTCGGCGGCGTGTGCATCATCACCTCGATTCTCGGTACCTATGCGGTACGCCTCGGCGGCGGAACGATCATGGGTGCGCTGTACAAGGGGTTCTGGACCTCGGCCTTGCTGTCCGTGCCGGCGATCTATCTCGCCACACGCTACACGCTCGGCGACCTGTCGGCACCGCTTGGCACGAACGGCTTCCTCGATCCGCAGGCGACCGGCGGCATTACCGGCATGAGCCTGTTCTGGTCGATGATGATCGGCCTTGCCGTCACCGGCTTGCTGGTGTGGATCACCGAATATTACACCGGCACCAACTACCGCCCGGTGCGCAGCATCGCCAAGGCTTCCGAAACCGGCCACGGCACCAACGTCATCCAGGGCCTCGCCATCAGCCTCGAATCAACCGCCATGCCGACGGTCGTGATCGTCGTCGCGGTGGTTGCCGCGTTCCAGCTTGCCGGCGTGATCGGCATCGCCTTCGCGGCGACGGCGATGCTCAGCCAGGCCGGCATGGTGGTGGCGCTCGACGCTTATGGCCCGGTCACCGACAATGCCGGCGGCATTGCGGAAATGGCCGGGCTGCCGGACGACGTTCGTACCCGCACCGATGCGCTCGATGCGGTCGGCAACACGACCAAGGCGGTGACCAAGGGTTATGCGATCGGCTCGGCGGCACTGGCGGCGCTGGTACTGTTCGGCGCCTATACCAGCGACCTGAAGGAATATTTCAGCGGCCTGACCGTCGATTTCACGCTCTCCAATCCGTATGTCATCGTCGGGCTGCTGCTCGGCGCGCTGTTGCCCTATCTGTTCGGTGCGATGGGGATGACGGCAGTGGGGCGCGCGGCGGGCGCGGTGGTGGAAGAGGTGCGCGAGCAGTTCCGCACCAATCCCGGCATCATGGCCGGCACCAGCCGCCCCAACTACGCGCGCACCGTCGATCTCGTCACCCGCGCGGCGATCCGCGAGATGATCGTTCCATCGCTGCTGCCGGTGCTCAGCCCGATCGCGGTGTATTGCATCGTCACGCTGGTAGCGGGTCAGGCGTCAGGTTTTGCGGCGCTCGGTGCGATGCTGCTCGGGGTGATCGTCTCCGGCCTGTTCGTCGCGATCTCGATGACGTCGGGCGGCGGCGCGTGGGACAATGCCAAGAAGTTCATCGAGGACGGCAACCACGGCGGCAAGGGCAGCGAGGCACACAAGGCGGCGGTGACCGGCGACACCGTGGGTGATCCCTACAAGGACACGGCAGGGCCAGCCGTGAACCCAATGATAAAGATTACCAATATCGTCGCGCTGTTGCTGCTCGCCGCACTGGCCGGCGGCGGGTTGTGATCTTCAATCGCTGTGTGGCGCGACGGCCCGGAACGCGTCGCGCACCACCATGCCCAGCACCGGCTTCGCCAGGATCGCCGAAGACGGCTCACATGGTTCGCACTGATCCGGCGTGGCCGTGATATAGATCACCGGCAACGGCCCCATCTCGCTGAGGATCGTCTGGACCGCACACGGGCCGGTCCCCTCGCGCAACATCACGTCCGAGGTGATGACGTCAGGCCGTCGTAGCCGGGCCTCGCTCACCGCCTGATCCTCGGTTTCGGCAAACGCGAAACTGGTGGCACCGACGGTTGACAGCATGTCCTGCAGGTCGAACGCGAGTAATGGTTCGTCCTCGATAATCAGTACATGACACATAACTGTAACTCCCTGGCACGTACTCTAACGCAGGTTAAGTCAGATCGGACCCGCCCCGCGGGCAGATTTTCGGCGTTGGCATTGACTTTCCGCGTTGCAGCAGACATATCGCCGCCATCGAGGCGTATTGCAGCGTGATCGAACCGAGAGGTTCGAAGCTCCGCCCCGGTTGTTTTCGCAAGGCTTCCCTATTCACGCGGGGTGTCGGTTTCCCCCGCCACCCGTTCGCCTTGGCGCGCGCGGGCATGGCCTGATATTGGATATTCTCCCCATGTCTTTCGTCAAACTCGGCCTTGCCGAACCGCTTGTCCGCGCGCTCGAGGCAAAGGGCTATTCCGCCCCCACCCCGATTCAGCAGCAGTCGATCCCGATGCTGCTTGAAGGCCGCGATCTGCTCGGCATCGCGCAGACCGGCACCGGCAAGACCGCCGCGTTCGTGCTGCCCTCGATCCAGAACCTGATCGCCAACGACAAGCGTATCCTGCCGACGCATTGCCGCATGCTGGTGCTCGCGCCGACCCGCGAACTCGCCAGCCAGATTGCCGAGAGCGCGCGCGACTACGGCAAGTTCTCCAAGATGTCGGTCGCCACCGTGTTCGGCGGCGTCAGCATCAACAAGAACCGTCAGGACATGATGCGCGGCGTCGACATCCTCGTCGCCACGCCGGGCCGTCTGCTCGACCTGATCGAGCAGCGTTTCGTCAGCCTCGCCACGCTGGAAATCCTCGTCCTCGACGAGGCCGACCAGATGATGGACCTCGGCTTCATCCATGCGCTCAAGAAGATCGTGCGGATGCTGCCCAAGCAGCGCCAGACCTTGTTCTTCTCGGCGACGATGCCCGCCGCGATCCGCGATCTTGCCGATCAGTTCCTGACCGATCCCGCCACCGTCAAGGTCGCGCCGGTGGCCTCCACGGCGGAACGCGTCGACCAGTTTGTCACGCTGGTGAACCAGTCCGAGAAGCAGGCGCTGCTCACCATCCACCTCCGCAATCCGGAAATCGAGCGTTGCCTCGTCTTCACCCGCACCAAGCATGGCGCCGACCGCGTCGTGAAGCTGCTCGCCGCCAACGGCATCGCCTCCAACGCGATCCACGGCAACAAGAGCCAGCCGCAGCGTGAGCGCGCACTCGGCGAGTTCAAGGCCGGCAAGGTCAACGTGCTGATCGCGACCGATATCGCCGCGCGCGGCATCGACGTGTCGGGCGTTTCCCATGTGTTCAACTTCGAGCTGCCCAACGTGCCGGAGCAATATGTCCACCGCATCGGGCGCACCGCGCGCGCGGGCGCGTCGGGCGTGGCGATCAGCTTCTGCGCGGATGACGAGAAGCCGTTCCTGCGCGACATCGAGCGGCTGACCAAGGTCAAGCCGACGCCACTGCCGCTCCCGGCCGATTTCAGCGCCGAGCAGGCCCGCATCAAGGCGGCACGCCCGGCTGGTTCGGACACGCCCGAGCGCCGTGTCGATGATTCCGGCCGTCACCGCCAAGGGCCGCGCGCGACGCATTCGGCCCGCCCGACCGGCGAGCGTCCGGCAGGTGGCGCAGGTCGTCCCGCCGGTGGCGCGGGCCGGCCCGGTGGTCAGGGCCGTCCGGGTGGCGGCGGTGGCCGTCCCGGTGGCCCGCGTCGCCAGTCGTCGGGCGGCGGCGGTCGCCGGTCGCCCGCAGCGGGCTGATCGCGCAAGCTTAACGTAAAGATATGAAGGGCAGGTTCGCAATCGCGGACCTGCCCTTTCGCTATAGAGGATCGCCGACCGGCACGATCAGCCCGTAACCGACACCTTTCTCGGTGTGCAGCATCGGCGTGGCGAACCCCTTGTCGAGCTTCTCGCGCAATCGCGAGACCTGCACTTCCAGCGCGTTGGTGCCCGGGTGGAACCGCATGTTCCACACCGCCTCCCGCAAGGTTTCGCGGGGGACGATCGTGCCGACCGAGCCGGCCAGGTACAGCAGGATCGCATATTCGCGCGGACGCAGACCGAGTTGTCGGCCATCGCGTGTCGCCTTGCGTTCGAGCCGGTCGATGGTGAGCGGGCCGAGACGCACCGGCGCCACCGTGCCCGTACGCCGCAGCAACGCCGCCAGTCGCGCCGCGATCAACGCGTCGCTTGCTGCCGCCGGCACCGCGTCGTGCGCGCCGGCATCGAGCGCCTCCGTTACCGCACCCTCCCCGCCCTCCACGACATGCAGCGTCGGCAGTTGCACGGGGCAAGCCACGCCTGAATAGCGGAGCGCCACTCCGGCCACCGCGACACGCCCGCCGGCTGCAATCAAGCGCACTCCACGCGCGATCGCCTCTGCCGCTAAACCGGCCCGCACGCCGCCAAAGACCAGAGCTTCATCCACTACGGTGCCATGCTACCGTGTTGATACCGCAATGGAGGGAGGTTCACTCCGTTATGGATTGGTTTGCAGCCTGCTCGATCCTCGCCAGCCGCAGCCTGGCATGCCCTGTGACATAACGATCGGCATCACCCGCAGCGGTGGCAAGTAGCGCTGCACGCGCGTCGCGGTCCGGCAACGCCGAAGCGAGCGCCGCATAGGCGGTCGCGCGCATCCGTGGCACTGGATGGCGCGCGGCAAACTCTTCACAGAGCGCAATGCCAGTCGGCCCACCGAGTTGCGCCGCCAACGTGACCAGCCCCTCCGCCGGCGCGGTGGTCAGCCCGGTGGCGATCGTCCCTTGCGCCACGTCGAACTGGAACTGCTCCAGCCACGGTTGCGCCACATCGTAGAACAGGATGTTCAGCGACACGGAAAAGCTGTCCGGCGGCAATTGCACGTGCACGTCGCGCCGCGCACGGTAGAGCATCAGTTTGCCCGGTTCGAGGCGCGACCTCTCGACGAAGCGGAGCCCGGCGTGCTCGCCGGGTAGCCCCGCCACCGCCGTCACGTCATAGTCGTAATAATCGCTCCAGTAGCCGGGGCCTTCGTACCCATAGGTCAGGAACGGGAAGTTATGATCGTGTGGCAGATCGTAGAAGAACGACGCGGTACCGCTCGCGCGTACCACCGCATCGCCGCGCGCGGGCCAGAAATTCGCGCGCAACAGGTAGCGGCCGTTGGGCGGCTTGAGCATGAACACCTGCGCGCCATAAGCATTATCGGCAGCCTGACCGAAACAGCGTCGCTCCAGTTCGGCGATCACCAGATCGCCCAGGAAGTGCGGGTTGCGCCCGAGACGTGCCAGCAGCGGGCCAAGCGTAACGAGGGCCTCCTCGTCGCGGACATCGAAGCGCGCGGTGTCGAGCGCCTCGGCGAGATCGTCGAGCCCGATCCCCGGCGCGCGGTCGGTTGCGATCACCCGTGGCATGCCGCTGCTCCCTGTCTGGTCGTGATCGCCGCCAGCGTCGCGCGTGCAGCGGTGCGCACCTCGCGGTGCGGATCGGCCTCGGCCATCGCGTGCAAGTGCGGCAGCGCGGCCGGCGCATCGAGCGCCAGCCACTCGCGCATCGCCGGCCAGCGCAGGAAGAACGCCGCGTCTCCTGCCGCAGCGGCGAAACATGCGCCGGCATCCTTGCGCCCCGCCAGGCGCAGATAGGCAAGCAACATCTGCGTACGCGCCGGCCGCTCGTCGAGCATCGCACAGCGCAGCAGCGCACCGTCTGCTAGGGCGTATTCCCGCACATAAAGCGAGGCACCGGGCCGGATCGTCGCGGTGACGGTCACCAGATCGGATGTCGCGCCCGCGATCACCTGCCCCTGCGTGCGACCGTCGAGCCGCACTACCATAGCATCCGCGAGTGGCTGGTCGCGCGTGAGGGCGCACGGACCCGCGCCGGCCGCGCGGAAGTCACCATCGGCCGGGTCGGCCGTCCACACCTGGCGGCGCGCGCCGCCGCCACGAACATAGCGGATCACGCTGAGCCTGCCCGCAATCGTAACGGAGCGCACAGGCGGCGCTACCGCCAACGCATCGGCGGAGACGATCGTGGCGGTGAGCGTGACGGCCGGTCGTTCGAACAGCACCGTGCTGAACCGGACCGTGTCACGTTGCGCCTCGAACGGCGGCTCGAACAACGGGTCGGCACGTAGCTCGGTGACCATCGGCGCGAGCAGTTCCGCCAGCCAGTCCCCACGCGCCAGCAGCAACTCGGCCGCATCGGCAAGCTGTTCGGCATCGTCACCAGCAAAGGCATGCTCCAGCATGCGGGTGACCGGATGATCGGCAAACGACGCGGCGAAACGCGAAGACCGCGCCGCCGCCGCGTCCAGCGCTGCGCGGTCCAGCGTCATCAGCTCTGTGGCCGGGTCAGCTTGGCGATGCTGACCAGATACTCGAACATATCGTCGCCACCCGACTCGAGTCCGCCGATGCTGCCGAACGTGCCGACCTGTGTTTCCAGTTGCGCGATCTGATCGATGTCGATGCTCAACTCTGCCATGTTCGTCTCCTCGCGCATGATTGCGCTGCCGGATCGGTAGGTCGGTGCCGGCCGTGCCGGACAGTTACATCGCTGTAATCCCGCGCAGACTTGCAGCGCCGCCGCGATGCGGTAGGGAGGCCGCATGGCGCTTCCCGATCCCAGCAGCTTCGTCCCGGAAGATTTCGCCGGCATGATGGAGGGACATCATGGCGGCCATCTCGGCATCGAATATCGCGCGCACGGTCCCGATTGGGCAGAACTGGCGCTGCCATATCGTGAAGCGTTGATAGGCGATCTTTCGCGCGGGGTGCTTGCCTCCGGGCCAATCCTCGCGCTGATGGACAGCGCGACCAGTTTCGCGGTGCGCATGAAGGTCGGCGTCGCGCGGCCGCACGCCACGCTCGATCTGCGCATCGATTACGTGCGGCCGGCCACGCCGGGGCGGACCGTGATCGGCCGTGGCGAATGCTACCGCGTCACCCGTGCGATATCGTTCGTGCGCGGCGTGGCGCATGACGGCGACCCGGCCGATCCGATCGCCAATGTCGCCGGCACCTTCATGTTCACGGATCTGTGATGGACGGCATCCCTTACGCGCGCTTCCTCGGCGTAACAGCTGTGGACGGCGACCCCACGCTGCTCAGCCTGCCGTATGCCGACAGCGTAATCGGACGCCCCGGCTTCCTGCACGGTGGCGCGATCGGCGGTTTCCTCGAAGTCGCGTCGATCATCGCGCTGCGCCACGCGCTCGGCATCGAAAGCGACGCGCGGATCAAGCCGATCAACCTCACAGTCGATTTCATGCGTGGCGGGCGCGACAAACCGACCTTCGCGCGCGGCATCGTTACCCGGCTCGGCACCCGCGTCGCCAACGTGGATGCAAGCGCGTGGCAGGACGATCCCGCCCGGCCGATCGCAGCGGCGCGCATGAACTATCTGATCGAACGCGCATGAACCAGATCGAAGCTCTGCTTGGCACCGCACAGGCCGCCCGCCAATCGGGCGATCTGGCGGCGGCGATCGACCACCAGACCGTCGCGGTCGAGATGCTGCGCGGCGGCAGCAACCCGCTCGCGCTGGCTCAGGCGCTGCGTCACCGCGCCGACATGCTGATCGAAGGCGACCGCGCTGGCGATGCGGAAGCGGACGTCGCACAGGCGCTATGGTTCTACGCGCAGGTGCCCGACGCGCCGCCGCTGGACGTGGCGAACGCGGTGCGTTGTGCCGCGACTCAGGCCGAAGCGGTCGGCGATGTGTCTGGCGCGATCGCGCTGTGGCGCGAGGCGCGCACCCGCTACGCCAAGCTGACCGACATGTTCGAAGCGATGACCGGGAGCGCAGCCAATCCCGGCGTGGCGGAAGCGACCGCGAGGATCGAGGCGCTCGGCGGCGAGTAGCTCGCCCATCATCCATCACAACGTCAGATGATCGGGTGTGGCTGATTACGGCGTGAGTTGAGCGTCGAGTTGCCGTCCGTTGCTTGTCAGCCTGTTGGGGATCCAGCATTGGGCGAGGGAGCGCTCCGAACGAGACCACCAATCGACCACTGGTCCGGTAAACCCCGCCAACGCCATATGAGCGCCGTAGCCGGTCATCCCGTCGGGCGTACCGCTCACCGTCAGCAACGGCGTGTCCGTGATCATGATCCTGCCCGAACGGGCAGGCGGAGCGAACCCGCCGACCTTCAGCCGCGCAAGATCCTCCAATGCAGCGGTCAAGGCGGGACAGGAATTGCCGTCGATCCAGTCGTGAACGGTCTTGTCGCCTGCCGAGCATTGTCCGTTGACTTGGCTGGCACACCAATTGTGATCGCGCCGCCGTCGTTCGGCGATCCAGCGTTCTCGCTTGCCATCGTGCACCACGATCGAAACGATGACGGTCTCGTCTACGTCTACCCCTAGTCCGCCACCCTTGAGCGTGACGCGATAGCGCTCAAGCGGATAAGGCGTTGTTTGCCCGAAAGCCGGAGCGGTGACCGCAAAGAGTGCGATGAAAGCGCCTGCTCGCCCGATTCCCATAGCCCTGCTCCGCCCTAGCAGCGCGGCTGCCGGTTGTGCACGTCTAACCCATGGTTGAGTGCTGACAAAGGCTAACACCCAAAATCTGCATTCTGCGCACCCGACACGTCATCGCGGTCATCCGCTTTGCCGATGCCCCCAACAAAAAAGGCCCGGGGTTGCCCCCGAGCCTCTTTCGTTCGTCGCTAGACCACGAGAGATCAGTCGCGATCGCCGGTCAGGAAGGCCGGCGCGAACTCCGGCGCTGGGCCCTCGCCGTTCTCGCCCTGCGACTCGCGCTTGGGGCCACGGCCTTCGCGGCGGGGGCCGCGCCCTTCACCGCGATCGCCGCGACCTTCGCCGCCGCGGCCGCCTTCACGGCCACCGTCCCCACGCGGGGCACCACGGCCACCGTCACCGTCACGACGGGGCCCACGCGGACCACGGTCGCCACCCTCACGCGGCTCGCGTGCGGGGCGCGAGTCTTCCAGCTCGGCGCCGGTTTCCTGATCGACGACGCGCATCGACAGGCGAACCTTGCCACGCGGGTCGATCTCGAGAACCTTGACCTTGACCTCCTGGCCCTCCTTGAGGACGTCCGAGACCTTCTCGACACGCTCGTTCTTGATCTCCGAGACGTGGACGAGACCGTCCTTGCCGCCCATGAAGTTCACGAACGCACCGAAGTCCACCAGGTTGACGACCTTGCCGTCATAGACCTTGCCGACTTCGGCTTCCTCGACGAGGCCCTTGATCCACTTGATCGCGGCTTCGATCTGCGCCGGATCGGACGACGACACCTTGATGACGCCCTCGTCGTCGATGTCGACCTTGGCGCCGGTGGTGGCGACGATCTCGCGGATCACCTTGCCGCCGGTGCCGATCACTTCACGGATCTTCGACTTGTCGATCTGGAAGCTTTCGATGCGCGGTGCGTGTGCCGACAGCTCGTTGCGGGTCGACGACAGCGCCTTCGACATTTCGCCGAGGATGTGCGCGCGGCCTTCCTTGGCCTGATCGAGCGCGACCTTCATGATCTCCTCGGTGATGCCGGCGATCTTGATGTCCATCTGCATCGTGGTGATGCCGGCCTCGGTGCCTGCCACCTTGAAGTCCATGTCGCCGAGGTGATCCTCGTCGCCGAGGATGTCGGACAGAACCGCAAAGTCCTTGCCTTCGAGGATCAGGCCCATCGCGATGCCCGACACCGGACGCTTGAGCGGAACGCCCGCATCCATCATCGACAGCGAACCGCCGCACACCGTCGCCATCGACGACGAGCCGTTCGACTCGGTGATGTCCGACAGAACGCGGATCGTGTACGGGAACTCGTCCTTCGACGGCAGCACCGGATGCAGCGCGCGCCAAGCGAGCTTGCCGTGGCCGACTTCACGACGCCCCGGCGCACCGAAGCGGCCGACTTCACCGACCGAGTAGGGCGGGAAGTTGTAGTGCAGCATGAAGTTTTCGTACGAAAGACCGGTCAGACCGTCGATCATCTGCTCCGCATCCTTGGTGCCGAGCGTGGTGGTGCAGATCGCCTGCGTCTCGCCACGCGTGAACAGCGCCGAACCATGCGTGCGCGGCAGGAAGTGGACCATCGCCTCGATCGGACGGATCTGCTTGGTGCTGCGGCCGTCGATGCGCTGGCCGTCCTTGAGGATGGCGCCGCGAACGATTTCCGCTTCCAGCTTCTTCATCAGCTTGCCGGCAGCCATCTGGTCCTGCGGGGTCGCATCGGCAAAGGCAGCCTTGCCCTTGGCGCGCGCCTCGTTGAGCAGGCCCGAACGCTTGGACTTGTCGGTAACCTTGTAGGCGGCGGCGATGTCCTTGCCGATCAGCTTCTTGAGCTTGTCCTTGGCAGCCGACAGGTCGGCCTGCGGGGCCATTTCCCACGGGTCCTTGGCAGCCTGCTCGGCGAGATCGATGATCCCGTTGACGACTTCGCGGCATGCCTTGTGCGCGAACTGCACCGCGCCGAGCATGACCTCTTCGGAAAGCTCCTTGGCTTCCGATTCGACCATCATCACGGCGTCGCCGGTGGCGGCGACGACGAGATCGAGGTCGCCTGCCTTGATCTGCTCGTTGGTCGGATTGAGGATGTACTCGCCGTCGATGTAACCGACGCGCGCCGCGCCGATCGGGCCCATGAACGGCACGCCCGAGATGGTCAGCGCAGCCGATGCCGCAACCATCGCGAGGATGTCGGGCTCGTTCTCGCCATCATAGCTCAGCACCTGGGCGATGACGTTGATCTCGTTGTAGAACCCTTCGGGGAACAGCGGGCGGATCGGACGGTCGATGAGACGCGAGACCAGGGTCTCCTTCTCGGTCGCGCCGCGCTCACGCTTGAAGAAGCCGCCGGGGATGCGGCCGGCCGCGCTGTACTTTTCCTGATAGTGGACGGTGAGCGGGAAGAAGTCCTGCCCCTCCTTCACCGAACGTGCCGCCGTGACGGCGCAGAGAACGACGGTTTCGCCGAGCGTCGCGATGATCGCGCCGTCAGCCTGGCGGGCAACGCGGCCCGTTTCCAGCGTGAGGGTCTTGCCGCCCCACTGGATGCTGCTGGTTTTGGTATCGAACATGGGATTTCCTTCAACACCGCCGGCCAGATGCCGGTCGGGGCCTATCTGCGGACTTGACCGGTCCGCGCGGGGTGGAGCCTGTCTTGGCCCCGACGTGGGAGGCGAGCCGAATTGCCGCCGCCCAAGGTGTTCCCCGGCGGTCTGCCGGGGCTCAGGTGCTGCGTACCGTATTCCGGCGCGCAGCGTTAGAGTGTTTGCCAAGTCCCCGCGTCAGGCGGAGACAAAAAAACGGCGCCCGGAGGCGCCGTTTCGGTTACTTGCGAAGACCAAGCTTCGCGATGAGATCGAGATACCGCTGACCATCCTTGTGACGGAGATAGTCGAGCAGCGAACGACGCTTGTTGACCATCATCAGCAGGCCGCGACGCGAATGGTTGTCCTTGGCGTGGCCCTTGAAATGCTCGGTCAGGTTGCGGATGCGCTCGGTGAGGATCGCGACCTGCACTTCGGTGCTGCCGGTGTCGCCTTCGGCGCGGCCGTGCGTCTTGATGAGTTCCTGGCGCTTCTCTGCGGTGATCGTCATATATTTTCCTTCGACATCGTTACAGGTTGAAGCCGCGTTCGACCCGGACGTTACCATCCGTAACCTCGACCAGCGCGACGGGTGCATCACCCAGCAGCGCGAAATGGAGGCCATCTACAGCGGCGATCCCGGCCAGTACACGCCCCTGTCGGAGCGCCCCTGCCTGGTCGGGGGTGAGGGATAGAGCCGGGATGTCGTCCAGCCCCGCCCTCAGCGGCAGGAGTCTCTGTTCAAGGGTGCGCGCCATAGCGTGTTGGTCGAGATTGTCCAGCGATATCGCCTGCGACAGATCGAACGGCCCCGCCTTGGTCCGTCGCAGCATGGTGACATAGCCGACGGTGCCGAGCGCCAGCGCAATGTCGCGCGCAAGGCTGCGGATGTAGGTGCCCTTGGAGACATGCGCGCTGAGCGTCACCTCCTCCAGCACCCCGGCATCGGCGACGGCCGCGACCGTCAGCGCGTGGATCGTCACCGCGCGCGTGGCCAGCACCACCTCCGCGCCTGCCCGCGCGAGATCATAGGCGCGCTCGCCATCCACCTTCAGCGCGGAATAGGCCGGCGGCACCTGCTCGATCGGCCCGGTGAAGCGCGGCAGCACCGCCTCGAGCGCCGTCCGCGTCGGCCGCACGTCGCTGGTGGCTACACCCTTGCCCTCCGCATCGAGCGTATCGGTCTGTTCGCCGAAGCGGATCGTGAAGTCGTACACCTTGTCGCTGTCGAGCATCCGCCCGGCAAGCTTGGTCGCCTCCCCCACCGCGATCGGCAGCACGCCGGTGGCGAGCGGATCGAGCGTGCCGCCATGCCCGACCTTCCACTTGCCGTAGCCGCCCTGCCTGAGCGCGCGCTTTACCGCCGAGACGCCTTGCGTCGATCCTAGCCCAAGTGGTTTGTCGAGAATGATCCAGCCATGCATCCGCCGCGCCTAGCGGCGGAACGTCGTGCCGTCAGCCCCGCGTGATACGATTGAGGCCGGGCTTGAGCTTGCCGGGTCTTGGCGGCGGCCCCGCGCTCGCGGTCAGGCTGTCGATCGGGCAACGCTGACCATCGACCAGCAACGTACCGGTGCGATCGAGCGACCCGCCGTTGAAGCGCGTGTCCACCCCGATCCGTGTCGCAAAGCTGAGGCCAAGGCAACGCCCCAGCACTTTGGCGTAATACCAGCGCCGCTGCTGATCCTGCAGCCAGGCGCCGCGATCCCCATCCGTCTCGAAATTGTAGAGGTTCTGGCTGCGGAGCAACGGGATGCTGGTTTCCTTGCCGATCTGCTCAGGCGGCCAGCCGCCGGCCCTGGCATCGCCTTTCACATCCGCAACCGCGATTGCCGGCAGCGCCAGCAGCATGGTGGCGAGGATCATGGGTCTAAGCATGCGAAACCTCCGAACGTGCTGTTCGGGCCGTTACCGCACGCCGGCTGAACGCTCGCTGAAATGCCGGCGGCACAGCGCAATGTAGCGATCGTTGCCGCCAATTTCGGTCTGCGTACCATGCGTGACTGCCCGCCCCGCCGCATCGACGCGCAGGTTCATCGTCGCCTTGCGCCCGCACTCGCACACCGACTTGATCTCGATGAGCGAATCAGCCAACGCCAGCAGCCGCGCCGACCCCGCGAACAAATTCCCGCGAAAATCGGTTCGCAAGCCGTACGCCAACACCGGGATGCCGTGCCGGTCCGCCAGCGAGGCAAGCTGATCGACCTGATCCGCTGTCAGGAATTGCGCCTCGTCGACCATCACGCAGGCCGGGGGTTCCGACTGTGCCAATGCAATTGCTGCGAGGTCTGTCTCCGCGTCGAACGCCAGCGCCGGCGCCACCAGACCGATCCGCGACGTGATCGTCCCCGCCGCAAAGCGATCGTCGATCGCGGCGGTGAACAGCAACGTGCGCATGCCCCGCTCGCGGTAGTTGAAATCGGCCTGCAGCAGGTTGGTCGATTTGCCCGCGTTCATCGACGCATAATAGAAATAGAGCTTGGCCATCTGACGACTTTCGCGGGTCAGTCTTCGCTGTCGCCGAGATCCTGCGCAACATGCGGCGCGCGCAACAACTGGTCGATATGGCTGCCTTCGTCGAAGCTTTCGTCGGCGACGAACTTCAGCTTGGCGGCGTACCGCGTCTGCACGCGCCCGGCGACCTCACGCTGGAGATAGGCGGTGTTGGTGCGCAGCGCCTTGAGCACCGCCTCCTCGTCCTTGCCGAGCAGCGCCTTCACGAAGCAGGTCGCATGGCGCAGATCGGGTGACATCCGCACCTCGGTGATCGTCACCGCATGACTGGCGAGCGTCTCGTCATGCACGTCGCCGCGCATCAGGATGTCGGACAGCGCATGGCGCACCTGTTCGCCGACGCGGAGCAGGCGGACGGAACGGGTTTCGGGGGTTTCGGCTGGTCTCATGATGTCACTTTGTACGACGCGCGGTCGGCGCATGGAAGTCGGGAGGTTTGTCGGCAATCCACGCGAGAAACTTCGTCAGTCGCGGGTCCGTTGCGACCGCCGCCGCAACACCGGGCTGCGCGAGTTCGGCGTTGGTGAAGGCGGTGTGGATCGCACGGTGGCAGATCGGATGCACCGGCACCGTCTCACGCCCGCCGCGACTTTTCGGCAACGGATGATGCTGTTCGATTTTGCGGCCCAAAGGTCGGCCACAGAGCCAGCACGCGGTCGGCGGCGGCACGATCACCCGCGCCACCGGTTCACGGGCGGTCCGGCGCGAACGCCGCATCGTTCAGCCTCGCCGTTGCAACGCGACCACCGCATCAGCTCGTGTCGATGCAGGCGAACGGCGCATTACCCGCCGCTCGCCCGCGTCAATCACAGCGTGCGTTCGCGCAGTTCGACCTCGAAGGTTTCGAGGAAGTCGCCCGCCTTGATGTCGACGAAGTTCGACGTGAACGTCACACCGCATTCCAGACCAGCCCGGACCTCGGCAACGTCATCCTTGAACCGGCGCAGCGAAGCGATTTCGCCCTGGTATATGATGACGTCATTGCGCGTGATGCGTGCCTTGAGCGCCTTGCGAATGTTGCCTTCGGTAACGAGCAGACCCGCCGCCTTGCCGTGCTTGCCGGCGGAGAACACGTCGCGGATCTCGGCGCGGCCGACCACCGTCTCGAACGCCTCCGGCCCAAGCTCGCCCGCCATGCCCGCGCGGATCTCGTCGATCAGGTCGTAGATCACGTCATAGTATTTGAACGCGACCTTTTGACGCTCGGCGATCTCGCGAGCCTTGGCATTCGGGCGGACGTTGAAGCCGATGATCGGCGCCCCCGAAGCCCCGGCCAGCGTCACGTCGCTTTCGGTGATGCCACCGACGCCCGAGTGCAGCACCCGTGCCTTGATGTCATCGGTCGAGATCTTGTTGATCGACGACACGATCGCCTCGACCGAACCTTGCGTGTCGGCCTTGACGACGAGCGGATATTCGATCGCCTGCTTGTCCTTGAGCGCGGAGAACATGCTCTCCAGGCTTGCCGGGGTCGACGTGGTACGCTTGTTGGTGATGACGCTCTGACGATATTCGGCGACTTCACGGGCACGCGCCTCGTTCTCCACCACCGACAGCAGATCGCCCGCGCGCGGCACGCCCGAAAGGCCGAGCACCTCGACCGGCATCGACGGGCCGGCTTCCTTGATCTGCTGGCCCTTGTCGTTGGTCATCGCACGGACCTTGCCGCTCTCCGCGCCGACGACGAACACGTCGCCGACCTTGAGCGTACCACGGTTTACGAGGATCGTCGCGACTGGTCCACGACCCTTGTCGAGCTTCGCCTCGATCACCGCGCCCTCGGCCATACGGTCGGGGTTGGCGCGCAGTTCGAGCAGTTCGGCCTGAAGCTGGATCTTCTCGATCAGCGTATCGAGCCCGGTCTTCTTCATCGCCGACACTTCGACGTCCTGCACGTCGCCCGACATTTCCTCGACGACGACTTCGTACTGAAGCAACGCCTCGCGGACCTTCTGCGGGTTGGCCTCGTGCTTGTCGACCTTGTTGATCGCCACGATCATCGGCACGCCGGCCGCCTTGGTGTGGTTGATCGCCTCCACCGTCTGCGGCTTGATGCTGTCGTCCGCCGCGACCACGAGCACGACGATGTCGGTCACGTTGGCGCCACGTGCGCGCATCTCGCTGAACGCTTCGTGGCCCGGCGTATCAAGGAACGTCACCTTCGACTTGTCCTTGAGCGTCACCTGATACGCACCGATGTGCTGGGTGATGCCGCCAGCTTCGCCGCGCACCACGTCCGTGCCGCGCAGCGCGTCGAGCAGGCTGGTCTTGCCGTGATCGACATGGCCCATGATCGTGACGACCGGCGGACGCGCCTTCAGCGTCGCCTCGGCATCGCCCTCGGTCTCGATCGCGAGATCGATATCCGAATCGCTCACGCGCACGATGTTGTGGCCGAACTCGGTGACGAGCAGCTCGGCGGTATCCTGGTCGATCGTCTGCGTCATCGTGACGGGCATGCCCATCTTGAACAGCGTCTTGACCAGATCCGCGCCCTTCTCGGCCATACGGTTGGCGAGTTCCTGCACGGTGATCGTCTCGGGCACCTGCACGTCGCGGACCTGCTTGGCCTGCGCCTCGCGCGGGCCACCCATGCGGCGATGCTCCTTCTCGCGCGCACGCTTCAGCGCGGCAAGGCTGCGGGCGCGCGCGCCGTCACCATCGCCAAGCGCGCGGTTGACGGTGAGCTTGCCGGCGGTGCGGCGATCGTCGCCCTTGCGGTCACGCTGCGTCGGGCGCGGCGGTTCGCTGCCCGGACGCTTCGGCGCCAGACCACCCGATGGCGTAGCAGCGGTCGTATTCGTGCTGGCCGGCGTGGCTGCCGCCGCGGCGGGTGCCGGCGTGGGCGCCGGGGCCGGACGCGGCCGCTCCGGGCGCGGCACCGGCGTGAACAAACGCGGCGCAGGCAGGCTCGAATCGAGCGTGATCGTCAACGGCGGCGGCGGCGCAGGCGGCGCGACCGGCGCACGTACCGGAGCCTTCGCCTGCACGGGGGCAGGCGCCACAGCGGGTGCTGGCGTCGGCGCAGATACCGGTTCCGGTGCAGCAGGCGCCTCGACGACCGGCGCAGGGGCGGGCGCCGGTGCCTCGACGATCGGCTCCGGCTTGGGCGCGGGGGCAGGCTCGGTGGCCGGTGCAGGCGCTTCGGCGGCGCGGGCGCGCTCCTCGGCGCGGCGGCGCTCTTCGTCGATCGCGTCGAGGCGGATGCGCTCGTCACGGCGGCGATTTTCTTCAAGCGCAGTCATCCGCGCCTCTTCCGCCTCGCGCAGAAGCTTCGCCTGAAGCTCCTGCCGCGACAGCAGCAAATTGGCGGGCGATACCGGGCTGGTACGCGGCTCGGGCGCGCGCGCCTGCGGTGCAGGCGTGCTCGGCGCCGGAGCAGGCGGCGTGGCGGGTGCCGGCGCGGCGGCAGCCGGCTCGGGCTCACCCGGGCGGCGCAACGTGCGCGCACGCTTCACCTCGACCACGACGTTGTTCGAACGCCCATGGCTGAAGCTCTGCTTGACCACGCCAGTTTCGACGGTACGCTTCACCCCAAGAGGTTGGCGCATGCCGAGTTTCGGCTTTTCGTTATCCGTATCGCTCACTCAAATTCCTCGTAACGTCGTATCGGCATCGGGCTCCGGCCCGGAAATCTCTGCCTCGGCGTCGTGTTGCGACGCCGATGCGCCCTGCGAGGCCGTTTCGCAAGACGAGAGGATGGGGTCGGGTCCGAGAAAATGCAGCCAGCGGTGGAGCGCTTCTTCCACGCGCGCAGCGGCATTACGCTCCGTCAGGCCGATATGTACCACATTCTGCCGTCCCAGCGCCACGGCCAATATGGTGCGCGGCACCGGCAAAACCAAGCCCCTGAGATCGGAGCCTTCGGCATCGCGCCCGACGCGCCATGCCTGGTCGAGCTTGCGGTTGCCGTCGGCGCCGGCATCGCAGGCGTGGAGCAGCAGGTGAAGCTGGCCGGACCGCGCTGCGGTCTCGATCTTTTCCGAGCCGGTCAGCAAAGTGCCCGATCGCGACTCCAGCCCAAGCCGGTCGAGCGCGGCGCGCTCCAGCGCATCGGCGAGTCGCTCCGGCAGGTCGTCGGGGATCGCGATCGGTCCGGTCTTGAACGCGCGCGCGAGCGCACCTTTCAACTTGCCCTTCTTGATCGCCGTCTCAAGCTCGGCGCGCGTCACGCCGATCCAGGCGCCCCGCCCCGGCGCCTTGGCGCGCACATCGGGCAGCACCGCGCCATCCAGCGCCAGCGCCAGCCTAACCAGCGCCTCACGCGGCGCACGGTCCCCGGTCAGGATGCATTTCCGCACGGCCTCGTCGGCGGCAGACGCGGTTCCGCGTTTGCCCCGACGATCCGATGATGTTGGCGAGCCTAGCGCCTCATCGTGGGGATTCCGCATGCGCGTCCTCCTGCACTGGCTTGGGCACACTCTGGCCCGCGTCCCGGTCGGCGATCAACTGACCGCCGGCCCCGTAGTTCTCGGTCGAGACTTCCTCGATCACCACCTGTACCGCCGCCGCCGGCTTGCCGAGCCGCGCGACGAGGCTGGCGGTGACGTCGGCAACGACGCCCGCCTTCTGCTCGCGCGTGGCGGACCCGGCCAATCGGATGCTGACGAACGGCATGGCGCTTACGCTTCCTCGCTCGTGGCGTCCGCCGCAGGCTCATCATCGAACCAGTGCGCGCGGGCGGCCATGATGATCTCGTTGCCCTGCTCGTCGGACAGACCATATTCGCCGAGCACGCCGGCGCGATCCTCGCTGCGGGTTTCGCGCTTGGGCGCGTCCTCATTGCGGCGGCGCTGTTCCTGGCGCTTCTTCTGCACCAGTTCGTCCGTCGCGAGATCGGCGAGATCGTCGAGCGTCTTGATGCCCGCCTTGCCCAGCGTGACGAGCATCGCCTCGGTCAGATACGGCATCGTCGCGAGAGCGTCCTCGACGCCGAGTTCACGGCGCAGCGTCCGGTTGGCTTCCTCGCGGCGCTCGAGCGCCTCGGTCGCGCGGCTCTGCAATTCGGCGGCGAGATCCTCGTCGAAGCCCTCGATCGCGGCGATTTCGTCCGCCTCGACATAAGCGACTTCTTCAAGGTTGGTGAAGCCCTCCGCGACCAGCAACTGCGCGAGCGTCTCGTCGACGTCGAGCTCACCCTGGAACATCTCGGTGCGCTCGACGAATTCCTTCTGGCGCTTCTCGCTCGCATCCGCTTCGGTCAGGATGTCGATCGCCTTGGCGGTCAACTGCGAGGCGAGCCGCACGTTCTGGCCGCGACGGCCGATCGCCAGCGACAGCTGATCGTCGGGCACGACCACCTCGATCCGCTCCTCCTCCTCGTCGATCACCACGCGACTGACAGAGGCCGGCTGCAGCGCGTTGACGACAAAGGTGGCGATATCGGGCGACCACGGGATGATATCGATCTTCTCGCCCTGCATCTCCTGCACGACGGCCTGCACGCGGCTGCCCTTCATGCCGACGCACGCGCCGACCGGGTCGATGCTCGAATCGTGGGAAATCACGCCGATCTTGGCACGCGACCCCGGGTCACGTGCCGCCGCCTTGATCTCGATGATGCCGTCATAGATTTCCGGCACTTCCTGCGCGAACAGCTTTTTCATGAAGTCGGGATGCGCGCGGCTGAGGAAAATCTGCGGGCCGCGGTTCTCGCGGCGCACGTTGAGGATCAACGAGCGGATGCGGTCGTTGACGCGCACCACTTCGCGCGGGATCTGCTGGTCGCGGCGGATCACGCCTTCCGCCCGGCCGAGATCGACCACGACGTGACCGAACTCGACACGCTTCACCACGCCGGTGATGATCTCGCCCTGACGATCCTTGAACTCTTCGAACTGGCGGTCACGCTCGGCATCGCGGACCTTCTGGAAGATCACCTGCTTGGCGGCCTGCGCGGCGATCCGGCCGAACTCGATCGGCGGCAGCGGATCGACGATATAGTCGCCGATCTCCGCACCCTTCTGGAGCTTCTCGGCTTCCTTGAGGTTCACCTGCTTGAAGAAATCGTCGACCGCCTCGACCACTTCGACCACGCGCCACAGCCGCAGATCGCCGCTGTTGGGGTCGAGCTTGGCGCGAATGTCGTTCTCGGCGCCGTAGCGCGCGCGGGCAGCACGCTGGATCGCATCTTCCATCGCCTCGATGACGATGCCCTTGTCGATCATCTTTTCGCTGGCGACCGAGTTCGCGATCGCGATCAGCTCGGCCTTATTGGCGGAAACGGCGGTGGCCATCAGTTCAGTCCCTTATCCTTGGCGCTCTCCAGCGCCGCATCTTCGCCAGATACGTCTTCGTCCGAATCGTCTTCGAGCACTTCTTCCTCGTCGGCGCCTTCCATCGAAAGCGGCCGGGTCGCAGCGAGCAGCCGGTCGGTGAACACCAGCTTGGCGTCACCCACATCGGCGAAACCGATCGTCATGTCGCCCTGCTTGCGCACCTCGATGGTGATGCGATCGCCATCGACGCCCTTGATCGGACCGGTGATCTGCTTGCGACCCTCGACCGGCTGCGCCAGCACGACGCGCGCGTCATGCCCCGCCCAGTCGGCGAAATCCTGCAACCGCGTCAGCGGGCGATCGATGCCGGGCGACGATACTTCGAGGCGATATTCCTCGTTGATCAGGTCGCGGCCTTCCGCTTCCGGCTCGTCCATCCGCTCCGAGATGCGACGCGACAGTTCGGCGCAATCGTCGATCGTCAGCTGGCGCGTATCTGGGCGTTCGGCCATCACCTGCAGCGTCAGGTCGCCCGAACCGCCGAACAGCTTCACGCGCACCAGGTCGAACCCAAGCGCCTTCGCCTCGGGTTCGATCAACGCGGTCAGCTTGGCCCGATCGGGGTCCGCCATCTTTGCTCCAAACAAGCAGGGTTGCCGCCGGAACCGGGTGGCTCCGACCTCTTCACCATAACGATGTAGAGAATATGGCGTGGATATAGGCCGAAAGCCGCACGCTGGCAAGCATATCCGCATTTGGCGCTTGGCAGGTGCGGCCATGACGCTAGGATCGCTCCCATGATCCGCCTCGCCCCCGCGTTGCTGCTCGCCCTCGTGGCCTGCACCCCTCCGTCCGCCAATGCAGGAGGGAACGGCACCGGCGTCGCGTCCACCCAGTCCGGGCCGCCTTTCACGGCAACGAAACAGGGCCAGTTCGACTCGCCCTTCGCGATGGCGTTCCTGCCGGATGGCAGCCTGCTCGTCACCGAGAAAGCCGGCAAGCTGAAGCTGCGCGACCCGAGCGGCCACATCCGCGACGTGGCCGGCGTGCCCAAGGTGGCCGACGTCGAACAAGGCGGATTGCTTGGCGTGGCGCTCGCGCCCGATTTTGCGTCGAGCCACGCGCTCTACCTCACCTATTCCGAAAACCGCCCGAACGGCGTCGGACTTGCGCTTGCCCGCGCCACGCTGGTGGGTACGCAGTTGCAGGGCTCGAACGTCATCTGGCGGTCGGGGTCGAACGGCAAGGGCGGGCAGTTCGGCGCGGTGATCGCCTTCGCGCCCGATGGCAAGTCGCTGTTCCTGTCCTCGGGCGAGCGCCAGCGCTTCACGCCCGCGCAGGATACCAACCAGAAGCTCGGCAAGATCCTCCACCTCACGCTCGATGGCAAACCCGCACCGGGCAACCCCTTCGCGCAGCAGGTCGGCACGCCGACCGTCACCGTGTTCGATCCGCCCGACAACACGGGCGCCGCGTTCAAGGAGAAGGGCACGCAGCAGGCTGTCGAGGGCACGAACACCGCTCCGGCGGAAATCTGGAGCATGGGCCACCGCAACCCATATGGTCTCGCGTTCGATACAGGTGGCCGCCTGTGGGAGATCGAGATGGGGCCGAAGGGTGGCGACGAACTGAACGTCATCCTGCCGGGCAAGAACTACGGTTGGCCCAAGGCGTCGAACGGCAGCAACTACGACGGCACCGACATTCCGGATCACAAGCCCGGCGATGGCTTCGAGCCGCCCAAAACGTTTTGGAACCCGTCGATCTCGCCCGGCGGGCTGATGATCTATTCGGGCGACCTGTTCCCGCAGTGGAAGGGTTCGGCGTTCATCGCCGCGCTGTCGGGCGAGGCGCTAATCCGCGTGAAACTTGACGGCGACAAGGCGACCAAGGCCGACCAGTGGCCGATGAACACGCGCATCCGCGACGTGGTGCAAGGCCCCGACGGCGCGATCTGGCTACTGCAGGACGACGGCGCGCTGATGAAACTGACGCCACGCTGACCCCGCAATCGGAGGGCGTCCCCATCCCGGCGTGATGCTCCGATGCAAGCACTTCCCCCACCGGCGACGGTGGGGAAGTGCTTGCATCCGGAGACTGTCAGGCGAGGATGATCGAATCGATCGCCTGCGCTACACCGTCCGCATCATTCGCGGCGGTGACGTGCTGCGCCTTCGCCTTCACGCCGTCCGGCGCCTGCCCCATCGCGATCGACACCGCCGCGCGCGCGAACATCGGCAAGTCGTTGAACTGATCGCCGATCACCGCGACTTGGTCGAGCGGCACGCCGAAGCTCTCCGCCAGTGCGACGATCCCGTCGCCCTTGTTGGCCGACTTGGCGGTCACGTCGAGATAATAGGTCTGCGACTGGCCGATCGTCGCCTGATCGCCATACGCCGCCTGCGCCTTCTCCAGCAGCCCGGCGAGCACCGGCGGATCATCGCTGACGAAGGTGATCTTGTCGGCATGGTCGTACCATTCCGAAAAATCCTCCACCACGACCGGCGCCTGATCCGACGACACTCGCTCGCTGGCGAAGTGCGGACCTTCCTCGGCAAGCGCGAACCAGCGATCGTCCGCGAACAGCCACGGCGCGACCTCAAGCCCCTTGGCCATTTCGAAGATGCCCTTCACCACGGCAGGCGGGATGCGGTGCTGGCTAAGCACCGTGCCGTCGCGCCTGAAGATCGTGCCGCCGTTGAACGCGCCGATCGGCACGTCCAGCTTCAGCGTCTCGACGATCGGCATCACCCCCGAACGCGGCCGCGCGGAGATCACGGTGAAGCCGATCCCCGCCGCCTTCAGCCGCGCCACCGCCGCGATCGTACCGGGCGTAAGCTGCTTCTTCTTGTCGACCAGCGTACCGTCGAGATCGGAGATGAACAGCCGGATACCATGCTTGGCACCAGCGCTCATTGCGGCATTTCAACGTGGCCGCCGAACCCGAAGCGCATCGCCGACAGCAGCTTGTCGCCGAAGGTATGCTCGACCCGGCTGCGATAGCGCGCATACAGCGCGGCGGTGAGGACGTTAGCCGGCACCTTCTCCTCCATCGCCGCGTCGATCGTCCACTGGCCCTCGCCCGAGTCGGCGACGTTGCCGGAGAACTGCTCGAGCATCTGATCCTTGGCCAGGCCGATCGCGGTGAGGTCGAGCAGCCACGACGAGATGACGCTGCCACGCCGCCATACTTCGGCGATGTCGGTCAGGTTGAGATCGAACCGCTCGTCCTCGGCGACATGCTCCGACGCCTTGCCTTTCAGGATATCGAAGCCTTCGGCATAGGCCTGCATCAGGCCGTACTCGATGCCGTTGTGCACCATCTTGACGAAGTGGCCCGCACCCGCCGGACCGGCGTGGATGTAGCCCAGCTCTGCGCGCGCATCCATGCCGCCGCCATCGCGGCCGGGCGTACGCGGGATCGTGCCGAGGCCGGGGGCGAGCGCCTCCAGGATCGGGTCGAGCGTCTTGATCGTCGTGTCGTCGCCGCCGACCATCATGCAATAGCCGCGCTCCAAGCCCCATACGCCGCCGGACGTGCCGACATCGACGTAATGGACCTGCTTCTCGGCGAGCGCCTTGGCGCGACGGATATCGTCCTTGTAGAAACTGTTGCCGCCGTCGATAATAATCCCGCCCGGGCCGCACTGCTCGCCGATCGCGGCAACGGTCTGCTCGGTCGGCTCGCCCGCCGGCAGCATCACCCAGTAGATCGCCGGATCGGCCAGCTTGCCCTGCATGTCAGCCAGCGAGGACGCGCCCACCGCGCCATCGCCGACCAGCGCGGCCACCGCCTTCTCGTCACGGTCGAACACCACCGTCTCGTGGCCCGCGCGCATCAGCCGCCGCGCGATGTTGCCGCCCATCCGGCCAAGGCCGATGATACCGATTTTCATGTCATTCCTCCAACGCGCTGCGGCCCGAGCGACGTCGAGGGGCCGGTAACTGGCTCAGGTGTCTCGACGTCGCCGATACGAAACGGGCGAAGGGTCAGGCGGTTGCAGGCTGCTTCGCGGCAATCGCGCCGAGCAGGTCGTCGAACGCCTTGGAGAAGGATGCGACCGCCTCCTCGACCAGTACGTCGGTCACGCCGTCGAGGTCGAGGCCGAGCCGCTCCGTCTCCGACAGCACATGCCGCGCCTCGGCAATGCCCTCGCCCAGCGTGTTGCCAGGCGTGCCGTGGTCGCGGAACGCGTCCATCGTCTTGGGCGGCACGGTGTTGACGGTGTCTGGCCCGATCAGCTCGTCCAGATACAGCGTGTCGCGATAATCAGGGTTCTTCACGCCGGTCGATGCCCACAGCAGCCGCTGGACCTGCGCGCCCTTGGCGGCGAGCGCCTGCCAGCGTGCGCTCTTGGAGAACTCCAGGAACCAGTCATAGGCGAGCTTGGCATTGGCGATCGCCACCTTGCCACGAATCGCCTTCAGCGCCTCGCTCTCGGGGTCTCCGTCCTTGACGCGCGCGTCGATCTTGTCGTCGATCTTGCTGTCGATCCGGCTGACGAAGAAGCTCGCCACGCTGGCGATCCGGTCGATCGGCTCGCCCCGCGCGACACGCTGCTCCAGCCCCTCGACATAGGCGAGCGCAACCGCCTGATACGCCGAGTTCGAGAACAGCAGCGTGACGTTGACGTTGATGCCCGCCGCGATCGTCGCTGCGATCGCGGGCACGCCGGCGGGGGTGCCGGGGATCTTGATCATCAGGTTGGAACGGTCGACCGCATCCCACAGCTTCTGCGCCTCGGCGATGGTCGCGTCGGTATCGTTGGCGAGATACGGCGACACTTCGAGGCTGACATAGCCGTCCTTCGCGTCGAGCTTCTCGTATACCGGCGCCAACGTCTCGGCCGCGGCCTTGATGTCCTGGATCGCGAGATACTCGTAGCGGTCCATCGTCGCCGCGCCGGGATGCTCCTTGTCATAGCCGGCGAGCGTCTCGTCATACGCATCGCCGTGGCCCATCGCCTTTTCGAAGATCGACGGGTTCGAGGTCACGCCCGTCAGGCCGTCCTCATCGACCAGTTTCTGAAGGCCGCCGGCCTCCAGAAACTTGCGATCGACGAAATCGAGCCAGAGCGCCTGACCGTGGCTGGTGAGATCCTTGAGGAGACTCATTATGCATCCTTTCCGAGCAATTCACGCGACACCTTGACGACATTGTCGACGGTGAAGCCGTATTTGTCCTGCAACTTGGCGAGCGGTGCCGATGCGCCGAACGTCGACATGGTGATGGTGGCACCGTCAAGGCCGACATAGCGATCCCAGCCGATCTCGCCGCCCTGTTCGATCGCGAGGCGCGCGCGCACGCCCTTGGGCAGCACGCTCTCCTTATAGGCGGCGTCCTGCATTTCGTAGCGATGCCAGCTCGGCAGCGAGACGACACGCGAGGCGACACCCTGCTCGACCAGCTTATCGTGCGCGGCGATGGCGAGGCTCAACTCGCTGCCGGTGGCGATCAGGATCAGCTCGGGATCGCCTTCCGAATCGGCGATCACATAACCACCCTTCATCAGTCCCTCGGCCGACGCATATTTGCTGCGGTCGAGCGTCGGCAGCGCCTGACGCGACAGCACCAGTGCGGTCGGGTTGTTACCGGACTCCAGCGCAGCCTTCCACGCGACCGACACCTCATTGGCATCGCCCGGGCGGATCGTGTCGAGGCCCGGCGTCGCGCGCAGCATGGCGAGATGCTCGATCGGCTGATGGGTCGGACCGTCCTCGCCGACACCGATCGAATCGTGCGTGAACACCCACACCACACCAAGTTCCATGATCGCGGAGAGGCGGATCGGCGCGCGCATGTAATCGGTGAAGACAAAGAACGTCGAACCGTAAGCACGCAGGTACGACAGTGCCATGCCGTTCACCACGCCGCCCATGCCGTGTTCGCGCACGCCGAAGTGGAAGTTGCTGCCGGCGTAATTATCCGCCTCGAACGAGGCCATGCCCTTGATGTCGGTCTTGGTCGACGGCGAAAGATCGGCGGCACCGCCGACCAGCCACGGGATTTCCTTGGCGAGCGCGTTGAGCACCTTGCCGCCCGAATCGCGGCTGGCGAGGCCCTTGGCATCGGCGTCGAAGGTCGGCAGCGCGGCTTCCCAGTTTTTGGGCAGCTTGCTCGCGAACAGATCGTCGAGTTCGGCGGCGAGTTCGGGATGCGCGTCGTGATATTTGGCGAAGTTCGCCTGCCATGCCTCGCGCAGCGGCACACCGCGATCGGTCATCGCCTTCTTGAAATGCTCGGCCACGCCATCCGGCACGAGGAACTTGGCGTCCTCCGGCCAGCCATAGGCCTGCTTGGTGAGGCGGATGTTCTCCTCGCCGAGCGGCTCCCCGTGCGCCTTTTCGCTGCCGGCGCGCGGGGATCCCCAGCCGATGATGGAATGCACGACGATGAAGGTCGGCTTGTCGGTGGTGGCGCGGAACGTGTCGAACGCGGCGCTGAGCGCTGCCGTATCGTTGGCGTCGTTCACATGGATGACATTCCAGCCATACGCCTCGAAGCGCTTGCCCACGTCCTCGTCGAAGGCGAGCGCGGTGTCGCCCTCGATCGAAATGTGGTTGCTGTCGTAGATCCAGCACAGGTTGGACAGCTTGAGGTGCCCGGCGAGCGACGCCGCCTCGGAGGATACGCCCTCCATCATGCAGCCGTCACCAGCGAGCGCGTAGACGTCGTGGTCGAACAGCGTGAAGCCCGGCTTGTTGTAGCGCGCCGCCAGCCAACGCTCTGCGATCGCCATGCCGACCGCGTTGCTCACGCCCGCGCCGAGCGGCCCGGTCGTCGTCTCGACGCCGGTGGTGTGGCGATATTCCGGATGGCCCGGCGTCTTGGACGACAGCTGGCGGAAACCCTTGAGGTCGTCGAGGCTCAACGCGGGCTTGCCGCTCTTCTTGCCGTCCTTGTCGATCTCCTCGATGCCGGCGAGGTGGATCAGCGAATACAGCAGCATCGAGGCATGACCGACCGACAGCACGAACCGGTCGCGGTTCGGCCAATCGGGCGTCGCGGGATCGTAGCGCAGGAACTTGGTCCAGATCGTATGGCCGACCGGCGCCAGCGCCATCGGCGTGCCGGGATGTCCGGAATTGGCGGCCTGCACCGCATCCATCGACAGCGTGCGGATCGTGTCGATCGCCAACCGCTCGGGCGAGCCGTCCTCATGCAGGCCGGGCGTGGTGCTGATGGTCGGGGCGTCGGACATGAAATAAGGCCTTTCTTCTCGTCGACGGCTAACGCCACCGCGCTGATGTAGTTGCGTGGCACTCGTCCTAAAATATCAGGAGACGATGCAGCTGCGTCACGATCTTCTTTATACGGGACGGTCGACGCGTGTCACCTGCCCGTGCTCTGCGATGATAGCGCTACCAACTTCCCGAAGGAAGAGGCCGTGGCCAAGCACCCCGGGTATTGCCGACAGAGCGGCGTCAAGGGCCTGCGGGTCCGCGATCGAGCCGAAATGGCAATCGAGGACGAGATTGCCTTGATCGGTGCGATACGGCTCCTCCGCGCCGCCACGCAGCACCACCTCCGCGCCGAGATCACCCAACATACGGCGCACGAAACGGTAGGCGAACGGCAACACCTCGACCGGCAGCTTGGCCGCGCCGATCCGGTCGACGCGCTTAGACCCGTCGGCAATCACGATCATCTGCGCCGCGGACGCCGCGACGATCTTCTCGCGCAGCATCGCCCCGCCCGCGCCTTTTATCGCATAAAGCCGATCGTCGATCTCGTCCGCGCCGTCAATGACGAGATCGACCGCCGCGACATCGGCGAAGTCGAGCACCTTGATGCCGACCTCGCGCGCCAGGTCGGCGCTCCGCTGCGAGGTTGCGACCGCGCGGATCTTCAACCCGGATCGCACGCGCTCGCCCAGCCGCGCGATCAGGAACGCGGCGGTCGATCCGGTACCAAGGCCGACGAGCATCCCGTCCGCCACGTCGTCGGCCGCGACATGAGCGGCGGCGCGTTTGTCGTCATCGGCGGTCATCGCGGCCTTTCCGAAGTCCATGCCTCATGGAAATAGGGCGACAGCCGCCGGATTTCCATGTGTAGCATCGTATTTGCCTGCTTTTGCTCTGGTGATTTGCGGCCAATTCAGGGCAGAGCGCACGGATGATCGAAAAGATACTGGGTGTCCTCGCCGGCATCATCATCCACATCATCTCCAGCGGCGGCTATCTCGGCATCGCTTTGCTGATGGCGATCGAATCGGCATGCATCCCGCTGCCGTCGGAGATTATCATGCCATTTGCGGGGTATCTCGTGTGGAAGGGCGAGCTTCACCTGCTGCTGGTGGCAACCGCCGGCGCGATCGGCTGCAACCTCGGCTCGATCGTCGCCTATGAGGTCGGCAAGCGCGGCGGTCGCCCGCTCGCGGAACGCTGGGGCCGCTACGTGCTGGTTGGGCCAGGCGAGCTCGACACCGCCGACCGGTTCTTCGCCCGCTTCGGTGGCCCGGCCGTACTGATCGCGCGGCTGCTGCCGCTGATCCGCTCGTTCATCGCCTTTCCCGCCGGCGTGGCGCGGATGCCGCTGGTGCCGTTCCACCTGTATACGTTCCTCGGCTCGTGGCCGTGGTGCTTCGCGCTGGCGTGGCTCGGCATGACGCTGGGCGAGAAATGGGATAGCGATCCGCGCGTAAAGGCGGCCTTCCACAGCGCGGACGTGGCGATCGCGGTCATGCTGCTGGTCGCGGTGGCGTTCTTCGTCTGGCACCGCATGCATGGCCTGAAGAAGCGCTAGGCCGCTCGCACCCGCCGCTCCGCCGTGCGCGTCCACACCAGCATCAGCACCAGCAGCGGCACCGCGACATCGCCGTACAGGAACAATCCGCGCCACGCCGACCAGCCGAAGAAATCGTTCGGGATCGTGCTGAGGTTTCCTGGCAAAAACATCGCCTTGATGGTGCGTTGCCAAAGCGGATTGGCGTAGACCTCCGATCCGAACACGTCGGTGGAGGCGATCATCAGGTTGATCGCGACCGAGACCGTCAGCAGCGCCACCAGCACGATGCGCTGCCCCGGCCGCTCCCACTGCTGCCACAGTACCGCCAGCCCGAGCGCCAGGAACGGGATCGCCGGCACCGAGTGGCGCGGGCCGATCGAGGCACCGCCGTCCCAATAGATGTAGGAGGCGTTGACGGTCAGCACGATGGCGATCACCACTGCCGCCGCGATGCCGATGTCGCGAGTTTCGCGGGCGCGGACCATCCTTATCAATCCGAACGCACCCAACAATATGACCGGCGACACCCACAACAAGCCGCGTCGCACCCCGAACACGATGCCGAACAACGCGGCGGGCTTTGGATAGGTCAGGCCGAACAGCCCCTGCTGCATGCCGTTGAAGCCGACGACGCCCTGATATCCCAGCCGAAACAGCATGCCGAACGCGAACAGGTTATAGGCTAACAGCGGCAAGAGCGCCGCTACGCCGCCACACAGGGCAACCCCGAGGATGCTACGCCGCGCCCGCCACGCGACCTCGCGCGTCCGCCAGATCGCCCACCCGCCGAGCGCCACGCCGCCAAGCGCCGCCGGAAACTCGATCACCACCGCCCAGCCGAGCGCCAGCCCCGCCATCACCGGATAGCGCCAGCGCATGAGGTCGCGCGGGGTCGCGGTGCCGCGCCAGATCGCCCAGGTCGCGATCAGCAGCAGTGCGGCGACGGGCGCGTGGCCGAGCATCGTCGTCGACCAGCCCCATACGATCGAGCCGAGCGCATAGGCCAGCGCCGCGTACAGCCCCGCCGCCGGGCTGCCGGTCACGCCGGTCGCCATATCGAGCAACAACACGCTGGCAAAGGCGGTGAGGATCGCCGCCCCGATCGCAACCGCCACGCGAAGCCGCAGCCGCATGAAGCTGGCCAGCCGCGGGTTGGTCGCGTCGATCACCTGATCGCTCGATCGCACGCCGGTGAGCTTTTCCAGCCCCCAGACCGCCGGCAACGCCATCAGCGTCATGCCCGGCGCCTTGTCCATGTAATAATGGTCGCCGAACTGCGCCTTGTCGATCGTCAGCGACTGGTAGCGATCGATCTTCGCCTCGCCGCGTTCGGCGATGGCGAAGGTGGCGAACAGGCGCGTCGCATTGTTGGGGTTCAGTTCCCACGATCCGAACCACACGCAGGAAAACCATACCAGCGCGAACAGCGCCAGCGCGACGCCGTGTGGCCCGCGCACCATCGTCTTACCCTGCATCACCCGAACAGTCTGCGATCGAGCGACCGCGTTGACCGCAGCCGCAGAGCCGTCGCGACCACAAGCCCCGTCCCACAAGCGTCCCCGGCAAGCGGTGCCGGCCGACACGCGGCCGCTGTCGTTCCCGTCATAGCGCCCCCGGCCGTGACTTTACTGATCGATCGTCGATTGCAGCACGCGCTGATCCTTGGCGCGTTCCTTGTTGGTGGCGCGGTTGATCTCCGACTGTTGCAGGAAGCAACCGGTCGCGCCGCCCGCGCCGACGTTGCTGCAACTGCCGATCCCGGTATCGGCGACATGATCGTTGGCGACGACCTTGGCCGCCCAGCTTTCGTTCTCCGGCGTCACTTTGAAGTCGCGCAGTTCCTTGGGAATGCGGAACTGCTCGCTCGCCGGCCGGCGCACGCAGACGACGACCTCGTTGCCGTCGGTATCGGTCGGGCATTTCTGCTCGCCGTAGATCACCAGCGTCGGCACCTGCTTGCCCTGCGCCAGCACCGGGGTCGGCAGCAGCGCAGCCGCCGCGCCGAGCGCCATGAAGACCTGCGAAACCTGCTTCCTCATTGCCTTACTCCTGTCCCGGCCAAGCCGGTTCAAATGCGTTTCGCCGCCTCGATCACGACGCGGCAGCCGAGCCGGATCGCGCCGCTGAGCAGCAGGTAGCCGGGTGCCGACTCCGCCCCCGACGCCATCGCGGTCTCGCGATGCTCGACCTCCTCGGCCTGGAAATCGAGGATCGCCGCCGACAGTTCCGGATCGCTGTCGCCGAGCGCGACGAGCTGGTCCTCGTAATGTTTGTCGATCTCGGTCTCGACCGCAGCGGTGCACGCCATCGCCGCCTCGGGGCCGAGCGCCGCGGTGCCGGCGCCCAGCAGGAAACCCGCCACGTTCCAGAACGGTTGCAGCAGCGTGGGGCGGACGCGACGCTCCGCCATCATCGCGTCGAAGAACGCGCGGTGGCGCTCCTCCTGCCCCGCCATCCCGGCAATCGCGCGCGCGGCAGGGGTGCGATCGCCCATGATTGCGAGTTGCCCGGCGTAGATACGGGTCGCGCCATATTCGCCGGCCTGATCGACCCGCACCATCGAGCGCGTGTCGCGCCGCGCGTCACCCGGTTTCCAGCTCATCTGCGTCCCTTCGGCAGCAGCGCCAGCACGATCAACCCGGCGGGAATCGAGATCAGCGCGTTGAACCCGGCGAGCGAAATGCCGAACAGCGTCCATTGCGGCACGTCGCAGCGCACCACCGGCGCCTTCATGATGCGGGCAAGCATGTCGCTGGCCGACCCGCCATGCCCGCTCATGGTGGAGCTGCACGCGGTGATACCCTCCCACCAGTGATATTCGACACCCGCGTGATAGACGCCGATCAGTCCGCTGACGATGATCGATACGCCCGCGAACGCGATCAGCGCCTTGCGGAACCGCCGGTCCGGGAAGATGAACGCGACCAGCGCGAGCAGGATCGCGACGATATGCGGATAGCGCTGCCACCAGCACATCTCACACGGATACAGCCCGCCGATATACTGGAAGCCGAGCGCGCCGCCGAACAGCGCGAGCGGGACGAGCAGCGCGATCCAGCGCGCGAGGTGAGTCTGGTTGGTCATGTGCCCCTCAACGCTTCGCGGCGACTTGCGCTGCCGGGCCGAGCCGCGCGAGCGTCTTTATCGCATAATCGAGCTGGAAATCGTCGATCCCCTTCGCCTTGAGCTGCTCGGGGGTGGCGGAGAAGCGCGGATCGGGTTTGCTGTCCGACTCGATTACCGAATCGTCGTTCTTGATCTCGTTGATGAGATGGCGGCGCAGATCGTCCTCGCGGAACACCGGGCGCTTCTTGTAATCGGCGTCGGAAATCTGCGGCACGAGCACGTCCGGCTCGATCCCGCCCTCCTGCACCGATCGGTCCGACGGCGTGTAATAGCGCGAGGTGGTGAGCCGCAGCGCGGCGTTGTCGCCGAGGTCGATCACGGTCTGCACCGAACCCTTGCCGAACGACCGCTCGCCCATAATGAGCGCGCGGTGATGATCCTGCAAAGCGCCCGCGACGATCTCGGACGCGGATGCCGTGCCGGCGTTGGTCAGCACGATCACCGGCAGACCGTGCGAGGGATCGCCCTTGAAATAGCTTTCCGCATAGAAGGTCTCGACGTCCGAGCGGTCGCGCCCGCGCTGCGAGACGATCACGCCCGATGACAGGAAATTGTCGGCGACCGCGATCGCTTCGTCGCGAAGGCCACCGCCATTGTCGCGCAGATCGACGACATAGCCGGTCGGGAGATGCCCGAGCTGCTTGTCGATACCCCGGATCGCCGCATTCACGGCATCGCCGGTATGTTCGGAGAAGGTGTTGATGTTGATGATGCCGACATTGCCCTTCACCGACCATTTGACCGGCTTCTGCACGATCTGCTCGCGCACCATCGTCTTGACGAGCGGATCGGACACGCCGGGGCGTTGCAGCGTCAGCGTGATCTTGCTGCCGGGCTTGCCCCGCATCTGCTGGATCGCCTCGTCCAGCGTCATGCCGAAGATCAGCTTGCCGTCGATATGCGTGATGTAATCGCCCGACTTGATGCCCGCGCGCCAACCCGGCGTATCCTCTTGCGGGGCGATCACCTTGACCGCGCCGTCCTCCATCGTGACGGTGAGGCCGAGCCCACCGTAGCTGCCGCTGGTCTGGATGCGGAGGTTGTCGTAATCCAATCCCGTTTCGTAGCTGCTGTGCGGATCGAGTGCGGCGAGCATCCCGTCGATCGCGCCCTTCACCAGCGTCTTGTCGTCGACCTTGTCGACATACTCGGCCTTCACGCGGTTGAACACGTCCATGAAGATCGCGATTTCTTTGTAGGTGCCGGTATCGACCGCCGCCATCGCACCGGTGCCGATCGGCACGATCGCGAGGACGGCCGCGATCGCGGTGGCTTGAAGCAGGGCACGCGGAAACAGACGGGACATCAGGCAGGCAATTCCATCGGTCGCAAAGGGGCTACCGCCCACCGTAGCGGGATTTCCAGCGCGATCATAGCGCGCTCGCGGCTGAACGCCGGGTGAGCGAGCGTTGCGTTCGCGACGCCAATGCTCACCCGATCAGCGGCACCATATCGACCGGGCGGTCGCGACGGCGCAGTTCGATCGTGACTCGCGGATCGTCGCGCTTCGCCGCCACGCCGATCGCAGCACCTTGCGGAACTTGCGCGCCGACCGCGACCGACGCCGCGCCGAGGCCGGTGACGAGGGTGGTCCAGCCGCCGCCGTGGTCGAGGATCACGATCGTGCCGTAGCTGCGGAACGGCCCGGCGTAGGCGACGCGACCGGCCGCCGGTGCGACGACGCTGGCGCCGGATGCAACCGCGAACGTCAGCCCGCGCGAGCGCACGCCGGCGTCCGACAGTTCACCAAGGCCGATCACCACCTTTCCCGCGACCGGCAACTTGTAGGGCGGCGATGCGGCGGACCAGACGGGCGCGTCGAGCGCGGAGGCGACTTCGCCGGGCCGTGACGGGCGCGGCAGCGGGCCGGGCAGCGCGGCAAGGCTCGCACGGGTGGTCGCCGCGTCGCCGAGCTTGCTCATCAGATCGACGATATCACGCGCCTGTTCGCCGAGCGCGATGGCGCGGTCCGATTCGAACAGCGCATCACGGCCGAGCGCCTGCGACTTCAGGCGATGCTCCGCCTCCAGCCGGGTGAGCGCAAGGCGCTGCGTCTCGAGTCGGGTACGGCTTTCGGCGAGTGCGGTGGCGGCGAGTGCGGCGCTGGCCTGCAACGCGCGGGTGCGGTCGAGATCAGTGCGCAAGGCGGCGGTGCGGGCGCGCACCACCGGCATGGCACTCGCCAGCACCGCGCGGACATGGACGAGATCGTCGACCGAGCCGGGCTGGACGAGGCTGATCATCGCCGGACGCGCGGCGAGCGCTTGCAACGCCGCGATCAGCCGCGCGATCGGCCCCTGCTGCACCGCCAGGCGTGCGCGCTGGTCCGCCAGCAGCCGCGCGGTGATCGCGGCGCGCGCCTGCCCGGCTGCGATGTCGGCCTGCGCCTGCTGGACGCGCGCGGCCACCGCCGCCTCCTGCGCGCTGGCCTGCGCGGCCTCGTCCTTCTCGTGGGCGGCGCGTGCCTCCAGCGCGGCCGAGCGTGCGGCGGCGGCGGCGGACTGCGCCTTGGCATCCTCAAGCCGGCGAACCTGATCGGCGGGCACGGTCTGCGCCGTGGCGATCGCGGCGATCAGCACGCCCGCACCGCCCGCCCCCATGATCCACCGCCAGCGCATCGCGCTATCCTTCGCGGTGATAGGGGTGATTGGCAAGAATGCTCGTCGCGCGCCACAATTGTTCGGCGAGCATCGCGCGGGCAAGCAGATGCGGCCACGTCGCACGGCCGAACGACAGCAGCAGGTCGGCGCCGCTGCGCTGCGCATCGTCGAAACCGTCCGCCGCGCCGATCAGGAAGCGCGTTTCGCGCACGCCGCCGTCGCGCCACTTTTCCAGCCGGCCGGCGAAATCGCGCGAGCCGAGCATCTCACCGGTTTCATCGAGCATGACGATGCGGGTGCCCGGATCGACCGCCGGCATCTTGCCGCCGGTGTCGGGGAGTTCGGTCATGCGGAACGGCCAGGCGAGCCGCTTGGCATAGCGCTCGACCAGCTCCGCCTCCGGCCCGCGCCCGATCCGACCGCGTGCGACGATGTGGAGCAGCATTTCGGCCTCTATTCTTCCCCGGCGCAGGCCGGGGAAGCGACGCTAACGAAAGGAATGCGCCGAAGCCTTCAGGCCTCCGGCGCCTCGGGCGTCACATCCGGCACGGCAGGCGGGGTCGGCGCATCGCCGAACGCCCACATCCGCTCCAGATTGTAGAAGCTGCGCACTTCCGGGCGGAACAGGTGGACGATTACGTCGCCCGCGTCGATCAGCACCCAGTCGGCGGTGGGCAGCCCCTCGATCCGCGCGATGCGGCCGAGTTCGGCCTTGATCTTCTCGACCAGCTTCTGCGCCATCGACGCCACCTGCCGGGTCGAGCGGCCGCTCGCGATCACCATGTAGTCGGCGATGGTCGATTTGCCGGCGAGCGGGATCGAGATCGTCTCGACCGCCTGATCGTCGTCGAGCGACGTCATGACGAGCGCGTGCAGCGCCGCGACCTCCTCGGGTTCGGACGCGCGATACGATGGGGAAGCTGAGGCCAAGTTGGTTCCTATGATACGTTGAGGGTCGGGGGATTCCCGGGTGATTCGGCGAAACGAAGCTGCCAGGCGGGATCGGCTGCACGCAGCCGGGTCGCCGAGGTCGGGTCGAGACGGAAGCGCAACAGCACGAGTGCCGGCAATCTCCACTTCGTCCAGCGTTTTGCCTGGCGTGCGGGCCGGATCGAGCGCCGCAGCCAACCCATCGCGGGGGCCGCGCGAGCGTCATGCTCATAACCCGGTCTGGCGATAACCGCAATCGGAACCTCACGCGCGATCCGCCGCCACCCGCGCCACTGGTCGAACTGGGCGAGATTGTCCGCACCCATCAGCCAGATGAAGTGCTTTTTCGGGTAGCGCCGGGTAAGTTTCGCGATGGTGTCGACGGTGTAGCGCGTACCCAGCCGCACCTCCAGATCGCTCACCCGGATCGGCGTGTGCCGCGCCATAACCCGCGCCGAGGCAAGCCGCGCGGCAAGCGGCGCCATGTCTCCCCGCGCCGCCTTCAACGGGTTACCCGGCGACACCAGCCACCACACTTCGTCCAGCCCGAGCGCATCGAGCGCGGCGAGGCTGATCGCGCGGTGGCCGCTGTGCGCCGGGTTGAACGACCCGCCGAGAACGCCGATCCGGGTCGCCGCCATGCGCGCTTAGCTGCCCCGCGCCGGCTGTTTCAGCACATTGTCGCGGTAGCCGCCCTGCAACTCCAGCATCCAGCCGGGATATTCGCCGGGCAATTTGCTGACCCTATCGAGCGTGGCGAGCTCGTCCGCCGACAGCACGATCTGCGCGGCGGCGAGATTGTCGTCGAGCTGCTCGCGGCGCTTGGCACCGACGATGACGCTGGTCACCACCGGCTGATGGAGCAGCCAGGCGAGCGCGATCCGCGCCACCGACACGCCGTGCGTCTCAGCGATCGCCGCCATCGCGTCGAGCACCGCGTTGCCGCGCACTTCGTCGACCGGCGGGAACTGGCGGGTGTCGCGGCGGCCTTCTGCGCCCTCGTCACGGTACTTGCCCGACAGATAGCCACCGGCGAGCGGGCTCCACACCATCAGCCCCAGCCCTTCCGATTGCAGCATCGGCACGATCTCGCGCTCGATGTCGCGGCCGGCGATCGTGTAATAGGACTGTACCGACTGCGGCCGCGCAAGGTTGAGCCGTTCGGTGATGCCGACCGCCTTGGCAATCTGCCACGCCGCCCAGTTCGACACGCCGACATAGCGGACATGGCCGTGCTGGACGAGGATGTCGAGCGCGCGCAGCGTCTCCTCGATCGGCGTCGCGTTGTCGAAGCCGTGGATCTGGTAGAGATCGATGTAATCAGTGCCGAGCCGCTTGAGGCTCGCCTTGCACTGGTCGATGATGTGGACGCGCGACGCGCCACGGCTGTTGAGGCCGTCGCCCATCGGCCCGAGCACCTTGGTGGCGACCACGACATCGGCGCGGTTCAGCCCGACGTTCTTGATTGCCTGACCGGTGATCTGTTCGGACAGGCCTTGCGAATAGACGTTGGCGGTATCGATGAAGTTGACGCCGGCATCGACCGCCGCCTTGAGCAGCCCGTCCGCCTCGTCCTGCCCGACCTGGCCCATATAGGCGAAGAAGCCCTCGCCGCCGAAGGTCATCGTGCCGAGGCACAGTTCGGACACGTACAGGCCGGTGCGGCCGAGTGGGTTGTAGCGCATGATGTTTGTCGTCCCGATCGAAGTCAGCCCCGGCCCGGACAGGATATGTTCACGCAGGCGCGGTGCGGCAATGGCTTCGCGGTGGTTTCTTGGCAGTTACGGCCGTACCTGCCCGGTGCCGCGCCCGATCCATTTATAGGTGGTCAGCCCCTCCAGAGCGACCGGCCCACGTGCGTGCAGCCGGCCGGTGGCGATGCCGATTTCCGCGCCCAGACCGAACTCGCCGCCATCGGCGAACTGGGTGGAGGCGTTCCATAGCACGATCGCACTGTCGACCGCACCGAGGAAGTGCTCGGCAACGGCGGCATCCTCGGTCACGATCGCATCGGTGTGGTGCGAGCTGTGGTGGGCGATGTGGAGCAGCGCGCCGTCGATGCCGTCGACCAGCCCGGCCGAGGCGATCGCTTCGAGATATTCGGTGTCCCAGTCGGCATCGGTGGTCGGCACCAGACCGGGCACGATCGCGCGCAGGCCGGGGCCACCGCGCACCTCGCAGCCGGTCGCGCGGAGCGCCTCCACCAGTGATGCGATGTGCGGATAAGCGCGGTCGATCAGAAGCGTCTCCATCGCGCCGCACACGCCGGTGCGGCGCATCTTGGCGTTGACGACGATCCGCTCCGCCATCGCCTGATCGGCGGCGGCGTGGACGAAGATGTGGTTGATGCCGTCGAGATGTGCGAGCACCGGCACCCGCGCCTCGGCCTGCACGCGCGCGACGAGGCTCTTGCCGCCGCGCGGCACGATCATGTCGATCAGCCCTTCCGCAGTGAGCATCGCGCCGACCACGGCGCGATCGGTGACGGGGACGAGTTGCGCCGCATCGGCGGGCAGACCACTCTCCGCCAGCCCTTGCGCGAAGATCGCATGAATCGCGCGGTTGCTCTCGATCGCTTCCGATCCGCCGCGCAGGATAACGGCATTACCCGAGGCGATGCACAGGGCGGCAGCATCGGCGGTGACGTTGGGACGGCTTTCGTAGATGATACCGATCACCCCGATCGGCACGCGCACCCGCGACAGGACGAGACCGTTGGGCCGCTCGGCCGTGTCGATCACCCCGCCGACCGGATCGGTGAGGTCCGCCACCGCCGCGACGCCGTCCGCCATGCCGGCGATGCGCTTTGCGTCGAGCCGCAGCCGGTCGAGCAGCGCGTTCGACAGGCCCGCTGCGGTCGCGCGCGTCATGTCGAGCGTATTGGCGGCCTCGATCTCAGGCGCGGCGGCGCGCAACAAAGCGGCGATGTGCCGCAACGCATCCTGCTTTGCCGCGCTCGGCACGGCGGCGAGCGCGGCGGCGGCGGCGCGCGCGCGCGCGCCGAGATCCGCGACAAGGGCTTTCGGTAGGGCGATCTGCTCGGTCATAACGGTCGCGGTGCTATCACGGCGGCGGGTCGGTGTGAACCACGACGGCTTCACCCACACCGCCCGCGCAGGTAAGCGGGACGCGCAACGCAAGGTACGGACCCCACGCGCATGATTATCGGCATCGACCTCGGCACCACCAACAGCGCCTGCGCGGTGTGGAAGGATGGGGCGGCGACGCTGGTCCCCAACCGGCTCGGCCAGACGCTCACCCCCTCCGCCGTCAGCATCGATGCGGGCGGCGCGGTGCTGGTCGGCGTCGCCGCGCGCGACCGGCAGGCGAGCCATCCGGACGCCACCGCCACCGCGTTCAAACGGTATATGGGAACTAGGCGGACGACCAAACTTGGCGGGCGCGACTACAGTGCGGAGGAGCTTTCAGCGCTGGTGCTCCGCAGCCTGAAGGAAGATGCCGAGGCGTACCTGGGCGCGCCCGTGACCGAGGCGGTCATCACCGTGCCGGCCTATTTCAACGACCAGCAGCGCAAGGCGACGCACCGCGCGGGCGAACTGGCGGGCTTGCGGGTGGAGCGGCTCATCAACGAACCGACCGCCGCCGCGCTCGCCTATGGCATCCACAATCTGGAGGCGGAGGCACGGTTCTTCGTGTTTGATCTTGGCGGTGGCACATTCGACGTGTCGATCGTCGAGATTTTTGAGGGCATCATCGAGGTGCGCGCCTCGACCGGCGATAACCAGCTTGGCGGCGAGGATTTCAACGAGGTGCTGATCGGCCTGATGCGCGATCGCTTCGCCGCCGAATGGGGTGCGGCGGCACGCGACGACCGCCTCTACCAGCGGCTGCGCGAGGCGGCCGAGCGGACGCGGCGCGACCTGTCGAGCGCCTCCGCCGCGACGCTGCGCCTGGTGTGGCAGGACCGTGCTTACGAGATGGAAGTCGAGGCCGCGACGTTCGAGGCGCAGGCGAGCGGGCTGATCGAGCGGTTGCGCGACCCGGTGCTGCGCGCGCTTCGCGACAGCAGCCTCAGGCCCGATGCGCTGTCCGAGATCATCCTGATCGGCGGCGGTACGCGGATGCCGCTGGTGCGCCGCGCCGTCGCGCGGATGTTCGGGCGCTTTCCCAACGCGACGATCAACCCGGACGAGGCGGTCGCGCTCGGCGCGGCGGTGCAGGCCGGGCTGAAGGCGCGCGACGCGGCGCTGAAGGAAGTCGTCGTCACCGACGTATGTCCCTATTCGCTGGGCGTGAACGTCAGCCGCGCACAGCCGGGCGGCGGCTATGAGGAGGGCATCTTCGCGCCGGTGCTGGAGCGCAACACCGTCATCCCGGCAAGCCGTGTGCACAGCTTCCAGACGCTCAACGACAACCAGACTGAAGTGGTGTTCGGCATCTACCAGGGCGAGGCGCGGCTGGTGCGCGACAATGTCGAGATCGGCAAGACCCGCGTGAAGGTGCCGCGCGGCCCAGCCGGGCAGCGGATGGACGTGCGCTTCTCCTACGATGTCAGCGGCTTGCTCGAGGTCGATATCGTGGTCGAGCAGACCGGCGAGCGCACCAGCCTCGTCATCAACGACGATCATGTCGGCGACGATGCGAAGATCGCCGAACGGCGCGCGCTGCTCGCCGGCCTGAAGACACATCCCCGCGACGAGGAACTGAACCGGGCGGCGCTGGCGCGCGGCGAGAAGTGTTTCGAGAACTTCCTGGGTGAGGATCGCGCACGCATCGACCATCTCATCGCGGTGTTCCAGCACACGCTGGATGCGCAGGACCCGCGCGCGGCGGAGCAGGCGCGCGACGCGTTCCATGCCGCGCTCGATGGAATCGAGGGTGAGCGCTTCCTGTGAACGTGTGGGCGACGCTCGGCATCGCGGCGACCACCGATCGCGCGGTGATCCGGCGCGCCTATGCCAAGGCGCTGCGCGTCACCAACCCGGAGGACGATGCCGAGGGTTTTAAGCAACTGCGTGCCGCATATGAGTTGGCGCTCGCCTATGCCGACAACGCCGCCGCATGGGACGACGCCGACGGGGATGCGCCCGAAGCGGCGGTGCAGATCGTGCTCAGCGAGGCCGCGCTTGCCGAGCTGATCGAGGATGCCGAGAGTGTGCCCCTCGCCACGCCCGCCGCACCGCGGTTTCGAAGCGAGGCCGTCGACGATGCCGCGCCCGAGCTTGCCGACCTGCGCGCCGAGCGCGACGCCGAGATCGCGCGGCTGAACGATCTGCTCGGCACGCTGGCTCAGGCGCTGCACGGCCCGTGGAACGCGGACGAGGCGAGCCTGCGCGAGACGCTGGCGGCGATCCTCGCGCAGCCGGTGCTCGGCGAAATCGCGCTCTACGCCGATGTCGAACAGGTGATCGCGGGGATGCTCGCCGCGACGATACCGCGCAGCGATGCGATCATGTTCGAGGCGGCGCGGGCGTTCGGCTGGGTCGCCGCGCGGCCGGGCGCGGTCTCCCCAGCGGTCGCCGCTGTGCTGGCGCGTCTCGACGCATGGCGCCTGATCGAGACGTTCCAGCGCGCCGGTCATCCCCTGCGCCGGGCATGGCGCAGCCTGACACGCCCGCCCGGCCCCTATTGGCGGTGGCGCATCGCGGCGCTGCGGCCGGGGGTAGAGGCCGGCGTCGCGACGTTGCTCGGGATCGACGGTCCGGTCGCGCCGGGACTGTCCTACTCGTTTCAGGCCGCATCGGTCGCGCGCTGGCGCGCTTTGCTCGATCGGCCGCACTGGACGCGCAGCATGGCGGCCGCAATCCCGCTGATCGCGCTGCTTTCGATCTTCCTGTCCGATGCTCTTGGCTTGCCTTGGCCCGGCGACGGACCGGTCGCGCGCTGGGGTACCTTTGCCGTCATCCTGCTCAGCCCCGTCGCGCCGTTCGCGGCGCGCGTCGCGCGGGCGCGCTTCCTGCGGCGGGACCATCCCGTTTGGCTGACCCAAGGCTGGATCGGCGCACTGGCGACGGTGTTGCTTGGCGCGATGCTGCTACCGGCGTCGCCGCTCGCGCTGCTGGTGCTGACCGTTGCGAGCGCGCTGGCGTGGGGGTGGATGGCGATTGCCGCCGGGCAGGCATTGCGTGCCGAGCGGATCGCACGCCTGCGCACGAGCTGGCTGCCGATCCTGCTGTGCGCGCTGTTCGGTGGTGCGGCGGCGACGTTGCTGCATCCGGTGCACCGCGGCGCCCTCGCGCTCATGCTGGCGCTGGGCGCGACGCTGATGGCGGCACCGCTGGCCCCGATCGCCGACCTGCTGGCGCGCCTGCCGCATTGGCGGGCAGGGTTCGCCGTACCGCTGGTGCTGGCGATCGCAGGCATGGCGTATGGCTGCGCCTGCTTCTCCGTGGCCGGCGAAGATACGCGGCTATTCTACGCCGCCACGCTCACGCTGATCGCCGGGAGCATCGTGGTCGCGGCGGCGCAGATCGGCGGCGTGCGCGGCAACCGGGAATATCTGGCATTGCGGCTGCTGCGGGTGGGGCTGATCGGCGCATTCCTGTTCACGACGATCATCAGCATCGGGGACCAGCCGTCGGACACTTCGTCTCCACCTCCCGTCACGCTGCCGATGACCTGACGCGCCATTCCTGCGGGCGGCTTTTGCGGCTAGGGGCGCTGCGATGACGACGACACCTTTTGATGCGATCATCCTCGGCGCGGGCGCGGCGGGGCTGTTGTGCGCGGCAACCGCGGGCCAGCGTGGGGCCCGCGTACTGCTGATCGACCATGCCGATCAGGTCGGCAAGAAGATCCTGATCTCGGGTGGCGGGCGGTGCAATTTCACCAACCGCGATACCGTTTCGGACCGATTCCTGTCGGCCAATCCGCATTATGCGAAATCGGCGCTGGGGCGCTACACACCGGCCGACTTCCTTGCGCTGGTGGAGGCTTATGGCATCGCCTGGCACGAGAAGACGCTCGGGCAGTTGTTCTGCGATGGCTCCGCCAAACAGATCGTCGCGATGTTGCAGGCCGAGTGCGACAAGGCGCAGGCTACGCTGTGGCTTGGCGAGGCGATCGGCGAAATTGGGCACGCGGACGGCGGCTACCGCATCACCGTCGGCACCCGTACCGCGACCGCGCCCGCGCTGGTGATCGCGACCGGCGGCCCGTCGATCCCACAGATGGGGGCGACCGGCTTCGCGTACGATCTGGCGCGGCGGTTCGGGCTCAAGGTGGTCGAGCCGCGCCCGGCACTGGTGCCGCTGACGCTGGGCGGCGAGGAGACGTTGTTCCGCTCGCTGTCGGGCGTGGCGACCGAAGTGACCGCGAAAACCGGCAAGACCGGCTTTCGCGAGGCGGCGCTGTTCACGCACAAGGGGCTGTCCGGGCCGGCGATCCTCCAGATTTCGTCCTATTGGCGGCATGGTGAGAGTGTCGGCATCAATTTCCTGCCCGCGCTGGCGGACGGCTGGCTGGTCGCCGCCAAGCACGCGCGGCCGCGCGCGACGTTGGAGCATGTGCTCGACCGGCATCTGCCCGCGCGGCTGGCAGTCACGCTGGCCGACCGGCTCGATCTCGACGGCGAGCTCGGCACCTTTACCGACAAGCGCGTGGCCGAGGCCGAGCGGCGGCTGGCGGACTGGCGGTTCGCGCCGAACGGGACGGAAGGTTTCGCCAAGGCCGAAGTGACGGCGGGGGGCATTTCCACCGCAGACCTGTCCTCCAAGACGATGGCGGCGCGCAAGGTGCCGGGCCTGTATGCGATCGGCGAGGCGGTGGACGTGACCGGGTGGCTTGGCGGGTACAATTTCCAATGGGCGTGGGCGAGTGGCTGGGCGGCGGGCATCGCGATCGCCGGCGCGTAACGCAGTCGAGCAGGCTGGGCGAAGGCGCAGTCGCAGGCGTCTCCGCGGATAGCGCCCGAGGTGCATTTCGGTAAGGGCGTGCTTTCCGGCGGTTTGTCTGCTATGGGAGCGCGCTCAATCGCGCGACAGGCGCGTCCAGCATTCGGAAAATCATGCCCTTTACTCATCTTCCCGCGCTTCTTGGCGAAGCGCTCACCGCGCGTGGTTATGCCGCGCCGACCCCCGTCCAGGCCGCCGTCATCGCGCCCGAGGCCGAGGGGCGCGACCTGATCGTGTCCGCGCAGACCGGCTCCGGCAAGACCGTCGCGTTCGGCCTCGCCATCGCGCCGCAATTGCTTGGCGAGGATGGCACGCTGCCGCCGGCGCGCGCGCCGCTCGCGCTCGCCATCGCACCGACTCGCGAGCTGGCACTGCAGGTCAGCCGCGAACTCGAATGGCTGTATGGTAAGGCCGGCGCGCGCATCTCGACCTGCGTCGGCGGCATGGACGCCTCGCGCGAGCGCCGCTCGCTCAGCCACGGCGCGCATATCGTCGTCGGTACGCCGGGGCGGTTGCGCGACCATATCGAACGCGGCGCGCTCGATCTTTCGCAGTTGCAGGCGGCGATCCTCGACGAGGCCGACGAGATGCTCGACATGGGTTTCCGCGAGGATCTCGAACAGATCCTCGATGCGACGCCGGACGGCCGCCGCACGTTGATGTTCTCGGCGACGATGCCGAAGTCGATCGTCGCGCTTGCCAAGCGCTACCAGAAGGATGCCTTGCGCATCACCACGGTCGGCGAGGATCGCGGGCACGGCGACATCAGCTATCAGGCGGTCACGGTTGCGCCGGCCGATATCGAGAACGCGGTCGTTAACCTGCTGCGTCTGCATGAGGCCGAGACGGCGATTTTGTTCTGCGCGACGCGCGATAACGTGCGCCACCTCCACGCCGGGCTGATCGAGCGCGGTTTCTCCGCGGTGGCGCTGTCGGGCGAGCATAGCCAGAACGAGCGTAACGCGGCGTTGCAGGCGCTGCGCGACCAGCGCGCGCGCGTCTGCGTCGCCACCGACGTGGCGGCGCGCGGCATTGATCTGCCGACCGTCACGCTCGTCGTGCATGTCGAACTGCCGCGTGATGCCGAGACGCTCCAGCACCGCTCCGGCCGCACCGGTCGCGCCGGCAAGAAGGGCACCGCCGTCCTGATCGTGCCGTACCAGCGCAAGCGCCGCGTCGAGATGATGCTGCGCGGCGCGCGCATCGCGGTGGAATGGCTGCCGGTGCCGAGCGTCGACGATATCCGCAAGGCCGACCGCGAGCGGCTGATGACGCAGTTGCTCGAGCCGGTCGAGGTCGACGAGCATGACCGCGAACTCGCCGCCAAGCTGCTCGAACAGAAGTCACCCGAGGACATCGCCGCCGCGCTGGTGCGCAGCTACCGTGCGCGCATGCCCGCGCCCGAGGAGATGCTGGCGGAAGGCCCGGCCGAGCGCACGCCCGGCAAGGAACATCACCGCGAAGGTTTCGACGACGTGGTGTGGTTCCGCATGGATATCGGCCGTCGCCAGAACGCCGATCCGCGCTGGATCCTGCCGCTGATCTGCCGTCGCGGGCACATCACCAAGAACGAGGTGGGGGCGATCCGCATCGCCCCGAACGAAACCGCGTTCCAGATCCCGCGCGGCCTTGCCGCCAAGTTCATCGCCTCGGTCAAGCGTACCGCGGGTGAAGAGGCCGAGGGCAACGTGCAGTTCGAGCAGCTTGCCGGCGCGCCACAGGAGGCGCCGCGCGGCGGCCCGCGCCGATCGAACAATGGCCCGGCACCGGTGCGCCACGCACCCCGCCCCACGCTGCGCACCAACAAGCGCCCGCAGCGCTGAGGCGGTTTCGCCGCGCCGTTCAGGTGCGGCGAAACGAAGGTGATCGAGCGATCGAACGACACTAGCGCAGCCCCACGGCGACGGCTAAGCGACGTGTCATGCTGGCACCGAAACCCAAAGACTGGATCATGGCGATCGCCCCCTACGTACCGGGGCGGTCGTCGATCGATGGCGACGCAAAGGTCGTCAAACTTTCCTCCAACGAGAACGCACTCGGCACCAGCCCGAAGGCGATCGCGGCGTTCGAGGCGCATGCCGGCGATCTCGCCCGCTATCCCGATGCCAGTGCCGCCGATCTGCGCGACGCGATCGGCGCGAAGTACGATCTCGATCCCGAACGGATCATCTACGGCACCGGATCGGACGAAATTCTCCATCTGATCGCCGGTGCCTATGCGGGTCAGGGCGACGAGGTCATCCACGTCCGCTACGGCTTTGCGGTGTACGAGATCGCGACCCGGCGTGTCGGCGCGCTGCCGGTGATCGCACGCGATAAGGATTATGCCACCGACGTCGACGCGATCCTCGCCTGCATGACGAACAAGACTCGCATCGTCTTCCTCGCCAATCCCAACAATCCGACCGGCACGTTCACGCCGCGCGCCGAAATCGCGCGGCTGCACGCAAACCTGCCCAACCGGGTGATGCTGGTGATCGACCAGGCCTATGCCGAATTCCTGGAGGCGGAGGACGACGACGGTGCGCTGGAGCTTGCCCGCCACGCCCCCAACGTGATCGTGACGCGCACCTTCTCCAAGATCCACGGGCTTGCCGCCGAACGGATCGGCTGGGGCTATGGCTCGGCCGAGGCGGTGGCGGCGATGCACCGCATCCGCGCGCCGTTCTGCTGCACGATCGCCGGGCAAGCCGCAGCGATCGCGGCGGTGCAGGACGACGCCTGGATGGACCGGACGCGCGAGCACAACCGCAAATGGCGCGCGTGGCTCGCCGGGGAGATCGCCAAGTTGGGCGCGGCCGGGCTCAGCGCCGTGCCCAGCGAGGCCAACTTCCTGCTGGTGCTGTTCGACGGCGCGGTGAGCGCGGAGGTCGCGTATCACCAGTTGATGGAGCGCGGCTATATCGTGCGGTGGCTGCCCAATCAGGGGCTGGCGAACGGGCTGCGCATCACCATCGGCACCGAGGATGAGACACGCGGGCTGGCGGCGGCGCTGCACGAGATCGTGGCGCGGGCCTGATCTCCAAGCCAGCGCCGGTGGAGCGGTGCACGGGGCAGCCGCGAACCGCTATCCGACGGCGCGCTCGGTGCGGTTCCGGCCCAGCGCCTTGGCACGGTACAGCGCCTCATCGGCGCGGCTGAACAGCGCGTCGATGGTGAGGTCGCGGCGCAGCGGCATCACGCCCGCGCTCATCGTGATCGACAGACTACCCTTGCCCGCCGGGATATCGGTGCGGGCGAGCGTGTCGCGGAGCCGGTCGCAGATCGCCACTGCGGCGCCGCAGTCACGCCCGGCGAACAGGATCGCGAATTCCTCACCGCCAATCCGGCCGACCGCATCGTCCGTCCGCAGGTTGGCGCGCAGCAGATCGGCCAGCACCAGCAACGCGGCATCGCCGGCGGCATGACCGTAAACGTCATTGACGCGCTTGAAGTGATCGACATCGATCAACGCAAGCGTGCCGGGCGGCGCATCGGCACGCAGCCGCTTCTCGACGCAGAGGCGGAAAGCGGTACGGTTGAGCACGCCGGTGAGCGGATCGGTCGAGGCGGCGTGTTCCAGTTCCGCCTCGCGGCGTTTGCGGCCGTCCAGGTCGCGCAGGATACACACCACTGCGGCGGGTCGGCCATCGGCATCGATGACGATGCGGCTGTTGGCCTCGAACCAGCTCGCTACGCCATCCGCCTTCACCGCCCGGAACTCGAGCACCACGGTTCGCTCCGGCGCGGCGAGACCGGCGTGGTAATAGGCGCGGACCCGGTCGCGATCCTCGGGCGAAATGATGTCGATCAGGCTGGTGCCGACCAGTACCTCAGGCTCGTACAGCGCGATCTCGCGCACTGACGGGGAAATGAAGCGGATGGTGCCATCGGGATTGAGCGTGACCATGATGTCGGTCGCGTTATCGGCAAGCAGGCGATAGCGCGCCTCGTTCTCGGCCAATGCTTGCGACAGCGCCTCGCGCTGCTTGAGCAATGCCGCGATCGGCAGCGCGGTGACGAACAGTGCGGCCAGGTAGAACTGGAAGAATTGCAGCCGCGCGGCGGCGTCACCGTGCATCAGCATCACCGGGCCGTGGCCCTGCACCGTCAATACGCCGCCGATCGCGGCGACGATCACGATGCTGACGGCGGCGCCCGCGCGGTGCAGGGCGAAGGTGGCGATCACGACGGGCAGCACCGGCAGGAACAGCAGCGGCAGCGCATCCTGCCAAAACGTCGCAAGCGTGGTGACGGCGACCAGCAACACGACACCGACCGCGATCACGGCATGGCGCGGACGCGCGAGTTCCGCCCACACGCCCTCGTCGCGCCGCGCCACCAGCGCAAGCGGCGTACCGAGCAGCAGGCCGAGACCGTGACCGATGATCCAGTCGACAAACACCGGCCGGAACAGGCTGCCTTGATACGCGACCACTGCCACTGCCGCGCCCGGCAGCGCACATAGCGCGACCGAGACGAAACAGGCGGCGACGAACACCGGCATTGTTTCAATGGAGCGGAACAGCGTATCGTTCACGCGCCAACGCCGCAGCAGGGCAGCCGCTATCACCGCTTCACCGACATCGACCATCGCATAGGGCATCGCGATGGGGTGCCACCCAGAGACCGCCAACACGACGCCGAACATGCCCGTCCACGCGGCGACCACATAGGCGGGCCATTGCCTTGGCGGCGTCTTGCACAGCATTGCGAGCAACGGGCCGTTCGCCAGCCAGATCAGCGCGATCCCGTGATTGAGCCGCGTCAGCAGCCCGCCCGCCGCCGTGAGCGCAGCATACAGCAGCATCGTCGAAACGACAGGCAGCGCCATCGCGCGCAACTGTTCCCGGATGCTCATCCGCCTTCAATAGCGCCGCCGCCTTAACGCGGCGTTGCGGTTGCGGCGGATCGCCGCCCCCGCACGCGTCAGCCGGTGCGCGCGGGCGTGTTGACGCCCATGCTTTGCAGGTAGCGCTTCACATTGCGCGCTGCCTGCCGCAGCCGCTGCTCGTTCTCGACCATGGCGATCCGCACGAACCCCTCGCCGTTCTCGCCGTAGCCGACGCCGGGCGCGACCGCGACCTTGGCGTGGGTGAGCAGCTGCTTGGAGAACTCCAGGCTGCCGAGATGTTTCAGCGCAGGCGGCAGCGGTGCCCAGGCGAACATGCTGGCGGGTGGTGCCGGGATATCCCAACCGGCGCGGGCGAAGCTCTCGACCAGCACGTCGCGGCGCTTGTGGTACAGCACGCGGTTGGCCTCGACGATATCCTGCGGGCCGTTGAGGGCGGCGCACGCCGCCGCCTGGATCGGCGTGAACGCGCCGTAATCAAGGTAGGACTTCACCCGGCTCATCGCCGCGATGAGCTTGGCGTTGCCGACCGCGAAGCCGATCCGCCAGCCTGCCATCGAATAGGTCTTCGACAGCGAGGTGAACTCGATCGCGACGTCCTTGGCGCCGGGCACCTGGAGGATCGAGACGGTCGGCTTGCCGTCGTAATACAGCTCCGAATAGGCGAGGTCGGAGATGATCCAGACCTTGTTCTCCTTCGCCCACGCCACCAGCCGTTCGTAGAAGGTGATGTCCACCGTTTCGGCAGTAGGGTTGGACGGATAGTTCACCACCAGCACCGACGGGCGCGGCACGGTGAAGGCGATCGCGCGGTCGAGCGATTCGAAATACGCCTCGTCCGGCGTGGTCGGCACTGCGCGGATCGTCGCGCCGGCGAGGATAAAGCCGAACGTGTGGATCGGGTAGGACGGGTTGGGCGCGAGCACGACATCGCCCGGCGCGGTGATCGCGGTGGCGAGGCTGGCGAGCCCCTCCTTCGATCCCATCGTGACGACCACCTCCGTCTCGGGATCGACCTCGACGCCGAAGCGGCGGCCGTAATAGTTCGCCTGGGCGCGGCGCAGGCCGGGGATGCCCTTGGACTGCGAATAGCCGTGCGCATCGGGCTTCATCGCGACTTCGCACAGCTTCTCGATCACGTGCGGCGGCGGCGGCAGATCGGGGTTGCCCATGCCGAGATCGATGATGTCCTCGCCGCCCGCGCGCGCAGCCGCCCGCATCGCGTTCACTTCGGCGATGACGTACGGTGGCAGGCGCTTCATGCGGTAGAATTCGTCGGACACGGGATCAGCCCCAATAAGGTTCGCCAAGGTGCGAACGCGGGCATATAGAAACCGAAGCGGCGCGGACGTAAAGCAAAACCCGTGCACGAGCAGGAGTGCGCGCGTGAGCGATACTGATACCAAGCCGACCACTGGCGCAGCCGCGATGCCCGCGATGCCGAGCCTGGAGGAGATGCAGCGCTGGACTTTGGTGTTCGGGCGGATGCAGCAACTGTTGCTGGAGAACGGCCTCGCCGCGATGAAACCGGTCGAGACGGCGGTGCCGCCGATCCCCGGCGTGACCGACCCGGCGACCGTCGGGCGCGTCACCGATTTCTGGCGCGACAGCGTCGCGATGTGGCAGCAGATGCTCGTCCCCGCCGCACAGCGTACCGCCGAGAAGCCCGAACAGGCCGCTGATCGCCGCTTCCGCGATTCGGCATGGCGCGAGAACCCGGTGTTCGACTGGATCCGGCAAAGCTACTTCCTGATTTCCGACCATATGCTGCGCGCGGTCGATTCGGTGGAGGGACTTGAGGACAAGCAGAAGGAACAGCTCCGCTTCGCGACCCGCGCCTTCATCGACGCGATGAGCCCGAGCAACTTCCCCGCCACCAATCCGCAGGTGCTGGAAAAGACTATCGAGACGCGTGGCGAAAACCTCGTCAAAGGCTTGCAGAACATGCTGGCCGACATGTCCAAGGGGCAGATGACGCAGGTCGCGCCGGGCGCGTTCGAGGTCGGCCGCAATCTGGCGATGACGCCGGGCAAGGTGGTGCATCGCACGCCCTTGTACGAACTGATCCAATATGCGCCGACCACGCCCGACGTGCTGGCCGCGCCGGTGGTAATCTTCCCGCCGTGGATCAACCGCTTCTACATTCTCGACCTGACGCCGGAGAAGAGCTTCGTGCGCTGGGCGGTGGAACAGGGCATCACCGTGTTCATGGTGTCGTGGCGCTCCGCCGACGCGACCATGAAGGACGTGGTGTGGGACGATTACGTCGCCGCGCAGATCGACGCGATCACCGTTGCCAAGACCGCGCTGGAGGCGAAACACATCCACGCGATCGGCTATTGCGTGGCGGGCACCACGCTTGCCGCGACGCTGGCGGTGCTGACCGCGCGCGGGGAAGCCGACATGGTGGCGAGCGCGACGTTCTTCACCGCACAGGTCGATTTCGCGGATGCGGGCGAACTGCTCCACTTCGTCGACGATACGCAGCTGGCGATGTTCAAGGAACTGACCCCGGACGGTTATCTCGACGGGCGGTACATGGCGGCAACGTTCAACCTGCTGCGCGGGCGCGACCTGATCTGGAACTACGTCACCAACAATTATCTGCTCGGCAACGATTATGCGCCGTTCGATCTGCTCCACTGGAACAGCGACACCACCAACCTGCCCGCCAAGTGGCACATCAGCTACCTGACCGATCTGTACCGCGACAACCGGCTCGCCACCGACGGCGAATTGAGCGTGGACGGCACCCCGATCCACATCAGCCAGGTCAAGACCCCCGCCTATGTGCAGGCGGGGCGCGAAGATCATATCGCGCCGGCAGGCAGCGTGTGGAAACTGACCCGTCACCTCGCCGGGCCGGTGCGCTTCGTACTGGCCGGATCGGGGCATATCGCCGGAGTGGTGAACCCGCCAGCCGCGAACAAATACCAATATTGGACGAACACGGAACCGAAGGACACGCTGGAGGATTTTATCGCCGCCGCGCACGAGACCAAGGGCAGCTGGTGGCCCGACTGGGTGGCATGGCTTCGCGCGATCGACCCGGAAACGGTGCCGGCGGCGGGTGCGCGGGTGCCGGGCGCGGGCGCGGGCGCGCTCGCAGCGATCGAGGAGGCGCCCGGCCGCTACGTTCGGGAACGCTAGCGTCGCCTCCAAACGGCTGCATTGCCGGCGGTGATCACTCCGATATGGTCTATGTTGCACTGCAACAAATCTGTTGCAGCATGTCATCGCCTGCGCTATATTGCGACGCAGCAATTCCGTAGGAGATGGTGATATGGCCAGCGATGGACCAAAGCCCGTGATGCGCGGCAAGCCGGTCGCCAAGGATGTGTTGCCGGGCCTTCCCGGCGCCGCCACCCCGGCCAAGCGCGGTCCCAAGGCAAAGCTGCCGGTGGCGGCTGCCAGCGAGATGCCGGCACCGAGTCTGCCGGACGCGATCACCCCCGCCGTCGTCGCCGCCGCGGTACTGGACGTTGCGCACGAGCCGATGCCGCACACCAGCGCGCCGGAATCGGTCGCTGCCGCGCCGGCTCCTGAGCCGGTCGCACCCGCACCCGTCATCACCCCGTCGCCAGCGCCCGAACCGGTCGCTGCGGCCCCCGCCTTTACCAACCCGCAACCCACCGCCCCGGTCTTCTCCGTGGCGCATGTCCAGAAGGAAGAGACCATGGAAGCCACGATGCAGGACGCCACGACGAAGACCCAGGCCATGTTCGGCGACGTCAACGAGCGCGCCAAGTCGGCGATGGAAAAGAGCAGCAAGATGTTCGAAGAGATGAACGCCTTCGGCAAGGGCAACGTCGAGGCGATGGTCGAATCGGGCAAGATCGCGGCCAAGGGCCTCGAGACGCTCGGCCAGGACGCTGCCGAATACACGCGCAAGCAGTTCGAGAACACGACCGCCATCATGAAGAGCATGGCGTCGGTGAAGTCGCCGACCGAGCTGTTCAAGATGCAGAGCGATTTCATCCGTCAGTCGTTCGACTCGATGGTCGCCGAATCGTCGAAGAACACCGAGGCGATGCTGAAGCTGGTCGGTGAGATCGCGCAGCCGCTGTCGAACCGCGTCGCGCTTGCCGCCGAGCGGGCGAAGATCGCCGCCTGATCGGTCCACCGATCCGGTAACAGAGGGGTCGCTCCGCATGGGGCGGCCCTTTTTGCGTCCTGGTGTTGAGCATTGTGACGCAAAAACCAAGAGCCGTGCCGAACGCCCCTTGCCCTTGCCGCCCGCGATGCCATATTTTCGTCTCGCCATGATCGACACATATATGAACCCGACGATGGCCGAGCATACCGACGGCGATGACGATGGCACCGGCCTCGGCATTGCGACGCGGACCCGCTCGCGCACCAAACAGCCGACGCCGTACCGCGTGCTGCTGCTCAACGATGATTACACGCCGATGGAATTCGTCGTGCTCGTGCTGCAACGCTTCTTCCGCATGGATATGGAGGCGGCGACGCGGGTGATGCTGCACGTCCACCAGAAGGGCGTCGGCGTGTGCGGTATCTTCAGCTACGAAGTGGCGGAAACCAAGGTCGCGCAGGTCACCGAGTTCGCCCGTCAGAACCAGCACCCGCTGCAATGCATGCTGGAAAAAGCCTGATTCGAAGTCGCTTTAGATTGGCCTGACGCCGCCCGCCCGCGCACCGCTGCCGCCTGGGCCACGCGGACGACGCGGCGATCGACCGGTTCATCCCCGCGACGGCGGCAACCATCCCAGGTCTAGCCCGGCGTAGCGATCCACGAAGTTTGCGGAACGCGCGAGCGCGCGCTCGTTGAGGAAGCGCACTCGCCCCGCCTCGCGCGCGATCAGCCCCTCTTCCTCAAGCTGGCGCAACATGCGGTTGACGTGGACGGCGGTGAGACCGGTGGCGTCGCCGATCTCCTCCTGCGTCAGTCCCAGCACAAAGCTTTCGCCGATACTCTTGTCGAGCATCCGCATACGATTGCGCAGTTCGATGAGGATCGCGGCGACTCGCGCCTTGGCTGACGTCCTCCCCAGCGCGGCGAGGCGGTCGGTCAGCGCCACCCGTTCGATCTGGCTGTAGACCAGCACCAGTGCGGCGAGGCGTGGATGATCGACCAACAGCGCGCTCAACGCCGCACGTTCGAACGGTGCGACGGTACAATCGGACAGCGCCGTGATCGTCTCGGGCGCGTCGTTGTAGATCAGGCTCGACACCGCGAGCAGATCGCCGGGGAAGTGGATCCGCAGGATCTGGCGGCTGCCGTCGTCAAGCAGCACCGAACTCATCATCAGCCCTTTGCGCAGGACGAACATCTCGGCGACCCGATCGTTCTCGCGCTGGAGCGTCGCGCCGCGGCGAAGATGCCGTTCCCGGTCTTCAAGCCGCTGCAGCGCACGATGCTCGGCCTCGGTCAGCACAACGATCTCGCTCAGACGTTCGGCGAAGCAACTCCCTGACACTCGGTACAATCCCCCTTGGTTGCCCATCCAAAGCAGCGCGGGGGGATCAGCGCATTAAAGTCGATCAATAGGGCTTCAAACCGGTCACATTCCCCTTTCAATCTCGTGCGTTCGCTTGCGCGCGCGGGACGAAGCGATAAGAGCCGAAGGATGGATCGTATCATCATTCGCGGCGGCAAGCGCCTGTCGGGCCGTCTCCCCATTTCCGGTGCCAAGAACGCCGCGCTCACGCTGATGCCATGCGCGCTGCTGACCGAGGAGCCGCTGACGCTGCGCAACCTGCCGCGGCTGGCAGACGTCGATAGTTTCGGCCACCTGCTCAACCAGCTCGGCGCCTCGACGCAGATCGAGGGCGCGCGGCCGGAAGACTTCGGCCGGGTGATGACGATCCGTGCCGGCAAGCTCACCTCGACCGAGGCTCCGTACGATATCGTACGCAAGATGCGCGCGTCGATTCTGGTGCTCGGCCCACTGGTCGGACGGGCGGGCGAGGCGACGGTGTCGCTGCCGGGCGGCTGCGCGATCGGCAACCGGCCGATCGACCTCCACCTCAAGGCGCTGGAGGCGATCGGCGCGGAGATCGAACTGGCGGCGGGCTACGTCAAGGCAAGCGCGCCGGGCGGGCGGCTGGCGGGCGGCGATTACGTGTTCCCGATCGTATCGGTCGGGGCAACCGAGAATGTGGTCATGGCGGCGGTGCTGGCGCGCGGCGTCTCCCGGATCGGCAATGCCGCGCGCGAGCCGGAGATCGTCGATCTGTGCAACTGCCTGGTGGCGATGGGGGCCAAGATCACCGGCATCGGCAGCGAGACGCTGGAGATCACCGGTGTCGATCGCCTGCACGGCGCGACCTATGCGGTGATGCCCGACCGGATCGAGGCGGGCAGCTATGCCTGCGCGGCGGCGATCACCGGTGGTACGCTCGATCTCGTCGGCGTGGTGGCGGAGGATATGCGCGCGACGATCACCGCGCTGATCGAGGCGGGAGTGACCGTGGAGGAACGCGACAACGTGCTCCACGTCGCGGCACCCGAGCGGCTTCGCCCGCTCACGCTGTCGACCGCGCCGTTCCCCGGTTTCGCCACCGATATGCAGGCGCAGTTCATGGCGATGTTGACCAAGGCCGACGGCGCGAGCGTGCTGACCGAGACGATCTTCGAAAACCGTTATATGCATGTGCCGGAACTGGCGCGGATGGGCGCGGATATCCACGTTTCCGGCCGGACCGCGGTGGTGCGCGGCGTCGAGCGGCTGGTCGGCGCGCCGGTGATGGCGACCGACCTGCGCGCGTCGATGAGCCTGATCCTCGCGGGGCTGGCGGCGGAGGGCGAGACGCAGGTGGCGCGGGTGTATCACCTCGATCGCGGGTACGAGCGGCTGGAGGAGAAGCTTAGCGCAGTCGGCGCGGATATCGAGCGGGCGAGCGACGGCTGAGGCCGGCGCTTGGGGGGAATGACGATGCCGAGCGATATCGAGATCAGCCGGGCGGTGACGCTACGACCGATCGTGGACGTGGCCGCCGATCTCGGGCTCACGCCGGAGCAGATCGAGCCCTATGGCCGCGACAAGGCGAAGTTCGATCCCGCCGTGCTGCCGCCGCGCACTCCTGGCAAGCTGATCCTCGTCACCGCGATCAACCCGACGCCGGCGGGCGAAGGCAAGACCACCACCTCGGTCGGGCTGGCCGATGCGCTCAACCGGACCGGGCGCAAGACCGTGCTGGCGTTGCGCGAACCGTCGCTGGGGCCGTGCTTCGGCACCAAGGGCGGCGCGACCGGCGGTGGCTATGCGCAGGTCGGCCCTATGGTCGATATCAACCTCCATTTCACCGGCGATTTTCACGCGATCACCTCCGCGCACAATCTGCTCGCGGCGATGATCGACAACCACATCTATTGGGGCAATGCGCTCGATATCGACGTGCGGCGGGTGACGTGGAAGCGGGTGCTCGACATGAACGACCGGGCGTTGCGCGAGGTCACCCAGTCGCCCGGCGGCGTCGCCAATGGCTTTCCGCGCGCGTCCGGGTTCGACATCACCGTTGCGTCGGAGGTGATGGCGGTGCTGTGCCTTGCCGAGGATGCCGCCGATCTCGAGGCGCGACTCGGGCGGATCATCGTCGCGGAGACGCGGGACCGCCAACCGGTGACCGCGCGCGACCTGAAGGCGGACGGCGCGATGGCGGTGCTGCTGGCGGAGGCGATCAAGCCCAACCTGGTGCAGACGCTGGAGGGCAACCCCGCGCTGCTGCACGGCGGGCCGTTCGCCAACATCGCGCACGGCTGCAATTCGGTGATCGCGACGCGTGCGGCTTTGGCGCTGGGCGATTACGTAGTGACCGAAGCGGGGTTCGGCGCGGACCTCGGCGCGGAGAAGTTCTTCGATATCAAGTGCCGGCAGGCGGGGCTGGCGCCGGACGCGGCGGTGATCGTCGCGACGGTGCGCGCGCTGAAGATGAACGGCGGCGTCGCCAAGGCCGATCTCGGCCGTGAGGACGTGGCGGCGGTGCAGCGTGGCGGGGTGAACCTCGCGCGGCATATCGAAAACGTGCGCCAGTTCGGCGTGCCGGTGGTGGTGGCGATCAACCACTTCGCCACCGACAGCGACGCCGAGATCGACGCGATCCGTGCGATCGCCACCGCGCACGGTACCGAGGGCGTGCTGTGCCGCCATTGGGCGGACGGCGGCGCGGGCGCGGTCGATCTCGCCGAGGCGGTGGTGGCGCGGATCGACGCGGGCGGTGCGAAGTTCCGGCCGCTTTATGGCGACGACCTGCCGCTCCTCGACAAGACGCGTGCGGTGGCGACGCGGCTGTACCGCGCCGACGACGTGGCGGCGGATGCCAAGGTCGTGGCGCAGCTTGCGCGCTGGGAGGCGGCGGGGTTCGGCCATCTGCCGGTGTGCATGGCGAAGACGCAGTACAGCTTCTCCGCCGATCCGACGCTGCTCGGCGCGCCGGTCGGCCATGTCGTGCCGATCCGCGAGGTACGGCTGGCGGCGGGAGCTGGCTTCGTAGTGGCGGTATGCGGGGATCTGATGACGATGCCGGGTCTGCCGCGCGTGCCAGCGGCGGAAGCGATCCGGTTCGGGGATGCGGGCGAGATTGAGGGGTTGTTCTGAGCTTCTCGCAGCGGATTAGCCCAAGCTAATCCGCGCCTCGGCGAGAAGCCCGGCCGGCCTCGCGCCAGCGAGGACCGACGGCGTGGCTTCGCCACGCCGCGCTTGTGGGGGATGCGCCGATCGCCCCTGCCCTCGCCCTTGCGGCCCTTCCCAGACGCAGGCCGGGGACCAATTCCGGAGCGGCGAATTGGCGACGCGTTCCATTACCGCCGCTTTCCAACTGGACCTCGCCCTTCGTCGGGGGAGATCCAAAAAAAAGGGGGCTCGGCTGCTCGCCTACCGCGCTTACTTCAGCGCAGCACTGGCCGCCTGGATCCGCTCACACGCCTTGGTCAGCAGTTCGTCGCTGGTCGCATAGCTGATCCGCATCGCCGGCGAGAGGCCGAACGCCGCGCCCTGCACCGCCGCCACCTTGGCGTCGTCGAGCAGGTAGCCGACGAAATCCTCGTCGGTGTCGATGCGCTTGCCGTTCGGGGTGCTCCTGCCGATCAGCCCGGAGAATTCCGGGTACACGTAGAACGCCCCCTCCGGGTTCGGGCAGGTCATGCCCTCGATCTGGTTGAGCATGCCGACGACGAGATCGCGGCGGCGCTGGAACAGCGCGGCATTGTCCTTGAGGAAGCCCTGATCGCCGGTCAGCGCCGCGATGCTGGCGGCCTGCGCGATCGAGCAGGGGTTGCTGGTCGACTGCGATTGCAGCTTGGACATCGCCTTGATGAGCCACGGCGCACCGCCGGCGAAACCGATCCGCCAGCCGGTCATCGCATAGGCCTTGGAACAGCCATTGGCGGTCAGCGTGCGCTCGTACAGCGCGGGGCAGACCTGCGCGATGGTGGTGAACTTGAAATCGTCGAACAGGATATGTTCGTACATGTCGTCGGCGAAGATCCACACATGCGGATGCCGCTCCAGCACCTCGCCCAATGCCTTCAGCTCCGGTTCGCTATAGGCGGCGCCGGTCGGGTTCGACGGCGAGTTGATGATGACCCATTTGGTCTTCGGCGTGATCGCCGCATCGAGCTGCTCAGGCGTGATCTTGTAGTTCTGGTCCGCGCCCGCCGCGACAAACACCGGGGTGCCGCCCGCGAACAGCACCACGTCGGGGTAGCTCACCCAATATGGCGCGGGGATCACCACCTCGTCACCCGCGTCGAGCGTGGCGACCATCGCGTTGAACAAGGTGTGCTTGCCGCCCGCGTTGATGGTGATCTGGTCGCGCGTGTAGGTGAGGCCGTTGTCGCGCAGATATTTGGCGACGACCGCGTCCTTCAGTTCGGGCGTGCCGTCGACGTTGGTGTATTTGGTCTGCCCGTCACGGATCGCCTTGATGCCGGCTTCCTTGATGAAGTCGGGCGTGTCGAAATCGGGTTCGCCCGCGCCGAGACCAATCACGTCGACGCCGGCGCGCTTCAACTCCTGCACGCGCGAGGTGATCGCGAGCGTGGGCGAAGGCTTGATGCGGGCAAGCGCGGCGGATGGGTGCATGGGGAAACGCCTCTATCGGGGACAAGCGGCGCGGCTATAGACTGGCGTCCGCGCCTTCCGCAACCGCCAGCACCGCCGGGATCAGCCCGCGCACCGCGTTGCCGACGAAGAAGCCGTGCGCAAGGTCGGCGGCGGTGAGATCGCCCTCAACCGCTTCGCCGCTGTCGAGCAGCGCCGCGCGCAGCACGCCGGGCAAAAGCCCGCGCGCCAGCGGCGGGGTGACGAGCCGGTCGCCGCGCGGCACGAACAACGCGGTAAAGCTGCCTTCGGTGAGCAGGCCGTCGGGGCGCGCGAACACCACCTCGAACGTACCGGCGGCGGTGCGGGCGGCATCGTAGAAGCCGCGATCGGTAGTCTTGTGGCGCAGGCGGAAATCGCTGGGGTCGACTGGCAGCGGCACCACCGCGACCGGCACGGGATGGTCGGGCGCAAGCGGCAGCGGCGATACCTCGATGGCGATCGCGCCGCTGCGCGCGAGCAGCAGGCGGATGCGGCGGGCATCGCGCAGCCGGAAGGTCGCCGCCTGGAGTTCGTTGCGGGTGTCGTGACGATCGAACGCGAAGCCGAACGCGGTGGCGCTCGCCTTCAGCCGTTCGAGGTGGCGTTCGAGTTGCGCCAGCCCGGCGACCGGATCGAACGCCATCGTCTCGATCAGGTCGAAGCCCGGGCCGGGGGTGGCGAGGAAGGCGGATTTCACCTGCGTCTCCGCCCATTCCTCGGCCACACGCGAATCGGCGACGATGCCGCCGCCGACGCCGAACGTGGCGTGCCCGTCCGCCAGCACCAAAGTGCGGATCGCGACGTTGAACGCAGCATCGCCGTCCGCATCGATCCGGCCGATCGCGCCAGTGTAGAGGCCGCGTGGGGCACCCTCGACCCCGGCGATCACCTCCATCGCACGCAGCTTGGGCGCGCCGGTGATCGAGCCGCACGGGAACAGCGCGGCGAGCACGTCGATCGCGTCCTGCTCGGGCGCGAGCGTGGCGGTGACGGTGGAGACCATCTGCTGCACGCTCGGGTAGCGTTCAACCGCGAACAGATCCGGCACCGCGACGCTGCCCGCCACCGCGACGCGGGCGAGATCGTTGCGCATCAGATCGACGATCATCAGGTTTTCGGCGCGCTGCTTGGGATCGGCGGCGAGCGCCTCGGCGAGCGCGGCGTCCTCCGCCGCGGTGGCGCCACGCCGCGCGGTGCCCTTCATCGGGATGCAAACGAGATCGCGCCCCGACAGCGCGAAGAACCGCTCGGGCGAGAGCGACAGCAGCCAGCGTGCGTCGTCGTGGATCAGCGCGCCATGCCCCGCCCGCGCCCGCCCGCGTAGTTGCGCGTAGAGTGCACGCGGATCGCCCTGCACCGGCACCGCCGCCGGATAGGTCAGGTTGGCCTGATAGACGTCACCCGCCGCGATCAGCTCGCGTACCGCCGCGAACCGCTCGGCATAGGTGGCATAGTCCATCTCGGGTTCGCTCGGGCCGAGCCATGCGCCGGCCGGATCGGGCAGCAGCGCGGGCACGTCCGCGACCGTGTCCCAGGCGGCGAACAGGCCGAACCACAGTAGCGGCGCATCGCCTGGGCGTGGCGGCGTCAGCGTCGGCTCGAACGCGGCGGCGGCTTCGTAGGCGAGGTAGCCGGCGGCGTGCAGCCCTTCGCGCTGCCCCGTGCGGATCGCTTCCAGCGCCGGCCACACCTCCGCGATGCTGTGCGCCGTCACGATCCGCACCGGATCGCGATAGAGCCGCGCGACCCCGCTGGCATCGCTCGCATCGTCGAGCAGGACAAAGGGGGCAGCCGGCAGCATATCCGGGCGACAGATGCAGCGTTTATGCCCGGTTGAGCAAGCCCTGCCGCGAGCCATGCCGCCACCCACGCCCTTGTCTGCCCGGTACAGCGGGCTTAGGTGTCCCGGCATGGCCAACCCACCCCTCCGCGCGGCGATCGTGCCGGTGACGCCGCTCCAGCAGAATTCCACCTTGCTGTGGTGTACGCAGACGATGCGCGGCGCGTTCGTCGATCCCGGTGGCGATCTGCCCAAGCTGCGCGCGGCGGCGGCGCAGCACGGCGTCACCGTCGAGAAGATCATCCTCACCCACGGCCATATCGACCATTGCGGCGCGGCCGGCCCGTTCGCCAAGGAACTCGGCGTGCCGATCGAGGGGCCGCACGAGGCGGACCGCTTCTGGATCGCGCGGCTGGAGGATGACGGTCGCGCCTATGGCGTACCGGGCACCCCGTTCGAGCCGGACCGCTGGCTGGTCGAGGGCGACACCGTCACGGTCGGTGACCTCACGCTCGACGTCTATCACACGCCGGGCCACACGCCGGGGCATGTCGTGTTCCACCACCCCGCCTCCAAACTGGCAATCGTCGGCGACGTGCTGTTCGCAGGGTCGATCGGGCGGACCGACTTTCCGCTCGGCAGCCATCAGGATCTGCTCGATGCGATCGTCGCCAAGCTGTGGCCGATGGGGGACGACACCACCTTCCTGCCCGGGCACGGCCAGCCCGGCACCTTCGCGCAGGAGCGCGCGACCAACCCGTATGTGAGCGATCGCGCGCTGGCGGCGTGATTACCGGATGCGGATCATCGTCTCCGCAGCGGTATGGGCGCCACCGATGAACGGCAGCGCCACCGCATAGGCCGACAGGCCGACCAGCGCCGCGAAGGTGACGGCGGTACCGATCGCGCGTCCCGCGGGCATGCCGTCCATGCCGAGCGCATGTGCGACTCGGGAGAGCAGGAACGCGGCGCTGACGACCCACAGCCACGCCGGGCTGCCGATGTTGAATTCGATCAGCGCGATCAGCAGCAATACGAAGGGCGTGTATTCGACGAAATTGGCGTGCGCGCGCATCCGCCGAATCAGCGGCGCGCTGCCGCCGTCGCCGAGTTCCACCCCGGTGGCGCGGCGAATCAGCCCGGTGCGCACCGCCAGCCAGAAGTTGATGATGCCGGCGCCACCAGCGGCGGCAAGCGTGATCGGCAGCAGGACAGACGCCAATTTCGTTCCTTTCATGAGAGGTGGCGGCTGTGGCACCGGAGCGCGGCGCTTGCAACGCCGGCCGAAATCGCTATAGGCGCGGTGCTTCGCGATGCGTTCGGCCGCTGGTGCCTTCCGCGGCCGACTTACCGTCGGTCGCTTGGGCATGGTCCGGGCGGATCGACTCGCATCGATACGCAACAAGCACAAGGTTTCGCCGAAATGGCCGTCCCCAAAAGAAAAACCACCCCGTCCAAGCGTGGCATGCGTCGCGCGCACGATGCGCTGAGCATCGCGTCGTTCCAGGAATGCCCGAACTGCGGCGAACTGAAGCGCCCGCACAACCTGTGCACCGCATGCGGCCATTATAACGGCCGCGAGATCGTCTCGGTCGAAGCCTGATCTCCACGGAACAAGGGGGTGCAGTGATGAACGGCTCCCGGATTGCCGTGGATGCGATGGGTGGCGACGAGGGGCTGGCAGTCATGCTCGCCGGCGTCGCACGCGCGCGTCGCCAGTTCGAGGAGCTGCGCTTCATCCTCGTCGGGGATGAAGCGGCGATCACCGAGGGGCTGAAAAAGCACCCCAACCTGACCGCGCATTCGGAGATCGTCCACGCCCCCGAGGTGGTGGGTTCCTCCGACAAGCCGAGCCAGGCGATTCGTCGCGCCAAGACCACTTCGATGGGGATCGCCATCGATATGGTGAAGAAGGGTCGCGCCTCGGCCTGCGTATCGGCGGGCAACACCGGCGCGCTGATGGCGATGGCGAAGCTGAGCCTGCGCACCATGCCCGGTATCGACCGGCCCGCGCTGGCGGCGATGCTGCCCTCGCTCGGCGACAACGACGTGGTGGTGCTCGATCTCGGCGCCAATACCGAATGCGATGCGCGCAACCTCGTGCAATTCGCGGTGATGGGGGCCGCCTATGCGCGCACCACGATGGACGTCGCGAGCCCGCGTGTCGCACTGCTCAACATCGGCAGCGAGGACCAGAAGGGCACCGATGAGATCCGCGATGCCGCGCAGACGCTGCGGCTCGCCACGCATCTGCCGATGAACTTCACCGGCTTCATCGAAGGCGACCGGCTGTCGCGCGGTGAGGTCGACGTGGTGGTGTGCGACGGTTTCTCCGGTAACATCGCGCTGAAGACGGCGGAGGGCACCGCGCGGTTTGTCGCGGACCTGCTGCGCCGCGCGTTCAAAAGCTCGACCCGTTCGAAGATCGGCTTCCTGATCTCAAAGCCGGCGACCGATCTGTTGCGCCACCATCTCGACCCCAACAACCACAATGGCGCGGTCTTCCTCGGCCTCAACGGCCTCGTGTTGAAGAGCCACGGCAGCGCCAACGAGATCGGCGTCGCCACCGCGATCGGCGTGGCCGCCAAGATGGTGCGCGACGATCTGACGCGCCGCATCGCCGAGGATCTCGGCAATTTCGAAGCAAAGGCAGCCTGACCGGGCTCGAAGGAACTAGCCATGATTCGCGCCGTCATCACCGGAACCGGCTCCGCGCTCCCCGCGCGGCGGGTTTCGAACGCGCAGCTTGCCGAAACCGTCGATACCACCGACGAATGGATCGTCGAACGCACCGGCATCAAGTTCCGCCACATCGCCGGCCCCGATGAGACCACCGCGACGCTCGCCGCCGATGCCGCACGCGCCGCAATCGCGGCGGCGGGCTGCACCGCGCAGGACATCGACCTGATCGTGCTGGCGACCGCCACGCCCGACCAGACCTTCCCGTCGAGCGCCACCAAGGTACAGGCGATGCTCGGCATCGACGATGCCGTCGCGTTCGACGTGGCGGCGGTATGTTCGGGCTTCCTCTACGCGGTGCAGGTGGCGGACAGCATGATCCGCGCCGGTTCGGCACGCCGCGCGCTGGTGATCGGGTCGGAGACGTTCAGCCGCATCCTCGACTGGGAGGACCGCGCGACCTGCGTGCTGTTCGGCGACGGCGCGGGCGCGATCGTGCTGGAAGGCCAGGAGAGCGCAGGCGCGCCTGACGATCGCGGCATCCTCGCAGTGCGGCTGCACGCCGACGGGCGCCACAACGGGCTGCTCTATGTCGACGGCGGCCCCTCCACCACCGGTACGGTCGGCAAGCTGCGCATGAAGGGCCGCGAGGTGTTCCGCCACGCCGTTACCAATCTGGCGACAGTGTTGAGCGAGACGATGGCAGTCGCCGGGCTCGACGCATCCGCGATCGACTGGCTGGTTCCGCATCAGGCCAACGCCCGCATCCTCGATGCCACCGCCAAGAAGCTCGGCCTGTCCCCCGACAAGGTGGTGGTGACGGTGGACAGCCACGCCAACACCTCCGCCGCGTCGGTGCCGCTCGCACTCGACACCGCCGTTCGAGACGGACGAATCACACGCGGCGACCTGATCGTGCTCGAAGCGATGGGCGGCGGCTTCACCTGGGGTGCGGCAGTGGCGCGTTTCTGACAGCGTTGTCGGCGTTTTCGGGTTGCGACAGTACGGTACCGTTCCGAATTCTTCGTTGTCATTGAGGAACTAAGCCCTTCCGGCACCTTTCGCGGCGTGATACGCAGGCCGTCACCTTTGGGGAAAGGGGGAGGACTAAGTGTCTACAGGAACACTGACGCGGGCCGATCTATCGGAAGCCTTGCATCATCAAGTCGGGTTGTCGCGCGCGGACTCGTCCAAGCTGGTCGAACAAATTCTCGAACATATGTGCGAGGCGCTGTCGCAGGGCGCCAACGTCAAGATTTCAGGCTTCGGCACGTTCGTGCTGCGCGACAAGGGTGAGCGGGTCGGGCGCAATCCGAAGACCGGTGTGGAGGTGCCGATCGCACCCCGCCGTGTGCTGACGTTCCGCGCCAGCCAGATGATGCGCGACCGTATCGTGGACGCCGGCTGATGACGGCCCCCGACACGCCGGAACAGGCGGCGGGCGAGAGGATGGCGGGAGCAAAGGCGGGGGACAAGGCCGCGGGCGCATATCGGACGATCGGCGAATTATCCCGTGAAACCGGGCTGCCGCAGCATATCCTGCGCTATTGGGAAACGCGCTTCCCCCAGCTTCGGCCGCTGCAACGCGCAGGCAATCGGCGTTATTACCGGCCGGAAGATGTCGCGTTGGTGCAACGCATCAACAGCCTGCTGACGCACGAAGGCTATACCATTCGCGGCGTACAGAAACTCCTCGCCGATGAGCGTAAGCGTGCACCATCCAGCGCCGCGACGATCGAGGCGGTGCGTGCGGTGCGCGACGCATTGGCCGACGCTTTGGCCAGCGATGACGAGGCAGCCGACACCCGGCAGATTTCGCGCTAGCCGCACCTTTTGTCAGAGTCGGTTGATAGCACGTTGTGAATGCGGGCGTTTGTGCGGACCCGCACCATACGTAGTTTAACGATTCGTTAAGCACCGGAATCGAGTCAAGGGAGCGAATCGCGTAGCACCACCTCAGCTTCCGACGCCCCCAAGCATTACGGAAGATCCGGGCTGCACGGTGTCCCCGCCGTTTGGTCCTTGGTCCCCGAAGTCTGGCTACGGCCGCGCCTGATCACCGTGGCCGAGCCAGACTTCACCGCTCGCGTGTCGCCGCGAACTTCACCTTGCTATAGCGATCCGCGATATAGCCGACCTCCCACGCTGATTTGGCGAGGAACACCGGGTTGCCGTCACGGTCCTTGGCCATTGCGCTGCGGTTGAGATCGGTGAACGCCTTGAGGTCCGCCGCATCCTCCGCCGACACCCAGCGCGCGGTTTCGAACGGCGCCATCTCCAGCCCGGCGGCAACCTTATACTCGGCATCGAGCCGCGACAGCAGAACTTCGAGCTGTAGCTGGCCAACCACGCCGATGATCCAGTTCGAACCAATCTCCGGGTAGAACACCTGCGTGACACCCTCCTCGGCCATATCGTCGAGCGCCTTGCGAAGCTGCTTGGTCTTGGTTGGGTCCTTCAACTGGACGCGGCGGAGGATTTCGGGTGCGAAATTGGGCAGCCCGGTGAAGCGCACATCGGCGCGTTCGGACAGCGTGTCGCCGACCCGCAGCGTGCCGTGGTTGGGGATACCGATGATGTCGCCCGGATACGCCTCGTCCGCCAGTTCGCGCTGCTGCGCGAAGAACAGGATCGGCGAGTGGATCGCGATCGGCTTGCCGTGGCCGCTGGGGGTAAGCTTCATGCCGCGTTTGAACGTACCCGAACACAGCCGCATGAAGGCGATGCGGTCGCGGTGGTTGGGGTCCATATTGGCCTGCACCTTGAACACGAAGCCCGTCACCTCGTCGCGGGTCGGCTCGACGGCGGCGGGCTCGGCGGGCTGCGCGCGCGGCGGCGGTGCGAAGGCGGCGAGCGCCTCGATCAGCGAATCGACGCCGAACTCCTTGAGCGCGGAGCCGAAATACACCGGCGTAAGGTTGCCCGCGCGATACGCCTTGGCATCGAACTCGGGGTAACCGACCTGCGCGAGTTCGACATCCTCGCGCATCTTGGCAAGGGTCTGCGCGGACAGCAGCGAATCGAGCTGCGGATCGTCGAGTCCGCTGGTCTCGATCACCTTGCCCTGGAATTCGCGGCTGGGCCCCTCGGGCATCAGCAGGCGGTTGCTGGCGAGATCGAAGATGCCCTCGAAGTCGCTGCCCATCCCGACCGGCCACGTCATCGGCGTCACGTCGAGCTGGAGCAGTTCCGCCACCTCGTCGAGGATGGCGAACACCTCGCGGCCCTCGCGATCGACCTTGTTGACGAAGGTGATGATCGGCACGTTGCGCAGGCGGCATACCTCGAACAGCTTGCGCGTCTGGCTCTCGATGCCCTTCGCCACGTCGATCACCATCACCGCCGAATCGACGGCGGTGAGCGTGCGGTATGTGTCCTCGCTGAAATCCTCGTGGCCCGGCGTGTCGAGCAGGTTGAAGGTCACACCCTGCCGCTCGAACGTCATTACCGAGGAGGTGACCGAGATGCCGCGCTGCTGCTCGATCTTCATCCAGTCGGAGCGGGCGCGCCGGGCGGCACCGCGTGCCTTGACCTCACCGGCGAGATGGATCGCGCCGCCGAACAGCAGCAGTTTTTCGGTGAGTGTGGTTTTGCCGGCGTCAGGATGCGAAATGATCGCGAAGGTGCGGCGGTCGGAGATGTGATTCATCGCTGCGGCCTAGCGGCAGCGGCGCGGCAACTCAACTAAGCGGCTTGGCGCAGTCTGTCCTCGTCGTCGTTGGCGGGTGTCCGCCGCGTCCGGCTGCGCAGCGTGCGGCGCCGGCGCTGGCGCGGGTGTGGGCGCGCGGCTCTTGCAACGCGACCGAACCCCGCCTGCCCCGCCGCGACCAGCGCGATCACCGCAATGTCGATCAACGCGGGCAGATCGATCATGGTGGAAAGCGCGGAGACCTCGGGCCAGCCGAACGCGACGAGCATCGCGCCGTCCGCCTTCATCAGCCACACCAAACCGATCATCACTCCGGCGAGTGCGACGGCAAACAGCACATGCCCGCGCCCCAGTCGCGCCAGCCAGCGGCGCGGGGCGGCGAACAGCGCGCGCCCGGCGTTCACCTCGCGACGCGCCCATAGCATCAGCAACAGCACCGTCAGCCAGCTTGCGAACATTCCCGCCCCTTTTGTTACGGGGCGGATATGGTTGCGATCGATGCTGCGATAAAGTCGTACCCCCGCGAAAAGATCAGGCGGTGAGCGTGACGCGCAACTGGCACGACCAAGTGCCGCCGGGGGCGATCTCGAACACGCCGGGCTTGTCGCGGAAATCGCCGGTGTGACCCGCCGGGTCGGCGATGCCGTGCCACGGTTCGATACAGACGAAGCGCGCCGCCCCGGGCTTGCTCCAGATACCGAGCTTGTCGGCGTCGAAGGCGACATCCAGTTGCGGACCGGTCGACGCGCCGTAGCGGACGCTGCGCGAGGCGAGGCCGTTCCAGATCAGCGCGTCGTCGTCGAACAGGCCCTCCTTCAGATGGAGCACGCGCCCATCGAGCGGCGAGGCGCGATCGGCAGAGGTGGCGAGGCCGTCGTTGAGTTCGACCAGCGTACCGGGTTGGTCAGCGGCGAACACAATGCGGTGGTCCTCGCGCGGCGCGCCATAAGGGAGCGGCCACGCGAACGCGGGGTGGAAGCCGAAGCTGGCGGGCATGGCAACGTCGCCGCGATTGGTGATGGCGATGGCGACGGTGAGCGTCGCACCCGCGATGCTGTAGGTGGCATCGAGCGCGAAGGCGAACGGGTAGACCGCGCGCGTCTCCGCATCATCCACCAGCCGGAAGTGCGCGCTGGCCGCGTCATGATTGACCAGCGCGAAGTTGTGGCGGCGGGCGAAACCGTGCTGCTTCATCGGATATTCCGCACCGTCGAGGCGCAGCATATCGCCGTTGAGGCGGCCGACGAAGGGAAACAGCAGCGGCGCGTGACCGGTCCAGAACTTCGGATCGGCGTCGGTCATCAACTCGCGGCCTTGGGCGTCGCGCAGATGCGTGAGTTCCGCGCCGAACGGGTTGATCGCCGCACTCAGCCCGCCGCCCTTGATCTCGATCAGGTCCGCCATTCGCCGTCTCCCTTAGCCGCGCAGCACCGCGCCCTGTTTCGCCGCCGCCGCGACCACCTTGGCGGCGATCGCCTTGAGCGCCTCGTCGGTGAAGCTCTTGTCACCGGGTTGCAGCGTCACCTCGATCGCGACCGAACGCACACCCTCGCGCTCGAACACATCGAAAAGCCGCGCGGCGGTGATGCTCGCCTTGTCCGCGCCCTTCACCGCGCGCACCAGCGCATCGGCGGCGAGCCCGGCGGGAACGGTGAAGGCGAAGTCGCGCCGCACCGGCTGGAGCGCTGGCGGCGCATAGGCCGGGCGCATGAAGCCGGTTGCGCCGCGCTTGGCGGGGATCGCATCGAGGAACAGCTCCACCGCCGCGACCGGGCCGTCGAGATCGAACGCGCGGGCGGTGAGCGGGTGAACGATGCCGAACGCCGCCAGCACCGTCTTCGGCCCGAGCCGCAGCGTGCCGGACTGGCCGGGGTGCCAATGTTCGCCGGCTTCTCCGAAGATTTGGAGATTGTCGACCGGCGCGCCGGCCGCGGCAAGCAGCGCGATCGCCTCCGCCTTGGCGTCGAACGCATCGAAGGGTTGCGCCTTGCCGCTTTGCCAGCCGCGCGGGTGCTTCTCGCCGGCCAGCACGACCCCGAGCGTGGCGCGTTCGGCGTCCGCCAGATAGCGGCGGCCGAGTTCGAACAGCCGCACGCCGTCCGCGCCACGCTTGAGGTTGCGCGCCGCCGCCGACAGCAGCCCGGGCAGCAGCGACGGGCGCATCACCTTAAGGTCTTCGCTGATCGGGTTGGCAAGGCTCCACGCGCCGCCGCCAAAGGGCGCGGCCTCGGCCTCGGACAGGAAGCTCCACGTCACCGCCTCGTTCAGCCCGCGCGCGGCGGCGGCGCGACGGACGCGGCGTTCGACCTTCTGCTCGGGCGTCGCGGTCGGCGTGGCGACGCCGGGAATGCGCGGCAGCGGCACCGGCGGGACATGGTCGATCCCCTCGATGCGGATCACCTCCTCGACCAGATCGGGCACGCCCTCGACATCGCGGCGCCAGCTCGGCACGCCGACATGCCAGTCCGCCGAGACGGTGAAGCCTAGGCTTTCGAGGATCGCCTGCTGCCGCTCGGGCGCGACGGCGAGGCCGCCGAGCGTCTCCGCACGCGCCGGATCATACGTGATGACCGTGGCGGGGACCGGCGGCTCGCCGGCGCGGGTGATGGCGCTGGGGATGCCGCCGCACAGGTTCACCACCATGCGGCAAGCGATGGCGAGGCCGTCCTCGACGAACGCCGGATCGACGCCGCGCTCAAACCGCTGCCGCGCGTCGCTGGTGACGCTGAGCTTCTGGCCGGTGCGGGCGATGCTTTCGGGATCGAAATAGGCGCATTCGATCACCACGTCGGTGGTGTCGGCGCCACACCCCGACGACTCGCCGCCGATGATGCCGGCGATACCGAGCGCGCCGCTGTCGTCGGCGATCACGGTCATGATCTGGTCGAGCATGTAGGTCTTACCGTTGAGCGCGAGGAGTTGCTCACCCGGGTGCGCCTTGCGTGCGACGAGCCCGCCGGACAGCTTGGCGCGATCATAGACGTGGAGCGGCCGGCCGAGATCGAACGAGACGTAGTTGGTGATATCGACCAGCGCCGAGATCGGCTTTTGCCCGATCGCCTTGAGGCGGCGCGCCATCCACTCGGGCGCGGTGCCATTGACGACGCCGGATACGCTCTGGCCGTAGAATGCCGGACAACCCGCAGTGTCTTCGATGCGGATCGCTGGCCCCGCGCCCTCGCCCGCGACCGGCGCGGGCGTTTGGCCGGTGCCGGGTACGACCAGCGGCTTGAGGCGCCCCAGACCGGCGGCGGCGAGATCGCGGGCGATGCCGCGCACGCCCATGCAATCCTGCTTGTTGGGGGTGATCGCGACGTCGATCACCGGATCGTTGAGGCTGGCATAGTCCGGATAGGGCGTACCGATCGGCGCATCGGCGGGCAGTTCGATGATGCCGTCATGATCGTCGCCAAGCTCCAGCTCGCGCGTCGAGCACATCATGCCGTTCGACACGACCCCGCGAATCTCCGCGACCTTTAGCACCATGCCGTTGGCGGGCACGGTCGCGCCGGGCATGCCGAACACGCCGACCAGGCCGGCGCGCGCATTGGGGGCACCACACACGACCTGCATGGGACCGTCCCCGGCATCGACCGACAGCACTTGCAGCTTGTCCGCCTGCGGGTGGCGTTCGGCGGTGAGCACCTTGGCCACGCGGAACGCGGCGAGCTTCGCGCCGGGGTTCTCGACGCCTTCAAGCTCGAGGCCGATGCGGGTGAGCGTATCGGTAATCTCGGTGAGGGTCGCATCCGTGTCGAGATGCTCGTGCAGCCAGCTAAGCGTGAACTTCATGCGCCGACTCCGCCGGACAAAGTGGGGACGTCGAGCGCGGAGAAGCCGTAATGCTTCAGCCAGCGCGCATCGCCGTCGAAGAAGGCGCGCAGATCGTCCATGCCGTATTTGAGCATCGCCAGCCGGTCGATCCCGCAGCCGAACGCGAAGCCCTGCCATTCGTCGGGATCGTAGCCGCCCGCCGCGATGACCGAGCGGTGGACCATGCCCGAGCCGAGCACCTCCATCCAGCCATCCGAGCCGCCGATCACGCGCTTGCCGTTCACGACCGAGAAGCCGACATCGACCTCCGCCGATGGCTCGGTGAACGGGAAGTAGCTCGGGCGCAGCCGCAGGACGATATCGTCGCGCTCGAAGAACGCCTTGAGGAAGGTCTCGAGCGTCCATTTGAGGTGGCCGAGCGTGATCCCCTTGTCGATCACCAGCCCCTCGACCTGGTGGAACATCGGCGTGTGGGTCGCGTCCGAATCGCTGCGATAGGTGCGGCCGGGCGCGATGATGCGGATCGGCTTGCTGCCGCCCGCCGCCTGCATCGCGCGAATCTGCACCGGACTCGTATGCGTGCGCAGCACGCGCGCTTCCTCGCCATCGTGCGCGTTAAGATAGAAGGTATCGTGCATCGCCCGCGCCGGGTGCGTCTCGGGCATGTTGAGCGCGGTGAAGTTGTACCACTGCGTCTCGATCTCCGGCCCGGTCGCGACCGCGAAGCCGAGGTCCGCGAAGATTTCCGCCAGTTCGTCCATCACCTGCGAAACCGGGTGGATGCTGCCGAGCGGCGCGGCTTCGGCGGGGAGCGTCATGTCGAGCGTCTCGCGCGCCAGTTTCGCGTCGAGTTCGGCACGGTCGAGCGCGGCCTTGCGATCGGCGATCGCTACTTGTACCTCTTCGCGAAGCCTATTGAACCTGTATGAAGCGGGCGCGCGATTTTCTGGAGGAAGCCCTCCAATCAGCTTTAGCCAAATTGACACCACTCCGGTTTTCCCAAGAGCAGCGACACGAACGGCATCTAAGGCGGCCAAGGTTTCACTCGTAGCGGCTTCATCAAGTATCCGCTTTCGCGTAAGATGAAATTGCTCTTCAGAAACGCCCAGATTGCCGATTTCATCAAGCGACTTGCGAAGCTCAGGTGGCAGTTCGTGCAATTCGACTGGCATATTAGGATTCCTTGGGTACGCCTCGCCTCGAAGCCGAGCGCGGCGGTCAGGTCAAGCGTTCAGACGCGCGCGCCGAGCAGTGCGGCGCCGAAACCGATGAAGAGGACACCGGACGCGCGGTTGAACAGCCGTCGCCGGTTGGCGGGCGCGAGCCACGCTGCGAGGCTGCGGCCGCCGAGCGCATAGACGCTGTACCACGCCCCTTCGATCACCACGAAGCTCGCCACCAGCACGCCGAGCTGCGCAGCGAACGGGCGGTGCAGATCGACGAACTGCGGGAACAGCGCGGCGGCGAAGATTATGAGCTTCGGATTGGACAGGCCGGTGCCGAGCCCGGTGAGGTACAGCGCGCGCAGCGACCGCTGCGGGGTGGCCACCCCCTCCTCGGCGATGCCGACCGGCGCGCGCCACGCCTTGACGCCGAGCCAAACCAGATACGCCACGCCGACATAACGGATCGCGGTGTAGAGCAGCGGCGACGCCTTCAGCAGCGCGCCCAGCCCCGCCGCCGAGGCGAGCAGGCACAGCAGCACCGCGCTCATCAACCCGGCCATCGACGCGAGCGCGCGGCGTGGGCCGTGCTGGATGCTCTGCACCATGACGTGCAGCATGTTGGGGCCGGGCGTGCCGGAGATCAGGAAGACGACGGTGACGTAGAGCCACCAGGTTTGCAGTGCCATCTGACCCTCCTTATCGTTCTCCGCCTGGCGGAAATCCAAACGAAAAGGGCGCCGGTGTTGCCACCGACGCCCCATTTCGCTTGCGTGCAAGTCGCCTCAGGCGGCCTGGGGCAGAGCCGCCTTCGCCTGCGCGATGATCGCGCTGAACGCTGCACCCTCGTGCATCGCGATATCGGCCAGGACCTTCCGGTCGAGTTCAACGCCGGCGAGCTTCAGGCCATGCATGAACGTCGCATAGGTCAGGCCCTCGACGCGGACGGCCGCGTTGATGCGCTGGATCCACAGGGCGCGGAACGTGCGCTTCTTAACCTTGCGGTCGCGATACGCATATTGGCCGGCCTTCTCGACAGCCTGACGGGCGATGCGGATCGTGTTCTTGCGACGGCCATAATAGCCCTTCGCCTGATCGAGAATCCGGTTGTGCTTGGCGCGGGTGGTAACACCCCGTTTTACGCGTGCCATCTATCTATATCCTTCCGCTCAACGCAGGCCGTAAGGGGCCCAGGCCTTCACCGCAGCGGTATCCGCCTTGGCGAGAACCTTGGTGCCGCGATTCTGGCGGATGTACTTGCCGTTGTGATGCAACAGGCGGTGGCGCTTGCCGGCGACGCCGTGCTTCAACAGGCCGGTGGCGGTGAACTTGAAGCGCTTCTTAACGCCGCTCTTGGTCTTGAGTTTGGGCATTTTCGTCCTTTCTAATACGCGACGATCTATGAACGGCCACGGCAGCCCATACCGGCCGGGCAGTTCCTCTTACTCGCGGGAAGCGGGGCGCATAGCGATTCGTGCCGGGGATTGCAACCCGAACCGCTTTGCGCGCATTGAGGCGCCATGGACACAGCCGGCCCCATCACCCCCGAGGACCGGATCGCCGATCACGGCGAACCTGCACCCCGTCGCCACCGCCGCGCATGGCGGATCGTCCGCAACATCGCGATCGGGCTGGTCGCGGCGATCTTCTTGGTGTGGCTGGTGCTGTACATCACCAAGGGCCGCTTCCTGAAGCACCCGTTCGAGCGGATCACCGCCGGCCTGCTCCACCGCGACCTAAAAGTGCGGGGCGATTTCCAGCTCTATTTCGATCCGCTCGACATCAAGTTTCTTGCCGAGGGGATCACGATCTCGAATCCGTCGTGGGCGACCAGGCCCAACCTGTTCGAGGCGGGGCGGATCGACACGCGGATCGCGCCGCTTTCGATGATCTGGGGGCGCAAACGGTTGCACTTCCTCAATCTTACCAAGGGTGCGATCGATCTCGAATGGGATGCCGCGCACAAGCACAACAGCTGGACGTTCGGTGACGGCAAGGGCGGCAAGCCGCTGACGCTGCCGCTGATCCGCCGCGCGCTCGTCGCGCAGACGACCTTGCGCTACCGTGATCCGCAGATGCGACTGGTGACCGACCTGTCGTTCGAGCCGATCCGGTCGCAGGGCACCAGCATCACCGATGCGATCCGCTTCACCGGCAACGGGGTTGTGCGCGATACACCGTTCACCCTGTCGGGCGCGATGCTGTCGCCCAATGCGACGGTCGCACGCGGCAAGAACGAACTGCAACTGACGGCACACGCCGCGCACAACATCGTCGACGTGTCGGGCACGCTGCCGGGCCTGACCGATATCGAGGGGGTACCGCTTGCCGTGAAGGCGCGTGGGCGAAATGCCGCCGAACTGCTCGACATCATCGGCGTGGTGATCCCGCGCACCCGCACCTACACCGCCCGTTCGACGCTGGTGAAGACCGGCGAGGAATATGCCTTTACGCATCTGGCCGGAACATTCGGTGCAAGCGACCTGTCGGGCAATTTCACGATCCGCAACGTGAAGCCGCGCCTCAAAATCGACGCCAAGCTCGCCACGCGCAAGCTCGATATCGTCGATGCCGCGCCGTTTATCGGCTACAACCCCGATACCGTCGCCGCCAAAGGCGCGATCGCCGCCGCCGCGGAAACCGGCGCGGGCGCCTCGCACATCCTGCCGGACGCAAACCTGCGGGTTGAGTCGATCAAGAACTTCGATGCCGATGCGCACTGGACGGTCGGCGTGGTGCGATCGCGCAACGTGCCGATCTCGCATATCGACCTCACCGTGTCGCTGGTCGACCGGTTGCTCAAGCTCTCGCCGCTCACCTTTTCGATGGCGCGCGGCAATGTCGCCGCCGATATCATCATGGACGAGCGTCGCGCGCCGATGCACACCGATTACGACATCCGCCTAGCGCCGACGCCGATGGGCAGGCTGCTCGCCGGCTATGGCGTCGACGAGGCGGGGACGAGCGGCGTCGTCAAAGGCCATATCACACTGGCTGGCGATGGCGACACGCTGCACGATTCGCTGGCGAGTTCGCATGGCCGCATCGCGTTCATCCTGCCCGAAGGCACGTTCTGGACGCGCAACGTGCAGCTCGCCGAGCTCGATATCGGTACGTTCGTGCAGAAGATGTTCCAGGACAAGCTCAAGGAGCCGGTCCATATCAACTGCGGGCTGATCGGCTTCACCGTAGGGCACGGCGTGGCGGCGGCGGACCCGATCCTGATCGACACCACCAAGAACGTGATGATCGGGCGCGGCGGCTTCGGCTTCGGCACCGAGGCGATCGACATGGCGTTCCGCGCCGACGCCAAGAAGATCAGCCTGTTCTCCGCGCAGTCACCAATTGGCATCGAGGGCAGCTTCGCCAAGCCACGCATCAACCCGATCAGCCCCGATCTGGTCGCGCGCGCGGGTGCGGGGGTCGCGCTCGGGCTGGTCGGCACGCCACTGGCGGCGGTGCTGGCGTTCGTCGACGTGGGCGATGCCAAGGCCGCGCAATGCGGCCCGGTGCTGGCGGGCGCGACCGCCACGGCGCAACGCACCACCAAGGGCAAACCGCGTGACGATGTCGGCCACGGCACCACCGCCAAGGCCGAGGATGGCAAGAAGGCGCCGGGCGAGCGCAAGGAGCAGCACAAGAAGTTCTTTGGGCTGTTCTGAACCGCCGCTTCCTTTGTGAAGGAGGGGCAGGTTTAAAAGCCCGTGTCGGTCGCGAGCCTCAATGCCCCTTGCAGGCGAGCGCCTCGAGAATCTCCTCGATCCGCGCCGGGTCGCCCGCCGCGACCACTTCGCCGATGCTGTCGGCGGTGAGCGGATCGCCCTGCCAGTCGCACATCCGCCCTCCCGCGCCCTCTACGATCGGCACCAAGGCGGCGAAATCGTGCAGCTTGAGCCCCGCCTCGACCACCACGTCGAGCCAGCCGCTCGCCACGCAGCCGTAATTGTAGCAGTCGCCGCCCAGCACCGTGCTCATCACCGCGCCGTCGAGATGCTCGAACGCGTGCAACTGGCTATCATCGAACAACGCGGGCGAGGTGGTACCGAGCAGCGCCTTCGCGAGATCGGGGCAACGCCGCGTCTGGGCGGGCGCGCCGTTGAACATCGTCGGACGCCCGACCGTGCCGACCCAGCGCTCCTTCAGGATTGGTTGGTCGAGCACGCCGAGCACCGGCCACCCTTCCGCCACCAGCGCGATCAGCGTGCCGAAGATCGGCCGCCCGGAGATGAACGCGCGCGTGCCGTCGATCGGGTCGAGCACCCAGGCGCGGCCGCTGGTGCCATCGCGCACGCCATATTCCTCGCCGATGATCGCATCCTCGGGAAAGCGTCGCTCGATCAGCGTCCGCATCGCCGCCTCCGCCGCGCGGTCGGCGAGCGTGACCGGCGACGCGTCGTCCTTCGCTTCCAGCCCGTGAGGCTTGCGATAATAAGGCAGGATCGCCGCACCCGCCGCGTCGGCGAGTTGGGCGGCGAGATCGAGATCGGCAGGGGAAACGCGCATTGCCATCGCCTAGCCGCGCTGCCACTAAACCGCCAGCGTTGAGAATCGGATACCCGACGCGGGGGAGCCTGCCATGCCAAAGTTCTGGTGGCCGAAGTTCTGGTTGATCGTGGGCATCGCGCCGGCCGCCGTAGCGCTGCCGGCCGCCGCGCAACTCCGCCCACTGGTCGAGCCGCCCTCTTCCGCCGATGCGGCGCGAAATGGCGTGGAGGTGTTCCTGCTCAACGAAGGCGCGCAGGCCGCGCCCGCACAAGGTCCGTCCGAGATCGACACGATCGCGCGCGACGGGTCGCATCTACACCTCGTCGCCGCGCCCGACGGCGAGGGTCCGGTCGCGCCGGGTGGCTTCGCGCGCATGCATTACCGTCTTGCCGCCGTCGCGCCTGCGACGTTGGTCGCCAGTGCACCGCCGCAGGATCAGACCGCCGCACCGGTCGAAGCGGCGGCGATGCTCGACCACCGACCCGCGCCGGCGGTTGCGGAAAACGTCGTCACTACGTCGGCCGGCACATCGGGGGCGTTCTTGGACCGCTTCCACGCCTACGCGCCGATCTACGGCGCTTTCGGACTGAACGATGCAGGCGGCAAATTGCAGTTCAGCTTCGCGTTCCGTGGGCTCGGACACGAGGACGGGCCGCATCTCGATTTCGCGTACACGCAGACGATGTTCTGGGCACTCAACCAACCGTCGGTGCCGTTCCGCTCGACGACCTACAACCCGGAGCTCTATGTCGAAATGCCGCTCGATGCGACCACCGCCGCCGCGATCGGCGTCCGGCACGATTCGAACGGCGGCGGCCCGGCCACCTCGATCGACATCAACCGCGCGTATCTCCGGCTCAACAAGACCGTGGCGCTGGGGGACGGATGGCGGCTCGATCTCACCCCGCAAGCGTGGTTGTTTATCCGCAACCGCGGCATCGCCGATAACATAGGTCGCTATTGGGGCTATAGCGCGATCACGGCCGCGATCGGGCGGCAGGACGGCATCAAGCTCGCCCTTACCGCGCGCGGCAATCCCGCAACCGGCAAAGGCGCGGCCGAAGCGTTCCTGTCGTATCCGCTCGCGGCGCTGGGCGAGGGCTGGCCGCACATCTACCTCTTTGGCCAGGCGTGGAGCGGCTATGGCGAGGCGATCGACGATTATAACCGGCGCACCACGCGAGCCAGGCTCGGCATCGCCTTCACCCGCTGAACCGCGGTCACGCCTTGTTAGCAGTTTGCGCTCTACACAACCGGCGGGGACCACAGGGTCGCGCGCGTGCGCGGCCGCATGGGTAAGAGGTGGACGATCCGTGAAGACCGGAGCGCGCAGGCACGCCACAGCGACTGACGAGGGCTCGGCGGCATTGTTCGAGCGGATCCGCGATTTTCTGCTGGATCAACGGCTCAGCGCCGATCCGCGCCATTACCAGTTCGCATACCGCATAATGACCGAAACCGATGGCGTACTCGCCCGTTCGGTGCAGACGTTGACCGAGGGCGGATTTCGCCTGACGGCGCGCGATATCGAAAAGTTGGGCGGCGAGGCCGCTGTCGCGACGCCTTTGTCAGTGGTGCCCCCGCCCCCCCGCGCGCCCGAACAACGCCACGAGTCGGTTGCTGCCATGCCTGATGCGGCTGCGCTCGCCGATGGGCTGATCGCACGCACGCAGGCGCAGGTCGCCGGCTTTTCCGACATGGTGCATGCGATCCGGACCGAAACAGAGGATTTCAGCCGCGATCTCGCCGCGAGCGCCGATGCGATCCATGCCACATCCGACGTGGATGAGGTCGTGCGGCTGACCAGCGTGATGCTGGCGCGCGTGCAGGCTGCGGAAAGCCGGCTGGCCGACGCAACGGTTGAGGCCAGCGAACTGCGCGTCGCGCTTGAGGAAGCGCGCGAGAATGCCCGACGCGACCCGCTGACCGATCTGCCGAATCGTCGCGCCTTCGAGGAGGCGTTCGCTCGCGCAGGCGCCGGTCGGCCGATCCACGTGGCGTTGTGCGATATCGATCGGTTCAAGTCGGTGAACGACCGCTTCGGTCATGCGGTCGGCGACCGTGTGCTGAAGGCGATCGCGGCGGCCCTGAGCAGCGCGTGCGAGGGGCACCTCGTCGCGCGCCACGGCGGTGAGGAATTCGCGGTGTTGTTCGTCGGCGTCGATCGCGACGAGGCGGTGGCAACGCTGGAGTCCGCGCGTGCGCAGGTTGCGGCACGCCGTTTCCGCGTGCGCGAATCCGACGCTCAGATCGGCGCGGTGACCTTCTCCGCCGGCATAAGCGGCACTTCGCGCGCAGAGGATCTCAGTGCCGTTTTGGCCCGTGCCGACGCGCTGCTGTACGCGGCGAAGCATGCCGGGAGAGACCAGCTTCGCGCCGGTTAGCGGTTTGCGCCAATCTGTGGTGCGTTCCACCAGCGAAATACCAGGAACCGCGCGGCGGATTTCCCTAAGCCTATCATTTGAAACCGTTTTTAGACTTGGCACACTCCCTGCAAACCTTTTTGCATCGGCAGCCGGATGGTCCGGCCGCCGCTAAATGGGACCACTGCCATGACCAACCGTTTCGCTTCGCTTCAGCAGATCGCCGCCTCACTGCTCGGCGCGCTGGTCTTCACCGTGCTGCTCGCCGGCACCGCCGTTACTGCCGCGCCGATCGCGTGACGGCGATGCGCCTCATCGGTCGTGGCGACATCGCTCGCCCGATCGCCCTAGCCGCCATATCCTTCCTGCTGACCGGCGTGATGCTGCTCGGTCACGTCGAACCCGCCGGGCTGATTTGACGCCCGGCGACTACGCCAGCAACGCCTCGATCGCTCGGGCGAGATCGACGTCGCGGTGGGAGAGGCCGCCGGCATCATGCGTCGTCAAGGCGATATCGACGCGGTTCCATACGTTGCTCCACTCCGGATGGTGGTCGGCGCGCTCCGCCAGCAACGCCACGCGCGTCATGAACCCGAAAGCGCCGGAAAAATCCGCAAAGGTGAAGCTGCGCGTGATCGCGTCGCGCGCCTCGTCATAATCCCATTCGTCGAGTTCATCGAGCGCGTCCGCACGGTCCGCATCGCTGAGCTGTTCGATCATCTTCGCGCATCCTCATGGCTGGCGTGGGGTCCGCCTTCTCGCCTAAGGCATAGCCGATGGCCGCGCCCGATCAACCGCCCGCACACTTGGCCTTTCGCGACGTCACGTGCGTACGTGGCGGGCGCGCGTTGTTCACCGGGCTGACATTCACGCTCGCAGCCGGCGAGGCGGCGCTGGTGACCGGCCCGAACGGTATCGGCAAATCGAGCCTGTTGCGGATCGCCGCCGGACTGCTCGCCCCCGCTTCGGGCGCGGTGGAGGCGGAGCGGTGCGCGCTGATGGCGGATGCCGCCGCACTCGATGGCGGTCTTCGACTGGTTGACGCGCTGGCGTTCTGGGCGGCGCTCGATGGCGTGCCCGACTCCGCGCGCCGCGTGACCGATGCGCTCGCCGCGACCGGGCTGGCGGCGCTTGCGGCGGTGCCGGTCCGGCTGCTCTCCACCGGGCAGCGCCGTCGCGCGGTGCTTGCGCGCGTCGTCGCGAGCGGCGCCCCGCTGTGGCTGCTGGACGAGCCGGCCAACGGCTTGGACAAAGCCAGCCTGGCTCTCCTCGAGAGCTTGATCGCCGCGCACCGCACGCGCGGCGGAGTCGCGGTCGTGGCGACACATACCGCCATCTCCGTGCCGGACGCCCGGACGATCGCACTTTGAGCGCGCTTGCTCGCCTGATCGCGCGCGATCTGCGGCTGGCGTGGGCGGGCGGCGGCATGGGCAATCCGATCGCGTTCTTCCTGCTCGTCGCGATCCTGTTCCCGTTCGCGATCGGGCCGGATGCGGCGCTGCTCGCCCGTGTTGGCGGTGGCGTGATCTGGTCGGCTGCGCTGCTGGCGGCGCTGCTGCCGGTGGACCGGCTGATCGGCCCAGATGCGGAGGCGGGCATGTTCGATCAGTTGAGCGTGCGCGGTTTCTCGATGAGCGGGGTGGCCGCCGCCAAAATCCTCGCGCACTGGCTCGCGTTCGCGCCGCCGCTGATGCTGGCGGCGGTGATCGCGGCCGGGCTGCTCGGCCTGTCGGGCGGGGCGCTTGGCCGGGTGGAGCTGGGGTTGTTGATCGGCACACCGGGGCTTGCCGCGCTGGCGGTAGCGGTGTCGGCGCTGATCGCCGGTTTGCGCGGTGCGGGTGCGCTCGCCGGGCTGCTGATGCTGCCAATGGCGGTGCCGCTGCTGATCTTCGGTGCCGGCGCGCTCGATCCCGGCGGCGGCGCGGGCGCGTTCAAACTGCTCGGCGCGGTTAGCCTGGTGCTGGTCGCCGGTACGCCGTTCGTGACGGGTGCTGCGATGCGGGTTGCGATGGAATAGGGCGGAGCGTCAGCCCCGCCCCTCCCGAAATCAGAAGCGGTAGCCGACGCCGCCGACCACCTGATGCCGATCCAGCGTCGTCCGCAACCGTGCGTTGGCAAGGTCGATGCTGCCGATCTCGTAGTGCGTGTAGACGTATTCGAGCTTGGTATAGAAATGCGGCGTCAGGCCGAGTTCGCCGCCGGCACCGACATGGAAGCCGTTCAGATCCTGCGATTCGACCAGATCCTGCGAGAAGACCGGGCTGCTGTCGCGGATCTTCAGGTTGCCGTTGGAATAGCCGCCCTTGATGTACACCATCGACGCGTGGGGAAGCACGAAGCCCACGCGCACGCCGGCGGTAACGTTGCGGCCGGCACTGAGACATTCGTCGATAATACCGACCGTGTCGCACGATTTGGTGGTCGACCCGGCGATCCCGGCATAGGCGCCGACAAACCCGCCGTTACCGAACACCGCGTCATAGCCAAGTTCGGTGCCGTAGGTGAAACCGCTCTGGCCGCCGCTGATGCGCTGGCTACCGGTCTGGTCGGTGTAGGTCACGACCGGCGCGACATTGTCCCAGCCGCCGCGCAGTTCGATCCGCGCACCGCCGGCCGGTGCCGCTTCCTGTGCGACGGCAGGCGTGGCGGCGAGCAGGGCGGCGCCTGCGAACAGAAGCATCTTCATCATAGTCCCCCGGTACAGTGTCTGGATGAGGACTAACGGAGATGGGTTGATTGACTGTTAATCACGCGCGATGTTCTATTGCGAATGCTTTAAGGTGTTGGTGGGTTATTTGCTTGCACTGCGCCGCGGCGAAGCCGCATCGTCGGACGGCGCTGTAGCGCCGCCGGCCGTGCGATTTTTGCGCGGGTTGGCGTCGCCGGGCTAGGCCCGGTCGGCGCTCCACCGCGCGAAAATCGCCGTCGGCAACAACAGCCCGCGCGCTTCCTCACGCACCGCCATCTCGCCAACCTCGATCGTGCCGCCGAGATCGCCGAGCGCCTGCCGCACCACCTCGCCGATCGCCAGCGCCGACATGCGCACCGCATAGACCGTCAGCACCAGGAACTTGCTGTCCTTGTCGAGCAGGCGGCGGCAATCCGCGATCAGCCCGGGCAAGCCCTCCTCCAGCCGCCACACCTCGCCATCCGGGCCACGCCCGAACTTGGGGGGATCGAGGAAGATGCCATCGTAGCGCTTCTCGCGACGCACCTCGCGCGCCGCGAACTTGGCCGCATCATCCACCATCCAGCGGATCGGGCGATCGGCGAGATCGGACAGGAAGGCGTTGGCCTTGCCCGCCTCGACCGATTTCTTTGATGCATCGACGTGCGTCACCGCCGCCCCCTTCGCCGCCAGCGCAAGCGAGCCGACACCGGTATAGCCGAACAGGTTGAGCACCTGATCGCCCTCCGCCACCGCCCCGCGCATCCATGCCCATTGCGGCGCCATGTCCGGGAAGAACGCAAGATGGCGGAACGGCGTGTTCTGCGCCATGAACAGCAGTTCGTTCCAGCGCACGTGCCAGCCGCCACGCGGCACATCGCGCGACAGGTGCCAGCGACCGCCGCCCTCCTCATCCGACGCGCCGATGAAGTCGCCATCGGCTTCCCACGAATCGGAGGCGGGCGCCCACATCGCCTGCGGCTCAGGGCGGATGAAGCGGAAACGGCCGTAGCGTTCCAGCTTGCGGCCGTTGCCGGAGTCGAGCAGCCCGTAATCGGCCCACGGTTCCGCGATGAGGGTCTGCAACGGTGTCACGCGCGTGGGACCGCGCGTTCGGCGATATACGCCGTCACCGCCTCGAACGTACCGGGCAAGGTGGCATAGCGCTCCTCACGCTCGAACAGGTCGCCCATGCGAGCCGGCAGGCTCGGACGGATGCCGTTCGCACGCTCCACCGCATCACCGAATTTGGCGGGATGCGCGGTGGCGAGCGTCACCACCGGCACGTCCGCCGGCAACCCGGCACGGCGTGCGGCGGCAAGAGCGATCGCGGTGTGCGGGTCGATCACCTGGCCTGCGCTCTCCCTCGCCCAGCGCATGGCCAGCGTCATGTCGTCGAGATCGACCGCATCGCTTGTGAACATGACCGACGCGCCTTCGGCCTGTGCGTTGGTGAGCCGCATCGCCTTGCTCGCTTCAAAGCCGTGCATCTGAGTGCGCATCGCCGTACCGTCGCGGCCGCCCAGATCGAACAACAGCCGCTCGAAATTACTCGAAACCTGGATGTCCATCGACGGGCTCGGCGTCGGCACCACCGTGCCTTGCGAATAATCGCCCGCGCTGAGCGCACGGTGGAGGATGTCGTTGACGTTGGTGGCGACGATCAGCTTCGCGACCGGCAGCCCCATCTTGGCGGCAACGTATCCTGCGAACACATCGCCGAAATTGCCGGTCGGCACCGAGAAGGCGACCGGCCGCTCCGGCGCGCCGAGCCGGAGCGCGGCGTAGAAATAATACACCACCTGCGCCATCAGCCGCGCCCAGTTGATCGAATTGACCGCCGACAGCGCGAACGTGCCGGAGAACTGGGGATCGTTGAACATCGCCTTCACCAGCGCCTGACAATCGTCGAAGCTGGCGCCTTCCAGCGCGATGTTGTGGACGTTGGGCGCGAACACCGTTGTCATCTGGCGGCGCTGCACGTCGGACACGCGCCCCTTGGGATGCAGCATGAAGATGTCGACGCCGGCGCGGCCCGCCAACGCGTCGATCGCTGCCGAGCCGGTGTCGCCCGAGGTCGCGCCGACCACCGTGACATGGTGCTGCGAACCGGTGAGGAACCGCTCGAACAGCAGCCCAAGCAGTTGCAACGCGACATCCTTGAACGCCAGCGTCGGGCCGTGGAACAGCTCCAGCAGCCAGTGCTGATGGTCGAGCTGGACGAGCGGCGTGACGGCGACGTGGGCGAAGCGGCCATAGGCCTGCTCGCACAAGCTCCGCAGATCGTCGCGTGACAGCGTGCCTGCGACGAACGGCGCCATCACTGCGACGGCGGTATCGACGTACGACGCACCGCGTAGATCAGCGATCTCATCATGCGAGAGCGTCGGCCACGTTTCCGGCACATACAGGCCGCCGTCGCTGGCGAGGCCGGCGAGCGTGACCTGTTCGAAATCAAGGGCGGGCGCATCCCCGCGCGTGCTGATGTAGCGCATGGACGGCGGGGTTAGCGGCGCGCCGCCGACGGAACAAGCGGCGAAGTGCTTCACGCCCGGCAAGGCTGGGTTTACGCGCGCAGCCCCGCTCTACTCCCGCGCCGCGCGCTTGCGCAACGCCAGCGCATAAATCACCGCCGCGACGAAGGCGAACACGAACCACTGCACCGCATAGGCGAGATGGTTGTTGGGCACCGAGGACAGATCGGCCGGCGGGTTCGGCGCCAGTCGCGCCAGCGGCGGATCGGCGACGAGCATCAGCGTCTTGGGCGCCCCCTTACCGAACAGTCCCGCGATCAGCGGTTGGTGATCCGGCGCACGCGCGATGTACCCCTGCACCACCCCCCCCGCCCAACCCGGCGTGGTGTTGGGCGCACCCGCGATACCGATCTGCACTGCGAACCCCGGCCCTTCCGCGCCGGTGCGGCACTGCGCGATCTGGCGCCAGCCGGGCTTGCCGCTTGCGTCGTGCCCGCCCTCGCTCTGCCAGCCGGTCGGTTGCAGGCAGTGTGCAACCGCGCGGCGGAACAGCAGATCGTCGCCTACGGGCACGCGCGGAAACGCGATCGGCGGCAGGTCGCGATTGGCCGACAGTCGCGCGACCAGCGCATCCTTCTGGTGGCGGCGCTGCAACTGCCATACGCCCAGCGCGATCATCGCCGCCACCGCCAATGCGACGAGGATGCTGGCGACCACCGGCACACGTCGCGTCACGGTGTGATTCGCCCTTCCCGCGCAGCATTGCGATATTCGAGCGCGAGCAAGGCGGCCTTGGTCACGCGCAGCGATCCGACGGTGCCGGCCAACGTGACCGGAACCCAGATTACGACTTGTAACCAGAACGGCGGCGCCAGCGCGAGCTGCAGCCAGATCGCCAACCCAACCACGATTGCGCCGAGGATCAGGATCAGGAACGCCGCGGGCCCGTCACCGACGTTGAAGGCGGCGAGATCCAGTCCGCAGGCACGGCACCGCCCGGCGAACGCAGTCCAACCGACGAACAGCGTGCGCGCCCCACAGCGCGGGCACAGACCGCCCATCGAAACTGCGACGACGCCTGGCTGCTGCCCCGAGGATGGATCGTCGGTCAAACGCAGGCCGGCATCGCCGTCAACCCGCGTGAACCGGCGCGCCCCAGCCGCCCCACACGTAGATCGCGGCGAACAGGAATAGCCACACCACATCGACGAAGTGCCAGTACCACGCCGCCGCCTCGAAGCCGAAATGCTGGCGCGGGGTGAAGTCGCCCCGGTACACGCGCACCAGATTCACGATCAGGAAGATCGTGCCGATCATCACGTGAAAGCCGTGGAACCCGGTCGCCATGAAGAATGACGAGGTGTAGTTGATCCCCTTGAACGGGAATGGCGCGTCGGAATATTCATACGCCTGGATCGAGCTGAAGGTGATGCCGAGCAGGATCGTCAGCCACAGGCCCTTCTTGACGCTGTCGCGATCACCGACGCCAATGAGGCCCCAAAGGCCTTTCAACGCGCCACCACGCTGGTTGTGGATCAGCGCGTGGTGCGACCAGGTAAGCGTCGTGCCCGACAGCAACAGGATCAGCGTGTTGAGCAGCGGGAAGCGGAACGCGTCGATCACCTCCATGCCCTTGGGCGGCCATGCCGCATTCGCCGCCGCCGCATCGGTGGCGAGGCTGACGGTGTGGCTGACCGCGTCATAGATCAACGGTTTTGGGAACAAGGAGAAATCGAAGAACGCCCAGAACCAGCCGACAAAGAACATCACCTCGGAGGCGATGAACAGCACCATGCCGTAACGTAGGTGAAGCTGGACGACGGGGGTATGGTCACCAGCATGCGCTTCGGTCAGAACCTTGCTCCACCACAGGAACATGGTGGCGATGACGAGCGCGACACCAAGGAAGAACACCGCGCCGCCATAAGCCGCCGAGTGCATCCACATGATGCCTCCGACCGCCATCACGCCGCCGGCCATTGCGCCCATGATCGGTGCGATGTCGGGGGGCAGGATATGATATGCGTGGTTCTTCGCGCCGGCCATCTCTCTCATCCCCCGTTTATCGGTTTGTGGTACCCTAGCTCTTCGGTTTGGCGGAATCCACCGGGTAAAACGTATAGCTCAAGGTGATCGTCTGTACGTCGTTCGCGTCCGGATCGGCGAGGATCTTGGGATCGACGAAGAAGATCACGGGCATCCGCGCGGTCTCGCCGGGTTTGAGCGTCTGCTGGGTGAAGCAGAAACATTGGATCTTGGTGAAATATTTGCCGACCTGATACGGCGTTACATTGAAGGTCGCGCTGCCGGTGATGGTGTGATCGGTCGTGTTGGTGGCGGTGAAGAACGCCATGTCGCGCGCGCCCACGTCTACTGTGTCGCTGGGCGATTCGGGTACGAACTTCCAGCCCATATGGGGCGCGACGTTGGTGTCGAAGTCGATGCGGATCTTGTGATCGACCGCGCCTGGCGCGATCTTGGCACGCTGGGTCGTGCCGTTCAGCCCCGTAGCCTGACAGAACATCCGGTAGAGCGGCACGCTCGCGCTGGCGAGGCCGGTCATGAACACCAGCGGGATCATCGCCAGCAGCGCGGTGCGGATCTTCGGGCTCAATGCGGCATCCCGCCTTTGATCTTGGCGATGGTGATCGCGAACACGAGGACGACAAACGCGCCGAGGATCAGCCCGAGCACCATCGCGCGTTGCCGCTGGCGGGCGCGGATCTCGTCGTCATGTTTGCCCATCAGGCGATCCACTTGTCGGCGACGACCGCGCCGAACACGATGAAGAGGTACAGGATCGACCATGCGAACAGGCGTTTTTCGGGCTTCATCGTGTCGGCTGCGCCCGTGGTGCGCATGGCTACGCGCGCTGCCAGCACGGCAAACACTGATGTCGAGACGGCTGCTACGACACCGTACAGCATCCCGGAAAGCCCGAGCGCCCACGGCGCGAGCGCGGCGATCGCCATCGGGATCGTGTAGAGGCCGATCTGCGTGCGGGTGGTGCGCTCGCCCGCGACCACCGGCAGCATCGGGACGCCGGCGGCGCCGTAATCGCTCTTCATGAACAGCGCGAGCGCCCAGAAATGCGGCGGCGTCCACAGGAACACCAAAGCGAACAGCAGCAGCGGCAGCGGCGCGACGCTGCCGGTCGCCGCCGCCCAGCCGATCAGCGGCGGGAACGCACCGGCGGCCCCGCCGATGACGATGTTCTGCGGGGTGCGGCGCTTCAGCCAGACGGTGTAGATCAGCACGTAGAACAGGATCGACACGGTGAGAATCGCGGCGGCGGCGAGGTTGATCGCCAGCCCCATCAGGATCACCGAGAAGCTCGCCAGACCGACACCAAACTGGAGCGCGGTCTCGCGGTCCATACGGCCGGCGGGGAGCGGGCGGCGTTCGGTGCGGCGCATCTTGCCGTCGATATCGGACTCATACCATTGGTTGAGCGCCCCCGCCGCACCGGCGCCGAGCGCGATGCACAGGATCGCGGTGAAGCCAAGCACCGGATCGATATGGGTCGGTGCGGCGAGCATCCCGCACAGGCCGGTGAAGACGACGAGTGTCATCACGCGCGGTTTGGTGAGCGCGAGGAAGTCGCGCCAATGGGCGGGCAAGGCTGGCGAAGCGGTGGTTGCGGTGTTCATGATCGACCGGCGCTATACCCGCCTGCCTTGGAAGCGAAAAGGCCGCGACGTGAAACGATCGCGGCCTTTCCCGTCACCTCAATGATGGCCATCACCGCCATCGATCACCGGCAGTGTCTCGAACTGGTGGTACGGCGGCGGGCTGGACAGCGTCCATTCGAGCGTCGTCGCGCCCTCGCCCCACGGGCTGTCCCCCGCCGGTTTGCCCGCGAACAGCGACCAGATGATGTTCACGAAGAAGAAGATCATCGAGAACGCCATGATCATATAGCCGATCGAAGCGAAGTGGTTCCAATATTCCAGCCCGTCGGTGTAATCCGGCACGCGGCGCTGCATGTTCTGAAGGCCGAGGAAGTGCATCGGGAAGAACAACATGTTTACCCCGAGGAAGAAGATCCAGTAATGGATCTGCCCCAGCACCTCGTTATACATCCGCCCCGACATCTTCGGGAACCAGTAATAGAAGCCCGCGAACAGCGAGAACACCGCGCCGAGCGACAGCACGTAGTGGAAGTGCGCCACCACGTAGTAACTGTCCTGCATGTAATCGTCGATGCCGCCGTTGGCCAGCACCACACCGGTCACCCCGCCGACGGTGAACATGAAGATGAAGCCGATCGCCCACAGCATCGGCGTCTTGAACGACAGCGACCCGCCCCACATCGTCGCGATCCACGAGAAGATCTTGATGCCGGTCGGCACCGCGATCACCATCGTCGCGGCGGTGAAGTACATTTTGGTGTTTACCGACAGGCCGGTGGTGAACATATGGTGCGCCCACACAACGAAGCCGACCACGCCGATCGCCACCATCGCATAGGCCATGCCGAGATATCCGAAGATCGGCTTTTTCGAGAAGGTCGAGATGACATGGCTGACGATGCCGAAGCCCGGCAGGATCATGATGTAGACTTCGGGGTGGCCGAAGAACCAGAACAGATGCTGATACAGGATCGGATCGCCGCCGCCGGCGGGATCGAAGAAGGTCGTGCCGAAATTGCGATCGGTCAGCAGCATGGTGATCGCGGCGGCGAGCACCGGCAGCGACAGCAGCAACAGGAACGCGGTGACCAGCACCGACCATACGAACAGCGGCATCTTGTGCAGCGTCATGCCCGGCGCGCGCATGTTGAAGATGGTGGTGATGAAGTTGATCGCGCCGAGGATCGACGACGCGCCGGCAAGGTGGAGCGACAGGATCGCCATGTCGACGCTCGGCCCCGGCTCGCCATAGGTGGAAAGCGGCGCGTACAGCGTCCAGCCGGTGCCGGCGCCGCCAAAGAACGGCGAGGCGAGCAGCAAAGTGAACGACGGGATCAGCAGCCAGAACGAGATGTTGTTCATGCGCGGGAACGCCATGTCGGGCGCGCCGATCATGATCGGCACGAACCAGTTGCCGAACCCGCCGATCATCGCCGGCATCACCATGAAGAACACCATGATGAGGCCGTGCGCGGTGATCAGCACGTTCCACAAGTGAAGCGAATGGTCGAGCCCCTGCTCGCCGCCCGGCAGGTAGGCCGCCCACGTCGTCAAATACTGGATGCCGGGATGCGCCAGCTCAGCGCGCATCAGTCCGGAGATGCCGCCACCGATGATCCCCGCGCAGATCGCGAAGATCAGGTACAGCGTGCCGATATCCTTGTGGTTGGTCGACATGAACCAGCGCGCGAAGAAACCGGGCGTGTGGTGCGCGTCATGGTCGGCATGGCCGTGGCCGTGATCGCCATGCGCCTCGAAGGCGGACGGGTGGAGCGCGGTGTCGGTCATGCCTTATTGTCCCACATTGCCGGCGCCGGCGGGGTTGCCCGTCGCGCCTTGGGTAACGGTCGGTGCCTGCGCCGTCGCGTTCTCAACCGGCGCGGAGGAATTGCCCGCCTCGAACGCGGCGCCCGTTTCCGGAAGCGGCTGCGCGGCGGCGACGGCGGCGGCGGGCTTGCCGGTCGGCATCGTGCCGCCCTTCGCCTTCACCCACTGCGCGAATACGGCGGGCGACACCGCCTCGACGGTGATCGGCATGTAGCCGTGGCGCGCGCCGCACAGTTCCGAACACACGCCGTAATAGACGCCCGGTTTCTCGATGGTGAAGCTCGTCTCGTTGAGGCGACCGGGCACCGCGTCGAGCTTGATCCAGAACGCGGGGATCGCCCAACTATGGATCACGTCGTTTGAGGTGGTGATAAGCCGGATCGGCACGCCGTATGGCAGCACCACGCGAGTGTCGGTGGCGAGCAGGCGTGGACCATCCGCATCGGTGCGGGCACGCTCGCCCTTGCCGACCTGATCCTTCTCCTTGAGCAGGTTGGACGTGATCTCGAACCCGCCGTTGTCGGGGTACTGATACGACCAATACCATTGGTTGCCGATCGCCTTCAGCGTCACCGCGTTGTCGGGCGCGGGCTTGAACTGCGCCTGGAGCAGCCCGATCGACGGCAGCGCGATACAGGCGAGGATCAGCACCGGCAGCGCCGTCCACAGCACCTCGATCACGGTATTGTGCGCGGTCTTGGAGGCGACGGGGTGGGCAGCGCGGCGATACCGGATCACCACCCACACCAGCAGCGCCAGCACAAACAGGCAGATGATGGTGATGAGCGGGAACAGGATGACATTGTGGAACCACAAGGCACGACGCCCATTGGGCGTGACCTGCGGCTGGATCGTCACCTTGCCGTCGACCGGCATGCCGACGCCGGCGGTCGGCAGCATGAGCGGGGCACCATCGAGCGCGAGCATCGGGTCCGCCTTCGTCGGCACGATCGCGGGTGCGGGGGTGGTTTGCGGCGCGGCGGGCGGGACGATCTGCGCCGAGACGGGGGCTGGCCCCGCCACCGCGAGAAACGCCGCGAGCAAGATACTCTTCAAGCGCATGATCCGCATCCCGTATCCTCGCCCCTGTAGCTACGCCGAAATCCTGCTCCGACGTCGGGCGAGATTACGCCCAATTTTCTTGACCTATACGCGGGCGGCTCGCCGCCCTCAAGCACGAAGCCGGGGTTTATTTGACGCGCACGTTGCCTAGCGGTGGCGCGGTGCCTAATCAGGCGCATTCTTAACCAGGCCTGCCGCGTATGACCGAAGACCAAGTCCTTGCCGAGTTCCGCGCTGCCGACGCGCTGCTGGAAGGGCATTTCATCCTGTCCTCGGGCCTGCGCAGCCCGCGCTACCTGCAATGCGCGCGCGTGTTGATGGACCCCCGGCGCGGCGCGCGGCTGGCCGAAGCGCTGGTCGCCAGCCTGCCCGACGTGGTGCGCGACAGCATCCAAGCGGTGGTGTCGCCGGCGATGGGCGGGGTCATCGCGGGTCACGAGATGGGCCGTGCGCTCGGTGTCGAGGCGATGTTCTTGGAACGGCCCGAGGGCGTGTTCGAACTGCGCCGCGGGTTTCGTCTTGCCCCCGGCACGCGCGTGCTGATGATGGAGGATGTGGTGACGACCGGCCTCTCCTCGCGCGAGGCGATCGCCGCGATCGGCCGCGCGGGTGGCGAAACGGTGGCGGCGGCCTCACTGGTCGATCGCTCGGGCGGCACCGCCGATCTTGGCGTGCCGTTCTTCCCATTGGTCCGGATCGACGTGCCAACCTACGCCGCCAATATGCTGCCGCCCGAACTGGCGGCGATCCCGGCGATCAAGCCCGGCAGCCGGGCGGCGGCATGACCGACAGCCTCCGCCGCGCCGATGAGGGTCGCCTCCGGCTTGGGGTCAACATCGACCATGTCGCGACCGTGCGGAACGCGCGCGGCGCGGGTTACCCCGATCCGGTGCGCGCGGGTCTGATGGCCGCGGAGGCGGGTGCGGACGGCATCACCGCGCATCTGCGCGAGGATCGGCGCCACATCACCGACGACGATATCGCCCGGCTCGCGGCGGAGCTGACCATCCCGCTCAATTTCGAGATGGCCGCGACCGACGAGATGCGCGCGATCGCGCTGCGCCACCGTCCGCACGCCGCCTGCATCGTCCCCGAAAAACGCGAGGAGCGCACGACCGAAGGGGGGCTGGATGCGGCCGGACAGTTCACCGCGCTGGCCCCGCTGGTGGCGGATCTGCGCGATGCCGGCATCCGCGTATCGCTGTTCATCGAACCGTCCGCCCGGCAGATCGACGCGGCGATCCGTATGGGCGCGCCGGTGGTCGAACTGCACACTGGGCGCTACTGCGAACTGTCGGGCGCGGCGCAGGCGGACGAGCTGCGTCGCCTCACCGATGCCGCCGCGCTTGCCGCCAAGAACGGCATCGAGGTGCATGCCGGCCACGGCCTGACCTATGACAATGTCGCGCCGATCGCGGCGATCCGTCAGGTCCGCGAACTCAATATCGGCCACTTCCTGATCGGCGAGGCGATCTTCATCGGCATCGCGGAAAGCGTCCGGCAGATGCGCGACGCGATGGACGCGGCACGGTGATCGGCAGGCGGTCCTGCCCGAAACGGGTAGGATTATCATGATTATCGGTCTCGGCTCCGACCTGTGCAATATCGAGCGCATCCAGAACTCGCTCGACCGGTTCGGCGAGCGGTTCGAGAGCCGCGTCTTCACCGATCTCGAACGCGCGAAAGCGGCGCGGCGCCCCTTTACCAAGGCGGGAACGCTCGCCAAGCGCTTCGCCGCCAAGGAGGCTTTTTCCAAGGCGGTCGGAACGGGATTTCGCGCTGGCGTGTTCATGAAAGATATCGGCGTCGTGAATGCGCCTTCGGGCGCGCCGACACTGGCGCTGACCGGGGGCGCAAGGGCGAGGCTTGACGCGATCATCCCCGACGGCCACGCGGCCGCGATACATCTGACGTTGACCGATGATCATCCCTGGGCACAGGCGTTCGTCATCATCGAGGCAGTACCGCTTACAGGAATGCGTGCATGAGTGAGGACGTAGCGTTGGACTCCGGACAGGACCCGGTCGAAACACAAAACGGGGCCACGCCCAAGCGCCGGACCGACTGGTGGGCGGAAGTGCGTGGCATCTTCTGGCTGATCCTCGCCGTGCTCGGTTTCCACACCTTCATCGCCAAGCCGTTCTACATCCCGTCCGAATCCATGCTGCCCGGGCTCGAGATCGGCGATCAGCTCGTGGTGAGCAAGTTCCCGTACGGCTGGTCGTTCATCTCGCCCACCTTCCATCTGCTGCCGTTCATCCACGGTCGCCTGTTCGGCCATATGCCCGAGCGTGGCGACGTCGTGATCGTCACCCCGCCGGGCACCGAGACCGATTACATCAAGCGACTCATCGGCCTGCCTGGCGAGACATTGCAGGTGAAGGGCGGCGTGGTGTTCATCAACGGCGTCGCCATCAAGCGCGGGCCGATCCACGACGTGCTGATCCCGGTCGATACCAACACGAAGTGCAGCCCGGACGTCTATCCCGGCGCGCTGGAGACCGGGGCCGATGGTAAGCAATATTGCCGCCTGCCGCTTGTCACCGAGACGTTGCCCAACGGCCGCCATTACGACACGGTCGAGCTGGGCTATAGCCGCGGCGACGATTACGGCCCGGTCAAAATCCCGGCCAACCACGTCTTCCTGATGGGCGACAACCGCGATCGCAGCTCGGACAGCCGCTTCCCGCTCGCAGCCCCGGATTTCGGCCTCGGCGGGCCGGTGCCGTGGGAATATCTCGGCGGACGCGCGGAGTTCATCACCTTCTCCAAGAGCGGTAACGGCACCTGGAATCCGCTGACCTGGGGCCAGTCGTTCCGCGGCGGCCGCGCCGGCACCTCCCTCCATCCCGCACGGAACCCGCAATGACCGATCACGCCGCCGACGTTCCGTTCGAGATTTCCTCCGAACCGGGCCCGAACGAAATGCGTGACCCGATGGTGCGCAAGGAGATGAAGAAGGCCGCCGTCTGGCTTGGCATGGCCGGCGCGATCGCGTTGGTCGTTCTGCTGATCCAGCCGTTGCTGATTATCTTCGGCGGGCTCGTGTTCGCGGCAATGCTCGACGGCGGGGTGCGGCTGCTCGGCAAGGTGCTGCCGATCCCGCGCATTTGGCGGCTGGTGATCGTCGTGCTGCTCGTCGTGGTGTTCGTGATCGGCACTGCGTATCTTACCGGCGTGCAGGTGGCGGCGCAGTTCGAGCAGTTGCGCGCGACCCTGATGGCGCAAGCGATGCGTCTGATGGCGTGGCTGTCGAGCCTTGGCGTGATGCCGGGACAGTCGGACATCAACAGCATGATCCAGCAGGCGCTGGGCTCGTTCGGCAAGATCACGTCCTACGTCGGAACCGCGCTCGGGGCGCTCACCAGCCTCGTGATGATCCTGGTGATCGGGCTGTTCATCGCGATGGAGCCGCGCCTGTACGAAGCCGGCCTGCAATGGATGTTGCCGACCGATTCACGCCGCGAATTCGCCATCACGATCGAACGTATGTCCAAGACGCTGCGCAGCCTGCTCGCCGGGCGGTTGCTCGGCATGGCGCTGGAAGGCGTGATGACCGGCGTCGCGCTGATGTTCGCCGGCGTGCCGATGGCGCTGGTGCTCGGCATCATCACCGGCACGCTCGCCTTCATCCCCAACATCGGCGCGATCGTGTCCGGGCTGATGATGATCGCGGTCGGGTTCAGCGCTGGCGTGCATACCGGCGTGCTGGCGATCATTATCTACTGTGTGATCCAGACGTTCGACGGCTACGTCGTGATCCCGATGGTGGCGCGCAAGACGGTCGACCTGCCGCCGGCGCTCACGTTGTCCGCGCAGATCCTGACCGGCACGCTGTTCGGGGTCATGGGCCTCGCGCTCGCCGATCCGATGACGGCGATGATCAAGGTCGCGCTGGAACGCAACTCGGAGCGAGCCGCGAAGCGGGACGCAAGCGACGCGGCGCCTGCCGCCTGACGCGACGCGCCAGCACGACCTGATCGAACAGATCGAGATACGCGGCGGCAGAGTCCGCGCCGGGCGGCGGCACAGGCGCCGGGCGTGGCTGCTGCGGGGCGAGCCAATGATCGAGCGCGGCGACGAGACCCGCACTATCGTCGGGCGCGACCACCGACCCTAATGCGGGCGACGCAACGATCTCGCGCACAGCCACGCTCGAATCGGTGGAAACGACCGGCGTGCCGACCGCCAGCGCCTCGCGCAGCACGCCGGGCACGCCCTCGAAGTCGGAGGTCAGCGCAAGAGCGGTGGCCCGCTCGATCGCAAAGGTCGGATCGGCGACATGGCCGGGCATTGTCACCCGACCGCCGAGGCCGAGTGCCGCGACCTGTGCCTCCAGCGCGCCACGTTCCGCGCCCTCGCCAAGGATCATCAGGTTTGCGTCGCGATCGGCCAGTTTGGCGAAGGATGCGATCAGGCGGTCCCACCGTTTCTGCGGCGCAAGCCGGCCGACGCCGAGCAGGAAACGCCCGGTCGGGAGCGGCAACGTCATTGCCGGCCCGTCCGCGCGGCGCACCGGCGGATTGGCGATCACGCTCATCTGCGACGGGTCGATACCGGTGGTGCGGATCGCTTCGTCTCGCATCGCCGGCGTCATCGCGACGAGATGATCGATGAAATGACGATGCCAGTTGAGCCACACCCGGTATGCCGGCGACAACAGCCAACCCTGATCGCGGCGGTCGAGCGCGTTTGAGACCTTGGCCACGATCGGCGGGCACGCCGCACCCAACCGCAAGCGGATCCAGGCGGCGACGGCGGTGTAGTGATTGCCCGGACAGAAGATCAGATCGGGGGCGATCTGCTCGACGATCTCGGCGACGCAGACCATCCCGGTATATCGCGCGTCGCCCAGCACGATGACGTCGATGCCGCGCGGCAGCTCGTCCGCGAGCGGCCCGCTGATGTCGCCAACCACCAAGGTGACGCGCCGACCAAGCGCGACCCAGCCGCGCATCAGCCGCATCAACGCATGTTCGACCCCGCCACCGTTCAACGTCTGCGCATATGCCAGAATGTGTGCTGAAGGCGCGCGCGGGCTGAGCATAAGCTGATCCGTAACCAACGATTGTCGCAAAAGTTTCGCAGGCGAGATGGAAATCGTTGCACTGCGATATCGTTGGAACTAGACAGTAATGTGGCATGATGTGACGACTTCGTGTTCTCCGTTCCGGTTTGCCGAGCGCGCAATATCCAGCTAAGCGCCGCCGGGTGCTCGACGCGATCGAGCGGTTACGGACGATCCCACGGTGGACAAATTTCGCTCCGGGGCAGCGGCATCGACACGTGCTGTCGATGCTCCGGCATCCCTCGCTCCCGATCTTGCCGGTCTCGAGCCGGTGCAGACCTTTAAACGGCGCTGGCCATCCTATCTCGGCGCCGCGCTGACGATCGTTATGGTCGCGCTGCTCGCGCGGCAGTTGCTGTCGACCGGCCTCGCCGGCCTCGCCCATGCCTTTCCGACGAGCCCGTGGTTCTACGTGTTCTTCCTGCTGCTGTATTTCTCGCCGGTCACCGGCGACTACGTCATCTTCCGGAAACTGTGGAAAATTCCGCCGGAAGGCTTCATCGCGCTGGCGAAGAAGCGGATCGCCAACGACATGCTCAACTATTCCGGCGAGGCGTATTTCTATGCCTGGGCGCGGCAACGCACGTCGCTGGTGGCGGCGCCGTTCGGGGCAGTGAAGGACGTCAGCATCCTCTCCGCGATCGCGGGCAATGCGGTGACGTTCGGCATCACCGTACTTGCGCTCTCCCTGTATCTCGGGCTGCTCACGCATCACCAGCAACAGATCGCGATCTGGTCGAGCGTCATCGTGTTCCTGATGTCGGTGCCGTTCCTGATCTTCTCGAAACGGGTGTTCTCGCTTGATCGCCACACCTTGTGGTGGATCTTCGGCGTGCATCTGGTGCGGTTGATCGCGGGTTCGGTGCTGGTCGCGCTGACCTGGCATTTCGGGATGCCGACTCAGACGGTCGGCATGTGGCTGCTCCTCGCCGCGCTCCGGATGATCGTATCGCGGCTGCCGCTGGTGCCAAACAAAGACCTTTTTTTCGCCTTATCCACTCCTTTGATCGGTCAGAGTGATGATGTGAGAAACCTCATCGCCTTGACCGCGGGCCTCACGCTCGTCGTCCATGTGGTGCTGGTCGCGCTGTTCAGCCTGCATGGGCTGCTGAGGAAGAGAAATGCGGTTTCCTAGTCTCGCGGCGCTTGCCGCCACCCCCCTTGCGATCTTTGGCGTCGCGATCCTCGTCACGCCGGCGGTGGCGCAGGCCGGCGTGCTGGGCAGCGATAGCGCCGCCTGCATGAGCGGCGGCGGGCCGGCGATCCGCGTCAACGTCGATGGCCTGAAGGATCGGGCGGGCGAGCTGAAGCTTGAACTCTACCCCGCCAATGACGCCGATTTCCTGAAGGACGACCGCGACCTCATCAAGGAAGGCAAGTTCTTCCGTCGCGTGCGGGTGCCGACCCCGGCGACCGGTCCGATCTCGCTGTGCATCAAGGCGCCAACGCCCGGGCGCTATGCCTTGCTGTTCACGCACAACCGAGACGGCAAGAACAAGTTCAACTTCTGGTCCGACGGCGCCGGCTTCCCCAGCAACGAGCGGCTCGGCCGCTCGCGCCCCAAGCTCGAGATGGCGACGATCAACGTGCCCGAGGGGGTGGTCACCACCGACATTCACGCTCAGTATCTGCGCGGGCTGGGCGGCTTCGCACCGGCACCCAAGGGGAGCTGAGCCGCGATGCGAATCGTCGACGTCAACGAGTTCTACTCACCGACGGGCGGCGGCGTCCGCACCTATATCGACCGCAAGATGGGTGCGATGTCCGACCTCGGCCACGAGCTGATCGTGATCGCGCCGGGCCGCGAAAATGCGATTGAGGAACGTCCCGGCGGGGGGCGGATCATCTACCTCAAGGCCGGGCGGCTGCCGTTCGACCACAATTACGGGCTGTTCTGGGATCCCGCGCCGATCACGCACGCGCTCGACCGGTTGCAGCCCGACCTGGTCGAGACGTCGTCGCCGTGGCGGCCGCCGTGGGTGGTCGGCCAGTGGCAGAGTGACGCGGTCAAGACGTTCTTCATGCACAACGACAATGTCTCGGCCTATGCGCTGCGCTGGTTCGAGAACCTCGCGCCGACCGAGCGGATCGAGCGCGCGTTCCTGTGGTACAGCCGCTACATGGACAAGTTCCTCGGCGCGTTCGATGCAGTCGTCACCAACGGCCCGGCGCTGGAGAAGCGACTGACCGCACGTGGCGTGCGGATCGACGCGTCCATGCCGCTGGGGATCGAGCGCGGCCATTTCTCGCCCGATCTGCGCGACGAGCGGCTGCGGGTGGCGTTGCTCGCCCAGTGCGGATTACCGCCGCACGGGCATCTGCTGCTCGGCCTCGGGCGGCATCACCCGGAGAAGCGCTGGCGGCTGGTGATCGATGCGGTCGAGCGGGCCGGTGCCGGACTGCCGGTCGGGCTGATCCTGCTCGGCGCGGGCGTCGAGACGCAGAAGATCGAGAAGCGTGTCGCGGGCAGCCCGCACATCCGCATGTTCAGACCCGTCTACGATCGCGAGCGGCTGGCGCGGATCATGGCGAGCTGCGATGCGCTGATCCACGGGTCCGAAGCCGAGCCGTTCGGGCTGGTCGCATCGGAGGCGATGGCGGCAGGCCTGCCGCTGATCGTGCCGGATACCGGCGGCTGCGCGGAGGTGGCCGATCCGCTGTCGTCCGAACTCTACACCGCGCGCGATGCCGGTGCGGCGGCGCTGGCGATCGCCCGGCTGTTCGCGCGTGACCAGCCGATGCTGCGGCGCGCCGCGCGCGTGGCGGCGGGCAAGGTACGCAGCGACCGCGAGCATACCGTCGACCTAATGAATTACTACGAGAGTCTGGTGCGCGCCAAGCGTGACGGCAAGCGGCTCAACGCGGCCTGACGTAAAGGCGGAAGCGACCACCGGGCACCGCTTGCGCACGGTAGCCGTGGCCCTGCGCCCACGCCTCCAGCGGGCGCTCAAGCGCCGGGTCGCCGCTCGTCCATTCGCCCTCCCCGCCCAGCAGGATCGCCGCCGGCGCGCCGAGTGCGCCGAGGCGATCACCGGACACCGCGTGCAGCGCCGGCTCCTGCGCGGGCGTGAGCAGCGCGTGGCTGCGGAAGTAGAACGGCCCGGCGGCGAAACGCGGATCGACCGCGCGGGCGGCGGCCGGCAGGAATTGCGGCGACAGCGTCGCGACCGGGCCGGTGCTGCCGGCGTGATCGAGCGCCGCGCGTATCGCGAGCGACTGGCGCATCGCTTCGATCATCGGCACGCCGCGCACCAGCCCCGCCAGCGCGACGAGGCTCGGCGCGAGGCCGGCGATGACGAACACCGCCGCCAGCCGCTTCGCGGTCCGCCCCGGCGGGTGCACCTCCAGCGCCATCGCCGCCCGCACGAACAACACCGGCAGCACCGGTGCGAGATATTGCCGCCAAGTCGGCGCGGGCATCAGCGCACCGACGAAGGCGGCGACCACCAACAGGTCGAGCAGCACCCGTACGGAATCGCGCCGCCGGTCGCGCACCACCGCGACGATCGCCAGCAGCGCCGGGCCGAGCGCGAGGAACTTGAGCGTGTCGAGCAGCTTGGCCAACCACCCAAGCTTCCACGCACGCGCGCCGCCGAGATAATATTCCACCGGCGCGCGGGTCGGAAAGCCGAGCACACCGAACAGGAACGCAGGCGGATCGGCGACGTAGAACCCGGCGACCAGCGCCGCCACGGGCGCCGCACCCGCCGCCACCAGCGCTGGCCGGTGCCGCCGATCGACCAGCGCGAGCGCGCCATAGCCCAGCGCAGGCACCGCATAGGACACTTTCGCCGCCGCCGCCGCCGCGAGCAGAAACCCGGCGAGCAGCGCCGACCTGGTGGTCGTGCGCCCCAGGCTTCCGCGCACCAGCGCCGGCAGCGCCAGGGCGAACAGCGCGAGCGGCAGCGCGTCGTTGCGCGCGGTGCCGATGCTGAACAGCAGGATGTCACAGCACGCGAATAGCCCCGTTGCGCTGGCGGCGGCACGCTCCCCCGCCCCTGCGGCGCGGGCTGCGCGGTACACGCCGGCGAGCGCGAGGACGCCGAGCAGCGCGTTGACGAGACGCAGCGCCGGCCATGCCCACATGCCCGCCGCCCAGGCCAGCGGTGCGAACAGCAGCGGCTGAAGCGGCGCCTGTAGATAGAGGTAATCGAGATACGGCAGGTGGCCGCGCGCGGTCAGCGTGGCGGCGGCGACATACTGGCTCTCGTCATGGTCGAGCGGGCGCAGCAGCGCGAGCGCGCAGAACAGGACGGCCAGCCCGAACCACACCGGGGCACCACGCAGGGAGAGCTTCATCACAGACCCGGCCTTACCCCGTCACCGCGGCGAAACAACGGCGATGGCACGGGAGATCGCGACATGCCTCCCGGCGATGCCGCGCGGCTGATCGGGGTGCGACAGGAGGTCGGCAGATGAAAGGCCGCGACTGCGTGAACACGCGGTCGCACCGGCCCAGCCGTCGCAGCGATCACCCGCACTTACGCGGCATTCGCCTGATCCGCCTCGAACGCGGAAAAAATGGTGCTGCCGGTGAGGATTGAACTCACGACCTCAGCCTTACCAAGGATGCGCTCTACCACTGAGCTACGGCAGCATTTCCGGTTATCGCGGAAGCGGCGTAAGAGACGAGGCGGACCGGATTGTCAAGGCTGTAAGCGAATGAACGACAAGGAAACACGCGAGGAGCGGCTGGCGGCGGCGCTGCGCGAGAACCTGCGACGCAGGAAGGCGCGGGCCCGGGGCGAGGCTGATGCGGCAAGCACGGCGCAAGCCGCCTCGACGTCGCCCGATACACAAGGGGTGGCGGACTGAGGGCGCCGCCCCCAATTCGTCCGTGTCCTGCGCGGTCGCGGCGCATACTACCAGCACTGCGCCCGGGCTCTCGATTTCGATCGCCTCCAACGAACAGGCGCTACGACCTCGCTAAGCGATCGGCGCGCACTTTGCGGCGAGCCACATGCGCTCCGCATCGTCCATCTGCGGCCCGAGCAGCCCGAGCACCTGCGCATGATAGGCGTCGAGCCACGCCCGCTCGGGCGGGGTGAGCATGTCCGCGACGATCAGCGAGCGTTCGATCGGCACGAAGGTCAGCGTCTCGAAGCCGAGCATCGCCTGCTCGGCGCCGGCGATCCCGCGCGGCTCGACCAGGATGAGGTTCTCGATACGGATGCCGTATTCGCCGGCTTTGTAATAGCCGGGTTCGTTGGACAGGATCATGCCTGCACGCAGCGGCTCGGACGGGCCGCCGCCGGGGTAGAACGGCTGAGCGATGCGCTGCGGCCCTTCGTGCACCGACAGATACGCGCCGACGCCGTGGCCAGTGCCATGCCCATAGTCCAGCCCAGCCTCCCACAACGGCCGCCTCGCGAAGCCGTCGAGTTGGCCGCCGGTGGTCCCGGTCGGGAAGACCGCCGTCGTCAGCGCGATGTGGCCGCGCAGGACGCGGGTGAAGCGGTCGCGCATCTCCTCGCTCGGCGTGCCGACCGGGATCACGCGGGTCACATCGGTGGTGCCGTCGCGGTACTGCCCCCCGGAATCGACGAGGTAGAGCTGGCCCGGCAGGATCGCGGCGTTCGATTCGTCGGTCACCTTGTAATGCGGGCTGGCGCCGTGTGCGCCGGTGGCGGAAATGGTGTCGAAGGAACTGTCGAGCCACACGCCGGTCGCTTCGCGGAACGCCTGTAGCTTGGCGGCGGCGGAGAGTTCGGTCTCGCCGCCAGCCGGCAGCGTGGTCTCCGCCCAGCGCAGGAAGCGCGCGAGCGCGGCGCCGTCACGGGCGGAGGCGGCGCGGTGGCCGGCGATCTCGGCCGGGTTCTTGATCGCCTTGGCAAGGACGGTGGGGTCGCGCAGCGGCAACACGCTTGCCCCGCCCCCTTCGAGCACGTCGAAGATCGCGGCGACCGCGCGTTCGGGATCGGCGGCGACGCGCTTGCCGGAGAAACTGCCGAGCGCGGCGGAGAACTCCGCGCGGTCGCGCACCCGCACCGCATTGCCGAGATGCTGGCGGACGGCATCGTCCACCTTCTCGGGCGCGACGAACAACTCTGCGGTGCCGTCGGCATCAATGATCGCATAGGCGAGCGCGACGGGCGTATGCGCGACATCGGTGCCGCGCACGTTGAGAACCCAGGCGATCGAATCGAGCGCGGTCAGCACCACCGCGTCGGCCTTGCGCGTCGTCAGCCAGTCGGCGACCGCCCCGCGTTTTTCCGCCGAAGAGGCGCCGGCGGTGCCATCGTCCTGCACGGCCAGCCGGGCGCGCGAGGGGGCGGGTCGATCGGGCCATACCGCGTCGATCGGATTGGTGTCGATCGGCACCAGAATCGCGCCGCGCTCGGCGAGTGCACGCGACGCTTCCGCCACCCATGCGCGGGTGTGCAGCCACGGGTCATAGCCGATACGCCCGCCCTGCCTCGCATTGGCGCCAAGCCACGCCGACACGCTGGTGCCGGGCACGGCGACATACTGCCAGTCGTCGGCCGAAACCTGTTCGCGCACCTGCAAGGTGTACCGTCCGTCGGTGAAGATCGCCGCCACTTCCGGCAGCACCACCGCCGTGCCGGCCGAGCCCTGGAAGCCGGTCAGCCAGGCGAGGCGCTGCGCGTACGCGCCGACATATTCGCTCATATGCTCGTCGGTGAGCGGCACGACGAAGCCGTCGAGCGGCACGCCGGCGAGGTGTTCGCGAAGCGCGGCGAGACGGGCGGAGTAGGTCGACATTCGGGATCCTTGGCGGGCGATCGGGGAGGGCTTGCCACTGTATCGGCGCCGGCACGCGCACGCGAGGGGTTTCGCCCGGCCATTGCCGCCGCCGTCCACGCACCCTAGGTCTGCGGACATGACCGATATTGCACCGCCGATTGCCGAACGCCGCCCGCGCAGCTTCACGCGCCACGGCATCACCGTCGAGGATCCCTATGCCTGGCTGAAAGACCCGAACTATCCCGATGTGACCGACCCGGACGTGCTGGCGTACCTCGAAGCCGAGAACGGCTATTTCGAGGCGCTGATGGCGCCGCGCAAAGCCCTGATCGACCGGTTGTATGCGGAGATGAAGGGGCGCATCAAGGAAGATGAATCGTCGGTGCCGCAAAAGGACGGCGATTGGCTGTACTGGACCGCGTTCGAGACCGGCGGCGAATATCGCCAGTGGTGGCGAAAGCCGGTGGCGGGCGGCGAGGACCAGTTGATGCTGGACGAGCCGGCGTTGGCGGCGGGCAAGGAATATTTCCGGCTCGGTACGGTGTCGGTCAGCAACGATGGCAAACTGCTCGCCTATGCGATCGACGACAACGGCTCGGAACGCTTCGAGCTGCGCGTCAAGAACCTCGAAACCGGCGAGCATCTCGCGGACGTGATCCCCGGCACCCTGTCCGAAATCGTGTGGACGGCGGACGACAAGGGCTTCCTCTACGGCCTCGCCAACGAACAATGGCGCACCGACAATGCCCGGCTGCACTGGCTGGGCAGCGACCCCAAGGATGACGTGGAACTGTTCCGCGAGGCGGACGAGGGCTACCGCGTCGGCATTTCGGAGACGAGCGCGCGCAACTGGATCATCATCGCCACCGGCGATCATGTCACCAGCGAGGTGTATCTGCTGCCCGCGAACGATCCGCTCGCCACGCCGCTGCTGGTGTCGGCGCGGCAGCCGGGCCGCGAGTATGACGTGGACGAGCATGACGGTACTTTGTTCATCCACACCAACGACGTCGATCCGATGTGGCGGCTGTGCACCGCGCAGATCAACGCGCCGGGCGAGTGGTCCGAGCGGATCGCACCCTCCGCGCATTTCTACATGACCGGCGTGTCGTGCTTCCGCGACTTCTTCATCGTCGACGGGCGTGAGGATGGGCTCGATCAGGTCGAGATCCACCGCTACGACGGCGGCGCGCCGAAGCGGATCGCGTTCCCGGAGGCGAGCTATGACGCGGGCCTCGGCGACAATCCCGAATATGCGATGGACGTGCTCCGCTTGGGGTACGAATCGATGGTCACGCCGGGCACCGCCTATGATTATGACGTCGCGACGGGCGAGATGACCGTGCTGAAGGTGCAGGAGATCCCGTCCGGTTATGACGCGGATGGCTATCGCACCGAACGGCTCAAGATCACCGCGCGCGATGGCACTGAGGTGCCAGTGTCGATCGTCTATCCGAAGGATTTCGTGAAGGACGGCTCCGCGCCGCTCTACCTCTACTCCTACGGCGCCTATGGCCATGCCATCCCGCCGGGCTTCTCAACCGGGCGTTTGAGCCTGCTCGATCGCGGCTTTGCCTATGCGATCGCGCATATTCGCGGCGGCGACGATCTTGGCCAGCAATGGTATCACGACGGCAAACTCGAAAAGCGCACCAACACGTTCAACGATTTCGTCGACGTGGCGAAGGGGCTGATCGCGGGGGGCTGGACCAGTGCGGGCCGAATCGCGATCGCCGGGCGTTCGGCGGGTGGCGAGCTGATGGGCGCGGTGGTCAATTCCGATCCCGAATTGTGGGGCGCGGTGATCGCCGACGTGCCGTTCGTCGACGTGCTCAACACGATGCTCGACGCGGACCTGCCGCTGACGCCGGGCGAATGGCCGGAGTGGGGCAACCCGATCGAGGACAAGGCGGCGTTCGAGCTGATCCGGTCGTACTCCCCCTACGATCAGGTAAAGGCGCAGGCCTATCCGCCGTTGTTCATCAGCGGTGGGCTGAACGATCCGCGCGTGACCTATTGGGAACCGGCGAAATGGACGGCCAAGCTGCGCGCCACCAAGACCGACGACAATGTGCTGTTCCTCAAGACCAACATGGGCGCGGGGCATGGCGGCAAGTCCGGCCGGTTCGAATCGCTGCGTGAGGCGGCGGAGGAACATGCCTTCGTGTTGTGGCAGTTGGGGATCAAGGCATAGGCCGGTCTCGCCCTTCCGCTGCGGATCGCACTTGGAAAGGTGGATAAAGTCTCGCCGGGCAAGACGTAGGGACTTGCACCGAATCGCGCCTCGTGCGTTGGGGCGCGCATGGCAAAGTCCGCAACCGACCTGATGCAGGATATCCTCGTCGCCGCGACGCTTGATGCGTTCATGGCGCTCAAGAAATCTTCGGGCGGGCTGCCCAACGCGCTGGTGCGCGATCTCAACGCGGTGCACGCCAACACCACCCTCGCCGATCTGCCCGCCGAGGTGCAGGCGGCGATCACCGCGAGCGTGCGCGATGCGTTCTCGCGGTTGTTGAAGGAGGGCTACACCGTCGCGCCGAGTCGCGGCACCACGCCGCCGCCTGCGCCGCGCAGCCCGACGCCGCCGCCGCGCCCGCGCTCGAAATCCGGGCCGCCCACTGTCGAGACGCGCCGGCCGCGCGCACCGATCAAGCCGAAAGCGCGCTGAACCTCAATTGCCCATCGCGTTGGCGAGGGTGGCGAGATCGGCACTGTTGACCGGCATGCCGTTCGCATCTTGTGTGGCGGGGTCGCTCGCGTTCGAGGCGGCGACCGCATCGTGGCGCGGCGCGACACCGACGAAATCCACCGCCGTCCACAGGATGCCGCCCGCCCAGAGCAACGCTGCCCAGCGGCTGCGGAAGAGTTTGGCATATGGCATGCCGCCGGGATTAGCGGCGGTCGGTCAAGCAAGGATTGGCGGAACTGGTTAACGCCGCAGCGCGCTTCCGCCCGTTCACCATCCCCCGCGTTACCCAAAAACCACATGCCGCTGGCGTGTCGCGCTTAAGCCTTTGTGTCGCCCGCCACGCTGGGCTATCCCGCGCGCACAATGCCACATCTCTATCTCGTCGACGGCTCGGGCTATATCTTCCGCGCCTATCACCGGCTTCCGCCGCTCACCAACAAGCATGGCGAGCCGGTCGGCGCGGTCTATGGCTATACCACCATGTTGTGGCGGCTGGTCGACGAACTCAATACCGCCGATGGCCCGACCCACATGGCGGTGATTCTCGACAAATCCTCCAAGACGTTCCGCAACGACCTGTACGATCAGTACAAGGCGCACCGCCCGCCGCCGCCCGAGGATCTCAAACCGCAGTTCCCGATGATCCGCGACGCCACGCGCGCCTTCTCGCTGCCGTGCATCGAGGAAGAGGGGCTGGAGGCGGACGACATCATCGCCTGCTACACCCAGGCCGCGCTGGCGCAGGGCTGGTCGGTGACGATCGTGTCCTCGGACAAGGATCTCATGCAGCTGATGACCGATCCGTCGGTCGACATGTACGACACGATGAACAACCGCCGATTGGGCGCGGACCATGTCGTCGAGAAGTTCGGCGTCGGTCCGGAGCGGCTCGGCGATGTGCTCGCGTTGATGGGCGACAGCGTCGACAACGTGCCGGGCGTCACCGGGGTCGGTCCCAAGACCGCCGCCAAGCTGATTCTCGAACATGGCGATCTCGAAGGCGTGCTCGCCGCCGCCGAGGGGATGAAGAAGGGCAAGCTGCGCGACAATCTGATCGAGCAGGCCGACAATGCCCGCCTGTCCAAGGTGCTCGTCACGCTGAAGTGCGACGGCACCCTGCCCGAGCCGCTCGACGATCTCACGCTGCAGGGCATCCCCGATGCGCCGCTGCGCGCGTTTCTGGAACATCACGGCTTCAAGTCGCTGCTGACCAAATTGTCGGCGGTGGCGGATGCGCCGGTAGAAACGCCCAAGAGCGTACTGACGCCGGACGAAGAACCGGCGTGCGATCACGACGGCTACGAGACGGTGGTGGACGAGGCCGCGCTCGATACGTGGATTGCGGCCGCGCGGCATCAGGGTTGGGTGGCGGTCGATACCGAAACCACCGGCATCGATGCGACGCGCGCCGAACTGGTCGGCATCAGCATGGCGCTGCAACCCAATCGCGCGTGCTACATCCCGTTGAGCCACGGCGGCACCGGCCTTTTCGCCGAGCGGCCCGCGCAGATCGACACGGCGGTGGCGCTCGACAAACTGAAGGCGCTGTTCGAGGACGCTTCGGTCCTCAAGATCGGCCACAACCTCAAATACGACATGATCGTGCTGGGGCGGCTTGGCATCGACGTGGCGCCGTTCGACGATACCATCCTGATGAGCTTCGATCTCGACGCCGGTCTGCATGGCCACGGTATGGACGAGCTTGCCGCGACGCACCTGTCGCACAGTTGCATCGCCTTCAAGGACGTGGTCGGCGTCGGCAAGACGCAGCGCCAGTTCAATGAGGTCGATCTCGTCGCCGCGACCCGTTACGCCGCCGAGGATGCCGACGTGACGCTGCGGCTGTGGCGCCGTTTCAAACCGCGTCTCGCCGCCGAGGCTGCGACGCGCGTGTACGAAATGGTCGACCGCCCGCTCGCCCCCGTGATCGCACGGATGGAGCGACAGGGCATCAAGGTCGATCGCGAGAAGCTGGCCGGCCTGTCGGGCGAATTCTCGACGCAAATCGCCGCGCTGGAAATCGAAATCCACGCGATCGCCGGCGGCCCGTTCACGATCGGCAGCCCCAAGCAGTTGGGCGACGTGCTGTTCGAGCGGATGGGCATCAAGGGCGGGCGCAAGGGCAAGTCGGGCGTCTATTCGACCGACGTCAACGAGCTGGAACGGATCGCCGCCGATAAGGACTCGGTTGGTTCCGGCATCGCCGGCAAGGTGCTGGAATGGCGCCAGCTCACTAAGCTCAAGAACACCTATACCGATGCGTTGCAGGCGCAGATCAATCCGGCGACCGGCCGCGTGCACACCAGCTACAGCCTGACCGGTGCGCAGACCGGGCGGCTGTCCTCGACCGACCCCAACCTGCAGAACATCCCGATCCGCACCGAGATCGGCCGCCAGATCCGCGACGCGTTCGTGGCGGAGGAGGGCAACGTCATCCTCGCCGCCGATTATTCGCAGATCGAGCTGCGCCTCGCCGCGCACATGGCCGACGTGCCGCAGCTGCGCGAGGCATTCGCGAGCGGCGCGGACATTCACTCGCTGACGGCGCAGGAGCTGTTCGGCGAGGTCAACCGCGACACGCGCGGACGTGCCAAGACGATCAACTTCGCGATCCTGTACGGCATCTCGCGCTGGGGGCTGGCGGGCCGCCTCGACGTGACCGCTGACGAGGCGCAGGCGATGATCGACCGCTATTTCGAGCGCTTCCCCGGCATCCGCAACTATATCGCCGCAACCACCGAATTCGTGCGCGAGCGTGGCTTCACCGAAACGTTGTTCGGGCGCAAGACGCACTTTCCGCGCATCAAATCCAAGGTCCAGCACGAACGCCAGGGTGCCGAACGCGCCGCGATCAACGCGCCGATCCAGGGCACCTGCGCCGACATCATCAAGCGCGCGATGGTGCGGATGGAGCCAGCGTTGGCGGAGGCTGGTCTCGGCCACGTCCGCATGCTGCTGCAGGTGCACGACGAACTGGTGTTCGAACTGCCCGCAGGCGACGTCGACGCCGCACGCCCGGTGATCGAGCGCGTGATGGCAGCCGCAGCCGAGCCCGCCATTACGCTGTCGGTGCCGCTCGGCGTCGAAATCGGCGTGGGGCTGAGCTGGGGCGCGGCGCATTGACCAACGCCGCTGGGTCGGCGGGGGCGCCAGACGACATCGACGCGCTCGCCAAGGGTGGGCGCACCAACATCTTCGGCTTTCTGCTGCGACTCGCCGCGCGGATTCCGTTCCTGTTCATCGCCGGTCGCAGCTATGGCCCCGATCTGGTCGGGCGGTTCGCGCTGGCGGTGGTGGTGGTGGAGTTCGCCGCGCAGCTCTGCACGCTCGGGCTGAAGCGCGGACTTGCGCAGGCGTTCGCCAAGTCGGGAGAGCGGTCGCACACGCATGTCGCATGGGACGCGCTGGCGGTGGCGTTCGTCGCCTCGGCGATCGCCAGCGTGGTGCTGTTCGCGCTGCCCGAAATCATGTTCCCCAGCGGGCTGTCCGGCGGGTTCGAACGGTATCTGCCGGTCGTCATCGTGGCTTGGGCGTGGACCGAGATCAGCCTCGCCGCGCTCGCCTACCGCCGCAACGTCGGTGCATCGGTCACCGCCCGTGCGATCGTCGAGCCGTGGACAATCAGCATCGCCGCGCTGGTCTTCTCGTTCATCGCGAAACCGGACGGGCTGGTCCTGTCGTACATGCTGTCGATGGTCGGGGCGCTGCTGGCGGCGTTCGTGCCGTTCCTGAAAAGCTATGGTCTGCCCTATGGCTGGCGCCCGGAGCCCGGGCGGCTGGTCGCGCTGGCGCGGCACAACGTTCCGCTGGCGGGCGCCGACGCGATCGAATGGGGCTCGCGCAATGTCGATCGCGCGATCCTGGGCTATATGTTTGAGCCGAAGATCGTCGGCATCTACTACATGGCGGTGCAGATCGCCACGCTGCCGGGCAAGTTGAAAACCAGCTTCGATCCGATCCTCAGCCCGGTCATCACCTCCAGCCTTGCGCAGAACGACCGCAAGGCGGTGGCGCAGCAGGTCCGACAGGTGGGGTTCTGGATCATGTCGGCACAGCTGGGCCTTGCGCTGATGGGGTCGATCCCCGGCAAGGCGGTGATGGGCGTCGTCGGCCCGCAGTTCGTCGCCGGCACGGCGGCGATGGCGTTCCTGCTCTGCGCGGAGGTGGCGGCGTCGACCGGCGCGGTGTGCGAAAGCGCCCTGGTCTATATCGCACGGCATCTCAACCTGATGCTGTCGATCGGCGCGCTGACCTTGCAGGTGGCGCTGAGTTTCGGATTGATCTTCGCGATGCGATGGATCGGCTGGCCGGAAAATTATCAGGCCGCCGGGCCGGCTGTGGCGCTGCTCCTAGCGATGGGCACGTCGTCGCTGGTGAAGTCGAGCGTTCTCGCGAAGATGCTGGGTGCGCCGGTGCGCGGCTGGCGCTGGCAGATGCTGGGCGCGGCGGCGGCGGCGATCGCGGTGGGGACGATCTTCACCTCGCTGCCGCATCGCTACGAATGGGCGGAACTGGTGTTCGGCGAGCCGGCAATCGCCGCGAGCTACCTGTTCGTGCTGTGGAAGTTCGCCACCGGCCCGGAAGATCGCGCGCTGTTGCGTAAGACGCCTGCCGCGGCGACGGCCTGAACGGTCGCGGCGCACGTCGACTTCTGGCCGAGGCGGCTTAGGTAAACGTCGCAGGTGCTCACGGCCGGTCATGGGCGAAGCCAGTGACAGGTGCAGGATGCGGGGCATCCTCCACCTGTCACTCGTCGGACGGCACTTTGGCGCCGCCGGCCGGGCCGATCGCGGAGACCCGGGCCGGAGCTTTGCTGCGGCTAGGAGCGATCGGCCTCAGTGCCGAAAATGCCTCACGCCCGTGAACACCATCGCCAGGTTGGCGGCGTCCGCGGCGGCGATCACCTCGTCATCGCGAATCGAGCCGCCCGGCTGGATAACCGCCGTAGCACCCGCCTCGACCGCTGCCAGCAGGCCGTCGGCGAACGGGAAGAACGCATCCGACGCCACGGCCGAGCCGATCGTGCGGGGTTGCGCCCAGCCCGCTTTGTCCGCCGCGTCCTTGGCCTTCCACGCGGCGATGCGCGCCGACTCTAGTCGGTTCATCTGGCCCGCACCGATGCCGGCGGCGGCGCCGTCCTTTGCATAGACGATCGCGTTCGACTTGACGTGCTTGGCCACCGTCCAGGCAAAGCGGCAATCCGCCAGTTCGTTCTTGGTGGGCGCACGCTTGGTGACGACCTTCATCTCCGGCACCGAGGCGTTGTCGCGGCCCTGCACCAGCCAGCCGCCGGTGATCGCCTTGGCCAGCAACCCGCCGCGCGCGGGATCGGGCAGATCGCCGGTGAGCAGCAGGCGCAGGTTCTTCTTGGCGGCGAACAGCGCAAGCGCCTCGTCATCGGCGTCCGGCGCGATCACCACTTCGGTGAAGATGCCGGTGATCGCCCGCGCGGTCGCCGCGTCGAGCTTGCGATTGAGCGCAATGATGCCGCCGAACGCGGACACCGTGTCGCAGGCGAACGCATCGGCATAGGCCTGCTCGATCGTCTTGGCGGTGGCGACGCCGCAAGGGTTGGCGTGCTTGACGATCACCACGCTCGGGTCGGCATCGCGGAACTCGCTGATAAGGTCGAGCGCGGCGTCGGCGTCGTTGAAATTGTTGTACGACAGTTCCTTGCCCTGCACCTGCCGCGCCTGGCCGACGCCGTTCGCGGATGGCTTGTGCGTCGCGTAGAACGCCGCCTGCTGATGCGGGTTCTCGCCATAGCGCAGCGCCGAACCGAGCGTCAGCGTAACCGGCAGCACCTGCGGGAACGACTCGCGCTGGTCGACGAACGCGAACCACTGCGCAATCGCGCCATCATAGGCGGCGGTGGCGGCATAGGCTTTTGCGGCGAGGCGCTTGCGGTCTTCCAGCGTGGTGCTGCCGCCCGCGACGAGCGCGTAATCGGCGGGATCGGTGACGATCGCGACATAGGCGTGGTTCTTCGCGGCGGAGCGCACCATCGACGGGCCACCGATGTCGATGTTCTCGATCACCTCGTCACGCTCGGCACCGCGCGCGACGGTTTCCTCGAACGGGTAGAGGTTGACCACCACCAGATCGATCGCGCCGATCTCGTGTTCCGCCATCGAGGCGGCATGGGCTTTATCGTCGCGCACTGCGAGCAGACCGCCGTGCACCTTGGGGTGGAGCGTCTTGACACGACCGTCCATCATTTCCGGGAAACCGGTGAGATCGGAGATGTCGCGCACCGTGAGGCCCGCATCCCGCAATGCCTTGGCGGTGCCGCCGGTCGAGACCAGTTCGACGTTCGCTTTGGCAAGCGCCTTGCCGAGATCGACGATGCCGGTCTTGTCAGACACTGACAGGAGGGCGCGGCGGATGGGGATGGCGGTCATACGAGGATCCTAGCAGCGTTCGTCGTAAGCTGACGCAGGACGAACCGGGAATGTGCGGTCGCGCGCTCCCTGCCCGCTTAGCCTGCGCGCTTCAAGACCCAGCCGACATTGGTACCGCCAGCCGGCGTCTCGCCGGTGACGACGAGCTGGAAGGTCGATTGCGGTCGTCCCGCGCCGTCGACCCACAGGCTCGGCTCAACCGTAAGCGCGCCGCCCTTGCAGCGGAACTGCCAGAGCGTGCCGCCGGGCAGCCGCAGCAGCGCCGCCATGCCATCGGCCGTGGGCGAGACTTCGACACCGTCACCGAGGTGGAAACGCAGCACGAAGCCGGTCGCGACCACGCGCCCGCGCTTGCTCGCAGGCAGCAGCATGTCGTCGCCGCGCAGTTCGCGGCCATCGCCGGTAAGGATCAACTGACGGCGGTGGACGAAGCCGAAGCGGCGCGCGTAGCCGTCATGACTCGCCTCGACGCGGCTGGCGTTTTCACTCTCCTGCCGGGCCAGTTCGACCGCACCGACACCGCGCCCAAGCGTGCCGTCGACCTGAACCGCGGTGGAATTGCTGTCGCCGACTACTAGCGTCGAATGCGCGGCGGTGGTGCGCAGCCCCTCGACCAGCGCGCCCGGCAGTTGCGCGATGCCGGCCCGCGCGCCGCCGCAGTTGACGATGATGCGGTGTGGCCCGTCCGAAAACTCGAACGCCAGCGTTGAGGCGCAGCCGCCCTTCACCACCCGCGCGACCGGCGGCGGTGCGGCATCGAACACCACCACCGCCTGTGCGGCGGACAGCCGCTGATACCCCCACTCGCGAGCCTGCCGCAGCGGGCGGGTGCGCACGCCGGTGGCGGCGACGATCTCCGCGACGGTTTCGCCCGGAACTGGGCCGCCGCCCTGCCAGCTCGACAGTCCGCCATCGCCGAGACACACGCCGAGCAGCGCCGGCACGAGCCGGCCGAGCGTGTCGGCGATCAGCGCAGGCGGCTCGATCCGGCGCGCCTCATACACCTCGCGCAGTGCGGTGAGCAGCATGATGACGTCGAGCTGCGTCGCCGGGCTGCGTGAAACGACACCGCCGTCCTCGAACACCGACACCGCCAGCGCGCGGGTGAGCGCGGCCTCGTTGGCGAGCCGGCGCGGATCGCCGCCGGGCAGCAGCATACCGCCGGCCACTACGCCGCAGGCGGTGGCGACCCGCGCCGCACCCGGCGCGATCTTGTCGGCACCGCGATCGAGATGGCGCGCACCGCGTGCGAAGGTGTTGAGCACCTTGCTGCGATAGACAAGATCGGTCGAGGACAGGATCAGCGGCGCATGGGCCGACCATGCAAGGATCCGCCGCCCGCAGAGATCGGCGCGCCACGCCGGCTCGCTGATCGTGTCGGCATGCGCGACGAGCCATTGCCGCATGATCGCCTCGGCAACGGGTACGCCCTGCACGCGTGTCGCTACGCTCGACAGATCGCGCAGCCACGCAGCGCTGTGCAGATACTCGGCGAAATCGGCGGAGAAATCGGGCTTGGCTAGGTTGAGCGACTCGATCGCGCGGGTTTCGCCACGGAACATCATCTCCCCGCCGAGCAGCGCCTGTCCGCGCTTGAAATCGCCAAGGAAGGGATCGTCCGGCACCGCCAGCAGCTTGAGCGGATAGCGCCCTTTCAGCCGCATGCCATGCAGCGGCGTGCGCCACGTCAGGCGGTGGAACTGTTCGGCCAGTCGCTCCGCCAGTGAAAGCCCTTTGTCGCCGCCGGCACGGACCAGCCACTTGCCCTCGACCGGCTCAAGCGCGCCCAATTCGAGCAGGTCGTCGGCGGGCAAGCGGTCGCTCACGCGCCCCTCAACGCCCGGATGTTGGCGGCATACTGGTCGGGTCCGCCGCGGAAGGTGGCGGTGCCGGCGACGAGCGCGTCGGCACCCGCCTCGATCGCATCGCGCGCGGTCTCCACATCGATGCCGCCGTCGACCTCCAGATCGACGCGGTAGCCGCCCTTGTCGATCATCGACCTGACCGCCGCGATCTTGCGCAGCGCGCTCGGGATGAAGCTCTGCCCGCCGAAGCCCGGGTTCACGCTCATCACCAGCACCAGATCGACCGAGTCGATGAGATATTCGAGCGCCTTGGCCGGGGTCTGCGGGGTCAGTACCACACCGGCGCGCTTACCGAGGGTACGGATGTGCTGGAGGCTGCGGTGCGTGTGCGGCCCGGCCTCCAGATGGATGCTGATCGTGTCGGCACCGGCCTCTGCGAACGCATCGAGGAACGCATCGACCGGCTGGATCATCAGGTGGACGTCGAACGGCTTGGGCGTATGTGGGCGAAGCGCCTTCACCACTTGCGGGCCGATCGTGATGTTGGGGACGAAATGCCCGTCCATCACGTCGATGTGAATCCAGTCGGCGCCGGCGGCGTCGATCGCGCGGACCTCCTCGCCCAAGCGTGCGAAATCGGACGAGAGGATCGACGGGGCGATGCGGACGTGGTTCGGCATGCCGGAATCTGTAGGCATGGCCGGGAGTAGCCGCAAGCTACGTATCAATTGCGACGGTTAAGCGCGCCGTAACCGTGCGATGAAAAAGCCATCGTTACCGCCCGGCGTCACCTGCCCCGGCAGCAATCGCAACCAGCCGCGTTCGTGCGGCATAACGCCAGCGGGAAGCTCGTCCGCACGGACCGGGTCGAGCGTGAAGTCGCCCTGTTCCGCAAGGAACGCCTCGATCCGGCTTTCACCTTCCTCGCGTTCCAGCGAACACGTTGCGTAGACGAGCGTACCGCTCGGCTTCACCCAGGCGGCGGCGCGGGTGAGCAATCTGGCCTGCGTCACCGCCATCTGCGCGATCACCGAGGGGCGTGTGCGATACAAAACATCCGGGTGGCGGCGGAAGATGCCGGTCGCGCTGCACGGCGCATCGAGCAGCACGGCGTCCACCGGCTCTTGCGGAGACCAGTGCAGCACGTCGCCGGTGATGACGCGCGCCTTCGTCTCGGTCCGCGCGATGTTGGCGCGCAGCCGGGTGAGGCGCGCCTCGGAGGCATCGACCGCGATCACCGACCAGCCGGCGTGGGCGAGCTGCATCGTCTTGCCACCAGGCGCCGCGCACAGATCGAGCGCAGTCCCCTCACCGCGTCCGATGAGGCGCGCGGGCAGCGAAGCGGCGATGTCCTGCACCCACCATGCGCCCTCCTCGAAGCCGGGCAACTCGGGAACATGCGCTGATTCAAGCCGGACGTGGCCGGGCAGCAGCGACGTGCCGCCGAGTCGCTCGACCCAAGCCGCCGTGGTGGCAGGGTCGGCGAGCGTGAGATCGAGCGGCGGCGGGGCCGAGATCGCCTGTTCGGCCGCCTCGATCATGTCGTCACCCCAGGCGGCATGCCAGCGGATCGCCACCGGGTCCGGCAAGGCGGGGATCTCGGGCAGCGTGTCACCCCGGCGGGAGAGCGCACCGAACACGCCGTGGACGAGCTTCTTGGGGCCACCATCGACCAGCGGCAGCACCGTCGCGATCGCGGCATGCGCGGGTGTGCCGAGCGACAGCATCTGCACCAGCGCGATGCGCAGCACGAAGCGCGCCTTGGCATCCTCCGGCAGCGCGCGCGGTGTCGCCGAATCAATCAGCGCGTCGAGATCGGGCAGGCGGCGTAACACTTCGGCGGCGATGGCGTGGGCAAGCGCGCGGTCGTCCGCCCGTTCAATTCCAGCGGTGGCGCGGCCCAGCGCCGCCTCCAGCGGCAGGCCCTGACGCAGCACCGCGTCGAGCAGTTTCAGCGCAGCACGGCGGGCCGGAACGCCGGGGGGATCGTTGGGTTTGGTTGCGGATGGGGTCTTCAAGGCTTGAACTCGCAAAGCAGGCGGACGATCTGTGACACATCGTCACACACGCCGCCGAAAGGAACCTCCATGAGCCGCCGACCGCCGCATGTGAAGCCACCCGCCTATCTTTCCCCCAATCCGCCGGTTCCTGCACCGGAGCCGCAGCACAAGACCAAAGACCCGCTCGACCTCGATCCGACCCGCTATGGCGACTGGACGCTGAAAGGAATCGCGATCGACTTCTGACGCGCTCAACCGTGTTCGCGCGTCAGCGGACGGGCGAGCAAGGTGCCGATCTCCGCGCCGACCTCGGCGCCATCGAGCAGCGCCGCCACCGCACGCGCGACCGGCATATCGACACCGGCGCTCTCCGCCGCCGCGCACAGCACCGGTGCAGTGAACGCACCCTCCGCAATGGTACGGCGATCCGCCATCAGGTCCGCCGCCGAACGGCCCTGCCCCAGCCCCAGACCGAGCGAGAAATTGCGGCTGCTGGTGGAGGAACAGGTCAGTACCAGATCGCCCAGCCCAGACAGCCCGGCGAGCGTCTCCGCCCGGCTGCCCCGCGCCAGGCCGAAGCGCGTCATCTCGGCAAAGCCGCGCGCGATCAGCGCCGCGCGGGCGTTCTGGCCAAGCCCGGCCCCCTCAACCACGCCGCACGCGATGGCCAGCACGTTCTTGACCGCGCCGCCGATCTCCGCGCCGATCACATCGTCCGACGCATAGGTGCGGAACGTCGGCAGCGCGAGCGCTTCGGCCATCCGCTCGGCGTCTCGCGCGTGCTCCATCGCGATCGTCACGGCGGTGGGCAGGCCGCGTGCGACCTCGCCCGCGAAGGTCGGGCCGGACAGCACGCCGATCGCCGAGGCCGGATGCGCCTCTGCCGCGACCTCGCTGAGCAACTTGTGGCTGCCCGCCTCGATCCCCTTGGAACACAGCAGCAGCGGTCGGCCGGTCTGCGCCAACCCGCTCAGCACCGCGCGAGCGTGCTGCGCGGGCGTGACGACGAGCGTGAGATCGGCGTGCGCCAATAACCCGATGTCGCCGGTCGCGTGGATGTCGGGCGAGAGCGGCACCCCGGCGAGGAACAGCGGGTTTTCGTGGGCATCGTTGATCGCGTCGACCACCTCCGCCTCGCGCGCCCACAGCGTCACGCCGTGACCGCCCGCCGCCATCACCTGCGCGAGCGCGGTGCCCCATGCACCGCCACCCAGAACCCCGATCTTCATGCCTTCACCCCCGCGCCGCGTACCGTTTCAGCCGACGGGTCGAGCGGCCAGCGCGGGCGCGCCGGCATGTCGAGCGGGTCGGTGAAGCCGGCGACGTAGCGTTCCGCCCCGGCCCAGCCGATCATCGCGGCATTATCGGTACACAGCCACAACGGCGGCGCGACGAAGCGTAGCGCGTTGGCGCTCGCCAGATTCTGCAAGCTCGCGCGCACCGCCTGATTGGCGGCGACCCCGCCAGCGACCACAAGCGCGGTCGCATCCTCCGCGCGGTGCAGCGCGCGCGTGGTGCGGTCGATCAGGCACTCGACAACCGCCGCCTGAAACGAGGCGGCGATGTCCTCGGGCGAATAGCGTCCCGAATCATGCGCGCGCACCACCGCGCTTTTCAGCCCGGCGAACGAGAAATGCGGTTCCGCCGACCCCTTCAGCGGACGCGGCAGCGGCACCGCCTTCGGGTTGCCGAGCGCGGCGGCACGCTCCACCGCCGGGCCGCCGGGGAAGCCCAGGCCGAGGATCTTGGCGGTCTTGTCGAACGCCTCGCCCGCCGCATCGTCGATCGTGGTGGCGAGCCGGCGGTAGCGGCCGACGCCCTCGACCAGCAGCACCTGGCAATGCCCGCCCGACACGAGCAGCAGCAGATAAGGGAAATCGAGATCGGGATCGCTCAATCGCGGCGACAGTGCATGGCCTTCGAGATGATTGACCGCCACCAGCGGCTTGCCACCCGCATGGGCCAGCGCCTTGCCGGTGACGAGGCCGACCATCACCCCGCCGATCAGCCCCGGCCCCGCCGTCGCCGCAACCGCGTCGACATCGCCGAGCGTCAGCCCGGCGTCGGCGAACACGCCTTCTACGAGCGGAATCAGCGCCTCGACATGGGCGCGCGCGGCGATTTCGGGGACGACACCGCCGAACGGGCGATGCGCCGCCTCCTGCCCGAGCACGCGGTGCGCGAGCACGCGCCGGTCGGAGGTGACGAGCGCGGCGGCCGTCTCGTCGCAACTGGATTCTAGGCCTAGGATAAGCTTGGCAGTCATGGTGTCGCCCTATCGCATCACCCGCCGCTTGTCGAAGGGCGGCGCTTGGGCTTAGGGCGCGGGCATGACGTTTCGTATCGGTACGCGCGGTTCGCCGCTGGCGCTTGTTCAGGCCGGGCTGGTCCGTGACGCCCTGTGCGCGGCGCACGGCTGGACGGCGGAACAGGTCTCGATCGTGCCGATCCGCACCACCGGCGACCGCGTGCAGGACCGGGCGCTCGCCGAGATCGGCGGCAAGGCGCTGTGGACCAAGGAACTCGACCGGGCGCTGCTCGCCCGCGAGATCGACTGCGCAGTGCATTCGATGAAGGACGTCGAGACGATCCGCCCGGAGGCGATCCGCATCGCCGCAATGCTACCGCGCGCCGACGTGCGCGACCGGCTGGTCGGTGCCGACAGCATCGCCGCGCTGAAGCCGGGCGCGGTGCTCGGCACCAGTTCGCCGCGCCGCGCGGCGCAGGTGAAGCGGTTGCGGCCTGATGTGACGACGATCCTGTTTCGCGGCAACGTCGCGACGCGGCTGGCCAAACTGGCGGCGGGCGAGGCGGATGCGACGCTGCTGGCGGCGGCGGGGCTGGAGCGGCTCGGACGCGACGATGTCGGCGTGGCGATCGATACTGCTGTGATGTTGCCCGCACCCGCGCAAGGCGCGGTCGGCATCGAAGTGCGTGCGGAGGACGATGCTGCCGGGCTGGCGGTAGAGGCGATCGGCGACGGTGTGACACAGGCGTGCGTGGGGGCGGAACGCGCGCTGCTCGCGCGGCTGGCGGCGGACTGCCACTCGCCGGTGGCGGCGCTCGCGACGATCGAGGGCGGGGTGATGCACATCGTCGCGGAACTGCTCGCCGGCGACGGCAGCGCGCACGTCGGCGGTGAAGTGCGCGGAGAGCCGGGCGCCGCGCTCGCCGAGGCGCTGGCACGCGATCTGCTCGCGCGGGCGCCCGACGACGTACGGCGGCTGTTCGGCGGGTGAGCGGCCTGCTCGCGGTGCTGCGGCCCGAACCTGGCAACGCCGCCACCGCCGCGCGCGCCGAAGCCGCCGGTTACGCGGTGCTGCGGCTACCGTTGTTCTCGGTCGTGCCGGTGGCGTGGACCCCGCCCGATCCGCGCGACCACGATGGCCTCGTGCTGACCAGCGCCAACACGGTGCGACATGCCGGTACCCCGATCAACCGGTTCGGCGCGCTGCCGGTTATCGCGGTCGGTGAGCAGACCGCCACCGCCGCTCGGAGCGCGGGGCTTGAGGTCTCGGCGGTCGGGACGAGCGATGCGGGTGCGCTGGCGACGCTGCTTGCCGAATGCGGCATCGCCCGTGCGCTGCATCTGGGCGGCCAGGATCACGCGGCGGTGGCGGGCGTGTCACGCGCGGTGGCAGTGTACGTAAGCGAGCCGGTCGAAGTGGCACCCGGCGAAGTTGCGCGGATTGCCGGACAGACCGCCCTGCTCCACTCGGCCCGCGCGGCGCGGCGGCTGGCGATGTTGCTCGATACGGCGGCGATTGCGCGCGACGGGATCAGGATCGCGGCGTTCAGCCCGGCGATCGCCGCTGCCGCCGGGGCTGGCTGGCAGGCGGTGGCGATCGCGCCCACCCCGAGCGATGCGGCGCTGTTCGCGGCGATCGATGCGCTTGGGCGTTGACCGTTTCGCGTTCGGCGCGGATAAGACCGGCATGGATCAAATGCCGCCGATGCCGATGGTTCCCGCACGCCGAGCGGGCTGGCGGACGATCACCCTCGTCGCGATCCTGTTGCTGCTGGCGGGTGCCGGCGGCGCGTTTCTGTTGTTTCGCGCCTTTGGCCTCGGCCCAGCGCCGAAGACGGCCACGCTGACGCTGCCGGTCGGCAACGATGCGTCCGGTACGCCACAAGCGCCGGTGGTGATCGTGCCGGCCAAAGGGAATGCGCAAGGGTCCACGATCGATCTCGACGCCTTGTCCGCGCGCGAGGCCGCGTTGTCCGCGCAGCTGGACACGCTGGAGGAGCGCACCGCCGGCGTCGGTGCGGATGCGCAGGCGGCCGCTGGCAATGCGGCTCGCGCGGAGGGCATGCTGGTCGCGTTCGCCGCGCGGCGCGCGCTGGATCGTGGGGTTGGCCTCGGCTATCTCGAGGAACGGCTGCGCTACCGGTTCGGCGCGAGCCAGCCGGGTGCGGTTTCGATGATTGTTCAGGCCGCGCGTGAACCGGTGACGCTGGACGATCTGCGCGGCGGGCTCGATACGATCGGTCCGGATCTGGTGACGGGCGGATTGCAGGATGGCATCGTCGCCAGTTTCCGGCGCGAGCTGGCCAACCTCGTTGCGCTGCACCGCGCCGGATCGCCCTCGCCGCTGCCGGCAGACCGGCTGGCGCGCGCGCGTCGACTGGTGGAGAGCGGCCGGATCGAAGCCGCGCTGGGCGAGGTCGCGCGATTACCGGGTGCGGCCAATGCCGGCCGCTGGACCGAGGCGGCGCGACGCTACGTCGATTCGCGACATGCGCTCGACATCCTTGAATGGGCGGCGCTGGCGGGCCAAGCGGCGGGGAGCGTCGCGCCGCCGGCAGTGCGCCCGAATGTTCCGGCGACAGCGCCGACACCAACCCCGACACCGACTGCGGCTGCCGACGCGCGGTAGCGCCTGGGCGCTATCCGCCCGCGCACCCGATCGGCGCCATCGCGCCGTGTGGCGCACGGACCTTGGTACCGTTGATGGTGTCGGGCACACGAGCACACATGCATATCGGGCTGGCCAAGTGAGCGTCGGGCTGCCGGGTGAGAATGAACATCTTGAATAGTGGAAGGCGGAACGGCCGCTTAGAGACTGAGCACGGCTAAACCAGAAGCTCTCTACCCTCACCGCTCACAATGAAGCCGCACGGATCGCGCAAACCAACCCGTCGAGATCGCTAACAGAAACACACCAGCGGTGATCGAGTTTAGCCGAACCTCCAAGCCGTATAGGAAGAACAATGGCGACTGTGACCGCAGTTATGAATGCGGCAACGGCAAACCAGCCCTCTCGGCTCGCGACAGAATATCCTTGCCCCTCATCAGGCCGCCGCCATCGAAACCAATGCCTATTCATAGGTGCCTCGCCGGCTGTAATCGTGAGCGCTTGTAAGCCGTAAACTTAGGAGGCTTGCACGTCCGCTATGGACGACAGCAGATGAACCAGCCTTAAGTCCGAAGGCGCTCGATCAACGCCATCGCGCCGTGCGGCGCGCGGACCTTGGCACCGTTGATGAAGAACACGAACGTCTCGCGCGGTCGCTTGGCGGGCGCTTCGGTCGAGGCATACGGCAGGCCATCCGGCTGCTCGCCCTTCGCCCACGCCCGCGCCGTTTCCGCCCAGTCGTCCAGCGCGGCCGAGGCGTATCCGGTCGCCTCCGCCTCCACCGCATTCTCCAGCCGCGCGTAGACGAAATCCCCGGTCACGTCGGCGATCGCGGGGTAGTCCGCCGAGTCGGCATACACCAGTGCAACCCCTGCCGCGCGCGCCATCGCGACAAACTCCGGCACCGCGAAGCTCTCGTGCCGCACCTGCACGGCATGGCGCAGCGCGACGCCGTCCTGCTGCGCGGGCAACAGCGCGAGGAAGGCGCGGAAATCGTCGGGGTCAAATTGTTTGGTCGCCATGAACTGCCACAGGATCGGGCCGAGCCGATCGCCTAGTTCGACGATGCCCTGACCGACGAACCGGGCGATCGATTCGCCGGCTTCGGCCAGCACCTTGCGGTTGGTGCAATAGCGGGACGCTTTCAGCGTGAACACAAAGCCGTCCGGCACCGCCTTTGCCCAACTCGCGAAGGTGGCCGGTTTCTGACTGCCGTAATAGGTGCCGTTGACCTCGATCGCGGTGAGCTGGCCGGCGGCATATTCCAGTTCGCGCTTGTGCGGCCATTTCTCCGGGAAGAAGCTTCCGCGCCACGGTTCGTAGGTCCAGCCGCCGATGCCGACGCGGATCGCAGGGGTTTCGCTCATGCCGTCACTCCAAAGCGTCGAGCGCGAGCGCGACTGCACCTAACGGCCCGGCATCGGCGCCGAGACCGGGCGGCACCACCAACCGGTCGATCGCGCCCGCATCGCTGCCCGGTCCATAGCCCGCCAGCCGTTCCGTCGCCCGCGCGCGAACCTTGCCGAGCAGGTCACCCTGCGCACCGCCGACACCGCCGCCGATCACGATACGCTGCGGCGGTACGGTCAGCATCAGGGTCATCACCAGCTCGGCGATCTCCCCGGCGATACGGTCCCACAACGGGTCGTCGCCGGCGAGCTGCTCGGCCGGCATCCCTGCACGCTTGGCGATGGCCGGGCCGGCGACCAGCCCCTCCAAACAGTCGCCGTGGAATGGGCAGGCACCGGCAAAGCTATCGCCAGGGTCGCGCCGCACGCGGATATGGCCAACCTCGGGATGTGCCGCCCCGTGGAGCGGTTTGCCGTCAACGACGATGCCGGCGCCGACTCCGGTGCCGATCGTGACATAGACGTGGGTTGCACAGCCTTGCGACGCGCCCCACCGCCCTTCCGCGAGCGCGGCGCCGGCGACATCGGTATCGAAGCCGATCGGCATGTCGAACCGCGCCGCCACGGACCCGCGCAAATCAAAGCCGGTCCAGTGCGGTTTGGGCGTTGAGCCGATCCGCCCATAGTTCGCATGGCGCGGATCGACTACCAGCGGCCCGAACCCGGCGATGCCGATCGCGGCGAGCGGGCCACCGGGGGCCTCGGCGATCCAGTCGAGGATCGCCGGCAGCGTCTCCTCGGGCGCACGCGTAGACCAGCGCTTGCGGGCGATGATCTCGCGTCCACGCGCGATCGCCGCGATGCATTTGGTGCCGCCCAGCTCGATCGCCGCGACGCAAGGCGCGCCGCCGGTCAGCGGCACCGGATTTGGCTATTGTTCTGGTCGATCGCCTTGCCCGCCAGCGCGCCGGCCGCGCCACCGATCAGCGTGCCGACGATCCGCGAATGGCCACCGTCGATCACGTTGCCGAGGATACCGCCGCCCGCTGCACCGATGATGAGACCGGTCGTGCCATCGCTCCGCTTGCAGTAATAACGCCCGTCATCGCCACGATAGACGCGGTCGTTGCTGCCGAGCGTGCGTTCCTGGTAGTTCGCTCCGTCGCGGTAGTAGCGCGCCGGGTCGTAATTGCCCTCGTCCCGGTCGTCGGCATAGGGCTGCACATTGGGCGGCGGCGGCGCGTTCCGCGGGCCGGCATAATAGCCCTGGTCGCGATAGCCGCGCGCGCGCGCCGCCTGGTAGCGGTCGAACTCCTGCCGGAAGATGTTAAGTTCGTCGTCGAACCGCTGCTGCGCCGCCTGGAAGCGGGCATCGTCATCGCGGGTCTGCGCAACAGCGGGTGCCGAAAGCGCAAACGAGACGGTCGCCACCAAGGCGAACCAGCGTGGAGTCGCATGGGAAAATCTACTCACGGCATCCATCCTGTTCGTTATGTCTGGGTAACGAGATTTGGCCGGATTGGTTGCATTCGTCTCCTGAACCACGAGCGAGCGGCCTAGCCCGCTATCGCCGCAAGCGTGTCCGCCCATGCTTGGGTTTCCGCATCGTAGCGGTCGATGATGACGAGATCGCGCGCCGCTGCCTGTTCGACATCCACCACAACCTTGCCAGCCCATTCGAACGTCGCATTGCCGGACAACCGCACCATGCCGTCCGCTTCGGCCTGCGCGCGCACCAGCCCACCTCGGTTGAACACAGGAACCTCGCGGCCAAACGTGAGCCGGCCGGTCAGGCAGGCGGCATAGGTGGACGCTGCCATCGCGCTGCCGCAACTGTTGGTGAGACCAATGCCGCGTTCGAACGTCCGGACGAACAGCCCGGTATCGCGGATCTCGACAAAACTGACGTTCGCGCGGTTCGGAAGCCATGCCGGCGCAGCCTCGCAGACCGTGCCGATCGCGACCAGTTCCGCCTCATCCACGGTATCGACGAAGCTGACGAGATGCGGATTGGGCATGGCGATCGCGGTGAAGGCCCGGTCGGTGGGGAGCATGGCGATCGGCGCGTCGGTGATCTCGGCGCCCGCACCGGTAAGCGGCCACGTCGCGACGTCCCGCGTCGCCGGTCCTGCCACCTCACGGATCGTCACCACGCCCGGTGCGAGATCGGGATCGCGCGCGACGCTTGCGGCCGAGGTCTTGAGCGCCACGCGTGCATGGTCCAGCCCGAGCCTCTCGAACCCGGCACGCGCGACGCAACGCAAACCGTTGAGGCAGGTCTCCGCTTCGCTGCCATCGCTGTTGAACATCCGCATCCCGAACGCGTGGCCGGCCTGGCCGGCGGTCAGCAACAGCACGCCGTCGCCACCGACCGGCCCCGCCCGATCCGCGAGCGCACGGGCGATCGCAGGCCATGTCTGCTCCGCCACCGTTCCATCCCGCGCGTCGATCAGCGGGAAATCATTGCCCGAACCGTGGCATTTGATGAAGTCGATCTGCATGCCAAGGGACATAGCCCAAGCCGATCCGCGCCGATAGCGTGCGCGGCGCGTTCGGTATGCTATGGTGCGCGGGGGTTTAAGCCGGAGTGACGATGACGGGAGTGTTGCTGATCGCCGTCGTCACGCTCGGCGTGCTGGTGCGGACGCTGTTCCGCCGCCTGCGCACGCTGGAGGCGCAGGTCCGAGATTTGCGGCTGGAGCGGACGCTACCGGAGGTGGCGCCGATCACGACAACCGCACCGCCCACGACGGCGGCCGCACCGGCCGAGAGCATGCCGGCCTTGACGCCACCCGACCTAGCGCCTTCAGTCGCCGCAGTCGTGCCGCCACGTGCCGAACCTGCGACCTCGAAACCGAAGCCAGCACCACCTCCACGCAGCCCCAAACCGCGCATGACGTTCGAAACGATCGTGGGTGGCAAGCTGCCGATCTGGATCGGCGCGGCCGCATTGGTGCTGTCGGGCTTTTTCCTGGTGCGCTACTCGATCGACAGCGGGCTGCTTGGGCCGTTCGCGCGGACGCTGCTCGCCGGGCTGTTCGCTCTGGTGCTGATCGCCGGCAGCGAGTTGGCGCGGCGGCTTCCGGCGACGCGAGATGATACGCGTGTCGGGCAAGCGCTTGCCGGCGCGGGCACCGCCAGCCTCTACGGGACGCTGTATGTCGGGGCGGCGCTATACCATCTTATTGGCGTAAGCACCGCGTTTGCGTTGATGGTCGTGGTGACGCTGGCGGCACTCGGACTTGCGTTGCGGCACGGTTCGCCGACCGCGATCATGGCGCTGATCGGCGGGTTCGTCGCGCCGCTGCTGGCGGGGTTCGGCGAAAGCGGGGTTGGCCCGTTGCTGGTGTATCTGGCGCTTCTGATCGCAGCCTTGTTCGGCCTCTCGATCCGGCGCGGCTGGGCGTGGCTTGCACTGGCGGCGTGTGGCGGGGGGTTCGCCTGGGCCAATCTGCTGATCGTGATGCTGCCGGGCGGCGGGCTGGCGGGCGTCGGTGGATTCGTGCTGCTGCTCGCGATCGGCGCGACGCTGGCGCTGCCAGGCACCGGCCGCACCGCAGCGCGGACGTGGTTACGGCTGGTGCCGTTGATCGCCGGCTTGGTGCAGTTGCTGATCCTGGCCCCGGCACTCGATTTTTCGGCATTGTCATGGGGCTTATATCTGCTGCTGAGCGCGGCGGCCGTATGGCTGGGCTGGCGTGACGCAAAGCTGGCAGCGGGCGCTGGCGCGGCGCTCGCCCTGGTGTTGGTGCTGCTGGCGGCCGCATTGCTTCAACCGTTGCATCCCGCTGCACCGGCGGCAGCCATCGTTATCACGGTGCTGTTCGCCGGTGCCGGCCAAGCACTGCTGCGCCGTGGGCCGCTGTGGGCCGCGCTCGCGGTCGGCGGCAGCGCCGGCCCGGTGCTGGTCAGCATCGCTACCGATCCCGCGCTGCTCACCCCTTCTGCGTGGACGATGCTGTTGCTGGTGCTGTCCGCCGCCTGTGCGCTGGTTAGTTGGCGCACACGTGACATGGCAAACGCTGCGGTGCGTTTGGGTCCTGGCCTTGTCGGTGGCGCGGCGGCGGCGGCGCTGCTTGCCGGCGTGGCGGCGGCTCAGGCGCTGCCGGAACCGTGGCGCTGGAGCGCGTGGCTTGCGATTGGCGTCGCGATCGCCGGCTGGTCCCGCCGCACCGGCGACGCCGCGCTGGACCGGCTCGCGCTGGTCCCGCTGGTGGTGACCACGCTCGCCATCGCAGCGAATTTCGGGCTGGCGCATGGCTACATGTTGAGTGTCCTCACCGATCACGCGGCGCCGCCGCTCGCCGACCTGATCGCGATCGGACTGTTCCCCGCCGTGCTGATCGCCGCGACCGGCTGGCTGCTGACCAGCTCTACCAGTCGCCGCGTGCTCGGCTGGATCGCCTTGGCCGTCGCGCTGTCGCTGGTCCCGGCGGTGTTGCCCGCGCCGTGGCACGCGGCCGGACTTGGACTGGCAGCCGCACTTGTGATCGCCGGGCGCGTGCCATTGCCCGGCGCGGGCCCGACGGCGGCACTGGTGACACTCGCGTTTGCATGGCACCCGATCGGTGATCTGCTGTATCTCGCCGGCCGCGCGATCCTTGGCGACCGTCTGCCATGGCGGCTGCTCCCGCCGATCACCGACATACTGCGCACGCTGACCCTGCCCGCCGCGCTGATCGCAGCCGCGCTCGCGCTCCGCGCGTCGCTCGCGCCGGTATGGCGACAGCGCGCCAACATGGTAGTGGCAGCGATCGGCGTCGTTACGCTCTACGTGGTCGCCAAGCAGCCGCTCGCGATCGGGGACGTGATGCGCTTCACCGCACTCGGCATGGCGGAACGCGTTGCCATCACACAGGCGCTGCTCGCCGGCGGCTGGGCGCTCCGTGCGCGGCAGCCGGATCTTGGCCGCGCATTGACGATCGTCGGCATGGCGCGCTTTGTCTGGTTCGATCTCTTCATTCTAGATCCGGTGATCGTGCCGCAGGCGGTCGGGCCGCTCCCGCTGCTGAACGCGGCGACGCTCGACACGGCTCTAGTGGCGGCGTGGCTTTGGCGCTGGCGGGGTGGACGGATCGGACGCCTCGCGGTCCTCGCTGCGATTACGCTGAGCGTTGCGGCCAGCGTTCGGCAGGTTACACACGGCACCATCCTCACCGGTGCGATCGGCCGTACCGAGAACTGGCTGTACTCCGCGGCGTTATTGGCGCTGGCGATCCTGTGCCTGGGAACCGGGCTGCGCAATCGCACCGCCGAGCTGCGCGTCGCCGGGCTGGGCCTGCTGACGGCGGTGACGCTCAAGGTGTATCTGATCGATGCCGCCGCGCTGGCGGGTGTGCTGCGCATCCTGTCGTTCATGGGGCTCGGCTTCGCCCTGATCGGCATCGGCTGGGCCTATCGCCGCCTGATCGTCACCGAACCGGCGGTGGCGGATCCCGTCATGTCGTAAAGTGTCGCCGGCTGGCATCGACGAACGCCCGCAGCTGTATCGCAGGTTCTGGTAGCGGTTGCCACGGCGAGCCTTCTGTACGACAGGCGAGAACCGATCTGGTTAGGAAACGTGCATGATTACTGCCATCCGCGAGGTTCGCCGTGCCAAGGGGATGACGCTCGACGACGTGGCGCGCGCCTGCCTACCGCCCACCACCGCACAGACGATTGGGCGGCTTGAGACCGGCACGCGCACCGTTTCGGTGGCCTGGCTGAACCGCATCGCTGCCGCGCTCGGCGTGGTGGCGGCGGATTTGGTACAATTGCCGGAGCGGAACGACAAACCGGTGGCGGCGGTGCTTGAATCCGGCGGCGCCGTCGCGCCCCGTCGGCCCGCCACGGTGGTGCCGCCAGCACCTGCGCCGGGTCTGATCGCGGTGATGGTCGCGGTCGGCGTCGGCGATTACCGCGCGGGCGATGAGATCTGGTGCGAGCGCCTGATGCCGGAGTGTTTTGCCTCCGCGCTCAATCGCGACGTGCTGGTGCCGCTTGCCGCCGGGCGCTTTTTGTTCGGCCGGTTGATCGGCCAAGAGGCCGGAGAGACAAGCCGGTTGCAGATCCTGCCGTTGGAGCACGGTGCACGCCAACAGACCGTCGTCAGCCCGCCTTGGATCGCGCAGGCGGTCCGCCTCTCACGCGGGTTGTAGCGCCGCTGCTCAGACTGAAAAGGAGCGGCCCGTGATTACCCCGCTCCATACGGAACCGGCGGACCTCCGTAGAGCCCCGCCGGTCTGTAGCTTAGGCGCCTTGCGGCAGCGGGTTCCCGAACGGTCCCGGCCCCTTGGGCCGCCGCGTCTTCGGGATCGAGGTGCCGCTGCTCGGCAGCACCGCAGTCGTGGCACTCGTGTCGGGACGGTCGATATCCTCGCCCGCGATCAACCGCTTGATCTCCTCACCGGTCAGCGTCTCGAGTTCGAGCAGCGCATTGGCGATGAGGTGAAGCTGGTCGACGTGATCGGTCAGGATCTGGCGCGCACGCTCCAAGCCCTGTTCGACGAAGCGCTTCACTTCGCTATCGATCATCCGGGCGGTCTCGTCCGACATCGCCTTGCCGCGCTGCATCGAATAGCCGGTCGGGCTATCCTCGCTCTCGCTGAAGTCGAGCGGACCAAGCCGATCGGACAGGCCCCACTTGGTCACCATCGCGCGGGCGAGACGGGTCGCCTGCATGATGTCGTTCGAGGCACCCGAGCTTACCTTGTCGAAACCGAACACCAGTTCCTCGGCGATGCGGCCACCGAACGCCACCGCGATATCGGCGTGCATCTTGTCGCGGTGATAGCTGTAGGTGTCCCGCTCCGGCAGCGGCTGAACCATGCCGAGCGCGAAGCCGCGCGGGATGATCGTGGCCTTGTGGATCGGGTCGGCGGTGGGTTCGTGCGCGAAGACGAGCGCATGGCCGGCTTCGTGATAGGCGGTCATCCGCTTCTCGTCGTCGGTCATCACCATCGAGCGACGCTCGGCACCCATCATCACCTTGTCGCGCGCATCGTCGAACTCGGCAGCCGCGACCAGCCGCTTGCTGCGTCGCGCGGCGAGCAACGCCGCCTCGTTGACGAGGTTGGCGAGATCCGCACCCGAGAAGCCCGGCGTACCGCGCGCAATGGTGCGCGGGTCGACGTCGAGCGCGAGCGGCACCTTCTTCATGTGGACCTGCAGGATCTTCACGCGACCCTCGATGTCCGGGCGCGGCACCTGCACCTGCCGATCGAAACGACCCGGACGCAGCAGCGCGGGATCGAGCACGTCGGGGCGGTTCGTCGCCGCGATGATGATGATGCCTTCGTTCGCCTCGAAACCGTCCATCTCGACGAGCAACTGGTTGAGCGTCTGCTCACGCTCGTCGTTGCCATTGCCGAGGCCCGCGCCACGATGGCGGCCGACTGCGTCGATCTCGTCGATGAAGACGATGCACGGCGCGGACTTCTTGGCCTGTTCGAACATGTCGCGGACGCGGCTCGCGCCAACGCCGACGAACATTTCCACAAAGTCGGAGCCCGAGATGGTGAAGAACGGCACGCCCGCCTCCCCCGCGATCGCGCGGGCGAGCAGCGTCTTGCCGGTACCGGGTGACCCGACCAGCAGCGCGCCCTTGGGGATCTTGCCGCCCAGGCGGGCGAACTTGGTCGGATCCTTGAGGAACTCGACGATCTCCTCCAGCTCCTCGCGCGCCTCGTCGATGCCGGCAACGTCGTCGAACGTCACCTTGCCCTCGCGCTGCGTCAGCATCTTCGCACGGCTCTTGCCAAAGCCCATCGCGCCCGAGCCGGAGCCCTTCTGCATCTGGCGCAGCACGAAATATGCAATGCCGAGGAACAGCAGGAACGGCAGCGACTGAACGAGCAGATACTGCCAGATCGGCGCGCCTTCTTCCGGCTTCGCATTGATCTCGACGCCAGCCTTGCGCAGGCGGTCGGTCAATTGCGGATCCTGCATCGCGTAGGTGCGGAACTTGGTGCCATCGGTCTGCGTGCCGGTGATGACTTCACCCGCGACGTTCACATCCTTGACGCCATGCGCCTCAACCTTGTCGAGGAACTGCGAATAGGCGATCGTGTTGTTGCCGGTCGCGACATCGCGCGTATCGAGCATCATCACGAACAGCGCCAACGCCACCAGGATGCCGACCCAGATCAGCAGGCTCTTCATCCAGGGGTTGCCACCGCCATTATCGGGAGCCGGCCGCTTCTCGTTGTCGTTCATGGATTACGTTACCTTTCGAACCTACAAGATAAGCAGCCCGAGGTTAATGGCAATGGAACAGGAACACTACTTACGCCGATGAGTGTGATCGGCGCGCCGGGGCCTCGCGAAAGTGCCAAATGTCGCCGGCGGCAGACGCCATGACACCGGCTTGTGTGGCCGATCTGCCCCCCGCATTGAGCGCGTCGAGCAGCGACTCGACGTTGGCCGCTGCCGTCCACGGACCGCCGAGTGCGTGCGCCGTGCGCACCGATTCGATTGCGATCCTGACCAGCCGGCGTCGGATTTCGCGCGGCAGGCCGACCATATCGATCCGGACCTCGCCCGGTGCCGCCGGGCGGGCGCGGTCCGACCAGAACCACGCGCTGATGGTGGCAAGGTCTGCCTCCGCCTCGGCGACATAGCTGGCAGCGCGCGCGATATTGAGCGGGTCGATCCAGTCTGCATCCTCCACCCACCGTCGGAAGCGTGCCCGATCGAACCGCTCGGCGGTGTTGCTGGGATCATCAACGAACGGCAGCCCCGCAGCGACCGCGACTCCCCGCAACGCCCCGCGCCGCCAGCCGAGCAGCGGGCGCAACAGCAGGAGGGGGGCGTCTTCGACAGAGGTGCCGACGTCGACTGCCTTGCCGTCGTGCTGGTCGTCACGAGGCACGGCGATCTCGCGCCGCGCCCGCACCGCCGCCAACCCGGCCACACCGGAGCCCCGCGCCGCGCGCATCAGGAAGGTCTCGGCCTGATCGTCGGCGTGGTGGGCGGTGGCGAGGCAATCGGCGCTTTCGGCGACACACCAGCGATACAGCAGGCGGTAGCGTTGCTGTCGCGCCCAGCTATGCAGATTTCCCGTCGTACCGGGCGGCACGGTGATCGGCAGGGTAGCGTGCGGTACGCCCAGCCCCGCACAACAGCGCGCGACCATCGCCGCCTCGGCCGCGCTGTCCGCGCGCAGGCCATGATCCACCGTCGCCGCGACCACCTGACCCGGAAATGCCGCCGTTGCCAGCGCGAGCATCGCCATGCTGTCCGGCCCGCCCGATACCGCCAGGGCGATTCGCTGCTCACGCGGCGCGGCGCCGAACAACCGCGCGCAATCGTCCCGAAACCGCGCGATCAGCGCTGGCTCAGGTGTCACATCAAGCGCATTTCGACTGCGTCTTGGCGCGCGCGACATCGGCCTTCATCGTCTCGCTCAGTTTCGCGCCGTACACGTCCTCTAGCTCGCGGTAGACCTTGCACACGTCGGCACTGGGCTTGCCGAGCTTCACCAGCGATTGGCCGAGGTAATAGAGGCTGTCGGGCGCGCGTTCGCCATCCGGCCATTTCTTGTAATTGTCGTAGAAGGCGAGGCTGGCGAGCGAAGGCTTGCCGTCTTCCAGGTATGACCGGCCGAGCAGGTTCTGCGCATAGCTGGCGCGTTTGTGCTTGGGGTACGTCGTGGTGACGAGCTTCAGTTGCGCCTCGGCTTCCGGATACAGTTTCGCCTGCCACAGCCGGTAACCGTAAAGATAGGCGTCCTCCGCCTTGTCGCCAGACGGCGGCCGCTGAAGTGCCGCGATGCGCGCTTGACGATCCGTATCGCCACCCGAAGATGTCGCGCCATCGCCATTCGCGCCGGAGCGCGCAGGCTGCTTCACCGCGCCACTCCCCGAGCGGGCAGGCGGTGCCGCGCCGTCGTCGCCCATGATCGGCGCAGGCGCGCCGCTGCCGCCGTTGGAACCGCCGCCGGTGGACGACGCAGTATCCTCCAAAGCCTTCAACCGCGCGTCGGTGCTGCGCTTGTAGGCGTTGAACGCGTCCTCCAGCACCTGCACACGGTGCTGCGTCGTCTCGATCGAGCCGGTGACGTTGCTGAGCTGGTTTTCCAGCGCGTTGACGCGCGTGCTGAGGTCCGCGACGGGGCTGTTCGCCGGAGTGCCCGGAATCACGTTGGGATCGGTCGGCTTGATGTCCGGTTCGATGTACTGGCCGGCGCCACCGGGGAAAACCTTGCGCTGCACCGCCCGCATTTCGCTCTCCAGCCGACTTACGCGACCTTCCACGCCTGACTGGGCAACCGCCGGTACCGCCCCCATCGCGCTGCTCGCCAGCAGGACCAACGCCACCATGTGCTTCCGCATCGTCACTTCCCCGCAAACCTTTTCAAGCCGGTATAGCTAAGCCGCGCCGCCTGTCTCCAGCGTTAAGGCGCCGGCGTCGCGGCCGGCGCCGGCACGTTCGACGTGGCGGGCGCGGCGATGTTGAGCGTGGCGGCGCCAGCGTCCGTACTCTCACGGCGATGCGACGGTGCGTGCGTCGCCTGCCGCGCGGCAGGCGACGCGGCTACCGACGGGGTGGCCGTGGCTGCGGGCGTTCCGCGCGCCAGCAATGCGGCGGCGGTGATCGGCACATCCTTGATCGCGACATGGCCATCGCCGAGCGCCGGCACCGCACTCCCGTTGATCGTCACCTTCAGCTTGTCCGGGCGCCCGATGTTGATCATCAGGTTCGGCTTGTCCTGCGGCACCGAATAGGTGTCGCCGGACTTCATGGTGTGCTCATATACCGTGCCACTGGCATCATAGATCCGTAGCCACACGTCGTCGGTGGCGGTCAATACGACCTGTCCGCCAGCAGCCGGCGCCGGTGTGACGGGCGCAGTGGGCACCGCGTCCTGCGCTGCCGTGACCGCCGGTGCGGCGGCTGAACCGCCCCCCTCGCCGCGAAACCAGGTGGTGCCGAACCACAAACCGGCCGCGACCAGCAACAGCAGCGCGACCGCCACACCGATCACCGCGACCAGACCACTGGGATCACGCCGCGGTTCGTCGGGTTCGTACGCGACGTATTCGGTCCGCCGGACCGCCGGTTGTAGGCTGTTCTGGCTGCGAACGTCGCGTGCGATCGCGACCTCGTCTATCCCCACCGCGCGCGCATATGCTTTCGCAAAGCCAATCGAATAGGTGATCGACGGGAGCGCCGCGTAATTGCTCTCCTCGATCGCTTCGAGCTGGCGCAACGGGACGCGCGTGCGCGCCGCGATCTCGTCAAGCGAGAGGCCTTGCGCCTCGCGTGCCTCTCGCAGGCGTGCTCCGGGCGTCGTCGGGATCGGCTTGGCCGGTTCGACCGTAGGATCGGTGTCGGTCATTCACATCCTCCGGCGCAGGCGGTTGCGGCTGATGGTCAACCTGCGCGTAACGATCTGCCTGTTGCACCAGCACACGCGCCAGCGCAACGCCCCCGCCTGTCACCAGACCACGCAATTACGCCAGTTCGACGCCGCTCACACTCGCCCAATCGAGCAAGGCCGCGCGCATGTCACGTGGCGGCGCCGCCAGCAGCTCGGCCATTTTCGCCGTCAGCGCGCCGTGATCGAGCGAGCGCACCATCGCCTTGACCGGGCCGACCGCCGCCGGCGTGATCGACAGCCGGTCGATCCCGAGGCCGATCAGCGCCATCGCCTCCAGCGTGCGCCCGCCCATTTCGCCGCACACGCCAAGTTGCACGCCTGCCGCCCGGCACGGCGCGACCAGCCGGCTGAGGAAGCGCAGGATCGCCGCGCTCAGCCAGTCGTAGCGTTCGGCAAGCTTCGGGTTGGCGCGATCGGCGGCGAACAGGAATTGCGTCAGGTCGTTGGTGCCGACCGAAAGGAAGTCCACATTGGGAAGCAGCAGATCGAGCTGCTCGGCCAGCGCCGGCACCTCCAGCATCGCGCCGTAGCGGATCGTGGTCGGCAGCATCTTGCCGCGTCCCGCCAGCCATGCGCGCTGCTGCTCGAACAACGCACGCGCCTCGTCGAACTCCCACGGTTCGGACACCATCGGGAACATCACATTGAGCGTGCGCCCGGCGGTCGCCTCGAGCAGCGCGCGCGCCTGTGCCTTCATCAGCCCGGGCCGTTCCAGCGCGAGCCGAAGCGCGCGCCAGCCCATCGCCGGATTCTCCTCGTCCTCATCCTCGGCGAGATACGGCAGCGCCTTGTCGCCGCCGATGTCGACCGTGCGGAAGATTACCGGGCGCTCGCCCGCCGCGTCCAGCACGTCACGATACAGCCGTTGCTGCCGCTCCCGCGCGGGCAGCGTCGAGGAAATCAGGAACTGGAATTCCGTGCGAAACAAGCCGATGCCGTCTGCCCCGGTGACGTCCAGCGCCGCCACGTCGTCGCGCAGCCCTGCGTTCACCATCACCGTCACACGGTGTCCGTCTTTCGTCACCGGCAACTCGTTCTTCAACGAGGCGAACGCGGCGCGGCGCTTCTGACGCGCCTGCAGTTTGGCCTCGAACGCCTCTTCCATCGAACTCGACGGCCGCGCGAACACATGTCCTGCCGTCACGTCGAGCAGCAGCGCATCGCCTTCGCTAATGAGCCGCCGCACGCTTTTCACCCGGCCCAATACCGGCACGCCCATCGCCCGCGCGACGATGGTGACGTGCGCGGTCAGCGAGCCTTCCTCCAGCACGACGCCCTTCAGGCGCCGCCGATCGTATTCGAGCAGTTCGGCCGGGCCGAGATTGCGCGCGATCAGGATCGTGTCTTGTCGCAACCCCATCTGCGCGGCGGTGCCAAGCTGGCCCGAAACGATCCGCAACAGCCGATTCGACAGATCCTCGAGATCGTGCATGCGATCGGCCAGCAGCGGATCGTCGATCTGGCGCATCCGCATCCGCGTGCGTTGCTGCACACGCTCGATCGCCGCCTCCGCCGTCAGCCCGCTGTCGATCGCCTCGTTGATGCGGCGCGCCCAGCCCTCGTCATAGGCGAACATCTTATAGGTGGCGAGCACCTCCTCATGCTCGCCGCCGACGCCGAACTCGGCCTCGCGCGCGATGCGGTCGATCTGCTCGCGCATCTTGTCGAACGCGGCATAGACGCGGTGGCGTTCGGCCTCGACATCCTCGGCGACGGTATGTTCGACGGTGATGCGCGGCTGGTGATAGACCGCGAATCCGATCGCCATGCCGTCGACCAGCTTCAGCCCATCGATGCGGATCGGCGCGGTCGATTGCACCTTCGCCGCCGCGGTACCCGCGCCATCGACCAGATCGGCGTTGGCGATCAGCTCGGACAACACCATCGCCACCGTCTGCAGCGCCTCGATCTCGACATCATCATAGCGGTGCGGATCGGCATGTTGGACGCACAGCACGCCGACCGCCCGCTCGCGCCGGATGATCGGCACGCCGGCAAAGCTGTGATATCTGTCCTCGCCAGTCTCCGGCCGATATGCGAAATCAGGATGCGACGCCGCCTCGTCGAGGTTGAGCGTCTCGACATTGTTGGCGATCGTGCCGACCAGCCCCTCGCCCGGCGCCAGCTTGGTGACATGCACCGCCTCCTGCGCGAGACCGCGTGTGGCGAACAGTTCGAGCACCCCGTCGCGCAGCAGATAGATCGAACACACCTCGCTCGCCATCGCCTCACCGACGATCTGGACGACCGAATTGAGCTTGGCCTGTGCTGGGTTGCGCGACGCCATCACATCGTGAAGGCGAACCAGGATTTCGCGGGCGGAGGCGACGGCCGTGAGCATGGGCGACTCGCTATCAGAAGGGCGGGGTGCGATCCATCTTGCGGCGCACCATTTCGGTAAAAGAACGCTTGTCTCAGTCGAACAACCCGTCCTGGCTGCCGGCGGGCGGATTGAGTCCAAGGTGTTTCCAGCCGCCTGCGTTAAGGCACCGTCCGCGCGCGGTGCGGGCGACGAGGCCAAGCTGGATGAGATACGGCTCGATCACTTCCTCGATCGTGTCGCGCGGCTCGCTCAGGCCCGCTGCGAGCGTCTCGACGCCGACCGGACCGCCGCGATAGATGTCGGCGATCATCATCAGGTAACGCCGGTCCATCGCGTCAAGCCCAAGCGAGTCGACCTCCAGCCGGTTGAGCGCACCGTCCGCCGAACGTGCGTCGACCGTGTCGTGCTCGGCGGCATGCGCGAAGTCGCGCACCCGGCGCAGCAGTCGCCCGGCAATGCGCGGCGTCCCGCGCGAGCGCCGCGCGACCTCGCGCGCGCCATCGGGCGACACCGGCAGGCCGAGCAGCGCCGCCGCCCGCGTCACGACCCGCTCCAGTTCGTCCACTGTATAAAAGGTCAGCCGGACCGGAATGCCGAAGCGATCGCGCAGCGGCTGGGTGAGCAAGCCCTGCCGCGTGGTCGCGCCGACCAGCGTGAAGCGCGGCAGGTCGATCCGCACCGATCGCGCGGACGGCCCCTCGCCGATCATCAGGTCGAGCGCGCGGTCCTCCATCGCCGGGTACAGCACCTCCTCGACGGCGGGCTGAAGGCGGTGGATCTCGTCGATGAACAGCACGTCGCCGTCTTCGAGATTGGTCAGCAACGCGGCGAGATCGCCCGACTTGGCGATCACCGGACCGGAGGTGGCGCGGAAGCCCACCCCCATCTCGCGCGCGATGATCTGCGCGAGGGTGGTCTTGCCGAGACCCGGCGGGCCGAAGAACAGCACATGGTCGAGCGCGTCGCCGCGCGCCCGCGCCGCCGCGATGAACACGCGCAGATTCTCACGCGCCGCCCTCTGCCCGACGAAGTCGTCGAGTGACTTCGGGCGGAGCGCGGCGTCGACATCCTCGGGGCGTCGGGTGGGCGCAAGCAGGCGGTCGGGATCGTCCATCCGCCGTTCCCTACCTGTTCACCCCTATCGCTGTCGAGCCGGCAACGGAGGGTCGACGCAATCAGGCGGCGACCGACATCGAGCCGATCGCGGCCATGTGATCCTGCGCGCGGGCGTGCGGATCAGCGCGGTGCCACGGCGAATGCACGACGCGCGCGGATCGACTCGATCGTTCCGGACGCGGCGGTGGTCGCGCCGAGCGATATTCACATGCGGTTGCTGCAACGCGGTGACGGCGAACGACGCGTTAACACGGGTTTACGCGGCTTTGGCGCGAAACCTCACGCACTTGCCCCCAAATGGGGCGAAGGCGTACAGCGGCGGCTCCAGTTCCATGGAACAGTTGCGGACCCCCGCGCCGCGGGCTGGCGGCTGACATGGAGGCGAGGGCGCGCTTAAAACGGCGCGATCCGGACCGTCCTTCGGCACTGGCATAGCAGGCGGCGCGCAGGAGACCACAACAATGTCAGGCAAGTTCGGGGCGACGATCGCCCGTTCAGCCCTTCTTACCGGCGCGATTCTCGGCGCAGCGGCGCTTACCACGCCCGCATTTGCCGATCCTATCGACGTGTTGACCACCGTGCGCGTCGGCAACCTCGCCCAGCCGACCACTCCGCAGGAACAGGCGGTCGTGCGGTTCAAGATCGCCAACGCGGCCGAGGCCGCCTGCGGCTCCGACCAGCGCAGCCTGTCCGAATACCGGCAGGCGGTGCGGCGGTCGCAATGCTTCCGCGATAGCTATGCGACCGCGATGGAGCAGCTCAGCAGCCGTTGGGGCAGCGGCGCTGGCCAATAAATGATCCGCTTCGCCCGCTGCCGATCCCGGCGGCGGGCGACCGGTTATTTCGCCGCCTTGCGTAATGCGAGACGCACCAGCGCGTCGAGCGTCGCGCCTGCACCCAACTCTTCCTCCGCCGCCCCGACGGCGCTTGCCGCTTCGGCCGGGCGGAAGCCGAGGTTGAGCAGCGCCGACACCGCGTCCGCGCCGGTACCCTTCGGCGCCGCCATCGTCGCCACGCCTGCCGCCAGCGGGATGCCGCCGAAGCGATCCTTCAATTCCCGAACGATCCGTTCGGCCAGCTTCGGGCCGACGCCGTTGGCGCGCGCCACGGCGGCCTTGTCCTGTGACGCGATCGCGCGGGCCAGTTCGCCGGGATCGAGCGTCGACAGGATGGCCAGCGCGACGCGCGCGCCGACACCCTGCACACCGGTCAGCAACCGGAAGGCGTCCCGCTCGGCACCGGTCGAGAAGCCGACGAGCCGGATGAAGTCTTCCCCCACCAGCATTTCGGTATGAAGCATGACGGCCTCGCCGACCGGGCCGATCGCCGACAGGGTGCGGGCCGATGCACCGACCAGATAGCCGACTCCGCCGACGTCGATGACGGCGGAATCGATACCGGTTTCCACCAGCCTGCCTTTGAGATGCGCGATCATCGCGCGGCGTTAGGCGATTTGCCGCCGCGCGTCACGCCTGCGCGCGGATCCGCCGCGCGAGCCCGGCCGCGCTGGCCATGTGGTGCGCGTGCGTGATCGCCACGGCGAGCGCATCGGCCGCATCGGCGCCGGCAAGTTTCGCACCGGGCAGCAGGTGCGCCATCATCGCCTGGATCTGGCGCTTCTCCGCGCCGCCGGTGCCGACCACCGCCTTTTTTACGACGCTGGGATGATATTCGCCGATCACCAGCCCGGTCCCCGCCGCGGCGAGCAACACCACGCCGCGCGCTTGCCCGAGCTTCAGCGTCGACTGCGCGTTGGTGTTTCCGAGCACCTCTTCCACCGCCGCGCTGTCGGGCCGCTCCGCCCGGATCACGTCGAGCAGCGCGGCGTGAAGGTTGGTCAGCCGGCGCGGCAGCGGCATCGACGGATCGGTACGGACCTGCCCGTTAGCGATATGGCTCAAGCGGTTGCCTTCAGCCCGGATCACGCCCCAGCCCGTCGTGCCGAGACCGGGATCGAGGCCGAGGATAATCAGGCGAGCTTTTCCATCACGGCGTCGGACACTTCGTAATTGCCCCACACGGTCTGCACGTCGTCATCGTCGTCGAGCGTGTCGATCAGCTTGAACAGCAACGCGGCGTCCTCCTCGCCGACCTCGACCATGGTCTGCGGCTTCCACGCGAGCTTGGCGCCTTCCGGCTCGCCCAGCACGGGGGTGATCGCCTTGACGACCTCGTGCAGGTCGCCCTGCGCGGTCCAGATCTCGTGGCCATCCTCGCTCGACGAAACGTCCTCGGCACCGGCCTCGAGCGCCGCCTCGAACACCTTTTCCGCATCACCCACTTCCGCCGGATAGGTAATTAGCCCGACCCGGTCGAACGCATGGCTGACCGAACCCGACGCGCCGAGGTTGCCGCCGTTGCGCGACACCGCGACGCGCACGTTGGTGGCAGTACGGTTGCGATTGTCCGACAGCGCCTCGATGATGAGCGACACACCCCCCGGGCCGAACCCCTCGTAGCGGATTTCCTCGTAAGTCTCGGCATCGCTGCGCGACGCCTTGTCGATCGCGCGCTGGATGTTGTCCTTGGGCACCGACTGCGCCTTGGCGGCGTTAACGGCGGCGCGCAGGCGCGGGTTCATGTCCGGATCGGGCAGGCCCATCTTCGCCGCGACGGTGATTTCGCGGCTGAGCTTCGAGAACATGCCCGAACGCTTCTTATCCTGCGCACCCTTGCGGTGCATGATGTTCTTGAACTTGGAATGGCCTGCCATGGGTCGCGTCCGCTGCTTGTTCGGTTCGTGTTCGGGACGGGGATAGGGAAAGCGCCCGGCTTACGCCAGCCCGAGCGCCTGCTTGTACGTCTCCAGCAGCATCTCCGCCTCATCGCGGTGGTGCTTCTCCATCTTGCGCAGGCGGACGATCGTGCGAATCGTCTTCACGTCGAAGCCGGTCGACTTGGCCTCGCCGTAGACGTCCTTGATGTCGTCGGCGATGCCCTTCTTTTCTTCCTCGAGACGCTCGATACGCTCGATGAGAAGGCGAAGCTGGTCGGCGGCGATGGACTCGCTCATGGTGATCCCCCGGGGGTATGAATGGCTGAAAGCGAGCGCCTTTAGGCGACCAGCCCCGCGCCGTCACCCCCCGAGATCATGGTCGTGCGATCAGCCGTTCTTCGCAACGCTTTCGTTCATGCGCGCGATCTGTTCGGGCGTGGCCGGGGCCTGATGCTCGGCCTTCCACTGGCTGTAGGGCATGCCGTAAACGACCGCGCGGCCTGCATCCTTGTCGAGCGTGCCGTCGCTTGCCTCCGCCACCCAATCGCCGAGGCAGTTGCGGCAAAAGCCGGCCAACCCCATCAGATCGACGTTCTGCGCATCCTTGCGGTGCTGCAAATGGTGCACCAACCGGCGGAACGCGGCGGCGGCAATCTGGTCGTCAAGTTGGTCGATCGTGTTCATCCGTGTCTTTCCGAGGTTGATCGAGGATAGATAGGGTTTAGAGCGGCCCGCGCAAACCGACGGGATATGCCATGACCAAGACCATCCTTCCGCGCTCGCGCAAGGTCCGCATCCTTGCCACGCTCGGCCCGGCGAGCAGCACGCCGGAGAAGATCGCCGCACTGTACGAAGCGGGCGCCGACGCGTTCCGCATCAACATGAGCCACGGTGACCAGCAATCGAAGGTTGCGGTGATCGCCGCGATTCGCGCGATGGAGAAGACCTATCGTCGTCCCACCACGATCCTCGCCGATCTGCAGGGGCCGAAGCTGCGTGTCGGCAAGTTCGCCGACGGCAAGGTCGAGCTGGTGACGGGATCGACCTTCATCCTCGACCGATCGTCCGAGCCGGGCGACGCCACCCGCGCCGAACTGCCGCACCGCGAGATCTTCGCGTCGATCGAGGTCGGCGCGCGGCTGCTGCTGGACGACGGCAAGCTGGTGCTGAAGGTCACCGAGCATGATGCCGACCGCATCGTCACCGAGGTAATCGTCGGCGGGATGCTGTCGAACAACAAGGGCCTCAACGTCCCCGACGTGGTGATCCCGATGGCGGCGCTGACCGAGAAAGACCGCAGCGATCTCGCCTTTGCATGCGATCAGGGCGTCGACTGGATCGCGCTGTCGTTCGTGCAGCGCCCGGAGGATCTCGCCGAGGCGCGCAAGCTGATCGAGGGGCGTGCCGCGCTGCTCGCCAAGATCGAGAAGCCGTCCGCAATCGAGCGGCTCGAGGAAATCGTCGAGATGTGCGACGGCGTGATGGTCGCGCGCGGCGATCTCGGCGTCGAACTGCCGCCGGAAACGGTGCCGCCACTCCAGAAGCGCATCATCGAGGTGTCGCGCCGGCTTGGCCGCCCGGTTGTGGTGGCGACGCAGATGCTCGAATCGATGATCACCTCGCCCTCGCCGACTCGCGCCGAAGTGTCCGACGTGGCGACCGCGATCTATGACGGCGCGGATGCGATCATGCTGTCGGCGGAAAGCGCGTCGGGCATGTGGCCGATCGAGTCGGTCGCGATGATGGACGCGATCGGCACTTCGGTGGAGCGCGATCCAACCCATGGCGACCGCATCCACTTCACGGTGACGCGGCCCGACCCGACCACCGCCGATGCGCTGGCCGAGGCGGCGAAGAACATCGCCCAGACGACCGGCGCTTCTGCGATCATCTGCTTCACCTCGTCCGGATCGACCGCGCGCCGGGTCGCGCGCGAGCGGCCGGGCGTGCCGCTGATGGTGTTGACCCCGAAGCCCGAGACGGCACGCCGCTCCGGCCTGCTGTGGGGTGCCTACGCGGTCCACACCAAGGATGTCGCCTCGTTCGAGGAGATGGTGTCCAAGTCAAAGCGGATGGCGCTGCGGCATGGGCTGGCGGCGGCGGGCGACCGGGTCATCATCATGGCGGGCGTGCCGTTCGGGACGCCGGGCTCGACCAACGTGCTGCATGTCGTGCGGATCGTCGGCGATGAACTGAAAGGCTACACGAGCTAGCGCAAGCGAGCGGCGGAGCCGCGTTCGCACCAGCGACGCGCAGCGCCGGCCGGCGCGGCAAAGCCGCGTCCGACGCCACGGGCTTTGCCCGTGGCGGGCATCTCGCTCCGGCCTAAACTCCGCCGATCTCGCCGCGTGCCGTCTCGACGCGCTCGCGGCGGGCAGGCGCGAATAGATGCCAGGCGAGCAGCACCGGCTCGATCACCGCCATGCCCACCAGAGTCCCGGCCAGCCGTTCCAGCGCCGGCGTGATCGCGGCATGCGCGTAGCTGTCCGGCACCAGCGTCACCAGCACGGCGAGCGTGAATTGGGTGCCGGCATAACGGTAGGCATGATCGCCGTTCTCGACCCGTCGGCCGAGCGCGACGCCGATCATCGTACCGAGGATCAGCACCGGCGCGTTGCCGTGCGCGGAGAACAGAAACGCAGCGGCGAACCCTGCCCCGGCTAACCCACCGACGAAGCGGTACAACAGCCGCCAACTCACCGGCACGAACCCGCTCGCGCCGAGCCCCGCGATCGGCACCAGCATCACCGCCATGATCGTGATCGCGCCGCCGGACAGAGCGGGCACGTCGAGCCATGCCGAGATCGCCACCAGCAGCACCAGCGCCACGCCACCCTGCGCGGCGTGGCGCGCCGCAGGGCCACTCCACCCGTCGATGCCGGTGGCGGCGTTGCGCACGCCCGGCCACAGCCGACGCAACGTCACCGCCGACATCAGGCTGACCGCCATGCAGGCGAGCGTACCGGCGCTGGTTTCGAGGATGCGCGTCTGCACGAAGGTACCAAGCGGAATCTCGGGATCGTGCAGCTTGTCGAACAGCACCATCGCAAAGGTGAGGCCGACGAACAGCCAGGCATAGGCGCGTCGCGCGGTGATCGCCTGGTAGAGCGTCACCGTACCGACCGCGAAGATGCCGAGCGCGGCGAGCGGCCAGTGCGGCGCGATCAGCGGGATCGCCGCGAGCGCCATCACACCACCGACGAGCGTGCCGACGATGCGCAGCAAACCGCGCTGCACCGTTTCGCCGACATGGCCGCGCATCACCATGTAGCCGGAGAACGCCGCCCAGGAGACGTTGGTCGCGCCGAGCAGATGCGCGACGAGGATGGCGAGCAGCACCGAGGCGACGCATTCGACAGCATCAATGGTGCGCGCGGTGATGTGCCCGCGAAGGGTGGTGGCGAACGCTTTCACAGCACGCCTTCCCACCTTCTACCTTCCCCGGCGGACGCCGGAGAGAGGAAGCGAGAAGCCGGCGGGCGCGTCATACGACCGTATATAGCGCCCGCCCGGCGCTCACCCCAGCTTTTGCGTGGTGAGCGCCTTCAGGTCGGTCTGCGCGCGCGCGCCGTAATGCGAGATGATCTCCGCCGCGCACAGCGCGCCGAGCCGCAGCGAGCGCTCCAGCCCCATGCCCTGCGCCTGTCCGTGCAGGAAGCCGGCTGCGAACAGATCGCCCGCGCCGGTGGTGTCGACCACGCGCGCGATCGGCTCCGCGCCTACGCTGACGCGCTGCCCGGCCGACACTGCGATCGCGCCGTCCGCGCCGCGCGTGACGACCAGGGTCGGCACCTGCGCCGAGGCGGCCGATACCGCCGCCTCGAAATCCTGCGTGTCCATCAGCGCGAGCAGCTCGGCCTCGTTGGCGAACATGATGTCGATCAGGCCCTTCGCCATCAAATCGCGGAAATCGCCACCGTGGCGGCCGATGCAGAACGTGTCCGATAGTGTGAAGGCGACCTTGCGGCCCGCCTTGCGCGCGATCTCGATGGCGGCACGCATCGCGGCGCGCGGCTCCTCCGGGTCCCACAGATACCCTTCGAGGTAGAGGATCGCACCGGCGGCGATCATCTCGCGGTCGAGCGCGGTCTCGGGCAGGAACTGCGATGCGCCGAGGAAGGTGTTCATCGTGCGCTGGCCATCCGGCGTCACGAAGATCAGGCAACGCGCCGTGGTCGGCTCGCCCTCGCGCGCGGCGGTGGTGAAGTCGATCCCGACCGAGCGGATATCGTGCGCGAAGATCTGGCCGAGCTCGTCATTCGCGACCTGACCAATGAATCCGCACTTCCCGCCGAGCGCGGCAATGCCGGCGACGGTATTCGCCGCCGAACCGCCGCTCGCCTCGATCCCCGGGCCCATCTTGGCGTAGAGCGCGTCGGCCTCCTCGGGTGAGAACACCAGCGCCATCGAGCCCTTGTTCATGCCGGCCTCGGTGATGAAGGCGTCGGTGGACTGGGCCAGTACGTCGACGATGGCATTGCCGATCGCGACGACGTCGTAGGTTGGGGCGCTCAAGGGTTCTCTCCATGCGGAACTGAAAGTTCGGCGGGTACGGTGCCGCGCGACGTGACGCAACCGCGTTGACGTGGCCGCCGTCACGCCGCAACGGTTGCGCGATGCTACGCGCCTTCTTCCTGTCGATCGGCCAGTTCGGCGATCGCGCCTTCCTGATCGTGTTCGCAAAGTCGCTGGCGATCACCTTTGCGCTGTTCATCCTGCTCGGCGGCGGGGCGTGGTGGTGGGCGCAGGGACTGGCGGCGACGCAAGGGGCGGAAGGGTGGCTGTCGGCACTCGCCGGCTTTGCCGCGCTGGTGGCGGTGTTCGCGGCCGGGTGGCTGCTGTTTCGCGCGATCGCGGTCGGCGTGCTGATGCTGTTCGTCGAGGAGATCGTCGTCGCGGTCGAGCGCAAGCATTACCCGCAGGCGCTGGCGGAGGCGCGACATGTCGGCATGGGACGGGCGGCGCTGATGGGGCTCGCGTCGGCAGCGCGCGCGATCCTCGTCAACGTGGTGGTCCTGCCGCTCTACATCGTGCTGCTGGTGACCGGGGTGGGTACGGTCGCGCTGTTCGTCGTCGTCAACGGCTGGCTGCTCGGGCGCGATCTCGCCGAGATGGTGGCGGCGCGGCACCTACCCGCTGCGGCAATGCGTGGCTGGCGCAAGGCGACTGCGTGGCAGCGCTTCACGCTGGGGGTTGCGGGCACCGGGCTGTTCATGGTTCCGATCCTCAACCTTGCAGCACCCGTGCTGGGCGCGGCAATGGCGACGCATCTGTTCCACGGGAGGAAAGCATGAAACGGACCGCCCCGAAACTTACGACTCTGCTGGGGCTGGCGACGCTGGGCGGCTGCGCCGCCACGGGCGCGCCGACCGCCCGACCGGCGAGCTTCGTGCCGGTACCGCGCGGCGGGCCGATGCTGGAGCGGGTGATGGGGCAGACCGGGCCGACGCTGACGCAGATGTTTGGTGCGCCGATCGCCGACGTGCGCGAAGGCACCGCGCAAAAGCTGCAATATGGCAATGCGACCTGCGTGCTGGATGCCTATCTCTACCCCAACGGCAAAGGCCAGCCGGTCGTCAGTTATGTCGACGCGCGGCAGGCCGATGGCAGTCCGATCGATCGGGCAAGTTGCGTCGGCGCGCTTCAGATCGGCAAACGCAAATAACAGGGCCGGTCGTGTGACCGGCCCTGCGCATCTGGATCAGCAACCGTTGCGGTAGTTCTGCGAACGATCGTGGTTCTGGTCGAGGTTCTTGCCGAGCAAGCCACCGCCGACCGCGCCAAGGATCGTGCCGAGCGTTCCGCCACCGAGCACCGAGCCGAGCACCGCCCCGCCCGCGCCGCCGGCGATCAAGCCGGTGGTACCGCTGGAACGGCGGCAATCCTGATAATAGCGGCGATCGTTGCCACGGTAGCTGCGGCTGTAGTCACCGCGGTAGCCGCGGTTATAATTGCTGTACCCGCGCCCGTCGTCATAGCTGCGCTGATACTGAGCGCGATTATCATAACCATAGCGCTGGGCCTGTGCCGGTGCCGCGACGGCCATCGGCATGATCGCTGCGGCGGCGAGGGCAGCGGCGGCAAACTTTTGCTTCAACATCGTACGTCTCCTTCCAGGTGATGAAGACGGTTTACCGATTCGCGTCCGAACCGGTCCTGAACCGGTCGTGCAACGTTCGTTCAGCTTGGGTGGCGTGCTCAGTTCGCGCGGAACTGCCGGATGTCGACGACATTGCCGGCCTGCGCGATCGCCTCGATACGGCGCACGTCCGCCTCCAACACGCCGAACAACGTCACGCTGCCGAGCACGCTTTCGCCCGTATCGATCCGGACGCCCTCCACCGACGTGCTGAGCGACAGCGGGGCGACCAGACGCCGCGCATCGACGCGGATACCCTGTCTACGCAGCACCGCGATCGTGCCGTTGCCCGCGACCACCGCCGCACCGCCATCGCCGCTCACCAGCCCGGCGCGGCCGATGAAGCCGGCGAGCCGCTCCTCCGCCTGCTCGCGCGCCTTGTCGATGCTGGTGATCTTGCTGTCGTCGCGCCGCAACTTGCGCGCGAACAGGCCGATCCCGACCAGCGCGATCACGCCCGCGATAAGCTGATACCAGCGCAGATCGAGCGGCAAGTGCATCATGCGCGACCGGACAGTGCTTCAAGCAGCGGACGCAACCCGTCCAGGTCGTATCCCGCCTCGCGCCCCTTGGCGATCAGCACGTCGGGATCGCGGCCCTGCTTGGCCCGCGCCAGCGCCCACAGGTTGCAGGACCGCGTACCCGAACGACAATAGGCCAGCACCGGCCCGCCCGCGCCTTCGAGTGCCGTCACCATCGCGTCGATCTGCGGGTGCGAAAAGCCGGCCTGCGTGACCGGAATCTCGGTGTAGCTCAGCCCCGCCGCTTCCGCCGCCGTGCGAATCGCGGCACCTCCGGGCTGGCCGGCATCCTCGCCATCGGGGCGGTTGTTGACGATGCCGACAAAGCCGGCAGCGGCGATCTCCGCGACCTGCTCCGGCGTAATCTGGGGCGAGACCGAAACCGACTCGTCGATTTTGCGTAGCATGGCAGTCCTCTCGTTCATCCGCGTAACACCTCCAGAAAGGCCTCGCCATAGGTCTCCAGCTTGCGCGCGCCGATGCCGGTGATGTGGGCGAGCGCGGCGCGGCTGGTCGGTTTCAGCGTCGCCATTTCGCGCAGCACCGAATCGTGGAAAATGACATAGGGCGGCACGCTTGCCGCCGCCGCCAGCTCGCGCCGTCTCGTGCGCAGCGCCTCGAACAGCGGATCGCCCGCCGGGTTCTCGGCCGCGCCGCCACGCCGCCGGCGTTCGCGCTTGGGTGGAACCAGCAACGAGACGGAAGTCTCGTCCTTCAGGATACCGCGCGCGCCCGGGCCGAATTCCAGCCCGCCGAAATCGTTTGCGCGTAGCGCGTCGCGCAGCAGCAGCGCGCGGCTCACCGGCTTGATGAGCGCGACTTCCTCGGGAGTGGACGCGATACCGAACACGCCGAGCGCTTCGTGCCCGTTCATCAGGCTGCGCTCGGTCGACTGGCCGGTCAGAATGCTTTCGATATAGCCGACGCCAAAGCTCTGCCCCGTGCGAAACACCGCGGAGAGGAATTTCCTCGCCACCTCCGTCGCATCGATCGCACCTGGCGGGCTGAGGCAATTGTCGCAGTTGCCGCAGTTATCCGGCGCGGGATCGCCGAAATGGCGGAGCAGGATCTGGCGGCGGCAGGTCGGCGTTTCGACCAGTGCACCCAGAGCCGTAAGGCGGGCGCGCTCGCCGGGCTGGCGGTGCGGCTCGACCTCGGCGATGCGCTGGCGCGCCTTAACGAAATCCTCCGCCCCCCAGAACAGGTGCGCGATTGATGGATCACCGTCGCGCCCGGCGCGGCCGGTCTCCTGATAATATCCCTCGATCGACTTGGGCAGGCCGGCGTGGGCGACGAAGCGGACGTCGGGCTTGTCGATACCCATGCCGAACGCGACCGTGGCGACGATCACCATATCCTCGCTCGCCACGAAATCAGCCTGATTGCGCGCCCGCACATGCGGATCGAGCCCGGCGTGATAGGGCCGCACCTTGCGCCCGGTCGCGGCGAGCCGCTCGGCGAGCTGTTCCACGCCCTTGCGGGTTTGTGCGTAGACGATGCCCGGCCCCGGATTCTCGGCGACGATATCGGCGATCTGGCGGGTGATGTTGTCCTTCGGGCTGATCCGGTACTGGATGTTGGGCCGGTCGAACCCCGCCACGATCATGCCTTCGTGCGGAATACCGAGCTGTTCGAGGATGTCGGCGCGGGTGTGCGCGTCGGCGGTCGCGGTCAGCGCGAGGCGGGGCACGTGCGGAAACGCATCAAGCATCGTGCGCAGCAGCCGGTAGTCGGGCCGGAAATCATGCCCCCATTCCGACACGCAATGCGCCTCGTCGATCGCGAAAAGCGCAAGCGGCGACTGGCCGATCAGGTTGCGGAACGACTCGTTGGAGGCGCGCTCGGGCGCGACGTACAGCAGATCGAGCTCGCCGCGCCGGAAGCGGGCGATCGTCTCCATCTGATCGGTATCGACCGAGGTGAGCGTGGCGGCGCGGATGCCGATCGCGGTGGCCGCGCGCAACTGGTCGTGCATCAGCGCGATCAGCGGTGAGACGACGATGCACGTCCCCTCCAGCGCGACGGCGGGAAGCTGGTAGCACAGCGATTTACCCGCGCCGGTCGGCATCACCGCCAGCGTGTTCTCGGACGCGAGCACGCGGCTCACCACCTGTTTCTGCACGCCGCGGAAACCGGGGAAGCCGAACGTATCCTGCAATATCGGAAGCGGGTCGATCACGAGGCCCGGTTACGCGGATTACCCCGCCGCTGTCGAGCCTTGCGCGGCCATGCCGTCGACCAACAGGTCGAGCGCCGCGTCGACCGCGCTCGGTGGCAGCGTGCCGACCCGCGTATCCAGCAACAAGGTGGCGAGGCCGTGCACCAGCCCCCATGCCGCGAGCGTGGCAACCTCGGCGCGTCGGGGCGCGATCCCGGCAACGCGGCGGGCAAGCACAGTGTAGGCGGTTTCGCCCTCCGGCATGCCGCCGGTCTTCTCGCCCGAGAACATCAGCCGGAACAACGCCGGATGTGCGCGCGCGAAATCGACATAGGCGCGGCCCTGCGCAATCAAGGCCGCGCGCGCATGCTCGGCAGTATCGGCGACGAGCAGCACCTCCCGCAGTTGCGCGAAGCCGCGTTCCGCCACCGCCCGCAGCAGCGCGCCGCGATCGGCGAAATGCCGGTACGGTGCCATCGCCGACACGCCTGCCGCACGGGCGACTTCACGCAGACTTGGTGCGGTGTCGCCATCGTCGAGCAGTTCCAGCGCCGCTGAAACCAGCCCCTCTCGAAGGGCGCCATGATGATAAGCTTCTGCCATGTTTACATCGTACACTTAATTCCCTATGTATACGCCATATACATTGGAGCCATGCCATGCAAAAGCCGGTCAAACGCGAATCCATCGATCTGTCCGCCACACCCGATCTGGTGGTGGTGATGCTGGGTTTTCGCATCCGGCGCTGGCGCGGGGTGCTGTCGATGCTGCGGATCGGGCGTAGTCTCGGTGAGATCCAGCGTGATCGACCGGACGGGTTGCTCCACCACGAACAGTTCTTCTTCTCGCTCACCCACGTCGGGATGCGGCAATATTGGCGCGATTACGACAGCCTCGAACGCTTCACCCGTAGCGAGCCGCACGCGACCTGGTGGCGCGACTTCCTGCGCGACAGTGGCGGCGCTGGTTTCTGGCACGAGGCATACCGGATGCGCGGCGGGATGGAGGGCGTGTATGTCGACATGCCCGGCGCGGTCGGCTTCGGCCATTTCGCGGCACCGCGCGATCCGCGGGGGCCGTTCCTGTCGGCACGCGCGCGGATCGAGGCCAAAGCCGCCGCCTGACGCGGCATCTTGTCGGTCGAGGCACGTTTGTGCGACACGGCGGCCATGCCAGACGTTACCGACAATCGCGCCGAATATGAATTCGAATTGGTCGTAGGCGGCCACCGCGCCGTCGCCGCCTATCAGATGGAGGGCGACACGATCGTGTTCACCCACACCGTCGTTCCTCCCGCGATCGAGGGGCGCGGCGTCGGCTCCAAGCTCATCAAGGCCGCGCTCGATTCAGCGCGCGACCGCGGGCTGAAGGTGGTGCCGCAATGTCCGTTCGTACGCGCCTATATCGAACGGCACCCGGAGTATCGCAGCCTAGTCGCCTGACAATTCATTCCGCCGCCAGCGATTCCTCCGCGCGCTCCTGCGCCTGCCGGTTCCACATTTCCGCATACAGGCCGTCCTGTCGGAGCAGTTCGGTATGGGTGCCACGTTCCTTCACCTCGCCCGCTTCCAGCACGACGATCTCGTCGGCATGAACCACCGTCGACAGGCGGTGCGCGATGACGATGGTGGTGCGGCCCTGCTCGATCGCCTGTAGCGTGCCGAGGATCTCGCCCTCGGTCCGGCTGTCGAGCGCGCTGGTGGCCTCGTCGAGGATCAGGATCGGCGGGTTCTTGAGCAGCGTGCGGGCGATCGCGACGCGCTGCTTCTCGCCACCCGACAGTTTCAGTCCGCGTTCGCCGACTCGCGTATCATAGCCCTGCGGCTGGCGTTCGATGAAGCCGGCGATCGCCGCGCCGCGCGCCGCCGCATGGACCTCGGCCTCGCCCGCGCCCTCGCGGCCGTAGGCTATATTATAGCCGATTGTGTCGTTGAACAGCACGGTATCCTGCGGCACGATGCCGATCGCGGAGCGCAGGCTTGCCTGCGAAACGCCGGCGATATCCTGCCCGTCGATGGTGATGCGGCCGCCGGTCAGATCATAGAACCGGTACATCAGCCGCGCGAGCGTCGACTTGCCCGCACCCGATGGGCCGACCACCGCCAGCGTCGCGCCCGCCGGGATATCGAGATCTACGCCTTTCAGGATCGGCTGACCGGCATCGTAGCCGAAACGCACGTCCTCGAAACGGATATGTCCACGCGCGACGGCGAGCGGTCGTGCGCCGGGCGCGTCGGTCACTTCGGATGCGGTATCGACCAGATCGAACATCGCGCCCATGTCGATCACGCCCTGCCGGATCGTGCGGTACACCATGCCGAGCAGATCGAGCGGGCGGAACAACTGGCTGAGCAGGGTGGACACCAGCACGACGTTGCCGGCGGTGAAGCGCCCCTGGCTCCAGCCGATCACAACGAGCAGCATGCCGCCCGCCATCATCAGGTTGGTGATCGCCGACTGGCCGATGTTGAGCCACGCCAGCGAGTTTTCCGACGACACCGCCGCATTGGCGTAGAGCGTCATTGCCCGGTCGTAACGCCTGGCCTCGCGCTCCTCGGCGCCGAAATATTTCACCGTTTCGAAGTTGAGCAGCGAATCGACTGCGTGCGCGACCGCCCCGGTATCGAAATCGTTCATCCGCGTGCGCAGCGCCGATCGCCAATCGGTGACGACCCGCGTGAACCAGATGTAAACGCCGACCATCACCACCGTGCCGACCACCAGCCACACGCCGAACTTCACCCAAAAAATGCCGAGCACCAACGCGAGCTCGAACACCGTCGGCGCGATGTTGAACAACAGGAAGTAGAGCATGGTATCGATGCTCTTGGTGCCACGCTCGACCACCTTGGTGACGGCACCGGTGCGGCGTTCGAGATGAAACCGCAGCGAAAGCTGGTGCAGGTGACGGAACACCGTCGCCGCCAGCCGCCGCGTCGCGTCCTGGCCGACACGTTCAAACACCGCATTGCGTAGATTGTCGAACACCACCGATCCGAACCGTGCGGCGGCGTAGCCGATCACCATCAGCCCCACGAGCTGGGTCAGGTCCGGCGCGGGCGCGTGCCCGGCCATCCCGTCGATCGCGCCCTGCAACGCAAACGGCGCGCCATAGACCTGTACCAGCTTCGAGACGATCACCAGCAGCATCGCACCGACGATCCGCATCCGCAGCGCCGGCGCATCGGCGGGCCAGAGATACGGGAGGAAGCGCCGCAGCGTCGGCAGCAACGCCCGCTCGGGCGTGTCGGAGGTAAAAGTTTCGGGTGGCATCGAGAGCGGATGTAGGGACAGTCAAGCGGAATCGGAAGCGTTCATGGAACTAGTGCACCGGCTCATCGATTTTACCTCACATACCGGACCAGCGTGTCCGACCCCGAGGCTGAGACGGAAACGATCATGGAACCGCTCTTTTACGTCATGGCGATCATGGGTTGCGGCGATGGCAGTGCGCAGTGCGCACAGGCACGGCTCGAAACCGCGCAATATCGGTCGATCGAACAGTGTCAGGCGGCGATGCCCGCCGCGCTCGCCCGCAACAGCGATCTCGATTTCCCGGTCGTCTCCGCAAGTTGCCAGGCGAAAGGCGCGCGCCTCGCGCAAAACCGCAGCACTCACGCACGCGGCTGATCGAATACTATAACGCCGCGTCATCGGGACGCGGCGGAGATCACATGCGCACACTGTTGGCAATCGTATTCGGCGTGCTCGCGGCGCTGCTGATCATCGACGCCGTCGAACAGGTAACGTCTGCGCTCTACCCGCTCCCAATCTTAGATTCTGCCGATGCAGCAACGTTGTCCGATGTCGTCCACGACATGCCCCTCGTTGCCAAGCTGCTTATCGTGTTCGGCTGGCTTGCCGGGGCGTTTGGTGGTGCATGGTTCGGCCTGCGGGTTTGCGATCGGCGGCGGGTCGGATGGGCGGTGGTGATTGCCGTGGTCGCTTCGGCCGTCGTGAGCGTAGCCACGCTGCCGCACCCGGTGTGGATGAAGGTGTGTGCGATCGTGCTGCCGATGCTAGGCGGCGCGCTCGCCAAACGGATGCACCGCAAGCCTTACCCGGGTGAGGCTTTACTGGGGTAATCCGTCAGTCGCGGCTTACCAGCAACTTGTCGATGCGCCGGCCGTCGAGATCGACCACTTCGAACTTCCAGCCCTGTTCGAGGAAATGCTCGCCTTCACCGGGCAGATGGCGGAACTTGGCGAGCGCCAGCCCGGCGACCGTTGCATAGTCGCGATCTTCGGGCAGGTCGATGCACAACCGCTCGGCAAGCGCGTCCGCCGCCATGTTGCCAGCCACCAGCAGCGAGCCGTCGTCGCGCTCCACGACCGACGGCGCATCGTCGGGATCGGCATCCGATGCGAACTCGCCGGCAATCGCGGCGAGCAGATCGGCGGGAGTGACGATCCCCTCGAAATGCCCGTATTCGTCGTGGATCAGCGCCATCGGCACCTCGGCCTGGCGCAGCGCATCGAGCGCGTCCATCGCGTCGATCTGGTCGAGCACCACGGGTGCCGCCCGCATTAGCGCACGCAGATCGAGCGGTTCACCGCGAAACAGCGCGATCGCCACGTCGCGCGCCTGCACCACGCCGATCACCTTGTCGACCGAACCCTCCGCCACCGGCAGCCGGCTGTGCGAGGCGACCATCAGCGCGGTGCGCACGCCCGCCTCGTCCAGCGTCGCGTCGATCCACTCGACATCGGTGCGCGGCGTCATCACCTCGCGCACCGGCCGGTCGGCGAGGCGGACGACGCCCGAGATGATCGAACGCTCATGCTCCTCGATCACGCCCGACTTGCTCGCCTCGGCCACGATCAGGTGGAGTTCCTCGGCGGTGACATGCTCCTCGGTCTTGCGGTCGAGCCGCATCAGCCGAAACAGCAGCGCCGAGGACGAATCGAGCAGCCACACCACTGGCGCACAGGCCCAGGCGAGCACCAGCACCGGCCGCGCCGCCACCGCCGCGATCCGCTCGGGCGCACGCAGCGCGATCTGCTTGGGCACCAGTTCGCCGATCACCAGCGAGGCGTAGGTGGTGATGCCGATCACCAGCGCAAAGCCGAACGACTCGGTGGTCTGCGCGGGCAGCCCCAGCCAGCGCAGCCGCGCCGCGACCGGCGCGCCGAGGCTCGCGCCCGAATAGGCGCCGGCGAGGATGCCGATCAGCGTGATGCCGATCTGCGTGGTCGACAGGATCTTGCCGGGATCGGCGGCAAGCGCGATCGCGGTATCGGCGCCGCGCACCTTGGCGCGCACCATCGCCTCCAGCCGCGCCCGGCGCGCGGACACGATCGCCAGTTCCGACATGGCGAACAGGCCGTTGAGGAAGATCAGCGCGACGATGATCGCGACGTCGATCCAGGGAAAGGGAGAGAGCGGGTGCATGGCGCCGCCAACGCTTTGGCGCACAATGCGATGCTTAACAACAACGATCCGCATGCCGATTCGGTTCGGAGGTGGAACAGCTTCGCGTCCGAGCGGGTTTGATAGCGAGAGTTATTTAGAAAAAAGGGAAAGATCATGCGCGCATTCCGCAAGCTCACGGGTGCTGCCACGCTGGCCGCGCTGCTCGCCACGACAGCGTGCGTCACCGATCCGGACACCGGCCGGCGGCATCTGTCGAACACCGCGATCGGCGGCATCGGCGGGGCGCTCGGCGGCTATCTGCTCGGCGATCTGGTTGGCGGCCGGCATGATCGCACCGCCAAGATCGCCGGCGCGGGCATCGGCGGCCTCGCCGGGGCTGCGATCGGATCGTACATGGACAAGCAGGAGCGCGACCTGCGCGACCGCACCGCCGGCACCGAGGTTCGCGTGGTTCGGCAGGGCGACGACCTGATCCTGTCGATCCCATCAGGCATCAACTTCGCCTATAACAGCGACACGGTCGCGCCGGCATTCCAGCATACGCTTGACGACGTGGCGCGTGTGCTCGGGCAGTATGACCGCACCTATATCGACGTGTACGGCCATACCGACTCGGTCGGATCGGACCAGTACAACCAGGCACTGTCGGAACGGCGCGCGGTAGCCGTGGCGGACTACCTCGTCTCACGCGGAGTGCAGGGCGCGCGCATCGCCACGCGCGGTTACGGCAAGACGCAACCGATCGCCGCCAACGATACCGAAGCGGGCCGCGCGGCGAATCGGCGGGTGGAGATCAAGATCGTACCGATTCCCGAGAGCGATCTGCGCTGAGAAAGACGTGCGCTTGCCGTAGCAATTCGCCGGACTTGCGGGCTGCTACGTCGCCGCTACCGGCGGGATGCGAAAAAGGTGCGCAACAGGGCTGCAGATTCGCCTTCCGCGATGCCCGGATAGATTTCGGGGCGATGATGGATCGTCGTTTGGGTGAACAAGCGTGGGCCGTGTTCGATCGCCCCGCCCTTGAGATCGCCAGCACCGTAATACAGCCGCCCGATCCGCGCATGGGCGATCGCACCCGCACACATCGCGCATGGCTCCAATGTGACCCACAGGTCGCAATCGGTCAGACGATCGTCACCGATCACCCCAGCGGCCGCGCGGATCGCCAGCATCTCGGCATGGGCAGTAGGATCGTGGCGACTGCGGGGCGAGTTGGCCGACGTTGCGATGATCTCGCCCCGGCGGACGATCACGGCACCGACCGGCACCTCCTCGCGCGCGGCGGCAGCGGCTGCGGCGTCGAGCGCGGCCCGCATCGGCAGGGGGATCGGAAACATCCTGACCCCAAAGCCGTGGCTGGCCGCGCTGTCCAGCGGCTTATTGCGCGTTGGCGTTGCTCGCCTGGTCAGCCGGCTTGTTCATGCGCAGCGTCGGCACGGCGATCGTCTTTTGCGTGGTGCCGACGGTGGGCACGTCGACCACCTTGTTCTCCGTGCCGACCGAGAGTGTCGCGACATCGGCCTTAACACTGGGCGCAGTGCCAGCATCGACATGCACGCTCGGCAGCGTACCGGGGCGAGTCTGGAACGACAGCAGCCCAAGCGAGATCATCGCGATCACGATCACGGCGGCAATGCCGACCAAAGCTAACAGGAACCGCATACAGTCTCTCCCCACAGAGCGAAATCGAATCGTTACCGAAACCAACGCAAAGGGTCCGTGATCGTTGCATTGCCGCGCCAATGGCGTGAATCGGTTGACCTTCGCCGGCATCCCCGTTATGCGCCCACGCCTTCACGGGATCACCCCAGCTTTCAGGATTATAGCATGTCGCGCATTTGCGAACTGACCGGCAAGGGCCGGATGGTGGGGAACAATGTCTCCCACGCCAACAACAAGACCAAGCGTACCTTCCTGCCGAACCTCCAGAACGTCACGCTGATGTCGGAAGCGCTCGGCACCAGCGTGAAGCTGCGCGTTTCGACGCATGGCATCCGCTCGGTCGAGCATGTCGGCGGCCTCGACAATTGGCTCGTCAAGACCAGCGACGACAAGCTGTCGCTGCGCGCGCGTCGCCTCAAGCGTGACGTGTCGAAGAAGCTCAGCACGCAGGTCGCGGCCTGAGAGCAGTCAGGGCCGGGCAACGCCTTTGGGCGCGCCCGGCTCGTCTAGCCTGAACTTCAGCAGCAGACTTCGCTGAAGCATCGACTGGTTGTCGTCCGACACCAGCCAGATGATCGTCCGATCGCCTTCGCGCGTCGCGGCAATCCCTTCGAAATTCTCATGGATCAGCGGCGGCGCCAACGTGGCGATCTCGCGGCCATGCACCACCGCGCCCGGACGAATTGCTGCGCGGTCGATCACCACCAGCTTGCTCGAAAACGTGAACGGCAGCTCGAAGCGCCGGGTCAGCACGATCAGCCGACCGTCCGGCAAGATCGTCGCGTCGCTCGGATCATAATGCGGTGGCGGCACAAAGCTGAAGCGAAAGCCGCGATTCGGCTGCGTTACAGGGTTGCCCGTGAAGCGAATCGCCGCGCGGCCCTTGCCCTTCGGCCACGGGTCCTGCTCACCGATCGTGATCGCGCCGCCACCCCACCGTGCGAGGGGCAGAAACGTGAAGCTCTCCGCGCCTTCATTCGCCGGCCACGCCGCCATCGCACGCGGCGCGACCGACCCAAGCGCGTGACGCAAATCGGGCGTGTAGCGCCACAGCATGTTGCTGGTCTCGAACCCGGCCACCACGCTGCCGTCCTTGGGATCCACGCTCATGGACTCGCTGTCACGATCGACTTTGGACCATCCCGTCCCCGGTCCCGCCGGCAGATCGCCAAACGCTATGTGCCGTGGCCGCCAATCGTCGCCAAGCGTGAACTGCACGATATTGCCGCCATCGCTCAGCAGCGTGATGCGATGGCCGGAGGCGACGTGTAGCGAGGAGAAGCCGCCAAACGCCGCGTCCGGGCTGGTCAACCGCACCCCGCCAAGCCATTCCAGCGCACCGACGCGGTTCCGCTCGGGATGTTGCGCGTCAAGCGACACCGGCGCGGCGTGGATGACGACATCGCGCCCCATCAGCGGCAAACGTGGCTCTCCAACCCAGTCCGGGGTAAAGAAAAGCGCCAGCAGACAGGCAGCAAACACACGCATCGACGCTGCCGTGAGCCATGACGCGGCAGCGCGCAATGCTTCGAAGCACAGGATTGTGATGAACGGGGGATAACGGGCCCGTTCAGTCTGCGCTCAACGCGCTTTGCCCATAACACCACCAACAGATGTCGCGCCGTCGACTCTTCGGAACCTAGTCGCTTCCGAATAGTCGCAAGCAACGTTTGGACGAGTTTACGGGAAACGCCACGATGATCAACAAAGCCTCGCTCGCCGCTGCCGCTCTCGTGTTGTCGGCGGGCGGCATCGCCGCGGCTCCGGCATCGGCGCAATATTCCGACGGTGCTCGCTACGATCATGCGGATCGCGACGGGTATCGTGGACGCGGGTACGACCGTGGCTATGATCGGCGTGGGTACGCCCGACGTGGCTATGAAGATCGCGGTTACGATCGTCGTCGGTATCGCCCCAATCGGTGCAGCAGCGCGACCGGGACCATCCTTGGTGCGATAGCCGGCGGTTTGCTGGGCAATTCGGTGGCCGGGCGTGGTGATCGCGGCGTCGGTACGGTGCTGGGCGCGGGTGCAGGCGCCTTGACCGGACGCGCGATCGATCGGTCGGACAATCCGCGTTCCTGCCGCTGAGTTCCGATCTGGCAGGCGGAGTAAAATCCTGCGCAAAACGGTCTAGCATCTTCCCCCGTGTGGCGTATCGGGGCGAAGCGGAGGGTTGGTGTCGGAAGACACCAACCCTCTTGTCGTTGATCGAAGCCGCGACGGCAAACGCGTTGGCAGCGATCATTGCGAGCTGCGTCGGGTAGCGTGTGCGCCTTGGCTAGCATGGCGATGCCGAGCTGCGGGCCGCGCAGGCCAACTCGCTCAGAGCGCGAGGCACGGCGGCCGGCCGCCGTGCCTTCGATCGTCAGTACATATGTTGTCCACCGTTGATGCTCAGCGTCGAACCGGTCACGAAGCCACCGTCTTCCGAACACAGGAACACCACGCCGCGCGCGATCTCGTGCGCCTGGCCTAGACGACCGACCGGGATCTTGGCGACGATCTTCTCCAGCACGTCGGCCGGCACCGCCGCGACCATGTCGGTGTCGATATAGCCCGGTGCGATCGCGTTGACGGTCACGCCGGCGCGCGCGCCTTCCTGCGACAGCGCCTTGGTGAAGCCGTGGATGCCCGATTTGGCGGCAGCGTAGTTGACCTGACCGTATTGGCCGGCCTGCCCGTTGATCGAGCCGATGTTGACGATCCGCCCCCACTTGCGCTCGCGCATGCCGGGGAAAGTCGCCTTGGCCATGTTGAAACACCCGCCGAGGTTGGTGTCCATCACCTCTTTCCACATCTCGTAGGTCATCTTGAGCATGGTGCCGTCGCGGGTGATGCCGGCGTTGTTGACGACGATATCGATCGGGCCAAGCTCCTCCGCCACCTTGGCACACCCGTCGAGACAGGCCTGATGATCCGCCACGTCCCACTTGTACGCCTTGATGCCGGTCCGCTCGGTGAACTCGCGCGCGCGCTCGTCATTGCCGGCATAGGTGGCGGCGACGGTAACGCCGGCGTCCTTCAACGCGAGGCTGATCGCCTCGCCGATACCGCGCGTTCCACCCGTGACGATTGCTACTCGTGCCAATGCATCTCTCCTACGTTTCTACGCCGACGCTAAGCCGGGCGCGGCCAGCCTTCAAGTTCTTGTCCGAGTATTTCGCGCAACATTTCAATGCCCGCAGCCGAATCGTTGAGGCACGGCAGATATGCGAAGTCGGTACCGCCCGCCGCAAGGAACTGCTCGCGCCCGCGAATCGACAGTTCCTCGAGCGTTTCGAGGCAATCCGCCGAGAAGCCCGGCGCGACGATCGCCACGCGCTTCATGCCCTGCCCCGGCAGCGCGGCGAGCGTGAGGTCGGTTGCCGGCTCCAGCCATTTGGCCGGGCCGAAGCGCGACTGGAAGGTGATCGTCAGTGGCCGGCCCAGCGCCTCGGCGAGCAGCCGCGCGGTCTTCTGGCAGTGGCAATGATACGGATCACCAAGTTGCAGCGTCCGCTTGGGCATGCCGTGGAAGCTGGCGAGGATCAGGTCCGGCGTGAAATCGAGCGCCGCCAGCCCCGCCTCGACCGTGGTCTTCAGCGCCGCGATATACCGCGCGTCGTCGTGATAGGGCGGCAGCGTGCGGATCGCCGGCTGCCAGCGCATGGCCGCCAGCGCTAGGAACACCTTGTCGTTGGCGGTGGCGGTCGTCGCGCCGCTATATTGCGGATACAGCGGGGCGAGCAGGATGCGTTCGCACCCCGCCGCCTTCATCGCCGCCAGCCGCTCGGCGATCGACGGATTGCCGTAACGCATCGCATAGTCGACCGTCACACCCGGCCCGAACGCGCCGTTCAGCGCGCGCGCCTGCGCGGCGGTAATCGCGGCGAGCGGCGAGCCGTCCTCGCGCCAGACCTGCCCATAGGCGTGCGCGGATTTCTTCGGCCGGGTGTTGAGGATGATGCCGCGCAGGATCGGCTGCCACAGCAGCGGCGGCAGTTCGACGACCCGGCGATCGGACAGGAACTCGCGCAGGTAGCGCTTCACCGCGCGCGCGTCGGCGGCGTCGGGCGTGCCGAGGTTGATGAGCAGCACGCCGATGCGCGGCGGCGCGATGGGGGGATGGTTGGCAGGCAACATCATGCGATTCCTGTGATGAGCGGCAGCGTGCGGCGGCGGGTGCCGGTCGCGGCTTGCAGCGCGTTGGCGATGGCGGGGGCGATCGCGGGGACGGCGAGTTCGCTCACCCCGCCCGGATCGGCCTCGCTCGGGATCAGTTCGACGGTGATGTCGGGGGTGTCGGCAAGGCGCGGCAGATCGAGATCCCCGAGCGTGCGCGCGGTGGCGAGATTGTCGCTGAACCCGATCGATGCGCCGATCGCCGCCGCCATGCCGAAGATCAGCCCGCCCTCGATCTGCTGCCGGACGAGATCGGGGTTGATCTGCCGCCCGCAATCCACCGCCGCGACGATGCGGTCGACCGCGACCGAACCGTCGTCGTCGAGATGTGCCTCCGCCAGCACCGCGATGTGGCTGCCGCGAAAGCTGTGGCAGGCGATGCCCTGCCCGCTGCCTTGAACGCCACCCTCCCATCCGCCCAGCGAGGCGGCGGTGGACAGGCAGCGCGCCAGCCGCGCGTCGCCGCCCAACATGCCGATGCGGAACGACAGCGCCTCGGTACCGGCGACATGCGCGAGTTCGTCGATGAAACACTCGTTGAAGAACGCGGTGTAGCTGTGCGCGCCGGATCGCCAGTGGCCGGTCGGCACGCCGATATCGGCGGGATGATGATCGATCGCATAGGCCGGCATGCGGTACACCGGTCGCGCGCCCGCCACCGCATAGGTGTCCCCCGTTGCCGATATCGCCAACGCCGCGCGCGCAGCCCGATCTGTAGCGAGCAGCCGGTGCGCCAGTTCGCGGCCGGTCGAGGGCGCGGCGATCTTGGCCTGCCAGCCGAGGATCTGGCCATTGCCGCCGAGTCGCGCCGTCATCCTCGCCAGTGCGGGCGGACGGTAGCGATCGTGCAGCAGGTCCTCGCTGCGTGACCAGGTGAGTTGCACCGGCCGCTTGAGGTCGCGCGCCAGCACCGCCACCTGCGTGGCGGCGAGATGTTCGAGATTGGCGCCGAACGATCCGCCGATCAGCATCGGATAGACCACCACCGCGCCCTCCGAAATGCCGAGCGCTGCCGCCGCCGCCCGCGCGAGGCCTGGTGCCTGCGTCGGCATCCACAATTCGAGCTTGCCGTCGGTCAGCCGCGCGGTCGCTGTCATCGTCTCGATCGCGGCGTGGACGGCGAGCCCGGCGCGGTAGGTGGCGGTGACAAGTTTCGCGCCCTTGAAGGCGGTGGCGAGATCCCCCGTCGACCAGATCCGCGTGCCATCGCCCTTCAGCGCGGCAGCGAGGGCCGCATCGATACTATCGTTGTTGACGATTGGCCCGGTGGTCGAGAATTTCGGCGCAAGCGCATCGAGCGCGCGGTTCGCCGCCCACCAGTTGCTCGCCACCGCCGCCACCCAATCGTCCTTGGTGACCACCGACAGCATCCCGCGCACGTGCGCGGCGGCATCGCGATCGACCGAGAGCAGTTTCGAATCGCCGACCGGCGCCTGCCGGATCGCGGCGAACACCATGTCGGGCAGGCGGATGTCGCCGGCGAAATTGGCGGAGCCGTCGACCTTGGCGGGCGCATCGAGCCGGGGCAGCGCCTGTCCAGACAGGCGGGTGCCCCCTTCTCCGCGCAGCGGCAGCGGATCGGGGAGCACGCCGCCCGCCGCAGCCGCCGCCAGTTCGCCGAAGCGCAGCCGGTCCTTGCCGTGCGTGACGAAGCCGCCCTCGCTCGCGCACGCCTGCCAGCCAACGTTCCAGCGTTTCGCGGCGGCCTTGCACAGCAGCACCCGCGCCGCCGCGCCCGCTTGCCGCAGCGGCGCCTCGAACGCACGCACCGAGGTCGACCCGGCGGTGAGCAACAGCGCGCCGCGCCGGGCGTGGCCTTCGCGTAAGGGGACCGGCAGCGCATCGAACAGCCCCTCGAACAGCGTGTCGACGCCGAGTGGATTGGCATAGAGCGGGTTGAGCGGCGCGGGCTGCACCGCCACCGTGCGCCAGTCCGCGCCAAGTTCGTCGGCGAGGATCTGCGGGAGCGCGGTATACACGCCCTGGCCATGTTCGGCCTGCGGCACCGCGACGGTGACGACACCATCCTCGCCGATCTTGAGGTACGCGTTGAACAGGGACTCGCCGTGCGCGAGCGGTAGGTTGGGCGCGTAACTGCGCGGCCAAACCGCCCACGCGACGATCAGCCCGACCCCAACGCCGCCACCGATCAACAGACCGCGCCGGCCGACTGTGTTTCCCTCTCCGCGCGCTACCATAGCCTTGCTCTATCCTGCGCTTTGCCGCGCCACCATCCCTAACGCGCGCCGCCAGCGTTCGGTTCTCGCGCCATTCTCCTCACGGCTTCGTGCCCGGCCTGAGCCGGGGACAAGCGCGGCTCATCGTCTTCCGCTTGGTGTTGTGGTCCCCGCCGACTATGGAGGCGTAACGAACGACCGAGGACCTGCCGCTTGACTCTCATCGCCGCCACCGCGCTCGCTGCGTCCACGCAGACGCACCTGCGCTTCGAGCAACTGCACCTCAATCCGGTCGCGTTGAGCCTCGGCTTCTTCGACATCAAATGGTATTCGATCGCCTATATCACCGGCATCCTGATCGGCTGGTGGTACCTGCTCAAGCTGATCGCGCAGCCCGGTTCGCCGATGGCGCGGCGCCATGCCGACGATCTGGTGTTCTACGCGACGCTCGGCATCATCCTCGGCGGGCGGCTCGGTTATGCGCTGTTCTATGCGCCCGAGATGTTCCTGCACCCCCTGAACATCCTGCGGCTGTGGGATGGCGGCATGTCGTTCCACGGCGGCATGATCGGCACCTCGCTCGGCATCATCCTGTTCGCGCGTAATCACAAGCTCAACTGGCTGCGCGTGCATGATTACCTCGCGTGCTGCGTGCCGTTCGGGCTGTTCTTCGGGCGGATCGCAAATTTCGTGAACGGCGAGCTTTGGGGCAAGCCGAGTAACGTGCCGTGGGCGATCATCTTCACGCGCGGCGGCGGCGATATCCCGCGCCATCCAAGCCAGTTGTACGAGGCGAGCCTTGAGGGCATCGCGCTGTTCGCGGTCCTGTGGTTCTTCTTCTGGCGCACCAAGGCGCGGTACGAGCCGGGCAAGCTCGTCGGTATCTTCCTGATCGGCTACGGCCTCGCGCGCTTCACGGTCGAGTTCTTCCGCGAGCCGGATTCGCAGTTCGCCGGTACGTTCTTCGCCACCACCATCCACATGGGGCAGGTGCTGACGCTGCCGATGATCCTGGGCGGAGTGTATCTCGTCGCGACCGCCAAGGGACGCCGCACGCGCGTCGAGTCGATCGCCGGCACGGAGAGCGTCGCCTGAGCGCGCCTGAGGCGGCGACCCTCGCCGACCGGCTGTCGCGCGCGATTACGCTCGCCGGGCCGATTCCAATCGCGCAATATATGGCCGCCGCCAATACGCACTATTACGCGACCCGCGATCCGCTGGGTGCGGGCGGCGATTTCACCACCGCGCCCGAGATCAGCCAGATGTTCGGCGAGCTGATCGGTCTGTGGGCGGCGGACCTGTGGGATCGCGCCGGGCGGCCGGATGCGGCGTGGGTGGAGTGCGGCCCCGGTCGCGGCACGCTCACCGGCGATGCGGTGCGCGCCGCCGCCAAGGCGGGCTTCACGCCGCCGGTGCATTTCGTCGAGACCAGCCCGATGCTGCGCGCCGAACAGGCGAAGCGGGTGCCAGGCGCGACGTGGCATGACGACGTGACGACGCTGCCCGAAGGCCAGCCGCTGATCGTCGTCGCCAACGAATTCTTCGACGCACTGCCGATCCGCCAACTCGTTCGCGCAGGAGGCGGCTGGGCGGAACGCTACGTCGCCTGCCAAGACACGTTGTTCCTGCCGATCATGGGCAAACCCGTACCGGGCGAGATCATCCCCGAAGGCTTGCGCGATGCCGCGCCGGGATCGATCATCGAGACGTCGCCGGCCAGCGTCGCCATCTTTCGCGCGCTGTCCCGGCGGATCGCCAGCCAGGGCGGCGCAATCCTCACCATCGATTACGGCTACGAAGGTCCGGCGATCGGCGACACCCTGCAGGCGGTGCGCGGCCACGCCTTTGCCAACCCGTTCGAACACCCGGGCGAGAACGACCTGACCGCACACGTCGATTTCGCCACGCTGGCCGCCGCCGCCGTCAAAGAGGGCGCGGTGCCGTCACCCGTCGTTGGGCAAGGCGCGTTGCTGCGCGCACTCGGCATCGACGCGCGCGCCGCCGCGCTGGCCCGCGCCACACCGGCCCGCGCCGATGCCATCGCCGCCGACCGTGACCGGCTGGTCGATGCGATGGGTGATCTGTTCAAGGCGCTCGCCGTCACCGCGCCGGGCTGGCCGCAGCCGGCGGGGTTCGCCGCGTGATAACCTACCGTGACGCACGCGCCGCCGATGCCGCGGCCCTGTCGGCGATGGCGCGGCAGTCGTTCGTCGAGACGTTCGGCACGCTCTACAGCCCGTCCGATCTCGCGACCTTCCTGGATGACGCGTTCGGTGCGAACGGCCTCGCCGCGCAACTCTCCGACCCTGAATTTACCGTCAGGCTCGCGGTCGAGGGCGACGCGATCATCGCCTTCGCCAAAATGGGCCCGGTGACGTTCCCCGGCGAATGGCGCCCCGACGCGATCGAACTGTACCAGTTCTACGTGCTTGCCCCCTGGCAGGGGCAGGGCATCGCGCAGGAGATGATGGAGTGGGCGATCTTCCACGCGCGCGATCACGGCGCGCGCGAGATCATCCTCAGCGTGTATGTCGACAACCACCGCGCGCGACGTTTCTACGAGCGCTACGGCTTCGAGGAGATCGGCGCCTATGCCTTCCAGGTCGGCGAGACAATCGATGACGACCGCCTGATGCGGCTAGCGTTATGAGCGTGCCGGTCGAGGTGAACCGCGCACCGGCGCTGGAGGGTGTGGCGCACGGCTTCCTCGGTCGGCGCGGCGGGGTATCGCAGGGTATCCACGCTGGGCTGAACGTCGGCCTCGGATCGGAAGACGAACCAGACGCGATCATGGAGAACCGCCGCCGCGCGGGCGAGGCGGTGCTGTCGGGCGCGACGCTCGTCACACTTTATCAGGTTCATTCCGCCGATGCCGTGACCGTGCTGTCCGGGTTCGAGGAACGGTTGCGTCCGCGTGCGGACGCGCTCGTCACCGATCGGCCGGGGATCGCGCTCGGCATCCTCACCGCCGATTGCGCGCCGGTGCTGCTGGCCGACGCGCAAGCCGGCGTGGTCGGCGCGGCACACGCCGGGTGGAAAGGCGCGCTGGGCGGTGTCACCACCTCCACGATCCTCGCGATGGAGACGCTGGGCGCACGCCGCGAGCGGATCGTCGCCGCAGTCGGACCGTGCATCGCGCGGGCGAGCTACGAGGTGGATGCCGCTTTCGCGTTGCGCTTCGACGAAGCAGACCCAGCCAATGCAAGGTTCTTCTCGGACGGTCGCGCGGGGCACCACCAGTTCGATCTCGAAGCCTATGTCGCGCATCGGCTGGCGAGCGAGGGGATCGGCCACGTCGAAACGCTCGGCCTTGATACCTACGCCGACGAGGCGCGTTTCTTCAGCTTCCGCCGCGCGACGCATCGCGGCGAGCCGGGCTATGGCCGGCAGGTGTCGATCATCGGGCTGACATAGCGGCTCGTCGTGTTTGCAAGCGCGGCCACGACCTGCGCTTGCATTCGGCGCCGGTTGCCGACAGATCGTTACAAATGTGACGAACCCGCATCAGCCGGGACGCGCGAGGAGACGAGCATGACTGACGAAACTGAAGCCGACCTGACCGGCGGTGCACCGCAACGCGGCGCCAAGCCCGCGCTCGAACAGATCGGCGGCCGCAAGCTTTCGCCCGCAACGCGGATGATGGGGCATGGCTATGATCCGATGCTGTCGGAAGGATCGCTCAAGCCGCCGATCTTCCTGACCTCGACGTTCGTGTTCCCCAATGCGGCGGCGGGCAAGCGCCATTTCGAGGGCGTCACCGGCAAGCGGCCGGGCGGTGCGGACGGGCTGGTCTATTCGCGCTTCAACGGCCCGAATCAGGAGATCCTCGAGGACCGGCTCGGCGTGTGGGAGGAAGCGGAGGATGCGCTCGCCTTTTCGTCCGGCATGTCGGCGATCGCCACGCTGTTCCTGGCGATGGTCGCGCCGGGCGACACGATCGTCCATTCCGGCCCGCTGTATGCCGCGACCGAGACGCTGATCGGTCGCATCCTCGGCAAGTTCGGGGTGAAGTGGCTCGACTTCCCGGCGGGTGCGACCCGCGCGGAAATCGACACGGTGCTCGAACAGGCCAAGGGCCAGGGCCGCGTCGCGCTGATCTATCTGGAAAGCCCCGCCAACCCGACCAACGCGCTGGTCGATATCGAGGCGGTGGCGGCGAGCCGCGACGCGATCTTCGGTGCGTCCGACGAGAAGCCGCCGATCGCGATCGACAACACCTTCCTCGGCCCATTGTGGCAGCAGCCGTTGCGGCATGGCGCCGATCTGGTGGTCTACAGCCTCACCAAATATGCCGGCGGGCATAGCGATCTCGTCGCCGGTGGCGTGCTGGGGACGAAGGCGCACATCAACACAATCCGGTCGATGCGCAACACGATCGGCACGATCTGCGACCCGCATACCGCTTGGATGCTGCTGCGCAGCCTCGAAACGCTGGAACTGCGCATGAGCCGCGCGGGTGAGAATGCCGCCACAGTCTGCGCGTTCCTCGACGGGCACCCCAAGGTCGAGCGGGTCGGCTATCTCGGCTTCCTGGAAGCGCAGGGCGATGCGCGACAGGCCGACATCTACCGGCGGCATTGCGTGGGCGCGGGCAGCACCTTCTCGCTGTTCCTTAAAGGCGGCGAGGCGGAGAGCTTCCGCTTCCTCGATGCGCTCCAGATCGCCAAGCTCGCGGTCAGCCTGGGTGGCACCGAGACGCTGGCGAGCCATCCGGCGGGCATGACGCACCTGTCGGTCCCGGATGCCCGCAAGGCAGCGCTGGGCATCACCGACAATCTCGTGCGCATCTCGATCGGGGTGGAGGATGCCGACGACCTGATCGCCGATTTCGAACAGGCGCTGGCGGCGATCTGAACCGCGGGCGATTGCCGGGTGGGCACATCGCTGCTTAACTGCGGCGATGCGCTATCCTCTCCTGTTCGCCGCCCTGCTGCCCGCCACGCTCGCGGCGCAGGCCCCCGCGCCGATCGACGCGGTCGACCCGATGATCGGCACCGGTGGCGAGGGGCACACCTTCCCCGGCGCGACCGCGCCGTTCGGGATGGTGCAATTGTCACCCGACACCGACACGAGTTGCGTGATCCGCGAATGTTACAGCCATGCCGCCGGCTATCGCTACGAAGACCCCACCATTCAGGGATTCAGCCACACGCACTTCTCAGGCGCTGGACATAGCGACCTTGGCGACGTGCTGGTGATGCCGGTGGCGGGCGATACCGTGTCGCTCGATCCCGGCGACCCCAAGCGGCCAGGCAGCGGCTATCGCTCGCGCTTCGGCCATAAAACCGAAGTGGCGCACCCCGGCTATTACGCGGTCAAGCTCGCCGATAGCGGCGTGCGCGCGGAGATGACGGCGGGGACGCGGATCGGCGTGCATCGCTATACCTTCCCGGCGAACAAGGCGGCGCATCTGGTAATCGATCTGCGATCGTCGCTGTACAATTATCCCGGCAAGGTGCTGTGGTCAGGGCTGCACCTGCGGCCGGACGGCACCCTCACCGGGTTCCGCGAGACGCGCGGCTGGGCGCCGGGGCGCAAGCTGTACTTCGCGATGCGGTTTTCCGCGCCGCTCATCGATCACGGCTTTGTCGATCGCGAGGAGAACGTGCCTTACAAGGGTTTCCAGGGGCCAGGGCGCGGCAGCGACGCGCTGGCCGAAAAGCTCGGGCGGGCGCTGGAGGCGCGGCTCGATTTCGGGGTGCTCACCAAGCCGCTCGAGGTGAACGTCGCGCTGTCGGGGGTGGACGAGAACGCCGCCGTCGCCAATCTCGCCAGCGAGGCCGGCGGGTTCGATGCGGTACGCGCGCGGACCACGGCAGCGTGGAACAAAGCGCTGGGCGCGGTGCAGATCGACGCACCGGCGGCGACGCGCATTAACGTCTACACCGCGCTCTACCACGCCTTGCTCGCGCCGAGCGTGTGGAGCGATGCCGATGGCCGGTATCGCGGACCGGACGATCAGGTGCATCAGGCCAAGGGCTTCACCTTCCGCTCGACCTTTTCGCTATGGGATACGTTCCGCGCCGAGCATCCGTTGCTGACGCTGGTGCAGCCCGAACAGACCACCGCCGACGTGGTGCAGTCGCTGGTGGCGAGTCAGCAGGTCAGCCCGGACGGCATTCTCCCGGTGTGGCAGTTCGCCGGGCGCGAGACATGGTGCATGATCGGCTATCACGCCGTGCCGGTGATCGCCGATGCCTATATGAAGGGCCTGCGCGGGTTCGATGCCGAGGCCGCGCTGGCGGCGATGGTGGCGAGTGCGGATCACCGGTCTTACGGGGGCTTGGGCGACTATATCGATCGCGGCTACGTGCCGATCGACAAGGAGCCTGAGGCCGCATCCAAGACGGTGGAATATGCCTTCGACGACTGGAGCATCGCACGGATGGCGCGGGCGATGGGCAAGACCGCGATCGCGGACCGGTTCGACAAGCGCGCGGGCAATTGGCGCAACAGCTTCGACGCGAAAACCGGCTGGCTGCGCGCGCGGCTGTCGAGCGGCGCATTCCGCACCCCGTTCGACCCGACCGCGATCAATTATGGTTCGGATTATACCGAGGGTAACGCATGGCAATATAGCTGGTTCGTGCCGCAAGACGAGGCTTCGCTGATCCAAACGCTTGGTGGCGACCGGCAAACGATCGCTAAACTCGATGCGATGTTCGATTTCGACAACAGCAAGGTCGATTACAGCCATGCCGAGGATATCGCCGGGCTGATCGGCCAATATATCCACGGCAACGAACCGAGCCACCACGTCGCCTATCTGTACGATTACGCAGGCGCGCCGTGGCGCACGCAGGAGCGACTGAAGCAGATCGTCGACACGCAGTACAAGCCGACGCCCGAGGGCCTCGCCGGCAACGACGATCTCGGCCAGATGTCGGCGTGGCTGGTGTTCACCGCGCTGGGTTTCTATCCCGTTACGCCTGGGTCGAACCAATATGCCATCGGGCGACCGTTCGTTTCGCGCGCAGTGATGAACCTGCCGAACGGCAAGCGCTTCACCGTGCTGGCGGACGGGCTATCCGACGCGAACCGCTATGTCGGCGCGGTGACGCTGAACGGCAAGCCGCTCGCGCGCAGCTACGTCACCGATGCCGAGATCCGCAGCGGCGGCGAATTGCGCTTTACCATGGCGGCAACGCCGAACAAGACGTGGGCGAGCAGCAAGGCGGCGCGGCCTTACTCGATGTCGACACGCTGATCCGCCTCACCGCGCTTCGGGCGCGCCGAGCATCCCCAGAAAGTTGCGACAGGGCAGCGTCGGCTCGCGATGGCGGACCAGCCACAGCATGATCGTGGCGATATCGTCCTCTACCCGGCGGTAGGTCAGCATCGCCGACTGCAGCGTGCACAGCGATTCGACCACCACCATCACCCCGATCCCCGCCGCCGCCAGCCCGAACAGCGTCGTCACGTCGGTGACGACCTGCGCGACACGCGGTTCGATGCCGCTCTCGCGCAGCAGCGCCAGCAGGTGGCCGGTAAACGGGCTGCGATCCTGCGAATACAGCACCAGCGGCTCATCGGCGAGATCGGCAAGACGCACGCTGTCCTGCGCGGCAAGACGGTGGCCGGGCGGACAGGCGACGAACAACCGCTCGCTGAGGTATGGCTCGGCAGTCAGCGTGTCGGGCAGATCGGGCATGGCGCGGCTGCGGTGGAAGGCGATGTCGAGCAGATGATCCTCGAGCTGCCGGAGATGGTCGGTCCCGGCAATCTCGCGCAGCATCAGCGACACCGCCGGATAGCGGTCGCGGAAATCGGCGATCGCATGCGCGATTTCCGTCACGAACGGCGCCGACGCGCTGAACCCGATCGCCAGCCCGCCGAGTTCACCGCGCGCGGCCCGGCGCGCGACCGAGATCGCGTTGTCCGCCTCGCGCAGCGTCGCGCGGGCGGCGTCGAGGAACAGCCGCCCCGCCGGCGTCAGCGCCACGCGGCGGCTGGTGCGTTCGAGCAGGCGCACCTGCAACTCCTCCTCCAGCACACGGATCTGCTGGCTGAGCGGTGGTTGCGAGATGCCGAGATGCGCGGCGGCACGCGCGAAGTGCAGATCCTCGGCGACCTGAACGAAATAGCGCAGATGGCGAAGTTCCATGATTAATAGCTGTATCATATCAATCATGCCGTAAACAATATTGGACACGCGTGTTTGGCAGGCGCACTTCGCCGCATCGCAACATACGAACGGCGATCCAGACATGACACGCCTTGTGGCTCACGCGCCGCACCACAGCAGCATCGGACCCACACGATGATCGGTATCGTCCGGATGGCGCTGACGCGCCCGCTGACCTTCATCGTAATGGCGATCCTGATCGCGATCATCGGCGTGCTGGCCGCGATCCGCACGCCGGTCGACATCTTCCCCGACATTCGCGTGCCGGTGATCGCGACCGCATGGCAGTATAGCGGCCTGCCGCCCGACCAGATGAGCGGGCGCATCATCACGCCGTTCGAGCGCGTGCTGACCACCACCGTCAACGATATCGACCATATCGAAAGCCAGTCGCTGCCCGGCATCGGCGTGGTGAAGATCTATTTCCAGCCGGGCGCCGACATCCGCACCGCGACCGCGCAGGTGACGTCGGTCAGCCAGACCGTGCTGAAGCAGTTGCCGCCGGGCGTGACGCCGCCGCTGATCCTCAACTATAACGCTTCGACCGTGCCGATCCTCCAGCTTGCGCTCTCGGGCAAGGGGCTGAGCGAAGGCCGCATGTTCGATCTTGCGCAGAATCAGGTTCGCCCCGGTCTGGTGACGGTGCCGGGCGCCGCCGTCCCCTACCCCTCCGGCGGACGCACGCGCCAGATCCAGATTGATCTCGATCCCGCCGCGCTGCAATCCAAGGGGCTGTCGGGGCAGGATGTCGGCAATGCGATCGCCGCGCAGAACCAGATCAACCCGGCCGGCTTCGCCAAGATCGGCGGCTTCCAGTACAGCGTGCAGCTCAACAATGCGCCGAGCACGATCGAGGAACTGAACGCGCTGCCGATCAAGGTCGTCAACGGCGCGACGATCTACATGCGCGACGTGGCGCACGTCCGCGACGGCTCCGCGCCGCAGACCAACGTCGTGCATGTCGACGGTTCGCGTTCGGTGCTCATCACCATCCTCAAGAACGGCGCGACTTCCACGCTGGCGATTGTGCAGGGCATCAAGGACGCGCTGCCCAAGATCCAGGCGACGCTGCCGCCGACGTTGAAGGTCGTGCCGATCGGCGACCAGTCGCTGTTCGTGAAGGCGGCGGTGGAGGGCGTGATCAAGGAAGGCGCGATCGCCGCCGCACTCACCTCGGTGATGATTCTGCTGTTCCTGGGGAGCTGGCGCTCGACCCTCATCATCGCGATCTCGATTCCCCTGTCGATCCTGGCCGCGATCATCGCGTTGTCGGTGACGGGCAATACGCTCAACACGATGACACTGGGCGGGCTATCCCTCGCGGTCGGCATCCTCGTCGACGACGCGACGGTGACGATCGAGAACATCAACTGGCATCTCGAACAGGGCAAACCGGTGATCCAGTCGATCCTCGACGGCGCGGCGCAGATCGTCGGGCCAGCGTTCGTGTCGCTGCTGTGCATCTGTATCGTGTTCGTGCCGATGTTCTTCCTGCCCGGTGTATCCGGCTTCCTGTTCGTGCCGCTGGCGCTGGCGGTGGTGTTCGCGATGATCGCGTCGTTCATCCTGTCGCGCACTTTGGTGCCGACGATGGCGATGTATCTGCTGAAACCGCATGCCGGCCACGACGATGCCGCGCTGCACGAGGCACCACCCTCACGCAATCCGCTGGTGCGGTTCCAGCGCGGGTTTGAACGGCAGTTCGAGCGGTTTCGCAGCGGCTATCTCGGCCTGCTCGAACGCGCGCTTGCCGCGCGCAAGATGTTCGTGATCGGCTTCCTCGTTTGCGTCGCCGCATCGTTTTTGCTCGCACCGTTCCTGGGCGAGAATTTCTTCCCGTCGGTCGATGCCGGGCAGATGGCGATGCACGTCCGCGCGCCGGTCGGCTCTCGCATCGAGGACACGTCGGCCGAGTTCGACCGCATCCAGCGCAAGATCCGCGAGATCATCCCGGCGGACGAACTGGTTTCGGTGGTCGACAACATCGGCCTGCCGGTCAGCTCGATCAACACGACCTACAACAACTCCGGCACGATCGGCCCGCAGGACGGCGATATCCTCATCCAGCTTGCCAAGGATCACAAGCCGACCGCCGGCTATGTGCAGAAGCTGCGCGAGGAACTGCCCAAGGCGTTCACCGGCACCACCTTCTCGTTCCTGCCCGCCGATATCACCAGCCAAATTCTCAACTTCGGCGCGCCCGCGCCGATCGATATCCAGGTGACCGGCAAGAAAGATGCGGAGAACCAGGCGCTCGCCAAGGAAATCCTGCGCCGCATCGCCAGGATCCCCGGCGTGGCCGATGCGCGCATCCAGCAGTCGGCGCGCTATCCGCAGCTCAACGTCGATATCGATCGCACCCGCGCCAGCCAGTACGGCCTCAACGAGCGTGACGTGACGACCAGCCTCGCCTCGTCGCTCGCCGGCACCTCGCAGACCGCGCCGACCTACTTCCTCGATCCCAAGACCGGCGTGTCCTATCCGGTCGTCGCGCAGACGCCGGAATATCAGATCGGTTCGCTGAGCGACCTCGCCAACGTACCTGTCACGGCGGCGAACGGCGGCAAATCGCAGATCATCGGCGGTATCGGCACGATCACGCGCGGCAACGGTGCGGCGGTGGTGACGCACTACAACATCGCGCCGGTGACAGACGTATATGCCACCACCAACGGCCGCGATCTCGGTGCCGTCGCGGGCGATATCAAGCAGGTGATCGCATCGCTGAAAGATCAGACGCCGAAGGGCGTGACGGTCACGCTGCGCGGGCAATATGCGACGATGCAGACCGCCTTCTCGGGGCTGGGCTTCGGCCTCGTCGCGGCGATCGTGCTGATCTATCTGCTGATCGTGGTGAACTTCCAGAGCTGGCTCGACCCGTTCGTCATCATCACCGCGCTGCCCGGCGCGCTCGCCGGCATCATTTGGATGCTGTTCATCACCGGCACCACGCTGTCGGTGCCGGCGCTGACCGGTGCGATCATGTGCATGGGCGTGGCAACCGCCAACGCGATCCTGGTCGTCAGCTTCGCGCGCGAACGGCTCGAGGTGCTGGGCGACGCCACCGCCGCCGCGCTGGAGGCGGGGCAAGTCCGCTTCCGCCCGGTGTTGATGACCGCGCTCGCCATGATCATCGGCATGTTGCCGATGGCGATGGGCTTCGGCGAGGGCGGCGAGCAGAACGCGCCGCTCGGCCGCGCGGTGATCGGCGGGCTTACCGTGGCGACCTTCGCTACGTTGATGTTCGTCCCCGTCATCTTCAGCCTGGTGCACCGCCGCCACGGCAAACCCGTCCCCGGCACGACGCCGGATCATCTGGAGCTTCAACATGCCTGAGGGCAACGGCCGCACTTTGAAGACTGTCGGCGTGGTCGGCGTGATCGCCGCGGTGGCGATCGTCGGCGTCGGCGTCGCGACGCGCTCGCATTCGGAAAGCAACTTGGCGACATGGACCGCGACGCAGGCGGTGCCGACCGTCACCGTGATCCACCCCGCGCAGAGCAAGGCGGCGAGCGCGCTGGTGCTGCCCGCGCAACTGGCAGCACTACAGGCCGCGCCGATCTACGCGCGCACCAGCGGTTATGTGCGCAAGTGGCTGGTCGATATCGGTGACAATGTTCGTGCTGGCCAGACGCTCGCCGTGCTGGACGCGCCCGAGGTCGATCAGCAGCTCGCCGCCGCGCGCGCCGATTACCAGACCGCGCGCGCCAACCAGCAGCTTGCCGCCAGCACCGCGACCCGTTGGAAGACGATGCTCGCCAAGGATGCGGTGTCGAAGCAGGAAACCGACGAGAAGGTCGGCGATCTCGCCGCCAAGACCGCGCTGACCAACGCCGCGAGCGCCAACGTCAACCGGCTGCAATATACCGCCGGTTTCACGCGGCTGGTCGCGCCGTTCTCGGGCGTGGTGACGACGCGCTCCACCAATGTCGGTTCGCTGGTGACGGCCGGCACCGCCGCCTCGACGCCGCTGTTCACCGTCGCCGACATCAGCCGCATCCGCGCCTATGTGAAGGTGCCGCAGGCCTATTCCGCGCAGGTGCATAAAGGCATGGAGGTGAAGCTCACCCTGCCCGAATATCCGGGTCGCACCTTCACCGCGCAGATGACGCGGTCGGCCGATGCGGTCGATACCGGTTCGGGCACGGTGCTGGTCGAGTTGCAGGCGGCGAACGGCGACCGCGCGTTGAAGCCCGGAGCCTATGCGCAGGCGAGCTTCCCCGTCACGGGCGGTGGCAGCGCGGTGGAACTGCCGGCAAGCGCGATGATCATCGGCCAGAACGGCACGCAGGTCGCGGTGGTCGGCGCGGACGGGCGCGCGCGGTTGAAGACGGTGACGATCGGGCAGGATCTCGGCGATCGGGTGCAGATCAGCGCCGGCCTCGCGCCGACCGACCGCGTGATCGACAGCCCACCCGATTCGCTCCAGACCGGTGACAAGGTGCAGATTGCGCGGGCCGGGGGTGCCGCCGGTGGCAAGTAAGCGCTGGTTGCCGTCGCTGACCGCCGTACTGCTCGGCGGATGTTCGCTCGCGCCCGATTACCAGCGCCCGGCGGTGGCGGTGGCGCCCGCCTTCAAGGAGGCGGCACCGTGGCAACAGGCCGCTGTGACGCCGCCGCCGGCAGGCAAATGGTGGCAGGCATTCGGCGACGCATCGCTCGACACGCTTGAGGACCGGATCGAGGCAGGCAATTTCGATCTCGCCGCCGCCGTCGCACGCTACGATCAGGCACGCGCGCTGGTGCGTCAGGCACGCGCCGACCTGTTCCCGCAGATCGACGCGAGCGCGAGCGTCGATCGCAACCGGCTGTCCGCCAACCGGCCGATCGCGCGGGGGCTGGCATCGACGCAGACCGACAAGATCATCGGTGGATCGCTCGCCTACGAACTCGATCTGTTCGGGCGGGTGCGCAACAATATCGCCGCAGGACGTGCCAACGCGCGTGCGTCGGCGTTCGACGTGGCGGGCGTGCGGCTGGGGCTGCAAAGCCAATTGGCAGCGACCTATTTCGATCTGCGTGGCCTCGACGCGCGCATCATCCTGCTCAACCAGACGGTCACCTCCTACCAGCGCGCGTTCGACCTGACGGATACGCGGCACAGCGGCGGCATCGCCTCCGGCATCGACGTGAGCCGGGCGCAGGCACAGCTTTCCAGCGCCAAGTCGGAATTGTCCTCGGTCGAGATCGATCGGGCGAAGGACGAACATGCCATCGCCGTGCTCATCGGCGAAACGCCCTCGACCTTCGCCATCCCCGTCGCGGACGATCAAACGCGACCGCCGGCGATCGCGGCGGGCCTGCCCTCCACGCTGCTCGAACGGCGGCCCGATATCGCCGCCGCCGAACGCCGCGTCGCCGCCGCCAACGCGCAGATCGGCGTCGCGCGCGCGGCGTTCTTCCCCAACGTGACACTGGGGGCGCAGGGTGGCTTCGAATCGGTCGGGGGCGACTGGCTGGGCGCGGCGAGCAGCTTCTGGGCGCTCGGGCCGCTGCAGGCCGCGCTGACCGTGTTCGACGGCGGACGGCGTGCCGGGCAGGTGCGGCAGGCGCGTGCGCAGTTCGCGGAAGCCGCCGCCAATTACCGCCAGACCGTGCTGACCGCTTTCCGCGAGGTCGAGGACGACCTTGCCACCCAGCGGCTGCTCGTCGCGGGCGAGGCCAATCAGGCGCAGGCCGCCAAAGCGGCCGAGCGGACCCGCGATCTCGCGCTGATCCGGTACCGCGATGGCGCATCCGATTATCTCGAAGTGGTGACGGCACAGACCGCCGCACTCGATGCCGAGCGCGCATTGCTGCAACTGCGCACCCAACAATTGCAGGCGGCGAGCGATACGTTTCGGGCGCTGGGTGGCGGCGCAGAGCAATAAGTCGCGCTGCGACCCGCTGATATACGCGCAAATCGGCGCGGCGCGATGATGCGGCGTTGCGCGGGTGCGTGGAATTTCCCACATAGCAGCGATGACAGACACTCCTGACCCCGACGGCGTCAGCACGGCGCCTACGCCGCGCAAGACGCGCGCGAGCGTGATGTTGACTGCGTCCATCGAACGCTTCGGGGGCGGTGAACCCTCACGCCACCGTGTGCGTGACCTTTCGACGGACGGACTCCGGATCGACCAGGCGATCGGACTTCAGGTCGGCGCGACGGTGCTGATTTCGATAGGGGCACTCCAGGCGATCGGCGCCACCGTGGTGTGGGTCGACAAGGGATCGGCAGGGTTGCGCTTCATCGAGCCGATCAACCCGGACGACGCTCGTGCCAAGGCGGTCATCACGCCGCGCCCGCAAGCCGACGCACCGCGCGACGTGCGAACCTCGGGGCCGACCGCCGGCTGGATGCCGGATCTGCCCAACCCGTATCGCAAACTCTGATTGGCGTTCTCGGCGCTATTCGCGCGTGCGGCCGAAGTCGGGCGCGGGATCGTCCTGCCCCGAATCGATGATCGAGCGACGCACCGCTCGCGTGCGGGTGAACAGATCGAACAGTTCGTCGCCCTTGCCCCAGCGGATCGCGCGTTGCAGCGCGCTTAGATCCTCCGAGAAACGCTGCAGCATATCGAGCACGGCCTCGCGATTGGAGAGGAATACGTCGCGCCACATGGTCGGATCGGACGCGGCGATGCGGGTGAAGTCGCGGAAGCCGCCCGCGGAATATTTGATGACCTCGGAACTGGTGACTTCCTCCATGTCCGAGGCGGTGCCGACGATCGTATAGGCGATCAGGTGCGGCAGGTGACTGGTGATCGCCAGCACCCGGTCGTGATGATCGGGCGCCATCGTCTCGACCTCGGCACCCAACCGCCGCCAGAACTCGCACACCCGCTCGACCGCGAACGGGGCCGCGCCCTCCGGCGGCGTGACGATGCACCAGCGATGTTTGAACAGGGTGGCGAAGCCCGCTTCCGGTCCGCTGTTCTCGGTCCCTGCCACCGGATGCGCGGGGATGACGGTCGCGCCCGGCAGTGCCTCGGCGAGCGCGCGCACCACCTCCGCCTTGCATGAGCCGACATCGCTGACGATCGCGTCGGCGGGCAGATCCTCCGCGAACGCCGCCGCCGCCCGCCCCATCGCACCGACCGGTACGCACAGGATGACGAGATCCGCGTCGATCACGCTTGCACCCGGCGTGTCGGTGACATCGTCGAACAGGCCGAGCCGGTCGGCGGTGGCGCGCACGCCTGCATCGGCATCGTAGCCGGTCAGCCGCACGCTCGGCATCGTGGCGCGCACCGCGCGGGCGATGGAGGAGCCGATCAAGCCTATGCCGATCACGGTGACGCGGGAAAAAGGCAGCATGGGCGATCGCATGACGGATGCGGGCGGGTATGGCAAGTTGGGCAAGGCCAAGCTGGCACTCTGCCGCGCGGCTGCTATCAGGGCGCGGGACGAAGGGGCGGCGATGCGCGGTAGCGGGTTTGTATGGGAGGCGCTGGCAGCGGCCAGACGGCTGAACCTGAAGGATATGGGGGTTGCGGCGCCGGCGCCGGGTGCGCCCGGCGCGACGCGGCGCGCGGTGCTGGCCGCGCTCGGCGCCGGCGGTATCGCGGCGGCGCTGCCACGCCCGGCCTATGCCGCGCCGATCGCGCCCGGCCCGGTGGCGATCATCGGCGGCGGCATGGCGGGTTTGAGCGCGCTGTGGCACCTGACGCAGGCCGGCATCGACGCGCGGCTGTACGAGGCGCGACTGCGATTGGGCGGACGGATGTGGACCTCCAAGGTCGCGGGCCAGCCGGCGATCGAAATGGGCGGGCAATTCGTCAACACCGATCATGCCGACATGCACGCGCTGTGTCGCGAGTTCGGCCTCGCGCTGATCGACCGCAAGGGCTTCGCGCACCGCACCATGGTCGTGCAGAACGGCAAGGAGATCGCCGAGGGCAAGCTCGCCGCCGGCCTTCGCGGGATCGCGGGGCAGATCGATGCGGATGCGGTGCGGCTCGACCAGAATTACGCCACGGTCTCGCTCGATCTCGATCGGCTGAGCTTCACCGACTATCTCGACAAATATGCGCGCCTGATGCCCGATCCGTGGGTGCGGCAGTTGATGGAAGCGACCGCCCGCACCGAATATGGCTGCGAGCCCGTCCAGGCCTCCGCGATCGAGCTGATCTTCAACCTGCCGGCGATCGAGGGGCGGCGCATCGACGTGCTCAGCCGCAGCGACGAACGCTTCCTCATCAGCGGCGGCAGCAGCGCGCTGGTCGCGGCGATGGCGCAACGGCTCGGCGGGCGGATCTCGACCGGCAAGCTTGTGAAGCGGGTCGACGCGCTTGGCTCGGGCGTGCGGCTGGTGTTCGCGGACGGCAAGACCGCCGACGCCTCCGCCGTGATCGTCGCGACGCCAGCGGGCATCACCCGCAACATCGCCTTCACCCTGCCGCTGCCGCCGCTGTGGCAGCGCTTCATCGCCGAGGTGGGCTTGGGCAAGAACGAGAAGGTGCAGGCGGTGACACCGACCCGGCCGTGGGAAAAGCCGATCGGCCGTGGTGGCGAGGTTTGGGACGTGAGTGCGAAATCCGGCGTCTCGCAGGGCTGGGACGCGGGCGTACGCCCCGCGACCGGGGCGGGTGGCGTATGGAACTGGTATCTTGGTGGCGATCAGGTAACGGCGGCGGCCACCGGCGACGCGCGCGCGCAGGCGAAACGCTTTGCCGCGCAGGTCGAGAGCGGACTGCCCGGGATGGTCGCGGCAAGCGGCGCGGCGCGGCGTAGCGCATGGCACCGCGACCCGATGACGATGGGCGGCTATGTCAACTTCCGCCCCGGCCAGCTCACCCGTTTCGGCCGGCTGATCTGGACCGAGACGGACGGCATCGCCAGCCGCCCGGTGCCGTCCGGGCCGGTACACTTCGCCGGCGAGCATCTCTCCGACGCCTATCCCGGCTATATGAACGGCGGCGCGCAGACGGGACGGCTGGCGGCGGAGGCGATCATCGCCGCACGCGCGCCGGCGCGGCGATTCGGCTAGACACGGCTATGGTCGAGATCATCCTGTCCGACGACACAGAGCGCTTGCAGGTCGCGCGCATCCATGGCTGGCTTGCGTCGAGCTACTGGTCGCCCGGCATCGCGCGCGAGAAGGTCGAGCGGGCGATTCGCGGCTCGCACTGCCTCGGCGCGTACCGCGCGGGCGAACAGGTCGGCTTCGCGCGGATGATTACCGATCATGCGACGTTCGCGTGGCTTGCCGATGTCTGGGTCGACGAGGGCGCACGCGGGCAAGGCCTCGGGCGCGCGATGGTGCAGTGGTTCCTCGACCATCCAGACTTTGCCGAACTACGCCGCATCGCGCTCGTCACGATGGACGCGCACGGCGTCTACGCGGCACTCGGCTTCCACGCGCCGGTGCGCCCCGACCGGTTCATGGAGCGGCTTGCGCCCGGCATCGCGGATATGCTGCGCGCGCAGCCGTAACCGTCGCTCAGCGGCGTCCGGCTTCGATCGCGCGGAAGCGCGACATCACGTCCGCCGCCAGAACGAGCAGACCCTGATGCTGAAGCGGTGTGAGCCCCTCACGCGGTTTGGTGTCGATCACACACAGCGCACCGAGCGGGACGCCCGCGTCGCTGATAAGCGGCGCGCCTGCGTAGAAGCGGATGTACGGCTCCCCGGTGACCAAGGCGGTATCGGCGAAGCGGGGGTCGTTCAGCGCGTCGGGCACGACCATCACGTCGTCGCCGAGCATCGCGAACTGGCAGAACGACATATCGCGTGGGGTGGCGATCAGTTCGGTGCCGGTGCGCGAGACGAAGCACTGGATATGCTCCTCGACCAAACTCACCAGCGCGACCGGCGTGTCGCACAGGGCGCCTGCAAAATCGGTGATACGCCTGAGCGCGGCGCTGCCGGCCAGGGTGGTCAAATCATAGGCGGCAAGCGCTTCGGCACGGACCGTTTCGTCAAGCCGCCAGCCGCGTCCCGCGGCCGGCCTGCGTTTGTCGACCATCCTTAGAACGGAACGTCGTCATCGAGATCGTCTGCGAAGCCGCCGCCGCGGTTGCCCCCGGCCGGCTGGCTCGAGCGGCCACCGCCACCGCCGCCATAGCCGCCGCGCGAACCACCGCCGCCGCCGCCGCCGAAGTCCTCGTTACCGCCGAAATCGTCGCGAACGGCATTGCCGCCACCACCACCTGCACCGCCGCCGGGACCGTCGAGCATGGTCAGCACCGCATTGAAGCCCTGCAACACGATTTCGGTCGAATACTTATCCTGGCCCTGCGCGTCCTGCCACTTCCGCGTCTGAAGCTGGCCCTCGATATAGACCTTGCTGCCCTTGCGCAGAAACCGTTCGGCGACGTTGGCGAGACCTTCGCTGAAGATCGCGACCGAATGCCACTCGGTCTTTTCCTTGCGCTCGCCCGAATTGCGATCCTTCCACGATTCGGAGGTGGCGATGCGCAGGTTGACCACCTTGCCGCCGTTCTGGAACGAGCGGCTCTCCGGGTCGCGCCCGAGATTGCCGACCAGAATCACTTTATTGACGCTACCCGCCATCGATTATCCTAAAGCCCGAAGAATTTTGCGACCCAGTAGGTCGCGCCGGCGGCACCGTAGGCGAGCACGAACAAATATCCAACCATGAACGCCGGCCATTTCCACCCGTTTGTCTCACGACGGGTAACCGCGATGGTGGAGATACATTGCGGCGCGAACACGAACCACATCAGGAAGGCGAGCGCGGTCGGCAGGCTCCAGCGCGCGTGCAGGGTGGTCGCGATCTGCGCCTCGCCGCCATCATTGCCGGATTCATCAATGGCATAGACCGTGCCGAGTGCCGCCACCGCCACTTCGCGCGCCGCCATCGCCGGGATCAGCGCGAGCACGATGTCGCGATTGAAGCCGATCGGGCGAAAGGCCGGCTCGATGCCGTTGGCGATCCGGCCGGCGACCGAATAGTTGACCGGGGAGACGTGCGCGCCTTCGGGCGGCTTGGGGAAACTCAGCAGCGCCCACAGCACGATGGTGGTGAAGGCGATGGTCGTACCGGCGCGCTTGAGGAAGATCGCCGCCCGGCTCCACAGCCCGATGGCAAGGTGGTTGAGCCGGGGCAGCTGATATTTCGGCATTTCCATCATGAAGCCCGACGATGCGCCCTGCGTCACCGTCTTGCGCAACACGACGGCGACGACGAACGCGCCGACCACACCCATGATGTAGAGGCCAAGCATCACCAGCCCCTGCAAGCCGACGCCGGGCAGCACGCGCACATTGGGGATCAGCGCGCCGATGATGAGCGTGTAGACCGGCAGCCGCGCCGAACACGTCATCAGCGGCGCGATCAGGATGGTGGTGAGCCGGTCCTTCTCGTCGTCGATCGTGCGGGTCGACATGATGCCGGGCACCGCACAGGCGAACGACGACAGCAGCGGAATGAACGCGCGGCCTGACAGGCCGGCATGCGCCATCAGCCGGTCCATCAGGAACGCGGCGCGCACCATGTAGCCGCTCGCCTCCAGCACCAGGATGAACAGGAACATGACGAGGATCTGCGGCAGGAACTTGATGACCGCGCCGACCCCGGCGATCACGCCATCGGTCAGGAGCGAGCGGAGAACCGAATCGGGCATCACCTGCTTGACGAGGCCGGACAGCGCATCGAACCCGGCAGCGATGGCGTCGGCGGGGGCGGCGCCCGCCCAGAACACCGTCTGGAACATCACGAACAGGATCGCGAGCAGCATCACCACGCCCGACACCGGATGCAGCGCGACCGCGTCGAGCGCATTGCCCCAGCGCCGCACCGGCGCCTCCGACACGGTCGCGAGCGCGGCGATCTTGCGCGCACGCCGTTGCAGCGTCGCGATGTCGTCCGCGATGCTGCCGTCGCTTGCCCGCAGCCGCGTCGCCGCGCCGCCGATAAGGATGCCGTCGAGCCGGTCGCGCAGGTCGTCCAGGCCGCGCCGCCGCACCGCCACCGTCGGCACCACCGGCACGCCGAGTTCGCGCGACAGCAAGTCCGGATCTAGCTTCAGCCCGTCACGCTCGGCGAGATCGACCATGTTCAGCGCGACCACCACCGGCAGGCCGAGCGCGATCAGTTGCAGCGTAAAGCGCAGATGGTTGTCGAGGTTGGACGCATCGACCACCACCACCAGCGCGTCGGGCAGCCGCTCGCCGGCCTGCGTACCGGTCAGGAAATCGCGCGTCACGCGCTCGTCTGGACTGGAGGGTTCGAGGCTGTACGCGCCGGGCAGGTCGACCAGTTCGACCGGGCGGCCATCGGGGAGTACCAGCCGACCCGAATGGCGTTCTACGGTGACGCCGGGGTAATTGCCGACCTTCTGACGCGCACCGGTGAGCGCGTTGAACAGGGCGCTCTTGCCGGCGTTGGGATTGCCGACCAGCGCCACCAGCGGCGCGGCGTTCATGTCAGGCGATCACCTGTCAGGCGGCTTGCGCGGAAACGCGGATCGCGTCGGCGACGGTGCGGCGTAGCGCGACGGTCATGCGGCCGATCCGGCAGGCGATCGGCCCCTTGCCGATCATCGAACGGTGCAACACCTCGACGCCGACACCTTCATCGAAGCCGAGTTCGCGCAGCCGCCGCGCTTCCGGCACGCTCAGCCGCGTCCAGTCGATCGCGGCGACAGTCGCCGGCTGACGGTTGGGCAGGGATTCAAGGCTGACACCGGAGTCGATACGCGAGAACATGTTCATGATGCGACTGATTATCATTAACTTGCGGCGAGCACCAGCGTAATCGTACCGTTCACCTCGCCTGCGGGGCGGTCGGTCGGCTCACACCACCGGATAACGCAGCCGCCCAATGAAGCGCGACAGGCTCGGGCGATACGCGGCGCGCGCGAGCAGCCCGGCCTTGGTCTTCTCGAAGCGGAGGATGCCGTCGATCCGCCGCGCCAGGAACCCGCGCGTGTCCGCCCAGTCCTCACTGTCATCGTCGAGGAACACCGTCACCGTCGCCGCATAGACGCCGCCAAGGATCGTTCGCTTGGTATAGTGATTGTAGTCGGTCGCGGTATCGCCGGCTGCACGCCAAATCGTATCCGCCGCCGCCCAGCCGAGCTTCGCAGCCGTCGCGACGTTCTGCGGCAGCGCGAGAATGGCCAGCGCGCGGCGCAGCGCCTCCCGGTCCGGCGCGACGATCGCCAGACGCGCCTCGACCAGCGCGGTGATCCGCTCGCGGATCTTCATGGTGGTGAGATCGGCGGCGGGCACACGCGCCAGCATCGCCGCGTCGACGCTGCGGAACCACGCCGCGATCATGTCGATCTGCCCGCGCGGATAGGCCAGCAGCGCGACGTCGGGGTCGACGCCAGCACCCGCGGCAGCCGTATCGCGCGCCTCGTCGCCCCAACCGTCAAACGCGGCGTTGGCGGCGATGGCGGGCGCGAGCTGGATCGCGATTTCGTCGAGCGTGGCGTCGGGGGCGATGGTCTGCATGGGTGAAGTCTCCGCGCCCTGTGTGGTGCCTGCGCGCCGCCGATGCAACCGGAGCAACGTCGACCCATAGCTTTGTTTGCAGTGCAGCAGAATTTCTTGAACCCGCAGGCGGTGCCGCGCGTATCCACCGTTCCTACATTCAGACCAACAGGTACATAAAGGATTTCGCCATATGGCTTCATTGTTCGACCCGATCGCCCTTGGCGACATCCAGGCCCCCAACCGCGTGCTGATGGCGCCGTTGACGCGTGGGCGCGCCACGCAGGACCATGTGCCGACCGAGCTGATGATCGAATACTACCGCCAGCGTGCCAGCGCCGGGCTCATCATCAGCGAAGCGACCGGAATCTCGCAACAGGGGCTCGGGTGGCCCTACGCGCCCGGGCTATGGAACGACGCGCAGGTCGCCGCGTGGAAGCCGGTGACGGATGCCGTACACGCGGCCGGCGGACGGATCGTCGCGCAGCTCTGGCATATGGGTCGGCAGGTGCATTCCTCGGTAATCGGCGAACAGCCGGTGTCGTCCTCCGCCACCGCAACCGCGGGCGAGGCACACACCTATGACGGCAAGCAGGCGTTCGAGACGGCGCGCCCGCTCACGCTGGACGAGATCCCCGGCCTGCTCGACGATTACGAGACCGCGACGCGTAACGCGCTCGCCGCCGGGTTCGACGGGGTGCAGATCCACGCCGCCAATGGCTATCTGATCGACCAGTTCCTGCGCGACAACGCGAACTTCCGTGACGACCGCTACGGCGGGTCGATCGAGAACCGCACGCGGCTGCTGCGCGAAGTGACCGAGCGCGTCATCTCGGTGGCCGGTGCCGGGCGGACCTCGGTGCGGCTGTCGCCCAATGGCGATTCGCAGGGCGTGAACGATAGCAACCCGGAGCCGCTGTTCACCCATGCTGCCAAGCTGCTGTCCGATCTCGGCATCGGCTTCCTCGAACTGCGCGAGCCGGGGCCGGACGGAACGTTCGGCAAGACCGATGTACCGAAGCTGTCGCCAGCGATTCGAAAGGTGTTCGGCGGCGTGCTGGTGGTCAATTCCGATTACGACACGGCCGAAGCCGCACAGGCGGTGATCGATTCAGGCTTAGCGGACGCGGTGGCGTTCGGGCGCACCTTCCTCGCCAACCCCGACCTGCCGGAGCGGCTGAAGATCGGCGCGCCACTCAACGTGTCGGACGCGCCGACCTGGTACAGCCGTGGCCCGAAGGGCTATGTCGATTATCCGGCGCTGGAAACGGCGGACGCCTGACGCTTTGCCCCGTTCGCCGCTATCGGCGAACGGGGCGCATGCCTAGCGGGCGAAGCGTTCGCGCAGCGCGAGCATGGCAAGCGCGGCCTTGGCCGCCTCGCCGCCCTTGTCCTTTTCATCACGCCTGGCTCGGGTCAGCGCCTGAGCTTCGTTTTCGGTGGTCAGGATACCGTTACCGATGGCGAGCCCGTCCATCGACAATGCCATCAGCCCGCGCGCGCTTTCGCCTGCGACGATCTCGAAGTGATAGGTCTCGCCCCGGATCACCACGCCGATGCCGACGAAGGCGTCATAGCGGTCGCTTTCCGCCGCCAGTGCGATCGCGCCGGGGATTTCCAGCGCGCCCGGCACGGTGATGGTTTCGTGGCTGTGCCCCGCTTGCTCGATCGCGGCGCGGGCGCCTTCGAGCAGCAGGTCGTTAAGATGCGTGTAGAAGCGGGCTTCGACGATCAGAATATGGGCCATCAGGCGTTTCCTTCCACGACGCGTTCGACTTCGCGTTCCCCGACAATCGACAGGCCATAGCCCTCGAGCGCGACAAGGGTGTGATGCGTATTGGTGAGCAGCACCATGTCGTGAACACCTAGCTCTGCCAGCACCTGCGCACCAATGCCGTAATCGCGCAGTTCCTCGACATCGCTCTCGCGCGAGCCGTTGTTCTGGATTTCCATCTGCCGCGACACGAGGTTCTGCATCGCGCGGTTGATGATGACGACGACACCGCTCCCTTCCTCCGCGATCATCTTCATCGCGCCGGCAAGCAGACCTTCGCGATCCGACTTTTCGCCGAAGGTATCGGCGAACACCGACAGCGTGTGCATCCGCACCAGCGTCGGCCGAGCTGGATCGATATGACCTTTGACCAGCGCCATCGTCTCCGAGCCGACCGCCTTGTTATAGAAGCTGATCGCGGTCCACTCGCCGCCCCAGCGGCTGGTGAAGCGCGTATCCATGCGGCGTTCCAGCAGATGGTCGTGGCGGCGGCGATAGGCGATCAGATCGCGAATCGTACCGATCTTGAGGTTATGCCTTTGCGCGAACGCGACGAGATCGTCGAGCCGCGCCATCGTGCCATCGTCCTTCATCACCTCGCAGATCACGCCAGAAGGGTTCAACCCGGCGAGCCGCGAGACGTCGACCGCCGCCTCGGTATGTCCGGCGCGGATCAGCACGCCGCCGCGCTTGGCGACGAGCGGGAAGACATGGCCCGGCGTGACGATTTCGTCCTTGCCGCGATTGCCGTCGATCGCGACGGCGACGGTGCGCGCACGATCGGCGGCGGAGATGCCGGTGGTGACGCCCTCCTTCGCTTCGATCGAAATGGTAAAGGCGGTTTCGTGTCGCGTACCGTTGTTGCGGCTCATCAGGTCTAGGCCGAGCTGATCGACCCGCTCCTTGGTGAGCGCGAGGCAGATCAGCCCGCGGCCATGCGTGGCCATGAAGTTGATCGCGTCCGGCGTCGCCATCTGTGCCGGAATGATGAGGTCGCCCTCGTTCTCGCGGTCCTCGTCGTCGACAAGGATGTACATGCGGCCGTTACGCGCCTCGTCGATGATCTCCTCGGGGCTGGATAGGAAGCCGTGGCGGATGCGATGCAGATCGCCCGTGCCGGACGGACTGCGGGGTTCAGCGTTTGGCACGATAAGCTTCCATGCGTTGGAGGTAGCGGGCGAGCACATCGATCTCGATGTTGACGGTGTCGCCCACGGCGGCCGATCCGATCGCGGTGACGGCGGCGGTGTGCGGTATGATGTTGACGCCGATCGCGACGCCATCGGCGCGATCCTCGACGCTGTTGACGGTGAGCGACACGCCGTCGAGCGTGACGGAGCCCTTCTCCGCCATGTACGGTGCGATATCCGGACCGGCGAGGATGGTGATGCGCTTCGACCCGCCCTCTTCATGCAGATCGATGATCGTACCGGTGCCGTCGACGTGCCCGGTGACGATATGCCCGCCGAGTTCGTCGCCGAGCTTCAACGCGCGTTCGAGGTTGAGGCGGCGGCCTGCGGTCCATTGCGCGCCGGCGGTGCGCGACAGCGTTTCGCCCGATACATCGACCGCAAACCAGCCGGCACCCTTTTCAACGACCGTCAGGCATACGCCCGAACAGGAGATCGACGCGCCGAGATCGACGGTAGCGGTATCATAAGCCGTCCCGATGCGGATGCGCGTATCGCCGCGCTGCTCGACGGCCTCGATCGTGCCGACATCGGTGATGATTCCGGTGAACATCAGTCTTTCCTCACGCGCTCGTAGACCTCGAGTCGATCGCTGCCAAGCGCGCGCGCGTCAAGCATCGCCCAGCGGTGATGTGCGGCCGCGAGATCGGCGAGGCCGATGTCGGGCAAGGTGCGCCCGCCGCCGATCACGACCGGCGCGCGGTAGAGCAGCAGCCGGTCGACCAGATCCTCCGCCAGGAACGCCGCCGCCGTCGCCGCCCCGCCCTCGACCAGCAGGTGATCGACGTCGGTGAGCCCGGCAATGTCGGACGGCGCGGCAAGCGTGGTCCAGCCCGGTTGTGCCGTGGCCGACAAGAGCAGACGCTCCGGCGCGCGGTGCTCCAGCCCGGCAAGCCGCACATCGAGGCGCGGCTGATCCGCCGCAAACGTCCCACGCCCAACCAAGATGGCATCATGACGGGCGCGCTCGAGATGCGCGTGCGCGCGCGATTGCGGCCCGGTGATCCAGCGGCTGCGGCCATCCGCCATCGCCACCGCACCGTCGAGCGACAGCGCCAGCTTCAACGTGACATGCGGGCGGCCATACTGCTGGCGGGCGAGAAAGCCGGCCATGGCACGGCGTGCACCGTCTGCGCCGACTCCGGTCAGCACCGCGACTCCCGCCGCCTCCAGCCGGGCGATGCCGTCGCCGTCGGTGCGCGGATCGGGGTCGCGACAGGCGATCACCATGCGCGCCACGCCGGACGCGATCAGCAGATCGGCGCAGGCGGGGCCGCGAGGCGAGACATGCGCGCAGGGTTCGAGCGTGACGTAGCAGGTCGCGCCACGCGACGTGTCGCCCGCCTGTGCGAGCGCCATCGCCTCGGCATGGGGTCGCCCGCCCGGCTGGGTCCAGCCGCGTCCGACTACCCGGCCATCCGCCACGATGACGCAGCCGACATTGGGATTCGGGGTCGATCGCCCGCGCGCGCGTTCGGACAACGACAGCGCCGCCGCCATCCAGCGCCTGTCGTCGCCCGCCCCCAGCATCGGCCGGTCAGTACAGGCCGACGGAGTTCATCTGATCGCCCAAGCGCTTGAAGATCGCACGCTTCTCGGCTTCCAGCTTGCGCTCGGCTTCCTCGCGCTTGGTCTGTTCCGGCCCGTCGATCTTCTGCTGGGCGATGATCTGCGCATCGGTGCGGTTAGCATTCCACTGCTGGAAATAGATGATGTCGCGGTGATATTCCCGTTTCGGCCCGTGCATTTCGATGGTGAAGCCGAACAGCATCAGGAACGTCAGGCCGGCGGCACCGGTCAGAAACACGATCTCGTGCCGCTGGCGGCGACGCATATAGGCGAGCAGATCGCGAATCGCGCCGCGCGGCGACACCGCATTGGCGAGATCTTCGGACATCCAGGGCATGCGGAACTTCATGCTTTTGAAGATAGGGGTGGCGCCCGCCGGACGCCACCCCCTTGCCAGCGCTGCTTACTCTCCCTCGGCCAGGACAAAGCTGACCGCGACTTCGCGCCACGCTTCCACCGGGATGCTGTCGCGCGTGGCGGGTTTGAACCGCCATTTGTCGAGCGCCCGTTTGCGGGTGACATCGTAGAACGAGTCGCTGGTCGCGCTGACCCGCGCGATATCCTTCACGCGCCCGTCGACGCCGACCAGCACACGCACCACCACCCGGCCGCTGCGCCCGGCGCGCTGCTCGTCGGGCGGGAAGACCGGCTGGAAGAGGTTGGCGTAGCGCGGATCGATCGTCGGCGTGGTGAGAACCGGCGGCAGCGGCTTGACCGGTTCGACCGTGGCGGTGCCGACGGTGCCGGTCCCATCGATCGGGCCGGGCGTGAAGGTCGGCAGTGGGAGCGGCGTCGGATCGGCGATCGTGGTGACGATGACGCTCTTGCTGGTGTCGACCGGCTGACGCAGCGCCGGTTCGACCTTCAGCTCGGGGTGCGGCTTGGGCGGTGGCGGTGACGGCGGCGGTGGCAGCGGGTCGGCAGCGATGGGGATGAGCTTCAGATGGTGCTCGATCTGTTTCTTGAACGTCGGGTTGGCGAACAACACCAATCCGCCGAGGATCGCGCCGTTGATGGTGAGCGCGAGGATAAAGCTGCCGGGGTTGATCCGCCCGTGCCGTCCGTAACGATCCGCATACATGCCTGGGTCTCCTTCTCCTGGAGTCGTACCGCCCGGTTCGACGGCAAGGGAGAGGATGTTACATCGTCACATCTTTGGCAAGCGTAATGTTATATCCTCAAGAAAGTCGCTGCACGGTGCGGGTCTGGCCGATCAGCGGCACCAGCGCCTTCATGTCGGGGCCGTGATCCAAGCCCGTCAGCGCGCGGCGTAGCGGCAGGAACAGCGCCTTGCCGCTGCGCCCGGTCTCCGCCTTCAACTGCGCGGTGAGCGCCCCCCAAGGCTCGGCCGACCAGTCGAGCGACGCGGCGATCCGCGCGGCGGCAGCGAGAAAGTCCGCATCGGCGGGATCGCGGTCGGCGGTGATCGGGCCTTCGATCACGCGCCACCATTCGCCCGCCTCGTCGATACGGGTCAGGTTGGGGCGCACCGCCGCCCACTCGGCCGCGCCCATGCCGTTCGGCAGGCGCGATGCAACGCGCGCGAAGTCGAGTTGATGCACGATGCGCGCGTTTAGCGTCGCCAGTTCCACTTCGTCGAAGCGCGCCGGCGCGCGACCGAAGCGGCTGAAATCGAACCCCTCGATCAGGGTGGCGACCTCCACGACCGGTTCTACCGAGTCACTGGTGCCGATCCGCGCAAGCAGCGCGCGCACCGCCTCTGGTTCAATGCCGCTTCCCCGGAAATGCTCGACGCCGAGGCTGCCGAGCCGCTTGGACAGCTTGCCCTCGCTGCCGGTCAACAGCGCCTCGTGCGCGAAGGCGGGCGGCGTCGCGCCCATCGCGTCGAACATCTGCAATTGCAACGCGGTGTTCGAGACGTGATCCTCACCGCGCACCACATGCGTGATGCCCATCTCGGCATCGTCGATCGCGGACGGCAGCATATACAGCCACGATCCGTCGGCGCGCCGGATGACGGGATCGCTCATCGTCTTGGCATCGAACCGCTGCGGCCCGCGAATCAGATCGTCCCACTCGATCGGCGTTTCGTGTTCGAGCTTGAAGCGCCAGTGGGGGGCGATGCCTTCGCTTTCCAGCCGCGCGCGATCGGCGTCAGTCAGCGCCAGCGCGGCGCGGTCGTACAGCGGCGGCAGGTTGCGCCCGGCGGCGATCTTGCGCTTCAGGTCGAGCTCGGCCTGGGTCTCGTAAGCGGGATAGACGCGGCCGGCCGCCCTGAGCGCTTCGAAGCGCGCCTCGTACAGAGCGAACCGTTCCGACTGGCGTTCCTGCCCGTGCGGGTTCAACCCCAGCCAGCCGAGATCGGCGCGGATCGCATCGACGAAACGTTCTTCGCTGCGTTCGGGGTCGGTGTCGTCGATCCGCAGCCAGAACTCGCCGCCATGTTTGGCCGCCCACAGCCAGTTGTGAAGCGCAGTGCGGATGTTGCCGACGTGGAGCAGGCCGGTCGGTGAAGGGGCGAAGCGCGTGCGGATGGTCATGACCCAAGCGCCTAGGCCAAGCATCCGTAGATCGGCAAGCCGCGGCGACGGCACCGCGATTATGACGCCCGGCGTCATAATCGGGCCACGCGCACCCTTCCCCCAGCCCATCCACCCCCCTAAAGGAGCCGCGAAACACCGCGCGTAAGGGGCTGCACTTCATGAAACTCCTCACCGGCAATTCCAATCTGCCGCTGGCGCGCGACATCGCCGCCTATCTCGACACGCCGCTGACGCAGGCGAGCGTGCGGCGCTTCGCCGATGAGGAGGTGTTCGTCGAGATCCAGGAGAACGTACGCGGCGAGGACGTGTTCGTGATCCAGTCGACCGGCTACCCGGCCAACGACAATCTGATGGAACTGCTGATCTGCATCGACGCGCTGAAACGCGCCTCGGCCAAGCGGATCACCGCCGTCGTCCCGTATTTCGGCTACGCCCGGCAGGATCGCAAACCCGGGCCGCGCACGCCGATTTCGGCCAAGCTGGTGGCGAACCTCATCACCGTGGCGGGCGCGAACCGGGTGTTGTCGGTCGATCTCCATGCCGGGCAGATCCAGGGTTTCTTCGACATCCCGACGGATAACCTGTTCGCCGCACCGGTGATGTCGCTCGACATCGAGACGCGGTTCGGCTCGGAAAATCTGATGGTGGTGTCGCCGGATGTCGGCGGCGTGGTGCGGGCGCGGGCGCTTGCCAAACGACTCGATAACGCGCCGCTCGCGATCGTCGACAAACGGCGCGAGCGCGCGGGCGAATCGGAGGTGATGAACATCATCGGCGATGTCGAAGGCCGGTTCTGCATCCTGATCGACGATATCGTCGATTCCGCCGGCACCTTGTGCAACGCTGCCGCCGCGCTGAAGGAAGCGGGCGCGGCGGGCGTGGTCGCCTATGTCACCCACGGCGTGCTGTCGGGCGGCGCGGTCGCGCGGGTCGAGGCGTCGGAGCTTGAGGAACTGGTGATTACCGACTCGATCGGCGCACTGGAGGCGATCACAGCCGCCAAGCGCGTCCGCCACCTGACGATCGCACCGCTGGTCGGCGAAGCGATCAAGCGGATCGCGGATGAAAGCTCGGTATCGTCGCTGTTCGACTGATCGTTAGACGACCGCGTCCCACACCAGTTTCATGCCCACGGCGATCATCAGCACGTAGATCGCGGTGTAGAATCGCTCGGGCGACACCCGCCGCACCAGCCACACGCCGGCGAACGTCGATGCGATCGCGACCGGCATCAGCAACGCCGCGACGGTGAGCGTGTCGCGCGTGAACTGGCCGAGCGCCCAGTAGGCCGGCACCTTGAGCCAATTGGTCGCGGCGAAAAAGATCGCGGTGGTGCCAACCAGCACATCCCGCGTCAGCCGGCGCGGCAACACCCACATCTGAAACGGCGGCTGCCCGGCGTGCGCGATCTGGCTGGTGAAGCCCGAGACGACACCTGCCAGCGTGCCTACCCAGCCAGGAGAACTGGCCGCGACGACTTCGCCGCCGCGCCGCGCCAGCCACAGCCGGTACACGCCGAACACGATCGAGATCGCGCCGACCAGCCCGAGCACCGCATCGGCATCGACATGCGCCGCGAACAGATAGGCGAGCGCGATGCCGATCACCGCGCCGGGCAACATCCACGCCAGCACATAGCCGTCCCAGCTCCGCCGGAACGCCCACACGCTCACCACGTCCTGCACGATGAGGATCGGCAGCAGGATCGCCGCCGCGCGCACCGGCGATATGATCATCGCCAGGACCGGCAAAGACAGCGCGCCCAGTCCCGCAAAGCCGCCCTTGGAGAGGCCGAGCAGGATCACCGCCGGAACCGCCACCGCGTAGAACAGCAGCGAGTCGGTCAATGCGCGGCCCGCATGTCGGCGCGGGCCCAGCGCATGATGTCGATTGGTGAGGCCCCCGGCCGCCGCGCGTAGCGGAGCCAGCCGCAGCCGCGCGGCAGCCAGCGGTGCGCGGCATCGGCGCCTGCCTCCACCCCCGCGAGCGTTGCGGCGAAGCGCAAAAGGGCGTGCATCCGCAACATGACGCCGCTTATAATGCGGTGATGGCCAAGACGCGACGCTTCATCCCCCTGCTCGTCCTCGCCGCGCTGGTTGGCTGTTCGTCACCCGAGCAGCAGCTCCGCGCCGGTTTGCTCCGGGAAGGCGTGCCACCATCGATCGCAAATTGCATGGCAACGCGCATGTCGGATCGTTTGTCGCTGACGCAAATGCGCAAACTCGCCGAGATCGGGAAGGCTGGTCACGCGCGCGGGTTAGACGAACTGCTGCACCGATTGCGGTCGTTGAACGATCCCAGGATCGTTGACGTGACGACCACCGCCGCGGCGCTCTGCGCGCTTGGCCTGCACTGATAACGCTTCGCAACTGCAATAGTGCTGGGTACGATCTGCCCGCTTGGTGCTGCGGGGGTGGATTCACGCGCCCGGCTGTGCTTTAGGCAGAGCAATTCCCGCAAGTCGAAAGGCGCGCCAACATGAACATTCACGAATATCAGGCCAAGGAACTGCTCGCGAAGTTTGGCGTGCCCGTCCCCGCAGGCTACGCGGCGATGACCGTAGAGGAGGCTGTCGAAGCCTCGAAGAAGCTGCCTGGGCCGCTCTATGTGGTTAAGTCGCAGATCCATGCCGGTGGCCGCGGCAAGGGCAAGTTCAAGGAACTCGGCCCCGATGCGAAGGGCGGCGTCCGCCTCGCCTGGAACGAGGAAGAGGTTCGTGCACACGCCACCGACATGCTCGGCAACACGCTGGTGACGATCCAGACCGGCGAGCACGGCAAGCAGGTCAACCGCCTGTACATCACCGACGGCGCCGACATCGACAAGGAGTTCTACCTCGCGCTGCTCGTCAACCGCGCGACTGGCCGGGTGTCGATGGTTGTTTCGACCGAGGGCGGCATGGACATTGAGACCGTCGCGCACGACACGCCGGAGAAGATCCACGCGATCGATATCGACACCGCGACCGGCTTCATGCCGCACCACGGCCGTGCCGTTGCCGGCGCGCTCGGCCTGACCGGTGATCTCGCCAAGCAGGCCGCGTCGACCGCGTCGAAGCTGTACGCCGCATTCCTCGGTACCGATGCCGAGCAGATCGAGATCAATCCGCTCGCCGTCACCAAGCAGGGCCAGTTACTCGTGCTCGACGCCAAGGTCGCGTTCGATGGCAACGCCATGTTCCGCCACAAGGATCTGATGGAACTGCGCGACGAAACCGAGGAAGATCCCGCCGAGCTGGAAGCGTCGAAGTACGACCTCGCCTACATCAAGCTCGACGGTGATATCGGCTGCATGGTCAACGGCGCGGGCCTTGCCATGGCGACGATGGACATCATCAAGCTGAACGGCATGTTCCCGGCCAACTTCCTCGACGTCGGCGGTGGCGCCAACAAGGAGAAGGTCACCGCCGCGTTCAAGATCATCCTTGCCGATCCGAACGTGAAGGGCATCCTCGTCAACATCTTCGGCGGCATCATGAAGTGCGACATCATCGCCGAGGGCATCGTCGCCGCTGCCAAGGAAGTGAACCTGTCGGTGCCGCTGGTCGTCCGCCTGGAAGGCACCAACGTGCAGCAGGGCAAGGACATCCTCGCTAATTCGGGTCTCGCCATCGTTCCCGCCAACGATCTCGGCGATGCCGCCAAGAAGATCGTTGCCGAGGTTCAGAAGGCCGCCTGAACCGACGCCGCGGCGTTTTGTTTGGAAGTGTAAGCGTCCGGCCGGCAACTTTCCCGTTGCCGGCCGGTTGCGTTTTCAGCGATGGTCGCCAGATGACGACAATGGTCGCGACGAATTTTGAGAGGACAGCCGCATGAAGGTGCTGGTGCCGGTCAAGCGTGTGCTTGACTATAACGTGAAGCCCCGCGTGAAGGCGGATGGAACGGGCGTCGATCTTGCCAACGTCAAGATGAGCATGAACCCGTTCGACGAGATCGCCGTCGAAGAGGCGATCCGCCTCAAGGAAAAGGGCGTCGTCACCGAGATCGTCGTGGTTTCGATCGGTGAGCCAAAGGCGCAGGACACGCTGCGCACCGCGCTGGCGATGGGTGCCGACCGCGCGATCCTCGTCACCAGCGAGACCAAGGTCGAGCCGCTCGGCGTGGCCAAGCTGCTCAAGGCGATCGCCGACGAGGAACAGCCTTCGCTGGTGATCCTCGGCAAGCAGGCGATCGACGACGACAACAATCAGACCGGGCAGATGCTCGCCGCGCTGACCGGCTGGGGTCAGGGCACGTTCGCCTCCAAGGTCGAGGTGGCGGACGGCGCCGTGACGGTGACGCGTGAGGTCGACGGTGGTGCCGAGACCGAGACGTTCACGCTGCCGGCGATCGTGACGACCGACCTGCGCCTCAACGAACCGCGCTATGCCTCGCTGCCCAACATCATGAAGGCCAAGGCGAAGCCGCTCGCGACCAAGACCGCGGCCGATTACGGCGTCGACGTCGCGCCGCGCCTCACCACGCTGAAGGTCGAGGAGCCGTCGAAGCGATCGGCCGGCGTCAAGGTCGCCTCGGTCGATGAGTTGGTCGACAAGTTGAAGGTGCTCGGCGTCCTAGGCTGACGCGAGCACGCAATTGCCTTGCGGGTTCGGGCCGAGACAGGCCTCGCCCGAACGGTTTTGAGGGTGCGAACCCCGGGAAAGGTCGAGAAATGAAGACGCTTGTTCTGGTCGAGCATGACGGCCACGCCATCAAGGATGCCACGCTGCCGACCGTGACCGCCGCTGCAAAGCTCGGCGATGTGACGTTGCTGGTGGTGGGCGAAAACGTGAGCGGCGTGGCCGAGGCCGCCGCGAAGATCGCCGGCGCGACCAAGGTGCTGGTCGCCGACGATGCCGCGCTGGCGCACATGCTGGCAGAGAACGTCGCGCCACTCGTCGCCAGCACGATGGCGGGCTATGACGCTTTCCTGGTGCCCGGTACCACCAACGGCAAGAACATCGCGCCGCGCGTGGCGGCATTGCTCGACGTGGCGATGATCTCCGATATCCTCTCGGTTGAGGGCGCGGATACGTTCACGCGGCCGATCTACGCCGGCAACGCGATCGCGACCGTCCAGACCAAGGACGCCAAGCTGGTGCTATCGGTACGCGGCACCGCGTTCGAAAAGGCTGCTGCCGAGGGTGGATCGGCCACGACCGAGCCAGTTTCCGGCGCAACCGACGCGGGTGTGTCGCGCTATGTCGGCAGCGAGATCGCCACGTCGGCGCGGCCGGAACTGACCTCCGCGAAGATCATCGTGTCGGGTGGACGTGCGCTCCAGAGCGGCGAGAACTTCACCCAGCTGATCGAGCCGCTCGCCGACAAGCTCGGCGCCGGCGTGGGCGCGAGCCGCGCCGCGGTCGATGCGGGCTATGTGCCGAACGATTATCAGGTCGGTCAGACCGGCAAGATCGTCGCGCCCGAAGTGTATATCGCGATCGGCATCTCCGGGGCGATCCAGCATCTCGCCGGGATGAAAGACTCGAAAGTCATTATCGCCATCAACAAGGACGAGGATGCGCCGATCTTTCAAGTGGCCGATGTCGGGCTGGTCGGCGATCTGTTCACGATTTTGCCGGAACTGACCTCGAAACTGTAGATCGCCGGCTGGGCCGGTCGAAAACGTCGTGCACGAACAGAGCGGGCGTGCCGCGTGGTGTCGTGTGGAACTGATGCCGCGCGATCGGACATGATGCCTGTACCGGGTGCGTTGGCATTGCGGCAGCACGGCGCCGAATGTCTGCAGGGCGCGGCGCGGGGGATCTTGCCCGCTTTAAAGGCACTGGCCGACGCGCTACCGACCGAGCGCGCCGGCAGCCGGCTTCATGGAACGCCCGCACTCTCCGCGTTGCTTGCGGCCGATGCGCCGCTCGGTCGCCTTGCCGCCGCGCATCTCGGCGCTGCCTCGCGGCCGGTACGCGCGCTTCTGTTCGACAAGACACCCGCTACGAACTGGGCGCTCGGCTGGCATCAGGACCGCGTCATCGTCGTACGCGAGCGGATCGAAACAGCTGGTTATGGTCCGTGGTCGATCAAACGCGGGCTGATCCACGTCGCTCCGCCACCCGAGCTTCACGCGGCGATGCTGACGATGCGTGTCCACGTCGATGCCGTACCCGCCAACAACGCGCCGTTGCTTGTCGCGCCCGGCTCACACCGGCTCGGCCGCATTGCCGAGGATCGCATCGCCGCGGTGGTGCGCGATCATGGCAGCGTCGCGTGCCTCGCCGAAGCTGGTGACGTGTGGCTCTACGCCACGCCGATCGTTCATGCTTCGGCGGTGGCAGAGCACATCGGGCGGCGGCGGGTCCTCCAGATCGATTTCGCGGCGGAGGATTTGCCAGGCGGGCTGCGCTGGCTTGGTGTGTGATTGTTGGGAACCGTCGGGCATCGCGCCGCGTTGGAACAGATAACGAACATGCGAGGCACATCATGACCGATCAAGTCCATAACCCGAAGCTCGATGAACACCCCGGCTCGAATGCCGAGAAGGACCCGGCGAACTGGGTGTCCGGCGGTGAGCCGATGACGGGCGCGCAGGCCAGTTACCTGACGACGCTCAGCGAAGAGGTCGGCGAGGAACCGCCGGCAGAGGATCTGACCAAGGCAGAGGCATCGCAACGCATCGACGCGCTCAAGCACGCACGCGACGACGCCTGACAAGGCTTAGCGCATCGCAGATGCGGCTGCTGGAAACGTTAACGGCATGGCTACGGTCGTTTCTGGATCATCTCCGATGCGACCGAAAGCTGTCTCGGAAGCCAGCTTAAACGCGGCGACTGTCTGTTGATAATCGCAGAATAAGCACCAAAGGATCAAATCCGCATCGCTGCAGAGCGGTGCGGATTGATCGTATTACGGCAAAACGCTGCCCAAATCTGCAAAGGGCGAGTCGCTAAGCTCTGATAAAGGGATCCTGTCGTCTCCTGGCGCTCTACGACAGGCGATGCCATGCCGACGCTCAGGTGAGAGAGGCCTAGCCCGGCGCGCAACGCGAGCGCAGCCGGGCGTTACGCGTTACTTCGGCGAAAGCACCATCAGCATCTGACGGCCTTCCATACGTGGATAGGCTTCGACCTTGGCGGTTTCGGCCGCATCGGCCTGCACGCGCTGGAGCAGTTGCATACCAAGCTGACCGTGCGAAAGCTCGCGACCACGGAAGCGCAACGTCACCTTGACCTTGTCGCCTTCACCGATGAATTCAATGATCTTCTTCATCTTGGTGTCATAGTCGTGATCGTCGATATTCGGACGCATCTTGATCTCCTTGATCTCCTGCGTCTTTTGCGACTTGCGCGCGAGGTTGGCCTTCTTCTGCGCCTCGTACTTGAACTTGCCCACGTCGAGGAACTTTGCGACGGGCGGATCGGCGTTGGGCGACACTTCAACGAGGTCGAGCCCAACGGCCTGTGCCTGCTCGAACGCCTCGCGCGTGTACATCACACCCAGATTCTCGCCGTCCTGATCGATCACGCGGACCTTGGGCGACTGGATGAATTCATTGAAGCGCGGGCCGTTCATCGGCATCGGCGCGCCCTGTGGGCGCCGGATCATGGGAGGACGTATGGGTATTGCTCCTGATGTTTCAGACCAGCCTATATAGGGGATTTCGCGCAAAAGCGAAAGATGCGCCGCGCATTGCAGGCGATTTTGCCCCCAGGGGTTGATCGGTCGCTTCAGGATCAGGCCTGCTCCGGCGGCGCGTGCCGCTTGGGCACGCGCCGATCCGGGAGAGTGGTGCGGTCGAGAAGACTCGAACTTCCACGGCCTTTCGGCCACAACGACCTCAACGTTGCGCGTCTACCAGTTCCGCCACGACCGCACGTGATACACCGGGGAGGCCCCGGTGGCTGGCAGGCGAGCGCCACTAGCAGGGCGTTTTCCGGCTGGCAATCTACAATCTGCGGGTTTCGCAGATTATGCGCTTTCGTCAGTCGCGCTCATCGCCCGAGAAGCTCAGCACCAGCTTCTTGGCGTTGACCGGAACGTCGAGCTTCGCGCTGTTGAAGCCGACCTGGCCGTGCGGAGCGAGCATCATCGCATCCGGGCGAATCGTCCAGCTATAGACCAGCCTGCCCTGCTCATCGCGGAGCTCGGCGCGGATGTCCGGCACCTGCTGGCGCGAATCGGTCGGGTTGAGGACGTTGCCACTGATCGCGAAGATCTCGCTGCCATTGTCGAGATCGTGATGGTCGATCGGTTTGCTGACGATCTTGAGCGGCGTCTCGCCCGGCCCGATCGGCAGGCCGATCTTCGCGGCAAGCCCGGGCGCGCCTGAATACAATACGCCGGCAGCCGCGATCAGCATCACCAGCCCGGCCGCGATCGCCGCCATGGTCCAACGCTTCGCCGGGTTGCGACGTGGTTTGAACGGTGGCCGGTGCGCGAACGCGTCGTAATCGGGCGCCGTGTAGCTGGCGTCCTCATAAACCCGCGGCTGCGCAGGCTCGGCCGTCGCCATCTGCTGAAGCGCGGACTCCGCCGGCGCGGGTGCCGCGACGGGCTCCTGCACGTCCTCTTCCGGTTCGACGCCGGTCTGGAACCAGCTATGGCGGCAATTGGCGCAACGAACCGTGCGCCCGTCGACACCGATCGCGGCATCGGGAACGAGATAGCGGTTACGACATTCGGGACATTCGAGGATCATGTTGGTTACGCAGTCTAAAGGCAGCCGGCCACCCACAGCCTCGCCCCGGAATCTAAGCATCGGTTCGGCGCGGTGGCAAGTCTTTCGAGCAGCACCGCTTGAAGGATCGCGTGCGATCGTGCGATGGGTTTCGTCGGGGTACGGCAATTAAGCGAGCGGCAAGCGCCGAAAGCATGGCGAATATCGTCCAGTTCGAGAATGTAGGCCTGCGTTACGGCGGGGGCGCCGAGACGCTGTCCGACGTGAGCTTCACGCTGTCGAGCGGTGCGTTCTACTTCCTCACCGGCGCGAGCGGCGCGGGCAAGACCTCGCTGCTGAAGTTGCTGTATCTCGCGCAACGCCCGACGCGCGGCGGCATTCGCATGTTCGGCGAGGATGCGGTGACGTTGCCGCGCGCGCGCATTCCCGGCTTCCGGCGGCGGATCGGCGTGGTGTTCCAGGATTTCCGACTGGTGCCGCACCTGTCGGCGTACGATAATATTGCGCTCCCCTTACGCGTGTCGGGCGTGGCGGAGAGCGACATCGATGCGCCGGTGCGCGAGATGCTGGCCTGGGTCGGGCTGGATCAGCGCATCGAAGCGAAGCCGCCGACGCTATCGGGCGGAGAGCAGCAGCGCGTCGCGATCGCGCGCGCGGTGATCGGCCGGCCGGAGATCCTCGTTGCGGACGAGCCGACCGGCAACGTCGATCCCGACATGGCCGAGCGGTTGCTGCACCTGTTCGATTCGCTCAACCGGCTCGGCACGACGGTGGTGGTGGCGACGCACGACTTCCACCTGCTCGGGCGCATTCCCGATGCGCGGATGATGCGGCTCGACAAGGGCCGGCTGCTAGATCCGACCGGCTCACTGCGCTTCCCGCCCACTGGGGAAGGCGCATGAAGATCGGTTTCGTCACCGCCGCCGCCGATCGCCGCCTGCTCGACGAGCGGCGCGGCACACGCGCGATGATGTGGATCATGGCGATCATGCTGTTCCTGACCGCACTCGCCGCTGCGCTCGGCCTCGCCACCTTGACCGCGACGACGCTGCTCGACCGCCAGTTGGTCGGGCGGCTGACCGTGCAGATCGTCGAGCCGTCCGCCCCGCTACGTACCGCGCAGACCGCCGCCACCATTGCCGCGTTGCGCGGCATGCCTTTCGTGCGCGACGCGGTGGAAGTGGATCGCGACCGGCTCGCGCGGTTGCTGCGGCCGTGGCTGGGCGCGGACGGTGCCGATCCCGAACTGCCGATCCCGGCGATGATCGACGTCGATCTTGCCTCCGGCACCAGCGCGGCGGTGGCGGCGGTGCAGGCTGCAGTAACGCGCGCCGCCCCTTCCGCGCGGGTCGACCGGCACGAAAGCTGGATGTCGCCGGTCAGCAGCTTCATGCGGCTGGTGACGTGGCTGACCGCCGGCCTCGTCGCGCTGATCGCGGCGGCGACGGCGGCGGTGGTGATCCTCGCCACCCGCGCGAGCCTTGAGACGCACCGCGAGACGATCGAGGTGCTGCACATGCTCGGCTCGACCGATGTGCAGCTCGCGCGGTTGTTTCAGCGCCGCATCGCGCTTGATACGCTTATCGGCGGGGCGGCGGGCACGGTGCTGGCGGGACTCGTCGCGGCGGCGATGGGCGCGCGGCTGGCGACGCTCGGCTCCGACCTGCTCGACGGGCTGACGCTCGGCCAGCGCGACTGGGCGCTCCTGGCTATGTTACCGTTCGCGTTCGCGCTGCTCGCCACCGTCGCCGCGCGGTATGCAGTGATGGGCGCGTTGAGGAAAATCCTGTGATCCGCAAGCTCGTCGGCTTACTCGGGGTACTGTGGGTCGGCGGGTTCGGCGTGTTCCTGACCATGATGCCAAAGCCGCTCGACGACCGGCATACCGACGCGATCGTCGTGCCGACCGGCGGCGCGGGGCGGATCGACCGCGGGCTCGCGCTGCTCCAGCGCCATGCCGCCAAACGCATGCTGGTGTCCGGCGTCGCGCCGGAGGTGACCCCCGGAGAGCTGGCGGCGGAGTACCACGTGTCGTCCGCGCTGATGGCGTGCTGCGTCGATCTTGGCCACGAGGCGGTCGATACGCGCTCGAACGCGGAGGAAACCGCCGGCTGGCTGCGTGAGCATGGCTATCACACCGTGCGGCTGGTCACCTCGAACTGGCACCTGCCGCGCGCGCGCATGGAACTTGTCGCCGCGACCGGCGCCGACATCACCGTGCTGGGTGACGGCGTGGCGAGCAAGCCACGCTTCGTCACGTTGCTTGGGGAGTATAACAAACTGATCGTGCGCCGCATCGCCCTGCTGGTGGGGGCCGACGCATGATCGTGGCGCGCAACCTCGCCTTCATGCTGATCTTCTACGGCGGATCGGTGCCGTTCGTGCTGCTGTCGCCGGTTGCCGCGCTGTTCGGTCAGCGTGCGATGCTCCGCTATGCACGCGGCTGGTTCGGGTTTCACGGCTGGGCGACGCGGGTGCTGCTCGGCATCGTGACGCGGGTCGAGGGCGATCCACACCTGTTCGAGCCGGTGCTCTATGCCGTCAAACATCAATCGATGTACGAAACGATCGAACTCAGCCGCCTGCTGAAACGACCCGCGATCGTGATGAAGCAGGAGCTGGCGGCGATCCCGGTTTGGGGATGGGCCGCGCGGCGCTACGGTGTGATCGTGGTCGATCGCGAGGCGTCGGCGAGCGCTCTGCGGCGGATGCTGCGTGAGGCGAGGGTTGCGCTCGAGGCGGGGCGGTCGATCCTGATCTTCCCCGAAGGCACGCGCGTGCGCCCCGGCGAGCAGCCGCCACTGAAGGCGGGTTTCGCCGGCCTGTACCAGATGCTCAAGCTGCCGGTGGTGCCGATCGCACTCGACAGCGGACGGGTGTGGCCGCGCAAAGGCTGGAAGCGACCGGGCGTGGTGACGATCCGCTTCGGCGAGGCGGTGCCACCGGGGTCACCCCGCAAACAGGCGGAGGCGGTGGTGCACGCCGCGATCAATGCATTGGAATAGGCGGGATGAGCGAGGGCGCCGGAGACACGTTCAGACAGGTGTGTTTAGCTGCCGTCGCGACATTCTACCCAGCTTCGAAGCGCGACCGCTAGTATTACGATGGGCGTAACCAGCTTCAGCCACGAGAATGTAGGAGCATCAGCCAGAGGGCACCAGACAAACACGGCATTAGCGCACGCGACTGCAACAAGAGCACTTCTGGTCTTGTGCCCCCACACCCAATCTATGACCGCCATCGCTGCTCTCCCTAGATTGAGAACCTAACAGGAGAACACAGCGATTGCAGTCGGCGAAAGTGGCCGCAACAGTAAGCGATCTCCCCCGGCACCCTCACCCCTCGACCTGCGCCCGCCCCTTGAACCCTTGCGCGACGACGTACCATTCCGAAGACGCCTTGCGGCTGGCCGGCGGCTTGGCATGCTTCACGCTGGTGAAGTTGCGCTTCAACTCCGCCACCAGCGCGGAATCGGCGCCGCCGGCGAACACCTTGCCGACGAAGCCGCCGCCCGGTTCCAGCACGTCGACCGCGAAGGCGACCGCCGCCTCGACCAGCGCCATCGTGCGCAGCGCGTCGGTCTGCGGGTGACCGACGGTGTTGGCCGCCATGTCAGACAGCACCAGGTCGGGCGCGCCGCCAAGTTCCGCGACGAGCTTGTCGGGCGCGGCATCGTCCATGAAGTCCATCTGGAGCAGCACCACGCCGTCAAGTGGATCGACCGGCAGCAGATCGATACCGACCACCGCCGCCTTCGGCACCTGCCGGCGTACCACCTGCGCCCAGCCGCCCGGCGCCACGCCGAGGTCCACCACGCGCCGTGTACCCTTCAGAAAGCCGAACCGCTCGTCGAGTTCGATCAGCTTGAACGCGGCGCGGCTGCGATAACCCTCCGCCTTGGCACGCTTCACATATGGATCGTTGAGCTGACGCTCCAGCCAGCGGGTGGATTGCGCGGTGCGTTTGCGCGCCGTCTTGACGCGAGTGCGCAGGCCGCCGCCATCTCTACTCAAAATACCGGTCCGTTCATAAGGCGCCGCAGAATCCCTTCGCGAATACCACGGTCGGCAACGCCGAGCCGTTCCGCCGGCCAAAGGTCGAGAATGGTTTCAAGGATCGCGCAACCCGCCACCACCAGATCGGCACGCTCGGTGCCAATACACGGCAGCGTCGCGCGCTCGGCAAGGCTCATCCGTGACAGGTCGCTGCTGATCTTGCGCATCGACGCGGCGGGTACGATCAACCCGTCGATCGCGGCGCGGTCGTAATGCGAGAGTTGCAGGTGCACGCTCGCCAGCGTCGTCACCGTGCCGCTGGTGCCAAGCAGGCGCGGCCGCTCGACGCTGCGCGGCAGCCGGCTGGCGAAGCCGGCAAAGCTCTCCGTCACCGCCGCGCGCATGCGCGCATAGGCGGCGGCGCGGCCATCCTCGCCATCGCCGTGGCCGAGGCTCTCGGTCAGCGACACCACCCCCCACGGTGCGCTGTGCCAATCCAGTACGACCGGGTTCGGCCCGCGCGTGTCGATCAGCACCAGTTCGGTCGATCCACCACCAATGTCGAAGATCAGCGCCGGCCCCTCGCCCGGCTCGATCAGCGCGTGGCAGCCGAGCACGGCCAGCCGCGCCTCCTCCTCGGCGGTGATGATGTCGAGGTGGATGCCGGTTTCGTCATAGGCGCGCGCGATGAAGTCCGCGCCGTTCGCTGCGCGCCGGCACGCCTCGGTCGCCACCGCGCGGGACAGCGCGACGTTGCGGCGCCGCAGCTTGTCGGCGCAGATCTTCAGCGCGGCGACGGTGCGGTCGATCGCGGCATCGCTCAACCGACCTGACGAGGCGAGACCCTCCCCCAGCCGGACGATTCGCGAAAACGCATCCACCACCGCGAAGCCGCTACCCTGCGGCCGCACGATCAACAGCCGGCAATTGTTAGTGCCGAGATCGAGCGCGGCGTAATGGCGCGCCTCGGGCCATCTGCCACGCGCCTCCTTCGGGGCCGGACGGACGGGAGACACATCCCGCCGATGCGGCATTCTGGGCGACTGATCCCCCATGCCGTCAACTCACTCTCTTAGGTTCTGCCGTCACGCCGGCCGGAATGGCCCACGCTCGGTGCTTGGACCCAAGCTAGTGCAGGTGCGACGATGCGGCAAGCCGCGACACGCAATCGGTTGACAGCAGGAGCGTCGCCACTTAGGGGAAGCGCCCGCGTTGCCCCGTCGTCTAAAGGTAAGACTACGGACTCTGACTCCGTTAATTGAGGTTCGAATCCTCACGGGGCATCCAGCGGTCTATCCTTTGACACCGAAACCGGACCTCCGTGACAGGAGTACGCCTTGGGCGTGCTTCCCCTTGGCGGCTGGAGATCGCCGCGTTTCTCTGGGATGTGGGGCTGAGATGGCTGGTAAGAGGTAAAGTCGCTGGGATGAAATGCGCGCTTCGCCCCGAGAGATGCCTACAAGATCATATGCGGCGGATTAGGGAGCTGTGCGCCTAAGACCCATCTGTGGACGCCCCTTTGGTTGCAAGTGGTTTTTGAAGGTCTGACGCAGTAGTCGGATGCTGCCATCTGTCCGGCCTGTGATGCAGCAGTGAGCTGCTGGCCTGTATGGGAGTTCGCGGACCGGATCCATTTCACAATCGCGTGTTCTAGCGCACGATGGGTCTATCTGGTTCTTCCGGCCCCGTCTCGCCGACTGTTGTGCCATACTCTCCTTCGACCGACTGCGCCCTCCGACGCCTCTGGCCCGCCTCGGCTTTACGCCGCGACTGCGACCGGAGCTCTGTAATCCTCTTCTTTGACCAGCAATGCCCAGACGGTGCGCGCCATCTTGTTGGCGAGTGCCACCGTGACCAGCATGCGCGGCTTGCGCGCCAGCATACCCTCTAGCCACGAGCCAGCCGGCGCGCCGCGCTTGCTCGCCTGGAGCACGACCGCGCTGCTGCCGATGATGAGCAGGCGCCTGAGAGTGCGCTCTCCCATCTTCGAGATCGCACCCAGCTTCTGCTTGCCGCCGGTCGACGCCTGCTTCGGTACTAGTCCCAGCCAGGCAGCGAAGTCGCGCCCCTTCGCGAACGTCTCCGCTGGCGGTGCGATCGCCGCGATTGCCGTTGCAGTAATCGGGTCGATGCCGGGAATGGTCATCAGCCGGCGCGCAACCTCGTCTTCGCGAGCGCGACGCGTGATCTCCTTGTCCAGCGCGGCGATCCGCTTGTCGAGGTCAGCCAGCATTTCGACCATCATCGCGAACATCGGTCGCGCCGCTCCGGGTAGAGTTTCTCCGATCTCGCCGTCTTCAAGCAGGTCCGCCAACATCGCGAGATGCGTTGCGCCCTTGGGTGCGACCCAGCCATATTCAGCTAAGTGCCCGCGGATTGCATTGCCGAGCTGTGTGCGCTGTTTCACTGCCAGGTCACGCGTACGGAACACCAGCGCTGCCGCCTGCTGTTCCTCGGTCTTCACAGCGACGAAGCGCATGCTCGGCCGCTGCGCCGCCTCGCATATCGCTTCTGCATCCACCGCATCATTCTTATGCCGCTTCACGTACGGCTTTACATAGGCCGGCGGGATCAGCCGGACCTCATGACCCATCGCCCGCAACTCGCGGGCCCAATGATGCGCCCCGCCACATGCTTCCAGCGCTACGAGGCAGCGCGGGTGTGCCGCAAAGAAGTCGAGTAGTTTGCCGCGCGTGAGCTTTCGGCTGAACACC
>NZ_JAKNQH010000020.1 GCF_022662305.1 Sphingomonas sp. BAUL-RG-20F-R05-02
GGCCGCCGGCAAATATGCAAGATCATTGGACCGATTGCAGGGGCTGCTTGGTTAAACCAGCAACCCGCAGGAGAAACAACATGGCGACGCTTCCGCCCGACCCCTACGCACCCGACCCGATCCGCGAACCCGACGGTACGCCCGTGCCGGACGATCAGCCAGAGTCACTGCCTGGCCCAGAGAACCCTGAGCCGCCGGTGATCGAACCGGGTGACCCAGGCGATGCACCCAGCGACAGCCCGACCCAGACCCAAGCATGAGCGACACTGTCCTGCCGGCTCAATTGGTAGGACAGCCCTAACAATCTACTACCGAAGGCGCGGTGCGCCTGAAGGAGAATTATGAAGCTTCCCAAGAATGCCGTCGTGGCGGTCGCCGATGGCGAGACGCTGCACCTCTTCCGCAACTCCGGCGATGAAGGCAGCCCGTCGCTCACCGCCCTGCCGGATGCCCACGTGTCGACAACCAACAAAGGCTCAGGCAGCCGCCATCTGAGCAGCTCGGCCAACCCGAGCGACAGCCAGCAGGACGAGGACAGCTTCGCCGCCGGCGTTGCAGAGCTGCTCAACAAGCGCGTACTCGATGGCAAGATCGACGACCTGGTCGTGATCGCCGCGCCGCGGACGCTTGGCGAGCTGCGCAAGCACTACCACAAGTCGCTGGAAGCGAAGCTTGCCGGCGAGATCTCCAAAGACCTTACAGGTCACAGTCCCCAGGACATTGCCAAGGCTATCGCATCGGCATGACAAACACGCTCCAGGGCAGCATCCGCAGCCCTGGAGCGACCGCTGACTTGGCCAAGGCCTATGTGCCTACGCGGCCTTAAGGTCGTGAATCTCGACTAAGACTTCTACATCGTCACCACCCGGCTGCCCGATCGAGGCGACCGCCTGATCGCCGTCCATATGAACGTTAAGTTCGCCCGTGACACCGATCTCTTGAAGAGCGGAGTGGATCGCACGCGACATGTCTTTGATATCAGCCATTATACTGATCCTCGCTGGTGCAGCATAAATAGTCTGCATTTTAGCTTATGGCAAACAATGACAGGGCGTGGAAGTCTGGCGAAGGCAAGTCATGGCCACCCGATAATCCTGCAACGTCTCGCTGACCCCCGAACTTGATGCGTTACATCGATACGCGGGTTGCGTCGGGAGACTTCAACAACGCCAGCGAATTGGTCCGTGCAGCGGTGCGGTTGCTGCGTAAGCAGGAGCCTGTCGTCGAGCCCGTCACCCCTTCCAAGAGCTGAACCATGACCGATACAGCTTAGCATCGGGCGGCACTGGCGCGCGCCGTTCTCATCAGCGCCGTCGACTTTGCAATCGTTACCACTAATCTGGCCAGCGAGGTCACCAGATAGAATCCGGGCGCGGAAGCGCTGCGCGGCTGGTCCGGGGCGGAGATGGAGGGCCAAACGGCCAATCGCTTCTTCACACCCGAGGACACATGCGATCGCAGCTGCTGTGCCACAGCTAATTACGTCGCTTGATCGCCTACCCCAGACGATCGTCAGCGCTTGTTAAAGCGGCATAAATTGTGTCAGGCAGAATAGATGTCGAGATTGATTTTCCTTGTGTTGGCTGTCGGCATCGGGGCTTGTTCACCAACTGCGCAGCCTGTAAATTACTATAAATCGCATCCTGCGATCCTTGAGAAACGATTAACAGAATGCGTTGCACAATTTGAACAGTCAAAAGACTGCATTAATGCCAAGACTGCATATCTAGAGGTTCATCATCTACCTATCGAATGATGTTTCAGATTCATAGCGGAAATAAACCTAGTATCACTTCCAGCGGCTCGACACGATCGAGTATGGCCCGACGGAACTACGGTCGGTCGGATGGCTGGAAGTCGGGGCTCTCATTGATTTGCTACTAAAAATAGCAAACTTCCGTAAAATCACGTAACTTGCAGATGCTTAGGACTAAACGCACCCTCGCTTAAGAAAGCGAAAAGGAGGCGTGGATCGTGAAGGCCTTTCCCGAATCGATAAATCTTCCCGCAGCAGTTGGTGGAGAAAAATACATAATTGTCCTCTCTCGCGACGCGATCGAAGAGGGCATTATTAAAGACCGTAGTGAGGGAAAACTCATAGGGCCAATGCCGCAACCACTTCCTTACGTTCTTATGGCAGCTTGGGTTCTGGCACATGAAGCTGACTTACGTCGTATTGCGGAACAATTGCGGCCCGTTGCAACAGGCTCGGGCAAGCGCGTGTGGATACACAGTGAGGATCTTCACGCGCACGGTTGACCGTCTCCAATTCATCGCTCGTGGCGAGGAGCATGACCCGCCACCGAGGAGCATGCTTTCTTCTACTCCCGGATTTTCAAGGCTAAACATATAGCTACAACGACGCGGCGAAATCGCTTGGCACTCCGAACGGCGATAACATCCACGTCGGCTTGAATATCGAGGCCCTCGACGAACGGGTGACGAAGCCAGAAGACAGATGATTGCACACGACGCAGCGGTGCTGGCTCTGCAACCATGCCGTCCCGCTACATCGACGTTCAAACTCGAAAGCGGTCAGACTGTAGTCCACCAGGTGCGGACATTCCGCTGTCGCAAAATCAGGGACATATGCGACGTGAGAAACTCAGGAGATTAGCGACAAGTGGCGGCACATAGACGCCAGTTGCCGCCGGGTCGATCAAGGTCCATGCGCCCAGCGTCTGTAAAATATCGACCGATCGGTGCGTCAGTGCTATCTTGCGGCTGTCGCTGGCCGGATCAACAAGGGCGGCCGAGCGGCTGCAGTTCGACCAGAGCGGCTAAGTCTGCTATCGGCAAGCTCACGAACGAAGGCCAATCCTGCGGGTCCGCCGCCCACGATGATCACATCATACTTCATGGCGTCTCCATAGACGCGACAAACGTGAGCGCTTTGACGGCGGTCAATGTCAAACTGCGGACGTTCCCGCACATCGTCGTCCTTGCACTGTGCGCGCGTGCCATAGGAAGAGGAGCAGGCGGTGATGAACCTTCAGTGGTCGGGTGGCACGGTTGTGTCACTCACGAACAGATCCGACGAAATAGCGGAAGGCGACATTTTGCGGCTCGTCAAAGATCATCGTCAACTTGGCGAACTGTGCGATCTGCTCGAATGCTGCGCCGACGAATTGCCCGCGCTCCCCCCCGCTCCGGTGGTGGAAAAGATATGCGACGCGCTGAAGGGGCTTTATGATCCGGGCGAACTAACTGTGCCACCGTATCCAGATGTCGCCCAGCTGTATGATGCGGCGGATCCGCTCGCGGCGGTACTGATCGAGCAAGTTCACGCCCGTCACATCGCCGATGCAACGCACGCTGAAGACCTGGTAGATGCATTGCGTGGGAGCCTGGATATGGCAGAGCGCATTTCGCCCAATACGCTTGGTTATATGTTGCGCTGCTTTTTTGACGGTTGCCGGCAGGCCATGGACTGCGAGGAACTTGCTATCCTGGCATTGGCTCGCCACCGGCTGACGGCCGCCACTCGATCGGTGCTTATCGACAGTTTGCGTCTGCGAGCAAGCGGTAGACGCTTCGCCTTATCCTGACGGCGCGAATCAGGCCGCTTCGGCACGTGCGGCAAGCGCGGCACGATCGCTGATCGTCACAGCCCGGGCGCCGGGCAAGGCGATGATGCCATCTGTCTTCAACCGCGTAAGCTGGCGGCTGACCGTTTCTATCGTCATGCCAAGGACGTCAGCCATCTGCCCCCTGGTCAGCGGCAGATCGAATGTGATCGGACCTTGAGCGGTCGCCCGACACCCTTTTTCCCCTGCGCGTACAGCCATGTCGATAAGAAAGCCTGCCACCTTCTCTCCGGCGGATTTGCGCGCCAACACCAGAATACGCTCGCGTGCTTCGGTCAAGGATTCCAGGGTGCGCTGGAGGAGAAGCCGCTCCATCCGCTGATGATCGTCGAGCACGCGCTCGAAAGCAGGACGTGGGAACACGCATAGCTCGGCATTGGTCAGCGCGACGATATCGAAGTCGATTTCCCCGGCGTAAGGCTGTCCAAAAAAGTCTGCTGGGTACAATAGCCCGACAATCTGCTCACGACCGTCTGTCGTCGCGGCAACCAGTTTCAACACGCCGTCCAGCAGATTGCCGCAGATAACGGCTTCATCCCCCGCCCAAGCCACCACCTGACCGCGCTTGACGTTGCGACGCTGGCTCAGGGCGTTGAGCGCCTTGAGTTCGGAATTGCCGAGACTGCCGCATAAGGAGCGGTCGCGAACCGCACAGTCGGCGCATATGTCGGTTAAGGCCATGAGAACACCATAGTTGCCATATCCCGTCTTGTCGCCCTGGCCGCGACGTGCTGCGCTCTGCTGCAGTTGCAATACTGGAAGCCGGTAGTTCGCGGCTGCTCATCCAGCCAATTTCGCCAGTGCTGGCCGGTGCTGGCCGGTCGAGCAAGCCCCTACCGCAGGACACTGCTATCAGTCCGGTATTGTGCAAGGCGGACATGTGCCGGCTGACCGTTCCGATGGCCAAGCCGAGCGCCTCACCCATGGCGCCGCGCGACAACGGCAGCGTAAAGTAATTACCCGTCAGACCGCATGGCTGAACTGCGCCGCATTCTCCGCCCGGTACGAATCGAGGGTTGTTGCGATCGCGCGGGCATAGGGCAGCGCCTCTGCGGCCAATTCCAGTCGGGTGCCTCGCCACCAGAGCAAACCGACATCTTCGAAGCGCCTCAGGCGGGAGCGAACGCGTTCCAGTTCCGGCACATCGCCTAAATCCGCCGCTCCGCGGCACAGGATGGCCTCGATCGCACGCCCACGGACGCGGTCCTGAACCGTACGGCGTATGCCACGCGCGGTTGCGAATCGGCTCGAGCCGATTGCGGAGTGCCACTGCCCTGGATTCTTGTCGTTCTGGAGCAGACGGTTGGGGAACTGACCGATCGCGCTGACCCCCATGCCGATCAGCACGTCGGCCTTGTCTTCGGTAAAGCCCTGGAAGTTGCGGCGAAGCGTGCCGTTCGTGGCGGCGCGGGCCAGACCATCGCCCGGCAGGGCAAAATGATCGAATCCGACTGTTTTGTAACCAGCCATGGTCAGTTGCCGGTGTGCCAGCATGGCCTGCTTGAAGCGCGCCGCCGCGCCCGGGAGCGCACTCGCGTTGATGCGGCGTTGGCGGGGAATTAGGTTCGGGACATGCGCGTAGCCGAAGACGGCCATCCGGTCGGGCGCGAGGGATAGAGCGGTATCGAGCGTCGCCGAGAGCGACGCATCGTCCTGCCCCGGCAAACCGTACATTAGGTCAAAATTGATCGACTCCACCCCCGCGTTGCGAAGGAGATCGGTGGCGCGGCGAATATCCGCTTCCGGTTGGACACGCCCTATCGCCGTCTGCAGTCTGGGGTCGAACGTCTGAACGCCGAGGCTTGCGCGCGTCACCCCGGTATCGGCGATCGCAGAGGCCCAATCCGGCCCAAACCCGCGCGGGTCGAGTTCGACGGACAGCGCAGTGCCTTCACAGCGGAAGGCGGTAACGGCATGATCGACCAGCGCCACGAAGGCCTTGGCCGATACGGCATTTGGACTGCCACCGCCAAAGGCGATTCGCCCGACCCTGCCACGGCCGGCCAGCCGCGCTGCCACCATGGCAATTTCTTGGTGAAGGCGCGCCAGATACGCGTCCAGCCGTGCGGTCCGGTTCGCTGCACCCGTGTTGCATCCGCAGTACCAGCAGATCGCATGGCAGTACGGAATGTGCAGATAGAGCGAGATCGGCTCGTCCGCGGGCAGGACGTCAAGCGCGGAAGCCAAGTCATCATGGCTGACCATATCGTCGAACTCCGCGGCAGTCGGGTAGCTGGTGTAGCGTGGCACCGGCCGCGCAAGCAGGTCAGGATGATAGGTCCACATAGCCACGGCGATGCGCGCGTCGGCCTCGACGGACTTTGACCGGCGTCAAATCCATGCTTGTCCGTAGTCAAGGATGCGCCGCTGCGGTGCGCCTATTCGACCTTCACACCGAAAACAGAGGAGATCGGCGATGAACAGGTTCAGGCGCATTGGCGCACTGCTGGCGCTGGCAGCGGCAGGTATCGCGGCCCCCGCATTCGCGCAGACGGATGTGCGGGCAGCACCGGAGGCGGAACGCGGGGGCATCCAGGCCGGTGATGTTCTGCTGCGCGCGCGCGCGATCCTTGTCGCGCCTAATGAGCATTCAGGCAGCGTTCTACCCGCCTTTCCGGGCGAGCGGGTGAAGGTCAATAATAGTGCAATGCCGGAGGTCGACGCGACCTACATGGCGACGAACAACATCGGCTTCGAGCTCATCGCCTCGACCACGAAGCACAGTGCGAGCGGCGTACGCGGAACGACTGGTGGCATCGGCAAGCTTGCATCGACCTGGGTGTTACCGCCGACCCTGACCGCGCAATACCACTTCGCGCCTAAGTCCCACATCCGTCCCTATGTCGGAGTCGGTATCAACTATACTATCTTCTGGAACGAGAAGGCGTCGGATGGGCTGGAGGCTGCGGTAGGACCGACGCGTGTCCACATGGACGATAGTTTTGGATGGGCAGCCCAGGCGGGTATCGATGTGGACATCACGCCCAAGGTCTTCCTGAACCTCGACGTCAAATATATCGATATCAACACGAAAGTACGGCTCGCTACGACCGCTGCAGGAACGCAGGGGGTGAAGCTGGGCCTCGATCCATTAGTGTTCGGCGTGGGCCTGGGCATCCGACTGTGATCTATCGTCACCGATAGGACGATGCGTACGGCGGTGTTCGGGGAGACGGGCAAGCACGCGCCTGACGCGTCGCGGCACGTACCCGGAGCTGAAGGTAGCCTGGGCGCAGCCCTTCAGCGCTGGGTACGAAGGACCACGATCAGCCCAACGAACGACAGCAACGCGAGCGCGAACCATGTGATGCTATAGATCAGATGGTTGTTGGGGAAGATCAACACCGTCATGCCGCCACGCGGCGATCCGCCGGGGTTGGCGCCGGCATCCGCATCGATGAAATAGGGCGCGGCTTGTTGCAGCGCTCGAGCTTGCGCGATCGCCGCGACGTCGCGCGAAAACCAGCGATCCTGCGCTGGCTGGTTGGATCGCAGCATGCTTCCCCCAGGCTCACTCATCCGCAGCAAACCGGTGACGTTGACCACGCCGCCGACAGGATCGCGTGTGGCGGGATTGGCACGTTCGGGCGGAACGAAGCCGCGATTGACGAGCACGGTGAAGCCCGCGTCGGTGCGCAGCGGCGTCAATACCCAGAACCCCGCACCGTCTCCCGTCAGCGCCTGAACACGCGTCTCCGCGTCGTTGAGGAAGCGCCCGCGTGCGGTCACATGCCGGTAAGCGTCCCGTTTTGCGTCAAGGCCCCGCCATGCACGCGCGGCCGGCGCCGGCTTCGGCGGCGCATGCACCCGCGCGTCTACCGCCGCGATTAAGGCGAGTTTCCAGGCGCGGCGTTCGACCTGCCAGATGCCAAGGGAGAGGAACACCAGCGTGGCGATCAAGCTTAGTGCGGCCAGCGCCAAGCGTTTGCGTCGCTGCGATCCGCCCGCCAGCCCCGCGTCCTTGCTCAGTGCACCGCCCCCATCGTACCGCCAGGCATCGGCATCATGTTGGTGTTGAGATGATACATGACCCAGATCGACCCGCCGATCGTCAGGACTACGATCACGGTCGTGAAGAGGAAGGCGAGCAACGTCCAGCCTCCCTCAGATCGCGTGTCGAGGTGTAGGAAGCACACGACATGCACCACGATCTGGACCATCGCCATGGCAAAGATGAGCGCTGCGGTGGTTGCGGCGTCGTGCAGGGCGCCCGACATGACGAGCCAGAACGGCACGACGGTAAGCAGAATGGAGAGGATCGTCCCGACCCTGTATCCCCGGCGGCTGCCGTGACCGTGCGTATCGCCATGGTTGTGGAGCGCGGCGTCTCCCTCGATCGAAGAGTGGCTCAACGGAGGACTCCATACAGATAGACGAAGGTGAAGACACCGATCCAGATGATGTCGAGGAAGTGCCAGAACATCGACAGGCACATAAGCCGACGCTTCATCGGCTGGCTGAGACCATGCTGACCGATCTGCACGAGCATGGTGACGATCCAGATCAGCCCAACCGTCACGTGTGCGCCGTGCGTGCCGACGAGCGTGAAGAACGCTGACAGGAAGGCGCTACGCTGCGGCCCTGCCCCTTCGGCAATGAGATGGGAAAACTCGTAGAACTCCACGCCGACGAAGGCCGCCCCCAGCAGCCCGGTGACGGCAAGCCAGAAGCGGGTGGGCCCGACCCGGCCGGCCTCCATGTGCGGCATCGCCTGCCCGAAAGTGATCGACGAGGCGAGCAGGAAGGCCGTGTTGAGCGCGACAAGCTTCAGGTCGAAGATTTCGCGCGGCACCGGCCCCCCAGCATAGCCGGTGCTCACCACCCCATACATCGCGAACAGCGAGGCGAAGATGAGCGCATCGCTCATCAGGTAGATCCAGAAGCCGAGCAGGGTCGCGCCGTTGCCGCCGTGATCGTGGTCGTCTTCTTCGGCAAGGTGCCAGGTTTCAGACCTCATCTTACCGCGCTCAAGAACATGATCGGTCATGTCAGATCCCCTTGGCGAGCGCCGTGCGCTGGCTCTCTGTCCGCGCGACGTCGTCGGCGGGGATGAAATAGTCGCGCTTCAGGTTGAACGTATGCCCGACGGCGGTGACGATCAGTCCGACGAAGCACAAAGCCGCAAGCCACCAGATATACCACACCATGGCAAAGCCGAGGCCGAGCGCCAGACCGGCCAGGATCACGCCGGCGCCGGTGTTGCGGGGCATATGGATCGGGCGGAAGCCGCCAGCAGGGCGCTCGTAGCCGCGGCTCTTCATGTCATACCAGGCATCTAACTCGTGAACGACGGGCGTGGAGGCGAAATTGTACGCCGGTGGAGGCGACGTGGTGGACCATTCGAGCGTCCGCCCGCCCCAGGGATCGCCCGTCGTGTCGGCGAGTTCCTTGCGCTTCACGAAGCCCATGACGATGCTCATCACGAAGCCGAGGATGCCCACCAGGATGATCACCGCACCGATCGCAGCGACGATGAAATAGGGCTGAAGCGAAGGGTCGTCAAAATGGTTGACCCGGCGCGGAACGCCCATGAGCCCGACGATGTAGATCGGTGTCCATGCAATCCAGTAGCCCGCGACCCAGCCCCAGAACGCGACCTTGCCCCAGAACTCGTCGAGCTTGAACCCGAAGGCCTTGGGGAACCAGTAGACCATGCCGGCGAACAGCCCGAAGACCACGCCGCCAATGATCGTGTTGTGGAAATGGGCGACTAGGAACAGCGAGTTGTGCAGCACGAAGTCGGCCGGCGGAATTGCGAGGAGGACGCCGGTCATGCCGCCGACCGTGAAGGTCAGCATGAAAGCGACCACCCACATCATCGGCAGTTCGAAGCGGATGTCGCCCCGGTACATGGTGAACAGCCAGTTGAAGATCTTCGCACCCGTCGGAATGGCGATAACCATCGTCGCGATACCGAAGAAGCTGTTGACGTCCGGCCCTGCCCCCATCGTGAAGAAATGATGCAGCCATACGAGATAGGACAGGATGGTGATGACGACGGTCGCGTAGACCATCGAGGAATAGCCGAACAGCGGCTTGCCCGAGAAGGTCGCTGTGATCTCCGAATAGATGCCGAACGCTGGGAGAACCAGGACATAAACTTCCGGATGCCCCCAGATCCACACCATGTTCCAGTACATCATCGGCGCGCCGCCGAGCGAGTTGGTGAAGAAATTGGTCCCGACGTAGCGATCGAGCATCAGCAGGAAGAACGCAGCGGTCAGCGCGGGGAAGATCGCCACCGCGAGCACGTTGGAACACAGCGCTGTCCAGCAGAACACCGGCATCTTCATCATGGTCATGCCCGGCGCGCGCATCTTGATGATCGTCGCAACCATATTAATCGCTGACAGCGTCGTGCCGACGCCCGCGATCTGGAGCGACCATAGGTAATAATCGACTCCCGTATCCGGGCTATACGCCAGCTCGGCGAGCGGTGCATAGGACAGCCAGCCGGTGCGGGCGAATTCGCCGACGAACAGCGAGATCATGGTCAGCACCGCGCCGGCTGCCGTCAGCCAGAAGCTGAGATTGTTGAGGAACGGGAAGGCGACGTCGCGTGCGCCAATCTGGAGCGGCATGACAAAATTGATGATGCCGACGACCAGCGGGATCGCCACGAAGAAGATCATGATCGTCCCGTGCGCAGTGAAGATCTGATCGTAGTGGTGGGACGGCAGATATCCCGGGTTCGAACCGAATGCGACCGCCTGCTGCAATCGCATCATGACCGCGTCGGAAAACCCGCGCAGCAGCATGATGATCGCCAGGATGATGTACATCACGCCGACCTTCTTGTGATCGACACTGGTGAACCATTCGTTCCACAAATAGCCCCACAGACGGTAGCGGGTCACCGCGCCGACGATGCCGAGACCGAGCAGCACAACGACGATGAACGTCGTGAGCAGGATCGGCTCGTGAAGCGGGAAGGATTCCCAGGTGAGACGTCCAAAGATCGTCTTGAAAAGGCTGTTATCGGTCATGATGGTCCCGAATGGCTAGGATCAGGCCCGTGCGACGCGCGAGGCGCCGGCGGCGGGAATGGCATCGACGGCTGACATGTCACGGTTGCGCGGGTCGCCTGGCTTCTGCCGGCCCGGGGCGGCACCGGGCGTCGCCGGCTTGGTGACGTTGGGTCCGGAACCCTTGTCTTCGGGGGCCTTTTGCAGCGCGGGCGTCGGCTTGTCGGCGTTGACAGGAGTCGTGTCGCGGCCGGCAGGCATGCCGCTGCCCATCCGCCCGTTGGCCGTATTGCCACCGCCGCGCGCCATGTCGCGCCGCATCACATCGACCATGCATGGCTTACCGGGTTGGACGCAGCCGTTGAGAGCCCGGTCGAACAACCCAGGCGTGACCGACGAGAAGTGCAGCACGGGCACCTTCTCGCTCGGCCGCTCCAGCGCGAGGTAGCTGCCCGGTGCGAGAACGCCCTGCTTGCTGCCTTTGACCTCGGCGACCCAGCGGTTGAAGTCGGCGGGCGCCAGCCCGCGCAGCCTGAAGCGCATGTTCGAATAGCCGCGGCCGGTATAATTGCCGGAATAGCCCCAGCTTTCGCCGGGCTTATTCAGCACCGCATTCAGTTGGGACTGCATGCCCGGCATGGCGTAGATCATGCCCGCCATCGTCGGGGCGTAGAAGGTGTTGAACTGGCTCGTCGAGGTGATCGAAAAGCGGACGGGCACGTCCACCGGCAGCGCCAGCTCGTTGACCGTGGCGATCCCCAGATCGGGGTAGATGAAGAGCCATTTCCAATCGAGCGCGACCACCTGCACCTGGAGCGTTTTGGTGTTGGGTGGCACCGGCCGACCGGCGGAAAGTCGTTCGAGCGGACGGAATGGATCGAGCAGGTGCGTGCTCGTCCAGGTCACCGCGCTGAGTGCCACGATGATGAGCAGCGGGATCGACCAGATCGCCAGCTCCAGCGTGGTCGAGTGATCGAAATTGGGATCGTAAGTCTTGTCTGCGTTGCCGCGCCGGTACCGCCACGCGAACAGCACCGTCAACGCCATGACCGGCACGACGACTAGGAGCATGATCCCGGTCGAGAAAAGAATCAGGTCACGTTGCTGGACGGCGATGTCGCCGGCGGGGTTCATGACGACCATGTCGCACCCACCGAGCACTGCCGGCATGAGCACGAATGGAAGGCGGACAGCCCGTCGGGCGATGGTGGTTCCTGCTCTGCGCATGCGCGGGTGGTAGCTCGGGCCAACGCGCGCGCATTTGACCACGGTCAAAGTGTTGTCGATTGCGCCGCGTTAGGATGGCCCATCATCAGCCCGGATCTGGCACGCCCTGCCCTAGGGTTGGCGGCGTTCCGGAAGGGATCGAATAGAGGATAGACGGGATGGCAGCCACGACCCTGGAAGCGGGCAACTCCACGCCGCTGGAGCGAGATGCTCGGCTGATCAACGCCCGCGACCATCACATCGGGCCGGGTGATATCGCGGTTGGCGTGATCATCGGGAGGTCGTCAGAGTTCTTCGATTTCTTCGTCTATGCGATCGCTTCGGTGCTGGTTTTTCCTTCGCGGTTGTTCCCCTATGTAGATGCAATAACCGGAACACTGTATTCGTTCGCCATCTTCGGGCTCGCCTTCGTCGCCCGCCCATTCGGCGCATTGCTGTTCATGTGGCTCGATCGAAAGCATGGTCGCGGGGTCAAGCTGACAGTCGCGATGTTTCTGCTCGGCGGATCGACCGCGGCACTGGCCTTTCTGCCGAGCTACGCGCAGTTGGGGACTGGCGCAGCCATAATGCTTGCACTCTTTCGCATGGGCCAGGGGGTCGCTCTCGGCGGGACCTGGGACGGCCTGCCCTCGCTGCTGTCGCTCAATGCGCCGCCAGAACGCCGGGGTTGGTTTGCTATGATACCGCAGTTGGGCGCGCCAATCGGTTTGTTCGTCGCCACAGCCGTGTTCGTCTTCCTTTTAACAGATCTGAAGACGTCCGACTTCCTCGAATGGGGGTGGCGCTACCCGTTCTTCGTCGCCTTCGTGATCAACGTTGTCGCGCTGTTTGCCCGGCTCCGCTTGATCTCGACGCCGGCATTTGAAGAGCTGTTCAAAAGTCGGGAATTGCAGCCGTCGTCGATCTCGGAGCTGTTTCGCGAGCACGGCAAGGTCGTGCTGCTGGGCGCCTTCGCGCCGCTGGCGAGCTACGCGCTATTCCATCTTGTCACGGTATTTCCGCTCTCCTGGTCGGTTCTCGCCTCCGGCGAGCCGCCGGTACACTTCCTCAAGATTGAATTGGTAGGCGCGGTTGTCGGGCTTGTTACCGTTGCGCTCTCCGGTATCCTGTCCGACCGGATCGGACGTCGTACGCTGCTGGGTGCCTCGGCGGGATTGATCGCTGTGTTCAGCCTCTTTGCGCCGCGGCTGCTCGGCCAAGGGCCTGCCGGCGAATGGATCTATATGATTGCAGGATTCATCCTTCTGGGTCTCTCGTTCGGCCAATCTTCGGGGGCAGTGAACGATCGCTTCTCGCCGCGGCATCGCTATACCGGGGCAGGCACCACGGCGACTGCGGCATGGTTCATTGGTGCAGGCTTTGCGCCGCTGGCCGCATTGCTGCTGGCCAGCAATTTCGGCCTTGCGGCAGTTGGAGGATATCTTCTGTCCGGCGCAATTTGCACGCTCGCGGCGCTGGCTTTGAACCGCGAATGGGGTCGCAAGGCCGGTTGATCAACAGTCCCCAGAATTGACCATGGCCCAAACATCTGATCGGGTTGCACTGCGCGCCACGACACTTTGTCGTCTGTGCCAATTCTCGGCAAATAGCGCATTTATTTCACTTTGCGCTCTGCCAATGGCGACGCGGTATGATCCGCAGGCGATGACAAGCGATCCGGAACCGTGACGGGTCACCGCAGCAGCACTGCCGGCGGCGTCGGTTCGGTCAGGCCGAGGCGAGCGCATGAAAGCCTGGTCACTCGTTCACGGCCTCGCCATGCTGATGCTCGGCGGGCAGCTACCGGACGACGACTATCTCGTTGACGCCCTCATCACCGGTTAGCGCCAATACCGTTCCGTGCCATCAGGCAGCGGTTTGTCGCATAATCGACGAGATACGCGACGTTCGAAACTTAGGACTTTCGCGCCCTGATCACTCGGCACCGGACCCCCTTAGTGAGATGTGGGCTGCGCTGTGCGCGGAATAAGAGCCCAACCTCACCTGGGTGAGTGAACCCGAGCGGCTGCTACGGGTTAGGTCACGCATGGTTGATACAATGTCGTCGATATCTGAGTCGCACAGGCTGGTTGTAGTAGGTGGTGGCGTGGCCGGTTTGGATGTCGCTACCCATGTGGCGCGCAAGGGGACTGGTGATCGGCAGCTCGAGGTGACGCTGATAGACCGCGAGCCAGCCTATGTCTGGAAACCCATGCTGCACACCATCGCGGCGGGCACGTCGGATGCCGGGGCGCAGGAAACCGTCTATGCCGCACAGGCGCGCGGGCATGGCTTTCGTTACGAGTATGGCGAGGCGATCGGCGTCGATCGGTACGCGAGAGAGGTCAAGCTGGCCCCACTCGTGATCGATGGCGAGGAGATCGTGCCGACGCGGACGATCTCTTACGATACGCTTGTGCTCGCCGTAGGAAGCAGGGCAAATGATTTCGGCACGCCGGGCGTCGCGGAACACTGTGCGAGTATCGACAGCCGCTCCGACGCCATCGCCTTCAATGACCGACTTCGTGTTGAGCTGGTGAAGAGCGTAGGGGCTGGCCAACCTTTGACCGTGGGCATTGTCGGTGGTGGCGCCACGGGTGTGGAGCTTGCGGCTGAACTGATCGAAGCCGCCGCAGTTGTTGAGCAATACGGAGTCTTCGGAGCATCGAACCACCTCCGGGTCGTGCTGATCGAGTCCGGCCCTCGGTTGCTCGCCCCCTTTCCTGAGAAAGTGGCGGCAGCTGCCCAGACCAAGCTGGAACAGCTTGGCGTCATTGTCCGCACCGGCACGCGCGTCATAGCAGTCGACCCGACCGGCTTTCGTCTGAGCGGAGACGAGCTCGTCAGCGCTGGGCTGAAGGTGTGGGCGGCCGGCATCAAGGCTCCACCGCTGCTGGACTCGCTGAACGATCTGGAACGCACCCGTAGCGGGCAGCTCGTCGTTGGGCCTACGCTGGCGGTACCTCGCGATCCGCACATCTACGCACTGGGTGATTGCGCGAGCCCTCAGCTGCCGGGTCGGGACACTCCCGTTCCGGCTACGGCTCAAGCTGCGAACCAGCACGCTCGCTACCTGTGCCGGCATTTGCCCGCGCTTATCGCCGGAAAGCAGGTACGACCGGCCAGCTACCAGGACTTCGGCAGTCTTGTGTCGCTTGGCGGCTTCGACGCTTATGGCACCCTCGGCCGCTTCGGCTTCTTCGAAGGTGGCTTCATTCGCGGACGGGTGGCGCAGCTGGGGCACGCGATGCTGTACCGCAGCTATCAGGCGCGCCTGCACGGGCTATGGAAGGGCACCCTCCTGTGGTTGATCGACACGCTCGGACGCCGGGTCCGGCCGAATGCCAGGCTGTCGTGAGCTGGCGTTGATCGCGCGGCTAATTGTGCCCACCGTCGAAGTGGCACCCACCAAGTCACGCCACCGCCGCGTCGCATAAGCGTAGACATACGCGGCGCCAGGAATCAGGACTTCTGCGACCAGGCAGAGACAGAGCCGATTCGCGTAGGCATCTTGTCAGGCGGCCTTCGACGGTAACCGACCGTATTCACTGCGTTCTGTTATCCAGCGCTCGAGCTGGATGGCTTACATTGGCCGTGCGAACAGGAAGCCTTGCGCTTCCTCACATCCGGCGTTCGTGAGGATCGCTGCCGCTTCCGGAGTTTCCACGCCTTCAGCGACTACACGGTAGCCCAGCTTGTGCCCCAGGCCGATCATCGTTTCGACCAGCACGAAGTCCGGTCCATGGTTCTGGATGAGATCACGCACGAAGGTTTGATCGATTTTTACAACCTGCGTCGGCAGCTTTTGCAGGTAAGCAAGGCTGCTCTGGCCAGTCCCGAAATCATCGATCGCGACGCAGATGCCGGTTGCAGCTAGTTCGCGCAGCATTTCCAGCGCCTGATCCGGCTGATCCATAATAGCGCTCTCGGTAAGCTCGATTTCAAGTTGCTCGGGCCGCAGTTGACGCTTCAGAAGACCGAGTTGTATGCGTTGGATGAGGTCGGCTTCTGCCAGATTAGCAGCCGAAACATTGATCGACAGATTGAGGCCGACGCCGCGTGCTGTCCAGGATGACAGCTGATCCAGCGCGGCATCCAGCACCCACTGCGTGACCGCTCGGGCCAGCGATGTTTGTTCAACCAAGGGGATGAACTCGGCGGGGGAGATCTCGCCCATCGTCGGATGATGCCATGCCCTTGAGCCCAAGCCCCGTCAGGGCCTTCATCATCTCATGCCGCTGCATGGAGACCTCGTAGGCTGTCGTAACGGTTGCAGTCCGCGCGTGGTGGATGGCGCAGTACCAGATCCTCGAGCGTAATAATGGCCAGCGGCGGAACCGGCTCGCGATGTCGCGCCAGAATGTTCAGGATGATGTCGTCGCTGGTGACGCCTGCCAGCAACGCCTCGCGCACGGCTGCTTCGACCGCCTCCAGCCCATCATCGAGTACGGCCGCCAGCACGCGGACGAACCGCCGGTCGGCGTCGTCTCCAGCGCCGAGCTTGCGTCGCAGTCGAGACAGCGCGGGGGGGCAATTCCCAGTTTTCAAACGGCGCACCGTTGCGCAGCGCGCCTGGCTTGGTCAGCACGTCGGGCAGCTTGCGGGGACGAGGCGCCAGGACCAGCTTGCGCGACAGGTCGGGCCGGTCAAGCGTCACTTCAAACAGGAAGCGCAGCGCCGATACTGTGGCGCGGACGACGGATTCCCCGACACCGTGCTCGCGCTGGTGAAGCTGGTAGCGCCGTACGTCCTCGGCGGTCGCGGTCTCCGGCGAGCGTCGCAGGAAAGCCGCGAAGGCGCGGACGTGGCGGACATAGTCGTGCTGGGTACGCGACCGCATTGAGCGCATCGCCATATCGTCGAGCATGCGCTGACGCAGCGGGGTAACGGGTGTTTCGGTTGATAGAGTCGCCATGGGAAGTTCCTCTCGTTGAAGGAACTCCATCGTCTGCCCCCGCTGCCGCAGGGCCAAACCTCAACGCCGCTGCGCTACCTTACCGCCAACCCCACTGCCGCGCAGCGGCTTCGTGCGGTGGTGGAATGCGGACATTCCGCACGTCAGCGTGAGCGTGCTATAGCGGTGTCTGCCAGCGTGACGGAATTGGTAGACGTATCGCTACAGCGATCCCCGGCGACGGGGTGCGGGTTCGATCCCCTGCCGCTTGCAACCGCCGGAGTTGGTGGAAAGCGGTTTGTCGGCTGTTAGGCGGCGATGCGCCGAAGGGGACTTAATTGAAACGGATCACGCTATAGCTGCGGTTTGACAAGCGTCGAAACAATGGATGCAGAGCATTTCAGAATTGTTGTAGCGTGCCGGATGACGCAAATGTTCGTTGAGAGGAGTGGATCATTGCACCGGCGAACCTTCCTGGCCGGGTCAGTTGCGGCCTCCCTGACTACGAACAAAGCAGCTGTTGCGGGTACCCGCGATTCGCGACCTGACCGCCAGATGTGCGCAGAAAGCGCGCCGTCATTCTTCACTTCCAACACCCGTTGGCAAGCCGCCTATGACAAGGCGCTTTCGGTGTTGGCCGGCAACGTTCAAGTCATGCCTTACGTGGATCAGCCGGTCTTGATCGAGGGCTCGGTCTACCGCGGCATCTGGCAGGAGTGCGGGCCGCACGAGGCGCTGGTCTACCGCAAATTTCGTCCGGACGTCGCCCGGGCGAGTCACATGACTTTTTTCGAACTTCAGCGCGCCGATGGCCAAATGCCGGCCAACAACAAGCTTTCTGAGACCGGGTTCGGGCAGATACAGATGGTGGTGCCGATCGCGGCGACGGCATGGGAGCTCGCGAGAGCCACCGGAGACACTGAGCTTTTAGAAGCTGCTTACCGTAGCTGCTCGGCTTGGGACAAATGGTTGCGACAGTACCGCGATACCCGAGGGACCGGCTTGATTGAAGGCTTTTGCACCTATGACACCGGACACGACAATAGCCCGCGTTGGGCTGGGATGCCGAACCAATGCCCAAATAAAAACGCGCGAACACATCACGCGATCGCCTCTCTGCCCCGCCTGTGCCCGGATCTTTCCGCAACGGCTTTCGGTGCACGCCGGGCTTTGGGAGCGATGGCTGAAGCCTTGGGCAAACAGGCAGAAGCAGAACGCTGGCTCGACGATGCAGAAAGGATACGATCAGCGATCCTTGCTCGCCTCTTCGATCCACAGGAAGCCACCTTCTATGACCGGGACGCTCAGGATCGATTTGTGAGGGTCAACGGTGACCTTCTTTCGCGAGTGATCGCGGAGCATGTACCGGACCAACCTCTTTTCGAGGTGCTTTGGGACCGTCAAATTCACAATCCCAAAAAGTTCTGGGCTCAGTTTCCTCTTCCGTCGGTAGCACTAGACGACCCTGCGTTTGTCAGGCCAATACCGAATAATAGTTGGGGTGGAGCTGCCCAAGCGCTTACAGCGCTGCGGGCTACTCGATGGTTTGATCATTATGGACGAGTAGCCGAGTTCGGCGAACTCATGGGCCGGTGGTGCGAGGCAATCCAGCGCGACATGACGATGCGTACTCAGATAGACCCGATTAGCGGGGACTTTACGAAGGAGGACGATCCTGGCTACTCGCCGACTGCATTGGTAATGGTTGATTATACTTGGCGGCTCGTCGGCATCTCTGAGGAGCATGAGATATTGCACTGGAACGTTCGACCAAATCACCCTGCTGCGCAGGATGCACGATTGGAGATGCGCACAGATGCCAATCTACGCACCTGCATGCACTATGCGGCAGGTGGCGCGAGGCTTGAACTCGCCGGTAAGCTCATCGCCGAGATCGAAGGGGGTGCTGCTCGGCTGACCACGAACTTCGAGGGTGCCCCAAAGATGTTGATGGGCATCGAAACCAAGCCGCAGACTGTCACGGTGAGGCTACCCTCGAGACCGCCACGCAAGTTCACCGTCCGCGCGAACGAGGCGATCCCGCTAAGTTGACGATGTTTATGCGTACACTGATATTTCAAGTAGGAGAATGGCAGCGTTGAAACATGCTCTCGACGTGTCTCAACGACGAGAAGTCGTCGGTAGATGCGGTAAGCCGTAAGCGATTTCAGGCGCAGTCAGCGGAGCTGGATCGGCCGCGCCTGGAGTTCGCAGGTTCGAGCCCTGTCGCGGCAAAGCAATCCAAAATGAACGACCGCTTCCGAGCTCGGCCCCGATAAAGGCTAGTGGATTGATCGAGACGAAAGAGTCCGTTTGAGGATTCCGTTCGCAGGTGCTTTGTGCAACGATCCGGCATGCGCAGTGGTATCAGCATCGTCGTCACGTCGCCGGACCGAGTTCGGCTTGAGGGCAAAGGACGCAAGGACCGCAATGCGATGCTCTCGCCGCAACTACTCGAGCTGCTGCGGCTTTGGTGGCGCGAGGGGAAACGGCGCAGCGTCCTGTTGCCGCACGGCTGGCTGTTTCCGGGGCGCAGCTACACCGATCCGATCTCGACGCGGCAACTCTACCGTGCCGTCTGTGAGGCGGCTGACGCAGCTGGGATCCGCAAGCGCGTCAGCCCGCACACGCTGCGGCACAGTTTCGCCACCCACCTGCTCGAGCAGGACGTCGATATCCGCGTCATCCAGGTGCTGCTCGGGCACAGCAAGCTCGAAACGACCGCGCTCTACACCAAGGTCGCCACGCGGACGATCCGCGCGGTCACCGGCCCACTCGACCGGTTGATGGCGCTGATGGAGGGCAAGACCGGCATAGCCGCCATCGGCGAAGACGCGTTCAACGAACGGGTAGCGCTGGCGTGAGCCCTTGAGTGGCAGCTTGCCGCCGTCGCGATCCTTGACATCAGCGGCATGGACCCGAAAAATGAGGAGCCGGCCATCGGTATCGGTCAGGATGTGGCGTTTGCGCCCAGTGATCTTCTTGCCCGCATCGTAGCCCTTTTCGCCCCCTTTTGATCGGCGGTGCGCACCGACTGGCTGTCGAGGATCCCCGCTGAAGGGGAGGCTTGCCGGCCACAGCGCTCGCGATCGGCGAGCACGAGGGTATGATGGATGTGCTGCCAGACACCTTCCTCCTGCCAGCGCCGCAGATAATAATAGACCGTCTGCCAAGGAGGCAGGTCGTGGGGCAGCAGTCGCCATGCGATACCCGCGCGCAAGAAGTAGAGAATGGCATCGACCAGCTCGCGCGACGTTGCCTTGCGCGGTCGTCCGCCGGCTCGAGCGTCCGGAATCATGGGGCGATCAGCTCCCACTGTATGTCCGTCAGATCGGTGTCATAGCGCCGCCTCGCAGGCGGCTTCCTCTTCGGCATCGGGCATCGGCTCGCGTCGTTGATCCGACGCCCCATGAATCACACCAAAGCCCCTTTGGGAATCCTTCTCAAACGCGCTCTTAGCGGGTCGTGGCACGCAGTTTCCCGCCCTCCAACCTTGACGAAGCGGACTAAAGTGTCCACATAACCGTCATGGACCCGCTCCGAGCCGACGCACGACGACACCGTACGGTACTGCTCGACGCGGCAGCGGCAGTCTTTCTGGAGCTCGGCATTACGACTTCGTTAGATACCGTTGTCACCCGCTCCGGACTGGGTCGGGCCACACTCTACCGACACTTCCCGGATCGTGCGGCTCTCGTGTTGGCACTCGTCGACGCGTCGCTCGACCGGATGGAGGTTGCCATCGCCTCACTGCATCGCGGGGTCGGCAAATGGCAGGCAATCGTCGACCAAGTGGCCGCGGAATTGGCTATAAACCCCGCGTTGGCGGACGCCTGGCGCGTGGTCGATCCCCAGTCCGAGGCGAGCCTGGTGCGGCAACGCCGCTTCTGTGCACTCTGTGCCGGGCCGGTAAGTGAGGCGGTGCAGGAAGGTATTGTTCGACCAGACCTTCGGCCTGACGACATGATCCTGATCGTCGCCATGATTGGTACGGCCATGCGCGAAAAGGACGAGGCCGCGCGTAAGACGATGATCGCGCGGTTGACGGAGTTGCTCCTGGGCGGCGTGCAGCCTGGCCGGAGCGCCCATGGGTAGCGCCCCGCTCGAACCCGTTCCCAACTGGTCCGACGATGAAAAGCCCTCGATGCCGGGGTCGCCGTCGACGCCCAACCACAGCGTGCCGGTGCGTCTCGCCTACGGTGCGATCGCGCTGCTGCTCGGCATCACCGGCGGACTCGGCAATGCGCTGGTCAGTGCCAACCTGCCGAACATCCAGGGGCAGCTCGGCCTGACTCCGGTGGAAGGCGCGTGGCTGCCCGCGGCCTATCTGATGGTCAACGTATCGGCCAATCTGGTGCTGTTCAAGTTCCGCCAGCAGTTCGGACTCAGGCGCTTCGCGGAGATCGGCCTGCCGCTCTATGCGCTCGTCACCTTCCTGCACCTGTTCGTCGAAAGCTACCCGATGGCGCTGTTCGTGCGCGCCGTCAGCGGCTTCGCGGCGGGGACGATCAGCACATTGTCGACGATGTACATCCTCCAGGCTTTCCCGAAGGCGAAGCTGGGTCAAGGGTTGGTGATCGGCCTCGGCATTTCGCAGTTGGCGACGCCGCTGGCGTGGCTGCTGTCGCCAGCGCTGCTGGATCTCGGCGAGTGGCGCACGCTGTACCTATTCGAATCCGGGCTGGCTCTGTGTTGCCTCGCCTGCGTTGTCGTCCTGAAGCTGCCGCCGGGCATCCGCATCAAGGTGTTCGAGAAACTCGACTTGCTGACCTTCGCGCTGCTCGCGCCGGGGCTCGCGCTGTTGGCGGCGGTGCTCGCACAGGGTCGGACGCAATGGTGGACATCGCAGAACTGGATCGCCTACGCATTGATCGCCGCGATCGTCCTCGTCACGCTCGCCATCATCGTCGAGCATCGCCGGGCCAACCCCCTTCTGCAGATTCGCTGGCTCGGTACGCTGTCGACGATCCGCTTCGCGATCGGCGCGATGGGCATCCGCTTCCTGCTGTCCGAACAGACCTATGGCGCGACCGGCTTCCTGCGCACGCTGGGCATGGGACCGGATCAGCTTCAGCCGCTATACGCCGTCATGCTGGCCGGGCTGATCTTCGGCATCGGCGGCAGCGCACTGACCTTCAACCAAAAGGCGGTGATGCCGCAGATCCTGCTGTCGATCGTGCTGATCGCGATCGGCAGCTTCCTTGACTGGAACGCGACGAGCCTCACTCGGCCGCACGACATGTTCGTTAGCCAATTCCTGTTGTCGACCGCTGCCGGGCTCTTCATGGGGCCGCTGCTGCTGGTGGGCGTCATGTCGGCGCTGAAGAACGGGCCGAGCTATATGGTGAGCTTCGTCGTGCTGTTCACGATCAGCCAGAGTTTCGGCGGCCTTGCCGGCCCGGCCATCCTCGGCACGATCCAGCAATATCGCGAACATGAATATTCGGCGACGATCAACGCCGGTGTCGATCCGACGAGCGGGATCGTCGCGCAACGGCTCCAGCTTCAGGGGCAGGTCTATGGCCGCATCGTCACCGATCCCGTGCTGCGGCAGGCGCAGGGCATCGCACAACTCTCTCAGGCGGCGACGCGGGAAGCGAACGTCCGCGCGTTCGACGATATCTTCCTGCTGAACGGGATCATGGCCCTCGTCTTCCTTGCCTGGTCGTTATTCCACGTCGTGCGCCTCGCCCTCGCCGCGCGCCGTGACGCCCCGCAACCCGCCGCAGCAGCGGCAACGTCCTGAAAGACCGCATGTCAGACGATCGCATTATCAAGCCGGCTGATCCGTCGGCCGGAGCGGGGGAGGATGGTCCGCCGCCGCTAGTGGACACACACGGCCGGCCGCTCGACCACGACGCGGCCGCGCCGGTGGGAGCAGAGCCCGCGAAGACGATCCAGCCCAAACGCTGGACCGTCGTCGTCATGGCGGGCGTGGCGCTGCTCGGCGTGCTGATGATCCTGTACGCGTGGAAGCTGTGGCCGTTCACCGGCACGATCGTCACCACCGAGAACAGCTATGTGCGCGGCCAGATCACGGTGCTGGCGCCGCAGGTGAACGGCTATGTCGCCGACGTGATGGTGCGCGACTACCAGCATGTCCGCGCCGGCCAGCCCCTGCTGCGCATCGACGACCGCATCTATCGCCAGCAGCTGGAGCAGGCGCAGGGTCAGGCCGACGCGGCCGAGGCTAACCTAGCCAACGCCACGCAGACGATCGCCCAGAACGGTGCCGACCTGGAGGCGCGCCGCGCGGACCTCTACGCCGCGCAGGCCGAGCGCGATCGTGCCGCCGCCGACGAGGCGCGCGTCAACGAGCTGGCGGCGCGCGGCTCCGTCTCGCTGCGCGAGCGCGACCAGATCCGCGCCACCGCCCGCTCTGCCGCCGCCAACGTGCTGAAGGCGCAGGCGGCGATCCGCATCGCGCAGGAGACAGTGAAGGCGACCACCGTCTCGCGCCTGGGTCTCCAGGCGCAGGTGAAGACCGCGCGGGCACAGCGCGACCTGGCGAAGATCAATCTCGTCAACACGGTGATCCTCGCCCCCAAGGACGGCCAGCTGAGCGAAGCCAGCGTCCGTCAGGGCCAATATGTCGCCGCCGGATCGCAGTTGCTGTTCCTCGTACCCGAGGCGCTGTGGGTGATCGCCAACTACAAGGAGACGCAGACCCGCGCGATCCGTCCCGGCCAGCGGGCGACGTTCGCGGTCGACGCGCTGGGGGACGAGCGGCTCACCGGCCATGTCGAGGGGTTCGCGCCCGCCACCGGCTCCGAGTTCAGCGTGCTGCGTCCTGACAATGCCAGCGGCAACTTCACCAAGGTGGTGCAGCGCATCCCGATCCGCATCACGATCGATCCGAACCAGCCACTCGCCAAGCGGCTGCGGCCGGGCATGTCGGTCGTCACCCGCGTCGAGACCGCGGGCGCAACCGGCGAGGGCGTTGCCCGGTGAGGCGGCGTGCTGCCCTGATCCCGCTATGTGCCGGCCTGTCGTCGCTGCTCGCCGGCTGCGTGCCACCCCGCCTCCCGCCTCCCGCGATCAGCGCGGTCGTGCCGCCGGGGGTCTGGCGCGACGGGATCGGCGGCAGCGCGCGCATCGACGCGCGCTGGTGGCAGGCGTTCAACGATCCCGTGCTCACCCGCCTGATCGAGGCCGCGCTCGCGCGCAATACGGACGTGCTGACCGCGGCGGCGCGCATCCGGGAAGCGCAGGCGAACGTCCGGCTGGCCCGCGCTGCCCGTCTGCCGATGCTGGACGCCACCGGCGGCGTATCGCGGTCGCGCGACCTCGGCACCACCGGCCCGGCCACGACCACCGCGCTCCAGCCGGAGCTTCAGGTCAGTTGGCAGCTCGACCTGTTCGGCCGCCTCTCGAGGCTGACCGATGCGGCGCGGCTGCAATATGTCGCGAGTCAGGCCGATCGCGATGCGACCGCGTTAATGGTCGCGGCGCAGGTGGCACAGGGCTACATCGGCCTGCTGTCGCTCGACGCGCAGTTGCAGGTGTCGGAGGAGACGGTGCGTTCGCGCGCGGAGGCGTTGCGGCTCGCCGCCGATCAGGCACGCGTCGGCTACATCTCGCAATTCGAACTGACCCAGGCTCAGTCCGAGTACGAGGCGGTCGAGCAGGCGATACCGCAACTTCGCCTGGCGCTGCGTGCGCAGGAGAACGCGCTGAGCCGGCTGACCGGCGACCTCCCGACCGCGATTCCGCGCGGGCTGGCATTGCAGGCGTTCCTGCCGCCTGCGGTGCCTGCGACGCTGCCGTCCGATCTGCTGCGTCGCCGCCCGGACCTCGCCAGCGCGGAACTGGCGATCGCCGCCGCCGACGCCAGCCTCGGCGCCGACCGCGCCGCCTTCCTGCCGCAGGTGGCGCTGTCCGCCAGTATCGGCCAGCTGTTCGTCAACGCGCTTAACTACGATCCCGTCACGATCTGGAGCATCGGCGGCAGCATCCTCGCGCCGATCTTCGCCGGCGGGCGGCTAACCGCGCAGGTGGACGTATCGACCGCGCGACGCGATCAGGCTGCCTTTGCCTATCGCGCCGCGGTGCTGTCCGCGTTCCAGGAGACGGAAACGGCGCTGACCGGCGTCACCCGCTACGCCGAGCAGATCCAACGGCTGCATAACCGGCGCGCGATCCTGATCCGGTCGGTCGCGCTGGCAACCGACCGCTATCGCGGCGGCTACGCCTCCTATCTGGAGCAGCTCGATGCGCAGCGGAACCTCTATTCGACCGAGCTGGAGGCGATCTCCGTCCGTCAGGATCAGCTGAACAACATTGTCACGCTCTACCGCGCACTGGGTGGCGGTTGGAGCGCTGACGGCCTGACCGGCGCGCCTGCCGCCCGGCAACGATAAGCTAGCATGCTGGTGCTGGGCATCCATGCCGACGTCTGGCTCGGCCTCTTCGCCACCTCCCAGTGGGTGATCCGCGCCGGCGCGCTGCTGGTAGTGCCGTTCCGTCGTTCGCCGGAAGCTGCCAAGGGCTGGCTGCTGCTGTTCATGGTCGCGCCGTGGCCGGCAACGCTCGTCTACGCGGTCATTGGCCGGGCGCGGCATCCCAAGTGGCGACGCGAACGGGTGGCGAAGCTGCCGACGGTCGTCTGGGAAGCGTTGATCGATGCGCGGGAGGCACTGGCCGCAACCGTGGCGGAGCCGCCGGCGCAGCTCGCACCAATCGCCGCGCTGGGGCACGCGATCGGCCGGATGCCGGTGCTGGGCGCGAACCAGATCGAGCTGGAACCGGTCTACGAGGAGGTGATCGCCAAGCTGGCCGCCGATATCGACGGCGCTCGCGATCACGTCCACCTGATGTTCTACATCTTCGCCGACGACCATACGGGTGATGCGATCCTGTCAGCGCTGGAGCGCGCCGTCGTTCGCGGCGTCACCTGCCGCCTGATGATCGACGCCTTCGGGTCGGGCGCCAGCCGCCGCGCCATCGCGAAGCGGCTGGCGGGATCGGGCATCGACCTGCGGATCATTCTGCCGGTACGCTTCTGGGGCAAGGTCAGTCGTGCCGACATGCGCAACCATCGCAAGATCGCGGTCATCGATGGTCGCACCGGCTGGATGGGATCACAGAACATCGTCGATGCTGGCGGCGAGGCCGGCACGCCCAACCGCGAACTGATGGTACGGGTGACTGGGCCGATCGTCGCCGAGCTGCAGATCGTGTTCATCGGCGACTGGTTTCTGGAAACCGAGACGGCGTTGCGGGACGACAGCCTGTTCCCGTCGCCGTCGACGGAGGGCGGCAGCACCGCACAGGCGGTCGCGAGCGGGCCCGACTACCCCTGTGCGCGGATCGACATGCTGTTCGTCGCGCTGATCGAGGCGGCACGGCAACGGGTCGTTCTGACCACGCCCTATTTCATTCCCAGCGAGCCGCTGCTGTTCGCGCTACGTTCGGCGGGTTTGCGCGGGATCGACGTGACGCTGATCGTCAGCGCCGCCAGCGACAGCCGCTTCATCGACCTGGCGCAAAGCTCGTATTTTGAGGAACTGCTCGAAGCCGGCATCACGATCGCGCTGTGCGAAACAAACTTCCTCCATGCCAAGCATGTCAGCGTCGACGACGACATCGCGGTGATCGGATCGAGCAACATGGACATGCGCTCGTTCGAGTTGAATTCGGAGACGACGTTGATCTGCTACGACCGCGCCGTCGTTGAGCAACTGCGCCGGTTGGAGCAGGGTTACCGCACGGGTGGTCGCGTGCTCGACCGGGAAAGCTGGGGGACGCGTGGGCTGACAAACAAGATCGCCGGCAACCTAGCCAGGCTGGTCAGCCCGCTCCTGTAACCGGCTCATTGCCAAAGACTGCGGCGATTCGTCCGGCTTCCGCCCAACCCTGGGCACGGCCGGCTTGCGCTGCCGGGGTGCGTGTTTCCGGTGACAGCGGATTATGGCCGATCGCCTTGCGCGCCACCTCGTCCGGTTCGATGACAAGCACTTGGCTGCCGGAGCTTCGCAAAACGTCAACCTGGTCCGCGAGGCCGCCGCTCCCCGGCAACGTCATACCCCCGGTGCCCAGCGGCGACATGACGACGATCCTGCCACAGCCGGCGGCGAGGTCGGCGTTGTCCGACGAGCGGATGCCCCCATCCATGTAGCGATGACTGCCGATGCTCACCGGCGGCCACATGCCCGGCACCGCACAGCTCGCCGCGACCGCATCGACCAGATCGACACCGGACAGGCGGTCGAAGATTCGGGGTTCGCCGGTCGCGATGTCGACAGCCACGACCTTCAACATCCGATCGGGCCAGTCGTGCACCGGAAGTCGTGCGGCGATCACCTCGCGCCGGACGGCCTTTTCCACCGTCGTCGTCTGGGCTGCGAGATCGCCGATCCGCCGCGTCCTCTCGGCCGGGTCGCTGAGCTTGAACAGGACGGAAAGCGCGTTGCCGGCCAGTTCCAGCAGATGCGGCTTCGGCATGAGTTCGGCGACCTGGCGCGCCGGATCGATCTGCCGCTGGAACAGGTCGCTGAGGCCCGTTTCGCCAGCGATCTGCGCCGCAACCGTGGAGCCGGCGGAGGTTCCGATCAGAACGTCGGCGTCTCGCAGATGCACGCCTTCGTCTTCGAGGCCGAGCAGGACGCCCGTCATCCACGCGATGCCGGCGACGCCGCCTCCGCCCAGCACCAAAGCCCGTCCACTCATTCCATCCGCCCTCGTTGCCAAGTCGAGCAAAGCCTATACGTGGAAGCATCGCTCCCTCCATCCCCTGACGGGAACATCATATGTCCTTGACTGATTTCCGCACCCTCGGCCGCTCGGGGCTGGCCGTCAGCCCCCTGGCGCTCGGCACGATGACCTTCGGCGCGCAGGGCTGGGGCTCCGGCGAGGATGGGTCGCGGGCGGTGTTCGATGCCTATGTCGAAGCAGGCGGCAACTTCATCGATACCGCCGACCTCTATGCCAAGGGTAACAGCGAGGAGATGCTCGGAGGATTCATCGCGGAACGCTCGCTGCGCCACCGGCTGGTCCTCGCGACGAAATCGGGCTTCAATCGCGAGCCCGGCAACCCGCAGGCGGGCGGCAACGGCGCGAAGGCGATCCATGACCGCGTCGAGACCTCGCTGCGGCGGCTCAGGACCGACCATATCGATCTCTACTGGCAGCACGTCTGGGACATGGTCACGCCAGCGGAGGAGGTGCTCGAGACGATGGGCAACCTCGTGCGCAGCGGCAAGATCCGCTATTTCGGCCTGTCGAACGTGCCGGTCTGGTACCTTGCGAAGATGGCGACGCTGGCATCGGCCTACCGCGTGCCCGGCCCGATCGCGCTCCAGCTCGAATATTCGCTGACCGAGCGCAACATCGAGCGCGAGTATCTGCCGGCCGCGCGCGAGTTCGGGCTGGGCGTACTGCCGTGGAGCCCGCTGTCGGGAGGCTTCCTATCGGGCAAATACCACCGTGAAGATACTGCCGCCGACCCGCGCGAGAAGGAGGGCGTGGACGGCCGGCTGAGCAAGCCTAATCCGTTCGGCGAGACCAAGTTCACCGAACGCAACTGGATCATCCTCGACGTCCTGCGCGCCGTGGCGGACGATGTCGGCAGGCCGCCGGCGCAGGTGGCGCTTGCGTGGGCCTGTGCGCGGCCGGGCATCACTGCGCCGATCCTCGGTGCGAGCCGAGTCGACCAGCTCCATGACAACATCGCGGCGTTGGAGATCAAGCTGTCGGCCGAGCAGAAGGCGCGGCTTGACGAGGCAGGTGCGCCCGAGCCTGCCTACCCGTCGCGGATATTCTCACCAGAGGTGAACGCCATGGTGTTCGGCGGCACCTCGGTAACCGGTTGGGCGACACAGCGCGGCTGACGCGGTGTCGCCCCTGACGGATCAGGCCGCGGTAAACACCTCGTCGAAAAAGGCCTGCATGGCGGCCCAGGACCGAGCATTGGCCTTCGCGTCATAGCGCGCGAAGTCGGGCCGGCCGAGCCGGTCCGCGGCCGGGTTAGTGAAGCTGTGCACCACGCCGCTATAAAGGTGCATCTGCCAGTCGACCTTGCCGTTTCGCATCTCCTCCTCGAACGCGCGCCGCTGGTCGGCATCGATGCCGGGATCGTCGGCGCCGATGCATACGAGGACCTTGCCAGTGATCGCGGCGGCATCCTCCGGCCGCACCGTCGCAAGACCGCTGTGGAAGCCGACCACGCGGCGACGTCCGCCCCGTTCCGGGCGAGTTCGAGCGCCATAGTGCCACCGAAGCAAAAGCCGATCGCGGCGACCCGCGTGGGGTCCACCTCAGGTCGGGCGAGCAGTGCATCTAGCACGCCGCGCGCTCGCGCCCGGGTCCGCCGCGGATCGTCGCGGAGCGGCCCGATCAGCCCCATGACGGTGTCAAGTTCGTCATAGACCTTGGCATTGCCGTGCCGGTCGCAGGCAAGCGCCACGTAACCCAGCGCGGCCACCCGCTCGGCACGTGACTTAGCGTGCTCGCCGAGGCCGAACGCCTCGGGGAAGACCAGGACTCCGGGTCGAGGTCCCTGCCCGTCGCCGACATAGAGCTGACCGTGCATGGCCAAACCATCCGCCTCGTAACTCACCTGCTCGCTGTGTATCTGATCCTGCCTTTCAAGTTTGCCCGACGTGACATCGCCGCCGTCAATAAATGTTACGGGACGCGAGTGCCGGCTCAAGACGCGGCCTCCCCGGCTCGCGCCAACGCTCGCTTGAGGCCAGGCTGATCCGTTAGTCGCGCCAAATAGGCCGTCAGCGCCGGATAGCCGGCCAGCAGCTTCGCACGGTCCGCGACTTGCAAGAGGTAGAACATCTGCATGTCGGCCAATGTCAGCTGCTCGCCCATTAGTAAGGGGCCCTCGCCGACCCCCACCGCGATATAGCGCAGGGTCGCCTCCCGGCCCGGTGTCACGAAGGCATCCATCTTCTCCGACAGCCCGCCCGTCATGCCACCGATCAGCGTCAGCATGATCGGGAATGCGGCCGATCCCTCGACATAATCGAGCCACTCGTCGTGGATCGCGGCGGCGTCGCTACCCTTCGGCGGCGAGAAGCGGTTCGCGCCGTAACGGGCATCGATGTAGCGCAGTATGGCGCTCGACTCTGCCAGCACGAGATCGCCATCGACGATGACGGGCGACTTGCCGAGCGGATGGACATCCTTGAGTGACGCAGGTGCGCGATGATTGGCGTCGCGCTGATACTCGACCAATTCGAAATCGGTGCCGAGTTCCTCCAGCAGCCAGAGAATGCGGATCGCCCGCGAGCGTTCGAGGTAGTGCAGCTGGATCATCGATATCAGTCCCATTCTGAGCCCACGAGAAAGCAAACGCTCATGCTCTCGGTTTGACGGCGTGTCCTCGTTAGCCCGAACCGGCCGCCTCGGCTCCCTTGCCCGGACATCTGCCTCTTTGGCGCGGCCCATTCCAGTCCATTAGCAGGTGTGCCATGGCGGCCAGACCCCCGTTTATAACCGCCATCATCATGGTGACGACGCAAGGAAGCCCCTCATGAACATCTTGCACATCGACGCCAGCGCCAGCGACGCGGCAGCTTCCCACACGCGTCGCCTCTCGGCGGAGCTGGTCGAGAAGCTGAAGGCTGCCAATCCTGACGCCTCGGTCGTCTACCGCGACGTGACGGTCGATCCTCTTCCTCATGTCGACATGACCATCCGTCAGGCGTGGGCGCCGGAGGGTGACAAGGATGCTTCGCTCACCGCGACGGCACAGCGATCCAAGGCATTGGTCGATGAACTCAAAGCCGCCGACGTGATCGTCATCGGATCGCCAATGTATAACTTTACAATTCCTTCGACCCTGAAGGCGTGGATCGATCACATCGCGATTGCCGGGCAGACCTTTCAGTACACGGCGAGCGGGCCGGAAGGCTTGCTAAAGGGCAAGGCCTATCTCGCGCTCTCCTCTGGTGGCGTCTACTCTCAGGGCCCGTTTGCGGCAGTGGAACACCTCGCAACGTACCTGACTGATATTCTCGGCTTTCTGGGCATCCGAGACGTCGAGGTGGTTCGTGCCGAGGGGGTGGCCTACGGACCAGAGCAAGACGAAGCCGCTATGGCATCTGCCGCCGAGCGCATCAAAACGCTTGTCGCCGGGTAGGATAGGTTGCCGCAGGCTGTCTCGCCCAGCGGCCCAGCAGCCGAAAACCGAAAAACCCATAGGTCAGCATCCG
>NZ_JAKNQH010000021.1 GCF_022662305.1 Sphingomonas sp. BAUL-RG-20F-R05-02
GGTGTTGGAGTTCGGGTCCGAGAAGTGGTCATTCGTTCAAGCGGTGCGCTGAGGCCGACGTCGCTGTCGCTGATAACGCATCGCGTCAGTTAACGTGAATTTCACCTCCAGAGAGCAGAGGAAAGACGTACCTCTAGCAAACGACGCAAGAATGCCGAGCATCCTACATCTTCGCCTGGGTGCAATGACAAGCGACGTTCGAGCCGCTCAGATCAGATCGGTCGGCGTTGGTTATCCAGCCACCTTCTGCGTGACCATGATGGTGGTGGCGATCCTGCTGCTCACGAGCAGAACTGGAAGCGATCTGCGCGCGATGTTGCTGGGATCCTCGTCCTTGACTCTGGTAAGCTTGGTCACCCTGCGAAGCTGGGTGGCCGGTCGGCGGGAGGGGTGGTGCATCGCCGACTGTGGCGTCGCGCAGCGAAAGCTTGTGATACAGGCGATCGCGACCGCAGTCTCCTGGTACGTGCTGCTTGCTGCCGTAGGTATGCTCCCGGTCGCGCATCCGCATGCCAGCGCCGCATACGTCCGCCGATGCGCCGAACACGTCTTGCGATAGCGCCAAGGGGGTCAGGGGGCTCGCCGCCCGCTGCCCCCTTTCAGAGATCGTACCTGTCTTATCCGTTAATGTCCGGCGACCTGCCCACCGTCGACATGGAGTATCTCGCCGGTCACGAAACTGGCATCCTCAAGATACAGCACCGCGCCGACCACGTCCGCGACCGTGCCCATCCGGCCGAGCGGGTGAAACGCTCCGAGCCCGGCGCGCGTCTCGGGAGGATGCATCGGCGTTTCGGTGATGCCGGGCGACACTGCGTTGGCGCGGACGCCGCGGGCGGCATATTCGATCGCGAGGCTGCGCGTCGCCGCGGCGAGCCCGCCCTTCGTCAGCGACGCGAGCACCGACGGGAATTCGACATTGGCGTGCTCCGCCAACGCCGTGACAATCTGCAGGATATGGCCACTGCCTTGCTCGACCATCAGCGGCAGCGCCGCCTGCGTCATGTGGAAGAAGCCATCGAGGTTCGTCTGCGTGATCTGGCGATACTGTTCCGCCGTATAGTCGGTGAAACGCTCACCGATGAAGACGCCGGCATTGTTGACGAGCGTATCGACACGCCCGAACCGGTCGCGCGCGGCCATCACGGCGCGCCTCGCAGTGTCGGGATCGGCGACGTCGCCCGCAACGGTGATCCAATCGTCAGCCTGCGAAGGTGCGATCGATCGCGACACGGCAACGACACGCCAGCCGCGCGCGTGATACGCGTCTGCAATCCCCTCACCCAAGCCTTGCGAGGCACCGGTGACGATAGCGACCTTGGGCGCGTCAGACATCGACGGCGCCGATCTGCGCGCGAAAGGTAACGGGGTTCGTCATTGCCGAATGGGCTCCAAAAAAGACCGAGAGCGCATTCACGCGCCCTTGTTATATCAGGACAGCGGGGGTTGGCCGTTGGACGCGGTCAGTCCGCCGTCGACCGGCAGGTTGACGCCCGTCACGAAGCGCGCGTCGTCGCTCGCCAGGAACGCCATCGCACCAGCGATGTCGGCGGGCTCGGCACCACGCCCGATCGGGATTCGCTCCTCGAACTTGGCTATCAGGTCGGGCTGTTCCTTCATTCCCGCGGTCAGCGCGGTATAAGTCAGCGACGGGTTGACCGCGTTGACGCGAACGCCGTTCCTCGCCTCGTCCATCGCCAGCGCTCGCGTAAAGTTGCTCACCGCACCCTTGGCCGCGCAATAGAAACTGTGGTTCCAGTCGCCGCCGAGCCCCGACACCGACGACACGTTGATGATGCAGCCCTTCGACGCGCGCAGATGCGCGATCGCCGCGCGGCTCATATGGACGACGCCGTACAGATCCGTCTCGATCACCTTGGTGAATTCCGCGAAGTCGCCCTCGTCCAGCTTGCCCAGATGGTCGACGCCGGCGTCGTTGACGAGCACGTCGATCCGACCGAAGCGATCGACTGCCGCCTCGACCAGCGCCTCGCACGCGGCGCGATCGGTGACGTCGGTTTCCCGCGTCTCGACGGTGCCGCCCAGTTCGGCTGCCAACTTGCCGAGCGCGCCCGTGTCGATGTCGCCCAGCACCAGCGTCGCGCCTTCCTCGGCAAAGCGGCGCGCGGCCCCCTCGCCGATGCCCGAGGCGGCACCGGTGATTACGACGACCTTGTCGGCAAAGCGCGCCATCATGCGTTCTCCGCCTGCGCCTCGTGCCCGCCCTCGCAGAACTCCTCGACGAGCTTTGCACAGAACGCAGGCAAGTCATCCGGGGTGCGGCTGGTGACGAGGCCCTGGTCGACGACGACCTCCTGATCGACCCAGGTCCCGCCCGCGTTGCGGATGTCGGTGGCGAGCGTCGGGTACGACGTGAGCGTACGACCGCGTACCTGATCGGCCTCGATCAGCGTCCATGGCGCGTGGCAGATCGCGGCGACCGGCTTACCGGCGGCGAAGAAATCCCGCACGAACGCCACGACCTTGTCCGACGACCGCAGCGTGTCCGCGCCGACGCACCCGCCCGGGATCACCAATCCATCGAAGTCGGCGGCCGACACGTCGTCGATCGCCTTGTCGACGGCGAACGTCTTGCCAGGATCGAGATCGTTGTTGACCGTCTCTGCGTCGCCGGTTTTGAGGCTGATGACGGTTACTGCACCGCCTGCCTGCTCGACGGTTGCCTTTGGCTGTGCGAACTCGGGCTCTTCCGTGCCGCGCGGTGAAATCAGAATTGCGATTGTCTTGCCTTGGAGCTTCATGATCGTCCTTTCGAAATCTGAATAAGCGTGAGCAGCGTCAGGCCGGGATATCGGTGATGATCGCGGTGTTGACGGCGGCAATGCCGGTCTCGCGGTGGCGGAAATCGCTGAGCGCGCGGTACACCTGCATGCGCGCGCGCATCACGCCGCCGAGCGGACGATGCGCCTCCAGGGCGTGCGCCGGCCGGAACGTCATGACCTCGTCGAAATAACGGACCCGATCCGGGCGATAGGCGGCCTGCCGCGGCAGACGGATCGTCGCGATCGTACGGTATTCGCTGACCCGCGTCGGCCAGTCGACCGAGGTATCCTCGATCGGCTGCGTCTCGGCATCGACCCAGAGTTGCGCGCGCAGTTCGAAGACCGCGTCGTTGCCGTCGAAATACGCGATCGCGGCGTGACGGAAGCCATCCTCATCCTGATGCGGATCGAGCCGCCAATCATCCAGCGCACGCTGCTCAGGCGCGACCGGAAACACGCCGAGTTTCGCGACATGATCGCCGTAGCGGATGGGGCACTGGCTGAAATACGTCTCGACGAGCGGGTGGCTGAACGGATGGCCGTAAAAGTCCAGCGTCGGGCTCGGTTCGGCACCGACCGCGTTCAGGACCTTGTTGATGTTGCGCGCGATCGATGCGGCCGCACTTTTGACACCTTCGGGCATCGGCACGGTCATGCCGATCTTCTTTGCTTGCGCTAGAAACCCGGCGGCGGTGCCGGCGGGGAACGTAGTACCGCTCGCCAGGACGAAATCCTGCGTCGGCGCGTCATGACCAGACAGCTTGGCGCCTTCGACCCCGAAGACCTTGATCGCCATGCCGCGGTGCGTCGAGACCCGGTCCCCGAGCTTCTCGCCCGGCCCCTGTGCAAAGCGGACCGCGACGTCGAACGTCCCCGGGTTCGCGAACAGCCCCTGCGCCAGTTCCGGCGGCAGATCGTCAGCGACGACCATCGTTCCGATGACGCAGGCCGTGCTCTTGGCATGACTGGCGCGCACCGCATGGCCGTCGCGCTTTTCGACCGTCTCGCTCTCCTGCGTCATCCCCTTGATGATGCCGTCGATACTCTCCTGCTCGCCGGGCTCAGGCGTCTCGATGTCGTCGCGATAGGGTAGATAGGGCATGGGAAGCTCCTGTTAGATTAGAATGTTAACACTCGAATGCCCCGCGACGTTTCGGTACGGTTCCGTGCAGACCCGGTCAGTCGAGCGCAGGCAGCGACCGCGGCTCGTGCATCGGGCAGCCGTTCAACTGGCTGCGCAAATCCTGGATGACCGGGTAGACCGCACGGCGCGCGCGCATGACCGACCCGAGCGGCCGATGTGCCTCGACGCCGTGCCAGGGGCGGAACGCGGTCTGTTCGTTGAGCACGGTAACGCGCTCCTCGGACCAGCTCTTCTGCGGCTTCACCGTGATGGTCGCGACCGGGATGTAGGGATTGCCCTGCTCGGGCCACGGCGTCGCGGCGTCCTCGATCGGGTTCTCCTCGAGGTCGCGGCAGAGTTGCGCGCGCAGCGTCCATGCACCACCCTCGTTCGCGAAGATCGCCATCAGTTCTTCGCGGATCGAGTCGGGGCTCTTGCTCTCGTCGAGCTTCTGATCGGTCAGTGCACGAAAGTTGGGCGATTCCGGCACGATGTCGAACTTGGCGATATAGTCGCCAAAGCGGAGCGGCGCCTGCGTGCCATAGCGGTCGCCGATCGGGTTGGTGTCCGGATAGCCGCCGAAGCCCTTGAGCAACGCGCTCTCGCCGCCGACGGCTTCCAACGCCTGCTCGATCGGGCGCAACACCTTCGACAGCGCCGCCTTCGCCCATTCCGCGCGGTTGGTCGTCGCGGCGAGCAGCTTGGTGTTGCGCAGGAACCCGACCGGCGTCGGGTTCGAGAAGGCGACCCCGGAGGCCATCAGAAAGTCCTGCGTCACCTCATCCTCGGCGCCCGGCAGCCGCTCGCCGTCGACACCGATCACCTTGATCGAGAAGCCGCGCGGCAGGGAGACGCTGTCGCGGATCGGATCGCCGGGGATCGCCGACATGCGGATGATGACCGGGTAGCGACGCCCGCGCTCGAAAATGCCCTGCGCCTGCTCGTCCGCAAGGTCGTCGTGGACCACCATCTCGCCTTCGAGCAAGGCATGACTCTTGGCGTGAACGCCGCGCTGCGCATGGCCGAGGTCCTCGTGCGTCTTCTCGACGATGTAGCTGAACGTCTTGTTGAGACCGTCGATCGTCTCCTGCTCGTCGCGACCGATCGTCTCGACGTCGGGGCTGTAGCGGATCGGGTTCTTCAACATGGGAAATCCTTTTGGTTCAGCGCAGTAACGCGCGGTTCGCGCTTTGGGGGCGTCGGTATTCCGGAATGGTCAGGCGTTGGCCGCTGCCTTCGCGCCGGCCGCGGTCGCGACGCCGAAGACGAGGTGGACCATCGTGTGCGTACCAATCGTCGCCGCATCGGCCTGCCATTCGGGCTTCTTCAGCCCCAGCAGCGGCCCGGTGATCCAGTGCATCGCGGCGTAGAACGCCAGGCCGAACATGATTCCCGACGGCACTATGCCTGCATCCTCGTCGACGGTCGCCGCATAGACCGCGCCGGCTGCCGCAGACAGCAGGAGGTGGCTACCCTGCACGATGGCCTGCTCGGCCGCATCCGGCAGGTCGCTCGACGGTAAGGAGCGAACACCGAATTGCCGCGCGCCGGCCCGTTCGAGATCGGTGAGCTCGGACGGGATGCCGCTCTTCTTCTCGCCCGCCATCATCATCGCGGTGATGCCGAGGCCTGCTACCAACCCACCGGCGATCGCGCCGGCCATCCGCTTGCCGTTCATGCGCGCTCTCCCTCTTCCTGGGGATCCTCGGGCAAGCCCTCCTCGCGACCGGGGACCGACATGTCGTAGGCGTTGAGCAGCAGTGACACGAGGCAGTAGCCGCCGACCAGATAGACGAGTTCCGCTGTCCGATCCTCGCCGAACGCGCGCACGGCACGGTCGTAGGTCGAGGCTGGCAGCTGCCGCCCGCCCGCCAGCGTCACCGCGACGTCATAGGCGGCCTGCTCTTCTTCGGTCAGGTCGGCGGGACGCTGGCCGGCGGCGATCGTCGCGACCTTCTCATGCGACAGACCCGCCGCCTCGCCGACCCGCTCGTGCGCATAGAGTTCGTAGCGCGAGTTGAAGACCGCGCCGGTCGCCAGGATCGCGACCTCATGCGCCGCTTTCGGCAGCGTCGCGTTGTCGATCAGCGCCTTGGTATACGTCCAGGCAGCGCGACCGAACGCGGGATAGCGCAACATCGGCGCGAACGGCCCGACCAGCGCCCCATCCGCCCGGTGCGAGACGAAGCCCTTCAGATGCTCGGTGATGTAGGCGTCCATCTCGTCGTGAAGCGGACGCAGAGCCGCGGGCATGTCCGCGGGCGGATAAGGTGGGGTACGCATCGCTTGCTCCGTTGTCAGGCCGCGCCGGCCGGATGCCGGTCACGCATTGATCGACGGGGCGGCACCGGCCACCCCGTCGAACCGATCAGCGGCGGGGCGCCCCTGCGAACGCTGCCTTCAGGCGCGCGACCGCCAGTTCGTTGGCGTCCTTGGCACCGCGAACGACCTTCGCCATGCCGAAGAACTCATGCGTGACGCCTGGATACGTCTTCTGCTCAACCTTCACGCCCGCGGTGCGCATCGCCGCGGCCAGCGTCTCGCCGTCCGAGCGCAGCGGATCGATCTGCGCATTGATGATCGTCGTCGGCGGCAGGCCGCGCAGATTGGCGGCGACCAGGTTCAGCCGCGGATCCTGCGCATCGGCGGCGCTGGTCTGGTAATAATAGCCGAACCACTTCAGCATCGCGGCATTCAACGGCTTGGCATTCGTCGAATCCTTACGCGACGGCAGCGTCATGCTGCTGTTGGCGATCGGATAGACCGAGACGATGTAGCGCGGCACGGTCAGGCGATTGTCACGTGCGTAGATCGCGGTCGCGACTGCAAGGTTGCCGCCCGCGCTTTCACCGGCAACTGCGATCTTCGCAGGGTCGCCGCCCCAGCTCGCCGCATTCTGCAACGTCCAGCGATAGGCCGCCGCGGCGTCGTCATGCTGCGCCGGGAACTTGAACTCGGGAGCGTGGCGATACTCGACCGACACGACGATCGCGTTCAGCGCCTTGGCCATCGCGCGTGGTGCCGAATCATACGTGTTCACGTCAGCAATCACCCAGCCGCCGCCATGATAATAAACGACGACCGGCATCGGCTTGCCATTCGCGGGCGCTGCCGCGGGCTTGTAGATCCGCGCGAATTGCTGGGCGTCCGAGCCATACGGCACGTCCTGCGTCGTTACCGAAGCGTCGGGCGCGGTTGACATGCCCTGCTGGACCATCGCCGCCTTGGCGCCATCGGCGGCCGAAGGCTGCATCCGCGCCTGCGCCGGGGTCAGCGTCTCGATCGGCTTGCCGCCGAGACCCGCCAGCGCGTCGAGCACCTTCTGCATGTCGGGTGCCGCCTTGGGGGGCTGCGTCGCGCTTGCCGGCGGGGCGGCGGGTGGCGGTGCGCTCGGCGAGCGGGCCGATTGCGCGAGCACGCCGGCCGATGCCGTCAGTAGCGCCGCCGCGAAAAGGCTGCGCGCGACGGGGCGCTTCGAGATGGAAACCATGTAATCCTCCTGTTTGATCGCTCATGAACAAAGCAGGATGGTCGACGTTGCTGTACGGAACCGTGCAAAGTCCGCCAATTAGAGGGGAAGACGGATATGTCGACGATCGTATCTTTCGCGCGCGGAGCGGCCGTCGCCACGCCCCGTCGCGATGACGCCCCGCTTGGCAATCGACTGCTGACCAGTCTCTCGCCGGAGGATTTCGGTCTGCTGGCGCCACACCTCGAGCCGGTATCGTTCGCGGTCGGCGACTGCATCACCCGAGCCGGCGATCCGATCGACAGCGTGTGCTTTCTCGAACAGGGCATTGCCGGCGTACTCGACTCGCTCGATGACGATCGTCGCTACGCCGTCGGGCTGGTCGGCGCGGAGGGCTTCATCGGCTGGCCGCTGGTGATGGGCGACGATCGCTCGCCCTACGATGTCACCATGCGCGCCGAGCGCGGCCAGGCGCTGCGCATGCCCGCTGAGGCGTTGCTGGCAGCGGTGGACCAAAGCCCTACGCTGCGCCTGACACTGCTCCGCTTCGCCCACGTGTTCATGGTGCAGATGGGCCGGACCGTCGTGTCATCGCTGGCGCATTCGATCGAACGCCGCATGGCCCGGTGGATCCTACTCTACCACGACCGTGTCCAGGCCGACGAGATCTGCATGACGCATGAGGAGTTCCGGCTGATGCTCGGTGTTCGCCGTAGCAGCGTTACCGACGCACTCCACCGGCTGGAGGAGGAGCATGCCATCCGAGCCGTCCGGGCCAAGGTTCTGGTCCATGATCGGACAAAGCTTATGGCCCTGGCGGGCGATACATATGGCCAACCAGAACAGGACTATGTCCGTCTCCTACAGATGGACCGAAGACGCTAAGGAATTGCGCCAAGTGACCCACATTCCGCCGTTCGCGACGCGTTTTTGGTTTCCCAACTCCGGTCGCCCGTTCAGCTAGCTAGAGCAGCCATCGTAATCGTCCACGTCTGAGCGGATGACACAAGATTGGAATGTAGCCCGTCCGCTTACCTGCCGGACGCAACACGCTGCCCACCTGACGGTTACGGCCAGTGACATGGAACCGAGAAATCAGTTTTTCCCCCCTCATGTTTGGTTAAGCTAAAATGCGCGTTGAGCCAGTCAGCGTTCGACATCAGCGTGTCGCGCCATCCAAACCGCCTGTTAACCTCTGTCTGGTATGAGAGGCAGGCATGCTCCACGAAACGTTTGAACCCTCCCTCACCCCAGCTGACCTCGACGCTATCGAACAGGTCATCGGCCGCATGGCGTTTTCGCGTGACGGCACCATCCTTCGCATCAACGATCGATGCCTCGATCTGCTTGGCTACCGCGATTGGGAGATGGTCGGTCGCAATCGAAGCCTGTTCACCACCTCCGCAGCGCATCCCAAGCCCGATGTGATCGACGACGTCTTCACGACCGGCCGGCCTTTCTTCGGCGATATGCGACAGGTGAAGCGAGACGGTACGACCTTCCTTGCCGAGGTGTCTTGCATTCCTGTGCAAGGAGGCGAGCAGAACGTCTCAGAAGTGATCATGCTGCTGAGCGATGTAACTGATCGCCGGCTCAACGCGGCCGATGATGCCGGACAGATCGCCGCGATCAACACGTCGCAGGCGGTTATCCACTTTGCGATGGACGGCACCATCCTAGATGCCAACCCTCGCTTCCTCGACGCTACGGGCTATGCTTTGTCGGAGATCATAGGCCAGCATCATCGTATCTTTGTCGACCCCGCCGAGGCGGCTGGTCCGGTCTATGAGGCCTTCTGGACCGGGCTTCGTGATGGCACTCACTCGTCGGGTGAGTATCGCCGTTTGCGCAAGGACAGACAGGCCGTGTGGCTGCGTGCGACGTATAACCCCATCTTCGATCTTGATGGCCGACCGTTCAAGATCGTCAAATATGCCGTCGACGTCACTCATGAGAAGATGGAAACGGCCGATTTCCATGGTCAGATCGCCGCGATCGACAAGTCGCAATGCGTGGTAACCTTCGCACCTGACGGCACGATTATAAACGCCAACCGGAATTTCCTTGATGCCGTTGGCTACACGATGGAGGAGCTCGAAGGCCGGCACCACCGGCTATTCGTCGATCCCGCATATGCACACAGCCTCGAATATGAGGTTTTCTGGAGCGACCTTGCAGCCGGCCGGCATCGTAGCGGCGAGTTCCGGCGCGTCGGCAAGGACGGACGCGAATTGTGGCTGCAGGCCATCTATAGCCCTGTGCTTGACCAAGAGGGGCGTCCCTTCAAAATTGTCAAATACGCAACTGCGGTCACGCGCGAGAAGCTGCGGCAGGCCGATCATCAAGGTCAGATCGCAGCGATCCACAAGTCGCAGGCGGTGGTGTCGTTCAACACCGACGGCACAATCCTCGATGCCAACGACAATTTCCTCGGCCTGACAGGCTATCGCTTGTCGCAGGTGCTTGGCCGGCACCACTCGATATTCGTGTCGCCCACCGAGCGCGAAAGCGCCACATATCAAGCGTTCTGGCGCGACCTGGCCGCGGGCGAGTACAAGTCGGGTGAGTTCAAGCGGCTGACCCAGGACGGTCGCGAGATATGGCTACAGGCGTCCTACAACCCCATCCTCGACATGAACGGACGGCCCTTCAAGGTCGTCAAGAATGCGGTCGACGTCACTGAGCAGAAGCTGCTCCAAGGCGACTACCAAGGTCAGATCGATGCTATCCACCGCGCGCAGGCGGTGATCTCTTTCGACCTCGACGGCACCATTCTCGATGCCAACGACAACTTCCTCAACCTCATGGGATACACGCATGACGACGTGGTAGGACGGCACCACCGCATGTTCGTCGCGCCAGAGGAGGTTGCCGGCGTTGATTACCAGGCATTCTGGGCAGGGCTGAAGGAGGGCCGTCACACCTCGGCCAAGTTCCGTCGGATTGCGCGTGATGGCTCCGAGGTCTGGATCCAGGCCACATACAACCCGATCTATGATCTGAACGGCAAGCCGTTCAAGATCGTCAAGATCGCCAGCGACATCACCGCCGACGTCTCACTCGCAGTCGATCTGTCGCGTGCGCAGCGCGAGGTTCAGCATGATCCTGCGACCGGGCTGCCCAATCGCCTGGGACTGCGCAAATTCATGCGTGGCGTACTGGCAGAGACCGATAGCGAGCTGGCTCTGTTCTACCTCGACCTCGACCACTTCAAGCCCATCAACGATACGTTCGGTCACGATATTGGCGACCTTGTGCTGCGAACCGTAGCCAAGCGCCTCAAGGCTGTGGTTGGTGAGGGGCAGGTTGCGGCGCGGATCGGTGGAGACGAGTTCGTTGTCGCGGCTTCCAATCTTTCACGCCAGCAGGTGATCGAGCTTGCGGAGCAGCTTATTGAGACGGTGTCGCAGCCGATCGCACATGGCGAGCGCTGGCTGGAGGTAGGCCTGTCGATCGGTATCGCCCTCACCCCGCAGGACACGCTTGAGGAAGACGAGCTTTTCCGCTTTGCCGACGTTGCCCTCTATCGATCCAAGGGTAATCAGCGTGGCACCTTCACCTTCTACGGCGAGGAGACCGAAGCGTCTGCTGAAGTCGAGCGCCACCTGGGTCATGACCTTATGTTCGGGATCAAGGCAGGGCAGTTCGAGCTCGGCTATTTCCTCCGTACCTCAGACAGCGGAGAGACGGCGATCGAGGTTCTTCCGAGATGGAACCACCCGGTGCTCGGACAGCTTGGTGCCGAGCGCTTTATTCGGGTCGCCGAACAAAGTGGCCTGATCATAGCCCTCGGCGAGTGGATCGTCAGATCGGCCTGCAAGCTGGCGATCGAACACCCGGCCACTACCGTATGTGTACCCATTTATCCCAAGCAGCTGCTCCTCAGCGATATGCCTGAGATGCTGATGCTTGCGTTGCGCGAGAGGGACCTTGCGGCCGACCGGCTCGAACTGCGGCTTCAACGCGGCACCGCGCGGGTCAACATCGAGAGCATGCGAGCTGACCTCGAGAAGATCAGCAAGATGGGGATTTCGATAGCTGCGGCTGACGTGCTGCTGGGTGAGGACATGATTGCAAGTCGGTCATCATGGAGCGTTGACAGGGTGATCGTCGATACACGTCTGCGCAGTCTGCTACGCCGACAATCTGATCCGCTTTTCGAGCAGATTGAGCAAACGGATGCGACACAGTTGGCGACTGGCGCTCACCTGTTCGAGGTGGATCGATCAGGAGCCCTCCTCCACTACGCGATGCGTGGTCCGATCGATCCGTCCGCATCTACTGAGGCAACAGTCTTCGTTTGACATCCAACCGCACCCTTCACCGGTACGTGGAAGCCAATTTATGCCTCTTGCGACTGCCTCCATTTAACGTGCTACCCGCTTCCGGCATCGAACTTGACCCATCTGCAGGCGTTCACGTACCCGCTCGTATGGCTCGACAGCAGAAATTCGGCCATATCCCCGCTCTTACATCATTTGACGTCTTCATCGCGTCTGAGTCGCTTTAGAAGGACGCTCCGGGGTTGATAGGATTCGTACCGACAGGTGGAAGGGATCGACAAAGATCGCTGCACGAACCTATGTCGGTCCGATTAGAAACGCCGGAGGTATCGTTTGTGCAACGATATTCCTCATCTTGGTTTGAAGGTGCCGCGAGGCTTTTTCGTATGATGGCATGTCGCTAGAGATCGTCAGCGGTGTCCACCGCGTGACATGAGAATTAACAAGCATGCGTAATTCGAGAACCGCTGCCTCGATCGCTTTACCCAACAACTTTTCTGCCTCAGTTCCACCTTTCATTCGGGCGCAACTTTTTTCCAAAAAGTTAAGATACCCCGTGAGGGCGCGCATGACCTTGTATCGAAGGGCCGATAACTCTCCGAGCCTGTCTGGTGACCTGAGCTCCAATATTGCGGCGATGGCGTCCATGGTATTTAAAAGTTCTTGAGCAAAAGGATCGCTAATCGCCATAAGAAAATAACCAAATACTAGCCGATACAACTGCTATAGAAAGTGCCTTGTAAGCACAATATAGCATATTGATAATTTATCATGACAAGATATTCATTTAACAAGCGGCATCGTTAATAACCCTGGTATACCAGTCACCTCAATCAGGCTGGAGGTCGCCTGACCGCCCTTGCACCCAATTAGGGCCAGCCGGCAATAAAAGCGGCTTAATCAACTTGCGTGCTGCTTTCTTTCTAAAATGAGATTGGCAACACGCTTCAAGTCGGTGGACGTAGAAGGATCTTAGTATGGGTATCAACGGTATCGGTGCAACCTCCGCCGCGTCGGCAACTCAGCCGGCCGCTTGGCAGCAACGCAAGCAGGACTTTGCCAGCCTAGTGTCCGCAGCGCAGTCAGGCGATATGAGCGCTGCGCAGTCGGCATATTCGGAACTGACGACAAAGCAGACTCCGCCAACAAATAGCCCGCTGGCCGCAGTTGGCACAGCGCTGCAAAGCGGCGATACCTCGGCGGTTCAGAAGGCAATTCAGACGTTGCAGCAGGCTCGCAGCGGCCATCACCATCACTATCATGCGCACCCAGCGACAGACTCCTCACAGTCTGCGAGTACTGCGGCGTCTGCAACGGGTGCGACAGGGGTCAACATGCTCGCCTGACCGCATCTTGCTCGGCTGAGATCGCTCACGTCACTCGCCTCAATTTGTTGTCAGCGGGAGATCTGCGATTACGTCGTGAAGTGATCGGAGCTCGCTCAGCTGCTTGGAGGGATCAGATCGACCGGTAGTCTGGCGCTGTTCCTATGACGCGGGTTGGCCAAGACACGCAGTAACGTTGAATTACCGGAAGTGGGCGACTGCGGAACGGCTGCTGTTGGTTTGGAACGGGGAGATAGCGACCCCTCCCTGCCTTTGGCGCAACGACCCACAAACCGCCATTCAGAGGGCTTAGTCCACGTTCCGAAAGCGGTCGCTTGTTCATACGGGGCGCTGCAGCCGCTAGGCCTTGACCTTTCATATGAGGCGTTTGACCCGTGACCTACTCGGGGCGCGGGGCCACCACCCCTCACTGCGATCGGGTGCTCAGGGGTAGCGCTTGAGAGCGGCAGGCGGTGACGCAGAGTCACTGCAAGATCAAACGTCTGTGACCCGCAGAAGCGTTCTTAGGCCATAGTGCGGCAATCGCTTTTCAAGACCGCGGATTGACAATCCACCAAGCTGGCCATCACATTACCCGCTCTGACGGCAGAGGATGGCCGATGATGAGCGGGACGGCCAAGCGCGATGGCTTCTTGAGCCACCACCGTCATGACCGATCAATGGTTATCGTAGTGGTCGGCGCAATCTGGCTTACGATCGTACTCGGCTTCGGCATCGACATGGTGAAGCGTGCTCACAATCACACGCTGAGTTTTTCGCTGATCACCCACCTCCACGCTGTCGCCTACACAGGATGGCTCGTGCTGCTCGCAGCCCAAGTCTTTTTGGTGCGAACTGGCCGGATCGCCGCACATCGGTGGCTCGGGCGCGCGTCGTTGATCCTGCTGCCGGCGATGCTCTTCTTAGGACCAGCCACGGCCTATTATGGGGTCGCCGATAATCCTTATATGCCGGACAAGTGGATTGCCTGGCTGAGCGTGAATTACACGAACGCTGTCGGAGCCATTGCCCTCCTCGTTGCTGGCTTCCTGACGCGCCGCAGCCCCGCTACTCACAAAAGGCTGATGGTGCTGGGCACAATCGCCCTGACGGAACCGGGCTTTAGCCGGATCTGGATGCCCTTTTTGGAGGCGCGGCTGGGCGAGGGATATGTGGCCTTCTACTTTTCCACCTATATCGGCACCCTACTGCTGGTTGTTGGCGTTGGCGCGTATGATCTAGCCACTCGGCGCAGGTTGCATCCCGCCTACATCGCCGCCGCGCTTTGGATCATTGCAAACGAGGTTGTCGCGGATTGGCTTTTTCACCAGTCATGGTGGCTGCAATGGATGAAGGCATCGACCGGTCATCGAGTGTAGGAATACGCCTAGCATCGACCCATACTTGGTCGTTCAGGGTGCTCGTTTGCCTCCCCAACTTCCGCCATTCATTCATGTCAGTCGTCCGCCCGGTTTCGGCTAAACCGCAAAGATCCACATCACATCTCGACGGGTTATGATCTGTCCATTCCCGGGTACTCTCGGCGGCAAAGCGGCGACTGGAATGTCGCGAATGTGCATCGAAAGCGCCCGACCTCCACAACAGACATTCGCGACAGCTACGGTGCCATGCACTCGCGCCTGAGAGGTTGCTGCTAAACTTAGGAGTTTGGCGACAGCCGCTTTCCCGCTTCTCCGTTACGCTCTTGCGGTCGCCAAGACCAATCTGACCGGCAATGTACTGCGGGCACATCTTGCGCCGCGCTGGATGCGACAGCCCCGCCAGAAAAAGCTCAAGCCATCCCTCCAGAGCGGTTCACCAGCTCTCGTCCACCGCCATCGTCGTAAGTCCGTCAGCCTACACCGACAAACACGAATCAACGACGATTCAAGCTGGTTCCTTCAACCTGCCGGAGTCGTGCTAGATCGGCAGCTGCTTATAAAGGGCTGCCTTTTGCCCCCGCCGGCGGGCTACTCCGCCAACAAAGGCGAAGCCCAAGATCATTGTAATCCAAGTAGAGGGTTCAGGAACCGAACTGACGCCAAATTGATTATATATTGCGGCCGTGGAAGTCGTCCCATAGCTTAGCGCGTCTACGCTAAGGTTCCAGCCCATTGCGTCGTACGCAGCGAGGTCAAGGCCTGTGACCTTGCCGGTTTGTCCAAAGCAGAAGGTTGGATCCATGATACCGTTGCCGACCACACACCCCGGCGTATCTTCCCAATGGGAAGCCTGCTGGCCATCGCCATTATATCGGCCGGTTGAAAACGCGTTGTCAAACAGTGCAGTTTTGCCGCCATCAATCGAGAAATATTTATCGCCACCAACCGATAGGTCGAGCGACGTTTCGGTACCTAACAAAATGTTAGTTGGGTCAGCGCTATAACGGAACATATCTAGTGCACTGTAAATAGATGTGTCGTTAAGGCTATAGCCTAAAGTCCCCGCGCCCGGACCATCTCCCATTCCGTATAAATCGAGGAAGTCGACTCCAGAGACAAAACCTAAAGCATGACCAATCTCATGAATAGCGACGCCAATAAAATCGAAAGTGTTGGCGGAAATGCCATCGGTGGGATTAAAGTCGAAGTTGAAGTTGCTGCTGAATGTGACGTTACCGTCGCGTGTGGTTGACGGAAGTCCGGTACTGCCGCCGATCGCCTTGATAACTGAAGTGTTCAGGTACAGCGTATTGCTGCTCTTCGTGCCCGCGTTGTCGAAAGCCAGCTTGCTAAGATCGTCATTAGTCACGCCATCGACTGTCGTGGTTCCATTAGTAATGAAACTGGCACCGCCATTTGTTAAAGTCGGAAGGATGGCGTTTCGGTCGATCGTCGAACCGCTCTTGGTTGCATTTACGCCCGCTTCCCAGTTTGCCACCGAGTAGTCTGCGCGGGTGCTGCCCGTCGAACCGATAATGCCGGTGGCCAGCGGAGCGAAACCGACTCCCAGGTTCACCACAACATTGTTTGTGAACACTGATCCCCAGTACGCCGCCGCAATACCAAAACCCTGTTCAGCTTGCGATCCTGTCACGCCGCCGAGGTCAACGAGATTGATCGTGGCCGCGCTGACTGGTGTGGATCCTAACACCATCATCGCCGCGCTGCAGCCTAGAAAATCCCTGAAACGCATAACGACGACCCCCGTCTTGTTGCTACCGCCAAAGCTGCACAATCAGTTGAATATGAACATTTTGTTAATCATTAATGTTAGGCTGCGAAGGCTTTGTCAACGCGCTACAAGAAGATTTCTTGCTTAAGACGGCTGTGCATGGAAAAGCGTCCGACGTACCGGACAAGCCGCTGGCTCGTCTTGGTGAGAGGCTTGCTGGACGACCATGACTGCCACCCCACCTGCCGACTCTACCGCAACGCTGGCCCGTCTTAAGGCGGCGCTCAGCTGCCACGATCGGGTTGAGGCAAACAATTGTGTTAGTCGCTTGCTCGACGAACGGGCGCCGCTTGGCGAACATTGGCGGTCAATCTCTCACTTGATGCAGATTAGCGGCGAGTTGACGTTAGCTCTTCGGGCAATAGACGCGTTTATCGCTGCATCCACGAACAAAGCGATGGCGCGCTACGCCAAGGTGGTACTGCTCACCCAAGCACATCGGCAGTACGAGGCGCACGAGTTGCTGAAAACCCTGCCGGAGGACGTACCCGATCGCGGCGGACGAGCCTATGTTCTGGGTAACACTGCTATAACGTTAGGACGCCTTGATGAAGGTCGAGCATATCTGCTTAAGGCCCTCGACTATCGGCCGGGGTGGGGCCCGGCTTGGTTATCGCTTGCCAATGCGGGCAACTTGGCCAACGATCCCGTTGGCGATCGGATGCTTACAGAAGCCGCGACGGCTGAGCAGCATGGACAAGCAGACCTAGCTCGCTTTTGCTACGCGGTCGGCAAACTCCATTCCGATCGCGGTGATACAAACGCCGCATTCGCAAGCTACGCACGCGGTGCTGGGTTGCTCAAGTTAGGGACGCCTTACAACCGCGCCGCCAACGCCACGAACGCGAGGTTGGCAATGACCGGCTTCACCTCCGATTTCTTTGATCGCGGGCGTAAATCCCAACCAGCGAACGTGAGCCGGCCGATCTTTGTTACCGGATTGCCGCGTTCGGGAACCACGCTCGTGGAACAGATCCTGGCCAGTCACAGTCAGGTACACGACGGCGGCGAACTCAATATCATCCAGCACGTCGCCGTCGCTGCCGGTGGTACGTCCGGCGAAGCCACCGCGCGGTATCTCGCAAGCGGGGCTGAGACAAACACGTTGGGCAATCTTTACCTTAATCTCCTCTCAGAACGCTTCGGCCCGGGCGGCCGTATCGTCGACAAAACAATCGACGCCAGTCGTTTTTTGGGTCTTATAGCCACCGCTCTTCCTGATGCGCCACTGGTCTGGATGCGCCGCGATCCACTTGACAACGCTTGGTCCTGCTTCCGAACCTTCTTCATCCACGGTGTCGCCTGGAGCTATAGCTTCTCGGACATCGCCCACCACTTTAATCTTGAAGATCAACTACTGTCGTTCTGGAAGTCGATTCTCGGGAACCGCTTGCTTGTCGTCCCTTTCACAGAACTGGTGGATGCACCTGCTTTATGGACGTCTCGACTGCTCAAGCACTGCGGCCTCGCCGAAGAGGCGGGCCCGTACGCGCCGCATTTGACGAAACGACGCGTTTCAACCGCCAGTTCGCTGCAAGTCCGCCGCCCCATCAATCGTGAAGGTATCGGAGTGGCAGAGCACTATCGCGAATTGATGCATACATTCGTCGAAAACTATAAAGAATCACCAACGCGTCGGTCCAGCTAGTATGGTCTTCCGCGAACAGCCCGCAGCAGCACTTCGAGTGAACAACTACCTGGTAAAACCCTTTTCGCCAGCATCGTTGAAGGGAAAGATCGAGCGTATCTTCGGCACATTGTGCTGATGGCAAAGCTGTGAATGCGCAACCTGATGTCTGAAAATTGGTGCAGGGCGTGATCACCCAAACCCGGTCATCCAACGACCACCTTCTCTTTCGATTGCGGAGATGAAAAGTATCGGCGATGGTGGCGACATGGAACCCGGCACCGCCTTCAACTGAGCGTGGCAGTAGCAATGCTGGATTTTGCGATCTGCGTCGGGTTCGCTGGCCGGGTTAGCTTGCGGGGAGGAGAAATCCTCGACCGAGACGATGGGCTTGTTCGTTTCTGGCTTTTAGTGATCGGGTGCGGGATTGTTGGCGTTGCCCTGCTCGCGCAGGCGATTTTCCACTTCCGCTGACGCCCGATTCTGTTGAAAAACTCGTCCTTGCAGTAGTGATGCCCGGTCTGATTCAATCGTCGCAGGACGAGCGGAGACGGGCCGATGATGGGCGAGCGAACGGTGACGCAGAAGGCACTGTTCTACAGCTTCAGCCTGGAGCGGCATGTTGCTGAGATGGAGTTATCCCGGCAACCACATTGAAACCTATTTTCAGTAGGCAACGCCAATGGGCGCGCTGCTGAGAAAGGCGTTGAGGATGACAAGGTTCTGGGCGGCGATGGTGCGGCACAGGCTCAAGCTGCTCGACGGCTCGGTCCTGGCGGTCGTCACCGCCCTGGTCGCCTTCTACTGCTTCGAGGTCGACGTCTTCGAGACCGAGGGCGAAGGCGCCCCTCCCATCACGACAAACGAAGTGCTGCTCATCGCCGCCTTGTTCTGCGCCGGGCTAGTGATCTTCGCCCTGCGCCGCTTGGCTGAGGCAAAACGGGAAACAAAACGGCGCATCGTCGCCGAGCAGGAAGCGCGAAATCTAGCGCTGCATGATGCGCTGACAGGCTTGCCGAACCGCCGCGCATTCGACGACGCGCTCGCGATTGCTGTCGCCTCGCCGCCCAGCCTTGATGCAGCGCACATCCTGTTGATGATGGATCTTAACGGCTTCAAGCGCATCAACGACGTCTATGGGCACGGCGTTGGCGATGAGGTCCTGCTCCATGTGGGCGGTCGCCTGGCGCGGATCATACGCGGTGGCGACGTGGTTGCTCGGCTGGGTGGTGATGAATTCGCGATCTTGGCGACCCATGCCGCAGGGGTGGAGGCAGCGACGGGTCTCGCGCAACGCGTCATGGACGCGCTTGAAGTGCCGGTGAGCGCTGGTGGCACCGAACACCGTGTTGGCGTAGCGATCGGCATCGCGCTGACCCCGCAAGACGGCATGGATGCCGCAGAGCTGCGCAACAAAGCGGACAAGGCCCTTTACCGCGCCAAAGAGGAGAAACATCGCTCACCGTCCGCAGCTCGCTTCTTTGAGGAGGGCATGGACGCGCAGGCGCGCGAGCGCGACACGCTAGAGCGCGAGTTGTGCCTCGCAATTTCTGAGCGCACCGTGCGACCGTTCTACCAGCCGCTGGTGTCCCTCGACGGCAATCGCATCATCGGCTTCGAGGCATTGGCGCGCTGGACCTCGCCGACACTGGGCGAGGTGAAACCGGAACGTTTCATCGCGGTCGCTGAAGACACCGGTTTCATCACGGACCTCACTCAGCTGCTGTTGGAGCAAGCCTGTCACCAGGCAGCGACATGGCCCTCGGATGTCACGCTCTCGTTCAACATTTCAGGCTTCGTGCTTCAGGATCCGCTCTTCGGTCTGACCGTGTTAAAAATCCTGACCGACGCCAAGCTCTTGCCTCAGCGCCTCGAGCTCGAGATTACCGAAAGCGCTCTCGTGCGCGACCTCGACGCCGCGGTTCGCGCCCTCGACCAGCTGCGCGGCATGGGCGTGCGCATCGCCCTGGATGATTTCGGCACCGGTTATTCGAGCCTCTACCACCTGCGCGTTTTCAGGCCTGACAAGATCAAGATCGACCGCAGCTTCGTCGATGAAATCGAACGCGATGCCGGCAGCGCCGCGATCGTCCGTGGTCTGATCGGGCTTGGCAGCGGTCTAGGCGCACAGATCACCGCCGAAGGTGTGGAGACACAGGCACAGCGTAACCTCCTGTGGGCTCATGGGTGCGACCAGGGACAAGGCTTCCTGTTCGGTGAGGCCCTCGCGGCAGAGGAAACCCACCGACTGATATCGGCAGAATACCATCTGCAACGTTCCACTCTCAAGCGTGAGGAGGCAACTGGCTGACCTTTCACAGCATGTCGATCTTATGGCGCGGCCACATGCGATGCGTCTCGATCGGCGGAAAGGTCAAACTTGAAGAGGCGTTGGCGTAAATGCTGCACTGCCGCCCCGCTATGGTCACCCGACTCCGAATAGATCGCGTCGGGGCCGAGCGTAGCGTCGACCCAAACCTCGCCAATCCCGGCGTTGTTCGCCTCTCCAACTTGCGACGTTCCTTCAATTTTCGATATGGCGCGGTCTCGACCGCCGACTGGTCGTCGCCGCGCGGAGGCGGTGAGCGTGTTGATCAGTCCAAGATATCCGAACGACTCACGCTCAGTTGATCAGGATGGTATTGAGCGCGCCCGAATGTTCGCGCAGCAGCGGTGTTCGAGCCTGCATTCGGGCATTTTCGCGAGCTCGGGAACGGTGCGCACAGTGAGCGGTTTGAAGATAACCAGCGGGCAATCTTGTCCAGGTACGAAAAGGATAGCGCACCATGTCTGCTCCGGAAGATCTCATGGAAATCTACACCGACGAGCTGAAGGATCTCTGGTCCGCCAACGACCAGATGAGGAAGGTGCTGAAGAAGATCACCACTAAGGCCAGCGACGCGGCGCTCAAGGAGATGCTGACCAACTCCCAAGCCGGGATCGAAAAGCATACCGACGTGCTGAAGGATTTAATTGCGGCGAACGACGAGAAGGTCTCGAAAGAGCATTGCAAGGGCATGGAAGGCCTCGTCGCCGAAGCAACCAAGCACGTGCTCGAAGAAGGACCGGACAAGGGTCCGTTGCTCGACGTCATGATCATCGCGCAATATCAGCGTATGACCCACTACGGCATCGCCGGCTTCGGCACCGCGGCGGCCTATGCAGATGCGCTGGGTCTCAAGGACGATAGCAAGAAGCTCAAAGCCGCCACCAAGGAAATCTATGGCGGCGACGAATATATGAGCAAGCTCGCGGAAACCACCGTCAACCTGCAGGCGGAAGACGCCTGATGTCACGCCCGCCGGCTTCGGCCGGTGGGCGCCTTACCGATACAACTCCCGGCGCTTTGGCCGGTTTAGCGCGGGCAGAATCGGCCTACAGGCGGACGTTTAGAAAACTAGGAGCACCATTCAGAAGCGGCCGTTCGTTCATCGGCCTGTACCGGGCGGTATTACGCTCCGCAGTACCGTTCAATCTCGTCCAACCGGAGCGTGACTGCTCTGCTAGGCAGATGGATAGTTAGCCTCTGCCGTTCCTGTTCGTTGAAACGAGCGGCCTTGATCAGCAGGTCACGGATGGCTGCGCGACCGACGACCCTTTCACCCCCGAGCCATCCACTGGCAAGAGCGATCTCAGGCGCTAGGATTAGAAGGCCATAAGCGTCAGGGGGAAAATGCTCGACTATGACGGCGGTGCCCTTCTCGCCCTGATCTCAGCTCCTTCTAACCTGAAGACCTCAACTTGGCGACCGGCGGGCGTTTGTAGCCATTAACAGCCGCTCAGCCCACCCTTCGAGTTCCTCAACTCCTGCTACTCGTTCATGTCGCTATCTACTTAAGGGCGCCAAGAGGAACAATCGCAATTTTATTTTGGCAGCCTTTATCGGATTAGCGGTGGTGAGTGCTGCGGCTAAGCGCCAGCACGGATCGCCCGCTGGTCAAGGACAATGCGAAGCGCTCCTTTAGGTGCGGCGCCGGTAACGATTGCCTGCCCAACAAAGCCGGTCGTGTCATAGCTTCCTACGCGGACAATACGCATTGGCGTGCCCTTCTTTTGCGGGCAGGTTAGCGTTTGCGTGTAGCGCCCGTTTGCAACGGTCTGGCTTTCGATCCGGCATTGCGCCTTTGGGTCCGGCGCGAGCAGCGCTTCGATGCCCTGACCCGCCGAAATCTGTTTGCGCTCAACCTTGGTTTTCCCACGTGCCATGCGAACAAAGAAGCTAGGCACACCTGGTATCGTAAGGTCTATGAGTTTCGACTTCACCTCCCAAGCGCCGGGCTGCACCATTGGCCCAACCGTCGCAACGGGCGGCATAGCGAGAGCGAGGGCGATAAGGCTTATCATCGCTTGATCGTGTACCGCCCGCCGGCACATCGCAACCGTGAAAGAGCTTACTGAAGTCGCGACTTGAAGACGGTCATGAATTTGGCGCGGCTGCCGATCGCTTCAAGTACTATCGGACCGCCTGCCAGGCCGTTATTAAACGTGATCGGCTCTCATTCAAGGCAGGCAGACCCAATTATAGACGTTCAAGGCGCTCCTTCCGCCGCCCGCAAGCGGACCTCGGTTCAGGTTGGCGCTCCATCTTCCTTGGTCGTTTGCGGCACGAAGACTGAGAGCGCCAGTGTCACAATTGCGATCAATAGGACGGCCGCGAACGTCAGGTGCAGGCCAGGAGCCAGCCCCGCCCGGCCCGCCTGCCGACGATCCCTGGTCCACAAGCAGCTGCTGGATCTGTTGCAGTGACCCGGCGAGCCCTCGGGCGAGACTGGCGTTGAGCACGGTGCCGAGGACCGCCGCACCAAGCGTGCCGCCTAAATTGCGGGCAAACAGGTTGGAGGCCGTCGCGACGCCCCGCTAATCCTTCTTCCGGTCCTGCCGAAGCATGGAGTCCTTCACCGTGTTGCCGACGAGGGCTCCGGCGGCGAGTGACACGACGACGTTGCCAAGCAGCAGTTCGGTCAGCCCGGCAACACCTGCAAAGCCGAGCAGCGCAGATGCCGTCACCGGCACGGTGGCGATCACCCTCCCGACAGAGGCTGCTGCCGAGCGCCGGATCGTCTGCAGCGTGCCGAGCGCCTCATCCAGCGGCTGCTCCGCCTCTGCAAGCCTGATGAGCTCGCCCAGCGCCTCATGCAAGGCGCGCAGTTGCTGCAACCCCTGCTCTCTGTCCTCATCGACCGGACCACCGTTGCCGCGCAGGCGCATCTCGTTGTCGATCAATCGCTGCACGACGGTCAGCGCCGCCGGCGCGATCGCTTGAACGACCTCCGCCTGCTCGCGGGGTGACAGTCTGCCGGTCCAAGCTGAGGAACATGCCATGTGAGGATCGCCGACGTGGTCGAATAGCGGCGAGAATTGAGCACGCACCATGTCGCGGCGCTCACCGCGGTCCCTCGTCTCGCGGACATGGCGGACGTAGGCCTGCAGGTTCGGTTGCGCGGCGATGAAGGGTGGCGCCAGTGAACGGAGGTCGGCGCGTTTCAGCAGCGCGCGGCGCAGAGCCTTGTACCGGTTGTCGTCGGCCAGATCCTGGACGCCGTCGCATGCCGCGAGGCACAACGTGCGCAGCCGCTGCACCGCCTCCAGATCCGTCAGACCTTCTGGCCAGCCGCCACCGGTCGGCCGAACGCCCTCGTACCCCATGCTCTCGAACTCCGCTTCATGGACTCGCTAAGAGGGCCTACCACGGGCCGACACCTGTAGGACATATCAAGAACAATTACTCGCATCGCGGCGCTGAGATGGCCATGCGCAAGAAGATCACTGATTGCCGCCGCTTCGAGGATCCAAGACGACGTGCGTCCTACGTTCCCGCGTTCTTCAAGAGGTTGGAGGCGCACCGACGTTTAGGCCGATCAGAGCAGCGACTGCTGCGCTGGCTCTTGCGCGGCGCCCTCACCAAACCTTCCGCGGCGCTGCAGCTCGTCGTTCGCGCTGAACCGCACGTCCACGTCGCGGTTCTCCATGAACGCCGACAACGCCTCATCGCTCAGCTCACTCCACAGTCGCTTGCGATGCGGGCCTGACGGAACGCGAGGAAGCAGACCCGGCTGCTCGCTCCAGGCAAGCAGCTGATCGAGCGAAGAGGCATTCAGCATGTCGCGCAGATGATGGGCGGTCACATAGGCGTCGGGCAGCGCGCGATGCGCCGGAAGTCCGATCGCCCGATCCAGACCCGCCGGCATTCGCTGATAGCGCAGGCGCTGGTTGGAGAAGCCGGCAAGATGCGGCCAGGTCCTGAGCGCGCACTTCCAGGTGCAGATCCATCGCGCGCCTCCCGACAGTCTGGGCGTGCAGAAGCGCTGCTCGAAGGTCGCACGGTGGGCGGCAAGCGCGATCGCTCCGCCTGCCGGTCGCAGGATGGGCGGCGCGGCTTCCGCCCAGTAGGACGCGCCCTCGACATCGGCATCGATGATGTGATGCACCGCCATGGTATCGGTCGAGATCGGCGCGCCAGGGTTGACGAACACGGCGCCGCGATCGTCGTTGACGTGCCAGACACCGTCGTCGCCCATCACAACGTCCTGCCAGCCGATCTCGCACACGTTGTGCGAAGACGGCCCAGACGTCTCGAGATCGATGACCCGCACGCGACCTGAGCCAGAGGCTGTCGATCTTTCCACGTTATCTAGATACACCGCCTTTTATGTTCCTGCAATGTTCTTGCGCGAGTGCTCGATATACCCGCCCACGCATTCGACTTCGGAACCTCCATCGCGCCGGACGTTTGAAATCAGAGGCGGGCTGCGCTATTCTGATCGCTTCAACAAGAACCTGCCTTGGTGACCCAGAAGTCGCCATTCGGGTCACTCCGTCCGCTCCCAATATCCGATGCCGATCGGCGGCAAGGGCGTGGCCATGGTCGATGCGCGCGACATCGCCGAGGTCGCCGCGATCGAGCTGATCCGGCGTGATCGCGCACCGGAAAAGCTTCCGATCGAGAGGATCAACGTGGTCGGCGCCGAGACGCTGACCGGCGAAGACGTGGCAGCGATATGGTCCGACGTCCTCGGCCGCCCCGTCGTCTATGGCGGCGACGATCCCAGCGGCTTCGAACAGAATATGGCGACGGTCATGCCGCGCTGGATGGCCTATGAGATGCGGCTGATGGCCGAGCGCTACGTCAGCGACGGGATGATCCCGGAGGCCGGCGACCGCGAGCGCATGGCCAGCCTGCTCGGCCGGCCCCTGCACGCCTATCACGAGACGGCAGTGCGGCTCGCGTCCGCCTGATCTTCAGGCTGCGTCCCGGTGACCGGCGGGTGGCTACCCGCCGGTCACCGGGTTCCGCGCGTCAGGCCGCGTCCGCCATCCAGGCGATCGCATCTGGACCGGCGGGTATCTTAAGCGGTGCGGACGGGTTGGTCGCGGCCTCGAACACGGCAGCTGCAACATCTTCGGCATGGGTGACGGGCCCTGTGTCCTCCTGAAACTGCTTCATCATACCCTCGATCATCGGCTTGTAATCGGGATCGTCGAAACCGCGCAGGTGCGGTCTCGCATTCGCGCCGAACTGCGTCGTCGGGGAGCGGCCGGGCAGCACGATATGGACGCGTACGCCGAACGGCTGCATCTCAACCGCCAGGCTTTCGGTGAGCGCATTCACGGCGGCCTTACTGGCGCGATAGGTGCTGACCAGCGGCAGTGGCTTCAGCGTAGCGGTCGAGGTCACGTTGATGATTACGCCCGATCGGCGCTCGCGGAAAGCCGGAAGGACCGCCTGCATCATCGCAAGCGTGCCGAGCGTATTGGTCTCGAAGAGTTGGCGCGCCGTCTCAAACTCGATGAGCTCGATCGGGACCGCGGCGCCGAAACCGGCATTGTTGACCAGCACGTCTACCGGCCCCGCCTGCGCAACGGCGCTGGCGATGCTGTCGCGGTCTGTGACGTCGAGCGGCAGGATGGTGAGCCGGTCCGACGACGGCAGCAGGTCGGGGTCAGGCGTGCGCATCGTTGCAACGACGCTCCAGCCGTGGTCGAGGAACAGTTTTGCGGTTTCGAGACCAAATCCAGAGGAACAGCCAGTAATGAGAACGCTGGGCATATCTTGCTCCGTTGACGAGTAGGGGAGCGCCGAAGATGGTTTCCAGGATCAAGACTGGCTATGGTCGACAATCCCGACTTCATTGGCGATCGTCCTGATATGACCCTTGATCCGCTTGCCGAGATCGTGACCCTGCTACGGCCCTCCGCGAGCTTCTCGAAACTGGTCGAATATGCCGGTCGTTGGCGCATCCGGCGCGACGTCGAGGGCAAACCCGTCTATCTCGCCGTGCTGGAAGGCGAATGCCGGGTCGTGAACGCCGGCCAAGCCTCGATCGTTGTGCGGGCTGGCGACTTCGTGCTGCTGCCGGCTACTGGCGATCGAGCCATAGACGGCATTGAGAGCATGGACCCACCGCCGGACGGCGCCGTCATGAGCCCGACCGAGATCGGCGAGGGGCGGTTCCGCATCGGACAGGTAGATCAGCCCGTCAATCTGCGCATGCAGGTCGGCATCTGCAGTTTCGCGTCACCGGACGCCGCTCTGCTCGTATCGCTGCTGCCGGCGATGGTGGTGGCACGCGGCGAGCCGCGGCTAGCTACGTTGATGGATTTGGTCGGGGACGAGACCCGTAAGGCAAGGCCTGGGCGCGAATTGGTGCTGGAACGCCTGCTCGAGGTCCTCCTGATCGAGGCGTTGCGCTGCGGCTCCGGTCCCGCCGCCATGCCGAGCCTCGCCCGGGGCATGTTCGACGAACGACTGGTTGCGGCGTTGCGAGTCATGCATGCGCGCCCCGCGCATCCGTGGACGGTCTCGGACTTGGCGGCCGAAGCGGCCATGTCGCGCTCCGCCTTTTTCGCACGCTTCACCAGCACGATCGGCATACCGCCCATCGAGTATCTACTCACTTGGCGGATGGCGTTAGCGAAGCGCCTGTTGCGGACACGCGACCTCGCGATCGGTCAGGTCGCTGCCGAGGTCGGCTATGGATCAGCCAGCACGTTCAGCACAGCCTTCACCCGGCACGTCGGCATGCCGCCAGTGCGCTTTGCACGAGCGTCTGACATGGCCCAATGACGGAGGAGCGGTACAGCCCTGAGGGGCGAAGACCCAATTATGGTTGTTCAGAGGGGCCCACGGCTTATTCAACTTCTGCCGCTCGTTCATATTCGCAGGAATTTGTCTAGCGGGCGGACCGCAAGCGGCGCTTCCCCCATAAAACTTCTTAGGACTCGGCCAGAATACAGGCACGCCGCGTTATGGGATGAACCGCACGCGAGCGGGCCGCGCTGCGACGGCCGGCATAGTCAGTAATTACCGCCGCCGCTATGCTGCAAAGACGCGAAACCATAGGAGCGGGCATCATGGATGACTTCAACGAAGCAGACTTCATCATCCAGCAGCGCGAGCCGTTTAACGCCGAGCCGCTGCCCAGCCGGCTTATCGAGCGATACCTCACCCCGCAGGCCCTGCTCTACGTCCGGAGCCATGGGGTTATACCCCACCTAGCCGACGACCATGCGATCAGGTTTGGAGGCAATGGCCTGCGCGACGCCGACCTGACACTTGCCCAGTTCAAAGCACATTTCGCCGAGCGACGCATCGTCGCGACCATGCAATGCGCGGGAAACCGTCGAGCCGATCTCCAGTCGGCGGGAAAGACTAACGGCGACCCATGGGAAGTCGGCGCGATCGGCAACGTCGAATGGACGGGCGTCAGCCTCGCCGAGGTGTTGAGCGAGTTGGGCATCGGGGACCGGCGTGAGGGCTATATTGCCTGCACTGCCGCAGACGCGGACAAGGTCGAAGGTGAGACGCACCCTTACGAAATCTCGATCTCATTACAGCGCGCTATGACGGGCGACGTCTTAATCGCCTGGGCTATTGGCGGTGAGCCGCTCAGCCCGGCACACGGCGCGCCCATGCGATTGGTGGTACCGGGCTATGCGGGAGTGCGGAGCGTAAAGTGGGTGACCCGTATCGAACTGCGCGACGAGCCCAGCGCTGCGCCGATCCAAGCCCGGGACTATAAACTGTTCCCGCCCGACGAGGACGGTCGAGACGTCGATTGGAGCAAGGGGATGGTGATCGAGGCAATGCCGGTCAACTCTGCCATTTGCGTCCCTCGCAATGGTGAGATCGTCGGTGCCGGCCCGCTGGCGGTCACCGGCTATGCGCTAGCTTACGGCCGCCGCGTTGCGCGCGTTGACCTCTCGATCGATGGAGGCCAGCAGTGGGCGCAAGCACAATTCATCGATCAGGAAACCGTCCCGGATGCGTGGCAGCGTTGGCGTTGCGACATAGACGTGGCCCCAGGCCAGAACGAGATAGTGGTACGTGCCGTCGATGACGCCGGGCAATCGCAGCCCGAGCGGGCAGAAGATGTCTGGAACTTCGCCGGCTACCTCTCGACGGCTTGGCACCGAATTACCGTCGACGTGAGATAGACCCACATGCGGTCATTTAGCCCTCCCCCCGCCAATCCTCATACCGGTCATTGGTTTATGTCTGTCGAGCGTGCAGCTACGCAACTTAGGACAATATAAGGAGCTAGCTAGGGAGCGGCCCCACCGCGCGGTAGCTTTCGATCAGGGTATCGAACACGGCGATGTCGGATCTGCTGCGGGCGATGATTTGTGCTCCGGCAACCGCCGCGTAGATTGCTCGCGCTCTTACCTCAACGCTTTCGGGCGATCCAATCGCTACGGCGGCAAGCTGTTTACTGAGCCACGCCACGTTGACGTCGGCGAAAGCCTGTACCTGATTCAGAACCGGCTCAGGCAGCTCGTCACGCTCGGTCGCCATGAAGCTGCTGAGGCACATTCGATTGTCACGCTCCAGCGACGCCCGGAAGATGCTAGGGTATCGCCGCAACGCGTCCCTGGCGTCCTTCGCGTCGGTGGATATCGCCTCGAGATCGCGGGCGATATCCTCCTGGTAGCGACGCGCTACCGCCTCACCTAGCAACGCCTTGTTGGCGAAGTAATAGTTGATGCTGGCGGCCTTAATGCCGACCGTCGCGGCGAGGTCGCGGAAGTTGATGCCGCCATAGCCACGCGTCATCGCCGCCTCGCGTGCGGCCAACAGGATCGCCTCCCGCGCATTCTCCTTGACCGTCGCCGCCATCGTCACGCCTCCACCTATCATATGCCAGACAGGGATTGACGAGGCAAGTTTCAAGCCGCAGATAGGTACCTGTCATCTGACAGGCAGGTGATGGAATGATGAAAGCAAAACTTCCTATGACTGATAAGTTGGCGCTCTTCACCTCCCCTTCCGCCTTCCCCAATCCACAGCGGCTGCGCATCTTCATGCACGAGAAGGGCATCGCCGAACGGCTTGCCGAGACGGTGTACGACATGTCGCCTGTGGGTGAGCAGCGCGGGTGGCGACACCTGAAAATGAACCCGTGGGGCGAAACGCCGACGCTGGTGCTGGCGGACGGGTCGTTCCTGAGCGAGACGTCGGCTATTGCGCGCTACCTCGACGACAGCTTCGAAGGCCGCAAGATCATGGGCGAGACGCCGATAGAGCGCGGCCTCGACCAGATGTGGGACAACCGGGTCTGGGTCCACATCCTCTATCCGATCGTCACCGCCTTCCACGTCCTTCACCAAGGTCTCGGGCCCAAGCTGGAACTGACGCACAACCCCTCATGGGGTGAGCATTCGCGCAAGGTGGCCCTTGCGCATGCTGCACTGGTCGACCGGCATTTTGCTGACGGGCGGGCGTGGCTGCTCGGCGGAGACCAACCGACCTTCTCGGACATCACGTTGGCCACCGCGATCGCGTTCTCTAAATACCCGGTAAACGCCACCCCGCTGGACGAGCGTTTTGAGCATATCGACGCTTTCTGGCAGCGGTGGCAGACCCGGCCGGCCTTCATGGCTGCCTACGCCGACGGACAGAGCGGTGTTCCGGAACTGGATGACCGCCCGTAGCGTCCACATCTCCCGTATCTA
>NZ_JAKNQH010000022.1 GCF_022662305.1 Sphingomonas sp. BAUL-RG-20F-R05-02
GAGTCCGTGGGAGGACGGCCGGGCCTGCGAAGCGGCCGTGTTCATTGAGCTTCTCACAGCCACAAGACGGAGACGGCATGAACACGATTGAAGTGGGACATGCCAGGGAGAAGCTCGCCGTGATCCACAATGCGATTGGGTGAGGCTCCAAGAGTTGGGCTTTGCAAGTGGCCCAACGACATCTGCTTCGACCCATACGGGGGCGATGACCCACTTCCGGCCGTTCGACAGGCAATTCTTCCTCTCCAGCTTCGGACATTCGTTCATCAGTAGGATTATGCTCTCGCTCCTTCCTTCGACACTCTCCGGCATCGCGCGCCGAAACATTGAGATTCTGAGCTCTTTCGCTTCTGTGGCTCAATGGGAAGCATGACAATGTTGGGATTGCTGTAGGCGAGGAATTGGCGGCAAGCGCGTATCGACAGATGGAAATGCTGTGGCTTCGCTCATGCCCGGCAAGGAAAAGCGCACGCATATGCGCACGATCAGCCAGATCACGAAGGGTGAGGAGTTGAGGCGCCGGAGTGAGAGGACGGCTTGGCTCCGGATAAGGCATTTGGCCATGCTATGAGCCGGGATGGGCGCCTGCCACCTTGGTTCGACAGCACCCCGATCAGAAGGTGCCGGTTTCCTCTCCCCGTTGGTGGTCAGGATGGTCAGCCGATCGATCTAGATTGTGAGCACAACTTTCCCGCCCCCGCCTTTCTCTAGAAGCTCATGCGCTGCTCGAGCCTCACTGAGCGGCATGCGCCGGTTGATCGGCAGCACGAACTTGCCGTCGCGCAGATCGTCGGCGAACTCACGAAGCTTTGCGGGGTCCGGCTGCGCAAAGACCCGACTGATCTCGATCGAAGCATGCTTGGCGGCGTCCTCGGGCAGCACCGAGGTATAGCCGAACCGACCTCCTGCCTTGACCTTCCTGAGAAGCCTCGCCGCCGTGTCACCGCCCACTGTGTCGGCAACGCCGTCGACTTGGCTGAGCGCAGCCAGCGCATCCTCGTCGTCAATCGCGACGGATGCCGGCGCGCCGAGGCTCTCCGCTTCCGCGAGCTGATGCCCTCGGACGCCGGCGATAACGGTGGCGCCGAGCTTCATCGCCGAGTGGACGGCCGCCCGCCCGACGCTGCCAAGCGCACCACTCACCAGGATCGTCTGGCCCGCCATGGCCTGCGTCGCGACCCGCACGAGCTGGTCGCCCGTCATCGATACCAGCGGCAGTGCCGCCGCATCGATTGGATCGACGCCGTCAGGCAGATGGGTCACGAGCTTACCCGGCACCGCCACCTGCTCGGCATAGGTCGCATCGGTGAGTGCGATCACGCGATCGCCGACGACGACGTGGTGAACGTCGCGCCCGACCGCCAGTACCGTGCCACTGACGTCCTTGCCGAGAATGGCGGGCAGCTTGAGCGGGAAGTCTTTCTGCCGCGTACCCGAGCGGATCTTCCAGTCGATCGGGTTCACACTGGTTGCGACCGCAGCGATCAGCACGTCGTCGGCGCCAATGACGGGATCGGCGACGCTTTCCTCATAGTCGAGGACCTCAAGACCACCGTATCGGTGGATGCGTACCGCTCTCATCGTCTGCCCTCTAAAAGCTTAGCCTATCGCCTAACGCGCACCGCCGTATGGCGATGCGCGGTCGGGCGGGTTTACCGTCATCTAGCTTGTCGGGGGCGCACCGCTTCGCCCACATCGATCGCGCTCGCGACAAGGTCGTCCCTATCGACCGATCTACCGCGATCACGTCTTGGCCGCGAGCTTTGCGCCCGCTGCCGTCGCGATGCCGAAGGCAACATGGTTGGCGGCGTGCATACCGATCGTGCCGGCGTCCGCCTGCCACTCAGGCTTCTTCACGCCCAGGAGCGGTCCGGTGATCCAATGCATGGCGCCGTAGAAGGCAAGGCCGAAGGCCACGCCGGACGGGATGACCCCGGCGTCCTCATTCACCGTCGCCGCGAACACGGCACCGGCCGCCGCGGAGAGCAGCAGATGGCCGCCCTGGATGACCGCCTGCTCGGCTGCATCGGGCAGGCGATCCGCCCGAGGCACAGGGTGGACTCCAAGCCGGCGTGCACTTGTGCGCTCAAGATCGGCAAGTTCAGACGGCTTGCCGCTCTTTCGCTCGCCTGCGATCATCAGCGCGGTGATCCCAAGTCCGGCGACGAGCCCGCCTGCGATCGCGCCGGCCATGCGAGTTCCGTTCATCTCGCTCTCTTTCTCTCTCACCATCAGGCCACGCCGTGCGCGCTGTCGCCACCGGTCACCGAATAGGTGCCGCCGCTCGCCATTCGCGCTGCGTCGGAGGCGAGGAAGACGACCATCGGCGCGACGTCCGCTGGGTCGATCCACGGCACGCCAAGCGGCGTCTTGGCAATCATCACCTGCCTAGCCAGTTGCTCGTCCTTCGCTTCGTCCCCGGTCGGCTGCTTGCCGCCGTCCTCTATTGCCTGAGCGTATCGGTCCTCGTGCCGGGTCAGCGCGGTGTCGATCAGCCCGGGGATCAACGCGTTGACGGTGATGCCATACTCACCGAACTCCAGCGCGGCTGACTTCATCAGGCCGATGATCCCCCATTTCGTCGCCGAATAGGCCGCACCATGCTTTGTGCCGTGCTGCCCCTGCGTCGAACTGGTGACGATAACGCGGCCGTGGCCCGTCGCCTTTGCACGGTCGCGGATCGCGGGGGCGAAGGCGCGCACGGCATTCATCGTGCCGGTTAGGTTGACGTCGATCTGATCGTGCCAGTCGATGTCCTCCATCTCCAAGATCGGCTTGAACGCTTGGATACCGGCGTTGGCGAACAGAATGTCGATCGCACCGAACGTCTCGACCACCTTGGTGGCGGCCTCGCGGAGCGCCGGCAGATCCCGCTGATCGAGCGTGATCGCCAGCCAGCGCCGCCCCGTCGCTTCGACCACGCGACCGGTCGCGCAGAGCTCCTCGGGCGTAGCGGCCGCCAAGTCGAGAATGGGGCTGACCGGCCCCGCGATGTCGATCCCGACAACGTCGGCACCAGCCTTTGCAAGCGCTTCGGCTGCGGCCCGGCCGATCCCTCTCGCCGCGCCCGTCACCACGGCTACCTTGCCTGAAAGATCAGCCATTCGCCGGCTCCTTGTTCTTGGATGCGATCACAACGCGATCGCGGTTTTTAGGGATGGCCTTGAACGTGTCGGCCGGCACGCCGAAGATCGCGCCAAGTACGTCGGGCGGGATCGCTGATAGCGATTCCACCAGGCCGATGTCGTCGTCGGGCTCGGCCACGCTGGTGTTGAAAACGATCAGAACAACGAGGTCATCTGTTTCGCTGGCGTTCTCGAAATAGTGGAAGTGACCCTGCGGCGCGAAGACAAGATCGCCCGCCTTGCCCTCGAACGCGTCGCCGGTGCCGCCCGGCCCGACCAGGCTCCAGCGAACCTTACCCGAGACGACAAAATTCATCTCCCAGGCAGACGGGTGCCAGTGCGGCTCGCGCACGCCACCGGGCGCGAGCCGCGCGAGATATACCGACCCCTGCTGCCCCTTAAGCACCGACCAGTTGTCCGCCACAGCACCGCGCAGGTCGCCACCGTCGAAGCGGCTCGGCGCTGCACTCGCAAGGTGGAATAGGTGCTGATGCGTGGGGTCAGCTCCACCACCATCCGTCATCGCAAAGCTCGGCTTGCCGCCGGGTTTGCTGGCAGCGTGATGCACTGCGGCGTTGTCGGCCGCCTGCGTGTCGAGATCGTCCATCTGCTCAGCGCCGCGCGATGCGGAGGGCCGCGAACGCGACTGGCAGCGGCTGTCCGTTCTCGACCTTGCCGGGCCAGGAAGCGGCATTGGCGAGCGTCGAGGCGATCGCATGCTCCTCATCGGGGCTATCAACCGGAAGCACGAACTCCTGCCCGCTCGCCGGCCCCTGGGCCGGGTCAAAGCGGCAAATGGTGACGTCGAACTTCGTCAGTTCGGCCGCGCCCTGGACGGGCGGTAGTGCCGAAGGCGTCATGCAGCCTCCACCATCTTGCGCGTCATTGAGGCCTTGCCGATGGCGCAAACGGTGTCCGCCCCATTTCTCAGTAAACCGGTCGCCATCGATCTCTCCTGTTCCAGCGGCGCTCCGCTGTTCCCTGCACAAACCCTTGGGGACTGTGGCGGGTTCACAGCTACAGTAAAGTTTTTAGACGACGAACCACGTGCACCGCCGATCAGGATGGTCGCACCGTCGAAGGCAGGCGAAGGCCTTCATGACGTCGATGGCCAGGGGCGATTGTGGTGCGGCGTAGGTCGTGGCAAACACCACCCGGCAGATCATCAGCGGCGTCCGTGAACGTCTCTGATCCTTGAAGCGATAAAGTCCTCAGCGACCTTGTGTCGGACAAGGAGGCAGGAATAGACGCTGACCTGCCGATCGGAATGACCCAAGGCTTGTAATAGCAACCTTTACTTTGGGCGGGACAGATTGATCGGCTAGCCCCTGCTGCTAGCACTAACGTGCTGACGTAGAATCAGGCGGTAAATTCGTGACGCGGTTAAGTTATTCTGTCGGCAGGTCGTTCGATCCGCCGTAAGGTTAGATTAATGCGGCCTCCTCCGGTAAATCCTTCGTCCGTCAGCAACGGCGAGGAACCGGGCACGATGCCCTCCACTCCGTGATAGATCAGCCGGGCCGGGCCACCGAACCAGACGACATCGCCGCTGCGCAGGCGCAATCGGCGCACGGCATCCTTCCTACTCATACCGCCGACGAGAAACGTCGCATCGTCGCCGAGCGACACGGACACGACCGGCGCGTCGAGGCTGGACTCGCCCTTGTCCTGATGGAGCCCGAGCCGAGCCTCGCCATCATAGAAGTTAATCAGGCATAGATTAGGCTGTATCACCTCCCCGGTCAGCTCTTTCCATAGGTCCAGCAGGTTCGAGGGAATCTGTGGCCACTGTTTTCCGGTCTTGGGATGACGCGATTGGTATCGGTAGCCGCCCTCGCGATCCGTCACCCACCCGAACGTGCCCGCGTTGCTCATCTTTACACTGAGCGGCGCCCCGGTCTTTGGCATGGCCTGTTGGAAGAGCGGTGCCTCCGCGAGCACCGCGCGGATATCCGCCAGAATAGCGCGCTGTCCGGCCGCATCGTAGCAGCTAGGCAAATAGTAAAATCCCACCGGCAAATCGACTGCCTCGCCGTCGAAGAGAGTAGGATATTGTCTTTGTGGTCTAGCAGCCATGGGGGAACTCCTGTGCGTCGCCGTCACTGCTGCGCACCTAACTATGTAAGTCGCCCGCGGTTGACACGCCACACCGGTCACAGGCGGCATGCCTTCCCTCACCCCGCGCGCGGATTACACGAGTAGCCGTCGAGAATGACAATGAACTCCTCGATTATCTCGGCTGGTGAGCATCGATCGTGCCGGATGCTCACTTAAAGCGAGGCGACATTCAGAGCTGAGGGGCTGCTTCCCGAAAGCAGCCCCTCATCCATTACCCAGGCGGAAGGCTGCTACCGCCCGCGACGCCGGTTGTTGCGAGCGAGCCCATCCAACTATAGGTTGCCGTTCACCCCGTTCTTAATCGAGATGGCGTCGAGCAGTCCCTTATTTAGACGCCAAGAGCGTAACTTTGTGAATTTGCGGGGGCTCGGCGAAGAGTTCTTCCGCCTTGTCCATCAGCGCCGCGGCAACCTTGCCAACCAGATGCGCCTGCCGATCGTCCTCCGTATCGAATGTGTCGAAGATCGCGTATTCGCCACCGCCTTCTTGGATCGCGTACCAGGTCAAGGTGCCGGGTTCGGCTTGAACGAGCGGTAGCGCCGAGGTGAGAAATTCGGCGACGTCGCTTTCCTTACCGGGCTTGGCCTTCAGCGGCACGTACAGCGCAAATTTAGGCATGACCAACTCCTCAAGAAAACGGCCGACTTTCGGCCGACTATAAGACGAATGAGCGTGTGAGAACGATGCACCACATCAAGCGATCGATTTCGTCTTGGTCGAAGAGACGATAGTTTTTCGTACCGGTTCGATTACGCGCCAATCCTAACCGTGCACACCCTACGAAAAACCGGTGCCCACGCCATGCGTACCAATGTTAGTTTGCCCGTGGCAGTGACCAACATATACGCCTATCTTCAACAGAGAGCCGAAAACATTTGACGGAGCGAAAGCACATGAAATGCGTGACGCTGCCAGGCGGGGACGTCGTTCCTTCGATGGGTCAAGGCACCTGGAAGATGGGTGAACGTGCCGAGCGGCGATCCGATGAGATCGCCGCGCTGCGCGCCGGTGTCGAGCTGGGCATGACGCTCGTCGATACCGCTGAAATGTATGGTGATGGTGCTGCGGAAACGCTGATCTGCGAGGCGCTGGGCAGCCTTCGCGACCAGTTGTTCCTCGTCAGTAAGGCGTATCCACAGAATGCATCGCGCTCCCGCCTTGCCGGCGCGTGCGAGGCGAGCCTGAAGCGGCTCGGTACCGACCGGCTCGACCTCTACCTGCTCCACTGGCGGGGATCGGTGCCGCTCGCCGAGACAGTGGAGGCAATGGAGGCGCTGAAATCAGCGGGGAAAATTCGGCATTGGGGTGTCAGCAACCTCGATACCGACGATATGGACGAGCTTTTCGCTGCCGGCGGGGATGGCTGCGTGACCGACCAGATCCTCTACAATCTCGTCCGCCGAGGCCCCGAGTTGGACCTGTTGCCGTGGCTTGCCGATCATAAAGTGCCCGTCATGGCGTATAGTCCCGTCGAGCAGGGACGACTCTCAAGCCATCCCGCCCTCGACAAAATCGCAGCTGAGGTTGGTGCAACCCCTGTGCAGGTCGCACTCTCCTGGACGTTGCGGCACGATGGCCTCATCGCCATCCCGAAAGCGAGTTCGATCGCACACGTGCGGGAGAACCGCGCGGCCGCAGATATCGTCCTCTCCGACGCCGACCTTGCAACACTCGACGCTGCATTTCCCCGGCCGGGCGAGGGCCACCCGCTCGAAATGCTCTAGCATCGTATGGCGATATCCTCTCTCGAAGCAACCGAACGCAAATCGGATCGCCTTGAGGCGTTCATGGACGCGGTACTGGCAATTGCCATCACCCTTCCGGTGGTCGAACTGCACGCGCCGAAGCCTGAGGACGGCGACCTTGCAGCGGCGTACCTGAAGCTGGCCCCGGACTACGCGGCCTACGCCCTAAGCGTAATCCTGATAGGTCTTTACTGGGCTTCAAGCCACTTTACTGGCAAGCTTCTGCAAAAAACCGATCATGGCTACAACCTGCTGAGCATCGGCTTTCTTGCCGCTGTCAGCATCACGCCATTTCCTGCGCGGCCGCTCATCGAGCATCTCGGCGGTGACGCGGAAAGCAAGACCGCCGTCCTGGTCTATCTGGGCGTGGCAGCAGCGCCTGCGACGTGGTGGCTCGTGCGTTGGGTCTATGCAACCGCGAGGGGGCTTCCAGACCAGCGTTTGACGGACGCCTACCTCAGGCGAACAACCCTCAAATTCGCCGTCACTGCCGGAGCCTATTGGGCAGCCTTCGCCCTAGCTTTCTACAATTGGCGTGCTGGACTGATCGTCGCGGGAATCGTGACGTTGAGCTACATCGTTCCACCAGCAAAGCCCACATACAAGCCAGACCAAGAACCGGAGAATGGTTGAAATTGGCTATCGACTCGGCATGGCGGATGCTGACTTCGGTTCATCAATCCAAGATTTTATCGATCGTGATCGGAAGGGATCGGATCCGCTTGCCAGTCGCATGGTAGATCGCGTGGCGATCGCCGCAGCCGTGCCGACAATCCCGATCTCGCCCAGTCCCTTCACTCCAAGTGGGGTCACTTCGGGGTCGGGTTCGTCAACGAAGATCACCTGGATGTCGTGAACATCCGCATTCGCAGGCACGTGATATTCGGCGAAGTTGTGGTTCATCCAGCGACCGAGCCGGTGATCGGAGAATGTCTCCTCATGGAGCGCCATGCCGATGCCCATTACTACGCCACCCAAAATCTGGCTGCGCGCCGTTTTCGGATTGATGATGCGGCCGGCAGCGACCGCATCGACGATGCGGGTGACGCGCACCACGCCCAACTCCTCGTCCACCTTCACCTCTGCGAAAATCGCGCTGTGGGTGTTCTTCGACTTGTGCATGCCCTTCCACATGTCGCCGAAGCCGGGGGCCGCGGTCTCCTCCTCTTCGATCTGCGTCAGGTCCGCGGCACGCATCGCGTCGCCGAACGGCACCCGGACGGTCGGCGCGTCCTTCAACACAATGCAGCCATCCTCAAACAGCACCTGGTCTATGGTCGCCTCGCCGAGCGGTGCACCGGCGATCTTGCCAGCCGCCTTCAGGAGCTTCTTGCAGACCGCCTGGCACGCTAGTTGAACCGCCGCGCCGGACGATGCCGCACCCCAGGACCCGCCTTCCACAGGGGCGGTCGGCAAGTCGGAGTCGCCCAGCCTGGCGGTGATCTGCTCAGGGGGCAGGCCGAGCGTGTCGGCCGCGACCAGAGCCATCACCGTGTAGCTGCCGGTGCCGATATCCGAAGTCGCGCACGCCACTTCCAGATGACCGTTAGCGGTGAGCTTTGCGCTGGCGGACGTCTTGGAGAATTGCGCGTCCCACATGCCGGTAGCGCAGCCCCACCCGACCAGCTCCTTGCCGTCGCGCATCGACCGTGGCTCGGCCGAGCGCTCGCTCCATCCGAACGCCTCGGCTCCCTCGTGGAACGCCTCGCGCAGCGCCTTGCTGGTGTACGGCGTGCCGTTCATCGCATCGATGGGCGAGTAGTTGATGAGCCGGAACTCGAGGGGATCGACCTTGGCGACATAGGCCATCTCGTCGATCGCCATCTCGAACAGCGTCATGCCGGTCGCCGCCCCGGGCGCGCGCATACACGTGGCGCAAGCAGGCGCGATTGGGCAAGCTGGGCGGCGTAGTCCCCGCGCTGCCGGCATTCGCCGAGGTGCGGGTGGCCGCGGTCGCCGCACCTGCACCGCAGCCGGCGACGCCCACGCCCGGCTTCATCTGCATTGAGTTGCCGGGCGGCGTGCGGGTGAGCGTGGACAGCTCGGTGGATGCCGGCGCGCTGGCACGGGTCTTGTCGGTGTTGGGATGAGCCCGGCGCCCTTGCCGACACGGGTGTTCCTGGCCCGCGGCGTGACCGACATGCGCAAGGGGTTCGACGGCCTCGCGGTGCTGGTGCAGCAGGTGCTTGAGCAGAACCCGCACTCGGGCGCGCTGTTCGCGTTCCGGGGGAAGCGGGGTCACCTCGTCAAGCTGCTATGGTTCGACGGCCAGGGTCTTTGCCTGTTCTCGAAGCGGCTCGACCGTGGCCGTTTTGTCTGGCCGGTGACGGCGACCGGCTCGGTGACGCTGACGCCAGCGCAGCTGTCGATGTTGCTGGAGGGCATTGACTGGCGTCGGCCGGAGCGGACGTTCGTGCCGACATTGGCAGGCTAAGAACGCCGGTTTTGCGTGGCTTTTGCTCGCCCGTCGGCATGCGATCTGCTATGCAACCGGGATGTCGGAAGCGCCCGTTTCCTCCTCTGATGCCGCTGCGCGGATTGCCGCGCTAGAGGTTTCGCTCGCCCGGGCCAATGCCGCGCTCGCCGCCCGCGACCTGCTCATCGACACGCTGCGCGGACATCGCGCGGCTGCGCCGGATGCAGTTCGGCGCGTCGTCGGAGAAGCTGGGCCGCGAGATCGCGCAGCTCGAGCTGGCACTGGAAGAGCTGGAAACCGAGAGCGCCGTTCCCGATGTCGAGGCCGCCGCGCCCAACACGCCAGCACGACCGGCACCGGTGCGTGCCTTGCCGGACCACCTGCCGCGCGAAGAGGTCGTCCACAAGCCGGCATCGGGCGCGTGCACTTGTCCGGACTGTGGCGGCACGCTGCGCCGCGTGGGCGCGGACACGCACGAGATGCTCGACGCCATGCCGGTGCGCTGGCGGATCGTGCGGCAGGTGCGGCCGAAATAAAGCTGTCGGTCCTGCGAGAAGATCGTTCAGGCGCCCGCACCGCCCAAGGCGGTTGCACGTGGCAAGGCGACGTTCACGACGCTGGCGCATGTCGTCGTGTCGAAGTTCGACCACCACCTGCCGCTGTACCGCCAAGCGGAGATGATGGCGGCGCAAGGCCTTGGCATCGACCGCTCCACGCTCGCCGGCTGGACCGAGCAGGCCGCGGCGCTGCTCGACCCGGTCGTCAGCCGCATCCGCGACGCGGTGCTCAAGGCCGACAAGATCCACGCCGACGACACGCCGGTGCCAGTGCTCGACCCCGGCCGGGGCAAGACCGCGACCGGGCGGCTGTGGGTCTATGCGGCCGACGACCGCGCTTCCGGCAGCACGACGCCGCCCGCGACGTAGTACCGCTTCACGCCTGACCGCACTGGTGCTCATCCACAGGCGCATCTCGCCGACTTTCGCGGCTTCCTCCAGGCGGATGCCTATGCCGGCTATGACGGCCTCTACCGCAGCGGCGTTACCGAAGTGGCGTGCTGGGCTCACTTCCGACGCAAGGTGTTCGACCTGCACGAGCGCTCGTCCACGCCGCCGCTGACCACCGACGTTCTCGAACGCATCGGCGCGCTCTACGCCGTCGAGGCCAAAGTGCGCGGTCAGCCGCCGAATGAGCGTCATCGTGCCCGGCGGGACCAAACCAGGCCGCTGGTCGACGCCTTGCGCGAGGTGCTCGACGCTGCCCTTCGCCGCCTGTCGCCCAAGTCCGACATGGCCAGGGCCATCGCCTATGGCACCAAGCGCTGGCCCGCGCTCTGCCGCTTCCTAGACGACGGCCGGCTGGAGATCGACAACAACATCGCTGAACGGGCGCTGCGCGGCGTCGCTGTCGGACGCCGAAACTGGCTGTTCGCCGGCTCCAAAGCAGGCGGCGAGCGTGCCGCCGCCATCTACACCGTCATCCAGACCTGCAAAGCCAACGGCGTCGACCCACAGGCCTACATCGCCGACGTCATCGCCAGGATCGCCGACGACTGGCCGGCCAGCCGCTGGGACGAACTCATGCCGTGGCACTGGGCGGGAGCAACAGATCAGCCCATCGCGCTAGCCGCGTAATCTGCGGCCCTCAAGCCACGCTTACTGTAGGTCCGTGGTCAAGCGACCCACTTGCGGTCATTCGCGGCCTCTTCCTGGCTCCCCAACTTCTGCCATCCGTTCAGTTTTGCGGCACAGAAGGCGCTGATTCTCTGCCATGTCCGCTGCCGTGCCAGGTTTCGCAAAGGATGATGAGGCGGCAAAGCTGCTGCCAGCCAGCTAACGGGCTGCCGGCTGCATAAGCTCTATCGTGATATGATCGGGGCCTGAAACGTAGGCCACCAACGTTCCCTTCCGTGGACCACCCGGGATCGGCAGCGGATTACCTTTCGCCTTCCATCCTGCTGCCTCGACGCGGGCAATGGCGGCATGAATATCTGTAACGGTCAGAGCTAGGTGGGCCGCTCCGATCGATCCCGCGCCGTTGGGCACCGTGCCGTTCTGGAGCCCGTTTGAATATTCCAACAGTTCGACCACGGAGCCGTCTTGTGCCTTGACGATCGCCGTTTTCACACTCGGATCATCGACACCTGTCACCTGATGCAGGAAGTCGCCCCCCATCTCCGATTGCCGCTCAAGCGTGAAACCGAGCGCTCCCGTCCAGAACCGAACGGCTTCGTCCAAAGACGACACAGCGAAGCCTGTGTGGTCCACGGCAATTACGTTTGCGGCGTCCGTCATTACTGCCCTCTCACTGGTATGCCGCCCGTGCTTACCGCGCGACCGTTCACCATCGTAAACCGCTTTTCCAGAACCCGTCCCCGCAAACTTCACCGACATGGGATGGTGGACACGGGAAATGGAAAGGCTTCGAGCCCCCTTAAAGCAGCTAGTTCCAGGATGCGAACGGCCTTACGAGCAGACGAGCGTGGTCAGGCGGCGATCAGGCCGCCAGCGGCTGCCGAGACCCACATTCCGCCGTTCAGCAGCTTCAGTGGGGTGCCCAGCTTCGGATGCTCGTTAATGTGAGTTGGTCGAGGCTCCAGATGCTGCATCGAGGGCTGGGAGTGGCCCTTCCTGTGCCTCGACGTCGCGACTAGGAGCGTCCGGTTGCGCCGACACCGGACATCTGTGGACCAGCCTAATGTCGGCGCCCGGAAGGTCATCATCGCGGCAGGAATTGCCTGATCGCGTCGGCGATGTCCGTCGCATGCGTTTCCAGCGCGAAATGTCCAGTGTCGAGGAAGCGGACATCTGCATCCGGCAGATCGCGCCGGAAGGCTTCAGCTCCAGCCGGGAGGAAGAACGGATCGTTCCTGCCCCAGATCGCCAAGAAAGGTGGGCTGTGCTCGCGGAAGTACGCTTGGAATGCGGGGTAGAGCGCAACGTTGCTGGCATAGTCGCCGAACAGGTCGAGCTGGATTTCGTCAACTTCCGGCCGCGCTATATACCAGGCGTCCAGCGCGCTGCCATCCGGCGAGACTGCGCTGACGTCCGGCACGCCATGCTCGTATTGCCACCGGATCGACTTCGGCGTGAGAAGTTCTCGCAGCGTCTGGCGATTGGCGCCCGTCGGTTCGCGCCAATAGCGCTGGATCGGATTCCAGCCAGTGCTCAGCCCTTCCTCATACGCGTTGCCGTTCTGCGAAATAATAGCGGTGACCCGCTCGGGATGGGCCATCGCGAGCCGAAAGCCCGTCGGCGCGCCGTAATCGAAAACGTAAAGGGCATAGCGGTCGAGGCCGATTACCTCGGTGAAGCGCTCAACCACCTTGGAAAGTGCGTCGAAGCTGTATGTGAAGGTCGCCCGCGGCTTGATCTCGCTAAGACCGAAGCCTGGCAGATCGGGCGCGACAAGGTGGAAGCGGCCGGCCAGCAGCGGGATCAGATCGCGGAACATGTGACTCGACGACGGGAAGCCGTGCAGCAGCAGCAGCAGTGTCGGCAGACCGGGGTCGCCCGCCTCGCGATAGAAGATGGCATGGCCGTCGACGTCGGCGGTGCGGTAGCGCATCTGGGTCATGACTTTTCCTTGTTTGGGAACACTGCCGCCCGGCGACCGGCCGGGCGGCATGTGCGGTGTCAGCCCTGGGCGGCCATCGATCGAGCGACGTCGGCAGCACTGATGCCTTCGAGCGCGAGGCCATAGCCGGTGCCCTCGTCGATCAGGCGGCGCAGCGGCTGGGTAATCGCCATGCGGGTGTAGCGACCGGTCAGCGGCGGCAGCGCGGCAATGCCGTCAGCGATCTCGTGCGCGCGGGCGAGCAGGCGATCGGCTGGCACGATCTCGTTGACCGTGCCATAGCTCTTTGCCGTTTCAGCATCGAGGACCTGACGCGTGAGCAGGAAGTAGCGGCCACGGATCGAGCCGATGACGTGCGGCCAGAGCAGGTGCACGCCGTCGCCCGGCACGATGCCGAACTCGAAGTGCGGCTTGTCCTGGAACACGGTTTCGGGGGTGGCGAGGATGATGTCGGTCAGCAGCGCATATTCGCTGTGGAGCAGCACCGGCCCGTTGAGCGCGGTGATCATCGGCACCTCGATGTCGAGAATGTTCGACAGCACCTTGCGGCCCTCACGCAGGATCTTGTCGTAGCCCTGGGGGCTGAAGAAGTCGAAGCCCTCGGGATCGATCGTATCCATGAACGCGTCGCCGGTGCCGGTCAGAATGACCGCGCGATTGTCGCGATCCTCGCCGATCTGGTGGAACAGCTCGACGAACTGCTCGTGCGTATGCCCGTTGAAGACGAGCTTTCCGCCACCCGTGTGCAGGGCGACTTCAAGCACGCCATTGTCCTTGCGGGTCAGGCGGGCGTTGGGGAAGGCGTCACGATATGTTTCGAACTTGGCCATGGTGCTGATCCCTTGTCCTAAGGCCGACCGGAAGCGGCGGCGTGGGGATTAGCTAGGCGCCTTGGCGCCGGAGCGGACGATGGCATGAGGCGATAAGGCTTATGCCGGAGCGGAATAGATGCCATCCAACGCCGCCTCGACGAAGCTGGCGAACGCGCGGGCCTTGGCACTGCTCATGCGGCCGGCGGGGAACACAGCCCAGAGGTCTATCGGCGGAAGCGACCAATCTTGTAAAACGCGCCTGACCCGGCCGCTGGCCAACTCTGGTCCGAACATCCAGTCCGACCCGATGGTCAGGCCCATGTCGGCGAGCACTGCCGCGCGCAATCCCTCAGCCGCGTTCACCCGCACCCGGCCGCGTACCGTGACCGACGCTACCGTTCCTTCGCGCGTAAACGACCATGCATCGGTCAGTTGGCTGTAGATGATCGTCTCATGGTCGGCGAGATCGGCGGGGCTCTGCGGCTCGCCGGCGCGCGCGAGATAGGCGGGCGTGGCGAAGACCGATCGCCCGCCCGTCGCCAGCCTGCGTGCGACGGCGGACGAGTCCGGCAGCGCACCCATGCGCAGGGACACGTCGATGCCCTCCGCAATCAAGTCGATCACGCGGTCGTCGAGGATGACGTCGATCTCAAGTTCGGGATGTTCTTCAAGAAATCGTGGTAGCAAGGGCAGGATGTACAGGCGTGCGAAGGTCGTCGCCGCTGAGACGCGCAGGCAGCCCGACAATCCCGCCCCCGCGCCACGCGCGGCCAGCTCCGCCTCGTCGGCCTCCTGGATGGCCGCCTTGGCCCGCTCGTAGAAGCGTATGCCCGCCTCGGTCGGCGTGAGGCGATGCGTGGAGCGCGTCAGCAGGCTGACCTGGAGGCGACCCTCGAGCTGCGCGATCGTCTTGGAGACGGCGGGCTGGCCGACGTTGAGCTGGCGGGCGGCGGCCGAGAAGGAGCCGGTCTCTACCACACGTACAAACGTCGCCATCGCCTGATACCGGTCCACGTCATTCCTCCTCGGAATGAGCGTTATCGCCCCGACCCGCCTGCCCTGTCGAGAGGGAAAGGGGCATCTGCTCCTCACACCATTCGAGGAGCCGCCCCCATGCTCGACGTCTACGCCTTCGCCACACCCAACAGCATCAAGGTGCCGATCGCGCTCGAAGAACTCGGGCTGGACTACGAATTGCACGGCGTGAACGTCCGCAAGGGCGAGCAGAAGGCGCCGAGCTTCGTCCTGTTGAACCCGAACGCCAAGGTACCGGTCCTGATCGACGGCGATCTGGTCCTGACCGAGTCCGCCGCGATCCTGGTCTATCTGGCCGAGAAGACCGGCCGCTTGCTGCCCCGCTCGGGCGAGGCTCGCGCCCGCGTGTTCGAGCAGCTCTTCTTCCATGCCTCGGGCCTGAGCGCCGCCTTCGGCCAGTCGGGTTTCTTCCAGCGCTTCGCGGCCGAGCCGCAGCCGATCGCGATCGAGCGCTTCCTGGGTGAAGCCAGGCGCACCGTGTCCATGCTCGATGGCGTGCTTGCCAAGCATCGCTTCGTCGCCGGGGCCGACATCTCGATCGCCGACATCGCCCATTTTGGCTGGCTGTGGCGGCGCGAGTTCGCCGGCGTGAGCCTGGACGACGCACCCCATGTCGCTCGTTGGTACGCCGAGGTCGAGGCGCGCGCCGCCGTGCAACGCGCCATTGCGCGCGTAAACGCCCTCGTCCCCGCCGCCTGAAACCCTATTCAAGGAGAACACCCATGACCCTGCAAGCCAAACTCGACGCGTTCAAGGCCGACTTCGAGGCGGGCAAGCCGCCTTATAACGTGCCGCCTTCGGTGATCGAGACCATGCACCGGGCGACCGCCGAGCTTATAGAAAGCGGCGCTGCAACATGCGCGCTCAAGGCGGGAGACAAGGCGCCAGCCTTCACGCTCAACGATCCGGGTGGCCAGCCCGTCTCGTCTGCCGACCTGCTCGCCAAAGGACCACTGGTCGTGAGCTTCTATCGCGGCGTCTGGTGCCCGTATTGCAACATGGAGTTGCAGGCGCTTCAGGCCGCACTTCCCGCGTTCAAGAAGCTTGGCGCCAGCCTGGTCGCGATCTCGCCGCAGACGGCGGTGAACAGCCGCAAGTCGGTGCGCCAGAACGAACTCGACTTCCCGATCCTGTCGGACACGCACAACGACGTCGCCGCCGCGTTCGGCCTACGCTTCGAACTGCCCGACTATCTGGTCGATCTCTACAAGGGCCTGAAGAACGACCTCCCGGCGTTCAACGGGGACCCGAGCTGGACGCTGCCAATGCCCGGCCGCTTCGTGATCGCACAGGACGGCACGATCCTCTACGCCGAGGTGAATCCCGACTATACGCGCCGCCCCGAGCCCGAAGGCATGCTGCCGGCGCTGCGTCGCGCCGCCACCGTCTCCGCCTGATCCCCTATGCCCCGGCCAGCAAAGCGGCCCGGGGGCGCCAGCCCAGGAGCTCACATGCCCCGCACCTTCCTCATCGCCGGTGCCAGCAAGGGCATCGGTCTCGCGCTCGCGCGCCGCCTGACACAAAACGGGCATCAGGTCGTAGGGCTCGCACGGGGTGAGGCCCCGCATTTCCCCGGCACGCTCGTCCAAGTCGACCTCGCAGATGCGCCCGCCACCGACGCGGCGCTCGCCGACCTAACCGCCCGGTTCGCGTTCGATGGCGTCGTGAACAATGTCGGGCTGGTGCGGCCGCAGCGTCTCGGCGGGGTGGAAGTCGCCGCGCTGGAGGAGGTCATGCGCGTCAACCTTCACCCGGCGCTCCAGGCCGTTCAGGCGCTGCTGCCCGACATGACCGCGCGCGACTGGGGCCGCGTGGTCAACATCACCAGCCTGACCGTCCTCGGCGCGGTCGAGTGCACCGCCTACGCCGCCGCCAAGGCCGCGCTGGTCAGCTTCACCCGCAGCTGGGCGCTGGAGCTGGCGACCACCGGCATCACGGTCAATGCGGTGTCGCCAGGCCCGACCGAGACAGAGTTATTCCGTGCCAACAATGCATCCGGCAGTGAAGGTGAGCGCCGCTATCTGGCGGGCATACCGATGAGCCGCTTCGGTCAGCCCGACGAGATCGCCGCGGCGATCGCCTTTTTGCTGTCCGAAGACGCCGGCTTCATCACCGGCCAGACGCTCAACGTCGATGGCGGTGCCTCGATCGGCATGGCGGCGTTCTAGGCATCGCACAAGACATGGAGATCAGCATGACGAAGCAAACTGCCCTCATCCTCGGCGCATCGCGCGGGCTCGGTTTGGCTCTCGCCGAGGAATGGCTCGGCCGCGGCTGGAACGTGATCGCAACCGCGCGAGGCGGGTCGGACGACCTCACCCAACTAGCGAAGCGGTTTCCTGGCAGTCTTGAAATGGAGACGGTCGACATCAACGATGAGAAGGGCGTCCGCGCATTGCACGATCGTCTGGCAGACCGCCAGGTCGACGTCTTGTTCGTCAACGCTGGCATTGCCCGCGCGATCGAGCAGAGCCCCGCTACCGCGAGCGAGGGCGACTTCTTCGATATGATGCTGACCAACGCCTTCTCGCCGGTACGCGCGGCCGAGCTATTGCGCGACCTGGTGCCGGCGGGCGGCACGATCGCGATCATGACCTCCGAACTCGGCAGCATCACGAACGCGAGCGGCGGCTGGCAGCTTTATTCATCGAGCAAGGCCGCGCTCAACATGCTGATGAAGGGATATGCCGCGAAGAACGCTCGCGACGGGCACGCCTTGCTCCTCGTCGCGCCGGGCTGGGTCAGGACCAAGATGGGCGGCAGCGATGCGTCGCTATCCGTCGAGGAGAGCATTCCGCTGGTCGTGGACATGATTGAGGCGAACCGAGGAACGCAGGGGCTGCGCTACCTTGATCGCTTCAACAAGAGCCTGCCTTGGTGACCCAATCCCGGCCGTTCGCGACGCGCTTTCGGCTTCCCAACTCCGGTCGCCCGTTCATGTCGCTTGACGCCGGTTTCAGGCGTTCGGAGGTCGCGCGAAACAGCTTGAGCTGGCGGATAACGGTACGGCAGCTTTGCACCAGATCAACTACGAAGCTGCCGAGGTGGCCGTTGCCATTGCTGGTAGATAAGCTATGCGACGCCTCGCTCTCGGGGAGTAGCGGCCTCTTTTATGAGGAGCCTGTGTCAACATACTCGGCCTTGGTCGTGGCACAGGTAGGCGGTTGATTACCGTCAAGCGAGACCGACGGTTTCAGGCGGGACTCGGCCGATCCCCGTTGAAGCCGTTCCACGTCTCGGCTCGGAGTTATATCATGGCGAACGTGCCTGTTCCACCACAGCAGCCAATGCGGCTTGCGGTCGATGAGACGGCGCAGCTCACCGCTCGGATCACATGGATGTCTGTCAGCGTCGGCTTATCGTTGATGCTGCTGAAGACGGCTGTATGGTGGTTTAGCGGCTCTGTTTCATTGCTGGCGTCGGCCGCCGACTCAGGGCTGGACTTCGTCGCCGCCATGGGGACCTTTTGGGCAGTACGTGTCGCTGTAGCGCCTGCTGATGCAGAACATCGCTACGGTCACGGCAAAGCTGAGGCGTTTGCTAGTTTACTACAGGCTGGTTTAGTCTTCGCATCGGCAGCGCTGATCGGGCGAGAAGCTGTCAATCACCTCTTCCATCCAAAACCCGTTGCTGCCGAAGGTGGCGCAATAGCGGTGATGTTTGTGTCGGTCTTAATGACTTTGGCACTGGTGAAGGCACAGGCGCTCGTCATCGAACGCACACGTTCGGTTGCCATCAAAGGAGACCGTGCTCACTACCTCGCTGACCTTGTATCGAACGCCGCTGCGATTGTGGGCCTTGGCTTGGCGCGGCTTACAAATGATGCGCGTTGGGATGCATTCGCCGGCCTCCTCGTCGCCTTTTGGCTTGTTAAAGGTGCGATCGACGTGTTGCGCGAAGCATCTAACGAACTGCTTGATCGGGAGGTGGACGATGTGGATCGGGAGGAGCTAATTCGGCTCGCACTCGACGATGAAGAGGTGCTCGGGGTTCATCAGTTTCGATCTAGGAATTCGGGGCCCTTCCTCCACGTGCAGATGCATATGGAGCTTGATCCCAGACAGTCTTTGCTCGAAGCGCATGCGATTATTGAACGGGCCGAAAACCGTATCCTTTCGGCATTCCCGAACACTGACCTTGTTATACATGCCGACCCGTTTGGGCTTTCTGAAGAGCATGATCAGGATTTTGATGGGATGCCGGTTGGTCGGATTATCAATCCAAAGGCGCACACCGCCCAACAAGGATGAGATCCGTATCCTACGTTTGCTGTTGGGACCGCCGCATCGACTTGAATAGCCAGGACTGGGCAACTGCGGATGGGCAGGTTGGTCTGCAAAGGGAAATGGCTGCCCTCGCCTACCTATTGGCGCGACGACCCAAGAGGCGACATTCAGCCCCGCTCACGGCCTTCCCGAGAGCGGCCGTTCGTTCAGGCCGAACCTGACGCCGGGCAATCCAGCGCACCATCCTTCCAGCTTGATGAAAGGCTGGAAGGATGAGGAGCTTTCAGAGGTCGAACTCGACGCTCGCCAGAACCGTCCTAGGTGTGCCGGAATATGCGGTGTTCGCTCCCGGGCTGCCGACGATGTTCCCGTCGGCTATTGACGAGTAGTAACGCTTGTCGCCGACGTTGACCACGTTGAGCCGCACCGTCTCGTGGTGCCCGAACAGCGCGGCGTTGTAGCGCGCGCCGAGGTCGAACGTGGCATAGGCAGGCGCGAAGCTGTTGTTGATGTTGGTTGCGGCGCGATCACTCTCGTAGTGGAACGTGCCGGTCAGCGCGAACCCCGCCAGCACTTCCGGGTGGAAGTCGGCCGACACGTCGCTCTTGAACTCCGGCACGCCGACGACGCGCTTGTCATTCGTTGCCACCACGCCCGAGCCGATCAGCCGTGCGTCGATGTAGGTCACACCGCCGAGCAGGCTGAGCGATGGTGAGAGCGAGCCCTGACCGAACAGCTCGCCGCCCCAGTTGCGCTGGGTGCCGACGACGGCGAAGACGTTGGTCGTCGCGCTCGTTGTGGAAAGCGGCCGGGTCATGCGAAAGCCGGCCGCCGTGACGAGGAAGCCAGGCGCGAGCTCGTATTTCGCCCCCGCCTCATACTGGATGTCGCGGTAGGGCGAGAGGATCTTGTTCGCATTGGCGGTCCCGGCCGGCGCGCTCTCCCCCTGCTCCACATTGTTGGTATAGGTGGCGTAGAGCGTCAGCCGGTCGTCCGGCCGAGCGATCAGGCTGACTGTCGGGCTGAGCACGCCGTTGCGCGTGTCCGCGCTGGTGACGGCACCGGCGGCGGAGTAGCTGCGGGACGTGAGGAACGACGTGCTGAGCGTGCCCTGCAGCGCCAGCGCGTGGGTGAAGTGCACCGTGTCGCCCACGACGATCGACTGCACGAACAACCGCGCCGAGCGATACTCACCGCCGGTAGCCGGGATCTGCTTGGCTGGCAGCAGCATGGGGTTGGCGAGGTTGCCGGTGCCGAGCATCACCGCGATCGAGTTGCGGTAGCTGTACTGGCCGTTGACGAAGCCGTTTGTGCCAAGCGCCAGATCGTTGGCGAAACCAAACAGAGAGGCGGTGCCGGTCAGCGAAGCGGTATTGCTGGCGACGGTGAAACGCGGGACGGCGTTGAAGTTCTGGGTGACGGCGTAGTTGCCGGCGTTGTCAGTCAGTGTGTTGGTAATGCCGTACAGGCCGCGGACGGCGTTCTGGTACAGCCCGCCGATCTCGAGCTGCCAGCCATTGCCCAGATCATGCTTGAGCTTGGCGAGACCGGTGTCGGTGTACAGGTCCACCCCCGCGCCGCGCTGGCCATAGCCGACGCGGGTGGGATCAATCGCCGCGGGCAGCACTGTGCGAGCACCTGTGAAATAGACAATACTGCCAGGTAACCCAAACCCCTTCGTTTCGTAATGGCTGACGTCCGCCTCGATCACCGTCGCAGCGTCGAGGTGGATGTCGACGTCGGCGGCAAGCAGCGTCCGGTTGAAATGGCTGCCATCGACATAGCTCTCGCCGCCGCCATGAACGGCGTTGAAGCGATAGCCGACCGCGCCGGTGGTTTGGCTGGCGTCGATTTGGCCGGTCCACAGCCCGTTCGAATCGAAGCTGCCGACCAGGCGCAGCAGCGGCGTCTCGGTCGGGCGCTTCAGCCGATAGTCGAACACGCCCGCCGGTGACTGCGGGCCGTAAAGCGCACCACTGAGCCCATTGAGCACTTGGATACCGGCGAGGTTCTCAGCCGGGATCGCGGTGGTGCCGATGATGTTGAGCCCGTCGAGCCGCGTGTCCTGGACGATGCTGCCCTGGAACCCGCGCGATTGCGGCCGCGAGATCTCGAAGCCCTGCTGATCGCGCACCTCCACCGAGGGCAGGTAGCGCAGCGTGTCGTTGACGGTACGCGCCTGGTTGTTGACGATCAGATCCTCGGGAATCGTCGTGATGGAAGCTGGCGTGTCCTTGATCGGCTTGTCGCCGAGCGGCCCCAGGTTCACGGTTTTGGCGGAGTAGACGGGCTGCTCGCCATAGCCCCGCTCCGCCGTGACGACGACCTCACCGCCGCTTGTGGACGGGCTAGCGGTCTGAGCCTGTGCCGGCACGGCGGCGGCCGTTGTGGCACAGGCAATGAGGGAGCGGCCGAAAAAGGTGAGATAGCGCAACAGCAGTTCCTTGCGGGGATGTATACAGTCGAATACAGTTTCCCTGCCGGAAATTACGCGGCAGCCCTAGTGAAAACATCGCCATTCTGCAGTGCCGGCCTAGCCGTTGCCCATTTGAGCGAGAAGCCGATCGATGCGGGTCTTGATCCTTTGGGCGCTGGCCTTCGTGATCTGCCCGTCCGCTGCTTCGGCCGAGCCAGTCGAGGTCTATGCCGCTGGAAGCCTCCGCCCGTTGTCAGGCCCCTCGCTGCCGTGCTGCCGTCATGAGGATCGACCGTTGAGGTACCCTGATCATTAACGACCTGGAGCGACCGCCGGGGGGGGCCTCGAGCCGGCAGATCTCAACTCGGACGGTCACACCATCGCGGCTTACTTCGCGAGACAAGCCAGACGTAATTAGGTCTGGACAGTGATCGGCCACGCTAGCCTTTTCGCTGTATGGGTAGCGCGCCGGGATGGCCCCGCCAACGCCTGCACACGAGTCTTAAAGGATCGCGCGTTACTTTGCGAGAATGGACCCCTCCAATCCTTCTTTGCGAGCGCGGCTCTGGAGCTTTATTATGCGGCATCGTGTCTCGATCCGTGATCTTTCGGTCATTTTCATAGGCGCGTTAGCGGCGCTCTACTACGTATATGCAGTCGATGTTTTCGCCAACGAAGGCTCCATCGGGCCGAAGGAGGGGACTATCGAGCTCGACGAGGCGCTTCTCGTCGGGGCACTAGTTGTCTTGGCATTGCTTGGGTTTGCGGTGAAGCAATATCTATCGCAAAAGCGTGAAGTCGCACGCCGTATCGCCGCAGAACGATATGCGCGGGAGCTAGCCTATCAGGATGGGCTGACGGGTCTTCCCAATCGTCGACAATTCGAGGAGGCGCTGGCTGCTGCAGTGGGCTCTCCGCCGCGGGCCGGAGCATCACACGCTGTCTACTTCCTTGATCTGAACGGCTTCAAGCAGATCAACGATGTGCATGGCCATGGAGTTGGCGACGAAGTTCTGATCGTCGTGGCGCAACGGCTTTTGTCGGCAATGCGCGACGGCGACATGGTCGCACGCTTCGGCGGCGACGAGTTTGCGATCCTCGCGACCCATGTCGCGGGGCCGGAGGCTGCAACGAACGTCGCTTTGCGCGTGATCGAAGCGCTCAACAGTCCCATTACCGCAGGAGGCGCTATCCACGGGGTCGGCGCCGGTATCGGCGTAGCTCTAGTGCCGTCCGATGCAAGCACTAGCGAAGAGGCCATGCGCAAGGCAGATATCGCGCTCTACCGCGCCAAGATTGAGCGCCGATCAGCCCTGCGCTTCTTCGAACCGCAAATGGATGCGCGCGTGCACGAACGCGCGGTCCTCGAGCGCGCGCTGCGCGAGGCAATCGACAACGACTCGATCGACGCCGTTTTTCAACCAACGGTTCAGTTTGCTTCGCACGAGATCATAGGCTTCGAGATGACGCCGCGTTGGGTTGATGAAGGTGGCGACATCGTCCCCGTCGAACGCTTCATCGCTATCGCCGAGGAAACCGGGCTGATCCATGCGCTAGCCGAAAACGTCCTGCGGAAGGCGTGTACCACGGCCAGCCGCTGGCCCGCTGGTACGACGCTCTCTGCCGATATCTATCCCGGACAGCTCCGGGACAGCCTTCTGCCCGCTCGAGTCGCACGCTTGTTGCACGACACCGGTCTTCCGCCAAAACAGCTGGAACTCGAAATAACGGAAAGTGCGCTCGTCGCCGACCCTGAGAGTGCCCGCGCGACGCTCGGCACGATACGCGCTGCCGGGGTTCGTATCACGCTCGACAATTTTGGGACCGGCTACTCGAGTCTCTACCACCTGCGGAATTTCAAGCTCGACAAGATCAAGATCGATCGCAGCTTTGTCCAATCAATGGCTAGCGATCCCGAAAGCGCCAGCATTGTAAATGCGCTGGCGGGGCTTGGCCGAGGCCTCGGTCTTGCTGTCACAGCCGAGGGCGTCGAAAGCGTCATTGAAGAACGTCTTCTGCTTGGGCACAAGTGTGATGTGCCGCAAGGCACGTTGTCTCGCGAAGCGCTTGATGCCCACGCTACCGTAAAAATTTTCTCGGCTAACAATACTACGCTACAAGCCGGGTAAGCATAGGCCTGTGCCGAACTGCATTCTCTAGCCAGCCTAATTACCATTGGCTCTTGCCCATGATGCCTGGCGACTTCGACCCGTTTCCAGCCGTTACAGCGCGTTTCTGGCTTCCTAACTCCGGTCGCCGGTTTTTGTTACTGGAACATCCGACACTAGGAGTTCGGAAGTGACCGTGGAACGGCTTGAGGTGGTGGATATCGGTCGAGCAGCTTTTGGCTATAGGCGCGTAGAAGTCGATATGGTCTGCAGCTTGGATGCCAAGGTGATGGGGCTAGTACAGACATTGGTTTATCCGTTAACTCATGCAGCAGTCTTGTGCTCCAGCTTGAGAAAATTTAAAAATTGCGCGAGCGGAAGTGGTCGGCTGATGAAGTACCCTTGAACAAAATCGCATCCTGATGTTTGCAGAAAATGCAGACACTCATGGTCCTCAACGCCTTCCGCCACGACCTTTAGTCCGAGTTCATGCGCTAGACGGATAGTAGAGGTCACTAGGACGCCATCGTCGCGATTGCGGTGGGCGTGCTGAACGAAGCTGCGATCGATTTTGAGCTCGTTGAGCGGCAAGTCTTTCAGATAGGTGAGCGTGGATTGGCCAGTGCCGTAATCGTCCATCGAAACCGCTACACCCAAATCACGGTAGCGGTTCAAAGCGGCGACGGCGCTTTTCGGGTCGGACATAGCGGCCGACTCGGTTACCTCGAACACGAGAGCAGTGCTTGGCAGCGCTGATCCCAACAAAATGTCTTCGACCTGCGCATTAAACGCCGCGTCGGACAGTAGATTCGCCGAGATGTTCACTGCGGCCGTGATCGACCCGTGTTCGGCGCGCCATTCCAAGACATCCTTGATAACCCGACGCAAAACGTAGAGGGTAAGCGGCGCGATCCGATTCGCCTTCTCCGCGAACGGAATGAAAACATCGGGTCCGACAAAACCGCGTTCCGGATGATGCCAGCGTACAAGTGCCTCGGCACTTGTAATCCGGCCCTCGCGAAGATTGTACTTAGGTTGATAATAGACATTGATCAGGTCGGCAGCAATCGCTGCATCTAGTTCACCCATCAGCGAAATCGATCTTTCGAGATCGCTTTTATCGACGACCCCCCGCAGCCAAAACACACCAGCCTGCGACGCGTCATCCGCTGCCAGCGTCGCGTCCGCCATTAAACGTTCGATGTCACCGACGCTGCCGCTGGCGAGACCAAGCGAAACTGCAACGTCAACCCGCCGCCCGGCAACCTCAACCGGCTGCAGTAGGATCGAGCGTAACCCGTCGAGGGTGTCGTCAACCGGATGATCCAGGGGCAGCAGGACGGCGAGATGCCGATCCGCGAGGCGGTACACTGAAGCATCCTTCGCGATCAATCTCAGCCGATCGGCGATGCGCAGCACGACATCCGCGCCGCCGGACGTCCCTAGGACGGCAAGCAAACTGTCATAATTATTGAACTGGGTCACGATCAGCGTACAGGCGGTTCCGGCTTGCCTCTCCGAGATCAATGCGCGGCTGTTTGGTAAGCCGGTATCTTCATCCTTCATCCGCTGCAGACGGAATCGGTCCGCCACGTCACGAGCACCACAGGTGAGCCCCGCGAACAATATGATGCCAAGTCCTGCCGCTAATGGATAGACGATCAATAACGCATGCTGCGCTAGTAAAATCGCCACGCAGAGAACGAGCTGTGATCCCACCATCGCAATCGCGATTCCAATGCCTCTGACATGGACGATGAGCAAGGCTGCGGCCATGGCCAGCAGCACCGGCATTGTCGCGCCGCCCGATTGAGGCACCCCGCGCAACAAGGTTTCTGCCGCCAGCGCCTGCACTGACACGCCCGGAATGACGCCCCACAAAGGTGTCCCGTAACGATCCCCCATCTCGATCGCGGTTGCTCCAATCAGGATGGACCGACCGCGCACCTGTGCGGAATCGAACTTGCCATCGCGAATGTCGATGAAGCTCAGACGAGGAATCGTTTCAGGATCGATTGACATATCAATAGGGAATCCGGTGTCGATCGTACCGGAACGCTGCGCGATGTATGCAGATAGCGAAGGACGCGCCGTGCCGGCAGTGCTGGTTCCAAACGGCATTGACCGTACCTGCCCATCGGCATCCGGCCGGATGCTTACCGAAGCGAGCGCCACATGTGGTCGGAACAGACCTATTGGCAAGGCATCAATGGTGCGCTGATCACGGGAGCTGGCATTTTGGCCGAAAGTTGGCAGCGCCACTATTCCGTCGGCACGCGCGAGCGCAGCCGCGAATGCTTCGTCCCCTGCCGCATCGGAGGGTGATGAGAATTCAACATCGAACAGGATCGACGCCGCACCCGCCTGACGCAGGTGATCGACAACTTTGGCATAGTTCGACCGCGACCAAGGCCATCGTTTGATGGCCATCGCACTTTTCGCATCCATCTCGACGACGAGCAGCTTACCGCTCGCGGCTCGGTGAACAACACCGAACCGCGCTGGGGACAGCCCGCGGTCGATCGCAGCCCCGATCGGCATCGCTGCTAACCAAGCCCCTATCAACAGGCTGATTCCCAGGATCAACCAATTGGACTTGCGGCGGCCATACGATTTAAGGGAAAGGAAGTTCATCAGATCAGGCGCGACAGTCGGAAGGAAAAGCGTGGATTGCGCTTCTTTGTATCGAAACGATCGGCGTTGAGCGGCAACGCGACCTCGACCGCAGCGCTCAGCTTGCCCCGCCCGGCGCGCAAGCCCGCCGCGGTCGACAGCAAGGTACCCCCACCGAACCCTCCACGAAGGTTGGAAACATAGCCACCGTCAGCCGAAGCATAAACCTGCAGTCGGCTGACCATCCGCGGGATGACCTGCCCAAGATCGAATCGGATTTCGCTCGAACCCAAGATCCCATCGTCGCCCGTACGTTCGGCATAATCATACGCCCGGCCGAAGGTTGGGCCGCCGCCACCGATTTCCATCGTCGCGAGCAGAGGGCGTGAGGCGATTTGCCCCTCGGTAGCGAGGGACAAGCTCAGTCGCCCAGCAAGCGGGGCGGTCCATTCAGCGGCATAGCTCAAGATCACGAAACGCGCGTCACCGTCGCTCCGCGAGGCGCGTTGATCGCCCTCATGCGTCACGCCCGGTAACGGAAGCCCGTCGATTAGATGAACCTCGCCCCTCAAAATGCCCGAGCCGGCATGAGCGGTCCCACTGACCGTACCCGTTAGCGTGGCGATGCGGTCGTCACGAAGCGGAATGCCCAGCAAGGTTTGATTGCTGCGCAGGCCGCGTACCTCAACCGTTCCCCAGAGACTTGCGTCGCGCCTTCGCACGAGCGGCTTCGTATAGAACAGGCTCGCATCGTAGCTCTCGCCCGTCACATCGAGCGGTTTCAGGGTGGCACCGGGCTTGGCGCGGCCGTAGGAGGCAGAGGCTGACAGGGTCGCGCCATCGGCATCGATGGGCATCGCGTACCGTCCGCGCACGAACACAAATTCTGATGGTTGGATCGGCGTCTGCGCCAGAACCAGGCTTGCCTCATCACCGGTTTGAAAAACGCCGTGTGCGTTGGCGATGATGGTCGAGCGTAGCGGCCCAACCTCCTTGCTGCCGCGATTATCAATTTGAGCGTAGGCGGTTAGTCGATCTTCGGCGATGGTGACCAACAAAATACCGAATCCGTTCTGCCGTACAAATCTACTTTCCTTGACACTGACGCCAGGAATATCCCCTACAAGCAAGATTGCCCGCTCAAGCTGGTCACTACGAACCGGGCGCCCTGTGACAAGCGCGTTTGTCAAAATCTTATTGGCGAGGGTATTTGTATGACCGATCACGCGCACTGCGGCCAGCGAGCCTGCGTCGAGCGAAACGCGCAAGATACCATTTGCCAACGTTTGAGGTTCGATCCACGCGTTGGCGAACGGGTAGCCCGCTTTACGGGCAACATCGGCAACCGCGTGCGACAACGTCTTCAGGTCGCTATCCGTTAGGTCACGTCCTATGTAATTAACGAGTGCATCGCTGAATGTACTGCGCGCGATTTCTCTGCCGCCCTCGACGATAATTGCGGATGCCAGGCGTACGTGAGAGGGTGCGGTCACGACCTTCGGCTCAATCGTCACGACAGGATCGTTGGCGGGCAGCGGTTTTACCGACTGCGGCAACACGCGTTCGAGGATCGAGGGGTCGGCACGATTCAATTGAGCCTGGGCTTGTGCGGCGCTCCAAGGATTCACTGCGGCGGCGCCACCCGCCAGTACGCCCAATACGTTACGCATCAACACTTCCCCACACCGGTATGGCGTGGCTAGCGGGCAACCATTTGCAAAAGGTTAGCCGCTATTGATCTAACGGGAAATTAACCAGCTTACTGAACCTCGCGCACATGCGTCCCCATCTACCGGTCTGCCCCGAATAGTAGGGGGGTTGAACATGCGAAAGGCGTTTGTCGCCATGTTGGCGGCGAGTTGCTCTTCGGCGGCCATTGCGGCCGAACCGAGCTGGATTGTTAGCGAAACCAGCGGGTCGGTTCAAATTGGTCACGCAGGGGTAAGTAAAGTCGCCACGCGCGGGAGTGGTATTGCCGCAGGCGACATGATTTCTACCGGTCCCGGTGGCCGTGCGGTCCTTGTCCGTGGCAGTGAATATCTGATGGTAGCCGCCAACTCGCGCCTTCGCTTGCCGGAAGCGCAGCAGGCAAACGGTTTCACCCAGATGATCGAGGATTTCGGCAACGTCGTATTCATGATTAAAAAGAAGATGACGCCGCATTTCGAAGTTAAGACACCGTATCTTGCCGCTGTCGTAAAGGGGACGACGTTCTCGGTAGGCGTAACTTCGCTGGGTACCTCGGTACAGGTGCTCGAGGGTGCCGTCGATGTCGCCACCGTGGATAATGGCGCTCACCAGCTTTTGCTTCCGGGTGCGGTCGCACAGGTCGGTGCCAATGACTTGTTTCGCCTTGCGATAGAAAGCAACGGTGTGCGTCGTGTGATTGCCTCGCCAGGGGCCTCCGCCGCGACGTCTGGTGTGCCGGCCACGTCGCGTCCGCCGTCTGCAGCACCAGAGCCCGAGGCGGCCACCGCGCCGACCGCAGTTGCGCCCTCGTCAGACACAACGGTGGCGGCGTCCACGCCTACCACGACCACGACCACGGCGAGCGTCGCAGCGGAGATGCCCGCCCAGCCAGCGATCACTACACCACCATCGTCAGCCGCGATCATCGAAGCAGTTTATGAAGCGCCCGTTTCGCTCTCCACTGTCACCGGAGGGTTGGTGAACGGCGTAAGCGGTACAAGTATCCCTGACGTCTCGAACGCGACGCGCGTCGCCACAGAGGCTTCCACTTCGGTCGTCAGGGCGGTCGAGATCGCATCGGATCCGGTCACGAGTGCCTCAGTGAAGGACAAGACTACCCAGAACGTGGTGGCTGTCGTGGAACGTCTCGACCCAACGATTAGAACTGGTGTCGATAAAGCTGGCAGTGACGCCAATGATGTGGCGACTGCACAGGATGCCGCCAAGGCGGCGTCCGACAAGGCCGCCCAGGATGCGGCTGCCGCCGCCA